>NZ_MRDM01000016.1 GCF_002008165.1 Rhizobium laguerreae
AATCGGGCCTGGAGTGCTCGCCGATCGGGGACGAGGTCGTAGAGGTCCCGCGGGGGCCGGCTTCGTGTCAATTGTCCAATCAGCGCCCGCGCCGCCTCCAGCAAAAGGACGCCGCAATCATGATTGTTCTGCTGCTGGGCCATCCCCATTCGGATCACCCTGGCTCCCACCCCCCTTGCGACCCGTTCGGCAGCGGCGGCGTTGTAGTCGCCGGCGGAGTCGTAGTGATAGGCAATCGGGCTGTTTCGATCGCGGCGATCAAGGAGTAGCAGCGACCAGTGGGTGCCGCGTTGATTGGGATCACCACCCTGGGCGTCAGTCACTGGAATGAACACGAAGTCGGCTGCATCCTCGGCACCCTCCTGGGCGGTACCGGGTTGGCCGCGGACCATGTACTGGAACGCCCTTAACTGGTCCGTCTGCAAAAGTTGCACTACCGCGGGATCCACCAGCGTCGTCCGAGCGGCGAGATCGGGGTGGTTTCGCTGCAACTCGCCCCTTAGGAGATTGAAATCCCTTTCGATGTGCCGGTCGTACAGCCAATCCCTGTCGCGCAGCCAAGCTCCGGATTGATGGGTGAGAAAAACACCTCCGTCCCACTGCAGCTCGGCCGTGTAAAGCTCTTGGTGGATCAAGAAGCTTGTCTGTGAGTTCCAGGCTGGCATGAGGCCATGTTCTATCAGAGCGCGGCTTAGATCGTCCGGGGCAGGCTGGCGGCCGTGCTGCCAACGGCCGACGACAGAGCCGAAATCCGGAATATTGGCCGGGACATTCGAGTCGTCCCAGGGGCGTTCTTGCGGTGTCGGAGGAGGTAGCTCGTTCTGCGTCAAGCCGAACTCCGGCGTTAAGGGCGGGGCAAAGTGCCAGTTCTGCTGCCAACCGTCCGATGACGGATCTATCTGGGGCGGGGGTGGCGCGTAGCCGAAGAACCCTGCCGCCGTCTCCTCCTGCCAGTTCTGCTGCGAACCGTCTTGCCAACCGGACGTGTTTGAGTATGGCGCGATCGCCGGGACCTCTGACGACGGATCTATCTGGCTCCGGGGAACTACGAGCTGCCACTCAAAAGGTTGAAAGCTTCCGCCCACATCCTGCGAATTTTGCGTCCGCTGGGCCTCGCGGTGT
>NZ_MRDM01000026.1 GCF_002008165.1 Rhizobium laguerreae
ATGGGAATGCCGGCCGAAGAGCTGCATCGGCTTTATCCCGGTGTCGAGCGCATCTCGGACGAGCGGGAGAAGTATGGCTGGACCATGCTGAAGACGAACCTGTCGGATACGCTGACGCTCGGCGTCGGCATCAGGGAGGATGTCGTCAGGATTATCAGTCTGACGGATCCGACGGCGGTCTATCCAGAGCGGCCCTATAAATATGCCGATCCCAGCCTCACCGAGGCCTATGACCTGACGATGACCGATCCTGTCGATCTCGCCCGCCGTCCCAGTAGCGGCTGGTGCTACGGCCGCCCGCCGGGCATCGATGCCAGGAGATGGCCGGTCAGCACCACCAACGGTATGCCGCTTCGCCATGCCTTCACGGTGAAACTACCGCCGCAATACCGCACGCTCGGCGATGAGTATGTGGCGATCTCGCTCTTTGTCGACGAACAATGGGAAACGCCGCCGGCAAGCAGAAATGTGGACACCGGAGGCGCGCGCCGGGCCGATCCGCGCCGCTTCGACATGGAATTCATGGACAACGACTACGTTCTCTTCTGGCTGACGGAAGAGGAGTTTGCAGCACCGCTCGGCACACCGCCGGCCATCGAGGGCGCTCCTGTTCCCGGCTGGCTCTCGAAATCGCCGCTCGATTATTTCGGCGAATTCAACCTGCCGAGCACGGTGGCTGAGCAGCAGGAAAAAAACGTCTTTTCGCCCGGCGGACTTGCCGTCAACGAGCTTCTGGCGGCAGCGCGGCCTCCGAGCGGCTGGAAGAACCTGCCGGGAACAGACGCGCTCGACTACGGTTGGCCGATCGAGATCACCTTGCGCGAGGGCGACCCGAATGTCGGAAAGCCAGCGCGCGAATTCAGGCACGAAAACGAGCTCAGCAGCTATATCGCCGCCTATTCGGAAGAAGGCCAGGCATTGGGGCTGGAGCGCTTTCAGGACTGGCACGCCCATCTCGGCGGCACGATGTTTCCGATGCAGGGTTATCCCGATTTCTCGCCCTTCTACATCGAGATCTCGGAGATCTTCGGCGGCTTCAATTTCGGCGACGGTGTCGCCCAGATCGACCTCAAGGAGATGAAGCTCGAATGGGCCTGCTGATGCTGGAGAAATTTGAAGGTGGCTGCCAGTTGCCGGGCGCAAGCCCGGCTGAAATCGCGGCCTGCGAGGCGAAACTGAAGATTATCCTGCCGGCGGAGATCAAGGCCTTCCTTGCCGCCTCCAACGGCTTCAACGGCGAGATCGGCCAAGGTTATCTGATCCTGTGGAGTGCGGCGGAACTCTCCGGGGCTGACGGCTACGAGATCTTCGAATTTCGCGACGACCAGCTGCTGATCGGTTCGAATGGCGGCCCGACCGCCTATGGCTTCGTCAAGGGCGACTATATTTCCATTCCCTTCGTCTTTGCCGGAAACTGGCTGAATGAAGTGCGTGTTCTCGGCCGCTCTTTCGAGGAGTTCATCGAGGC
>NZ_MRDM01000019.1 GCF_002008165.1 Rhizobium laguerreae
AACACGACGCCGACGGCAGTTGCCGATGCGGGGAATGCGACCGAGAAGGGTGGCGTGGCCAATGGTTCGGGCGGTGTGGTTGCCAGCGGCAACGTGCTGACCAACGACACCGATGCGGATGCCGGTGACACCAAGGCGGTGACGGCGATCCGCTTCGGCGCTACATCAGGTACGCTCGGCACGGCGCTGAATGGCACCTATGGCAGTCTCGTGCTCAGTGCATCGGGCGTCTATAGCTATGCCGTCAACGAGAGCAATGCCGCCGTGCAGGCGCTGCGGCAGTCGACCAACACGCTGAACGATGTCTTCAGCTATACGATGCGTGACACCGCCGGCGCGACAGCCACGGCCAATCTCACCGTCACCATCCACGGCGCCAACGACGCGCCGGTGCTGGCGGTCCAGACGGCTAGCCAGAACGCTATCGTCGGCTCTGCCTTCTCCTTCACGCTGCCGACGACGACCTTCACCGATGTCGACAGTGGCGAGACGCTGGCCTATGCGGCAACGTCTGCCGACGGCACGGCGCTGCCTGCCTGGCTGAGCTTCAATGCCTCGACGAGGACCTTCTCCGGAACGGCGACGACATCAGGGACCTATGGCGTCAGGGTGACGGCAACCGACCTTGGCGGCCTCACCGCCAACGAAACCTTCAACATCGCCGTGTCGACATCAGGCAACACGACGCCGACGGCAGTTGCCGATGCGGGGGATGCGACCGAGAAGGGTGGTGTGGCCAACGGTTCGGGCGGCGTGGTCGCCAGCGGCAACGTGCTGACCAACGACACCGATGCGGATGCCGGTGATACCAAGGCGGTCACGGCGATCCGCTTCGGCGCTACATCAGGCACGCTCGGCACGGCACTGAACGGCACCTATGGCAGTCTCGTGCTCAGCGCATCGGGCGTCTATAGCTATGCCGTCAACGAGAGCAATGCCGCCGTGCAGGCGCTGCGGCAGTCGACCAATACGCTGAGCGATGTCTTCAGCTATACGATGCGCGACACCGCCGGTGCCACCGCCACGGCAAACCTGACCGTCACCATCCATGGCGCCAATGACGCGCCGGTGCTGGCGGTCCAGACGGCCGCCCAGAACGCTACCGTCGGCTCTGCCTTCTCGTTCACGCTGCCGACGACGACCTTCACCGATGTCGACAGCGGCGAGACCCTCACCTATGCGGCAACGGCGGCCGACGGCACGGCGCTGCCTGCCTGGCTCGCCTTCAACGCCACAACGCGGACGTTCAGCGGCACGCCGACGACATCAGGCACCTACGGCGTCAGGGTGACGGCAACCGACCTCGGCGGCCTTGCCGCCAACGAGACCTTCAATATCACTGCGACAGTGGCGCCCGCGACCTACAGCCTGTTTAACGCCTCCAGCACACCGGCCCAGACGAACCTCAACGACGGTCAGCAGCTCGAGGTCGGCGTCAAGTTCCAGTCGAACGTTGTCGGTGATATTACCGCCATCAAGTTCTACCGCAGCGCCAACGACAACGGACAGAACGTCGTCGATCTGTGGACCACGACAGGCACCAAGCTTGCCACCGCCACCTTCTCCAACACCACGGCAAGCGGCTGGCAGACGGTGAACTTCACAACGCCTGTCACCATCGCCGCCAATACCACCTATATCGCGTCCTACCACACCACCGGCGCTTACGTGGCGAGCAA
>NZ_MRDM01000005.1 GCF_002008165.1 Rhizobium laguerreae
ATTGTCAAAGCTGAATAGGGCTGCGACGGTGCCGGCCAGTTAGAAACGCGACATTGGCGTCCGGCTTGCTCCGACGATCAGCCCCCGATCCGACCGGCTAGTCCGGGTTGAGAGGGAGGAGCGGGGGCGGGTGATGACGCTCCCCTTCGGCTTTAGCTTTCTCAGTAGCAATTGTTCCGTCGCGGGTTGATACTTGCCCGCACCTGCATGGTGCAGGGTAGGGATCAAAGCCGCACGATGCTTCCGGAAATCAAGCTGCAGGGGGACATTGACGTCGCCGCGCTGTCACCACTTCTTCGAGGCATGCTTCTTTCGGTTGCCTATGCTGACGGTGAGGGTGGCATAGGATTGACGGCGACCGGCGCCATGAACCGCAAGTTCGTGCATTGGGCCGCTGTGCACTTCCTCTGGCCAGGGTTCACAGCCGAGGACCTCTACAGCATGAACAAGGTGCTCAATGAAAGCGACATGCCGCCGCTTTGGGTCGTGCGCGACATGACCCGCCACCTGAAGCTTCTTCGCCGGAAAAAGGATGTGCTGCTGCCAACCAGACGCGGCCGGGAGTTTCTGGTGAACCCGCAAGCCTTCTTCGATCTGATCGCCACGGATTATCTCTACTCGTATGTCCACGAAACCGATCGTGAAGAGGAGGTGCGGGCGCGGTTACGCTGGTGGCGCCTGTTCCTCAATCTTCTCAATATCAAGGCCAGAGAAGGTTGCACACCAATGGAGGTTGTGAAGATCCTCTATCCAGACCTGGCGCCTCTGTCGGACACCGAAATAACCCTGGAAGCCTGGGAGTTGAAATCCGATCTCCAGTACGGCGTCTTTCGACGCTTATGCTGGCTCGGCTTGCTCTATGAGGCACGAGAGGGGCTCACGCTTCTCCAGGACGGATCCTTCCACAAGACGCGACTTTGGGCAGCCTGCCTGCAGTTGGAATCGGATACGCAAAGCGACATCGGCGTGCACTGACGAACTTCATTCCGCTGGCTGCCTCATCAACGCCTTCTGCCTTTTGGCAATCACCTCCGGATCATTCATGAAGTCCGTCCGCCGGCCAGGCTTGCGGCCACGCTTCTGATAACCATTGCCCTGGCTGCCATCGGGAATACCGAACATATGATCCGTCTGGCCGGTGCGGCGAGGGCCGCTCTTGCTGCGTTGCTGTTCCCGCCCAGCCTGCAGCTCGGCGACGATGGAAAGCATGTCGTCGAGACGCTTGTTCTCGACAACCTCTGCCCGGTGGACCGACCGCAATGTATCGAAGGTTCTGTAGGGCAGGGTGAAGCTCTCGTGCATGATCTCGAGGCGGCCGTCCGGGTAGTCGCAGACAACGACCTTCTTACCCGCCAATGGCCTGGAAATCTCGGTCGGATCGAGAATGAACAAGACCTTGTCGTAACGGAGCGTCAGCGACTGCGACAGTGTGCGGACTTCCTTCCGGCACATGGCGCCATCGAGATTCTCATGGTCGGCCAGCGGTCGGTGCATGTCCTTCGGATTGCGCGGTTGCTTGCCGAACCGCGAATTGAAATCCGCAATGAACTCAGGCGCATAGGCATTGGCAGCTTCGATCGTATCGATGCCGCGAAGCCGCATCTCCTTCACCAGCCGATCCTGCAATGTCTGGTTGGCGCGTTCTACGCGACCCTTGGCTTGCGGAGTGTTGGCGCAGATGATGTCGATGTTCAGCTCATAAAGCGCTCGACCGAACTGCGTCAGGCCGCTCGTCCGGTCCTTCTCCGACGCATGGGTCGAACGAAAAACACCATGCTTGTCGCTATAGAAAGCCAGCGGTTTGCCCCATTGCTGCAGATAGGCTTTCGTCGCATGCAGATAGTCGAACGTGTTCTCCGATCCGGCAAAGCGAAGATGCAGCAGCTTGCCGGTGGCGTCATCGATATAGACGAGCAGGGCGCATTTGGGGCCGCGGTTCTCGAACCACCAGTGATGCGAACCATCGATCTGCACCAGTTCGCCAAAGCAGTCGCGCCGGCCGCGTGGCTGGAAAACCCGTTTCTTGCGCTCGCGACGCGGGATCCAGATGCCGGCCTCGGTCATCCATTGCCGCAGCGTCTCCTTAGCAACAGAGATCCGGTGCAGCTCGATCAGCTTCTCGCGAGCCAGCGTCGGGCCGAAATCCAGATAGTGCTCGCGGATCAGATCCAGCGCTGCATTGCGAAACTCCTCGCTGTGGCGCCGGTTGCTCGGCTGCGATCGTTTCTTGGAAACGAGGCCGGCTGGACCATCCCGGTCATAGGCCTGCAGCAACCGATGGACCTGACTTCGACTGAGCCCGAGCAGTTCGGCAGCCTGGACAACGCTCAGGCGTAGGTCACGGATCTTCTGGATGACTTCGAGGCGATGCAACTCTTTCTGCGACATGGTGATCATAAAGGACATGACGACTCCGACCGCTCATGGTCTTGAC
>NZ_MRDM01000023.1 GCF_002008165.1 Rhizobium laguerreae
TACAATCCTGTTTCATAACGCCCATCTTTCTATGTTGTTGAAGGGAATAAGTTTTCCTGATCTGGATGCGATCCTGTGGGGTGTCGAGGGTTCTGCCGGGCGCGATCGAGGATCTGATGTGCTTGCGGGGTGGCGAGTTTTGAACGGCTGAAGATCCATGGGCCGTCGGGTAGCGGATGAGCCCCCTCGATCTGGCCAGCCTCGGCCGCCAGACGCAGCGTTTTTGGCGTTATCCCGAGCAACTTCGCCGCACCGCCCAGATTAAGCCACGGCTCGACCCCGTCGACCCGGGGACGGAAGACCGGAATCTTGCGATATGACCTCAGCGCGGTGACCCGCTCCCGTGTCCACCGATTGCCATTGCCGGTCGTCAGTCCGTTTCGATTGAGGACACCGGCAATCACATCGTCATTGGCGATAAGGACGAGCTGTCGTACGGCGTCGACAATATCGTCAGGCGTCGCGTTTCTTTGCCCGCGGCGCCGCTTCGGCAGGCGCAGCTCGGTGTGGACACCCCCAACCCAATGGATGACGAGGACGATCTCGGAGGTTCCATCATCGAGATCGGCAACCACTTCATTGATGAGCGTTCGCACGATACGCTTCTTCAGCCTTGCATCGGTTGTCGGCGCCGTCCAGACGGCGCGGAGGTTCCCCGCTAGTGCGGCTACCTGGGATGCGGACATGGGGATCGGCTGCGGCGCAACCGTCCGATGTTTGGCAATCTTGGCTTCGATCTCGCCGGCGCGAGCGAGCGCCGTGTTCCAGCGTGCTTCGAGCTCCGACGTCACCAGCCTGTTCTCCGGATCAGCCGCGTCGTATTGCCGGAATGCCCGGTCGGCGGCATAGCGCGCTGCCTCGAGATCGCGCAGCAGGGCATCCTGAACCTGGTCGCGTTGGCTGGCCATACGGCGTTCCGCCTCGATGGCGGCGGCAATAGCTCCTGGTTCGACCACCCCGAGCACCGCCTCCTCGATCGCATCATCGACCCGCAAACCGCCGAAGGCGATGCAACGTGGTTCGCCGTTGTCGAGCAACCCTCGCCAACAGGAATAGCGCGGGATGTTATGGTTGGCTCCTGTGTAACGAACCGTCAGCTTCCGGCCGCACCTTTTGCAGCGGAAAAGGCCGGCAAGCAGAGCGTCGCCATGCTTCGGCGCTCCATGATGGCGACTGGCCGGTACATTGTCGCTGACCATCTTGCGGATCTCCTCCGCCCTTTCCCAACTGATGTAACCTTCGTGTGCGTCCGGGATCAGCGCCAACCATTCATCACGCGCCTTGCGGCGAATTCCAGATCGGCCACCGTATCCCGGGACGGAACGACTCTTACCATAAGCATAAGCGCCGCCGTAGATCGGGTTCGCAATCATCCGGTGGATGGTCGCATAGTTGGGTCTGCGCCAGATGACATCACCGTCCGCGCGCCTGACGGGCAAATCCAACCCGTGTTCGAGGAACCATAGAAGCGCCTGCCGTGCACTGCCAAGTTCGGCGACTTTGTTGAAGACCAACGCAATGGCGTCCTGGATGCGCCGGTCGGGATCTTTCTCGATCCTGTCACCGACCTTCAAAAAGCCGACCGGGACCGTGACGACAAGCTCTCCGCGGCGTGCCTTCTCGTAGCGGGCGGAAAGGGAACGCTGACGTAAGAGATCGAGCTCATACTCGTTGAGGCTGCCCTTCAGGCCCAAGAGCAGCCGGTCATTGCCCTGGCGTGGTGCGTAGACCGCTTCCTGATCGATCAGAACGGTATCAACGACGCGGCACATCTCGATGAGCTGCTGCCAATCGCGGCTGTTGCGGGCAAAACGCGATACCTCGCGTGCCGCTACCGCCCCCACCTTGCCAAGGCAGACCTCGGCGACCATCCGGTCAAAACCAGCGCGGGTTACACCACCGGCGGCCGAACGACCAAGATCGTCATCCACCGTCTCAATGCGCGACCAACCAAGTGCTGTCAGGCGATCGCGCATGGCGTATTGAAGGGTACTGCTTTCGCGATTGTGCAGAACCTGGTGAGCCGAGGACTGCCGAACATAGAGAATAGCCTTCCGCTCCAGATGGTGCGGCCCGATCTTCTCATGCATCATGACCGGCCTCCTTCTGCTGGGAGGTGCGCTCGCAGTTTGCGTGATCGACGAACAGCCGCACGATGAGAACCGTCAGCGCCTGGCGGGTTTCCTCCGGCAACTCCGGCCATTGTGGCATGCCTGCGGTCATCCCCCTCTGCGGAGCCGAAAACAGATCGAACTGGCATGTCATGGACTGGCGAGGCATGGACATCTCTCCGACTCGTTTCGTGAGAGACCAATGCTGCGCCCATTACCGCAGATTGCGATGAGGCGTCGGCGTCTTCCAGTAACTTTGCCAAAGCATGCAGGCTCGCGAGATCGACATGCGGAACTGGCAGGCTGCGCCAATATCCGCTCACGGAACGGTCGAACATCCATGATGGGACTTCAAAAAGCCGATCAGAAGAAGCACCAGATAGGCTGCAGCGGAAAATGTCCGTACCTTTGGCCAGCGCATCATGGACATGCACGAGCTGACCGCACCAAGGATGCCACGGATATAAAAGCTCACGAACCTCCGTCCTGTGGGTGTTCTGTCGTCGTGTTGTACAA
>NZ_MRDM01000025.1 GCF_002008165.1 Rhizobium laguerreae
ACTACTGCCTATTCACTACTCACTTCATCGATCCGGACGACCGCTTTTGCGGTCGCCGGGAGATGAGCATAGTCAATGAGAACGATCAAGCCGATCGAGCTATTAGTACCGGTAAGCTTCATGCGTTGCCGCACTTCCACACCCGGCCTATCAACGTGGTCGTCTTCCACGGCTCTGATAGGGAATACTCGTTTTCAGGTGGGTTTCCCGCTTAGATGCCTTCAGCGGTTATCCCGTCCATATGTAGCTACCCTGCTATGCCCTTGGCAGGACAACAGGTCCACCAGAGATATGTCCATCCCGGTCCTCTCGTACTAGGGACAGATCCTGTCAATATTCCTACACCCACGGCAGATAGGGACCGAACTGTCTCACGACGTTCTGAACCCAGCTCACGTACCGCTTTAATTGGCGAACAGCCAAACCCTTGGGACCTGCTCCAGCCCCAGGATGCGATGAGCCGACATCGAGGTGCCAAACAACCCCGTCGATATGGACTCTTGGGGGTCATCAGCCTGTTATCCCCGGCGTACCTTTTATCCGTTGAGCGATGGCCCTTCCACGCGGGACCACCGGATCACTATGACCGACTTTCGTCTCTGCTCGACTTGTCAGTCTCGCAGTCAGGCGGGCTTATGCCATTGCACTCGACGACCGATTTCCGACCGGTCTGAGCCCACCATCGCGCGCCTCCGTTACTCTTTCGGAGGCGACCGCCCCAGTCAAACTACCCACCATACACTGTCCCGGACCCGGATGACGGGCCGCGGTTAGACATCCATGACGATAAGGGTGGTATTTCAAGGATGGCTCCACGGAAACTGGCGTCCCCGCTTCAAAGCCTACCACCTATCCTACACATGCCGACACGAATGCCAGTGTAAAGCTATAGTAAAGGTGCACGGGGTCTTTCCGTCTGACCGCAGGAACCCCGCATCTTCACGGGGAATTCAATTTCACTGAGTCTATGTTGGAGACAGCGGGGAAGTCGTTACGCCATTCGTGCAGGTCGGAACTTACCCGACAAGGAATTTCGCTACCTTAGGACCGTTATAGTTACGGCCGCCGTTTACTGGGGCTTCGATTCAAAGCTTGCACCTCTCCTCTTAACCTTCCAGCACCGGGCAGGCGTCAGACCCTATACGTCGTCTTGCGACTTCGCAGAGCCCTGTGTTTTTGATAAACAGTCGCTACCCCCTGGTCTGTGCCACCCCATAATAGTTGCCTAGCATGGGGTCACGCTTCTTCCGAAGTTACGCGTGCAATTTGCCGAGTTCCTTCAACATAGTTCTCTCAAGCGCCTTGGTATACTCTACCTGACCACCTGTGTCGGTTTCGGGTACGGTCTATACGGTGGAGCTATTTCCTGGAACCGCTCCGCTGCCCATCCAATCCAATAAGAATGAACAACTTGTGCAATCCGTCACTACCACCAGGCCCACGAATATTAACGTGGTTCCCATCGACTACGCATTTCTGCCTCGCCTTAGGGGCCGGCTAACCCTGCTCAGATTAACTTTAAGCAGGAACCCTTGGTCTTTCGGCGAGAGGGTCTCTCACCCTCTTTATCGTTACTCATGTCAACATTCGCACTTCCGATACCTCCAGGAGCCCTCACAGGTCTCCCTTCATCGGCTTACGGAACGCTCCGCTACCACGTGTATTGCTACACATCCTCAGCTTCGGTGCATGGCTTCAGCCCCGTTACATTTTCGGCGCAAAGACCCTTATTTAGACCAGTGAGCTGTTACGCTTTCTTTAAATGATGGCTGCTTCTAAGCCAACATCCTGGTTGTTTTGGGATCCTCACATCCTTTCCCACTTAGCCATGACTTGGGGACCTTAGCTGGAGGTTAGGGTTGTTGCCCTTTTCACGACGGACGTTAGCACCCGCCGTGTGTCTGCCGAGTAGTACTCCCCGGTATTCGGAGTTTGGTTAGGATCAGTAAGACGGTGAGTCCCCATAGCCCATCCAGTGCTCTACCCCCGGGGGTATTCGCTCGACGCTCTACCTAAATAGATTTCGCGGAGAACCAGCTATTTCCGAGTTTGATTGGCCTTTCACCCCTAGCCACAAGTCATCCCAATCTATTGCAACAGATGCGGGTTCGGTCCTCCAGTTGGTGTTACCCAACCTTCAACCTGCTCATGGCTAGATCACTCGGTTTCGGGTCTAATGCAACAAACTATATCGCCCTATTCAGACTCGCTTTCGCTTCGCCTACACCTACCGGCTTAAGCTTGCTTGTTACACTAAGTCGTTGACCCATTATACAAAAGGTACGCCGTCACCCTTGCGGGCTCCGACTGTTTGTAGGCATCCGGTTTCAGGTTCTATTTCACTCCCCTTGTCGGGGTGCTTTTCACCTTTCCCTCACGGTACTTGTTCGCTATCGGTCATGCACGAGTACTTAGGCTTGGAGAGTGGTCTCCCCATGTTCAGACAGGATTTCTCGTGTCCCGCCCTACTCTAGGACAATCATGATATCTACGCGTACGGGGCTGTCACCCACTACGGCCGCACTTTCCAGAGCGTTCCACTTTAATCACAATTGCCACTGGCCTGGTCCGCGTTCGCTCGCCACTACTTGCGGAGTCTCGGTTGATGTCCTTTCCTGCAGGTACTTAGATGTTTCAGTTCCCTGCGTTCGCTTCTTACACCCTATGTATTCAGGTGTAGATACCTTATCACAATGCTTGGAAACCGAGCGCGTCCTTGACGCGCAGTGAGTAGTGATCAGTCGGTAGTGAGTAGTTTTCACTGCTCACTAATCACTAATTCCTACTCACTTTCGTGCCAACGGCACGCTCGATTTCCCAAGCATTTAAGGTGGGTTGCCCCATTCGGAGATCCATGGATCAAAGCTCATTCGCAGCTCCCCACGGCTTTTCGCAGCGTATCACGTCCTTCATCGCCTGTGCATGCCAAGGCATCCACCAAATGCCCTTACGACACTTAATCGTTCTCATTGCCAATGCTCATCGTCT
>NZ_MRDM01000001.1 GCF_002008165.1 Rhizobium laguerreae
CTTCACAACGCCTGTCACCATCGCCGCCAATACCACCTATATCGCGTCCTACCACACCACCGGCGCTTACGTGGCGAGCAATGGCTTCTTCGCCAACGGCGTCAGCAACGGTCCGCTGTCGGCGCTGTCCAGCGCTGCGGCTGGCGGCAATGGCGTCTATGCCTACGGCGGATCTGCCACCACAGGTCTCTTCCCGACCAGCACCTTTGACTCGGCAAACTATTATGCCGATGTGGTCTTCCGGCCGCAGCTCGCAGCTTGACGCGTCGAACGAGGTTAGAGACGGTTTCGAATGAGGCTTATAAAACGCAAATGACAGTCGCTCCGAATGCCCTCATTCAAGGGATGCCGATAAACAGCATCGACCGGCTGCCGGTCACAGTGCTCTCGGGTTTTCTCGGCGCCGGAAAGACGACGCTCCTCAGCCACGTGTTGACCAATCGCGAGGGCCTGCGGGTCGCCGTCATTGTCAACGATATGAGCGAAGTGAACATAGACGCCAGTCTTATTCGAGACGGTGGCTGTAACCTGTCGCATACGACGGAGACGTTGATCGAGCTCAGCAATGGCTGCATATGCTGCACCCTGCGCAACGATCTCCTGACGGAAGTGCGGCGACTGGCCGAAGAGGGGCGATACGACTATCTGTTGATAGAGGGGACCGGCATTGCGGAGCCATGCCCTATCGCGGCAACCTTTTCATTCCGCGACGAGAACGGTGTTTCGCTCTCCGATTTTGCGAAACTCGATACGATGGTGACCGTCGTCGACGCCGCAAGCCTCTTGGCCGATTACAGCAGCGCTGATCTGCTTCGCGATCGCGGCCTGCAGCGGGACGGTGACGACCGGCGCACGCTCATCGACTTGTTGGTCGACCAGATCGAGTTTGCCGATATTATCGTGATCAACAAGATCTCGGATGCGACCGAGGAGGTCCGCGCGGAAGTCCGCAAGACGGTGGCTGCACTCAACCCGGATGCCCGCCAGGTGGAGACGGACTTCGGCAAGGTTTCTCTTGCAACCATCCTCAGTACAGGCCTCTTCGATGAAGCAAAAGCCGCCGCTCACCCGTTGTGGCACAAGGAACTGTACAATCCGGGCGACCATGTTCCGGAGACGGAGGAATACGGGGTATCGAGCTTTGTCTATCGCACGAGACGTCCCTTCGACCCCAAGCGGTTTCGAGCATTCCTGGACGAGCCCTGGCCGGGGGTAATCCGCGCCAAAGGCCATTTCTGGCTTGCCACGCGCCCGCGTCACGTGGGTTTGATGTCGGCTGCCGGGGTGCAACGGCGCTGTGAACCTATGGGGCTCTGGTGGGCGGCCGTTCCCCGACAAGACTGGCCCAGCCATCAACAGTTTCGTCAGCATCTCGAGAGCCGATGGGACAGCGCTTGGGGCGACCGTCGGCAGGAGCTCGTGTTCATCGGTGTTGATATGGACGAGACAGGCGTCCGCACCGCGTTGGACGACTGCCTGGCAAGCTCGGACCCGCGGGACTGGTCGGCTCTCGAAGATCCGTTTCCGGCCTGGTAGCACGGGGCTGCGCAGGACAACGCTCGACCTAACCGGCTCGACCAGCCGGGCCGGACCAAAATTCCTTTTCTACCAGCGTCAGCCAGGTGCAGTAGCCGTAGGCAGCTTTGGGGCTCGTTTGGGCGGTTTGCGCTGAGGGTCATCATATCGGCGTATGAGGGTACCACCCATATACCCCGGATTGCTGACGTACGTTCCCGTAGCAAAGGTGCCAGAATGAACGTCTTGCTGGTGCGGTCGAGGGCAGCCGATGGGAAGGGGACGCCGCTGATGCGGAGAATTCATGTCAGTAATCGTGAGTACCTGAGTATATTTGGTGGAGCGTTGAGTATCGGTCGTGCGTCCTCTGCCTGGAGTGCAGTCCTTGGATCCGCGACGGTCGTGTCTTCGACAAGTACCGATGGTTCCCTGAATTTTGCCAATCAGGGCAGCGCAACCGTCCAATCCTCCTTCTCCGGCACGGTCACATCTTCGCTGATATCATCAGGCGACATGCAATCGTCCCCCGCATCGTCGACGGCGATGCCGGCGCCCGCGGGAGATAGCGGCGCGCAAGATGGTTTCACCAAGACGGCGTCGGCTGCGACGGTATTCCAGACGCCTTCCTCGACAACGCAACGCACCGTGCTTGCCCCGGATCCGTCCGAGGAGGCTGCGACACTGCCTGCCGCTCCCACGCTTACGGGTGTTACCACCGATGCCGATACCGGCAGCACCAAGACGGCGGCGCCGGTCAGCTCTTCCAGCACTCTCGGCACGACTTCGTTGCGCCTTCAGGCCTCGATAGCATCTGTCTCTGTGGAGCCGAGCCAGGACGGTTCTGCTGAGACGACCGCAGCCCCGACAGCACTGGCCGCCCCGATGGCGGCGGTTACGGCTGCGGCGACGCCCAACAAGATCGCGCTCGAAAACCTGAAGCAGGGCAACCCGATCAGCGAATGGGGTCTGGAGGGCGACGGTGGTGGCACCATCCAGGGCTTCGCTACTGAAATCAGCACGAATATCGGCCAGACGGTCGATTTCAAGATCGCCACCGATTCCACCCATTACCGCATCGATATTTACCGCATTGGCTATTACGGCGGGGCCGGTGCGCGCAAGGTGGACTCGATCGAGCAATCGCTGACATCGGCGCAGATCCAGCCGCACCCGATCGTCGACATGTCGCTCGGCCTCATCGATTGCGGCAACTGGTCGGTATCGGCGAGCTGGCAGATTCCCGACGATGCCGTCTCGGGCGTCTATTTCGCCAAGCTGGTGCGCGAGGATGGCACCGAGGATGCAAGCATCATCCCCTTCGTCGTGCGCGACGACGCCTCCACCAGCGAGATCGTCTTCCAGACATCCGATACCACCTGGCAGGCCTATAATGCCTGGGGCGGCGCCAGCCTCTATTATGGCGAAGTCCCGGTCGATCCGGCCGACATGATCGGCTACCTGCCGCCGAACTGCAGCTGCGGCCTGACCGCGATCGGCCGTGCTTCAGCCGTCAGCTACAACCGCCCGATCATCACCAATACCAGCCCGATCGGCGGCCCGCATGATTTCGTCTTCGGCGTCGAGTCTTCGGCGATCCAGTGGTTGGAGCAGAACGGCTACGATGTTTCCTATATCTCCGGCGTCGATGCGACGCGCAACGGCAGCCTGCTGCTGAACCATGATGCCTATCTCTCTGTCGGTCATGACGAATACTGGTCGGCCGAGCAGCGCGCCAATGTCGAGGCGGCCCGCGATGCGGGTGTGAACCTCGCCTTCTGGAGCGGCAACGAGTGCTACTGGAAGGTGCGCTGGGAAAGCAGCATCGACGGCAGCGGCCAGGCCTATCGCACGATGGTCTGTTACAAGGAGACCTGGGGCACGAGCACGGATCCGAGCGCTACCGGCACCGGCACATGGCGCGATCCGCGTTATGCCGATCCGGGGCAGGAGCCGGAGAATTCGCTGACCGGCACGATGTTCCAGGTGGACAGCTACCGTTCCGATTCGATCACCATCCCCTACGACTATTCGAACCTGCGCTTCTGGCGCAACACCGATGTCGCCGAGCTTGAGGAGGGCGAGACCTATAATCTGGTGCAGAACCTGCTCGGTTACGAGTGGGATTCCGACGTCGAGAACGGCTTCCGGCCGGATGGCCTCATCAACCTGTCGCTCTCCTCGATCGCGGTCAGCACCTATCTGCGCGACTACGGCACGACGGTCGGCGATGCGGTGGCGACCCACAGCCTCACCATGTACCGGGCCGAAAGCGGCGCGCTGGTCTTCGGTGCCGGCACCGTCTTCTGGTCCTGGGGCCTGAATGCCAACCACCAGGGAGCGCAGACACCGACCGATCCCAACGTGCAGCAGGCGATGGTCAACATGTTCGCGGACATGGGCATCCAGCCGACCACGCTCGATGCGAGCCTGATCCTCGCGACCCAATCGACCGACGCGTTGAAGCCGACCTCGTCGATCTCGTCGCCGATCATTGGCGCCAGCTTCGTTGAGGGGCAGCGCGTCACCATCACCGGCACGGCGCAGGATTTCGGCGGCGGCATCATTGCCGGTGTCGAGGTTTCCACCGACGGCGGCCAGCACTGGTTCAAGGCTACCGGCCGCGAAAGCTGGAGCTATAACTGGGTCGTCCAGGCAAGCGGCACCTATACGATCCTGTCGCGCGCCGTCGACGATAGCGTCAATCTGGAGGCACCATCGGCCGGCAAACAGGTCACTGTTACCCTGCCGGGCACACAGGGCCTGTGGACGCTGGCGGAAAAGCCCGCGGTCGAAACGGCGATCGATCGCGATCCGGTCGAGCTCGGCCTGCGCTTCCAGGCGACGACGGCAGGCTCCGTGCAGGGCATCCGCTTCTACAAGGGCTTCTACAATACCGGCGACCACGTCGTCAGCCTCTGGTCCAGCAACGGAACCCTGCTTGCAACCGGCGTG
This sequence comes from Rhizobium laguerreae, assembly GCF_002008165.1. GTDB lineage: Bacteria > Pseudomonadota > Alphaproteobacteria > Rhizobiales > Rhizobiaceae > Rhizobium > Rhizobium laguerreae. Next base: position 4,468 of record NZ_MRDM01000001.1, read on the forward strand.
TCGGTGGGTGAATCGCTCTCCGGCTGGCAGACGGTGATGTTCTCCTCGCCGATCCAGATCGCCGCCGGTACGACCTATGTGGCCTCCTATCACAGCAATGGATTCTTCTCCGTCACCGAGAACTATTTCAGCGAGCCCTATGCCAGCGGCGCGCTGAAGGCCGTCGATGGCGGCGGCGTCTTTGCCTATAGCGGCACCAGCACGTTCCCCGGTCAGAGCCCCGGCGGCTCGAACTATTGGGTGGATGTGGTCTTCGACGCCGGCCCGAACAGCCAGCCGGTCGCCACCGACGACAGCGGGCTGATCATCGGCCACAACGGAACGCTTGTTATCTCGATTGCCGCACTCGTCGCAAATGATGTCGATGCCAATGGCGATGCGCTGACCATCACCGCCGTTGGCAATGCCCTCAACGGCACGGTTGCTCTCAACACGCAGACCGGAACCATCACCTTCACGCCGGCTAATAACTATTCGGGCCCGGCAAGCTTCGCCTACACGCTGTCGGACGGGCGCGGCGGTACGGACCAGGGCAATGTCAGCCTCACCGTTCAGGCCGCTCCGGCCGGCGAGACGCTGTTTACGGGAAGCGAGGGGCCGACCGGCGGCAGCTTCAACGACAATACGGCGATGGAACTCGGCATGAAGTTCGTCGCTTCCTCAAACGGCACGATCTCGGGCATCCGCTATTACAAGGCTGTCGGCGATACCAGCGTGCATACCGGCTCCATCTGGAGGGCCGACGGCACGCTTGTTGCTACGGTCACCTTCACCAACGAGTCGCTCTCCGGCTGGCAGACGGCAAACTTCTCCACGCCGCTGCAGATCACGGCGGGTGCGACCTATGTCGCTTCCTACCACACGACCGGCAGCTATGTGGCGACCGCAGGCTATTTCAACACGGCTCATACCAACGGCTCGCTGACGGCGCTCGCCGGCACGAACGGCGTCTATGCGGTCGGATCGGGCTCGACCTTCCCGACGCAGAGCTACCAGTCGTCGAATTACTGGGTCGATGTCGTCTTCAATCAGTCGACGGGCAATACTGTGCCGGTCGCCGCCAACGACAACGGCTACACGACCTATGCCAACACGGCCCTGTCGATTGCCGCAGCCAACCTGCTTGCCAATGACAGCGATGGCGATGGCGATCCGCTGAGCATTACCGGCGCAAACGGCGCGGTCAACGGAACGGTGACCTTTAACAGCCAGACCAACACGGTGATCTTCACGCCGAACGCGGGCTATACCGGCGTCGCAAGCTTTTCCTATTCGATCTCGGACGGGCATGGCGGCACGGCTTCGGCCACCGTCAGCCTCACGGTCAATTCGCAGCCCGGCGGCGGCACGACCTCGAGCCTGTTTACCAGCGCCGACACGTCGGGGGTTACCGCCGCCAATGATGCCAACTCGGTCGAACTTGGCGTCAAGTTCATCGCTTCCGCCAACGGCCAGATCACGGGGCTCACCTATTACAAGAGCGCACAGGATACCGGCATGCATGTCGGCTCGCTCTGGACCGCGAGCGGCCAGCTCCTTGGCCAGGCAACCTTCATCAACGAGACGGCAAGCGGCTGGCAGACGGTTTCCTTCACGCAGCCGATCAATGTCACGGCCGGCGTCACCTACGTGGCGAGCTACCATTCCAACGGCTTCTATTCGGCAACCGCGAACTACTTCACGACAGACTATACGAGCGGCGCGCTGACGGCGCCGGCAAGTTCGATCAGCGGCGGCAACGGCGTCTATGCCTATGGCACGGGCAGCCTGTTTCCGACCGCCTCCTACAATGCCAGCAATTACTGGGTGGACGTGCTCTATCAGCAGGGCGCGCAGAATGCGGTTCCGGTCGCCGCCAATGACAGCGGCTACTCGACCAATACGGGCACGCCGATCACCATCCAGGCCTCGGCGCTGCTTTCAAACGACAGCGATGCCGATGGCGATCCGCTCACGATCACCGGTGTCAGCGGCGCCGTCAACGGCTCGGTCGGCTACAATGCCCAGGCCCAGACGGTGACCTTCACGCCGACCGCAGGCTATTCGGGACCGGCGAGCTTCAGCTACGCGATATCAGACAGCAAGGGCGGCACGGCCACGGCCCAGGTTGCCCTCACCATCAACAACCCGGCTGCAGGCCCGGAGCAGAACCTCTTTGCCGCCAATGCGACGCCTGCAATCGTCTCCACCAACGACAATCAGCAGGTCAATCTCGGCATGAAGTTCCAGGCCGATACGGCAGGCTGGATCACTGGCATCCGCTTCTACAAGGGTGCCGACAATACAGGCCCGCATAACGGCTATCTCTGGACCGCCTCGGGCACGCTGCTCGGCAGCGTCGCCTTCAGCAATGAAACGGCAAACGGCTGGCAGACTGCGACACTCACCCAGCAGGTGGAGATCGCCGCGGATACGACCTACGTCGTTTCCTACAGCACCAACGGCAATTATTCGGCGACCGGCAACTACTTCAGCGCCGATGTGACGAATGGCGACCTCAGAGCGCTCAGCGGCAGCAACGGCGTCTATGCCTACGGGTCGAGCGGACTGTTCCCGAGCGCCAGCTATAACAGCACAAACTACTATGTGGACGTAGCATTCAGACCGCAGCTCGCGGCGTAAAGCCCGCCAAGCATCTGTAAAGGGTAATGAGATCGATGATGGGTGCAGACAACAGATTGCCGGTAACGGTTCTCGCCGGGTTTCTCGGCGCCGGCAAGACGACTGTCCTCAACCATGTCCTGAGCAATCGTGAGGGTCGCCGGGTTGCTGTCATCGTCAATGATATGAGCGAGGTCAACATCGATGCGGATCTCGTGCGCGAGGGGGGTGCAGACCTCTTGCGCACGGACGAGACGCTGGTAGAGCTCACCAATGGATGCATCTGTTGCACCCTGCGCGACGACCTCCTGAGCGAGGTTCGCCGGCTCGCTAGCGCCGGCCGTTTCGACTATCTGCTGATCGAGGGCACCGGCATTGCCGAGCCGCTGCCGGTCGCAGCCACCTTCTCCTTCCGCGACGACAGCGGGGCAGCACTCTGCGATGTCGCGCGGCTCGACACCATGGTTTCCGTCGTCGATGCGGTCAATCTTCTCGCCGATTACCAGAGCGCCGAGTTCCTTGCCGATCGCGGCGAAAGGCGTGACGGGGACGATGAGCGCAAGCTTGTCGAACTCCTCGTCGAGCAGATCGAATTTTCCGACGTCATCATCATCAACAAGGCAGGCGATGTGCCGCCTGTAATGCTCTCAGAGGTTCGCCGGGTCGTCGCGGCGCTCAATCCGGATGCCCGCATCATCGATGCGGTCTTCGGTCAGGTGCCGCTTGGCGCGATCATGGATACCAGGCTCTTCAGCGAAGCGAAGGCCGCCCGCCATCCGTTCTGGCACAAGGAGCTTTACGGCTGGGGCGACCACGTGCCCGAGACCGAGGAATACGGCATTGCGAGCTTCGTCTATCGCAGCCGCCGGCCTTTCGATCCCGCGCGGCTGAGCCGCGTCATCGAGCAGCCATTGCCCGGCATCATCAGGGCGAAAGGGCATTTCTGGCTGGCGACCCGGCCGGATGAGATCGGCCTGCTGTCGATTGCCGGCACGCAATGCCGCATCGAGAACAGGGGGTTCTGGTGGGCCTCGGTGCCGCGGGCGCACTGGCCGCGCCATCCGCAATTCCGCCAGTTGCTTGACCGGCATTGGGATGATGTCTGGGGCGACCGTCGTCAGGAGCTGGTCTTCATCGGCTCCGGCTTTGACGAGGCGGCGATCCGTGCCGCGCTCGACGATTGCCTGGCCGGGGAGGAGACGGGTTTCGATCCGCAGACCGCCATCGGCCTTCGCGATCCGTTTCCGGCATGGCGGCACGATACTCACGCATCGGACCGAAAAGTGTGAAGCGGTTTTCGGATAATCCGATGCGTCGACTCAAAGGTGAACAGGTTTTGATTATCAACCAGAGGAGAGAACAATGAGCAACGAACTTTATGCAGATGGCATCGGCGAAATCACCATCACGGGAACGATCGTGCGCATCGACCTGATGTCGCTCTCGGCCACCGATCGTGACGCCAACAACAATCCGAAGCCGGTCTTCCGCCAGCGCATCATCATGCCGGTCGATGCCTTCGCCAATGCGGTCGATCTCATGCAGAAGGCGCTTGGCGGGTTAGTCGAGGCGGGTGCGGTCCGTCGCATCGGCGATATGCCAGCTGCGGCTGCTGCGGATATTCAGACGGTGCAGGCCGGCGCTTCGAACGCCTCGCCGAACTTCAACTGATAAAAAATGTTGCCTCGGTCTCGTACTGTTTCGGGTGGGCCATGAGTGGTTTTCTGCATACCAACCTGCACTGTCTTGCACTGGTCGCGCGTCATCACGGCGTCGATCTTGCTCCTGAACGACTGCAGCACGATTATGCCGTCGGCAACGATCCCGTTGCCATGCGGCAGCTGCTGCGCATGGCCAAGGATGCCGGCCTCAGGGCAAGGCATCTGACGCTCGACTGGCGATCCCTGTTCCAACTCGGCGAGGCCTTCCCGGTGCTCGCCGAGCTGACGAACGGCAACTGGGTGGTCATCGCCGGCGCTGTCGGGAGCGGGGAGGATGAGAGAATCCGCGTTCTCGACCCGCTGGCATCACGCGCCGAGGTGATGATGCTCAGCGAAGAGCAGTTCGCCAAGGCCTGGCTTGGATCGGTGATCCTGCTGAAGCGCAGCTATCGCATGTCCGATGAGGACCGGCCCTTCGGCTTCCGCTGGTTCGTCCCCGAGATCATCAAGCAGCGCAGCTTCTTCCGCGACGTCGCGCTCGCCGCCTTCGTGCTCTACGGGCTGGGGCTGACGACGCCGATCTTCTTTCAGCTCGTCATCGACAAGGTGCTGGTGCATCAGAGCTATGCGACGCTGACGGTTCTGACGGCGGGCATCGCGATCGCGCTCGTCTTCGACGCGACGTTCACCTTCCTGCGCCGCTATCTGCTGCTTTATGCGACGAACAGGATCGACATCCGCGTCGCGACCCGCACCTTCGGCCATCTGCTCAACCTGCCGATCGCGCTCTTCGAGCAAGCCTCGGCCGGCGTTCTCGTCAAGCATATGCAGCAGACCGGGCGCATCCGCGAATTCCTGACCGGCCGGCTGTTTCTCACGCTCCTGGACGGCGTTTCGCTCCTGGTCTTCGTGCCGATCCTGCTTCTCTACAGCGTCAAGCTGACGCTTGTCGTGCTCGGTTTCGCCGCCCTCGTCGGGCTCGTCGTGATGATGCTCGTCGGGCCGTTCCAGCGCCGGTTGCAGGCGCTCTACCAGGCCGAAGGCGACCGGCAGGCATTGCTGGTGGAAACCGTGCACGGCATGCGCACCGTCAAATCGCTGGCGTTGGAGCCGCGCCAGCGCAAGGTGTGGGACGATTATTCGGCCCAGGCGATCTCCGTGCGTTTCCGGGTCGACAAGATCTCGACCATCGCCCAGGCGATGACCGGGCTGCTGGAGAAGCTGATGAGCGTCGCGATCATCGGCCTCGGCGCGCTCGATGTCTTCAGCGGCGCGATGACAATCGGCGCGCTGGTCGCCTTCAACATGCTCGCCGGCCGGGTCTCGGGACCACTGGTGCAGATCGTCACCATGGTGCACGAATATCAGGAAGTCGCGCTCTCCGTGCGCATGCTCGGCGAGATCATGAACCAGCGGCCGGAGCAGGCGGGCCGCGGGCGAGGTGTTCGGCCGCATCTGCAGGGCCGCATCGAATTCGACAGGGTCAGCTTCCGTTATGGCCCGGATAGCGCGCCGGCGCTCGACAATGTCTCCTTCGCCATTCCGGCGGGCTGCCTCTTCGGCGTGGTCGGCAAGAGCGGCTCGGGCAAGACGACGATCACAAGGCTCATCCAGGGGCTCTATCAGAGCCAGGAAGGCCTCGTGCGCATGGATGGCTATGACAGCCGCGAGATCGACCTCGTGCATCTGAGAACGAGCATCGGCGTCGTGCTGCAGGATAGTTTCCTGTTTCGCGGCTCGGTGCGCGAGAATATCGCCGCCGCCAAGCCCGATGCCAGCATCGAGGAGATCATGGAAGTCGCCCGCATTGCCGGCGCCGAGGAGTTCATCGAGCGCCTACCGCGCGGCTTTGACACGATGCTGGAGGAAAACGCCTCCAATCTGTCAGGCGGCCAGAAGCAGCGGCTTGCCATTGCCCGCGCGCTGATCACCGATCCGAAGCTGTTGATCTTCGACGAGGCGACGAGTGCGCTCGACCCCGACAGCGAGGCGATCATCCGAGAGAATCTGAGCCGCATCGCTGCCGGCCGCACCGTCATCATCGTCTCGCACCGGCTTTCGACGCTCGTCGATGCCGATGCCATTCTTGTCATCGAGCGTGGCAAGGTCGCCGATATCGGCCGGCACGATCAGCTTGTATCGCGCTGCATGACCTATCGCCACCTGTGGTCCCAGCAGATGAGGCAGGTCGCATGAATGCGCACACCAGAAAACCCAGCGAGAACCTGCCGGTCCCTTCAGGCAAAGGCCCTTCAGACACGGCGCCCTCAGGCAAGGGAAGGGAACTGACCAACCGCCCGCCGCTGCCGCCGGCAATTGCCGAATTCCAGTCCGACGCCGTCGAGCTGGAGGAGCGCGCGCCGCCGCGCATTGCACGGATGACGCTCTACTGCGTGACGGCGCTGATTGTTTCGGCGATCATCTGGGCCTCGGTCTCGTCGATCGATGAGGTGGTGATTGCGCCCGGCAAGCTCGTCACCACCCAGCCGACCATCGTCGTCCAGCCGCTCGAAACCTCGATCATCCGCACGATCGAGGTGAAGGCCGGGGAAGTGGTGCATGCCGGGCAGACGCTCGCGACCCTCGACGCCACGTTCAGCCAGGCCGATGTCGACCAGCAGCAGGCGAAGTTCTCCGCCCTCGACGCCCAGGTGAGGCGCATCGAGGCCGAGCTTGCCGGCGACGACTACACGAAGATGGCGGGAGATACGCCCGACCAGTTGCTGCAGGCGCAGCTCTTCGGCCAGCGACAGGCCTTTTACATGGCGCAGCTGCAGAATTTCGAGCAGCAGATCGCCGGCCAGTCGGCCGCTCTTGCGGCGAGCGAGAACCAGGAGGCCGTGCTCAACGACAGGCGCGATGGGCTCTCGCAGATCGAGGCGGCGCGGGAGCGGCTCTATAACAAGCAGAGCGGCTCGCTGATCACGCTGCTCGGCTCGCGTGACGCCCGCCTCGACGTCGAGTCCGACCTGACCGCGGTCCGCGGCCGGGCCGATGAGGCCGCCCACGCCTATGCCAAGCTCCGAGCCGACCGCCAGGCCTTTATCGAGGATTTCCGTCGCGCCGCAATGGAGCAACTGGTGGAATTGCGCGGCCAGCGCGACATGGCTGACGAGGAACTGAAAAAGATGGAACTGCGCCGCAACATGGTGGTGCTGACCGCACCCGCCGATGCCGTCGTGCTCGATCTCGCCCAGCGCTCGGTCGGTTCAGTGGTGCGCGAGGCGGAACCGGTCGTGACGCTGGTGCCCATTAACGTGCCGCTCGAAGCCGAAGTCTCGATCAACACCCGCGACATCGGCCGCGTGGCCGTCGGCAAGGAAGCCCGAGTCAAGCTCGACGCCTATCCCTTCCAGAAATACGGCACCGCCTCGGGCGAGGTGAGAACCATCAGCCAGGACACCTTCCTCACCGGCCAACAGGAGCAGACAGAGACCCCGAACCAGCCGGCCGCTCCCTTCTTCAAGGCGCGGATCCTGCTTGCCGATACCCGGCTGAATGCCACAGGTATGCCGGTGCGGCTGCTTCCCGGGATGACCGTGTCCACGGAAATCAAGGTCGGCAACCGTACGGTGATCTCCTATTTCCTCTATCCGCTGCTGCGTGGCCTCGATAATGCAATACGCGAACCGTAGGACGCGGCGGATCAGTTCGCCCCGACGGGATCCCGTGTGAGCTTCGAGGCAGATATTTCGCATCTCATAGCTACGCCTGATCTGCCCGCAGAACACGCGCCGCCGAGACCAGCGTCGCCCGGCCGTCAACGACCTTCGACAAAACCTCGATCCGCTGCAGATCACGCTCGCTCATCGTAATCAGTCCCATCCGCAATCCCACCCGGGGAGTGTGACATTCCAACTTTGCAGAAACAGGACACTTCAACTTTGCGGCTACAACAAATTGTCAAAGCTGAATAGGGCTGCGACGGTGCCGGCCAGTTAGAAACGCGACATTGGCGTCCGGCTTGCTCCGACGATCAG
>NZ_MRDM01000011.1 GCF_002008165.1 Rhizobium laguerreae
CGAAAGACTTCGTCGCCAGCAGCGCCGCCGCCCTCGTTCAGTGAGTGGGCTTATAGAACTAACCCTCATAAACAGTCAACAGCGCTTTTCGAAAAAATTGATTTTTCTTTCAAGATATTGTTTTTACGGAAAAAATTTCGGACGACGCGCAAATGCGATCATTTCCCGGATTCCGACCGGCCATACACGGCCACGAAAGATGAACGTCTTTCGACTTTTCGTGGAAAGAACGCTCTTTTGTCCGCCGCGCCCCGACATCATCACAATCTGCTGGTCTTAAGAGACACATGATTCACACAGGCAAATGCAGGCAGACTGCCTTTTTCTGAGTGATTTGACTTCCATGCCCAAAATATGCACATCTTTCGCCCCAGCCAGGATGGCCGATACATGCTCCCACAGACGCCTGATGTAAGGACGCGGACCCGACTGCCATGATGACGGAGAAAATGATGATCCGCTCGTTGGGCAACGAGCCTCCGCTTCTGGCCGACGGCAGACGCGCGCCCGACCGGCGCGAAGTTTCCTTGCGCTGGCTCTCGGGCACGTTCCTCACCGGCATTACATCATCCGTCCTGATGGGTGTCGCCCTTTTTGCCGCACTTGACGGCCGCCAGCAATTGGCGATCCCCGCCGAAGCCTATGCGAGTGTTGCGGCAGACGCGCATGAGGATACGACAGTGGTCCGCGGTGGCCGGCTGATCGCGCCCGCCATCGCCGCAAAACCGTCCGACCGTGCCATCATGGAAGTCTCAACCGTCGTCCACGACGGCGAAAAGGAAGTCGTGCGCCGCCAGCCCTTCGCGCACGTGAAGATGACGCTGGCCGCCAACCATGTGGCGACGGAGGACTATCCCGACTTCGATCCTCTGGCGATCTTTTCCGCCGACGAGCCGCAGCCCGCGCCGCAAAGCCGCACAGGCGCGCTTTACGGCTCCGACGTCGAATCCGAAGTCAGCCTGAAGACCATTCCCTTCCCGACCGGCAAGACCAGCATGCAGATGGCATCCGGCCTGTCGCTTGAGGAGGTCGAAGAGAACGTGCGCTCCAACGGCTCGGTGCTGACGGACGGCAACACGCAGCTCGCAGCCCTTTATTACGTCGATCCGCGTCGTTTCTCCAACGAGGACGCCGATGTCGATCTGACCGCCGGTCTGTCCGCCCGCGTGCTCGAACAGAACATGACCGTCTCCGCATCGGAATCGATCACGCCGCAGACCGAAGAATTCGCCGACGACATCCTGCCGGTGCGCATCGACACGCCGATCGCCAAGGCGCTGACGGAGTCAGGCTATCCGCAGCAATATGCCGACGGCATCGCCGGCTATATCGCGCAGCAACTGGGTTCTGGTGATCTCGACAAGGGCGATGTGCTGCGCATCGGCATCATTCAGAAGGGCGAACAGGCAAAGATCATCCGAGCCAGCGTCTACCGCGGCACGCGCCATCTCGTCACCGTGGCCGTCGACGACAAGGGCAGATACGTGCCCGGCAGTGAGCCGCCGATGCTGGATGCCATCGCCACCGCCTTCGATGACAATTCCTTCGCACCTCCCCCCGGCCAGAACCTGCCGCGCGTCTATGACGGCATCTATCGCGCCGCGCTTTCCTACGGCATGACCAAGGATATGACGGCGCTGATCATCAAGCTGCTCGCCAGCAATGTCGATTTCCAGGCGCAACTGAGGCCGACCGACAGTCTCGAAGCCTTCTTCTCCGTCGCCGACAGCGCCGGTCAGGCGACCGAGGATTCCGAACTGCTCTACGTCAACGCCCGTTTCGGCGATACGCAGACGCGCTTTTACCGCTTCCAGGACCCCGAAGACGGCACGGTCGATTATTTCGACGAGAACGGCAAGAGCATCCGCCAGTTCCTGCTGCGAAACCCGGTTCCGAACGGCATCTTCAAATCGGGCTTCGGCATGCGCCGCCACCCGATCCTCGGTTTCGCCCGCATGCACACCGGCGTCGATTGGGCAGCACCCCGCGGCACGGCAATCATCGCCGCCGGCAACGGCACGGTCGAAAAAGCCGGCTGGGATTCCGGCGGTTATGGCAATCAGACGATCGTGCGCCATGCCAACGGCTATGAATCCTCCTACAATCACCAGAGCGCCATCGCCAAGGGCGTCGTCCCCGGAGCCAAGATCCGCCAGGGCCAGGTGATCGGCTGGGTCGGCACCACAGGGGAATCCACCGGCCCGCACTTGCATTACGAGCTGATCGTCAACGGCACCAAGGTCGATCCGCTGCGCATCCGCCTGCCGGGCGGCAAATCGCTGCAGGGCGAGGCGCTGGCGAAATTCGAAGACGAGCGCAAGCGCATCGATACGCTGCTGAACAACCAGACGCCAGACCAGGTGGCGAGCAAGTAATTTCCATTAAACCGACAAGCTGATGACCCGCCGGTCGTTACTCCCGCCTAACGAAAAATGGCGGCCGAAGCCGCCATTCTCATTCATCCGGCAAACCGTATTTACGCCGCTTCGCTCACCGTCTGCCTTGTCCTGAACTGCAGCCGGTCCGAACCGCTCGTCACCGTCACCGTCGATCCATCCGGCACCTGGCCGGACAGGATCTGCTCGGCCAGCGGATCCTGCACGAACTTCTGGATCACCCGCTTCAGCGGCCTTGCGCCGTAGACCGGATCGTAACCCTTGTTCGCCAGCCAGTGGCGGGCTTCCTCGTCGAGATCGATGACGATCTTGCGCTCGGACAGCAGAGCCACCAGCCGCTTCAGCTGGATATCGACGATCGCGCCCATCTCTTCGCGCTTCAGGCGATGGAAGAGGATGATCTCATCGATGCGGTTCAGGAATTCCGGCCGGAAATGTCCGCGCACGACCTCCATCACCTGCTCGCGAACCGTGTCGCTGTCGTCGCCGTCCCTCAACTGCGTCAGATATTCGGCACCGAGGTTCGAAGTCATGATGATCATCGTGTTACGGAAGTCGACCGTCCGGCCTTGACCGTCCGTGAGGCGTCCGTCGTCCAGCACCTGCAGCAGGATGTTGAAGACGTCGGGATGCGCCTTTTCGATCTCATCGAACAGCACGACCTGATAGGGCCTGCGGCGCACGGCTTCCGTCAGCGCCCCGCCTTCGTCATAACCGACATAGCCGGGAGGTGCACCGATAAGCCGGGCAACGGAGTGCTTCTCCATATATTCCGACATGTCCATGCGCACCATCGCCGTTTCGTCGTCGAAGAGGAAGCGGGCGAGCGCTTTGGTGAGCTCCGTCTTGCCGACGCCGGTCGGGCCGAGGAAGATGAACGAGCCGATCGGCCGGTTCGGGTCCTGCAGGCCGGCGCGCGCACGGCGGACGGCGCGCGACACTGCCTGAACCGCATCGCCCTGGCCGATCACCGATTTCGCCAGTTCGTCTTCCATCCGGAGCAGCTTGTCGCGTTCGCCCTCCAGCATCCTGTCGACCGGAATGCCGGTCCAGCGGGACACGACATGGGCGATATTGTCCGGGGCGACCACCTCCTGCACCATCGCGCTGCGGTCCCCATCCTGCTTCTCGGCATCGACGAGCTGCTTTTCAAGGTCGGGAATGACGCCGTAGGTCAGCTCGCCGGCACGCTGGAATTCGCCTTTGCGCTGGGCAATCGCCAGTTCGTTGCGGGCATCATCGAGCTGCTTCTTGAGATCGGCGGCAAGGCCGAGTTTCTGCTTTTCCGCCTGCCAGCGGGCCGTCAGCGCATCGGCCTGTTCCTCGAGATCGGTCACTTCGGTTTCAAGCCGCTTCAGACGGTCGGCGGACGCGACGTCCGTTTCCTTTTTCAGCGCCTCGCGCTCGATCTTCAGCTGCATGATGCGGCGGTCGAGTTCGTCGAGCTCTTCCGGCTTGGAATCAACCTGCATGCGCAACCGCGCCGCCGCCTCGTCCATCAGGTCGATCGCTTTATCGGGCAGGAAGCGGTCGGTGATATAGCGGTTGGAAAGCGTCGCCGCAGCCACCAGCGCCGCATCGGCGATGCGCACCTTGTGATGCTGCTCGTATTTTTCCTTCAGCCCGCGCAGGATAGAGATCGTGTCTTCGACCGTCGGTTCGTCGACGACGACGGGCTGGAAGCGACGGGCAAGGGCCGGGTCCTTCTCGACATGTTTGCGATATTCATCAAGCGTGGTCGCGCCGACGCAATGCAACTCGCCACGGGCAAGAGCGGGCTTCAGCAGGTTCGAGGCGTCCATCGCTCCATCCGCCTTGCCGGCGCCGACCAGCGTGTGCATCTCGTCGATGAACAGGATGATCTCGCCGTTTTCCGCCTGGACTTCATTGAGCACGGCCTTCAGCCGCTCCTCGAATTCGCCGCGGTATTTCGCACCGGCAATCAGCGCGCCCATGTCGAGCGCCATCAGCTTCTTGTCCTTGAGCGATTCCGGCACGTCACCGTTGACGATGCGCAACGCCAAGCCCTCGACGATCGCCGTCTTGCCGACGCCGGGTTCGCCGATCAGCACAGGATTGTTCTTGGTGCGGCGCGAAAGCACCTGGATGGTGCGGCGGATTTCGTCGTCGCGGCCGATCACCGGGTCGAGCTTGCCCTCGCGGGCTTCGGCGGTGAGATCGCGTGCGAACTTTTTCAGCGAGTCGAAACCCTGCTCGGCATTGGAGGAATCTGCCGTCCGACCCTTGCGGATGTCATTGATGACCTGGTTGAGGCCCTGGGCCGTCACGCCTGCGTTCTTCAGCGTCGAAAAGGTCGAGGCCGAGGATTCGATCGCCAGCGCCTGCAGCAGGCGTTCCACCGTGACGAAGCTGTCGCCGGCCTTCTTCGCCGCTTCTTCGGCGGTCGAAAGCACCTTGGCGAGGGGTTGTGCCAGATAGATGTTGCCGTTGCCGCCGGAAATCTTCGGCAATTTGGCGACAGCCGCGTCATTGGCCAGGCGGGCGGCCTTGGCATCGCCGCCGGCGCGCTCGATCAGCGACGCCGCCATGCCCTGATCATCGTCGAGCAGGACTTTCAGCACATGTTCCGGCGTGAATTGCTGGTGACCCTGCGCCAACGCATAGGTCTGGGCGGACTGGATGAAACCGCGCACCCGCTCCGAATATTTCTCGATATTCATATTCTACCTCCATGGATCGCCCTGCCCTGATAAGGCGCAGACCGATGATTGAGATCGACCCCCTGAAAAGGCAGGTCGCGCTTTGCCCGTAAGGGATTCGGGCGAAGCAGTTCGAAGAGAATATGGTAGCCTGTTCTGTGAGTTTAAAGAGCCCATAAAATGAAATCCCCGGCACAAGGCCGGGGATTTTCAAGCTAATTCGAGCAGATGGCATGAGAGTCAAGCTCTCCCCGTAGGGGAAGCGAAACCCTCATTCCGATGCGGCGTCAGCCAGCACTGGCGCCTCGGCCGAGGCACCCTCGCCTTCAGCGGCTGTTTCTTCGCCCTCAGCGCCGCGACGCGGGCGACGGGGACGGCTGCCGGTGCTGCGGCGGCGGGGCTGGCGTTCGCGCGGCTGGCCGCCGGCACCTTCCTCGTCCATCGCGACTTCGGCCGGAATGCCTTCGATCTCCGGCTGCGGGCCGGTTCCATCGTTGACCTCGGACTGTGCCGGTGCAGGCGCCTGAGCGGCTACCGGCTTCGGCTGTGCCTGCGGCTGGTGCTGTCTGCTCTGCTGCGGCTGGTGCGACCTGCTCTGCGGTGGCTGGACGATAACGACATCGTCGCCGTCATTGTCATTCTCATTCTCATTGTTGTCCATGTCGTCGCCGTCGCGGTCCGCACCGTCGCGATCATTGTACTCGCCGCGGTCGTCGCGCTGGAAGCGTTCCTGCATCTGCGCCTGGGCGCTGGCAATGATACGATTGTAATGTTCGGCGTGCTGGAGATAGTTCTCGGCCATCACGCGGTCGCCGGAGCTTTGGGCGTCGCGGGCGAGCTGCGCGTATTTTTCGGCGATATGCTGCGCCGTACCGCGAATCTTCACATCGGGGCCGGAGCTGTCATAGGACCGGGTCAGCGGATTGCCGCCCTTGCGGTTGAAATTGTTGTTATTGTTATTTCCGCCGCCGCCGCCGCCGTTATTATTGTTACCACGCCCTCGACCGCGCTTGTTCTGCTGTCCTGGCCTCATAGATCGTTCACCTGAATTCTCTGTTTGTGATGGATACATGGCACCAACCGCCATGACCGGAAAACCGGATCAGGACCTTTGTGCCGCGAGCATACTGCGCCTTTGCGCCGACCTGCCGCTTGGTTCTCAAGTCAGTTTGACTGATTCACGCATTGGGTCGTGTTCAACCGTTGAAACTCTCGTTTAAAAGAGCGGCCCCCCGAGGCAAACCAAGTACCGAACGAATCTCGTTCATTCCTCTCTGCCCAACACGTGACCGCAACCTATATTGCTTCACCGGGAAATCCAAGCCTTTTCTTCGCAATAACAATAATGTCTCGTCCAATGCCGCATTATCGTCTTTCACGCGAGCGCGAACACGAGCACCCTGTCGTTCTGACCATAATCTTTCACGGATTTGAGGCACCTGAAGCCTTTCGCTTCAAAGATCGCCGTCACGTCGTTTCGTTGATCGTAGCCGATCTCCAGTCCGACGACCCCATCGGGCCTGATGAACCTTGCCGCATCCTTGGCTATGGCTTTGTAGCCGTCAAGCCCATCCGGGCCGCCATCCAGAGCCGCAGCCGGATCAAATTTAGTCACTTCGGGAGCGAGATCGTGAATGACATTGGAAGCAATATAGGGCGGATTTGAGACAATCGCGTGAAAGGATCCTTGGATGTTCTCGAACCAATTTGACTGTACGGCCTCAAAACGATCCTGCAACCCGTTTCTTTCTGCATTCGATCTTGCCATCAAAAGTGCGTCCGCCGATATGTCGCTGCCGACACCTGACGCATCAGGACATTCGCTCAAAAGCGCAAGGCATATCGCCCCGGTCCCGGTTCCCATGTCAAGGATATGGAGACGGCTTTGCGCCTTTGCAAGGTCTTGGAGATAGATCAGAACCGTATCGACCAGGATTTCCGTATCCGGCCGCGGTTCCAGCGTTTCCGCCGAAAGCCGAAGCGGCAGGCCGTAGAATTCCCGCACGCCGAGAATGCGATGCACCGGCTCATGACCGAGCCGCCGCTCCAGTGCCTTGAAAATCACTTCGGCCTGCTCGGAAGAAAGCCTCTCGGCCGATCGCGTCAACAACTCGGTCGGCGACAGTTTCAGAAGGCCCGCGACAAGCAGCCGCGCATCGGTCGCCGGGTCGACGATACCTGCTTCGGTGAAGCGGCGGCGCGCTTCGGCAAGTATATCGGCGACCGTCGAGCTCATTGTTGCTCGCCGAGCTGCGCCAGCTGGCTGGCCTGGTAGTCGGCCATCAGCGCGTCGACGACCTCCTCGATCTCACCTTCCATCATCCGGTCGAGCTTATAAAGCGTCAGATTGATGCGATGGTCCGTTACCCGCCCCTGCGGGAAATTATAGGTGCGGATGCGTTCCGAGCGGTCGCCGGAGCCGACCTGGCTCTTGCGATCGGCAGAGCGCTCGCTATCGGCTCTCTGCCGCTCGGCATCGTAGAGCCTGGAGCGTAGCACCTGCATCGCCTTGGCGCGATTTTGGTGTTGCGATTTTTCCGAACTGGTGACGACGATGCCGCTCGGCAGGTGGGTGATGCGCACCGCCGAGTCCGTCGTATTGACGTGCTGGCCGCCCGCACCCGAAGAGCGCATCGTATCGATGCGGATGTCTTCAGCCCGGATCTCGATGTCGATCTCCTCGGCCTCCGGCAGCACCGCAACCGTTGCGGCCGACGTATGGATACGCCCGCCCGCCTCGGTTTCCGGCACGCGTTGCACGCGATGCACGCCGGATTCGAATTTCAGCTTGGCAAAGACCCCCCTGCCGGTGATCGTCGCAATGATTTCCTTGTAGCCGCCGGCTTCGCCCTCGCTTGCCGAGAGCACCTCCACCTTCCAGCCCTTTTCCGCCGCAAAGCGCTCGTACATGCGAAACAGATCGCCGGCGAAAAGGGCGGCTTCCGAACCGCCCGTGCCGGCGCGGATTTCGAGGATCGCGCTCTTTTCGTCGGCTGCGTCCTTCGGCAGAAGCAGGATCTGCATCTCCTGTTCCAGCGCCTCGATCTGCTCTTTCACCTCGGGCAGCTCCAGCTCGGCGAGGTCGCGCATCTCGCGGTCGACCGATCTGTCCTCGAGCAGCGTTTCCAAGTCGGCAAGCTCGGCGACGGCCTTCTCATAGACGCGGATCTTCGTCACGACAGGCTGCAGCTCGGAATATTCGGATGCGAGCTTCACATAGACATCGGCAGCCGGACCAGCCGACATGCGCGCCTCGATCTCGCCGAAACGGCGTTCCAGTTCGCGCATCTTTTCAACGGGAAGCTTCGCCACCCTTCACTCCGATTCTTCTTTTATCTGTCTAAAGGGGAATATTGTGGCTCTCGGCGAAGCGGGCAAGCACCTCGCGCATCGGCATCAAGGCATGGTGATCGTCCAGCACCTCGTCCATCGCCTTCGTCAGTGCCCCGACGTCGAGCCCGAGCAGCATCGCCTTCACCGGTCCGATCGAGGCCGGCGACATCGAGATCGAGCGGAAGCCAATGCCGAGCAGCGCCATCGCCGAGATCGGTTTGCTGGCGAGTTCGCCGCAGAGCGTCACTGGCGTCTTGTTCCTGTCCGCCCCGCGCACGATATCGCGCAGGATGCGCAAGAACGGTTTGCCGAGCGGATCGAACCTGTCCGAGACCCGTGCATTGCCGCGATCGACCGCCATCGCGAACTGGAAGAGATCGTTCGAGCCGACCGAGACGAAATCGACCGCCTCCATCAACTCGTCGAGCTGCCAAAGCAGTGCCGGCACCTCCAGCATCGCCCCGAATTGCAGCTTGCGCGGCAGCCCGTGACCGAAACGCGAGAGATGCTGCACTTCTTTCTGCAACAGCTCGCGCACCATCTTCAGCTCGGAAACCTCGGTCACCATCGGCACCATCAGCTTCAGCTCGGTGTCGGCCGATGCCTTCAGCAGAGCGCGCAACTGGGTGCGCAACAGCCCCGGCCGGTCGAGCGATAGCCGGATGGCGCGCCAGCCGAGGGCGGGATTTTCTTCCTCATGGCCGCGGAAATACGGCACGACCTTGTCGCCGCCGATATCGAGCGTACGGAAGGTGACAGTGCGGCCCGCCGCCTGCTTAATCACATTGCGATAGAACTGCTCCTGCTCCTCCGCCTTCGGCATGGTGGAGGCGATCATGAACTGCAGCTCGGTGCGGAAGAGTCCGATCCCCTCGGCACCCGATTCCGAAAGCTGCGGCAGGTCGACCAGCAGCCCGGCATTCATCATCAGCGCGATCCGCTGCCCATCCTTGGTGACCGGCTCGACGGCGCGCAGCGCCCGGAACTGCTCCTGCCGCCTGGCCCGGAAGCGAACCTTTTCCTCGTAGGAACGCCGGTGATCGGCCATCGGCCGCAGATGCACATGCCCCTCGTCGGCGTCGATGATCACAGCATCGCCGTTCTCGGCGAGCGCCACCACGCCCGCCGCCTGGCCGATGACGGGAATGCCCATGGCGCGCGCGACGATTACCACGTGGCTCGTCACCGCCCCTTCTTCCAGCACCAGCCCACGGACATTAGAACGCGGATAATCGAGCAGTTCGGCCGCCCCCATCGCGCGCGCCAGGATGATCGCATCGCTGGGGAAACCTTCGGCGGTCGTCCGGCCGGTATAGCCGGTCAACTGCCTGAGCAGCCGGTTCGCCAGATCCTCGAAGTCATGCATGCGTTCGCGCAGATAAGGGTCGGTCAACCGCATCATCCGCGCCTTGGTGTCGCTCTGCACCTTCTCGACCGCCGCTTCCGCCGTCAGGCCGTTGCGGATCGCCTCCTCGAGCTTGCGCACCCAGCCCTGGTCATGCGCGAACATGCGATAGGTCTCGAGCACCTCGCGGTGTTCACCCTCCATCGACACGTCGCGACGCGACAGCATGTCGTCGATCGAAATCCTGAGCGAGCCCATGGCTTCGGCCAGCCGCCGGATTTCCTTCTCGGCATCCTCGTTCAACAGGTTGGTGACGACGATGCGAGGCTCGTGCAGTACGACGTAACCGAGGCCGATGCCGTCATTATAAGTATCGCCGTCGACAGTGACCGAACGCGTCAGGTCGAGTTCGAGGCCGGGCTTGGTGATCTTCTTGAGCTCGCCGGTGGCGATCATCTCTGCAAGCACCATCGCTGTCGTCTCGAGCGCTTCCACCTCTTCCTCGCGATAGTTGCGGCTTGCCTTATTCTGCACGACGAGAACGCCAAGCGAGCGCCCGGTCCTGAGGATCGGCACGCCGAGGAAGGAATGGTAGATTTCTTCGCCCGTCTCCGGCAGGTAGCGGAAGGCAGGGTGCGACTGCGCGTCGGAAAGGTTGAGCGGCTGGGCCGAGGCCGCGATGGTGCCGACCAGGCCTTGCCCCATCTTCAATTGCGCCAGGTGCACGGCTTCGCGGTTGAGGCCTTCGGTCGCATAGAGTTCGAGTACGCCGTCGGCGCGCAGCACATAGACGGAGCAAACCTCCGCCACCATGTTGCCGGCGATCTGGCGAACGATCCGGTCAAGACGCTCCTGCGGCTCCAGCGGCTCCGCCATCAACTCGCGCAGCCGCCTGAGCAGCACGCGCGGACCGCCGGAAAGGTCTCTCATGGCGTCTCAAGCTCCCGAAACAACGCACTTAGTCCCCGGCGGGCCGGCCTCATCTCCTCAACCTGAAGGGGCAGGCCGCCCGCTGGGAATCAATTCTTATCCAGACCGTAGCAGGAATGCAAAGTCCTGACAGCGAGTTCTGCATAGGGACCGTCGATCAGGATGGAAATCTTGATCTCGGAGGTGGTGATCGCCTTGATGTTGATGCCTTTTTCGGCAAGTGCACGAAATGCGGTAGCGGCAACGCCCGCATGGCTGCGCATGCCGATACCGATGACCGATACTTTCACCAGCCCCGATTCGTTCTGCACGACATCGTAGCCGATCTTCTCCTTATGGTCGCCGAGCACCTTGATCGCCTTCTCGACGTCGCCTGACGGTACGGTGAAGGTCATGTCGGTCTTCGACCCGTCCTCGGAAATATTCTGGACGATCATGTCGACATTGATATGGGATTCGGCGAGCGGCCCGAAGATTGCCGCGGAAACGCCCGGCCGATCGGCAAGACGGCGAAGCGAGATCTGAGCCTCATCCTTGGCATAGGCGATGCCGGTGACTACTTCCTGTTCCACGATTTCATCCTCGTCACAAATCAGCGTTCCGGGCGGGTTCAGCAGATCGCCCATGCCCGGAGCATCGGGATCTTCGAATGATGAGCGCACGAAGGTGCGCACCTTATGCACCATGGCAAGCTCGACCGAGCGCACCTGTAGTACCTTGGCGCCGAGCGAGGCCATTTCCAGCATTTCCTCAAAGGCGATCTTCTTCAGCCTGCGCGCCTTCGGTACGATGCGCGGGTCGGTCGTGTAGACGCCGTCGACATCAGTATAGATATCGCAGCGGTCTGCCTTGACAGCTGCCGCGATTGCGACGGCCGAAGTGTCCGATCCGCCGCGTCCGAGCGTCGCGATCCGGTTGTCGGGTCCCAACCCCTGGAAGCCGGAGATGACGGCGACCTGTCCCTCGCCCATCCGCTTAACGATGTCGGAGCCGTCGATCTCCATGATCCGTGCCGCGCCATGCGCATTGTCGGTGCGGATCGGGATCTGCCATCCCTGCCAGGACCGCGCATTGATATCCATCGCCTGCAATGCGATCGCCAGCAGACCGGAGGTCACCTGCTCGCCGGATGCGACCACCGCGTCATATTCCCGCGCATCGTAAAACGGAGAATTGGCGCCGATCACCTTCGGCGTGCCCTGGACCCAGCCGACCAGTTCATTGGTCTTGCCGGACATGGCCGAGACGACCACCGCCACCTCGTGCCCGGCATCGACTTCGCGTTTTACGTGGCGGGCAACGTTCTTGATGCGGTCCAGGTCAGCGACGGACGTGCCGCCGAATTTCATTACGATGCGTGCCATATGCCTCTACCACGACTGGCGCCGGGAAAGCGGAAAACCGGACCCGGCATCACGAAAGCTCTGGGGCAGACCGCTTGGGCCAGAGAGCCGGATTCCCAACTTCCGGAACCGCTCTAAAAGCCCAGGCCCCAAAGACCCCAAGTTGCGGCGTCTCTTAGCGAGTTTGGCGGGGGGAGGCAAGCACGCGCGATAAAAGCTATTGGCGAGCGGTTCCGCGCTCACCAATCCCCTGATCTGCGCCCCTTGACTTATGCCCCCGATCGTCCGACTTCACATGTCACGAATGAAGGAGTGGACGATGACGGAAGGCGCCAGAAGCACGATCGACCAGGGCGAAGTGGACCGCTTCTCGGCGATGGCGGCGGAGTGGTGGAGCCCGACCGGCAAGTTCAAACCGCTGCACAAGTTCAATCCCGTTCGGCTCGCCTATATCCGTGACAAGGCCTGCGAGAATTTCAGCCGTGATCCGAAAAGCGTGCGCCCGCTGGAGGGGCTGCGCGTGCTCGATATCGGCTGCGGCGGCGGCCTGTTGTCCGAACCTGTCGCCCGCATGGGCGCTTCCGTCGTCGGCGCCGATCCGTCCGAGAAGAATATCGGCATCGCCTCCACTCATGCGAAGGCCTCCGGCGTCTCGGTCGACTATCGCGCCGTCACCGCCGAGGAGCTCGCGGAGGCTGGCGAGACCTTCGATATCGTCTTGAACATGGAAGTTGTCGAACACGTCGCCGACGTCGAGTTCTTCATGACCACCTGCTCGAAAATGGTCCGCCCCGGCGGCCTGATCTTCGTTGCCACCATCAACCGCACGATAAAGGCGGCAGCGCTTGCCATTTTCGCCGCCGAGAACATTCTGCGCTGGCTGCCGCGCGGCACGCATCAGTATGAAAAGCTGGTACGCCCGGAAGAACTGGAAAAGCCGCTGGTGGCAAGCGGCCTTGAGATCACCGACCGCACCGGCGTCTTCTTCAATCCGCTGTCGAACCAGTGGAACCTGTCTAAGGATATGGACGTCAATTATATGCTGCTAGCAAAGCGGCCGGCATAGTTCCCACCGTCAACAAGCCGGCTACACTTTCAGCAGTACGACATGCAGGCAGCAGTGCGACATGCAGGCCGAAATTGTAGACGGCCACTCGGACTGCATGGTCAGTTCACGTCCTCCGGCAAAACGGGAATGGCCGCGATCTCGATGCCTTCTTCCAAGAGCGCCTGCGCCTCGTCGACCGTCGCCTGGCCGATGATGCCGCGGGCCTCGGCCTCGCCGTAATGGATCTTGCGGGCTTCCTCGGGAAATTGCGTGCCGACGTCCTCGGAATTGGCCTTGACCGCAGCAACGGCCTCCTTGAGTTTTTGCAAGGCCTCGCGGCGCATGGCATCCATTGCCAGCGTCTGCATCGTGTCTTTCCCACGCGCGGTCGATACCGACGGCGCCATCAACAGCTTGGAAATGGCGGCGGAATGACAGACCGGGCAGGTCAGAAAACCGGTTTCGACCTGACGATCGAAATCGGCGCTTTCCGAAAACCAGCCTTCGAATTCATGGGCATTGTCACAGGTGAGGGAATAGCGGATCAAGCGGCGACGCCTCCGGCGATTGCGTCCGCAATCCTTTCGACCGAGAATTCCCGCCCATTCCTCAGGTTCGGGATCTTGTCATGCGCAGCCTTGACCGCGCTCGGATCGATCTCGGCGACGATGACCGCCTCACCGGTGGCGCCGGCCGACGCCAGCACCGTGCCCCAGGGATCGACGATCATCGAATGGCCGAAAGTCTCGCGCCCATCCTCATGCGAGCCCGCCTGCGCGGCAGCGATAACGAAGACCCCGTTCTCGATCGCGCGTGCCCTGAGCAGGATCTCCCAATGCGCTTCGCCGGTCTGCTTGGTGAAGGCGGCAGGAACTGTCATCACCTCGGCGCCGGCAACCGCCTGGGCGCGGAAGAGGGCGGGAAAACGTACGTCGTAGCAGATCGCGAAGCCAATTTCGGCAAAGGGCAGCGACAGGACGCGGGCCTCCGAGCCGGCCGTATAGGCGGCACTTTCACGCCAGCTCTCGCCATTGTCGAGGTCGACGTCGAACATATGGATCTTGTCGTAACGATTGAGGATCTTGCCGTCGGGGCCGAACAGGAAACCCCGATTGGCGATCTTGCCGTCGGCAAGGGCGATCGCCGTCGAACCGACATGCATGTGGATGCCGAGTTCCCCAGCGAGCTCTGAGCCGGTCTTGACGATGATGTCATGCGCCTCATCGGCAAGCACGGCGCGTGCCGCTGTACGGTCGCGCTGCAGCATGCCGGTCATCTCGGGCGTCTGCACATAGGTCGCGCCCTGGCCAGCGGCCTCGCGCACCAGCCGTGCCATGGCGGCGGCATTCTTCACCGGGTCGACCCCGGAGCACATCTGGACGGCGGCGGCCTTGAAGCTCATCGGTTCTTCCTCAGGCTGCCAGCATCGGATCGAGCTTGCCGGCCCGATCGAGCGCAAAGAGATCGTCGCAACCGCCGACATGATCGGCGCCGATGAAGATCTGAGGAAAAGTGGTACGCCCGTTCGACTTGCCGATCATCTCCCGGCGAAGATCCGGCGAAAAGGTCGCGTCGTGCTCGACATATTCGACACCCTTTTCTTCGAGAAGGGACTTGGCGCGGCTGCAATAGCCGCAGAACTGCCGTGTATAGATTGTGACGGGTACCATAGTCTCTCCAGACCGATGCCGGGTATTTCTGTCATATAGGCTCGGAGAGAGCCCTTGCAAAGGTCAAAACCGTTATGTCAGCCGCACCCGCCTTGCGCAGCGTCCGGCTTGCCGCAGCGACCGTTGCCCCTGTTGTATAGACGTCGTCGATAAGGACGATGCGCTTGCCGAAAATGTCGTTTTCGCAGCCCTTGGCGATCGCAAAGGCGCCCCTGACATTGTCTTCGCGCGCCTTGGCGCCAAGGCCGACCTGCAGGCTGGTGCGCTTGACGCGCATAAGCGTGGCGGCAAGCAGCGGCTTGCCCGAGAGCTTTGCCATGTGGCGGGCAAGCTCGGCTGCCTGGTTGAACTTGCGCGTCAGCATACGGCTACGGTGCAGCGGCACCGGCATCAGTGCATCGCAGCTTTCGACCGTCCCGTCGGAAGCGCGCAGCATCCAGGCTGCCATCATCGGCGCCAGATCGGTGCGATCGCGATATTTGAGCCCATGGACGAGATCGCGGACCGCGTGGTCGTGGGTCGCCGCCGACCGCAGCCGGTCGAAGGGCGGCGGGTTGGCGATCGCCTCGGCGCTGAGGATGCCGGCACCGAGATCGTGCGAGAAGGGAATGCCGAGCACCTCGCAATAGGGTCGTTCGATGAAGCGGATGCCGGACCAGCATTTCGCGCAGAGCCCGCGATGGCCGCCGGTCGAAATGCCGCAGACGGAGCAGGCGGGCGGATAAAAGAAATCGGCAAGCGCCGAAAACGGTCGCAAGAGATGCGCCCGCAAGAACTCTGACGGATTTTCGACGTTGATCAGTCTCATGCCGCAGAGATTAGCGCATAACCCCGAAAATCGGAATCGATTTTCGGAAAGGATTATCCGCAGATTCAAAGTGATAGAGCGTCCTTAGCGCGTCCTGTGGAAGCGCTAAGGACGCACTAGCGTGTTCTTCGCGAAAGGAAAATCGTCTTGCCGCGCAGGCAGTGCGGGACTAAGGACATCGCCATGGAAACGATCTTCGACAAAGCCGTGATCGCCGCACATCGGCGTCGCGCGCTTGTAAACAACGACCCGAAAGCCGCCTTCCTGCTCGACGTTGCCGCTGAAGAGATGGCCGAGCGGCTTACGGTGGTCGAGCGGACCTTCGGAACCGCCGTCGAACTGCATGGCGCGACCGGTGCTGCCGCCCGGGCCGCACTGGCAACGGGCAAGATCGGCACGATGATCCGCGTCGAAAGTGAGAAGGCCTATGCCGGGCCGGACGAAATCTTGATCGAGGCGCCGCTCGAGGACGTACCGCTCGAACCACAATCGGCCAATCTCATCCTTGCGCCGCTCAGCCTGCATCTGACCAACGATACGCCGGGTGTCTTCATCCAGATCCGCCGCGCCCTGAAGCCCGACGGCTTGTTCCTGGCCGCGATCCCCGGCGCCGGCACGTTGCAGGAACTGCGTGACGTGCTGCTGGCCGCCGAGGTCGAGATGACAGGCGGCGCAAGCCCGCGTGTCATTCCCTTCGCCGATGTGCGCGATGTCGGCAGCCTCATGCAGCGCGCCGGCTTCACGCTGCCGGTGATCGATGCGGAGAATTATACGGTGCGCTATGATTCGCTCTTTCCCCTGATGCGGGATCTAAGGGCGATGGGCATGAGCAATCCGCTTGCAGCCCGCGCCCGGATGCCGCTGACACGTGCCTTCTTCCTGCGCGCAGCGGAGATCTACGCCGAACGTTATTCCGATACCGATGGACGTATCCGCGCCACCTTCTCGATCATCTATGTTTCGGGATGGGCTGCCCACGAGAGCCAGCAAAAGCCGCTCAGGCCGGGTTCGGCCAAGGCGCGCCTTGCCGATGCACTGAAGGTGGACGAACACAAGCTCAAGCAGTAGCCGCCGGCTACTTCTTCAATTCACCGTCATATTGTTATCGATCACGTTGAAGACGTCCTGCAAGGCGCCGGTGAAGAACCCCAGACCGGAGATGAGTGCGCCACAAATGAGGGCGGCGATCAAGCCATACTCAATTGCCGTCGCACCTCTGCTATCTGCAAGAAATGCTTTCAAAATACGCATTATTACGAGACCCTCTGAGCGAGACCGACGGCAAACGACCAATTCCACGACCATCGGGCGACGGCCGGCATTTTTCAGCAACCGGCGCCGACGCCATAGCCCTGGACGACGCAGACCGAACCGGGCGTATCCTGGAGGACGCTGCGGCGGATCGTATACCGCTTGCCACTCTCAGTCTTTGGGATTGATCCCGTAGTGATCGTATCGAAATCCGCCGGAGCACTGGCAAAGACGCTTTTCTTCGAGGAATCCGCAAGCATTGGCGTCAGGATAAGCGTCAGCGCGACTACCGCCGTGCCGAACAGGAGGGCGATATTCAGCGCACCCGTCCTGCGCGAGGCAGACGAGGCCCGTTCCTTTTCCCGGACAGCTTTCCAGAAATCATCGTCCATGAGGTCAAGCCTTTTAATACACGCACGCCAGATGCTTGATTGAGGCCGATCTTTGGCAGAAGGTGTTAAACGATCCATTAATATCCACAGCCGAAAATGGTGTGGCACAATAATAATCAGATAATGCTAAAGTAAATCCTGCAACATCGGGATGAGCGGCTCGTCGGCCGGCGGCATCGGGTAATCGCGCAGCGCCTGCGGACGCACCCATTTCAGCGCCTGCCCCTCCCGGCCCTGGGGAATGCCCTCATAGCGCCGGCAGATATAAAGCGGCATCAAAAGGTGGAAGGTCTCGTAGGAGTGGCTGGCAAAGGTAAGCGGCGCGAGACAGGCGATCTTGGTGTGGATGCCGAGCTCTTCTTCGAGCTCGCGCACCAGCGTTTCCTCCGGCGTCTCACCGGGCTCGACCTTGCCGCCGGGAAACTCCCACAACCCGGCGAGCGACTTTCCCTCGGGGCGCTGTGCCAACAGGATACGCCCATCGGCATCGATCAGCGCACAGGCGGCGACCAGCAATATCTTCCGGCCCGCCTCGCTCATCGCGGCTCCTTTTGCCAATAGCAATAATGATAGGCGTCGCGAAAACCGAGGCGCTCATAAAGTGCGATGGCCGGACGGTTGGACAGCTTCACCTGCAGCCAGGCCGAACGGGCGCTGCGCATGCGCGCCCAGCGCAATGCCGAGGTGAGGATTTCGGTGCCGAGCCCCTCACGCCGCCGCGCCTCGGAGACCGAAAGCGACACGATGCCGGCGAGGTCGTTGTCCTGGACGCAGAGCACGGTTGCAAGCGGGCCGTCCACCGCGTTCTCGATCATAAACAGGCCGGATGGCGGCTTGATCGCCGAAATGATCTCGGCAAGCGCCGGCTTCAGCCTCAGTGGCGCCTGGTCGACGGCGAGGTTGGCGTCGACGAAACGACCGACATCATGGGTCGGCAGGTGATCGAGCGTATCCGGCAGCTCCGCCTCGGCAAGGTCGCATGTCATCACCACCGTATCGTCGAAGCGCGTCCAGTTCTGCGCGCGCAGAAGTTCGATCAGCACCGGCGAGGCAAGCGGCGTCTGGCGGACCACGGCGGCGCGGCCATAGGCCTCGAACTTCCGGCTCGCCTTTTCCAGGCGGATTTCGACGTCGCGATGATCCGAGGGATCGAGCGGTACGATCGAGTTCAGCCGGTTGGACGGGTGACCGGCCGTCAGCCGCACCTGCCAGCTGCCGTCATATTGCACGGAAGCCGCCGGCCAGGCGCGGAAGCCAACGGCCTCCAGCCTACGCACCAGTGGCAGATTGTGTGAAGAAATGGATGCCTGCGCCAATGAACGATCAGCTCCGATAGTCGCCATTGATCGCAACATATTCCTTGGTGAGGTCGCAGGTCCAGACGGTTGCCGAACCAGTGCCGAGCCCGATATCGACTTTGACGGGGATATCCTGCGCCTTCATGACGTCCGAGGCAGCCGCCTCGGAATAATCGGGATCACGCTCGCCATTGACGGCGACCCTGATATCGCCGAACCAGATGGCGAGCCGGTCGCGGTCGGCCATCTCGCCGGATTTGCCGACGGCCATGACGATACGGCCCCAATTGGCGTCTTCGCCGGCGGCCGCGGTCTTGACCAGCGGCGAATTGGCGATCGACAGCGCGATGCGCTTGGCGGCGGCATCGCTCTCGGCCCCCGTCACGGTGATTTCGAGCATCTTGGTGGCACCCTCGCCGTCGCGCACCACCTGCAGCGACAGATCCTTCAGCACTTCGTTGAGCGCGGCCCGGAAGGCGGCAAGCCGCGGGTCGTCGGCGCGTTCGATGCGGGCCTGGCCGTCCTCGGCCGCCGCACCCGTCGCAAACAGCATCAGTGTGTCCGAGGTGGAGGTGTCGCTGTCGACGGTCATGGAATTGAAGGTCGGGCCGACGCCGTCGGACAGCAGCGCCTGCAGCGCGGCAGGCGCAATGTCGGCATCGGTGACGACGAATGAGAGCATCGTTGCCATATCAGGCGCGATCATGCCGGCACCCTTGGCGATACCGTTGATCGTCACGGCCACGCCGCCGATCTCGGCGCTGCGGGTCGAAACCTTCGGATAGGTGTCGGTCGTCATGATCGCCTTGGCGGCCTCGAACCAGAAATCGCCGGTCGCTTCGACCTGCATCCGATCTAGAACGCCTGCGAATTTGGTGGCATCGAGCGGCTCGCCGATGACCCCGGTCGAGGCCAGGTAGACCTCGTTTTCGGCGCAGCCGACGGCAGCGGCAGCCGACTTCGCCGTCAGCGCGGTCGCCTGGCGGCCCTTCAGGCCGGTGAAAGCATTGGCATTGCCTGAATTGACGACGACGGCACGCGCGCTGCCATGGGGGAGATTGGCCCGGCAGAAATCGACCGGCGCCGACGGGCATTTCGAGCGGGTAAAGACGCCCGCGACAGCCGCCGGCTTATCGAAGACCATCATCAGCACGTCGGTGCGGTTCTTGTACTTGATGCCGGCGGAAGCCGTCGCCAGGCGCACGCCGCGCAGCGGCGGCATCGAGACGAAGGATTTCGGAGCGAGCGGAGAGACGGAACCGGACATGATGAGACCTGCCAATGAGCATTTCCAGGCGAAATGGAAACCGGTTCGCCGTCCGGAAATGCGACAACCACGATAGTGAAGGGCCCGGAAGAACCGGGCCCTGATGCGACTATTACTGCTGCGGCACCGGCGCGACGGGCTCGCTGCCCGGCTCCGGCTGTTTGTTTGCCTGGTCGTAACCCTTGCGCAGCGTCTCGTCCGTGATCTCGATCTTGGCGGACGCCTTCGCCTGGTTCAGAAGCGCAAGATACTTGTCGCGCATGACGAGTTGACGAACCTGATCCTGCACCTGCTCGAAGGGCGGCGGCGGGGCATCGCGCTTATCTTCGACCTTGATGACATGGAAGCCGAAATCGGTCTTGACGGGCGTCTTGGAATAGGTGCCCTTCTCAAGCGCGAAGGCTGCGTCTTCGAATTCCTTGACCATGCGGCCGCGCGAGAAATAGCCGAGATCGCCGCCTTCCGACTTGTTCGGATCGGTGGACTTTTCCTTGGCGAGTTCGGCGAAATCCTTGCCGGCGTCGAGCTGCTTGATGATGTCCTTGGCTTCGTCCTCGGTCTTGACGAGGATGTGGCGGGCGTGGACTTCCTCCTGCTTCGGCAGGGCGGCGACTTCCTTGTCGTAACGGGCTTTGACTTCGTCAGGCGTCACGATATCGACGACATGTTTCTTGAAATAGGCATTGTGCAACTCGCGGTCGGAGAGATACTGCATGCGCTTCTTGAATTCGTCGGTCTGATCAAGCTTCTCGGTGGCAGCGTCGGCGGCGAGCAGCTTCACGTCGATGGCTGCGGAAAGGGCTGCGACCTTCTTCTGGTCATCGGGAAGCTGCGCCAGCTGGGGATCGAGATTGGCGACGGCGAGGTCGAGTTCCGACTGGTGGATCTCCAGGGTGCCAACCTTGGCGATGACGGCGTCATCGGCATAGGCCGGGGCCTGGAGCGCAACAAAGGTTGCAAACGCCAGAACGGCAAGTTTGTTGGTGCTCAACATGAAATACCCTTCACAGTTACATTGCCGGTTTCAGCATCCCCTGAATCCAGCCCAAAATAGCCATCAACACTGGATTGTGGCCTTTCTGTATCCGCCAAATCCGTTGACATCATTCGACCCCCCTCTTATCTGTCACGCAACCTCGCGTCCAGAACAGTTTCCGGGCGTTTTAAGGCGCGCGCCTGATTTTCGGCTGGGCCGCGAACAAGAAACGCCGGGGATGAATATTGAGAAAGGGCCAGTCATATGGTCAGCTTTGGCGGTATAGCCCGCAAGTTATTTGGGTCTTCGAATGACCGCCGCGTGCGGTCCTACCAGCCGAACGTCACTGCCATCAACTCTATCGAAGAGAAGACGAAGGCCCTGACGGACGAGCAGCTCGCGGCAAAGACCGCGGAGTTTCGCGCCCTGCTCGCCGAGGGCAAGACGCTCGACGACATTCTGATCCCGGCCTTTGCCGTCGTGCGCGAAGCCTCGCGCCGCGTTCTTGGCCTGCGACCTTTTGACGTACAGCTGGTCGGCGGCATGATTCTGCATTCGAATGCGATCGCCGAGATGAAGACCGGCGAAGGCAAGACCCTCGTCGCCACCCTGCCGGTCTATCTGAACGCGCTTTCCGGTAAGGGTGTGCACGTCGTCACCGTCAACGATTACCTCGCCCAGCGCGATGCCGCCACCATGGGCCGCGTCTACGGCTTCCTCGGCATGACCACCGGGGTCATCGTCCACGGTCTCTCCGACGAGGAGCGCCACGCGGCCTATGCCTGCGACATCACCTACGCCACCAACAACGAACTCGGCTTCGATTATCTGCGCGATAACATGAAGTACGAGAAGAACCAGATGGTCCAGCGCGGCCACAACTTCGCAATCGTCGACGAAGTGGACTCGATCCTCGTCGACGAGGCGCGCACGCCGCTGATCATCTCCGGTCCGCTCGACGACCGCTCCGAACTCTATAATACGATCGACGCCTACATTCCGCTGTTGGAGCCCAGCGACTACGAGATAGACGAGAAGCAGCGCTCCGCCAACTTCTCCGAAGAGGGCACCGAGAAGCTGGAAAACCTGCTCCGCCAGGCCGGCCTCCTGAAGGGCAACGCGCTCTACGACATCGAGAACGTTGCGATCGTCCACCACGTCAACAACGCGCTGAAGGCCCACAAGCTCTTCCAGCGCGACAAGGACTATATCGTCCGCAACGACGAAGTCGTCATCATCGACGAGTTCACCGGCCGTATGATGCCGGGCCGCCGCTATTCGGAAGGCCAGCACCAGGCGCTCGAAGCCAAGGAAAAGGTACAGATCCAGCCGGAAAACCAGACGCTGGCCTCGATCACCTTCCAGAACTATTTCCGCATGTACGACAAGCTCGCCGGCATGACCGGTACGGCGCAGACGGAAGCGGAAGAATTCGCCAACATCTATAATCTCGATGTCATCGAGGTCCCGACCAACCTGCCGATCAAGCGCCTCGACGAGGACGACGAGGTCTACCGGACCTTCGACGAGAAGTTCAAGGCGATCATCGAGGAGATCCTCGACGCCCACAAGCGCGGCCAGCCGGTGCTGGTCGGCACCACCTCGATCGAGAAATCGGAACTGCTCGCCGAGCGCCTGCGCAAGCAGGGCTTCGACGACTTCAAGGTTCTGAACGCCCGCTACCACGAGCAGGAAGCCTATATCGTCGCCCAGGCCGGCGTGCCGGGTGCCATCACCATCGCCACCAACATGGCCGGCCGCGGCACCGACATCCAGCTCGGCGGCAACCTCGACATGCGCATCGAGCGCGAACTCGGCGAAGTCGAAGCCGGTCCGGAGCGTGACGCCCGGATCCAGGCGATCATCGAGGAGATCAAGGAACTCAAGCAGAAGGCGCTCGACGCCGGCGGCCTCTACGTCATCGCCACCGAACGCCATGAAAGCCGCCGCATCGACAACCAGCTGCGCGGCCGCTCCGGCCGTCAGGGCGACCCCGGCCGCTCGAAGTTCTACCTGTCGCTTCAGGACGACCTGATGCGCATCTTCGGCTCCGACCGCATGGACAGCATGCTGACCAAGCTCGGCCTCAAGGAGGGCGAGGCGATCGTCCATCCCTGGATCAACAAGGCCCTGGAGCGCGCCCAGAAGAAGGTCGAAGCCCGCAACTTCGACATCCGCAAGAACCTCCTGAAGTATGACGACGTTCTCAACGATCAGCGCAAGGTGGTCTTCGAGCAGCGCCTCGAACTGATGGAATCGACCAATATTTCCGAGACCGTTTCCGACATGCGCCGTGAGGTGATCGAGGACATGGTCGAAAAGCATATCCCAGAGCGCGCCTATGCCGAACAATGGGATGCCGCCGGCCTGAAGACCGGGGCTTTGAACATCCTCAATCTCGACCTGCCGGTCGAGGACTGGGTGAAGGAAGAAGGCATCGGCGAGGACGACATCCGCGAGCGCCTGACGGAAGCCGCCAATGCGGCCTTCACGGAAAAGGCCGAGCGTTTCGGCGACGACATCATGCATTATGTCGAACGCTCGATCGTCATGCAGACGCTCGATCATCTCTGGCGCGAGCACATCGTCAACCTCGACCATCTGCGCTCCGTCATCGGCTTCCGCGGCTATGCCCAGCGCGATCCGCTGCAGGAGTACAAGTCGGAGGCCTTCGAGCTCTTCACGGCGCTGCTCAACAATCTGCGCGAGGCCGTCACCGCTCAACTGATGCGCGTCGAACTGGTGCAGCAGGCCCCTGCCGAGCCTGAACCGCCGCTGATGCAGGCCCATCACCTGGATCCGACGACCGGCGAGGACGATTTCGCCCCGGCGATCTACCAGGCGTCGGAAGTCGTTTCTCCTGAAAACCGCAACCCGGATGACCCAGCCACCTGGGGCAAGGTCGGCCGCAACGAGACCTGCCCCTGTGGTTCCGGCAAGAAATACAAGCACTGCCACGGCGCCTTCGAGCAGGTCTGAGGCAAGCCCGCAAAGATCCGCGAAAATGCCGCCTTCGGGCGGCATTTTCTTTTCTGCGGCAATGCCGGAAAGCCGGAATTTCAGCGTCGGGCGGCAGACCCTATCCGGAACCGTTTCTTAACCCTGTTCTGTCAAGACTTCAGGGGCGATTTGCCTGACCTCAGAGTTTTGCGTGTTCATCATGGCGGTCATAGAAACAGCGGAGAAGATGCTGCCCGCGGGCCTGCGCCCGATCGGCGGCCGCACGCTGCGTTTGCTTGCTGCCGTGCTCACCGAGCGCGGTGAGAGGGCGGCCGCCCAGCGCATGGCGCTGACGGCCTTTTCGATCCGTATCCTCAGCGCCGCACTCGCCTTCGTCTCGCAGATCGTGCTCGCCCGGCTGATGGGAGAATATGAATACGGCATCTTCGTTTTCGTCTGGGTGCTGGTCGTCGTCTTCGGCGATCTCTCATGCCTCGGTTTCCACACCGCGATCGTCCGCTTCCTGCCGCAATACAGGGCAGCGGGCGCTTTCGAGGAAATCCGCGGCCTGACCGGCACGGCGCGCATCTTTGCGCTGCTGTCCGGCACGGCAGTGCTCGCAGCCGGCATGCTCGGGCTGCATTTCTTCGGCGGTATGATCCAGGTCTATTATCTCGTTCCGATCTTCATCGGCCTGCTCGCCATGCCGATGATCGCACTCGGCGACATTCTGGAAGGCACGTCACGGGCAAACCATTGGCCGGTGATGGCGCTGGGCCCGGTCTATATCGTCCGCCCGATTCTCATCATCCTCTTCATGCTGATCGCGATTGCCATCGGCGCCGAACACACGGCCGTCACCGCGATGCAGGCAGCGCTCGCCGCCACCTACGTCACTGCTCTCGGCCAATATGCCGCAACGCTCTACCGCTTTCGCCGGCATTATGACGACGGCCCGCGCAAGGTCGACTTCCTCGCCTGGTTCAGCGTCGCCTTTCCGATTTTCCTGATCGAGGGCGTGAGCTTCCTGCTGACCAATTCCGACGTCGTCGTCGTCGGCATCTTCCTCGAGCCGCACGATGTCGCCATCTACTTCGCCGCCGCCAAGACGATGGCGCTGGTGCATTTCATTAATTTCTCGGTCAAGGCAGCCTCCGGCCCGCGCTTTTCCTCGATCATCGCCGAAGGCGACCAAGACCAGTTGGCAGCAGCTGCCATCGACTCCGCGCGCTGGACCTTCTGGCCGGCGCTCGGGGTCGGCCTTGTCGTGCTTGCGGCCGGCCATCTGCTGCTGTCGCTCTTCGGCGGCGCTTTTACATCAGGTTATCTGGTCATGGCGATCCTGCTCGCCGGCATCCTCGCCAAATCGCTGGTCGGCCCGGCCGAAACGCTGCTGATGATGGCGGGCAAGCAGAACCTCTGCGTCGCGCTCTATGCCGGCGCACTGACGGCCAATGTCGGCCTCAACCTCGCTTTGATCCCGCATTACGGCATCGAAGGCACGG
Organism: Rhizobium laguerreae; assembly: GCF_002008165.1. Taxonomy (GTDB): domain Bacteria; phylum Pseudomonadota; class Alphaproteobacteria; order Rhizobiales; family Rhizobiaceae; genus Rhizobium; species Rhizobium laguerreae. The sequence continues at coordinate 25,163 of NZ_MRDM01000011.1, forward strand.
CGATCGCCACGGCCTCCGCCATGGCCGTTGAGGCAATCCTGCTGCATGTCGCCGTGCGCCGCACCCTCGGCATCGTTCTTTTCGCCTTCGCCAGCCCCTCCGCCGCAACGCCAGAAATGAGAGTTCGATAGATGGTGCGTGTTCCCCCCGTTACCGAAAGTACCGACAGCGCAGCAAACCGCATGGTGCATGATCTCGCAGCGCTGCATTTCGAAGCGCCGCAGGCCGAGGCCCGCGCCGAGATCGGCCGGCCGGGGCGCGAGCTCTGCCTCTATCCGGGCAAGCTCGGCTATGAGCTTCAGGATGAGCTCGATTTCCTCTCCAACCGGGCGATGGAACCGAACGTCTTTTTCTCCGGCCGTTTCCTCGCCCCCGCCATGCCGCGGCTCGAAGACCGGCAGGTGAACTTCGCCCTGATCCGCGATCACAATGCCGGCCGCAGCCGCATGCGCTTCCTCTTGCCATTTTCGGTCGACAAGCCGGGCTTTGCCGTCGGCCCGTCAATCATCCGCGGCTGGTCGAACAGCTTTGGTCCGCTCGGCACGCCGCTCGTCGATGGCGAGGATGCCGCCGAAACCCTCGACAACCTCTTCGACGGGCTGACCGCGCGTGATCTCAATCTGCCCAGCATAATGGTCCTGCCGGATCTCAGGCTGAACGGGATCTTCGTGCGCATGGTCAAGGCCGTTGCGCTCAGCCGCAATCTTCCCGTCACCGTTACCAATCCATACCTGCGCCCGATGCTGCAGAGCGAGGAAGAGGCGCCGGTCTATCTCGGCAAAACCATCTCCTCCTCGCATATGCGCGAGATGCGCCGCCAGTGGCGCCTGCTGGAGGAAAAGGGAACCGCGGTCTATGCCGTCGCCCGCCAGCCGCGCGAAATCCATACCCGCTTCGAGGAATTCCTGGCGATGGAAGCCGGTGGCTGGAAGGGCAAGCGGCGAAGCGCTCTCGTCACCGATCGTTATCACACGGCATTCGCCCGCGAGGCGGTGTCGAACCTTGCCGCCGGCGATGCCGTGCGCATACACACGATCGACCTCAACGGCAAGGCGATCGCCGCCATCGTCGTGCTGATGATGGGCGGCGAGGCCTATACCTGGAAGACCGCCTACGACGAAAACTATGCCCGCTATTCGCCGGGCAAGCTGCTGATGAGCGAACTCACCGAATGGCATCTCGACGATGCCAATATCGTCCGCTCCGATTCCTGCGCCGTCTCGGATCATCCGATCATGAGCCGCTTCTGGCAGGAGCGCGAGGAGATGGGAACGCTGGTGATCGGCCTGACGCAGAACAGCGACCGCGACATGCGCCAGGTCACCGCCCAGCTTCACATGTACCGCAGCACCCGCAATATGGCGAAGATGCTGCGCGAAAAGATCATGTCGCTTGCCGGCCGGGGCTAAGCATTCCAGCAAAATGCGTAGCGGTTCTATCCTTCGCTGGCAGCCCTTTCGCGCAGCAGCCGGCGGATCACCTTGCCGGTGGTGGTCAGCGGCAATGCATCGATGAATTCCACTTCGCGCGGATATTCGTGCATCGAAAGCCGCGTCTTCACCCATTCCCTGATGTCGGCGGCCAGCGCCTCGCTTGGATGATGGCCTGGTGAAAGCACGATATAGGCCTTGACGATTTCGGTGCGCACGGCATCGGGTTTGCCGACGGCGGCGGCAAGCTGTACGGCGGGATGGCCGATCAGGCAGTCCTCGATCTCGGCGGGGCCGATGCGATATCCCGACGAGGTGATCACGTCGTCGTCGCGTCCGTCGAAGGTAATATAGCCCTCAGCGTCCTGCCGGCCGATATCGCCGGTGAGCAGCCAGCCTTTGACGAATTTTCGTTCCGTCGCTGCCATGTCGTCCCAGTAGCCGAGAAACATGACAGGATCGGGACTGGCGATCGCGATCTGGCCCGGTTCGCCGACGGGCAACTCGTCGCCCGTCTCGCTGACGATCGCAACGCGGTGCCCGGGCACCGCCCGTCCTATGGCGCCCGCCGTGGTGACGCCATAGGCAGCGCTCGACGCAAGCACGAAATTGCACTCCGTCTGGCCGTAGAATTCGTTGACGGTGATGCCGAGCGTATGGCGCGCCCATTCATAGGTCTCGCGGCCGAGCGCCTCCCCGGCCGAACCGATGGTGCGCAGCACCAGATCATATTTCGAGCGCGGATCGGACACGGACCGCATCAATCTCAGCGCCGTCGGCGGAATGAAGGCATTGCGCACCTTCATTTCGGCCATGATGCGATAAGCCATGCCGGCATCGAATTTCTGCGCCGGCGACGAAACGACGGGAACACCGAGCAGAAGGCTTGGCAGCAGCGCGTTGAGCAGCCCCCCGGCCCAGGCCCAGTCGGACGGCGTCCAGACCTTATCGCCCGGCCGCGGAAACCCCTCATGGGCGAACTGCATGCCCGGAATATGGCCGGGCAGGACGCGGTGGCCATGCAACGCGCCCTTGGGCGGCCCCGTCGTTCCCGACGTGAAGATCATCAGCGCCGGGTCGTCCGGACCAGTTTTGGCGATGTCGAAGACAGGGGGATGGCCATCCACCAGTTCGGCAAAAGCAGTCGCATCGGCACACGTCCCGTCGATGCTGACGATATGCTTCAACGCCGGCAGGCGTCCGCGGATCTGCCGGATGCGTTCGAGACCAAAGCCGTTGGTGACGACGGCCGCGGCACCTGCCGCCTTCAGCCGATATTCCAGCGCCTCGACGCCGAAGAGCAGCGCCAGTGGCAGCGCAATCGCGCCGGTCTTGTAAATCGCCACATGTGCGATCACCGTTTCGAAGGATTGCGGCAATAGCAGCGCGACGCGATCGCCGCGTTTGATATCTAGTGAGACGAGCGCATTTGCGAAGGCCGAGGAACGATCGGCGAGCGCGCGATAGGTCATCGCACGGTGATCGCCGTCGGGGCTGAAATGCTCAAGGCAGACGCGCTCCGGATCTTTCGCGGCCCAGTCGTCGCTGACGGCGCGGCCGATATTGAAATCCTCCGGAATCCGCCAGGAGAAATCGCGATAGAGATCGTCATAGCGATCGTGGGACGGCAGTTGCATGGTCGGATTCCGGTAAAATGCTGCATCAGCTAACATCTTGCGGCGCTGATGTGCAAGCTGCAGCCGGAATCGACAGCGATGAGCCTCAGAAGGCGATCACGGATCATTGTGCGCATGCAGCATAGATTCTTCATCTGCCGCCCTGCGACTTTGGCCATCTCGCGCTAAATCATGGAAAGCCGCCTGGGGTTATCAAATTCATCACGGAGCCGTTTCATGGAATACGCAAAATTTGGCAAGACCGGTCTCGAAGTGTCGAAAATCTGCTTGGGCTGCATGACCTTTGGCGATCCCGGCCGGGGCAATCATGCCTGGAGCCTCAGGGAAGAAGAAAGCCGGACGATGATCAAGCAGGCGATCGACCTCGGCATCAATTTTCTCGACACCGCCAACACCTACTCCAATGGTTCCTCGGAGGAGATCGTCGGCCGGGCCATAAAAGACTTCGCCAAACGCGAGGACATCGTGCTGGCGACCAAGGTGTTCAACCGCATGCGGCCGGGCCCGAACGGCGCCGGCCTGTCGCGCAAGGCGATCTTCGACGAGATCGACAACAGCCTGCGTCGCCTCGGCACCGACTACGTCGATCTCTACCAGATCCACCGCTTCGACTATACGACGCCGATCGAGGAAACGCTGGAAGCGCTGCACGACATCGTCAAATCGGGCAAGGCCCGTTATATCGGCGCCTCCTCCATGTATGCCTGGCAATTCGCCAAGGCGCTTTACGTCTCCAGACTGAACGGCTGGACCGAATTCGTCAGCATGCAGGATCACCTGAACCTGCTCTACCGTGAGGAGGAGCGCGAAATGCTGCCGCTCTGCGAGGATCAGAAGATCGCCGTCATCCCCTGGAGCCCGCTTGCCCGCGGCCGCCTGACTCGCGACTGGGACGAGACGACGGCCCGCAGCGAAACCGACGAATTCGGCACGACGCTCTACACCCAGTCCATCGATGCCGACCGCAAGATCGTCGGGGCCGTGGCCGAAATCGCCAAAGCCCGCAACATCTCCCGCGCCCAGGTCGCAACCGCCTGGATCCTGCAGAAGAATGCGGTGACCGCCCCGATCATCGGCGCGTCCAAACCGAACCACCTCACGGACGCCGTTGCCTCGCTCTCGGTCAAGCTTACCGACGAGGAAATCGCTGCACTGGAGGCACCCTACATCCCGCATGCCATCGCCGGCTTCAAGTAGCCGCTGGCTTCTCGGTCCTCAGGCACATGCAAGATAGATCCCTCTCCACGTGGAGAGGGAGATCGAAACCAGCGCCATTCGCGACTGAGATTATGTCTGGCTTTCAGGATCGAGCTGCCGGCGCATCGTCACCAGAAACTGCTCGGCAAGCGCTCTGTCTTCGACAGCACGAGCAAGAATGACGGCACCCATCATCGATGAGAGTGTCGTCGTCGCATTGGCGCGGCGCTCCTCTTCCGTTTCCCCGGGAACGATATCGGCAAGCGTGTCGACCAGCACAGACAGCCCATCGCTGAAGACCGCGCGGACCGCGCCGCGGCTGCGGCTGACTTCCTGGATCAGCGTTGCAAAGACACAGCTGCCGCCCGGATCGTCAACCGTGCGCCAGTGGATATAATGATCGAGAAGCGCTGCCAGCGGCCGGTCCGGCGATTCGGCGATATGCTCCTTCCAGCGCGTCTCGACCTTGTCGATCAGCTTGCGGCTGACCTCAAGCGCCAAGTCGTCCTTCGAACCGAAATGACCGTAAAAGCCGCCATGCGTCAGCCCGGCCGCCTTCATGATGTCGGCAACGCCGACCCCGTCGAAACCGTTTTCGCGGAAAAGCACGCCGGCAACGCTCAGGATCTTTTCGCGGTTCTCGGCAAATTTTTCGCGGCTGACCCGCATTTGTCATCTCCAGAAATAGTCGCTTGACAAAATATATGACGTCCATCATCAATACGCAAGAAATATGATGACCATCATGTAAATCGGTCCTGTATTTCCCGAACCTGAATTCAACCGGAATCTTGCCCATGGTTTCCACCGTCCTCGCCTCCACCCTTGCCCGGCGCAACATCCACTACGGCTGGGTCGTCGTTGCCGCGACCTTCCTCACCATGCTGGTCACCGCCGGCGCCATGGGCGCACCCGGCGTGCTCATAAAGCCGCTGCAGGACGAGTTCGGCTGGGAGACCTCGCAGATTTCCTCGGCCCTTGCGATCCGCCTGATCCTGTTCGGTTTCATGGGTCCGTTCGCCGCTGCCTTCATGAATTATTTCGGCGTGCGCAAGGTCATCGTCTTCGCACTGGCGCTGATCGGCGCGGGCTTCGTCGGTTCGCTGTTCATGACGACTCTGTGGCAGTTGCTGCTGCTCTGGGGCATCGTCGTCGGCTTCGGCACCGGCCTGACGGCGATGGTGCTCGCCGCGACCGTCTCTTCCCGCTGGTTTACCAAGCACCGCGGCCTCGTCGTCGGCATGCTCTCGGCAAGCTCGGCCACAGGCCAGCTCGTCTTCCTGCCGCTGATGGCGGAGCTGACGGAACGCTACGGCTGGCGCTCGACGGTGTTTTTCGTCTGCGCCATGATCATGGTCGCAGCCCTTGCCGTGCTGGCTTTCATGCGCGACCGCCCGGCCGACCTCAACCTGCCCTCCTTCGGCGAAACGCAGGTAACGCCGCCGCCGGCAAGCACCTCGCTTGGCGTCGCGCTGATGACACCGATCACTGTCCTCAGAGAAATCTCGAAGACCTCGACCTTCTGGATCCTCTTTGCCACCTTTTTCATCTGCGGCCTCAGCACCAACGGCCTGATCCAGACCCATTTCGTCACCCTTTGCGGCGATTTCGGCATCGTGCCGGTGGCCGCCGCCAGCGTGCTGGCTGTCATGGGCATCTTCGATTTCTTCGGCACCATCGGTTCCGGCTGGCTGTCCGATCGCTTCGATAATCGCTGGCTGCTGTTCTGGTATTACGGCCTGCGCGGCCTGTCGCTGCTCTACCTGCCCTTCAGCGATTTCAGCTTTTACGGCCTCTCCATCTTTGCCGTCTTCTACGGCCTCGACTGGATCGCGACCGTGCCGCCGACCGTCAAGATCGCCGCCGACCGCTTCGGCCCTGAAAAGGTCGGCCTCGTTTTCGGCTGGGTCTTTGCCGGCCATCAGCTGGGAGCCGCGACTGCCGCCTATGGCGCCGGCCTCTCGCGCACGGAGCTTTCGAGCTACCTGCCCGCCTTCTTCGTCGCCGGTGCCTTCTGCCTGCTGGCCTCGATTCTGGCGATCACGCTGAAGAAGTCCGGCCTGAGCAGCCCGGCCCCCGCCGCCGCCCATTGATATCAGACGGGATCCGGCCTCCAGCGAGGCCGGATCTCTCTACCGGATCAGTCCGATAACTTCGTTTGCCGGTCTTGCGCGTCCGGGCGCTCGCATGTTAGACAGCCGCCCGTTCATATCCGTTGCCCCATTGGCGGAATTGGTAGACGCGCTCGACTCAAAATCGAGTTTCGAAAGAAGTGCTGGTTCGACTCCGGCATGGGGCACCAGCCTACGCTCTGCGAGCTTCGGCTCGGCAAGCCGAAGAGAGCAGCTAAGCGGAGGCTGTCGCGCCGTAGTTCCGTCAGGAACGAAGGCGGACCGGTTCTATAATGCTCCGGTTAGCTGCACCATCATCTCAAATGGCTAGCCTGCTCAAAGAACCGATGGCCCTACGGAACGAATTTCGCATCTAAGCGAAGCTTACTTATTCTTCAGCAGCCACATCTTGCCGGCCATCGTGATGCCGTAGACGTCTTTTGATGCGTCGTCATCCAGGTGCCGCCTTTCGAGAAAACCCGGCTCCTTCAACTCGCCCAACGTCTTGGCAGTGACCGACTTTATTTTCTGAGGCCGCTCTTTCCACTGGTCAGTTTTGGCGTAAGTCACTGTCGCGTTCTCGTGCGTCCATTTATTGGCTGGCTGAGGATAAAGGTCTCCATCCCTGGCGAGTTTAAGTGCGGCGATCTGGGACGGCGTAAGCTCAATCATTCTAAAAAATCCTGTGCGGGCGGTGTTTGCGCTAGGAATGCGCTTTTACCAAAGGCGTGCTCATAACACCGACAGACGACTTTCACCACTGCATTGAGATATTCGTGCCACGAAAGGCGAAAACCCGGCTCGTCGGAACCGGGCTTCGCCCTTATCGCATATTTTTTCGTTAATAGCAGCGCCGGACCGTCCTGGTGACCTCGCCTTCGTCGGTCTGTCGGGTGACGCTCCTGGTTTCGCAGCCATTATCGCGATAGCGGCGGTGCCCACGTTCGCGCACGGCACCGAAAGTGACGCCACGTTCGCTGATGGTGATGCCGGGTCTTACCCGCTCGTGGCGATAGCCATCGTCATAGGAACGCTCTCTGACATAAACGCTGTCGGCAAGAACAGGCGCTGCAAACGAGCAGGCGGCAAGGGCCGCCACAGTACAGTTCAAGATGATCTTCCGCATGCCGTTTCTCCTTTCTTGATGAAAAGGCAACGAGACAAGACGCAGGTGGTTCCAACATCGGTGACGGCCGGATGGTGCCTTGAACGACGTCTGCGCCTCACTAGCCAGGATTGAGAACAAAGGCCTCAAACTGTAGCCCATCCCCCAAATCAACTGTTTAATTTTGCTCGCGCTTCGTCCAAAGTGGCCGCCGCGATCACAAGTGAGGGCGGACGTGCATCAGGAAGTAGGACTTATCGCGACGGTCGCCGTCAGTTTCGTTTTCGCGGCGATCCTGGGCTATGGCGCCGACCGGCTTCGGCTGCCTCCACTCGTCGGCTACCTGATGGCGGGCATCCTGATGGGGCCGTTCACGCCGGGCTTCGTCGCCGATACCGCCCTTGCCGGCCAGCTCGCCGAAATGGGCGTCATCCTGCTGATGTTCGGCGTCGGCCTGCATTTTTCCGCCTCCGACCTGCTCGCCGTGCGCGGCATCGCCGTGCCTGGCGCGATCGGACGGATTATCCTCGCGACCCTCTTGGGCATCGGCCTTTGCAAACTCTGGGGCTGGAGCCTCGGCGCCGGCATCGTCCTCGGTCTCAGCCTGTCGGTGGCGAGCACTGTCGTGCTCTTGAAGGCGCTGGAGGAGCGCAATCTCGTCAACGCGGCAAGCGGACGCGTCGCCGTCGGCTGGCTGATCGTCGAGGATTTGGTGATGGTGCTGGCGCTGGTGCTGCTACCGGCCCTCGCAGAGCTTCTGGGCGGCAACGCCAGCACTACGACCAACCACGGCCTCGGCGACCTGCCGCTGGCGCTGACGATCGGCCTGACGCTGCTGAAGGTTGCGGCCTTCGCCGCCATGGCGATCTTCCTCGGCCCTCGCATCGTGCCCTGGCTGCTGACGATGATCGCCCGCACCGGCTCGCGCGAACTCTTTACGCTGACGGTGTTGGCGATCGCACTCGGCATCGCCTTCGGCTCGGCGGCAATCTTCGGCGTCTCCTTTGCACTCGGCGCTTTTTTCGCCGGCGTCGTCATGAGCGAATCCCAGCTCAGCCACAGGGCCGCCGCCGACTCGCTGCCGTTGCAGAATGCCTTCTCCGTGCTGTTCTTCGTCTCCGTCGGCATGCTCTTCGATCCCTCGATCCTGGTGCGCGAGCCGCTGGCCGTGATCGGCGCGCTGGCGCTCGTCATCCTCGGCAAGGGCATCATCACCTTCCTCATCGTCATGCTGCTCAGATATCCGATCAGCATGGGACTGACATTAGCCGGCGGCCTTGCCCAGATCGGGGAGTTTTCCTTCATCCTCGCCGGCCTCGGCGTATCACTCGGGCTTTTGCCGCATGAGGGTCAGGATTTGATCCTGGCTGCCGCGATCCTGTCGATCACACTCAACCCGATCGTGATCTTCGCAACCGACGGCCTGAAGAAAGTTATCCATTCGAGGTGGCCCTCCCTCTGGGAGAGCTACGGCAGAAGCAGGCAGAAGGCGCTCGGCAAAGAACTGGAAAAGATCAGGGCGCTCGGCGAAGAGCGCGAGCGCCAGCATCAACTGAAGATGCAGCAGCTGATCGAGACTTTCCCGCTGTTCTCCCAAGTCAACGAGGACGCGCAAGAGGAGCTGCTGCTGCTCTTCAAGGCGAAATCGGCGCCGCCCGGCGAACGCGTCATCCGCCGCGGCGACCGCGGCGACAGCATGTATTTCATCTCTTCGGGTGCGGTGGAAGTGCGGCTCGCCAGCGGCGCGATCCGCCTGGAGCCGGGAGCTTTCTTCGGAGAAATGGCACTGCTGACCGGCGCACGGCGCACCGCCGACGTCATTGCCGTCGATTTCTGCCAGTTCGAGGTTCTCGAACGGCGCGACTTCAACATGTTCATGTCGCACCACCCACATCTGCGCGCCGCCGTTAGCGAAATGGCCCAGAAGCGGACGGAAATGAACGTCCTGCGTCAGCAATGGGAAAAGTCGATGGACCTGTCCTGAAAAGGAAGCCGCAGCTCCCGAAGGAGCTGCAGCGTTTCGGCAAATAGTGGACTACTTGTCAGGGCAGGCTTCGCTGGTCGTCGTGCCGCTGTTGCCGCCTTGCGTCTGAAGCGACTCACCGCTCGGTTGGTCCGGGCAATTCGCCTTGTTCATCGGCATGTTCATCGAACTGGCGGAGCCATTGTTCGTCGTGCTGTTCGTTGCATTCGGATCCAGTGGTACAGTCGTGCCGCTGCCGCTGTTGCCGGTGCTGTCATATTCCGAGCTGCTCGGCGTATTGGCGCCGCTGTTGGTCGGAGCCTGCGGCGGGTTGGCCTGTGCGAAAGCCGACGTCGCCATGCCAAGGGCGAGCAGCGAGGCGGCAGCAAGTTTCATCCGCATGGGAATATCCTCCTCGGGATTTTTTGATCATGAGAAGGAAACCATGCAGTCAAGCCGTTGTTCCGACAGGCGTCGGGATTAAATACCCGGACGCGCGGCGCCGTAAGCGTGATTGCCTCAGCCCGCCGGCCAATAGCCATCGGCGCGGAAATCGTCCGGGATTGGGTCGAGCCGCGACAACGCCTCGGCTGCGAAGTCGATCTGTAGCGACAAGTGTTTGAGAGAGGCCAGCATCGGCACGCCGGTCGCGAATTCCCGGATGCGGGACAGATGATAACCGCTGTCGTCGATCCGTCGCGCGGCCTCCCGGCGCACGTCGTCTCTGCTCGGTCCCCGCCCCTTCTCGGACCGGTCATCCATTTGCACGGCCCGCCCACGGCCACCTTCGATCACTTTGAACATTCTCATGCCGCCCTGCACGTCGACCCTAAATCAGCTTGCCGCAGAATGGCCGATTCGCAATCCCGTGAAATCTTGGGAGAGGTGCTGACACCCGTCATCACGAAATTTTTTTGACGGCGGTGGCACGAAGGACACGGACGAGCATTTACAGCGCCGCGCACGGCCCCTAAAGCTCTTTTGCACTGCAACAGGAAGGAAACGGAATGCTCCGCAGACTTTACGACTGGACCATGTCTCTGGCCGCACGCAAATCGGCCGAAATCTGGCTCGCCGTCATCGCCTTCGTCGAAAGCTCCGTCTTTCTCGTTCCCGCCGACGTGCTGTTCCTGCCGATGGCGCTTGCCAGGCCGGAACGCTCCTATCGCTACGCGCTGGTCGCGACCGTCGCTTCCGTACTCGGCGGCATCGCCGGCTGGGCGCTCGGCTTTTACGCCTATGAGACGGTGGCGCGGCCGGTGCTCGAATTTTACGGCAAGCTCGATGCCTTCGAGCAGATGAAGGCCTATGTCACCTACGAGTGGATCCTGCTGCTGCTTGTCACATCAGGTCTTGCGCATTTGCCGCCGATCAAGATCGTGACGATCCTGTCCGGCGTCATTCACGTCAATCTGGGCCTTTTCATTGTTTCGGCGATTATTGCACGCGGCGCGCGTTTCCTCTTCCTCGCATGGCTGCTGCGCCACTACGGCGAGCCGATCCGTGACTTCATCGAGAAGCGCCTCGGCCAGATCGTTGGCATCGGTGCCGCTACGGTGATCGTGCTATATGTCGGCTACCGCTCTTTCGCTCACTAGGCGAGGATGATTTTCGGCCGAACAGGCCTAAAATCAATCCGCATCTCATGCTCTACTAAACTCGCGGAGCTCCGCCATGACTATTTCCTCGCCGCTCGCCCGCCCCGGCTTTGTCTATTCCATGTTGCTCGCCACCGGCATGGCGGCGGCCGTCGGCACGGCGCTCGGCTTCCAGTATATCGGCGGCTATATTCCCTGTGCGCTCTGCCTGTTGCAGCGGCAGCCCTATTATTACGCTATCCCGATCGCGATCCTGGCCGCAATCTCCGAGCTCGTCGGCCTGCCGAACTGGATCACCCGGGCGCTCATTCTCGCCGCCGGCATCCTGATGCTGGTGACGGCAGGCATGGGTGTTTATCACGCCGGTGTCGAATGGCACTTCTGGCCGGGCCCGGCCACCTGCTCGACGACGGCAAGCAGCATGACGACCAATGCCGGCGATCTGCTTGGTGAGCTCAACACCATCAAGGGCCCGTCCTGCACCGATGCGGCGCTGCGCGTGCTCGGCCTGTCTTTTGCGGGCTGGAACGTGATTGCCGGAATCCTGCTCGCAGCCTTCGCCTTTGTCGGCGTTCGCAAGGCCGCCTCGTAAAATTATGCAGCATTCGAATGGGCTGCAGCGTCCTTTGCGCCTCTGAAAGGACGCGCGGCGCTGCAGGCCGTTCGATCAGGGCTGCAGTTCGGTATCCCAATAGAGATAGTCGAGCCAGCTTTCATGCAGATAGTTCGGCGGGAACAGACGGCCGTTATTGTGCAGATCCTGCACCGTCGGCTGGTACGGCTTCTGCGCCGGAAACATGGCTGCCTGCTTCGGAAGTTTGCTGCCCTTGCGCAGATTGCAGGGCGAACAGGCTGCCACGACATTCTCCCAGGTCGTCTCGCCGCCATGGGCGCGCGGGATGACGTGGTCGAAGGTCAGGTCGTCATGGGCGCCGCAATACTGGCATTCGAACCGGTCGCGCAGGAAGACGTTGAACCGGGTGAAAGCGGGATTGCGGGAGGGCTGGACGTAAGTCTTCAGGCACACGACGCTCGGAAGCCGCATCGAAAAGCTCGGCGAGGAAACCGAATGTTCATATTCTGCAATGATGTTCACACGGTCGAGAAATACCGCCTTGATCGCGTCCTGCCAGGACCACAACGACAAGGGGTAATAACTCAGTGGCCGGTAGTCAGCGTTCAGGACGAGCGCCGGCAGGGCCTGTGGGGAGACTGCAATCGTCAAGGGACTCTCCTGATCGATTCGGCATCTGCACCTGTATATTAGGCCGGTTGTTACAGGATTGTGAAGTCCAATAAATTCAGAGGATAAAGGCATTTTGAAGAGTGTTGCCGATCAGCCGATCGGCACCACGTCACGGCGCACCTTCGTGGCGTAGTAGGCCCAGAAAAGCCGTGCCGCCACCGAGCGCCACGGCGACCAGACTGCCGAAAGCTCAGCAAGCATCTTCGCCTGCGGCCGTGCGGCAAGACTGAATGCGGTCCCGACGGCATTCTGCAGCGCGACATCGCCGGCCGGGAAAACATCGGCATGACCGCCGCAAAACATCAGATAGACCTCTGCCGTCCACGGCCCGACACCCTTCAGCGCGGTCAGTTCGCCAAGCGCCTCGGCCGGCGGCTTCAGGCAGAGCCCGGAGAGATCGAGACGGCCGGAAGCGACCGCTTCGGCAATCCGCGACAGCGTCTCGGCCTTGGCGCGCGACAGACCGAATTCGCGCCACGCCTCGGCGTGAAGCAGTGCGTAGCCTTCGGCCGTCAGCGAACCGTCCGCCGGCAGCATGCGCCGCCAGATCGCCTCGGCGCTGGCGCGCGATACCATCTGCGAGACGATGATATGGGCAAGACCGGCAAAGCCTGGCTCGCGCAATCGCAGCGGAATGGGTCCAGCGTCGGCGACGATCGGCACAAGACGCGGATCGAGGCGAAGCAGCGCTTCGAGCCCCTGCCTGACGTCATCGTCGTTGCGGATGATCTGCACATTGCCTCGCAGTGGTTCAAAAGCCGAATCCATGGCAGAAGAAAGCATGACCACGAGTGAGCGTCAAAAACCTGTCTTTCGTTTTGCGCCGAGTCCCAACGGACCGTTGCATCTCGGCCATGCCCTCTCGGCCCTTCTGAACCGCGACATGGCAGAGGCCGAACAAGGCCGCCTGCTGCTGCGCATCGAGGATATCGACCAGACCCGCTGCACGCCCGAGTTCGAGGCCGGCATCCTGAGGGATCTCGAATGGCTTGATATCAGCTGGGAAAGCCCGGTGCGGCGCCAGTCGGAACATTTTCCCGAATATCAGGCGGCGTTGCACGCTCTGATCGAGCGCGGGCTGGTCTATCCAGCTTTTCTGACGCGCGGCGAGGTGAAGGCGCGCGTCGTCGCCTACGAGGCGGCGGGTGAATCCTGGCCGCGCGATCCCGACGGCGCCCCGCACTATCCCGCAAGTGATCGTGAGCGTCCGGCAGACGAATGGCGGGACATGCTGACCTCGGGGAAGAAACATGCCTGGCGGCTCGACATGCGCAAAGCGCTCGACCTGATCGGCGAACTGCTGTTCTGGACGGAAACCGGCGACGGCAGGACAGGCGAGATCGCCGCCGAGCCCGACGTCTGGGGCGACGTCATCCTGTCCCGCTCGGATGCGCCATCGAGCTATCATCTTTCCGTGGTCGTCGACGATGCGCTGCAGGGCGTCACCCATGTCGTGCGTGGGCTCGACCTCTTCCACGCCACATCGGTGCACCGGCTGTTGCAGGTGCTGCTTGGCCTGCCGCAGCCGGTCTATCACCATCATCGTCTCATTCTCGGCGCGGATGGCCGCAAGCTTTCGAAAAGCCAAGGTGACACCGGGCTTGGCGAATTGCGCGCCCAGGGCATGTCAGGGGCGGATATTCGCCGTCTTGTCGGGCTCTGATTGCCTTTCGACACGCTCTCTGCCGACGATCGAAAGCGTGTGCGAAAACATCCGGAAGACGCGGAACTTGATCAGCGCTGCATTGATCTCCGCCCCGATGATGAAGATGACGCCGACCATGTAGAGGAAGATCAGCACGATCATGACCGAGGCGAGACCGGCATAGGTTGCCGTATAATTGGCGAAGGTCGCGAGATAATAGGCAAAGATCAGCGCTCCGGCGAGCCAGAGAAGCAGCGTCAGCAGCACGCCCGGAATGACGTCGAAGACCCGCCGCTTGCCGGCCGGCAACCACAGATGCATGACCAGCAGTCCGACGGTCAGAACCACCAGCGTGCCGTAGATGCGCCAGCTGAAAACGATGTCGAGCGTATCGGCGAACAGCGGGAACCATCTCCTCGAATAATCGAGCGCCAGCGGCAGGGCGACCAGCAGGATGCTGATCGCCGTGAAGATGATGACCGCGATCAGCACGTAGCCGAGGCTGGCGAGACGCGTGAAATACCAGGCCCGTGTTTCCTGTACCCGGTAGGCGCGGTTGAGCGAGATGCGCAGCGCCTCGACACCGTTCGAGGCGAAATAAGCGGCGGCCAGCACCGAGATCGTCAGCAGCCCGCCGCGCGGAATGGTCAGCACCTGCAGCACCTGGTCGGCGAGCGGTTTGGCGATCGCCTCGGGCCAGGTGTCGAAGATCAGATGGATGGCCGTCGAGGAAAATTGATCGGCGCCAAGGAAGCTTGCGAGCGCCGTGCCGAAGATCAGGAAGGGGAAAACCGCAAGCAGGCTCGACAGCGCCACATGGCTTGCCATCGCAAAGCCGTCGTCCTCGACCATATGACAGATCGCGTCATAGACCACGTCATAGATCGTGCGCAGCACCTTCGGCATTCCGTCTCCGGCTTTCCAGATTGTATCCTCTGGCCGAATATGGGAAACGAGTCCCATTTTGTACAGGAATCATTCCATGGCGGGAGAGCGCACCATCGTCGTGACCGGATGTTCGTCCGGTATCGGCGCTCATTGCGCGCGGTCGCTGAAAGCCGATGGCTGGCGTGTCTTCGCGACGGTGCGCAAGCCGGAAGATTTGCCGGGGCTGGAAACCGAGGGCATCGAGGCCTTCCTGATGGACTATGCCAGGACCGAGACGATTTCCGACATGGTCGGCGCGGTTCTGGAACGCAGCGGCGGTCGCATCGACGCACTCTTCAATAACGGCGCCTATGGCCAGCCGGGCGCCGTCGAGGATCTGTCGACAGCAACGCTGCGCGCGCAGTTCGAGGCGAATTTCTTCGGCTGGCATGAGCTGACGCGGCAGGTCATTCCGCCGATGCGCAAACGTGGCCAAGGGCGGATCGTGCAATGCTCGTCAATCCTTGGCGTCGTTCCCTATCGCTATCGCGGCGCCTACACCGCGTCCAAATTCGCGCTCGAAGGCCTTAGCATCACCCTGCGAATGGAGCTGCAGGGCAGCGGCATCCATGTGAGCCTGATCGAGCCGGGTCCGATCGCCACACGTTTTACCGCCAATGCGCTGGCAAAGATCAAGGAACATATCGACCTCGAGAATTCGCCGCACGCGGTCGATTACATCAGGCAATTGGCGAGACTCGACGGATCGGGGCCGGTCAACCGCCATAAACTCGGCCCGGAAGCGGTCTATTCCGTATTGAAACACGCATTGAACTCGACAAATCCGAGGCCACATTATCCCGTAACGACTCCGGCTAAGCAGGGCATGTTCCTGAAGCGGCTGCTTCCGGCAGACCTCTTCTACCGCCTGATGCGCTGGACGGACTGACTGAGAAAGCTGAACGCCATGTCCACGGTCACCTATATCCTCGCGATTATTGTCATGGGCGTCGTCGCCCTCGTCCTGATCCGCGGCCTCTTCAACATGATGAAGGGCGGCGATCCCAACCGTTCCAACAAGCTGATGCAGCTTCGTGTGCTGTTGCAGGCGATCGCCGTCATCCTGATCATGGTGACGCTCTGGATCACCGGCGGGGGCCGCCCGACCTGATCGAACTTCAAGGGGGAAACCGTGGTCAAGCTCAACAAGATCTACACGAAAACAGGCGATGACGGCACGACCGGGCTGGTGTCCGGCCCGCGCCGGCTGAAAGACGATCTGCGCGTCGAGGCCTACGGCACGATCGACGAGGCCAATTCCGCGATCGGCATGGCGCGGCTGCACACGGCCGGCCTGCCTGAACTCGACGCCATGCTGATGTCTATCCAGAACGACCTCTTCGACCTCGGCGCCGATCTCGCCACCCCTGACACTGGTGAGCCGCCGGCCTATGAGCCGCTGCGGATCGCCGAGACGCAAGTCGACCGCGTCGAGCGTGATATCGACCGGTTGAACGCCGGCCTGGAGCCGCTGAAATCCTTCATCCTGCCAGGCGGCAGCCCGGCTGCCGCGCATCTGCATCTTGCCCGCACGATTGCGCGGCGCGCCGAGCGTTTGATGGTGGCGCTTGCCCGCACCGACCGCGAAATTGTCGGCGAGCCGGCGATGAAATATGTCAACCGGCTCTCCGATTTCCTCTTCGTCGCGGCACGTCATGCAAATGACCGGGGCCATGCGGATGTGCTTTGGGTTCCGGGAAAAAACAGATAGGCTTGTCGCGATCACGATCGCCGAGGGGCCTTTATGTTCATACCTCTTCACGATGCCAATACGCTGAAACATATCAAGGTTCAGTGGGTAACGCTCGCACTGATGGCGCTGGACTTCGCGGTCTGGCTATTGACCAGCCTGGAGAGCGAGCATGCGGCCCAGGCGACGACCGTCGGGCTCGGCTACATCCCGGCAGTCGCCTTCGGCCACGCGGTGCTGGCGCAGGGACTCGAAATCGTGCCGGAGCCGCTGACCTACCTCACCTATGCCTTCGTCCATACCGGCTTTTGGCATCTGGCCGGCAACATGATCTTCCTCTGGGTCTTCGGCGATAATGTCGAGGATGCGATGGGGCATCTGCGCTTCCTGATCTTCTATTTCGTTTGCGCGGCCGCCGGCGCGCTCTGCCACGGCCTGCTGATGATGACCTCGGAAGCGCCGCTGGTCGGCGCATCGGGGGCGGTCTCCGGCGTCGTTGCCGCCTATGTCATGCTGCATCCGCGCGTGCGGGTATGGGTGCTGGTGTTTTTCCGCGTGCCGCTGCCCCTGCCAGCCTTCGTGCCGCTGCTTTTGTGGATCGGGCAGCAGTTCTTCATGCTGGCGATCGCACCTGACGGCGACGTTTCCTGGGGTGCGCATGTCGGCGGCATCCTTGCCGGGGCTTTGCTGATCCTGGCGTTGCGCCGGCCTGGTGTGCCGCTCTTCGACCGGCAGATCGTCACGCCCCGCGCCGTCAGAAACGACCCGGGCGCTGGCCAGGCCATCGCGGCCGGCACGGACGGGCGAACCGCGCAGCGCTTTCCCTGGGGCCGACGCTAAGCAACGATATTGACGTGAACGTAAACGTCCATATATTGCCGAGGCAAATCGCCGGCGGCGTCATGGAAGCGTTGAATTTGGAGGAAAAGCGCGTATCCATGTCGCCATTCGACAATCGGAGCGGCGCTCGAGCGCGCATTTTCTAAAAAAGTCTCTGAAGCCAGTTTCTCCTGAAGGAAGGACCCCATGAAGATACTCGTGCCAGTCAAACGGGTTGTCGACTACAACGTGAAGATCCGGGTGAAGCCGGACGGCACGGGTGTCGAGCTTGCCAATGTGAAGATGTCGATGAACCCGTTCGACGAGATCTCGGTGGAAGAGGCGCTGCGGCTGAAGGAAGCCGGCAAGTGCGAGGAAGTGGTGGTCGTCTCGATCGGCCCGGCCAAGGCCGAAGAGACGCTGAGGACCGCCCTTGCGATGGGCGCCGATCGGGCGATCCTGGTCGAGACCGACGATCAAATCGAGCCGCTCACTGTGGCGAAGATCTTGAAGGCTGTCGCCGACGCCGAACAGCCGGGGCTGATCATCGTTGGCAAGCAGGCGATCGACGACGATAGCAACCAGACCGGCCAGATGCTGGCGGCGTTGATGGGAGTTGCCCAGGCGACCTTCGCCTCGAAGATCGAGATCGGCGATGTCAAAGCGACCGTCACCCGCGAAGTCGATGGCGGCCTGCAGACGATCGAGATCAAGCTGCCTGCTGTTGTCACCACCGATCTGCGCTTGAACGAACCGCGCTATGCCTCGTTGCCGAATATCATGAAGGCGAAGAAGAAGCCGCTCGACAAGAAGACGCCGAGCGATTTCGGTGTCGACACAACGCCGCGCCTCAAGGTGTTGAAGACCGAGGAGCCGTCGGGCCGCAAGGCCGGCGTCAAGGTCAAGTCGGTCGCCGAACTGATCGACAAGCTCAAAAACGAAGCCGGCGTGCTGTAATCAGCTTGGAACAGGAGCCATCATCATGACCATTCTTCTTCTGGCTGACCACGACAATGCCAGCCTGTCCGACCAGACCGCCAAGGCGCTGACGGCAGCCGCAAAGATCGCCAAGGAACAGGCAAGCGATATTCATGTGCTCGTTGCCGGCAAGGCTGCCAAGCCCGCTGCCGAACAGGCGGCAAAACTTGCCGGCGTCTCCAAGGTGCTGCTGGCCGAAAGCGACGAACTCGCCAACAATCTGGCCGAACCGCTCGCCGACCTGATCGTCTCGCTGGCCGGCAGCTACGACACGATCCTGTCTGCCGCCACCTCGGTCGGCAAGAACGTGCTGCCGCGCGTCGCTGCCCTGCTCGATGTCGCTCAAGTCTCCGAGATCATCGAGGTAATTTCCTCAAACACCTTCAAGCGGCCGATCTATGCCGGCAACGCCATTCAGACGGTACAGGCGAGCGATGCCAAGAAGGTCATCACCGTGCGCACCGCATCCTTCGCCTCTGCACCGGAAGGCGGCTCAGCCACCGTCGAGGCGATCCCGGCGGTTTCCGATCCGGGGCTTTCGACCTTCGTCGGCGATGCGCTGTCGGCCTCCGACCGGCCGGAGCTGACCTCTGCCAAGATCATCATCTCCGGCGGCCGGGCACTCGGCTCGGCGGAAAAATTCAGGGAGGTCATCCTGCCGCTTGCCGATAAGCTCGGGGCCGCCGTTGGCGCTTCCAGAGCCGCCGTCGACGCCGGTTACGCGCCGAACGACTGGCAGGTCGGCCAGACCGGCAAGGTGGTGGCGCCGCAGCTTTACATTGCCTGCGGCATTTCAGGCGCCATTCAGCATCTGGCCGGCATGAAGGATTCGAAGGTCATCGTCGCCATCAACAAGGACGAGGAGGCGCCGATCTTCCAGGTCGCCGACTATGGATTGGTCGCCGATCTCTTCGACGCCTTGCCGGAATTGCAAAAGGCGCTCTGACCGCGTCAAATGCTTTTCTTTCGCACGTGCGAATGACTGGAAAATTATCTTTTATCGGGCTACTACTGCTGCCGGGCGATCCTTCGTCCGGCAGTATTGCTAGAAAAATGCGGCGGCGCGGGGGCGAATGCCGTGCGGGGGGTTTGGAGATGAATGCGGTGTTGAAGAATATTGGTATTATTGGTGCCGGCCAGATGGGCTGCGGCATCGCGCATGTTTCGGCCGCCGCAGGTTACAGGGTTCACATTTACGATCTCTCGCAGGACCGCATTGAATCCGGCCTTGCCACCATCAACGGCAACCTGGCCCGCCTGGTGACGAACGGCAAGATGACCGAAGAGGAACGAAAGTCGACCTTGTCGCTCATCACAGGCTCGTCCGATGTCAACGATCTCGCCCCCTCCGATCTCGTCATCGAGGCCGCCACCGAGGATGAAACGGTCAAGCGCAAGATCTACACCCAGGTCTGTCCGGTCCTGAAGCCGGAAGCACTGCTTGCCACCAACACCTCTTCCCTGTCCATCACCCGGCTTGCTGCCGCCACCGACCGCCCCGAGCGCTTCATGGGCATACATTTCATGAACCCGGTGCCTGTCATGAAGCTGGTCGAACTGGTGCGCGGCATCGCCACCGACGAGAAGACCTTTTCCGCCGCCAAGGAATTCGTCGGCACGCTGGAAAAGACAATCACCGTCGCCGAGGATTTCCCGGCCTTCATCGTCAACCGCATCCTGCTGCCGATGATCAACGAAGCGATCTACACGCTCTATGAAGGCGTCGGCACGGTCGACGCCATCGATACGGCGATGAAGCTCGGCGCCAACCATCCGATGGGACCGCTGCAGCTTGCCGATTTCATCGGCCTCGACACCTGCCTCTCGATCATGCAGGTGCTGCATGACGGCCTGGCGGACTCCAAATATCGTCCCTGCCCGCTGCTGGTGAAATATGTCGAAGCCGGCTGGCTCGGACGCAAGTCCGGCCGCGGCTTCTATGACTATCGCGGTGAAGTGCCTGTCCCGACGCGGTAAACGCTCGCGGGTCTACGATCCGATCGCGCCCTTGATCAGTGCTTTGGCATCCTCGCTGTCCCAGGCAGCCGGCCCGTTCATCGCCGAAATCAGGCATCCCTTGTCGTCGATCAACAGCGTCACCGGTAGTCCCATGGCGAGGCCCTCTTTCTTCAGGCTGTTGAACACCGAAATCGTATTGTCGCGATAGAGCTGCAGCGCATCGACGCCGATCTCCGTGAGGAAGGTCTTTGGCTTCTCGTCGTCGCCACTATCGATATTGACCGGCACCACCTGGAACTTGTCGCTGCCCATCTCCTTCTCGAGCGCATTCAGCGCCGGCATCTCCTCGCGGCAGGGAACGCACCATGTCGCCCAAAGATTGAGAAGCACGGTCTTGCCGGCGAAATGGTCGAGCGTCAGCGGCCTGCCGTCCGGCCCGTTGAAAGAAACAGCGGTCAACCTGCGCGGTTCAGTGGCGGCGACCATGGCGGCCACCTGGCCCTTCATCAGCGGCGTAATGCCGGCAATGCGGTCTTTGGCGAGCTTGCATTCGGCCGATGCCGTTTCACCGCCGCCATTGCCAATCCCCGCCTCCTTCACGTATACCGCTGCCGCACCGGCAACGACACCCGCAACGGCGGCCATCGCGATCCATCTCAGGGATGGCAGCCCGAGGGGTTTTCTTGTCGTCATTTCATTCTCCTGGACATGCATCCTCAAGGCGGACACCTTCATGGCCGACGACACCACGGACACCAAATCCTCCAACCAGATGTGGGGCGGTCGCTTCGCCTCCGGCCCGGACGCGATCATGGAGGAGATAAATGCCTCGATCGGTTTCGACAAGAAGCTATTCGCGCAGGATATCCGCGGTTCGATTGCCCATGCGACGATGCTCGCCCATCAGGAGATCATTTCCACTGACGATAAGGACAAGATCGTTCACGGGCTAAACACGATCCTGTCAGAAATCGAAAGCGGCAATTTCGAATTCTCGCGTCAGCTCGAAGACATCCATATGAATATCGAAGCACGCCTGGCGACGCTGATCGGCCCGACGGCCGGCCGCCTGCACACCGCCCGCTCGCGCAACGATCAGGTGGCGCTCGATTTCCGTCTCTGGGTAAAGGAAGAGCTTGAGAAGACCGAGCGGATGCTGACCGGCCTGATCGCGGCCTTCCTCGATCGCGCCGAAGAGCATGCCGAAAGCGTCATGCCGGGCTTCACCCATCTGCAGACCGCCCAGCCCGTTACCTTCGGCCATCACTGCATGGCCTATGTCGAAATGTTCGGCCGCGATCGCGCGCGCGCGCGCCACGCCATCGAGCATCTGGATGAAAGCCCGATCGGTGCCGCCGCACTTGCCGGCACCGGCTATCCGATCGACCGCCACATGACGGCCAAGGCGCTCGGTTTCCGCGAGCCGACCCGCAACTCCATCGATACGGTTTCCGACCGCGATTTCGCCATCGAATTCCTGTCGATCGCAGCGATTGCGGGCATGCACCTGTCGCGTCTGGCAGAAGAGATCGTCATCTGGTCGACCCCGCAATTCGGTTTCGTGCGCCTCTCCGACGCCTTCTCGACCGGCTCGTCGATCATGCCGCAGAAGAAGAACCCGGATGCCGCCGAACTGGTGCGCGCCAAGACCGGCCGGATCAACGGCTCGCTGGTGGCGCTGCTGACGATCATGAAGGGCCTGCCGCTCGCCTATTCCAAGGACATGCAGGAAGACAAGGAACAGGTCTTCGACGCCGCCGAGAGCCTGGAACTGGCAATTGCCGCCATGACCGGCATGGTGCGCGACATGACCGTCAACACCGCGCGCATGAAGGCGGCGGCCGGCTCCGGCTATTCGACGGCGACCGATCTTGCCGACTGGCTGGTGCGCGAAGCGGGCCTCCCCTTCCGCGACGCCCATCACGTCACCGGCCGGGCCGTAGCACTTGCCGAAAGCAAGGGATGCGACCTTGCCGAGCTACCACTCGCCGATCTGCAGTCGATCCATGCCGACATCACCGACAAGGTCTACGACGTGCTGACCGTCGAGGCCTCGGTCGCCAGCCGCAAGAGCTTCGGCGGCACGGCACCGTCCGAAGTGCGCAGGCAGATCGCCTTCTGGCGCGCCCGCAACTAAGAGATACCAGGCGTGGCGAAAAGCCGCCGCGCCCTTCTGCGGGGTGCGCAAAGACCGCCAACAATCAGGGTGCACAAGGCGGATAAACTTCGCTATGAAGATGTCCATCGTTCGATATGAATGATGCCATCAAATGCCGCAGAAGAGGATATCCATGAAGAGCTTGCCGCACCTCGTCCGCCTGACGGCGGTTTTCGCCGTCATCGGCCTTGCCGCTGCCGGATGCGGGCGCAAGGGCGACCTCGATCCGCCGAGCGCTGCGGCAAGCAAGGGAGGCGACGTTTCCAAGCCGACGAAACAGCCGGGAACCGTCGACAAGCCCTTCCTTCTCGATCCCCTTCTTTAAGGCATAAACCCGTGAATCATTTCGAATACCGTGACGGCGTCCTTCATGCGGAGAACGTCCCCGTTCCCGAGATCGCCAAGGCAGTCGGCACGCCGTTCTACGTCTATTCCACCGCAACGCTGGAGCGCCACTACCGCGTCTTTTCGGAAGCTTTCGCCGACATGGACTCCATGGTCTGCTATGCGATGAAGGCGAATTCGAACCAGGCGGTGCTGAAGACACTGGGCCGCCTCGGCGCCGGTATCGACGTCGTCTCGGAGGGCGAGCTGCGCCGCGCGCTTGCCGCCGGCATTCCGCCAGACCGCATCATGTTCTCAGGTGTCGGCAAGACGCCGTCCGAGATGGATTTCGCCCTTGAAGCCGGCATCTACTGCTTCAACGTCGAATCCGAGCCCGAGCTCGAGATCCTCAACCAGCGCGCCGTCAGCGTGAGCAAGAAAGCGCCGGTCTCCTTCCGTATCAACCCGGATGTCGATGCGAAGACGCATTCCAAGATCTCTACCGGCAAGAAGGAAAACAAGTTCGGCATCTCCTGGGAGCGCGCCCGCGCCATCTATGCCCATGCCGCCAAGCTGCCCGGCATCGAGGTCACCGGCATCGACATGCATATCGGCAGCCAGATCACCGAGCTGCAGCCTTTCGACGACGCCTTCAAACTGCTGCACGACCTTGTCGCGACGCTCCGCGCCGATGGCCACACTATCCATCACGTCGATATCGGCGGCGGCCTCGGCATCCCCTACAAGGACGACAACAATCCGCCGCCACTGCCGGATGCCTATGCGGCAATCGTCAAGAACCAGCTGCGCGGCCTGGACTGCAAGATCATCACCGAACCCGGTCGCCTGATCGTCGGCAATGCCGGCATCCTCGTGACCGAAGTCCTCTATGTGAAGGATGGCGGCGAAAAGACCTTCGTCATCGTCGACGGCGCGATGAACGATCTCATCCGCCCGACGCTTTACGAGGCCTATCACGAAATCCGCCCGGTAACGATTTCGGCGGCCAACGCGCCTCGCATCCGCGCCGATGTCGTCGGCCCCGTCTGCGAGACCGGCGATTATCTGGCACTTGACCGCGAGATGGCGATGCCGAAGCCCGGCGACCTGATGGCGGTCAGCACTGCGGGCGCCTACGGCGCGGTCCAGGCAGGCACTTACAACAGCCGCTTGTTGGTGCCCGAAGTTCTGGTCAGGGGCAGCGATTTCCATACGATTCGCCCGCGCAGAACCTATGCCGAACTGATCAGCCTTGACTCCGTTCCGGCCTGGCTCGACTGAACAAGCCATCACTTTTTGGCGAATTAACGTGAAAAGCCGGTAATACCGGCCGCTCGCCCTCGCCTTCGCCACAAAGAGTGTTATCCTTTCGTTCATGAGCGTATTGCCCTGCAATCGCCGGAAGCGCCCTCTGTTCCAGAACGCCAGATCGCGGAGACCGGACCGATGAAAAGCCCCTCTCGGCAGAAGAAAGGTGCATTTGCGTTCCGTCCGTCGCTTGCCCGGCTGGTGACGACGAAACGCCTGCTGGCGCGCATCGTGCTCTTTTTCGAGCAGCTGCTGCCGCCTTTGATGCCGGTACTGTCCGTCATCGCCTTTTATCTCTGCGCTTCCTGGTTCGGCCTCTTCCGCAGCGTGCCGGACTGGCTGCGCATCCTGCTGCTGATTGCCTTTGCCGCCGCTTTTCTGGTTTCGCTCCTCCCCTTCCGCACCCTGCGCTGGCCGAGGGTCGCAGAAGCCGACCGCATGCTGGAAGAGCGCAACGGCCTGCCGCACCAGCCGGTCACCGTCCAGGAAGACGAGCCGGCCTTCGATACCCCCTTCGGCCGGGCGCTCTGGCGCGAGCACCAGACGCGCATGGCCGAAAAGATCGCAGCGCTCGATGCCGGACTGCCGCGGCCTGATATCGCCGCGCATGACCGTTTCGCGCTGCGCGCCGTCCCGGCGCTGCTGCTTGTCACTGCCTTCGGTTATTCGCTGTCGATCAACGGCGGCTCGATCCGCGACGCGTTGCAGGCAGCACCCGAGCAGGTGGTCAGCAATCCGGCAGTACGCATCGATGCCTGGGTGACACCGCCTTCTTATACCGGCCGCGCGCCAATTTATCTGACGGCCGATGGCAGCGAGCAGGCGCCGATCGGCATTCCGCAGTTTTCAGGCCTCACTGTGCGGGTCAGCGGCGGAAAGACGGCGGAAAAAGTCGTGTTCCGCAAGGCGAACGGCGAGGCGCAGGATATTGCCGTGCAGGCCGATACCAAACCGCAACAAACGGCGGCATCAGGCAGCGAGCAACAGACGGCGGCACCGGCCAGTCAGGCTCTCGTCGCGCAGACGCATATGATGAAGCTCCAGGAGAACGGTGCACTCGAGGTCAACGGCCGCCGCTGGAGCTTCGACGTTCTCCCCGATAAGGCGCCGGAGATTGCCTTCGACGGCCTGCCGAAGCCCAGCGTCAACGGCGCGCTTGAAATCGGTTTCACCGTTAAGGACGATTACGGCGTCCAGGAGGCGCATGCGGAGATCGTTCCCGTCGAAACAGACCCGACGGCAACGCCGCTCTATCCGCTGCCGGAGTACCGGCTGGATGTCCCCCGCCGCAACGCCCGCGACGCCAAGGGCGTGACCAGCCGGAACCTGACCGAACATCCGCTTGCCGGCAAGCGCGTGCGCATCACGCTCGTCGCCAAGGATGCCGCCGGCCAGACCGGCCGCAGCCCGCCGCATGAAATGACGCTGCCGTCGCGGCCCTTCAACGAGCCGCTTGCCGCAGCAGTCGCCGAGGAACGGCAGGTCTTCGCGCTCGATACGCGCAAGATGCCGCAGGCGATCGCGCTGAACGAGGCGCTGACCATCCGCCCTGAAGAGACCATCCCCAAGCTCACCAACTATCTGCTGCTCGAATCCGCCCTGGCGCGCATGAAGCTCGCAAAGAGCGAGGATGCGCTGAAGGATACCGCCCAATATCTGTGGGAGATCGCCCTCGGCATGGAGGACGGCGATCTATCGCTGGCCGAGCGCAAGCTGCGCGAGGCCCAGCAGAAGCTTGCCGACGCGCTGGACCGCAACGCTCCCGACGCGGAGATTAAGAAGCTGATGGATGAGCTGCGCAAGGCGATGCAGGATTATATGACCGAACTTGCAGAGCGCATGCAGAACGCGCCGATGCAGCCGAACCAGAACGCACAGAACACCCTGCGCCAGCAGGATCTGGAACGGATGATGGACCAGATCGAGAATCTTGCCCGCTCCGGCAATCGTGACGCGGCCCAGCAGATGCTGTCGGAATTGCAGCGGATGATGAACAACCTGCAGGCGGGCCGGCCGCAGCGCGGCCAGCAGGGTCAGGAAAACAGCGAAGCCCGCAAGCAGATCGACAAGCTCGGCGAAATCCTGCGCGACCAGCAGAAGCTGATGGAACAGACCTTCCGGCTCGACCAGCAACTCCGGGACCGCATGCAGCGCGGCGAGACTGACATGGGCGAAAACGATCCGCTGCTCGACGAGATGAACCCTGGAGAAAACGGCGAGCCGCAGGACCAGCAGGGCCAGCAAGGCAAGGAAGGCCAGCAGCCCTCCGACCAGATGACGGCCGAGCAGCTGCGCGAGGCGCTGAAACAGCTGCGCGCCCAGCAGGATGCGCTCGGCAAGCAGCTCGGCGAATTGCAGAAGAGCCTTGGCGAGATGGGCATGAAGCCCGGCCCGGGCTTCGGCCAAGCGCAACGCGAAATGGAAGGTGCCGGCCGTGAACTCGGCCAGGGCCGCGGTCAACCGGCCGTCGAGGGCCAGGGCCGCGCGCTCGAAGCGCTTCGCCAGGGCGCGCGCGACATGATGAACCAGATGATGCAGGCGCAGCAGGGTCAGCAGGGTCAAGGCCCGAACGGCCAGGTGGGCCAGGGCGACCAGAACGGTCGCGACCCGCTCGGCCGACCACGCCGGACCCAGGGACCTGATTTCGGCGATAACGTGAAGGTGCCTGACGAAATCGACGTTCAACGGGCGCGAGAAATCCTCGACGCGATCCGCGAGAAACTCGGCAACAATCCGCCACAGGAAATGGAACGGCGCTATCTCGAGCGGCTGCTGGACATCCAATAATCCTTCCGCCGCCGCACAATAGCAGGCGCGAACGGGATGGTTTTAGGCCGATCCGACCAAAATCTGAATCCCGTTCCAAATCAAGGAGGGTGAGCCGGATGCCGTCCGAAAACCGCTCACACTGTCGGCGTCATGCTTAAGAGACGAGCGCCCGGGCGACTGCCTTGCGGATATCGGGAAGCGCGAATGGCTTGGCGACGACGTCGATGATCTTTTCGGCAAGATCGTCGGCCCGTTCGCGCTGTTCGGCATAACCGGTCATTAGCAGGATCTTCAGACCCGGGAAGGCGTCTTTTGCCTGATGGGCGAGTTCAATGCCGTCCATCACGGGCATGCGGATATCTGAAAGCAGCAGATCGTAGACCCCGTCCTTGAGCTTCTCCAGGCCTTCAGCCCCGTCGGCAGCCTCGTCGGTCTCGTGGCCGTCAAGCCGCAGGGCCCGGGCTACGAAGGACCGCAGGGAGTCCTCGTCTTCCGTAATCAGAATTCTTGCCATATGTGCATCGCTCCGTATCAGCCCCGTGACGGAAATCACCAGACTTTCCTTTTCGATCGGTAAAGATGAGGAAGCGATGGACGAGATGGTTAACAACCCGTCTCGAAGGCATTACAGCGCCGCGCGTCTTTAAGACGCGCAAAGGACGCTGTACACTTTTAATTGCTGCATAATTTTATCCTTAAATCGATTCCGATTTAAGGAATTATGCAGTAGTTCAGGCGTCCCCGGTCACCACGCCGACGAAGGGCAGTTCGCGAAAG
Organism: Rhizobium laguerreae; assembly: GCF_002008165.1. Classification (GTDB taxonomy): domain Bacteria; phylum Pseudomonadota; class Alphaproteobacteria; order Rhizobiales; family Rhizobiaceae; genus Rhizobium; species Rhizobium laguerreae. Next base: position 52,804 of record NZ_MRDM01000011.1, read on the forward strand.
GCATAGGCGACATCCATGCCGTAGCCGACGACAAAATAGTCAGGGCATTCGAAGCCGACATAATCAGCCTCCAGCTTTTCCTTGCGCTTGACGCGCTTGTCGAGCAGCACGGCGATCGTGACGTTGCGCGCGCCACGTTCGAAGAGCAACTCCTTGGCAAAGAGCAGCGTCCGGCCGGATTCGAGGATATCGTCGATCAGCAGGACGTCGCGGCCATGCACGTCACTGTCGATATCCTTGACGATGCGCACGCCTTGCGAAACCGTGCCGATGCCGTAACTCGACAGCGTGATGAACTCGACCTCCGGGGCAAGCCCGCTATCATGCAGGGCGCGGATCAGGTCGGCGGCGAAGATAAAGGAGCCCTTGAGCACGGCAATGACGAGCAGGTCCTTGGTCGGGCCGCTGGCGATCTCCCGCGCCATCGAATGATTGCGCTCGGCGATCTGCTCGGCGGTGAAGAGCGGCTCGATGTTTTTTCCGCGCACGACAGGCATAAGGGCTTGCTCCATGAAAAGAAGGGTAAGCCGTTAGCACATATGCGAGCCTGAAACAGCCTCGCCGGCTATGAAATTAACGCGATTGGCGCAACCTGCGACGCGAAAATCGGCAATCCATGTCCTGTTACGTCTGCGGCAGGAAGGACAGCCGGACCTCCGGCATTTTTCCGCCGGCATGCTGAACGCGAGCCGAGAAGCCCCGGCTTTGGCCGCCATAGATCACATCGGCCGGCGGGTTGATGACGATGCTTGCGGTCAGCCGCTCGTCGGTCACGAGATCGGCACGGATCGGATGCACCGTCTGCGTCGTCCCGCTGTCGTTTTCGATGATGCCGTTGATGACGAGCACGCGCATGCCGTTCGCATCACGCGGCGTCACCGTGACATGGGTAAAATGCAGCGATGCTCCGGAAGTGGCTCGCTCGCCGGAAAGGCCGGAAAAACCACCCGCAAGCCCGAAGACGAGCACGACGAGCGCCAGCACCAGCGCTGCGAAGCTCCGCATCGACGCGCGCTGCAGCCAGGATTCCACGGTCTGCAGAACGCAAGCAGCCATTGCCGGCATGAACGGCGGCGGCGCGGCGTTTGCGGCAGCCATACGCTTGCGGTTGTCGTTATAGGTCCTTGCATTGAATTCCCTGGGCCGAACTTTGCCGAGGGTGACGAATTCGGCGTCGGAGATATCGGCAGGACGCGCCGAGCGGTACCGACGGTTGGTGGGTTCCGGCGGCAGGAAATCATAGGCCTGGCCCGGCGTCCGGCTGAAGGAGGATGCTTCCATGATGGCTGCCTCGCAGATGTCCACATGGTTTCGCTGCCAGGGGAAATCTTGGCATTGAAACGAATCCTGCTCAGTCGTAAATTTTAATGGTTAATGCTTCGCAAAGATCGCCATCAAACGGGCGTCTTTCCAGCAAAATTTACCGGCTGTTAACGGTGTTGGTTAACAAGTCGTGCGGTGAAACCCACAACAGACTGAGCTGCCCGTTGATCCACTTCGAGAATGTCGGTTTGCGTTATGGCATGGGCCCGGAAATCCTCCGGGACCTGACCTTCGACATTCCGAAGAAATCCTTTCAGTTCCTGACGGGTCCATCGGGCGCCGGCAAGACGTCGCTGCTGCGGATGCTTTTCATGTCGCTGCAACCGACGCGCGGGCTGATCCGCATGTTCGGGCGTGACATTTCCGAAATCCCCCGCCCCGAACTGCCGCTTCTGCGCCGTCGCGTCGGCATCGTCTTCCAGGATTTCCGTCTCCTCGACCATCTCACCACCTATGAGAATGTCGCTTTGCCCTTACGGGTGCGTGGCAAGGATGAGAGCTCTTACAAGACCGACGTCCTGGAACTTTTGAAATGGGTCGGCCTCGGCGAACGCATCAACGTGCTGCCGCCCGTACTCTCCGGCGGCGAGAAGCAGCGCGCCGCAATCGCCCGGGCGCTAATGGACCGACCGGAAGTGCTGCTGGCCGACGAGCCTACCGGCAATGTCGACCCGCCGATGGCCAAGCGCCTGCTCAATCTTTTCCTCGAGCTGAACCGCCTCGGCACGGCAGTCGTGATCGCCACGCATGACCTGGCGCTGATGGAGCAGGTGGAAGCCCGCCGCATGATCCTCTCAGAGGGGCATCTCGATATCTATGACTGAGCCCCCGTTCAGAAACCCCGAGAAGGCGTCTGCCAAGACCCAGCAGAAGCGGCCGGAATTGCGCGTGCGTCCGACCGCGCCGATTCTGCCGCCTTCCAACATCCAGGGCAGCGCCTTGATGGTGGTGATATCGATCATGGCCTTTCTCGCCTGCCTGACGCTCGGCGGCGTCAGCATGGTGCGCTCGACGGCGGCCAGTTGGGAGAGCCAGATCTCGCGCGAGATCACCATTCAGATCAAGCCGGACGACAATCTCGACATGGAAAAGGCGCTGACCCAGGCGCGCGATCTGGCGCTGACCTTCGTCGGCACCAAGAGCGGCCAGATCGTCGACGAGGCGGCGACCGCTCGCCTGCTCGAACCCTGGCTCGGCCCCGGTCTCGACCTCAAGGATCTGCCCGTTCCCCGTCTCGTCATCATCACCATCGACGAGAGCAACCCACCGGATTTCGGTTCGATGCGGGCGCTGCTGAAGGACAGTATCCCGCAGGCCACCCTCGACGATCACCGCACCTGGGTCGACCGGCTGGTATCCATGGCGCACACGACTGTCATGATCGGCACCGGCATCCTGCTCCTGGTTTTCACGGCGATGGTGCTCACCGTCGTCTTCGCCACGCGCGGCGCGTTGTCGGGCAACCGTCACGTCGTCGAAGTGCTGCATTTCGTCGGCGCCGAAAGCTCTTTCGTCGCCACCGAATTCCAGAAGCATTTCCTGAAGATCAGCCTCAAGGGCTCGGCGATCGGCAGCGCGCTTGCCGCTCTCTTCTTCGCCACCGCCGGTTTCTGGCAAAGCCGCACCCTCGCCACTCCGGAAACGGACCAGGCGACCGCGCTCTTCGGTACCTTCTCCGTCGGCGTGCTCGGTTATGCCGGCATCTTCGCAACGATGATCGTCATCGCGCTCCTGACCACCTTCACCGCGCGGCTGACCGTCATGCGGACGATCTACGAAATCGATACGCTACGCTCGGACCCAACACGCACCGACGGCATCGGAAGTTGATCGTGACCGTGCGGTTTTGCCATGAAAGCGTCTGTTCCGCGCCGCAATCAGCGTATAATCACGATTCATGACGATGGGACACACGACACCCAACCCGATTCATCAGGACCCGGAGCTTGATCGCCCGGCAGGTTTGCTGCCGCCGCGGCGCGGGCCGATCCGCCGCCTGCTGCGCTGGGGCGGCTTTGCCTGCTTGCTGGCAATCGCCTTGGTGTTCGGAGGTTTTCTGCGTTTTGCCGATTCCGTGACGACGCTGAAGCCCCCGGCCGAACCGAAGGCGGATGCCATCGTGGTGCTGACGGGTGGTTACCAGCGCATCGACCAGGCCGTGGAGCTGCTGCAGCAGGGCGCCGGCAAGCGCTTGCTCATTTCCGGCGCCCACCCGACAACGACGCCGGCACAGATCCGCAAGATGACACAGGGCCCGGCCGATCTCTTCTCCTGCTGTGTCGATATCGGCTACGATGCGATCGACACCATCGGCAATGCCGAGGAAGCTTCGAACTGGATTCACGCCAAGGGATACCGCAGCGTTCTGATCGTCACCAACAACTACCACATGCCGCGAAGCCTCGCCGAGCTCTCCTATGTCGATCCCGACATCGAGTTCATCGCTTATCCCGTGGTCAACTCGGATTTGAAGAGCCGCAACTGGTTCACCGATCCGAATGCGATGCGTGTCATGCTGGCCGAATATGTGAAAGTGCTGCTGACCGGCGCCCGCAACATCACCGGCTTCGGCCGCCACACCGGGCTGCGCTCGGCAGGCGTACCGGCCTCAGACTGAGCTTTTACATCAGGGCAGCATCAAACGCTTTTTATGGCGGGCAATATCGTGTAGGCCGGTCGCGTGAGCATGCCTCGGGAAAGTTTCATGATCGCCCTGCGTTCCGTTCTCTTCAACACGATCTTCTACGCCAACCTCATCATCCGGATGATCGTGCTCTCGCCTTACTATTTCGTGGTGCCGCGCAAGATCGCCTATGCGATTCCGAAGAACTGGGCGCGTTCCAACCACTGGCTGATGCGAGTGATCGTCGGCACCACCTTCGAGATCGAGGGCCTGGAAAACCTGCCTGATGGCAGTTACATCCTAGCGCCGAAGCACCAGTCTTTCTGGGATACCTACGCGCTGCTGCCCTGGTTGAAGGATCCGGTTTATATCCTGAAGCGCGAACTGATGTGGATTCCGCTCTTCGGCTGGTATGCGAAGAAACAGCGCATGATCCCGGTCGATCGCGGCGCCCGCGGCAAGGTGATGGTGGAAGTGCTGAAGCGCACGAAGGAAGAGCTTTCAACCGGCCGCCAGCTCATCATCTATCCCGAGGGCACCCGCCGTCCGCCGGGTGCGGAACCGCTCTATAAATACGGTATCGCCCGCATGTACCGCGACCTTAACCTCCCCGTCGTGCCGATCGCCATGCATCCCGGCCTCTTCTGGCCTCGGCGGAGCATTCGTCGTTATCCCGGCCATTTCAAGGTGAAGATCCTGCCGCCGATCATGCCGGGAATGGATCCGGACGCCTTTTTTGCCCATCTGATCGAGGTATCGGAGCGGGCAAGCGACGAGCTTCTGCTCGAAACCGTCGCCCAAAATCCGCATCTGCCGCTCCCGCCGACGGCGGTCGAAAGGCTGGTCGAGCTGCGAAAGCTGAACGCGGCAATTGGCTGAGATCAGGCGGCGCGCAGCCGCTCCACTTCGTTGACGACCTGCTCCAGCCAATGGTCGCAAATGCCCATCTGCTTCAGATGCGTCAGCGTGTTGAAGACATAGGCGTCATTCGGACCAGACTGGCCTTTTGCTTCGTTCACCACCCGCGCCGCCGCAAGCGCATCGAGTGCGCCGGCATATTGCTCATGCTCGCGGTCGATGATGTAGGCGATCGCATCGACCCGGCGCCGGCCTGCAAGCTGCAGCCGCACCCGGCGCTCCAGGTAGACATTGGTCACCAGCTCGCGGGCGCGGAGATAATCGATCACCTCATCCCATTTTTCAGGCGAAATGCGGAAAGCCATGCCGCGGCAGGCACCACCCCTGTCGAGGCCGAGAACCAGGCCCGGATTGTCGCGTGTGCCACGATGGACAAAGGAGCGGACGCAGAGCGAACGCCTGTAGCCGTAGACCAGGGCCTCTGCCCGCTCCATGAACTCGAAGCCCGGATTCCACATCAGCGAACCGTAGCCAAATACCCAAAATTCGTCCATATCGCACGCCAGACCGGAATCACATTTGCGATTCACCATTGGAGAACATCATGGCAGCGTCAAGCCGATCCGGCAGCAGCCAATCAGGCAGCGGCAAGAAATTCTGGTTGCTGGGTGGAGGCATCCTCCTGGCGATCGCGCTTTATACCGGCGGCTGGTTCTATGCGGCGTCGGCGTTGAAGACCACGGTGCTGAAGGCGATCGCGCCGCGCGATCAGGCAGGCGTCAGCGGTGAATGCTCCGATATCGAATTCCGCGGCTATCCCTTCCGTATCGGCCTGTTCTGCTCCAAGATCGACGTCGACGACAATGTCAACGGCGTCTCCGCCACCTTCGGCGCGCTGCGCTCGGCAGCACAGGTCTATGCGCCCGGCGATATCGTCTGGGAACTCGATTCGCCGGCCGAAATCCGCACCAGCAACGGCCTTTCGATCTCGGCCCAATGGACGAACCTGCAGGCGAGCCTTGCGACCAGGCTGCAGGGCGTCGACCGCAGCTCGACCGTCATCGAGGGTCTGAAGGCGATGGCCGTCTCCTCCTACAGCGGCCAGACCATGAGCTTCGATGCGGCTCGCACCGAAATCCATCTGCGCCAGAACGGCGCCGATCTCGACGGTGCGATCTCCCTGCAGGACGCCAAGACGGCGATCAAGGACTGGCCGCAGATCTTTCCGAAATTGTCTGCCAGCATCGACCTGACCGTCGCCGGCAAGGCCGGCCTGATCGACGGCAGTGACCGGAACGGCCTGAATGGTGCCACCGGCGACCTGCGCCGCATCGTCGCCGACATCGGCGACGGCAAGGTTATGACGCTCACCGGCCCCTTCTCCTTCGACGAGCAGGGCTTCCTCTCGGGAAAATTCAAGCTGGAGATCGAACAGCTCGGCCCCTGGGGGGACAGTCTGAAACAGGCCTTTCCGGATATCGCCTCGACCGTCAACACGGCAACGAAGCTCTTGAAGGCGCTTGCCGGCGGCGGCGACAAGGTCTCTGTCGATCTCGTCATCGATCGTGGCAATGCCACCGTCAGCGGTTTCATCCCGCTCGGGCGGATTCCACCGATCTGATGCATCTCGCCCAAAAGTGTCTATAGGTTTGGGATAACGGTATGCATAGCGCGACGCGATGCGCTTCAGGCTATTTGCTTGATGAAGAAGATTTCCGGCACCAATTGCAGACCAGGCAACTCGATCGCGCCGGTCTCCGAAAATCCGTTGCGGCGATGCCAGTCCTGAGGCCGGCTTTCGTCGCATTCGCTCGACGTCATCAGCATGCGGGCGCCGTCGTCGCGCATGGCTTTCTCCCAGGCGAGAAACAGCGTCGTGCCGACGCCCGACCGGCGGTAGCCGGGCAGGACGCGGATCATTTCCATATAGGGAACCCTGCCCCAGAAACGGGAGAAGCGCAGGAAGCCGACGATCTCGCCGGCCTCCCTGGCAACCAGATATTCGCCGAGCGAGACACAGCGCGATACCCACGCTTCACCGGCGCTAGCATCCTCGCGTACCAGCCAGTCCATATCCGCCTGGCCAGCGCTTGCCACTTCCACCATCGCGGGCTGCTACTTCTTATCCAGCGCGTGGCGGCCGAAATCCGGCGCGTCGACATCCTGGCCCGCCTGGACGATCGAACGGCGGATGGCGCGTGTGCGGGTGAAGAGTTCAAAAATCTTGTCACCCTCGCCCCAGCGGATGGCGCGCTGCAGATAGGCGAGATCCTCCGAGAACCGCGCCAGCATTTCGAGGATCGCATCGCGATTATGCAGGCAGACGTCGCGCCACATCGTCGGGTCGGACGCAGCAAGGCGGGTGAAATCGCGAAAGCCCGAGGCGGAATATTTGATGACTTCCGACTCCGTCACCGTCTCCAGATCGTCAGCCGTACCGACGATATTGTAGGCGATGATATGCGGCAGGTGCGAGACGATGGCGAGCACCTTGTCGTGATGCTCGGCATCCATCTCGTCGACCTTCGAGCCCAGCGCTTCCCAGAAGCTGCGCAGCCGCTTCAGCGCCGCCTCATCGGTGCCGGCGACCGGCGTGAAAATGCACCAGCGGCCTTCGAAGAGGCCGGGAAAGCCGGCATCCGGCCCGGATTTCTCCGTACCTGCCAGCGGATGGCCGGGGATGAAGTGCACATTATCAGGCATATGCGGCATCATCTGCGCGATGACCGAGGCCTTTGTCGAACCGACGTCGGTAACGATAGCCCCGGGCTTCAGGTTTGCCGAGATCTCCTTCGCCACACTTTCCGAAGCGCCGACCGGCACCGAGACGATCACCAGATCGGCGTCCTTGACGGCATCCTGCGACGACGTCGTGTAGCGATCGCCGAGGCCAAGCTCTTCGGCGCGCTTCAGCGTATCGAGGCTGCGTGTGGCGACGACGATCTCCCTCGCAAGACCAAGCCGCCTGATGTCATAGGCGAGCGACGATCCGATCAGGCCGATGCCGATCAGCGCGATACGATCGAACTGCACGCTCATGGCTGATGACCCATGAATTCGGTGAGCGCGGCAATCACGCCGCGATTTGCCTCCTCGGGGCCGATGCTCATGCGCAGCGCATTGGCGAAGCCATAACCGCGCACGGCGCGCAGGATATAGCCGCGGCTCGTCAGCAAATCGTCGGCATCCGCGGCGCGCTTGCCGTCGATCTCGGGGAAATGGATGAGGACGAAATTGGCGACGGACGGCGTCACCTTCAGGCCGATCGCTTCGAGCGCCTGGGTCAGCGTCTCCACCCACATCTGGTTGAAGGAGACCGCCTGCTGGATGAAGGCCTGGTCGCGGATGGCAGCGGCTGCGGCAGCGATCGCCGGTGCGTTCAAGTTGAACGGCGCGCGCACGCGGTTCAGCGCGTCGACGATCTCGGCGGGCGCATACATCCAGCCGACGCGCAGCGCCGCAAGACCATAGGCCTTCGAGAAGGTGCGGGTGATCACCACATTGGCATTGGAGGATACGACCTCGATGCCGGCTTCATAATCATTGCGGCGCACATATTCGGCATAGGCGGCATCGAGCACCAGGACGACATGTTTCGGCAGTCCGGCCTGCAGGCGGCGGATTTCGCTGACAGAAACATAGGTGCCTGTGGGATTGCCGGGATTGGCGATGAAGACGATCTTCGTCTTCTCCGTCACCGCGGCAAGGATCGCATCGACATCGACGGTATAGTCTTTCTCCTTGACGACGACAGGCGTGGCGCCTGCGCCCAGGATCTGGATCTTATAGACGAGAAAGCCGTGCTCGGTGATGATGCCCTCGTCGCCGGCGCCGAGATAGACATGGCAGAGCAGGCCGAGCAGCTCGTCGGAGCCGTTACCACAGAGAATGTTTGCCGGATTGAGACCGTGCACGGCAGCGATCGCCTCGCGCAGTTCGATCGCCTGCCCGTCAGGATAACGCCCCAGATTGTCGGCAACCGCCTTGAAGGCCTCGATCGCCTTCGGGCTGGCGCCGAGCGGCGTTTCGTTGGACGAAAGCTTGTAGACGCGGGCGACACCCGGCGCATGTTCCTTGCCCGGCACATAGGCTGCGATATCGAGAATACCGGGACGCGGAACGGGCTTGCTCATCTCAACGCTCATGGGTTCGACCTTGGAATTGCCGGAAATCCGGGCTGAAAAACACCAAGTGGCATTAAAGCGGAATGCGATTGTTGTCGAGAGCAATGGGCGTGACACAAGCAGTGGAGACCACCGGGAGCGACGTCATCTACTACGTGTGGTCGGCACACCATGAGGCGCGAGAACCGGCACGAAGACACGGCGGGAGGCCCGCGCCGCAACCGGCAGGCCCTGATAGAGCCGCTTCTGCGCTTCGACGATGATGACGCCCGAGAAGGCCGGCCAAAGCGTTCGGCCGATCCGCTCGAAGGCGCGCCGCAGGCGCAATATGGTCCTGAGCTTCGAAGGCGGGAAGAACAGCGCTTCAGCCGTCGCGCCCGGCGTGAAGTTCGTCTCGCGCAGCAGATTTGTCAACTGACCGCGAGAATAGGGCCGGCCCGAACCGAAGGGCGTATGCTCCATGCGTGCCCAGACGCCGCGCCGGTTCGGCACGACGATGACCAACCGTCCGCCCGGCGCCAGCACCCGCCAGAGCTCCTTCAGCGTCTCGCGCGGGCTTTCGGCGAATTCCAGCGAATGCACCATCAGCACCCGGTCGATCGAGGAGTCCGGCAGCGGCAGTTCCTCGTCGAAAATCAGCGCCGTCGTCGAGAGCAAGCCCATCGGCCAGTTCACCGCACCCTGCCCGGCCGGCATGAAGGCGAAGGTGCGCTCGGTATCGGCCTGGAAGCGGTCGAGGAAGGGCACGGCATAGCCGAGGCCGACCAGACGCTCCTGCGGCAGCCGCACCCAGAGCGAGGACAGCGCCATGGCGATCGACTGCTCGGCAAGACGTCCGAGCCCGGAGTGATAGAACTGGCGTAAGTCGACGATATCGGCGTGCATTGCGACAAATGTTATCAGCGGGCGGTTGGACTTCAAGGCCGGAACCTCTACATTTCCGCGAGACTCCTGGGATAAGGGATTATTGAACGATGAAACCTTTGGAATTAGACGTTTTTCTCTGCCGCACCGACAATTTCGGCGTTCTCGTGCACGATCCGGAGACAGGCTTTACCGCGGCGATCGATGCACCCGAGGAAGCGCCGATCCTGGAAGCGGCGACACGTCGCGGCTGGAAAATCACCCATATCTTCACCACTCATCATCACACCGACCATGTCACCGCCAACCTGGCGCTGAAGGAGCAGTTCGGCTGCGAGATCATCGGCCCGATCAACGAGGCCGTCGCCATTCCTGGCCTCGATCGGGCGATGGCCGATGGCGACAGCTTCCTTTTCGGCGATCACACGGTCAACGTGATCGAAACGCCCGGCCACACCGCCGGCCACATCTGCTATCACTTCGTCGACGATAAGCTGCTGTTTGCCGCCGACACGCTGTTTGCGCTCGGCTGCGGCCGGCTGTTCGAACGCCCGGCCGCCGATATGTGGCATTCCCTCCAGAAACTCGCCGTGCTGCCCGATGAGACCGCCGTTTATTTCGGCCATGAATACACGTTGTCCAATGCCCGCTTCGCGCTGACTGTTGATCCCGACAATCAGCGCCTCAAGAGCCGTGCCGCCGAGATCGAGACCTTGCGCGCCGACGGCAAATTCACCATCCCGACGACATTGGGGCTGGAAAAGGAAACCAACCCGTTCCTGCGCGCCGCCGATCCGGCGATCCGCCGCAATCTGGTGATGGAAGGCAAGACGAACGAGGAAGTCTTTGCAGAGATCCGCAAGCGCAAGGACCATTTCTGATGTCGCCTGAGGACATCATCCGCGAACTCGGCATGCAGCCGCATCCAGAAGGTGGCTGGTACGTACAGACATTCCGTGACAAGGCGGGCGGAGAACGCGGTCATTCGACGGCGATCTATTATCTGCTGACCAGGGGACAGCGTTCGCACTGGCATCGCGTCCATGACGCCGCCGAGGTCTGGCATTATTACGCCGGCGCGCCGCTCTCGCTGCACCGCTCGGGAGACGGAACGGCAAGCGAGACCCTGACGCTCGGAACGAATCTCCCTGCCGGCGAGCGGCCGCAGGCAATCATTCCCGCCAATTGGTGGCAATCGGCCGAAACCCTTGGCGATTTCACCCTGGTCGGCTGCACCGTCTCGCCCGGCTTCGAATTTTCGAGCTTCGAGATGGCGCCGCCCGATTGGAAGCCCGGCGGCTAGAGCATGATGCCGAAAAATGTGAGCGGTTTTCGGGCGACATCATGCTCTAACTGTCTCATCCTGTTCTAAGGCCTACTCCGCCACAGCAGGCTGCGCCTGGCTCTTGCGGCGGAACATGTCCTGTGCGGCGAGCGCTGCTCCGCCGGTGACGAGCAGGCAGGCGAGAGCAATGCGCCAGCTCGGCTCGGCAAATCCGAACAGCACCAGAATCAGCGTCGAAAGCAGAGGCGCGGCATAACTTGCCGCGCCGAGAATCTGAATGTCGCCGTTCTTGACGCCGTAATCCCAGGCGTAGAAGGCAGCACCGACCGGAAAGAGCCCGAGCCCGGCGACGGCGACCCACTCGAAACCCGTTGCCGGCCAGACGGTCGTCTCCAGGCCGAGATGGCAGAAGAACGACAGGATGGAGGTCGCAAGGCAGAAGCCGGTAACGACATCCGTGGAGACGGCGTCAAAACGCCGCGTCAGCAGCGAATAGCCGGACCATGTGAAGGCGCAGAGAAAGGCAGCGCCGTAACCAATGGCATAGGCGCCGTCGAAATCGATGCCGTTGCGGCTAACGATCAGGAAGGTGCCGCAAAGTCCGGCAAGCGCACCTGCCACATGATACCAGCGCAGCCGTTCGCCCGGCAGCAGTGCCGAACTGACGACGATCAGCAGCGGCCAGAGATAGGCGACCAGTCCCGCCTCCACCGCCGGCGCGTTCCGGAGCGCGGTAAAATAGAGGAAATGGTAGCCGAACAGCCCCGCAATGCCTGTTATCCAGACCTTGGCCGGTTGCTTCAGCAGCGCCAGCCGCGAGGGATTGAAGGTAAGAACCACAAGGCCGGGAATGCTGCCGATCGCAAAGCAGACGGCCGAAAGCTGGAACGGCGGCATCTTGCCGGAGGCGGCGGTGAGCAACGCCAGGAACGACCACATTAGAGTGGCCGTAAAACCGATCAACGTCGCGCGAAGCTTCACCTGTCCCCCCTTTCACGGAGGCAGAAGCCCCGTCAGCTGTTGCTGCCGTATTTGACGGCAGTGATCGTCACCATTCCATATTCGGTTGGAATGCGCACATAGACAGGAGCGTATACATTTGCCGCGTCCGACTTGGCAAACCAGATTTCCATCCGGTTACTCTTGCTGAGATAGTCGATGTCCTTGCGGCCTTTCTTGTAGCCCGAGCGCGGTACGAAGCGCACGCCGCAGACGGTCGCCTTGCCCTTGAAGCCATTGGTGGAAAAATCCTCGTCGCCCTTCGGCGACAGCACCAGATCCATGCGCGTCTCGCCGTCGAAGATCGGCAGCGTCTGCGAGCAGACCTTGGTATCGCCGGTGAAGATCAGGCCGGAGATGGGATCGAGCACCGAGCGCATGTCCCGCGGCGTGACGTCGACCCAGTTCTTCGGGCGCTTCGGCATCGGTGTTGTCGTCGCCGAGATGATGTTGCCGTTGCGGTAGCTGACCTCGTAGACGCGGGCCTTCCTCTTGCCGCTCTTGTAGTAGAGCGAATATTTCAACGCCTGCAGCCTGTTCTTGCGCACGATGCCGGTGACGCTGGTCTTGGCCGAAATCGTCGTGACGAGATCGGCAAGACCGGCAGAATTGATGTCGCCGGCGATCTTGTAGCTGTGATCGTCCTCGATCTGCGTCAGGAACGCGGCGCGCGCGATCGGCAGGCCGGCGAGCGCCACCCGGTATTCCGTCCGATGCTGAATTTCGGCCGCCGATGCCGGTATGGCAAGAAGTGCGGCGATGGCCGAAATGAAAATCCGTCTGCCCGAATGAGCCATGGAAAAAGCCTTGTCTTGCTGCGCGCTGGCAGGCCCTTGCTGAGCGCTCTATACTCCTGCCGCGAAGGGAAGAAAACAGCAGCTTTTTGACAGAATTGCGGGAAAGGCCAAGGTTTGGCTTGACGCGAGCAGCCTGTCTGACTATAGAACCGCAACTTTCCAATCATGCCCGTTGGATTGCGCGCCTGGCTTTGCCGGGAATGGCAATTCGATGGCCCGAGAAAAACAAGAATAGGTGTTCCATGTCCCGCGTGTGCGAATTGACCGGCAAGGCCGTCCTGACTGGTAACAATGTCAGCCATGCCAACAACAAGACCAAGCGCCGGTTCCTGCCGAACCTGTGCCAGGTAACGCTGATTTCCGACGCTCTCAACCAGCGTTATCGTCTTCGCGTTTCTGCTGCCGCTCTTCGCTCCGTCGAGCATCGTGGCGGCCTCGATGCCTTTCTGCTGAAGGCCAGCGAAAACGAACTGTCGATGCGCGCTCGCCTGCTGCGCCGTCAGATCGCCAAGAAGACCGCTGAAGCTGCTGCTGCCGCGTAAGCTTCTGCCCTTCTTTCATACGGCTTCAAAAGGCTTGAACGGATAATACCGGACAAGCCTTTTGCTTTGCCGGTTTGCTCCTCCAACTGGTGGCATCACCCAGGATAAAAAATGCTGAAGACCCGCTATACCATTGCCTATGTCGCGCTGATGACGCTCGTCGTCGTTGCCTCCAACTTCCTCGTCCAGTTTCCGCTGAACGCCGAAGTCGCCGGCATCAACCTCGCGGACATCCTGACCTGGGGCGCTTTCTCCTATCCGATCGCCTTCCTCATCACCGATCTGACCAACCGCCAGTTCGGCCCGCAGGCAGCCCGCAAGGTCGTCTTTGCCGGCTTCGTCGTCGGCGTGACGCTCTCCTTCTTCACCTCGGTGCCGCGCATCGCCATCGCCTCCGGCTCGGCCTATCTCGCTGGCCAGCTGCTCGATATCGCCGTCTTCAACCGCCTCCGCCGCCAGGCCTGGTGGCGCGCGCCGCTGGTCGGCTCGCTGATCGGCTCGGCGCTCGATACGGTGATGTTCTTCTCGCTGTCCTTCGCCGCCTTTTTCATCTTCCTCGGCCCGAATGATCCCTTTGCGCTGGAAGCGGCCCCCATCCTCGGTGTCTTCGCCACCGAGGCTCCACGCTGGATTTCCTGGGCGATCGGCGATTTCGCTGTGAAGATGATCGTCGGCCTCGTCATGCTGCTGCCCTACGGCGCGCTGATGAACGTGCTGCGGCCGATGCGGGCTGCTCGCGCCAGCTAATTGAAGTTACGGACGCCGCCGGACCGCGCCGGCGGCGAGGGCCGGATGCAGCAGCACCTCTGCCGTCAGATCGTCGATACCTAGCGATGAATCGAGCCGCAGCACCGGCGCTGTCTGTGTTTCCAGCCATTGCTCATGTGCCGCAAGGCTGCGGCGTTTGGGACCGGCCGTATCGTAACTCGCCGCCCATTCCAGGAATTCCCCGCTTTTTACGGCCATGTCGCCGCCCGGCCTGATTCTGTCGCCGTATCGGGCAATCTCCCGCGCAAGGATGCGCGCCATTCTAAGCTCCGGGTCGATCCTAAGGAACACGATCAGATCGTAAAGCGGTTCCAGTGGCCCACCCCATTTCAGCGTGGATCCGGAAAGGGCCCAGCCGTCATGCCGCGCCACCTCATCGAGGAGCAGCCGGATGCGCTCGTTGGCATTCCTCGGCGTCGTGAACGGCGGATCGGTCGGCAACCAGAAGAAATCGTCGGTGTCGAGATGGGTGATATCGAGCTTTTCGGCAAGCGCACGGCCGAGCGATGTCGTGCCGGAACCGGACGCGCCCATGAGATGGATATGCGCCATGAATTTCCCTCCGAAGGCTGCTTTGTCGATGCCGCAGGGATAGCCGAGGCATATGACGTCAGTCTGACGTCTAGAGCGCCGTGCGTCCTTTTGGACGCACAAAGGACGCTCTAACATTTTGAATCTAGGCATCGTGCTTTCCGAAAATCGATTCCGATTTTCGGGCCGATGGCTTGGATCAATTCCGCTTCTGGGAATTCGACGCTGACCACGCGGCCTCTTCCGAAAGCCGAAATTCCAGCATCAGATTGCGCTGCAGGATCGAATGATTGTCGTCCGATACCAGGATGATATGGGTCGTGCCGTCGGCGGCCTGGAAGGCATCGAGCCCTTCCATATTGTCGATCTGCGAGTTGAAATTGCCTTCCAGCAGCAAGTCGCCGTCGACGACGGCGCCGGGCCTGATGTCGGCGCCCTTGATGCGCCGAAGACGCATGCCGATGCCTTCGGCCATGTTGAAGCGGCGCTCCAGCAGCAGCAGGTCGCCGTTCGGCAGGAAGGCACCGTCGGTGATGTCGAAGCTGCCGTCCCGCTTAACCGAGAAACGGCCTTTCAGCGGCCCGCTGAGAATGGCCGCCAGCCGGTTGCCGTCACTGTCGAGACCCCGTTCGGAAACGACGACCACGCCGCCCCGTAGCGGGCTGGATGCCGGCGCCGCGGTGATGGTTTCGATGCCGCGGTTGTCGCTCAGCATTCTCAGGGGGATCAGGATCGGCAAAGTGGCGATCGCTCCCGAGCCGGCAAAGCCGGGATCGGGATAGACATCGACGCGATGAGCCTGCTCGAAGGAGACCAGGATCCGGTCGCCGTCGAGCGCCAGGCCCTCGGCATCCATATGTCCCTTGCCTTCGAAGCTGCGCCCAGCGCTGTTCTTCATCGGCGTGATCTCGACATCCGAAAGGCCGGAAAGCCTGCCCTTGACGTCGCGCTCGATGCCGCCGGTCAACCACTGGCCGGTATCGAGCACGACGACGAAATGTTTTTGGTCCGGCCGGAAACGGATGGAGGAGAGCGAGCCGAATAGCGCTCTGCTGGAGACCATCTCCAGCCCGCCGAGAAATTCCAGCGATCCTAATTGCGTCTCCGAAGAGCCGATCCTGAAATCGGAGATTTGCCGGCTAATGACAGGCACGTCGTCGCCGGCCCATGACGAGGAAGCGCCGGCTGCGATACAGAGCGCGATCGACGCCGCACGGCAGAGGCGCTTGACCGTCATTCTTCCCGCGATGTCAGCCGGCACGGCGTATCCGGCCGCCGCGCGGCTGGACGGATTGGTCCTCGAACAGTGAAGCAAGCTGCTCGGTCATCGCACCTGCAAGCTCGTCCGCATCGACGATGGTCACGGCACGGCGATAATAGCGCGTCACGTCGTGGCCGATGCCGATCGCCAGCAGTTCGACAGGCGAGCGCGTCTCGATCTGTTCGATGACGGCGCGCAGGTGCCGCTCCAGATAATTGCCCGGATTGACCGACAGCGTCGAATCGTCCACCGGCGCGCCGTCCGAGATCATCATCAGGATGCGGCGCTGCTCGCGGCGCGCGAGCAGGCGATTATGCGCCCAGATCAGCGCCTCGCCGTCGATATTTTCCTTGAGCAGCCCCTCGCGCATCATCAGCCCGAGATTGGCGCGCGCGCGCCGCCACGGCGCGTCGGCCGACTTGTAGATGATATGACGCAGGTCGTTGAGACGGCCTGGCGTCTGCGGCTTGCCACCGGCAAGCCAATTTTCACGCGCCTGCCCGCCCTTCCAGGCCTTGGTCGTAAAGCCCAGGATCTCGACCTTGACGCCGCAGCGCTCCAGCGTGCGGGCAAGAATGTCGGCGCAGGTGGCGGCAACCGTGATCGGCCGGCCGCGCATCGAGCCGGAATTGTCGATGAGCAGGGTAACGACGGTATCGCGGAACTGGGTGTCGCGCTCCATCTTGAAGGAGAGCGCCTGCATCGGATCGATGATGATACGCTGCAGCCGCGCCGGATCGAGATAGCCCTCTTCCAGGTCGAAATCCCAGGAGCGGTTCTGCTGCGCCATCAGGCGGCGCTGCAGCCGGTTGGCGAGACGTCCGACCGCGCCTTGCAGATGCGCCAGCTGCTTGTCGAGGAAGGCGCGCAGGCGCTCCAGCTCGGCGGCGTCGCAAAGTTCTTCGGCGGTGATGATCTCGTCGAACTCTTCGGTAAAGACGTGATAATCGACCTTCTCGTTGAAATCGGCGAAAGGCGTATTCGGCCGGCGAGTCTCGCCCGGCGTTTCCGAATCGTCCTCACCTTCTTCCATCATGTCGTCGTCGGAGATTTCGGCGCCTTCGGTCTCGCCGTCCTCCATCTGCTCGTCGGCAACTTCACTGTCCTCGACGGGGGCGGCATCGGTGCCGGCATCCTCGTCGACCTCGTCCTGGTCCTGTTCGTCGCCGCTCGACTGGTCTTCCTGCTCCGACTGGTCGTCATTGTCGGCGTCGCTGTCATCGTCGCCGTATTCCTCGGCCATTTCCATGGCCGACAGCATGTTGCGGATGACCTTGGCGAAGGCCTGCTGGTCGTTGATCGCGCTCGACAGATTGTCGAGCTCGGACCCTGCCTTGTCCTCGATAAAGTCGCGCCAAAGGTCGAGCACCTTGCCGGCGGAGGCCGGCGGGCGCTGGCCGGTCAGCTTCTCGCGCACCATCATCGCAACCGCTTCGCCGACCGGTGCGTCTTCCTGGCGCTCGATGCCGGTAAAATTCGCCTTCGAATATTTCTCATCCGTCATGGAGCGCAGGTTCGACGCCATGCCCTCCATGCGCAGCGCGCCGATCGATTCGACACGCGCCTGCTCGACCACATCGAAGATCGCCCGGGCATCCGAGCCCTGTGGCGCCATCGTCGCATGCACCTTCTCGTCATGGCAGGCGAGCCGCAGCGCCATCGAATCGCCGAGACCACGAGTGACCGCCAGCTCATGCGCCGTCGGCCGCTTGGAAAGTTCCGGCAGCCGAATGCGCTCGCCGGTCATCCCTGGCCGTTCATTGGCGAAGGTCACCTCGACGTCGCCGTCGCCGGCGATCGAGCGCACGCAGCCGGTTATCGCCCGGCGCAATGGCTCGACGTCGACAGGCGCGCCGGGTTTTGCTTTCGAATTGTCACCGCGAGCTGCCATGATCGGTCGGTCTCAAGCTCCGAGAACGATATTGGCGGCACTTTCCTTCAGCTCGACGCCGAAGGCCCGCTGATAGTGCTCGGCGACCAGCGGACGCTCCAGCTCGTCGCACTTGTTGAGGAATGTGACGCGGAAGGCGAAGGCGAGATCGCCGAAGATCTCGGCGTTTTCGGCCCAGGTGATGACCGTGCGCGGGCTCATCACGGTGGACAGATCACCGTTCATGAAGGCAGCGCGCGTCAGGTCGGCGACGCGCACCATCTTCGACACGGTCTCGCGGCCGCCCTTGTCCTTGCCGAAGCTCTTCACCTTGGCGGAAACGATATTCACTTCATGATCATGCGGCAGATAGTTCAGCGTGGTGACGATCGACCAGCGGTCCATCTGCGCCTGGTTGATCTGCTGCGTGCCGTGATAGAGGCCGGTCGTGTCACCGAGGCCGATCGTGTTCGCAGTCGCAAACAGACGGAAGGCCGGGTGCGGCCGAATGACGCGGCTCTGGTCGAGTAGCGTCAGGCGGCCGGAGGATTCGAGCACGCGCTGGATGACGAACATCACATCGGGACGGCCGGCGTCATATTCGTCGAAGACGAGCGCAACATTGTGCTGATAGGCCCAGGGCAGGATGCCGTCTTTGAATTCGGTGACCTGCAGCCCGTCCTTGACGACGATCGCATCCTTGCCGACGAGATCGATACGGCTGACATGGCTGTCGAGGTTGATGCGCACGCAAGGCCAGTTGAGCCGCGCCGCCACCTGCTCGATATGCGAGGACTTGCCCGTGCCGTGATAGCCGGAGATCATCACGCGGCGGTTATGGGCGAAGCCAGCGAGAATGGCGAGCGTCGTGTCGCGGTCGAACAGGTAGTCGGTATCGAGGTCCGGCACATAGGCGTCGCCCTTGCTGTAGGCGGGAACGCGGATGTCGGAATCGATGCCGAAGGCCTCGCGAACCGAAACGGTGGTATCGGGCAGTTCTGATATATCCAGGTCGATCTTGCTCATCATGTCTCCAAGGCGGGTGATGCCACCCGGCCATACTGTCTCAGGCCATGTCGCAACCCAGACGCCGCGTTTTTTATTCCGCGCCCGTCCAGGTCGGAACGTCGGCGATACTTCTCCGGGACTGAAACGAAACCTCGGCGGGATAATGACCGCGTGCGAGCATTCTTGAAAGAGTCCCGGACAAGAAACGCCGCGTCCGGAAGGTCGGCGGAGGCGATGTCGGGAAAACGCACAAATATGAGCCGCGTTTGCCTGCGGCCTCAGCCGATTGGGACCATACCCGATTGAAGCCCAAGAGCAAGGACGGGAATTAACAAAAACCGTTCTGCTTCAACAATTGATAGGCCTGGATGACTGCGCGGAAACGCTCCTCCGAGCCGCGGTCGCCGCCATTGGCATCCGGATGGTGTTTCTTCACCAGTTCCTTGTAGCGGCTCTTGATCTCCGCCGATGTCGCATTGGCGTCGAGGCCCATCGTTTCGAAGGCCTTGGTTTCCAGCGATTTCAGCTTGCGCGCCTGGGGGAAACGCGGTCCGCTGCCTTTGCCGCCTTCCTTGACGAAGCCGAAGGGATCGCGAACGCGGGTATAGGCGCCGGAGCGGATCTCCGAATGCAGCGGACTGTCCTTCGCCGCCTTGTTGACGCCGACCGTCCATGTCGGCCGATGGCCGGTGATCGCCTCTTTCTGGTAACGCGCGATCTCGCCGTCCGAAAGACCGGAGAAATAATTGTAGCCCTTGTTGTATTCCTTGACGTGCTCGAAGCAGAACAAGAAGAACTGGCCTTCCGCATTGCGGCCGACGGGAGCGCGATGCGCCCCCTTCTTGTCGCACCCGTCCCATTGACAGGTAGGCGGCGCCTGCTCTGTCTCCGGCTCGCGTTTGCGGCGTGTTCGGATGCGATCGAAATATTTGGAATCAAGTCTCATGACGGCGCTAATTATGGGGCTGTCGCGAAGCGACAACAAGAATTGACAAACGGGAATGTTGCAGGCTTGGTAGGAACCCTTTTCGCGAACCAGCAAGACCGGATGATGACCCTGCGAACCCGCATCGAAGAAAAACTTGTCAAAGCCTTCGCGCCCGAACGCCTGAGCGTCATCGACGAAAGCCATCTGCATGCCGGCCACCAGCCTGATATCACGGGCACCGGCGAAACCCATATGCGGGTGAGGATCGTTTCCGGAAAATTCGCCGGCATGTCGCGGCTGGCGCGTCACCGGGCCATCACCGACCTGTTGAAACCGGAGCTTGATGCCGGCCTGCATGCGCTGGCCGTCGAACCGGCTGCACCAGATGAACCGACCCGCTGGTAGCGGCACCGAAGCCTATATGGATATTCGCCGCCTAAAACCCAAGCCGAATCAGGCTGGCTTTGCGCCGTCTTCCCCGGCCGGGCGGATGCGCAGCTTGGTGATGCGGTTCTTCTCGCGCTTCATGACGACGAAACGCTTGCCGTAGAAGGTGAAGGCCTGGCGCTCTTCCGGGATGGTCATCGATTCGTGGATGACGAGGCCGGCGATCGTCGTCGCTTCCTCATCGGGCAGGTTCCAGTCGAGCGCCCGGTTCAGGTCGCGGATCGGCACGCCGCCGTCGACGACGACGGAACCGTCGGCTTCCTGACGCACGCCCTGTATCTCGATATCGTGTTCGTCGGAAATGTCGCCGACGATTTCCTCGAGAATATCCTCCAGCGTGACGATGCCCTGCACCTCGCCATATTCGTCGACGACGACGGCGAAATGCTGCTTGCGCCGCAGGAAGGCGTTGAGCTGGTCCTCGAGGTTGGTGCTGTCGGGCACGAACCACGGCTTCTGCGCGATCTTCACGATATCGAGGTTCTGCGGCTCCATGTTCGGCTCGGCGAGCGCCCGCAGCAGATCCTTGGCGTGGACGACGCCGATGATGTTGTCGATCGTGCCGCGCCACAATGGCATACGCGTGTAGGGACTTTCGAGGATGACGCGCACCACCGCTTCCGGCGCATCGTCGGCATTGATCGCCCGCATCGCGGTGCGGTGGACCATGATGTCGGAGAGTTCGAGCTCGCTGAGATCGAGCACGCCACCGAGGCGGTCACGGTCGGCCTTCACCACCGATCCCTCGCGGTGCAGCAGATCGACGGCGCCACGCAGCTCCTCATGCGCCGTCAGCATCGATGTCTCTCGTGAGAGATTGATGCCGAACAGCGAAAGAATCTGCCGCACGATTGCATTGACGAAGGAGGAAATCGGGCCGACGACTGCGACGAAGAGCTTGGCCGGCAGCGCGATGGCGAGTGCGAAGCGCTCAGGCGCCGAAATCGCCCAGCTCTTCGGCAGCACTTCGGCGAAGATGACCAGGATGACGGTCATCGCCAGCGTCGCCAGCGCCACGCCGGAACTGCCGAACAGCCCGAGGAAGAGGCTGGTGGCGATCGAGGAGGACAGGATATTGGCGAGATTGTTGCCGATGAGCAGCGCGCCGATCAGCCGGTCGCGCCGCTCGATCAACTGCCGGACGAAGCCGGCACGTTCGTCGCCGTTGACCTCGAGCGTATGAATACGGCTGCGCGAAACGGCGGTCAGCGCGGTCTCGGAGCCGGAAAAGAAGGCGGACATGAGCACCAGCGCCGTGATCGAAAGGATCTCCGGCCAATATGTCGAAAGAAATGCCAGAGCGCCTTCGACCGACATCAGGCGTGTTTTTCCTGAAGAAAGCTGATCACTTCGGACGCCGGAACATCGTCGGCGACGAAAGACTGGCCGACGCCGCGCGTCAGGATGAAGGTGAGCTTGCCGCTCTTGACCTTCTTGTCCTGGGCGATCGCGTCCATCAGCGTTTCGGCGGGCGGCAGTTCGCCCGGAATGTCGGACATGCGGGTCGGCAGGCCGACCTCCTTCAGATGCCGCTCGACGCGCCGCGCATCGTCGGGGCTTGCAAGGTTCATCCGTGCGGAGAATTCGTGCGCCAGCACCATGCCGATCGAAACGCCCTCGCCATGCACGAGGCGGGAGCTGTCATAGGCGGTCGCCGCTTCCAGTGCGTGGCCGAAGGTATGGCCGAGATTGAGCAGCGCCCGCTGACCATTCTCACGCTCGTCGGCAACGACGACATCAGCCTTTGCCTGGCAGCTTGCGGCAATCGCCTCGATGCGCGCGGAGCCGCCTGCGAAAACCGCCTTCCAGTTCGCTTCCAGCCAGGCAAAGAAATCCGGCTTGTCGATCAGCCCGTATTTCGCGACCTCGGCGTAACCTGCGCGAAATTCGCGCGCGCTCAACGAATTCAGCACATCCGTATCGGCCAGAACCAAGTCCGGCTGATGGAAGACGCCGATCAGATTCTTGCCGTGGCGGGAATTGATGCCGGTCTTGCCGCCGACGGAGGAATCGACCTGCGACAGCAGCGAGGTCGGTACCTGCACGAAGCGCACGCCGCGGCGGACGATGCCGGCCGCAAATCCCGAAAGATCGCCGATGACGCCGCCGCCCAGCGCGATGACGTAATCGTTACGCTCGACGCGCGCCTCAAGCACCTTGTCGCAGGCCGTGATCAGATGTTCGAAGCTCTTGGTCTTCTCGCCGGCAGGCAGGACGACCGCAGCCGAGGCTATACCCGCTTCATCCAGGCTTGCGACGAGAGCTTTGAGATAGAGCGGCGCGACATTTTCGTCGGTGATAACAGCCGCCTTGCGGCCCTTGAGGCGAGAGGCGATCTCGGCGCCGGCCCGCACGATCAGCCCCGGCCCGATCAGGATGTCGTAGGCGCGCTCGCCGAGCGGCACATGCACCGTTCGGATGGCGGAGGCGGAGGTTATCGCATTCATGACGCTGCACTTTCCTTCTGAGCTTCGATCAAGGCCTTTAAGACTTCGTCGGCCATGATTTCCTTGCGGACGTCGCGCGAAAGCACGGTCAGATCGGCCTGCGCATAGATCGGATAACGCGCATTCATCAGGCCCTCGAGCGTCTGCTTCGGATTTTCGGTCTTGAGCAGCGGCCGCGTGTCGCGTTTGGCGACCCGGTCCCAGAGCACGTCGAGATCGGCCTTCAGCCAGACGGAAAGGCCGCCCTTCTTGATATGCTTGCGCGTTCGGTCGTTGATGAAGGCGCCGCCTCCGGTGGAGACGACACGCTGCCCGCTCTTCAGCAGCCGCTTGATCACCCGCGCTTCCAGCGCCCGGAACTCCTGCTCGCCATAGGCGGCGAAAAGCTCGGCGATCGTCATGCGCGACACCCGCTCGATCTCGAGATCGCTGTCGATGAAGGGAATGGCGAGCTGGCTGGCGACGATGCGCCCGACAGAGGATTTGCCGGCGCCCATCAGGCCGACAAGGATGAGATTGCGTGAACCGAGCGCGGCACGAGCTCTGTCTTTCAAGCTGTCAGCAACGGTCAGCAGTTGTTCACTCATCGGTCCATTCACACTTTGTTTGCAAACGGTATCGACAAATGCAGGTGGAGCGTCAAGTCGCAGGCAAGGGAATCATGGCTTGAATACCGCTTCTTGCACTTGCAGATAGGCTTCTTATAACAGAAGCAGCATGAAGGAGTTACCTGATGCCGACCCTGTTCCGCTTCCTGTTCGTCTGCGCGATCCTCGCCGGGGCGGTCTACGGAGCGATGCTGGCGCTTGTGACCTTCGTGGAGCCCGAGCCGCGCGACGTGACGATCCGCATCCCGTCCGAGCGGGTCAATCCGCCCGCCACGGGCGCAATCGACACGACCAGGAAGTGACCGGCATGGTGGATCTCGGCCGCGTCCATGTGGAATCCTTCCTGGAGATGATGAGCGCCGAGCGGGGTGCTGCCGCCAATACGCTGCAATCCTATGAACGCGATCTCGACGACATCAGAACCTTCCTGAAGGAGCGCAGCATCCGGCTCACCGAAGCCGCCTCCGCCGATCTCGCCGCCTATCTCTCCTCGCTCGCCCGAAAGGGCTTCAAACCCTCGTCCCAGGCGCGCCGGCTTGCCGCCATGCGGCAATTCTACAAATTCCTCTACGCCGAGGGACTGAGGACCGACGACCCCACCGGCATACTCGATGCGCCGAAGAAGGGCCGTCCGCTGCCGAAGACGATGGGCGTCGAAGAGGTCGGCAGGCTGCTTTCGCAGGCCGAGGCCGAGGCGGAGGATGCAAGCCCGGGCCAGCTGCAGCGCCTGCGCATGCTGGCACTGCTGGAATTGCTCTATGCCACCGGAATGCGGGTCAGCGAACTCGTCTCGCTTCCAGCCCGCGTGCTCGATCAGGAAGGCCGTTTCCTGATGATCCGCGGCAAGGGCAACAAGGAGCGGCTGGTGCCGCTGTCGCAATCGGCGATATCAGCCCTGAAATCCTACGGGCGCCTGCTGGCGGTGGAAAATGCAGCGGCGAAGGAGCCGCAGGAAAGCCCCTGGCTGTTTCCCTCCGTCTCGAAGGAAGGATACCTGCCGCGCCAGGTTTTTGCCCGCGACCTCAAGAACCTGGCGATCCGCGCCGGCCTGACGCCGTCGCTGATCTCGCCGCATGTCATGCGCCACGCCTTTGCCAGCCACCTGCTGGCCAACGGCGCCGATCTGCGCGTCGTACAGGAACTCCTCGGCCATTCGGACATTTCGACCACACAGATCTACACACATGTCCTCGAAGAGAGGCTGCAGCAGCTTGTCCAGACGCATCACCCCCTTGCCAAACAGGCGAAAAAGCACGAATAGGACCGGCGACAAGGGGCGGAGCCAGGAAAACGCCCCGGGCACAAGGAACGGAAACGCACCTCATGCACAATTATCTCGACTTCGAAAAGCCGATCTCCGACCTCGAAGGCAAGATCATCGAGCTGAAGAAGCTCGCAACGGAAGACGAGAGCATCGACACCACCGATGAGATCGGCAGGCTGGAGGTTCGCGTCCGCGACGCGATCGTCGAAATCTATTCCAAGCTCAATCCCTGGCAGAAGACGCAGGTCGCCCGCCATCCGCAGCGCCCGCATTTTGTCGATTACGCCAAGACGCTGTTCCAGGAATTCACGCCGCTTGCCGGCGACCGCAAATTTTCCGAGGATGCCGCGATCCAGGCGGGCCTTGCCCGTTTCCGTGGCCAGCCCGTCGCCGTCATCGGCCAGGAAAAGGGCAATGATACCAAGAGTCGCCTGAAGCACAATTTCGGCAGCCCCCGCCCGGAAGGCTACCGCAAGGCGATCCGCATTCTTGAAATGGCCGATCGTTTCGGCCTGCCGGTGATTTCGCTGGTGGATACGGCAGGCGCCTATCCCGGCGTCGGCGCCGAAGAGCGCGGCCAGGCCGAGGCGATCGCCCGCTCGACGGAAATGTGTCTCGGCGTCAAAGTTCCCCTGGTTTCCGTCGTCATCGGCGAAGGCGGCTCGGGCGGCGCCATCGCCATCGCCACCGGCAACAAGGTCTACATGCTCGAGCATTCGATCTATAGCGTCATCTCGCCGGAAGGTGCTGCCTCCATCCTCTGGCGCGATTCCACCCGCGCCCGGGAAGCGGCGACCAACATGAAGATCACCGCCGAGGACCTGAAATCGCTCGGCGTCATCGACGGCATCATTTCCGAGCCGCTCGGCGGCGCGCATCGCGATCCGGACAGCGTGATTGCCGCAACCGGTGACGTGATCGCCAGCGCTCTGGCCGAAATGGCACCCCGCTCGGGCGAGCAGCTACGCAACGACCGCCGCCAGAAATTCCTCGCCATGGGCCGCAATCTCTAACGGACATTCAGCTCTTTGCCGATTGGGGCCAAATCTTGGCCACATTGATGTTATCTGTAGCATTCGCGCTTGCGGGGATGTTCCAGGCACGTCATAGGCTGGTAAGGACTTGTAAAGTATAAACCGTCTATGATTCCGTTTGATGCCCGGACTCCATGGGCGGACCGGGTCGCATTATCTTTATGGGCTAGTTGGGATGCGCATACGTCATTTTGCCTATATTTCCCTCATGGCGCTGGCTCTGTCCGGCTGCAATGATGCGTTGGAAACCGCGCAGGTCGACCTTTCCAAGGTCAAGAACAAGGTCGAGCAGCCGCTTCCCAGCCATATCCTCGCGCAGATGTCCGCCAAGGGCATGGACCGCAATTCGCCGATCATGATCCGCATCTTCAAGGAAGAAGGTGCCATGGAGATCTGGAAGGCGAAGACCGACAACCGTTTCGACAAGATCGCCGATTACAAGATCTGCGCCTGGTCCGGCCGTCTCGGTCCGAAGGTGAAGACCGGCGACCGGCAGGCGCCGGAAGGTTTCTACGACCTGACGCGCGCCAATCTGAACCCCAATTCCAAATATTATCTGGCGATCAACACCGGCTTCCCGAATCGTTACGACTCGGTGAACGGCCGCACCGGCTCCGATCTGATGATCCACGGCGCCTGCTCGTCTTCCGGCTGCTATTCGATGACCGACCAGCAGGTGCTGGAGATCTACGCTTTTGCCCGCGACGCCTTCAAGGGCGGCCAGTCGACCGTGCAGCTGCAGGCTTTCCCCTTCCGCATGACGGCGGAAAACATGGTCAAGCACCGCCTCGACAGCAATTACGACTTCTGGAAGATGCTGAAGGTCGGCTACGACAATTTCGAAGTGACGAAGCGCCCGCCTGTGGTGAATGTCTGCGAGAAGAAATACGTCTTCAATCAGCAGGCAACCGACGGCGGCGCCTTCAATGCCGCCGGCAAATGCCCTGCTATGTCGACGCCGCCGGCACTGACGGCCGCCCTCGCCTCCTACGGCAAGACCTACGATGCCGATTATGCCAAGGCGATGAGCAAATTTGACGGCATGGCCTGGTACGATCCCACGGAAGCCGAGCGCAAGGCCGTGGTCGCCAAGCTGCGCAAGGGCCGTGAACTGGCTTACGCTCCGACCGGCACCTCGCTGGAAGCCGGTCGCATGGTCAAGGTCGCCGAACTTGAAGACCTGATGGCCAAGCGCACCGCGCAGGGCCTCGCCGCCAAAACCGCGCCGGGCGCCACGCCTGCAGCCCCTGCCCAGCCTCAGGCAACAGCCGTCGCTGCCGCGACACCCGCGGTCGTGCCGGTGCCGATGCAGAATCCGCTGGCCTTTACCGCGCCCGAACCGCAGGAAACGGCAGACGCCACGGCAAAGAAGCCGTTCTGGAAATTCTGGGCGAGGAACTGAACGGCTTGAACCCCGTTCTCTACGATCTTCGTGGCCTGAAATGCCCACTCCCCGTGATCAAGACACGCAAGAAGCTCGCCGCCATGGCGAGCGGCACGCTCATTCGCGTCGACACCACCGATCCGCTCGCCGTGATCGACATGCCGCACTTCTGCAATGAGGACGGCCACGAACTGGTCGAGACGGAAAAGACCGAAAGCGGCCACCGCTTCCTGATCCGCAAGCGCTGAAGCGCGTCTCCCAAACCAGTAGCAGATCTAAAAGAGCCACGCAGTAGGTATCTGACCCATGCTCTTTACGGCGCATATCATGCCGAAGCATGGGACCAGCAAACCGTCGGGCAAAACCAGCGTAATTGAACGAGCCTGGCGGTTCGTACGATAGGCTTCACCGTCAGCTGCGTCCGCGCCTCCCACCTTGCCTGCTCGCGCTTTCACAGCTGTCGATAGGAGCGCAAGCAACGGCGAAAATTCATCATACAACTACACAGCTTTTGTATGTTGACATTATACTTTACAGGTTCTAGCCATAGTGAGCCGATCGGAGGAACGGCGAGAATAGAGGAGGCTATCGATCCAAGTCTTCTGTTTCCACGAGAAGAGCGACAGTGCGCGCGTGCGGAGGTAAGCAACTGCTCCATCGGACCCGATGGCACGTTGAGCCATGTTGCTATGTCTCGATGAGCATCTTCCAACGCGCGCAACCTTTCGGGCCGGACCATCAGTGCCCGATTGTGGAAATATCGCTGGAAGGCGAAGCGCACAGAGGACCTTCCTCTAAGTCGCAAAGCCGGGATACTGACTCTGAGAATTAATCGTCATGCAAAACGGGAGGAGAGCATGAAAAACTTTGTTAAATTGGCGGCCGGTCTTATGGTTGCCGCTTCATTCATGAGCGGCGCGGCCAGCGCTCAAACGGTGCTGAAATCGTCGGATACTCATCCGGACGGCTATCCGACAGTCGAGGGCGTCAAATATTTCGGTGAGCTGTTGAAGGAGCGCACGCAGGGCCGCTATTCCCTCGAAGTCTATCATTCCGCCCAACTTGGCGAGGAGAAAGACACGATCGAACAGGTGCGCTCCGGCGTCATCGAGCTGAATCGTGTGTCAATGGCGCCTTTTAACGGCACTGTGAAGGAATCGGTCGTTCCGGCTCTGCCCTATATCTTCCGCTCGGAAGATCACATGCACAAGGTCATGGACGGCGCCATCGGCGACCAGATCAAGAAGGCGTTCGAACCGGCCGGTCTCGTGGTGCTTGCCTTCTACGATGCCGGCGCGCGCTCGTTTTACAATAAAACGAAGCCGATCAATTCGGTTGCCGACATGAAAGGTCTGAAGTTCCGCGTTATCCAGTCCGACATCTTCGTCGACATGGTGGCGGCACTCGGCGCCAACGCCACGCCGATGCCCTATGGAGAGGTCTATTCGGCAATCGAAACGGGCGTCATCGACGGCGCGGAAAACAACTTTCCGAGCTACGACACCGCCAAGCACGCCGAAGTGGCGAAGAACTACTCGCTCGACGAGCATACGATCCTGCCGGAAGTGTTCGTCATGAACAAGGCGGCGTTCGACAAACTGACGCCGGAGGATCAGGCGGTCTTCAAACAGGCAGCCAAGGACAGCGTCGCCAAGCAGCGCGAGCTGTGGTCAGCCAAGGCCGCTGAATCGCGCGCCAATGTCGAAAAGCTCGGCGCTCAGATCACCATGCCGGACAAACAGGGGTTCATCGACGCCATGGCCCCGGTTTATGAAAAGCACGTGAAAGACGACGTGCTGAAGAAGATGGTCGAGGATGTAAAGGCTGTGCAGTAGCCTAGCCTGCCTTCTTTGTCGCGGAAAGCGGCGTCGGTTATCGGGGTGGAAAGTTATCTCCACCCCGGTTCACCGTTTCATGCACATCTTTCTCCTCTCCTCCCGACAAGGGAGAGTGAGCGCCCAAATTCGACGAGGTCCCTATGTCGAACAACCTGACACCCGTCGTCAATTCTCTGACACGCCTGAGCAACGCCGCCCTATGGCTCGCGGGCACCGGCTTGGTGCTGATGACGGTCTTTGTCGCCTGGCAGGTATTTTGCCGCTATGTGCTGAACGACTCGCCAAGTTGGACGGAGCCGGGCTCGGTCATGCTGATGAGCTGGTTCATCTTCCTCGGCGCCGCCGTCGGCATCCGGGAGAATAATCATCTTGGTTTCGACGTGCTGCTTTATGTGCTGCCGAAATCCGGCAAACGCGTCCTGCGCATGATCTCGGACGTCGTCATTCTCGCCTTCGGGGCCGGCATGGTCTGGTACGGCGGCGCTCTCATGAGCCTGACCTGGAACACAACCTTGCCTTCGCTGGGTATCTCAGGCGCGTTCGACTATCTGCCGCTCGCAGGCGGCGGCGTGCTTGCCGTCATCTTCTCGCTGGAGCGCATCGTGCTCCGCCTCGCCGGCGAACCGATTGACGATGCGCTGGATGAAATTCTGCCGGCGGAAATCGCCGTCGAGATCGAAAACATCAATGCCGATCCGAACGTCAAATTGAAGGTGTAGCGCGATGGAACTCTGGATCCTGTTCGGTGTTTTCACCACCTTGATGCTGATAGGCACGCCGATTGCCTTCTGCCTCGGCGTCTCCAGCTTCGCCACGGTGCTCTACATGGGCCTGCCGCCGCTGGTTATCTTCCAGCGGCTGAATTCCGGCATGAGCGTATTTTCGCTCCTCGCCATCCCCTTCTTCATCTACGCCGGCGACCTGATGGTGCGCGGCGGCATCGCCAGCCGCATCGTCGCCTTCGCCGCATCACTGGTCGGCCACGTGCGCGGCGGCCTCGGCCAGGTCAACATCGTCACCGCCACACTGTTCGGCGGCATCTCCGGTTCGGCAGTGGCAGAAGCCGCAGCCGTCGGCGGCCTGATGATCCCGCAGATGAAGCAGCGCGGCTATGGCGCCGATTATGCGGTGAACGTCACCTCAATGGCAGCGCTGATCGCGCTGCTCCTGCCGCCCTCCCACAACATGATCATCTATTCGATCTCCGCCGGCGGCAAGATCTCCATCGCCGACCTGTTCACCGCCGGCGTGTTGCCCGGAATATTGCTTGCGGTCGCGCTCATGGTGACCGCTTACATCGTTGCGCGCTCGCGCGGCTATCCGACAGAACCCTTTCCGGGCTTTGTCATGGTGGCTCATTTGCTCGCGGTCGCACTCCCCGGGCTGCTGCTGATCGCCATCATCTTTGGCGGGGTGAGGTCCGGCATCTTCACTGCGACGGAAAGCTCTTGCATCGCGGTGCTCTACGCGCTGCTGATAACGCTCCTGGTCTACCGGCAGATGAGCTGGAGAGACTTCGTTCACGCCACGCAGGGCGCCGTGCGCACGACGGCAATGGTGCTTTTGATTATCGGCACAGCCGCCGCCTTCTCCTGGTTGATGGCCTTCCTCAAGGTGCCGGCCTCGCTGGTGATCTGGATGAAGAGCGTCGCCGACGACCCGCTGACGGTGCTGCTCCTGCTCAATGTCCTCATGCTTGTGCTCGGCACTTTTATGGACATGGGGCCGACCATCATCATCTGCACGCCGATCTTTCTGCCGGTTGCACAGGCTTACGGCGTCGACCCGGTGCACTTCGGCGTGATCATGATCCTGAATTTCGGCATAGGGCTGAACACGCCTCCAGTCGGCGCGGTGCAATTCGTGGCTTGTGCAGTCGGCAAGATCTCTGTCTGGGAGGCCATGCGCTCGATCTGGCCGTTCTACGGTGCGGGCATCGTGGTGCTCGGGCTGGTCACCTACATCCCGGCGATTTCGCTGTGGCTGCCGGGCGTGTTCAAATAGGAGTGCGAGATGGCGACCGACACAGCCGTAGATTTCAGGGTTGAGCGCAGGCCGAAACTCGCCGAAGGCGTCGTTTCGGCCATCCGCGCTCAGGTCGTGTCCGGAGTATACGCGCCCGGCCAAAAGCTGCCGACCGAGACCCGGATGGGCGAACTCTTCGGCGTCAGCCGCACGGTTGTCCGTGAGGCGGTTGCAACGCTTGCCGCCGACGGCCTCGTCGAGGCGCGGCAAGGCGCCGGCGTCTTCGTCAAAAACCATCCGACGATTGCCTTCGGTTCGATCAGCGCCGATGTCGGCAACAAGGTTTCCCATGCACTCAACATCATCGAGGTGCGCATGGGGCTGGAAATCGAGAGCGCGGGGCTTGCGGCGCTACGGCGCAATGCGGCTCAGGAAGCGCAGATTCAGGAAGCATTCTTCGAATTCGACCGGCTGCTCGAGCGCGGCGAAGCAACCGGCAAGAGCGACTTCGCTTTCCACCGAGAAATCGCGGCTGCCACCAATAATTCATATTATGTCGAAGTTCTCGATGCGCTTGGTATGCGGGCCATCCCCTGCGACGTCGCCTCGCCCTGGGGTACGGACAGCACGCTGTCGCGTGACTATCAGGAAGGCCTGCAGCGCGAGCATCTGGCGATTTTGAAGGCGATATCCGCCGGGGACGCGGAAGCCGCCCGCGCCACCATGCGCGCCCATCTGGCGGCAAGTCAGGAGCGCTATCGCACCCTTCTCAGCGGCCAGCAGGCCAAGTGGATGTCAAGCATTCTTAAACGCAAGACCTGAAGAAGATCGCGCAGTGGTTTAAATCCGCATGCCGGGGATGGCGAGCGGATTGTCCGACAGCGCCGCACGATCGGGCATATCGATGCGCGGCTTGCCGAGGAAGGCGTCGAAGAGATCCTTCACGAAGGCTTCCGGCAGATCCCGGGTAATCAGCACCATGCGCGTCCGCCGGTCTTCCCCCGGCCAGGCGGGAAGCCGCACCGGCGGATGAAAGATGCTCTGCACCCCATGCAGCACCAGCGGCCGATCCGGCCGGTCGGAAAGAGAAACGATTGCCTTCATCCTCAACAACTTCTCGCCATGGGCCGAACGCAGCAGATCGATGAACATCTCGAGTGCCATCGGATCGATCGGCTTCTCCTCGATGATCGAGAAGGAACGGATCGAGGCATCGTGACGATTGACGTCGTGCGGATCCTGATCCGCATGACCATGATGATCATGATGGTGGTGACCATGGCGATCGCCATCAGGATGGTGATGTCCATCACGACCGTGGTCGTGATTGTGATGCGCCTCGTGGGTATCCTCGTCCTGCAGCCAGCGGCCGACATCGGCGATCTTCGTTGCCGGATCGTAGAGCCCGTTGACCAGCACTGCGGCACTACCCGCCTCGGCGCTGTCGGCATCCATCATCACAGCGCGCGGATTGAGCGCCCGCAGCTGCTTTTCCAGCCCCTCCATTGCCTCGACCATCGTCTTTTTCGAGACGATCAGCCGGTCGGCGACCGCCGCCTGCTTGCGCGCTTCCTCGTGATTGTCGAGCGTCTGCAGCCCATTCACCGCGTCCACGACGGTGACGACGCCATCGAGCTCGAAATTCGTGGCAATGACGGGATTGCCCATGATCGCCTGCATGACCGGCGCGGGATCGGCAAGGCCCGTCGTCTCGATGACGACGCGCTTCACCGGCTTGACGCGGCCCGTCTGCACGGCGTCCATCAGGTTCGCCAGCGTATCGACAAGCTCGCCGCGCACGGTGCAGCAGAGGCAGCCATCGGACAGCTCGATGATCGAATCGCCGGAACTTTCGACCAGAAGATGATCGATGCCGACATCGCCGAACTCGTTGATGATGACGGCCGCATCCTTCATGACAGGATCTTTGAGGATGCGGTTGAGCAGCGTCGATTTGCCGGCGCCGAGAAAGCCGGTCAGGATGGTGACCGGAATCCTGTCGTTGAGCGCGCTCATGTCATCTACCTTAAAAGCTTAAAAGGATGTCGGGCGCGGCATCGGCACCGGCACGTTGGCGATCGCGCCCGCGGTATCGCCGCGCGCCATTTTTTCCGGCTGCGCGGCCGGCTGCGGATCCTGGCCGGGAATAAGGCCGGCAAAGACGAATTGCGGATCGTGGTCCATCGGCTGGATATAGGGTGACTGCACCTTCATGCGGCCGACTTCGTCGCGCGTTTCGCTGCGCACCTTGGCGCCCTTGGCGCTGCAGATATCGGCGCTGATGTCGGTCACCTGGTCCTGCCCCGACCCATAGGGTCTCAGCGAACCCAGCGTGTCGTTGCTGGCAGGCTGCGTGGTGAAGCCCTTCTGCAAAAGGTTCGCCGTCGCATCGGCGCGGGCTGCAAGGCTGTCGGTGCCGAGCACGACGGAGACCAGCGTGCGGCCGTTGCGCGTCGCCGAACCGATCTGGTTGAAGCCCGAAGCGCAGATGAAGCCGGTCTTCATGCCGTCGGCGCCGGCGAAACGGCCGATCAGCATGTTGAGGCTCGGCACGTTCTGCTGGCCGTTGGTGAAACCTTCCAGCGAGAAATAACCGGCATATTGCGGAAAATCGCGGCGCAACGCCACTGTCAGCACCGCAAGGTCCCGCGCCGTCGTATACTGGCCCTTGCCGGGCAAGCCGTTCGGATTGACGAAGTGCGAATCCGTCATGCCGAGCTTCAGCGCCTCGCCGTTCATCCGCGTCACGAAGCCTTCCTGCGTGCCGCCGATGGCTTCGGCGACCGCGACCGCCACATCGTTGGCCGACTTCACCAGCAGGATCTTCAATGCGCTGTCGAGCGTCAGCTTCTGGCCCGGCTTGAAATACATCTTGGCGGCCGGCTGCGCGGCGGCGCGTTTGCTGATGACGACGGGCGTATCGAGGCTGATCTGACCGGCGCGGATTGCGTCGAACACGGTATAGACGGTCATCAGCTTGGTGAGCGAGGCCGGATACCATTTGCGGAAGGCTTCTTCATGCTCGAGCACGCGGCCGGTCTGCACATCGACGAGAATATGCGGATTGGCCTGGGCGAGCGGAACCGAGGCCAGGAAAACGGCAGTCGCCGCTGACACGAAAGAAAACGGCCGCAAGGCAGCAAACAAACGGAAGTGGCTCGTCGACACGGTTCGTCCTTCAGATATCAGGAAAATCTCGAAATCTTCCCCTATTTAGCCTATATGGCTATGACATGGCAAAGGTCATTGACTAAGTAATTTCCATGAGCCTCACACCCTTGTGATGCGATGAAAAATTGTCGAGATTTCATAACAGGAACGCCGATATGCCGATTTTGAACAGAGCCGCGGAGTTGCAGGACGAGGTCGCCGAATGGCGCCGCCATATCCATGCCCGGCCAGAACTCCTCTTCGCGGTGGAAAATACGGCTGCCTTCGTCGCCGAAAAACTCAAGGAATTCGGTGTCGACGAGATCGTCACCGGCATCGGCCGCACCGGTGTCGTCGGCCTGATCAAGGGCAAGGGCGAAGGCCGCCGCACGGTCGGCCTGCGCGCCGACATGGACGCCCTGCCGCTCACCGAAATCACCGGCAAGCCCTGGGCTTCGAAGACGCCGGGCAAGATGCATGCCTGTGGCCATGACGGCCACACCGCCATGCTGCTCGGTGCTGCGAAATACCTGGCCGAGACCCGCAACTTCAACGGCAATGTCGCCGTCATCTTCCAGCCGGCCGAAGAAGGCGGCGGCGGCGGCAATCTGATGGTCAAGGACGGCATGATGGAGCGCTTCGATATCGAAGAGGTCTACGGCATGCACAATCTGCCGGGCCTGCCGGTCGGCCAGTTCGCCACCCGCAAGGGCGCGATCATGGCGGCGACCGATGAATTCACCGTCACCATCAAGGGCCGCGGCGGCCACGCCGCCCAGCCGCATAAGACCATCGACCCGATCGCCATCGGCGCCCAGATCATCGCCAATCTGCAGATGATCGCCTCGCGCACCGCCGATCCGTTGCGCTCGGTCGTCGTCTCGGTGACCAAGTTCAATGCCGGTTTCGCCCATAACGTCATTCCGAACGATGCGACCTTCGCCGGTACGGTCCGCACCCTCGACCCCGAGGTGCGCACGCTCGCCGAGACGCGGTTCCGGCAGATCATCGAGGGCCTGGTTGCGGCCCACGGCGCCGAGGCCGAAATCAGCTTCCATCGCAACTATCCCGTCACCGTCAACCACCCCGACGAGACCGAACATGCGGTCGCCACCGCCAGCGCCATTGCCGGCGAGGCCAACGTCAACGCTGAGATCGATCCGATGATGGGCGGCGAGGATTTCTCCTACATGCTGAACGCCCGCCCCGGCGCCTTCATCTTCATCGGCAACGGCGATAGCGCTGGTCTCCACAATCCCGCCTATGACTTCAACGACGAAGCCATCGCCCACGGCATCTCCTATTGGGTCCGCCTTGCCGAACAACGCCTCGGTCTCTAGCTACAATTAAGGCTTGGCTTCCCGCCAAGCCTTTTGTATGCATGGCACTCAAGTGGTCCCGTAGCTCAGCAGGATAGAGCACCAGATTCCTAATCTGGGGGTCGCGCGTTCGAATCGCGCCGGGATCACCATTATTTTAATGGTTTAGACATCCGGTTGGTCGTCTATATGTCGCAGACATGTTGGAGCTGGGCCTGTGCGTTTGCTGGCGATTCCCTGCGCTCATGGCGAATACACACAACATTCCCGCTTTCCCTCATCGATTCTCTATATTTACGGCTTCAGCTTTAATTTGATGGCGTTATTTAAGAGAATAAAGTCTGCTGGCGGCACGTCAGCGGTAATCACATCTAGCCAATTCGAACAAAGTTTATCGATCCTCAGGGCCACCGCCTTGATCTTTCCGAAATCAAGCTTCCACTCATAGGGGTGCCGCGGTTTCAGCCAATTGAAAACGCTATCGCTCTGAGGTTTATTAATCGGATCATCGCCTGTGCCCGACCATGAGCCGTGGATGATCCTGTCCCGCATTTGCTGACAATCTCGAGCCTCTTTGAGGAGCGCAATAAACCTGCCTCGATGTGGCTCGATCATTTTCGCTTCAACGCCCGTCTGAACAACATTCAACCTGGTTTGCATCGAGCGCACTTGCTCGAACCTGTCTCTCGTCTCCGGCTCGTCGTCGAAAATGGCCGTCGCGGTCGTGTGAAGGTTTGTTTCAAAGAAGCTCCAAGACACGGCTACCATGCCAATCGCCCAAAGCTGCCGATCTGAGGGCGCAGGAACAGAACCGAATTCCTTTCGAGATAGTAACATTCTGTTGCTCCCTAGCGCTTCAATCATGGGATAGGTGACCACGAGGAAATACGAGTCGCTAGACACACTCCGCTGGACTCACATCTCGCTCCACAGAAAACGACGATCAGCTTGAGCTTGGGGAGTGGCGATAACATGGTTGAGACGCGGCTCAGCAATGGCGAATGAAGCCACGTTCAGCAAGACAGTTGATCAAGGAGCCTTGGAAAGCCGGGGATCGCGACTTGACCTCGAGGGCTGCCGTACCCATCCCCGCGTCAAGCGTTCACTCGGCTTACGGCACCTGACGATGAACCCGCCGCGTCCTCACCGCTCGCCGCGCACCCAATCCCAGCAGCGCCGCCACAATCCATCCGCCGAAAAAGCCAATCGCGCCCCAGACGAGACCGGCAAAGCTGACCGGCACGCCGGGCACGAAGTCGCGCCAGGTATTGGCGAAAACGACGTCATCGGCATTCCGCAGCAGGACGAAAGGCTTGGCGACGGGGGCGGCGGTGCCGAGATGGAGCTGCTGCGACAGCAGCGTTTCGTAACGCGAGATCGTGCTCTGCATCGAGACGCCGCGGTCGCGCAGGAAATCGTCGGATGATTGTGAATAAGCATTCAGCGCCTGCTGGAGATCAAGATGGTGCTCGGCGGCTTGGCGGTTGAAATCCTCGACGATGACGCGCAATTCGTCGATCGCGCCGCCGATCCGCTGGCGGTATTGCTGCGCGAATTCCGGCGCCTGCGAAAACACCGTGCCGCCGGCGAGCCCGGCCACAATGGCGATGATTCTTGCAATCAGTCCCATGATCCCATCAATCCCATTGGTGCCTCCGGCTATCCCCCTGCGCTAACGATCCGCGGCCGTAAAGGTTTCTGCCTTCGACACAATCGGTAACCCTATGTGATTTAACCGGAAAAGATCCGCCGCCACGATCACACGATCATCAAGGAAACCCGGATCTGCCGATAAGGCAATCGATACAGGAAAAGCCCCGCCGATCCTCCCCGGCCGGGCCTTTCTTTCTGATTTCGCCGATGAGGAACTTCGCCATATCAGCCGCGTTTATCGCAAAACAGGAGTATTCATCATGCGTATCAAGATGACTCTTTTGACAATCGCCTATGTCGCCGTCAGTGTCCTGCTGCTCGCCATCGCCTACCAGCCGCAGGGGTCGGGCGCCGCGCAGAAAACGGATCGTCTGGCCGGCTCGTCCTTCCTCGTCGAACGCTTCGCCGGTTGATCGGCTAAGCGCCGGCTGATAGGCGACGATGTGGAAATAGTCCTCGTCCTGCAGGGTCTGGCCCTGGGAGCGGCCAGCCATCTCGTTAATGCGTGCCATCGAGCGACGATCCGCCAAGCAGAACCCGGTTCTGCACCGCATGCACACCCTCGACCGCCTTGGCAACAGCAGTTGCCCGTTCGATTTCGCCGACCGTGCCGACGGTGCCGCTCAACACGATCTGGTCGTTCTCCATCGTTACCTCGACATCCGACGCATCGATGCCGCCGGCGATCGCCAGCGCATTGGCAACGGCCGCCTCGACCGCTGCACGATTGGCGATCTCTATTTCCATCTCGGGTTCGAGCCCGTGAAATGTCTGCTCCTTGAAAACCATGATCCGTTCCTCCGTGAAAACCTCGTAGGAAACGCTGATCGGCGGAGTTTGGTTCAGCACCGCTACCACTGCACGCGATAGCGGAGATTGACGCTGCCCGCCTCACCTCCTGAAAATGGATTGCTGACCGAAGCATCGAGATTGAGGTTCGGCAGAATGGCCTGGCTGACCCCAACCGTGCTCGAGAAGTCGCCGCTCGCATTGCTGACGCCTGTCCCTGCCGAAAGCGCGGTTCCCGTCCAGGGATGGATCAGCTTCAGCGCCTGCGTTGCCGTTACCGAAGCCTGCCGGGCCTCGACCGCGTCATATTGCACGCTGATGGATCGGCTCGATTGCATGTCGAGCGAATCGGACAGGATCCAGCTGCGCGAGCGGCTGAGGGTTAGCGCGCCGCTGCCGCGCAGCGTATCGACGCTGACGCTGGCACCCCGCTCTGACCGGCCTGCCGGGGTAACGCTCGTCCTGGTGATCCTGCCCCAAAGCATTGCCTGTTCGGAATCGGGCAGCAGCGCTCCGCCTTTGGTCGAGGCCAGCGCGATGTCGGCGCCAGCGCTCGTTTCCCATTCCGCCGGCAGGCGAAAACCCACCGTCGCCTTGTAGGACCGGTCCGAAAGCTTGGCTGGCGACCAGATCAGCAGGTCGTCCGCCTTCGCTGCGGCTGTGAGCGAGGGTAGGATGGCGAAAAAGATGCATACTAATTTGAATGTCGTCATGAAGTTCAGAACGTTTTGACCTGTCACAGGGCTGCGGCGCGGAGTGGACGCAGCAGCGCATATGAAAGCGTTCGCGACGAACGCAATGAGGGATCACGGCCAAGCCGTCCATCCCGATTTCATCCTCGATTTAATGTATGGCCCAAAGGCCGGCGGCACCAAGTGCCTGTTCTTCGATGGACGCCACAGCGCCCGACTTGCCATGCGACCGTGACCGGCCGCGGCGGAAGCGATTCCGGCAGCAATGTTATAAGGATCACATCCGGCCGCCGCTCTGTAAACCCCTCAAGGGTTGAAATCTGCTGCACCGCACACTTGCCGCCCCCTCCAAAGCCTAGTAGAGCCTGAGCCTACGAGAGAAATTTTCGCGAAATTCTACATGATGACCGGCAAAAGCGCGCCGCGGCGCCTCAGCATCTTCGGTTCGACGGGTTCGATCGGCCAGAATACACTCAATGTCGTCGATCATCTGGGCGGACGGGAGAACTTCGAAATCTCCGTGCTGACCGGCAGCGGCAATGTCGAATTGTTGGCCCGGCAGGCGAAATCATCCGGCGCGCGGCTGGCGGTGACGGCAAACGACCAGCATTACGAATCACTGAAGAGCGCACTTTCCGGCACCGGCATCGCGGTCGCTTCGGGAAAATCCGGGCTGATGGAAGCCGCCGACCGCGAAGCTGACTGGGTGATGGCGGCAATCGTCGGTACTGCCGGCCTGGCGCCGACGCTTGCCGCGGCCCGCCGCGGCGCCGATATCGCCCTTGCCAACAAGGAATGCCTGGTATCGGCCGGCGATCTCTTCATCGCAGCGATCCGGGCGGGCGGCGGCAGGCTGCTTCCGGTCGACAGCGAGCACAACGCGATTTTCCAGGTGCTGGAAGAGAACCAGCGCCACGCCGTCGAGCGGGTCATCCTGACGGCGTCGGGTGGCCCCTTCCGCACCGCCTCGCTGCGTGACATGGCGGATGTGACGGTGGAAACCGCGCGCGCCCACCCGAACTGGTCGATGGGCTTGAAGATTTCGATCGACAGTGCCTCGATGTTCAACAAGGCGCTGGAGATGATCGAAGCCCGGCACCTTTTCGGCCTCAGGCCCGAACAGATCGAGGTCATCTTCCATCCGCAATCGATCATCCACTCCATGGTCGGCTATTCCGATGGGTCGGTGCTGGCGCAGCTCGGCGCGCCCGATATGCGCACCGCCATCGGTTATGCCCTGTCCTTTCCGCGCCGGCCGAACCTGCCGGTCGAGCGGCTGGATTTCGCCAAGCTCTCCAGGCTGGATTTCGAGGCGCCGGATGAGGTGCGGTTTCCGGCGCTGCGGCTCGCGCGCCTGGCGATGACGCGCGGCGGTGTTCAGGGCGCGGTGCTGAACGGCGCCAAGGAAGTGGCGCTCGAAGCCTTCATCGAAGGGCGGCTGTCCTTCCTTGCCATGGCCGAGGTCACCGAGAGGGTCATGGACGATCTGGCCGGCCTGCCGCCGGCTTCCGGCATGGATGATGTCTTCGCCGCCGACAGGGAAGCCCGGCAAAGGGCGGCGGAGCTCATGACACTAGCGATTGCTGAGTGAAGTTCGCACGGGCCGCCGAGTGGTCGTCCGCTTGTGACCGTGACTGCCGCGATTAGCGCAACCGGTTCCCACCCTCGTCGAACAACCGGCAATCCGACGGTTCAAACAGCAGGCTCACTTGCTCGCCCGCCGCAATACTGATCGGTGACCGATGCTCGACGGTCAGTGACTGGCCATCGGCAAGCTGGCAATAGAGATATTGCGTTCCTCCGAGATATTCCGAAAAATCGACCCTGGCCGTCAGGCTGCCCGATAGATCGGAGGCCACCTTCAGATGCTCCGGCCGCAGGCCGAGCGTCACCGCGCCGCCAACCGGCCTGTCTGCCGGCGGCAGGCCGCTTTCGATCTGCCGGCCGGCGACTTCGACCATGCCTCCCGCACCCCAGCGGGCATTGAGCAGGTTCATCCGGGGCGAGCCGATGAAACCCGCCACGAAGGTATTCGAGGGATTTTCGTAGATTTCGCGGGGCGTTCCGGCCTGTTCGACGCGGCCGTCGCGCAGCACGACGATCTTGTCGGCGAGCGTCATCGCCTCCGTCTGGTCGTGCGTGACATAGATCATCGTGTTGCCGAGTTCGCGGTGGAGGCGGGCGATCTCGATGCGCATCGAAACGCGCAGTTCCGCATCGAGATTGGACAACGGCTCGTCGAACAGGAAGACATCGGGCTTGCGCACGATCGCCCGGCCGATCGCCACACGCTGCCGCTGGCCACCGGAAAGCTGTCCCGGCCGCCGGTCGAGAAGATGGTCGATCTTCAGGATCGCGGAGGCGGCCTTGACGCGCGTCTCTATTTCCGCAGCATTCGTGCGCGCCATCTTCAAGCCGAAGGCCAGATTGTCGCGCACGCTCATATGCGGATAGAGCGCGTAGGACTGAAACACCATGGCGATGCCCCGTTCGGATGGATCGAGATCGGTAACGATACGTCCCTTGATCTCGACCTCCCCGTCGGTCACGTCCTCCAGGCCAGCGATCATGCGAAGAAGCGTCGATTTCCCGCAGCCGGAAGGGCCGACGAAGACGACGAATTCGCCCTCCGCGATCGTCAGGTCGATCCCATGGACCACCTGCAGATTGCCATAGCTTTTTCGCACGTCCTGGAGCACGACGCTCTTGTTACCCATACCGTTCGTCATCCCCAAAAAGACCTATCTGTCCGACTGGACCCAGACGAGCATCTCTCCGGGCGCGCGGTTGTCCCAGAGATGATAGGGCACGAAACGTGCGGTGGCGACCTGCCTTTCGGCCGGCGCCTTGCGGTAAAGCGCTGTTCCCCAGTTCGATGTTTCCTCGCGCTCGACCTTGAGATCGAGGGCGACGGCATCATTGAGATCCTTCAGTACGACGGTTTCGGCCGCCGGGAGTTCGCGGGGCAGGACGATCGCGTTGAGGTCTTCGCCGTTGTCCGTGGTTTCCAGACAATAGACCAGCGGGCCGCGCATCAATGCGACGCGACCGGCATCCTGGCGCACCTTCGGGTTGGCATATTGCGGCCGAAGCGCCAGCGGCAGGTAGAGGGCGACACGATCACCCGCGGCCCACTCGCGATCGATTCTGGCATATCCGTCCCGCATATTGGCGTTGAGATCCAGCATCTCTCCATTGACGCTGAGGGTTGCGCCTTCGGCCCAGTCGGGAATGCGCAGCGACAGCGCAAAGCGCGCCGGTTTTTCCAGCCTGGTGGTAAAGGCGACGGCACCGTCCCACGGATAATTGGTGGTCTGCTCGAGTTCGACCTCGGCGCCGTTGGCCAGCTTCAGCCGCGCGGTGCTTTCGCCATAGAGGTGCACGGCGATCTCGTTGTCGGAAACGGCGTACATGTAGGAGCCGATCGAGGTCACCAGCCGGGCGATGTTCGGCGGGCAGCAGGGGCAATGGTGCCACTTCCACCGGTGGTGCTTGCCGGCACTTTCGAGCGGATTGTCGTAGAAGAATGTCTTGCCGTCGGTCGAAAGCCCCGGCAACGCGCCATTGTAAAGCGCCTGCTCCATGATGTCGGCATAGCGCCGATCCGGACCGCGGCCGAGCATGCGGCTTGCCCAGAACACCAGGCCGACCGAGGCGCAGGTCTCCGCATAGGCGGTATCATTCGGCAGATCGAAATAATCGGTGAAACCTTCGTTGGACGCCGCCGGCCCGATACCGCCGGTGATATACATCTGCTTGGTCGTCAGATCGCCCCAAAGCGTTTCCAGCGCTGCCGTCAGGCTGTCGTCCTTGTATTCGGTGGCGACGTCGGCCATGCCCGAATAAAGGTACATGGCGCGCACGGCGTGGCCGACCACCTTTGTCTGCGCGCGCACCGGCTGGTGCGCCTGCGCATATTCATAGGTTTTCTGGTGGTACTCGGAGACATCGCGCCCATCGCGGCTTGCCTCGGCGGTGAAGAAATGCGGTTCGGTGCCGCGTTCGTCGATGAAGTATTTCGATAGCTCGAGATATTTCTTCTCTCCCGTCACGCGGGCGAGCTTGACCAGCGCCAGCTCAACTTCCTCATGGCCGCAATAGCCTGGTATCTGGCCTTCGCCGTGACCGAAAATCTTGATCATGTAATCGGCATAGCGGCACATGATGTCGAGCAGCTTGCGTTTGCCGGTCGCCTGATAATAAGCGACCGCAGCTTCCATGAGGTGGCCGGCGCAATAGAGCTCATGATGGTCGCGCAGGTTGGTCCAGCGGCGGTTCGGCTCGACGCGCTGGAACCAGGCGTTCAGATAGCCGTCCTCGTCCTGCAGCTTCTCATACATGTCGATGATCTCGTCGGCGCGCGCCTCGAGCTTCGGGTTTGGCCGGCGATAGAGCGAATAGGCGATGGTCTCGATCGACTTGCCGAGGTCGGAATCCCAGAACATCTGCGTCGTCCCGCCCCATGGTTGAATGGGAATGACGACCCCCGGGCTCGGCTGGTCGACATCGATCGCCTTGAGCATGCCGGCCTCGACGCAGCGGTCGAGCAGGGTCTCGGCAGTGGAATTGCAGACAGCGTCCTGCCATTTGCCCCAGAAGCCGCCGAGCTCCACATCGGGAACGGCGACGGGACGAAACTGGCGGTCATTGCTTGGTTTGTTCATGGGTTCCACTTTCTCTAAGATCATTTCACCGCGCCGGCCATCAGCCCGCGCATGTAGTAGCGTTGCAGGAGCAGGAAGACGATCAGGCAGGGGATCGTCATGACGACGACACCGGCCTGGACCGCTCCCCAATTGATGGCGCCGAGCCGTCCGGCGCGAACCGCCGTCATCAGCACCGGCAGCGTGTATTTCTCATTGCTGGAGAGCAGCACGAGTGCGGCGAGAAACTCGTTCCAGGCATTGAGGAAGGCAAAGATCGCCACCGTCGCCACACCGGGAAGCACCAGCGGCAGAAGAACCCGGACCAAGAGCCTGAGGTCGCGCGCCCCATCGATGCGCGCGGCCTCTTCGATCTCCTTCGGCACGGCGTCGAAGGCGTTGCGCATCATGAACACCGAGAAGGGCAGTTGCAGCGTCACATAGACGAGCGTCAGCCCAAGCAGCGAATTGTTGAGGCCGAGCTTTGCCAGGATGATGAAGAGCGGCGTCAGGATCGATTGGAACGGGATCATCAACGTCGCGATGATCAGCACGAAAAGCGCATTCTTCATCGGGAACCGATAGCGCGAGAAGCCGTAGCCGGCGAGCAGGCTGACGGCGACGGTCAGCACCACGGTGGCGACCGAAACGAACAGCGAATTGATCATGTGCCGCCAGATGCCGGCGCCGAACGTATCGAGCAGCGCGTAAGAATCGATGCTGACGCCTGAGGTCGGCCACGGCGGCAAGGGTGGCAGGCTGGCCTCCGTGCCATGCCGGAAGGACGACAACAGCGTGATCACGAAGGGGGCGAGAAAGAAGATCGAGATAGCGATGCCGGTCAGATGATAGGCCGACTTTGTCCGAATGGCCTTGCGGGCGCGGCGTTCCCTTGACGTGGTCATGAGCGCTCCTCCCCGACGCGAAGCAGCCAGAGCTGCACGATGCTGATCGCCACCAGGATGGCGAGAAGCACGATCGACAGTGCTGCGCCATAGCCGAGATTGAACGACACGAAGGACTGATTGAAGATGTAGTAGA
Organism: Rhizobium laguerreae; assembly: GCF_002008165.1. Classification (GTDB taxonomy): domain Bacteria; phylum Pseudomonadota; class Alphaproteobacteria; order Rhizobiales; family Rhizobiaceae; genus Rhizobium; species Rhizobium laguerreae. The sequence goes on from NZ_MRDM01000011.1 coordinate 96,859, forward strand.
CCACCGAGATCATCTTGTTCTGCGGTCCGCCTGACGTCATGATGTAGAACTGGTCGAAGGCGAGGATCGAACCGGTGACGGAGACGATCAGCGCCAGCGCGATCGTCTTGCGCATCAGCGGCAGCGTCAGATGCCGGAAACGCTGCCAGCGGCCGGCGCCGTCGATGCGGGCGGCCTCCGTCAGCTCGGACGGAATGGCCTGAAGCCCGGTCAGGAGAATGATCATGGTGAAGCCGGCGATCTTCCAGACGACCATCACCACGATCGTCAGAAAGGCGGTGTCGAAAGTTGCAAGCAGATTGGGGCTCTTTTCGACAAGGCCGAGCGCCTTCAAGGCCGGGCCGATGAAGCCGCTATCGACATTGGCAAGCCAGACCCAGAGCAGCGAGGCTGTGGCAAGGCCGACCACGACGGGCAGGAAGATGATCGTGCGGTAGGCGCCGACGAACTGCCGTTCCTTTTCGACGAAGATCGCCAGCGGAAAGGCGATCGCGAAGATCGCGATGGTGACGATTACGGTATAATAGGCCGTGAAATTCAGCGCCGTCATGAAACGGGTGTCGTTGGCCATGCGAAAATAATTGTTGAAACCGATCCAGCGTGACGCCCCCATCAGCGGCCAGTTATGCAGGCTCATCCATCCGGTGAAGAGAACCGGCATGATGAAGAAGACGATTACCAGCGCCATGGCCGGCGCGATGTAGACGAGGCCGCGCCAGTTCGATCTGCGCCGTCGCCTGCGTCGAGGCAATAGAATCTCTGAACCGGAACCGGTCATCAAAACGCTCCGTATCTGTCGAGTGAAATTGGCCGGGAAGCTGCCACCGCTCCCCGGCCGCGGCCGAGGGAGAGTTTACTGGCCGCTATCGATGATCGATTGCATTTCCGATTGCGCACTCGAAAACGCGCCGTCGACGTCGTCGCCGAAGATCGCGGCGTTGGTGAAGCTGGCCCATGGCCCGTTGGCGCTGTTGATCAGGTCGTTGAACTGCAACGTATAGGGGGTCTTGGCCACACCGATTGCCTTCAGGCCGACCTGCATGCGTGGATCGAGGCCCTCAAGCACCTTGTCGGCGATATCGCCGCGCGTTGGCAGGCTGCCATACTTCGCCATGATCTTCTGGCCGTCCATCGAATACACATATTCGAGGAACTCCTTCACCGCGTCGATCTTCTTCGTGCCCTTGGTGATGACGAAGTTGTCGCCGCCGGCAAAGGACGAAGGCTTCCCGTCGACGCCAGGAATGAGGGTCACGCCAAAGTTGATATCGGGATGCTCGGTCACCAGCGTGCCGATGGCAAAGGCGCCAAGGCTCTGCTGGCCGATCTTGCCGTTGGTGAAGGTCAGGAAGTTCGCGCCGTTGTCGCTGGCGGCTCCCGCCGGCACGAGGTCCTTCTTGACCATGTTGCGGTAGATATCGACGGCCTTGCGCATCTGCGGCGTATCGAGCGTCGCCGTCTTGCTGTCGGCCGACAGGATATCGGCACCCGCACCCCAGACAAGTGGCGTGAATGTGAAGATCATGCAGCCGCCGCAGCCGCCGCCGGAGAAATAGAAGCCGTAGGTGTCCTCACTCAGCGCCCGGATCTTCTCGGCATTGGCGGTAATTTCGTCCCAATTCACCGGTGCCTTTTCCGGGTCGAGACCGGCCTTCTTGTAGAGATCCTTGTTCCAGGCAAAGACGGAGGTCTCGACCGACAGCGGCAGGCCGTAGATCCGGTCCTGATAGGTGCCGAGGCGAACATGCGATGGCGAAAGCGAGTTGAAATAGGGCAGGGATTTTGCCCAATCCGTCAGATCTTCGAGCTGACCGGCCGCGGCAAAGGCCGGATTATAGATCAGATCCATCGACAGCGCGTCCGGCGCCTGTCCGCCGGCGATTGCAGTCGCATATTTCTGCACGAGCTCGGAGAACGGCACTTCGGTCATCACGACCTTGTTCTCGTGACCGGAATTATAGGCTTCGACGACCTTCTTGAAGGCGTCGCCGATCCCCGTGCGCACCCACATTTCGACATTTTCGGCAGCCGACGCGGCCGACACCAGACATAAGGTAGCGATGCTGGTCGCCGCCAATAGACGCTTGATCATGACACTCCTCCCGATATGGCGCATCTCCTCGCGCCTTTGCTCATTCTCTTGGTCTCATTCCTTGGGGACTTTACCCCCGCATGACTGCCGGACGATCAGCCGGCACGGCAATTTCCTCACTCCCGGTTCGACAGGCCGTCCTTCCGCAAGCGCAAGCACCGTCAATCCGGCTTGCCGCCCGAGCTCCTTCAGTTCCATGTCCACCGTCGTCAGCGGCGGCCGCGTCTGGGCCGCGACAATCTCCCAATTGTCGAAGCCGATGACCGAGACGTCCTGCGGCACCTTGACACCGCGCTCGCGCAACGCATCCACCGCACCGCGGGCGATCTGGTCATTGCCGCAGAAGAGCGCATCCGGTTTTTCTCCCGGTCTCTTCCAAAGCTGCTCGACCGCCTCATGCCCCCAGCTTTCCGCCCAGACGCCGTAGAGCACCGGCTCGCGGTGACCTCCCACCTCGTGATAGGCGCCGGCACGCTCCCGCACCGAGAAGAACTCCTGCGGCCCGGTGATGTGCGCAATCCGCCGCCGTCCGATCTTCACGAGCCATTCCACCGCCAGCCGCGCACCCTGTTCGTCGTCCGACCGGAAGGTGACGCTGTTCTGCGTCCCCTCCGTGAATGCGTAGACGACAGGCACATGCAAATTCGACAGATCGACAGGCAGGCGCCGATCCAGGCGTTTTCCCGTCGCGATAATGCCGTCGACCTGTTTGTCCAGCATCGCGTCGACGTGGATCTGGGCGAGCGCCGGATCGTCTTCGATGGCGCACAGGAAGACCGAAACGCCGTGATCGACGAGTGCGTCCGAGATACCCGCCATGACAGGCAGCGTGAAACGGCCGTAAGTGTCGTTCGTCAGCAGCCCGATGGTGAAGCTGCGCTTGCTGAGAAGACCTCTCGCCAGCGCGTTCGGCCGGTATCCGATCTCGGCGGCTATCCGTTTCACCCGTTCGCGCGTTTCCGACCCCATCCGACCCGTATCATTGAGAGCCTTCGACGCCGTCGAGATGCTCACCGCGGCAGCCGCCGCCACCTCGTGGATGGTGATCCTGCCTCTTTTTCCTCCCGATATGTTCAGAACGTCCTCCTTCTGAAGTGATCTGAGAAAAGCTTTTACCAATCTCTATGTCAAGTGAGAAAAGGTTTTCTCACGCGACCCCAAGGCTCGGATCGTCAACGCAGTTTGCGGGAGGGGCAAGCGCGGGGAAAGATCGATGCGCATCGGTCAGGCCGATTGCGATGTGTCATCGGTGTTGAGACCAAGCGTGGAGCGGATGATCTTGGACGGGCAAGGGAGGTCTGCTGCGGCGTCTTGCGGGAGCAAGACCGATCGCTGTCAGAGCCTCCAGTGGAGGCCCTGAATTACGGTTCGAACCGAGCGATCATCGAAAAATCAGGCGACGTGTCTTGCGAGCGCGCAACGCGACCAGAGCGAATGCAGCGCCTCGACCAGATGGGCGATATCGGCGTCGGAATGCAGCGGCGTCGGCGTGATGCGCAGGCGCTCCGTCTTCTTCGGCACTGTCGGATAGTTGATCGGCTGAACGTAGACGCCGCAATTGTCGAGCAGCAGATCGGAGATCCACTTGCACTTGGCCGCATCGCCGACCAGCACCGGCACGATATGGCTCGGATTGGGCATATGCGGAATGCCACGCTGGTCGAGCAGTGCTCTCAGCTTGCGGACACGGTCCTGATGGCGGGCGCGCTCGAACTGGCTGACCTTCAGGTGCTGGATCGAGGCAACCGCGCCGGCAGCAAGTGCCGGCGGCAGCGCCGTGGTGAAGATGAAGCCGGAGGCAAACGAGCGGATGAAATCGCAAAGCGCCGTCGAAGCGGCGATATAGCCGCCCATCACCCCGAAAGCCTTGCCGAGCGTGCCCTCGATCACGGTCAGCCGGTCCATCAGCCCTTCGCGCTCGGCGATGCCGCCGCCGCGCGGGCCGTACATGCCGACGCCATGCACTTCGTCGAGATAGGTCATCGCGCCATATTTGTCGGCGAGGTCGCAGATCTCCTTGATCGGGGCGATATCGCCGTCCATCGAATAGACGCTCTCGAAGGCGATCAGCTTCGGCGCCTTCGGATCGGCGGCCTTGAGCTTGGCTTCGAGATCGGCCACGTCATTGTGCTTCCAGATCACCTTGTCGCACTTGGCATAACGGATGCCCTCGATCATCGAGGCATGGTTCAGCGCGTCGGAGAAGATGATCAGGCCGGGGATCTTGGCGCCGAGCGTGCCAAGTGCTGCCCAGTTGGAAATATAGCCCGACGTGAAGATCAAGGCTGCTTCCTTGCCGTGCAGATCGGCAAGTTCACGCTCGAGCATGACGTGATGGTGGTTGGTACCAGAAATATTCCGGGTGCCTCCCGCACCCGCGCCACAGTGGTCGATGGCGTTCTTCATCGCCTCGATCACCTTCGGATGCTGGCCCATGCCGAGATAGTCGTTGGAGCACCAGACCGTGACTTCCTTTTGGCCATCCGCGGTGTAACGCGTCGCGCGGGGAAAATTGCCGCGGTGACGCTCGAGATCGGCAAAAACGCGGTAACGGCCCTCGGTATGAAGCCCGTCCAGCTCGTTTTTGAAAAACGCTTCGAAATCCATCATATGCTCCAGTATCGCGCGGATGTTCTTGATGACCGGACGTCCGCGCGTCAACCCTTGCACTTTGCTTTAACATCAACTGCGGCAAAATGCGCAGAGTTTTGAATGATTCCAGATAAAGAATATGCGAGCCGCGATCAACGAAATTGATGTGGCAAGCATAATGGAAATTCGCGAAACCGCGAAGCTGGCGACAACATCCTGTATCGAAAAAAATCAGCGCAGCGGTGGACAACCCTTTCTTCCGACATAGTTTTCGGTCTAGCCTGACAAAAAACAAAAAGGGACGGCCTTTGCCCGTTGGGCAACAACCTCGGAGAGAAAAAATGAAGAAAGTTGTCATACTCGCATTGATCGGCCTGTCGATCGCAAGCTGCACACCGACGCAGCAGGGCGCCGGCATCGGCGCTGCATCAGGTGCCGTCATCGGCGGCGCAGTCACCGGCAACGTCCGTGGCGCGGCAGTCGGCGCCGCTGTCGGCGGCGTGTCCGGCGCCCTCATCGGCAGCGTCGCCGAACAGCCCGGCCAGTGCTACTATCGCGATCGTTACGGCCGCCGCTACATCGATACCTGCCCGCGCTGAGAACGTTCAGGAACCGGCAGATTCAGGAAATCCCGGACACAGTTCCGGGATTTTTTGTGCTAAATTAGTGCGTTGGCAATTTAAAATGGTACACCCCGCGCGATTTTGTCGCTAAGCTGTTCACGGCTGGGCAACGAAGCTTCATAGTAGGCGTAACCAAAAGCGGCGGATGCGGATTAGAGGGACAGGTCCGAAAACAGGTACTGCGTATCGGCGAACAGGCACCATGATGGTGGTCGCAGCGGCAGCTGCGTTCTCACCGGTCCTGATCGGCGACGCTTACGCCTTCAAGCTTTTCGGCATCACCATTTTCGGCAAAGAGGAAGACGAAGGCGAACAGGTGCCCGATCCGGTGCGCTACCAGGTCGACCTCAAAGCCGATACCGCCGATCCCGACCTCAAAGAAGCGCTGGAAAACAGTTCCCGTCTCGTCAGCGACCAGAAGCTGCCGGTTTCCGGCGATCTCGGCATCGTCGTCAAGGCGCGCGACGACCGTGAGCGGCTGATCGCCACTCTGTATGAAAAGGCCCGTTATGGCGGCCTGGTGACGATCACCATCGACGGCAAGAATATCGACGACCTGCCACCCAATCCGACATTCGACCGGTCAGGGCCGATCCCCGTCACCGTCGACATTGCTCCCGGCCCTGTTTTCAAGGTCAGGGAGGTCCAGTTCGGCGGCGATGCCGCAAACCATAATCCCGCCGATTACGATCTCGCCCCGGGCGCTGAGGCCGGCTCGCTCGCCATCATCAAGGCCGGCGACAGAATAGTCGAACAATTGAAGAGCGAGGGCCGGCCCTTCGCGAAGTTGACCGAACGCAAGGTCGTTGCCGATCACAACAGCGATACCGTCGATATCGTCCTTGCTGCCGAGGGCGGTCCCGTCGCCCCGATCGGCGATGTCGGCGTCACCGGCGAAAAGACCGTCAAGCCGGCTTTCATCCAGCGTTATTCCCGGCTGAACAAGGGCGAGGCCTATTCCCCGGAAACGCTGAAGAAGGCCGGCGAGCGCCTTCGCGCCCTCGGCGTCTTTTCGAGTGTCACCATCCACGAAGGCGATGCGCTGGCATCCGATGGCACGCTGCCGATGACGATCGAGGTTTCCGAAGGCAAGAGGCGCTACTTCGGCGTCGGCGCGCAATATTCCACCACCGACGGCTTCGGTGTCCAGGGCTATTGGGGCCACCGCAATCTTTTTGGCGAAGCCGAAACGCTGAGGATCGAGGGAGCGGTCTCCAGGCTTGGCGAAACGACGGATGTCGGCAGCCTCGACTATTCCGCCGGCATTCTCTTCACCAAGCCCGGCGCCTTCTTCCCCGCCGCCACCCTGAAGGCCGGCATCGTCGCCAAGACCGAAAATCCGGATGCCTATAACGCGACGCTCGTCACCGCCTCGCTCGGCCTTTCCTACGAACTGACCGATCAGGACACCGTCTCAGCGAGCGGCGAGGTCAGCTGGGAGCGCGATGACGACGCCTTCGGCACGAACGACTATCTGACTTTCACGTTGCCGATTCAATATGATCGCGACGCACGCGACGACAAGTTCAATCCGACGGAGGGCTACCGCGCGACGCTCTCGGCAAAGCCTGGCTACGAAATTTTCAACGCCACGCCCTATGCGGCATTCGAGGGCTCGATCTCCGGCTACCTGCCGTTCGGCCAGGAAGACGGTGTGGTGCTTGCCGGCAAGGTTGCAGCCGGCGTCCTGATCGGCGGCGATAGCATTGGGGATATCCCCGCCACCCAGCGCTTCTTTGCCGGCGGCGGCGGCTCCGTGCGCGGATATAGCTATCAGGAAATCTCGCCCTATAACGACAATGGAGACCCCACCGGCGGCCGCTCCTATGTGACCGGTTCGCTGGAGGCCCGCATCAAGATCACCGATACGATCGGCATCGTGCCCTTCATCGATGTCGGCACCGTATCGGACAGCACCTTTCCGGGTTTTTCCGATATCCGCGCCGGCGCCGGCGCCGGAATACGATATGCAACGCCTTTCGGCCCGCTGCGGCTTGATTTTGCCATGCCGCTGAACAAGTACGAAGATGGCACAGATTATGGAATCTACGCCGGCATCGGCCAATCCTTCTAGGATTGCCGATTCTGCTCGTGTTTTCCGATCTGTGAGCCGTCATGAAAACGGGGTAGTGTCCGCGCCGATGCAAACGCTGACAAAAATCGTCAACTGGATCGTACGGCTCACCGGCTATGTCGTCGGCGCCACGTTGATTCTCGCGGTCGTAGCACTGGCGATCTTCGGCTTCACCAGTTTTGGCGCCCGCATCGTCACCGAAAGGATAGCCTCCACGCTGTCCAATCGCGACATGACGATCGAGGTTCGCGAACCGCAAGGCCTTTTGACCGGCGGACTTCGCGCCGCCGAGATCTCCATCTCCGACACCAGGGGCGTCTTTGCGGAAATTCATGGCGTCGCGATCGACTGGAATCCGCTTGCGCTGCTGACCGGAACCTTCCATGCCAAACGCTTCGAGATCGAAGCGATCAACGTGCTGCGCAAGCCGGTACGCACCCTGCCCTCGCGGCCCCAAGCTGAAAATTCCGGCGGATTCAGCCTTCCGATCAAAGTCGATGTAGACCGCATCGCGCTGCCCGATATCAAACTTGCCGCACCGCTTGCCGGTCGCGCCTTTGCGCTCGCCGCCGAAGGCAGCCTTTCAGCAAACGCCGATGGCGGCGAGGCCATCGTCAATGTCAGCCGTCACGCGGTTCCGAATGCGCGGCTTGCCGCCGACATCGCTTTTGCGCCCGCCGAAAACCGGCTGCGGCTGAAGGCGCAGCTGTCCGAGCCGAAGGGCGGGCTGCTCGCGGGCTTTCTCGGCCTGCCGGACAGCCCGGCTGTCAACATCGATCTCGACGGCCAAGGGCCGATATCCGATTGGAAAGGCAAATTGCAGGCTGCCCTCGACGGGCAGCAACGCGCCGCAATCGAAGCCCGGCATCAGATTACGGAAGACGGGCTGCACCACCTCGACCTCAAGGGCGGCGGTGACCTGAGCTCGCTGCTTCCATCGGCATTCCGGCCGCTTTTTGCCGGCCAGACCAATATCGATCTTGCCGCCACCTTCGACAATCACGGCAAGATCGATATCCAGACCGGCAATATCGCCACCGGCAGCGTGGTGATCGCCGCCTCGGGCACCCTCGATCCGGCCGGCAACAACAGCCTGAACGCCAATCTGCTCGGCACGTCGGGCCCTGTCGATTTCCGCTGGCCGCTCGCCGAAGGCGAAGCGCGCTTCCTCATATCGGGCCTCAACCTGGCACTGACAGGCGATGCGCAGGCGGCCCGACTGAACGTCAGCGGCTCGCTCGACGCCGCAACCCTTCCGCAGGCCAATATCGGCAACGTCAAGCTGACGGCGAAGAGCGACGCCTTCAATCTCGCAGCGCGTTCCGGCAGCATCCAGCTGCGCCTCGTTGCCGGCGACGCGACCTTTGCCGAGCCGAACCTCAATCGTGCGGTCCAAGGCCCGATCACCATCGCCTCGCCCTTGCAGATCTCGCCCTCCGGCATCGGCTTCAACGGCACCACCGTCGAAAGCGCCAATATCAACGGCGGCCTCAACGGTTCCTATCGGCTGACAGACCAAGCGCTGACCGGCAACCTCAAGCTCACCATCAACCCGGCAGCCCTGCCGGCTGCGGCAACAGACAGGTTCGACGGACCGATCTCGCTCGAGAGCCAGGTGGTCGGCACCATCCCGTCGAAATTCGCGCTGTCCAACCTCGTCCTGAAGTCCGGCACGCTCGAAGCCGCCGGCAACGTCGCGCTCGACGGCGGGATCTTGAACGCAGATCTCTCCGGCCGGCTGCCTGACATCGGCAAGCTCATCCCCGGGGCCAGCGGCGGGGCGGGTTATGCATTGAGAGTGGGAGGTGAGCTCCCGGCAATCTCCGTCACGGCCAATCTCAAGGCGCCCAGCCTTGAAATGGCCGACCGCGTGCTCGGCAATCTCAATATCGACCTGTCGGGTCTCGCCGATCCCAAGGCCCCGCAGGGCAGGATCGCCGCCACCGGCACGATTGACGGCCAGCCGATCGGCATCAACGGCGACATCCGCACGCAGGACGGCAAGACGAGCATTCCGGCGCTGACCGCCGACATCGGTGGCAACCGGCTGACCGGCAATGTGGAATTCTCGTCCTCCCTTGAGCCGACAGGCGCGCTGACCTTCGATTTCCCCACTATCGGCCTGCTCGCCGCACTCGGCGGACAGAAGGCTGAAGGCGATCTCAAAGGGTCGCTCGGCGTCAGCAGCGATGGCGGCAGGATTGCGCTCAAGCTGCTTGCGACCGGCGGCTCGATCCGCCGTGATACGCTTGCGATCGTCAAGCCGGATATCGATGTCACGGTCAGTGATCTCAAAGCCCTTGCGGCAAACGGCACGGTCAAGGCCGAGGAGGTGAGTGCCGGAACGAACAGGCTCGCCGGCCTTTCGCTCGATTTTACCAAGCAGCAAGACCATACCGATTTCGATCTCGATGCTGCCTATGACGGCAATCCCGTGCTGGCCGCCGGCAATATCGAAGCGGCCGGCGGCACGATGCACCTGAACTTTGATCGCTTCTCGGCAAGCCCCCGCAATATCCCGATCGAGCTTGCCGCACCGACCCAGGTCGCCATCGGCGGCGGTACCGCCAGCCTGAACGGACTGACCCTGAAGACCGGCACCGGTTCGGTGACCGTCACCGGTTCCGCCGGCGAAACGCTGAAGATCGATGCAGACATCCGCGAGCTGCCGGCAGCGCTTGCCAACGGTTTCGTGCCGAACCTGTCAGCCGGCGGCACGATCTCCGGAACCATTGCCGTGACCGGAACGCCGGCAGCACCCGTCGCCGACTTCAAGCTCGACTGGAAGGATGCGACGACGGGCCAGACCAAGGGGGCGGGTCTGCTACCGATCGGCATCACCGCCGTCGGCAAATTTGCCGACAACAAGCTCGATTTCGACACGACGGTCGGCAGCACTGACGGCCTGTCGCTGAAAGCCGCCGGCAATGTCGCACTCGCCGACCCGAAGGCACCGGTGCTTGATGTCAACGCCGATATCCTCAATCTGCCTGCCCGCATCGCCAACGGTTTCGTTGCCGATCTTGCCGCCGAAGGCACGATTACGGGAAAACTGGCGGCATCCGGCTCCCTCGCCAATCCCACCGCAAATTTCGATCTCGACTGGAAAAGTGCGGCGACGAGCCAGACGAAGCGTGCCGGCCTTGCCGAGCTCGCCGTCAAGGCATCCGGCAAATTCGCCGACAACAAGCTCGATTTCGACACGGTGATCGGCGGCGCCAACAGCCTCTCGCTGAAGGCAAACGGCAATGTCGCCATCACAGGCGCGACGCTCGGCAACGTCGCGGTCGACGCCGCACTGGCGAATGTTCCGGCAAATATCGCAAACAGCTTCGTCGCCGATCTCGCCGCCGAAGGCGCGGTCTCCGGAACGATCTCGGCCAGCGGATCGCTCTCCGCCCCGCGTGCCGATTTCGATCTCAATTGGAAAGACGCTGCGACGAGCCACACGAAACGTGCCGGCCTTGCCGCGCTCGGCGTGACTGCATCAGGAAAACTTGCGGATAACAAGCTCGATTTCGACACGGGGATCGTCGGCGCCAACAGCCTCTCGCTGACAGCAAACGGCAATGTCGCCATCACGGGCACGACAATCGGCAACGTCAAGGTCGATGCGGCGCTGGCAAACATCCCGGCAAACATTGCAAACAGCTTCGTCGCCGATCTCGCCGCCGAAGGCGCGATCTCCGGAAAGATCTCGGCCGCCGGGTCGCTTTCCGCCCCCACTGCCGATTTCGATCTCAATTGGAAAGATGCTGCAACGAGCCACACGAAACGTGCCGGCCTTGCCGCGATCGGCGTGACAGCATCGGGAAAATTTGCCGAAAACAAGCTTGATTTCAACGCGGCAGTCAGCGGCGACAAAGAGCTCTCGCTGAAGGCCAAGGGCAATGTCGCATTGGCCGGAAATACGATCGACAGCATCAAGCTCGATGCCGAAATCATAAAGCTTCCGGCCAGTCTGGCAAATGCCTTCGTTCCCGAACTGGCGGCCGGCGGCACGATATCAGGCACCATGTCCGCCGCCGGGACAGCCACCGCACCGAAAGCCGACTTCAAGCTCGACTGGACGGATGCTGCAACCAGCCAGACGCGAAGCGCTCATCTCTCAGGCCTGGCACTTGCCGCATCCGGACGCTTTGCCGACAACCGGCTCGACTTCGATGCCAATCTCGCCGGCCAGGGCGGCCTTTCGCTGAAGGCCGCCGGCAACGTCGCGATTTCAGGCACGTCGGTTCGCAACCTTGACGTCAAGGCCGATCTTGCCAACCTGCCTGCAGGCCTCGCCAACAGCTTCGTCCCGGGTCTTGCCGCCGAAGGCACCGTCTCGGGGACGGCATCCGCTTCTGGCGCGCTTCCGAAGCCGGCGGTCGACTTCAAGCTCGACTGGAAGAACGCCGCGACCGCCCAGACCAAGAGCAGCGGCCTTTCTGGCCTGAGTGCTGCGGCTTCCGGCAAGTTCGTCAATGACAGGGTCGATTTCGACGCCAATCTCGCCGGCAAGGACGGCGTGCTGGCCAAGGCGACGGGCGGCGTGACGATCGCCGGAACGGCCATCCGGGACCTTTCGATCAATGCCGATATTCCGGCGCTGCCGGCAAATATCGCAAATGCCTTCGTTCCTGGTCTCGGCGCCGAAGGCACGCTTTCGGCAAACGCCGTGACGTCGGGAACCCCGGCAAATCCGATCGTCGATTTCAAGCTGAACTGGAAAGATGCCGCGACCAGCCACACCAAGGCTGCCGGCCTCTCCCGCCTTGCGTTGGCGGCGACGGGAAAATACGCCGGTGACAGGCTGGATTTCGATGCCGCCCTCAACGGCGGTGGCGGCATTGCGCTGAAAGCAGCCGGCAAACTTTCGATCGCAGGCACCTCGATCCGCTCGGTCGACGTCACGGCGAACGCCACCAATGTTCCGGCCGGCATCGCCAACGGCTTCGTTCCCGGCCTTGCCGCCGAAGGCGCAGTCTCGGCAACCGCAAAGGCCACCGGCGCGCTGTCGGCGCCCTCCGTCGACTTCAAGGTCGACTGGAAGAACGCAGCGACGAGCCAGACAAAAGGTGCCGGCCTTTCGCCGTTCAGCATCGGCGCATCAGGCAAACTTGCCGAAAACAGGCTGACGGTCGACACCAGCCTTGCCGGTGACGCTGGCATGTCGCTTAAGGGCGGCGGCAGCGTCGTCATCACCGGCGCTCGCGCCATCGACATGCGCTTCACAGGCAATCTTCCTTTCGCCGTGCTTGGCGCCCCGCTTGCGCAACAGGGCTTTGTCGCGGACGGCGTCGCCACCGTCAACCTGCAGATCAGCGGAACGGCCGCAGCACCCGTCATCAACGGCACTGTCTCGACCAATGGCGCAAAGCTGGTCGACGTCCGGCGCAATCTGGCCGTCAACAATCTGACGGCGACCGTGACCTTCAATGGCAACCAGGCCGTGATATCGCGCCTCAGCGGCAGCCTTGGCGGCGGCGGCACGATTTCTGTGAGCGGCACCATCGGCATTCAGCCGGCCGGAGGCTTTCCCGCCGACATTTCGATCAAACTCGACAAGGCGGTCTATGTCGATGGAACCCTTGTCGTCTCCACCGTCAACGGCACACTCGGCCTGCGCGGTCCGATCACCAATGCGACGCTGAGCGGCAAGTTGCGGCTGGACAAGACCTCGATCACCGTCCCGGAAAAACTGCCGACCTCGCTGAGAGAAATCGACATCCGCCATAAGAATGCGCCGCGCGCGGTGCTTGCGCAGTTGCGCGATGACGGCGAGCGTAAACCCGGCGAGAAATCCTCGGTGATCACGCTGGATCTCGAAATCGACGCGCCCTCGCATATCTTCGTGCGCGGCCGCGGCATCGATGCCGAGCTTGGCGGCCTGGTAACGATCCGCGGAACGGCGGCAGCGCCCATCGTCACCGGCGGGTTCACCATGCGACGCGGCCGCCTGACCATTCTGAACCGCCGCCTCGATTTCTCCGACAAGAGCAGGATAACCTTCGTCGGCGATCTGACGCCGGCGCTTGATATGGAAGCGACCTCGGCCTCCGGCTCGACGACGCTGACCGTCGACGTTGCGGGCCTTGCCACCGATCCCGCGATCACCTTCTCCTCCTCGCCCGAACTGCCGCAGGACGAAGTGCTGGCGCAGCTGATCTTCGGCCAGTCGATGTCGAAGCTCTCGCCGGTGCAGATCGCCCAGCTCGCCGACGCCGTCAGTCAGCTGGCCGGCAACCGCTCGACATCGCTTTTCGAAGGCCTGCGCAACCAACTCGGCGTCGACGATTTCGACGTCAGCACCGATTCCAAGGGCCAGACGAGCGTCAGCGTCGGCCGCTATCTCAACGACCGCACCTATTTCGAATTGCAGCAGGGCGGTTCGGCCGGCGCCAAGGCGGTGATCAACCTCGATGTCGGCCGCGGCGTCAAGCTGCGCGGAGGGGCCGGTGGCAACGGTGAGGGCGAAGCCGGGATTGTCTACGAACGGGAATACTGATGCATCTCGCCCGAAGCTGTGCAGCGGCTTTGGACCGACGGCATGCAAAAGCTCTAGCCCGGCTTAGAAACCGGTTTTGCTGGTCTTGAGAAGGATGTTGGTCTCGGTCGAATTGATGCCGTTGATCAGCCGGATGCGGCGCAGCGTCTCGTCGAAGGCGGCAAGGTCGCGGTCCTCGAGTTCGGCGACGAAATCCCATTTGCCGTTGGTGCTGTGAAGCGCGCGCACCTGCGGCAGGCCCCGCAACTGATCGGCCACCCTGTCGGCGAGCTTGCCGAGCACCTCGATCATCACGATGGCGCGCACGCCGGCGGAGCGCGTCTCATGGCCGGTGCGGATGGTGAAGCCGACGATGGTGCCGCTGGCCACCAGCCGGTCGATACGGGTGGCAACCGTTGCCCGCGATGCGCCGGTCATCGCTGCAAGCGAGGAGACGGAAATCCGGGCGTTATGGCGAAGTGCACTCAAAAGTTCGGTGTCGAGATCGTCCACGCTGATCACTTTGTCAAAAGTGGTTTATCAATCTGCTCAATCATAGTCCATTTCTGACACTTTTCCATCTTTTTGCCGCCAGCCCTTTATCCCACTATCGGTCGAAATAGGCCTCAACACGGAGCCCTCCAAAATGAAAGCGCAATCGCGATCTGTCACCCTCATCGGCGCGCCGCTGGAAGAAGGCTCCGGCCGCAGAGGGGCTGCCATGGGCCCTGCGGCCCTGCGCATTGCCGGCGTCGACCAGACGCTGATCGAGCTTGGCCATGACGTTGCCGATCTCGGTGATCTCAGGATCGTACCGGCGATGGACCTGCCGAACCACCCGAAGGCCCATAATCTGAGGATCGTCGGCGCCTTCACCCGCGCGCTCGAAAGCAGCGTCCACGACGTCGCCGCCGCCGGGCGTTTCCCGCTCATTCTCGGCGGCGACCACAGCCTTTCCATGGGCAGCGTTTCCGGCATGGCCCGTTATGCCGCCAGCAAAGGCCGCCCGCTCTTCGTCCTCTGGCTCGATGCCCATGCCGATTTCAATTCTCCGGCGACGTCGCCCTCCGGCAATATTCACGGCATGCCGGTCGCCTTCTTCTGCGGCGAGGCGGAGTTCGCCGACATCCTGCCGAAGGACCGTCCGTTCGTCGACCCGAAGAATGTCTTCCAGGTCGGCATCCGTTCGGTCGATGCGCGCGAGCGCGAGGAAATCCACGAACACGGCGTCAACGTCTTCGACATGCGCGCAATCGACGAGCAGGGCATCGGCGCCATCATGCGTGAGATCCTCGATGTCGTCACCAAGGCGAACGGCCTGCTGCATGTCAGCCTCGACCTCGATTTCCTCGATCCCGAGATTGCCCCCGGCGTCGGCACGACGGTGCCTGGCGGTGCGACTTTCCGCGAGGCGCATCTGGTCATGGAAATGCTTTCGGACAGCGGCCTCGTCTCGTCGCTCGATCTCGTCGAGCTCAATCCGTTTCTCGACGATCGCGGCAAGAGCGCCCGCATCCTGGTGGAGCTGACGGCAAGCCTGTTTGGCCGCCGCATCTTCGATCGCCCGACACGCGCTGCATAAGAGCATGTCGAGCAAAAGTGTGCAGCGGTTTTGCGATAACGACATGCGTTGAAATAAGATTAGAGGGAGAACGGCCATGAACACTTCGGAAAAACTGATCGCCACTGAACAGCGGCTCGGCGCCCATAACTACAAGCCGCTCGACGTGGTGCTGACGCGCGGCGAAGGTGTTTATGTCTGGGATACCGACGGCAACCGTTATCTCGATTGCCTCTCGGCCTATTCCGCCGTCAACCAGGGCCATTGCCATCCGAAGATCCTCGCCGCCATGGTCGAGCAGGCGGGCAGGCTGACGCTCACCTCCCGCGCCTTCCGCAACGATCAGCTCGCCTATCTCTACGAAGAGCTCGCGGCTCTCACCGGATCGCACAAGATCCTGCCGATGAATTCCGGTGCCGAAGCGGTGGAGACTGCTATCAAGGCGGTGCGCAAATGGGGATATGAGGTCAAGGGCGTGCCGGAGGGCAAGGCGGAGATCATCGTCTGCGCCGATAATTTCCATGGCCGGACGCTGAGCATCATCAGCTTCTCGACAGATCCCGACGCCCGCAGCGGTTTCGGCCCCTACACGTCAGGTTTCCGCATCATTCCCTTCGGCGATGCCGAGGCTTTCGCCGCCGCAATCAACGGCAATACCGTGGCCGCCCTGATCGAGCCGATCCAGGGCGAAGCCGGCGTCATCATCCCGCCGGCGGGCTATTTCACCCGCATCCGCGAGCTTTGCACGACAAACAACGTCACCCTCATCCTCGACGAGATCCAGACGGGCCTCGGCCGTACCGGCAAACTGCTGGCCGAGGAGCACGAAGGCATCGAGGCCGACGTGACGCTGATCGGCAAGGCGCTGTCCGGCGGCTTCTATCCGGTGTCGGCCGTGCTTTCGAATTCCGAGGTTCTGGGCGTGCTGCAGCCCGGCCAGCATGGCTCGACCTTCGGCGGCAATCCGCTAGCCTGCGCAGTGGCGCGCGCAGCACTCAAGGTGCTGACGGAAGAGGGCATGATCGAGAACGCCGCAGTTATGGGCGACTATTTCCTCGAAGGCCTCAGGTCGATCCGCTCGAATATCGTCAGGGACGTGCGCGGCCGCGGCCTGATGATGGCCATCGAGCTGGAACCCGAAGCCGGCGGCGCACGGCACTATTGCCATGCGCTGAAGGAGCGCGGTCTTCTCGCCAAGGACACCCACGACCACACGATTCGCCTCGCTCCGCCATTGGTCATATCAAGAGAGCAGGTCGATTGGGCGGTCTCGCAGATCGAAAAGACGATAAGCTGAGTAAATCGGCGCAATTCTTCTTTGGGATCACTGATAAGCCTGGAATACCCTGACTGCGAAAATATCGGCTCGAGGAGATCGGCAGCAAAACTGCCTCGCCTTCATCCGAGCTTAAAAACCTTCTCAATCTCGTCTTTCAATTTAGATTTGGGCAACACTCTTTCGCTAAAGTCATCGATAACCGTAACGATGCTTCGCCGAGCGCAAAGCCATCGCGTGGTATGAAGGCAAAGCTTGTCCGCGCCAATGGTGGCGCATCCGCTTCTGCCCTGGCTTACGATAGTTGGGAAGAATTCTAATGGCCACGATCAATTCGACTAACTTCAGCGGCGATACGCTCGAAATTATTGCCTTCCGCCTGCATGATCAGGAATTCTGCGTCAAGACCACGACCATCCGCGAAATCCGCGGCTGGGCACCATCGACGCCGATCCCGCATGCGCCGGCCGATGTCATCGGTGTCATGAACCTGCGCGGCTCGGTGATCCCGATCATCGATCTTGCTTTCAAGCTCGGCATGAAGAGCACGGTCGCCAACGAGCGCAGCGCCATCGTCGTTGCCGAAGTCCACAGCATGGTCATCGGCATGCTCGTCGACCGCGTCTCGGATATTCTCACCATCTCCTCCAGCCAGGTCCAGCCGGTGCCCGAGGTGACCGCCTCCTTCGACCGCGCCTATTGCGAAGGCATTATTGCTTCGGAAAATGGCATGATCTGCTTCCTGAACCTCGCCAAGATGTTCAAGGAAAACGAAACGGACGAACTGGTCGCCTGATCCGGCCAATATAATCTGGACATTTGCACAATTCGGATATCCGAAAACCGCCCGGTAACGGGCGGTTTTTTATTGCGGAACAAGCAGCAGGCTGCAGGAAAACGGCAGCCTCACTGGATTGGTTGTGCCGCCGCGAGGCGGCACTTTTGCTTATCCGAACAGCGCGAAAGTCGCCCTCAGCGTCACCCAGACACCCCACAGCAGCGGAATGCCGACGACGGCCCAGGCAAGCATCGCCTTGGCGTCCAGCCCGCCTGTGCCGATGCCGAAGGAACCGGTCGGCCCGGCATTGACAGCTGCCGACTTCGCCTGCAGCGCAGCGACCTCGTCATCCGACATGAACCATTTGTCCGAAAGCGGCTTGATCAGCGCATTGGCGATGAGCCCGAGCGCCAGCATTCCGGCGAGGATATACATGGTGCCGGTATAGAGGGTTGGCCCGGGCGCAACGCCGGCGGCGATCTGCGCTTCGCGGATATAGTTGACGACGACGGGGCCGACGATGCCTGCCGTTGCCCAGGCCGTCAGCAGCCGGCCGTGGATGGCGCCGACGAACTGCGTACCGAAAATATCGGCAAGATAGGCCGGGATCGTCGCAAAGCCGCCGCCGTACATCGACAGGATGATGCCGAAGGAGAGAACGAACAGCGCCTTGTTGCCCATGCCTGCGAAAGTGGGCGCCAGTGCATAGAGCACGATGCCGAGGACGAAGAAGCAATAATAGGTATTCTTACGGCCGATCTTGTCGGAGAGCGACGCCCAGAAGAACCGCCCGCCGATATTGAAGAGCGACAGCAAACCGGCGAAACCGGCGGCGATCGTGGCGATCGATGCCTTCTGCCCGGCGTCGAGCTGGGCGAAGCCGACATCCGGCAGGCCGATCAGCGAGCCGGCGAAGATCTCCTGCAGCATCGGCGAGGCCATGCCGAGAACGCCGATACCGGCCGAAACATTGAGGCAAAGCACCGCCCAGATCAGCCAGAACTGTTTTGTCCTGTGGGCATTGCGCAGGTGCACATGTTTGGTGGTGATCATCGTGCTCTTGGCTGCAGGCGGCGTCCAACCCTCGGGACGCCAGCCGGCCGGCGGAATGCGATAGCCGAAGGCGCCGCCCATCATGAAGACGAAATAGATCACCGCCATGACGATGAAGGTCTGCCAGACGCCGACCGAACTGTCGGTCTTGAAGGTATTCATCAACAGGTTGGCCAATGGGGCGCCGATCATCGCACCGCCGCCGAAGCCCATGATCGCCATCCCGGTCGCCATGCCGCGCCGGTCGGGGAACCATTTGATCAGTGTCGAGACCGGCGAGATGTAACCGAGGCCGAGACCGATGCCGCCGATGACGCCGGCGCCGAGCCACATCATCCAGAGCTGATGCGTGATGACGCCGATCGCGGCAAGAATGATGCCGCCGCACCAGCAGCAGGCGGAAACGACGCCCGCCTTGCGCGGACCGGCCCGCTCGAGCCAGCCGCCCCAGATGGCGGCGGACGAACCAAGCAGAACGAAGAACAGCGTATAGATCCAGCCGAGGTCGGCAACGCGCCAGTCGCAGGTCGTGGTGAACAGCGCCGAGGCAAGTGTCAGATCGGGGCAGGCCGTCGAGGCCGTGATCCCGAGCGACTTAGAAAGCGGCAGCCAGAAGACGCTGAAACCATAGGCCATGCCGATGCAGAGATGAATGGCGAGCGCCGCCGGCGGCACCAGCCACCGA
This sequence comes from Rhizobium laguerreae, assembly GCF_002008165.1. Lineage (GTDB taxonomy): Bacteria > Pseudomonadota > Alphaproteobacteria > Rhizobiales > Rhizobiaceae > Rhizobium > Rhizobium laguerreae. The sequence continues at coordinate 116,062 of NZ_MRDM01000011.1, forward strand.
TTGAACCCGGGCCTTGCGACGATCCTTTCACGATCGAGCAGGCCGCCCCCCGCCAACGCCCCGTCTGTACGTGTTCCCGCTGCTGTCATGAACAACTCCTCCTTGATTCAGACCTGGCTTGATTCAGACTTAGTGTGACCGGCATACGCAGGCAGCTTGCTCCTGCCTCCCCTCCCGCATGGGCCCGATACTGGCTATGGGACCTGGTGTGTCACCGGCTCCGGTTTTCGGATCAGAGGAACGGCCTGAAGCACGAGCGCGTCCAGGCCATTCTCCTCATTCTCCAGAATTTCGAACAATTGCCGCCGCATGCGCGGGTCCCAGAATTTATTGATATGGCTGGCGACCCCCAGCGCAGCCTCGCTTTCCGGCTGACTCTTGAAGAAGGTGGCGATTTGGTTTGCCATATAGACGAGCTTGGTCTTGGTATCATGCGACATCGGCAATGCTTCCGGGCGAGATGCGGTGCGGGTGGGTGAAAATCTCGAAATCCTCGCCACGCACCAGCGCGACGAGCGTCATGCCGGCTTCTTCGGCCGTGCGGATGGCGAGAGCCGTCGGCGCCGATATGGCGATGAGCACCGGGCTGCCGAGGATCGCCGCCTTCTGCACCATCTCGACGGAAAGCCGGCTGGTGACGACGACGGCGCCGTCCTCGCCTCTTTCGCTGGCGCCGATGACGGCGCCGCAGAGCTTGTCCAGCGCATTGTGCCGGCCGACATCTTCGCGCACGGCAATCAGCCCCCTGCCGGGAAGATAGAACCCGGCGCCATGCACCGCCCGCGTCTCACGATGCAGCGGCTGTGCCTCGTTCAGAAGCGAAATGGCCCGCACGATATCCGCATGCGACAGCGCCAACGGCGATGTCGAAACGTCAGGCACCGGCCGTACCGCCTGTTCGATCGATTCGATGCCGCAGAGCCCGCAACCGACCGGTCCCGCCATGCTGCGGCGTCGTGCCCGCAGCCGATCGGCGACGTCGTCGACCAGGCTCACCTGCACATCGATCCCTTGCTCGCCCTCGACCACCTCGATGCCTGATATCTCCGCCGGCCCGGCAATGATCCCTTCGGTCAGGCTGAAGCCGACGGCAAAATCCTCGAGATCCGCAGGCGTGGCCATCATCACCGCATGCGAACTGCCGCCATAGGAAAAGGCGATCGGCACCTCTTCCGGCACGATGCGCGAACCGGTCTGGAGGATGCCGTTGCGGCGGGTGGTCTCGGGAGCGTGCGCGGTGATCGTGAATTTTACCATGCGGCAATAGGATGAGAGGCATCCTCCTCCGCAGCTCGGCCCATCGGGAAGAGAACGTCAGCCGCTTGCGCCCTCTTCTCCCCAGCGGGGAGAAGTGCCGAGCAAAGCGAGGCGATGAGGGGGGCGAGCGACGGCAGGAGCGAGCGCACCGAGCGCAAACGAGGGGCAGCACCATATGCCGAACCGCCCTCCTCATCCGCCCTACGGGCACCTTCTCCCCGCTGGGGAGAAGAGGGAGCCTCGCCGACAATGCCAGACTGCCTCTCCACCATCACTCCGCAGCCTCGAGCTTGCCGGCGATGCGGCGCGATTGCCGCGCCTGCTCGTCATATTCCAGCTGCCATTCGCTCGGCCCGTTGGAGGGCGAGATCTGCACCGCCGTCACCTTGTATTCCGGGCAGTTCGTCGCCCAGTCGGAGAAATCGGTGGTAATGACGTTCGCCTGCGTCGTGGGATGATGGAAGGTCGTATAGACGACACCCGGCGCGACGCGATCGGTGATCAGCGCCCTGAGCGTGGTGTCGCCGGAACGGCTGCCGAGCTTCACCCAGTCGCCGTCGCGAACGCCGCGCTGCTCGGCATCATGCGGATGGATTTCCAGCCGATCTTCCGCATGCCAGACGACATTCTCGGTCCGCCGCGTCTGCGCCCCGACATTGTACTGGCTGAGGATGCGGCCGGTGGTGAGAAGCAGCGGGAAGCGCGGGCCGGTGCGCTCGTCGGTCGCCACATATTCGGTGCGGATGAACTTGCCCTTGCCGCGCACGAAGCCGTTGACATGCATGATCGGCGAGCCGAGCGGGTTCTTCTCGTTGCAGGGCCACTGCACCGAGCCCATTTTGTCGAGATAGTCGTAGGAGACCATCGCGAAACTCGGCGTCGTTGCGGCGATCTCGTCCATGATCTCCGACGGATGGGTGTAATTCCAGTCGAGCCCCATCGCCTGGGCAAGCTTCTGCGTCACTTCCCAGTCGCCATAGCCGTTGCGCGGCGACATCACCTTGCGCACGCGATTGATGCGGCGCTCCGCATTGGTGAAGGTGCCGTCCTTCTCGAGGAAGGTCGAGCCCGGCAGGAAGACATGAGCGTAATTGGCAGTCTCGTTGAGGAACAGGTCCTGCACGACGACGCATTCCATCGCCGCAAGCCCGGCCGCGACATGTTTGGTATCGGGATCGGACTGCAGGATGTCTTCACCCTGGATGTAAATGCCTTTGAAGGAGCCGTCGACTGCTGCATCCAGCATGTTCGGAATACGCAGGCCCGGCTCGTTGTTGAGCTTCACGCCCCAGAGCTTTTCGAAGATATCGCGCGTCGCATCGTCGGAAATGTGCCGGTAGCCCGGCAATTCGTGCGGGAACGAGCCCATGTCGCAGGAGCCCTGCACATTGTTCTGGCCGCGCAACGGGTTCACGCCGACGCCGGGACGGCCGATATTGCCGGTCGCCATCGCCAAATTGGCGATCGCGATGACCGTGGTCGAGCCCTGGCTGTGTTCGGTGACGCCGAGGCCATAATAGATCGCGCCATTGCCGCCCTTGGCATAGAGCCCTGCCGCGCCGCGCAGATCCGCCGCCGGCACGCCGGTGAAGATCTCGGTCTCTTCGGGACTGTGCTGCGGTTCGGCGACGAAGGCCGCCCAGTCCTCGAACTCCGACCAGTCGCAGCGCTCGCGGATGAACGCCTCGTCAAAGAGCCCTTCGGTGACGATCACATGCGCCAGCGCCGTCATGACCGCGACATTGGTACCGGGCTTCAACGGCAGGTGATAGGAGGCCTCGATATGCGGCGAGCGGACGATATCGGTGCGGCGCGGGTCGATGACGATGAGCTTGGCGCCCTGGCGCAGCCGCTTCTTCAGCCGCGAGCCGAACACCGGATGCCCATCGGTCGGATTGGCGCCGATGACGATGACGACGTCGGAATGCTCGACGCTGTCGAAATCCTGCGTGCCCGCCGACGTGCCGAAGGTCTGGCCGAGGCCGTAACCCGTCGGCGAATGGCAGACGCGGGCGCAGGTGTCGACATTGTTGTTGCCGAAGCCGGCGCGGATCAGCTTCTGCACCAGATACGTTTCCTCATTGGTGCAGCGCGACGAAGTGATGCCGCCAGTCGCCTCGCGGCCGTATTGATACTGGATGCGGCGGAACTCCAGCGCCACATGCGCGAAAGCCTCGTCCCAGCTCACTTCCCGCCAGGGATCGCTGACCTTTTCGCGGATCATCGGATTGAGGATGCGGTCCTTGTGGGTGGAATAGCCATAGGCGAAACGGCCCTTGACGCAGGAATGGCCGCGATTGGCCTGACCGTCCTTCCACGGCACCATGCGCACCAGTTCCTCGCCGCGCATCTCCGCCTTGAAGGAACAGCCGACGCCGCAATAGGCGCAGGTGGTGACAGCCGAATGCTCGGGCTGGCCGATCTGGATCACCGACTTCTCCGTCAGCGTCGCGGTCGGGCAGGCCTGGACGCAGGCACCGCAGGAGACGCATTCGGAATCGATGAAATGCTCGTGCATGCCGGGCGAAACGCGCGAGCCGAAACCACGGCCCTCGATCGTCAGCGCGAAGGTTCCCTGCACTTCCTCGCAGGCGCGCACGCAGCGCGAACAGACGATACATTTCGAGGGATCATAGGTGAAATAGGGATTGGACTCGTCCTTCGGCATCCATTTGAGATTGATGTCGCCATTGCTGCGCGCCTTGACGTGGTTGTCGCCCTCATAGCCGTAGCGCACGTCGCGCAGGCCGACGGCGCCCGCCATGTCCTGCAATTCGCAATCGCCGTTGGCCGCGCAGGTGAGACAGTCGAGCGGATGGTCGGAGATATAGAGTTCCATCACGCCGCGGCGGATATCCTTCAACCGCCCCGTCTGCGTGTGCACCACCATGTTCGCCGCCACCGGCGTCGTGCAGGAGGAGGGCGTGCCGTTGCGGCCTTCGATCTCGACGAGGCAAAGCCGGCAGGAGCCGAAAGCGTCGACCATATCTGTGGCACAGAGCTTCGGCACCTTTATGCCGGCCTCCATCGAGGCGCGCATGATCGAGGTGCCCTCCGGCACGCTGATCTGCTGACCGTCGATGGTAAGCGTCACCATGGCCTCTGACTTCGAAGCGGGGGTGCCGTAGTCGATTTCATGGATGAGAGACATGATTGGTCTCCTTGCTTGAGATGGTGAGGTCAGCGCAGGCGTTCCATGAAAAACGCGTCATTCCGCCGCCTCCACCAGAGGTGCCGGCGAAAAATCCTCCGGGAAATGCGTCATGGCGCTCATCACAGGATAGGGCGTGAACCCACCCAGCGCACAGAGCGAGCCGAACTTCATCGTGTTGCAGAGATCGGCAAGCAGCGCCCGGTTCTTCTCCGGCTCGATACCGTGAGCGATCTTGTCGGCCGTCTCCACGCCGCGCGTCGAGCCGATGCGGCAGGGCGTGCACTTGCCGCAACTTTCGACGGCGCAGAATTCCATGGCGAAACGCGCCTGCTTCAGCATATCGGCGGTGTCGTCGAAGACGACGATGCCGGCATGGCCGATCAGCCCGTCCCTGGCGGCGAAGGATTCGTAATCGAATGGCGTGTCGAACAGCGCCCGCGGGAAATAGGCGCCGAGCGGTCCGCCGACCTGTACGGCCTTGACCGGCCGTCCCGTCACTGTACCGCCACCGATCCTGTCGACGATATCTCCGAGCGAAAGACCGAAGGCCGTCTCAAAGAGGCCGCCATATCTGACATTGCCGGCAATCTGCAGCGGGATGGTGCCGCGTGAGCGGCCCATGCCGAAATCGCGATAGAAGGCCGCGCCCTTTTCCATGATGACGGGCACCGAAGCCAGCGAGATCACATTGTTGATGACGGTCGGACAGTTAAACAGCCCCTTATGCGCCGGCAGCGGCGGCTTGGCACGCACGATGCCGCGCTTGCCTTCGAGGCTGTTGAGCAGCGCGGTCTCCTCGCCACAGACATAGGCGCCGGCGCCGGTGCGCACTTCGATATCGAAGGCGCGGCCAGAGCCGAGCACCGATGGTCCGAGAATGCCGGCCTGGCGCGCAATGCCGACGGCCTCGGTCATGACTGAGATCGCATGCGGATATTCCGAACGCGTATAGACGAAACCCTTGGTCGCCCCGGTCGCGAGCCCTGATATCGCCATGCCCTCGATCAACACGAAGGGATCGCCCTCCATGATCATCCGGTCGGCAAAGGTGCCGCTGTCGCCCTCATCGGCATTGCAGACGATATATTTGCGTTCGCCGGCGGCATCGAGAACGGTCTTCCACTTGATGCCGGTGGGAAAGCCGGCGCCGCCGCGTCCGCGCAGGCCGGAATCGGTGATTTCCTTGACGATATCGACTGGTGTCATCGAGATGGCGCGACGAAGGCCGGCAAGACCGCCATGCGCCTCGTAATCGCCAAGCGAAAGCGGATCGGTGACGCCGCAGCGGGCGAAGGTCAGGCGGGTCTGTTCCTTGAGGAACGGGAGGTCTTCAACCTCCCCGAGACAGAGCCGATGCTCGCCTCCATCAATCATCCCGGCATCGAACAAACCAGGCACATCCTTCGCCTTCACCGACCCGTAGCCGATGCGCTTGCCGGCAACCTCGACCTCGACCAACGGCTCCAGCCAGAACATTCCGCGCGAGCCGTTGCGCACGATCTCGGCATCGAAGCCGCGGGCGGCGATCTCCTGGGCAATCGCCTTTGCCACCTTTTCGGCTCCGAGCGCCAGCGCTGCGGCATCGCGCGGAACATATATCCTGACCGTCATCGGCGTGCCTCCGCGACGAGTTCCGCCGCCGTCTGATCGTCCACCCGGCCATAGACCTCGCCGTCGAGCATCGCCGCCGGCGCGCAGGCGCAGAGCCCCAGACAATAGACCGGCTCCAGCGTCACGCCGCCATCGAGCGTCGTTTGATGAAAATCGATGCCGAGCAGCGCCTTGACGCGTTCGGCCAGCGCATCGCCGCTCATCGACTGACAGGCTTCGGCGCGACAGAGCTTCAGCACATGCCGTCCGGCGGGATGGTCGCGATAATCATGATAGAAGGTCACCACGCCATGCACCTCGGCACGGGAGAGGTTCAATTCCTCCGCGATAACAGGCATGGCTTCCTGCGGCACATAGCCGAATTCCTGCTGAACCTCGTGCAGAATTGGAAGCAGCGGCCCTTCGAGAAAGCGAAGATCGGCGACGATGGCTCGGGTGCGCTCTGCAATATCGCCTTCGGCGATATGAATGGTCATAAGGCAGCCCTCCCAGCGGCTTGCTCGTTGCGAAATAGCGGGCCTCCCCCGGCCGAGTGCTATTCCGTAACCACCATCTCAGGGAAGCAGCCGGCGATCAATAAAGCTATCTCGTTGCTTGATAGGTTTTTTCTATCAAAGTTCTTCATCTTGTACGAGCACTCTCGCTTCATGCAGCAAGGCCGAGACAAGCGGCGTGAAGGGCTCGCGATAAGGCGCAACAAGGCCGACCAGATGATGCGCCTCCGGCTCAACGATTGGAATCATGCGAATTTCCACTGGAAATCCGAAGGATTTGGCGACGTTGCGCGGCATGATGCTCGCCCAGCGTCCGGTCCTGACATGCGAGAACAGCACGATCATCGAGTTGGATTCGAGTGTCGGATGCGCTGTGGCGCCTGCTTCCGTCAAGTGGCGGTTGATGATCCGGCGGTTCTGCATGTCGGCAGTCAATAGACAAAGCCGAAGGTCGCCGATCTCCCGCCAGGTCACGTTGTCGCGATCGGATAGCGGGCTGCCGGCAGCCGTGATCAGATTATAGCGCTCGGCATAGAGGGGAACGGTCGTAACGCGGCCGAGCGGCTCGTTTTCGAGGTAGGTGACGCCTGCATCGATTTCGAGGTTTTCGAGCATGCTCAACACCTGCAGCGAATTCCGCGAGACGATCGAGAAGGTCACGCCGGGATGCCGCTCCTGAAAGGGCGTGGTGATGCGCGACAGCATGGCAAGGGCGGTCGGAATGGCGGCGAGGCGGATGTGGCCGGAAAGACCGCGGCGCGCGGCGCGCATCTCCTCGCGCATGGTGCGGGCATCGCCGACGATGCGCCGGGCCCATTCGAGCACCCGCTGCCCCTCCGGCGTCAGCCCCTGGAACCGCGAACCGCGCTGCACCAGCATGACGCCGAGCTGATCCTCGAGCTGCCGGATGGCCGCCGAAAGCGTCGGCTGCGAGATCCCGCACTCCTCCGCGGCACGGCCAAAATGCTTTTCATTGGCAAGGGCGATGAAGAATTCCAGCTTGTCGATCATCCGGTCTCCCGATCCGGCGTGACATCATCCGGGTCAGTTCATCTTTGACGCAGCAGCCGCGCGCCGCAAGGGCGATCTCTAGATCAGGATGATTTTAGGCCCGATCGGCCTAAAATCTGAATCCTGATCTAAATCAAAGAAATAGAGCATGATGTCGTCCGAAAACCGCGCACACTTTTCGGCATCATGCTCTAACTGTTTTCTGCAGCCGGAAAAAGATCGAACAGCGATTCGAGAAAGGCAAGCACGCTGACATTGCCGATGCTGTAATAGACCAGCCTGCCCTGGCGGCGCGTATGGACCAGGCTTTCGAGCCTTAACCGCGCCAGTTGCTGCGAGACCATTGCCTGCTGGATGATATGTCAAAAAACGTCCAAACAAATCAGCAGATAAGCTGACCTCCATTAATCTCGACCACCTGTCCGGTGATGTAGCCCGAGAGCGAGGGAGCCGCCAAGAACAGATAGGCGGGAGCACAGTCCTCCGCCGTGCCGAGCCGCTGCAGGGGGATGGATTTTCTCGTCTGCTCCAGCTTTTCGCGAGAGGAATAGCGCTCATGGAAATCCGTCTCGATCGTTCCCGGCGACACGCAATTGACGCGGATTCCGTCCGGTGCAAGCTCACGGGCAAGCGCCTTGGAATAGGTCGCAACGAAGGCTTTCGAGGCCGAATAGATCGAGGAACCGGGGCTGCCGCCGGTCAGCGCCGAAATCGAAACGGTGTTGACGATGGCAGCACCACCAGCCGCCTTCAATGCCGGCAGCAGCGCCCGCGTCAGCGCCACCACCGATGTCTGGTTGAGCCGCACGACCGCCTCATATTCTGCATCGGTGAGTGTGGCAGCGGGAAAACGACCAAGCATGGTGCCGGCGTTGTTGACCAGCACATCGACCTTATCGAAAAAGGCGAGAGTATCCTCGGCAAATTGCGCTGCCCCACCGACTGCAGAGAAATCGGCATTAAGCAGCAGCGCCCGTCTTTCGGATTCAGCCGTCAGCAGGAAATCCGGCAGGTCGCGTCCCGGCTTGCGCCCGGTATGGACGATCACCTTCGCGCCGCAGTCCAGGAACTGCCGGGCCACTTCAAGGCCGATGCCGCGGCCGGCGCCGGTCACCACGACATTGCGATTTTCGAACAGTCTGGGATGGAACACGAAGCCGTCCTCCTCGCGGACAGTGCCGCCGGTTGTGTCATTCGCCCTTAACATATGAGCGCGCCGACTGAAAGAAAGGCGCGCATCGATCTTTCCCGGCGAAAACAGGGGTTAGTTTTCGGTCTCCAGAAGCCGCGCGCCCGGCCCCTCCTTGCCGAGCCGGTCGCAGGGATTGCGCAACGGACAGCTTTCGATCGACAGGCAGCCGCAGCCGATGCAGCCGGTCAGACGGTCGCGCAGCAGGCTAAGCCGCCTGATTCGCGCGTCGAGATCATCCTTCCAGCGCGCCGAAAGCGTCTGCCAGTCGGCCACTGTCGGCGTGCGTCCCTGCGGCAGGGACTCGAACGCCGCCTGGATTTCCGAAAGCGGAATGCCGACACGCTGCGCCACCTTGATGATGCCGAGCCGGCGAAGCACATCGCGCCCATAGCGCCGCTGATTGCCGCGGGAGCGGATGCTTGAGATCAGCCCCTTGGTCTCGTAAAAATGCAGCGCCGAGACAGCCAGGCCGCTGCGCTCCGCCACTTCACCGACCGTCAGGAGCTTGCCGAGCGGCGCTGCCGGAATTGTATCCATGCCTCTTGACCTCAAGATTAGTTGAGGTTTTATAACCCTTGCTCCTGCAATCGTAAAGTCCAATCGCAATGAGGAGCGACGCATGCAAACACCCACCAGGCTGGCTGTCATCTACGGAAGCACGAGAGAGGGCCGCATCTGCGACCGGGTGGTCAAATGGCTGACTCAGGAGCTCATCCGCTTCCCACAATTTGATATCGACATCATCGACCCATTGGATTTCGCACTGCCGGCCAACCGTGACATGGCGCATCCCGAAGTCGACAGGCTCGCAGGACGGCTTGGCATGGCCGACGCCTTCATCATCGTCACGCCGGAATACAATCACAGCTTCACTGCCTCGTTGAAGTCGATCATCGATTTCTTCTTCGAGCCCTGGCAGGGCAAGCCGGTCGCCTTCGTTTCCTATGGCGGCATATCCGGCGGCCTGCGCGCCGTCGAACAGCTGCGGCTGGTCTTTGCCGAACTGCACGCCGTCACCATCCGCGATTCGGTGAGCTTTGCCGCACCTTGGAACCGCTTCGACCCAGACGGACAACTCGATAATCCCGCCGATACAATGCGTTTGCTCGATCGGATGATGGCGAGGCTGGAATGGTGGACGCAAGCGCTCGTCACCGCCCGCAGCGATCGTCCCTATGCCGACATGGAGCGCCGCGCGTCTTTTCAGACGTACGCATAAGCCAGAAAGCTCCGGTTCCGTTCCCGGCAGGTACGGCACCATTGGGAACACCCGGGCAGATCCTCCGCCCGGGTGTTTTCCCTCACATCCGGTTCATTCCGACCGCACGGACGGGTTCGCAATTTTGCTGTTGCGGGGAGAAAACCCCGGTGGTAGTTTCCGCGCAAATAACAGGGGAGCTCCGTATTGCCGGGGCTGAGATGTGAGGCGCAAGCCTCTGGACCCTTCAAAGCTGATCTGGGTAATGCCAGCGGAGCGAGGTTCAGATGTTCTCAGGCGCACAAGTGTCACTCTATCCGATGTCCGACAATTTCGTCGGCATCATTCTCGATGCCGTCACGGCGCTCGACCCCTATCGCGACCGGCTGCGCATCGAGACCGATGACATCTCCACTTTGCTGGTCGGCCGGCCTGACATTCTCTTCGCCGCCATGCACGATCTTTTCGTCGCCGCCACAAAGACCGGCGAGCATTGCGTGCTGTCCGCTGCCGTTTCACGCGGCTGCCCCGGCGAGCCCGACGACGCCATCTGCGGCGTCAACCCCTCCCTCGGCCAGGCGGAGCCGCTTGCCGAGCGTATAACAGCCGCACTTGCCGCCGTTGAAATCACCGCCGAAACTGGACAGCCGACCGCTGCGCAATTCTCGCTCAATGTCATGGGAACCGGTACCCATATGGACGAGATCTATGGCTGCATCGACTTTCTGAAGCGCTCCGGCACCTTCGACCGCGCCAAGAATTTCTGCACCAGGCTCTCTGGCGACGCTGGCGCCGTCTTCGCCACCATTCGTGAGGCCTTCTCGCGCTTCGGCGAACCCGAAGGGCATGTGACCCTCGACATCACGGTGTCGGCCAACAGCCCGACGAAAGCTTGAAATCGAACGCTGATGACACCGTCAAAACCATCGGAATCGCGCCTTGCCGCGCTCCGCGCCGCTCTCTACCGGGGCATACCCGCCTTGCTCGCCGGCTGCATCTTCTTGGCGGCATGGGAACTCTATGTCGATCTCTCCGGCATCAAACCGTCCATCCTGCCGGCGCCTTCGCGCATCGTCATCCAGGGTTGGCTGAACCGCGAGGCACTGATATCAAACACCTGGCCGACGCTCGGCGCGACACTCGGTGGTTTCGCCCTGTCGCTTGCCTTCGCCTTCGCCGCCTCGATCCTCATGGATTTCGTGCCCTTCATGCGCCGGGCATTGCTGCCGATCTTCATCGCCAGCCAGACCCTGCCGCTGGTGGCGATCGCCCCCCTCGTCGTCCTCTGGTTCGGCTTCGGCCTGTTGCCGAAGATCCTGCTGGTGGCGCTCGTCACCTTCTTCCCGCTGCTCGTCGCCTTGCTGCAGGGCTATGAATCGACCGACCGCGACATCGCCGAATTGCTGAATTCGATGAAGGCGAGCCGCTGGCGCATTTTCCGTCTGGCACGGCTTCCCTCCTCGCTGCCCTATTTCTTCGCCGGCCTGCGGATCTCGATCACCTATGCCGTCGTCGGCGCGATCTTTGCCGAATATGCCGGCGCCGCCCGCGGCCTCGGCATCTATATCCTCAACGCCAAGAACAACTTCCGCCCCGATCTCGTGCTCGCCGCCGTCGTCGTCAGCGCCGTGCTGACGCTCTGCCTCTTCGGGTTGACGCTGATGATCCAGCGCCTCGTCATGCCCTGGCAACAATCCGGGGAGCAGCGCCGATGAGCGATGGAATGGTTGAACTCACCAACATCTCGAAGTCCTTCGACGGCATGAAGGTGCTGGGCGATATTTCGCTCGCCGTCGCAGACGGCGAGTTCGTCTCGATCGTCGGCCCGTCCGGCTCCGGAAAATCGACGGTACTGAGATTGCTGACACAGGCGCTTCGGCCCGATTCCGGCACCATGCTCTTCAAGGGCGCGCCGCTGGAACAGGCGCCGCATTCCTTCGCCTTCATGCCGCAACGCGATGCGCTGATGCCCTGGCGCCGGATCATCGACAATGCCGCACTCGGCCTTGAGGTGCGCGGCATGAGCCGCCGCTCGGCCCGTGCCGCCGTCGCGCCTCTGTTCGAGCGCTTCGGCCTCGCAGGCTTCGAGCATCACTATCCCTCCGAACTGTCAGGCGGCATGCGCCAGCGCGCCGCGCTGCTGCGCACCGTCGTTCAGACCCAGGACATGCTGCTGCTCGACGAGCCTTTCGGCGCGCTGGACGCGCTCACGCGCACGCAGATCCAGGAATGGCTGCAGGGCATGTGGACCGAACACCGCTGGACGGCGCTGTTGATTACCCATGATGTTCGCGAGGCCGTGTTTCTCTCCGACCGTATCTACGTGCTCTCGGCTCGTCCGGCGCGTATCATCCGCGAATTCCGCGTTCCTCTGCCCCGTCCGAGAAGCATTGCCGATCTCGGCTCGCCGGCGGCCCAGGCGATCGAAACCGAAATCCTGCAAACCCTGCTTCATCCGCTAGAACAGGATGATTTTAGGCCGGTCGGCCTAAAATCTGAATCCTGTTCTAATTTAAAGAGTTAGAGCATGATGTCGTCCGAAAACAGCTCACACTTTTCGGCATCATGCCCTAGAGACCTGAGGAGGTCACCATGCTGCTTCTCACCCGTCGCCAGACGATCTTCGCCGCCATCGCGGCAAGCCTCGCCGGCCGCACCGCCTTCGCCCAATCGGCGCCCGCAAAGGTCCGCATCGCGCTCGACTGGACGCCCAACACCAACCATATCGGCATCTATGTCGCTAAGGAGAAAGGCTTCTATGCCGATGCCGGCCTCGATGTCGAAATTCTTCCCTTTGCCGATACCAGCGCCGGAACGCTGGTGTCCAACGGCGTTGCCGATTTCGGCATCAGCAGCGAGATCGAGACCCTCACGCAGCGCGCTGGCGGCGGTGACGTGAAGATGGTCTACGGCGTCGTCCAGACGGAAACCGCACGCCTGATCTTCAAGGGCGGACGTGACGACATCAAGAGCCCGAAAGACCTCGACGGCAAGACCTATGGCGGCTTTGGCGGCACCTGGGAGAGCGCGCTGATCTCCGCAATGATCCGCAATGATGGCGGCAAAGGCGACGTCAAGACCGTCACCCTCGGCACCTCCGCTTACGAGGCGCTGGACAATGGCTCGATCGACTTCACGCTGGAGATCTACACCTGGGAAGGCATCGCCGCCGAACTGGAAAACCGGAAAATCGGCCGCTTCCACTATTCCGATTATGGCATTCCCGACGAGCAGACGACGGTCATCGTCTCCAGCGACGCCTATCTCTCCGCAAGTCGGGAACACGCCCGCGCCTTCATCCAGGCGACACGAAAGGGTTATGCCTACTCCGTCGACCATCCCGACGAAGCCTGCGACCTGCTGATCTCTGGAAGCAACGGCGCACTGATGAATACGGAACTGGTGAAGGCCTCCCAGAAGGCATTGATCGAGGGGCACTTTCTGAAATCCGAGGCCGGCGTGATCGGTAGGCTCGACCCGGCAAAGGCCGAGGCCCTCGGCGGTTTCCTGATGGAGAATGGCATTCTGGTCGATGCCAATGGCGCCGCACTCAAGGAGAAGCCGGACTTTTCCACCTATTATACCAACGATCTTCTCGACTGAGCCCAACGCCTGCCTTGCCCGTCGCGGCTTTCCGCTGCAAAATCCGAGACCCGGAGCATGATGTCGTCCGAAAACCGCTCACACTTTTCGGCACCATGCTCTGGGCAGAGCGGGGAACAAGATGCGACAACAAGAGAGACTGGCCGGAGCGGACTTTCTGCGCGTAACGGCCTGTCTGCTGGTGCTCGCCCACCACTTCGCGCTGCGGCTGGATATGCACAGAATCCCTGATGAACTCGGACAGGCCGCAAACATCCTCCGCTTCGGCAATTTCGGCGTCGCCGTGTTCTTCGTGCTCAGCGGCTTTCTTCTTGCCCATCCCTTCTGGCGCGCGCTCGACGCGGGCAGCGACATGCCGAGCCTACGGCACTACACGATCCGCAGGATGGCCCGCATCGCTCCGGGCTTCTGGTTCGCCGCCACCATCGGCTTCGCCCTCAGCCTGACGCTGCTTGCCCTGCCGCTGACGCCTGAGCTTGTGCTCCGCTACGTCTCCGGGCTGCTGTTCATGAGCCAGTGGCATTGGCGCACCTTTTTTCCTGTCGAAGCCGACGGGCCGCTCTGGTCCATTCCCTTCGAGGTCACCAGTTATGTGCTCCTGCCGGTCTGCTTTCTCCTGCTGTTTCGTTTGCCATTCCTGAGGCAGCGCCCGTTGCTTGCCCGCTTCGCCTGGCTTTGCGTCATCACGAGCGTACTCCTCGCCCATCTGCTGATCCTGACCGTCTTTCCGCTCGACGACATCGAACGCGGCTGGCAGTACGGCCTGCAAGGCGGGGCGAAGGAGTGGATGCCGAGATATAATCCGATCGGCTTCTTCGCCGTCTTCGCGCTCGGCGCGCTTGCCGCCGGCGTCGAGGTCATGCTGCCAAGAAGGCGCTCCTCCTGGTTCGATGCCGCAGCGCTCCTCGGCCTCGCCATTGCCGCCTACCGCCTCGTCATATCGCCCGGCGGCTCCTCCGAAGCTTACGGCTGGCTCGAAATCCCCTATGGCTTTCCGGTCTTTCCGCTGGCGGTCGCAACGGCGCTCGTTTCGCTCAGTCATTCGCAACACCTGGGCAGGCTCCTCGACAATGCTCCGGTACGCTATATCGCGAAGATCTCCTTTGGCATCTATATCTGGCAGGAGATCATCCTGTTATTGATCCAGAGGCTCGATCGGGGCTCGTTCGGCTTTTCCTCTGAAAATGTGGTCACCGGCTGGCTGCAATCTTGCGGACTGGCGGCAGCGCTCATCCTACTCATCGCAAGCCTCAGCTACCACCTGTTGGAAAGACCGGCGATCCATTTCGGAAACCGGCTGACATCTCGTCAACCCAATCGGGCTACTCCTTTCAAAGTATAAATTCCCGGTAATCGCAACTACAGGCATTAAGGTTAACGCCGAATACTCCCATTTTTGGCGTCTTTAGGGTTATCAAATTCTTATTTATACCGATGACAAACGATACGTGACCATGTATTTGTCTCCATGTTGCTCAGTATCGCATATAAACTTGTGGACCTTGCGTAATGAATGCTTTTACTTCGAAGACGAATCCACGCTTCGATCCGTCTCAGCGTCACGACAAAACCAAGACCCTGGTTATAGCGAACTCCAACATTCGCCAGCCGGATAGCTTTTCCATTATCGAAAGAAAGATGGCTGTGCGGCTCGGCGTGAAGCGGTTGATCGACATCGTCGCCTCAGTCAGCGCTCTCATCGTGCTGGCGCCGCTTTTTCTGGCAATCGCTCTTTTCATCAAACTCGACGATGGTGGTCCGGTGTTTTTCCGCCAAATCCGCTGGGGGCTGAACGGTCGGAAGATCACAGTCTTCAAGTTCCGGTCGATGCGCGCGGAAGCTTGCGATCCGAGCGGCATTCAACAGACCGTCAAGGGCGACAGCCGGGTGACCGGCATCGGCGCGCTGCTCCGCAAGACCAATATCGACGAGCTGCCGCAGCTTTTCAACGTTCTCAGGGGTGAGATGTCGTTGGTCGGCCCGCGCTGCCACGCCATCAATATGCGGGCGGCCGGCCGGCTCTACGAGGAACTGGTGCCGGACTACCACCACCGCCACATCATGCGCCCCGGCATCACCGGTCTTGCGCAGACACGCGGCTGGCGCGGCCCGACGGCACGCCCGCTGGAAGCGCGCGCTCGCATTGCCTGCGATATTTATTATGTCAGGAATTTCAGCCTGCTGCTCGACTTGAAGATCCTGTTCAAGACGGTCGTCATCGAGCTGCGGGGTGGCACCGGCTTCTGAGACGATCCGGCACGTCGGCAAGCGGCCTATCGGCCGCTTCTTCATTTCATTTCAAGCCAGAGAAACAGACACAAAAAAAGGCGGCCGTGAAGCCGCCTTTCATCGTCGCAGCCGGTTGCGATCAATCCTGTTGAACGACGCCGCGCAGATGCGTCAGTTCCATGATGAAGTGCTCGAGCTTCGACTTGTGCTCGTGCAGTTCGGCATGTTCGAGTTCCTTGCGGGCGGCCTCGATGCGGCGCGTCAGTTCGTCCTTATGGAGTTCCTCGACCGGAACCGCGGATTCGGCAAGCAATGTGCAGCCGGTCGGCAGGATATCGGCAAAACCGCCGAATACCACGTAGTCCTGCTTCTTGCCGGAGGCCGAACGCACGCTCACGACACCCGGCTTGATTGTCGTCATCGTCGGCGCATGGTTTGCCATGACCGTCATCTCGCCTTCAGTCGCGGGGATGACGACCTCGGTCACCATCTCCGACAGCAGCAGACGCTCCGGCGAAACGAGCTCAAAGTTGAAATTGTCAGCCATCAGTGACTTACCTTCTCGGCTACGGCTTTCGCATCTTGCAATTTAGTCCCGCAGAACGGGCAGTGCATTATCGCTTGGTCGAGATAACCGAGGCCTTCCTCGCTTTGGACCAGACCCACCACCATCATCAGCACGCCATTATCGGCGCGATAGACGGTCGGCGCTGCTGGTTCCGGAAGATCCGCCACGACCCCTTTCAAGGAGTCGCAGCAGAATATCTCGTCTAGCGCATCGCTCATTAAGCAGCTGCGAGCTTCTTGGCCTTTTCGACCGCTTCTTCCATCGAGCCGACCATGTAGAAGGCAGCTTCCGGCAGATGATCGTATTCGCCGTTGACGAGGCCCTTGAAGCCCTTGATCGTGTCTTCGAGAGCAACCAGCTTGCCCGGCGAACCGGTGAAGACTTCGGCGACGAAGAACGGCTGTGACAGGAAACGCTCGATCTTGCGGGCGCGGGCGACGGCAATCTTGTCCTCTTCGGACAGTTCGTCCATGCCAAGAATGGCGATGATGTCCTGCAGGGCCTTGTAGCGCTGCAGCGTCGACTGGACCTTACGGGCGACGTCGTAATGTTCTTCCCCGACGACCATCGGATCAAGCATGCGCGACGTGGAGTCGAGCGGATCGACCGCTGGGTAGATACCCTTTTCCGCGATCGAGCGCGACAGAACCGTCGTTGCGTCAAGGTGAGCAAACGAGGTCGCCGGCGCCGGGTCGGTCAAGTCGTCGGCCGGAACGTAAATGGCCTGAACCGAGGTGATCGAGCCGGTCGTCGTCGTCGTAATGCGCTCCTGCATCTGGCCCATGTCGGTTGCAAGCGTCGGCTGATAACCGACGGCAGACGGGATGCGGCCGAGCAGAGCCGACACTTCGGAACCTGCCTGCGTGAAGCGGAAGATGTTGTCGACGAAGAACAGAACGTCCTGGCCTTGGTCGCGGAAGTGTTCGGCAACCGTCAGGCCGGTCAGGGCGACGCGGGCGCGGGCACCCGGCGGTTCGTTCATCTGACCGTAAACAAGTGCCGCCTTCGAGCCTTCGCCGCCGCCATGCTTGTTGACGTTCGATTCGATCATTTCGTGGTAGAGGTCGTTGCCTTCGCGGGTGCGTTCACCGACGCCTGCGAAAACCGAGTAACCACCATGCGCCTTGGCGACGTTGTTGATCAGTTCCATGATCAGAACGGTCTTGCCGACGCCGGCGCCGCCGAAGAGGCCGATCTTGCCGCCGCGTGCGTAGGGAGCCAGAAGATCGACGACCTTGATGCCGGTGACGAGGATCTGCGATTCCGTCGACTGCTCGACATAGGACGGCGCATCCTGGTGGATGGCGCGCTTGTGAGCGGTGACCAGCGGACCGGCTTCGTCGACCGGCTCGCCGATGACGTTCATGATGCGGCCGAGCGTCTCGTTGCCGACCGGAACCATGATCGGAGCGCCGGTATCAGCGACTTCCTGGCCGCGAACGAGACCTTCGCTCGAATCCATCGCGATCGTACGGACGACATTTTCGCCAAGGTGCTGCGCAACTTCGAGAACCAGGCGGTTGCCGTTGTTGCTGGTTTCCAGCGCGTTCAGGATCTTCGGCAGTTCGCCTTCGAACGCAACGTCGACGACGGCGCCGATAACCTGGGTGACTCTGCCGACAGAGCCGATCTTGGGGGTAGCTGCCTCAGCCATTTTCTGACCCTCTTTTCCTAGCCTCAGAGCGCTTCCGCGCCCGAAATGATTTCAATGAGTTCCTTGGTGATCTGCGCCTGACGCTGGCGGTTGTAGCTCAGCGTCAGCTTGTTGATCATCTCACCGGCATTACGCGTCGCATTGTCCATAGCGCTCATCTTGGCGCCCATCTCGCCCGCGACGTTCTCAAGGAGCGCGCGGAAGACCTGGACGGAGATGTTGCGCGGGATCAGATCTTCGAGGATCGATGCCGGATCCGGCTCGTATTCGTAGACGGCGCCTGCATGTGCGGCATCTTCGGTCTGCACAGCTCCCGTTGAAGCCGGGATGAGCTGCTGCGCCGTCGGAATCTGGCTGATCACCGATTTGAACTCGGAATAGAACAGCGTGCAGACGTCGAACTCGCCGGCAGCATACATCTCGATGACGCGCTTGCCGATCTGGTCCGCATTCTCGAAGCCGACGCGCTTGACGTCGCGCAATTCCTTGCGCTCGATGATCAGCGAGGCGAATTCGCGGCGAAGGATGTCGTGACCCTTCTTGCCGACGGTGAAGATCTTCACCGTCTTGCCTTCGGCAAGCAGCTTGCGGACATGTTCGCGTGCAAAGCGTGCGATCTGCGAATTGAAACCGCCGCAAAGACCACGTTCGGCCGTGCAGACCACCAGCAGATGGACCTTGTCCTGGCCGGTGCCGGTCATCAGCGTCGGTGCGCCGTCGGCATCGGTGACGGCCTTGGCGATGTTCGCCAGAACCGCACCCATGCGCTGCGAATAAGGCCGGGCGGCCTCGGCCGCCTCCTGCGCACGCCGAAGCTTCGCCGCGGCGACCATTTTCATCGCCTTGGTGATCTTCTGCGTCGCCTTGACGGAGGCGATCCGGTTTTTCAGATCCTTAAGTGAAGGCATCCGTGATCCGTCCTAACTTAGGGCCTGATTACGAGAAAGACTTTGCGAAGCTATCGAGAGCAGCGGTGAGCTTGCCCTTGGTATCGTCGCTGATTGCCTTTTCCGTGCGGATCGCGTCGAGGATGGCGGAGCCTTCCGAACGCAGATATGAGAGGAAGCCCTGCTCGAACTTGCCGACCGAAGCGACCGGCAGCTTGTCGAGATAGCCGTTGACGCCAGCAAAGATCACGGCGACCTGCTCTTCCGTCTTCAGCGGCGAGAACTGCGGCTGCTTCAGGAGTTCGGTCAGGCGTGCGCCGCGGTTCAGCAGGCGCTGCGTCGCAGCGTCGAGGTCCGAACCGAACTGGGCGAAGGCGGCCATTTCGCGATACTGGGCGAGTTCGCCCTTGATCGAGCCGGCAACCTGCTTCATCGCCTTGATCTGCGCCGACGAGCCGACGCGGGAAACCGACAGACCGACGTTCACGGCCGGGCGGATACCCTGGTAGAACAGGTCTGTTTCAAGGAAGATCTGGCCATCGGTGATCGAGATGACGTTGGTCGGAATGAAGGCCGACACGTCGTTGCCCTGCGTTTCGATGACCGGCAGAGCGGTTAGCGAACCGGCGCCCTTGTCGTCGTTCATCTTCGCAGCACGCTCGAGCAGACGCGAGTGCAGATAGAAAACGTCGCCCGGATAGGCTTCGCGGCCCGGCGGGCGGCGCAACAGCAGCGACATCTGGCGGTAGGACACGGCCTGCTTGGACAGGTCGTCGTAACCGATCAGCGCATGCATGCCGTTGTCACGGAAATATTCGCCCATGGCGCAGCCGGCAAACGGAGCCAGGAACTGCATCGGCGCCGGATCGGAAGCGGTGGCGGCAACGATGATCGAATACTTCAGCGCGCCGCGCTCTTCGAGCACCTTGACGAACTGGGCGACGGTCGAACGCTTCTGACCGACGGCGACGTAGACGCAGTAAAGCTTTTCGCCTTCCGGACCGTTGTCGTGAATGGCCTTCTGGTTGAGGAAGGCATCGAGAAGGATCGCGGTCTTGCCGGTCTGGCGGTCACCGATAACCAGCTCGCGCTGGCCGCGGCCGACCGGGATCAGCGCGTCGATGGCCTTGAGGCCGGTCGACATCGGCTCATGAACCGACTTGCGCGGAATGATGCCGGGAGCCTTGACGTCGACGCGCGAACGGCGCGTCGCGTTGATCGGGCCCTTGCCGTCGATCGGATTGCCGAGCGCGTCGACGACGCGGCCGAGCAGTTCCGGACCGACCGGAACGTCAACGATGGCGCCGGTCCGCTTGACGGTGTCGCCTTCCTTGATGTCGCGGTCGGAGCCGAAGATGACGACGCCGACATTGTCGGATTCGAGGTTCAGCGCCATGCCGCGGATGCCGCCCGGGAACTCGACCATTTCGCCGGCCTGGACATTGTCCAGACCATAGACACGAGCGATACCGTCACCGACGGAGAGAACCTGGCCGACTTCCGAGACTTCTGCCTCTTTGCCGAAATTTTTAATCTGGTCTTTGAGAATTGCGGAAATTTCCGCGGCGCGGATATCCATCAGCCAACCTCTTTCAATGCGAGCTTAAGGGTAGAGAGTTTGGTACGAAGAGACGTATCAATCTGACGGGACCCGACCTTCACGATCAGACCACCAAGAATTGACGGATCAACCGTGACGGCAATCGTCACGTCTTTGCCGGTAACGCTCTTGAGTGCCACCTTCAATTCGGTTTCCTGCGCTTGCGAAAGCGCATGCGCCGAGGTGACCTCGGCGGAGATTTCACCGCGATGGTTCGCGGCGATGATGCGGAAGGCCTTGATCATGCCCGGCAGGGCGAACAGGCGGCGGTTACGCGCCACGACCTTCAGGAAATTGGCGAAGAAACCGCTGATGCCGGCCTTCTCGCTGATGGCGACGATCGCCTTCAGCTGGTCTTCAGCGGAAAAAACCGGGCTTGCGACGAAGCGCTTCAGATCGGCGCTCTCATCCAGCATCGCCTGGAAACGGTCAAGATCGGCGGTGACGCTATCGACGGCGCCCTGCTCGAGCGCCAATTCGAAAAGCGACGAGGCATAGCGCTCTGCAACACCAGAAGTAAGCTGGGACGTGTCTGCCACTGGCACAAATTTCCCTGATTTCAACCCAAAATCCGGCTCTCGGCGGGCGCCGAACCTATGATCTTGAATTCGTTTTGATTTCCCCCAGAAATCACAAGAGAAGCCTCTTGCTTCTTCCGAAATTCGGGGTCCGTCTAACATAGGATGTTCGGACTCGCAACACGCGTAATGCCCGAATACGCCTTTCACATGAATTTCTGTCTGCAAAATCGCGCAATGGCCTGAAAGCAGGCCGAAGACGCCGTCTGCCGGCAGCGAGAGTCACGTCTGGATGAAGCCGAAAACGTAGAGCAGCGGTAGCGCGGCCAAAGCGATCTGTACAACCAGGAGTAAATAGTTGACGAGATTACTCCCCTTATCGGACAGGATCGAGATGACGCGGGCAAAGGCAGCCATCGCGAAGGAGGCGCCGAGCGCCATATAGATCCAGTCCTGGGCGAGCATGATCGCCGACAGCCCGAAGCCGAGATAGAAACCGCCCATCGAGCGCCCCTCGCCGAAGCCTTCCGGCCGCCCCTCCTGCGCCTGCAGACCGAGAAGACGGAAAGCCTGGCCCGGCGCGAACATCATGATGAAGCCGGCGAGCGCCGTGAAAGCGGCGGAGCAAAAGGCAAGCTGCTCGCCAAACTCGGTCGGAAAGTAAAACTCCATGCATCAGCCCCAAATCACCCGGATGAATCAGTGTTTTATGGCATGCGCCGAAAAAGGAGGGAATGGCGGCCTTATTTGATTTAGAGAAAACTCTGCGGATCGATATCCAGCTGCACCTGCACCGATCCGCGCTCTTTGGGCGATTGCGACAGCATCGCCCGCAGGAACCCTTGCATGTCAGAGTTCCGCCGGCCGTGCACTAATAGACGGAAGCGGTGGCGGCCGCGCACCAGCGCGAGCGGCGCTTCGGCCGGGCCGAGCACCGAGATGCCCGACACCTGCGGCGCGGCGTTGCGCATGCCGCGCGCGTGGTTTTCGGCGTCGTGGCGGGTTTCGGCCGAAACGATGATCGAGGCGAGCCTGCCGAAGGGCGGCAACAGGGCGCGTTCGCGTTCGGTGATCTCGCGCTCGTAGAAAGCGTCGGAATCGCCGGAAACGATCGCCTGCATGACAGGATGCTGCGGCTGGTAGGTCTGCAGCAACCCATGACTCTTGAGGCCGGTGCGCCCGGCCCGGCCCGTCACCTGCGATAAAAGCTGGAAGGTGCGCTCGGCCGCGCGCGGGTCGCCATTGGCAAGGCCGAGATCGGCATCGACGATGCCGACCAGCGTCATCAGCGGAAAATTGTGGCCCTTGGCGACGAGCTGGGTGCCGATGACGATATCGGCCTCGCCCTTGGCGATCGCTTCCAGCTCCAGCCGCAGCCGCTTCACCCCGCCCATGATATCGGACGAGAGAACGATCGTTCGCGCCTCCGGGAAATGCCGTTCCACCTCCTCGGCGATGCGCTCGACGCCTGGCCCGCAGGCGACGAGATGGTCGAGCGTGCCGCATTCCGGGCAGGCCTCCGGCGTGCGCTCGGCATGGCCGCATTGATGGCATTGCAGCTGCTTGCGGAAACGATGCTCCACCAGCCAGCTCGAACATTGCGGGCATTGGAACCGGTGGCCGCAGACCCGGCAGAGCGTCAGCGGCGCATAACCGCGCCGGTTGAGAAACAGCAGCGCCTGTTCGCGCTTTTCCACCGTCTTGCCGATCGCCCGGATCAGCACCGGCGACAGGAAGCCGCCCCGCTCCGGCGCGTGCCTGCGCATATCGACCAGATGCAGGTCCGGCATCGCCGCATCGCCGAAACGCGTCGGCAGGTGGACGGTGCTGTAGCGGCCGCTCTGGCCGTTGACCTGACTTTCGACCGACGGCGTCGCCGACACCAGGATGACGGGGAAATCGCCGATGCGGCCGCGCACGACGGCCATGTCGCGAGCGTTGTAGAAGACGCGATCCTCCTGCTTGTAGGCGGGATCGTGTTCCTCGTCGACGATGATCAGGCCGAGATCCTCGAAGGGCAGGAAGAGCGCCGAGCGGGCGCCCGCCACGACGCGCACTTCGCCGGTCACCGCCTGGCGCCAGACCTTTTCGCGCATACGCGGCGCAAGATCGGAATGCCATTCGGCCGGCTTTGCCCCGAAGCGGTCCTGAAAGCGCTCCATGAAACTGGCCGTCAGCGCGATCTCCGGCAGCAGGATCAGCACCTGCTTGCCGCGTTTCAGCGTCTCGGCAATCGCCTCGAAGTAGACCTCGGTCTTGCCGGAGCCGGTTACCCCGTCGATCAGCGACACCGAAAATTCGCACTTGCGGACGTCGGAAACGATCTCCTCGGCCGCTTGCCTTTGCGGCCCTTCGAGACGTGCTGCCGCAAAATCCGGATCCGGCATCGCAACCACCGGGGGCGGCGGCAGGAATATCGCCTCAAAAATGCCGAGCGTGATCAGCCCGTCGACGACACTCGTCGAGACACCCGCCGCATGCGCAAGGCCGCTGCGTGTCCAGGAAAAGCCGTCGGAGGCCGTATCGAGCACCCGGGCGCGCGCCGGCGTCATCCGCTCCGGTTCGCCGCCGACGAGCTTCAACCCCTCCACCATCGGTTCCGGTTCGAAAGCGTTCGGCGCCCGGAGCGCCATGCGCGCGACGAGGCCGGGCGGCGAGAGCGTATAGGTCGCCACCCAATCGATGAAATCCCGCATTTCCCTGGCAAGCGGCGGGCAGTCGAAGACATGGCTGATCGGCCGAAGCTTCTTCGGATCGACGCCGTCCTCGCCGCCGTCCCAGACGACGCCGATCACCTGCCGCGGCCCGAGCGGCACCTGCACGACCGAGCCGGGCTCGACCGCCATGCCATCCGGCACCGAATAGGAATAGGGTTTTGGCGCCGGCATCGGCACCAGCACGGGAACCGTTCGGTTCGCGGGCGGTGCCTCGAAAAGCGCGCCAAAGAGATCGGACGAATCTGTGCTCATCGCGCGAGACCATGCCCGCAAATTGACGGAATTGGAACCGCAAAGACGCAGCGACGCGTTCCGGGTCGTCTCGACGATTTAAACAGTGAAGGTCAGGAATTGCGCTTCACCTGGCAAGGCGGGCGCCACTGCCGGAAGTGGCTTCACTTGTCTCGGCGTTGCGCTGCCGCAGTCGCAGGATCGCCGATGCCTCGCGCGGATTGGGCGGCAGGACAGCGTTCTTCAACGCGATCGAATAGGCGTGTTTCGGATGTTCGAGCACGTCCCTGGCATCGCCGCTCTCCACCACCACGCCCTTGCGCATGATCACCACGCGGTCGGAAATGTAATAGGCGGTCGCAAGATCATGGGTGATGTAGACGATCGAAACGTTGAGAGCATCACGCAGATCGCGGAAGAGATTGACGATCGACATGCGAAGCGATGCGTCGACCATCGAGACCGGCTCGTCCGCCACGATCAGCTTCGGCTCGGGTATCAGCGCACGGGCGACGGCGATGCGCTGCAACTGCCCGCCTGAAAGCTCGTGCGAGAAGCGGCCTTTTATCTCCGCCATCGACAGGCCGACGCGTTGGAGGGCAATGTCGGCAAGCGCCTCTTTCTCGGCGCGGCTCTTTGCTCCCTTGAAGCGATGGGCGGTGGCCAGCAGATACTCGTCGATCCGCGTCAGCGGATTGAAAGCTTCAAACGGATTTTGAAAGACCGGCTGGACCTTGGCCATGAAAGCCTCGCGATCCCTGCGGGAACGCACCGCCTTCACATCCGTACCGTCGAAATGAATGCTTCCCCGGTCGGCCTTTTCGCTGCCGAGGATCATCTTCGCCAGCGTCGATTTTCCGGAGCCGGATTCGCCGACGATCGTGAATATCTCAGGCTTGTCGGCGGTAAGGGCAAAGGTGACATCGTCGACCGCTTTCATCTTTTCGCGCGAGAAGAAACCGCCGATCGGAAAGAGCTTGGTGACATGGTCGAGTTCGAGAAGGAAATGGCTGCTCATTGGATCTGATACTCCCCGGCACGGAAGCACGCGACCCGCCCTCCCGTGGCGCTCGGCAGCATGGCCGGCACTTCACGTGCGCATTTGTCGATCGCGATCGGACAGCGCGGATGGAAACGGCATCCCGAAGGCGGATCCGAAAGTGCCGGCGGCTTGCCCCTGAGGCTCTTTCGCGTCGAGACGTCGCCAATGCGCGGCAGGCTGCCGATCAGGTGGACGGTGTAGGGATGCTGGGGATTGTCGAAGATCGCCTGCGTCGGTCCCTCCTCCGCCAGCCGTCCCGCATACATGATGGCCAGCCGGTCGGTGATGGCGGCATGCACCGACATGTCGTGGGTCACGAAGATGACCGAGGACTGCAGGCGGGCCTGCACTTCCTTGATCAGCGCCAGAACGTCCTGCTGCACGAGCACGTCGAGCGCCGTCGTCGGCTCGTCGGCGATGATAAATTCCGGCTCGCAGACAGTGGCCAGAGCAATCGTCAGACGCTGGCGCATGCCGCCGGAGAGCTGATGCGGAAAGGCTTCGAGCACATGCGGATCGAGATGCAGCCTGGCAAGATGCGCCTCGACGCGCGCCCGGAAGGCGGCGGGATCGAGGTTCATATGGCGGGAGGCGAAATCGGTGAAGGCGTGTTTGACCCTTCTGACCGGGTTCAGCACGTTCATCGAGCCCTGCATGATGTAGGAAAGGTGACGCCAGCGTGCCGCCTTCATCTTCGCCGGTTCGCCATAGACATCGATCGGACCGCCGGCAAAATTGAATTTCACCGTTCCGCCGACGACGCGCATCGGCGGACGGATGGCGCCGGCAAGCGTCTTGATCAGCGATGTCTTGCCGCTCGAGGACTCGCCGGCAATGCCGTAGATCTCGTTCCTGCGGATGGTCAGGCTGATATCGTCGACGGCACGGATCTCCCGCCGCACGCCGAAATAATCATTGACGTAATAACATTTCAGCCCGTCGATCGTCAGCGCGTCCGTGGCGTTTTCGGCAAGGGTCAAAGGCTGCGTCCTCATCAGGTTCTGCATTTCCTCAAGCTCCCATGCGGGCGAGCCGCGAGCGCGGGTCGATATATTCGTTCACCGACATGGCGAGCATGAACAGGCCGAGGAACAGGATGACGACGAAGAGCATCGGAAAGGCGACCCACCACCATATGCCCGATACCATCGCGGAATGCGCATTGGCCCAGTAGATCATGCCGCCGATCGTCGGCCGGTTGATGTCGGAAAATCCGAGCACCGAGAGCGTCACCTCGAGACCGATCGCCCAGATCATGTTGTTCATCGTCGTGAAGAAGACGATCGGCATGACATAGGGCAGGTGTTCGCGGATGAGGATCTGCGGTGTGCGCATGCCCGAAAAGACCGCGTGCCGGGTGAATTCCCGCTGACGGAGAGACAAGGCGACGGAACGGATCAGGCGGCTGTCGTGTGTCCATCCGAGCAGCGCTGCGGTGATCGCCAGCATGAACCACGTCATCTGGTCGCGGAGCACGAAGACCAGAAGCAGCAGGATCGGAATGTTCGGCAGTGCGCCGAGCGTATCGTTGACCGCCATGATGATCTGGTCGGTTCGCCCACCGATATAGCCGGAGATCAGCCCGACGGCGATGGCGATGATGCGGCTGACGAAGGCGACGATGATACCGAAGAACAGCGTATTGCGCATCGAGGCGGCGATCTGCCAGAAAACCTCCTGGCCGCGCGAGGTGGTGCCGAGCCAGAATTCGGCCGAAGGGGGCATGTCGGGCGCAACGACATAGATAGCATTCTCGTCATAGGGCGAGAAGAACGACGCCACGATCAGCGCCAGGATGATAGCGATCAGGATGGTTCCGAGCAGGAACTCCTTGTTGTAGCGCAGCAGGTCTCTGAGGACTTTGAACATCACGGATTACCCCAGTTTCACGCGTGGATCGATCAGCGGATAGATGATGTCGATCACGAAGACCGCGGCGGCAACCGCGATGATGGCGATGGTGGTGACACCGAGCACGAGGCTGTAATCGCCGGAATAGATGCCGGAGATCAGAAGCTTGCCGATCCCTGGATAATTGAAGACGAACTCGACGATGACGGCGCCGCCAAAGACGTTTCCGAGACTGAGCGCCAGGCCGGTGACCTGCGGCAGCATGGCGTTGCGCGCCACATATTGCGAAAAGATGCTGCGCGAGCGCACGCCGCCAAGTTCGGCATAGACGACGTGGTCGTCGGTGACGATGTTGGAAACCAGAGAGCGCATCGAGATGAACCAGCCGCCGATGCCGACGAGCACGAGGGTCAGGGCCGGCAGGATGCCGTGTTCGATCACCGAGCTGATGAAGGCCCAGTTGAAGGCCGGCGCGAGGTTGACCTGCGCGCCGTCGCTGATCGGCAGGATCGGCCAGATGAAACCGAAGAGGATCACCAGGCTGAGACCGATGATGTAGGTTGGGATCGGCTGCAGCGCCATGATGACGATGCCGGTAACCTTCAGCAGCCTGCTGCTGCGGAAATAGCCGGCAAGCGCGCCGAGAAAATTGCCGATGATCCAGGAAATGATCGTTGCGAGCGTCAGAAGCCCGACGGTCCAGGGCAGTGCACGGCCGATGACGGTCATGACGGGGGTCGGAAAAGAGGAAAGCGACGGGCCGAAATCGCCGGTCAGGACGCGGCCCCAGAAGGTGAAATACTGGTCGAGCAGCGGTCCGCCGGTGCCGTAGAGCTCGCGCAGCGATTCGCGAAGGATTTCGACGGCCTGCGGATCGGTAGAGCCGAAGCTCGTCAACAGCGATACGGTCTGCTCGATCGGATCGACCGGCGAAAAATGCGCGATCAGGAAGGCCAGCGTGATGCCGGTGAAGACCACGAAGAGAAATTGCAGAAAGCGTTTTGCCGCATAGATCAGAAAGCCGTTCATGACATCGACCTTTCAATAGCAGAACGGGAACAGCCGGCGGCCGGCTGCTCCCTTTGTAGTGCCTCGATCAAGGCTTCGGCGCGTCCGGATTGGCCTTCAGACCGACCACCATGTAGCGGATGTTGGACCAGTTCGGACCCGAGGCCGAATAGGGATTGTCGGCGCTCGGATAGTTGGTCCAGTAGGTCGTATCGAGCGGCGCGAACTTGTTGTAGGCCATCAGCGGGATCATCGGCATTTCCTCTACGGCAAGCTTCAGGAAGTCCTGGCCGAGCTTGGCGACATCGGGCGAATCGAAGGCGATCGACCGATTGCGCTCGATCATCTGGTCGAGACGCGGATCCTGCCAGCGCTGCAGATTGCGCGGCGGCTGGATCTGCCCGACCGGCTTGATGAACTCCGAATGATAGCTGTCAAGGAAGAAGGAGAGGTCGGGATGACCGCCCCAGGTCTCGATGCTCCAGTAGATCGCCGCCTCGAAGTCGCCGGTGCTGAGGCGCTGGCCATTGGTCGGGCCGGCGACATCGACCTTGGTGGCGATGCCGGCTTGCGTCCATTGCTGGGCAATCACCGTGCCGGCGCGGGCAAGCGTCGGGATGGCATCGCCTTCCACCTGCAGGCGGATCGCAAAGGGCGTGCCGTCAGGCTTCACCCACTGGCGGCCGCTTTTCTTGAAGCCTGCCTTCTGCAGCAGCTCGGTTGCAGCCTGAACGTCCTTTTTCCACCAGCCGAAGCCGAATGTGCGCTGCAGCTTGGCCGGATCGGTCGGGATCTGATCGGCCCATTGGCTGCGCACCATATTGGCGATCTGCGCCGAGATGTTCGGATCGTAGGGCTTGATCTTCCGGGATCCGGTGTCGAGCTCGAAATTCGTCAGCCAGTCCTGCATCGGTGCATAATAATCGTCCGGGGCAGAACCCGTCGGTGGCGTGGCAAGGGCGGCGATATTGGCCGCGCCGCGGTAGGAGCCGAGGGCCACTTCGCGGATATCGATCAGCAGAGCGAGAGCCCAGCGCACGTCCTTGCTGTCGAAGGGCGCCTTCTTCGTATTGAAGAGAACGGAAGGCAGCGTCGGGTCCGGATGCGCGAAAGGAAAGCCCTTTAGCCAGGAGGCCGTGCTCTTGCTGTCGCGCATGATCGAGAACATGCCCTCGGGCGCCATGTCGTTGATGACGTCGAGATTGTGGTTGCGCTGTTCGATGACGCGAGCTTCCGGATTGCCGGCCGCACGATAGACGACGTATTTGACCTCGGGTGGTTGTGCCGCAGCCAGGCCGATCGACGTGCGCTGCCAGTCGTCGCGCAGCTTCCAGATCGTCCAGTTGCCGCCCTTGTCATAGCTTTGCAGCTGGTAGGGCCCGAGCGAAACCGGCGGATTGTTGTTGAAGGACAGCGGATCTGCGGCCTTCTCGAAGACATGCTTCGGCATGATCCAGGCAGCATTCCAGCGCACGGTAAACAGCGTGTGGAAACGCGAATTCGGCTTCTTCAGATGAAAGACGACCGTCTGCGGATCCGGATTTTCGATGCTCGCGACATTGACGGTGAAGGGCGCGCTCCAGGCCATGCCGGGATGATCGATCTGCGTCTGCACTGTATAGACCACGTCGTCGCTGGTGAATTCGACGCCGTCGCTCCAGAAGATGCCCTTGCGCAATTTCACCGTCATCTCGGTGAAATCGGCGTTGTAGCTCGGCGGTTCGCTGGCCAGCGCATTCTGCCAGGCATCCTTGCCGCCCTCTGGATTGATGAACCACAGCGTATCGGTGGTCAGCTGCTGCAGACCGTTGAGGTTTGCCGCCGCCCCGCCGCCCGGAGCCCAGAGGTTGAACCAGTCGGCATTCTGCTGCGGCGTGCCCTGGATGATCAGCGTTTCATTGCGCGGTATGCCGGCAATGAAATCCTGCGCAAATGCCGGAAGGGCCATGAGCGACAATAAGGCAATGGCTGCATATTTACGGAACTTCATCGGATGTTCCTCCTCCTCAACTCGCTGCGGCGAGCACTTCCCGTAATCAATTGACGATGGCGTCCAGCGAACCCCTGCCTGCACGTGCCGCAGGGACACATGCACTCCTCGGCGGCGGGCGAACTCACGCCATAGTTATCGACAATATTTTGAGAAACGGCAACTGATAATTTTGACAGGCGTAAAAAATAGCGCATTTTCAGGCATTCTTGACCCGTTGTGACGATGGGCTTTTTTATATTATTGACAAAGAGAGCATTTCGCTTAGCTTTTGCGGCGAGCGCGGCGCGCCCTCCCAAGAGGCCGCACTTCATCACCAGACAGGTCAGCTGCTTTCGGGAGGAGGCTTTGGCATGACCGTTCAAGAGGACACCAGGATGAGCAGCCCCTATGACGTGACAATCTCCGTTCACGCCAACCGGCCGACCGGCAAGTACGAGCCCTTGTGGAACTGGTTCGGCTACGACGAGCCGAACTACA
Source organism: Rhizobium laguerreae (assembly GCF_002008165.1). Classification (GTDB taxonomy): domain Bacteria; phylum Pseudomonadota; class Alphaproteobacteria; order Rhizobiales; family Rhizobiaceae; genus Rhizobium; species Rhizobium laguerreae. The sequence continues at coordinate 146,357 of NZ_MRDM01000011.1, forward strand.
CTTACTCCCCGCACGGCAGGAAGCTGCTCAAAGAACTCACAGAACTCAGCCCCGAGCCGCCCCGCATCCGCGCGCACAATCTTCTGACCAGCGGCGATGGCCTGCCTGCCCTCAAATGGGGTTCGACCAATGCCTATGCCGAGGATGCGTACGGCAATCCGGTCTACGACTGGACGATCATCGACAAGATCTTCGACACCTATGTCGAAGCCGGCAACATTCCGCTGATTCAGATCGGCTTCACGCCCGAAGCGCTATCCGATTTCGACGGTCCCTATCGCCACCAATGGGAGCCGGCCGACAAATACGCAACGATCACCACCGGCTGGACGGCCCCGCCGACGGACCTGAAGAAATGGGGCGACCTGATCGAAGCATGGGCGCGCCATCTGGCCGAAAGATATGGCGAGGACGTCGTTTCAAGCTGGCCATGGGAAGTGTGGAACGAGCCGGACGGCCACTACTGGACCGGCACCATCCCGCAATTTTGCGAAATGTATGACGTCAGCGCCAAGGCCTTGAAGCGCGCGCTTCCGAAGGCCCGCGTCGGCGGGCCGCATACCTGCGGCGCCTTTGCCAATGAAAAGGCCCAGACCTTCCTGCGCGCCTTCCTCAAGCATGTGGTCGACAACAAGTCGCCGATCGATTTCCTCGCCTTCCACGCCAAGGGCAATCCCGTGATCTACGAGGGTCACGTGCGGATGGGCCTGCACAAGCAGCTCCGCGACATCGAGACGAACCTTGCCATCATCAATGAGTTTCCGGAACTCCGCCACCTGCCCGTGGTGATCGGCGAATCCGACCCGGAAGGCTGTGCTGCCTGCTCTGCACGCGTCCATCCCCAGAACGGTTATCGCAACGGCCCGCTCTACGGCGTCTATGTCGTCGAAAGCATGATCCGCACCTATGAGCTCGCAAGACGCGCCAACATCCACATCGAAGGCGCGGTCACCTGGGCCTTCCTCTTCGACGACCAGCCCTATTTCGACGGCTTCCGCGATCTTGCCACCAACGGCGTCGACAAGGCTGTTCTCAACGGCTTCCGCATGCTCGGCAAACTCGGCGGCGAATGGCTGGAATCGGAAAGCGATTATCGCCGTGATATCGAAGATATCATGAGCCATGGCGTTCGCGGCAAGCCCGATGTCAATGTCGTGGCGACCCGCGACGACAAGGGTGTTTCCATTCTGCTCTGGCACTACCACGACGATGATGAAGCCGGGCCGTCCGCAGACATCACGGTCAATCTCGATGGCTGGGGCGACATGTCCGCCTCGCTCAAGCATTTCAGGATGGACGAGGAGCATTCCAACGCCTTCGGCGTCTGGAAGACAATGGGCAAGCCGCAGAATCCGACCGGCGAAGACTATGCCAGACTGGAAGCCTCGGGAAAGCTCGCCGAGATCGACGGTCAGGCGTCGGTCAAGGTTGATGACGGCAAGATCGCCCTCAAGGTCTCCCTACCGCGTCAGGGCGTGTCTCTCCTGCGCCTCGATTGGTGAGCCGGTAGGCGAAGGGAGCGCAATCGAAAGTTTGCGCTCCCTTTCAAACGACCCGGTCAACTCTCGCTGACATAGGCGAGATAACGTTTCTTGCTCGGCTGCAGATGGTCGACGCAGAGCTGGGCGAGAACCCAGTTATCCTCACCGCGCAGCATCTCAATCATCAGCCGGTGGTGCTCGTGCGAAATGCGCAACGAGCCCTTGCTCGACATCGAATTGGCGCGCACCGGCAGGCTGAGCCGCATATAGAGCTCGATCGATTGCACCAGATGCGCATTGCCGCAGGCGCCGAAGAGCGTCAGGTGAAATTTGTCGTTGGCCTCGTGCACACCCCTGAGATAGCCGGATTCGACGTGGCGACCATGCTCATCGTGCAGCGCCAGCAGTTCCTCGATCAATGCCTCGGGCGCCGGCAGCTTTATCCACAGCGCTGCCTGTCGTTGCAGCAATTCACGCACATCGTAGATTTCCTGGACCTGGCGGGCCGTCAGCGAACGCACGGTCGCCCCCTTGTTGCGCTCCCGAACGACGATGCCCATCGTCTCGAGCTGCACGATCGCCTGCCGGGCGAAATGGCGCGTGACGTGAAAGCGGGCAAGAAGCGCGTCTTCAGTAAGGCGGGTTCCGGGCGCTAGCCGCCCGAAAATGATGTCCTCCTCCAGCGCGCGGGCAATGCTTAGATCATCATGCTCTATGCCGTCTTCGCGGCTTTCGTTGAGCGTCTGCAAATGTCATCTCCTCTGACGGCGGCAGGCCATGTTACAGTGGATTGCGTTCCGGGTCGAACCGGCTCAGGCGATAGATATCCTCGACAAGAGCAAGCGTCTTGATGTTATCGCCCGGCGATGTCTCCATCGCCACCTTTCCATCGAGGCTGTCGAGGAAATGCGCGATGGTCGCGTCATAGGCGCCCTGGTAGGTCTCGTCAGGATCGAAGCTTTCCCGGCGCTGCTGCGCACCCTCAGCCGAGAGCAGATTGCCATCAAGTTCGAGCGTGCCGCGCGCCCCGAAGATGCGTAAGTGATCGCGCGGCGACGGCGGCGCGCCATGCACCGCGAGATTGGCATTGATGGTGACGAGAATGCCATCGCTCGTCCGGCGCAGGACGACGCTTGCGACATCCTCCGCGACGATATCGCGATTGCTCCTCTCAAGCCGCGCAGTGACCACCTCCAACTCGCCCAGAAGATATCTCAGCGTATCGAGATGATGGATCATGACTTCCATGACCAGCAATCGCTGCTGCGTCCGGAAAAACGGCTGGCGTATCAGCGCCGGCCTCTTTCCCTCCGCATCCGCGATCATGCCGCTGGACAGGAATTCGAACCGCACCTGGCGGATCTCGCCGGCAAGCCCCTCGTCGAGCCATGCCTTCATCCGCCGATAATAGGCGCGGAACCGCCAGTTCTCGTGGATCATCAACCTGCCCATGTTGGGAAGGCTTGCCAGCAGATCGATCGCCTCGCCATAGGAGGGTGCCAGCGGCTTCTGGCAGATGATGTCGAGGCCCTTTGCCGCCGCCAGCCGGACCAACTCGACATGGAATTCCCGCGGCGCGCAGATATCAACGGCATCGAGCTGCTCGGCATCCAGCATCGCCTGCGCACTTGTATAGTGGTGCGCGATATCGAAGGCGGCAAGCCGAGCTTCGATGGCGCTCGGCGACGGATCGGCAATCGCCACGAGCTCGGCTCGTTCCGATTGCCGCATCCATGCAGGCAGATGGTAGGCACTGACCCAGCCGGCGCCGATAATGCCGATACGCCGTCGCCCCATTCCCATCACGGCGCTTCCTCTATGTTCAATTCAATTTATCAATAATCTACCCTGTTTCACCGCAAAAGCCAATCACCTGACTGCCGAGCGAAAGCACGAATTTCGGAGATTTTCATTATATTCTATGGCGATCACGGAAGAAATCGAAAAACACGATACAATGGCGCCATCTTATTTATTGACAATCATCGGTATCCCTCTACCCTGACGCCACGGCCATGGATCAATTTGGCGAGGGAGGAACAGCTTTGTCGAACGGTCTTCGCCGCAAGCTGACGAGTTATGGCGATCAGGGATTCTCCCTTTTCCTGCGCAAAGCATTCATCAAGGCCATGGGTTATTCGGACGATGCGCTCGACCGTCCGATCGTCGGCATCGCCAATACCTACAGTGATTTCAATCCCTGTCACGGCAATGTGCCGCAACTCATCGAGGCAACCAAACGCGGCGTGATGCTGGCGGGTGCGATGCCCATGGTGTTTCCGACGATCTCGATCCACGAGAGCTTTGCCTCGCCGACCTCGATGTATCTGCGCAATCTGATGGCGATGGAAACGGAAGAGATGATCCGCGCCCAGCCGATGGATGCCGTCGTCCTGATCGGCGGCTGCGACAAGACCCTGCCGGCCCAGATCATGGCGGCCGCCAGCAGCGAGATACCGGCGATCTTCCTGCCGACCGGCCCGATGGCCGTCGGCCACCACAAGGGCGAACGGCTTGGCGCCTGTACGGATTGTCGCCGTTTCTGGGGGCGCTTCCGCGCCGGAGAGATCGACGAGGCCGAGATCGCCGAGGTCAACAACAAGCTGGCCAGCTCGATCGGCACCTGCACGGTGATGGGCACGGCGAGCACCATGGCGAACCTGACCGAGGTCATGGGGCTCTGCCTTCCCCGCGCCGGTTCGGCACCCGCCGTCGAATCCGAACGGGTCCGCCTTGCCGAGGAGACGGGCCGTGTCGCTGCACGTCTCGCCATGGATGAGGCTTCCCCAACCGTGCGCGATATCCTGACGCCGCAGGCAATCCGCAACGGTCTCGTCGCGCTGCAGGCGATGGGCGGCTCGACCAATGCCGTCGTCCATCTTGCCGCAATCACCGGCCGCCTCGGCCTGCGCCTCGACATGGCCGAACTCGACCGCCTGGGCCGAAGCATTCCCCTGCTCGTCGACCTGCAGCCCTCCGGGCAGCACTACATGGAGCAGTTCCACGAGGCGGGCGGCGTCCCGGCTCTGTTGAAGGCGGTGCGCCATGAAATCGACGGCAGCGCCCCGACGGTCTATGGTAGAACGATCGGCGAAATCATCGACGATGTCGTCGACGAACCGGGCCAGACCATCATCCGCACCGTCGAGAAACCGCTAAAGCCGATCGGAACGATCGCCGTCCTGCACGGCAATCTTGCGCCGCGCGGCGCCGTCATCAAACAATCGGCTGCATCCAAGGACCTGCTCCAGCATATCGGACGCGCCGTGGTCTTCGATTCCGTCGAGGATATGACGCTGCGCATCGACAGCGACGATCTCGACGTCCATGCCGATGACATCCTGGTCCTGCGCAATGCCGGACCAAAGGGTGCGCCCGGCATGCCGGAAGCCGGCTATCTACCCATCCCCCGCAAGCTCGCGCGGCAGGGTGTGAAGGACATGGTGCGGATTTCCGATGCTCGCATGAGCGGCACGGCCTTCGGCACGATCATCCTCCATATCGCGCCTGAGGCGGCCGATGGCGGGCCTCTGGCGATCGTCCGCACCGGCGATCGCATTCGCCTCGACGTCGAGGGCCGGCGCATCGATCTCGATATCGACCAGGCGGAATTCGATCGCCGCATGCTTGATGTCGTCAATCGGCCCTCCCCGGCCCCGGCGCGCGGCTATGCCAAGCTCTACCAGGAGCGCGTGCTCCAGGCTGACGAAGGCGCCGATTTCGACTTCCTGCAAAGCGAGGAGCTCGACGCGCGATGAGCGCCGCTGATATGGAGGCACCGCTTTGCCTGCCCCGCCGGCCGCTGACGCGGCTGCCGCGGGCGGCACTGCCGCAAGGCACGGTCGATACGCATTTCCACGTCTTTCGCGCCGGCGCCCCGCTCAACACCCCACGCAGCTACACGCCTGACATCGCGACGATTGCCGACTGGATCGAATTCTCCGGCAGCTTTGGCATCGCCAGGGGCGTATTGGTGCAGCCAAGCGTCTATGGCCTCGACAACAGGGTGCTGCTCGAGGCGCTGGCCGCCTATCCAGATCGTCTGCGTGGCATCGTCGTCATCGATCCCGAAACCGCAGAAACCGAGATAGAACGGCTCGACCGGCTCGGCGTGCGCGGCGTGCGGATCAATACGCGCAACAAGGGCGGCCTCCCACTCGCCGCCGCCAGGACACTGGCGGAAAGCATTGCCCCTCTCGGCTGGTCGCTGCAGTTGCAGATCAATCCCGAACAACTTCCCGATATTGCGGCAACGCTGTCCGGCATCCGCCTGCCCATCGTCATCGACCATCTCGGCTTCATTCCGCTTGCCAGAGAGACGAGATCATTGCATGTCGATGCGCTGAAAAGACTGATGGACAGAGCCGAGGCCTACGTCAAAGTCACCGCGCCCTATCGTCTGACGAAGGACGTGAATTACGACGGTTTTGCCGAGGTCACCTGCGCTCTTGCCGCCAGCCATGCGGAGAGGCTGCTCTGGGGCAGCGATTGGCCGCACACCGAATTGTGGGAAGGCATGCCCGATGACGCCGAGCTGGTAGAGACCATGCATGCCGCCATCGACAACCCCGCGATTGCTGAGAAGATTTTTGTTCGAAATGCCGAAGCGCTGTTCTTCGGCCGCTGAATTGGAGAGCACCAATGGCCAGACTGACTGAAGATGCCAAGGGCGTCTATGTGATCGCCGTAACCCCCTTCACCGATGACGGCGCGCTCGATCTCGCCAGCATCGACAGCATGGTCGATTTCTACGAGGGCGCCGGCGTCACCGGCCTGACGGTGCTTGGTCAGCTCGGCGAGGCTCCGAAGCTGACCGCCGAGGAATCGCGGACAGTCGTCGAACGGGTGTTGAAGCGCCTCGACGGGCGCCTTCCCGTCGTCGTCGGCGTTTCGGCGCCAGGGCTTGCGCCGATGAGCGAACTCGCCGAAGCCGTCATGGGTGAGGGTGCCGCCGGCGTCATGGTCGCGCCACCCTGGACCGTCAAGACCGACGATCAGGCTTTCGCCTTCTACCAGTCGGTCGGCGAGGCCCTGGGCAATACGCCCTTCGTGCTGCAGGATTACCCGCTCACCACCAATGTGACGATCGCGCCCAAGGTCATCGAGCGCATCGTCAACGAGGTGCCGAATTGCGTCATGCTCAAGCACGAGGATTGGCCGGGTCTTTCGAAAATCTCGGCACTTCGCGCCGCCAGCGACAAGGGCGCCATGCGGCGCATCTCCATCCTCTGCGGCAATGGCGGGCTTTTCCTGCCCGAAGAGATGGGCCGCGGCGCCGATGGCGCCATGACCGGCTTTTGTTATCCCGAGATGATGGTTGGCGTCGTCGAGGCCTATGCAGCCGGAAATCCCGATCGCGCCCATGCGATCTTCGATGCCTATCTGCCGCTCGCCCGCTACGAACAGCAGCAGGGCATCGGCCTTGCCTCGCGCAAATATGTGCTTGCCAAGCGCGGCGTGATCAAGTCCGCCACCCTGCGCAAGCCGGGCGCCAAGCTCTCGGCGCTCGATATTGCCGATGTCGAGCGCTTGCTGGCGCGCCAGGCCATCCGCCTCAAGGAGATCGGGGCGTAACGAACCGATGCAAATCCGAAGCCGCTGGATCATCGCTGCGGATATCGATCGTCATGGCAATGCCGGTGGTTAGACTGCAGGAACCGGAATCTCGCGGCGCGGCGCCGCAACCGGCAGGCCGACCGGCACGAAACTCGCGTCACCATCGACTGCCATGTCATGCACCGTATGTTTCTCCAGCGCCTTCGTCACCTCGTTGAGGTCGCCGTCCAGCTGTTCGGCCGGAATGAGGTTGCCGATGACGAAATCGAAGCGGTCGCCACGTTTGTTCAGCAGTTCGTGGAACACGGTCATGTCGCGAAGCTCCGTCGACCATTTCGCCAGCCAGTAGAACAGGCCGGAATTGCGTGCGGTCATATGGACGGGAAGGATCGGCAGATTGTATTTGCGCGCCAGCCCGACGGCCGAAGTCTTCCACGGACGTTCATTCAGCCGGCCGTTCGCCCAATAGGCGATGCGGCCTGAGGGAAAGAGCACTGTCGCCTTGCCTTCCTTCACCGCATGGTTGGTCAGCTGCAGCGTTTCGCGCGCTTTCAGCTTGCTCTTGTGCTCCTCCCGCCATTCGACCGGAATGATCATTTCGGCAAAGCGCGGATTGACGCGGATGGCATCGCGATTGGCAAAGAACATCATGTCCGGCCGTCGCGCCTTCAAAAGATCGAACACGGCAACGCCGTCGGCGATGCCGGTCGGATGGTTGCTGACGAGGATGAAGCCGCCGGTATCGGGAATGCGTTCGCTATTGGTGATGCCGATGTCGAGTTTCAGCACGTCGCTCAGATATTCGAACGACTGGAAGCCCGGCATTTTGGCGACCGCATTGGCGAACTCGAGCGCCTTGTTGTAGCGCAGCAGCGTATAGAGGAACGGCCGCATGACCGGCCAGAGCGGATTTTTCACGATCCTCTGGCCGCGTTCGGCAATCAGCGTATCGACGATATGACCGGGCTTTCCCTGTGAAACGAGAGCGATCGCTTCCGCGAGCTGTCCGAAAGCCGTCATGGAATCGCGCCGTGCCATGAAAGATCCTGTCTATGGGGTATAAGCTATCGCAGTAGAATATGATCGAAGGATGACAATGGCTTGGCCGGCATTAGCAATTCCATAACTGTTCCTGCTCCAAATTGGCGGACTTGAAGGCAAAATCAAGGCGCGCAACGTGAACGAACTGCTTGTTATCGCCGATCAGCGCCTGATGGCGGAACGGGCTGCGTGGCTCGAAAACCTCGCCGGTGAGCGCCGTCTTTCCGAGCATACGCTCGACGCTTACGAGCGTGATACCCGCCAGTTTCTGACCTTTCTGACCGGCCATCTCGCCGGCCCGGTGACGCTTGGCGATATCAGGGAGTTGCGCTCCGCCGATTTCCGCGCCTTCCTGGCGGCCCGGCGCAAGCAGGGGTCCGGTGCCCGATCGCTCGGCCGCAATCTCGCCGGTCTTCGCTCGCTGCTGCGCCATCTCGAAAAAAAGGGCCTGGTCAACGCCGCCGGCGCTGCCGCGGTGCGCTCGCCGAAACAGCCGAAATCACTGCCCAAGCCGCTGTCGGACACGCAGGCGATCACCGTCGTCAGCGACGACGCCCAGCTCCATGACGAACCCTGGATTGCTGCGCGCGATGCGGCTGTCATGACGCTGCTCTACGGCTGCGGCCTGCGCATCTCCGAAGCGCTGGATCTTACTCCCGCCGACCTGCAGAAGGGCGCGACGACGCTGCGCATCACCGGCAAGGGTAACAAGACGCGGCTGGTTCCGCTGCTCTCCGTGGTCTTCGACGCGGTCGAGAAATACCGCACGCTCTGCCCATATCATCTCGAAAGCGGAGAACCGCTGTTTCGCGGCGCCCGCGGCGGCAAGCTGCAGGCAGCGATCATCCAGCGCACCATGCAGAAGATGCGCAGCGCCTTCGGTCTGCCGGAGACGGCGACACCCCATGCACTGCGCCACTCCTTCGCCACCCATCTGCTTGCCGGCGGCGGTGATCTGCGCACCATCCAGGAATTGCTCGGCCATGCCAGCCTTTCAACGACGCAGGTCTATACCGGCGTCGATGCATCGCGGCTGCTCGAGGTGTATGATCGCGCGCATCCGCGAGCGTAATGGATGTCGCCCAAAAGCGCGCAGCGATTTTGGGAGCAACGACATACATAAACGATAGGCTTAAAGCGCATCGCATGGATGCGATTGAATGTGAGGCGCTTTAAGCTCTCGTTAAGGCATTCTCTTAAAGGAATATGCGCAAGCCGGGCGTAGAGCATGAAGCCTCTAGGATGTGATCGGAACACCCATCATGACGACATCAATCGGCCGCCGGACGTCTTACCTCGCAGTGCCGGCCAATCTGTTGCTCTGGCTGATCGCAGCCTTTCACGTGCTGCTTCTTGCCGCCCTGTTTGCCGCCTTCCTGACTGCAAGGCCGGCAGCGGCCGAAGACGTCACCTGCACCGGCCGCAACCTGATGGTCGAGCTGCAGCAGAACGACCCAGCCCGCTACGCAGAGGCGCTGAAGGAAGCCGACGCCACGCCGAACGGCAAGGGCATCTTCTGGAAGATCGAGAAGCCGGGATTGGCACCCTCGTGGCTGCTCGGCAGCATGCATGTCACCGATCCGCGCGTGCTGGCCCTGCCGCCGCGCGCCCAGGCAGCCCACGATGCCGCCGACACGATCATCATCGAATCCGACGAGATCCTCGATGAGCGGAAGGCGACCGCCGCCCTGCTCGCAAAGCCGGAACTGACGATGTTCACCGACGGCACGACGATCGACAAGCTGCTTTCTCCCGAGGACTACAAGCGTCTCGAAACCGGCCTCAAGCAGCGCGGTATCCCGATCAGCGCCGTTTCCCGGATGCGGCCCTGGATGATTTCCAGCGCCGTCGCCTTGCCGGCCTGCGAAATCGCCCGCAAGGCAAAAGGCGCGCAGTTCCTCGACCAGAAGATCGCCACCGATGCCATTGCTCAGGGCAAGCAGGTCAAGGGGCTGGAAACCCTTGCCGAGCAGATCCAGGCCATGGCCGATCTGCCGATCGAATTCCATCTGAAATCGCTGATCCAGACGCTGGAACTCGGCGACAAGATGAGCGACGTCGTCGAGACGATGACCGACCTCTACCTCTCCGGCGACATCGGCACGACCATGCCGATGCTGAAAACCGTGACACCGGAGGAGGAAGGCGAAAACAGCGATTATGCCGCCTTCGAGCAGCGCGTCATCCTTGACCGCAACAAGGTGATGGCCGAGCGCGCAGCGCCCATCCTCGACATCGGCAACGTCTTCATGGCCGTCGGTGCCCTGCATCTGCCCGGCAAAGACGGTGTCATCGAACTGCTGCGCCAGCAGGGCTTCACCGTGACTGCGGTGAACTGAGGCCGCCGGAGGCCAGCTGGTCGTCATTCGACCGGGCACGCTGCTTTCCAAAAGCGCCGATACGCACCCAATAAAACAGCCGCCTGCCTTACGACAAGCGGCTGCATGCGTTGTTGCGAAATATGTAAGATCACATATGGATCGGCTTGAAGAAGGTTGCGAGCGCAGCCTCTTTCACCGCTTCCGACATGGTCGGATGCGCGTGGCAGGTACGGCCGAGATCTTCCGACGAACCGCCGAATTCCATCAGCACTGCGATCTCGTGGATCATCTCGCCGGCGCCGAAGCCGACGATATGGCCGCCGAGCACCCGGTCGGTTTCCTTGTCGGCAAGGATTTTGACGAAGCCATCGGTCGCGAGCATCGCGCGAGCGCGGCCGTTCGCCGTGAAGGGGAACTTACCGACCTTGTAGGCGACGCCTGCCGCCTTCAGCTCTTCCTCGGTCTTGCCGACGGAAGCGATTTCCGGTTGGGTGTAGACGACGCTCGGAATGACCTCGTAGTTCACATGCCCATGCTGACCGGCGAGGATTTCGGCAAGCGCCACGCCCTCGTCTTCCGCCTTGTGCGCCAGCATCGGACCCTTGACCACATCGCCGATCGCATAGATGCCGTCGACATTGGTCTTGTAGTGGCCGTCGATCTCGACACGGCCACGATTGTCGAGCGTAACACCGACTTCTTCGAGGCCGAGGCCCGCCGTATAGGGCTTGCGTCCGGTGGCAATCAGCACGACCTCGGCGTCGAGCGTCACCTTGTCGCCGCCCTTGACCGGCTCGAAGGTGACCTTGGCGCCCTTGTCCCCCTTCTCGACGCCTGTGACCTTGGCGCTGAGATTGAAATCGATGCCCTGCTTGGCGAGCATGCGCTGGAACTGCTTGGAGACTTCGCCGTCCATGCCGCCAAGGATGGTGTCGAGATATTCGACGACGGTGACTTTGGCGCCGAGGCGCGACCAGACGGAACCGAGCTCGAGCCCGATGACGCCGCCGCCGACGACGATCAGCGTTTCCGGCACCTTTTCCAGCGCGATGCCGCCGGTGGACGAGATGATGGTCTTTTCGTCGATCTCTACCTGCACGCCGGGAATGCCGGCGACGTCGGAACCGGTGGCGATGACGATGTTCTTGCCTTCGATCTCCTGCACCTTGCCGTCATCGGCGGTGACGGAGACCTTGCCGGCCGAGACGATCTTGCCGGTGCCCTGGAAGGCATCGATCTTGTTCTTCTTGAAGAGGAAGGCGACGCCGTCGACATTCGACTTCACCGTCGCATCCTTGTGGGCCATCATATTGCCGAGATTGAGCGTCGGCGCCGAAACGTCGATACCGAGCGCGCTCATCCCGTGGCCGGCCTGATGGAACATTTCGGAGGCATGCAGCAGCGCCTTCGACGGAATGCAGCCGACGTTCAGGCAGGTGCCGCCATAGGTCGCCCGCCTTTCGACGACGGCGACCTTAAGGCCAAGCTGGGCCGCCTTGACGGCGCAGACATAGCCGCCCGGACCGGTTCCGATAATGATCACATCGTAGGACATTGCTTCTTTCCCTTTGGATTTTTGTTTAATCGGCCGCGCGCGATATCAGGCCGAGGAATTCGATAATATACTGCATGCTGTTTTTCGCCCGTTGCTCTAGCGGCCGCCGCTCACATTGAGGATCGCGCCGGTGATATAGGAGGCCGAAGGTGACAGAAGATAGAGGACCGCATCGGCCACCTCCTCGGGCGTGCCCGCGCGCTGCATCGGGATCGAGGGCGCCAGTTCGCGCGGCCGATCCGGCAGGCCGCCGGAGGCATGAAGGTCGGTTTCGATGACGCCGGGCCTTATCGCATTCACGCGGATACCCTCGGCTGCGACCTCACGCGCCAGCCCGACGGTGAACGTGTCGATCGCCGCCTTCGAGGCGGCATAGTCGACATACTGCGTCGCCGAACCGAGGATCGCCGCCATCGACGAGATGTTGACGATCGCCCCGCCCTTGCCGCCATGCCGGCTCGACATGCGGCGTATGGCCTCTGCCGCGCAGAGTATCGACCCGGTCACATTGACGCGCAGCATGCGCTCGATCCGCTCTACCGACATCTCGTCGACGCGCTGGGGATAATCGACGATGCCGGCATTGTTGACGAGCCCGTCGAGCCGGCCGAATTGCCCATCGACCGCCGCAAACATCGAGACGATATCCGCAGCCTTACCGACATCGCCCTGGATCGCCACGGCCTCGCCGCCATCCGCGACAATCGCAGCCACGACAGCATCCGCGGCTTGACGGTTGGCGGCGTAGTTCACCGCAACGCGCCAGCCCTGGCGCGCGGCGAGCCGTGAAGCCGCGGCGCCGATACCCCGGCTTCCGCCGGTAATGAGAACAACAGGTGCATCGCTCATGTCGCACACTCCTTAAATGTCAGCACGTCCCAGGGTGCCACCACGGCCTTGCCCTCGCCCCAGGCGCTGGATTCGCGGATGGCAGGACCAAGTCCGGGAAGCACGAGTTTTTCGGCCGCCGCCGCACCTTCGGGCTGTAGATTGTCCATCTCGCCCTCGGCATCCATGCCATAGACGGCGCCCTGCCAGACCGTGCAGGCATTGAGATCGGCGCCGGTCGCATCACCCTCGGGGCAGTTGAACATCAGGATGCCGATGGCGCGCACCGGATCTTCCGATGGCATGACATAACCTTCCATCACGACAGGTGTCTTCAGCGCGCTGAACTTGAACTGGTTGCTGGCGGCGGCCGATGGAGAATTCAGCGGTGCAAAGCGCAATTCATAGGCACCGTCGCGATCGACGTAAACGGCCTGCTCCTGCTTGCATGCGGCAGCGAAGGTGGATGCCGGAACGACGAAAAACGCGGCGGCTGCGATTGCAGCCACGCCTGTCCGTCTCGTCATGATCCCGGTCCTTCCCCTCATTGCAGCTTCGGCTCCTTGCGCCCGTCCGCATTCTCGACAACGCTGAAATCCGTCAGCAGCACCAGCGCGCGGCCATGCCTGTCGAGCCCCCAGAAGACAGGATAGAAACCGTCACCCCAGCCGCTCCAGAACACCGCGACATTGCCTCGTCTGCCGGCGACCGGCCGGTGCAGCGCATAGATGCCCTTGCTGGCGTCGAGGTCCGACGCCAGCACGTCGTCGTAATAGTTGACGTCGGAATCCGCTTTCTGCGCCTGCACCTGGGCCTCGCGCTCTTCGATCAAATCAAGCGTATCGGCATCCATGTAGCAGCCGAGACCGGCATCGACGGGATAGCCGAAAATCTCGCCGTCCTTCAGCGTCGCCGGCTCCTGCCCTGGCAGGACCGCAAGCTCCCAACGATCCGGCTTGCCCTCGGCAAACCGCATGCTGGCAGCGGCGATGCGCCCGAAGGCCTGGTAGAGCGTCACCGGATATTCGCCCGGCGCGACCGTTCTTGCGAGTGCCGGACGGTCGGGCTGGGCCAGCGGATCGGCGGCAACGATGCGCCCCGAGGTCAGTTCGACATTGCCCATATGGATGACGCCGATCGACCGCCCGGAAAGCTCGGCATCGCCAAGCGCCACCAGCTCGAAATTGCTGCTTGCCTTGCCGATATCCCAGCCGGCAGCCGATGCGGAGACCGGGACATGCGCGGCGGCAGCGCAAAAAAGAAGGCGCGCCGCTCGCATGATCCGGTTCCGCATCGAAAGCGCTCCCTTAGAGATCGAGAACCAGACGTTCCGGATCTTCCAGGCTTTCCTTGACGCGCACGAGGAAGGTGACCGCTTCCTTGCCGTCGACCATGCGGTGATCGTAGGACAGCGCCAGATACATCATCGGACGGATGACCACCTGGCCGCCGATCGCAACCGGCCGCTCCTGGATTTTGTGCATGCCGAGAATGCCGGACTGCGGTGCGTTGAGGATCGGCGAAGACATCAGCGAACCGTAGACGCCGCCATTGGTGATGGTGAAGGTGCCGCCCTGCATGTCGGCCATGGAGAGCGAGCCATCACGGGCTGCCTTGGCAAGACGGCCGAGCTCCTTCTCGATTTCGGCGATCGACATCTGGTCGGCGTCGCGGATGACGGGAACGACGAGACCTTTGTCCGTGCCGACGGCCATGCCGACATGGCAGTAGTTCTTGTAGATGACGTCGGTGCCGTCGATTTCGGCGTTGACGGCCGGCAGTTCCTTCAGCGCATGCGTCACCGCCTTGGTGAAGAAGCCCATGAAGCCAAGCTTGACGCCGTGCTTCTTCTCGAAAATGTCCTTGTACTTGTTGCGCAGATCCATGACCGCCTTCATGTCCACCTCGTTATAGGTGGTCAGCATGGCGGCAGTATTCTGCGCATCCTTGAGGCGCTTGGCGATCGTCTGGCGCAGGCGCGTCATCTTCACGCGCTCTTCGCGCGAGGCATCCTCGACCGTCGACGGGCCACGCGCGGCGGCAGGCGTCGCCGCCGGTGCGGCCGCCGGAGCGGAAATGCCCTTGGCAACGGCGGCGATGACGTCGCCCTTCAGCACCTGGCCGCGCTTGCCGCTACCGTCGACCTGATCGGCGGAAAGGTTGTTTTCAGCAAGCATCTTCGAAGCTGCCGGTGCCGGCGGCATGGTGGAGACGGAGGCGCTCGACGACGACGCAGCAGCGGCGGCAACCGCCGGCTGGGCCGGAGCAGCAGCGGCCGGTTGGGCGGGAGCCGGAGCAGCAGGCGCGGCGGCAGCGGCTGCACCTTCGGCGATCTGGCCGAGCAATGCGCCAAGGCCGACGGTCTCGCCGGCAGCGACAACGATTTCCGAAAGCGTGCCGGAGGCGGGTGCTGGAACTTCGATGGTCACCTTATCGGTTTCAAGCTCGAGAATCGGCTCGTCGGCCTTGATGGCGTCGCCGACCTTCTTGAACCAGGTGCCGACGGTTGCCTCGCTGACGGATTCACCGAGAGTTGGAACGCGGATTTCTGTGGCCATTGTTCAGATCCTGATTTCGTGTGTTTTCGTTTTATGCGTTTCAGACGGCGGGCGGCCGCGAGATGATCGAGGGCATCGGCAGGATATCGAAGCGGAAACCGAGGCCGGAAGCGATGATCGGATCGCCGTCGGCAAGAACCTGCGCCGCCGCCTGATCCTCGACCTCGACGATCGCCATGCCCCAGGCGCCTTCACCCTCGAAGACGGGCCCGACGATAATCGCCGATCCCGCAAGAGCGTTCTGATGCCAGTATTCGGTATGGCGTTTCATCGCCGCCATTTCCTCCCCGGTCCCGTCATGCGGGAAAGTGGGGCGCGGCGGCTGCAGTCTCAGAAAGAAATAAGCCATTGCGCCCCCCTTGTTTTAACCGCCCAATGCATCCTCGAGGAATGCGGCGAGCTGCGACAGATGCTTGGACATCAGGCCCGTCGCCGGCGAGGCGGCGGCCGGACGGCCGGTATAGCGGACGCGCTGGTATTTCGCGTCGATATGGGCGAGCACCCATTCGAGGAAGGGGTCGATGAACGACCATGCGCCCATGTTCTTCGGCTCCTCCTGGCACCAGACCATCTCGGCATTGCGGAAGCGCGACAGCTCGTTGATCAGCGCCTTTGCCGGGAATGGATAGAGCTGTTCGACACGCAAGAGATAGATATCGTCGATGCCGCGCTTTTCACGCTCTTCGAGAAGATCGTAATAGACCTTGCCGGAGCACATGACGACGCGACGGATCTTGTTGTCCTTCTGCAGCTTGATCGGACCATCCTTGATCACCTCGGCATCGTCCCAGAGCAGGCGATGGAAGGCGGATTCGCCGGCCATTTCGGCAAGCGTCGAGACTGCCCGCTTGTGGCGCAGCAGCGACTTCGGCGTCATCAGGATCAGCGGCTTGCGGAAGTCGCGCTTCAGCTGCCGGCGCAGGATGTGGAAGTAGTTCGCCGGCGTCGTGACGTTGGCGACCTGCATGTTGTCTTCCGCGCAAAGCTGCAGGAAACGCTCGAGGCGGGCGGAGGAGTGTTCCGGACCCTGACCTTCATAGCCGTGCGGCAGCAGGCAGACGAGGCCCGACATGCGCAGCCACTTGCGTTCGCCCGACGAGATGAACTGGTCGAAGACCACCTGCGCGCCGTTGGCGAAATCGCCGAACTGGGCTTCCCAGAGCGTCAGCGCATTCGGGCGGGCGAGCGAATAGCCATATTCGAAACCGAGCACGGCCTCTTCCGAAAGCATCGAATTGATGACTTCGTAGCGCCCCTGCGTCGGCGAAAGATTGGCAAGCGGGATGTAACGCTCTTCGTTTTCCTGATCGTAGAGAACCGAGTGACGCTGCGAGAAGGTGCCGCGTTCGCAATCCTGGCCGGAGAGGCGGATCTTGCTGCCTTCGACGCAGAGCGCACCGAAGGAGAGCGCTTCGGCCATAGCCCAGTCGATACCCTCGCCGGTGGTGATCATGTTGGCGCGGTTTTCCATGAAGCGCTGGATCGTGCGGTGCGCGTTGAAGCCCGCCGGGATCTCAGAGAGCTTGCGGCCGATCTCCTTCAGCGTTTTCATCGGCACGGCGGTCTTGCCGCGGCGCTGCTCGTCGGCATTGTCGGCCGTGCGCAGGCCCGACCACTCACCATCAAGCCAGTCGGCCTTGTTCGGCTTGTAGTGCTGGCCGGCCTCGAACTCCTGCTCGAGATGCGCGCGCCAGTCGGCCTTCATCTTCTCGACTTCGCCTTCGGTAAGCAGACCCTCGGCAACGAGGCGGGCTGCGTAGAGCTGCAGCACGGTCTTGTGGCCGCGGATCACCTTGTACATCTTCGGCTGCGTGAAGGACGGTTCGTCGCCTTCATTGTGGCCGTAGCGGCGGTAGCAGAACAGGTCGAGCACAACAGGCTTGTGGAACTTCATGCGGAATTCGGTGGCGATCTTCGCCCCATAGACCACCGCTTCCGGATCGTCGCCGTTGACGTGGAAGATCGGCGCCTCGATCATCTTGGCGACGTCGGACGGATAAGGCGACGAGCGCGAGAAGGCCGGGTTGGTCGTGAAACCGATCTGGTTGTTGATGATCACATGCATGGTGCCGGCGACGCGGTGGCCGCGCAGACCGGAAAGGCCGAGGATTTCGGCAATGACACCCTGGCCGGCAAAGGCCGCGTCGCCGTGGATCAGCAACGGCAGCACCTTGGCGCGTTCGGAAAGCGGGATGATGTCGCCGTCCCAGACGGTGGCGGTCATATCCTGCTTGGCGCGGGCCTTGCCCATGACGACCGGGTCGACGATTTCGAGATGCGACGGATTCGCCGTCAGAGAAACGTGGATCTTGTTGCCGTCGAATTCGCGGTCGGAGGAGGCGCCGAGATGGTACTTGACGTCGCCCGAGCCCTCGACCTCGTCGGGAGCGGCCGAGCCGCCCTTGAACTCGTGGAAGATTGCGCGGTGCGGCTTGCCCATGACCTGGGAGAGCACGTTCAGGCGGCCGCGATGGGCCATGCCGAACAGGGCCTCCTTGAGGCCGAGCTGGCTGCCACGCTTGAGGATCTGCTCCAGCGCCGGGATCAGCGATTCGCCGCCGTCGAGGCCGAAGCGCTTGGTGCCCTTGAACTTGACGTCGAGGAACTGCTCGTAGCCTTCGGCTTCGGCGAGCTTGGCGAGGATTGCCTTCTTGCCTTCCGGCGTGAAGGCCACACCCTTGTCCGGCCCTTCGATGCGCGCCTGAATCCAGGCCTTCTCTTCGGGATTGGAGATGTGCATGAATTCGACGCCGAGCGTCGAGCAATAGGTGCGCTCAAGGATCTCGATCATCTCGGGGATGGTCGCGTATTCGAGGCCGAGCACGTTGTCGATGAAGATCTTGCGGTCGTAATCGGCGGCCGTGAAGCCGTAATTCTCCGGCGAGAGCTCGTGGTAGTCCTCAACGGCAGCAGCGATGCCGAGCGGGTCGAGCTTGGCATGCAGGTGGCCGCGCATGCGGTAGGCGCGGATCATCATGATGGCGCGCACGGAATCGCGCGTCGCCTGCAGCACGTCGATGCCGTCGGCAGGCTTGCCCTGAGCTTCGGCCTTGGCCTTCACCTTGGTCTCGATGACCTTCTCGACGATGCCCCAATCGCCGTCGAGAGCCGATACCAAATCGCCGCTTGCCTGAAGCGGCCAGTTCTTCTTGCGCCAGGAAGCGCCCTTGGCCGCCCTCTTCACATCGCTGGGATCCTCTTCCAGCGCCTTGAAGAAGGACCGCCACTGATCGTCGACCGATGCCGGGTCTTCTTCGTACCGCGCGTAGAGCTGCTCGATATAGGCAGCGTTGGCGCCATCCAGAAACGAGGTGATCTGAAACTGCTCGTTGGCTTCTTGCCGTGCCATGGTGATATGCGGACGCTTCCGTCCGCCTCCTGACTTTGATGAATTTGCCAGCTTGATGGCCGGCTGCCGCATTCCGATTGCCGCCTGTCCGCGGCGCATCTGCTGGTCTGGTGTTGTCGAGGCCGGGCGGAAGGCGCAGATGCCGTTCCTCCGCCCGGTCTATATAGGTGGCTTAGCCCTTGAGGACTTCAACCAGCGTCTTGCCGAGGCGGGCCGGAGAGGGCGACACCTTGATGCCTGCCGATTCCATCGCCGCGATCTTCGATTCCGCATCGCCCTTGCCGCCGGAAACCACAGCACCGGCATGGCCCATGGTGCGGCCCTTCGGGGCCGTACGGCCGGCAATGAAGCCAGCCATCGGCTTCTTGCGGCCCTTCTTGGCTTCGTCCTTGAGGAACTGCGCTGCGTCTTCTTCAGCCGCCCCGCCGATTTCACCGATCATGATGATCGAGGTCGTGGCTTCGTCAGCGAGGAACATTTCCAGGACGTCGATGAACTCGGTGCCCTTGACCGGATCGCCGCCGATGCCGACAGCCGTCGTCTGGCCGAGACCTTCATTGGAGGTCTGGAAGACGGCTTCATAGGTCAGCGTGCCCGAACGGGAAACGATACCGACGGAACCCTTGCGGAAGATCGAGCCCGGCATGATGCCGATCTTGCATTCTTCCGGCGTCATGATGCCTGGGCAGTTCGGCCCGAGCAGGCGCGACGTGGAACGCTCGAGGCGAGCCTTGACGCGAACCATATCCAGGACCGGGATACCTTCGGTGATGCACGTGATGAACGGAATCTCGGCGTCGATCGCTTCGATGATAGCATCGGCGGCTCCTGCCGGCGGAACATAGATGACGGTCGCGTCGGCGCCGGTCTTTTCCTTGCCCTCGGCAACAGTTGCGAAAATCGGCAGGCTTTCGCCCTTTGCGCCGGTCCAGGTTTCGCCACCCTTCTTCGGATGGATACCGCCGACCATCTGGGTGCCGTAGTAAGCAAGCGCCTGTTCGGTGTGGAACGTGCCGGTCTTGCCGGTCAGACCCTGAACGAGGATCTTGGTGTCTTTATTGACGAGAATAGACATTCTTTCAGATCCTTCAAAATTAGCCGTTGACCGCCGCGACGATCTTCTTGGCCGCATCGTCCAAGTCGTCAGCCGCCGTGATCGCCAGACCCGACTCGTTCAGGATCTTCTTGCCGAGCTCGACATTGGTGCCCTCAAGGCGCACCACGAGCGGAACCTTGAGGCCAACTTCCTTGACCGCGGCAATCACGCCCTCGGCAATGACGTCGCACTTCATGATGCCGCCGAAGATGTTGACGAGAATGCCTTCGACCTTGGGGTCTGCGGTGATGATCTTGAAAGCTGCAGCAACCTTCTCCTTGCCGGCGCCGCCGCCGACGTCGCAGAAGTTAGCCGGCTCCTTGCCGTAAAGCTTGATGATGTCCATCGTCGCCATGGCAAGGCCTGCACCATTGACCATGCAGCCGATGTTGCCGTCGAGAGCGACATAGGCGAGGTCCCACTTCGAGGCCTCGATTTCCTTGGCGTCTTCTTCGGTCTCGTCGCGCAGCACCTTGACGTCGTCGTGACGGAAGAGCGCATTGCCATCGAAAGACATCTTGGCATCGAGGACGCGCAGGTGGCCGTCCTTCATGACGATCAGCGGGTTGATCTCCAGCAGAGCCATGTCCTTCTCGCCGAAGGCCTTGTAGAGCATCGGGAATAGCGTCTTGGCGTCCTCGGCGGCAGCACCCTCGAGCTCAAAAGCCTTGGAGATCGCAGCAACGTCGGCAGCCGTCACGCCGGCTTGCGGATCGATGGCGATCGTCTGGATCTTCTCAGGCGTGTCGTGGGCGACAGCTTCGATGTCCATGCCGCCTTCGGTGGAGACCACGAAAGCCACGCGACCGACCGAACGGTCGACCAGCAGCGAGCAATAGAGCTCGCGAGCGATGTCGGCGCCGTCTTCGATGTAAAGGCGGTTGACCTGCTTGCCGGCTTCGCCGGTCTGCGCCGTCACCAGCGTGTTGCCCAGCATTTCCTTGGCATGGGCGACGACTTCGTCGATCGACTTGGCGAGACGCACGCCGCCCTTGGCTTCCGGCGACAGTTCCTTGAACTTGCCCTTGCCGCGGCCGCCGGCATGGATCTGGCTCTTGACCACGTAAAGCGGACCGGGAAGCGACTTGGCGGCAGCTTCGGCTTCTTCAACCTTGAGAATAGCCACACCTTCGGCAACCGGCGCGCCATAGCCCTTCAGCAGAGCCTTGGCCTGATATTCATGAATGTTCATGGGTGTATCCCTGTTTCGATTACTTCAGCCCGTCGACTACTTGAGGGCAGGCGCGATGTTGATGCAGGCTTCGCAGAGACCGGCGACGGCGCCGACGGACTTGTCGAAGGCTTCCTTCTCGGTCTTGTTGAGATCGATCTCGATGATGCGCTCGACGCCGCCGGCGCCGATGACGGTGGGAACGCCGACATACATGTCCTTGACGCCGTACTGACCGGAGAGGTGGGCTGCGCAGGGCAGGACCCGCTTCTTGTCCTTGAGGTAGGATTCGGCCATCTCGATCGCCGAGGCGGCCGGGGCGTAATAGGCCGAGCCGGTCTTCAGCAGGCCGACGATTTCCGCGCCGCCATCACGGGTGCGCTGGATGATCTCTTCGAGGCGCTCCTTGGTGACCCAGCCCATGGTGACGAGATCGGTGAGCGGAATGCCGCCAACCGTCGAATAACGGGCGAGCGGCACCATCGTGTCGCCGTGGCCGCCGAGAACGAAGGCCGTGACGTCCTGGACGGACACGTTGAATTCCTTGGCGAGGAAAAGACGGAAGCGCGAGGAGTCGAGAACGCCGGCCATGCCGACGACCTTGTTGGCGGGGAGGCCGGAAAACTTCTGCAGCGCCCAGACCATGGCGTCGAGCGGGTTGGTGATGCAGATCACGAAGGCGTTGGGGGCATATTTCTTGATGCCGGCGCCGACCTGCTCCATGACCTTGAGGTTGATGCCGAGAAGATCGTCGCGGCTCATGCCGGGCTTGCGGGCGACGCCCGCCGTGACGATGCAGACGTCAGCGCCTTCGATCGCGGAATAGTCGCTGGCGCCCGTCAGATTGACGTCGAAGCCTTCGACCGGCGACGACTGCGAAATATCGAGACCCTTGCCCTGGGGAATGCCGTCCGCGATGTCGAAGAGAACGATGTCGCCCAGTTCCTTCAGGCCGGCGAGGTGCGCCAGCGTGCCACCAATCATGCCAGAACCAATGAGTGCGATCTTGTTACGCGCCATTTTCGCTGTTTCCTTTGCGATCAAATTCTTCGAACGGACGCGCAAGGCACCGCCCAATGACGCAATCGCATAGACCCAAAGCCCAAAAATGGCAATCCATTATTTTTGATGCAGCGTTTTCAATCGTTTAGATACAAAAATTCTTACGTAAACGTAAGGTATTCTGTCACCAAATTGTTACTCTGCGGCGCGTTTTTCATGGTGCAGCGCAAGATATTCCGCGCTGCGCATCTCGAACAGGCGCGATGCCGTGCGGTCGAATTCGAAGCCCTCGGTGCCCCGGCGATGCAGCAGCAGTTCCTCCGGCATGGCCGCCGCGGAAATGTAAAGCCGCACGGCATGATCGTAGAACGTATCGACCATAATGATGAACCGTTTGATCTGGTTCCGCTTTTCCGGCCCGAGCAAGGGAATGTGATCGACGAAGACCGTATCGTAGCGCTCGGCGATGGCCAGGAAGTCAACCGCCCCGAGCGGTTTGTCGCAAAGATCGGTGAAAGAGAACCGCGCCATGCGGTCGACGGCGAGCGGCACATGGATGTTGCGCCCCTTCATCGGAATATCCAGCGGCTGCGCCTTGCGCCCATGCAGCGCCTGCGTCCAGGACGCATCCATCGCCATGTCGTTATGCTCGTTGATCGGCACCAGATAGACCGGCTGGCTGCTCAGCTTCTCCATCCGGTAGTCGGTCGGCGAACCCAGGGTGACGACATCGACATGCTGCTTGAGCAACGCGACGAAGGGCAGGAAAAGGCCGCGATTGAGACCATCCATGTAGAGATTGTCGGGCTCGACATTCGAGGTCGCGACCAGCACACATCCGCGCGCGAAAAGCTCGGAGAACAACCGTGACAGGATCATCGCATCGGCGATGTCGGTGACCGTGAACTCGTCGAAGCAGAGCAGTTCCGCCTCGTCGTAGAGCGCTGCGGCGACCGGCGGCATCGGATCGGCCTGCCTGGTCTCGCCGTTCTTGAGCTTCACCCGGTGCGCCGCGATGCGGTTATGCACATCTGCCATGAATTCGTGGAAATGCGCCCGGCGTTTCTTCCGGCACGGCGCCATGGCGAAAAACATGTCCATCAGCATGGTCTTGCCGCGCCCGACGCTGCCGTGGATATAAAGCCCCTTGATGCCGTCGGCGGATTTCTTCTTGGCGGCAAACAGCCAGCCAAGCGCGCTCGATTTTGCCGCCGGCCGCCGCTGCTTCAGCCCGGCGAGCACCCGGTCGAGGTTCTTTGCCACGTCCATCTGGGCAGAATCGACCTGGAGCGCGCCCGATGCGGTCAGCGCTTTAAGCTGTTCGCAGACGCTGAGCGCATAATCCGGCATTGGTTGCATGAGGGCATATCCGCCTGTCAGTCAACGGCGGAGACCCGCCGGAACATTTACCGGCTGAGGCTGATCGACTGGCCCGTGCTCGTCTGTCCCTCAAAGCGGTTGTCGGCCGTCTTGTAGACGCTGCCGAGCTGGTTGCCCGAGCGGTCCTTGAGCAGCACCTGCTTGCCGGCGACCTCCCAGGAGCCCATCGCCGTCAGCTCGCCGACGCAGCCGCGCGTTCCACCGCGCGAACCGCTGCCGAGATTGGTCAGCGTCAGGAACATGTCGCAGCTGCCGTTGACACGCCAGCTTCCGACCATCGATTCCTTGGTGATATCGAGCGCATTCGCGGCCATTGCGCCGGGCTGGACGCCCGGCATTGGCGCCGTCGACGCTGGTGCAGCCGGAAACTGCGAGCTGCCGGTCGGCGGTGGAAGCTGCCCACCCTGCACCGAGGGAACCGGCTGCGCCGTCAACGGCGCCGGGCCGGCACTGGCGTTGGAGCTGTAATCATATGCCGTACGCTGACAACCGGCTAGCGCGAGAGCCACCACCAGACCTGTCATCGCATATCGCAACTGCATCATCATACTCCTGAATTCGGCCATCGCCGTAGAGAAACGGGCGTGAGACAAGTCCGATTATCGTAATTCGCTTTGGTTAATCAAGTCGGGCGGCATAAATTGCCCGTGACAACAACTAACCGAAAAACGATACAGTTCAACTGTCCCGCTGCAAAACTTCCTGCACATAGAATTTGTCAGCAAGGTGTTGCGCGTGTTCATCTCTGTCAGGATCGCTGTCGAACGCGCGCAATGTCTCGGAATAGTGCATCACTGCATGATTGCACCGGGACCGATGCGCATTCGCTGTTCGCGTACCGCGACCTGATCTCGGTGACGGCTTCGGGATCGAAGCCGTCTATACCGCCATCGGTATGCATGCTGATCAAACCCGGCGCTCGACCATCATCTTCTTGATTTCGGCGATCGCCTTGGCCGGATTGAGGCCCTTCGGGCAGGTCTGCGCACAGTTCATGATCGTGTGGCAGCGATAGAGGCGGAATGGATCCTCGAGATTGTCGAGGCGCTCACCGGTCGCCTCGTCTCTGGAATCGATCAGCCAACGATAGGCCTGCAGCAGAACGGCCGGACCGAGATAGCGGTCGCCGTTCCACCAGTAGCTCGGACAGGAGGTCGAGCAGCAGGCGCAGAGGATGCATTCATAGAGGCCGTCCAGCTTCTGCCGGTCCTCGTGGCTCTGCTTCCATTCCTTGGCCGGCGCCGGCGACACCGTCTTCAGCCACGGCTCGATCGAACGATGCTGGGCATAGAAGTTGGTGAGGTCTGGAACCAGATCCTTGACGACGGGCAGATGCGGCAGCGGATAGATCTTCACCGCGCCCTTGATATCGTCGAGGCCCTTGGTGCAGGCCAGCGTGTTCGTGCCGTCGATGTTCATCGCGCAGGAGCCGCAGATGCCCTCGCGACAGGAACGGCGCAGCGTCAGCGTCGGGTCGATCTTGTTCTTGATGTAGAGCAGACCGTCGAGCACCATCGGTCCGCAATCGTCGATATCGATGTAGAAGGTATCGATAGACGGGTTCTGACCATCGTCCGGGCTCCAGCGGTAGACGCGGAATTCGCGGGTGTTCTTGGCACCCGCCGGCTTCGGCCAGACCTTGCCTTCGCGCATCTGAGAATTCTTGGGGAGAGCGAGTTCAACCATGTCCGGTTCCTCTTGAGATCAGTACACGCGAGCCTTCGGCTCGATCTTGTGCGGATCGATGCCTTCGGCAATGAGCTCGGTGTGAACCGGCCGGTAGTCGAGTTTCACGTCGCCGGCCTCGTTCACCCAGGCGAGCGTGTGTTTGCGCCAGTTGACGTCATCGCGGCCGGCGAATGCACCCTCGGTATAGTCTTCTCGGGCATGCGAACCGCGGCTCTCCTTGCGGGCCTCGGCGCCGTAGATCGTCGTGATGGCGTTTGCCATCAGGTTCTGCAGCTCCAGCGTCTCGACCAGATCCGAGTTCCAGATCATCGAGCGGTCGGTGACCTTGATGTCCTTCATCTCACCCCAGATCGCCGAGATACGCCGGCAGCCGGATTCCAGCGATTCCTGCGTGCGGAAGACGGCGGCGTCTTCCTGCATGGCGCGCTGCATCTTCTCGCGCAGTTCCGCGGTCGGCGTGCCGCCACTGGCGTGCCGCAGACCGTCGAAACGGTCCATGATCTTGTCGCAGGCGGCGACGTTGAGATGCGGGATCGGCGCTGCGCGGTCGATGACCTCGCCGGCGCGGATCGCAGCGGCCCGGCCGAAGACCACGAGGTCGATCAGCGAGTTGGAGCCGAGGCGGTTGGCGCCGTGCACCGAGGCGCAGCCGGCTTCGCCCACAGCCATCAGGCCGGGGATGATCCGTTCCGGATTGGCGCCGTCGGCGTTCAGCACTTCGCCCCAATAATTCGTGGGAATGCCGCCCATATTGTAGTGAACTGTCGGCAGAACCGGGATCGGCTCGCGCGTTACGTCGACGCCGGCAAAGATCTTGGCGCTCTCGGAAATCCCCGGCAGGCGCTCATGAAGGACGGCCGGATCGAGATGATCAAGATGCAGGAAGATGTGGTCCTTCGCCTTGCCGACACCGCGGCCCTCGCGGATTTCCAGCGTCATGCAGCGCGAAACGACGTCGCGCGAGGCTAGGTCCTTGGCCGAAGGAGCGTAACGCTCCATGAAGCGCTCGCCCTCGGAGTTGACGAGGTAGCCGCCTTCGCCGCGCGCGCCTTCGGTGATCAGACAGCCCGAACCGTAGATGCCGGTCGGATGGAACTGGACGAATTCCATGTCCTGCAGCGGCAGGCCGGCACGCGCCACCATGCCGCCGCCGTCGCCGGTGCAGGTGTGGGCGGATGTGGCCGAGAAATAGGCGCGGCCGTAGCCGCCGGTCGCCAGCACCACCATCTTGGCGGCGAAGCGATGGATCGTCCCGTCATCGAGGCACCAGGCAACGACGCCGACGCAGCGGCTGCCGTCTTCCGACATGATCAGGTCGAGTGCGAAGTACTCGATGAAGAATTCGGCATTGTTGCGCAGCGACTGGCCGTAGAGCGTATGCAGGATGGCGTGGCCGGTACGGTCGGCAACGGCGCAAGTGCGCTGTACCGGCGGGCCTTCGCCGTAATTCTGCATGTGGCCGCCGAACGGGCGCTGATAGATCTTGCCTTCCTCGTTGCGCGAGAACGGCACGCCGTAATGTTCGAGCTCATAGACCGCCTTCGGCGCTTCCATGGTGAGATACTGCATGGCGTCGACGTCGCCGAGCCAGTCGGAACCCTTGACGGTGTCGTAGAGATGCCACTGCCAGCTATCCGGCGTCATGTTGCGCAGCGAGGCGGCGATGCCGCCCTGGGCCGCGACCGTGTGCGAGCGGGTCGGGAATACCTTGGTGATGCAGGCCGTGCGGAAACCCTGCTCGGCCATGCCGAGCGTGGCGCGCAGCCCGGCGCCGCCGGCGCCGACGACGATCACGTCGTAGGAGTGATCGACATACTTGTAGGCTTTGCCATTCTGGGCGGGTGAAGTCGGTGCCATATCAGCTTATCCTACGAATGCGATTTTCAGAATGGCGAAGAGACAGAGGCCGGCGATCAGGATCGCAAAGAACGTGTTCAGCATCAGGAGAGCGACCTTGCCGAATTCGCCATGCACATAATCCTCGATGATGGCCTGCATGCCGAGCCTCATGTGAATGACGCCGGAGATCACCATCAGCCCCATGACGACCGCGACGAAGGGGTTCGACAGCGCGCGAACCACATCCGCATAAGGCGCGCCGGCATAGGCGAGCATGAAGATGACGAAGAAGAGGATGAGCGGAACATTGGCGACGGCCGTCAGTCGCTGACGCCAGAAATGATCCGTGCCGTCCTTGGCGGAGCCGAGCCCGCGAACCTTGCCGAGGGGGGTGCGCATATCCATGAGAGGACCTTCAGAAGCGAATGAGGAAGCCGATCACCCAGACCAGCACGGTCAGACAGAGCGACCCGATGATGTTGGCGATGGCGAGCTTGGTCGAGAACTCTTTCCCGAAGCCATAGCCGAGGTCCCACATGAGATGGCGGAAGCCGCCGAGCATGTGGTGCAGCAGCGCCCAAGTGTAGCCGAGAAGCACGAGCTTGCCGAGAAGGCTGCCGAGCACCCAGTTGGCCCAGTCATAGGAGCCCTGGCCGCTTGCCGCCGCGATCAGCCACCAGGCGACGAGCAGCGTGCCGACGTAGAGCGCGCTACCGGTAATGCGGTGAACGATGGACATGACCATGGTGGGAATAGGTTTGTAGATCTGCAGATGCGGCGATAGGGGCCGGTTATTTGTCACGTTCGCCATCAGAACCTCGCGGCGGCTTCTCTGCGCTCCCGGATTTCGGAGCATGCTCAGTCAACCACACGAATGACAAATTCTCTGTGTGCGTTGCATCAATTGCGACGTTTAATCACCGGGAACGCCGACGACAAGCACAATCGCTGTCTGCTTTTAATTTAATCGATTCGCGTTACCGGGAAGTTTGCAGGCTAAAGAAACTGGTTTTTTCCGCTCAAATTTTGTGCCGGTTGTCCGAGCTGAATGGACAAGCTCCGGCTTTTGGCGCAATCTGGCGTTAACGATTTGTTAGGGATCGGAATTCCGGAGGCCGGCCACCCATGTTTCGCAGTCTGTCCGCAGTCGCCCTGCTTGCCCTGTCCGCGCTTGCTGCACTTCCCGCCGAAGCCGGCGACCGCCGTCATGATCGCCGCTTTTCCGACCACCGCCACGCTTTTCATGGCGGACTGCTTCTCGGCGAACGTGTGAACTGGCGCAATCGCAGCATCCGTTTCGACAATGCCTATCGAGCTCGGAACCGCAAAGAACGGATGCCGTTCCTGAAACATTTTTCCTCGCCGGCGACCAACCGCGTCACCCGCAACAATATCGTTGTCGTCGTACCCCAGGCGCAGCGCGACGTCGGCGACACCTATGCCGGCACGTCTTACGTCTATCAGGCCGATGGCGGAACCTATGTCGGCGGCGAGGGCTATGGCTTCTATCCCCCCGCACGGCGTGAGCCGCTAGCCCCAAAGGCGAAAGTCATCGATATTGCAGTGCAGGACGATCCCTGCACCTATGAGGCCAATGTCTGCGTCATCCGGCCTTAGCGCATGATGCCGAAGGGCGCAATTCCGGTCCGGCTTCGCTGACAAGGGTAGGAAGATGACGAACGCAGGCGGCTCAAATTTGCCCGGCCCCACTCTTTCGCGACGCGGCTACGTCAATACGGATGGCGCACATCGGCGGGAGATTCTTGTCCTCAAACGTCGCCCGCCGTGGCGTTCCGCTATTCGGCATCCAAGCATCCCAGGCTCCGTTCATTTCTTCGAATGAGGCAAGGTCCCTGAGCCAGATGTTGGCGAGAATGATCTCTGACTTGTCGGTACCTTCGCGCAGCAGCATGTCATCGATGCGCTCCAGTATTTCGTTGGTTTGCGCCGTCACGCTCGCTCCCCTCGTGAGGTTTGCGACCTGGCCGGGCAGATAGGCGGCAGCCGCGAGGAGAGTTTCGTCAACTTTGGCTTGCCCCATCATCGTATTCGCAGACTTCCATGAATGCTTGAGATTGGGTCGTCGACCCTTCATGGATCACTGTGGGGCTTCGCTCGCCAGTCCGGTAGAGCGAATTAAATTGACCCGATATAATGGAAGCTGAACGCTCCTCGAGCAGAATGTTGTCCGAAAACCGATCACACTTTTCGGCATCATGCTCTAGCTGGACAATATGGCCGTATGCCGCGAAATGAAGTCCACAAGGTAGCGCGCGCCTTCGGCCGTCTCGGGTTGAGCATAGAGACCGATCTCGATGCGCACCGGACCGGGCAGGTCCGCCGATCTGTCAAGCGTCCGGCAGCCCTCCGGTTTCGTGTTGAGCATCATTGGCGCGATACCGATACCGACGCGAACCGCGGTCGCCATAGCGACCAGCGTCGATGCGACGCACGCCGTCTTCCACTTGACGTTCCGCTGGGACAGCGCCGCAATCGTCGGGAGCGTCCAGGGGCACTCCTCCTCGAACATAATGATGGGAAGCGGCTTTTCCGCATCCGCCACGAAGTCGGATCTGACCGTCCACATCAAATATTCGGTCCAGATCAGGGTCGGTTTTCGCGAGAGGCAGGTGATGTCGCAAACCACGAGATCCAGCTTCCTGTCTTCAAACAGTTTGGCGAGGCGGCGATTCGGCTCGACAATGATGTCGATCTCGACTTTCGGGTTCTGGGCTCTGAAGGCACTAAGAATGTCGATCAGGTGGCCGGCTGCGAAGTCCTCAACGACGCCGAGGCGAATGCGGTCCTCGATCATCTTGCCTGTCAGCCTTTTCCCGACCTCGT
This sequence comes from Rhizobium laguerreae, assembly GCF_002008165.1. Lineage (GTDB taxonomy): Bacteria > Pseudomonadota > Alphaproteobacteria > Rhizobiales > Rhizobiaceae > Rhizobium > Rhizobium laguerreae. The sequence continues at coordinate 176,067 of NZ_MRDM01000011.1, forward strand.
CGCTGAGGGCGACCATTTCGCGGGCATAAGCCAGCATGATCTGCCCATGGCTCGTGAGCTCGAGGCCTTTTGACGAACGCGAAAACAGCGTAACGCCGACAAGCTCCTCCAGCTTGCGGATCTGCATGCTCACGGCCGCCTGCGTTCTGTTCAGCTTGACGGCTGCTCCATTGACGGTGCCGATCTCCGCGACGGTCAGAAATGCACGAAGCAGATAGGAATCAAGATCAAGCATCGGAAGCCGCATTCTATACTTTGTGGCGATCGAGAGGCGAGGGCCTCTCTGCCCGTAAGTGGATATTGGACGAACCATGTCCTTCCGGCAACTGGTGACCCTTAGCCCCGGCGCAGCGCAAGCTGCGCCCGGTCGATGCCAGCTTATCGCGCAAAGAGAACGCATGCCTCGGGGGGAATGGAAACGCTGATCTCCTGCCCGCGCGCGAAGGCTATGTCTGGACGGTTCGGGCAAGCCGAGATTATGCGGTCGCCACTGACGAGGTCCAGAACGACATGCCTGAAGGCACCGAGTGTCACGACGTCGGCAACGCGTCCGGTCATGGCTCCGGCACCCGGAGCGCCGGACGATATCTCGACGCTTTCCGGCCTCACGCAAATCTCGGCAGCGCCTGAGGTTGCGAACCGCGGTAGTGGAAAATTCTCGCCGGCTTATAAAATTTTCTGAACATACCGCAGAACGCATTGCCCGCATCGCGGAGCCTCGGCGGATCCGAGCTATCAGGAATCGTTATATCCCCTCTCGAATTTTCGCGGTTCCAAGAGAAGCGGACGGCCCCGATGATGATGCCAGCATCAATACCGTGGGAGCCTGTCTTGACCATTGACCGGGATTTTCTGGAAGACTTAAGAAAGCGCTTCGGCAGCGCTGCAGGCGGGGAGATGGAAGATCCGCACTTCCGCGCCGTGGCGGCGAGCGTATTCAAGGACGGCGACAGCCGCAAATGGCCCTTCGCCGATCCTGCGACCTTTCTGGATGCCAGTTTCATCGAGAACGGTTTACGGCCCGAGGTGCTTGAGGCGCTTGACGTGGCTCTGATCGGCGTGCCGATGGACCTCGGCGTCACCAATCGCGCCGGCGCGCGGCTGGGGCCGCGGGCCGTCCGGGCTGTCGAGCGTATCGGTCCCTACGAACATGTTCTGCGTGTCGCGCCGATGGGAGGGCTAAAGGTCGCCGATGTCGGCGACGTGCCGATGCGCAGCCGGTTCGGCCTGGCCGAATGCCATGCCGACATCGAGGCCTGCTACCGGATGATCGCGGCGACCGGAGTTATCCCGCTGTCGGTCGGCGGCGACCATTCGATCTCCGGCGCCATTCTCAAGGGCCTGGCGGCTAGCCAGCCGGTCGGCATGATCCACATCGATGCTCATTGCGACACCGCCGGTCCCTATGAGGGCTCGAAGTTCCATCACGGTGCGCCCTTCCGCGAGGCGGTTCTGGCAGGCGTGCTCGATCCGAAGCGTACGATCCAGATCGGCATCCGCGGCGGCGGCGAATATCTCTGGGAGTTCTCCTTTGCCTCCGGCATGACCGTCATCCACGCCGAAGAGGTGGCGGAGATGGGCCTCAAGGCGGTGATCGCAAAGGCTCTGGAGGTCGTCGGCGCCGGTCCGACCTATCTAAGTTTCGACGTGGACAGCCTCGATCCAGCCTTCGCTCCGGGAACCGGCACGCCGGAAGTCGGCGGGCTTCAGCCGAGGGAGGCCCTGACCCTGCTGCGCGGCTTCAAGGGCATCAACCTCGTCGGCGGCGACGTCGTGGAAATCGCGCCGCAATACGACAACACCACCAACACCGCGCAGATCGCCGCTCAGGTCCTGTTCGAACTCCTGTGCCTCGCGATGTTCAGTCCCGCGGTCAGGACAAAAGTGACCTGAGAACCAGCTCCACACGGGCAGCGTGCCTCTTGCCCGCTGCCATCCATCACCTGTCGCACAACACGTCTCAAAAAGGGGAACGACATGACTGCTCTTATGAAATTACGCTACATCGCCACCGCGGCAATTGCCGTGTTCGGCATCCTGGCAGGGGCCGCGCAGGCCGACGAACTTGCCGATATCAAGGCCGCAGGCGAGATCAACATCGGCATCTTCTCCGATTTCCCGCCCTTCTCTTCGGCAAGCGCCGATATGAGCATCAAGGGCTATGACGTCGACGTCGCCCAGAAGATCGCCGATGGGCTCGGCGTGAAACTCAATCTGGTCAGCGTTACCGGCCAGAACAGGATCGCCTACCTGAACGACGACCGCGTCGACCTGCTGATGAGCGTCGGTTATTCGAAGGAGCGCGCCGAGGTTATCGATTTTGCCGCCCCGTACGCCCCCTACTATATCGCCGTCATCGGTCCGGCTGCGCTGAAGGTGAGCGGCAAGGAAGACCTCGCCGACAAGACCGTTGCCGTTAATCGCGGGACGCTCGAAGACACGTCGCTGACGGCCGTCGCCCCCGGCTCGGCTGCGATCCAGCGTTTCGAGAACTATAATTCGGTCATCCAGGCCTTCATCTCCGGCCAGACCCAGTTGATGGTCGTCGGCAACGATGTCGGCGCGCAGGTTCTGGCACGACAGGACGAGCTGAAGCCGGAGCAGAAGTTCCAGCTCCTCAGCTCCCCCTCGCACATCGCGCTCCGCAAGGGCGAGGAAGGCCTGAAGAAGGTCGTCAATGACAGCGTCGCCGCAATGATCGCCGATGGGTCGCTCGATGCAAGCTCGAAGAGCTGGCTGAAAGCGTCGCTCAACACTGAAAACCTGAAGGACTGACGAGGAAGGCCTCCCACGCACCCGAGTATGATGCCGAAAACTGCAAGCGTTCAAGCGGCATCATGCTCCAATTCTTTGGTTGAGAGGCGGATCCAGATTTCAGGGCCGGCCCCACCCGGACTATCCGGCTTCAAAGGACAAGCGATGAGATACAGCCTCGACTTCAATTGGCTTTGGGACGGAATGGGAGCTCTGGCGTATGGCGCAGGCACGACGCTTGCCCTGACTGTCTCCACATCGGTCCTCGGGATCGTTCTCAGCATTCTCGGCGCAGCCGCGCGCCGGGGACCTTATCCTTGGTTGCGCAAGGCCGTCGGCCTCTATGTGGAGATCATGCGCAACACGCCATTCCTGGTGCAGCTGTTCTTCATCTTCTTTGGCTTGCCTAGTCTCGGCATTCGCCTCGATCCGATCACTGCCGCCGTCCTTGCCATGACCCTCAACATGGCGGCCTACACGATCGAGGTGGTCGGGGCCGGGCTCGATGCCATACCGAGAGGCCAGAAGGAGGCGGCGCAGGCACTCGGTCTCAGGCCTCGGCTGGTGTTCTTCAAGATCATTCTGCCGCAGGCGATCGCCATCATCTTTCCGGCGCTGACCAGCCAGATCATCATCATGATGCTGGAATCGGCGGTGGTTTCGCAAATATCCGTCCGCGAGCTGGCGCAGGAGGCCGATCTGCTTCAATCGCGCACCTTCCGCTCCTTCGAGACCTATCTGGTGGCGACGTTGATCTACCTTTCGATGTCTGCCGCACTTCGCCGGCTCCTTTTCGCCGGGAAGCGCCGTTTTCTGGGAGCCGGTCTGGCATGATTGAGTTCACCTTCTGGGACATTCTGCGCAATCTTGTCTTCGCGACACGCTGGACCCTGCTGCTTTCGCTCGCAGCTTTTGCCGGCGGCGCCATCGTTGGCCTGGCGATCCTGTCTGCGCGGATATCGAAAACACGCTGGCCGCGCAGCTTCGCGTCCGGCTACATTGCCCTGTTTCAGGGAACGCCGCTCCTGATGCAGCTGTTTTTGATGTTCTTCGGCCTGCCGATGCTCGGCTTCCGGATCGAGTCATGGACCGCCGCCGTCTGTGGCCTGACGTTCTACGCCAGCGCTTATCTTGCCGAAATCTGGCGGAGCGGCGTCGAGGCGGTGCCGCGCGGGCAATGGGACGCCGCAGCCAGCCTGGGCTTGCATCGTCTCCTCGAACTTCGCCTTATCATCCTGCCGCAGGCTTTCCGGATCACCCGCGCGCCGACCGTCGGGTTCTTGGTCCAGTTGATCAAGAGCACCGCACTGGCCTCGATCCTCGGCTTCGACGAACTGCTGAAAACCGCAAACGCCATCAACAACGCGACCTTCGAACCTTTCAAGGTCTACGGTCTCGTCGCGGTGATCTTCTTCGCCCTGTGCTATCCGCTGACGCAATACGCCAGAATGCTGGAGAAGAAAGCGGCGTTTGCCTGAGCGGTGCTCAAGGCTCCGCATTCCGATCGCAACGAAGTTTTTTCCAAAGGGCGATGCCGGTTGAAGCTGGTACGCCGCGCAGAGGCGACGCGGCTCTCGTTCAATCACACAGAACTCGCTTTATCCAGCAGTCAGAACTTACTGGGAGATCGCTTCAATGACCGACACACAAATCCGTATTCTCGATGCCCGGACAACGGGCGAGCTCCTCCCTTTCGGCCCGCTGGTCGCGACCCTGCGGCAAGCATTTGCCGAAGGCTGTGTCGTGCCGGTGCGGCTTCACCACACGATAGCCAATAGCGGCGAGCCGGATGCGACGCTGCTTTTGATGCCGGCCTGGCATGAAACGCACCGGTCGGAGCGCTACCTTGGCATCAAGATCGTCACCGTCTTTCCCGGCAACACGCTGAGCGGCATTCCCGGTTTGACCTCGACCTACATGCTCTATGATGGCCGGACCGGGATGCAGCTTGCGCTCCTTGACGGAAACACGATCACCGCGCGCCGCACGGTAGCGGCATCGGCCCTTGCCGCGGATTATCTTGCTCGAAAAGACGCACGCCGTCTGCTGGTGATCGGCGCAGGCCGCGTCGCGAGCCTCATACCCGATGCCTACCGCGCCGTCCGGCCGATCGCGCATGTCGATATCTGGGATATCGATCCCGCCAGCGCCGAACGGCTGGCGCAGAGCCTCCGGCAACGTGGGCTCCAGGCCACTGCCGTCACGGATCTGGAAGCAGCAGTGCGGCAGGCCGATATCGTCAGCGCGGCGACGCTGGCGACAGCACCGCTTATCCGCGGCGAATGGCTGCGGCCGGGCATCCATGTCGATCTGATCGGCGGCTTCACCCCGGCGATGCGCGAGGCCGATGACGAGGCCTTTCGGCGCTCATCTGCCTATATCGACACGCACGAAGCCCTTCACGAAGCGGGCGATCTGGTCCAGCCGATCAAAACCCGCGTCATTTCTGCAGATGCGGTGCGTGCGACACTTGACGAGCGTGCCGCCGGGATGTTCCAGCGCGGACGTCCAACGATGAGATCACTCTCTACAAGGCCGTCGGAACGGCGTTGGCCGATCTTGCCGCCGCGACGATGGTGTATGAAGCCGTTTTGATCGCCGGCTGACGCCTTTTTGGTCCGGATGATCGCGAATGATCGGAACGCGCCTGTCGCCCTGCTCCGGTAGTCCTGGACCTGCGCCGGAGACAAGAACTATTCGTGCTTCCCTCCCCTGACGGCGTTCCTTACAATCTCGCCAGTTCTCCCCCGAGCCCTGGAAATGAGGTTTACATGAGCACGCTTACCCGCTTCTCCGTTCAGCCGCTCTCGACCATGACCCGCCGCCTTGCCGATGTCGCCTCCGCTCGTCGCGAACCAGACCTGGTCATCCAGGGCGCACGCGTCTTGTCCACCTATTCGGAGCGCGTTCTCGACGGACGCGAAGTCTGGATTTCCGGGGGCCGCATTGCGGCCGTGAAGCTGGCCGGCAGCTACAGAGGCGGGAGCGCCAAGCTCTACGACGCCAGGGGCGGCATCATCGCCCCAGGCCTGGTCGATCCGCATATCCATATCGAATCCTCGATGGTGACGGCCTGCGCCTATGCCGAAGCCGCGCTCCTCAACGGCACGACGACGATCTTCTGCGACAGCCACGAGATCGGCAATGTCATGGACGTCGTTGGCGTCGAGGCCATGCTCGAGGATGCACGGCAGGCGCCGCTGTCGATCTTCCTGACCGTGCCGAGCACCGTGCCGGCGACGACGCCGGATCTGGAAACGGCCGGCGGCGACCTGACGCCGGACAAGATCGCCGCCCTGTTCGACAAATGGCCGGAAGCCGTGGCTCTCGGTGAGAAAATGGATTTTGTCCCTGTTGCGATGGGCGACGAGCGCAGCCATGCGATCCTGGCCGCAGCGCTCGAGCGCGGCAGGCCGGTGTCGGGCCATGTCTACGGACGAGAGTTTGTTGCCGCCTATGCCGCATCCGGCGTCACCGACACGCATGAAGCCATCGACCGCGACATTGCCGACGACCTGCTGGAAGCTGGCGTGTGGATCTTCCTGCGCGGCGGCCCGCCGACGACTCCCTGGCATTCCCTGCCGCAGGCGATCAAGACGATCACCGAGCTCGGCGCCTCCCACAAGCGCGTCGCCGTCTGCACCGACGACCGCGATGCCGAAGATCTGCTCGCCTTCGGCCTGGACTGGGTAACGCGCGAAGCCGTGAAATACGGCATGAGGCCGGAACAGGCCTGGGCGATGGGGTCGCTGCACGGCGCGACGCGGTTCGGCATGGAAGGCGAAATCGGCGGTCTGGGCGGCGGGCGGCGCGCCGACCTGGTGCTTCTCAGCGACGACCTTACGCCGGTCAGCACCTGGTATGGTGGCGAACTCGTCGTCGACAGCAAGAAGATCACGCCGATCCTCGACGAAGCCCTGTCGAAACCGTACCGCTATCGGGATGCCGCCTACCACACGGTCAAGCTGCCCAAAAATCTCAGGCTGACGCCGGACCTGCCGACGGAGACGGTCGTCGCTCATACGATCAGGACGGAGCTGCCTGGCATTACCCTCGGCCATGTCACCGTCACGCTGGACCCGGCCAATGACTGGCAAGCCCATTTCGACAAGCACGATCTCTGCTTCGTGACAGTGGTGGAACGTCACGGCAAGTCTGCCGGCAATGTCGCCCACGGGCTGCTCAACGGCTTCGGGCTCAGACAAGGCGCTGTCGCATCCTCGGTCGGCCACGACAGCCACAACATCATCGTCGCCGGCACGAATGCCGCGGACATGCAGGTGGCGCTCGACGCGATCGAAGAAAAGCAGGGCGGCGTCTGTGTAGTCATGGACGGCAAGGTGACGGCCATGGTGCCGCTGCCGATCGCCGGGCTTTTGTCCGACAAGCGCGTGCACCAGGTTGCGGACGAGGTAAAGGCCTTGAAGCTCGAATGGGAAAGGGCAGGCTGCACCATCGCCTATATGGGCTTCAACCTCATCCCGCTGTCGGTCATCCCGGAAATCCGGATAACCGACAAGGGCCTGGTGCTGGTGCCGGAAATGGTGATCTCACCGCTCTTCGAAAAGGCCTGAACGCTGGCAATCCGATGGTGAAAGAGGCGCCGATCCTTCGCTGTGGCGGGGCAAGAAAACCTAACGTTACGCATCGAGTGCACCTCGTTTGGCAATCGAGATCAGCTCCTTGAAGTGCGTAACAATCCTACCTTCGCGGCTGGCGTCCTCCGCTTCCCAACCGAACTTCCACGCGTCGTGACGCGCAAGCCAATCTCCGAGGGCACTGGTATCACCAGTCGGCATCCTATGGGCGGCGAGGTATGGGTTTTCGTGAGCCTTCAGGCCGAGCACCCGCGCCCTCGAGCCTGCTTCCTGTAGATCGATCAGCTCTTCAATTGTCATACGCGATCCCCCACGATGTGGGCGACGGTAGCATCGCAGTCCGCGCATGCAAGTGAATGCTAATTAATGGGTTAATTAGGGACAGTTGCTGTGACAAGCGGCGCAGCATAACGATCTGATATAGCAACATAACGCTTCTGATAGAAGCCGTTGCTTTACCGATTGTACCCCTGAGAAAGACCGCACATACTCTTGGTCATAACAATTACAAAGAGGGTAACATGTTAGAATGCAATATCATGCGGGCTCACGCCGGTCGCTTCCGGCTGAGACCACAGCATGCCTTGCTTTGCTTTGCTTTGCTTGAGAAGGGTCCGGTGATCGCGAATGATCGAGTCCTAAAGTCGATCCGACCTAGGAAGCGAACCGCCACACCGTCGTCTTCTTGATTTCGCTGTCCTCCAGCGCGCGTGTTACCGGCACCTCATAAACCGCGCAGAATTCCAGCCGATCCCGAGGCAGATAGCTGCGTCCGGGATCGCCGACCAGCACCGGCTTGCCGTCGGCTGCCAGCTTGGCGAACCAGGGAGCGAGCGCATCGGCGAAAGCGCGGTCGTAGAAGACGTCGCCGGCAAGCACGATATCGGCATCGACGGCTTGCCCGATCAGATCGGCGCCGGTAAATCCGAGCGAAACACGGTTGGCCTCGGCATTCAGCCGGACGGCCGCTTCCGTCCAGGGATCGATATCACAGGCAGTGACCTCCCGGGCACCGGCGATCATCGCCGCAATGCCGACAAGGCCGGAACCGCTGGCGAAATCGAGCACGCGCTTGCCGCGCACCGTTTCCGGATGATCGAGGATGTAGCGCGCCAGTCCCTGCCCGCCTGCCCAGGCAAAAGCCCAGAAGGGCGGCGGCAGGCCGATCGCCTCCAGTTCCTCCTCCGTCTTCAGCCAGAGCTCATGCGCCTCGTTCGCCAGATAGAGCGAAATCTCCGGCACATGCTGCGGCGGCATCAGGCTGGTATTGGCGCGGATGAAGGCTTGCGGATCGGTCTTCAACGCGGCGGATTGTCCAGCCCGCCCATCCGGCAGACTTCGAGATATTCTTCCTCGGTCACCGGCTGCACCGAAAGCCGCATCGAGGTGACGAGCGCCATCTTGGCGAGCTTCTCGCTCGCCTTGACATCCTTCAGCGTCACCGGCTTCGGTACGTCCATGACGGCGCGGATATCGACGCAATCCCACTTCGGATCGCCCTTGGCGGAAGAATCGGGATGCGACAGGGCGCAGACTTCGACGATGCCGACGATCTCCAGCCCATCATTGGAATGATAGAAGAACCCTTTGTCGCCGATCTGCATCGCCCGCATGTTGTTGCGCGCCAGATAGTTGCGGACGCCGGTCCATTCAGTGCCCTTTTCGCCGGCAGCCTTCTGCTGCTCCCAGGACCAGGAGGCGGGTTCGGATTTATAGAGCCAGTGCGCCATGCTCACGCTTCCGGTTTGTTGAAGACCCAGTTGTAGGCCTTGACGTCGACGCTTTCGAATAGTCCGGCCTTGGCATAGGGATCGGCATCGGCAAGCGCACGCGCCGCCTCTTTCGATTCCGCTTCGACGATGATCAGGCTGCCGCAGGGCTTGCCGTCGTCATCGAGAAACGGCCCGGCGATCTTCAGCGTGCCCTCGGCATTCAGCTTGTTCAGATGCTCGATATGCGTCGGACGCGTATCCATGCGCACGTTCAGATGTCCCGGTTTGTCCTTGCAGAGAAGGGCGAAAAGCATGTCTGTCTCCTATTCGGTGGTGATCGGACGCGTCATCAGCTGCTCTATCGCTTCTGATATGTCGAGCTTGCCGTCGATGATGGCGGAAATGGCGTCTGTGATCGGCATGCTGACCTTCAACTCCGCCGCAAGCCGCGAGGCGACAGAGGCGGCAAACGCGCCTTCCACCAGCGCACCCTGCAGAGGATCGGTCTTTTCGCCGCGCCCGAGCGCGATGCCGAAGCGCAGGTTTCGCGATTGATGGCTCGTTGCCGTCAGTACCAGATCGCCGAGGCCGGAAAGCCCGCGCACCGTATCCGCCTGCCCGCCCTTGGCGACGACGAAACGCGACATTTCCGCAAGCCCACGTGCAATCAGCGCCGCGCGCGCGGAATCGCCGATGCCACGGCCTTCGACGATGCCGCAGGCGATCGCCAGCACATTCTTCAGCGCGCCGCCGAGCTGCACGCCGATCCGGTCGTTGGAAGCGTAGAGCCGGAAAGTCCGCCCGGAAATCGCCTGAGCGAGCCGCTCGGCAATTTCCATGTCGGCTGCAGCAATTGCCATCGCCGTCGGCAGGCCCTTGGCGATATCGGCGGCAAAACCTGGGCCAGAGAGCACGGCGATGGGATGATCCGGCAGCTCCCGTTCCAGCATGTCGGTCAAAAGATGGCCGGTCGCCCGTTCGATACCCTTGGCACAGGTAACGACGACAGCATCCTTGGAAAGATAAGGTCCGTATTGCCGCGCCGCATCAGCCTGCGCCTGCGACGGCATCGCAAACAGCACGATGGGGGCACCAGTGATCGCATCCGCCTCGGCGGAAAATTCCAGCGTATCGGGCAGGAGAATGCCGGGCAGCACCGCATCGTGCAGCCGTTCGGCCTTCAGATCGGCAATCAGTGACGGATCGCGCCCGACGAGGGTCACGGTGCTGCGGTCGGCAAGCGCGATGACGGCGGCAAGCGCCGTGCCGAAAGCCCCCGATCCGACGACGGCGATGTTTTCGCTCATGCCTTGGCCCCTCGTTTTCCGAAACCGATCAGCGTTTCCGCATTGGAATCGAGCGGCCAGCGCGAGCGCGGCTGCACGTCGAGCGCATCCGGCGCGGCGCCGGTCGCCATCCGCTCCAGTCCCGCCCAGGCGATCATCACGGCATTGTCGGTGCAGAGCCTGAGCGGCGGCGCGACGAAGCGGAAACGGTTCTTGTCGCACAGCGCCTGCAGCGTGCCGCGCAGTTCAAGATTGGCGGCGACACCGCCGGCAACGACGAGCGCCGGCTTTTCGCCAGTCGCTGAGAATGTCGCCGGAAACTCCGTCTTGAACCGCTGCAGGCCGCGGCCGATACGGTCCTTCAGCGTCCGCGAAACCGCCTTCTGGAACGAGGCGCAGATATCCGCGACGTCCTGATCGCTGAGCGGCGCGATATCCTGCGCCGCCTGCCGCACCGCCGTCTTCAGGCCAGAGAAGGAGAAATCGAGCCTCGCCTCGCCGACCAGTGGCCGCGGAAAATCGAAGCGATCGGGATTGCCGTCCCGCGCCATCCGCTCTACCGCCGGGCCGCCGGGATAGGGCAGGCCGAGCAACTTTGCCGTCTTGTCGAAGGCTTCGCCGAGCGCATCGTCGATCGTGGTGCCCCAGCGCTCGTACTGTCCGACGCCCCGCACCAGGATGAGCTGGGTATGGCCGCCGGAGACGAGCAGCATCAGATAGGGAAAGGAAAGCCCGTCCGTCAGCCGCGCCGTCAGCGCATGGCCTTCGAGATGGTTGATCGCATAGAGCGGCTTGCCGGCGGCTCTGGCGATCGCCTTGCCGGTCATCAATCCCACCAGCAGCCCGCCGATCAGCCCCGGGCCCGACGTGGCGGCGATGGCGTCGACGTCGTTGAGCGACACATTGGCGCGCTTCAGCGCTTCCTCGATCAGCTCGTCGAGTGCCTCAACATGGGCGCGTGCGGCGATCTCTGGCACCACGCCGCCATAGGCGCTATGCTCGTCGAGTTGGGAAAGCACGACATCCGACAGCACGTTGGAATGCCCCTCAGCATCGCGCTCGACGACCGCGGCGGCGGTCTCGTCGCAGCTCGTTTCGATGCCAAGGATGCGCAGAAAGGGAACCATGAAGCCTGTTCGTTGATTGCGATGGGATGGAAACCCGTTTACGAGAACTCCGGTAACAACGGAATAGAGCGGATGCAAACAAAACCTTTCCGGATCGGCACGCGAGGCAGTCCGCTGGCGCTTGCCCAGGCGCATGAGGCCCGCGACAGGCTGATGGCGGCGCATCATCTGCCCGAGGACATGTTCGAGATCGTCGTGCTGACCACCAAGGGCGACCGCATCACCGACCGGTCGCTGGCCGAGATCGGCGGCAAGGGCCTGTTCACCGAAGAGCTCGAACAGAAGCTTGCCGCCGGCGAGCTGGATTTCGCCGTGCATTCCGCCAAGGACATGGCGACGAAGCTGCCCGAGGGGCTTTATCTCTCCGCCTACCTGCCGCGCGAGGATATCCGCGACGCCGTCATCGGCCGCACCGCCCGAAAGCTGATCGACCTGCCGCATGGCGCCACCGTCGGTTCCTCGTCGCTCCGCCGCCAGGCGCTGATCCGCCGGATGCGGCCGGATATCAATGTCGTCACCTTCCGCGGCTTGGTCGAAACGCGCCTGCGCAAGCTCGAAGCGGGCGAGGTTGATGCGACCCTGCTGGCGCTTGCCGGTCTGAAGCGTCTCGGCAAGGTCGACGTTCTGACCGATATCCTCGACCCCGACACCTTCCCGCCGGCGCCGGCGCAAGGAGCGATCTGCATCGAAAGCCGCATCGGCGACGCCCGGGTCGACGATCTGCTGGCGCCTGTTAACGATGGCCCGACCTTCGACACCGTCTCCTGCGAACGCGCCTTCCTCGCCGCGCTCGACGGCTCCTGCCGCACGCCGATCGGCGGTTATGCCGTCTGCGAAGGCGACCTGATCCGGTTCTCCGGCCTCATCATCACCCCCGACGGCCGCAGCCAGCATGCAGTGACGACCGACGGCCACCGCCGCGATGCGGCAGCACTCGGCACCCGCGCCGGCCAGGACGTGCGCGCCAGGGCCGGCAGCGCCTTTTTCGACGACTGGCACTGAAGCGGCCATGCGCGTGCTCGTCACCCGCCCCGCGCATGCGGCGACGAGAACCGCACAACGTCTGCGCGATATGGGCCACGAGCCGCTGCTGCTGCCGCTGCGTCAGCCGCTGCACGACAGCAATGCCGCCGCAGACGCGCTCGCCATCACCAGTGGCGCAATCGCGGTGACCAGCGCCGAAGCCATCAGGGTCCTCTCCGCGCTCGGCGAGAAACTTCCCCCGCATCTTGCCCGTCCGCTTTTTGCGGTCGGCGAAACGACGGCGGAAGAGGCGCGCAGCCTCGGCTTCCGATCGGTCGCCTCATCTCAGGGCAACGGCCGTGATCTCGCCGATCTCGTCGCGGCGCGGGGCGCCGACGGGTTGCTCTATCTTGCCGGGTGGCCCCGCGCCGAAACTTTCGAATCAGGTTTGCGCGAACTCGGCATCCGCTTTTCCGTCGCCGAATGCTATCGCATGCAGCCGATCGTTCCCGGCTCGGCCGAGATCGAAGCGATTTTCTCAAGGTCTGGCCCTGACGCCATTCTCTTCTATTCCCGGCAGACGGCCGAGGATTTCTTTCGCGTGCCGGAACTGCGATCCGCCCTGCCGGAACACAGCGGAATCCGCCTTTTCTGCCTTAGCGAGGCCGTGGCCGAGGCCGTTCCGGCGGCACTTCGAAAAAGCGTAGTGATTTCGCAGATGCCGGAAGAGAAAAGCCTTTTGTCGCTGCTTTGAAGGCTCTAGCTGCCCAAATTTGATCTAACCTCTTCCCTTAACTGGCATCACTGTCTAGTTTCGTTGCAATGCAGGATAAAGAGGACCTCATGGTATCGGGAAACCCGCCACGCCATTCGAAGAGCGCCGACGAACCGGTCACGATCGACCTCGATGCACAGGAATTCGCCGCTGCAGCCGATACCGAAAAACCGGTAGACAATGAAACCGGCGAGGCCGACAGCACTACCGCCGATGCCGGCCTGGCGCCCGAAACCGAGACTGCGTCGCATGCCGAAGATGAAGAGAAGCCCGTGATGGATGCGCCGGAGGAGGAACCGGCAGCTCCAGAACCTTCCTTCACCCCTCCTCCTGAACAGCCCGCGCCGAAGAGCGCCGGCACCTCCGGCCTGATTGCCGCCGGCATCTTCGGCGGCCTCGTGGCGCTGCTTGGCGCCGGCGCCATCCAGTATGCGGGTTACCTCCCGGGCTCCTCCACGCCGCAGACGACATCGCCGGAGACGGCCGATCTTGCCGGCGAGATCGACGGCCTGAAACAGACCGTCGCCAACCTTGCCGCCAATCCGGCGGGCACGGACGACGGCGAGCTTGCGAAACGCGTCGCTGCGCTGGAAACGGCTGCAAAGGCCCCCGCAGTCGCCGCACCGGCCGATTCTGCTAACGTCGATGCACTCAATCAGAAGATTGCGGAACTGACCGGTCAGGTCGACCAACTGCGCTCGACGCTTGCCCAGTCTTCCGAGCAGCAGACGACGAACGGCGCCGATATCGCCAAGCGCCTCGAAGAGGCCGAAAAGAAGCTGAACGAGCCGCGCGAGGACGTCGCCGTTGCCCGGGCGATCGCGGCCGCCGCCCTGAAGGCGGCGATCGATCGCGGTGGCCCGTTCCTGGCCGAGCTCGACACCTTCGCCGGCGTTGCCCCCGACGATCCAGCCGTCGCTGACCTCAGAGCCTTTGCCCAAACCGGCGTTCCCTCACGCACCGAGCTGGTGGCCGAGGTTCCCGATGTCGCCACCGCGATCGTCGGAGCCGTCAACCAGCCGGATTCGAACCAGAGCTGGTCGGACCGGCTGATGTCGAGCGCCAAATCGCTGGTGAGCGTTCGTCCCGTCGGCAATATCGAGGGTGAAAGCGTCGAAGCCATCGCCGCCCGCATGGAGGAGAAGGTGAAGAACGGCGACCTGCCCGGCGCTTCCGCCGAATGGAACAGCCTGCCCGCCCCCGGCAAACAGGCGTCCGCCGCCTTCAAGCAGTCGCTCGAAGCGCGCATACGCGTCGAGGAACTGGTCGGCGGGGCGCTGTCGAAGGCGGTCTCAGGCACCGGCAAGGAGGGATGAGACCATGCTGATCCGTCTTGTCGTCTTCGCCCTCTTCGTGCTGCTTCTTGCCTATGGCTTCTCCTGGCTCGCCGATCGTCCCGGTGACCTCTCGCTGATTTGGGAGGGCCAGATCTACCAGACAAAGCTTATCGTCGCCGCCAGCGCAATCATCGCGCTGGTCGCCGCCATGATGATCGCCTGGTGGTTCGTCCGGCTGGTCTGGACCTCGCCGCATTCGGTGACGCGTTATTTCCGCGCCCGCAAGCGGGACCGTGGGTATCAGGCGCTGTCGACCGGCCTGATCGCCGCCGGCGCCGGCAATGCGCTGCTCGCCCGCAAGATGGCCGCCCGCTCGCGCGGCCTGATCCGCGCCGATCAGGAACCGCTGATCAACCTGCTCGAGGCCCAGGCCGCCCTGATCGAAGGTCGCCATGATGAGGCGCGCGCCAAGTTCGAGGCCATGGCCAACGATCCCGAGACACGCGAACTCGGTCTGCGCGGCCTCTATCTGGAAGCCCGCCGTCTCGGCGCCAACGAGGCCGCCCGCCAATATGCCGAAAAGGCAGCCGACAACGCGCCCTATCTGCCCTGGGCCGCACAGGCGACGCTCGAATATCGCAGCCAGGCCGGCCGCTGGGATGATGCGATCCGCCTGCTCGAACAGCAAAAGGCCGCCCGCGTCGTCGAAAAGGCCGAAGCCAACCGTCTGCACGCCGTCCTCCTGACGGCACGTGCCGGCGAGAAGCTGGAAAGCAACCCGACAGGCGCCCGTGACGACGCCCTGCAGGCGCTGAAGCTTGCCTCCGATTTCATTCCGGCAGCCCTCATCGCCGCAAAGGCGCTGTTTCGCGAAGGCGGCGTCCGCAAGGCCGCCTCGATCCTCGAACAGGCATGGAAATCGGCACCTCATCCCGAGATCGGCCAAGCCTATGTCAGGGCTCGCAGCGGCGATTCGACGCTCGACCGGCTGAAGCGCGCCGAGCGGCTGGAAGGGCAGCGCCCGAACAACGTCGAATCCCTTCTCGTCGTCGCCCAGGCAGCCCTCGACGCGCAGGAATTCGCCAAGGCTCGCGCCAAAGCGGAAGCAGCGGCGCGCATGCAGCCGCGTGAAGCCGCCTATCTGCTGTTGGCCGACATCGAAGAAGCCGAGACCGGAGACCAGGGCCGCGTGCGCCACTGGCTGGCCCAGGCGCTCAAGGCGCCGCGCGATCCGGCCTGGGTGGCAGACGGCTTCGTGTCGGACAAATGGCTGCCGGTATCCCCCGTGACCGGCCGCCTCGACGCCTTCGAATGGAAGGCGCCCTTCGGCCAGATCGAGGGTGCGCTCGAAGACGGTTCGACGCCTGCCTCGATCGAAACGGCTTTGAAGACATTGCCGCCGCTGCGTGACGTCAGGCCGGAAAGCCCGGTCAACGACCATCGCATCATTGAGCTGGAACGCGCCGCGACGATTGCCGAGGCTGTGCGCCCCACGCCGGCACCGGCACCGCCATCGGCAAAACCAAAACCCGCCGAACCGGCCGTGAGCGATAAAGCGCCGGCGCCAAGCGAGGCGAAACCTTTCTTTGGCGGACTGCCGGATGATCCGGGCGTTCGCGACCCCAGGGTGGAACCGGAACCCAAGACACGGCTCCGCCTTTTTTGAAATGGAACGAAAACCGCATGTTCGAACGCTTTCAGGCATTCTTCCAGAAGCTCACCGCCGACAGTCCTAAGAAAGGTTTCGCCCCTGATGATCCGCGCATCACGGTGGCAGCGCTCTGCATGCAGGTGATGGAGGCCGACGGTCAGATCAAAGCCAGCGAGAAGAAGCGGCTGCGCAAACTCCTGAAGGAGCAGTATGCGCTCGACGGCAAGCAGCTCGATGCTCTGATGGCGGCGGGTCTCGAGGCCGAAAGCTCCGCTGTCGACTATTATCGCTTCACCGCCGATCTGAAGCGTCATCTCAATACCGAGCAGCGGCTGGAGCTGATCGGCATCCTCTGGGACATCGTCTATGCCGATGGCGAGCGCAGCGAGATGGAAGACCATGTGATCTGGCGTATCGCCGATCTGCTCGGCGTCTCCTCACGCGAGCGCATCCAGAAGCGGCAGGAGGCCGCCGCCAGGGTGACCGATGTCCAGGTTGCACAAGATGATGCCGACTGAGCAAATCAAGAACCGCGACAGGCGCCCGATCCTCATCGTCCTGCATCAGGAGCGGTCGAGCCCCGGCCGTGTCGGCCAATTGCTCGTCGAAAAGGGCTACCGCCTCGATATCCGTCGCCCGGTTCTGGGCCAGCCCCTTCCGACAACACTTGAAGACCATGCCGGCGCCGTCGTCTTCGGCGGGCCGATGAGCGCCAATGATCCCGATGACTTCGTCAAGAAGGAGATCGACTGGCTCGACATTCCGCTCCGGGAAAAGCGCCCTTATCTCGGTATCTGCCTCGGCGCGCAGATGCTGGTGCGTCATCTCGGCGGCAAGGTGCAGTCGAATGCCGACGGCTCGACGGAGATCGGTTGGTATCCGCTGCACCCGACCGAGAAGGGCCGCCTGCTGATGCACTGGCCGAAGATGGTCTATCATTTCCACCG
The DNA here is from genome assembly GCF_002008165.1 of Rhizobium laguerreae. GTDB lineage: Bacteria > Pseudomonadota > Alphaproteobacteria > Rhizobiales > Rhizobiaceae > Rhizobium > Rhizobium laguerreae. Next base: position 193,157 of record NZ_MRDM01000011.1, read on the forward strand.
CGAGGGCTTCGAGCTGCCGCGCGGCGCCGATCTGCTCGCCGAAGGCGATGCCTATCCGAACCAGGCCTTCCGCTACGAGGGCAACGCCTGGGGCCTGCAGTTCCATGCCGAACTGACTCGGGTGATGATGCATCGCTGGGTCGTGCATGGCGCCCATCGCTTCATCCTGCCGAATGCCCAGCAGGGCCGCGAACATCTCGAAGGCCGCATGTTGTTCGACGCGCCGCTGAAAGCCTGGCTGACGGAATTTCTCGACATCGTCTTCGAGGGAAAGACGGCGAAGGCGACGTCCTCTATCGCTCTTCGCGCCTAAAGAGCATCGCGCTTTAGGGCCTTTCCTTAAACCGCTTCCGACGATGCGCTGGGCGCGTCGAGCGTATCGATCCTGCGCAGTTTGGGGAAACTCGACGCCCAGATCGCCGCCACGACAAGCGTCCCGACCCCACCGATGACGACCGCCGGAACCGCGCCGAAGATCGCCGCCATCGTGCCCGCCCTGAATTCCCCGAGTTCGTTCGAAGCGCCGACGAAGACCATGTTGACCGCATTGACGCGGCCGCGCAGCTGATCCGGCGTCCAGAGCGCAATGAGGCTCTCGCGCACATAGACCGACACCATGTCGGCCGCTCCCATCAGCGCCAGCGCCGCGATCGAGACCTCGGTGTTGGTCGAGACGCCGAAGATGATCGTTCCAATGCCGAACAGGGCGACGCCGATGAACATGTAGATGCCGGCGCGATGTTTGAGCGGATAGGCGGCAAGGAAGATTGCCATGACGATGGCGCCAAGTCCCGGTGCGGCGCGCAGCAGTCCGAGGCCCCAGGGACCGAGAGTGAGGATATCGCGCGCAAAAATCGGCATCAGCGCCGTGGCCCCGCCTAGCAGCACGGCGAAGAGGTCGAGCGAAATCGCCCCCAGCACCACCTTTTCGGCGCGGATGAAACTGAAGCCGCCGAGGATCATCGCCCAGTTCTTGGTCTCGCCGGTCGTCTTTTGCACCGGTTTCGGGATCATGTAGAGAAGGACCGCACCGAGCACGGAAAAAATCACCGCCACCGTATAGGCAGTCGGCGCACTGACACCGTAAAGCAGACCGCCGAGCACCGGCCCGGTGATTGCCGCGAGCTGCCAGGACGACGAATTCCAGGCGATCGCATTGGAGAGTGCCTCCTCCGGCACGAGATTGGGCGCCAGCGACTGCACTGCCGGCGACATGAAGGCGCGATCAATGCCGAAGATCAAAAGCACCGCGAAGACAGGCAACGGCGTAAAGCTTCCCATCAAAGTCATGACAAGCAGTGCCAGCGTGCAGAGCGCGCTCACCAGCGAGCAGAGTGCGGCGATCGCCCGGCGATTGTACCGGTCGGCCACCGAACCGGTGACGAGGATGAGCAGCAGCGACGGCAGGAACTGCACGAGACCGATCAAGCCGAGATAGATCGCGCTGCCCGTCTGGTCGTACATCTGCCAGCCGACCGCGACGCTGACGATCTGCTGCGAGAAGGAAAGCAGGAAGCGCGCGAAGAAGAACCGCGTGTAGGACGAATGCCGGAACGCGGCAAAACGGTCTCCGGTGGGCGAAAACGACATGGATGTTTTCCGAGGAGACGGGCGCCGGAAGAGCTGCAAAGCCGCCCGTTAAACATGATTCACCGTGCGTTTCCACACGGCACTTGCCCGTTTAGTCGCCAATGTCTACATGTCTGTCAACAACGAATTGGAGACGATGATGTTTGCGCTGTTTCAAACCATTGATTTGGCTTTGAATATTTACACCTGGATCCTGATTGCCAGTGCCATTTTTTCCTGGCTCTATGCTTTCAATGTTATCAATTCCAGCAATCAGTTCGTCAATTCGGTCGGCACATTCCTCTATAATGTCACCGAACCGGTGCTGAAGCCGATCCGCCGCCTGCTCCCGAACCTTGGCGGCATCGACATTTCGCCGATCATCCTGCTGCTGATCATCTTCTTCCTGCGCACCCTGCTTTGGACCACAGTGTACCCGCTGGTCGCTTGAGCCGTCCCTGGAGCCTTTTCGATGACCATCTGCGCCTCGCCGTCCGGCTGACGCCGAATGGCGGGCGTGATGCTCTCGACGGCATTGAGGCCGACGGCAAGGGTGAAGCTTTCCTGAAGGCACGCGTCACTGCCGTGCCCGAGAAAGGCAAGGCCAACAAGGCGCTCATCCTTTTGATCGCAAAATCCCTGCGCATTCCCAAATCCAGCGTCAGCCTCATCTCGGGTGAGACCGCGCGCAAAAAAATCCTCCGGATCGACGGCGATCCGGAGGATTTGGTAAAAAAGCTCGAGATATTTTTAGGCTGAGCGATCAGCCTTTCTTCTTGGCGCGCTCGACGGCTTCGAGGATGAGTTCGCCTGCTTCCTTGGAGTCGCCCCAGCCGAAGATCTTCACCCACTTGCCGGGCTCCAGATCCTTGTAGTGCTCGAAGAAATGCTCGATCTGCTTCAGCGTGATCTCGGGAAGATCGGTGTGGTTCTTCACCTTCTCATAGCGCAGCGTCAGCTTCGGCGACGGCACGGCAATGATCTTCTCGTCCTTGCCGGAATTGTCTTCCATCTTCAGGACGCCGATCGGGCGCACATTGATGACGCAGCCGGGAACCAGCGGGCGGGTGCTGGCGATCAGGACGTCGATCGGGTCGCCATCTTCCGACAGCGTGTGCGGCACGAAACCATAATTGCCCGGATAGGTCATCGGCGTATAGAGGAAACGATCGACCACCAGCGTGCCGGCTTCCTTGTCCATCTCATACTTGATGGGATGACCGCCGACCGGAACCTCAACGATGACGTTGACGTCCTCAGGTGGATTATGACCGATTGAAATAGCGTCGATGCGCATAGAAAACTCCCGCGAGGTTGAATGTGCTGGCAGCCAGATAATCAGTTTCATGCGGCAACGCAACATGGCACAGCACCAATGCTTGACTGCACCGGCGCACATTCACATCTAATGGGAGATAGCCGAACGCCGACTCCAGCGTCGCGCGTCCTTTCAGACGCCAAAGGACGTCGTGGCACTTTGAATGGCCGTTCAGCTCCAGATGAAGCCGATCTTCTTCAACTGCCTGTGGTCGAAACTTTCCATGCCTTCGCAGAAATCGACGCCGCCATGATTGCGGTAGAAGTGGCTGGCGGTCTCGTTATCCTCGAGGCACCAGACGACCAGCCCGTTGCAGCCCAGCGACTTCAAGAGACGGCGCGCTTCGCCGAACAGCATCCTGCCAAGGCCTATGCCCTGATACTCGGGCCGAAGATAAAGCTCGTAAATCTCGCCTTCCTGCGGCAGAGCGCGGGCACGGTTGAGGCCGAGCGTCGCATAGCCGGCGACTGTGCCGGCAACATCGAGAACCAGCAGCGTCGCCGGTCCGCGCGTTGCCTTGCGCCACCAGCTTTCGCCGCGCCGCTCGATCATCTGCGTCAGTGCGCGATGCGGAATGATGCCTGCATAGGTGTGTTGCCAGGCAAGCCTGTGTGTTTCCGATATGGCTCGGGCATCTTGCGGCTCGGCCCGCCGGACATCGATCGACAACGTCTTCATAACGTTTACTCTGGTCCCGCTAGAGGCAACTAACCATATGCACAGAGGCATTGTGATCGATTGCCCACAGACTTGATATGTGGACGACGATCAAAAGTTAACGCTTTTTTAACGATTGTCACAAGACGGAATCGACGCGGCGCACAATAAAAAACCCCGGCGCGAGGGCCGGGGTTTTGAAGGATTTCTCTCCAGCGCCGCGCCTCTTTTCGAGAGACCCAAAACGCTGCAGCACTTTGAATGGCGCTCAGAGCGCCGCCTTCGTCTTTTCGAAACGCTTGCGATCGTTCGCGTCGAGATACATCTTGCGCAGACGAATATTCTTCGGTGTCACTTCCATCAGCTCGTCATCCTGGATCCAGGAGAGCGCGCGATCAAGCGTCATGCGGATCGGCGGCGTCAGCTTCACCGCTTCGTCCTTGCCGGCGGCGCGGATGTTGGTCAGCTGCTTGCCCTTCAGCACGTTGACTTCAAGGTCGTTGTCGCGCGAATGGATGCCGATGATCATGCCGGCATAAACCTTTTCGCCCGGCTCGATGATCATCGGGCCGCGATCTTCCAGGTTGAACATCGCATAGGCGACGGCTTCGCCGGGAGCGTTGGCGAGCAGCACGCCGTTGACGCGGCCACCGATCACACCCTTGTAGGGCTGGTAGTCGTGGAACAGGCGGTTCATGATCGCCGTGCCGCGGGTATCCGTCAGCAGCTCCGACTGGTAGCCGATCAGGCCACGGGTCGGCGCGTAGAAACGCAGGCGAAGACGGTTGCCGCCCGACGGACGCAGCTCGACCATTTCGGCCTTGCGCTCGGACATCTTCTGCACGACGACACCGGAATGCTCTTCGTCGACGTCGACGACGACCTCCTCGATCGGCTCCAGAAGCTGGCCGTTTTCATCCTTGTGCATCACGACGCGCGGACGCGACACGGCAAGCTCGAAGCCTTCGCGACGCATGGTTTCGATGAGAACGGCGAGCTGAAGTTCGCCACGGCCGGACACGTAGAACGAATCCTTGCCTTCGGCTTCTTCGATCTTCAGGGCGACGTTGCCTTCCGCTTCCTTGAAGAGACGGTCGCGGATGACGCGTGAGGTCACCTTGTCGCCTTCGGTGCCGGCCAGCGGGCTATCGTTGACGATGAAGGACATGGTGACGGTCGGCGGATCGATCGGCTGCGCCTGCAGCGGCTCGGTGATCGAGGGATCGCAGAAGGTGTCGGCGACCGTGCCCTTGGAAAGGCCGGCGATCGCGATAATGTCGCCCTGATGCGCTTCGTCGATTGCCGTGCGCTCGATGCCGCGGAAAGCGAGAATTTTCGAAATACGGCCGGTTTCGACCGTCTTGCCGTCGGCGTGGAGAACCTTCACGGCCTGGTTCGGCTTGATCGAACCGGAATTGATACGACCGGTGATGATGCGACCGAGGAAGGGGTTGGCTTCGAGGATCGTGCCGATCATCGTGAAAGGACCTTCGTGGACGGTCGGCTCCGGAACATGCTTGAGCACCAGGTCGAGAAGCGGCGTAAGACCCTGATCCTTCGGACCTTCCGGATTGACGTTCATCCAGCCGTCGCGGCCGGAACCGTAGAGGATCGGGAAGTCGAGCTGCTCGTCGGTCGCGTCGAGATTAGCGAAAAGATCGAAGACTTCGTTGATAACTTCTTCGTGGCGTCCATCAGGACGGTCGATCTTGTTGATCGCCACAATCGGACGAAGACCGACCTTCAACGCCTTGGAGACAACGAACTTCGTCTGCGGCATCGGGCCTTCAGACGAGTCGACGAGAACGATCGCGCCATCCACCATCGAGAGAATGCGCTCGACTTCACCGCCAAAGTCGGCGTGGCCGGGGGTGTCGACGATGTTGATGCGGACACCCTTCCATTCCACCGAGGTCGCCTTGGCGAGAATGGTGATGCCGCGTTCTTTTTCGAGATCGTTCGAGTCCATCACGCGTTCAGCGACACGCTGATTTTCGCGGAACGAGCCGGACTGCTTGAGAAGCTCATCCACCAGGGTCGTTTTGCCATGGTCAACGTGCGCGATGATCGCGATATTGCGAAGTGCCATATGTGAAATCTCTGAGGCTGGGGCGCACGCTCTAGAGGACGCGCCTATTAGTTTGGGGCGTCCATACAGTTTTTTTTGCGTTTGCGAAAGGGGGGAACGCGCAAAAGCTGCGGCAAGGCTGTCGCCCCGCCGCATCATAGCGTGTCATCAAATTGTCTTAGGCGTCGCTGCCTGTCAATTCCTCGAAGGTCGAAAGTCCCTTTTTGACAAGCATTGCATCCGGGCTCGGCAGCTTGCCGCGGAAGGCCTTGTAGGCGTCCTCCGGATCGACCGAACCGCCGACGGAATAGATATTGTCCTTGAGCTTGCGCGCCATCTCGCCGTTGAAGGCGTCTCCCGTCTCCTCGAAGGCGGCAAAGGCGTCGGCGTCGAGCACCTCCGACCACATGTAGGAGTAATAGCCGGCCGAATAGCCTCCCGAAAAGATGTGCTGGAAGTGCGGCGTCGCATGGCGCATGACGATCGACTTCGGCATGCCGATCTCGGCCAGTACCTCGGCCTGCACCGCCATCGGGTCCTCGACGGCCGTTCTCGTGTGAAACGCCATGTCGACCAGCGCCGACGAGGTGAACTCGACGGCATTGAAGCCGGCATTGAAGGTCCGGGCGGCAAGCACCTTGTCGAGCAGGGCCTGCGGCATCGGCTCGCCGGTTTCGACATGCACGGCGTAACGCTTCAGAATAGCGGGCACCGTCAACCAGTGCTCATAGAGCTGCGACGGCAACTCGACGAAATCGCGAGAGACGCCGGTGCCCGCAACCGAGGGATAGGTGACGTTCGAAAGCATGCCGTGCAGCGCATGGCCGAATTCATGGAACAGCGTGCGGGCATCGTCGAGCGACAGCAGCGCCGGCTTGCCTTCCGCGGGCTTGGCGAAGTTGCAGACATTATAGATGATCGGCAATTCGCCGTGGCGGCCGTTCTTCAGTTCCAGCCTGTGCTGCGATTGCAGCGAGCTCATCCAGGCGCCTGATCGTTTCGAACTGCGGGCGAAATAATCGCCGAGGAACAGGGCGACGAGCTTGTCCTCGCGGTCCCTGATTTCGAACACCCTAACGTCAGGGTGATAGGCGGCCACGCCCTTCTTCTCGACAGCCCGGATGCCGAACAGTCGGCCGGCGACGTCGAAGCAGGCTTCGATGATCTTCTCGAGCTGCAGATAAGGCTTGAGCTCGGTTTCGGAGAAGTCGAACTTCCGCGCCCGGATCTTTTCGGCATAGTGGCGCCAGTCCCAGGGCATGACCTCGTGGTTCCGGCCCTCCTCGGCAATCATTGCCGCGATATCGATCTCCTCCTCGCCGGCGCGTTTCACCGCTCGCGCCCAGACAGCCCTCAGCAGGCCGTTCACCGCCTCCGCCGTCTTCGCCATCGTGTTGTCGAGCTTCAGCTCGGCGAAGTTGCCGTAGCCAAGCAGTGTCGCCACCTGATGGCGCAGCGCCAGCGTTTCCCTGATGACGGCGCGATTGTCCGTCTCACCATCATTTTCACCGCGCGCCACCCACGCCTTGAAAGCCTGCTCGCGTAGATCACGGCGCTCCGAAAAGGTGAGGAACGGCTCGATGATCGAGCGTGACAGCGTCACCGCATATTTGCCCTCCTCGCCGCGTTCGCGCGCTGCCCCCGCCATCGCGTCGCGAAGGAATTCCGGCAGGCCCTCGAGCTCGGCGCCATCGGAAAGCACCAGTGCCCAGGCCTTTTCGTCGGCCAGCACGTTCTGGCCGAATTGCGTCACGAGGCCGGCAAGCTTTTCATTGATCGTGGCGAGTTTTTCCTGCTCGGCCTTCTCAAGCTTGGCGCCCGATTTGACGAAGCCTTTCCAGTGGCGTTCCAGCACCCGTGTCTGTTCGAGCGTCAGGTCCAGGCTGTCGCGGCTCTCCCAGAGCGTGTCGATGCGGGCAAAAAGCGCTGCATTCATCCCGATCTTCGAATAGTGGCGCGACATCTTCGGCGAGATCTCCCGCTCCAGCGCCTGGATCACATCATTGGTATGGGCGCCTGCCTTGTTCCAGAACAGCGCCGAGACACGCGACAGCGCGTCGCCGGCAATCTCCAGCGCCACGACCGTATTGTCGAATGTCGGCGCATCGCCGTTTCCGGCGATCTCGTCGATCTCTCTTTCATGCGCGGCAAGTGCGGCTTCGAAGGCGGCGGCGAAATCGCCGTCATCCAGGGCATCGAAACGCGGCAGGCCGTGAAGACCGTCCCAGGTTACCAGCGCCGGATTGAAATCATGTGGAGAAGGCATCGGAGAATTCCCTTTTGGCATGCAGATGGATCGTCAATATAGGAGAGCCGGCATAGAATTGGTATGTTGCCGGGAAGGACCTTTTGCCTCGCCAGCCAAATCCGGTGGGCAGCTGCCAATCCGGTGGACAACAATTGATACGTGAAAATTAACCAATCGTTAACGATTGACGCGAATCACGCGCGAGCGCTAGTTTCATAGGTGATCTTCTTGTAAGGGGACATGCGCCATGGAAGTTTTTTCTGTGCGGTCTTCTCAGAGTTTGCTTTTTAAAAACAATCCTAATAACGCAAAAAGTTCGAAGACCTCTGATATTCAAATCGAGACCAGAGCTCCCGCCCCGGCCTCGTTCCAGATCGAAGATGATGTTGGCGAAGGCCCGGATTTCACCGCGGTCAGCCCTGGAGAACTGCGCAATTACGCACGCCAGGGTTTCGACAGTGGCCTGATCGATCAAAACACCTACGCCGCGATCTCCGAACCGCTGCCGATGCATGCGATCGATCCGCTCGGCAACATCGTCGATCTCTCCAGCGTCACCGACGGCACCAGCTTCAATTTCCTCGATTATTACCAGAACCAGCTGCAGATCGCCATGTCGATCGGCGATTCTGACGAGGTCCAGACGCTGAAATCGATCGTCAGCTTCCTGAATACCTGACCTTACGCATGTCGCCCAAAAGTGCGCAGCGGTTTTGGAATGACGACATGCATAAATCCAAGAACAAGCGCGTTGCACGTTTGGCGCGACGCGCTTTAATCAGGCCTTGCGCCAGCCGAGCAGGCCGGGCGTTGCGTGCCAGAGCGCCTGGGCAGCAAATCCCATGAAAAGCACGCCGGAGCAGCGCACGATCAACCGCTCATGAGCACGATAGAAACGCCGCACCGTACCGGCGCCGATGATGCCGATCAGGATGATGTCGGCAGTCACGAAACCGACGAACGACACGACGAGCAGCACCGGCAACGCCTCGAAATCGAGCGCGCCGGCCGAGCCTGCAACCAGCGCGGTGAAGGTGGCGAGCGCCACCGGATAACCCTTCGGATTGGTGACGCCGAAGATCAGACCGCGACGAAACGGCCGCTCGACCACAACAAGCGCCTGCCCCTCCCCTTTCGGCTTTGCATTGACGGCGCTCCAGCCGATCCAGGCGAGGTAGAAACCGCAGGCAAGGCCGAGCAGGTCGAAGACTAAGGTTCCGATCGTCTTTGCGCCGACGATCGCGATCAGCGCCAGCGACGACCAGATGAGATCGCCGACCAGATGCCCCATCATGAAGAAGGCGCCGGCCTTGCGGCCCTGCCCGGCGCCGATGCCGAGCAACTGCAGGAAGGCGGGTCCCGGAATGAGCACGTAAAAGAGCGCCGCCAGAAAAGCGCCGAAGAGCAGGGACTGCGTCATGGAAATGCTCCGGAGGATGATGAGGGCAGACTAAGCGATCACGGCCATCCGTCAAGGGTGGTGCAGTGCCACGAAGAGTGGGATCAGGCAGCAAACGCTACCGGAGGCGGCTTTCGGCCCGAGGCGGACATCTGTCCGTTGTTGAAGGATGCGGCTTGCGCTCCAGGTCGGCTGTTAAGGTGATCTTTGCCGTCCCTTGATAGCAGACGTTGCCGGAGACCACCTTGAACAGTAACTGGAGCGGCTACCGCTGGCGTCCGACGGCGGCCTATCGCTGCCGGGTCAGTCCTGATGAAAGTCGACGTCTTGTTCTCTGCTCCTGCTACGATTGGCTTTGGCGGTGCCCATGCGTTTTCGACGATCGGTGCTAACGCGGCCGGTGCGATCTTCTTCACGGATTTTACCGCTGCTTGAGCTAGTTATGAGCGACAAGCGCCAGCTCGGCTCGCGTCCACCTAGTGGTCATATTGCCGGCGCGCCTCCTCGATCACATGCCGATTTGAATCTGCCCAGGTCACCAAGGCCATGACGGGGGCGAGAAGCGACCTGCCGACTGCAGTCAGCTCGTAATCCACGCGCGGTGGGATCGTCGGAAAGTGGGTGCGGCTGATCAAACCGTCGCGTTCCAATTGACGAAGCGTAATCGTGAGCATCCGCTGCGAGATGCCGTCGATCTGCCGTCGCAATGCATTGAAGCGGACCGGCCCATCCTTCAGGGCCACGAAGATGTAAAGACTCCATTTATCGGCAATGCGATCGAGGATCTCCCGAACCGGACGGCAGTCTGCGTCTTCGCTTGGGGTAGGAAACTCTATGTCATTGAGTGTCATGAATGTGCCTTCTTGCGAACAGTCAAATAGTTACCTTAATAGTGTTGGTCACAAATTGATACTACTCTATTCTCCCAGGAGCCACCAATGACCAACATCCTCCTCGTTACCTCTAGCCCACGCGGTCCTCAGAGCCTTTCGACCCGGTTTGCCCGTGACATTGCTGAAAGCCTCAATGCCCGTTCTGCCGGCACAATTGTCAAACGCGATCTTGGGGCGGCACCTCTGCCGCATATCACAGCAGCCTATATCGACGGCCGCATTGCGCCGCCCGCGACACGTACACCCGAACAGATCGAAGCCGTCAATCTCGCTCAAAGCCTCGTTGATGAGGTTCAGGCTGCCGAGGTGATTGTCATTGGCTCGGGCATGATCAACTTCGGCCCGTCGACGCAGCTCAAGGCTTGGTTTGACTATATCACCTGGCCTGGCGTCACCTTTCGCTACGACGCAACCGGTCTGATGGGATTGTTGCCAGCCAAGAAAGTCTATCTCGTGACGGCAACCGGCGGCGTCTTTTCGGAAGGCAAGAATGTCCCGTTCGACTTCCAGACCACCTATCTCGCGCATCTTCTCGGTTTTATCGGACTGACGGATATCGAAGTGGTCCGCGTGGAAGGAACACTCGTAAGCCCGGACGCAGCCAAGGCTGCGATCGCCTCCACCGAAGCACAGATCCGGGCTGCACTAGAGCGTGCCGCCTGACCCACAAACCATCAGTCCGCTACCCGAGAAATCGGCGAATGGCCTGATGCGAGCGGGTATGGCGATGGTAGGTCCGCACCGAGTCAGCTCGCGACAACGCACGCAGAGTGTTCCGCAATCCGGCCATCCAAAGTGCTCTAAGAATTTGGTGGCGTACCTCACTCCACAAAAAAGCCCGCGCGGCGATGCCGGCGGGCTCATATCCGGTTCGAAGCGGAACCGTGATTACTTCACAAGGTTGCGCTTGGCGAGCGTGCGCAGGCGCAGCGCATTGAGCTTGATGAAGCCGGCCGCATCCTTCTGGTCGTAGGCGCCCTGATCGTCCTCGAAAGTGACGAGCTTGTCGGAATAGAGCGACTTGTCGCTTTCGCGGCCGATGACCATGACATTGCCCTTGTAGAGCTTCAGCGTCACTTCGCCTTCGACATGCTCCTGGCTCTTGTCGATCAGCGCCTGCAGCATCTCGCGCTCCGGTGAGAACCAGAAGCCGTAATAGATCAGCTCGGCGTAACGCGGCATGATGTCGTCCTTGAGATGGGCGGCACCGCGGTCGAGCGTGATTGATTCGATGGCGCGGTGCGCCGAAAGCAGGATGGTGCCGCCTGGTGTCTCGTAGACGCCGCGCGACTTCATGCCGACAAAGCGGTTCTCGACCAGGTCGAGACGGCCGATACCGTTGTCACGGCCGTAATTGTTGAGCGCAGCCAGCAGCGTCGCCGGGCTCATGCGCACGCCGTTGATCGAAACCGCATCACCCTTTTCGAAGCCGACCTTGATGGTCGTTGCCTTGTCGGGTGCGGCCTCAGGCGAAATGGTGCGCATATGCACATATTCAGGCGCCTCCTGGGATGGGTCCTCGAGAACCTTGCCTTCGGAAGAGGAATGCAGAAGGTTGGCGTCGACGGAGAACGGCGCCTCGCCCATCTTGTCCTTGGCAACAGGGATCTGATGCTGTTCGGCAAAGGCCAGCAGGTCGGTGCGGCTCTTGAACGCCCAATCGCGCCAAGGCGCGATGATCTTGATGTCGGGGTTCAGGGCATAGGCGGAGAGCTCGAAACGGACCTGATCGTTGCCCTTGCCGGTTGCGCCGTGGGCAATCGCATCGGCGCCGGTCTTCTTGGCGATATCGATCAGATGCTTGGAAATCAGAGGACGGGCGATCGAGGTGCCGAGCAGATAGACGCCCTCGTAGACGGCATTGGCACGGAACATCGGGAAGACGAAATCGCGCACGAATTCTTCGCGCACATCCTCGATGTAGATCTCCTTGATGCCGAGCATCTCGGCCTTCTTGCGCGCCGGCTCCAGCTCTTCGCCCTGGCCGAGATCGGCGGTGAAGGTGACGACTTCGGCGCCGAGCTCCGTCTGCAGCCACTTCAGGATGATCGAGGTGTCGAGGCCGCCGGAATAGGCGAGAACGACTTTCTTCACGTCTTTGTATGATGCCATGATGATGAGGTCCGTTGCATAAAAGGCCGGCAAAACCCGGTGTCGCGGCACTTTTAGCGAGATTGGCGCGTGACGCAAGACCAAGTGCGACGCTGATGGTGCCGATACCGTTTGACAGCGTCAAAGCGGAGCCCATATTCGCCAGCGTCCGCAAACGCTCGAGGAGAGGTTGCCCCCGTGACGAATATTCAAGACATTTTCAAGAAATCCAATGTTGCCGTCATCACCGGCGGCGCCTCCGGCATCGGTCTTGCCGCGGCGAAATATTTCGCCGGACGCGGCATGAGCGTCGCCATCGCCGATCTCGGCGGCGATCGGCTGGCCGACGCCGCCAATGAGCTCAAGGCCATTGCCGGCGAGGAAAATGTGATGGCGGTCGAGACCGACGTCGCCACCAGAGATTCCCTGGAAGCGCTCGAGCGCGCCGTGCTCCAGCGTTTCGGCCGCGTGCACGTGCTGATGAACAATGCCGGCATCGGCCCGGAAACATCGATCTTCAGCCCGCAGGCGAACTGGGATAATATCTTCGCCGTCAACCTGATGGGCGTGATCAACGGCACGCGCACCTTCGGCCCGAAGATGCTGTCGCATGGCGAGCCGGGCCTGATCATCAACACCGGCTCCAAGCAGGGTATCACCACGCCACCCGGCAACCCCGCCTACAATATCTCCAAGGCTGGTGTGAAAGTCTTCACCGAAGCGCTGGAGCACGAGCTTCGCAACATCGAAGACGGAAAGATCTCCGCCCATCTTCTGATCCCCGGCTTCGTCTTCACCGGCCTCACCAAGGGCGACCGCGCCGAAAAACCGGCCGCGGCCTGGACGCCGGAACAGACCGTCGATTTCATGGTCGAAAGCCTCGAACGCGGCGATTTCTATATCCTCTGCCCCGACAATGACGTCGCGCGTCCGGTCGACGAGCGACGCATGCTCTGGGCAGCCGGCGATATCGTCGAGAACCGCCCGCCGCTGTCGCGCTGGCACAAGGATTATGCCGACAAGTTCAAGGCCTTCCTCGAACAGAAGTAATCGGTACCATCAGAAGGTTTGATTGGTAATTTTCTGAAAGCCGAGTAGGAGATCCCTAAAGCGCGTCGCGATCTTTCAGATTCGCTCCTCGCACTTTAGGTCTTTGTTCTTACGCATGTCGTTGTCGCAAAACCGCTACACACTTTTGCGCGACATGCTTTAGATCCTTTCCGGCTTTCGGAGTGTGTCATGGATTTCCTGCCCAGCCTGCCGACCCTTCTCGCCTTTGCCGCCGCGACGCTGCTGCTTGCGGCAACCCCAGGCCCCGATATGACGCTGTCGATCAGCCGCGCGCTCGCCCAGGGCAAAAAGGCGGCGCTCTTCGTTGTCGTCGGCACCAGCCTCGGCATCGTCGTCCACACCATGCTGGTCGCTTTCGGCATTTCGGCGCTGATCACCGCCTCGCCGACCTCCTTCCTGATCCTGAAGACCGGCGGTGCCGCCTATCTGCTCTGGCTGGCGGTGCAGGCGATCCGTTTCGGCTCGAAGCTCACCGTCGCCAAGGTCGAGGAGCAGAAGGGCACCGCCCTCTCGAACATCTCGTCGGGCTTCTGGGTCAATCTTCTGAACCCCAAGGTCATCATCTTCTTCATGACCTTCCTGCCGCAATTCGTCAGCGCCGGCGATCCAGCCGTCACCCAAAAGCTGCTTTTCCTCGGCTTCTGCTTCATCCTGATCGGCATGCCGGTCAATGCCAGCGTCGTCTTTGCCGCCGACTGGCTGGCCTCCTGGCTGCAGAACAACAAAAAAGTGCTGCGCGGCATGGACTACACCTTCGCCGGCGTCTTCTCGATCTTTGCCGCGAAGATCCTGCTCACCCAATCGAGATAGCCGCGGTTGCGCAGCAATCCCACGGTTGCGCAGCAATCCGCCCGCGGTCAGCTTATCGATCCGCCCGCGGTCGTGAAACGATCCGCCGCCAGCTGCACCAATATTCGCGAGACGCCACGCCGGAGCAGGCAGTGACCGCGAATTTCGTCGTCTTCCAAAATTATTCCATGCCTTTCGCGCGATCACTTGTGATCAACATATGATCGTAAGTCGGCAATTGTGGCTAGGCCACGCCACCTTCTCCGCCCACATATCCTTTACGGCTCACGAAGAGCTGCCTTGAAAGGATAAGTCAATGATTACGTTCCGCAATATCATAACAGCAGGAGTTGTTGCGCTGACGTTTGCCGCCACGTCCCTGACAGCGACAACACCTGCCTTAGCGCACGGCGGCGAAGGCCATGGCGGTGGCGGCTTCTCGCGTAACGGCGGCCACTTCGGCGGTGGTGCGCATATGGGCGGCAGCAATTTCGCCGATCGCGGCTTCGGAGCGCATCATTTCGGCGGAGCCGGCCATTTTGGCGGACACCGCGACGGCCGTTTCGCCTTCCATGATAGGAATCGTCTGTTCTTCGGCGATGACGACTATGACCCGGAACAGTGCCAGCCGGAATGGCTCAACCAGTACGGCCATCGCGTGCTGGTGGAAGTCTGCTCTTGATGACGGTCCCCCTGGCCTCTGAGGAGTCGTGAAACGATCGGCTGCCCGCTAACCGATCAGCAGCGCATCGTCATCCAGCGTCTGGCCGCGCATCTTGCGGAACATTGCAATCAGATCCTCGACCTGCAATGTCCTGCGGCTGTCGCCGGCGACATCGAGCACGATCTCGCCGCCATGCAGCATCACGGTCCGGTGGCCATAATCGAGCGCCTGGCGCATTGAATGCGTCACCATCAGCGTCGTCAGCTTGCGCTCGGAAACGATCTTCTGGGTCAGGCCCATGATGAATTCCGCCATGCCGGGGTCAAGCGCCGCCGTATGTTCGTCGAGCAGCAGCACTTCCGAGCCCGCCAGCGTCGCCATGACGAGCGAGACGGCTTGGCGCTGGCCGCCGGAGAGCAGGTCCATGCGGTCCTTCATGCGGTTCTCCAGCCCGAGATTGAGTTCGGCGATCCTCTCGCGAAAATGGTCGCGCCGTTTCGCGCCAAGCGCCGAAACAAGCCCGCGCCGTTTGCCGCGTCGCGCCGCAAGCGCCAGGTTTTCCTCGATCGACAAGGCGCCGCAGCTTCCGGTCAGCGGGTCCTGGAAGACACGGGCAACGAGCCCGGCCCGCGCCGCCGTCGTCTTGCGGGTGACGTCGGCACTGCCGATTAGCACCTGTCCTTCGCTTGCCAGCACATCGCCGGCGAGCACGCCGAGCAGCGTCGATTTGCCGGCGCCGTTCGAGCCGATGACGGTAACGAAGGAGCCTTCCTCGATCGTCAGGCTGACACCCGAGAGCGCCTGCTTCTGCAGCGGCGTGCCGCGCCCGAAAACGACCTTGATGTTCTTGAGGTTGATCACGACGCGGCACCTCCGCGCAAACGGGGAAGGATGAGCGCCACGGTTACCAGCACGGCCGTGACGAAATTGAGGTCGGACGCCTGCAGGCCGATGACGTCGCTCGAAAGCGCCAGCTGGATGGCGATGCGATAGAGGATCGAGCCGAGCACGCATCCAACAAGCGCGATCAGCAGACCGCGGCGCCCGAGCAGCGTCTCGCCGATGATGACGGCAGCCAGACCGACGACGATCGTGCCGACGCCCGAGGTAACATCGGCAAAGCCGTTCGTCTGGGCAAACAGTGCGCCGCCGAGCGCCACCAGCGCGTTGGAGATCGCCATGCCGAGATAGATCTGCCGGCTGGTATCGACGCCCTGCGCCCGCGCCATCCTTGCATTGGCGCCGGTAGCCCGCATTGCCAGCCCGGCATCGCTTTCCAGGAAACGCCAGACCAGGATGAGCGCGATGACGACCAGAACACCGACGAAGAGCGGCCGCACGTAGAAATCGCGAAGGCCATGGCCGAAGAACGGGCTGATCATCGTGTCGGCATTGATGAGGGCGACATTGGGTTTGCCCATTACGCGCAGATTGACGGAAAACAGCGCGATCATCGTCAGGATCGAGGCAAGCAGATTGAGGATCTTGAAGCGCACGTTGAGCAGCGCCGTCACCATGCCCGCGGCGGCACCCGCCGCCATGGCGATCAGCGCCGCAAGCCAGGCATTGACGCCGGCAATGATCAGCACGGCCGTCACCGCCGCGCCAAGCGGAAAGGAGCCGTCGACCGTCAGGTCGGGAAAGTCGAGAACTCGAAAGGCGAGATAGACCCCAAGGGCGACGAAGGAATAGACCAGGCCGAGCTCGACGGCCCCCCAGAATGCGATTTGGCTCAAGGCTTTCAGCCCCTTTTTTGTCCGTTCCGCCCGTCGCGAAACGCAGCCTTTTAATACAAACAACCGCTCCCGTGCAAACGAGAGCGGCTGAATACGATGAAGGAGCTAGAAGTGCCGGCCAACTATTCGATGACTTTGTTAGCGCGGGAAAGCACGCTCTGCGGCAGCGTGACCCCCATTTTCTCGGCCGCCGCCTTGTTGACGACGAGGTCGCTGCCGGCGGCAGTCTTGACCGCGATGTCGCCCGGGTTCTCGCCCTTTAGCACACGCACGACGATGTCGCCGGTCTGCTTGCCGACATCATAATAGTTGAAGCCGAGGGCGGCGATCGAACCGCGCGAAACCGAATCCGTATCGGCGGTAAAGAGCGGCAGCTTGCTCTCCTCGGCAACCGCGACAGCGCCTTCAAGCGCCGAGATGATGGTGTTGTCGGTTGGAATGTAGATCGCATCGGCGCGGCCGACGAGCGCACGCGCCGCACCCTGAACCTCGGCCGATTTGGTGGCGGCCGATTCGACCACCTTCAGGCCAGCCTTTTCGGCTTCAGCCTTCAACACGGCGAGCAGCGAAACGGAATTCGCCTCGCCGGAGTTGTAGAGATAGCCGATGGTTTTCAAATCGGGCAGGATTTCCTTGATCAGCGCAAGGTGCTCGGCGACCGGCGACATATCGGAGAGGCCGGTGACGTTACCGCCTGGCTTGTCCATGTTCTTGACGAGTTGGGCGCCGAGCGGATCGGACACGGCCGTGAAGACGACAGGAATGTCGCGCGTCGAGGAAACGACGGCCTGGGCTGATGGCGTCGAGATCGGCACGATGACATTGGGCTCGTCGCCGGCAAACTGGCGAGCGATCTGGGCTGCCGTCGCCGGATTGCCCTGCGCCGATTCGAACACGAACTTCAGGTTTTCGCCCTCTTTATAGCCGGCCGCCGTCAGCGCATCCAGAACACCCTTGCGCGCCGCATCCAGCGCCGGATGTTCGACGATCGCCGTCACGGCGACGGTGACGTCATCAGCCTTCGCGGGCAGGGAAAGGGCCAAACTGGCGGCAAGAGCGAGTAAAATCGGGCGCATGGGGATCCTCCTGAATGATTTTGGGGGCACTTTTAGGAAAAGCGCCCCCTGAAATCAATCGCGGAGAATTGTAGCGAGGATCAAACTTGCTGATCAGTCGTCGGCGCCGTGATTGGCGATCATCATCGCCTCGAAGGCCAGGCGTTCGGTCTTGCGCATGCGTTCCGATTCCGACTTCAGCTGGCCGCAGGCGGCAAGGATGTCGCGGCCGCGCGGCGTACGGATCGGCGAGGCATAACCTGCCGAATTGATGAAATCGGCGAACTTCTCGATCTGCTCCCAGTCGGAACACTGATAATTGGTGCCGGGCCAGGGATTGAAGGGGATGAGGTTGATCTTTGCCGGCACGCCCTTCAGGAGCTTGATCAGCCCCTTGGCGTCTTCCAGGCTGTCGTTGACATCCTTCAGCATCACATATTCGAAGGTGATGCGCCGCGCGTTGGAAAGGCCCGGATAGGTCCGGCAGGCTTCGATCAGCTCCTTCAGTGGGTACTTCTTGTTGATCGGCACCAGAATGTCGCGCAGATCGTCGCGTACCGCATGCAGCGAAATCGCCAGCATGACGCCGATTTCCTCGCCGGTGCGGAAGATCTCCGGCACGACGCCGGAGGTGGACAGCGTCACGCGGCGCCTGGACAGCGACAGGCCGTCACCATCCGTGGCGATCAGCAATGCCTGTTTGACGGCATCGAAGTTATAAAGCGGCTCGCCCATGCCCATCATGACGATGTTGCTGACCTTGCGGCCCTCGGCCGGCATGATCGTACCCTGCGGCGCTTCACGGTCTGGGAAATCCCCAAGCCGGTCGCGGGCAAGCAGCAGCTGCGAAAGAATTTCCTCCGCCGTCAGGTTGCGCACCAGACGCTGCGTCCCGGTATGACAGAAGGAACAGGTGAGCGTGCAACCGACCTGGCTCGATATACAGAGCGTGCCGCGGCCCTCTTCCGGAATGTAGACGGCCTCGATCTCGACGGGACGCCCGGCACCGCGGGCGGGAAAGCGCAGCAGCCATTTGCGCGTGCCGTCGTTGGAGACCTGCTCCTCGACGATCTCGGGACGTTCGATGGTGAAATGCTGCTTCAGCATCTCGCGCATGTCCTTGGCGACATTCGTCATATGGTCGAAGTCGGAGACCCCGCGCACATAGATCCAGTTCCAGAGCTGCGAGACGCGCATCTTGATCTGCTTCTCGGCCACACCCTTTTCCCGGAGTGCCGCCCCCATCTCCTCGCGCGACAGGCCGATCAGGGACGGCTTCTCGAGGCTGGCGGACGTGCGCGCCTGCGGCTTAGTGACAACGATCGCATCCATGACGGACATAGGCATTCATCCCGAATTCAAACATGTGGCTGCTCCTCGCAACCCCGCGGGCTTCAGCGGTAAGCCGGAAGACCTGTGGGCGCATGACAGCACATCGGCAGAAATTGAATGGCGGAACGGCGACTGAAATCGCGATCTGTCCGCTGTTGGCGCCGGCTTTAGCATCATTTTGCCCGCGCGTCACCATCAAGCATGTCGCGCAAAAGTGTGCAGCGGTTTTACGTAACGACATGCGTAAAAACAAAGACCTAAAGCGCGAGGAGCGTATCTGAAAGATCGCGACGCGCTTTAGATGGAAACGGCATGGGCCGGCGCAAGGCCGGCCCATGAAATTCTTCGGCCTAAAGGACCGCTTACTTGCAGGTTTCGATCTGCTTCAGCGCAGCCGAGATACCCGAGAGCGAATAGCTGTAGGAGGTGCCGGTACCCTTGCGCGAAACGGCGTTGACCGTCATCGAATGACCGGTTTTCATCGCGGCGACGAGGGCCGGCTCCTGCGCCGCGTTCTCGACCCAGCCGGCCTTGTCCTTGGTGAACATTACGAAGGTCTTGTTGTCGATGACGACGTTGATCTTCGAACTTTCCTTGACCGTGTAGCCCATCATCGCCTGCGGCTCGTAGGAGATGTTCTGGCCCGGGCGCTGGGAGACGATGAAGAAATTGTCGCCGTGGTCGACGCTTGCCGGCTGCTTTGCCGTCGGAACGGACAGCACGTAGCAGACGGTGCTGTTGCCCGACTTGTAGGAGTAGGCGCCCCATGCCTGGAACTGCTGGATGCGGTTCGGCGCGGCCTGCTGCGCTGTCGCAACTCCGGCCATAACAAGGGTGAGTGCGAGAGCGGATACGATACTTTTTACAAACATGGATTCCTGCCGGTTCTTGCGATTCAAGGCCCGAAGCGATCATAGCGGGCGCCGCATAATCACCATCTGCTTTATTTTGACTTAATTCAGGTTACCAAATGGTCAACAATAGCTGCGATTTGTATGTGCCTGTGTCGTTTCAGCTCGGGTGCCAATTTTCGTTCCTTTGACGGTATCGGCCGCGACACCCTGCCCCAATGGCACTGGCCCTCCGTTCGGCTGAATTTAAGACACAAAGATTCAGGCAAGAGTTTGACCTTTCCCAAATCCGTTGTACCTCAGTAAGACTTGGAAATCCGGGACGAAATTATTGTCGCAGGGGGCTGGTGAGGGGATATGGATGCCGAGGAAAGACAGCGTTTCGCTGCCCTCGCCAAGGCCGTCGCGGACGATCGCGACCAGCAGGCCTTTTCCATCCTGTTCGACTATTTCGCACCCCGCCTGAAGGCCTGGCTGATGCGCCAGAGGATGACATCAGGCGAGGCCGAGGAACTGGTCCAGGAGATCATGATCGTGCTCTGGCACAAGGCAGAGCTTTACGATGCCACGCGATCTTCCCTCTCGACCTGGCTTTTCCGCATTGCCCGCAACCGCCGCATCGACATGCAGCGGCGCGCCAACACCCGCATCTTCGACGAGACCGATCCGGCCCTGCAGCCGCCGGCCGATATCGGCGCGGAAGAAATCATCGCCAATGACGATCGCGACGCCAAGATACGCGCCGCCGTCGGCCAATTGCCGGAGGAACAGCGCGACATGCTGCGCGCCGCCTTCTTCCTCGGTCAATCGCATTCGGAGATCGCCGAAGCGACCGGTCTCCCGCTCGGCACGATAAAATCGCGTATCCGGCTTGCCTTCGGCAAGCTTCGCAAGGTGCTGGAACGCGAAATCGCCTGATGCAATGTTGCCCAAGAGGAAGCAGCGCTTTGGGGATGACGACACGCATGAAACAAGCTGTCGCATCCCGGTTGGACGGGACACGCGTTAAATCGTCTTCATCGCTTCTTCCGGTCGATCGGCGAGAACGCGGTCGGCTGCTTCGTAGTGGCCCGGCCGGATGTGACCGCGCACCATGGCGAAGGCCGCCGAAAGCACGGCGATGTCGTCGGAAAAGCCGATGACGGCGAAAATATCCGGGATCATATCGACCGGCATGACGAAATAGGCGAGTGCTGCAAGCAACACGCCGCGCACCTTCGTCGGCGTCTTCGGATCGAGCGCGCAATAGAAACCGGCGACCACATCGCGCGAGAACGGGATCTGCCGCACCGCCCGCCGAAACGTCGGCCAGAATTTCTGCCTGACGGTTTTCTCGCGCCGACTTTGGGTATCCTCGTCGCCCGGCAACAGGATTTCCCCGAATTTGACCTCGTCCATCCCTGCATCCCTTTCGTCCAAGCGAACATATGGTGACGGCGCCCAGTCTTTCAATCGGCCCCTTTCAATCGGCCCAGCTTTCAAACAACACGGCGCGCCGCAGCCTTCTCCATGGCTTTGGCGAGCTTGAAATCCAACTCCGTCAGTCCGCCGGCATCATGCGTGTTCAGCGTCACATCCACCTTGGAATAGACATTGAACCATTCGGGATGATGGTTGAGCTTCTCGGCCGCAAGCGCTGCCTCCGTCATGAAGCCGAAAGCCTCGACGAAATTTGCGAACTTGTACGTCTTCGATATCGAAGAGCCCGCATCATTGAGCGCCCAGCCCGAAAGCTCGGTCAGCTCAGCCTCAACCGCCGTCCGTTCCAGTCTTTCCATTTTCATGCCATGCTCCTCTTCTCTGTCGACAGGTTACCGATGAAACGCATCAGCATCCTCTTCGTTTGCATGGGCAATATATGCCGTTCTCCACTCGCGCAGGGAATTTTTGGCCATCTCGTGGCCGAGGCAGGCTTGACCCGCGATTATGCGATCGATTCCGCCGGCACCGGCGGCTGGCATGAGGGCGAGCCGCCAGACCGGCGTTCGATCGCCACCGCGACAAGCCACGGCATCGACATATCGGGACAGCGCGCCCGGCGCATCAGGTCGAGTGACTTTAGGGATTTCGATCTGATCCTTGCCATGGACCGCGACAATCTGGCCGCACTCGAAGAGAGCGCACTGCCTGGGGCGAATATCCGTCTGTTTGGTGATATCGCGCTGGGAACCGGAGAGGATATCCCCGATCCCTATTATGGCGTCCCTGAAGGTTTCGAGCTGGTCTACACCAGGCTCTTGACCGGCTGCTGCAGGCTGCTCGAAACGCTGGGCGCCGAGCGCACCTCGTGCAGCGGGAATACTTCCTCGGTGAGGTAAGGCCCGCCGCCGACCGATTCGCGCGACGAAAGCAGCACGAAGCGCGGTGCGGTGAAGGTTGCGGTGTGGAAGTTGCCGCGTCCCGCCAGATATTGCACGACATCGTCGAGCCGCGAAGATTTGAGCCGCGCCAGCGTCACATGCGGCATGAATTTGCGGGGATCCGGCGGCAGGCCGATGCGCTGGCAGATGCGCTCGATCTCGCCCTGCAGGGCATACATCTCAGGCGATTGCGAGACGCCGGCCCAGACCGAATGCGGTTTCTTCGAGCCGAAGGAACCGATGCCTTCCAGCCGGAACTGGAATTCCGGCCGGTCGATGCGGTCGAGGCGTTCAACGATTTCATCGGCCGTCCGGCCGTCGACATCACCGATGAAGCGCAGAGTGATGTGGTAATTCTCCACATCGATCCATCGTGCTCCGGGGAGGCCACCGCGCAGCAATGAAAGACTCATCGCCGCATTGCGCGGAATTTCGAGGGCGGTAAACAGTCTCGGCATCACGAGCACTCCCCGAATCTTTTGCAGGTGCTCACACGGAATCATGCAATCAACAACCGCGCAAGCCCCTAATTCTTCACAGAAGAAATCGCTTCGACGAAATTTGTGACAGCAGGCTCCATCTTTTCGACCATGACGTCGACCCCTCTCGCATTCGGATGCATGCCGTCGTCGAGCTTCAACCCCGCCTCCAGCGCAACGCCGTCGAGGAAGAAAGCATAGAGTGGAAGCCCATGTTTTTCCGAGAGTTGCTGATAGATCGGGTTGAATCGTCCGGCATAATCCGACCCCATGTTCGGCGGCGCCATCATGCCGGCGAGCAGTACGGCAATGCCGCGTTCCTTCAGCCGGATAATCATCTGGTCGAGATTCTTCTCGCTCTCCTCCGGCGGAATACCGCGCAACGCATCATTGGCGCCAAGCTCCAGAATGACCCCATCGGTGCCGTCGGGTACCGACCAGTCGATGCGCGCAAGACCCCCTGTCGTCGTGTCTCCGGAAACCCCGGCATTGGCGATAGTGACGTCGAGGCCCTTCGCCTTCAGGGCCGCCTGCAGCTTTTCGGGAAAGCCGTCGCCGGGCGGCAGCTGATAGCCCGCCATCAAACTGTCCCCAAAACCGACGAGATTGATCGTCCGGGCATCGGCTGCAGTGGCAAAGATCAGCGAGACGGCGATGACGGTGAATTGAAGGGCGGCAACTTTAAATCTCATCGTGTCTTCCCTAGATTGGCGAAGTGCTGTCATGCGGCCATTCGATTACGAACTTTATATAGGGCGATTCCTGTTGGCAAAAACCATTATCGAGTTGAAGAGCGCCGATCTGACCCTTGGCAGCGCAGCCGCTTCCGTCCATGTGCTGAAGGGCATCGATCTCGATATCGCTGCCGGCGAATCCGTCGGCATCGTCGGCCCTTCCGGTTCCGGCAAATCCACCTTGCTGATGGTGCTTGCCGGGCTGGAGAAACTCGACAGCGGTGAAATCAACATCAATGACACGCCGCTCCATAGTCTCAGCGAGGACCAGGTCGCCGATTTCCGCGGCCGCAACATCGGCATCGTCTTCCAGTCCTTCCACTTGATCGCCAACATGACGGCGCTGGAAAACGTCGCCGTGCCGCTCGAACTCGCCAATGTCGGCAACGCCTTCGAGATCGCTCATCGCGAGCTGAAATCGGTCGGCCTCGGCGAACGGCTGAACCACTATCCCGGTCAGCTTTCCGGCGGTGAACAGCAGCGCGTGGCGATCGCCAGGGCGCTCGCCCCATCGCCGGCCCTGCTGATCGCCGATGAGCCGACCGGCAATCTCGACACCGAGACCGGCCGCCAGATCGCCGATCTTCTGTTCTCCAAGCAGGCTGAACGCGGCACGACCCTGCTTCTCGTCACCCATGACGTCTCGCTCGCAAACCGGTGCTCGCGCCAGATTCGCGTCCGCTCCGGCCGGATCGAAGGCGACAGCGCCGCCCGCCGCAGTGAAGCGGCGATCGCATGAGGATCATCACGCCACGCGTTTCGTTGGCTTTTCGACTGGCGCTGCGCGAGCTGCGCGGCGGCATCCGCGGCTTCTACATCTTCCTTGCCTGCATCGCGCTCGGCACCGGCGCGATTGCCGCCGTCAATTCCGTTTCGCAGTCGATCACCGACACGATCGCCTCGCAGGGACAGGAACTGCTGGCCGGCGACGTCCGCTTCGAACTCAATAACCGGGAAGCCACGCCTCAGGAAATAGGTTTCCTCGAAGGCCTCGGCAGCGTTTCGCTGTCGACAGGGCTGCGCTCGATGGCGCGCAAACCTGACGGTTCCGATCAGGCGCTGGTAGAGGTCAAGGCCGTCGACGACGCCTACCCGCTCTACGGCAAGTTCGTCGCCGAGCCGGACTATCCGCTTGCAGCACTGCTTTCGGGCCAAGGCGGCACCTATGGTGCGGTCGCAGCCCCCCTCCTTCTCGATCGGCTCGGGCTTGCGATCGGCGACGAATTGCTGCTCGGCAACGTCAAGCTCAGCATCACCGGTACGGTGAAAACCGAGCCGGATGCACTGTCGGAAGGTTTCGGCTTTGCGCCTCGTCTGCTCGTCAGCCGCCAAGCGCTCCAAGCCTCCGGGCTGATCCAGACCGGAAGCCTGGTCGAACACGCCTATAAGATCCGGCTGGACGACAAGGGCTCGATGTCGGGCATCCAGGCACGCGCCTCCAAGGAGTTCCCCTCCGCCGGCTGGGCGATCCGCACAAGCGACCGCGCCGCGCCCTCGCTCACCGAAAACATCACCCGCTTCTCGCAGTTCCTGACGCTGGTCGGCCTCACAGCGCTGATCGTCGGTGGCGTCGGCGTCGCCAATGCCGTGCGCGCCTTCCTCGATTCCAAGCGCACCACCATCGCCACCTTCAAATGTCTCGGCGCGCCGGCGCAGGTCGTCGTTCTGATCTATCTCTTCCAGATCGCCATCATCGCTCTCGGCGGCATCCTGATCGGCCTCGTGATCGGCGCCCTGTCACCGATGCTTGCCGCGCAGTTCCTGGCGCAGTTCCTGCCTGTCTCGACGGCGCCGACCCTCTATCCCGGCGCGCTGCTGCTCGCCACGCTCTTCGGCATCCTGACGACGCTCGCCTTCGCCATCCTGCCGCTCGGTCACGCCCGCGAAGTGCCGGCGACGGCACTCTTCCGCGAGCAGGGCTTCGAAGCCCGCCACTTGCCCTCCTGGCCCTACATCCTGCTTGCCGCGCTGTTCATGGCCGGCCTTGCCGGGCTTGCCATTCTCACCGCCTATGACCGCTTTATCGCCGTCGTCTTCGTCGGGGCGATCGTCTTCGCCTTCGTCGTCCTGCGCCTGGTCGCCGCGCTGATCGCCTGGCTCGCGCGCCGCAGCCCACGCGTCAATTCGCCGGCATTGCGGCTTGCGATCGGCAACATCCATCGTCCCGGCGCACTGACGCCCTCAGTCGTGCTCTCGCTCGGCCTTGGCCTGGCATTGCTGGTGACGCTGACCCTGATCGACGGGAACCTGCGCCAGCAGCTGACCGGCCGCATGAACGAGGGTGCGCCGAACTTCTTCTTCGTCGATATCCAGAGCGTCGAGGTCGGCGCCTTCCGCGATCTCGTCCAAGGCCAGGCGCCGAAGGGCAAACTCGTCGAAGTGCCGATGCTGCGCGGCCGGATCATCGCCTTCAACGGCGAGGACGTCACCAAGATGAACGTGCCGGCGGCCGGCCGCTGGGTGCTGAACGGCGATCGCGGCATCACCTATGCCGAAACCCTGCCGGAGAACGCCGCCCTCACCGAAGGCAAATGGTGGGACAAGGATTACAGCGGCGAGCCGCTCGTCTCCTTCTCCTCGGAAGAGGCGCATGAACTCGGCCTCAAGCTCGGCGATAAGGTGACCGTCAACGTGCTCGGCCGCAACATCACGGCGAAGATCGCCAATCTGCGCCGCGTCGAGTGGGAATCGCTGTCGATCAATTTCGTCATGGTTTTCTCGCCGAATACCTTCCGCGGCGCCCCGCATGCGTGGCTGGCGACGCTGACCGATCCCTCCTCGACACCGGCCGAAGATGCGGCGATCCTGAAATCGGTCACCAACACCTATCCGACGATCACCAGTGTGCGCGTCAAGGACGCGATCGATATCGTCAACCAGCTGGTCGCACAGCTGGCGACCGCAATCCGCGCTGCGGCCTCGGTCGCCCTGATCGCCTCGATCCTCGTCCTTGCCGGCGCGCTTGCCGCCGGAAACCGGGCGCGCACCCACGACGCGGTGGTGCTGAAGACGCTCGGTGCCACGCGCGCCATGCTGATCCGCGCCTTCAGCTACGAATATCTGATCCTCGGCCTCGCGACTGCGATCTTCGCGCTGATCGCCGGCAGCGCCGCCGCTTGGTTCATCGTCGCCCGCATCATGCGTCTGCCCTCGGCCTTTCTGCCCGACGTGGCGGGACTGACGCTTGTTACCGCGCTCGTCCTGACCGTCGGCATCGGCCTCATCGGCACCTGGCGCATCCTCGGACAGAAGGCAGCCCCCGTCTTGCGCGAGCTTTGACCGGGCAGCGGCACCCAAACCCTTCACCTTACGGCGATTTAACCGAGCGAGCCTATGCAAGCCTCTTGTTTGCAAAGGGCGAAAGCCTCATATTATCCGCAGGCATGCTGGAGCTCCGCAGCGGCGCCCGGGTCGAAAACCCCGACACCGTATTTCCATCGGAGCTTGTAAGAGGAAACTATGGCTGATCTTCGTAACTATCAAAGCCGCGCTCAGACCGGCGAGATGATTGATCAAGGCCTGCGCGCTTATATGCTCAAGGTTTACAACCTGATGGCGCTGGGTCTGGCGATCACCGGCGTGGCCGCATATCTGTCGTTCCAATTCGCCTTCGCCAATGGTGAGCTGACCGCTTTCGGTCAGGCGATCTATGTGAGCCCACTGAAGTGGGTGGTCATTCTGGCGCCGCTGGCTCTGGTGTTCTTCCTGAGCTTCCGGATCCATAGCATGACGGTGGCCGCCGCGCAGACGACCTTTGCGGTCTACGCCGCGCTCGTCGGCCTGTCGCTCTCGTCGATCTTCCTGATCTACACGGGCCAGAGCGTCGTTCAGACCTTCTTCGTCACCGCCGCCTCCTTCGGCGCGCTGTCGCTTTACGGCTACACGACGAAGCGTGACTTGTCGGCGATGGGCTCGTTCCTGATGATGGGTCTTTTCGGCCTGATCATCGCTTCGCTGGTCAACATCTTCCTGGCCTCGTCCGCCGTGCAGTTCGCGATCTCGGTACTCGGCGTGCTGATCTTCGCAGGCCTCACCGCCTACGATACGCAGCGGATCAAGGAACTGTACCTGGAAGCCGATGACGTCGCCGTCGCCGGCCGCAAGGCGATCATGGGTGCGCTGACGCTCTATCTCGACTTCATCAACCTCTTCATGTTCCTGCTGCAGTTCATGGGCAACCGTAAATAAGCAGGGCAGACTGGGATCGAAAAGGCGGCTTCGGCCGCCTTTTTTGTTGCGCAGGCTTTCATGGAATGGTTTTAGAAAGCCCTTGCCGCCTTTATGGATCTGCTGCTGAAATGTCCTTCCTCCTGCGCGATGCTTCGAATGCCGATATTCCCGCCATTGCGGATATCTATCGCGAATCGGTCCTGAACGGCGTAGCGAGCTATGAGATCGTCCCGCCCTCCGAGGCCGAGATGGCACTGCGTTTTTCGGCGATCGTCGGCCAGCAATATCCCTATATCGCAGCCATCGGCGCGGACGGGACTCTCCTCGGCTACGCCTATGCCTCGGCCTTCCGCACGCGTCCTGCCTATCGCTGGCTGGTCGAGGATTCGATCTATCTGGCGCCTGAAGCCCGTGGCCGCGGCATCGGCAAGGCGCTGCTCGCCGAACTGGTCATCCGCTGCACCACCCTCGGCTTTCGGCAGATGGCGGCCGTCATCGGCGGCGCCAGCCCCGCATCGATCGCGCTCCATCGCACGGCCGGCTTCGAGGAGGTCGGACTGATGAAGGGCACCGGCTACAAACACGGCCGCTGGCTGGATACGATGTTCATGCAGCGCGCGCTTGGCGAAGGCATGAGCACCGATCCGGACCCGTCGACCTATCCCGGCGTGCTGTTTAACGGCTGATATGGCTTATTTGTCGACGAGCTTCAGGGCCTTGTCGAAGACCTTCAGCACTTGGTTCAGCTCGTGACCGCGCTTCAGGATCGTGCCGTTGACGCTGATTACGGAATAGGCGCCCTGCTTGGCGGCAAGCTTCGGGTTTTTCTCGATGCGGAAGAGCGGCATTTCGCCGGAACGCTTGAAAACGGAAAAGACGGCCCTGTCCTTCAGGTGATCGATGGCGTAGTCGCGCCATTCACCATCACCGACCATCCGGCCGTAGATCCAGAGGATCGCGTCCAGTTCGCGCCGGTGGAAGGTCACCGGAAGCGGGTCCTTGCTTTGTTTGTATTCCCTGAGATCGACGACGACTGAGGAACTATTGTCGACGGATCGGCTTTCGCCGTGTCGCAAATCCGGCTGATCTGTCATCAGTCTCCCGAGGCCTCCGCTTGTGACAGGAGGGTGACAGTTTGCCCGAGCCACCGCAAATTGCAAGAGTGCCAGCCGTCACATTCAGCCGCACGACAACACCGCACGTCTCTCGCCCAAGGACGCTGTAGCACTTTGAGTCAGTGCTTCATGCCTTCCGAAAGCTGAGTTCGATTTTCAGAAAGCATGATGCGCAGGACAGGTCAACGCTTTCTCCGCAGCGCCGCATTTCAGTCAAAACAGCGCCTCATTTGCAGGAGATTTATGAATTCCGGTTTGGCGCCAGCGCGCCAAAGGGCCCGGCGGAGCGTATCGACCTTAACCCCAGCCCCGAATACGCTCGGCCGGGCCGCCCGGAACTTCGTCCGTAACCGGACGAAGTGTCAGATATTTTTACCAGCCATCACTACGGTCGCGCCAAGGATCGCAGCCGGATCGCCGTCTGCGGTCGCCGATTGCAGCAGTATGGCGCAGCCCTCGAGCTGCGGCCGCTGCAGGACGCTGGCAGGCAGCGTCAGACTGGTTGCCTTGCCGTCCCACATGCCGACGGTTTCGACATTGGTGACGCTGTGCAGATAAGAAATCTTCTTGCCGCTGTTCTCGCCTTTTTCGACGTCGATCGTCTTTTCCTTATCGAAATAGACCATCACGACATTGGCTTTGCCCTGTCCCGCGCCGATCTTGATCTCCAGCTCGTCGCCCCGCATCGCGGCGCTGATTGGAACGGTCAGCCCATTGCCCTCGCTGCTATAGGTATCGATCTTGCTGTTGATGCCATTCAGATCGGCGCCGGCCAAATGGTCGCGTCCGTTGACGATGGCTTGCGGCGTGTAGACGTTGCTGCGGCCCATCGTCTTGGCATAACCATACTGCCGCTCGGTATTTTCCTTGGAGCTCAACGTATCGGCCCAGCCGAGATAGTTCCAGTAATCGACATGATAGGCGAGCGCGATGACATCGCCCTGGTTCACCAGCTTGCGAAAAGCGGCATCAGCGGGAGGACAGGAGGAGCAGCCCTGCGACGTGAAGAGTTCGACGACACCTTTCGGCGTGCCGTCTTCGGCCTGCAGCGGGCCCGAGAGAACAACGCCGGCGATTAGCGGAATCAAAAAACGGGGGGACATTCACCTGCACCTCTTTTTCAGCGCCGACGGCATGTTTGAACCGGCGGCCCTGACATATGAACGTACGAATAATCCTTCCGGGTCCAAACGAAAAGTCACGAACGGGTGAGACGAAGCTCGACAGGAACTTGCGCAAAACAAATCATCGTGAGCCCGTCCAAATACTACCGTCGCACCAAAGAAAAGCCGCCGGAGATTGCTCTCCGGCGGCTATTATCAAACAAGTCTCTTAAAAATCAGGCAGCGAGATCGCGCAGAACCGTCTGCAGGATGCCGCCATTGTTGAGGTAGATCACCTCGTCGAGCGTATCGACGCGCGACAGCAGCGGAACCTCCTTCACGGCGCCGTCGCCATAGGTGATCCTGGCGATCTTCTTCTCGCGCGGCTTGATCTTTTCCAGGCCTTCGATGGTGACGAGTTCATCGCCCTTGAGGCCGAGGCTCTGCCAGGTCGTGCCCTCTTCGAAGACGAAGGGGATGATGCCCATGCCGACCAGGTTCGAACGATGGATGCGCTCGAAGGACTGAGCGATCACTGCCTTGACGCCGAGCAGGTTGGTGCCCTTGGCAGCCCAGTCGCGCGAGGAGCCGTTGCCGTATTCGACACCGGCGAAGATGACGAGCGGCACGCTTTCCTGCTTGTACTGCATCGCCGCGTCGTAGATCGAGGTCTCTTCCTTCGACGGGTAATGGATGGTGTAGCCACCTTCCTTGCCATTTGGGCCGAGCATGTGGTTGCGGATGCGGATATTGGCGAAGGTGCCGCGCATCATCACTTCATGGTTGCCGCGGCGCGTGCCGTACTGGTTGAAGTCGGCAACGGCGACGTCATGGCCGATGAGGTAGGCGCCGGCCGGCGAAGCCGCTTTGATCGAACCGGCCGGCGAGATGTGGTCGGTGGTGATCTTGTCACCGAACAGGCCAAGGACGCGGGCGCCCTTGATGTCGGAGACGCCGGTCCCCTTTTTGCCCATGCCGACGAAGTAGGGCGGGTTCTGCACATAGGTCGAATCATCGTCCCAGGCATAGGTCTGACCCGGCGGGACCTGGACGGCCTGCCAGTTGACGTCACCCTTGAAGACGTCGGCATATTTGCTTTCGTAGAGTTCGCGGGTCACATATTTCAGGATGAATTCCTGGACTTCCTTCGAAGTCGGCCAGATGTCCTTGAGATAAACAGGATTGCCGCTCTGGTCCTCGCCGATCGGCTCCTTGGTCAGATCCATCTGCACCGTACCGGCAAGCGCATAAGCGACGACGAGCGGCGGAGATGCGAGGTAGTTCGCCTGCACGTCGGGCGAGATGCGGCCTTCGAAGTTACGGTTGCCGGAGAGAACGCCGGAAACGATAAGGCCCTTGTCGTTGATCGTCTTCGAGATCGGCGCCGGCAGCGGGCCGGAATTGCCGATGCAGGTGGTGCAGCCGAAGCCGACGAGGTTGAAGCCAAGCTTGTCGAGATCGGCCTGCAGGCCCGACTTGGCGAGATATTCGCCGACGACTTGGCTTCCCGGTGCCAGCGAGGTCTTCACCCACGGCTTCGTCTTCAGGCCCTTGGCAACGGCGTTGCGGGCAAGAAGGCCGGCGGCGATCAGCACTGACGGGTTGGAAGTGTTGGTGCACGACGTGATGGCAGCGATCGCCACGTCGCCGTGGCCGAGATCGAAGTCGGTGCCTTCAACCGCATAGCGGTTATTCAACTGGCCGGGCTTCTTGTAGTCGGCCTCCATGGAGCCGGCAAAACCGGTCGCGATGTTCTCAAGCGAAATGCGGCCTTCCGGACGCTTCGGGCCGGCCATCGACGGCACGACGTCGCTAAGATCGAGTTCCAGCGTATCGGTGAAGACGAGCTCGGAGCCGTCGCCTTCGCGCCACATCCCTTGCGCCTTCGAATAGGCTTCGACGAGGGCGATCCGGTCATGTGTGCGGCCGGACATGGTAAGGTAGTTGATGGTTTCGCCGTCGACCGGGAAGAAGCCGCAGGTGGCGCCATATTCCGGGCCCATGTTGCCGATCGTCGCGCGGTCGGCGAGCGGCATGTTGTCCATGCCCGGACCGAAAAATTCGACGAACTTCGAAACGACGCCCTTCTTGCGCAGCATCTGCACGACGGTGAGAACGAGGTCGGTCGCCGTGACGCCTTCCTTGAGCTTGCCGGTCAGCTTGAAGCCGATGACTTCGGGCAGCAGCATCGAGACCGGCTGGCCGAGCATCGCAGCTTCCGCTTCGATACCGCCCACACCCCAGCCGAGAACGCCGAGACCGTTGATCATCGTCGTGTGGCTGTCGGTGCCGACGCAGGTATCCGGATAGGCGATCGTCTCGCCGTCCTCTTCCTTGGTCCAGACGGTCTGGCCGAGATATTCGAGATTGACCTGATGACAGATACCGGTGCCGGGAGGCACGACGCGGAAATTCTTGAAGGCCTGCTGGCCCCACTTCAGGAAGCGGTAGCGCTCGCCGTTGCGCTGGTATTCGAGTTCCACATTCCTGGCGAAAGCCTGCGGCGTGCCGAATTCGTCGACGATGACGGAGTGGTCGATGACGAGATCGACGGGAACGAGCGGGTTGATCTTCTCAGGATCGCCGCCGAGCGACACCATCGCGTCGCGCATCGCGGCAAGATCGACGACGGCCGGAACGCCGGTGAAGTCCTGCATCAGCACGCGCGCCGGGCGATAGGCGATTTCGTTTTCGACCGCACCCTTGTTGTTCAGCCATTCGGCAACGGCCAGGATGTGCTCCTTGGTGACCGACTGGCCGTCTTCGAAGCGCAGCAGGTTTTCGAGCAGCACCTTCATCGAATAGGGAAGCTTCGACACGCCGGCCAGACCGTTTGCCTCAGCCTTGGGCAGGCTGTAATAGACATAGTCCTTCCCGTTGACGGAAAGCGTGGAACGACAATTGAAACTGTCAAGAGATTTAGACACGAGATACCCCGTTTCTGATAGCCAACACAGTCGTGCGAACGCCTATGCACTTAATGCACATCAGGATGCGGGTACGGCCATTTCCGCTGTCCGCACGTGGAACAGACGCTCCAAGTTCGGCGCAAGGATGAAATTCACGCCGACCGCTGGCGTGGTTGCAGGTCTTATAGATAATTTCCTAAAAACTTGCCATACCCGAGCACAGTCAAAATCGGACATTTTTTGACCCCGCCGCTAGCCGAAACCAAGAAAGAGCCGACGCATGCATCTCACCGCCGAAAATCTGGCTGCAAGGCGCGGTGAAGATCTTCTTTTCGTTAACATTTCCTTTCACTTGGCGGCCGGCGAGGCGCTTGTCCTCACGGGGAAAAATGGATCGGGTAAGTCCACTTTATTGCGTGTCGTCGCCGGCCTCCTCAGGCCAGAAAAAGGCACTGTCATATTTCACGGCGAAGAGAGCCCGGAAGGCAGGCCCCCCGGGGAAGTCAGCCACTACCTCGGCCATCGAAATGCGATGAAGAATGAACTTACGGTTGCAGAAAACCTCGATTTCTGGCGCGCCTTTCTCGGCAATGCAGGCTCCGCCGCCGGCCTTTCCGTCGAGGACGCCACTGATGCCGTCGGTCTTTCCGGCATCACCCACCTTCCCTTCGGTTATCTCTCCGCCGGCCAGCAGCGCCGGATAGCCTTCGCCAAACTGCTCGTCGCCCACCGGCCGATCTGGATCCTCGACGAACCGACCGCAGCCCTCGATACCAGCGCCGACCGGCTGTTTGCCGATTTGATTGGAGCGCATCTGGAAAAGGGCGGCATCGTGCTGGCGGCGACGCATCAGCCGCTGGGGTTGAGGAATGCGCAGGAACTGAAGATGACGGGCTTTGCCGGCGTGGATGCGGGGGTGTGGGGGTGATGCTTTTCGACGTAGCTACCCCGTCCACCGCACATGCAGAAAGCCGCCCCGCATGACCGCCCTCTTCCTCCGTGACCTGAAGCTCTCGATTCTCGCTGGCGGCGGCGCGCTGATAGGCGTGCTGTTCTTCCTGACCATCGTCGCCGTCATTCCCTTCGGCGTCGGTCCCGATCTCAAACTGCTGTCGCGTATCGGCCCCGCCATCGTCTGGATCGGCGCCCTGCTCGCCGCCCTTCTCGGCCTCGACCGCCTGTTCCAGGCCGAGCGCGATGACGGATCGCTCGACCTGATGCTGATGCAGGAAACGCCGCTCGTTCTCACCGTGCTGGTCAAATGCTTCGCCCATTGGACGGCCACCAGCCTGCCGCTGGTCATCGCCTCGCCGCTGCTCGGCCTCTTCATGAATATGGACGAGACGGCGATCGGCGCGACCATGCTGACGCTGCTGGTCGGCTCGCCCGCCATCACCTTCATCGGCGCCGTGGGTGCCGCCGTTGCCGTGGCGCTGCCCCGCGGCGGCCTGCTGGTTTCGATCCTCGTGCTGCCGCTGACCATCCCGGTGCTGATCTTCGGCGTCAGCGCCACCTATGCCGCAGTCGAGAATCCTGCCCCCTTCCTGCCGCCCTTCCTGATCCTCATTGCGCTGACACTCTTCTTCGCGGTCATCGGCCCGGCAGCCGCCGCCCTGGCGCTGCGAAACACAGCGGATTGATGGGCCATTCGATTGCGGGAAAAGCCGGATCAAGGTAAGGAAGCGGACATGAGCGAAACGAGCCTTGCCATCAGCAAATTCAGTGATCTCGCCAATCCGACGCGGTTTCTGGCGCTGGCGGCGCGCGCCGTTCCGTGGCTGGCTGGCATCACCACCCTCTGTTTCGCGGTCGGCCTCTATCTGAGCTTCGCCACCGAAGGCGATTACCAGCAGGGCGAGACCGTGCGCATCATGTATGTCCATGTCCCCTCGGCCTGGCTTTCGATGATGTGCTATACGATTATGAGCCTCTCGGCGATCGGTACGCTGGTCTGGCGCCATCCGCTGGCCGATGTCTCCGCCAAGGCCGCAGCCCCGCTCGGCGCCGCCTTTACCCTGCTTGCACTCGTCACCGGCTCGCTCTGGGGCAAGCCGATGTGGGGCACCTGGTGGGTCTGGGATGCGCGGCTGACCTCCGTCTTCGTTCTCTTCCTGATGTATCTCGGGCTGATTGCGCTCGGCCGTGCCATCGACGATCCGTCGAAGGCCGCGCGCGTCAGCGCCGTGCTCATCCTCGTCGGCTTCGTCAACATCCCGATCATCAAATTCTCCGTCGAGTGGTGGAATACGCTGCACCAGTCGGCAAGCGTGCTGCGCCTCGACGGCCCGGCGATTGATCCGGAATTCCTGCGGCCGCTCCTCGTCATGGCGATCGCCTTCACCCTGCTCTTCTTCACGCTGCACATCATGGCGATGAGGAACGAGATCTGGCGCCGCCGCATTGCCGCCCAGCGCCGTCTTGCCGCTCGCATGGCGAGCCGGGAGGAATAGCCGTGACGCAAGCCTTCTACGTCTACGCCTCCTATGGCTTTGCAGCCCTGGTGACGATCGCCGTCACGGCCTGGACCTGGGTCGATGGCCGCGCCCGCCGCAGGGAACTCGCCGCCCTTGAGGCTGGCGGCATTCGCCGTCGTTCGGCGCGGCCCAAGGACAGTGTGGGGGATGGCGAATGAACGACACGCCGGAAAACACCGCCGCCAAGCCGCGCGGGCTGAGCCGTTACGCATTGGCGCTGCTGCCGCTCGTCGTCTTCGGCGGCATTGCGGCCACGGCCGCAAAGATGCTCTACGACCAGGATTTCCATGGCAAGAACATCGCCGAAATTCCCTCCGCCCTGATCGGCACCAAGGCGCCGGCGCTGAACCTGCCGCCGCTCGACGGCGCCAACCTGCCGGCGCTGACCGATGTCGCAATCAAGGGCAAGCTGACCCTCGTCAACGTCTTCGCCTCATGGTGCCTCCCCTGCCGGGACGAACATCCGCTATTGAAAGAACTGGCAAAAGACGGACGGCTGAACATCGTCGCCATCAATTACAAGGACCAGAACGACAATGCCCTGCGTTTCCTCGGCGAGCTCGGCAACCCCTTTCGGGCGATCGGCATCGATCCGAACGGCAAGGCAGCGATCGACTGGGGTGTCTACGGCATTCCGGAAAGCTACCTGGTCGGGCCTGACGGCACGATCCTCTACAAGCGCGTCGGCCCCTTCGACGATATCAGCCTGAAGGAAGGGCTTTTTCCAGCGATGGAAAAGGCGCTCGGCAAGCCGGTCTCTTAATGAGGCGTCTTATCAGGACAAAGAAGCCCTACACCCCACCCTGCCAGACCTTGATCGCCTCCACCGGCCAGATCAGCATCACGACATTCAGCGTCAGGTTGTCGCGGATTATGTAGCCGGTGAAAATCTCGAAGAAGATGGCGATCGCAACCGTGAGCGCCACCGGTGCGCGCCGCGCGAAGAAGAAGCCGACGCACATGAAGACGGTGTCCATCGCCGAATTCAGAATGCTGTCGCCGTAATAATCGAGCGCGATCGTCGCCGTGCGGTAGCGGTCGATGATGAGAGGTGAATTTTCAAGCAGCTCCCAGCCGGATTCGATGACGAGCGCCAGCAGCAGCCTTGCCGCCAACGGCTTGCCGCGCAGGATGAGATGCGCGAGGCCGTAAAACAGGAAGCCGTGGATAATGTGCGACGGCGTGTACCAATCCGACAGATGCTGCGAATTGCCGCTGGTATTGACCCCGCCCTCCCACAGTTTGACAGTGCCGCAGGCGCAGATCGGCACGCGGCCCATCATATATTCGGCGGCGATCTGAATGATCAGCACCGCAAGGCAGGCGACAAACCAGAAGTTCTGGTGTCTTACGCGAGATTCTACGTCGACAGCGCTCACTTCTCGCCTTCCGTTTCCAGGTTGACGCTATGTTTCAGCACCAGCGGCATCTGCGCCAGCGTGAAGATGATGGTGATCGGCATCGTGCCCCAGACCTTGAAAGCGACCCAGGTACCGTCGGAAAAATTGCGCCAGACGACTTCGTTCAGCACGGCGAGGAAGAGAAAGAAGATGCCCCAGCGGATGGTGAGTTTACGCCAGCCCTCGGCATCGAGCTGGAAGGCGGCGTTGAAGACATAGCCGAGCAGCGACTTGCCGAAGGCCAACCCGCCGAGCAGCGCCACCCCGAAGAGCGCGTTGACGATGGTCGGCTTCATCTTGATGAAGGTCTCGTTCTGCAACCAGATCGACAGCGAGCCGAAGATGACGACGACGATGCCTGATACAAAAGGCATGATCGGCAGATGGCCGAGCACGATCTTCGAAACGATCAGCGAGATGATCGTCGCCGCCATGAAGAGGCCGGTCGCGACGAACAGCGGTCCGCCCAATTCGGAAAGAGCGGGAAAAGTTTCCACCAGCCACTGGCCGCGCAGATTGGCGAAGAAGAAGATCATCAGCGGCCCGAGTTCCAGCGCCAGTTTCAGCAGCGGATGATGCCGGTCGGCAGCAGACGGGGTGATATCGCTTTCGGTGCTCATGCGTTCTTCAAACCTGTTTTCCTGGAAACTGTTTCCGGCCGTGCCCTGCAGGCCTTCGGCGGCATATCTGTGGCATCATTGCCCAAGTCCGGCAATGGCATGGGCAAAATCCTCGGCCTCGAACGGCTCCAGATCCTCGACACCCTCGCCGACGCCGATGAAATAGACCGGCAGCTTGTGTTTGGCGGAGATGGCGACGAGAATGCCGCCGCGCGCCGTGCCGTCGAGCTTGGTCATGATCAGCCCGTTGACGCCGGCGACGTTGCGGAAGATCTCGACCTGGCTGAGCGCGTTCTGCCCCGTCGTGGCATCGAGCGTCTGCAGCACGGTATGCGGCGCGTCGGGATCGAGTTTTCCGAGCACGCGCACGATCTTCTCGAGCTCGGCCATCAGCTCTGCCTTGTTCTGCAGGCGGCCGGCGGTATCGACGATCAGCACGTCGCATTTTTTTGCCTTTGCCTGTTCGAAGGCATCATAGGCAAGGCCGGCGGCATCGGCGCCGAGCTTGGTGCCGATGAATTCGGATTTCGTCCGGTCGGCCCAGATTTTCAGCTGCTCGATCGCCGCCGCCCGGAAAGTATCGCCGGCGGCCAGCATCACCTTCAGCCCGGCGCCGGAAAGCTTTGCCGCAAGCTTGCCGATCGTCGTCGTCTTTCCCGTTCCGTTGACGCCGACGACGAGGATGACATGCGGCTTGTGCGAGAGGTCGAGCTGCAGCGGCTTGGCGACCGGCTTCAGCACCTTGGCGATTTCCGACGCCATGATCCGGGTGACATCCTCGCCGGTGACATCCTTGCCATAGCGCTCAGAAGCAAGCGTGTCGGTGACGCGCATGGCGGTCTCGACACCGAGATCGGCCTGGATCAGCAGGTCCTCGAGATCCTGCAGCGTCTCGTCATCGAGCTTGCGCTTGGTGAAGAGCGCGGTGATCTGGCCGGTCAGCTGCGAAGAGGTGCGTGCAAGGCCATTACGCAGGCGCTGGAACCAGCTGAGTTTTGGCTGCAGGACAACGGGCTCCGGCTCGACCACCTTCGGGCCGGTGGCGAAGCCTTTGGGGAGGACGGGAGATTGAGGTTTCGGTTCTGCCGCGGGGCTACCCCCCTCTGCCCTGCCGGGCATCTCCCCCACAGGTGGGGAGATTGGCTGGGAGGACGATTCCAGCCCTACATTATCCTCAGCTGGAATCTCTTCCGGCTCAGTCGGAATCTCTTCCGTAAGCTTTTCAATGACGTCTTCGAGGTCATCCGGCTGTTCCGGCGCATCGGTCTCCAAATGATCTCCCCCCTTGTGGGGGAGATGTCCCGGAGGGACAGAGGGGGGTATTCCCGCAACGATATCGACAGGCGCCTGGATTTCGGCCTGCACCTCCACTGCCGCCTCGGCTTCCAGCAATGAGAGCGGCACGACACCCAGATCGCTCAATTGGTCGGCGGCGGGCAGGATTGCGGATTCGACATCATCGTCAGCAACCGCTGCTTCGACCCCGCCCTCGTCAATATCGGCAGCCGGCCCACCGGCCGTATCCATTTCCTCGGCCAGCACCGGATCGTCAGCAACCGGCAGATCTTCGTCACGCGAACGCGGCTCCAGCTCCCTTTCCACGGCCGCAGGCACAGGTTCTTCAGCCGGCTTGCCGAAGGTGAAGACCTTTTTGATGAAACTGAGCGCCATGGGGATTCCGTGAAAGTCAGGCCGCGGCTGCGGCCGTCAATTGCATGTCGAGATGTTTGCCATTGTGGCCGGTGATCGTGACCGGCACAAGTTCGCCTGGACGAAGGCCGGGGGCAGCGACCAGCGTGAAGTTCTCCGTATGCGCCAGGCCGTTGTTTTCAACAAGCAGCCATTGCCGGGTTCCGATCATCCGATCGAGATGGGACTGATACAGCATATGTCCAGCGGCGCGTAGCCTTGCGGCGCGATCCTTGACCAGCGACCGGTCGAGCTGCGGCATGCGGGCGGCCGGTGTGCCGGGACGCGGACTGTAGGGGAAGACATGCAGATGGGCGATGCCAGCCTCTTCGGCCAGCTTCACGGCATTGTCGAACATGTCTTCGGTTTCGGTGGGAAAGCCGGCAATCATATCGGCGCCGAAGCTTATCTCGGGGCGGAGGCGGCGCGCATCCTCGATGAAACGCAACGCATCGGCGCGTAAATGCCGGCGCTTCATGCGCTTCAGGATCATGTCGTCGCCATGCTGCAGCGACAGATGCAGATGCGGCATGAAACGTGGCTCGTCGGCGATGAGATCCATCAGGTGGGCGTCGGCCTCGATGCTGTCGATCGAGGAAAGCCTGAGCCGGCGGATATCGGGGATCTGCTTCAGCAGCGTCTTCGCCAAAAGCCCGAGCGTCGGGGCGCCCGGCAGATCGCCGCCATAACTGGTGGCATCGACGCCGGTCAGCACGATCTCGCAATAACCGCCGTCGACGAGATTGCGGGCCTGATCGACGACGGCTCCCATCGGTACGGAGCGGGAATTGCCGCGGCCATAGGGAATGATGCAGAAAGTGCAGCGATGGTCGCAGCCATTCTGCACCTGGATGAAGGCGCGCACATGGCCGTCGATATGCCTGACCATCTGCGGCGCCGTCGCCTTGACGCTCATGATGTCGTTGACCCGGAGCTTCTCTTCGGCCGAAACGCCGAAATCCGGCAGGCCGCGATAGGAGGCGCTCGTCAGCTTCTCCTCGTTGCCGAGCACGGCATCGACCTCCGCCATCGCGGCGAAGGTCTGCTTTTCCGTCTGCGCGGCGCAGCCGGTGACGATGATGCGGGCATGCGGATTGTCGCGCCGTGCCCGGCGGATCGCCTGGCGGGCCTGGCGCACGGCCTCGCCGGTCACGGCACAGGTGTTGACCAGGATGGCGTTGTTGAGCCCGGCCTTCTCAGCCTGCGCCTTCATCACTTCGGATTCATATGTGTTGAGGCGGCAGCCGAAGGTAATGACCTCGATGCCGCTCACTGCGCCTCCGCCTCTCGGATACCATCGCGCGCCCAGAGACCGGTCGAAGGATCGAGCCTGCCCGACCATTCCCATTCGGCCGGGCCGGTCATGATCACATGATCGTCGTGCTCGCGCCATTCGATGGAAAGCGTGGCCGGCGGCTTGGCGCTTGCCACATTGTTCGTCACCTTGCGGCCGGTGCGGCCGGTGCGCGCAGCACTGACGGCAGCAGAACAGGCAGCCGAGCCGCAGGCAAGCGTCAGCCCCGCGCCGCGCTCCCAGGTGCGCGTCGTCACCGATGTCGGCGACGTCACCTGCGCCAGCGTGATATTGGCGCGCTCGGGAAACATCGGATGGTTTTCGAGCAGCGGTCCGAAGCGGGCGAGATCATAGGACATCACGTCCCTGTCCACCCAGAAGATCGCATGCGGATTGCCCATCGACATCACTGAGGGCGAATGCAGCACCGGCTTGTCGATCGGGCCGATCTGCAACTCGATGCGGCTGGTGTCGTGGAATTCTTCCGCCAGCGGGATCCTGTCCCAATCGAACACCGGCCGGCCCATATCGACCGAGATCGTCCCGTCCTCGTGCTCGACGGCGTTGAGGATGCCGGCGACCGTCTGGAAGGTAAAGACCTTCCTGCCGGTCTCGGCGGCAAGCGCCTGCACGACGCAGCGTGTGCCGTTGCCGCAGGCCTGCGCCTTCGAGCCATCGGAATTCAGGATATCGATGAAGGCATCGGTGCCGTCGGCCTTCGGATCATGGATCGCCATGATCTGATCGAACTCAGTCTGCGGATCGGCATTGAGCGCGACCGCCGCCGCCGGCGTCACCTTGTCCGGCCGACCGCGCATGTCGACGACCAGGATCTTGTTGCCAAGCCCGTTCATCCTCGCAAATTCGACCGTTGCGCTCATGGGTACCATTCCGTCTGTCTTTCCGGTGTATATGGCGGAAATGCGAAGGAATTACCAGTGGGTGAGTGCCGGGCAGGCGTTGCGGCACGCTGACCTTCGAGGCAGCGGTTCGGCTTTTACCGCTGCGCACCGTCGGGATCGAAGGATGCAGCGTGGGCTTCGACAATCGCTGCGGTGATGACCTTTCTCAGCTCGTAAACCAGCGAACGGGACCGCTTGCGATCCAGATCCTGTGCCGCCTTCGCCAGATTCAGGCCTTCGTTCAGGACAATATGATGGGCCCGCGCCAGCGCCCAGCTCTCAATATCAGCATTTAGCATTCGATATCTCCGCCGATTCATTCGGCATCAAGGATATTCACGAATCATTTTACAGGACGCACTTAAGTAGAAAGTAGAATCATAAGCACAATAATTTGCAACTGGCGTTGACAGCGAATTCGGCCGCCGGAGTGGCAATATTTATCGGCAAAACCTGAAACGCTGGCGGATTGCGCAAGCCAATACATCACTTTGTTTGAGTATGTACTTTTGCTGCAACCGTTAGATGAAACACTGCCGACCTCTCGTCAAACGCTTCTGAGAAGTCGGTCATGCGGTCATTTGTCCGCATTGCCTTGACTTTCGCGCGGCTTTCCTGTTTATCGCGCCCAATCCGCGACGAGCCACATGACTCCGAGCCGCCGACCGGGACTTAGAGATCCCGGAGGTCAACACCCGACAGCGCGATGCGCCCTCGGGTGCTTTTTGGCTTTGCGTCTTGTTTTCGTCAAGGAAAAGCACGACGTTTCCGGGCATATCCCAACCTGCCCGAAACGTATCAAGGAAGAGCCGATGTTTGAAAACCTCCAGGACCGTCTTGGATCCATTCTGAATGGACTGACAGGCCGTGGCGCGCTTTCGGAAGCCGATGTTTCCGCAGCGCTGCGCGAGGTTCGCCGTGCGTTGCTGGAGGCCGATGTCGCGCTCGACGTCGTGCGTTCCTTCACCGACCGCGTGCGTGAAAAGGCCGTCGGCGCCGAGATCCTGAAGTCGATCAAGCCCGGCCAGATGGTCGTCAAGATCGTGCATGACGAACTGATCGAGATGCTGGGCGGCGAAGGGGTCGGCATCGATCTGCATGCACCGGCCCCCGTCGTCGTCATGATGGTCGGCCTGCAGGGCTCCGGCAAGACGACGACGTCGGCGAAGATCGCCCATCGCCTGTCGACGCGCGAGAAGAAGAAGGTGCTGATGGCGTCGCTCGACACGCGCCGTCCGGCAGCCCAGGAGCAGCTTCGCCAGCTCGGCGCGCAGGCCAATATCGACACGCTGCCGATCATATCAGGCCAGTCGCCGACCGATATCGCTGCCCGCGCCGTGCAGGCGG
This sequence comes from Rhizobium laguerreae, assembly GCF_002008165.1. Lineage (GTDB taxonomy): Bacteria > Pseudomonadota > Alphaproteobacteria > Rhizobiales > Rhizobiaceae > Rhizobium > Rhizobium laguerreae. Next base: position 235,494 of record NZ_MRDM01000011.1, read on the forward strand.
CCAAGCTCGGCGGCCATGACGTCGTCATCCTCGATACCGCCGGCCGCACGCATATCGACGAGCCCTTGATGGTCGAGATGGCCGACATCAAGAAGCGGTCGAACCCGCATGAAATCCTGCTGGTCGCCGACAGCCTCACCGGCCAGGACGCCGTCAACCTCGCCCGCAGTTTTGACGAACGCGTCGGCATCACCGGTCTGGTGCTGACCCGCATGGACGGCGATGGCCGCGGCGGTGCAGCCCTTTCGATGCGGGCGGTCACTGGCAAGCCGATCAAACTGATCGGCGTCGGCGAGAAGATGAGCGAGCTGGAGGAATTCCATCCTCGCCGCATCGCCGACCGCATCCTCGGCATGGGCGACATCGTCTCGCTCGTCGAGCGCGCGTCCGAAAACATCGACGCCGAGAAGGCGGCGGCCATGGCCGCCAAGATGGCCAAGGGCAAGTTCGACCTCGACGACCTGGCCGACCAGCTGCGCCAGATGCAGAAGATGGGCGGCATGGGCGGTATCATGGGCATGATGCCCGGCATGGCCGGCATGAAGGACAAGATGGCCGCAGCCGGCCTCGACGATAAGCTTTTCGGTCGCCAGATCGCCATCATCCAGTCGATGACCAAGGCCGAGCGCACCAATCCCGACCTGCTCAAGCATTCGCGCAAGAAGCGCATCGCCGCCGGCTCCGGCACCGATGCCGCCGCCATCAACAAGCTTCTGAAGATGCACCGCCAGATGGCGGACATGATGAAGATGATGGGCGGCAAAGGCAAAGGCGGCATGATGAAGCAGATGATGGGCGGCCTTGCCGGCAAGATGGGGCTCGGCGGCGGCATGGGCGGCATGGGTGGCGGCATGCCCGATCTCTCGAATATCGATCCCCGGCAGCTCGAGGCCTTGCAGAAGCAGGCGGAAGCGGCGGGGCTTGGAAAACCGGGTGGGGGTATGCCCGGTCTCGGCGGTCTGCCGGGTGGTTTGTCGGGCCTCGGCGGCGCCAAGCTGCCGGGCCTTGGCGGTGGTTTCCCGGGTTTGCCCGGATTGCCCAAGAAGAAGTGAAAGGATCGCTTGCCCCATGATTGATCCAAACGTCAAAACCCAGCTTGCGAGCTATCGTCAGTCGATCGACAATATCGATGCCGCTCTCGTGCACATGCTTGCCGAACGCTTCCGCTGCACCAAAGAGGTCGGCGTGCTGAAGGCCAAATACAATTTGCCGCCGGCCGACCCGGCGCGCGAGGAATACCAGATCGAACGCCTTCGCCAGCTGGCGAAAGCTGCCAATCTGGACCCGGATTTCGCCGAGAAGTTCCTGAACTTCGTCATCAAGGAAGTCATCCGGCATCATGAGCAGATCGCTGCGGATCACGCTGAACAGAGCACTGCAGCCCGATAACCGTACCGCTCGAGAAAGCGGTCAAGAAAAGCCCAAGGAGTAAAGAACATGGCACTGAAAATTCGTCTCGCCCGCGGTGGTTCCAAGAAGCGCCCGTACTACCACGTCGTTCTCGCCGATGCGCGCAGCCCGCGTGACGGCCGCTTCCTCGAAAACCTCGGTTCCTGGAACCCGATGCTTGCCAAGGATGATGAGAAGCGCGTTCAGCTGAACGCCGAGCGCATCAAGCACTGGATCGAACACGGCGCCCAGCCGACCGACCGCGTTCTGCGCTTCCTCGACGAGGCAGGCGTTGCCAAGCGCGAAGCCAAGAACAACCCGGTCAAGGCAAAGCCCGGCAAGCGCGCCCAGGAACGCACCGCCGAAAAGGCTCAGAAGGTCGCCGACGCTGCTGCTGCCGCCGACGCCGCGGAATAATCGCGACACTCCTTCGAGCGGGCGGCATGGCGACATGCCGCCCGTTTTCGTTTCCAATCGCACGCACTTCGTTTATGAGAAACCTGTCTTTCGGCTTCACATGAAGGAACCCATGACCAAGCTTGAAAACCCCGTTCTGATGGCGACGATCGGTGGCGCGCAAGGCCTCCGGGGCGAGGTGCGCGCCAAGGCCTATACGGCCGATCCCGGCGCGCTTGGCGACTACGGCCATCTGCACAGCATGGACGGCCGCAGCTTCGAAGTCCTCGAAATCCGCGAGATGAAGAATGTGGTCGTCGTCCGTTTCCGCGGCGTCAACGACCGCAATGCCGCCGAGGCCCTGAACGGGCTTGAACTCTATATCGAGCGGGACAATCTGCCGGACGAGGAGCTGGAGGACGACGAGTTCTACTATGCCGATCTCGAAGGGCTCGAAGCGCGCGACGACAAGGGTGTCAGCTATGGCACAGTCACCGGGGTCTTCGATTTCGGCGCCGGCGACCTGCTGGAACTCAAAGGTCCGGGCAAGCGCCCGGTGCTGATCCCCTTCTCCGAAGCCTCGGTGCTGGAGATCGACCTCGAGGCCGGCACGCTGCTGATCGATCCGCTGGCGGCGGGTCTGGTCGACGATCCCGAAGAGCTTTCGAAATTCACTCCCGACAAGCCGAAAAAGAAGAAGTAATGGCTTTCCGGGCGAGCGTGCTGACACTTTATCCGGAAATGTTTCCGGGGCATCTGGGCTTCTCGCTCGCCGGCAAGGCGATGGAGCGGGGACAATGGTCGCTGGACACGGTGCAGATTCGCGACTTCGCCACCGACAGACACCGCACCGTCGACGACACCCCGGCAGGCGGCGGCGCCGGCATGGTGCTGAAACCAGACATTCTCGCCCGCGCGATCGACAGCGCCTCAGAAAACGATACCCGCCCGCGGCTGCTGATGAGCCCGCGCGGACGGCCGCTGACGCAGGAGCGTGTGCGCGTGCTCGCGGCGGGCGACGGCGTCATCATCGTCTGCGGCCGCTTCGAGGGCGTCGACCAGCGGGTGATCGAGGCGCGCGGACTGGAAGAGGTCTCGATCGGCGACTGCGTGCTGTCAGGCGGCGAGCCGGCGGCGCTGATCGTGCTCGATGCCATCATCCGCATCCTGCCTGGTGTCATGGGCAACGATCTTTCCGGCCTGCACGAAAGCTTTGAAGGCGGACTGCTGGAACATCCGCATTATACCCGGCCGCAGGAATGGGAAGGCCGGGAAATCCCCGCGATCCTCGCCTCGGGCAACCACGGCGCGATCGAGAAATGGCGGCATCAGGAAGCGGTGCGGCTGACGCAGGAGCGGCGGCCGGATCTGCTGGAAAAGGCCAAAAGCAAGAAAAACGGCTGATTTCGCAGCCCTTTTCACAAAAATGCCGTCCAAGGGATGACAAGCCCTGGCCTTTCGTGTATTGGCGCACGCGGAAATGGGGTTTATCCCCGTCTGCCAGCAAACAAAGAATGGCGAATCCGCTCCCGCCCTTGATGGGCAAAGTCCTGAGGCCAGTTCCGAAGGATCAGTGTCGAGCGCTCTGGCTGTTTCAGAAGAACCAAAGGTTAAGACGATGAACATCATTCAGCAGCTTGAGGCCGAACAGGCCGCCAAGATCGAAGCCAAGCGCACGCTTCCCGAATTTTCCCCCGGCGACACTGTCCGCGTCAACGTCAAGGTCACGGAAGGCACCCGTACCCGCGTTCAGGCCTATGAAGGCGTCTGCATCGCCCGCTCGGGCGGCGGCCTGCAGGAAAACTTCACCGTCCGCAAGATCTCCTACGGTGAAGGCGTCGAGCGCGTATTCCCGGTCTACTCGCCGATGATCGAAAGCGTCGACGTCGTTCGCCGCGGTAAGGTCCGTCGCGCCAAGCTCTATTACCTGCGCGACCGTCGCGGCAAGTCTGCCCGTATCGTTGAAGACACCGGCGTTCGCGCCCGCAAGCTCAACGACGCCGAGCGCGCCGCCATTGCCGAGGAAAAGGCACGCATCGAAGCTGAAAAGGTGGCAGCAGCTCAGGCGCTCGCCGCCGAGAGGGCAGCAGCAGAAGCTGCGGAAGCCAAGGCTGCCGCTGAAAAGGCCGCCGCAGAAGCAGCCGCCGCTGCAGCGGAACCGGCAGCAGAATAAGATCTGCGCCACGCAAAATTCTTTGCTTGGAAAGGCGGCCTTCGGGTCGCCTTTTCTATTTTTTGCTTCGGTGCGCAGCCGGCGGCCTTGCCTCAGGCCTATCTTCCGTGACAGTTTTTGCCGTTCAATTTGGGGAACCGTTCAATGTTGTTTCGCCGTACCGTTCTTGCGAGCTTCGCCGCCCTTGCTCTTGCACCCCTCGCCGCATTAGCCGCCGAACTGCCCGATCTCGGCGGCAAGAGCGTCGTCGTCGTCACCGAGAATGCCTATCCGCCGCTGCAATTCGTCGATCCGAAGTCCGGCAAGGCGATCGGCTGGGAATATGATGCGATGAACGAGATCGCCAAGCGGCTGAATTTCAAGGTCGAATACCAGAACACCAGCTGGGACGCGATGATCCAGGCGGTGTCCGACGGCCAGTACAACATCGGCATGACCGGCATCACCATCAAGGAAGACCGCAAGCAGAAGGTGGATTTCTCCGATCCCTATATGCGCTCGCAGCAGTTCATGCTGGTGCGCGGCGACGAGACGCGCTTCACCGATGCCAAGTCCTTCGGCGAATTCAAGGATGGCCTGGTCGGCGCACAGCCCGGCACCACGCCCTTCTACACCGCCGTCTATGAAGTGCTTGATGGCAACGAGCAGAACCCCCGCATCAAACTCTTCGAAACCTTCGGCGCCACCGTCCAGGCCCTGAAGGCCGGCGACGTCGACGTCGTGCTGACCGACGGCACCGCCGGCAAGGGTTATGTCGATGCCTCGAACGGCGCCTTGAAGCTGATCGGCGAACCGCTCGGCACCGAGGATTTCGGCTTCATCTTCCCGAAGGGCTCCGACCTCGTCGCCCCGGTCAATGCCGCCATCGCCGCACTCAAGGCCGACGGCACACTGGATGGGCTGAACAAGAAGTGGTTCCTCGACTACAAGATGGGCGAATGACGCCGAAAAACGACTAATGGCCCTGCGACCATCTCGCGACAGATACGTCAAGGACGACTATCCCTGGTGGCTGGTCGCCCTCGTCACGATCGGCATCGTGCTTGCCGCCGTCATCGTCGCCAACGATATCTATGCCCAGGTCTTCCGCACCGTCGTCAACGGTGTCTGCGTCACCGTCTTCGTCACGCTGGTCGCCTTCGTGCTCGCCACCGTACTCGGCCTCGGCATCTGCCTGCTCGGCATGGCCGACAGCCAGGTGTTGCGTCAGATCGCGAGATTCTACATCGAGATCATCCGCGGCATCCCTATCCTCGTGCTGCTGTTCTACGTCGCCTTCGTCGGCGCGCCGACCCTGGTCGCAGCCTACAACTTCCTGATTTCACCGCTGGTGACATCAGGCATGGCCGAACCCATCCTGGTGCGCGACCTCTCGCTGATGTGGCGAGCGATCATCGCGCTGACGGTCGGTTATTCCTCCTTCATCGCCGAAATCTTCCGGGCCGGCTTCCAGTCGGTCGATCTCGGCCAGATCGAGGCGGCCAAGGCGCTTGGCCTGTCGCGCTACCGGCGCTTTCGCTCCGTCGTCTTCCCGCAGGCGATCCGGGTGATCTTCCCGCCGCTCTCCAACGATTTCGTCTCGATGGTGAAGGACAGCTCGCTCGTCTCCGTGCTCGGCGTCGCCGACATCACCCAGATGGGCAAGGTCTATGCCGCCGGTTCCTTCCGCTTCTTCGAGACCTATTCGATCGTCACCTATATCTATCTGATCCTGACGATCGGCCTGTCGCTGGCGCTGCGGCGGACGGAGAAATGGATGAAGTCGCGGTGACGGCACCAATAGCCGCACCACTGAGGGGTCGCAGAGCGTCTGCTGATGATTCAAATTGAAGCTGCCGCGAAAAATCGCTATATGCAGGGCCATGGAATCCAAGTTCAGATGCATTGGTGCGCATATTTTCGTGCTGCAGGACCATTATCGCCTGCCGGCGCGGTTTTTTGCGTGCGTGTCCGGCGCGCTCAACAGCCGACTTCGTTGATCGAATGACGGCCGGCGGAGCCTGATCCGCCATTTCTCGATTTTCCAAAGCTTCCAAGAAACGGACTTAACGCCATGAGCGCACCGCGTACCCTCTACGACAAGATCTGGGACGATCATCTGGTCGACGAACAGCCGGACGGCACCTGTCTTCTCTACATCGACCGCCATCTGGTCCACGAAGTCACCTCGCCGCAGGCTTTCGAAGGCCTGCGCATGACCGGCCGCAAGGTTCGCGCGCCGGAAAAGACGCTCGCGGTCGTCGACCATAACGTTCCGACCTCGCCCGACCGCCATCTCGGCATCAAGAACGAGGAAAGCCGCATCCAGGTGGAAGCGCTGGCGACCAATGCCGCCGAATTCGGTGTCGAATATTATTCGGCAAGCGACAAGCGCCAGGGCATTGTCCACATCGTCGGTCCGGAACAGGGCTTCACCCTGCCCGGCATGACCATCGTCTGCGGCGACAGCCACACCTCGACGCATGGCGCCTTCGGCGCGCTGGCGCACGGCATCGGCACCTCCGAGGTCGAGCATGTGCTGGCGACCCAGACGCTGATCCAGAAGAAGGCGAAGAACATGCTGGTGCGGGTCGACGGCGTGCTTCCGCCGCATGTTACCGCCAAGGACATCATCCTTGCCATCATCGGCGAGATCGGCACAGCCGGCGGCACCGGCCACGTCATCGAATTTGCCGGCGAAGCGATCCGCGCGCTGTCGATGGAAGGCCGTATGACCATCTGCAACATGACGATCGAAGGCGGCGCGCGCGCCGGCCTGATCGCCCCTGACGAAAAGACCTTCGAATATATCAAGGGCAAGCCGCGCGCACCGAAGGGCGAGGCGCTCGAACAGGCGATCGCCTACTGGAAGACGCTGCAGACCGACGAGGGCGCTCATTACGACCGCGTCGTCGTGCTCGACGCCGCCAGCCTGCCGCCGATCGTTTCCTGGGGCTCCTCGCCCGAGGATGTCATCTCCGTCCAGGGCATCGTTCCGAACCCGGACGACATTCCGGACGAAACCAAGCGCACCTCCAAGTGGCGCGCGCTTGACTATATGGGCCTGAAGCCGGGCACGAAGATGACCGACATCACGCTCGACCGCGTCTTCATCGGCTCCTGCACCAACGGCCGCATCGAGGATCTGCGCGAAGTCGCCAAGGTCGTTGAGGGCAAGACGGTTGCCCCGACCGTCGACGCGATGATCGTGCCGGGCTCCGGCCTCGTCAAGGAACAGGCGGAAGCCGAAGGCCTCGACAAGATCTTCAAGGCCGCGGGTTTCGACTGGCGCGAGCCGGGCTGCTCCATGTGTCTTGCGATGAACGACGACCGTCTGAAGCCGGGTGAGCGCTGCGCTTCGACCTCGAACCGCAACTTCGAAGGCCGTCAGGGCTTCAAGGGCCGCACGCACCTCGTCTCGCCGGCAATGGCCGCCGCAGCCGCGATCGCCGGTCACTTCGTCGATATCCGCGAGTGGAACTGATCCGTCAAAACGGATAACAATCAAAAGCCCACCGATGCCGCTGCGCATCGGTGGGCTTCACATTTTATGCCGCCCGCCTCGATCGCCTTATAAAACGGCTACCGCATGCGGTCTTTTGCGGGACGACCCTTGCCTGGCGATAATCGAGACGACGATCAGAAGGTTGCCGTCATCGGATCCGGCCCCATGCGGGCACCGGCGCTGTCGAGCTTGGCGATCGCGGCCATATCGTCGGCGTCGAGCTTGAAGTCGAACACCTGGAAATTCTCCTCGATACGCGACGGCGTCACCGATTTCGGGATGACGACGAGGCCGCTGTCGATGTGCCAGCGAATGATGACCTGAGCCGGCGTCTTCTGATGCTTTTTGGCGATCTCGCCTATCACCGCGTTCGAGATGAACTTGCCCTGGCCGAGCGGGCTCCAGGATTCGGTGGCGATACCAAGCTTCTTGTGAACCTCCTGCGCCGCCTTCTGTTGGAAATCGGGATGCAGCTCGATCTGGTTGATGACGGGAACGACACCGGTTTCGCCGATGATGCGTTCGAGATGTTCAGGATTGAAGTTCGACACGCCGATCGAGCGGGCGCGGCCCTCTTCCCGGATGCGGGCGAAAGCCTTCCAGGTCTCCGTATAGAGGCCGCGATGCGGCGACGGCCAGTGAATGAGGTAGAGGTCGACATATTCGGAACCGAGCTTCTTCAGGCTGCCGTCGAAGGCCCGCAGCGCATTGTCGTAGCCCTGGTCGTCGTTCCTGAGCTTGGTGGTGACGAAGATATCCTTGCGGTCGAGGCCGGAAGAGCGGATGCCTTCGCCGACGCCCTCTTCGTTGTCGTAACCGGAAGCCGTATCGATATGACGATAGCCGGCGGCGATTGCCGTGCGCACGGTGGGAGCGGCAATGTCCTGCGGCGTCTGCCAGACGCCGAGGCCGACTTGCGGAATGGAATGTCCGTCATGGAAAGTGATGATGGGTTGAGCGGTCACAATATATCTCCGGGAGTTTGAAGAATTGGACGAGGCATGAATTGCGCCCGCGCTTGCGGACGTCCCAGAACGCATTTCAGCCGGAGCGTTCGGTCACCGGAGGCATATAGGCGACCGCATCCGGAAAACAATCAGACGACGCAGACAATCGTTCCCTTTCGAAGGTGAGGCAGCAGTCGGCGCATGTCGCGCAGGCTCACCGCCACGCAGCCCGCCGTCGGCTCGTAGCCCGGCCTGATGAGATGGAAGAAGATCGCCGAGCCGCGATTGCGCGCACGCGAGGAGATGTTCCAGTCCATCACCAGGCAGATGTCGTAGAGCCCGTCGCTGCGCCGCATCTCCTCGTGACTTACGCCGGACGGCGCCCGGACGAGGCGGTTATAGCTGGCACTGCCGGACTGATCGCACCAGAGCATGTCGGGGCGGATGCGGCGGATGGAAAGTGGAGTGACGAGCCGGCCGTTCCGCTCGCCGCGCCGGAAGCCGGATATCAGCTTCATCGAGGCGATCGGCGTGGCGCCGTCGCCCTCGCGTTTCATCACGGTGCGGCCGGAGCGGCCGATCGCAGCAGGCACGGTGATGGCGCCGAGCCGGACGATCGCCCGGCTCCTGCGCCCCGGCGCAGGACGCACCACCATCGTCGATGGCGTTATACCCCGCCTCTGCCTTGCTTTTTCCATTTTTCTCGCATGTCGTGCCTTGTCTGGGGCTTCGATTGAAATCATATCGAAACCGACCCGGCAACAGCCCGCTGCCCGATCCTTGCCAAACCAGGAATTTGGCGTAGGACTAGGGAACTTAACACGAGGACGCAAACGGCATGACCGCACGCACCATTCTTCTGGTGGATGACGACGATGACCTTCGGCAGACGCTGACGGAGCAATTGTCGCTGTATGAGGAATTCACGGTTCTGCAGGAAGCCAACGCCGGCAAAGGTGTCGCGACCGCCCGCGCAACGCCGATCGACCTGCTGATCATGGATGTCGGCTTGCCCGATATGGACGGCCGCGAGGCAGTGAAGCTGCTGCGCAAGGGCGGTTTCAAGGCGCCGATCATCATGCTGACCGGCCACGATACCGATTCGGACACGATCCTCGGCCTCGAAGCCGGCGCCAACGACTATGTCACTAAGCCCTTCCGCTTCGCCGTGCTGCTCGCGCGCATCCGCGTGCAGCTGCGCCAGCATGAGCAGAGCGAGGACGCGACCTTCACCGTCGGACCCTACCTCTTCAAGCCGAGCCAGAAGCTTTTGACCACCGATAACGGCCAGAAGATCCGGCTGACGGAAAAGGAAGCGGCGATCATCCGCTATCTCTACCGCGCCGAACAGAAGGTCGTCACCCGCGACGTACTGCTCGAAGAGGTCTGGGGCTATAATTCCGGGGTGACGACGCATACGCTGGAAACCCACGTCTATCGCCTGCGCCAGAAGATCGAGCGCGATCCCTCCAATGCCGAAATCCTCGTCACGGAAAACGGCGGCTACAAGATCATACCCTAGAGCAGTTCCGTTTTCCTCCGAATCGCGGGAATGCTCTATCTCTTTGTTTTCACTCAATTTCGGACGCAGAACCGCGACGCGGTTTTGCTGGAATTGCTCTAAGGCGAAAAGCCCGCATGGCGCTGACCGACGACATCCACATGCTCGCGCAGCTTCCTCTGTTCAAGGACATGAGCGAGGATCAGCTGCGGTTGATCGCCTTCGGCGCCGACCGGCGCATGATCGCTGCCGGCCAGATGCTGTTTCGCCAGGGCTCGCCCGCCGAGAGCGCCTATGTCATCCTCAGCGGCAGCCTGGAGCTGAGCGCGACGAGCAGTGACGGCATGCAGAGGACAGAGGGAATCGCCGGCCCCGGTACCCTGGTTTCCGAGCTGGCGCTGGTGACGCTGGTGGAGCGCAAGTTCACCGCGGTAGCGCGCGAGGATACCAGCATCATCCGCATCACCCGCGCCCTCTTCCACCGGCTGATCGAAGAATATCCGGACGCAGCCCGGCTGATCGAGAACCGCATCCGCGACAATCTCGCCGAGCTTGCGGCAAAGGCCGCAAGCCAGTTCTACCGCTTCAGCTGATCCCGGTTAGAGCAGTTCTCGCTTTGCGAAAAGCTGAACCGCATCGCTCTAGAAATCGAAATGCGCCGTGACCGGTACGTGGTCGGAGGGACGATCCCAACCGCGCGCCTCCTTCAGGATTTCTATCCGCTTTAGATGCGGCCCGAGATCCGACGACGACCAGATATGGTCGAGACGGCGGCCGCGATCGGCGGCCTCCCAATCCTTGGCACGGTAGCTCCACCAGGTGTAGAGCTTCTCGTTTTCAGGCACATGCTGGCGCATAAGATCGAGCCAGGCGCCGCGCTTCATCACCTCGAGCAGCCCCTCGGTTTCGACGGGCGTATGGCTGACGATCTTCAGAAGCTGCTTGTGCGACCAGACATCATGCTCCAGCGGCGCGATGTTGAGGTCACCTACGAGGATGGCTGAGGTGTTGGCCTCGCCATTGGCTTTCAGCAGCTTCATCTCCTCGATGAAATCGAGCTTGTGGCCGAATTTCGGATTGATCGTGCGATCCGGCTCGTCGCCGCCGGCCGGGACGTAGAAATTGTGCAGCCGAACGCGACGATTGCCGTGCTCGAAGATCGCCGAGATATGGCGCGCATCGCCGACGCCGCAATAATCCTGCCGGTGATCCTCGGTCAACGGAATGCGCGAGGCGATCGCCACGCCATGATAGCCCTTCTGGCCATGGATGATGATGTGATTGTAGCCCATCGCCCTGAGCGGGGCCGCCGGAAACAGCTCGTTCGTCACCTTGGTTTCCTGCAGGCAGAGGATATCGGGCCTGTGCTTGAGAACGAGCTGCTCGACGATGGGCATGCGTAGCCGCACCGAATTGATGTTCCAGGTGGTGATCGAAAAACCCATACCCATACCCCTTCACGCTTTCATGAAAGGGCTTTAAAACAAAGGCGGACGCGAGGGAACCGGCCGCTTGTAAAAGGAGCGGCCGATCAACCGAAAAGGTCTCAATCGCGCGATTGCGGCGTGCCTGGAATGGTCTCATAGGGAACGCGGAAGACGCGATCCTCGAACTGCATGCCGGTTTTGACATTGAAGATCATCACCGAGGTGTCCTTGCCCTGATTGTCGGTGATCGTCCACTGCCGCAGATCGTAGGTCTTCGGGTCGAACATCATGGTAATGGTCGAGTTTCCGAACACCGTATTGTTGCCGAGTGCGATCGTCGTCAGGTCAGACTCTTCCTTCACGCCCTTCACCATGCCGGCCGACAGATCGATACGCTGCGCCAGAAGCAGGCTGAGCGGGGTCTTGGAGAGCGGATAGAGATCCCAGGTCTTCAGCTTCATATTGCCGATGGCGACGTTCTTGCCGTCGGCGATCACCCGCATCGGCGACGGATCGTCATAGTTGAAGCGCAGTTTGCCGGGGCGCTGGATGAAGAACTTGCCGCCGGTCTGTTCGCCGCGCGGGCCGAACTGCACGAATTCGCCCTGCATCGTCGTAACGCCGGAAAAATGATCGGCGATCGCCTGCGCCGTGCCGGAGGCGGGAGCTGCCGCCTGCGCATAAGCGCCAAGGGGAATGGCGCTCGCTATCGCAGCGACGGCAAAGGCGCCGAGAAGGTCGCGGCGCGTTACCGTCAGGCCGGAGAGGAAGGTATCGGAGTGACTCATCTAAATCTCCTTTATGCGATCTGCATGCTGCCGAAAGGCGGCGTCTTCAAGGCGTTGCGATCGGCCTGCGAGAGGTAACGGCTTCGATGCTATCAGGTTTCCGCAAAAGCGGCTGTATTGGAAATATATGCCTGTTATGTCAGCGGTCGAGGATGTCGCCTTCGGTCGGAACCAAAATTTCGCGTTTGCCGGCGTGGTTGGCTGGTCCGATGATACCCTCCTTCTCCATGCGCTCGACGAGCGAGGCGGCACGGTTGTAGCCGATGCCAAGTCGGCGCTGCACGTAGGAGGTCGACGCCTTGCCGTCGCGCAGCACGATGGCGACCGCCTGATCGTAGGGATCTTCCGATTCGGAAAGATTGGACGTGCCGGCCGGACCGCCTCCACCACCGCCGTAATCGCCGTCCTCATCGTCATCGGCGGTAATCGCGTCGAGATATTGCGGCGAGCCCTGGGTCTTCAGGTAGGAGACGATCTCTTCCACCTCGACATCAGAAACGAACGGGCCGTGCACGCGCTGGATACGCCCGCCACCCGCCATGTAGAGCATGTCGCCCATGCCGAGCAGCTGTTCGGCACCCTGTTCGCCGAGAATGGTGCGGCTGTCGATCTTCGAAGTCACCTGGAAGGAGATGCGCGTCGGGAAGTTTGCCTTGATCGTGCCGGTGATGACGTCGACCGACGGACGCTGTGTCGCCATGATCACGTGGATGCCGGCGGCACGCGCCATCTGCGCCAGACGCTGGACGGCGCCTTCGATGTCTTTGCCGGCGACCATCATCAGGTCGGCCATCTCGTCGATGATCACGACGATATAGGGCATCGGCCGCAGATCGAATTCTTCGGTCTCGTACATCGCCTCGCCGGTATGGCGGTCGAATCCGGTCTGCACCGTGCGCGAGATCGCCTCGCCCTTCGACAGCGCCTGCTCGACGCGGGTGTTGAAGCCATCGATGTTGCGCACACCGATCTTCGACATCTTCTTGTAGCGCTCTTCCATCTCGCGCACGGTCCATTTGAGCGCGACGACGGCCTTCTTCGGATCGGTGACGACAGGCGAAAGCAGGTGCGGGATGCCGTCATAGACGGAGAGTTCCAGCATCTTCGGGTCGATCATGATCAGCCGGCACTGTTCCGGCGTCATGCGGTAGAGCAGCGACAGGATCATCGTGTTGATGGCGACCGACTTGCCGGAACCGGTGGTGCCGGCGACGAGCAGATGCGGCATCTTGGCGAGATCGGCGATCACGGCTTCGCCGCCGATCGTTTTGCCGAGCGCCATGGCGAGCTTCGCCTTGCTGCCTTCGAAATCTCGGGAGGCGATGAGTTCACGCAGATAGACGGTCTCGCGCGTCTGGTTCGGCAATTCGATGCCGATCGCGTTGCGGCCGGGCACGACGGCCACGCGGGCGGCAATCGCGCTCATCGAGCGGGCGATATCGTCGGCAAGGCCGATGACGCGTGACGACTTGATGCCAGGCGCCGGCTCCAGTTCGTAGAGCGTGACGACGGGACCGGGACGGACATGGATGATCTCGCCCTTGACGCCGAAATCCTCAAGCACGCCTTCGAGCATGCGGGCGTTCTGTTCCAGCGCATCGGCCGAAAGCGTGGAGTCGCGCACGACATTCTTCGGTTCGGCGAGCAGATGCATCGAGGGAAGCTGGAAACCCTCGGGACGGATGAACGAGCCCTGCGCCTCTCGCTCGATGCGGGCGCTGGGCTTCGGACGTGCGACGACGGGGACGACGCGCGGTTCCGGCTTGCCGGCCGCCTTTGCCGGTGCTCGGATCATCCAGTCGTCGTCATCGTCGTCGGGCAGGATATCGGCCGGGCGCGGCGGCATGTCGTTATCGAAGGGCAGGTCGTCGTCATTGTCATCGTCGTCATCGACAGACAGCGACGGTGCGGAGACGATGCGCCGGGGCGAAGCCATCCTTGCTCCCATCGATGGTTCCATCGACGGCTCCATGCGCTCGCCGCGGACGGTCGGCGCCTTGGCGCGCACCGGTTCGTTCAGCGTGCCGAACTCGTCATCGTTGAAATCATAAGGTGATTCGTAATCGCCCTGGCGCCGCTTGCGCGGCCCCATGCCGAACAGCCGACGCAGCCGGCCCTGGCTCATGTACCAGGCATGCGTCACGGCACCGCTGAGAGCGACCCAGCGGGACTCGTCTTCCTCCTCGTCCTCGTCTCCGACGACGCGGGCCTTGCTGCGCGTATCGACGTAGTCTTCCTCGATCTCCTCGTCGGCGTCGCTGCGGCCGACAAGGCCTGATGCAAACAGCATCAGCCAGGCGGTCGGTGCGGCGAAGATGCAGCCGACGACCATGGCGAAGGTGCCCGTCGGATAGGCGCCGACGAAGAGTGCGGGAAAACGCAGGATCATGTCGCCGATGACACCGCCGATGCCGTTCGGGATCGGCCAGGTGAGCGGCGGCGGAAAGCAGCCGAGGACGGCGCAGGAAAGCACCGAACCGCCGAACCAGGCGCCGGCACGGGCAGGAATACGGCTGAAGCGGCGGCCCGAGATCAGCGTCAGCGCCCAGGCGACGATCGGCAGCATCGAAACGACGCTGGCAAGCCCGAGGAACTGCATGACGATATCGGCAAAGGCAGCACCGCTGTAGCCGAGAATATTCGTCGGCAGGTTGGCGGTCGCGTAGGAATAGCTCGGATCCGCAACATTCCATGTCGCCAGCGCCGCGACGCAGAACGCCAGTAGCAGAAAGATCGCAAAGCCGATGAGCGCCTGGATCTGCCGCAGCATGAATGCCGAGAAGGAGAACCGATCCGGACGGCCATCCATTGCCGGCGACGTGCTTCTTGCCATGTGTCTAACCCGTCCAATGCCTGAGGACACGCGAATCGCTGAAGCTTCGCCGTGCCAAAATGCGTCCGTTCTACCTAATCAGAGCCGGGTTAAAGCGATGTTAACCATGCATGGCTGGACGACAATTCCGGACAGGGAAATGAAAAAGGCCCGAACCTTGAAAGGTCCGGGCGAAATGCGGTCTATGGTTAGATAGGCCGCGACGGGCTGTGAAGCGGCGCCCTTTTGCCGGGCGCCGCAAACCCTGTGATCAGGAAGAGTGGTAGGCAGCTTCGCCGTGGGTCGAAAGGTCGAGACCTTCGCGTTCGGCTTCGACGGTCACCCGCAGGCCGATGACGACGTCGACGATCTTGTAGAGGATCGCCGAACCGATACCGGACCACAGCAGCGTCGTCAGGACGCCCTTGGCCTGGTTCCAGACCTGGGTTGCCGTGCCGGCATAGGAGGCCGCGAAATCGGCTGTGGAGTAGTCGACGATGCCTGCACCGCCGAGTGCCGGGTTGACGAGGATACCGGTGCCGAGAGCGCCGATGATGCCGCCGACGCAATGGACGCCGAAGACATCGAGGCTGTCGTCGTAGTTGAACTTGTTTTTCACGACGTCAACGAAGAAGTAGCAGGCCGGCGAAACGAGGAGGCCGAGAACGATCGAGCCCATCGGGCCGGCAAAGCCTGCCGCCGGGGTGATGGCGACGAGACCGGCAACCGCGCCGGAAGCGCCACCGAGCATGGAGGCCTTGCCGCGGGTGAGGGTTTCGACGATGCACCAGGACACAGCGGCGGCCGCCGCTGCGACGAAGGTGTTGATCATGGCGAGAGAAGCGTAGGCATTGGCTTCGAGGTTGGAGCCGGCATTGAAGCCGAACCAGCCGACCCAGAGCAGCGAGGCTCCGACCATGGTCAGCGTCATCGAATGCGGAGCCATGATTTCCTTCTTATAGCCCGTGCGCTTGCCGAGCATGATGGCGCCGACGAGGCCCGCGATACCGGCATTGATGTGAACGACCGTGCCGCCGGCGAAGTCGATTGCGCCGTAGGAGAAGATCAGGCCGGCCGGCGAGGTGTAGGAGCTCGGACCGCCCCAGAACCAGACCATGTGCGCCATCGGGAAGTAGATGAAGGTGACCCAGAGCACGACGAAGAGTATGACGGCCGAGAACTTGATGCGCTCGGCGAACGCGCCGACGATCAGGCCGGGCGTGATGCAGGCAAACGTCATCTGGAACACGATGAAGGTGTATTCCGGAATGGCGACGCCCTTCGAGAAGGTTTCTACGAGCGACGAGGTGTTGACGCCGGCAAGGAAGGCCTTGGAGAAGCCGCCGACGAAGCTGTTCAGCGAACCGCCGTCGGTGAAGGCGAGCGAATAGCCGTAGGTCACCCAGATCAGCGCCACGACGGCCGTGATCATGAAGACCTGCATCAGCACCGAGAGCATGTTCTTGGCGCGCACGAGACCGCCGTAGAAAAGCGCAAGGCCGGGGATGGTCATCAGCAGGACAAGCGCCGAGGAGACGAGCATCCAGGTATTATCACCCTTATCCATCGTGAGAGCAGGAGCAGCAGCGGCAGTGGCGGCTGGCGCAGCCTCCTGCGCGAAAGCGACGGCCGGCGCGAGAAGCGCGGCCGAAGCTGCGCAAATCCGCGCAAAGGTGGAAGAAAACTTCGAAATTGACATTGGAAAAAGCTCCTTGATCTGCCGTTCTTACAGCGCTTCTGAATCGGTTTCGCCCGTACGGATGCGCACGGCATGGTCGATCGAATAGACGAAGATCTTGCCGTCACCGATCTGACCGGTCTTGGCCGCTGCCGCGATGGCCTCGACCGCCCTGTCGACGAGTTCCGATGCAACCGCGATTTCGATCTTGAGCTTCGGCAGGAAGCTGACTGCATATTCGGTGCCGCGATAGATTTCGGTGTGCCCCTTCTGGCGCCCGTAGCCCTTCACCTCGGTTACGGTCAGCCCCTGAATACCGATCGCCGTAAGGGCTTCGCGGACCTCATCGAGCTTGAACGGCTTGATAATGGCCATCACAATTTTCATCTGGTTTCCCATCCTTCGTTATCCTCGGCGCGGAGCCGACTCTCCTTGCCGCTGACATTCCTGAACAGCGACCGGCCAATACACATTCAAGGGACGTGCCAGATTCGAAGCAAGACGTAAGTTATTGAAAAGTAAAGGTTATAATAAAGAGTGCCAATAAACAGGCAAATGATTGGCCAATAAGCGCACAAATAACGCGCAAATTTATAAAGTTGCACATTATTTATTCATTTGCCTTTTTCCGAATCAGGCCTTCCTGCGCGACCGATGCAATCAGGCTACCGGATCGTGTAAATAGGCTACCCCGGGTTAATCCTCTGGCGCCTGAAGCCGACGGACTGTCCTGCGTATAAAGCAGCCAGTCGTCGAGTTTGCAGGGTCTGTGGAACCACATCGAGTGATCGAGGCTCGCCACCTGCAGGCTCTGGTCGAAGATGGACGTTCCGTGCGCATAGAGCGACGTATCGAGCAGCGTCATGTCCGAAAGATAGGCAAGCACCGCCGCCTGATAGAGCCGGTCGTCGGGAACCGGGCCGGTGGCGCGCACCCAGACATCCTGTTTGGGATCGAGCTTCCTGTCGGAAAAATAATGCGTCAGCGAGACGGGGCGGATCTCGATCGGCCGCTCACGCTGCCAGTATTTTCGGATCGCTTCCGGCGCGTGCGCCAGATACTGTTCCTTGATCTGCTGCTCGCCGAGCAGCGCCTCCGGCATCTCGACCTCGGGCATCGCGATCTGGTGCTCGAAGCCCGGCTCCTCCACCTGGAAGGAGGCCGACAGCGCGAAGATCGCCTTGCCGTGCTGGATGGCGACGACGCGCCGCGTGTTGAAGCTCGATCCGTCGCGGATGCGCTCCGCCTGGTAGATGGTCGGCACCGAGGGATCGCCGGGACGCATGAAATAAGCATGCAGCGAATGGACGAAACGCTCGCTGTCGATGGTCCGCTGCGCCGCCATCAGCGCCTGGCCGATCACCTGGCCGCCGAAGACCCGCTGCCAGCCGACCTTGGGGCTGCGGCCGCGGAAGATATCGACCTCGATCGGCTCGAGGTCGAGCGTCGAAAGCAGCGTCTCCATCGCCGAAGGCCCTGATGTCTCGCCCGTCATTTCCATGTCTCCCAGCGGTAGGAAGTGAAGTTGCGATGATCTATATAGGTCACATCTGAGGCACAAGGTACGGGAGCGGCGCGATGCTGGATATGCTGGTTGTGGGCGGGGGTTATGTCGGCCTTTCCGCCGCTGTCGCGGTCAAACAGGCAGCACCCCACCTGAATGTCGCCGTTGTCGAGGCGGCCCCCGAACATGTCTGGAAAAACGATACGCGCGCTTCCGCCATCATCGCGGCGGCAGCGAAGATGCTCGAAGTCTTCGGCATCTGGAAGGAGATCGAGCCGGAGGCCCAGCCGATCACCAAGATGATCGTCACCGACTCCAAGACCTCCGATCCGGTGCGTCCGGTATTTCTGACCTTCGACGGCGAAGTGGCCGACGGCCGGCCGTTCGCCCACATGATCCCGAATGTCGCGATGGTCGCCGCCCTGCGCGGCGCCTGCGAACGGCTCGGCATCGACATCCGCCACGGGCTTGGCGCGACGGAGCTGAAGACCCACGACACCCATGCCACCGTCACGCTCTCGGACGGCAGCGCGCTGGAAACCCGGCTGCTGGTTGCCTGCGACGGCGTGCGCTCGACGTTGCGCGATCTCGCCGGCATCAGGACCGTCACCTGGGACTACGGCCAG
Organism: Rhizobium laguerreae; assembly: GCF_002008165.1. Taxonomy (GTDB): domain Bacteria; phylum Pseudomonadota; class Alphaproteobacteria; order Rhizobiales; family Rhizobiaceae; genus Rhizobium; species Rhizobium laguerreae. The sequence goes on from NZ_MRDM01000011.1 coordinate 254,219, forward strand.
TCCGGCATCGTTGCGACGGTCGAGCATGAGCGGCCGCATGACGGCTGTGCCGAGGAACATTTTCTGCCGGCCGGCCCCTTCGCCATCCTGCCGCTCAAGAACAACCGCTCCTCGCTCGTCTGGACGGAGCGCACGCCGGATGCCAACCGGCTGGTCGCCGCCGACGACCTGATCTTCGAGGAAGAACTCGAGCGCCGCTTCGGCCACAAGCTTGGGAGCCTGAAAGTGATCGGCGACAAGCGTGCCTTCCCGCTCGGCCTGACGCTCGCCCGCGCCTTCGTCGCGCCGCGTTTCGCGCTGGCCGGCGACGCCGCCCACGGCATCCACCCGATTTCGGGTCAGGGGCTCAATCTCGGCTTCAAGGATGTGGCGGCACTTGCCGAAACCATCGTGGAGGCCGACCGCCTCGGCCTGGATATCGGCTCGATCAACATTCTCGAGCGCTACCAGACCTGGCGGCGCTTCGACACTTTCCGCATGGGGGTGACGACCGACGTGCTGAACCGGCTCTTCTCCAACGACGCGACGCCGATCCGCATCGCCCGCGACGTCGGCCTCGGCATCGTCGACCGGCTGCCGCGTCTCAAATCCTTCTTCATCGGCCAGGCGGCCGGAACGACGGCAAAGGACAATCCCCGCCTGCTTGCCGGAGAGACGATCTAACCTTGTGTTTACCGCGTTTCCGGCAAAATCGCTTCGCACTAATCGTCGAGGCGTCGGGCTTCGGACACCAGCATGATCGGAATGCCGTCGCGGATCGGATAGGCAAGCCGTGCCTTTTCCGAGACAAGTTCATTGTGCTCGCGATCATAGGAAAGCCGGCCCTTGGAGAGCGGGCAGACCAGCAGATCGAGCAGCTTGGGATCGACGCGGCTGAGTTTTTCGTCCATGGCCGAAGTCTACTGCAGAACCGTGTCGGAGTCACCGAAGACGCGCGCCAGCACGATTTCGGTAATGGCGATCAACGTCTCAGCCCGCGTCTTCAGGTCGGGCGCTTCCAGCAGCGCCTGTTTTTCCGCCGGCCCGAAGGGCGACATCATCGCCAGCGAATTGACGAGCGTCAGATTGCTCGCCCGCTCGACGCTCTCCCAGTCCGCCTCCAGTTTGTTGGCATCGAGATAGGCTTTGAAGGCGGTCAGAAGCGCTGCGCGGTCGACGGCCTCCTCCTCATTCTCGGCCGAGAGGTCGGCGATAAAAGGGGCGATACGGAAGGTGCGGAAGGGATCGCTGGTCGCTTTCTCCTCCAGTAGCCGGAAGCGGCAAACGCCGGTCAGCGATACGATATAGCGCCCGTCGCCGGTCTCGGCGAAGGAGGTGATGCGGCCGAGGCAACCGACAGCAGCAAGGTTGGGCTCGCCGCCCTTGTCCTCATGTTCGCCGAGCGCCGGCTGCACCATGCCGATCAGCCGGTTTCCGGTCAGCGCGGCATCCAGCATCGCCAGATAGCGCGGCTCGAAAATGTTGAGGGGAAGCTGCCCGGCCGGCAGGAGGAGGGCGCCGGTCAGGGGAAAGACAGCAATCACATCAGGCAGATCGCCCGGCTTCAGGTATCTGGCATTCCCGACTTGCATGAAACCGTCCCGCATTCTTGTAACGGGCATGCCCGTCTTGACGAGAATGTGGTGCCCTCGTCCGAAAACGCAAGGGCAGATGCTCGAAACTTACAGCGCCGCGCGTCTTTTTAGACGCGCGGCGCTGTAACACTTTGAATCGCTGCATAATTTAATCGCTAAATCGATTCCGATTTAACGAATTATGCAGTGGCGAATACCCGAAAATCGGAATCGATTTTCGGAAAAGATCACGCACGGATTCAATGCGATAGACCGTCCGTGACGTGTCCTGTCGGACGCGCGGCGCCCTACGAGAACAGCATCGCCGAAAGCTTGCGGCGCGCTGCGACCGTCGCCGGGTCCTTGAAGCCCCAGACCTCGAAGAACTGCAGCAGCTGGCGGCGGGCGCCGTCATCGTCGAAGGCACGGTCCTTGCGCATGACCAGCAGCAGATGGTCGGCCGCCTCGTCGCGCCGGCCTTCGACATTGCGGATCTTCGCAAGCTTGATCCGCGCCTCGTGGTCATCGGGATTGGCGGCCAGTTCACGCTCGAGCGCAACGGGGTCGCCGAGCTTGCGGGCTTCCTCGATCTGCTCGAGCTTCATCAGCACGGCCTGGATGCCGGCATCTTTTGCCAGCTCTTCCGGCAATTCTGTCAGTACTTCGCGCGCCCGCTGATGCTGGTTGGCGGCGATCATGCATTCGGCCATGCCGGCAAGCGCCTTGGCATTCTCGGGATCGGCCTGCATCACGGCGCCATAGAGCTGAGCGGCCTCGTTGATATTGCCGGCGGCAAGCAGTTCCGCCGCCTCCGCAAGCACGGCTTCGATTTCCGCCGCCTCGTCGGCGCCGGCCGGACCGGCGATACGGTCGATGAACTGCTGGATCTGGCTTTCCGGCACCGCGCCCATGAAACCGTCGGCAGGACGGCCGTTGACGAAGGCGATGACGGCGGGGATCGACTGGATGCCGAGCTGACCGGCGATCGACGGATGGTCGTCGATGTTCATCTTGACCAGCCGGACACGGCCTTTGGCTTCGTTGACCACCTTTTCCAATACCGGCGTCAGCTGCTTGCACGGACCGCACCAGGGCGCCCAGAAATCGACCAGCACCGGCTGGCTGCGCGATGCCTCGATGACATCCTTGGAAAAATTCGCGGTCGTCGTCTCCGTGATGTAGCTGCCGGCCGCAGCCGCGGGTTCCGGCGTAGCACCGAAGCTTGTCGTCGCAGTCATCTGATTTCCGAAGGAACCGTTATAGGGGTTGTCGCTGCCGCTCATAGGTATCTCCCGCCGCGCCGATCCTGCCGGCGTCTTTGCTAAAGCATCTCGCGCAAAACTGTGGTGCGGTTTTGCGATAAAGACATGCACAAAACCAAAGACTAAAGCGCGGCAAGCGAATCTAAAAGATCGCGACGCGCTTTAGCGCTAAAATCGTATGTCAGGACGTCACTTTCAAGACAAGCGGCTTATGTCCCGTCGCTTCCATGAAACGGATGAGATCGCTGCCCGCAATCGATGTCGTCGCATCGTTGGATAGCGGATGGCAGTTGACGATCTCGTGCGCCATCAGCTCAGCATCGAGCACGAAGGTGACATTCTCGGCCGTATCGTTGATTGCGCCGAACGCCGTCACCGAACCCGGAGCGACGCCGAGATACTCTATCAGCTTCTCCGGTCTGCCGAAGGAAACCCGGCCGGACCCGCCGATGGCATTATGCACCTGCTTGAGGTCGACGGCAGCATTTTCCTCCACGGTCAGCAGAAAATACCTGTCCTTCTTGTCTTTAACGAACAGGTTCTTGGTGTGGCCGCCGGGGATCTCGTCGCGCAGGGCGACCGATTCGGCGACAGTGAAGACCGGCGCATGGTCGACTGTCTTATGGGCGATGCCGAGCCCATCGAGAAAGGCAAACAATTCTTCTCTTGTCTTCGGGGCATTTTCGGACATGGGGCAATCCATTGGGCAGGAAGGGAAAAAAGCGAGGCGTCCTGATTAAGTCGGTCCACATCGTTTGGCAATCTTTGCGACCGACGCTTTGCCCCGCATTTGCGGCCTTTCCGCCGGGCGTCTGTGAACACCACAATTTTTCTTCGCCTCTCCGTCATTTCCCTGTTGCATTTGAAAACCCGTTAGGCCATATAGCGCCGGTCGCCGCGAGGCGGCGCCCACGGTCCAACAACTACCCCGGACCGATGCGGATTGAGCGGGTGTAGCTCAGGGGTAGAGCACAACCTTGCCAAGGTTGGGGTCGAGGGTTCGAATCCCTTCGCCCGCTCCAGTTTTCCTAAGCTTTTCAGAGACTTGTTCGAATCACCAGGCGAAAGCCTGGCTATTTCCGTTTGTTGGGGCAGCACCGGGGCAGCACGACAGCGCGCGCCCGTCGCTATCAGTTTCAGCTTTCTGAGTGTGGTCATTGCCGGCTGTCAGACGGCAGAAAACCGCCAGGTGGCCATTGATGCGGGCCTGAATGCGAGGCTCGGCACTACAACGGCGTCTCAATGGGTGAATTCCAGTCGCGCACCGGCCGGCATTGTCGTGTCTACTGAAGAGCAAGTTCAGCTGTGGTTCGGGTTCTTCGTGTTCGGTGCCTTTTGCGCCCACAGCTGGTATTGGTATATCCGCTCATTCATTTTCTATTATAAAAACGGCTTCGATTTTAGCGAAGATTTCGGTCCCAAAATGTCCGAATTCGACGACGATGATCGCTTTACGGCGAAGCCGAAAGAGAAGTTCCTGATCATTTGGCCTCTTTTCGTGTTCATGACCTCCTTGTTCTCACTCCTCCTCTTTTTGACGCTAATGGGAGTTCTCAAACCTTGCATCGGTTGCGGACGGTAGAAGTTCGCGGGTTATTCCAACTCATACACCACCGCGTTATCCTGCTCATCGCGCAACCCCTTATAGGAGGCATGCCGCAGCTTCCCATCAGAGAGGATCAAGGCCGGGGGGCCGAGGATAAGCACCTATGAGCATTGAAGGCCATTCGAGCGCGCCAGGCGCTAACGTGATCGTTGAGCACTATTGCGAGCATCAGGATGCAAGGAATGGGGAGGATGGGGCTACAGCCCATCCCCGGCCGCGCCAACGCGCTGGTGGTGCTTCGAGCATTTCCCGCATAAGTCATATGAGCAGGAACAGGCGCTCAGAAAAAAGCGCGACGCGGCCGAGCGAGATGTACGATAAAGTCTGTCGTTTCCTGTGTGAGCGATGATGCCGGCTCTGCCACAGTATCTCTCCTTCAGTGGAATTAACCGTTGTTAACTGCATAGATTAAAAGCGTCGTCCATGCCGAACCGAGCATAAATATTGCTGCCCAGATCCACATAAGTTGCTTTACTACGTCATGCTTTCCTCTCAAGACATGCAAGAATATCGCCAAGATCAACATCAGATAGATATGCGGAGACAGAAACGTCATAAAAGCAAGTGGACCTCTAAATTGAAGCACATCAGAAAAATCCCTATATATACTTTCGCTATATTCCGCCCGCCTGATGAAAAGATAGCAAAATAGAAACAGTATGATGGATAATATTATTATCGCTTTTCTGACCACTTGAATTTTATTCACAAATATATCTCACAAATTCGCTATTTTATGTTGATATATTAAGTCATTTACCGAAGCAAAAATATCTTCGGAGCACCGATAAGAAGAAAGATACGCACCAAGGGCGCAATTGGTGACCAGCACCTCGCGATCATGGAAGGGATAGTCGATCTCAGGCAGACCCTTGTAGAAGCGGTTTGAGGGCCGATAGATATCTGCCGGATGCCTCATTCCCAGCGCCTCGTGCGGGCGTTCTTCGTTGAATTCGCTGATGAAGTCATCGAAGCGTGTCTGCTGTTGAAGGGTCGTTTGCCGGGCCGACGGGTGGCCTTCTTCTTCAACGTCAGATGCATGCGCTCGTGGCGGCCGTTCTGCTGCGGATGGCTTGATGCGTTCGATACCTGTCGAGCCTCAGCCATCAGACCGACAGCTTCGACAGGTTGTAGAGCCCGTTGGGGCTGGCAAAGGGCAGGCCTTTTAAGCCAGGGTCATGCCGCCATCGACATGAAGCTCGATCCCGTTGACAAAGCTTCCTGCATCGGAGGCGAGGAAGAGTGCGGCGCGCGCCAACTCTTCCGGTCGGCCGAGACGGCCGGCGGGGATCAGGGAAGCCATGTAATCTTCGAATGCCGGCCGCTCGGCCTCCGATACGCCCAGCTTGGCGAGAATTTCCGTCTCGACCGGTCCCGGGCTCAGGATGTTGACACGGATCCGCCGCGACTTGAATTCGATCGCCCAGTTTTTCGCAAAGGCGGCGGTTGCTGCTTTTGAACCGGCATAGACGGTATGATCCGGGAGGATCTTCGTGGCCGCGAGCGAGCTCGTAACGATGATGTTTCCGCCGTCGCGGATCAGAGGGGCGATCGTCTGCACGCCGAAGAACACGCCGCGCGTATTGATTGCGAAATGCCGGTCATAGTCTGCCGGAGTCACCTCGGCGGAGGTGGTGAGATTGATGATCCCAGCATTGGCCATGTAGATGTCGAGCCCGCCGAAGCGGCTCTTCACGGTGTCCGCCAGCCTGCGATGATCTTCCAGGTCGGCGGCATCACCCACGAAGCCGATGGCCGACGGACCGATTTCTTGGACTGCGCGGTCGACAGCATCCTGCCGGCGCCCGGAAATGATGACCTGCGCTCCTTCTTCCGCGAACAGCCGAGCGGTCGCCTTGCCGATGCCGCTATTGCCGCCGGTGATGACGGCGACCTTGTCTTTGAGGTGTTGCATTGTTTATCTCCTTTCAACGAGAAATTAGATAAACGCTGCCACCCTTCGTCATTAGATCATGGGCGGGCACATGATCTGTGCCGCGGAGGTGCAAATGCCGAATCTGCTCAACGAGATGCCCGGATTGATGGCTTTTGTGCGGACGGTAGAGGCCGGATCGTTCAGCGCCGCGGCCCGCGATCTGGCGACGACACCGTCAGCGGTGTCGAAGAGCGTGGCGCGGCTGGAAAAGAAGATTGGCGCCCGGCTGTTCCTGCGCTCCACGCGCGCCCTGACGCTTACCCAAGACGGGCAACTTTTCTTCGACCGCGTTGCGCCACTGTTGCGGGACCTGGATGCAAGTGAAGAGGCGATCAGGTCCGACGTTGCGCCCTCGGGTCGCTTGCGCATCAGCATGCCCAGCGAAATGGCGCCTCTACTGCTACCGCGCCTCTTCGGAAGCTTTGCAGCCGACTATCCGAACCTGCATCTCGAAGTCGGACTTACGGATCGGTTCGTCGATCTGATCAGGGAGGACTACGACGTTGCGCTGCGCGTTGGAAATCCCGCGCCGGGAGACCTCATGGTTCGTCACCTGGCCGACCTGCCGATGACGATCGTCGGGTCCCCAACCTTTCTGAAGACCTGGGGCAATCCTGCAACTGCCGAAGCGCTGGCGGCTCTGCCCTTTGCCCGTTATGCGCTGGGTGGTGTCACGCAGCCTCTGCGCCTGCCGGACGGGACGAGCTTCATTCCCTTCGGGCGCGTCGATTGCGACTCAGGGGCCGCACTCATTCAGGCTGCGCTCAGTGGGCTGGGAGCGGCCCATCTTCTGCGATGTCTGGTCGCGAAAGACCTGGTAGGCGGCGCGCTTGTTACACTCGCGGCGGGGTTTGCGTTCCCGAGCGCTCCCTTCAATGCACTGCACGCCTTTGGCCGCACCGTGCCGTTGCGCGTGAAACTGGTCTGCGATTTCATCGCCCGGGAAGCAAAAGCCCTCGAAGCCATCTGAGCACCTGATGTTGGGGTTGGTCAGAATCCAGGTCCGCCGGTCTCGCGCATCGTCGGGGGTAGGTCTCCCATGCCCCGATCAGCTCACCGACGGAGCGGACCTCCATCTTGCGCATGACATTGGCACGGCGCAGCGCGTCACCACCTCGCGTAGGATCTCGGGCTCGCGATGCGTCAGCGTCCCTAAACGTTCAAGATTGCGCTTGACGATGACCGCCTCCGTGCGCCGGGGCCATCCAAAGCGATACCGGCTATCACCGCATCGAGCAGCGCCTGGTCTGACACCGGCTTGGTGAGGAGATCCACAGCGCCCGCCTTCATCGTTTTGGCAGCGTTCCGCCACTTGGGAAAAGGCGGCGAGCTTCAATCAACGGCCGGCGAACCTGTCGAGCGCTTGGCTTCATCGGTCAGCCAGACCCCCACCATAATCTATATAGCACTTCGGAATCCCGAAATTGGTTGGGGTGTTGAAATCATTGGATGTTTCCCCACGGCGACACCGCCCAAAACGCGACGAATTTCGGAATCCCGAAGCGGGGGAATTTCGGGATCCCGAAGTGGGATTTTTTCTTTATGCCGATACTGACGCGTTTTCCGGCAGCAATCGGCGCGGCATCCGACGGAAGAAACCGAACCGGTCGGAGGCTCACCGACTACGGCACCTTCAACCTCGACGCCGGCTTAGAAGATCAGGATTGTAATTTATTTTGTTGATTGGTTCGTTTGTAAACTTATTGTCGAGGCAAAAAGGACGCTTCTTCGGATCGGATCCCGAATGTTCACTTTATCGCAGCACAAACTCCGTCGACCGACACCGATCCGCACCCGCGTGTCGATGCCGGCGCTGGAGCCGGGTTGCCAGCATCGCCCATAACTTCCTGACTGCTCCCAACATCATTTGAGGTTTCCCATGCGCATCGCCGTCGGTGGCATTCATACCGAGTGCAGTACATACAATCCCGTCCTGAACGAGGAGAAGGATTTTCGAGTATTACGCGGCGAAGCGCTGCTGGCAGCGCCCTATTTCGCCTTCCTCAAGGATTATGATGCGGAATTCCTGCCGACGATCCATGCCCGGGCCATTGCCGGTGGCCCGGTTTCACGTGCCACTTACGAGGCCTTCAAGGGCGAGTTCCTCGAGCGGCTGAAGCCGATGCTGCCGCTTGACGGTCTCTACCTCGCCATGCATGGCGCCATGTATGTCGAAGGCATGGAGGATGCCGAAGGCGACTGGATCAGTGCGGCCCGTGCGCTGGTCGGCGAGGATTGCACGGTTTCGGCAAGCTATGACCTGCACGGCAACGTCACCCAGCGCATCATCGATGCGCTCGACATCTATTCCACCTATCGCACTGCGCCGCATATCGATGTCGAGGAGACGATGCGCCGCTCCGTCTCCATGCTGGTGAAGAGCCTCAATACCGGCGAGAGGCCGGTCGTTCTTTGGGCGCCAATCCCCGTCGTGCTGCCCGGCGAGCGCACCAGCACCGTCGATGAGCCGGCAAAGAGCCTCTATGACATGCTGCCCGGGATCGATGCGCTTGATGGCGTTTGGGATGCGTCGCTGATGGTCGGCTATGTCTGGGCCGACGAACCGCGCGCCACCGCCGCCGCCATCATGACCGGCACCGACCGCGCCGTGCTGGAGCGTGAGGCCAAACGTCTCGCGAGGGCTTATTGGGATGCGCGCGAAGACTTTGTTTTCGGCTGCGAGACCGGCTCGCTCGAGGAATGCGTCGAAAGGGCAGTCGCAAGCCCGACCGCCCCTGTTGTGCTTGCCGAATCCGGCGACAATCCGACCGGTGGCGGTGTCGGGGACCGGGCCGATGTGCTGGCCGAACTGATCGCCAGGGCGGCCACCGGCGTCGTCTTTGCCGGCATCGCCGACAAGGCGGCGACCGAGGCCTGTTACGCCGCAGGCATCGGCGCCGAGTTGGAGCTCAGCGTCGGCGCCTCGCTCGATACCGAAGGCAGCAAACCGGTTGTCGCCCGTTTCACGGTCAAGTTGCTGCATGAAACTTCTGATCCGACCGACCGCCAGGCGGTCGTTTCGACCGGCGGCATCGATCTGGTGCTTTCCGCCAAGCGCCGGCCCTATCACAATATCGTCGATTTCACCCGGCTAGGTCTCGACCCGAACCAGGCGAAGATCATCGTCGTCAAATCGGGCTATCTCTCGCCGGAACTGGCGCCGATTGCCAATCCGAACTTGATGGCGCTATCAACAGGTGTCGTCGACCAGTTCGTCGAGCGCCTGCCGCGGCTGCGCAAGCAGCATCCGACCTATCCCTTCGACAAGGATTTCGCCTTCGAGCCGCAGGTCTTTCTCTCCGCGCGCTCGACGCCGGCCTGAGGTTCACCTGAACCAATTGCGTTTTTCTGGATGATCGTGTCGATCGTGCCGCCGCCGTGTCGGCGCGATCGACCGGTTCCCCGTATCGCGGCAACGCCAGGGATTGAGCAAAAAACAGGCAGATTTCCATTTGCACAAAAAAGCGCTTGACGGTCGTCGCGTTTTGGTTTGCACTGAACCAATAGAAAATTGGTACGGACCATTTAAGCCAATGCCGATGGATGAGACGCGGGGCAATTCGAATTATGCGCTGGAGAGGCTGAGGGCTCTCCTGCGGTCCGACGGTCTCGACGCCGACGGCAAGCTGCCGACCGAGCGCACCCTTTCGGAAATGCTTGGCGTCGGCCGCCGTGCCGTGCGTCGCGCCCTCGAAGTGCTGGAGGCAGAAGGCCGCGTCTGGCGCCGCCAAGGCTCCGGCACCTATGCCGGCCCGCGCCCCGACGGCTGGAGCGATCATGTCGGCTCGATCGTTGCCGGCACCGATCTCATGGAAGTGATGGAAGTGCGCCTGCGCATCGAGCCGCAGCTCGCCCAGCTTGCCGCCATGCGCGCCAAGGCCGCCGATATCGAGCGCATGTACGAACTGGTGAAGAAGATCTACGAAAGCACCGATGCCGACGGGCGCGAACTCTGGGACGGGGCGCTGCACCGCCAGATTGCCCAATGCGCCGGCAACGGTTTCTTCCTCACCATCTTCGACGTCATCAACCGGGTGCGCCAGGACGAGGCCTGGCAGACGATCCGCGAGCGCGCCCGCAGCGCCAGCCGGACGCGGCCCGTCACCTTTAACCAGCACACGGCGATCGTCGATGCGATCGCCGCCCGCGATCCGGCCAGGGCGGGCGAAGCGATGCGCCAGCATCTGCTGACGCTGCAGGAAAGCCTCGTCCGCATCACCTCGCTCGACCACAGCGAAATGGAGGTCGACAAGACCCTCGCCTGAGCCGGGAAGTGAACGGGAGAAAAATACGACGGGCCATAACCGCCGGAATGGAAGCAAAAACCAAACAAAAATAGACAGAGGAGAATGGAATGAAGATCGCCAAATTGCTGACCACCGCCGTTGCCGGCGCACTGTTTGCCCTTCCTGCCTTCGCCGTCGATCTGAAGATCGGCCTGCAGGACGATGCCGACGTGCTCGATCCCGCGCAGTCGCGCACCTTCGTCGGCCGCATCGTCTATACCGCGATGTGCGACAAGCTGGTCGACGTCTCACCGGATCTGAAGATCGTGCCGCAGCTTTCCACCGAATGGAGCTGGTCGGCCGATGGCAAAGAGCTCACCATGAAGCTTCGCCAAGGCGTCAAGTTCCATGACGAGACCCCCTTCAACGCCGAAGCCGTCGTCGCCACCATCGAGCGCAACATCACCCTGCCGGAATCACGTCGCAAGAGCGAACTAGCCTCGGTCGCAAAGGTCGAGGCGGCAAGCGAATACGAGGTCAAGTTCACCCTCAAGGCGCCTGATGTCACCCTTCTTGCCCAGCTTTCCGACCGCGCCGGCATGATCGTCTCGCCGAAGGCCGCCAAGGAACTCGGCGCCAAGTTCGGCGATCACCCGGTCTGCGCCGGTCCATTCAAGTTTGTCGAGCGTGTCCAGCAAGACCGCATCGTGCTCGAAAAGTTCCAGGACTACTGGAACAAGGACAAGATCTTCATCGACAAGCTCACCTATCTGCCGATCCCGGATACGACGGTGCGCCTCGCCAATCTGCGGTCCGGCGATCTCGACATGATCGAGCGCCTGGCCGCGACCGACGCGGAAGCCGTGAAGTCCGATTCGAGCCTGGTCTATGCCGATGCCGTCGGCACCGGCTACATGGCGCTCTACACCAATATCGGCAACGGCGCACGCGCCGACAATCCGTTCGGCAAGGACAAGCGCCTGCGCCAGGCCTTCTCGCTGGCGATCGACCGCGATGCCGTCAACCAGATCGTCTATGAAGGCACGGCGGTTGCCGGCAACCAGCCCTTTCCCCCGAGCAGCCCGTGGTTCGACAAGGATATTGCCGTCCCCGCCCGCGATCTCGACAAGGCCAAGGCGCTGATCAAGGAAGCTGGCTTCGACCGCGTGCCGATCGAACTGCAGATCCCGAACAATCCTGTTGCCATGCAGATGATGCAGATCATCCAGTCGATGGTCGGCGAAGCCGGCTTCGACGTCAGCCTGAAATCGACGGAATTCGCCACGCTGCTGAGCGAGCAGACCGCCGGCAACTATCAGCTCAGCCGTTCCGACTGGTCCGGCCGCGTCGATCCCGATGGCAACATCCATCAGTTCATCACCTGCAAGGGCGGCATCAACGACACGAAATACTGCAACGCCGAGGTGGATAAGCTGCTGAACGAAGCCCGGGCGTCGACCGACGAGGCCGTGCGCAAGCAGAAATACGATGCCGCCGCCGTCATCCTGAACGGCGATCTGCCGATCATCTATCTCGGCCATCAGTCCTGGATCTGGGCGCTGCACAAGAACATCACCGGCTTCGTTCCGTCGCCGGATGGCATGATCCGCCTCGTCGACGTCAAGAAAGCCGGCTGATCCCTAGAGCATGATGCCGAAAAGTGCGAGCGGTTTTCGGACGACATCATGCTCTACTTTTTGATCCAGCAAATCATGCGGCGGAAACCCTCCGCCGCATGACCCCAGTCGTGTCAGGATCGCCCATGTACACCTACATCGCCAAACGGCTCTTGGTCGCCATACCGACGCTTTTGATCATTTCGGTCTTCGTCTTCTCGCTGCAGAAGCTGCTGCCCGGCGACCCGATCCTTGCCATGGCCGGCGAGGAACGCGACCCGCAGGTTCTCGAATTCCTGCGCGAGAAGTACCGGTTGAACGATCCAGTGCCCTATCAATATGTCCGCTGGCTGGGTGCGGCACTGCAGGGCGACCTCGGCATCTCGCTGCGCACCAACCAGCCGGTTCTGCAGCTCATTGGCGAAAAGCTGCCGGTCACCATACAGCTTGCCATCATGTCGATGATCTTCGCCTTTGTCATCGGCGTGCCGATGGGCATCCTGGCGGCCGTCAAGAAGAACACGATGATCGACTATCTCGCCAACATCATCGCACTGACCGGCCTGTCGATCCCGAATTTCTGGCTCGGCATCATGCTGATCCTGCTGGTTTCGGTCAATCTCGGCTGGTTGCCGGCATCCGGCTACGAACCCTTCTTCAGCAGCCCACTGCGTTCTCTGGAAACCATGCTGATGCCCTCCTTCGTGCTCGGCAATGCGCTGGCCGCGACCCTGATGCGGCATACCCGCTCGGCAATGCTCAGCGTGCTGAGCGCCGATTACATCCGCACCGCCCGCGCCAAGGGACTGCCGGAAAGCACTGTCGTGCTCGAGCACAGCTTCCGCAACGCGATGCTGCCGATCGTGACGCTGACCGCCCTTCTTTTCGGCGAACTGCTTGCCGGCGCCGTGCTGACCGAGCAGATCTTCACCATTCCGGGTTTCGGAAAGCTCATCGTCGACGCCGTCTTCAACCGTGACTACGCCGTCGTCCAGGGTGTGGTGATCTGCACGGCGATCGGCTTCATCCTGATGAACCTCTTGGCCGACATTCTCTACGTCCTGCTCAATCCGCGCATGAGGGCCGCCCTATGACCGCGATCGGAGAAACCGGCATTCCCTCCGCGATCGACCGTACGCCGAGCCGCGCCTGGCGCAAGCTGAAGGCCAACAAGGGCGCCCTCGTCGGCCTGGCGATCATCGCCTTCTTTGCGATCCTCGCCGTTGCCGCCCCCATTCTTCCGATTCCCGATCCGAACGCCACAAGCTGGTCGGCAATCCGCAAGGCGCCCTCCGCCGCCCATTGGCTCGGCACCGACGACATCGGCCGCGACATTCTTTCCCGGATGATCTGGGGTGCGCAGGCCTCGCTGATGGCCGGCGTCTTCTCGGTCGCCATTGCCGTTGTCATCGGCGTACCTTTCGGCCTCGTCTCCGGTTATTTCGGCGGCTGGATCGACATGGTGATCTCCCGCATCACCGAAGCCTTTCTGGCCATGCCTTTCCTCATCACCGCCATCGCGCTTGCCGCCTTTCTCGGTCCGAGCCTGACCAATGCGATGATTGCGATCGGCCTTTCGGCCATGCCGGTCTTCGTGCGGCTGACGCGTGGCCAGGTGCTTTCGGTCAAAACCGAGGAATATGTCGAGGGCGCCCGCTCGATCGGCCTCCGGTCCTCGAGCATCATCACCCGCTATATCCTGCCGAATGTTTTTGCGCCGATCCTCGTGCAGGCGACGTTGACCATCGCAACGGCGATCATCGCCGAAGCGAGCCTCTCCTTTCTTGGCCTCGGACAGCAGCCGCCGGCGCCGAGCTGGGGCTCGATGCTGAACGTCGCCAAGAATTTCCTCTCCCAGGCGCCATGGATGGCGATGTGGCCGGGTGCTGCGATCTTCTTCGTCGTCATCGGTTTCAATCTCTTAGGCGACGGCCTGCGCGATGCGCTCGATCCGCGCGAAGCATGATTTTTTGAAAGGACATTCGATATGACCGCATTCACGACCCGCCCCGAGATCCTCGGCACATTCGGCGTCGTCACCTCCACGCACTGGATCGCCTCGGCTGTCGGCATGAGCATTCTCGAAAAGGGCGGCAACGCTTTCGATGCGGCAGTGGCGACGGGTTTCGTGCTGCAGGTCGTCGAGCCGCATCTTTGCGGCCCGGGCGGCGATATGCCGGCGGTGATCTATTCGAAGAAGAAGGACAAGGTCGAGGTCATCTGCGCGCAGGGCCCCGCCCCGGCCGGTGCGACGATCGAACACTATACGGCGGAAGGCCTGAGCCTGATCCCTGGCGACGGGCTGCTTGCGACTGTCATCCCCGGCTCCTTCGATGGCTGGATGCTGATGCTGCGCGACTATGGCTCGATGAGCGTGCGCGATGTGCTGGAACCGGCGATCTATTACGCCGAGCACGGTCATCCGATGCTGCCGCGCGTCTCCGCCACCATCAAGGGGCTCGCCGCCTTCTTCGAGAAGGAATGGCCGACCTCCCATGAGACCTGGCTGCCAGGCGGCAGTGCCCCCGAAGCGCATGCGAATTTCAGGAATCCGGTGCTTGCCGAAACCTGGAAGCGCGTCATTGCCGAGGCGGAAGCGAAAAGCGGCCGGGAAGCGCAGGTGCAGGCGGCCCGCGACGCCTTCTATCGCGGCTTCGTTGCCGAGAAGATCGACGACTATCTGAAGACCGCAGAGGTGATGGATGCAAGCGGCAACCGCCACAAGGGCGTTTTGACTGCTACCGACATGGCGAACTGGTCGGCAACGATCGAGGAGCCGCTGACCTATGATTATCATGGCTGGACCATCGCCAAGATCGGCCCCTGGGGCCAGGGTCCGGCCTTCCTGCAGACCCTGTCGATCCTCAAAGGCTTCGATCTCGCCGCGATGGATCCCGCCGGCGCCGATTTCGTCCATACCGTCGTCGAAGCGATGAAGCTCGCCTTCGCCGACCGCGAAGTCTATTATGGTGATCCTGATTTTTCGGAGGTTCCCATCGCGCATCTGCTGTCGGAGACCTATGCCGCCGAGCGCCGCAAGCTGGTCGGTCCGGACGCCTCCTTCGATCTTCGCCCCGGCATCGTGCCTGGCTTCGAAGCGCAGCATGATCTGACGATGAAGATGCTCGGCGCGGATTCCAAGACCGGCGCCGTCTACGAGCCGACCATGGCGCATCTTTCCGAAAAGCGCGGCGACACCGTGCATATCGACGTGATCGACCGCGACGGCAACATGGTCTCCGTCACGCCATCAGGCGGCTGGCTGCAATCCTCCCCGACCGTGCCCGGCCTCGGCTTCTGCCTCAATTCCCGCGCCCAGATGTTCTGGCTGAAATCAGGCCTGCCGACGTCGCTTGCGCCCGGCAAGCGGCCGCGCACGACGTTGACGCCGTCGCTCGGCCTCTATGAGGGCCGACCGACGCTCGCCTTCGGCACGCCTGGCGGCGATCAGCAGGAGCAGTGGCAGCTTTCCTTCTTCCTGCGGTATGCGCACCACAAGCTGAACCTGCAGGCGGCGATCGACCAGCCGCTGTTCCACACTTCGCATTTTCCGGGCTCCTTCTATCCGCGCACCCGAGAGCCCGGCAGCCTGATGGCGGAAGCGAATTTCGGCCCTGAAGTCCTCGATGCCCTGCGCCGCAAGGGCCACACGCTGACGGTCGCCGATGTCTGGACGATCGGCCGGCTGACCGCCGCGAGACGCGATGCCGATGGACTGCTGCGCGCCGCAGCCACCCCGCGCCTGATGCAGGCCTATGCGATCGGGAGATAGGCATGACCTGGTCCATCGTCGCCCGTGATCCCTTGACCGGCCATCTCGGCATCGCCGTCGCGAGCCGCTTCTTTGCCGTCGGCGCCCTTGTGCCGCATATTCGCGGCGGCATCGGCGCCGTTGCTACCCAGGCCTTCGTCAACCCGCTTTACGGCGTCGACGGCCTGTCGCTGCTTGCCGCCGGCAAGGCGCCGGAGGAGATCATCGCCGAGCTCATCGCGCGTGACGCCGGCTGCAATCAGCGGCAGCTGCACCTCATCGATGCGAAGGGGCGCAACGCCGCCTTCACCGGTCCGGCATGCATCGACTGGGCGGGGCATCTGATCGACGAAAACGTCTCGGTCGCCGGCAACATGCTCGCAGGTCCTGACGTCGTCACTGAGACGCTTGCCACCTACAACAAGGCGATGGACAAGCCGCTGGCCGAACGCCTGCTCGTGGCGATGCAGGCAGGCGAAGATGCCGGCGGCGATAAGCGCGGCAGGCAGTCCGCCGCCCTCGCCATCCATCGCGACCAGGATTATCCGTGGCTCAGCCTCCGCGCCGACGATCATCCTGATCCGCTCGCCGAACTTGTCCGCCTGCATGCGGTGGCGGGTGAACGTTACCTGCATGTCGCCGAGACGATGGCGACACGGCAAAATCCGACCGGCAGGACGGACAGGCGCGAGATCGATGAAAAGATCGCGGCGCTGGAAGCGGCCCGCATCGCTGAAGGCAGGCCATCCGCCTCCTTTGCCACGCCTTTGAAGATGTGAACCAGATAAAACCAAGGCAACGATATGAGTGATGTTTCTTCAGCCTCCGCCTCCCCGGTTCTCTCGGTCAGGAACCTGACGACCTCTTTCCTTGTCGATGGCGACTGGAAGCCGGTGGTGCGCGATGTCTCCTTCGACGTCATGTCAGGCGAGACGGTGGCGATCGTCGGCGAAAGCGGCTCGGGCAAGAGCGTCACCTCCCTTTCGATCATGCGATTGCTCGCCAAGGGATCGAGCCGCATCGATGGCGCCATCACCTTGAACGGCAAGGATGTTCTCGCTCTTTCGGAAAAGGAGATGCGCCGGGTGCGCGGCAACGACGCCGCCATGATCTTCCAGGAGCCGATGACATCCCTCAACCCGATCTTCACCATCGGCCGCCAGATCTCCGAAGCGCTCACCTGCCACGGCGATATCGGCAAGGCCGAGGCGCGGGCCGAGACGATCAGGTTGCTGGAAAAGGTCCGCATCCCGAACGCCGCCTCGCGCTTCGATGAATATCCGCACCAGTTCTCAGGCGGCATGCGCCAGCGCGTGATGATCGCCATGGCGCTCGCCAGCCGGCCGAAATTGCTGATCGCCGATGAGCCGACGACGGCGCTCGACGTGACGATCCAGGGCCAGATCCTCGACCTGATCAAGATGCTGCAGGAAGAAGAGGGCATGTCCGTGCTCTTTATCACACACGACATGGGCGTCGTCGCCGAAATCGCCGACCGCACCATCGTCATGTATCGCGGCGAGGCGGTGGAGACGGGTACGACCGACGACATCTTCCATCGCGGCAGGCACCCCTATACCCGCGCTCTGCTCTCGGCCGTGCCGCGCCTCGGCTCGATGGCCGACCGGAAATGGCCGCTGCGTTTCCCGGTCGTCGATACCACGACCGGCGAACGCCGCGAGCCGATCGAGGTGGCCGATACCGTCGACCGCCGCCGGACGCCGATCCTCGAAGTCAAGAACCTCGTTACCCGTTTCGACATCCGCGGCGGACTGCTCGGCCGCAAGACCGGCGCGATCCATGCGGTCGAGGACGTCTCCTTCGATCTCTTCCAGGGCGAGACTCTGTCGCTCGTCGGCGAATCCGGTTGCGGCAAGTCGACCACCGGCCGCTCGATCACCCGCCTCGTCCAGCCGAACGGCGGCAGCGTCAGCCTCGACGGCTATGACGTGCTGAGCCTTGACGCGGCCAGTCTCAGACGGATGCGCCGCAGCATCCAGATGATTTTTCAGGATCCCTTCGCCAGCCTCAACCCGCGCATGACCGTTGGCGCCGCCGTCGCCGAACCGATTACGGAGCATGGCCTCGGCACCGGCGCCCAGGCCCGCGACAAGGCGGCCGATCTTCTCGAACGCGTCGGGCTGAAAGCCGATATGATGAAACGCTATCCGCATGAATTCTCCGGCGGTCAGCGGCAGCGCATCTGCATAGCCCGCGCGCTCGCACTCGATCCGAAGGTGATCGTCGCCGACGAAAGCGTTTCAGCCCTCGATGTCTCGATCAAGGCGCAGGTCTGCAATCTGCTGATGGACCTGCAGCAAAGCCTCAACCTCGCCTTCCTGTTCATTTCCCACGATATGGCGGTGGTCGAGCGCGTCAGCCACCGCGTCGCGGTGATGTATCTCGGCGAAATCGTCGAGATTGGTCCGCGCGCGGAACTGTTCAGCAACCCGCAGCACGCTTACACGAAGAAGCTGATGGCAGCCGTGCCTGTTCCCGATCCCTCACGGCGCGGCATCAAGCGCAACCTCGGAACCGACGAGCTCAAGAGCCCTGTCCGCCCGGTTGGGTACGTCGCGCCGCCGCGCCGATATCGGGAAGTGTCGGCAGGTCATCTGGTGCGGCTCGATGAAGCCGCCTGAACGTGAAAACCCACTCTCCAAAGCATCAGGAAAACAAGCATTGCGGGAAAATAACCCGTGCCGGTGGCGCGCAGGCCGTCTTTTTTGCTGCACCGCTTATATGACTTCTGCTAGATATTATTTTACCGATAATTATTAACGACCGATTCCACCCTTTTGTGTTCTCTTATCCTTGCGAATCAAAAAGGTTTGATTTGCCCGGGGACGGCCACCATGTTGAAGCATGGGGCGATGCAACAGTTGGGTAGGAGCCTATGCTGCAACGGATTGAAGACATTGATGCAGCGCTCGTCGACAGGCTGCAGCATTCGGCGTTCAACTACTTCCTGAAATATACCAATCCCGAAAACGGCCTTGTGGCGGATACCTCGATCGGCGGGGTCCCGTGCAGCATCGCAGCCGTCGGCTTTGCGCTTTCCTCCTATCCTGTTGGTGTCGAGCGTTTATGGATCAGCCGCGAGGAGGCAGCCGAACGCACGGTCAATACGCTGCGGTTCTTCGCCGAGGCGCGTCAGGGCGACGAACGCCACGCGACCGGCCATCGCGGCTTCTTCTACCATTTCTTGCACATGGATACCGGCCATCGCGCCTGGAACAGCGAGCTTTCGACCATCGACACGGCGCTGCTCGTCGCCGGCATCCTGACGGCTGCGCAATATTTCAATCGTGAAGACGACGAGACGGAAACCGAAATCCGTGAACTCGCCACCTTCATCTACGAGCGCGTCGACTGGCGCTGGGCGCTGAACAAGGGCGACACGATTGCCATGGGTTGGAAGCCCTCTTCCGGCTTCCTGCGCTGGCGCTATCACGGCTTCGACGAGGCGATCATCCTCTATACGTTGGCGCTTGCCTCACCGACACATCCCATTCCGCAGTCGTGCTACGACGCCTTTACGTCAAGCTATTCCTGGATGCTGCACGGCAAGCAGTCCTATCTCTATGCCGGACCACTCTTCATACACCTCTTCTCGCATGCCTGGATCGATTTCCGCACCATTCAGGACAAGCCGATGGCGGAGCGGAACTGGGACTATTTCCGCAACACGCAGGTGATGATCAACGTCCAGCGTGACTATGCCGAGCGCAATCCCGGCCAGTTCGTCGGCTATAACAGAAATATCTGGGGTTTCTCCGCCTGTGACGGCCCGCCGCCGACACGGCGCATGCGCGGCGGCCGCCAGCCGAAGGTTCTGGGTTACGCTGCCCGCGGCGCCCCGCTCGGCCCCGATGACGGCACGATCGCACCCTGGGCAGCCCTTGCGTGCCTGCCTTACGATCGGCAGGCGGCTCTCGACGGCACCAAGGCGCTTCTGACGACCTATCCGAACCTGCTCTTGGAAGGCGGCTTTCCCGGCGGCTTCAACCCGACGGTCAAGACCAAGCGGCCGGAAGGCTGGGTGGACGACCGCACCGTCGGCATCGACCAGGGGCTTGTCGTCATGACCATCGAGAACGACCGTTCGGATTTCATCTGGAAGCTGATGCGGCAATCGCCGGTCATCCGCCTCGGCCTCGAACGGGCCGGCTTTACCGGCGGCTGGCTCGAAGGCATCGAGCCGGAAGAAGTGGTGCGCAAGTTCGGCTAAGTCTTATCAGTTCTCGAAGACATGCGCCTTGCCGGCGATGTCGAGGCGAACGAGATCGCCTCGCGCCGGAAGAGCGACGCTCGAGGTCTTGATCAGGATCGGCGGCAGCGCCACGCCGTCAAGCGAAACCGCAACGGTGCAGACCGCGCCGCCGAATTCCACCTCGACGACACGTCCGCCGTGGTTGCTATCGCTTTCATCGGCAACGACGCGGATCTGCTCGGGCCGCAGCATGATCTCCGCCTTGCCCTGACGGCTGCCTTCGACGGCGACGCGGCCGAGGGCGCAGTCTGCGAGGCCGTTCCGGATGATGGCGGGAAGCAGCACGGCATCGCCGAGAAACAGTGCCGTCTCGCGATCGCGCGGATGCAGATACAATGACTGCGGCGACCCGGCCTGGATCAGCCGTCCTTCTCTCAGAACCGCCACCTGATCGGCAAAGGTCAGCGCCTCTTCCTGGTCATGGGTGACGAGGATGGTGGTGATGCCGGCCGCCTGCAGCACGCGCGCAACCGCCTTGCGCATATTTTCCCGCAGACCGGTATCGAGTGCCGAGAAAGGTTCGTCGAGCAGCATCAGCCGCGGCTTGCGGCCGAGCGCGCGGGCAAGCGCCACGCGCTGCTGCTGGCCGCCGGAAAGCTGATGCGGGCGCCGCGTCAGCATTCCGCGGTCGAGTTCGACCATATCGAGCAGCTCGAGCACGCGCTTCTCGCGATCCGCTGCCCTTCGTTCGAAGCCGAAGCCGATATTTTCGGCAACGCTTAAGTGCGGAAACAACGCGCCGTCCTGCGAGACGATGCCGATGCCGCGTTTATGCGCCGGTACTGTCGCCGGACCGTCGGCGAGCACCTCGCCATCCAGCGTCACCCTGCCGACATCGGGTTGCTCGAAGCCGGCAATAATGCGCAGCAGCGTCGTCTTGCCCGAACCGGACGGGCCGACGACCGCCGTGCGGCTGCCCGCCGCGACGTCGAGCGGAATATCCTTCAACGCCTGGACGGGGCCATAGCGCTTGCTGATGTTCTCGATCGTAAGCAGCGTCATTGGCCGGCGGTCCGTTTCGATTGGGTATAGAGCATCAGGGTGAGCGGCAGCGACAGCACGACCATCATGAAGGCGTAGGGCGCGGCCGAGACATAATCGATCTCGCTGGTCAGCGACCAGAATTTCGTCGCCAGCGTATCGACGCCATTGGGCGACAGCATCAGTGTCGCCGTGAGTTCATTGGTGATGCCGAGCGCGGCCAGCGCGACGCTGGCGGCCGCTCCGGGTGCTGCAAGCCGCATGGTGATCTGCCGCACCGCCTGGCCCGGGGTGCGGCCGAGACCCATCGCGGCGCGCTCCAGTTCCACCGGGGCCTGGGCGATGCTGGCGCGCAGTCCGACCATGGCGCGCGGCAGGAAAAGCATCACATAGGCAACGAGCAGCGTTCCGAAGGTCTGATAGAGCGGCAGCACCAGACGCACGGTAATCGTCACCAGCGCCAGCGCCACGACGACGCCCGGCAGCGAGCCGACATAATAATGGCAGGCTTCGAGCACGCGCTGGAAGCGGCCGGGCGCACGCACGGAAAGCCAGGCCATCGGTGCTGCGGCAATCGTCGCCAGCACGCCGCCGACAACGGCAAGCACGATCGTCTGCAGGAAGGCGCTGCCGACTTCGATGCGCCAGATATCGATGCCGCCGAGATAGAGCCAGCGGCCAAGCGTCACCAGCGGCACGCCGAGCGTCAGCACCGCCAGGATGGCGGGCAGCAACACGGCCGGCACCACGAACCAACCCAGCCGACGGCGATCCGCCGGACGTGGCGACCCGGAGCCGACGCGGGCATAACGTTCATTGCCGCGCACCAACACCTCGAAGCCGAGCAAAAAAAGACAGCAGGCGACGAGCACGCCGCCGAGCATGTTGGAGGCCGGGCTGTTGTAGGAAGACTGGAACTGATCGACGATCGCCGTCGCGAACGTGTCGAACCGGATCATGACGAACAGGCCGTATTCCGAAAGCAGATGCAGCGCAATCAGCAGCGAGCCGCCGCAGATGGCAAGCCTGAGCTGCGGCAGCACGGCGCGGAAGAAGACCTGCCAGGGATTAAGACCAAGCGAGGCAGCGGCATCCTCGATGGCCGGATCGAGACGGCGCAATGCTGCGACGACCGGCAGGTAGAGGAACGGATAATAGGCGATGACCGAGACGAAGACGCCGCTCTGCAGGCCGCGCATGCCGGGAACGAGGCTGACCCAGGCATAGCTGTGCACGAAGGCAGGTACGGCGAGCGGGGCGATCGCCAGCCAGGCCCAGAGCCGCGCGAAAGGAATGTCCGTCCGCTCCGTCAGCCAGGCAAGCGTCACGGCAAGCGCGATCGACAGCGGGATGGTGATCGATTCCAGGAGAACCGTATTGACGAGAAGTTCGCCGACGCGTGGCCGGAAGACCAGGGCCTTCACCGTTTCCCAGCCGACATCGTAGGTGACCCAGCCGATGAAGCCGAGCGGCACGAGACTGAAGATCGCGACGGCGGTTGCAAGCAGGATCACCGAAGCGTGCGGCATGCGTCCGCGCGGCAAAACCATTCGCGCGGCCCTCGGCGCGACCGGCGCCTCGTTGCCGGATGCGAGCAATCTGTTGTCCTGCAGCAAGGCCAATGCCTTTACACGCTGAAAAAGGAAGGCAACCGCCTTTGAAAGGCGGTTGCCGGATATCGTCATGCCCTAAGGTTTTCTTGAGCCAAAAGCAATAGTTTTGGCCGGAGGAAGCCTGCGGCAGAAAGGTTAGATCAAGCCGGCGGCCGTCATCAGCTCGACGACCTTCTTGCTGTCGAGGGTCGACGCTTCGACCTTCGGCGCGTTGAGATCGGCAAGCGGAGTGAGCTTGTCGTTGGAGGGCGCATCCTTGCCGATGGCATATTCATAGGAATCGCCGTCCTTGAGGACTGCCTGGCCAGCCTTGCTAGTCAGCAACTTCAGGAAAGCCTGGGCTTCCTTCATGTGCTGCGTGGACTTCAGAATGCCGCCGCCCGAAACGCTGACGAAAGCGCCCGGATCCTGGTTCTTGAAGTAGTGCAGGCCGACATTCTTGCTGTTCTCGCCTGTTTTGGCCTGATCGCCGAACCAATAATAGTGGTAGATGATCGCGCCTTCGACTTCGCCTGAATTGACGGCCTTCATGGCGACGCTGTTGCCCTTGTAGGGCGTGGCGTTTTCCTTGAGAGCCTTCAGCCAGTCGGCCGTCGACTGTTCGCCCTTGAGCTGCAGCAGGGCGGCGACGATGGCTTGGAAGTCGGCACCGGCAGGTGCTGCGCCCCAGCGGCCCTTCCAGGCGGGATCTGCGAGGTCGAGCATCGACTTCGGCAGCTTGTCTTCGGTGAGTTTCGTCTTGTCATAGGCAAAGACGGTGGTGCGGGCGGCAATGCCCGTCCACATGCCGTCAGCCGGGCGATACTGATCCGGAACCTGATCCAGCGTTTCCTTTTCGATGGGGGCGAAGAGGCCCGCGCCATCGACCAGCGTCATTGCCGGCGAATTCTCGGTCAGGAAGATATCCGCGGGAGAGGCGTCGCCTTCCTGAATGATCTGGTTGGCGAATTGCATGTCGCTGCCCTGACGCATGGTGACCTTGATGCCGGTCTCCTTGGTGAAAGCAGCGATCCATTCGCGGCCGAGGCTTTCGTGCTGGGCATTGTACACAACGAGACCTTCATCCTGCGCATTGGCGCTGCCTGCGAGCGCGGTGGCGGAGAGAAGCGAAGCGGCAAGCACGAGGGAAAAACGGTTAAGAGCAATGTTCATGATGGCCTCCATGGCGATGTCGCCCGAGCTCTCCAAGGGCGATGAGAGCGTATATTTTCCTGACTGCCTATTTCAAGTTTGGCTTAGCCGGAAAAGCCATCACAATATCTTGACTAAATATTTCATATTACAGGGGAATAAATCGCGATTGATCAAAAAGGCGACGCTCCGCGAGCGCCGCCCTCTTTTGCAGCCTTTTGCCGCCGGCTTATTCGACGTCGAACTTGACGCCCTGCGCAAGCGGCAGCGTCCTGCCGTAATTGATGGTGTTGGTAGAGCGGCGCATATAGGCCTTCCAGGCATCCGAGCCGGATTCGCGGCCGCCGCCGGTCTCCTTCTCGCCGCCAAAGGCGCCACCAATCTCGGCGCCTGATGGCCCGAGATTGACGTTGGCGATGCCGCAATCCGAACCGCGGGCGGAGACGAAGGTTTCGGCCTCGCGCATGTCGTTGGTGAAGATCGATGACGACAGCCCTTGCGGCACGGCATTGTGCAGCGCCAGAACGTCGTCGAAGTCACTGTATTTCATCACATAAAGGATCGGCGCGAAGGTCTCGTGCTCGACGGGGCCGGTCTGATCCGGCATTTCGACAAGCGCCGGACGAACGTAGAAGGCGTCAACCGAGCCATTGTCGACGCGCTCGCCGCCGGTCACAATGCCGCCAGCCGATTTCGCCTCGCCAAGCGCTGCCTGCATCTTCTCGAAAGCCTGGCCGTCGATCAGCGGTCCCACAAGCGTACCGCTTTCCAACGGATTGCCGATGGTGACGGAGCCATAGGCCTTCTGCAGGCGCGGCACCAGCTGGTCGTAGACGCTGTCATGCACGAAGAGACGGCGCAGCGTCGTGCAGCGCTGGCCGGCCGTACCCATGGCGGAGAAGGCGACGCCGCGCAGCGTCAGGTCGAGATCGGCGCTCGGGCAGACGATCGCCGCATTGTTGCCGCCGAGTTCGAGAATGGCGCGGGCGAAACGCTGCGACAGGCGCGGACCGACGGCGCGGCCCATGGCCGTCGAGCCCGTGGCGGAGACGAGTGGGATCTTCGGATGATCGACCAGCACTTCGCCGACCTCGCGGCCACCGATGATCAGCGTCGACAGATTGGCCGGTGCGCTACCGCCCTCGGCGACGAAACGCTTCAGCGCCTTTTCGAACAGCGCCTGCACGGCAAGCGCCGTCAACGGCGTCTTTTCCGAGGGCTTCCAGACGGTGGAATTGCCGCAGACCATCGCGAGCGCCGCATTCCACGACCAGACGGCAACCGGAAAGTTGAAGGCGGAGATGATGCCGATCACGCCGAGCGGATGCCAGCTTTCCATCATCCGGTGCTCGGAGCGCTCGGTGGCGATCGTCAGGCCGTAGAGCTGACGGGAAAGGCCGACGGCGAAATCGCAGATGTCGATCATCTCCTGCACTTCGCCCAGGCCTTCCGAGGTGATCTTGCCGACCTCGATCGAAACGAGACGGCCGAGCGCCGCCTTGGAGGCGCGCAGCTCCTCGCCCAGCAAGCGGACCAGTTCGCCGCGCTTCGGCGCCGGCACGGCACGCCATTCGAGGAAGGCCTGGTGCGCCTCTTCGATCGCCGTCTTCGTCTCGGAAACGGAATGTTCCCTGAGTTTGCCGATTTCCTTGCCGGTGACCGGCGAGGTGACGGAAAGCGTGCCGCCGTGATAGCGGCCGGCATCGACGCCGAGTTCGGCAAGCAGCTTGGCGGTTTCGGAGGCGAGATCGAGGACGGCGATGGTCATTGTCGTGTTTCCAATCTTATTATTCTCAGAAGCGTGTATCGCTTCTCAGAGGCGGGCATCGGCGAAATGGGCGACCTGAGCGCCGGCTTCGTACCATATTTCCTTGAGTGCACGGAAGCTTGGCTCGGTGGGCGAAGTCAGCGGCAGCGGCAGATCGGCTTCCGGAAGCCGGCCGAGGATATGATCCGCCAGTGTACGGCCGAAGACCGTACCGGGGGCAATGCCGCGGCCGTTGTAGCCCGAAAAGCCGACGACACCAGGTGCGAATTTGTGGAAGCGCGGCAACGCATTATCGGTCATGCCGATCTGGCCATACCATTCGCACTCGAATTCGACGTTGCCGATAACAGGGAAGAGCCGCTTCAATGCGCGCTTGGCCCAGCCCTTGTGTACGGCCAGTCCGGTATTGCGCAGCGCCCCGACACTGCCGAAAACGAGACGGCCGGCCTGGTCCATACGGAAGGAGGAGAGGATTTCTTTGGTATCCCATGCGCCTTCCCGCCCCGGCAGGATCGACTGACGCAGATTGTGGCCGAGCGGCACAGTGGCGAAATTGAAATAGGGCAGATGCACCTGTTCGCTGCGCACCTGCTCCCACGGGCCGGTGCTGTAGGCATCAGTCGCAACGATGATCCACTCCGCGCTGACTTCACCCTTAGCTGTCTTCACCATCCAGCGGCTGCCATTACGCTCCGTCGCGATGACCGGGCTGGATGTATGAATGGCGACGCCCGCCTTGACGGCGGCATGGGCAAGGCCGCGCGCATAGGCAAGCGGCTGCAGCGTGCCGGCGCGTTTGTCGAGCAGCGAGCCTGTATAGCCATCGCTGCCGATACGTTTTGCCGTTTCGGCCGCATCGAGCAGCCTCACGGCTGCGCCGCGCGCGGCCCATTGCGCCGCGCGTGCCTCGATCTCCTTCAGCCCATCAGCGCCGACCGCGCAATGCAGCGTGCCGTTCCGTTCGAGTTCGCAGGCAATCTGATGTTTGTCGATCAGCTCCATGACGAGCTTCGGCGCATTGCCGAGCAGATCGAGAAGACGTTCGCCATGCACCGGACCGAGCACGCCGGGCAGATCGTTCGGCATCACCCACATGCCGGCATTGATCAGCCCGACATTGCGCCCGGCACCGCCGAAGCCGATCTCCTTCGCCTCCAACAGCACCACCTTCGACCCGGCTTCGGCAAGATGCAGGGCGGAAGAGAGGCCGGTGTAGCCACCGCCGACGATGACGACATCGGCCGACATCGCGCCGTCGAGAGGCGACGTCGTCGGCGGTTCGGGCGCTGTATTTTCCCAGAGGCCGTGGGAGCGCGGATCATTCAGCATGGCTCAGTCCGATCAGAGCGAAATCGCGGGATACTCTAATGCATAAAAGAAAGTGTTGAACCTGCCATTTCACGCAACCGTCTTCAACGGCAAGCCCACAAGGCCGAGCGCCTCCAGCGCCGAATCCAGCGATGCCGCCTGGCGTTCGGCGTAGAGCGCCAGCTCGTCCTGGACGGTGGCGCCAAGTGCTGCCTCGAAGGCGTCGCGGTTCGAGCGGGTCGCGTAGTTCTGCTGCTGGTCGGTGCCGAGGTTCGACTGGAAGATGCCGGCCGCGCTGACGGGCAGGAAGTCTTCGTAGACGATCGGGGTGAAGGTGAGGTAACCCGAGGCGATCAGTGCCTCCGGATCACCGGGCAGCGTGCTGCCGGCCGCGGCGGCAATGCCCGCAGGCGTCGCGGAATAGCGGAAGAAGGCCAGATTCTCTCTGCGCAGCTCATCCCAGCTGTCCGGCAGTGCCTTGAAACGTGCGGCGAGTTCGTCGTCGTAGGCACCGGCCTTGGCGCCGCCGTCGCCGACCTGCACCTCGCCGCGAACGGAGGCGAGCAGCTGGTCATAGAGCGTCCGGCCCTTCGCCGTCAGCGCCACGCCGCGCTGTTCGATCTCCCCGAAGCGGGCGGTATGCGTCCCTTGCATCGCGCCGTCATCACCGGAAAAGGCGATCATTTCCTCCAGCGCCTTGAAACTCGTCTGCCGCAGCAGGATATCGCAATGACGACGCGGCGGCCCTTCGATGACCGCCTTTGGCGTAATGCCGCGTTCCGGCATGCGGGCCTGGACTGCGTCGATATCGAGCGTGCGCGGCGTCAGATGGTTGATATGCGGCCCCTTGAAGCTGACGACGTCGGCGATCAGCCGATGGGCGTCATGCAGCCGCTTGTAGGTGTCGGCGCTGACTGTCGCTTCGCCATGCCAGCGGAAGGTTTCAAGCGCCTCGGCGACGAATTCCATCGCTTCTGCCTTGGTCAGGCCGCCGTTCTGCTCGTGGCGCTCGATCAGCGTGACGGCGCGCGGCGTGTAAATCCGCCGTTTCGCCAGAATGGCTTCGGCTTCGCCGCGCAACCCCTCGTCCTCGATCAGCTCCAATCGCAGCAGCGAGGTGAAGACCCGGAATGGATTAACGTTGAGCGCGGCCTCGTCGATTGGCCGGAAGCTGGTGGAATGAACCGGCACGCCGGCGACCGAAAGATCGTAATAGCCGACAGGCTGCATGCCCATGACCGCAAACAGCCGCCGAATGGTGAAGAGCTCGTCGGCCGTACCGAGCCGGATGGCGCCGTGGCGCTCGACATCGATACGCTCCAGCTCGCCGGCGCGGGCCAGGCGATCGCGCAGGTCAGGATCCTTTTCGAGGCAGCCGGCATTCACATCCGCCACCAGTTCGATCAGCGTGCCGTATTGCGGCACCTCCGCCCGGTACATCTGCGACATCGCCTCGGTAAACAGCGATCGGATGCGGTCTCGGGAAACGAAGGCTTGCGGCATTGGGAAACTCCGGCTCATTCCGTTTTTGCAGGATGAACCTCTTTACACGCGCGACAAAGCCGCAAATATCGCTATTTCGGAAATAGCCCATTCTGAAATGGAATGACCATGCTGACATCTAGACGTTTTCTGCCGTCGATTTCGCATCTCGCCGCCTTCGAGGCGGTCGCCCGCACCGGCAGCGTGACGGCAGCGGCGCGCGAACTCGATCTGACGCAGAGCGCCGTCAGCCGCCAGGTGAGCGCGCTGGAGGAGCAGCTTGGCGTCGAGCTCTTCCTGCGCGAACGCCAGACTATGCGGCTGACGCTTGCCGGCGACGGCTATGCCCGCGAGATTCGCGAGGCGCTGCGGCGGATATCGAGCGCCTCGCTGAACCTGCGCGCCAATCCGCATGGCGGCACGCTCAATCTCGCCATCCTGCCGACTTTCGGCACGCGCTGGCTGGCGCCGCGCCTGGGACGCTTTCTCGCCGCCAATGCCGGCGTGACCATCAATCTGGTGACCCGGCTTTCGCCCTTCGATTTCCGCCTCGATTCGATCGACGCCGCCATCCATTTCGGCCACCCGCACTGGCCGGGCGCCGAACTCGCGCTTCTGATGTCGGAGCGCACGGTGCCGGCCTGCAGTCCGGATTTTCTGAAGCGATACGCGATCAAAACACCGGAGGATCTGCTCGCCGTTCCGCTGCTGCACCTGACGACGCGTCCTGACGCCTGGGAGCAATGGTTCGCCGGCAATGGCGTTTCCTTCGAAAATGTGCACGGCATGCTCTTCGACCAGTTCGCTACCGCCGCGCAGGCCGCAATCGCCGGCCTCGGCGTTGCCCTGCTGCCGACATTCCTGATGCAGGAGGAGATCAGGCGCGGCGATCTCGTCGCCGCTGTCGATCGTGAAATGGAAAGCCGCGAGCGCTATTATCTCGCCTTTCCGCCCGAGCGCGCCGACTATGCGCCGCTTGCCGCCTTTCGCGACTGGATCGTCGCGGAAGCGGCCGCCAACCGGGCTCCGTGACGAACGGCTTGCATCGGCATGGCGCTTTCGACCATTATACCTACCAAACAAACCTCTGCAGGAAACCTCCATGAAGCCGATCTTCGTCCAGCTCCAATGCGCACCCGGCAAGACCTATGATGTCGCCGACGCCATCTACCAGACCGAACTGGTTTCGGAGCTTTATTCCACAAGCGGCGACTACGACCTGCTGCTGAAGGTCTATATCGAGGAAGGCCAGGATATCGGCAAGTTCATCAACGACAACATCGCCAATATTCCCGGCATCGTCCGCTCGCTGACGACGCTGACCTTCAAGGCATTCTGAATTCCCGTCAGACACGGTTAACCTCTTTCGCGAAGATTGGCCCTCGCAAGCGGTCGCTTAAACCGTGCCTTAACGCCGGACATATCTGGTCTTTGCTGTGTTAAGAGCCCGCGTCAACACGGGCCGGCGTGCAGCGATAGGTGGAAAATGTCGATCATCGAGGCAGATAGGCTACGCGAAAGCCCGCAGTTGGATACCGCTCCGCTGATCGTCCATGTCGTGCGCCAGTTCCTGCCCAATCGCGGCGGTTTAGAAGATGTCGTCGCCAATCTCGCCCGACAGACCGTGCGCCGCGGTTATCGCGTGCGCGTCGTCACGCTGGATTCGCTCTTCACCGCGCCTGAGGACAAGCTGCCGCTTCGCGAAAATATCGACGGCATCGAAGTGGTGCGCATTACCTGGTTCGGCAGCAGCCGCTATCCGCTGGCACCGCAGGTTTTCCGCCATCTTGCCGATGCCGATCTCGTCCATGTCCATGCCATCGACTTCTTCTTCGACGCGCTCGCCTGGGGCCGGCTGCTGCACGGCAAGCCGATGATCGTCACCACCCATGGCGGCTTCTTCCACACGCGGAAATACGCGACGATCAAGAAAATCTGGTTCCGGACGCTGACCCGCGCTTCGGCGATGGCCTACCGCCGCGTCGTCTGCTGCAGCGCCTCCGACCTCAAGCAGTTTTCCGAGATCGTGCCCGACAGCCTGCTGATCGAAAACGGTGCCGATATCGGCAAATTCGCCGACACCGCTTCGCGCTGGGCAAAGCGCCGCATCGTCACGATCGGCCGGTTTTCGGTGAACAAGCGGCTGGACCACCTGCTCGATGCGATGGCCATGCTGAAGACCCGCGATCCGGAATGGCATCTCGACATCGTCGGCGCCGAATCCGACCTGAACCGGGCGGATGTCGAAGGCGCAATCGAAAGCCGTGATCTCTCCGGACGCGTCACCCTGCATGTGTCGCCCGAGAACGACACCATCCGGCGCATCATCGCAGAAGCCTCGATTTTCGCCTCCGCCTCGGAATATGAAGGTTTCGGCCTGGTGGCGCTGGAGGCGATGAGCGCCGGTCTGCTGCCGGTGCTGAACGCCAACGATGCCTTTTCGACGCTCGCCGACCGGCATCCTGTTCTCCTGCTTGCCGATTTCACCAATCCCGAGAGCGCCGCCACGGCGATCGAAGCCGCCCACCAAGCTCTTTGGCGCCAGCCGGACGCCGTTCGCGCCGGGCTTCTCGACGCCGCCCGCGGCTACTCCTGGGATATCGTCGCCGGACGCTACATCGATCTCTACAGATCGCTTGATGTCGTCGCCGCGAAAAGCATCTGATCCTGTCTTCCTGCGGCATAAGCTACGGGGTTGCGCGTGTGAAAAGACGCGGCGCTGTAAAATCGCCGGTTATGCTCTCGCCAGACGAATGATCTCGTCGAGTACGAATTTGCGCGATTGCGGCGGCGTCAGATTGTGGTCGGCATCCGGCAGCATCAGCAGCCGCACGTTCGGATAGCGCGACAGCCTGGCGCCGCGCGGCCCAAAGTGGAAATAGACGTGGTCGAGCCCGACATCGGCCTCGCTGTAGATCAGCGTCAGCGGTACCTTACGCTTGCCGAACAGCGCGAATGAGTGCCGGACCTCGCGGGCGATATGGCGCCGGTCGGGAAGTAACTCGAGCAGCGGCGCGATCCACGGCGACAGCCGGCGGCCGGCGGCGATGACGATGTTCCGCAGCGCCGCAACCACGTCGACCTGGCCGCGCAGCAGCCGCTTCAGCGTGTCGAGTCGCGCGAGGCGCTGGCTATAATCATCGAGGCTACGGGGCACGGAGACGACATGCTCCCGTCGCACCGGCATGTCGGGATCCCAATAATAGACGAACGGATTGATCGACACGACCGCCTTCAGCCGTTCGTCGGCGACGCCGGCGCGGAAGGCGACATAGCCGCCGCTGCATCGGCCGGCGACCATGACGGGCCCGGCGACGACGCTTTCGAGCAGATCGAGCGCGGCGACCGCATCCGTGGTCTGCGTATCCGAATAAAGCACCTGTTCCGGCGCATCCGGCCGCGGCGGGCTGTCGCCGACATTGGCGGAATCAAAGCGCAGCGAAACGACGCCTTGGCGAGCGAGCTCGCGCGCCATATCAACCGTCGTCCGTCCCCAGCCGGCATGCCGGTCGTAGGCCGTCGACAGGAAGAGCACGGCATTACCCTTGATCTCGCCGAGCGGCCGGCTGACGACGCCGACCAGATGATTATGGCTTCCGAAACGGACCGGCGTTTCCGCAAAACCATCGCCGGCAAGCGGCAGGCTGTCGATCGCTACCGGCGATTGGGCGGCGGATGTCTCCGTCGTCGTTGTCTCTAGCCACGTCGTCAGCAGTGCTACGACAGCCATCGGCGTCTTGGCAAACAGCGGATTGGTGGCGAGCTCGTCATAACCTTCGAAAGCCTTCTGCTCGACATCGGCGCCAAGCGCCTTCAGCGTATCGGCAAAACCGGTATCCTCGGCCTTGGCAGGACGTTCTAGGATCAGATAGCGGGGAGCTGCAAGCTCCTGCGGCGAGGCGATGCTGAGCTTGCCGAGCTCGGCAGCGATCTCTTCGGGCATGACGAGCCCGGCAATCTGCACCTTGGCAGTCTGGACATGCTCCTTGCCGAGGCCGAGATCGGCATCGATGATCTTGGACCACATGTTGAGTTCGCGCAGATAGGCCCGGCCGCTCAGCACCGGCGCCAGCATGACGAGGCTGTCGACGCCGTCGATCGAGGAACCGACGCGATGGGCAAGGGTCGCGCCGAGGCCTTGGGCGATGAGGATGACGCGGTCGCAGCCGCTCAGTGATTTCAGCTTGGCGGCGGCCGCACGGATCGAATCTTCCCAGGTTTCCAGCCTTGCCGGCAGAGCGCCGAAATCGAGCGCATCGCCGGTGCCGCGATAGTCGAAGCGCAGGCTCGCCACGCCGATATCGGCGAAATGCTCGGCCGCGACGCGGAAGAATTTCCGGCTGCACATCTCCTCGAAACCCCAGGGGCTGACGAAGAGCACGGCGGCCGAACGTTTCTTGGCGAGAGGATTCTCAGGCATGAACAGCCCGATCGTGCCGTCGAAGACGACAGGCAGGGCGGCACGGCGTCCCGCACCCTCGGCCGGCTCGAGCGAGAATTCACCAGGCGCGACCTTGGCGCGATCGGGATCGCCGGGAAGTCGTGGCGCGATGAAATTGATCGCACGGCCGACCGGCCGGCGCAGCAGGGACGGCATCTTCTCGAGAATGGAGCGCATGACTTCGACATCCTCGCCCGGCACGGCGCGCAGCACCCGCAGTGCTGCGAAATAGCAGAATGCGCCGGCGATGATCGCGCCGACCAATCCGGCCGGACCCTGGACGAATTCCAGCACGGAAATCGCGCCGCAAGCACACAGCACGGAGGCGAGCGTCACCTTCGTCAAGCTCGCGTAGAGGCCCGAAAGCTGGGATCCGAATCCTGTCTGTCTGATCATCATCACCGACATCGCAACGAATACGAGGATACGCACGAGTGCGGCACCCTCGGCTGCAAGCCTAGGTATGATGAGTAAACAACCCACTACCATCAGAAGGCCACCTATCACACTGATGTTCAGGCGGGAGCGGGCCCTGTCCATCGACAGCAGGTAGAGGCTGAGGATCTGCATGAAGGTATAGGCGGGAGCAACAAGCGCAAGCAGCGCCACCACCGTCCCGCTGCGGCGGAATGCTTCACCGAACACGACGAGCACCAGTTCACTGGAGATCGCGGCAAGCCCCAGGCTCATCGGCAGCACGATATAGGCCATGCTGCGGGTGACGGCGGCAAAGACCTCGACCGGCAACGTCGAATCGTCGCTGCTGTGCCGCCGCTCGGAATAATAGGGCAGCAGGCTGCCGGTCATCTGGATCGGCAGTTGCAGCGCGATATTCGCGATCGACAGACCGACGGCATAATAGCCGACCATCTCCACCGACCAGAACTGCTGCAGGAAGAGCAGCTCGAGCCGGTTGAGGAAAATGGAATCGATGATGAACTGGATCGACAGGATGACGGAGGAGGAGGCGAGATATTTCAGCGAGACCCCGCACCAGTCGCGCCGCGCCAGAAGGATCGGCAGCGTGGCGAAAAACAGCACCAGTTGGCCGAGCGCATAACCGACGAGAACGCCTTCGACGCCGTAAAAAACGGCGCCGACGGCAACGCCGGCAAGCTGCACGATCGAGACGGCGACCGTCAGCTTAAAGAAGGCGCCCAGTTTCTTTTCGCCGATCAGGTAGAATTTGACAAAGGAACCGATCGCCTGGACGAAGAACAGCACGCCCGTGACCAGAGCGACGGAAGGCGCGGTGTCGGCCCAGTGCATCTTTTCGGAGGTCAGGAAGAATAGGGCGTAGAGCGCCAGCAGCACGACGGTCGAGAACATCATGAAGCTGACGAGGATGGCGGCAAAACCCCGGCGGCGGCGCGCGTCGAAGCCGTCCGCCGAAAGTTGCGGCAAGGTCTTCAGCAGCGTGATGCTGGAGCCGAGCTCGGCGATCGAGGCGCCGGTCACCACCAGCCAGAGCGAAAAGGCGACGATGCCGTTGGCTTCCGGCCCGAGCAGCCGCGCGGTTATGATCGAGGAAACGAAGCCCGTCAGAAGCAGCAGCATGCCTGCCGCGCCATTCATCACCGAGTTTGCGATAATACCCTTCGACATCTGTCCATCCGTCAGGATCGGCCTAAAGCGCGTCGCGATCTTCAGATCGCTCCTCGCACTTTAGGTTTTTGTTTTTACGCATGTCGTTATC
This sequence comes from Rhizobium laguerreae, assembly GCF_002008165.1. GTDB lineage: Bacteria > Pseudomonadota > Alphaproteobacteria > Rhizobiales > Rhizobiaceae > Rhizobium > Rhizobium laguerreae. The sequence continues at coordinate 288,862 of NZ_MRDM01000011.1, forward strand.
GCAAAACCGCTGCACACTTTTGCGCGACATGCTCTAAAGCCGCATACCCGCCATCTCTAATGCGAAAATGTTAAAATAAAGCGGAGTGGCACCTTAGCTGGCCTGCATCGCCGCCAGCGTCTGAAGCGCCTTCTCGTAGCTGTTCTCGGCGAGGTAACGCAGCAGGAACTCCCGCGCCTTCTCGGCCTTCTCTCGTGCACGCTCGGGTGTGCGGAAGATGTCCCGCAGGTGCGCGGCCGCCGCCTCGGGTGAGGGATCGGCCCAGACCGCGCCTTCGAGCCCGGCAAATTCGGGATGGGCATCGACCACCGGAATGAGGGGAGAGGCAACCAGCCAGCTATTGTCGGGATCGCAGAAATCCACCGTGCCCGACCAGGCCGTGGAAACGACGGGGGTACGCTGCATGATCGCCTCGGCCACCGTCAGCCCGAAACCCTCGGAACGATGCAGCGAAAGATAGGCGTCTGAACAGCGGATGAGGCCGTTGATATCGGAGTCCGACATCCTGTCGGTGACGATCCTGATCCGGGTATTGCCCGCGACCGAGCTTATCAGTTCGCGCAGGCCCTCATCCTTGTTGATATCGCCGCTGGCCTTCATCAACAGGAAGGCGCTGGGGCATTCGGCGGCAAATATCCTGAAGGCCTCGATGATGGCCTGCGGATTCTTCCGGTTGATCGAGGAGCCGGCGCTGAAGATGAAGCTGACGAGAAAGGCGTCCTCCTCGATGCCGAATTTCTGGCGCATGCCTTCCGTCGCCGGCTTCTCTGTGACGGGATGCGGAACGACGATGACCGGTGCCGCAGTGAGGGGCGCAATCGCCCGCCTGGTGAATTCCGACGGCACGAAGACGGCATTCATGTAATGCATCGCATTGCGCCACTCGGCCGGCACGACTTCGAGCTCCCAGGCGAAATAGCCGATGTTGAAGGCGCGGGTGAAATTGGCAACGCCCTTCTTCAGGATGGCGCGCGGCAGCATCGGCGGATTGAGATGCCAGATCCGGCTCCCCGCGGCTTCGGTGGAGAGATGCGACGGCATCCATCCGGCAAAGGAATTCTCGTCAGGATGCGTGCTGACGTCGGAGAGTGAAATCGCCCGCCCAGCTTCCGACAATGCGCCAGCGCAGAGCCTTGCCGATTCGCCGACGCCGACCGCCATCGAGAGATAGCCGACGATTTCCACCGGCCTGCGCGGATTGAAGGCAAGACGCGACCGCGGGATCAGCCGCTGCAGGACATGGGCGCGCAGAAGGCGGTATATCGTTCTCAAATCACGGTCTTTCCCAATGGATCGGCATCACTCTTCGCAGGGGCGTCAGCCCTCGATTGCGACGCGATGCGAACTGCCTAGACTTCTGATCTCGCCCGCAGGCGGAATATCGCTTTCCACGCCGGACAGCGCGTGGAGCCTCACACGCCGCATCGGACCGGGGGCAAGGTGGAACCAGTCGTCCTCGGCCCGATAGCCCTCGACGTCGATATGCACCGATTGCGCCAGCCGGTCGGTCCTGATGTCAACGAACCAGTCGTCGCCGTCTCTGGTGAATGATGCTTCGATACCTGCATCATGCAGCGCCTTCCCCCGTCCGCACGGGAAGTGGAAGCTCTCGGCGAGAATGGCGCCGTCCGCCAGCGAGCGCAGGCGCGCCACACCGGCATCATGCGCCGGCGGCCCGAAACGGAAGGCATAGGTCGTATCGAAGAAGGCGCCGAACAGCGCGGTGCAGGCAAGGCGCTCCGTGTCTCTTGCCGCCAGCTTGAAGGCCCTGCTGCCGCTGACGACCTGCTGTTTTCCGCCGCGCAGGCACACGACTTCGAGCTCGACGTCGAGTGCTGCATCCGTCTCGTTGATGACATGCACGTCGAGACCGTTCGTTCCCTCGTCGGTGAAGATCACTTGCACCGGCCGGAATGCACGGCGCATCGCATACCAGACCGGCTTCGGCTCTCCGGTGGAGTCGATCACTCCCCAGCCCGGGCCCGGCAGCAGGTCTTGCAGCGTCCAGACGAGCGCGCCATTGCAGGCGGAGCCCTTGCGCCGCCATTCGGCAAAAGTCTCCTCGATCACCTCGCCGGTAACGGCGCGGGAGAGATCGAGATAGCGTTCCGGATCTTCGCGGCGCAGCTCAGCCGGATCGAAACCGTAGAGAAGCTGCAGGTAAAAGTCGCGAACGTCCTCGAAATCCCATGATGCGCTGCGGTCGCGGGGCACGCGGGCCTTCCACAGCGGGCTGTGGACGGCGGGCACATCGAGATGGCGCTGCAGCGTCCTTTGCTGCGGCACATGCGCGAAGGCGAGGCTTTCGGAGGCAAAACGCACATCGGCGCGGCGCGCATCGGCAATCGGCCGCATATAGGCGCCGACGCCGTAATAATGCGCGATACCGGCATTGGGCGAAAAGGGCATCGCTCCGCCATATGGCGAGTTCGGCACATAGGGCACGTCGGGGCGCATGCGCGCGACGACCGCCGGGATGATTTCATCGGTGACCGGCCCGCTCCAGAATTCCGCCGGCAGGCCGAGCATTGCCGCCTGCTGGTGAATTTCGCTGCCGCCGCAGAGCACGGCCAGCGAAGGCGACGCCTGCACGCCGTGCAGGAATTCCTCGACCTCCGCATGCACGTGGCCGAGAAAAGCCTTGTCGTTGCGCGGATAATCGAAATTGGCGAACATGAAGTCCTGCCAGACGAGCAGACCGAGCTCGTCGCAGAGCGCGAAGAAATCACGCGTTTCGTAGGCCATGGTGCCACCGATGCGGATCATGTTCATGCCGGCTGCAGCGGCCAGCCGCAGGAACGGCTCATAATCCGCCCGCCCGCCCGGCAATCGCGCGATATCGGCCGTCGTCCACACCGCGCCGCGGCAGAAGATGCGTTCGCCGTTGACGAGGAGCGCGAAGTCGTCGCCATCGGCACCACGGTCGACGTCGATACGTCGAAAGCCGGTCCTGCCGAGCGGATATTCCGCGCCGTCGGAAACCAGCGTCAGCGCGTAGAGACGCGGAACGCCATGCGTATGCGGCCACCAGGCCTCGATGTCGGAAAGCTTGAGGATAGCCGAGTAATGACTGTCGCCGACCTTTTCGAAGGGCTGCTCCATTCCGCCGCAGCGCAGCAGCATTGCCGGATCCTCGGCATTGCTATGGAGGGAAACGCTGAGGCGGCCGACACCACTCTCCTCCAGTGCGGCGCGGATGGAGACGTTGTCGATCGAGACGGGATTGCGCCGCACCATCGAAATCGGCCGCCATGGCCCGACGGCATGGATATCGGGGCACCAGCCGGGCATATGGCCGAGCAGCGTCGTGCGGAAATTCTTCAAGCCCGCCGGCGTGATCATCTGCGGCCGCCAGCGTGCGCGCGGGCCTGGCTCCGACAGGCGGGGGCCGAGCGCCCGGAAGCACAGTGCCAGTTCGTCGCCGCCCGAAAGCGTCACCGGAACCTCGTGCGCCGTGAACATGCTCTCGGAAAACAGGATTTCCTGGCCGTTCAGGAAGACGTGGCAGAGTGTCGCCAGCCCTTCGAAACGCAGGATCGCGTCGCCGGGCTCGGCATCGAAAAGCCGGCAGAGATACCAGGCATCCCGCGTGTTCAGCGGCTCTGGATTTTCCCGGTCGAAGAGCCCGGCTTTTTCGAGCGCGGCGGCGACGGTGCCGGGAACGGGTGCTGGAATGAATTGTGCGGAAAGCGGGATGTCGTGCGGCACGGCGCAGGCGCCCGGCTCCGTCAGGATCAGGTTCCAGCCTTCGGAAAGCAAACTTTCCTCGGCACCGATGCTTGCCAAACGCCCCCGCATGGTCAGATCTCCGGCCTCAGATTCGCCCCGCAAGCGACGCCATCATGGAATCCCATGCATCGGCGGCCGGATCAAGTGCTGCCTGCAACGGCTCGAACTTCCTGCGGGTGACGGCGCGGGCAAGCTGGAACTGCACCGATTTCGCCACCTCGGAAATGCGCCGGGCATGCTCGGCGGCAGCCGCGAATTCATCAGGGGAGAGCCAGGTGAGGTAATCGGCCGCCAGTTCGAAATTGGCGCCCACCTGGCGAAGGGTGTTGAAGGCGTATTTGTGGAAGAAGCCGAACGGCCGTTCCGCCACCGCTTCGACCTGTTGTGGAAAAACGCTTGCAAAGGCGCGGATCGGATTTTCTCGGGGACGCCGAGCGAAGTGAAAGCCGGCAAGCCGCCGCGCGGTCGACCGCAGATGCGTGTCATCGGCCGGCCTTTCCGGGAATCGTGCAAATTCCGTGTAGGGCAGGAACGGCGGATCGTTTTCCGTCAGCTGCAGCTGGAACAGCCCGTCGAAATCCTCGCCTTCGAGCCGGAAATAACCGGCATTGTGGAAATAATCCACGCGCTTGGCCGCAACGTCCAGTCGGTTGATCGCAACTGTCGTCTTGCCGTGCTCCTGCCGGTAGGCGGTACCGCGCGTATCCGGCATGTAGAAGGAATCCATTTCGATCAGGCAGAGACGGGCCCGCGCGATCTGAACCTCGACATGGCGTTCGACACGATCGTAGATGGCAAGCTCGGTCGCACGAATGTCGTAGAGCGCTTCGAGATCCTCGAGCGGCGCCTTGAAGAAGGTGAACTGGTCGCCCTCGAAATCCTGCGTCAGGGTAAAACCGAGCATCGCCTCTGGCGCAACGCCTGATGTTGCCAGAACCTCGATCCAGAGATCGACATAACAATTGGTTTCCGGCCAGGTGCGCTCACCCGAATGCAGCGCATGCGCCCGGTAGGTTTCCGGGTCGATTCCCGAAAATACCCCCGAAAATACCGACGTCATCGATTTGCTCAGCCCCACAGCGCTTTCCGTACGCTGGCCGGCCATTGCTTCACATCGAGCCCGTGATGATGGAAGAGGGCAAGGGCGATGCGCTCCAGTCCGAAGCCGACGCAGGCGGTGTGCGCCACACTGCCGTCTTCGAGATTGAGACCCCACTTCGTGCCGAAGGCATCCTGATGGTAGTTGAAGCTCATGCAGGCGGTCGGATTGGCAGCCGAGGTGATCGGGATCAACAGCTCGAACTTCAGGTTCTGGTCGCGCTGGTTATTGGCGAGCATCTTGCCGGCGCGGCCGAAGAACGGATCATTGGCGACGTCGATCGTCACCTCGAGGCCGACGGCCTTCATCATCTCGACGCCGCGATCCATCCAGCGCTGGCGGAAATCGGTGACGTGCAGCTCGGTGCCCATGCAGACATATTCACGCATGCGGAACAGCTGCTGGCGGGCTGGGTCTTTCGACGGCTCATGCCGGAAGCAATAGGATTGCAGGTCGAAGAGGCCGCCCGTCTTTGGCAGGTTGCCGCGCTTGGCGATCGTCGGATAGAGCGGATAGCAGGCAGCCGGCGTCAGCACGATGTCGGTCGCCTCCTGTCCCTTGGTCCAGTCTTCGCCGACCTCCATGCATTGCAGCAGGCTGACATGATCGAGCTCGCTGCCGCAGAAGCTGTGCACCGTGCCGGCGAGCTGCGGAAAGCTCTTCATATAGCCGCTCTTTTCGAAGAAGGCACGGTTCATGCCGGGCGGAAAGCGCATGGCTTCGGCACCATCGGCGCCGCCGAACGTGTCGATCAGGCGCTCGAAGGCAGCGATCACATCTTCGAACTGGCCGCTGCGGCCGTAGAGCCCGTCGATGCCGGTATCGATCAGCAGACCGGATTCGAAAAGCCGGTCCAGAAACGAGGTCTGCATATCCATGACTGTCACCCCAGTAGGCTAGTGTCCTGTTTATGGACAAGAAGCATGCTCGACGTGTTGCCGAGGATGCGGTCATTCGAAATCATGAGCTGTGCGGAATGCGCGTCGCGCAGATGGCGTCCGAGGCTGAAGGGCGTGCCGTTCTTGTAGCCCATGATGCCGCAGATCAGCATCGCATGGTTGACGATCTCCAGGATCGTCTCGGACGAAGCGATCTTGACGTTGTTCATCGCCACCGCAAATCCCATCGAAGACAGCCTGTCGGCATCGGCCTTGGCATCCTCATAGGCCTTGAGGCCGGCAACCACGTTGGATTTCACCATCTGCAGCAGGTTCGAAACCTCGGCGAGGCGCAGCGCGCCTGGCGGCTGGGCATCCGGCGCCCTGCGGGCTGCGGCACGCACAAAAGCCTGGGCGCGCACAACGGCGTCGACGGCGATGCCGTACCAGACGCCGCTCCACAAGAGGTGCGAGGAGGCAAGCATGGACTGCGCCGCGATCTCCGCGAAAGGCTTCGGCAGGATCTGGCAAGCCGGCGCTTCGCCCTTGAACAGGAAGCCGTCGGAACAGGTGCCGCGCATGCCGAGCGTATTCCAGACATGCGTTTTCTCGAGCGTGTACTGGTCCTTGAGGAAGGCCGTCAGCACCTGATCGGAGGAAGCCGCCTGCGCGTGGGCACGCGAGGTGATGAGAATGGCGTCGGCGTGCGAGCCGTAGGAAATGACAGTCGCATCCTTTTCGAGACGGCACGTGTCGCCATCGACCTCGACCGCACAGATGCTGTTGCGCAGATTTCCGCCGATACCGCCTTCGGTGGTGGCGGATGCGATCAGCAGCTGCTCGGCGGCGATGCGGCGCATGAAACCGCGATGCCATTCGCTGTCGGCGCCGTGTTCAACGAGGCTCGACAGCTTGATGTGGTGCATGGCGAAGACCATGGCGCTTGCAGCGCAGGCCTGGCCGAGCATCGAGCACAATTCGGCGATCTCGGTGATCGAGGCGGATTCGCCGCCGAGATGGCGCGGCACCTGGATGCCGAGCAGCCTTTCGGCCTTCATCGCATCGACGGCTTCCCGAGGGAAACGGGCTTCGGCATCAACGGTATCCGCGTGTTTCGCCGCAATTTCGGCGACGCGGGCCACCCTTGTGACAAGACCGTCCTGCATGATCTTGACAGGGAAATTCATCAGGCGACCTTCCGGCCGTCCCGGATGAGATCGACGGTCCTGGCGATGGCCGAGATGCTCGCGAAGGATTTGCGGTTCAGGAGATTGTCGGGAAATTCGATGTCGAAGGCCTCTTCGAGGCCAAGCATCAACTGCACAGAAGCAAAGGACGTCAAACCTGCCGCATAAAGATCGGCGTCGTCGGCGACCTGATCGATCGGCCCAGGAAGCTTGCCGAATTTGGCTACGAGGTCGCGGATTGCCTTATTCATCCCATCACTCCAAGATTCTCATGATCCCGATCCGGCGTTCATCGCCTTGTCATGAGCGTTCTTTTAGTGCGGAAAACAGAACATTCCGCTAATTTATTGAGTTAAATATGACTGAGGCTCATAGTTAGGATTTTAGCGATCATTCCCGCGCCGTCGTAAACAACCACCTTATATCAATGACTTAAGATAATTTCGATACTGCGACACAGTCTGGTTTCTGGCGTGGCGAGTACAGAAATGACACGCAAAACGCCGCGTTTGTCTCAACCGGCCGGTGGATAGGAATGCTCGCCGCCGCGATAATCGGTGACGGAATAACATCCGTCGCCTGTCGCACGGATCGCACTCCCAGTGACGACGGCCTTGCCGTGACCGCCTGGGATATCGAGGATGTATGCCGGCTGGCAGAGACCGGAAATCCGCCCGCGCAGCGCCGCGACGATCTCCTGCCCCGCCTCGATCGTCACTCTGAAATGGCTGGTGCCGGGCGCCAGATCCGGATGATGGAGGTAATAGGGTTTGACGCGGGTTTCGACGAAGGCCCGCATCAGCATCGCGAGCACGTCTGGATCGTCATTGACACCCTTGAGCAGCACCGACTGGCTGACCATGGCGATGCCGGCATCGACGAGGCGGCCGCAGGCGGCCCGCGCTTCCGGCGTCAGTTCGCGCGGATGATTGGCGTGCAACGCCACATACACCGTCTTGCCGCTCGCCTTCAGCGCGGCGATCAGCGCCGCATCGATCTTCTCGGGATCGACGACCGGAACACGCGTATGGAACCTGATGATCTTGACATGCGCGACGCCGGCAAGCGCCTCCATGATCTCGCCGAGCCGGCGCGGAGAAAGCACCAGCGGATCGCCGCCGGTGAGGATGACCTCCCAGATTTCCTCATGACCTCGGATATAATCGAAAGCGGCCTGCATCGCCGCCGCATCGAGCGTGCCGAGGCCCTGCGGCCCCACCATTTCGCGCCGGAAGCAGAAGCGGCAATAGACCGGGCAGACATGCACGGCCTTGAGCAAGATACGATCGGGATAACGGTGAACGATGCCTTCGACGGGGCTGTGGGCATGATCGCCGATCGGATCGGCACGTTCTTCCGGGGCGATTGTAAGTTCGGCTGCATCGGGCACGAATTGCCGTGCGATCGGATCATCGGGATCGGCTCGATCGATGAGCTTGCTGATCGCAGGCGTCAGCGCAACCGCGTAACGCGCCGCCACCTCCTCGAGCGTTGCGCGATCGGCAGGCGCGACCAGCCCCGCCTTCACAAGATCGTCGACGCTCTTGATCGGTTTGACGACATTCATCTTCCAACCTCCGCCACCGGCGCCCAGAGCACCTGGTCGATGCGTGATGCTCCCGTCGTCAGCATCACCAACCGGTCGAAGCCGAGCGCGATACCGCTTGCCTCAGGCATCAGCGACAGTGCGGCGAGGAAATCCTCGTCGATCGGATAGGTCTCGCCGTAGACCCGCGCCTTCTCGGCCATCTCGATCCCGAACCGTCGCCGCTGTTCGGCAGCGTTGGTGAGTTCACCGAAACCGTTCGCAAGCTCGACGCCGCAGGCATAGAGCTCGAAACGCTCGGCGACCCTCGGATCGCGTGCCGAGCGACGCGCAAGGGCTGCCTCCGAGATCGGATATTCGTCGAGGATGGTGATGCGGCCGAAACCGAGACGCGGCTCGATCTTTTCGACCAGCACCCGGCTGAAGAGATCGGCCCAGCCGTCGTCATCGGCAACACGCATGCCGACGCGCTTCATCTCGGCGGCCAGATGGTCGCGGTCGGTCGAACCGTCGGCGGCGACCGAGGCGAGAAGATCGACGCCGGCATGACGCTCGAACGCTTCGGCAACGCTGATCCGCTCCGGCCCCGCGAAGGGATCGCTCTCGGCGCCGCGATAGGCAAGCTTCCCGGTCTTCGCCGTCTCAGTCGCCAGCGCCAGGATCCGCACGCAATCCATCATCAGGCTCTCGTAGCCTTCACCGGCCCGATACCATTCGAGCATGGTGAACTCGGGATGGTGCAGCGGTCCGCGCTCTCGGTTGCGATAGACATGCGCAAAACACGAGATGCGCTCCTCGCCCGCCGCAAGCAGCTTCTTGCAGGCGAATTCCGGCGAGGTATGCAGGTAGAACGGCGCCTTTTGCCCATCCGTCGTCAGCGCTTCCGTCGCGAAGGCATGCAGATGCGCCTCGTTGCCGGGAGAGACCTGCAGCACCGCCGTATCCACCTCGATGAAATCCTCGCGCGCGAAAAACCCGCGCAACGCCGCCTGGATCGCATTGCGTCCGATCAGGAACGGACGGCGGTCGGCATGCACGGACGGGGTCCACCAGGGGGACGCTTTCGCCGAAGAGTTCATTCCAAGCTTTCTTCGCCGGAGAGGCCGGTATGGGGGGTGGCTATTTCCCGGATTTTAGGTTAGTTGCGCCCCAAAGAAAAACATTTGCGTCTTCGGAGCGTCTCGACAGTCATCTACGACGCCGAAAGCCGAGTTACAAGGAAGTCTTATGGTCAAGGTCATCGCCTCTTCGGTCCGCAAGGGCAACGTTCTCGATGTCGACGGCAAGCTCTATGTCGTTCTCACGGCCCAGAACTTTCATCCGGGCAAGGGCACGCCGGTCACCCAGGTCGACATGCGCCGCATCGTCGACGGCGTGAAGGTTTCCGAGCGCTGGCGCACCACCGAACAGGTCGAGCGCGCCTTCGTCGAGGACGTGAACCATCAATTCCTCTACGAGGACGGCGAAGGCTTTCACTTCATGAACCCTCAAAACTACGATCAGGTCGTCGTCGATGTCGACACGATGGGGGACGACAAGGCTTATCTGCAGGAAGGCATGACCTGCGTTCTGTCAATGCATGAAGGCATTGCGCTGGCGATCCAGATGCCGCGCCACGTCACGCTCGAAATCATGGAGACGGAACCGGTCGTCAAGGGCCAGACGGCATCGTCCTCCTACAAGCCGGCGATTTTGTCGAACGGCGTACGCGCCATGGTGCCGCCGCACATCAATGCCGGCACCCGCGTCGTCATCGCCACGGAAGACAATTCCTACGTCGAACGCGCCAAGGACTGATCCTGGTTTCAGCCTATCGAAGAGGCCGGCTCACGCCGGCCTTTTTTGTATCCGCCGTCTCATGATGCCGAAAACCGCTCACACTTTTCGGCATCATGCATCTAAAGCGCGTCGCAATCTTTCAGATTCGCTCCTGACGCTTTAGCTCTTTGTTTTACGCATGCCATTATCGCAAAACCGCGGCACACTTTTGCGCGACATGCTTTAGAGATGCGGGTTGCGCGGACGGTATTTCTTGACGAGCTTCTGGTTGATCTCAGCGGCGCCCGGCATGTTGGCACTGAGATAAACTGGCGCATCGCCGGATTTCGAAAGCTCCGAGGCGACGTCTGCGAAGATCGCATTGATGACCGTCACCCCGACTGCTGTCGAGACTGGCCCAACCCGAAGCCCCGTGCCTTCGAGATCGAGAACGGCGTCACCCGGTGGCAGCCCGTTGTCGAGCACCACATCGGCCACGTCGGCGAGCCGTCGGCGGCCATTGGCGATCGCTGAGGAGTAGGCGATCGAGGTGATGGCAATCACCTTTGCGCCGATTTCGCGCGCATAGTCGGCGGCCTCGATCGGCGCGGCGTTCACGCCCGAATTGGAGGCGATGATGATGACATCGCCCGGCTGCATGCCGTAACGCTCCAGCATCGGCCGCACCAGGCCTTGCGTGCGCTCATAGACCGAACTGATGACCGCACCCTCATGCAGCATGGCCGAGCCGACGAGCACCGGCACGGTGAAGGCGAGCCCGCCGGCACGATAATGCACCTCTTCCGCCAGCATATGCGAATGGCCGGTGCCGAAGACATAGACGCGCTTGTCACCGCGGGCAGCATCGAGGATGACAGATGCTGCCTGCGCCATCGGCTGGGCAAGCGTCTGCTTGAGTTCTTCCAGCCGACCGATAAGGTTTGAGAAATAGGCATCGGTGATATCAGTCATCCGGCTTATCCTTGATTTCAGGTCGCTTCGCCGCTGAGCCAGGTGGCGGTGACGGCAAGCGCATCGGTGAGATGCACCAGATCGGCACGCGCGCCCGGCGAGAGATGGCCGCGATCGCCAAGCCTGAGGAACCGGGCCGGATAAAGGGTCGCCATGCGCAAAGCCTCGGCGAGCGTCAGGTCGAGATAGGTGACGCCGTAACGGATCGTCGAGATCATGTCGACATCGGAACCGGCCAGCGTGCCGTCGGACAGCACCAGCTTCGAGCAGAAGCCGCCCCTTTCGCGCCGGACGGTGCGCCCGTTCAGCGTGAACGAATCCTTCTCCGATCCGACGAGCGACATCGCGTCGGTGACGAAAAACAGCTTGCCTTCGCCGCGTTTGGCGCGCAGCGCCGTGCGCAGGGCCTTCGGATCGACATGATGGCCGTCGGCGATAATGCCGCACCAGGTCGAGGGATGATCGATCGCCGCGCCGACGAGACCGGGCGCACGGTGTCCCAACTGGCTCATGGCGTTGAAGAGATGCGTGACGCCTCGCGCGCCGGCGTCGAAACGTTCTTCCGCCGCCTCGCTCGAACAATCGGAATGGCCGATGCTGACGATGACGCCGGCTTCCGCAAGCTCGCGCACCTGGGCAACCGTCACCTGCTCGGCGGCCACGGTGACGAGCAGCGTACCGATCGCCTCGCGCACCCGGATGAAGGCCTGGACATCGCGGTCCTCCACCGGCCGCATCAGTTCGGCCAGATGCGCGCCCTTGCGCGCAGGCGCCAGATGCGGGCCTTCGAGATGCAGGCCGGCGACACCGCGGTTCATTTTCACTGCCTCCTTGGCCGCCTCGATGGCGGCAATGGAGGCCTCTGATGTATCGGTGATCAGCGTCGGCAGCAGCGACGTCGTGCCATAGGGTCGGTGCCCGCCGGCAATAATGTCCATCGAGGCAGCCGAAGGCTCATCGTTCAGCATCCGCCCGGCGCCGCCATTGACCTGCGCATCGATGAAACCGGCCGACAGAACACCGCCGGCAAGCGTCACCACCTCGCCGTCCGGCAGATCATTTCTGGCAGTGATCGCTTCGACGCGGCCGCCGGCAACGATGAGGGCTTTGTCGTCATGGAAGCGCTCGCCGTCGAAGATGCGGGCGCCGAGGAAGATCTTGCGTCCCATCAGACCGTCTCCGTCACCTTGAGCAGGTTTGCCGGCTTGTCGGGATCGAAGCCCTTGCGGCGTGTCACCGACTCGATCAGCCGGTAATAGACGAGCAGCGACACCAGCGGATCGACGAGGCCGTTGCCCGTTGTCGGTACGCGCAGATGGACGCCGGAAAGCGGCTGCGTCGAGAAACCGACGGTGGTGGCGCCGAGTTTCTGCAGGCGTTCCAGCGCCTGCACATTGTTGGCGAAGGCCGCATCGTCGGGCGCAAAGGCGACGATCGGGAAGCCCGGCTGCACCAGGCGCATCGGGCCATGCATCAGTTCCGCCAGCGAGAAGGCCTCGGCATGCAGGCCGGAGGTCTCCTTTGCCTTCAACGCCGCTTCGAGCGCGATCGCGAAGGCCGGGCCGCGGCCGGCTGTATAAAGCGAGGTCGCGTTGAAGAGCACGTCCTCGGCTGCCGCCGTATCGATCCCGGCAGTCGCCGACAGTGCCTCCGGCAGCTTGCCGAGCGCGGCCTGCAGGTCGGGCGCACCGCCGATCGCAGCCGTCACGCCGGAAAGGGCGGCGACCGAGGCGATGAAGGATTTTGTCGCCGCGACACTCTTTTCCGCGCCGGCATTGAGACCGAGAACAATATCGGCCTGCCTCGCAAGCGGGCTGTCGGTGACGTTGACGACGGCGATCGTCGTCGCTCCGCCCTTCTTCGCCGCATCCTGCAGCGCGACGATGTCGGGGCTGGCACCCGACTGCGAGACGGTGAAATGGACACCGCCCTTCAGATGCAGTGCCGCACCATAGACGGAAGCGATCGACGGGCCGACCGAGGCGACCGGAACGCCGCAGGTGATCTCGAAGAGATATTTGAAAAAGGTGGCGGCATGGTCCGAGGAGCCGCGCGCCGCCGTCGTCACCACGCTCGGGCGAGCGGACGAAAACAGCCGGGCGATCTCGGCAAAGACCGGTTTTTCCTTTTCGAGCAGCGTGGCGACCACCTCCGACGATTGGCCGGCTTCCTGCAGCATCAGTGACTGGTTGTCATTCATAGGTCATCTCCGATTCTCAATTCGGCAACGAAATCATAAGCATCGCCGCGATAATGCGAGCGGGTGTATTCGACGACGCGCTGGTCTTCCAGGCGCGAGACACGTTCGATCAAGAGCGCCGGCGCGCCTGATTTGACGTTCAGGATCGCGGCGGAGGACGGGTCGAGCGTGACCGCCGTCAGCCGCTGCAGCGCGCGCACGGGCCTGTGGCCGCTGGCCGTCAGCGCATCGTAGAGCGATCCCTCACCGCCGGCATCGTGTCCCAGGAACTTGATCGGCACCACGGCGCGTTCGATCGCCAGCGGCAGGCCGTCGGCAAGGCGCAAGCGGTCGAGCCTCAGCACCGGCTCGTCGCCGCCGAGGCCGAGCAGGAAGGATTCCTCCGGCGACGGCGTGTTGACCGCCCGCGACAATATCCGTGCGGCCGGCAGACGCCCGCGCGAGCGCATGTCGGCGGAGAAGGAGGAAAGCCGCCACAGCGACTGTTCCATGCGCTCCACCCTGCTCGATACGAAAGTACCGCTTCCGTGGCGCGATTCCAGTGCGCCAGATGCCATCAGATCGCGATAGGCGGTGCGCACGGTGACTCGGCCGAGCTTCAGTGCCTCGGCAAGGTCGCGCTCACCCGGCAGCGCGGTACCGGGCTTCAGCAGCCCTTCCTGAATGAGGCCGGTCAGCGTCTGCGCCAGCCGCTTGTAGAGCGGCCCGGTCAGCGCCTCGTCACGCAGGCCGCGGCTGTTCAGTTCCGCTATCAGACTGGTTCTATCCATGGGCACACAATAGAACCTATATAGAACCAATCAGCAAGACAGAATCGAGCGCGGAACGAAAAAACCCTCGCCGGCGGACCAGCAAGGGTTTCATAGCGCTCAAATTTGACAGTCGTGCGCGACAGCGCCGCGCGTTAAAAACGCGCGGCGCTGGAGGATGCTCAGTTCTTGGTGAAGATATAATCCGTCTCCTGGCGCAGCACTTCGCCGGGGCGCAGGACCGCATTCGGAAAACCTTGGTGATTGATGGCATCCGGCCAGATCTGCGTCTCCAGGCAGAAGCCGGCGAATGGGCCGTATTTGCGCCCGCCGATGCCGGGAGCCGCGACATCGAGCTTGAAGCCGGCATAGAACTGCACACCTGGCTCCGTGCTGCGCACTTCCAGCGACACACCGGAATACAGGCTGCGGGCAAGCGCGACGCTCCGCTTGGCGGTACGCTCGCCCGACAGGCAGAAATTATGGTCGTAGTACACTTGTTCGCTGCCGACGAAACGCTTCATCGGCGCCATCTCGCGGAAATCGAATTCCGTGCCCTCGACGGGACGGATCTCACCGGTCGGCACCTGTCTCTCGTCGGTCGGCAGATAGTGATCGGCGGCGATCATGATGTCATGGCCAAGCGCGTCTTCGCGGCCGTCGAGATTGAAATAGGCGTGCTGGCAGACATTGGCGAGCGTCGGCTGGTCGCTGGTCGATTCGTAGGTGATCGACAGTTCACCATTGCCATGCACCCAAAAAGTCGCCTGGATGGTGCAATTGCCGGGATAGCCGGCGCGGCCATCGGGATCGACGATCTTCAGCACCACGCGGTCGACGTCATGCTCGACGATCGTCCAATTGCGTTTGGCGATATTGTCGCTGCCGCCATGCAGATGCGTGACGCCGTTTTCATTCGGCTCGAGCTGATAGTCCTTGCCGTCAAGCGTGAACCTGCCGCCGCCGACGCGGTTGGCGCAGCGGCCGGGCGTCGCGCCGAAATAGGACGAATAAAGAAGATAGTTGTCGAAATCGTCGAAGCCGAGCTGCAGCGGCGCATCATGTCCCTCGAGACGCAGATCCTGGATGACCGCGCCCCAGCTGATGATCTTGGCCGTCAGCCCGCCGCCCTTGATCTCGACGCGATAGACGGTCTCGCCCGCCTGCGTCTGCCCGAAAACGTCCCGCTCCAACTTATCCGACATGATCGACCGTCCATTCTATCTCTTCTGCAAATTCCTCAATTCGGAATCGATTTGAGGAATTTGCAGCGATTCAATGTGTGCATTGCACGTCCGACGAAGACGCGCGGTGTGGTAGGCTTCAGGACAGGAACCTGCCCGGATTTGCTTCAATCCGCAACCGGCGGATCAGAAAGAAAAGCCGCAGCAGTGGTGCGGCGGCCTCGCCTCCAGGCGTGATTCGGCAACGGTCAGAGATCGGTGCCGATCTCTTCCACATCAAAGGGCGTCGTCTGGTAAATTTCGTTGATCCAGTTGCCGAACAAGAGATGCGCATGGCTGCGCCAGCGGTTCTGCGGCGCAAGCGCCGGATCGTTATGCGGGAAGTAATTGTGCGGCATCTTGATCGGCACACCGGCATTGACGTCGCGGAAATACTCGTCGGAAAGCGAGGTGGAATCATATTCGACATGGTTGAACATGTAGAGCCGCCGGCCTCTCTTCTCGTGCACGAGGCAGACGCCCATTTCGCTGGACTCCATCAGGATCTCCAGGCTTTCGGATTTTTCGATATCAGCGCGACGCACTTCGGTCCAGCGCGACACCGGCACCTCGAAATTGTCGGAAAAGCCGTTGAGATAGATGGAGGACGGCTTGAGGTTCCGGTGACGGTAGACGCCGAAGGCCTTCTCCTTCAGCTCGTATTTCGGAACGCCGTGAAAATGATAGACCGCCGCCATCGCGCCCCAGCAGACGTTCATCGTCGAATGGACATTTGTTTCCGTCCAGTCGAGAATCTCCTGCATCTCCGGCCAATAGGTGACGTCCTCATAGGGCAAAAGCTCGATCGGCGCCCCGGTGATGATGAAGCCGTCGAACTTGCGGTGCTTTACCTCTTCCCAAGTCTGGTAGAAGGCAAGCAGATGATCCTCGGACGTATTCTTCGCCTTGTGGCCGCCGATGCGGATAAGCGACAGTTCCACCTGCAGCGGCGAGGCGCCGACGAGACGGGCCATCTGCAGTTCGGTCTTGATCTTGTTCGGCATGAGGTTCAGCAGCCCGATCTGCAACGGTCGGATATCCTGACGGATCGCCAACGTCTCGGTCATCACCCGCACACCCTCCTGAACCAGGGTTTCGAAGGCGGGCAGCGTATCGGGGATCTTGATGGGCATTGCGGTCACTCGATCAAAAACAAAAACCGGCGGCGACAAAAATCGCTACCGGTCCGCACGCGGCCCTTTAGCGACTTTTTTAACGTGGCTGCAAGCCGGCCGGCCAAATCACCACGGAGGCCTTAATTAGACCCAGTCTGATTGCGAATCAACTGGCGAATGCATGCAGGGGAGACTCATGCAAGCATCATCACACTTTAATGACTGATAGAATCTGTTGATAGACCGGTAACGCCACCATGTTATTTATAGGGGCATGGGCGATTTGGAAAAGCGTAATGGCAGATAAAATCGAGAGGAGGCCGGGCATCCGGAGGCAGGATAGGGTAGGGTATGATTTAAGCCTGACATATCGCCTCGGCGTCATGTTCTCAGCATTCTGGAATTCGGAAGTGCGTGGCAAGGTGCTGTTTCTGGCGACCGTGCTGATCCTCGTCATCCTGGCGACATCCTACGGCCAGGTCATCCTGAACGAGTGGAATGCTCCTTTCTACGACTCGCTGGAGCGCCGCGACCTCGGCGAATTCTTCCACCAACTCGAAATCTTCGCGATGATCGCCGGCACGCTGCTGCTGCTCAACGTGCTGCAGGCCTGGCTGAACCAGATGACCGCGCTCTATATGCGCGAAGGCTTGTCGCGCGATCTGGTCGATCAGTGGCTGAAGCGCAAGCGGGCGCTGCGGCTCGCCTCCAGCGGCCTGATCGGCGTCAATCCGGACCAGCGTCTGCACGAGGATTCCCGCAATCTCGCCGAAAGCACGACAGGGCTGGTTCTCGGCCTGCTGCAGTCGACCATTCTCCTGGTGAGCTTCATCGGCGTGCTCTGGGAGCTTTCCAGCGGCTTCATCTTCCGCATCAGCGGCCATAGCTTCTCCATTCCAGGCTACATGGTCTGGGCGGCGATTTTCTATGCCGCTTCCGCCTCGGTGCTGAGCCAGGTCGTCGGCCGCAAGCTGGTGAAGCTCAATGCCGATCGTTTTTCGAAAGAGGCCGA
Source organism: Rhizobium laguerreae (assembly GCF_002008165.1). Taxonomy (GTDB): domain Bacteria; phylum Pseudomonadota; class Alphaproteobacteria; order Rhizobiales; family Rhizobiaceae; genus Rhizobium; species Rhizobium laguerreae. The sequence continues at coordinate 306,330 of NZ_MRDM01000011.1, forward strand.
GCTTCGCTTCACGCTGATGCACGCCAACGAAAACATGCCGGCAATCACCGTCGCCCGCGGCGAGGAGAACGAGCGTCGGCGCATCAACACCGATATCAGCTCGGTCCTGACAGTCGTCAAGCGGCTTGCCATGGCCAATACCAATCTCACCTGGGTCTCGGCCGGCTATGGCTGGCTGGTGATCGTCATTCCGATCATCGTTGCCGCCCCCGCCTATTTCTCCGGCGGTCTCACCCTCGGCCAGTTGATGATGTCCGTCGGTGCCTTCAACCAGGTCAACACGGCGCTGCGCTGGTATGTGTCCAATTTCGGCCCGATCGCCGAATGGCGCGCCACGCTGATGCGCGTCACCGATTTCCGCCAGGCGCTGGTCGAGATGGAAGAGGACTTCGACCTGAAGGACAGCATCGCCTATGAAAACGCCGCGCCCGACACGCTGACGCTGAAGGACGTGGTGATCGTCGCCAAGATCGGCGAAGACATCGAGGAATGCGGCGGTTTCCGCCTGCGTGAAACCGATGTCGTGATCAAGGCCGGCGAAAAAATCATGATCAACGGCGATCACAGCGTCAATCGCAAGCTGCTCTTCCAGGCGATGGCCGGCCTCTGGCCCTGCGGCAGCGGCACGATAGGCCTGCCGCCGATCGACGACATGCTCTTCGTTCCGCAGGTTGCCTATGTTCCCGGCGGCACGCTGCGCGAGGCGCTGGCCTTCCCCGAACGTCCCGAAGCCTACGAGAAAGCCGACGTCGAGGCGGCCCTCGACAAGGTTGGTCTCCATTCGCTGATCGCAAGGCTCGAAACCCGCGCCCGCTGGGACAAGCTGCTCGACAGCGACCAGCAGAAAGCGATCGGATTTGCCCGGCTGCTTCTCGTGCGCCCGCGCTGGATCATCTTCGACGAAGTGCTGGAAGGCATGGAGCCGGAATTTCAGGAAACAATGGCCAAACTGCTCACCTCGATGCCCGAAAGCGGCATGATCTATATCGGCCGCTCCGAGGCCTATCTCGAGGTGCTGAAGCCGCGCGTGCTGCATCTGCAGGCGCTGCCGTCAAAATCCGAGGAACAGCCATCTGTCGTCCAGACCGGCGCCAGTGCCGGCGCTGCCGCCATGCCCGCGCCGGCGCTTTGATGCCGCGCATCCGTCACATCGGCGGTATGACGCCGTTGAGACCGACGGCGATCTGGCTGGCCGAGATGCTGCCATCCGCCGCCGTCTCGCCGGTGATGACGACACCGGCACCGGGCTTCAGATCATCCTTGGTCGCAGGCGCCAACGTCACGATCGGCGTGCCATCGGCAATCGAGATGGTCTTTTCCTTGCCCTGATAGGTCAGCGTGATCGTGTGGCCGTCGACAGATTTGACGGTGTTGCTGACAGTCGCGTTGGTCATCTGGCTGTTCGGCTGCGCATCCCAGGGACGGTTGCCCTCACCGGTTCCCTTCATCGACGCCGGAAAGATCAGCACCTCGATCGCCCCGTCCGGGCCCGTGCCCTTCGGAAGCGAAGCGACGCCGACGAAATCGCCGGGTTTGATATCCTCGATGGAAGCTTTTTTGATGCCGCCGACCTTCCAGCCGGCTTTCAGTGCGACCGTCGCATCGTTGCCCTCGCGCGTCTTGACGACGAGCGTATCGCCGCTGAGTGTTTCGATTGCGCCGCGAACACGAATGCGCTGGGCGTCTTGCGCCTGTGCGGTTTGCGACAGGGCAAGCGCCACGAGGCTGCCGGCAGTAAGTGCTGTGAGAAAACGGGAATGAGGCTTGCGAGACATATGACTTTTCCTTGTCGCCATTGCAATCGGCAATATCCCCGGCTGCCGGACGGCACCTTATGCCGCAGGACGACACACTGACGAATCAAGGAAAAGTGAGCCTCCAGCTCGAGAAAATCTCAGCCTTCCAGCTCTTCCCGCAGCATTTCGAGCTCCAGCCACTCCTCTTCCATGTCAGTCAGGCTGGCACGCAGTTTTTCCATCTCGCCGGCAAGCCGGTTGAAGGCTGCAGGATCGCGCGTGAAAAGATTGGGATCTGCCATCACCTGCTCGCGCTTGGCGATTTCGGCTTCGGCCTTCGCCATTTCCTTTGGCAGGTTTTCCAGTGCGAATTTCTGCTTGAAGGAGAGCTTGACCTTTGAGCTGCCTGAAGCTGTTGCTTGCTGCGTCTTCGGCTTCTCCGTCGCCTTCTCGGCCCTCTTGCGCTCCTCAAGCGCGCCCTTGCGCTGTACAAGCATGTCCGAGTAGCCGCCGGCATATTCGATCCAGCGACCATCAGGCGCATCCGGCACGGCGGGTGCGATCGTCGAGGTCACGGTGCGGTCGAGGAAATCGCGGTCGTGGCTGACAAGGATGACGGTGCCGGGAAAGCCGGCGACAATCTCCTGCAGGAGATCGAGCGTTTCGATATCGAGATCGTTGGTCGGCTCGTCGAGGATCAAGAGGTTCGTCGGGCGCGAAAGGATACGCGCCAGCATCAGCCGGGCGCGTTCGCCGCCGGAAAGGTTTCTGATCGGCGTACGCGCCTGTTCCGGCTGAAACAGAAATTCCTTCATATAGCCGGTGACATGGCGCTGCTCGCCGTTGACGAGCAGGTTTTCGCCGCGCCCATCCGTCAGATAGTTGGCAAGCGTATCCTCGGGATCGAGATCTTCGCGTTTCTGGTCGAGTGTCGCAATCTCCAGATTGGTGCCGAGCTTGACGATGCCGCTATCGGGTGAAAGCTGTCCGGTCAGCATCTTCAGCAGCGTCGTCTTGCCGGCGCCGTTCGGCCCGACCAGACCAATGCAGTCGCCGCGGTGCACGCGGATCGAAAACGGCGTGACGATTGCCCGCTCGCCGAAGCTCTTGGTGATCTTGTCGGCCTCGATCACCAGCTTGCCGGATTCCTGCGCATCCGAAACCGTCGCCTGCACCGTGCCCTGCGGTCCCTTGTGGCCGCGATAGTTCGAACGCATCGTCTGCAGCTCGCCGAGACGGCGCATGTTGCGCTTACGCCGCGCCGTGACGCCATAGCGCAGCCAGTGCTCCTCGCGCTCGATCGACTTGCCGAGCTTGTGCTGCTCCAGCTCCTCGGCCTCCAGCACCTGGTCGCGCCAGGCTTCGAAATGCGCAAAGCCTCTGTCCAGCCGGCGCGAAGTGCCGCGGTCGAGCCAGACGGTTGCCGTCGAGACCTTTTCGAGGAAACGCCGGTCGTGCGAGATCAGCACCAAGGCGCTGCGTGTCTTTTGCAGCTCGCCTTCCAGCCATTCGATCGTCGGCAGGTCGAGATGGTTGGTCGGTTCGTCGAGCAGAAGAATGTCCGGCTCCGGTGCCATAACCCGGGCAAGGGCTGCGCGCCGCGATTCGCCACCGGACAGCATCTTGGGGTCCTCATCGCCGCTCAGCCCGAGATGCGACAGCAGATAGGTGACACGATAGGGGTCATCGCCCGGCCCGAGGCCGGCCTCGGCATAGGCCTGCACCGTGTTGAAGTCGGCAAAATCCGGCGCCTGTTCGAGATAACGCACCGTCGAGGACGGATGGCGGAAGACTTCGCCGGACTGCGCCTCGACCAGGCCGGCGGCAATCTTCAGCAGCGTCGATTTTCCCGAGCCGTTGCGCCCGACGAGACAGATTTTGTCACCGGGCTCGATCTGCAGGCCAGCACCCGCCAGAAGCGGTGCACCGCCAAAGCTCAGGAAGATATCGTCGAGTTTCAGAATGGGAGGGGCCAAAAATCAGACTCCGGAAAGATCATAGGGCCGGGCGAGCACAATTGTCCGGCCGCTGCGGAGCGAAAAGCGAACCTTGCCTTCCGCAACATTGGAAATGGTGCGCGACGAGCCGAAAGGCAGATGGAAATCTGCCAGCGGATAACGCGCATTCTCGATGGTAAGCCCTCTCAGCTCGCTGAATCCGGGCACGGAAAACAGGCTGCCTTTGGGAAGGTCCAGTTCGATCGTACCGGCCACCAGCGGCACGGCCTCTTCCTTGCCCGAGGTCAGCAGCAGGTCGAAACCCTCTTCCGCCAGGCTGACGGCCGACAGCAGATGCTGAAGCGCGTGGTCGGAACGTTCACCGCCGAGCGCACCGGCGAGGATGAGCCGCCGCGCGCCCCGCGCGATTGCCTCCGCCACGGCGATTTCACCGTCCGTCGCCGCCTTCGCGGCCGGATAGGGCTGTTTCGGCACATCGGGAAACGCACCCGCGAGATCATCAGGTGTCGAATCGAAATCACCGACCCAGAGCTCCGGCGTAATACCGAGTGCTGCCGCATGCCGCATGCCGCCATCGGCCGCGATGAAGCGGCTGTCTTCGATGGCATCGCGCAGGCGCTCCGTCAGGCTGAGTTCGCCGCCAAGGAGAATGGTGAAGGTGGATTGGCTCATGGGCATTGCCCTTAGCGCAAACGAGGGGTCGAGGGGAAGGGCCGGCGAACGACGGCGTCTGCCTCAGCCCGGTGTATCCTTGTCGCGCGACAGGAAAACCGCCTCGTAGCCGCCGATGAAGCGCTCGAAAAGCACCGCGAAGCGCTCGACATCTTCCTGCGGCCAGTCGGAAACGATCTCGGAAATGATCGCAAGCTTCTGAGCGACGATCTCGGCAAGCAGGTCCTGGCCGACCTCGGTCATGACGACGACGATCCGCCGCGCATCGGCCTGCGAGGCCTCGCGGCGCAGCACGTTGCGCCCGACCATATCGGCCACCACCCGGCTTGCCCGTGACGGATCGATGCGCAGCATCTCTGCGATCATGCCGACCGTGACCTCGCCGGCAGGCTGTGCCCTGCGCACGGCATCGAGCACATCGAGATGCGAAAGCTCAAGGCCCGGTGCAGCACTCTGGATCGCCAGCCGGCCGATCAGCCGCCGCCCGGTCATCAGCCGCATGCGCGCCATGCTCCGGCCGATACGCGGCACGTTTTCACGATCCGGCTCGGCCGGCTCCGCAGAAGGGGTCTTGGTCAGGACGTCGCTCATCACAGGACCATAACAGAGCCGATTCAAAAATTGAATATGCCGATGTCATTAATGTGCCATTGACAACTATATGCTGTTAGCACATAAATACAATTCAACCCGGAACGATGCCTCCCATGGACATGCAACTCGCGCCTGCGCCGCTCGTGACGGATCCTCGTCGCCGGCTTATCCTCTTCTTCTTCCTGATGACCGCCATGTTCATGGCGACGCTTGATAATCAGATCGTCTCCACGGCGCTGCCGACGATCGTCGGCGAATTCGGCCATCTCGAGCGTTTCGGCTGGATCGGCTCGGCCTATCTCCTGTCGCTGAGCGCCGTCATGCCGCTCTACGGCAAGCTCGGCGATCTGTTCGGTCGCAAATACGTGATGATGACGGCGATCATGATCTTCACCGTCGGATCGACAGTCTGCGGCCTTGCGGTCTCGATGAATACGCTGATCGCCGCACGCGTGCTGCAGGGTCTTGGCGGCGGCGGCATCATGGTATCGATCTTCGCCGTCAACGCCGACCTGTTCGAGCCACGCGAGCGGGCGCGCTACCAGAGCTATTCCAGCCTCGTGCTGATGGCATCGGGCGCGATCGGCCCCGTGCTCGGCGGCACAATGAGCGATCTCTTCGGCTGGCGCTCGATCTTCCTCGTCAACGTGCCGATCGGCTTCATCGTGCTCGCCGGCCTTGCCTTCATGCTGCCGTACCGCAAACCGCATCGCCGCCCCAAGATTGATTATGCCGGAGCGCTTCTGCTTGCCATGACGACGACAAGCATCGTGCTTGCCACCGACAGCAGCGAACTGTTCGGTGCATTGATTTCGCCTGAGAGTATCGGCATCGTCGCCTTCGGCGTCGTCTGCGCCGTCACCTGGGTGTTCGTCGAGCGCCGCGCGCCCGAACCGATCGTTCCCCTGCAGCTGTTTCGCAATTCGACCTTCAGCCTGCTCCTGGTGATCTCGATCATGGGCGGCGCCATCGCCATCGGCATGGTCAATTATCTCGCCCTCTTTCTGCAGACCACGACCGGCCTTTCGCCGTCGGCCGCCGGTCTGCTCTTCATCCTTCTCACCGGCGGCCTCGTCTGCGGGTCGCTTTCCGCAGGCCGCATCATCTCGAAGACGGGGCGCTACAAGCCCTTCGCCATCGCAAGCCTCACCTGCAGCGCCATCGCTTTTGCCCTGATGTCGCAGATCCACGCCGGAACGCCGATCGCCTTCATCGGCGCGGTCATGATGCTGCACGGCATCGGCATCGGCCTTGCCCAGCAGGTTCCCGTCATCGGCGTACAGAATGCAGCACTTGCCCGCGACGTCGGCGCCGCCACCGGCTCGGTGACGCTGTCGCGCATGGGCGGCGCCTCGATCGCCATTTCCATCTATGGCGCCATCATCGCCTCTGAGCTCGGCAAGGTCGGCATCTCCATTCCCGGCGTCGCCGATATCGAGCAACTGACGCCGAAAATGATGGCCGCCCTTCCCGAAGCGAGTCGCCAGGCCGTCGCCGATACCTATGCCGCCGCTTTCTCGCCGCTATTCATGACTTCCTGCGCCATTGCGCTGATCGGCCTTGCCGCCGCCATCATGCTGAAACCCGTGCAGCTGCCTCGCGCCGGCGAGACCACGAAGCCGCAACCGGCGACGGCGGAAGCTGCCGAATAGTCGAAGCGTTACGGCGAGAGGATGCTTCATCGGGAGGCGTTCCTCTCGATGCCTATATCAGGGGTTGCAACTTTCTCGCAGGACTGTCGCTATCGAGCCGGTTGCTTCAATCGGGCCGTTCTTTTTCCGCGCCGTCGACGAATCTCGGCCTTGTGACGGAACTTTCGCCATAATTTCATCCGAGCGAAAGGAAGCCTTAATGCCTGAGGCTTGCTAAAATGCAACGGCGCCACATTTAAACGAAGTCTCGCTATGCAACCGATGCGTAAATCAGCTACAGCAACGACTTGTATCGGCCGATTGTGCAGCGCGAGATCAGGGGTGCGCACCTGTTGAGTTCCCCTTGCCACGGTCGGTCCGAATCTGCGGCAAACCGGCAAGACAGCGACATGATGCGGAGAATCAGACTGGACAGCTTGACGACGTGGAAATCGCCCGCGCTTTCCAGTGATGCCATCTCCGCGCCGCGGCGCTTCGCGCGTCGCATGATGCTGCTTTCGGCCCTCGCAATGGCGCTGAATGGCTGTCAATCGCTGATCGACCAATCCTATCAGCCCAGTGTTTCGCCTTCGTCCAATCCACAGATCGTCGACGAGGTGCAGAAGAACGATCCGCGCGCAGCGATGGGCGCCCGTGAGCATCCGCGCATCGTGGCAAGCTATGGCGGCGAATACAAAGACGCCAGAACCGAGCGCCTCGTCGCCCGCATCGCCGGCGCGCTGACGGCGGTGTCGGAAAATCCGAGCCAGTCCTACCGCATCACCATCCTGAATTCGCCGGCGATCAACGCCTTCGCGCTGCCGGGCGGTTATCTCTACGTCACCCGCGGCCTGCTCGCCCTTGCCAACGACGCCTCGGAAGTCGCTGCCGTGCTGTCGCACGAAATGGGCCATGTGACGGCAAACCACGGCATCGAGCGGCAGAAGCGCGAAGAGGCCGAGGTTATCGCCAGCCGCGTCGTCGCCGAGGTCCTGTCCAGCGACATCGCGGGCAAGCAGGCGCTTGCCCGCGGCAAGCTGCGGCTCGCCGCCTTCTCCCGCCAGCAGGAGCTGCAGGCCGATGTCATCGGCGTGCGCATGCTCGGCGAAGCCGGTTACGACCCCTATGCCGCCGCCCGGTTCCTCGATTCGATGGCCGCTTACAGCCGCTTCATGTCGGTTGATCCCGAAGCCGACCAGAGTCTAGACTTCCTGTCGAGCCATCCGAATTCGGCCCAGCGTATCGAACTTGCCCGCACCCACGCCCGCGCCTTCGGCCAGGAAGGCTCGGTCGGCGACAAGGGTCGCAACTATTACCTCGACGGCATAGACGGACTGCTCTACGGCGACAGCCCGGAAGAAGGCTATGTGCGCGGCCAGACCTTCCTGCATGGCGGCCTCGGTATCCGCTTCGACGTGCCGCCGGATTTCCACATCGACAACAAGGTCGAAGCGGTGATGGCCACCGGCCCGAACGACATCGCAGTCCGCTTCGACGGCGTCGCCGACAACGAGAAACAGAGCCTCACCAACTATATTTCCAGCGGCTGGGTGACCGGGCTCGACCCGTCGACCATCCAGCCCATCACCATCAACGGCATGGAAGCAGCCACCGCGCGCGCCAGCGCCGACCGCTGGGATTTCGATGTGACCGTGATCCGCAACAATTCGCAGATCTTCCGTTTCCTGACCGCCGTGCCGAAAGGCAGCGGCGCCCTTGAGCCAACGGCGAATGTGCTGCGGGCGAGCTTCCGCCGCATGACGCCGGCAGAGACCGCCTCGCTAAAGCCGCTGCGCATCCGCGTCGTCACCGTCCGGCCGGGTGAGAACATCTCGACGCTCGCCGCCCGCATGATGGGCACAGACCGCAAGCTCGATCTCTTCAAGCTCATCAACGCCCTGCCCACGGGTGCAGCCGTTGCAACAGGCGATCGCGTCAAGATCATCGCCGAATAAAAAAGGCCCGGTTTGCGCCGGGCCAGTCTGTGCTGCTGGAGGGGATAAAACATCTCGCGCAAAACTGTGCGGCGGTTTTGCGACAATAACCGAAAGCGCGACGCGCTTTAGAGCAATTCCAGCAAAAGTGCATAGCGGTTTTGCGTCCGGAATTGTGTGAAAACAAAGAGATAGGGTATTTCCGGGATTCGAAGAAAAACGGAAATGCTCTAGCTTCAGGCGTAGGCGGCCATATGTGGATCGGCGCTGACGAGCGCGCTGCGAAGCTTCTCCATCGCCCGGCTTTCGATCTGACGCACGCGCTCCTTGGAAATACCGAGATCGGCACCGAGCTCTTCGAGCGTGGCACCGTCTTCCGCCAGACGCCGGGCGCTGATGATCTTCATCTCGCGTTCGTTGAGATGTTTCAGCGCCGAGGCGAGCCAGACTCGGCGGCGCTCGCCGTCGATCATGTTGGACACCTGCTCGTCCGGCAGGGGATCGTGGCTGACGAGGAAGTCCATCTTCTCCGCACTCTCGGCATCGCCGGAGACCGAAGGCGCCTGCAGCGAGGCGTCATTGCCGGAGAGCCTGGCATCCATCGTCTGCACATCCGAGAGGCTGACGCCGAGGGCCGCGGCGATTTCCTGGTGAATGGATTGCAGCGTCAGCTGCGTGTCGCCCTTGGCGAGCTTGGCGCGCAGACGGCGCAGATTGAAGAACAGCGCTTTTTGCGCCGAACTCGTGCCGCCGCGCACGATCGACCAGTTGCGCAGGATATAATCCTGGATCGACGCCCTGATCCACCAGCTTGCATAGGTGGAAAAGCGCACGTCGCGTTCCGGCTCGAAGCGGGCGGCGGCCTCGAGCAGACCGACATAACCCTCCTGCACCAGATCGCTCATCGGCAAGCCGAAATTGCGGAACTTGCCGGCCATGGATATGACGAGGCGCATATGGGCCATGGCGATCTGGTTGCGCGCACCGCGGTCGTCATGATTCTTCCAACGGGTGGCGAGATCGTGCTCTTCCTGGCGGGCGAGATAAGGCGCGGCCATCGCGATTTTGATCATGCGCCGATCTGCAGACATGTTCTTCATTTCAATCTCCCGAAACAGGCCTCTCGCCCTGAAATGAACAATAAAACTCACCTTCCGGAACGTCGCAGTCCGGATCGAATAGGGTTCTGAATGCATAAAAGCCTCGCCCCTGGACTTTTCAGGGGGAGGCCCTATTTCTCATCATGTGCCGGTAAGACGGCTGGGCAGGATCTGTTTCTTCACCTTGCCGGATGGGCAATATAGAAAAGGCATGATCCGCTCCTCATCGAACATTGACGGAATAGCAGTTTGCCCGTGAGGCCATTGCCCGACGAGCAGTCCGCAATTACGTGTGATAAACGCGGCAATCGGGAAAAAGTTCCAATAAAAAAACCCGGCTCGAAGGCCGGGTTTTTTGACAGAAAAACAGGGTCGCTTTATGCGGCTTCGTCCTGTGAATCGTCTTCTTCGATCGCCTTGCCGCGCTTCGGACCCTTGTTGAGATTGGTCTCGACGAGGCGGACGGCTTCGGTTTCCGACATCTTGTTGACGGCGGCGATTTCGCGCGCCATGCGGTCGAGCGCAGCCTCATAAAGCTGACGCTCGGAATAGGACTGTTCAGGCTGGTTCTCGGCACGATAGAGATCGCGCACGACTTCAGCGATGGAAATCAAGTCGCCGGAATTGATCTTGGCATCATATTCCTGGGCGCGGCGGGACCACATGGTGCGCTTGACGCGCGCCTTGCCCTGCACAACCTTCAAAGCACGCTCGACGAAATCCGTTTCCGAAAGCTTGCGCATACCAATGCTCATGGCCTTCGCGACCGGAACCTTCAGACGCATTTTGTCCTTCTCGAAATCGATAACGAAAAGTTCGAGCTTCATGCCGGCAACTTCTTGCTCTTCGATAGCGGTGATGGTACCGACGCCATGAGCGGGGTAGACAATTGATTCACCGGTCTTGAAGCCGTGACGTGCTGTAGAAGGCTTTTTCTGCTGAGTCGTCATTCTATTCAAAAACTCCCTGTTACGCTTCCGGCGGCGGCCGGAGCCGGGTCAGTCAGGCCCGGGTGAGACGGTAGTATCCGTCGGGTGACTTCACTCTGGTCCCATCGGGCAAAAGCAAAGACTTCTTGCGCACGATCTTGGGACCCGGCGCTCAAAGCGTTGATATGTCACGGAAACCGTGTACGGATTTGTTTTGCTTTCGTGATGGTTTTGGGCATGCGTTATGCCACAAATGGAACAGTAGACGAAACCTATCATAAAAATATGAGGAAATCAATAATTTGCTTCGCTTGAGTCATGCGGGCAACACATGTCACCCATATGCCTCACGCAGCTTTTAAAACGTTTCGCGCCGCGGTCGCCCGAATTCGGGACCGGATGTGGGCGCTGTCTCAATCGCCGGAACCGGGCTTCTCCGAAAAATACTTTTCGAATTTTCCGGTCTCGCCATCCATGTCCTTGGCCTCGGGCAACGGGTCCTTCTTGACCGTGATATTCGGCCAGATCGTGGCATATTCGGTATTGATTTTCAGCCATTTGTCGAGGCCCGGCTCGGTATCGGGCTTGATCGCCTCGGCGGGACATTCAGGCTCGCAGACGCCGCAATCGATGCATTCGTCGGGATGGATGACGAGGAAATTCTCGCCCTCGTAGAAGCAGTCGACAGGGCAGACTTCCACGCAATCGGTATATTTGCACTTGATGCAATTGTCGGTCACGACATAGGTCATGAAGAACTCCAGGATTTCCATGCGGATGGGGCCGGGCAACCTGGAACGTCGCGCCTATCCCCGTGCCGGAGGAAAAGCGTGAGCAGGCTTGGGAGGCAAGCACGCTTCCGGCAGGTTGTCAGTGACCTATCGGCTTTATCGCCGGATTTCAAGGATAAACGATCTGCAAAAGCCGCCGCCGCAGACAGAGTTTTCTAATCCTCGTCCGACATCAGCCTGTCGATTGCACGTCTTTCCTTTTTGGTCGGACGGCCGGTGCCGGTCGCCCGGATCGCCTGCTCGTAGGGCGTGAGACGTTTTGCCTCATCGGGCGGCGGGGACTGGTCGTCGTAGAGCAGCCGCGCCTCCTCGTAAGGCCCCCGCCGTTCGCCGGCAAGGCGCATGACGAGAACGACATCGCGCCGCTCCATCGTCAGCTCGATACGGTCGCCCGGCTTGACCATCTGGCTCGGATGGCTGCAACGCTCGCCATTGATGCGCACATGGCCCGATTGGATATGGCTCTGCGCCAGCGAGCGCGACTTCACCATGCGCGCGAAGAACAGCCACTTGTCGATGCGCTGGCGCGAACCGCTTGTCGGCTGTGTCTCCCCACTCATGATTACTTCTTCATCTGCTCCTTGAGAGCTGCGAGCTTGGCGAAAGGCGAATCCGGATCGATCGGCTTCTCCTTGCGCGGCGGCTTGGCCTCGAAGCGCAACGGCTGCGAGCCGCCACGATTGTTGTTGCGATCGTTACGCTCGCCGCGATCCTTGCGATCGCCACGATCCTGCCGGTCGCCACGCGGCTGGTCGCCCCGTGGTTGGTTGTTGCGGTCGCCTCTTGCCTGCTGCGGTCGGCCACCATCGCGACCGCCGCCTTCCTTGCCGCGGTTCTGGCGATTGTTGTCGCGGCCGTCGCCGCCGCGATTGCCCTCGCCGCCTTCACCGCCGCCCGGCCGGCGATTGCGGTCGCCGCGCTCCTGGTTTTGACCGCGCTCCTGGCCCTGGCCGCCACGGCGTTCGCCATGCCCGCCGCGCCCCTGGCGCTGATTGTCGTTGCGACCGCCAAGACGCCACAGAAGAACCGGCTTCGGTTCCGTCGGCTCGCCGGCTTCCCCAGGAGCAGGTCCTGCTTCCTCGGAAGCCGATACCGCTTCCGCAGGAGCGGAGGTTTCTTCGGCGGCTGAGGCTTCCGCCGGAGCGGCTGCCTCGATCGCTTCGGCCGGAGCGGTGCTTTCGACGGCTTCCGTCACCGGCGCGTCGGCGACCGCCGAAGCCGCCTCGGTTGTGGCTGGCTCGGCAGCAGTCTCTTCCGCGGCGCCATCGGCATCGTCGTGATCGGCCTTCTCGGCCGTCTCTTCCGCAGGCGTTTGCGCGCTGGCGGCAGGCACGGAGGCCGCATCCTGCGCCGCAAGATGGACTGATGCCTCTTCCGCCTTCACGGCATCGGCGCGATAGCCGAGACCCTTGAGGATTTCTTCCATGTCCTCGAGCGTCGCACCGAGGATCGACAGCATCGCCGTCGTCGTCGTGAAGCGGCGGCCATCATAGGCGCCCTCCGGACGGTTGTTCTGACCGGGCTTCCATTGCAGCAGCGGACGGATGATATCGGCAAGCCGTTCCAGGATGTCGATGCGCACGGCGCGCTTGCCGAGGAAACGGAAGCCGGCGAGCTTGTAGAACATCCGCTCATAGCTCGGATCGGTGACGACGGAGGTGCGGCCGGCGGCGAGCACCGGAATGAGATCGCCGTAGCCCGGCTTGTCGAGGCCGTCGTTCTTCAGCGCCCAGAGCAGCGTGATGAGCTCGGCCGGCGCCGGCTTCAGAAGCGCGGGTACGAAGATATGATAGGCGCCGAAACGCACGCCATAGCGGCGCATGGAGGCGCGGGCCTCCTGATCCAGCGACTTCACCTCCTCGGTCACATCGCGGCGGAAGAGCACCCCGAGATTCTCGACGAGCTGGAAGGCAAGCCCCTTGGCGAGACCCTGCAGGTCCTCGGCGCGCGACAGATCATCGAGCGGCTTCAGCACCGTGCTGATATGATGATTGACGAAGCGCTCGATGCGGGCGGCAACGTGATCGCGGGCATTGCCCGTCAGTTGCTCGTCGGCCAGCAGAATCACGCGCGGACGCATGATGTGATCGCTGCCCGAAAGCCGCGCTACCGGGTCGCCCAGCCAACGGATCAACCCATCCGAACCGATCACCAGATCGCTGTTGCCGGCGGCATGCATCCGGGCCGCGCGGGCTTCGAACTCGAGCCCGAGCGCCTTCTGCGACGCAGCCTGAACCGCCTTGGCATCCGGTCCGTCCGTTCCCGCCACCGGCGTGAAACGGAATCCGCTCAACTGCCCTACATGATGTCCTTCAACGAAGACATCGCCATTCACACTGATTTCAGCTTCCAGCATCGCATTCTCTCTCAGGCGCTTCATGAGCACAGATGTCCTGCGATCAACAAAGCGTTTCGTCAACCTTTCATGTAACGCGTCGGACAATCGATCTTCGATTTCCCGCGTCTTTTCCTGCCAGTGTGTCGGATCGGCAAGCCAACCGGGCCGATTCGAAACGTAGGTCCAGGTTCTTATCTGCGCGATTCGCGCCGAAAGCGTGTCAATTTCGCCATCTGTTCGATCGGAGCGATGAACCTGCTCCGCAAGAAACTGCTCGTTCACCGTGCCATAGCGGACGAGATCGGAAAAGAGGGTCGAGATAAGATCGGCATGTTGTGCTGGGGTGATACGCCGATAGTCGGGAAGCGCGCAAGCCTCCCAGAGTTTTTCGACGCGCGCCGGCCTGTCGGCGAGATCGATGACCTCGGGATAACGCGATAGCTGTTCCAGCGCCTGCTGGTCGACCGCAGGCAGCGCCCGCGTCAGCCCCGGCACGCGCGGACCCGCCTCGAGGCTGGCGCGCAGCGACGCGATAGAGGAGAAGTCCATCTCCGTCGTCCGCCACTGCAAAACCTTGACGTTGTCGAATTCATGCCCCTCGATGCGCTGCACCAGCTCGTCGTCGAAGGGCGCGACTTGCCCGGTGACGCCGAAGGTCCCGTCCCGCACGTGCCGCCCGGCGCGCCCGGCGACCTGGCCGAGTTCACCCGGATTGAGATTGCGGAACTGGTAACCGTCGAATTTCCGGTCCTGGGCAAAGGCGACGTGATCGACATCGAGGTTGAGGCCCATGCCGATCGCATCGGTCGCCACCAGATATTCGACGTCGCCCGCCTGATAGAGCGCAACCTGCGCATTACGGGTGCGCGGGCTGAGCGCACCGAGCACCACCGCCGCGCCACCGCGCTGCCGGCGGATGAGCTCGGCGATGGCATAGACCTCGTCGGCGGAGAAGGCGACGATGGCCGAGCGCTGCGGCAGCCGGGTGATCTTCTTCTGCCCGGCATAGAAAAGATGCGAAAGCCGCGGCCGCTCGACGATAGTGATGCCGGGCAGGAGCTGCTGCAGGATCGGCCGCATCGTCGCCGCGCCGAGCAGCAGCGTTTCCTCGCGGCCGCGCAGATGCAGGATGCGGTCGGTGAAGATATGGCCGCGCTCGAGATCGCCGGCGAGCTGCACCTCGTCGATCGCGACGAAGGCGGCCTTGGTCTCGCGCGGCATCGCCTCGACCGTGCAGACGGAAAAACGGGCATTGGGCGGCGAAATCTTTTCCTCGCCGGTCACCAGCGCCACATTCTGCGCGCCAACCTTCTCGACCACCCGCGTATAGACCTCGCGCGCCAGCAGCCGGAGCGGCAGGCCGATCACGCCCGTCCCGTGCGCGACCATGCGCTCGATGGCATAATGGGTCTTGCCGGTATTGGTCGGCCCGAGCACCGCGGTCACACCGCGCCCACTCAGAATCATCGGCTGCGAAGTCAGAGTCATGGGTCCATGCAAATGAGGCGGGGTGGCCCCAGGAAAATCTTGGCTCCCGATGGAAGCTGGACAACACATGGACAGCTGCCGCCGCAAACGCAAGGGCAGATTTCAAAATGCCTCGGGGATTACGACCTTTGCGAGTCGTCCGAAACGCGCGTATTTCCGATTCGGAACAGCGTGAGAACGAATCAGCGACGAATCGACGACTCCCGCTGATTCAGCTTTTGTTCACGGCTAAGTATTGATTTTGAATCACTTTTTCCCACTACATGCTGAATCGCAAGACTCTCTCCTGTCCCTATCTTCGTCGTCGTGAGTGACGATCTTCGCCCGATCTCGAACAGGCGAAAATCCGGCCAAAATTAACCTCTCGACCAAAGCCGGAACGAATCGGAGACGAATCGCTGACGCCGCCATTTTCGCCTTTCGTTCACGGCCACATCTGGTAGCGCTATCAGGTCCAGGCCCTAGATGCACATTGGCGGCAGATCGCCTCGCTCCGCCTCGTCGTATCAGTATTAATCTTTCAAGCGCCGGATTCAGATAGCGTTAAGTCAGGGCGGCCAATCTCGGCTCGCCGATCAAAAACGGAACGAATCGCTGACGAATCGGCGACATCGCGATTTTCCCGCTTTGTTCACCGCAACATATTGTATTTAAATGTCTTTTTAACCATAGCGGCATTTTTACGAGAAGACGGAAATTAAACCGTGAATCGGGCTTCGTCACATTTCAGAGCTCAACCGGGAACAAAAATCGCCAATGCGTGTTTCTCGTCCATCCAAATTGCGGATGAAATGAAGGAAACACACCATGCTTGGCACGATACTTCTTATTATCCTCATTCTGCTCTTGATCGGAGCCTTGCCGAATTGGGGTTACAGCCGTGGCTGGGGCTATGGACCTTCCGGCGGTTTGGGGCTAGTTCTCGTGATTATCATTATCCTTGTACTAATGGGCCGCATCTAAAGCCCAACTAACCTGGGGAGTTACGACATGATGAAGAAGATTGTTCTTATTGGTGCCCTCGTCGGCGCCTTGGCATCCTGCACAGCGACCGAGCAAGGTACGGCGATTGGCGCCGGTACCGGTGCGGTCATCGGCGGTGCCGTCACCAACAGCTGGGGTGGTGCCGCCGTCGGCGCCGTTGCCGGCGGTTTGACCGGTGCTCTGATCGGCCAGTCGGTTGAACGCCGCGGCTACTGCGTCTATCGCGACCGCTACGGCCGCCGCTACGAGGCCCGTTGCCGCTACTGATCGGCAAGCATATCGGACTCCCGACGGGCGCCTTGGCGCCCGTTTTTCTTTTGGCCTGCTGCATCCGTCAACGTGACGTTGACAATCGGTTGCGAAAGTCAAATCTACCGCCGCCCAACTGCCAGACACATATTTCCTTCACGAGCGCAACGGACAGGCAAAGCCGCCCGGCGCAGCTGAAAGGAACGCCTCCATGACCCAGATTTTGCTTAATTCTCTCGTCGCTGTTCTGATTACATCGGCTTTCCTGACGACCGCGATATCAGCCCTTAGCGGGGAAAATCGCTCGCTGCGCAAAGTGCCGGCGAGAGCTCGGCCACAGCGACGTCCATAAACAGCAATTGGCGCGTCCGGCCGGACGCGCCAATTGCTTTGACTCTGATCTCTACTGTCGACTCGAAGACAGAAATGCCTAGGCGAAGAACTGTCCGCCATTGGCCGTCAGCGTCGAACCGGTGATGAAGCCGGCATCGTCGGAGACGAGGAAGGTGACGCAACGCGCGATCTCTTCCGGTTCGCCGAGACGACCGACGGGGATCTGCGGAATGATGCGTTCGTTCAGCACCTTCTCCGGCACGGCAAGTACCATTTCCGTTCCGATGTAACCGGGGCAAATGGCGTTGACGGTGATGTTCTTGTTTGCCCCTTCCTGGGCCAGCGCCTTGGTGAAGCCGAGATCGCCCGCCTTGGCCGCCGAATAGTTCACCTGGCCCATCTGGCCCTTCTGCCCGTTGATCGACGAGATATTGACGATACGGCCGAAGCTGCGGTCACGCATGCTGGTCCAGACCTGATGCGTCATGTTGAACAGGCCCGTGAGGTTGGTATTGATCACCTCGTGCCACTGCTGCTGTGTCATCTTGTGGAACATCGCGTCGCGGGTGATGCCGGCATTGTTGACGAGGATTTCGACCGGGCCGATCTCGCTTTCGACCCTGGCAATTCCTTCGCCGCAGGCGAGGTAATCCGAAACATCCCATTTGAACACCGGAACGCCGGTAACCTCGTGGAAGGCTTTGGCCTTCTCGTCGTTGCCGGCATAGCTGGCGGCGACCCTGTATCCGGCATTTTTCAGTGCCATGGATATTGCCGCGCCGATGCCGCGTGTACCCCCGGTGACCAAAGCCACTCTGCTCATGTTCCGCTCCCCTTTTGTTTTTCGCCTCGCCGCGTGGCGGGATCTTCAATCAATCCTGGATCGTATGCTATTTAAAGTGCTTCAAAGCACATGGCCACACCCATGCCACCCCCGATGCAAAGCGTGGCGAGACCCTTCTTCGCGCCGCGGCGCTTCATTTCGAACAGCAGCGTGTTGAGAACGCGCGCACCGGAGGCGCCGATCGGATGGCCGATCGCGATCGCTCCGCCATTGACGTTGACGATCGACGGATCCCACCCGAGATCCTTGGTGACGGCGCAGGCTTGCGCCGCGAAGGCCTCGTTGGCTTCGACGAGATCGAGATCGTTGACCGACCAGCCGGCCTTCTCGAGCGCCTTGCGCGAAGCCGGGATCGGTCCGGTGCCCATGATCTGCGGATCGACACCCGCCGTTGCCCAGGAAACGATGCGGGCGAGCGGCTGGATGCCGCGCCGGACTGCCTCGGCTTCGCTCATCAGCACGGCTGCCGCGGCACCGTCGTTGAGGCCGGACGCGTTCGCAGCCGTGACCGTGCCGTCCTTGTCGAAGGCCGGGCGCAGCTTCCCCATCGCCTCTATCGTCGCGCCGTGACGGATATATTCGTCGGTATCGACCGTAACGTCGCCCTTACGTGTCTTGATGACGTAGGGGATGATCTCGTCGGTAAAGCGGCCGGCCTTCTGCGCCGCCTCCGCCTTGTTCTGAGAGCTGACCGCGAACTGATCCTGGTCGTCGCGCGAAAGCTGCCACTGGCGCGCAATATTCTCGGCGGTGATGCCCATGTGGTAGCCATGGAAGGCGTCGGTCAAGCCGTCCTTGATCATCGTGTCGATCATCTTCATGTCGCCCATCTTGACGCCGCCGCGTAAGTGCGCGGCATGCGGGGCCATCGACATGGATTCCTGGCCGCCGGCAACGATGATCTTGGCATCGCCGGTGGCGATCTGCTGCATGCCGAGCGCAACGGCGCGCAGGCCCGAGCCGCAGAGCTGGTTGACGCCCCAAGCCGTCGCTTCCTGCGGAATGCCGGCCTTCATCGCCGCCTGCCGAGCCGGGTTCTGGCCCTCGCCGGCGGCAAGCACCTGGCCGAGGATCACCTCATCCACCTCGCCGGCATCGACGCCGGCGCGCTCGAGCGCGCCCTTGATGACGGCCGCCCCGAGCTCATGCGCGAGAACCGTCGCGAAAGCGCCGTTGAAGGCGCCGACTGCTGTTCGCCCTGCGCTGGCGATGACGATGGATGGATTGCTCATGGGGACGCTCCTCGTTTTCGTCTCACTTACATAGGTGGAAACTGGCAAAGCTTGGAGCACAAGTCAAACGCGAAGACCGGCTGCGGCCATTTTTCGGCAGCAGCCCGCCGGAGCCCGATTCATCTGCTCCGTGAAAGGTTTGCCGCATCGCACAAAGAGATTGTCACCGGGCTTCTTTTGCGTTTACAGTCTCAAATGGAGGAATATCCATAAATCAGACGGGGGTTCAGGAGACTGATATGGCGAAGCATGAGGGTCAGATCGTTATCAAGAAATACGCCAATCGACGCCTATACAACACGGGCACCAGCACCTACGTGACGCTGGAAGACCTGGCGGAGATGGTGAAGAAGGGCGAAGAATTTACCGTCCAGGATGCAAAAAGCGGAGATGACATCACCCATTCGGTGCTGACCCAGATCATCTTCGAACAGGAATCGAAGACCGGCAACACGTTGCTCCCGATCTCCTTCCTGCGCCAGCTCATCACCTATTATGGCGACCAGATGCAGATGGTCGTGCCGAGCTTTCTCGAACATTCGATGCGCTCCTTTACCGAACAGCAGGCTCAGATGCGCGAGCAGGTGAACCGCGCCTTCGGCGAAACGCCGCTCGGCAAGAACCTGCAGTTGCCGATGCAGATGGTCGAGGACCATGTTCGCCGCAACACCGAGCTGTTTCAGCAGGCGATGCAGATGTTCTCGCCCTTCATGACGCCGCCCGCCAAGGAAAGCCGCAAGGCCGAGGCCAAGGATATCGACGAGCTGAAGGAACAGCTCCGCGCCCTTCAGAACAAGCTCGACAACCTATAATCCGATCGAGACATCCCGCCCGGCGCTCCGGATCGACACGGCAAAACCGCCGATGACATCGATCAGAGCGATCGTCATCAAAATGAAGAAGACCTGCGTCGCAGCATCCCGGACGAGCAGAAACTCGACTAGGAAGGCGATGAACACCAGCATCGACAGCATGTGGTTGACGAGATTGCCGGGACCGGTTCTGGTGGCTTTGAGGATTTCGAAGAACAGCACGACAAGTGCGATGACGATGAAAAGATCGCCGAGCGCCATGCTCCAGATCGCGCCCGAGATCATCGACAGCACGATGATATCATGTTGCAGTGCCGGAATGCCGCCATCGCCCATCAGGCCCAGCATCGCAAGATTGTAAAGAATAAACGGGATAATCATTAGGGGCATGGCGGTTATCATCGGCAATCTCCCAGCGCATCATGGAAGAATACTGCCGCAAACCCTTGCCCCACCGCAAGTCATTGCAAATATTATATTGTCGAAATGCAAAAGGCCGGCATGACGCCGGCCTTGAAACTTCGATCGGACAAGCCGGATCGGGAAATTATGCGCTTTCCTTCGGCGTCAGAACCTGGCGGCCGCGATACATACCGGTCTTCAGGTCGATATGATGCGGGCGGCGCAGTTCGCCGGAGTTCTTGTCTTCGACATAGGTCGGAGCCTTCAGGGCGTCTGCCGAACGGCGCATACCGCGCTTGGACGGGCTTGTTTTTCTCTTCGGTACAGCCATTTCTCTTACTCCACTTGCGGGCAAAACATTCCCACGGCCACACCGGCGGCCGAAACGGACATGTCGCGATTTCGGAATTTGGCGCGCTTATACATGCAAGGGGTGACCTTGACCAGTCCCCATGCGTATTTTTTGCAAAGCCGATGATTCCAGGCTCAGACTTCGTCTTCCGGCACGATCCAAGGCTCGGCGCGGGCCGCCTCTTCCCATTTCCGCCAGGCCGGATGCGCCTTCATGGTCACCATATAGGCCAGCGTATCGTTTCGGCTGACGAGGTCATAAATGTCGAACCGGTTGACGACAGGCGCAAACATCGCATCCGCCCCGCTGAACGCGCCAAACAGAAACGGTCCGCCGGATTGCTGCAGGAGGTCGCGCCAGATCGTCTCGATGCGGCTGATATCGGCGTCGACACCATCCGGCAACGCGATCCTGCCCTTCGGCCGGCGAATATTCATCGGGCAGGCACTGCGCAGCGCCCGGAAGCTCGACAGCATTTCCATCGAAACCGAACGGGCGAGCGCCCGCTCGGCGCGATCCCTCGGCAGAAGGCCGGCGTCCGGATAAAGCTCGGCGACATATTCGATGATCGCCAGCGATTCCCAGATCTTCAATGCGCCGTGCTGCAGCAACGGCACACGCCCGGTGGGTGAGATGGCCTTGATGTTGGGATTGCCACCCGCATAGTCGAAGGGGATGAGGACTTCCTCGAAATCGACACCGGCGCCCGTCAGCGCCATCCACGGCCGGAACGACCAGGAGGAAAAATTCTTGTTGGCGATGTAGAGCGTCGGTCTGTCCATGGGCCTCTCCCGTTCAGGCTTCGAAATCGAAGATCAGCAATTCGTGAAGATGGTTCATGTCCTTGAGCACGCAGAATACCGGCGGGGCAAGCTCGAAAACAGGGCGCCTCGATGACGCTTGCCGCTTCTCATGATGCCGAAAACTGTGAACGGTTTTCGGGCATCATCATGCTCCAATGACAAGTTCTGGTCTCAATCGTAGATGCACTTGATGTAATCGCCCGCACCTTGCGCACGTCTCTCGATCAAGCCGGCGAGCCGGCGAAGGCCTCGTCCGGGCTTGCCGGCATTGCGGTCGATCGGGTTCGGCAGCGAGACGGCAAGCAGCGATGCCTGGCGCCGCGTCAGCTTCGAGGCCGGCACCTTGAAATGATGCTGGGCCGCCGCCTCGATGCCGTAGATGCCGGGACCCCATTCGGCGATATTGAGATAGATTTCCATCAGCCGCCGTTTCGACAGGACGAAATCCGTGGCAACCGCGAGCGGAAGTTCCAGCGCCTTGCGCACGAAGGAGCGGCTGTTCCAGAGGAAGAGGTTTTTCGCCGTCTGCATCGGGATCGTGCTGCCGCCGCGCGTCGCCTGACCTTTCAGCGTATCCTCGACCAGCATGCGCATTTCCGCCCAGTCGACGCCGCCGTGAAAGCAATATTGCCCGTCCTCCGACATCATCACCGACTGCACCACGACCGGGGCGATCTTATCAAGCGACACCCATTGCCTGTCGTAACCACGCAGCAGCACGAGATCGCGCAGCATCAGTGTCGAGACGGGGTGAATGAAGGGCAGCAGATAGAAAAAGATCAGCGCATAGGGAAGGATCAGCACGATCAGCACGGCAAGAACAATGCGTTTCAACATACGCCTGTCTTCGAACCATCGCCGACGAGCCGGCATGTCGACGCTGTCCTCTCTCTCCGGCGCTATATCCAATGTCCCCAGTCCGATTTCGCTCCTGTGGTTCTCATAACGCCTGTGTGGAGCTTATGCCAGAGTGCGCGGCGAATCTTGCTGTCGCCATCGACAATTCCGTTGCAAGCCCGGGGGCGCTCATGCCAAACAGCGCCCATGGACGCGAACCCGGACACTTTCGAGACGAGGCTGAAGAACAACGCCCGCGACATCGAGGCGCTGCTCGACGCATTGCTGTCGCCGAGTGCCCTTTCCGATGAAATCGCCAGGCCCGAGACGCTGCGCGATGCCATGCACTATGCCGTGCTGAACGGCGGCAAGCGGCTGCGCCCGTTTCTGGTCGTCGAAAGTGCCGCCCTTCTCGGCGGCGACGCCGAGGCGGCCCTTCGTGTTGGCGCAGCCCTCGAATGCGTCCACTGCTATTCCCTCGTGCATGACGACCTGCCGGCCATGGACGATGACGACCTACGCCGGGGCAAGCCGACAGTACACATCAAGTTCGACGAAGCGACGGCGATCCTCGCCGGCGACAGCCTGCTGACCTATGCCTTCGACATCATCGCCGCGCCGGAAACGGCCCTTGCCGATACGAGCAAGGCGTCGCTGGTGCTGGCCCTTGCCCGCGCAGCCGGTCTCGGCGGCATGGCCGGCGGCCAGGCGCTTGATCTCGCGGCGGAAAAGCAGGCGCCCGACGAGGTCGGCATCATCCGCCTGCAAGCGATGAAAACAGGCGCGCTGATCCGCTTCGCCTGCGAAGCCGGCGCCGTCATCTCGGCAAGCCCGCCGGACGATCGCCGCCGCCTGCGCGCCTTCGGCGAAAAGATCGGTCTTGCTTTCCAGCTTGCCGACGACATTCTCGACCAGACTTCGGATGCAGCGACCATGGGCAAGGCGACCGGCAAGGATGCGGCTCGCGGCAAGGGAACACTCGTCGCCCTGCGCGGCATGGAATGGGCCGAGACCCAGCTCCGTGAGCACGTCCGCGATGCCGAGGCGCTGCTTGCCCCTTACGGCGCCCGTGCCTCGACCCTCATTGCTGCAGCGCATTTCATCGCCGACCGGAAGAGCTGAAGCGGCAGGTCAGGCCGCCAGTATCTCCTTGAGAGCGGATACCAGACGGGCACACTCCTCATCCGTGCCGATGCTGATCCGCAGGAAGTCCGAAATACGCGGCTTGGCAAAATGCCGGACGAGAATGCCGCGCTCCCGCAGAGCGGCTTGAAATGCTGCGCCCGAACGGCTTTGGTGCCTTGCGAAAACGAAATTCGCCTGGGACGGCAGAACCTCAAGATCCAGCGCTTCGAGTTCCCTAACAAGGCTTTCGCGGCTGGCGATGATGTTCCTCCGGCCTGTCTCGAACCACGCCTCGTCCTTGATCGCCGCCGTCGCGGCAAGCTGCGCCAGACGATCAAGTGGATAGGAATTGAAGCTGTCCTTGACCCGCTCCAGCGCCTCGATCAGCGGCCGCTGCCCCAGCGCGAAGCCGATGCGCAGACCGGCAAGCGAACGGGACTTCGACAGGGTCTGGATCACCAGCAGGTTGGAATGCATGGATATCAGCGGGATGGCGCTCTCGCCGCCGAAATCGATATAGGCCTCGTCTATGACGACGACCGCATCCGGATGGGCGGTAAGAAGTGCCTCGATGCCGGTGAGCGGCAGGCCGATGCCGGTCGGCGCATTCGGATTGGGGATGATGATCGCGCCACAGGGCCTGTCGTAATCGGCCAGGCGGATCCGGAACCCATCGTCAACAGGCACTTCGATCGCTTCGACGCCGTATAGCAGGCTATAGGTCGAATAGAAGGCGTAGGTCACATCGGGATAGAGAAGCGGCCGCTCATGTTTCAGCAGCGCCTGGAACGCATGCGCAAGAACCTCGTCGGAGCCATTGCCGACGAATACTTCCTCCGCCGTCAGGCCGAAACGAACCGCGATCGTCTCGCGCAATTCCGTGGCAGTGGGATCGGGATAGAGCCGTAGACGATCGTCCGCCGCCTCCCGGATTGCCTCGATCGCCCTAGGAGACGGCCCGTAAGGATTTTCGTTGGTATTGAGCTTGACCATGTTCGCGGTACGGGGCTGCTCGCCCGCGACATAGGGCCGAAGCTTGCTGACGATTGGCGACCAGTACTGGCTCATCCGAAGATGCGGGCGGTCATTCCGCCGCCGTCCGCTGGCCGAAACGCTTCTCGATATAGTCGACGACAAGCGCCTCGAAATCGGCGGCAATATTGGGACCGCGCAGCGTCAACGCCTTTCGGCCGTCGATGAAGACGGGGGCGGCCGGCGTTTCACCAGTGCCCGGAAGCGAAATGCCGATATCGGCATGTTTGCTTTCGCCCGGCCCGTTGACGATGCAGCCCATGACGGCGACGTTCAGCGCCTCGACGCCGGGATATTTTTCACGCCATACCGGCATGTTTTTGCGGATGTCGTTCTGGATATTTTGGGCAAGTTCCTGGAACACGGTCGACGTCGTGCGTCCGCAGCCCGGACAGGCAGCAACCACGGGTATGAACTGCCGGAAGCCCATGACCTGCAGGATTTCCTGCGCCACCTGCACTTCGCGCGTGCGGTCGCCGTTCGGCTCGGGCGTCAGCGACACGCGGATCGTATCGCCGATGCCGTGCTGCAGCACGAAGCCCATCGCCGCCGACGAGGCGACGATGCCCTTGGTGCCCATGCCGGCTTCGGTCAGGCCGAGATGCAGCGCATGATTGGAGCGTTCGGCGAGCATGGAATTGACGGCGATCAGGTCCTGAACCTGGCTGACTTTGGCCGACAGGATGATGCGGTTGCGCGGCAGGCCGATCTCTTCGGCAAGGGCTGCCGACAGCAGCGCCGACTGCACGATCGCCTCGCGCGTCACCTGCCGGGCCGAAAGCGGCGACCCAGCCTCGGCGTTCCGATCCATCAGCGCCGTCAGCAGATCCTGATCGAGCGAGCCCCAATTGACGCCGATGCGCACCGGCTTGTCATAGCGGATCGCCATCTCGATGATCTCGGCGAACTGCTTGTCCTTCTTGTCCTTGAAGCCGACATTGCCGGGGTTGATGCGGTATTTCGCCAGCGCTTCGGCACAATCCGGATGATCGGCGAGCAGCTTATGGCCGATATAATGGAAGTCGCCGATCAAGGGCACGTCCATGCCGAGGCGCAGAAGCCGCTCGCGGATCTTCGGCACGGCGGCCGCACTCTCGTCGCGGTCGACGGTAATGCGCACCAGCTCCGAACCCGCCCGGTGGAGAGCGGCGACCTGCGCGACGGTGGAATCGATATCGGCCGTATCGGTGTTCGTCATGGATTGCACGACGACCGGCGCCCCGCCGCCGACGATGACACCGCCGACATCGACGGCAACGGAAGCGCGGCGCGGTTTCGGATCAAAATCGGCAGCTGAAGACATGGAGAGTTCTTGCACCCCTAAAAACAGTGCTTTTCAGGTGGATCAAGGCCGGCTGCTTGTCAACCGCCCCTGATATCACTTTTGTTGGGAGGCGGCTCAGTGATCGCCTCCGGAGGTCTCATCGGCATAATGGGCCAGGTTGGACAGCAGCAGAACGACGAGCAGCAGCACTGGCAGCGCCATGAAAACGACGGCAAAACCGATATGCTCGGCGACGAAGCCGATCAACGATGGCGCAACCAGCATGCCGGAATAGCCCATGGTGGTGACCACTGAGATGGCGATGCCGGGCTTGAGGCCGGGAATATTGCCCGCCGCCGAGAAGGCGATCGGCACCATGTTGGAAATGCCGATACCGCAAAAGGCAAAACCCAGGATGGCAAGCTCGGCATTGGGCGCCAGGCCTGCAAGCAGCATGCCGACGATGGCAAACAGCGTGCAGATTCGCAGCGTCTTGACGCCGCCCAGACGGTCGCGCACCAGGTCGCCGGCAAAGCGCATGATTGCCATGGTCGCCGAAAAGGCTGCGAAACCAAGGCCGGAAAGCGCGACGGACGCATCCATTTCCTGCCGAAGATAGAGCGCGCCCCAGTCGAGAACAGCACCTTCCGGCACCATGCTGAACAGCGCCATCAATCCGAGCAGCCACGGCAACGGCACCATCGGCAGCTTCGTCTTTTCCTTCTTGGTGTCGGGATGTGGCGGATCCGCAAGGATCATCGGCCAGGCGACGGCAAGGAAGATTGCCGCCAGTACCGTCGCCAGTTGCGCATGGCCGAGAATGCCGAGCTTGGAGATCACGATGCCGCCGAGAGCTGAGCCGATCAGTCCGCCAAGGCTCCAGAAAGCATGGCAGGACGACATGATGGCGCGGCGCATGGACTTCTCGACCGACACTGCATTGGCATTCATCGCCACATCCATTGCGCCGATGAAGCCGCCGAACAGGAAGAGCGTGATTGCCCCAGTGAGCACGTTTGGCGCCAGCGTCAATGCCAGCAGCAACGGCAGCAGACAGACGGCCAGGACTTGAACCACGACACGCGAGCCATGTTTGGCGATCTGCGCACCGGCGATCGGCATCATAACCAGCGAGCCGACGCCGAAGACCAGGATCATCAGCCCAAGCTCGAACTTGGTCAGCGCCAGACGCTCGGCAAAATCCGGAATCTTCGGCGCCCAGCAGCCGACGACAAAACCGTTCATGAGAAAGAGCAGGGAAACCGCCGCCCTGCTTCTGGTAATGAAGCCGCTCCGGGCTCCCGACGTACTCACATGACTATCCATTTCCGGTCTTCCTCATTGCCGGGCTTTCACCCGCCCGGTCTCCCTAAACTTTATGACGTCGCCTCAGTTCGTTTTCTCGGCGAGAACAGTTCTGCATCCGCGCTCGCGGTAACGGGCGAGAATGGCCGGATCGGCATCGTGCTCGACGACCAGGCATTCGCAATGGGCAACCGGCAGGATGCTATGGGGGGCCGCGGTGCCGAATTTTTCCGAGGTTGCAGCCACCAATACTTTTCTGCTCCTGGACGCCGCAAAGCGCTTGAACTCTGCATCCTCGAAGCCGAACACCGTGATGCCGGCCTCGAGATCGACACCGCAGGCGCCAAGAATGCAGAGATCGGGCGAAATCTGCTCCATATCCCGCAAGGCCTTGGCGCCGAGGGAACCGCCCGTCTGCCGGTCGACCATCCCGCCGATCAGAATGACGTTGACGGCAGGCTTGTCGATCAGCGCTGCGGCAATCGCCGGCGCATTCGTCGCAGCCGTCAGTGCAAGCTCGGCCGGTAATGCGTTGGCAATCGCCAGATTGGTGCTGCCGGCATCGAAAAACACGGTCGACCCGGCGGCAATCTGCTTTGCCGCAGCGCGCGCCAGCGCCTGTTTCCGGTCAGCGGCAAAGCCGATGCGTTGGGTCATGCTTCCGTGCGCCGGCGAGACCGGCAATGCACCACCATAAACCCGCTCGCAGAGCCCTGCCGCCGCCATTTCGCGCAGATCCCGCCGCACCGTGTCCTCGGAGACACCGAATTCGAGCGCCAGCTCCGTCGCCAGCACGCGGCCATTCAGCCGCAGCCTCTCGGAAATCACGCCTTGGCGTTCTCGCAACAGAAAATCCTGCATGTTCCTACCGGATCGGGATCTTATAAACAGGAAACGTGCATAACCGCTTATGACCATGCAGGCAATATGCACGGTCACACGTTTTCTGACGTTTCGAAACAAAGCTCCATCGCCAGAGCCAAATATGCCCTGTTGACCGATCCGAGAGCCGGGAACATCGATTAGACACTCCCGATTCCCGCCGGCATATCCGCCACCTGGTGCGTTCTCCCCGTGAAAAGCTCCGTCAGCCTGGGCATCCTGCTCACGACCCTCGCCTATATGGCGTTCACCTTCCATGACGCGATCATCAAGGTCCTGGCTTCAACCATTCCAGTCTGGCAGACCTGTCTTTCCGTAGTCTGACGATCCTCGTCGGTTGTCTCGCCTATGGGCGCGGCAAGCTCGTCCAAACGGACGCTTGAGAAAAATATTTGCAGTTGCTGCTTTTATTCGCAGTTTTCTACGCTTCCGGCGCCCTAGTTTTCTGCAAAGTATCCTCACCCGATGACAACCTCCCAAGGATGGATAGAAACAATGAACTGGTTGAAAACCGTCGCTGCCGCTGCCCTCATTCAGGCTGCGGCCTTGCTGCCTGCCCATGCCGGTGAAAACCTCGCCGCCATCAAATCGGCCGGCGTCTTCAAGATCGGCACCGAAGGCACCTATGCGCCCTTCACCTATCATGACGAAAGCGGCAAGCTTGTCGGCTTCGATGTCGAGATCGGCGAAGCGATCGCCGCCAAGCTCGGCGTCAAGGCCGAGTTCGTCGAAGGCAAGTGGGATGGCCTGATCGCCGGCCTCGATGCCAAACGCTACGATACCGTCATCAACCAGGTCGGCATCACCGAAACCCGCAAGCAGAAATACGATTTCTCCGAGCCCTATATCGCCTCCAAGGCCGTGCTGATCGCCCGCGACGGCGACGACAGCATCAAGTCCTTCGCCGATCTGAAGGGCAAGAAGGCCGCCCAGTCGCTGACCAGCAACTTCGGCAAGCTCGCAACCGAAGCCGGTGCCGAACTCGTCGGCACCGACGGTTTCGATCAATCGATCCAGTTGGTATTGACCAAGCGCGCCGACGCCACGATCAACGACAGCCTCTCCTTCCTCGATTTCAAGAAACACAAGCCGGATGCGCCGGTGAAGATCGTCGCCGAGCAGGAAAATGCCGATTATTCCGGCATCATCATCCGCAAGAACGAGCCGGAGCTTCTCGCCGAAATCAACAAGGCGCTTGCCGACATCAAGGCCGACGGCACCTACAAGAAGATCGCCGACAAATATTTCGGCCAGGACGTTTCCAAGTAAACTCCACTCAGGAAAAAGTCCCCTCCCCACAAGGGGGAGAGGCTTAGCCGGCGGATCGCTTCATCTCCAAATAATCGTTTCGGCCTGCCGCTCGGTCGCTATTTCTTGCGAGGCGGCACCTGGATAAGTCCCTCCCCCTTGTGGGGAGGGGTTGGGGAGGGGTATTTCGAGTATCACGACCCAACCGATGAGAGGGAACGCCCTTGCCGCACTGGCTCCAACTGATGGCGGAATCGCTACCCTCCCTCCTCTGGGCGGGGTTGATCTTCACCATACCACTGACCCTGCTATCCTTCGCCTTCGGCCTGACGCTCGGGCTCGCCACCGCGATCGCCCGGCTCTTCGGGCCGATGCCGCTGTCGGCCGTCGCGCGCTTCTATGTCTGGGTCATTCGCGGCACGCCGTTGCTCGTGCAGCTCTTCGTGATCTTCTACGGCCTGCCGAGCCTCGGCATCTTGCTCGATGCCTTTCCGGCCGCCCTCATCGGCTTCACGCTGAATATCGGCGCCTATAGCTCCGAGATTATCCGCGCCGTCATTTCCTCGGTACCGAAGGGCCAGTGGGAAGCCGCCTATTCGATCGGCATGAGCTGGCGCCAGGCGATGAGCCGCACCATCCTGCCGCAGGCCGCCCGTGTCGCCGTGCCACCTTTGTCGAACACCTTCATCTCGCTGGTCAAAGACACCTCGCTTGCCGCCGCCATCACCGTGCCCGAGCTGTTCCAGGCCGCACAGCGCATCGTCGCCACCACCTATGAGCCGTTGATCCTCTATATCGAGGCAGCGTTGATTTATCTCGTCCTGAGCTCCGTCCTCTCGCAGCTGCAGGTGCGGCTGGAACGCCGCTTCGCGCGTTATGGCGGCATGCTGGAGGCAAATGCATGATCGAGCTTTCCAACATCGAAAAGCGTTTCGGCGACGCCGTCATCCTCAAGGATATCAGCATCCGCATCCCCGAAGGCAGCGTCACCGCGCTGGTTGGGCCTTCGGGCGGCGGCAAGAGCACGCTGCTGCGCTGCATCAACCTGCTCGAAATTCCGACCGCCGGCTCCATCCGCCTCGGAGAGGAAACGCTGGCCTTTGCACCGGGCAAACGAACGAGCTGGCCGGCGATCCAGAAGATCCGCCGCCAGACCGGCATGGTCTTCCAGAACTTTCAGCTCTTTCCGCATCAGACCGCGATCGAGAATGTCATGGAAGGCCTGGTGACGGTGCTGAGATGGCCGAGGCCAAAAGCTCGCGAGCGTGCGATGGAATTGCTGACCAAGGTCGGCATGACCCACAAGGCCGATGCCTGGCCTTCGACATTATCGGGCGGCCAGCAGCAGCGCGTCGCGATCGCCCGCGCGCTGGCGCCCTCGCCGCGCGTGCTTCTATGCGACGAGCCGACATCCGCCCTCGATCCCGAGCTTTCGGCCGAAGTGGTCGATGTGCTGGGCAAACTTGCCAGCGAAGGCACGACGATGGTGATGGCGACCCACGATCTCCGGCTCGCCTCGAAGATCGCCAATGACGTGGTTTTCCTGGAAGCCGGCAGCGTGGTGGAAACGGGCAGCGCCAGAGCAATCTTCAGCGCGCCGGAGCGCGAACGCACCAAACGTTTCATCTCGACGATCAACGCCGCCCATACTTACGATATTTGAGTGCCGGGATGCGAACATCCCGGCTGGCCGGAACTCCAATCAGGAGGCCGTGACGACGGCGCGCGCCGCCTTCAACGCATTGCCCCACCAGGTGAGCTGGTCGAGTTGGTTCTTCGCCGCTTCGTTGAGATGCGCGTAATCGCTGAGGCTCTTGCCTTCCTTGAGAACGCCGAGATATTCGCCAAGCGCGATATGCACGCCGGTTTTCACCGAAGCCGCCCCCATCTCCACGAAGATCAGCCGGAGATGCTCGACCGCACGTGCGCCGCCGACGCCGCCGTAACCGACGAAGCTGACCGGCTTGTGGATGAACTCGCCGAGGTCGATGGCGTTCTTCAGAACCGCCGTCGGAGCGTGATTGTACTCGGCGACGGTGAAAATGAAGCCGTCGAATTCACGCAGCTTCTTTTTCCAGCGCTCTGCCGTCTCGCTTTCAGCGGTCGTCGCGCGCTGCTCACCGAAAAAATGCATGGGGTAGTCGAGCAGGTCGAGAACCTCGACCTCGATGTCCTGCCGTTCGCCGGCGATAGCGGCAATCCACTTGGCCGGATGCTCGGCAAAACGGCCAATACGCGTGCTGCCGACGATGACGGCAATCTTCAACTTGCTCATGGATATCATTTCCTGATGGGTTTTGGGGGCGGATAATGGGAGCGCAACTTTATGAGAAAGCCTCCGCGCCGAGCAAGGCACGAAGGCTTCGAAAAATCAGCTTTTTGACAGGCCGATCGTACACAATCGAGTGAATGGAGCCCGCTCGCAAACTCGGCTGATGCACGCCTTGCGGAGGATGGCAGCGCTTCAGCCTGCGTAGACGACGAGCAGATCCTTGGCATCGATCTGATCGCCGGCCCGCACCAGCACTTCGGAAATCGTCCCATCCTTTTCCGCATGCAGCGCCGTTTCCATCTTCATCGCCTCGATCGAGACGAGCACGTCACCGGCATTGACGGCCTGGCCGGGCGAGACGAAGACACGGCTGATGACACCCGGCATCGGCGCGCCGACATGAACGGCATTGCCCGGCTCCGCCTTGCGGCGGACGGCGGCACCCGCCGCTCCATGGGCCCGGTCCGGCACCTTGATGCGGCGCGGCTGGCCGTTGAGCTCGAAGAAGATGGTCACCATGCCCTGGCTGTCGGTCGCGCTCATCGCCTGGTTGACGATGACGAGCGTCTTGCCGCGCTCGATATCGGCAAACAGCTCCTCGCCGTCCTTGAGACCGTAGAAATAGGCGGGTGTCGGCAGCACCGAGACCGGTCCGTAGGTATCGGAGGCGAGCGCGAAGTCGGTGAAGACCTTCGGATACATCAGGTAGGAAGCGAATTCGAAGTCGCTGACCTCGCGCTCGAGCTTCGTCTCGATGACTTTACGCTCCGCATCGAGATCAGCCTCCTTGAGCAGCGAGCCGGGGCGCACGGTATAGGACTTGTCGCCCTTCAGCGCCTTCTTCTGAAGCGCTTCGGGCCATCCTGACGGCGGCTGGCCGAGATCGCCCTTCAGCATCGAGACCACCGATTCCGGGAAGGAGACTTCCTTGTCGGGGCTGACGACGTCGGCAACCGTCAGGTCCTGAGACACCATCATCAGCGCCATGTCGCCGACGACCTTGGAAGACGGCGTCACCTTGACGATATCGCCGAACATCTGGTTGGCGTCGGCATAGGCCTGCGCCACCTGATGCCAGCGGGTCTCGAGCCCGAGCGAGCGGGCCTGTTCCTTGAGGTTGGTGAACTGGCCGCCCGGCATTTCGTGCAGATAGACTTCGGATGCCGGGCCCCTCAGATCGCTTTCGAAGGCGGCATACTGGTTCCGCGCCGCTTCCCAATAGAAGGAGATGCGGCGGATCCATTCCGGATCGAGGCCCGGATCACGCTCCGTGCCGCGCAGCGCCTCGACGATCGAGCCGAGACAGGGCTGCGAGGTATTGCCGGACAGCGCATCCATGGCGGCATCGACGGCATCGACGCCAGCATCGACGGCAGCAAGAACGGTCGCGGCCGCAATACCCGATGTATCATGCGTGTGGAAATGGATCGGCAGGCTGGTCGCCTCGCGCAGCGCCTTGAACAGAACCTTCGCAGCCGCGGGCTTGAGAAGACCCGCCATATCCTTGAGCGCGATGATATGCGCCCCCGCCTTCTCGAGCTCGACCGCAAGGTCGGTGTAGTATTTCAGATCGTATTTCGGGCGGGCCGAGTTCAGGATATCGCCGGTATAGCAGATCGCCGCCTCGCAGAGCTTGTTCTCCTCGGCAATGGCATCCATCGAGACGCGCATGTTCTCGACCCAGTTCAGGCAGTCGAAGACGCGGAAGAGATCGATGCCGCCCCTGGCCGCCTGGCGGACGAAATATTTGACGACATTATCGGGATAATTGGTGTAGCCGACGCCGTTGGCGCCGCGCAGCAGCATCTGCAGCAGAAGGTTCGGCGCGCCCTCGCGGATCAGCGCCAGGCGCTCCCACGGATCCTCGGTCAGAAAGCGCATGGAGACGTCGAAGGTCGCGCCGCCCCAGCATTCGAGCGACAAAAGGTTCGGCAGCGCATGCGCATAGGTGTCGGCAATGCGGGCGATGTCATAGGTGCGCATGCGGGTGGCAAGCAGCGACTGGTGGCCGTCACGCATCGTCGTGTCGGTCAAAAGCACACGCTTTTCGTTGCGCATCCATTCGCCGAATTTCTTCGGGCCGAGCGTGTCGAGGAGTTGCTTCGTACCATCCTTGACCGCATTGCCGTTGGCGTAGGGAACCACCGGCTCGGCAGCGTTATCAAGCGGCATCGGCCTGTCCTTGGCCTCGGGATGGCCATTAACGGTGACGTCGGCGAGATAGGTCAGCAGCTTCGTGGCGCGATCCTGGCGCTTCACCTGCTGGAATAGCTCCGGCGTCGTGTCGATGAAGCGCGTCGTGTAACTGTTGTCCCGGAACTTGGGATGGCCGATGATCGCTTCGAGGAAGGTCAGGTTGGTTGCCACGCCGCGAATGCGGAATTCGCGCAGCGCCCGGTCCATGCGGGCGATCGCTTCGGACGGATTGGGAGCCCATGCCGTGACCTTGACGAGAAGCGGATCATAAAAGCGGGTGATGATCGCACCCGAATAGGAGGTGCCGCCATCGAGGCGGATACCGAAACCGGACGCCGAGCGATAGGCGGTGATGCGGCCGTAATCCGGAATGAAATTATGCTCCGGATCTTCCGTGGTGATGCGGCACTGCAGCGCATGACCATTGAGACGGATATCCTCCTGGCGCGGCACGCCTGATTCCAGCGTGCCGATCGCAAAGCCGTCGAGGATGTGGATCTGCGCCTTGACGATATCAATGCCGGTAACGACTTCGGTCACCGTATGCTCGACCTGAATGCGCGGATTGACCTCGATGAAGTAGAATTTACCGGTATCGGCATCCATCAGATATTCGACGGTGCCGGCACCGATATAATTGGTCGCGGCCGCGATCTTCAGCGAATAGGCGGCGAGTTCCTGGCGCTGCGCCTCCGAGAGATAGGGCGCCGGGGCGCGCTCGACGACCTTCTGGTTGCGGCGCTGGATCGAGCAGTCACGCTCGAAGAGATGCACGACATTGCCGTGCGTATCGCCGAGCACCTGGCTTTCGACGTGGCGGGCGCGCTCGACGAGCTTTTCCAGATAGACCTCGTCCTTGCCGAAGGCCGCCATCGCCTCGCGCTTGGCTTCCGTCACCTCGCGGGCGAGATCCTTTGGATCGCGGATCGCGCGCATGCCGCGCCCGCCGCCGCCCCAGGAGGCCTTCAGCATGACGGGATAGCCGATCCCCTCCGCCATCTTCGCCACTTCGGCCATGTCCTCCGGCAACGGCCCGGTGGCCGGCACCACGGGAACACCGACCGAGATCGCCAGATTGCGCGCTGCGACCTTGTTGCCGAGCTGGCGCATCGTATCGGCCTCCGGGCCGATGAAGATGATACCGGCCTTGTTGCAGGCATCGACGAATTCGGGGCTTTCCGACAGCAGGCCATAGCCGGGATGGATGGCATCGGCGCCGGAGAGTTTAGCAACGCGGATCACCTCCTCGATCGACAGATAGCTCTCGATCGGGCCCATGTCCTTGGAAAGATGCGGACCGCGGCCGACCTGGTAGCTCTCGTCCGCCTTGAAGCGGTGCAGCGCCAGCTTGTCCTCTTCCGCCCAGATCGCCACGGTTTTTATTCCAAGCTCGTTGGCCGCGCGGAACACGCGAATGGCAATTTCGGAGCGATTGGCAACGAGAATCTTGGAAATGGGCAAAACGGTCTCCTCAGACGTTCAGACGCGGGAATGCTGCACCCGCGAAGGAAATTCTTAACTTCTTGTCACAGAAAGTTCAATTTATCTTGCGACTGCGAAATGCAATTTTTCGACATGCTGAAGCAATTCCAGGAAAAGTGCGAAAGCGGCTTCCGTCCGGACTTGCGTAAAAAGTAAAAAGCAGAGCGGTTTCGCTTCAATGAGAAGCGGAATTGCTCTAACTTATCAGGCCATGACGGAAGGCAAGCGCTACCGCCTGCTGCCTGTTTTTCGCCTTCAGCTTGTCCTGCAAGCCGTTCATATACCAGTCGACGGTGTGGTTTGAGATCTTCAGCATCTTGCTGATCTCCATCGAAGTCATGCCTTCGGCCAGATAATGCAGGATTTCCATCTCGCGCCGCGTCAGCGGCGTGTCGGCCGGCAGCACGGTCTCCAGTGCCTGCGCCTCACCTTTCAGATCGAGCAACCGCCAGAAGGCCTTGCGCGCCACCGCCTCCAGCAATGCGATTTCCACCGGCGACAGCTCGATCGGCTTGCCGGCGAGGCTAAGGCTGGCGAGAATGCCGTTGCGTCCGTGGATGGGAAAGATGTAGCCATCCTCCAGTCCATGACCGAAGGCATCGACCATCATCTGCTCCATGCGGCGCTGATGTGCGTCCTTGTGGAAGGCCGCCATCGCCTCCCGCCAGCGGAAGGGCCGCTGCGCATGAGCGAGATAGCGCACCATCGGATCAATCAGCGCATATTTTTTTGCGGCATATATCTGCGGCCATTGCTCCGGCCAGCGGCCGGCAAGCGCCGCAGCCCAGGGCTCCGGATTCTGCTGCACCGGGCTCTGCGGGACATGGCGCAGCAGACCGTAATATTCGAAGCCGCAACCGCGGAGGATCTGCTGCATTTCGGTGATGACAGCTTCAGGGTTTGAACATTCTTCCAGAATTACAAGCAATTGAATTAACGAATTAATTTTCACAAAAATGCCCCTTGCCCGGACCTGATGCCCGCATGAGGCCGTCGGCGGCTGGTCAAACTGGTCGCGAAACGGTCTTCAATAAATGCAGTCTGTAATTTAATGCTGCGCTAAACATTTAATAAAATGCAAGCGCAAATTGTCGCGAGATATAGCCGAACGGCTATTTCTGTGCCATGGCCATCTCGTTGGGTCCTGCAATAATACAATCGTATCAATCGTCACATCGGTCGAACGCTGAACACTCCGTTAATCGCCCGTTCAGGTAGCCTTTTGTAGCATCGCATCATCCCGTTTTCGCAGATGCACAAGAGGTTCGACGTGACGCTATTCAAGGTCTATGCAAGAGCTCTGCGCTATCTTGGCGCCTACAAGCTGCGCGTATCCCTGGTCGTTGTCGCAAACATTGTTCTTGCGACGATCACTATCGCGGAGCCGATCCTGTTCGGTCGTATCATCGATGCGATTTCGGGCAAGGGTGAGGTCAAGCCCATCCTCTTCATGTGGGCGACTTTCGCCGTCTTCAACACCATCGCCTTCGTTCTGGTGGCGCGCGAGGCCGACCGGCTGGCCCATGGCCGGCGGGCGACGCTGTTGACGGAAGCCTTCGGCCGCATCATTTCCATGCCGCTTGGCTGGCACCATCAGCGCGGCACCTCCAACGCGCTGCACACATTGCTGCGCGCCTGCGAGACGCTGTTCGGCCTCTGGCTGGAATTCATGCGCAACCACCTGTCGACGGTCATCGCGCTTGCTCTTCTGATACCGACCGCAATGTCGATGGACCTGCGCCTTTCCGCCGTGCTCATGGTGCTCGCCATCGCCTACTGGCTGATCGGCCGCGTCGTCATGAGCCGCACCAAGGACGGCCAGGCTTCGGTCGAGAACCATTATCATACCGTCTTCTCGCATGTCAGCGACTCGATCAGCAACGTTTCGGTCCTGCACAGCTATAACCGCATCGAGGCCGAAACCAGGGCGCTGAAATCCTTTGCCGACCGTCTGCTCGAAGCTCAGTATCCGGTGCTCGACTGGTGGGCGATCGCCAGCGCACTGAACCGCATGGCGTCGACCATCGCGATGATGGTGGTCCTGATCATCGGCACCATGCTCGTCCAGGCCGGCCAGCTGCGCGTCGGCGACGTCATCGCCTTCATCGGCTTTGCCAACCTGCTGATCGGCCGTCTCGACCTGATGCGCCAGTTCGCTACGCAGATTTTCGAGGCCCGTTCCAAACTCGAGGAATTCTATACGCTTGAAGACTCGGTGCGTGAACGTGAAGAGCCTGCCGGCAACGGAGAAATCAAGGACGTCAAGGGTGCGATCGAATTCCGCGACGTCTCCTTCGGCTTCGGCAACAGCTCACAGGGCCTGCACAATGTCTCCTTCTCGGTGAAGGCAGGCCAGACGGTCGCGATCGTCGGCCCGACCGGCGCCGGCAAGACGACGCTCGTCAACCTGCTGCAGCGTGTCTACGACGCCCAGGGCGGCAAGATCCTCGTCGATGGCACCGATATCACCAAGGTGACCCGCAAGTCGCTGCGTCGCCACATCGCCACCGTCTTCCAGGATGCGGGCCTGCTGAACCGTTCGATCAGCGACAATATCCGCCTTGGCCGCGAGGGCGCCAGCGAAGAGGAAATGCGCCGTGCGGCCGAAGCCGCCGCCGCTGCCGATTTCATCGAGACCCGTGAGGATCGCTACGATACGCATGTCGGTGAACGCGGCAACAAGCTCTCCGGCGGCGAGCGCCAGCGCATCGCGATCGCCCGCGCCATCCTCAAGGACGCGCCGATCCTGGTGCTCGACGAGGCGACCTCGGCGCTCGACGTCGAAACCGAAGCCCGCGTCAAGGCCGCGATCGACAATCTGCGTGAGAATCGCACCACCTTCATCATCGCCCACCGCCTGTCGACGGTCCGCGAAGCCGATATGGTGCTCTTCCTGGATGACGGCCGCGTCGTCGAACAGGGCAGCTTCGACGAACTCAGCCACAGCAACGGCCGCTTCGCCGCCCTGCTGCGCGCCAGCGGCATCCTGACGGACGAAGAGGTCCGCAAGGCCCATACCACCGAAGCCGCCTGATCGGTTTGGGTTCAAGATAAGGCCGGAAGGGTAACTCCTTCCGGCCTTTTTTGTTTGCTCCGATAGCGTCGTGCTGTGTGATACGCTCTTTGGTCTTTCTTGGGCTCTGCCAAAATACTTAGTCATGCCGTGCCGCACCCCCTCTGCCCTGCCGGGCATCTCCCCCACAGGTGGGGAGATCGGCTGGGCGCACTGGCCTCCCCCAACAATGAGCGTCCAGGACGGCGAAACGATAGATGGCGGGAAGGTCAAGCCACTTGTGATCTCCCCACCTGTGGGGGAGATGCCCGGCAGGGCAGAGGGGGGGCACACGGTACAGCCTTTCCGATCTAGGCCAGACTAATTGATCACACCGCCGATCCTCCCTATCATCCTCCCGCCGCCGAGCATCCAGGGAGAACCGCATGAAGGTCCTGCGCATCGTCGCCAACATCCAGGCACCGGATATCAACCCGGCCCGGCGCTTCTATCAGGATATCCTCGGTCTTGACGTCATCATGGATCACGGCTGGATCACGACATTCGGCGCCGCGCGCTCGATGAACGTTCAGCTGAGCATTGCCAACGAAGGCGGCTCCGGAACGCCGGTGCCCGACCTCTCGATCGAGGTCGACGACCTCGATGCTGCTTTCGCGGCGATGTCGGCCTCAGGCTTCCCGATCGAGTACGGCCCGGCCGACGAGCCTTGGGGCGTCAGGCGCTTTTATGTGCGCGATCCCTTCGGCAAGTTGGTGAACATCCTCGTACATAAAAATTGAGCCGGCGGCCATCGGCCACCGGCTCCTTCATGTTGGGAAAGTCCAAGCCCTATTTTCGATCGTTCTGGCGATAGGCATTCGCCGTCCCGCCAATGCGGACGGGAACGGGAATCGTGGCGGTATCGGCCACAAGTTTCCCCTTGACCTTGCCCTGCTGGCGTTTGCGCTCGAGATAATAGGCATAGGCAAATTGTATCGCGATCCCTGCAATCACGACGAGCGGACCGGCCAGCTGATCCTTGTTGGTGATGTAGAGCACCACCTGGCCGATCATGGCGAGGATCGTGCCGGCGACGAAGATGTTCAGCGAATGGCGGCCGAGGATCGTCAGCGGATGGTCCGCAGGACGGCGCAGGATGCGTGACAGCGCCGGGATGCTGATGACGAGATAGGTCAGTGCCAGCACATGCAGCAGCCGCGGCAGTGACAGGAAGGTCTTGTCGAAACCGGTGATAACAGTCGGCAGGCCGAGGGCCGCCAGCGAATTGCCCCAGATCCAGAGATGGCCGGTGACCCAGATGAAGGACAACATGACGTAACCGGCAGCGGCCGCAAGTAGCAGCGGATGGCGCGGGATCGTGCC
Organism: Rhizobium laguerreae; assembly: GCF_002008165.1. Lineage (GTDB taxonomy): Bacteria > Pseudomonadota > Alphaproteobacteria > Rhizobiales > Rhizobiaceae > Rhizobium > Rhizobium laguerreae. The sequence continues at coordinate 345,530 of NZ_MRDM01000011.1, forward strand.
GCCGCGCTTGATATGCAGCATCGAGACGATGCCGATCGAAAACAGGAACTGCCAGGAAAGCGGATTGAGGAACCAGTAGTCTTCAATCAGCATGTTGTGCGGCGCCACCTGGTAGATGCCCGCAAGCAGCCAGACCGCAGCCGAGACGCCGAGCGCCAGCCACGGGCTGCGCGCATTCAACAGCAGGATGATCGGCACCATCAGCATCAGCGCGCCGTACATCGGCAGGATATTGTTGTATCCGATCTGGTGGCCGAGCAGGAGCAGCGCCGGAATGCCTTCCTTCAGGTTCATCAGAACCGCCAGGATATTGATTTCAACCAGCAATCCCGGCCGATGGAACAGCCAGGCACCGCAGATGAAGAGCGCCAGCGTCATGAAGGTGGTGATCATATGGGCGAGATAGAGCGTGAAGGCGCGCTTTACCGCCTTGATCGCCACTGTGAGCCGGCTGCCCGGCTGGAAGCGGGACCCGTAGGCAAGGCCGACGGCAATACCCGAGATCAGCACGAAGGCTTCGGCGGCATCGGAGAAACCAAAATTCTTCGTCGTGACATATTCGAAGATCTGTCCGGGAACATGATTGATGAAGATCATGATCAGGGCCACGCCGCGCAAGACGTCGAGCCTGGTGTCACGCACCGGCGCAGCTGCGGATAGGGAATTGCGCCCGGCGACGATGGCTTCGGTCGGCGTGCTTGCCATGGGTTTCTCCTTATTATCCGATTTGCAAACGCGACGATGGCCAAAAGGGTTCCCTTTTGGCCATCGCGAATCGCCGTGTTTTTCAGCGTGGAGAACGCTGTTATCCGAGCGGATATCCCTCTTCGGGATCGGTGACTTCGCAGCCGTTGATCGACAGAGTGTAGCCGCTGTCATTGGACGCTTTTGAGACCGAAATGCGGTATTTGCCGCCGCCTTGCTCTACCTCTGCCGCAAAACCGTCCCATTCCGAAGGGAGCGACGGGCGCACATAGAGCCGGCCGTCCCTCAGCCGGATACCGAGGATGCCCTCGACGGCGGCGCGGTAGAGCCAGCCGGCAGACCCGGTATACCAGGTCCAGCCGCCGCGCGACGCATAGGGATCATGGCCGTAGACGTCAGCCGCCACGACATAGGGTTCGACGCGGTATTGCTCCGCTGAAGCCTTGTCGAACGCGTGGGTGATCGGGTTGAGGATCTGGAAGCAGCGGAAGGCATCGTCACCCCGCTTCAGCTCCGCCAGCGCCATCACCACCCAGGTCGCGGCATGGGTATATTGCCCGCCGTTTTCACGCACACCCGGCGGATAAGCCTTGATATAGCCGGGATCCCTGGCGGAATTGACGAAAGGCGGCGTGAACAGCCGGATGATGCGGGCATCCTCGTCAACCAGCTGATCGAGCACGGCATCCATCGCCGTGACGGCGCGGGCCGGATCGCCCTCGCCGGACAAAACGCTCCAGGACTGCGCAATCGAATCGATCCGGCATTCAGGGCTCTCCCTTGAGCCAAGCAGCGTACCGTCGTCGAACGTGCCGCGGCGATAGTATCCGCCATCCCAGGCCGCAGTTTCGAGCGCCTTCTTGAGCTCGGTAAGATGCGCCGCCCAGCGCTCTGCGCGGACCGTGTCGCCGCGCTCTTCGGCATAGGGAATGAAGGAGCGCAGTGCACCCGCCAGGAACCAGCCGAGCCAGACGCTGGTGCCGCGCCCGGCGATGCCAACGCGGTTCATGCCGTCGTTCCAGTCGCCGCCGAGGAACAGCGGCAGGCCGTTGGCCCCCTTGCGGGCGATGGCGAGATCGAGCGCCAGCGCCGCGTGTTCGTAGACGGTCGCCTTATCCTCGGAAATCTCCGGCTTGTAGAATGAGTCGTGCTGGCCTTCGAGCAGTGCCGGCCCTTCCAGGAAGCCGATCTCCTCGTCGAGGACGTCTTTGTCGCCGGTGACGCTGCAATAGTGATGGATCGCGTAAGCGAGCCAGACGACATCGTCCGAGATCAGCGTGCGCACGCCGGCACCCGTTCCGGGCAGCCACCAATGCTGTACATCGCCTTCGCGGAATTGCCGCGAAGCGGCATTCAGGATCTGCCGGCGGGCAAGCGAGGGTTCGTGCAGCACGAAGGCCAGCGTGTCCTGCAGCTGGTCGCGGAAGCCGAAGGCGCCGCTTGCCTGGTAGAAGGCGGTACGGGCCATGATGCGGCAGCCGAGGCTCTGATACGGTAGCCAGGTGTTGACGAGATTGTTCATCCCGCGATCCGGCGTCGATATCTGCAGCCTGCCGGTGAAATCCCGCCAGAAGGCGCGGTTTGTCTCGACGGTCTCGTCGAACGAAGCCTTGCGGATATCGGCGATAACAGTGCGCGCTTCTTCATCCGTCAGCGTATCGCCGAGGAAGAAGGTGAAGTCGCGCTCCTCGCCGGCGCCGAGCTCGATGTCGATTGCAAGCGCCGCGGCCGGATCACCGTCGAGTTCCGTCGCGCCGGAAAGGGTGGCGGCGGAGATGACGGCCTGCGGTGCCTGGATGGTCCCCGCCTTGCCGATGAATTCGCGCCGGCTTGCCGAGAAGCTCGAAACCGTCTCGCTCGCCGCAAAGAAGGCAGTGCGGTTGGAAAAATCGATGCTGTAGGGGTTGGTGGCAAACAGCGCCCCCGTCTCCTCGTCATGGCTCGACAGGATGAAAGGCACCGTGCGTGCCGGATTGCTGCCGAGGATCCATTCGACATAACCGTAGAGACGCAGCTTGCGGCTGGCCGAACCGGTGTTGCGCAGGCGCAGGCGCTGCAGTTTCACCGGCTTTTCGCGATCGATCGTCTGCGTCAGCTCCAGCGCGATATCGTGCTGAACACTGGAGAAGACGGAATAACCGAGCCCGTGGCGGGCTTCGAAACGAATGTCCGGTCTGCGGGAAAGCGCTGCGAACGGCGTCATGACGGCACCGCTGTCGAGATCGGTGAGATAGAACGCCTCTCCCGAACGGTTGACCACGGTGTCGTTCGACCAGGAGGTCAGCTGATAGTCGCGCGAATTGACGCTCCAGGTGAAGCCCGAGCCCTCGGCCGACACGTGGAAGCCGAAGCTGTCGTTGGAAATGACATTGATCCAGGGCTGCGGCGTCGCATGACCTCCTGGCAGCCGAACGACATATTCGCGTCCGTCGCGGGCAAAGCCGCCAATGCCGTTCCAGAAGTCGAGATCGCCTTCCTCCTCGATGACGACGGCGGGCACGACAGGTGGCGGCACCGGCGCAACACGCTTGACGGGGGCCTTGTTGCGCTCGGCCCGTTCCATCTCCTGCAACTCCTCCTTGGAGGGTGCGAATAGCGCGACGGCGCGGTTGATCTGGTCGACCACCTTGCCGTTCTTCGCATGCAGGGTGACGCGGGAAGCCGCAATCAGCGCATGATAGGTGGCTTCCTCCATCAGGTCCTGGCGAACCGCGAAGATATGCTGGCGCAAGCCATCGGCCTGGCCTACGCGGCGCACGTTCTCGCACATGGCGTCGAGGGCGTGTTGCATGTCCTGCGCATAGGAGGAGGCGCGTTCGTTCATGATCACGAGATCGGCGGTGACGCCGCGCGAGCGCAGATATTCCTGCGCCAGCAGCGCTTCGCGGGCGATATCGAGATCCATGTCGTCGTTGACGCGCAGCGTGAAGATCGGGAAGTCACCGGAGATCGCCAGCGGCCAGAGCGCCGATTGCGACTGCAGGCCGGCCTCGACGGTCGCCTCGTCCTTGCGCAGCTGCATGTCGGGATAGACGAGGTAGCGTCCGAGATGCTGGAAGGCCGCCGCCTGCTGCGAGGTGACGCCGACATGGCGCATCTGCACCTGCGTGCGTGTCCAGGCCTGGACGAGCTCATGGGTGAAGGCGTCGGGATGACGGTAGCGATTGACCGCCTTGTCGACTTCGTCGCGGCTCGGCGCCGCGATCGTCCAGAAGATCACGCTGACTTTCTTGCCGGCCGGTACGCGGACGGTGCGGCGCAACGACATGACGGCATCGAGCATGAAGCCGTCGCTGCCGGAAAGTGTCGCACCCGGATCGAAGGCCGCCGCATCGGCAAGGCTGCGGCCACGGCCGATGAACTTGCGCCGGTCGGTTTCGAATTCGGTATGGCGGGTATCCCCGGCATTGTCGACGATCAGATGGGCGATGCTGATGTTCGGCTCGTTCGGATCGCGCTTGTTGCGTTCGGCGCGGATGACGTCGCCGCGCTTGCCGATCTCTGTCTTGACGAACATGCGGGCGAATGCCGGATGCGCACTGTCGGTATCGTCGGAGGTGATCACCGGTTCGAGGTAGGAGGTGACCTCGATGAAACGGTCTTCCGTGCCCATGTTGAGCAGGGTGACGCGGCGGGCCTCGGCATCATGCTCGGTCGCAATGATGCACTCCACCTCGCTGGTGAGGTCGCCGACGATCTTTGTGAACTGCGCCTTCTCGTCGGCGAATTCGACCTTGATCTTTTCGCCCTCGACACCCTTCGGCTCCGATGTCGTCGACCACCATTCATTGGTGGCGGTGTCCCGCAGGAAGATGAAGCTTCCCCAGCGGTCTTCGGTCGGATCGGCTTTCCAGCGCGAAACGGCAAGGCCGTTCCAGCGGGAATAACCGGCGCCCGTCGCCGTCAGCATCAGCGAATAATGGCCGTTCGACAGGAACACGAGTTCGCGGTCGCGCGACGCCGGATCGCTGATCTTCCTGATCTCCGGCCGCAGGAGATCGTCCTGGATGCTGGCCGGCGTGTCGGATTCATGCTTACCGCTCATGACGGGAATGTCGCGCGGCGCCTTTTCCTGCAGCAGCAGCTCCGCTGCCTCGATGACGGGATCGGAGTGGAAGAGCTCGCGCAGATGACCATTGAAGGCGACGTTGGCGACCGCCGCGATCGACATGCCGTGATGGTGGGCATAATAATTGTAGACCACCGCGCATTTCTTGCCTTCCGGCACGCGCGTCGGCGTGAAGTCGACGGCGTCATGGAAGCCGAACTTGCCGAGCGCACCGACCTTGCGCAGCCTCTGCAGGTTTTCAAGCGCGCCTGGCGGGTCGTACTGGGCGGCGAGCAGCGAGGCGTAAGGCGCGATGACGGCATTGTGGCCGAGGCCACGCTTCAGGCCGAGCGTCGGCACGCCGAAATTCGTGTACTGATAATTGAGGTTGTGGTCACGGGCATTGAAGGCCGCTTCCGAAATGCCCCAGGGAATACCGAGCTTGCGGGCGTAATTCATCTGCTCGACGACGACCAGATTGTTGGTCTGATTGAGAATACCCCCGCCGCGCTCCTGCATGACGAGCGGCGGCATCAGATATTCGAACATCGAGCCGGACCAGGAAACCAGCGCGCCGCGTGACCCCACAGGCACGACCTGGCGGCCGAGGCGGTACCAGTGTTCCGTCGGCAGATCACCCTTGGCTATGCCGAAGAGGCTGGTCAGGCGGCATTCCGAGGCGAGAAGGTCGTAGCAGGCCTGGTCGAGTTCACCGCTTTCGACGCGATAGCCGATCGACAGCAGACGCCGCTCTGGCCGGAACAGGAAGCCGAAATCCATCGAGAAGGCGAGATCGCGCGCCTTGTCGCGCAGCGCCACCAGGCGCGGCCTCAGCGCATCGACCTTGGAAAGATCGAACGTGCTGTCGGAAATATGCGCCTCGCAGACCTTCACCAGCGATGCCGCCCACAAGGTGACCTCTTCGCTCTGCTTCGACTTGACCTCATGGTCGAGATTGGCGGCGAGCTTCTCGATGTCGCGCGCGAGAACGGCGAGGTTGATGATACGGATGGAGGCGAATTCGTGCTCGCGCTTGACTGCGGCGAGTGCGTTCTGGAAGCCGACGATGCGCTCCTCCAGGCGTCGGCGCAGCGGGCGCACGGTCTTGCGATCGTCGGGCAGGTCCGCCAGCACTTCGCCGAGAATGCCGGCCGTGTCGCCGACGCCGTCGAGATTGCCCTGCATATGTGCGGACGGCGCCTCCGCCCAGTTGCGGCAGGCCGACGAAATGGCGATCAGATGGCCGGCGAGATTGCCGCTGTCGACGGCCGAGACGTAACGGGGGCCAAGCGTCTGCAGCGTATCGGTGTGGTACCAGTTGAACAGGTGACCGCGGAATTTCTCCATTTTGTCGATCGTCGCGATCGTCTGCTCCATCCGCTCGAGCGTCTCCTCGAAGGAGAACCAGCCGAAATGCCGGCCGGAAACGACGGAAAGCAGATAGACGCCGATATTGGTCGGCGAGGTGCGCGCCGCGACGATCACATGCGGCGTTTCCTGGATATTGTCCGGCGGCAGATAATTCTGTTCGGCCGTCGTGAAAGTCTCGAAATAACGCCAGGTGCGCCGGGCGATCTTGCGCAGTTCGCTCGACACGGAATCGGCGACCTCGAGCCGGTCCTCGGTCTCCGCCGACTGGCTGACATACCAGGCGACGACAGGCGACAGGATCCACAGCAGCGCGAAGGGAATGCCGACGAGGAAGGCGTTGTCGCCTGGAAGGGCAGCAAAACCAAGCGCCAGCAGCGCCAGCACCGGTGCATGCCACATCGCCTTGTAATAGGAGATCAGCGTGCCCTGGCCGCCGGCCTGGACGCTGGCGGCGGTCCGCCACTGCAGCATCAGCTTGCGGCTGACGAACAGGCGGTAGAGCGAACGGCCGATCGCATCCGCCATCATGCAAGCCGAATCGGCGATGAAGACGATGCGCAGCGCAACCTGCGCATTGGCAGCGGTGATATCGGACCAGACCGTATAGAGATGAGCGCGGGCGATGATATCGCTGGTGCGCGGGATGATGCCGTTGATGAGCGACAACGTCGGCGCGACGAAAAGGCAGAAGATCAGCAGAATCTGCCAGATGAGTGCGCCGAGCGGATCCATGAAATACCAGCCGAGCACGGAGGCGAAGAACCAGGCGATCGGCGTCAGTGAGCGGCGCAGATTGTCGAACATCTTCCAGCGGCCGAGTGCCGTGACGCCGTATTTCGGATTGAACATGTAGGGGAGAAGCTGCCAGTCGCCACGCGCCCAGCGATGCTGGCGCGAGGTTTCCACCTCGTAGCGGATCGGGAAATCCTCCACCAGTTCGAGATCGGTGACGAGCGCGCAACGCGCCATCGAACCTTCGAGAAGATCGTGGCTGAGCACGGAGTTCTCGTCGATCCGGCCCTTCAGCGACGCTTCGAAGGCGTCGACATGGTAAAGGCCCTTGCCGGTGAAGGTGCCTTCGCCGGCGAGATCCTGATAGACGTCGGAAACGGTGAAGACGTAAGGATCGAGGCCGCGATTGATCGAAAAAACGCGCTGGAAGACCGAAGCGTCCTTGCCCGTCGTCAGCGACGGGGTGACACGCGGCTGCAGCACGCCATAGCCGCTTTCGACGCGACCGGTTTTTGGATTGATGACCGGGCGGTTGATTGGATGATAGAGCTTGCCGACGAGCTTGGTGACGGCATCGCGCATCAGGCGCGTATCGGCATCGAGCGTCATGACATATTGCACATTGGCCGGCACGGTATTGGCGCCCGGCAGGTAGGTCGTGTCGCGGTCGCCGCGCAGAAGCATGTTCAGCTCGTGCAGCTTGCCGCGCTTGCGCTCCCAGCCCATCCAGACGCCTTCCGAGGGATTGTAGAGGCGGCGGCGATGCAGCAGATAGAAACGCGTCTTGCCGTCATAGGCATAACGGGCGGAGAGATTGGCGATCTCGCGCCTGGCATAATCGAGAACCTCGAGATCGGCAGGCGTTTCCTCGGCCTCGCTGTCTGGCCAGTCGCTGAGCATCGCGAAATAGATCTCGCCACGCGGATTGGCGAGATAATGCACCTCGAGATTGCGCACGTGATCGTCGACACTGTCGCGGTTCGAGATCAGGCAGGGCACGACGAGCAGCGTGCGCGCATCTTCCGGAATGCCTTCTTTGAACTCGTAGCCGACGAGGCGCGCCGGCGTCACGAAGAAGGACAGCAAGGTGTTGAAGAGACCCGTCGCGCCCTCCGACGCTGGCACTGAGAACATGATCAGCAGCAGGGCGATTTCGACCGCCCCCATGCCGGCATTCGCCATGAACTTGCCGACGATCGCCATGGCGATGACCGTCAGCAGCATGACGGGCACGGCAATCGCCAGCCAGTTGAACCGGCGCACGGCGCGCACGAAATGCTGGATGACCGTCGGGCGATAATTGGCCCGCGCCTCGAGCTTCGGCCGCTGCGCGCCCGACAGGAAGCCGCCGACATTCGGTTCATGCGGCTGCGGCTCGCCGGAGGCCTTGGCGGCATCGGTCATGTCGAGCGCCAGCTGGGCGATTTCCATTTCCGACAGCGGCGAGCGCTTGGCCAGCTTCTCGATCTGCTTGCGATATTTGTTGCGCGAGCCGGAATCGAGGATGCCGTAATCCGAATGCTCCCAGAGCAGCTTGTCGACATGGCTGACCTGCTCGACCCAGACGGACCATTCGGCATCGTCGATCTCGCGAAGGCTGCGGATGATGTTGCCCATCGTCACATTGCCGGAAGAGAGCCGGCTGTGTTCGGCCGTCGTCGCCTCTTCGGTGTTGCGGCCCAGTTCTTCCAGCCGCTGATCGAGCCAGGTGATCGCCAGGCTCGACGTCTGCGAGCCGTCGCGCAGGCGATAGAGGAACTGCGTCGAGAAGGTATTGTCCTCGGCAAGCGGTTCCAACGTCTTCAGATAGGCGGCCGCTGCGGCTGGATCGGTAAGGCGCACCAATTCGTCGGCCGCCTCGTTGGCGCGCCGACGCAGGCGGCGGCTGGCTTCGACACGGCTCGAAATGCGACGAAGATTTTCCACGAGCACGTAGCGCACGAGGGAGGGCAACGCCCAGAGTTCGCCGATCCTGAGCGTCTCGCTGGCCTGGAAGCCGTCGACCAGCGCCGTCAGACTTTCCTGCGAGATGGTGCTGTGGGTATGGGCGACATAGAGCCAGGCAAGCACGAGGGTGCGCGGCACCTCGACGCCGCCGACGACCATGGTCGGCAATTCGCGATAGAAGCGGCGAGGAAAGTCGCGCCGCACCTCCTGGATCGCCTCTTCGACGATATAGTGATTATCCAGCAGCCATTCTGCCGCCGGCGTGATCGTATCACCGGCCTCGACGTCGGTCGCCGTGGTCCGGTAGACGCGCAGGATTTCCTTCTCGTTTTCCTTATGCCGAGCGAAGAAATCGAAGGGGGCGAAAGCCGGCAGCTTGTCGACGCCGTTGCGGGCGACCGCATCGCCCATCGCCTTGATGTCCTCGATCGAAAGATAGGTCGAGCGGATCGAACCGTTGTGATCGATCTGCTTCATATCGGGTTCGCGCGGAAGGCTCGGAGAAAGATGAGAAATAGACATGGGTTCGGTTCTGGATCCAAACAAAGTTATGGCTGTTTTGCTCAGCCTTTTGCACTGCTTATCATGACTGCTACATGAACGGAGCCCTATTCTTCAAAGATCGATGAAGCCCGGGTGGACGACACTCGGGCCGAGCGATGCATACGGGCTAAGCCCTGTTCAGGACCTGACCCGACGGGATCAAGGCCATCGATACCCTCTCTGCGAAAGCCATGTCGAAAATTTGGACACCCTCGGGAAAATTCAAGTCAAGCGGCATGCTGCGCCGCCCGGCGAGCTTGTCTGGACGGTGGAAATGACGAAATGCGGGCACCTGGTTCCGGCAATGCAAGAACTCTTCGATTTTCAGAAAAACGAAAGACGGATGATCGGCTGACCATGCGTCCGGCGTCGGTTTGGGCGGCTGTGGCCCACGCCGCTTGCGCTTGAGATCAAGGCCGCCGTGGTGCGTTTTAGATGGCGTGAAAAAGTACAGAAGAATGATGATGGGGATCGGAATGCCAACCAACCATAACAAAATGCCTCTCGTGACCACTCTCCTTTTGACATTCGAGTGTCAGGAGAGTGCCGAGACAAATGAAATGTTCCGAAATTCTATAAAGGCGGAAACCGCCGCAGCGCCGGCATCGGCCGACGCTTGATCACGCCGGATTATCCGACGACGCCGCAAACCATGGCTACGACGAACAGGAATGCTGCGGTGAAGATCGCTCCATGGAGTATCGTCTGAAGCCTATGGCGCGTGGTGAGCGGCTTTTTGGTCGGTACGGAACCATACTGGTTCACGTGAGCATGCGAAATACCCAGATCTGCCATATGTCGCCTCCGTTGTTCTCGTGCGGCCGGTTGTGCGGCTCGCGCTTATATTCGTATTTTCTCTATCAAGTAGGTAGAGATAAATTTCCGTCCAGAGCGAGCGGAAGAGAAAATTCAACCAGCCCTTTTAGCAGAGCGTGCGCCATGCCCAGATCAACGAGCGCTCGACGGCATTCTCGTTCTGCGACGGGTTGGAGGAAGTCTCGATCAGCCGACGGTCCTTTTCCGCAGGAATGGACGCCGAAATCTGTTCCCGGCGATCGGCTCGAACAGGAGGATCGAGGTAACCCATGGTCATCCCACCGAGAAAGAACATGCATCAACCTCCATCGATCACGAAAGCTAACAATCGTTAACGGGATCATGACAGAAGCGAGGCAGCTGTCAATAGTCTAGCTGAATGGTCGTCTTTTAGGGAAGCATTATCCTTAACACCGCCACCGGTCTTTTCTTTTCAACGGCTTGAAAAGATTGACTTTCAGGCTTTGACGAAACCCTTGCTCGCGATCATCAAATTTCTCGTATAGTCCTCGTGAACCGCGCCTTTCGCCAGTTCCTGCGAACTCAATCGCTCGACGACGAAGCCGTTGCGCATCACGGCGAGCCTTTCACACATATGGGTGACGACGCCGAGGTCATGGCTGACCATCACGAAGGTGAGCCTGCGGTCGCGTCGGATCTCTTCCAAAAGGTTCAGCACCTCGGCCTGCACCGAGGCGTCGAGCGCCGATGTCGGCTCGTCAAGCAGCAGGATCGACGGTTCGACGATCAGCGCCCGGGCGATCGCCACGCGCTGGCGCTGGCCGCCGGAGAGCTGGTGCGGGTAGCGGAAACGGAAACCATTGCCGAGGCCGACCTCGTCAAGCGCGCGGGCGATACGCTTCTCGCCGTCGGCGATGCCATGGATTGCTAGCGGTTCGAGCAGAAGCCGGTCGATCGTCTGGCGCGGATGCAGCGAACCATAAGGGTCCTGGAAGACCATTTGCACGCGCCGGTAGAAGACTTTGCTGCGTTTCGAACCTTTCAGCGGCTCGCCATCGATGTTGATCGCGCCGCCGCTGACCGGCGCCAGTCCGGCAACGGCCCGCAGCAAGGTCGATTTTCCCGAGCCGGATTCGCCGACGAGACCAAAGGATTCGCCGCGTTCGACAGTGATGCTGACATTCTTCAAGGCATGAAAATGGTCGTAGACGACGGTGAGATCGTCGATCTCGAGAGCTGCGCTCATGCCGCCCACTCCGGCTTGCGGTCGAGCACCGGCAGCGGGTGGCGGTTTGCGCCGATCTCGGGCATGCAGTTCAGCAGTCCCTGCGTATAGGGATGCTGCGCATGTTTGAGATCGGCCGCCGCCAGCTCCTCGACGATCTTTCCGGCATACATGACGATGACGCGATCGCAGAAGGAAGAGACCAGCCTCAGATCATGGGAGACGAAGATCAGCCCCATGCCGCGCTCGGACACCAGTCTGTCCATGATCCTCAGCACGTCGAGTTGCACCGTCACATCGAGCGCCGAGGTCGGCTCGTCGGCAATCAGCAGTTCCGGCCCGGCAATCAGCATCATGGCGATCATCGCGCGCTGCCCCATGCCGCCCGAGACCTCGTGCGGATGCAGGTCGAAGACACGTTTCGGGTCGCGGATCTGCACCGCTTCCAGCATCGCGAGTGCGCGATCGCGCGCCTCCGCCTTGCCGACCTTCTCATGCGTGCGCAGCGTTTCGCAGATCTGCCGTCCGATCGACATGACGGGATCGAGCGAATATTTCGGATCCTGCAGGATCATGGCGATGCGCTTGCCGCGCAGCCTGCGCCTTTCGCCTGCGGACGCATTGATAAGATCGATGCCGTTGAAATTAAGCCTGTCGGCCGTGACGATGCCGTGTTTCGGCGTCAGGCCCATGATTGCCCGTCCGGTCTGCGACTTGCCGGAACCGGATTCGCCGACGATGCCGAGCCTTTCCTTGCCGAGCGTGAAGGAGACGCCGCGCACGGCCTCGATCACACCGGTGCGCGTGGGATAGCTGACCTTGAGCTTGTCCACCGTCAGAAGTGTCGTCATTGGCCGCTCTCCTTCGGATCGAGCGCGTCGCGCAGGCCGTCGCCGAGGAGATTGAAACCGAGACTGACGATGAGGATGGCGATGCCGGGCATCGCCGCGACCCACCATTGATCGAGGATGAAGCGCCGTCCCGAGGCGATCATCGCACCCCATTCCGGCAGCGGCGGCTGCGCCCCCAGGCCGAGGAAACCGAGACCGGCCGCCGTCAGGATGATGCCCGCCATGTCGAGCGTCACGCGCACGATCAGCGAGGAAATGCAGAGCGGCATGACATGGCGCACGATAATGCGAAGCGGCGAGGCGCCCATCAGCTTCACCGCGGAAATATAGTCGGAACGCCGGACCGTCAGCGTCTCGGCGCGCGCAATGCGGGCATAGGGCGGCCAGGAGGTGATGGCGATGGCGATGATCGCGTTCTGGATGCCGGGACCGAGGGCTGCGACGAAGGCGAGCGCCAGCACCAGCTTCGGAAAGGCGAGGAAGATATCGGTGATGCGCATCAGCGTCGCATCCACCCAGCCTCCGGCATAACCGGAGACCGTACCGACAATCAGCCCGACCGGCGCCGAGATGACGGCAACGAGCACGACGACGAGCAGCGTCAATCGCGATCCGTAGATCAGCCGCGAATAGATATCACGGCCCTGATCGTCCGAACCGAGCCAGAACTCGCCCGTGCCGGGCGGCAGCAGCCGAGCATTGCGCAGATCGCCGACAACGGGATTATGCGTGGCGAGCACATCGGCAAAGGCGGCGATGAAAAGCAGCGCCACGATGATCAGCAGGCCGACGACGGCGAGCCTGTTTGCCGTGAACTGCCGCCAGGTGACATAGGTGCGGCCGAGGCGGGCTTGCAGGCGTGATTGCGGCCGGTCGGAGAGCAGCCATTCGCGGCGGCTCATCGCAGGTGATGGGCTGGCATTGGCCGTCATCGGTTTCGCGTCCTCGGGTCGAGCGTCCGGTAGAGAAGATCGGACAGTAGGTTGATGCCGATGAAGACCGTACCGATGACGATCGTGCCGCCGAGCACGGCGTTCATATCGGCGTTCTGCAGCGAATTGGTGATGTAGAGCCCGATGCCCGGCCAGGAAAAGACGGTTTCCGTCAGCACCGATCCTTCGAGCAGGCCGGCATAGGAAAGTGCAATCACGGTGACGAGCGGCACGGCGGCATTGCGCAGCGCATGGCCCCAGATCACACGCGTTTCCGAAAGCCCCTTGGCCCGCGCGGCAACGATGTATTCCTGTGAAAGCTCGTTCAGCATGAAGCTGCGCGTCATACGGCTGATATAGGCAAGCGAGAAATAGCCGAGCAGCGAGGCGGGCAGGATGATGTGGCGGAAGACATCGTAGAAGACGTCCCATTGCCCCTGCCAGGCGCTGTCGAAGAGGTAGAGGCCGGTGATCGGCGTGAACGTATATTCGAAGACAATGTCGATGCGGCCGGGGAAAGCCACCCACCGCAGTCGCGCATAGAAGATGACGAGCGAGATCAGCGCCAGCCAGAAGATCGGCACCGAATAACCGATCAGGCCGACGACGCGCACGATCTGGTCGGCAATGCTGCCGCGCCGCACGGCGGCAAGAACGCCGAGCGGCACGCCGACAACGGCGCCGATGATCGTTCCGAGGGTTGCAAGCTCGATGGTCGCCGGCAGCACCCGGCGGATATCGACCATCACAGGATTGGTCGTCAGCACCGAATTGCCGAAATCGCCGGACAGTACACCTTTGATATAAAGGAAAAATTGCTGATAGAGCGGCAGGTTGAAGCCCATCTCCTGTCGCACCCGCTCGACGACGTGGTTGGGCGCGCGGTCGCCGAGAATGGCGAGCACGGGATCGATCGGCACGACGCGGCCGATGAAGAAGGTGACGGCCAGAAGGCCGAGATAGGTGGTGACGGCGGCAAACAGAAACCGCCCTAGCGCCTTTGCAAAGGCCCTAGCACGGCCCTTTCGGGGCCGCGCCTCCTGCGTTGTTTCGACGGTGCTCAAGCGACCAATCCTGCCGGACTATTCCTTGGCGATCGGACCGACGAAATTGGTGTCGAAGCTCGGACCCAGCTTGAAGTCCTTCAGGTTCTTGCGGTAGCCAGCCACCTCGGTCTGCTGGAAGATGAAGATGAACGGGCTGTTTGCCAGATACTTCTTCTGGATGTCCTGATATATGGCGGCGCGCTTGGCGGCGTCGCGCTCCAGAAGTGCTGCCTTGGCTTGCTTGTCGAGCTCCGGCGCTTCCCAGGTGTTGCGCCACGCGAGCGTCTTCACCGTGCCCGCATCGGAATTGTCGGGATTGCCGGTAAAGGTATCGGCATTGGAATGTGGATCGAAATAGTCCGAGCCCCACTGGCCGATATACATGTCATGGGTACGGGCGCGATACTTGGTCAGCGTCTGCTTGCCGTCGCCGGGGATGATTTCCATCTTCACGCCGGCCTGCGCCAGCGTCTGCTGCATGGATTCGGCGATACCGGTTACCGGCTGACTGTTTCGCACGTCCATCGTGATCGAGAAACCGTCGGGTACGCCGGCCTTGGCGAGCAGTTCCTTGGCCTTGGCGACATCGAGTTTGTAGGGATTCTCATCGAGCGCGCCGAGCTGACCCTTCGGCAGGAAGGTCTGGTGGATCTCGCCGATCCCCTTGATCAGCGTTGCGCCGATCGCATCGTAATCGACCAGATATTTGAAGGCTTCCTGGACTTCCGGCTTCTTCAGGTTCTCGTTCTTGTTGTTCAGGCTGACATAATAGATCGTGCCCTTCGGCGCACTCGTTGTCGCGAGATCGGGATTCTTCGAAACCGCGTCGATGTCGCCCGGCTCGAGATTGCGGGCGATATCGATATCACCGGCTTCGAGCGCCAGGCGCTGGGCCGAACTTTCCTTCATGTAGCGGTAGATGACGCGGTTGAGCTTTGCCTTGTCGCCATAATAATTGTCGTTACGCTCCAGCACGACGACTTCGTTGGCGCGCCATTCGCGCATCTTATAGGCACCGGAGCCGGCATAGCCGGTCTTCAGCCATTCATTGCCGAAGTCGTTGTCGTATTTGTGCTCGGCATCGGGCGTCACCGCCTTCACATGCTCCAGCACCAGCTTCTTGTCGACGACGGAAGCGACCGTTGCCGTCAGGCAATTGAGCACAAAGCTCGGTGCGTAGGCCTTGTCGACCGTGAAGACGAAGGTCCCCGCATCGGCAGCCTTGGCCTTTTCCGCGACGTTGTCGCCGGTCAGACCGAATTGGGTGAGGATGAAGGCCGGGCTCTTGTCGAGCTTGACGGCACGCTCGAACGACCAGGCAACGTCTTCGGCGGTGATTGGGTTGCCGGAGGCGAATTTCAGGCCTGACTTCAGCTTGAACGTATAGGTAAGGCCGTCATCGGAAACGCTCCAGCTCTCGGCCAGATCGCCCTTCACCTTGGACGTGTCGTCCATGTCGAGACGGACGAGCAGGCTGTAGCTGTTGGTAGTGATTTCGGCCGTCGAAAGCTCGAAAGCCTCGCCCGGATCCATCGTGATGATGTCATCGATCGCGAAGCCTTCGACCAGCGTGTCCTTCGGCGTCTCGGCCAAGGCCGAGGGTGCGGCCATCATTAGGAGCGAAAGAGCGGCTCCCGCCGAAAGCAGGCGAAAATTGCGGCTGAGTTTGGTTATCATCATGGTCTGTTCCCCTGTTTTTTGATTGGATATGAAAGGCTTAGGCGTGGTCCTCCCGCCAAGTCTGAGCCAGGATGCGAAGCCAGTTTTCACGGGCGAGTTTTGCCAGGTCGGCGTCAGCATAGCCAACCTCTCTGAGAGCGGCAATCAGCTTCTGATTACCGGCTGCATCGCCGATTTCCTCGGGAATGGTGGCCCCGTCGAAGTCCGATCCGAGCGCCACGCAGTCGATGCCGATGCGGTTCACAAGATAGTCGATGTGGCGGATCATGTCGGTAAGCGGCGTGTCGCTGTCCGAGCGGCCGTCGGCACGCAGCATGGCGGTGGCATAATTGATGCCGACGAGCCCGCGGCTTTCGCGGATCGCATCGAGCTGCTTGTCCGTCAGGTTGCGCGCGACCGGCGTCAGGGCGTGGGCATTGGAATGGCTGGCGACCAGCGGCTGGTCCGTCTTCTTCGCCACGTCCCAGAAACCCTTCTCGGTGATATGGGCAAGGTCGATCAGGATACCGAGACGATTGCATTCCCTGACCAGCGCGAAGCCGGCATCGGTGAGGCCCGGCGCCGTGTCCGGCGACATCGGGAAGGCGAAGGGCACGCCGTGACCGAAGACATTGTGCCGGCTCCAGACCGGACCGAGCGACCGCAGCCCTGCCGCATAGAACACCTCGAGCGCCGAGAGATCGGCGCCGATCGCCTCGCAGCCTTCCATATGCATGACGGCGGCGAAAATGTCGTCCGCCATGGCGCCACGGATATCCTTCACCGTCCGGCAGAGCCGCCAGGCGCCGGCCTGGTCGAGCCGCAGCGCGATCGCCGCCATTTCATTGGCGATGGCAAGCGAAGGCAGCGGATCGAGAGGGGCTGCCATCGGCGTCACATAGCGGCCGTCGGCATCCGGATCGGCGAAGACGAGATCGCCCGAAGGAATATAGATGGCGCAGAGACCGCCTGAAAGACCGCCCTCTCTAGCCCGATGCGCATCGATATGGCCGACCGTCGTGCCGTCTGCGAATTCCGCGATCGGGTCGCTGCCGTCTTTTGAATGTGTCCAGAGTCGAAGGAGAACGTCGTTGTGACCGTCAAATACGAATTGCATCTGTCTTCCTGCGCTGCCCTACTGCCTAATTCCTTAAATCGGAATCGATTTAAGAACAAAATTATGCAGCATTCAAAGTGCTACAGCGCCGTACGTCTTTTCAGACGCGCGGCGCTGTAGAGGGCGAATGAAGCGGCCAGAATAGAAAAGCTGACGGAATTCGCCACCTCTTTTTTTAGAAATCCGTCGATGCTGAAACGAAGCGGGGGCCGAAGCCCCCGCAAATACCATCGCAGGCCAGAGATTAGTGTTTGCGGCGTTTCTTCTGTCTGTAGACGTCGATGACGACAGCCGCGACGATGATGAGGCCCTTGACGATCTCCTGGTAGTACGCGTCGATCCTGAGGAAGGTGAAGCCTGAGGTCATGACGCCGAGGATGATGGTGCCGATGACAGTGCCGGTGATGCGTCCGACGCCGCCGGTGAGCGAGGTGCCGCCGATGACAGTCGCGGCAATTGCGTCGAGTTCATATCCGACACCCATGCTGGCCTGTGCGGTTTCCGCACGCGCCGCCGTGACGATACCGGCAAGACCTGCAAGCAATCCGGCAATCACATACACCTTGACAAGATGCGCCTCGATGTTAATGCCGGAAACGCGCGCAGCCTGCGGGTTTGCGCCGATGGCATAGGTGAACTTTCCATAACGCGTATAGCGCAGCGCAATGTGAAAGATCAGTGCAACGACCAGGAAGACGACAACCGGCCAGGCTTTCGTTCCGATGAAATGAAACTGCTCGGTGACCCCGGAAACCGGCTGTCCCTTCGTATACCACTTCGCGACACCTCTCGCCGAAACGAACATGCCAAGCGTTGCAATGAAGGGCGGGATCTTGGTGTAGGCGATAAGCGCGCCGTTCGCGAGACCGGCGGCCGCTCCGATCAGCAGCCCAACGACAATGGGCACGACAGCCGGCAGGTCGGTCAGCGATGGAAAAACGGCTCGCCCCCAGGTCGAGGACTGGGCGAAGCTGGTTGCGATCATCGCCGTCATGCCGACGACCGAACCCGACGAAAGATCGATGCCGCCGGTGATGATGACCTGGGTGACGCCGACGGCGATGATGCCGATGACGGAGACCTGCAGGATCATGATCGTCAGACGCTGCGAATTCATCAGAAAGCTTTGGCCGATGAATATCCAGCCGAGCACTTCGTAGATGAGCGCAATGCCGACGAGCACGAGAAAAATGCTGAGTTCGGTCGGTATGCGCCGCCGCCTTTGCCGGGTTGCGAGCGGAGCCGCGCCCTCTGCTGCCTTGGTAGTCATGTCAAACCTCCCTTGGGAAATCGCCGGCGGCGCATCACTGCGCAGCCAGTTCCATCACCTTTATCTGCGTTGCTTCGTCGCGATTGAGGAAACCGGTCACACGTCCCTCGTGCATGACCATGATGCGGTCGCTCATGCCGAGAACCTCGGGCATCTCGGACGAGATCATCACCACCGCCACGCCATTTCGCGCCATCTCCGTGACCAGCCGGTGGATTTCCGCCTTGGCGCCGACATCGATGCCGCGCGTCGGCTCGTCGAGGATGAGGATGCGCGGATCCGTGAGCAGCCAGCGCCCGATCAGCACCTTCTGCTGATTGCCGCCCGAAAGATTTTCCACCCGCTCGTAAAGATTGGGCGTTTTCACGCGCAGCTTTTTTGCCATGTCTTCGCAGGTTGTCTCGATCGCGCCTTGCTGCACGAAGCCGCCCTTGACGTATCTGTCCTGCAGAACGGCAATCTGCATGTTCTCGAGAATATCGAGGATCAGCAGACAGCCGGTATCTTTCCGGTCTTCGGTCAGGAACGCCATCCGATTGCGGATGGCCTCGGTCGGCGAAGAAATGGTCACCGGCTTGCCGTAGAGCTCGACCGAGCCGGAGCTTGCCGGCGTCACGCCAAACAGCGTTTCGGCAACATTAGACCGGCCGGAGCCGACGAGGCCGGCCACGCCGAGGATTTCGCCGGCTCTGACCTCGAAAGAGACGTTGTTGAAAACGCCCTTGAGACAAAGATCCTTGACGGAGAGCACGACTTCGCCGATCGGCACCTCTTCCTTGGGAAACATCTGGGTGATCTCGCGCCCGACCATCATGCGGATGATGTCGTCGCGGGTGACGTCGGTCGAGGCATGCGTACCGATATATCGGCCGTCGCGGAAGACGGAGAACTCGTCGGCGATCTCGAAAAGCTCGTTCATCTTGTGGGTGATGTAGACGATGCCGATGCCTTGGGCCCTGAGGTCGCGGATAATACTGAAAAGATGCTCGACCTCGCGCTCCGTCAGCGCCGAAGTCGGCTCGTCCATGATCAGCACGTCGGAATTATAGGAAACCGCCTTGGCGATCTCGACCATCTGCCGGTTGGCGACCGACAGGAACCGGACTTCGATATCGGGATCGATTGATATATTGAGCCGGGCAAACAGCTCCTCGGTCATGCGATGCATGAGGCCATGATCGATAAAGCCGAGGCGGTTCTTCGGTTCGCGGCGGATCCAGATATTTTCCGCGACCGTCATGAACGGCATCAGGTTCAGTTCCTGGTGGATCATGGCAATGCCGTTCTCCAGCGCGTCGAGCGGAGATTTCAGCCGGATCTCGATCCCCTTCAGGCGAATATCGCCCTTGTCGGGCGTGTAGATGCCGGCGAGGATCTTCATCAAGGTCGATTTGCCGGCGCCGTTTTCGCCCATCAACGCATGCACGGAAGCGCGCTTCAGCCGGAACTGCACGTCGTCGAGTGCGACGACACCAGGAAATTCCTTGCGGACACCCTCGGCGCTCAAGAGATATTCCGCATTCGGGACGGCGCCGCTTGCACGCACGGCGGCCATGGTTGTCGGGCTGACGGCCATATCATCTCCTCCGGATACAGGTAGGCGAAAAGGATGCGGGCAAAGGCCGCATCCTGCTTGGCATTCGCCTCAGTTCTTGGCGACGAAGTCCTTGACGTTGGCGGGCGTCACGAGCTGGAAGGGAATGTAGACCTTCTTTTCGATCTTTTCGCCCTTGGCGAGCTTGAGCGCTGCATCGAGAGAGCCCTTGCCCTGGCCGGCGGCATCCTGGAACACCGTGACGTCGAGATCGCCCGCCTGCATGGCGGCAAGCGCGTCCTGCGTGGCGTCGACACCGCCGACGACGACCTTGCTCATATCCTTGCCGGCCGCCTTCAGCGCCTGAATGGCGCCGATCGCCATTTCGTCGTTGTTGGAGATCACGGCATCAAACTCGATGCCGCTGGAGAGCCAGTTGGTCATCAGGTCGGCGCCCTGGGTACGATCCCAGTTGGCCGTCTGCTCTTCGACGATCTCGATGCCTTTGCACTCATCGGTCTTGATGACGTCATGGACGTCCTGGGTCCGCATGCGCGCAGCCTGGTTGGAAAGCTCGCCCATGATGACGACAGCTTTGCCCTTGCCGCCGAGAATGCGGCAGATTTCCTTGGTTTCCAGCGTGCCGGATTCCAGCTCGTTGGAAGCGACGAAGGCCTGCTTGTCCGGCAGCGTGTCGACGTTGACCGGCTGACGGTTGACGTAAACCAGCGGAATGCCGGCATCGGCCGCGAGCTTCGACATCGCCGTGGTCGCATCGGTATCGACAGGGTTGACGATGATTGCATCGACCTTGGAGGCGATGAAATTTTGGATCTGGCTCTGCTGCTTAGAAACGTCGTTCTGCGCGTCTTCGATCTGCAGCGTCACACCGCTCAGTGTCTTTGCATAATCGGTCATGCCATTGCGCAGAACGGTCAGGAAATTGTCGTCGAATTTCGCCATCGAGACGCCGACCGTTTCTGCGTGAGCGGCCGTCGACAGGACGAGCGCCATCGCAGTGCCCAAGATAAACTTTTTCATTTTCACTTCCTCCACAAAGCGGTGCCCGGCTGCACCCTCCTCACGCCGGAGCTCCAGGCATTTGCTCTGAAGCCGCAATTCCCTGCGCCGCCTCTCCCGCGGCGCTCCGCAAAACGGAACAAACAAACCGTTCAATCTGTTCTGCGGAATATTCATTCCATTTTCTGCGAACGGCGTCAAGTATCTTTAGCGGCGACGAGATATGGATGAGAGCGCAATGCCATGCGGGCTTCACGACCGACGCCCGCATTCCCTCTGTTGTGAAAGACGAAACGAACATCCATCTATGGGAGGGTCGAAGACGGGCTCACGGCCGCAGACGCCTTCGACCTCTCGCCGCGACCCAATCATTTGAAGATTTTGGAGACAGGACAGATGTCCATTTCGATGTATCGCCTCACCGTTCCGATGTTTCAGCGCGGCCTCGCCAGCCTGAAAACCTACCTCGACAAGGCCGAAGCCTATGCGAAGGAAAAGAATATCGATCCTGCCATATTGGTCGCCGCTCGCCTGGCGCCCGACATGCTGCCGCTCTCCGGCCAGTATCAGCGCGCCAGCGACACCGCCAAATTTGCGCTCGCCCGCCTGACGGCGACCGAAGCCCCGAAGTTCGAGGATAACGAAACGACGTTCGAAGACCTTCGTGAGCGCCTGGCAAAGACTGAAGCCTATCTCGCCGGTTTCTCGGTGGAAGCACTGGAAGGCACAGAAACCCGCCAGATCACCCTGCCGGGAAAGAGTGGTATCGTGCTACCGGGTGACGAATATATCGCCACCTTCGCCCTGCCGAACTTCTATTTCCACGTCGCGACGGCCCACGCCATCCTGCGTAGCCAGGGTGCGCCGATCGGCAAACGCGATTATCTCGGCTAGACCACTGCATAATTCCTTAAATCGAAACCGATTTAAGGATAAAATTATGCAGCGATTCAAAGCGTTACAGCGCCCTTTGCGGGTCTGAAAAAGACGCGCGGCGCTGTAATATCAGGGCCGGTGCGTTACCGGCCCCCTTTCCGTCAGCTCGGTATAGGCGAGCGTCTGATCGAGATGGCATGCTCTGAGCGACAGCAGCTTCTCGGCATAATCGAGCCGTATCGCCGCATAGGCCGGATCCGCCGCGACATTGTCGAGTTCCATCGGATCGTCGGCAAGATTGAAGAGCAGCGGCGGCAAAGCGGTAAAATGCACATATTTGAACCGTGCGTCGCGGATCACCGCGAGATTGCATTCGTTGGACCGCAGCCGGAAATGACGCTCGGCCTCGCCATGCGCAATGTCGCGGAAATCGAATTCCCAGAATGCCGCATCCCGCCAGCCCTGTCCGCTCCCACCCCTGACAAACGGCATGAGCGACCGGCCATCGAGCCCGTTCTTCGCGTCGATGCCGAGCCTTTGGCAAAGTGTCGGAAAAATATCGGCAGCGCTGGTGAATTTGTCGACGACCCCACCCGCAGCACTGCTTGCGGGATCGCGTATGACAAGCGGTATATGATAGCCGCCGTCGAAGAAGCCGCCCTTGCCGAGCGTCCAGTGATCGCCCGCCATCTCGGCGTGATCAGAGGTGAAGACAATAAGCGTGTCGTCCCAGGCGCCCGCATCCTTGAGCGCCTGCCAGATGCGGTCGAGCTGCGCATCGACCTCTGATATCATGCCGTAATAGATCGCCCGGATCGCGGCGAAATCCTCGGCGTTCCAGCCGCTGAGCGGCCCCGTTGCGCCGCGGATGAAGTCGCCCCTGTCGGAGCGCGGCATGGCATAGGCGAGGTAGGGATGACTGTCCTGTTCGGCTTCGAAGTTTGCCGCACGGGCAAAAACCGGTCCTTCGTCCGGCTTGAACATGCGGTTGAACGGCTCCGGCACGGAGAATGGCGGATGCGGCCGCAGGAAAGAGACATGCGCAAACCACGGCCTGTCCTGTTCGCCCATCCAGCGGATGAATTCGCCGGCCAGGAAAGCCGTCTGGGTCTCGTCGCGCGAATAAGCCGGCGCCGCATCGGAGATGTCTCCGGCTCTGGCACCGACCGGAATATGGATATCGCGGCTGACGGCATCCGCGTGGCCACGGGACCTGAGCCAGGAGAGCCATTGTTTCTCATGCTCGGGCAGAAGCTGGCGGGCGGTAAAACCCGGCAGCACGCCTTCGTAGGTCGTCAGATGCGGGTCCCTGGCATCCATGCCGCGCGGATCGGGCGCCGTATCCGTGTAGCCGAACAGCGTCGGGTCGTATCCTGCCCGCCGGGCGGCCAGCGCCAGATTGTCGAAGCGAGCATCGAGCGGCGAACCGTTGCGGCAGACGCGGTGGTTCATCTGATAGAGACCGGTATAGAGCGTGGCCCGCGCTGGTGAGCAGGGTGCCGCCCCGGCATAGTGCCGCCGGAAGAGCGTGCCTTCGCGCGCCAGCGCATCGACAGCGGGCGTCTTTACGCTGGCATGGCCGATGGCCGACAGGCAATCGCCGCGCCATTGGTCCGCCGTGATCAGCAGGATGTTCGGCCGGCGCGTCTTCTCAATGCTGGTTGGATTTTGCATGCCAGTCCCAGGCGGAGCGGATGATCTCGGACAGATCATACTGCGGCACCCAGCCGAGCACGTCGCGCGCCTTGTCGTTATTGGCGACCAGCGTATGCGAATCGCC
This sequence comes from Rhizobium laguerreae, assembly GCF_002008165.1. Taxonomy (GTDB): domain Bacteria; phylum Pseudomonadota; class Alphaproteobacteria; order Rhizobiales; family Rhizobiaceae; genus Rhizobium; species Rhizobium laguerreae. The sequence continues at coordinate 368,963 of NZ_MRDM01000011.1, forward strand.
TTCGCGGCGGCCGATATATTCGACCGGGAAAGGCCGGTTCGACACGTCCTCGATGGCGCCGAGCAATTCCTTGACCGTCGTACCGGTGCCGGTGCCAAGGTTGAGCGCGACGGAATCGCCGCCCTTCAGCAGATATTCGACGGCGCGCACATGCGCATCGGCAAGATCGAGCACATGGATATAGTCGCGCACACAGGTGCCGTCGCGGGTCTCGTAATCGCTGCCGAACACCTTGAAACCCTGACGGCGGCCGAGTGCCGCGTCGATCGCAAGGGGTATCGCATGCGTTTCCGGCTGATGCCATTCGCCGATGCGGCCCTCGAAATCGGCGCCGGCCGCATTGAAATAACGCAGCACCACCGAGCGCAAGCTCCTGTACTGGTCGTAATCGGCAAGCGCCTGTTCGACGATATATTTCGTCCGCCCGTAAGGATTGATCGGCACCTGCCGGTGCGTTTCGTCGAGCGGCACGCTCTGCGGCAGGCCGTATGTGGCGCAGGTGGAGGAGAAGACGAAGGCGTTGATGCCGGCCGCCTGTGCCGCTGAGAGCAGCGTCAACGTGCCGATCACATTGTTCTCGTAGAAGGAAACCGGATCCCTGACCGATTCGCCGACCTCGATCAGCGCCGCAAAATGCAGGATCGCCGCCGGCTTGTGCTTGGCCAGTACCTCATCCAGCCGGGCTCGATCGCGAATATCGCCTTCCTCGGCCGGCCCCCATCTGACGAACTCGCGATGGCCGTTCGAAAAATTATCGAAGACGACAGGCCGATAGCCCTTGTTCGCCAGGTCGAGGCACGTATGCGAGCCGATATAGCCGGCGCCGCCGACGACAAGAACCGTTTCACCTGCCATGTACCACCCTTATTCATTGAGAGATGGAAGAAACCTAGACGAGATACACGTCAATAAAAAGAAGGAACTGCGATCGGCGGCAACGGACAATACGTCAAATGCCGAAGCCACGCTCGACCGGGTGCAATCGGCCACCTGCGCAATTGTGTCGGATCAGGAAGAAACACATATTATTCGCGTGATTTGCATAGCGGCTCGATCTAAGGCGCTTGCACCATCATGTGATGATCAACGGTCTGCAGCCATCAGGCAGGGAGAGCGCAAATGAGGAAGGCATTGGTCGTTTGGGGCGGCTGGCAAGGCCACGAACCGGAGCAATGCGCTCATATTGTCGCCGATCTTCTGCGCGAGGACGATTTTGCCGTCGAGGTGACCGGCGATCTCGGCGTGTTCGGATCTCCGACATTGGCGAAAGCCGATCTGCTGGTGCCGATCATTACCGGCGAAAAGCTTGAGAAGGAGCATGCCGCTGGCCTCGTCGAAGCCGTGCGCGGCGGGCTCGGGCTTGCCGGCCATCACGGCGCGCTCGCCACGTCCTTCAAGGAAAGCGCGCCTTTCCGCTATGTCTCCGGCGTCACCTGGGTCGCCCATCCCGGCAACATCATCGACTTCCGCGTCGCCGTTACCCGCCAGGACGATCCCGTCATGGAAGGCATTCCCGATTTCGACTATCGTTCGGAGCAATATTATCTCCACTACGATCCGACTGTCGAAATCCTTGCAACCACCACCTTCACCGGCGCCTACGATCCGGCGGCCCGCAATGTGGTGATGCCCGTTGTCTTCAAGCGCCATTTCGGCGCCGGCCGCATCTTCTATTCCGCCCTCGGCCATGTCGCAGCCGAATTCGACCATCCCTATATGCCGCTCATCCTGCGGCGTGGCCTCAGCTGGGCCGCACGCCAGTAGCGCCAGAACGATCGCCCGCGGATGAGGATCGGCAACGATATCCGGGCGATGACGGCGACTAAAGAACGCGGATTTCAGGCTGGAGGGCACCTCGCCTGATCGGCCGGCATGGGGCGGCCGCTTGCCGATCACCTGCCCGCGCCATAATTTGCCCGGATGCAGGATCGCTTCTCTTCCTTCCCCGCAACCGCCGACCGCCTGGCCGACATAGAAGCGGTCTTCGACGATTGCGCCGACGGCCGGAATTGTCGCTGCGCCTCTCGATGTTTCTGGATGCGGGTTTCGCCGAAGTGGCAAGACGCCTGCCGGCAAGGCCGATCGTGCGCCTGGAATGCCGCTGAATATTTCGGCAACCCAGGGATCGATAGATACGGCCTAGCGAGCCGCCTTGATCTGCCGGTCGTTCTCCAAGGCAGGAGCCGCCTCGTCATAGATCCGCATCAGCCGCCCGGCTGCCTTCAGCTTCTCGATGAGATCGTTTCCATCGGGCGAGGCCTTCGTCCGCTCCAGCTGCTCGAACTCCCTCAGCGCCTGCGCCCAATGGCTTTCCCCACGCCCATCCGGCCTGCCTTCCGATTCCCATAGTGAATAAGCGCGCTGGCTGACCCAGGCGTCTTTATTATGACTCATAATCAACCCCAGCGAGAAATTTGGAAGCAATATTCGACAGGCAACAAGGTGCCAAAACCGGCTTTAGGAGTCGTTACGAGGCAGCGTTAGTTTTTAGCTAATAGCGACGTGCCGAAGGATTATCCCGCGTGCACATTCTCGGACCTTGGCCCCGTACTGGCTCCAGGGTAGGGTCACCGCAGAAACGACAGCGATGACCGATGGCAGCCAAGACAACACTCAATGCGAAAAATCTCGAATCCCTTGGTGCACAGCGCCTTGCCGAGCTGCTGATCGAGATCAGCATGGGCAGCGCCGCCCACAAGCGGCGGCTTCGAATGGAGCTTGCCGGCAATCACGGCAGTGCCGAAGTGGCGCGTGAGGTGCGAAAGCGGCTTGCCAGCATTGCCCGTGCCCGCACCGTCATCAACTGGCGCAAAGTGAAAGCGCTGAAGAGCGATCTCGAAACCCAGCGCAAGACGATCACAGAGACGGTTGCCGCCGATGATCCCCAGGAGGCGTTCGAACTGATATGGCAGTTCCTCGCATTGGCGAATCCGATCTTTGAAAGATCCAGCGACAGCAGCAGTTCTGTCATCCAAAGTTTTCATCAGGCCTGCGAGGATGCTGCCGCAATCGCCGCGTCCGCCAAGATCGACTCCAATGTCCTGGCCGACAAGGTGTTCAAAGCCGTCCAGGACGATGGTTACGGCCAGTACGACAACCTCATTGCGGCGATGGCGCCAGCTCTCGGCAAGGATGGTCTCGATTGCTTGAAAACCCTCTTCGTCCACTGGTCCAAGGAGTCGAGCGACAAGCCGGCTAATGACAAGCGCGAGATCATCGGCTGGGGCAGCGCTGGTCCCCTTTACGAAGATGAGATCTACGGCACTCAGCGGGATCTGACGGTGCGCATAGCCTTGCAGGAAATTGCCGACGCCCAGGGCGATGTCGATGCCTACATCGCCCAGCAACCCGAGAACACACGCAAGGCGCCGTTGATTGCGGCCGATATCGCCACTCGCCTGATCTCGGCCGGCCGGGCGAAGGAAGCGCTTGAGATGCTGAATGAGGTCGAGACGAAAGACCGGGTCGACATGCCGTTCGAATGGCAGCTCGCGCGCGTCGAGACGCTGGAGGCCCTGGGGCGCGCAGAGGAGGCGCAGACCTATAGATGGACGTGCTTCGAGCAGTCGCTGCACGACCAGCATCTCCGCGCCTTCCTCAAGCGACTGCCGGACTTCGACGATCTGGAGGCGGAGGTGAAGGCATTCGCCCATGCCCAGGCTTTCCCGGACGTCCACCAGGCACTTGTATTTTTTCTGAATTGGCCGGCACCTGCCGAGGCAGCAAAACTCGTGATGAGGCGGAAGGCGGAACTGGATGGCAATCTCTATGAGCTGATGCCGCTGGCAGCCGAAGCTCTGGCGGAGAAACATCCGCTCGCGGCAACCATCGTCTTGCGCTCCATGATCGATTTCACGCTCGATAGCGGCCGGTCCAGCCGCTATAAGCATGCGGCGAGGCATCTTGCGGACTGCGCATCGCTTGCGCCGCATATCGATGACTTCGGCAACACGAGATCCCATGACATCTATGTCGCAGAACTTAAGCGTCGACACGGCAAGAGGCATGGCTTCTGGAGTCTGGTGACCTAAGTCGCTGCGGATGCTTTACCGTCAGAGAGGAATTCCATGACGACCACCGCCTGGCATGCCGATCCACTGACTTGGGGCAATGGACCCCGCATCTTCGAAGCCTTTCTGGAGCCGACTTGCCCCTATTCGGTCAAAGCGTTCAAAAAGCTCGATGATCTGCTGAGCCAGGCCGGCGAAGACAAGATCACCATGAAGATCCGCCTGCAGTCGCAACCTTGGCATATGTATTCGGGCGTCCTCGTCCGCTGCATCATCGCAGCCTCGACGCTGGAAGGTGGCAAGGAAACTGCAAAGCAGGTAATGGCTGCCATCGCCGCCCATCGCGAGGAGTTCGAATTCGAGCGTCATGCCGGCGGCCCGAATATGGATGTGACGCCGAACCAGATCATCGAGCGCCTGGAAGGCTACAGCGGTGTCAAGCTGAAAGAGGCCTTCGCAATCCCGGATCTCGACCGAGAAATCAAATGGCACTGCAAATATGCCCGGCAGAACGGCATCCACGTCTCGCCGACCTTCATGATCGACGGCCTGGTGCAGCCCGACATGAGCAGCGGCGATGAGGTTGGAGCCTGGGTGAAGAAGGCGTTGGGCAATTGACGCTGGCCGTGTGCCCGAGACCATCAAGGTGAGCCGTCTCTCTGATGTTCTTATGGTGTTCGCATGGGGGATGGAGTCAGTAATCAATCTGGGCTAATTGGCTTTTTAAGGCATTGCTGATGAACTGCCGTCATGACAAAGCCGCCCCGCAAGCCTTCCAAGCCGCTGCTCGGTGAAGCCTACGAGCCGCTCCGCAGCCGACCGCGCCGGCGGCGAGATCCCGCTCAGCCTCATCCTCCTCTCGATCCGATGACGGCGCGTATCGCGCCGCGTCTGGGGTCGGGGAGGACACGGTTTCAAATGACGGACGACCCGGAATTGACCCGGGTCGAAGATCTGCAATGTCAGCAGCAGACGACCGGCCGGGACATGGCTGCTCGCTACTATCTGAGCCTCGACACCGCGATCTTGCTGGGGATCCTGTTTATTGCGATCGTCTTCAGGTTCCACAAGATCACCTTGCCGCTGGTCGACGGCTTCAGCTGGCGCGAGATAAGCACCGCAATGATGGCCGACAATTTCCAGCAGCGCAGCTGGAACATCTTCTTTCCGGAGGTCAACTGGACCGGGCCCGGGCCAAGCTATCAGGGCCGCGAGTTCCAGATCGTCAGTTATCTCACGGCCTTGCTCTACCAACTCTTCGGCTGGCAGGACTGGTTCGGCCGCGTGGTTGCGGCCTTCTTCGGTCTGGTGACGGTGTTTTCGCTGCATCGGCTGACGGCACTATGCTGGGGCGAGATGCACGCCCACGCGGCGGCACTTGCCTACGCGCTGATGCCGGCGGCGATCATGATCGACAGCTCGTTTCTTCCCGATCCCGCGATGCTGGCCTTGGTCACTCTTGGCGTCTGGCTGTTCGCCAAATACTGGGCCGGCGGCAGCGGCTGGCTCTTGCCTCTCGCCACGGTCAGCTTCTCGCTCGGCGTGCTGTCAAAGCCACCCGGCATCGCGGCCGGCACCGCCATCTTCTATCTGATGGTCTGCTGGATTCGGGAGAAGAAGCAAAAGCAGGCGACCTGGGTCTTCCTGTCGGGGCTTTTGAGCCTGGCCATCATCGGCGCTTATTACATCTGGGCGATTTATCTCGGCCGCAGCTATCCGCCGTTTCATGTCGCCGGCACCGGCGGCTATATCTGGGATGACGGCTTCTGGACTTATGTCAGGGACAGATTCTACTTCAAATCCTTGTGGAACACCTCGGTCTTGTGGTTCTACGGCTATCCGTTCCTGGTGCTGCTGGCCGTCGGCTTGTGGATACCGCTCAGCCGCGCCGAACACCCGAAGCAACGCAGCCTTTCGGCCATTCCCTATGTGTGGCTGACTGCGGCCATCATCCTCTATCTGGCGGCGGCAGGCGAGATCACCAGCAATGTGTGGAACTTCCATATCTTCCATGTGCCGATCGCGATGTTCTGCGGCCACGGCGCGCTTCTTCTGGCAAGGCTTGGGTCAAAAACCGTTCTGACGCCGGCGGTGGTGCTTCGCTCGATCTTCATCGTGGCCATCGCGCTTGCCTGGTCGACCTTGCCCCTCGTCAGGACGATGAAGAAGCCAATCGCCATGAACGGCAAGCTGCTCGGTGAGGAACTGGCGCGGTTGGCACAACCGGGCGACCTCGTCGTCGCCATTGCCCCTGAGGTCGGCGATCCCGTCGCAGTTTATTACAGCAGGGCGCGCGGCTGGGTGTTCCCGCCTGGCGGAGGCGATGCCGAATGGTCGAAATTCGTCGCGGATGATACCACCGCGATCGCACAGCTCGAGGAACTGCGCGCGCAGGGCGCGGATCTGTTCGGCGTGGCCAAGAATGCCACCGACAAGGAGGACCGGCTGTTCATCGAGCATCATGATGGGGTTATCGACCATCTGGACAGGACCGCAACCAAACTTGCAGATTCGGATAATTTGCTGGTCTATAGGATCACCCGCCCATGAGAGCCGCGACAGTCGGGGTCATGGGCCTTCGACCGCATCACGCCCAGCACCTTCGCAGTGAAGACGATCGCGTTTTTCCTCACCTATGTCCTGGAAATGCTGCGCATCTGCAATGAGTTTCGTGACGTGGTGCAGAGCCGTTTCGGCGCCGGCCGCAATCGGTCGCGCACCGCTCACCTCAAGCGCCGGGCTGCAGCATGTGCTCTGACGACCGAGGCTTGGGCCCGCGCGGCGTGTCAGCGCAGATGGTCAAGGAGACAGCCGATCTCGATCGTCTGCTTCGCCGAAAAATCGAAAGATAGCAGGAGGGGACACCCTTAAGGTCGAAGGCCGAATGGCGGAGAGGGTGGGATTTGAACCCACGATACCCTTGCAGGTATGCCGCATTTCGAGTGCGGTGCATTCGACCACTCTGCCACCTCTCCGCGGTCTGGTCGGCGCTTGTTCGGCGCGGGCGTTCTCATAACGGGCAAATGACAGGCTGGCAAGCCGAAAAGTCGAGCCATTCCATCCTTTTGCCTTGACACTTTTTTGCCGCTCGGCTATCTCGGCTGCGCAATAGGTTTGGAGAAATCCGCGCCTAGCTTGTCCTGCGCTTGCGCGGGGCTTCACCGGCAGGAAGAGTTCGAGGATTAGACCTCTGAAATCCCTGCTTAACTTCGACTGATAAAAAGACGGCCACCTTGCTCAATCGGCGAGGAGAGCTGGAACGAACATGAAAGGATAAAAAATGTTCGCAGTCATCAAGACCGGCGGTAAACAGTACCGTGTGGCAGCCAACGACGTGCTGACCATCGAAAAGCTGGAAGCCACCGCTGGCGACTCCATTGAATTCACCGAAGTGCTCGTGATCGGCGAAGGCGCCGACGCTGCGATCGGTGCGCCCTTCGTTACCGGCGCCTCTGTCAAGGCAGAAGTCGTCGAACAGAACCGCGGCAAGAAGGTCATCGCCTTCAAGAAGCGCCGCCGTCAGAATTCGAAGCGTTCGCGCGGCCATCGTCAGCATCACACGGTCGTCCGTATCACGGACATCGTGGCTGCCAAGTAAGATCAACGGGACAAGGTTTAAAGGAGAACTCCAATGGCACACAAAAAAGCTGGCGGTTCATCGCGCAACGGTCGCGATTCTCAGTCCAAGCGCCTTGGCGTGAAGAAGTTCGGCGGCGAAGCCGTCATCGCAGGCAACATCATCGTGCGTCAGCGCGGTACTGAGTGGCATCCGGGTTCCAACGTCGGCCTCGGCAAGGATCACACGATTTTTGCGCTTACCGCCGGCAATGTGAACTACCGAACCAAGGCCAACGGTCGCGTCTACGTGTCTGTCATGCCGAAAGCGGAAGCAGCGGAATAAGCCGGTAGCGCTCAAAAACAGCCGGCGTCTCATCGACCCGGCTGGCCGTATCAGGTTCAGTCTAGAAAACAGGGGAGATGGGGCGCCATCTCCCCTTTTTCTTTACCCCTCAAGGAGGACTGAACCATGCAAGGCGAATTGTTAAGGGTAGACCAATCACGGTCTCCCCGGGAAGACCAGCGGTCTTCCACGGAGCGGCTGAGGCCGGAACGGTTAAGGACCGATTGCCCTGTCTTGTTATCGGAAAGGCTCGTCATGCGCGCGCCTCACGAAGAAGACATCGACGCCCTTGCCCATCTCGCCAATAACGCCAAAGTCGCCACCATGGTATCGCGTATGCCGCACCCTTATACCGCCGATGATGCTGCTGACTTCGTGCGTCGCACGAAAAATGGCGAGATTGGCAAGTGCGTCTATGCGATCACCAAGGCCGAAAACGGCGCCTTTATCGGCTGCTGCGGCGTGGAGCCGCAGACTGACGGCAGGACCGTCGAGATCGGCTACTGGCTGGGCGAGCCCTATTGGAACAAGAGTTATGCGACCGAGGCCTGCCATGCCCTGGTCGATATGGTGTTCAGAACCCGTCAGGACGTCGATCAGATCGACGCCCGTTGCCGGGTCATGAACGTCGCCTCGCGCCGCGTCATCCAGAAGTGCGGCTTTCAGTTCCAGGGTTCGGGGCTTGCCGCCTCGCTGGCGCTCGGCAGCAACGTGCCAGTCGAATGGTACAGGCTCGACCGCAAGACCTGGATGTCCCTCCGAAGCTGGGGGAACATCGCATGAGCACGACGGCACTGCAAAGGCCGGAGGTCAAGCCGATGATGCCCGGTCCCGCGCCTGTTATCTCGACCGCCCGGCTGACGCTCCGCCCCCACAGGCTGAGCGATGCGCCTGGTATCGCCGAATCGCTCTCCGATTTCGCGGTCACGCGCATGCTGTCCCGCGTACCCGCGCCGTTCGACCGGCAGGATGCGCTGGACTGGCTGATCCCGGTCACATCAGGCACCCTGCCCGACTGGCCGCTGGCGATTACCGGCAAGGACGATGTCCATATCGGTAACGTCTCGATCGAGTTGCGCCACGGCCGCTGGCACCTCGGCTACTGGCTGAACCGCTATTACTGGCGGCGCGGCTATATGAGCGAGGCGGTGGCGGCGATCATCGAGCGCTTCTCGCGCCGCATGCCGGAGACGCCTGTTCATTCCGGCGTCTTCGCCGACAACCCGGCTTCGCTGCGATTGCAGGAGAAGCTCGGTTTCCGCATGACGGGTTGCGGCGAAATCTATTGTTTCGCCCGCAACACCATGGTGTCGCACATCGAGACCGTGCTGCAGCCGGGCACGCTGCAGCCGCGAAAAGTGGCCTGACTGATCAAACTCGAGACGCCGCCGCATCGGCGGCGTCTCCTTCAATCGCCGATCTCGACCCATACCGGGAAATGATCGGAACCGACGGACTGCGTATCGATCCGGAGGGATTTCAACCGGCTCAACAGGCCGCAACTGACGAAGCAATAATCGAGATGCATGCGTTTGCCGCGATCTTCGGGATCCATCCAGCTGTAGCTCTCCGGAGAGTAGGCCTTCAGCGCCGCAAAGGCGTCGACCGGCGTGCCGATCCTCGCCACGCGGCCGTAATACCCGCCGCCAGCCCCAGCAAGCGCGCAATATTCCGGCGATTCCGGCTCCATGTTGAAATCGCCCATGATGACATAATCCTCCGGCAGCGGCGGCTCCGGCAGGTCGAATTCGCCAGCCCCGGTCAGCGTTCCACCCTCCTGGACGAAGGCATTGATATGGGCATTCAGAAATTGCAGCTGTCGGATGCGCTCGTCGGCCGAGACATGGTCGAGATGGACGCAGTAGACGCGGATCGCGCCGGCGGGTGCTGCGATCACCGCCTCGGTTGCGCCGCGCTGCAGGTTGATCTTGCCGATCGTGCGGCTGCGCGGCAGGAGCAGCGTCCGGGTCGCGAGGATCGGCCAGCGCGACAGTACCATGTTGCCGAACTGGAATCGCGTGCCGCGCACCGGCTGGAGCCCACTTTCATCAGCTTCGACATGCATGTCGCAGGCTGGCCCATACACCCAGAAATAGTCGGGAAAAGGGCTGCAATATCGGCCACCATGTCGGCGAAACCGTTGCGAGAGAAGCCGCGGGTCACCTCCTGCAGCGCGATGACGTCAGCCCCCTCGAGATTCCGGGCAATGCGCGCCAGATCGTATTTGCCGTCGAGACCGAAGCCGTACTGTATGTTATAGCTCGCAAAATTCACGATAATCTTTGACCTCCGTCGGAACCGCCTATATCGAATGGGCCAAGACGGGCCGTCCAACTGCCACTGAATATTGGAAGTAAAATGAAATTTCTCGACGAAGCAAAGGTCTATATCAAGTCCGGGGACGGCGGCGGCGGCAGCGTTTCGTTCCGACGCGAGAAATTCATCGAGTTCGGCGGCCCCGATGGCGGCGACGGCGGACGCGGCGGCGACGTCTGGGTCGAGGCCGTCAACGGCCTCAACACGCTGATCGATTTTCGCTTTCAGCAGCATTTCAAGGCGACGATCGGCACCCATGGCATGGGCAGGAACCGCACCGGCGCCAACGGAAGCGACGTGACGCTGAAGGTTCCGGTCGGCACCCAGATCTTCGAGGAAGACCGGGAAACGCTGATCTGCGACCTGACTGTCGAAGGCCAGCGTTACTGTCTTGCCCATGGCGGCAATGGCGGCTTCGGCAACGCCCACTTCAAGACCTCGACCAATCAGGCGCCGGATTGGGCCAATCCCGGCCTGCCCGGTGAGGAAAAGACCATCTGGCTTCATCTGAAACTGATTGCCGATGCCGGCCTCGTCGGCATGCCGAATGCCGGCAAGTCGACTTTCCTTGCCGCTGTCACCCGGGCCCGGCCGAAGATCGCCAACTATCCCTTCACCACGCTGCATCCCAATCTCGGGGTCGCCACCATCGACGAGCGCGAATTCATCCTGGCCGACATTCCGGGCCTGATCGAAGGTGCCCATGAAGGGGTCGGCATTGGCGACCGTTTCCTCGGCCATGTCGAGCGCACTCGCGTGCTGCTCCACCTCATCTCCGCCCAGGAAGAAAAGGTCGGCAAGGCCTACAAGACGGTCAAGCACGAACTCGAAGCCTACGGAAACGAGCTGACCGACAAGGCGGAGATCGTGGCGCTGTCGCAGATCGACGTGCTCGACGACGCCGAACTGAAGAAGAAGACCAAGGAATTGGCCAAGGCCTGCGGCAAGACGCCATTCCAGATTTCGGCTGTCACCGGCAAGGGCATGACCGAGGTGCTGCGCGCGCTGCGCGACATCATCGTCGAAGCCAATACCGAGGAGAAGCCGGCCAAGGTGCCAAAGCTGCGTCATCGCGACATGGTCGTCAGCGATGAGGGCGAGGGCAAGGGTGGAGACGAGGACGATGACCATCCGTAAGCCGCTTGGCCGCTACCGCCGCATCGTCATCAAGATCGGATCCGCGCTTCTGGTCGACCGCAAGGCCGGGCTGAAGAAAGCCTGGCTCGACGCCATGTGCGCCGATATCTCGGGCCTGAAGGCCAAGGGCATCGACGTGCTCGTCGTCTCCTCGGGCGCAATCGCACTCGGCCGCTCGGTGCTCGACCTGCCGTCAGGTGCGCTGAAGCTGGAGGAAAGCCAGGCGGCGGCGGCCGTCGGCCAGATTGCGCTGGCGCGCGCCTGGTCGGAAAGCCTGTCACGCGACGAGATCGTCGCCGGCCAGATCCTGCTGACGCTCGGCGATACCGAGGAACGCCGCCGTTATCTGAATGCGCGCGCCACCATAAATCAGCTTTTAAAGATCGGCGCCGTGCCGATCATCAATGAAAACGACACGGTTGCCACCAGCGAGATCCGCTATGGCGACAACGACCGGCTGGCTGCCCGCGTCGCGACGATGACCGGCGCCGATCTGCTCATTCTTCTCTCCGATATCGACGGCCTCTACACCGCGCCGCCGCATCTCGACCCGAACGCGACGTTCCTGGAAACGATTGCCGAAATCACCCCCGAGATCGAGGCGATGGCCGGAGGCGCGGCCTCCGAGCTTTCGCGCGGCGGCATGCGCACCAAGATCGATGCCGGCAAGATTGCGACGGCATCAGGCTGCGCCATGATCATCGCCTCCGGCAAGACCGACAACCCTCTGTCGACGATCGAAAACGGCGCGCGTTCCTCCTGGTTCGCGCCATCGGGCACACCCGTTACCGCCCGCAAGACCTGGATTGCCGGACAGCTGCAGCCGGCCGGCGAACTGCATGTCGATGACGGCGCTGTCGTCGCCCTCGGGGCCGGCAAGAGCCTGCTTCCCGCTGGCGTTCGCAGCGTTTCCGGCCTCTTCAGCCGCGGCGACACGGTGGCGATCATCGGCCCGGCCGGCCGCGAGATTGCCCGCGGCCTGGTAAGCTACGATGCCGACGACGCCCGCCGGATCGCCGGCCGCAAGTCGGCGGAGATCGAGGCCATTCTCGGTTATGCCGGGCGCGCCGCCATGGTCCATCGCGACGATATGGTCATGACCGCGCAGATCGGTTCGAAATCGGAAAGGCAGAAGAAGGACGCGAGCTATGCTTGATACCGTTGCGCCGGGCCCTGACATTGACGTGCTGATGAACGACATCGGCCGCAAGGCAAAGGCTGCGGCACGACCGCTGGGCTTTGCATCCACCGAGGCGAAGAACAGCGCGTTGAACGCCATGGCCGATGCGATTCTGGGCAACAAGACGCATATTCTTGCCGAGAACGCCAAGGACCTGAAGGACATCGAAGGCACCGAGATGCTCGCTTCCTTCGTCGACCGGCTGACGCTGAACGACAAACGCATCGCCGAAATGGCCGAGGGAATCCGCGCCATCGCCGCCCTTGCCGATCCAGTCGGCGAAGTCATCGCTGCCTGGGACCGGCCGAACGGGCTGAAAATCGAGCGCGTCCGCACGCCGCTCGGCGTCATCGGCGTGATCTTCGAAAGCCGGCCGAACGTTACGGCTGATGCCGGCGCCCTCTGCCTCAAGGCGGGCAATGCCGTCATCCTGCGTTGCGGCTCGGATTCGCGCCGTTCATCGCAGGCTATCCATGCCTGCCTGGTCGAGGGCCTGAAGGCGGCGGGACTTCCAGAGCATGCTATCCAGCTCGTGCCGGTCACCGACCGCGCCGCCGTCGGCGCCATGCTGCGCGGCTTGGACGGGGCGATCGACGTCATCGTGCCGCGCGGCGGCAAGAGCCTGGTTGCCCGGGTGCAGAGCGAGGCTCGTGTGCCGGTTTTTGCCCATCTCGAAGGCCTTTGCCACATCTATGTCGATGCCTCGGCCGATATCGAAATGGCGAAAAAGATCATCGTCAACGCCAAGATGCGCCGCACCGGCATCTGCGGGGCCGCCGAAACCCTGCTCGTCGATGGCGCCGCGATCGGCACGCATCTGACGCCGCTGCTTGAGGTTCTGACGGAGGCCGGCTGCGAGGTCCGTGCTTCGGCAACGGTGCTGAAGGTTGCACCCGGCTTGAAGCCCGCGACCGAGGAGGACTGGTCGACCGAATATCTCGACGCGATCATTTCCGTTGCCGTCGTCGACGGCATATCGGGCGCCATCGCCCATATCCAGACATATTCCTCCAACCACACCGAGGCGGTTATCGCCGAGGACCCCGCCGTTGTCGCGCGCTTCTTCACCGAAGTCGATTCGGCAATCCTGCTGCACAATGCCTCGACGCAGTTTGCCGATGGCGGCGAGTTCGGCATGGGTGCGGAAATCGGCATTGCCACCGGCAAGATGCATGCCCGCGGCCCCGTCGGCGTCGAACAGCTCACCTCTTTCAAATATCGGGTGCATGGTGCCGGACAGACGCGGCCCTGACGTGACGACCGAGAATGTGGACCGGCACTATCTCCGCATGCCGCACAGCGAGCGCGGCATGGTCGTCGGTCTGTTCGGCGGTTCGTTCAATCCGCCGCATCAGGGTCACGCGCTCGTCGCTGAAATCGCCCTCAAGCGGCTCGGCCTCGACCAGCTCTGGTGGATGGTTACCCCGGGCAACCCGCTGAAGAGCCGCAACCAGCTCGCTCCGCTTGCCGAGCGCATTGCCGAAAGCGAGCGTGTGGCCGCCGATCCGCGCGTCAAGGTCACCGCCTTCGAACAGACGCTCGGCACCAGCTACACCGCCAATACGCTTGCCCGCGTCAAGGCGCGCAATCCACATGTGCATTTCATCTGGATCATGGGCGCCGACAGCCTGCAGACCTTTCACAAATGGCAGAAATGGCAGGAGATTGCCCGCACCTTCCCGATCGCGGTGATCGACCGGCCGGGCGCGACGCTCTCCTTCCTGTCCTCGAAAATGGCCAGGACCTTCGATTTCGCCCGTGTCGACGAGGATGATGCCCGTGTTCTCTGGAAGAAACGTGCCCCGGCCTGGACCTTCATCCACGGACCGCGCTCGGGCCTGAGCTCGACGGCAATCCGCAACGGCTCGTCGCACAGCGACGCCGAATAGAGCGCCGCGCGCCCAACAAGACGCATACGCCAGCCTGATTTCAGAAGATCCCGAAAACGAGAAAGCCCGACGGGGGAGGAGATCCGTCGGGCTTATAAACTCGATCGACAACTGGGAGGAGGAGTGTTGTCGACCCTATCGAACGGCTATGGGAGGAGGAGAAGCCGTGTCGATGAGTATGTTGTAGCATATTTCGCAGGAAGATGAATATCGATTGGTGCATTGCAGCAATGCATTGTGTGCAACTCTGTGCAGCCTTGTGGCTTTGGCATTGCCGTTTTTCTTAGCAGAAATCGACGGAGCATGCTGTGCCGCCGGGCGCCCTTGCGATTTGCCACCTGTCGCTCGGGTATTTTCATCTATGGATCTCACGCTGCCGTTTAAGCCATGCACTTCAACAATGCGTAACTATTGGGTCGTAGCGGACACCGCGATCCAATACGGTTATATTTTCATGGATATATCCCTAGCCAAGACGCCTCACCCGTTATATTCGTTGCAATATTTCGAATCCCGAAGGGAATGATCATGCAGAACCGCAGTCGATGGCTGAAACTGGCAATCGCCGCGATCGCCGCCCTCTGGCTTGGCACAGCAGCGCTTCCGGCGCCTGCCGCCGCCGCCGAAAAACTTACCGTCTTTGCGGCGGCGAGCCTCAAGGATGCGCTCGACGCCGCCAATGCCGCCTGGGCGAAGGAAAGCGGCAAGGAAGTCGTCGTATCCTATGCGGCGAGCGGCGCGCTGGCCAGACAGATCGAAAACGCCGCACCCACCGATATCTTCATCTCGGCCGACCTCGACTGGATGGACTACCTCGCCAAGAAAAACCTGATCAAGGCCGATACCCGTTTCAACCTGGTCGGCAACCGCATCGTGCTCGTTGCCGAAAAGGCCAAGGCAAAACCGGTCGAGATCAAGCACGGCTTCGATCTCGCCGGGCTTGTGGGTGACGGCAAGCTTGCCATGGGCGAGCCGAAATCGGTTCCGGCCGGTAAATACGGCATGGCCGCGCTCGAAAAGCTCGGCGTCTGGAAATCGGTCGAAACCAAGGTCGCCGGCGTCGAAAGCGTGCGCGCCGCCTTGGCCCTCGTCTCCCG
Source organism: Rhizobium laguerreae (assembly GCF_002008165.1). Lineage (GTDB taxonomy): Bacteria > Pseudomonadota > Alphaproteobacteria > Rhizobiales > Rhizobiaceae > Rhizobium > Rhizobium laguerreae. The sequence goes on from NZ_MRDM01000011.1 coordinate 384,493, forward strand.
CGGCGAAGCGCCTTATGGCATCGTCTACCAGACGGATGCGGCAGCCGATAAGGGTGTCGCCGTCGTCGGCACCTTCCCCGCCGAGTCCCATCCGCCGATCATCTATCCGATTGCGATCCTCGCCGAGAGCAAGAACCCGGATGCATCAGCCTATCTCAACTTCCTGAAATCCGACAAGGCTGCTGCCTTCTTCACGGCGCAGGGTTTCACCATCCTGAAGTGATTGAGGCCGGAAATGTTGCGGATTTGCACGTCAGTGCCTGACTTGAGGCTCACATCACGATGTTTCAGTCTGCTGACGAGGACCGCTAACTACTCTATCGTCATGCTCGGGCTTGTCCCGAGCATCTGCATCCGGTCGATTTTTGTATAGGCAGCAGATCCTCGGCACAAGGCCGAGGATGACGCCGAGTAAAGAGCGTGATTTGCAACAAATGGCTTGCATGTGCGAGCCTTCATTTTTGAGAGGAATAGAAGCGCTTGCTGGACGCTCTTGGCTTGAGCAATGAGGAATGGACGGCGATCCTGCTCAGTCTGCGCGTCTCGATCGTCGCCATGCTGGCAAGCCTGCCCTTCGGCATCCTCGTCGCCCTGCTGCTTGCCCGCGGCCGCTTCTGGGGCAAGTCGGTGCTGAACGGCGTCGTTCACCTGCCGCTAGTGCTGCCCCCGGTGGTCACCGGCTTTCTTCTTCTCATCCTGTTCGGCCGCCGCGGTCCGATCGGCAGCCTGCTCGACCAGTATTTCGGCATCGTCTTGTCTTTCCGCTGGACGGGTGCCGCACTGGCCTGCGCCATCATGGCCTTTCCGCTGATGGTTCGCAGCATCCGTCTGTCGATCGAGGCGGTCGACCGCAAACTGGAGGAGGCGGCCGGAACGCTCGGCGCCGGCCCGGTCTGGGTCTTCCTGACGATCACCCTGCCGTTGACCCTGCCCGGCATCATCGCCGGCATGATCCTCTCTTTTGCCAAGGCGATGGGCGAATTCGGCGCGACGATCACCTTCGTCTCCAACATTCCCGGCGAAACCCAGACGTTGTCGGCGGCGATCTACACCTTCACCCAGGTGCCGGGCGGCGATGCCGGCGCGCTCCGCCTGACGCTCGTCGCCGTCGTCATTTCGATGGCCGCCCTGCTCGCTTCCGAATTCCTTGCCCGTCTCGCTGGCCGGAGGATCAACCCGGAATGACGCTGATCGTCGAGGCAAAACAGAGGCTCGGCGCCTTTTCGCTCGATGCCGCCTTCACCTCCGACCGTGGCGTCACCGCGCTGTTCGGCCGTTCCGGCTCCGGCAAGACCTCGATGATCCGCATCATCGCCGGCCTTGCCCGCCCGGATGAAGGCCGCGTCGTCCTCGATGGCGAGCCCCTGACCGAAACCGCAACCGGTATTCTCGTCCCGAAACATCGCCGCCGCTTCGGTTATGTCTTCCAGGAAGCGCGGCTTTTCCCGCATCTCAGCGTTCGCACCAATCTCTCCTACGGCCGATGGTTCGCGGCGAGAACGGCGCGCGGCGAGAGCTTCGACCGCATCGTCGACCTGCTCGGTATCGAGACGCTGCTCGCGCGCAGCCCCGCGAAGCTGTCCGGCGGCGAGAAGCAGCGCGTCGCCATCGGCCGCGCGCTTCTCTCCTCCCCTCGCCTGCTGTTGATGGACGAGCCGCTCGCCGCCCTCGATGAGGCGCGTAAGACCGAAATCCTGCCTTATCTAGAACGATTGCGCGACGAAACCGACATCCCGATCGTCTATGTCAGCCACTCGATCGCCGAGGTGGCGCGGCTGGCAAATCAGGTCGTCGTCATGCGCGACGGCAAGGTGGAAGCGACCGGCCCCGCCATCGACATATTGAGCCGCCCCTCCACCGCCTCCGACCGGCGGGAGGCCGGCGCACTGCTGGAAGGCACGGTGGAAAGCTTCGATGCGCGGCACCATCTATCGACGGTCGCGCTGAAATCCAGTCGGCTCCATATTCCGGGTGCGGCCCTTGCGCCCGGCAAATCGGTCCGCGTCCGCATTCCCTCCCGCGATGTCATGCTCGCGACCGCAAGGCCCGAGGGGCTCAGCGCGCTGAATATCCTGGAAGCAAGGATAGAGGGGATGTCGTCGACCGAGGGCGGAACGGTGGAAATCCGGCTCGATTGCGACGGCGATATCATTCTTTCCCGGATCACCACACTGTCCTGCGAGCGTCTGGATCTTCGACCGGGAAGGGTGGTTTTCGCCGTCATCAAGACAGTTGCCCTGGAGGCCTGATCATCAGCGCTCGCCCTGCTGCAGGTTGCGCTTGGCCTCGAGCCAGGCGAGATCTTCGGCAAGGCTCGTGCGCATCGTTCTTTCCATCCGGCGGAAACGACCGAGCAATTCCTCGCCGAACGGCGTCAGCGCCGCGCCGCCGCCCCTCTGCCCGCCGCGTTGCGATTCCACCACCTGTTCGTTAAACATCCGGTTCATCTCGCTGACCAGCAACCATGCCCGCCGGTAGGACATGTCCATCGCCCGCCCGGCGGCCGAGATCGATCCGGTCTGGCGGATATGCTCCAGCAGTTCCATCTTGCCATGGCCGAGTCGATCCTCATCCGGGAAGCTGATTCGCAGGACGGGCACGAGTGTTTTTGCGGCTGAGTCGGTCATTGAATCTGGAGATCGTGGAATTTGCTGCACTTTACGCTGCGGCATGGAAACTGTACACCGCCCGCACGAAGCCGCCCCGAGCAGTCAAATACTTCAATTCGAACGGCAGATCGGATTTTCGGCCGTTCTGTACCTTAGCATGTCTTGAAACATTAATGGTTTGATGCCTATCTTAACCATGATCCGGTCGCGATCGGATCTGTGTTGTGCATAGTTTGTCATTCCAGGAAAGGGAAAGCACTGACAACAGTACACGCCAAGGGAAAAACGTTCGCCGTTATCCCGAAGAGTGCGGAACGTGGCGCCGATGCCGCCGCCCGTGCCCTAGAAACCGTCCTCGCCAGCCTCGAGGACTCCAAAGCTGAAGATATCGTCACCATCGACATTGCCGGAAAATCGGCGCTGGGAGACTACATGATCGTCGTCTCCGGCCGCTCGAACAGGCATGTCATGGCGATCTCGGATCACCTGCTCACCGACCTTAAGGACGACGGCCTCGGTACGGCCCGCGTCGAAGGTCAGGAAGGCGGCGATTGGGTCCTGATCGACACCGGTGACATTATCGTGCATGTGTTCCGTCCCGAAATCCGCGAGTTCTACAACATCGAAAAGATGTGGGCGGCTCCGGATATGGATGAAGAAACACGGCACTGACTGGCGAGCCGGCATTCTGTCCGGCGCCTGAGACGTGGCATTGGCTGGCCGGCAAACATCATAAGCCGGCCGGTGGCGCGGTGCGCGCCCGATGTGCCGCATGAGCGGGAGCGGATAAATGCGAATAGGTCTTTTTGCGGTGGGACGGCTGAAGTCCGGCCCGGAAAAGGATCTTGCCGCCCGTTATTTCGACCGTTTCGCCAAGGCCGGCCCTGCCGTCGGCCTCGAATTGACCCGCGTTGCCGAAGTTGCCGAAAGCCGTGCCTCCAATGCGGAGACTCGCAAGCGTGAAGAGGCGGCGATGCTTCTGAAATCGCTTGCCGATGGCAGCATCCTCATTCTTCTCGATGAACGTGGCAAGGCACTCGACAGCGAAGCCTTCGCAAACCTGCTCGGCTCCTATCGCGACCAAGGCAAACGCGAGCTGACTATCGCGATCGGCGGCGCCGATGGCCTCGATCCCTCGCTTTACGACCGTGCCGACGCCACGCTGTGCCTGGGCAAGATGACCTGGCCGCATCAGCTCGTGCGCACACTGATCGCCGAACAGCTCTATCGTGCCGTCACCATCCTGTCCGGCCATCCCTATCACCGCGTCTGATGCCGCATCGGCCCGATGCGTCGGCGCGACACCCCGGCAAGGCGTCGCAATATCACGCAGCCGTGTTTGCTCGGCCACCCCCTTCTCCTGCAAACCTTATGGCAAAGCGCACCAAATCAGCTTAGTCTCCGCGCGATTTGAGAAAGTGCCCCAACACGCATGATGAGAGCATCCACCAGGCGACACCGCATGATCCTGCCGGCTATCGCAGCCGGCGTCGGTGTGGCGGTGATTGTCATGTCGGCAGATCCGTTCATCGTCCGGGCGCAGGATGCCGCGCCCGAGGCGGTACAATCCGCACCGCAGCCGGCAGCCGAGCCCGCGCCGCCGCCCGATCCGGCGGCCGAACTTGCCGCCAAGCGTGATCAGACCCGTGCCGAACTCGAAACTCTGTCGAAAACGATCAGCCTCTCCACCGACAAGGTGAGCACGCTTCAGCAGAGCATCGCCGATCTCGAAAAGAGCACGGAAAGCATCCGCCAGGCACTCATCGATTCCGCTGCCCGCCGCAAGGCGCTCGAAAAGCAGATCCTCGAAAGCGAGAAGAAGCTTGCCGATCTCGGCGTCAAGGAGGATGGCATCCGCCGTTCTCTGCACGAGCGCCGCGGCCTGCTGGCCGAGGTGCTGGCAGCGCTCCAACGCATGGGCCGCAATCCGCCGCCCGCCTTGCTCGTCACCCCGGATGACGCGCTTGGCTCCGTGCGCAGCGCCATTCTGCTCGGCGCCGTCGTGCCCGGCATCCGCAAGGAGACCGACAAGCTTGCCGCAGACCTCGCAAGCCTCGCCGCATTGCAGACTGCAAGTGCTGCCGAGAAAACCTCGCTGACCGCGACGATGACTGATGGCATCGAGGAAGAGCGGCGCATGGACTTGCTGCTTGCCGAAAACGACAAGCTCAGCCGCAGCAACGCCGCCGAACTCGGGGCCGAACGGAAACGCTCGGAGGAACTGGCAGGCAAGGCGACGAGCCTTGAAGGCCTGGTCGCCTCGATGGAATCCGAGATCGCTTCGGTGCGCGACGCCGCCGCTGCCGCCCGCCAGGCGGAGGAGAACCGCAAGCTGCTTACGGACGAGCAGCGCGCCCAGGCCAAGGCGCTTGCCGACAGCGGCGTGCCCGATAAAAACCGCATTGCGCCCGCATATCCGTTCGGAGAATTGAAGGCGAAATTGGAGGTGCCCGTTACGGGCGATATCCTGCGCCAGTTCGGCGATGCCGACGGCACCGGGCACGAGGCCATGGGAATGACGGTCGCCACCAATCCAGAGACAGTGGTGACGGCGCCTGCGGATGGTCTGGTGGTTTTCGCCGGCGCATTCCGCAGTTACGGCCAGATGATCATCCTCGACGCGGGCGATGGATACCACCTGGTTCTCTCGGGAATGGATACGATCAATACCCGTCAGGGAAAATTCGTTTTCTCCGGCGAGCCGCTTGCCGTGATGGGCGCGAAAAGAGTGGCAAGCGCAACTGCATTGGCGCTGGAAACGAACCGGCCAACGCTTTACATTGAATTTCGAAAGGACGGTAAACCGGTCGATTCCCGGCCGTGGTGGACCGCCAAAGACACTGGAAAGGCACGCAATGATTCGTAGGGCTTCTCTTGTTCTGGTCGGCGCATTGATGGGTGCGACCGCAATGAGCGTCATTTACTCGGCGAGTGTGCCGGCAGAAGCGGCCGGATCCTCGACTTACAAGGAACTTTCGGTTTTCGGAGATGTCTTCGAACGTGTGCGTGCGCAATATGTGACGCCGCCTGCGGAAGACAAGCTGATCGAGAACGCCATCAACGGTATGCTCTCCTCGCTCGATCCGCATTCGAGCTACATGAATTCGAAGGACGCCGAGGACATGCGCACCCAGACCAAGGGTGAGTTCGGCGGCCTCGGCATCGAAGTCACGATGGAAGACGAACTTGTCAAGGTCATCACCCCGATCGACGATACGCCCGCCGCCAAGGCCGGCGTTCTCGCCGGCGACTACATCTCCGAGATCGACGGCCAGTCCGTGCGCGGCCTGAAGCTGGAAGACGCAGTGGAGAAGATGCGCGGCGCCGTCAACACGCCGATCAAACTGACGCTGATCCGCAAGGGTGCCGACAAGCCGATCGAGCTGACGATCGTCCGTGACGTCGTCGCCGTCCAGGCAGTCAAGTCGCGTGTCGAGGACGATGTCGGTTATCTCCGCATCATCTCCTTCACCGAGAAGACCTATCCAGACATGGAAAAGGCGATCAAGAAGATCAAGGACACCGTTCCGGCCGACAAGCTGAAGGGTTATGTTCTCGACCTGCGCCTCAATCCGGGCGGTCTGCTCGACCAGGCGATCAACGTCTCCGATGCGCTGTTGCAGCGTGGCGAAGTCGTTTCGACCCGCGGCCGCAATCCGGATGAAACCCGCCGCTTCAATGCAGGCCCGGGCGACCTGACGGATGGCAAGCCGGTGATCGTGCTGATCAACGGCGGTTCGGCTTCCGCATCGGAAATCGTCGCCGGCGCCCTTCAGGATCTGCGCCGTGCCACCGTTCTCGGCACGCGCTCCTTCGGCAAGGGCTCCGTCCAGACGATCATCCCGCTCGGTGAAAACGGCGCGCTGCGCCTGACCACGGCGCTCTACTACACGCCGTCGGGCCGCTCGATCCAGGGCACCGGCATCACCCCCGACATCAAAGTCGAGGAGCCGCTGCCGGAGGAACTGCAGGGCAAGATGGTGACCGAAGGCGAATCCAGCCTGCGCGGCCACATCAAGGGCCAGAGCGAGACGGACGAAGGTTCGGGCTCCGTTGCCTATGTTCCGCCGGACCCGAAGGACGACGTTCAGCTGAACTACGCGCTCGACCTTCTGCGTGGCAAGAAGACCGATCCGGCCTTCCCGCCGAACCCGGACAAGGCCGTCGTCGCCAAGTGATCGATCAGCTCAAGGCCGGGTACTCGCCCGGCCTTGAGCCTTTCTGCTGTTTCCCGGTTTTGGAGCGGGCGAAAAATTGGGAACGGACCTGCATGCGCCTTTGGGCCGCAACCGCAAAACCGGCTACCGGCGCCCAGGTGTCCTGCGCCTCGGCCGTATCGCCGCCAGTCTCTGCCTTTTTGCAATAGGCGGCTTTTCCCTCTATACGGCATTTCGCGGCGATGAGCTCGAACGCACCAAACCGCCGGCGGACGAACAAGCGGCAAAACCACCTTCCAATACTCCGCAACCACCAGCGACAGCTGCCAACCAGGCAACGGATGGCATGCCCCGCGCGGACCCACGCTCTGGTGCCAATGTTGAGCAGATGGTCACCGGCGACGGCTCGGTCGTCACCAAATACAGCCCCCGCCCGCGCGACGGCGGCGGGCCGGTGCTGGTCGACGCCATGCAGATCGGCCAGGATCCGCGCATGGCGGCCCAACCCAATGAAGCACTGCTCGAAGAGACGCCTTTTGGCAGGCTGCCGATTATCGGTCCCGATGGCCGGCGGCCGATGGATCAATATGCGCGTCCCTCGTCCGGCGCGCGCGGCATCCGCATCGCCATCGTCGTCAGCGGCCTCGGGCTCAGCCAGACCGGAACGCAGCGCGCCATCGCGGAATTGCCGGAGGAGATCACCCTCGCCTTTGCCGCAAGCGGCAACAGCCTGCAGCGCTGGATGCAGGAAGCTCGCCGCGGCGGACACGAGATCCTTCTGCAAGTGCCGCTCGAGCCGTTTGATTATCCGGCGAATGATCCGGGCCCCGAAACGCTGCTGACCGCGAAGCCCGCCGCCCGCAACATCGAGAACCTGCACAAGGCGTTGGGCGAGATCACCAACTATACCGGCGTCATGAATTATCTCGGCGGCCGTTTCCTCTCTGATCCCGCCGCCATGGAACCTGTCATGCGTGACATCGGCAAGCGCGGGCTGCTGTTTCTCGACGACGGCACATCGGCGCAGTCGAAGACCGCGGCGATCGCCAAGGGAACTGAACTGCCCTATGCCTTCGCCGACCTGCAGCTCGACGGCCAGCTCGATATCAACGCCGTCCTGAAGAAGCTCGACGAGCTCGAGCGCATCGCCCGCAAGAACGGCCAGGCAATCGGCGTCGCCTCGGCTTTCGATGAGAGCGTTGACGCCATCGCCAAGTGGAGCGAGGAGGCCGCGATGCGCGGCATCGAGATCGTCGGCGTTGCCGCCCTTTCCAACGACCCCAAGAATCCTTGAGAATATCCTTGAGATGGGTCCTTGAGAGGTATCCTTGAGAAGAATTCCAGAACGGAGAAGAAGATGAGCCAGGCGACTGTGAAAGCCGAGGATCTGCCCTACCGCCCTTGCGTCGGCGTGATGATCCTGAACCGCGATGGCCTCGTCTGGGCGGGAAGACGCATCTCCGACGGCAATTCCGAATATGACGGCTCGCCGCAGCTCTGGCAGATGCCGCAGGGGGGCATCGACAAGGGCGAGGATCCATTGGACGCCGCCTACCGCGAGCTTTACGAGGAGACCGGCATCAAGACGGTGACCCTGCTTGCCGAAGCGAGAGACTGGATCAACTATGATCTGCCGCCGGCACTGATCGGCATCGGGCTCAGGGGGAAATTCCGCGGCCAGACGCAGCGCTGGTTCGCCTTCCGCTTCGACGGCGACGACAGCGAGATCGCCATCAATCCGCCGCCTGGCGGCCACGAGCCGGAATTCGATGCCTGGGAATGGAAGCCGATGCGGCAACTGCCGGGGCTGATCGTGCCCTTCAAGCGCGCCGTCTACGACCAGGTTGTGGCCGAGTTCCAGCATCTAGCAGCACTACATTCGGAAGACTGATCGATACAGCATGATCGCGATTGCTCAGTTCCATTTAATTTCAGCAGATGGAAATAAGGCGCACCGGTTTCAAATCCGGTTTGATGCAGCCGATCGCGGTGGCTGGCAGCCGATAATTCGATAGGTAACACCGGCCGCCATCGGCGGCCGGCATCCCGTTCGAATATTATTCGGCTTCGTTGGCGGAATCGGCGTTGAGCTGGCCGTATTTGCTCTCGCCGATTTTCTCGAGCAGGTCGATCTGTGTTTCGAGGAAGTCGATATGACCTTCCTCGTCCGCCAGCAGCTCCTCGAAAAGTTTCATGGAAACGTAATCGCCTGCGTCATGACAGATATCGCGCGACTTTTTGTAGGCCGCGCGGGCGTCGTACTCGCCGGCAAGATCGGCTTCCAGAACTTCTTTGACGTTCTGGCCGATGCGCAGAGGTGCAAGGGTCTGCAGATTGGGATGGCCTTCGAGGAAGATGATACGTGCAACAAGCCGGTCGGCATGGTGCATCTCTTCGATGGATTCGGCGCGCTCCTTCTTGGCGAGCTTGGTGTAACCCCAGTCCTCAAGAAGACGATAATGAACCCAGTATTGGTTGACCGCACCGAGTTCGAGGAACAACGCCTCATTAAGCCGCTCGATGACCTTTTTGTCGCCTTTCAATGTCCGCTCTCCTGTTTTCCTCATGGAATTGTTTCAAGCGGGACATGAAATCAAATATTTCGGCCTCCGTCGAGTGGCGACGGGCGTGATATTCCTCGGTTGTCTGGATAATGAGGTCGACGACGTTGGGGAAACAGCCACAGCAGCGGCCGCGTTTTTCCATAGCGTGGTAGACTTTCGCAGGCACGATAAGCTGCCAACAGTCTTCATCGAGAAGGTTGGTGATAACCTCCCGGATTTCTTTATCGGTTATGTAATTGCAGCTGCAGACAAGCACGTCTTCATTCCAAACATGACACTGACTATCGTGTTTTCTGCTAAAGAAGATGGTGGCTGTCAAGAAAAAATTCGAGCCCCGCATCATTGAATAGCGGTGTCCGATGAGGCCTTCATGCATATCGTCCGGGATTATGCAGCGGTTTCAGGGTGATGACGCCATAAGGCAATTGAAGCGCGCCGCATGGTCTTGATCGATGCGATGCATTTTTAATGAAAGTTGCGTCCGCGCGGCATCACCTGAGCGGTTTCCGCCGCGCCCGCATGGCGGCCCGAGGCAACCACCCGTTTTTCCAGCTCGGCCCTCTCCTGCGCATTTACAAGCTTTTTCTGCCGCTGATCGACACCCGGCCTCAGCACCTCGTCTGCCCGCTCGCAGACGCCGAAACGCCGGGCCTCGCGTTGCAGGATACCGAGCGCCGGCGTCATGTCCTCGATATGCTCGACGACGGTATGGATCACCCCGCTCTGACTTTGCAGCCTGCCGCGGATTTTCACCAGCCGGGCGCCCATCACGACCGAGCGGTATTTGTCGAACATTTTCGACCAGACAATCGCATTGGCCACGCCGGTCTCGTCTTCCAGCGTCATGAAGATCACACCTTTGGCCGAACCAGGCCGTTGGCGCACCAGCACGAGGCCCGCGATCGTCACCCGCTTTCCGTTCGCGACCTTCAACAGATCGACATTGCGCGTCACGCCGGCCTTGCGCAATTCCTCGCGCAGGAAGGACAGGGGGTGCGCCTTCAGCGACAATGAGAGATAACGATAGTCCTCGATGACCTGCTCTCCGGGCAGCATTTCCGGCAGCTTTGCCGCAGGCTCGGCCTGGAGGTCGACATGACGGACCTGCTCGAAAAGCGGCAGCTCCTCAGTAGCACTCCTCACATCCAGCGCCCGCACCGCCCAGAGCGCGTCGCGTCGTGACAGTTTGAGGGATTGGAACGCATCAGCATCCGCCAGTCGCTCGATGACGGATTTCTGCAGACCGGACCGCAGCCAGAGATCGCGGACCGAGCTGTAGCCTTCGCCTCGATAGCTGACGAGCCGTTCCATATCGTCTGTCGAGAGACCCTTGATCTGCCGGAAGCCGAGCCGCACCGCATGCCGGGTCCTGATGATCTCGCGCATCCCATGATGTCGAAAATCGATGGCATTCCGATCGAAGGCAGCTTCCTCCAGACCGCAATCCCAGTCCGATTCATTGATATCGACCGGCAAGATCTTTACCCCGTGCTCGCGTGCATCCCGGACCAGTTGCGCCGGTGCATAAAACCCCATCGGCTGGGAATTCAGCATCGCCGCGCAGAAAACGTCGGGATAATAGGCCTTGAGCCATGAGGAAGCATAGACGAGCAGCGCGAAGGAGGCGGCATGGCTTTCCGGGAAACCATATTCGCCGAAGCCTTTGATCTGGTTGAAACACTGCTGCGCGAATTCCTGGGCATAGCCCTTTGAGACCATTCCGTCGATGAACCGCTTTTCGAAGTTACCGATCGTACCCGTTCTCTTGAATGTTGCCATCGCTCTGCGAAGCTTGTCGGCTTCCGCCGGCCTGAACCCTGCTGCGGTAATGGCGATTTGCATGGCCTGTTCCTGGAACAAGGGCACGCCGAGGGTTCTTTCCAGAACAGTTTCCAGCTCCTTGCTCGGATATTCGATCGGAATGTTCTTGGCCCGCTGCTCCCGGCGCTTCAGATAGGGATGCACCATGTCGCCCTGGATCGGACCCGGTCGCACGATCGCCACCTCGATGACGAGGTCGTAGAATCGCGTCGGCTTGAGACGCGGCAGCATGCTCATTTGCGCCCGGCTTTCGATCTGGAAGACACCAAGCGTATCGGCCCGGCCCATCATCTCATAAACCGGCTTGCCCTCATCCCCATGCTCCTTGTTGCCGAGGTCTGCGAGCGTCTTCTTCACGTCGTAATGCAGCTCAAGCAGCGAAAAGGCCTTCCGCAGGCAGGTCAACATACCGAGCGCCAGCACATCCACCTTGAGGATCTTGACGTTGTCGAGGTCGTCCTTGTCCCATTCGATCATGTAGCGATCCGGCATCGCCGTCTTCATGATCGGCACCACTTCGTCAAGCCGGTCCCGCGTGATGACAAAGCCGCCGACATGCTGGGTGAGGTGGCGCGGGAAGCCGAGGAGCTCGGAGGCATATTTCAGCACGTTCCGCGTCACCGGATCCTTGACGTCGAGGCCGGCCGCCTTGGCATCGCGTTCGGAAAGATTGTCCTCCGACCACCCCCAGACGAGACTGCTGATCGCCGACTGGACATCCTCAGACAGCCCGAAGGCCTTGGCGACCTCGCGGCCGGCCGAACGGGTGCGGTAGGTGGTCACCCCCGCCGTCAGTCCCGCATGTTCTCTTTTGTAGTTTTTGTAAATAAACTGGATGACCTCTTCACGCCGGTCATGCTCGAAATCGACATCGATATCCGGCGGTTCGTCGCGATCCATCGAAATGAAGCGGTCGAAGAGCAGTGTGCTCTTTTCGGGATCGACTTCCGTTATCTCGAGACAATAGCAGATGACCGAATTTGCCGCCGATCCGCGCCCCTGACACAAGACCTTAAGTTCATAGCGGGCGTGCTGGATGATCCTGTGCACCGTCAGGAAATAGGAGGCATATTTCTTCTGACGAATGAGATCGAGCTCATAATCGATCTGTTGCGCCACTTTGGGCGGGATACCCTCGGGATAGCGTCTTGCCGCTCCCGCTCTCGTCAGCCTTTCGAGTGTCTCCTGCGGCGTTTCGCCGGGATCATTTTCTGGCGGATAATTGTGCTCCAGTTCCTTCAGCGAAAAGGTCAAGCTGTCGAAAAATACCTGCGTATTCTCGACCGCACCAGGATAGTCCCGGAGGATCCGGGCCATTTCACGTGAATCCTTGAGATAGCGTTCGGCATTCGGCGCCAGCAGGAAACCGGCTTGCGCTATCTGTACATGCTCCCGGATCGCGATCACGACATCCGAAAGCGGCCGGCGTTCGGGATGATGGTAAAGCGGTTGGTTGGTGGCAATCAGCGGCACACGGTTTCGGGCAGCAAGCATGGCAAGCACCGCAAAGACCTGCCTGTCGCGGCCGTCATAGGCTGGCGCCAGCGCCAAAAAAAAAGCCTTGCGGAAGCGTCTGCGAAACCGTTCCAGGTAATCTTCCAGCGTCGACTGAGCCGCCTGATGATCGACAAGGGTGCGATCGGGAACGAGGGCAAGCATCATTTCGTCCCCCCATTCCATGAGTTCCGCTTCCGTCAGAATGCAGCTTCCCTTGACCGCTTCCTCCTTCAGATTGCCGGCGCTCAGAAGACGGCAAAGGTTCGCCCAGCCTCGCCGGTTACAGGGATAGGCGAGGATATCAGGCGTTTCGTCGGAGAAGACGAGACGGGCGCCCGGCTGAATCCGGATAGGATCGAAGATGACCTCCGTCTTTCCTTCCTTCTCCGCTTGGGCCAGAATCGCATCCCTGTTTTTGTATCTCTCCTCAAGCTGCTCCGCCTGTGCATGCGCCCGCACGACGCCTGCAACCGAATTCCGGTCCGCTATACCGAGGCCGCCGAGCTTCAGATAAGCGGCCTGTACGACCATCTCTTCCGGGCCAGAGGCGCCTTCAAGAAACGAGAAATTCGTCCTTGTGCCGATCTCGAAGAATGCGCGCGTGGCTGTCATGCGAACACGCCATGCATGAACCAGCGAGGATCAAGCTCCTGACCATAAAAGCCCCGCCGATAGATCCAGAAGCGATGTCCGGTCTCATCCTCAATGCGGAAGTAGTCACGCGCCTCGGCGTCATCCCCATCGATCCACCACTCCATGGCAATCCGTTCCGGCCCTTCGCTTCTTGCCACCTGATGCTGCATCCGCCGCCAGCGGAAGATCTGCGGCGGACCATCGGGCACTTCGGCAAGTATGGTCTCGACGGGCTCCGGCGTTGGAAAGAGCCGCAGCGGGCGCTCTTCGCGGAAAGGAAGCTGGATGTCCTGCGCGGCCTTCCGCCTGGGAAGGCTCTCCATCACAGGAACCGTGATGACGGCGCGTTCCGGCACATGGCTCTCGCGGAGCTGAAAGCTTTGCAGGCAATCCGCACCAAGCCGGGCCGAGACCCGGTCGACGAAAGCCGAAAGCGAGATCTCTCCCTGACGGTCGCCCTCGAAATCACCCTGCGTCTCGTTGAAGGGATCGTGCCGCAACACATTCAACCGCAGGATCTCGAAGCCATAGCCGGCATCGAGATCGTCATAGACCGCCTGCAATCTCTCGGAAAAAAGCCCGGCGATGAACTTTGGTTCGCGAAGCGGCTGTGAAGCGCCGACGGAGATACGAAAGACCCTGCCGTCGACGCGGAACAGGACCAGTTCGAACACCCGCCCGCCAGCCCCCCGCGCCTCCAGCGACGGCTGCAGCGATAAGGCGACCTGCCTGGTGACGGCAAGGATCTGCTCTTCCGTCCCGATGGGCTCGATCAGGCGACTTTCGGCCGAGAGGCTGGCGACAGGACGCCGGGGCGAGACCGGCTCCTCTTCACGTCCCAGCGCCTGATCGAGACGCAGAAGCAGCTCCGGGCCGAACCGGCGGGTCAGCGGCGCCCGCGGTGCATCGATGACGTCGCCGACATATTTCAGACCGAGTTTCTTCAGGGCATCGACGGTTTGTCCTTCCAGTCGCAAGGCTGCAACCGGCAAGGACATCAGCACATGTTTCGTCTCTTCGTCCTCGATCACGCCGCCTTGCCCGAAGCGGGACGCGGCCCAGGAAAGGCCGGGTGACGATGAGATCGCGCCGCGGGCATCGAACCCCATATGAAAAAGCCGCGACAGCACATCCCTAAGAAGCGCCTTTTCACCGCCGAAAAGATGGGCGCAGCCGCTAATATCGAGAAACAGGCCATCCTTGCCGTCGAACGCCACCAGCGGCGTATAACGGTCGCACCAGTCGGCAATTGCCTCCAGCAACCGGCGGTCGGCTGCCGGATCCTCTTCCGCGACCTCGAGCAGCGGGTGCATGGCGCGCGCTTCGGCAACGCCCAGCTCCTTCCTCAGCCCCAGCCTTTCGGCCAACTCGTCCAGTGCCGTCAGCCGCATGGCATTGTCGAGCTTGCCGGAACAGACGATAGGCGGCCCTTCAGGACGCCCTTTCGAACGCCAGGAGAGCCCCCATCGCCTGCGGGCGATGCGGTCCGTTGGCAGATGCGGGAAGCTGAGCGCCAGAATGCGCTGACTGTTCGCCTGGAGGACGAACGAGGTTTGGTTCGGCAACAGGGAAAAATTCGCGTTCATGGGGATTCCACTCCAGAAGAAAGGAGAGCGGGGCCGGATTGCGGCTCTTCTCCAGCGTCAGACGGAAAATTGGATTGCCGATGCTGCCGGAAAGTTTCGATCCATCCGGCAACGGCCGCAGAGCGGATGGGGCCGGTTCGACATGCAGACGGAAGGCCGCACTGCTTGCCTCCTCCGCCCCGGCCTGACGGACAAGAAAGAGCGGACGGCGGGCAGCATGCGCCCTGAGACTAAGCCTGCGGCTTTCGGTCAGGCCGAAATGGGCAGGATTGCCCCGTACTTCGAAGATGACGGCCGAGAAGGCAGCGCTTTCCACCGCGGCCTCCGCCAGCCAGAGCGCCTCGTCCAGCTTGCGCGGCGCGGCATGGAGAAACCGCTCCGGGCTCAGCCCGAAATCCCGAAGCCCGGGAGCATAGGGACGGCCTGCCTCCAGCGTGCCGACGGCATCGCCGATCCAGAGCAACGGCAGAAGGCGGCCGGCATCCGCTTCCTGTTTTTGCAGCCGCGCGGCAACAGCCATCGCCAGCCCGCTTGCAGCGCCGGCATCGCGAGACAGAGCGGAACGGAATTCGGTGATCGCATCGAGCGGCAGGCCGCCTTCCAGCGCCCCGTCAAGAAACTCCACCCCAAACGACAGGGGCGGCAGCGTGCGCTCCTGGTGGGTCTTACGTCCTTCCGCCAGGGCTTCCCGTTCCGCTGCGGCAAGCGCCGGCGCGGGCCGTCCCTCCAGTCTGGCGATGGTTTCGCGGAGCGCAAAAAGCCGCTCGCGCGCCAGGGCGTGCTGCGCCATGGCGTTCTCCGATCCGTCGTGTTCCTGTTATGTTCTTATAGATTCCAGAGAGCTAATGAAGAGTCAACGGCCATTTTCTCTGAAAATATTCCTGCCTTTGATTCCGCACTCGAAAATCGGCGATAAAGGTTCTATATGGGCCCGCAAAGGAAGGAATGTTCATGGCCCGCATAGACCAGAGCGATGATTGGCGGGATCGCCATGCGCCGACGATCAGCGCCTTCGAGTCGCTGGCGATGGAGGCCTATAGCCATCTCCCGGATGAATTCCGCCAGCTGACGACCAACCTCACGATCGAGATCGAGGATTTCCCCGATGACGACGTTTTCGAGGACATGGCGCTGGAAACCCCTTTCGATCTGCTCGGCCTTTTCGAGGGGAGGGGCATTTCCGAACGTTTCACGGTGGAAACCGGCGAGATGCCGAACCGCATCCGCCTCTACCGCCGTCCCATTCTCGACTACTGGGCTGAGAACGACGAGACGCTCGGCGATATCATCACCCACGTCCTGATCCACGAGATCGGCCACCATTTCGGGCTGAGCGACGATGACATGGAGCGGATCGAGGCAAGCGCCGAGGAAGCCGCCGAGCGATAGAGCGCCGCGCGTCCAAGGACGCGCTAAGGACGCTCTATCACTTTCAATCACGCATAATCCTTTCCGAAAATCGGTTACGATTTTCGGGGTAATGCGCTAAAACCTCACTGCTCGGAGAGCTTCATCTCGGGATCGTAGTCCTTGCCTTCGACATGCTTGACGACGGCCTGGCCGCACTGCATCGCACCGGTTGCGGCATTGAAGGCATAGGTCGGCGAGCCCTCCAGCGACCAGCCCTTGTTGAGGGCGGCGGTGACCTTATGGCAGAAGGAAGCATCGTCGGGACCGGTCAGGAAGCGGTAGAGTTTCATCACATCGTCTTTCGTGCTGCAGCCTGGCGGGCTGCTATCAGGCGCGCTTTATGGACCAGACTTTCCGCCTGGACAAGATGCAGCCGCTCGACCATCCGCCCGCCTGCGTTGATGACGTTGAGCCCATCGGAGGCGGGGTCGGCAAAGGCTGATATGATCGCCTTCGCTTCCGCAATCGCTGCCGGATCCGGGCTGAAATGCCGGTTGGCGGGCTCGATCTGCGCCGGATGGATCAGCATCTTGCCGGCAAAGCCCATGGCCCGGCCCTGCAGACATTCGGCATCGAAACCCTGTTCGTCCCTGAAATCGTTGACGACGCTGTCGATCGCATCGAGTCCGTAGGCACTGACCGCAAGGACGACCTGCATCAGCCACGGCACGAGATAGCTCCGCCCCGGCTGCGGCAGCACGCCGGTTTCCTTGCGCAGGTCGTTCAGCCCGACGACGAGACAATCGAGCCGTGAGCCCGGCATGCGCCCGGCTTCGGCGATAACAGCCGCATTCAGGATGCCGCGCGGTGTCTCGATCATCGCCCAGATGCGCAGATCTTCCGGTGCATCGGCCTCGGAGAGAAGGTCACTGAGCGCCATGATATCCTGCGGTTCGTCGACCTTCGGCAGCAGCACGGCATCGGGACCAAGCGCCATCACCAGCTCCATGTCCGCCAGGCCGAAATCGGTGGACAGACTGTTGATGCGGATGATCCGCTCCTTGCCTTGAAGCAGCCGAGCCGAAAAGAAATTCCTTAGATTTTCCCGCGCTTCCGCCTTCTTTTCCGGCGCCACGGAATCCTCGAGATCGAAGATCACCGCATCGCAATCGACCGCATGGGTTTTTTCAAGGGCGCGGGGATTGATGGCAGGCACGCTCAGCACCGAACGGCGCAGGCGGATGGAGCGGGTCGTAGGGTTTCGGCTCATGGCGAATTAGTGCCAAGCTTTGAAAGCCGAAGCAAGCAGCCCACCCCACACATCTAGCAGAACAACAAAAAGCCATGCTTGCCTTGCAGAGAGGAAGGAGAAGGACCACATTCCTTTCCGAAGAAAGGTCTCTAACCATGCAGAACATTCGCTCCATCTTCCTCATGCTTGCCGGCGCCACCGTTTTCGTGGCCATGCTGCTTTTCACCTTTTCGGTGACGCTCGCCGTTGGCGGCATCCTGACCGTGCTCATGGTCGGACGCGCGCTTTCGATGAAGATGAAGCCCGCTCCGGTCCGCGCCAAGGCAAACAATGGTAAGCGCGAGATGCGCGTGTGGAACGACGGCCGCGGCACGATCATCGATCTCTGATCACCTTTTCGCTGAAAATTTGGTTCGCTGAAAAATTTCGGCCGACCCTGTCGGATCACGCTTCCATGCTGCGTCCTTGAAGCAGCCAGGCATTCAGCCGGCGCTCAAAAACGAATGGAGGACAAGCATGGATGCGACGACAGAGAGCAACCCGACCAAGATGCCACCGGTCAAGAACGGCCTGCTGCCCTATCTGACGGTCGACGGCGCGGTGAAAGCTGCGGAATTCTACAAGAAGGCTTTCGGCGCCGAAGAGGCCTATCTCGTGCCGGTGGACGAGAGCGGCAGAACGATGCATGTGCATCTCTACATCAACGGCAGCTCCCTCATGCTGTCGGATGCCTATCCTGACTACGGCCATCCCTTCAAAGGCCATGAAGGCTTCGCCATTCAGCTGATCATCGACGATATCGATTTCTGGTGGGATCGCGCGGTTGCTGCCGGCGCCGAAGTCGTCATGCCGGTCGAACTGATGTTCTGGGGCGACCGCTATGGCCAGCTTCGTGATCCGTTCGGCGTCCTCTGGGGGTTTAACGCACCGTCCAAATAAGGGACAGCCGCAATCGGCGGACCGCGCGAAACGTCGCGTGGCCGCCATCTGTGAAAGATTCTCCTTCATTTCGGCGAAAAACTGGACTAGATGCAAATTCAGGAAGTAGATTTGCTGAAATGGAGCATGGGTCATGGATAAATTCGTGAAGCTCACGGGCGTTGCAGCGCCTCTGCCGGTCGTCAACGTCGACACCGACATGATCATTCCGAAGGATTATCTGAAGACGATCAAGCGCACCGGCCTCGGCACCGGCCTCTTCGCGGAGGCTCGTTATAACGAAGACGGCTCAGAAAACCCTGATTTCGTGCTGAACAAGCCGGCCTATCGCGATGCCAAGATCCTGGTTGCCGGCGACAATTTCGGCTGCGGCTCCTCACGCGAGCACGCGCCCTGGGCGCTTCTGGATTTCGGCATCCGCTGCGTTATTTCGACCAGCTTCGCCGATATTTTCTACAACAACTGTTTCAAGAACGGCATCCTGCCGATCAAGGTCAGCCAGGAAGATCTCGACAAGCTGATGGACGACGCCTCGCGCGGCTCCAACGCCATCCTGACCGTCGACCTCGAAAATCTCGAGATCACCGGCCCCGATGGTGGCTTGATCAAGTTCGATCTTGACGAGTTCAAGCGTCACTGCCTGCTGAACGGCCTCGACGATATCGGCCTGACGCTGGAAAAGGGCAAGGCGATCGACAGCTTCGAAAAGAAGAACGCCGCTTCGCACCCCTGGGCAGCCTGAGCCCTTCCAATCGGTTACCGCATCAAGCCGGGCTTACGCCCGGCTTTTTCTTTGGTGTGGTCAAAGAAATTTTTCTTTCCAGCCCCTGAGTTTTTCGAGCGACACGCCGATGCCGCCGCAGACTTCGATAAGCGGATTGTCGAAGCGCTGAAGCAGCCCGGCGTGCACATCGGCAACCGCAAGGGCCGCACCGCAAGCCGGCTCGACCAGAATGCGCTGCGCATCGGCAAATTTCAGACAGGCGGCAACGGCATCGGCGTCGCTGACGAGAACACTTTCGATCGGATGCTGCTGCGGCAGGTCGAAGACATGCTGCGCCACCTGCCGCGCCCCGAGCGAATTGGCAATCGAGGTAATGGCGGGAAGGGTGATACGCTCATTCGCCTTGAGGCTGGCATGGAGCGAAGCCGCCCCTTCCGTTTCGACGGCGATAACAGGCACAAGGGAAAGCCCGTTGCGCTTCAACCCCTCGACAATGCCGGCAAGCAGCCCGCCGCCGCCGACGCTGGTGACGACGCAATCGAATTTTGCCCCTTTCGCCACCACCTCGTCGATCAGCGTGGCATGGCCATCCCACAGAAGCGGATGGTCGAAGGGGTGCACATAGCTTGCCTTGCGGCTCCGGGCGAGTTCGACCGCATGGGCATTGGCCTCATCGAAAACCGAACCATGAACGAGGACATTCGCGCCCGTTGCGGCAATCGTCTGGCGTACGTCGGCCGCCGTCGTCTCCGGCACGACGATTGTGACCGGCACACCGAGCGCCCGGCCGGCATAAGCGGCCGCAATGCCGGCATTGCCGCCGGACGCGCAGAAGATTTCGCGCGCGCCATTTTCCACCTCATGCTGGCAAAGCCGGCCGACGCCGCGCAGCTTGAAGCTGCCGGAAGGCTGCAGCGCATCGAGCTTCAGCCAGAGCGGTTTGCCGCTGGCGCTGTAGCCAGGTGCCGTCTGGAGCAAGGGCGTGTCGAGGTGGAGAGGCGCGAAAGGCATCGGAACCATCCAGGATAAAGATAGGGTCACCGTTCTAATCCGTTTGCGGACGCAGGAGCAACTACCGCGGCTCAGAGCGAAGCGTACCGATTCACCGCTTCTGTCGCTTGAAATGCCCATTTCCGGGGTCTAAGAAACCGCAACTTGTTTTTCCCAGGAGGGTTTCATGACAGCGCGCAATCTTTTCCTGCTGCCGGGTGACGGCATCGGTCCCGAGGCCATGGGCGAGGTCCGCAAGATCATCGCCTATATGAACGAGGCGATGAATGCCGGTTTCGTCACCGACGAAGGCCTTGTCGGCGGCTGCGCCTATGATGCGCATGGCGCTGCCATCTCGGAAGCCGACATGCAGAAGGCGCTTGCCGCCGATGCCGTTCTGTTCGGCGCCGTCGGCGGCCCGAAATGGGATAGCGTGCCTTACGAAGTGCGCCCGGAAGCCGGCCTGCTGCGCCTGCGCAAGGATCTGCAACTCTTCGCAAATCTGCGCCCCGCCATTTGCTATCCGGCCCTTGCTGCGGCCTCGTCGCTGAAGCCGGAGCTGGTCGAAGGCCTCGATATCTTGATCATCCGCGAGCTGACGGGCGGCGTCTATTTCGGCGAACCAAAAGAAATCATCGACCTCGGCAACGGCCAGAAGCGCGGCATCGACACGCAGGTTTACGATACCTACGAGATCGAGCGCATCGCCGGCGTCGCCTTCGAAATGGCCCGCACGCGGCAGAATCGCGTCTGCTCCATGGAAAAGCGCAACGTCATGAAGTCGGGCGTGCTCTGGAACCAGGTGGTAACCGAGACGCATAAGGCGAAATATTCCGACGTTCAGCTCGAACACATGCTGGCCGATGCCGGCGGCATGCAGCTGGTGCGCCAGCCCAAGCAGTTCGACGTGATCGTCACCGACAATCTCTTCGGCGATATGCTCTCCGATGTCGCCGCCATGCTGACCGGCTCGCTCGGCATGCTGCCGTCGGCCTCGCTCGGCGCGCCCGACGGCAAGACCGGCAAGCGCAAGGCGCTCTACGAACCTGTGCACGGCTCGGCCCCTGACATCGCCGGCAAGGGCATCGCCAATCCGATCGCCATGATCGCCTCCTTCGCCATGTGCCTGCGTTACTCCTTCAATCTGGTGAAGGAAGCCGACGATCTGGAAAAGGCGATCGCCAACGTGCTCGACAAGGGCGTCCGCACCGGCGACATCATGGCCGATGGCGCAAGGCAGGTCGGCACCGTCGAAATGGGCGATGCGATCCTCGCCGAGTTCAAGACGCTTTCCGCCTGATATTTCACGTGAAACAGTATCCAACCCTTCGCACCGCGCATGCGGAGGGCTTTTTCTTTGCGGGCGGTGAAGCACGTCCCGCTTGGTCGAATTATCCGAAACGGACTATTCTCGGCCACAATCTCGTGTATTTTTGCGCCGGATTTTAGCGAGCGCATAATCCCGAAATCGGAAGCGATTTTCGATGAAGGATCATGCGTCAATTCAAAGAAATAGAGCGTCCTTAGCGTGTCCTGGTGGAAGCGCGGCGCTCTAGGCCAATTCGAACGGACGACGAAATGCGGGCATTTTGGGCTTCCCTGGACAGGCGCTGGCGCCGGAGCGACGTCGGCATGCCGCCTTTGCGCTGGCAGGCCTGCCTCTTCGTCACGATCAATGCCGTGATCCTTTCCATGCTGCTCTTCGACGCGCCGATCGGTGCCGGCGAAGCTCCCGCGCCGGTGAAACACCTCGGCGAGTTGCTGACCGGTTTCGGCGATTCCGCCTGGCTGATCTACACCAGCATCCTGCTGTTCTTTCAGGGCAGGGCCGGTTACAAGCTTTTGAAGACGGCGCGCTCCAAGGCGCAGGCGCTTTATGTCAGCTGGATCGGCGCCTATCTCTTCGCCACCGTCGTCTTCTCAGGACTTCTCGCCAATCTGCTGAAGCGTGCGATCGGCAGGGCGCGTCCCGATCATTTCCACGACTACGGCATGTTTTCCTTCGCGCCCTTTTCGGGCCATTCCGCTTTCGAAAGTTTCCCGTCCGGCCATGCCACCACGGTCGGCGCCTTCTTCGCCGCCTTCGCGCTGCTGTTTCCGCGCTATCGCGTCGCCTTTATCGCCTGCGCCATCTGGCTCGGCATGACGCGTGTCATGGTCGGCGCCCATTATCCGAGCGACGTCATCGCCGGCCTTGCCTTCGGCGGCTGGTTCTCGCTGCTGACGGCGATTGTCTTTGCCCGCTGCAGCTTGCTTTTCAAGCTGGCGCCGGACGGCTGGCCACTCTCGAAGCAGCTGTTTCGCTCGGCATAACTCCTTAAATCGGATCGATTTAAGGATAAAAGTATGCAGCAATTCAAAATATTACAGCGTCCTTTGCGCGTTCGAAAAGACGCGCGGCGCTGTAATATGGAAAAGCCCGGCGCCATGTGAGCGCCGGGCCTTTTTTCTCAAGCAAGGATTGGCCTCAATCCGCCGCTCAATCCATGGTGTGGATATCCCTGTTCTTCGTTTCCGGCAGGAAGATCAGGCCGATCACCAGCGTGATCGTCGCAAAGACGATCGGATACCAGAGACCGTAGTAGATATCGCCCGCGGCAGCGCTCATCGCGAAGGCCGTTGCCGGCAGCAGGCCGCCGAACCAGCCGTTGCCGATGTGATAGGGCAGCGACATGCCGGTATAGCGGATGCGGGTCGGGAAAAGCTCGACCAGCAGGGCGGCGATCGGGCCGTAGACCATCGTCACATAGAGGACGAGGACGAACAGCACGGCGATCGTGCCGATCCAGTTGACGCGGGCGGGATCGGCGGTCATGGCGAAAGTGCCGCCATTGGCGATGTTGTAGACCGCCATGTCGGTGACGCCATTGGTCTCATCCGCCGTCAGCAGCTTGCCTTCGACCAACTTGGCTGCCGGCATGGTTTCCTTCTCGCCGGCGCGCACGGTATCGGCGTTGAGCGCCAGTTCAGGATTGGCCGCGATGAAAGCATCGAGCTTGGCATCCGGCACCTTGACGGCGCCGCGCTTCAGCGGGTAGCCGGCACCTTGGAGCGCGATGTTGACGCCCTTTTCGAAGGCCGCAGTCATGCCCTTGGCCTTGTCGCCGGCGGCAGCGACGTCGAAGCTCGGGATCGTCGCGTTGCCGACCTTCACCGTTGCCGGCTGTCCGGCGGTACCGGGCACGACGTCGTAGGGCACCGAGTTCTTGGTCAGGAACGCCGTCGCCACGTCGCAAGAGCTGGTGAACTTCGCCGTGCCGGTCGGGTTGAACTGGAACCTGCAGTCCGCCGGATCAGCTGTCACCGTTGCCCGAATCGAAGCCTGCGCTTCGGCTAGCGCCGGGTTTGCCGTCCAGGTCATCGCCTTGAACAGCGGATGATAGGTCACCGCCGCAATGAGAAGGCCTGCCATGATGATCGGCTTGCGGCCGATCTTGTCGGAGAGGCCGCCGAAGATGACGAAGAACGGCGTGCCGAGGAGAAGTGCGATGGCGACCATGACATTGGCCGAGAACAGGTCCACTTTCAGCACGTTCTGCAGGAAGAACAGTGCATAGAACTGGCCGCCGTACCAGACGACCGCCTGGCCCATGGTGGCGCCGAGCAGCGCGATGATCGCAATCTTGGCATTTTTCCATGTCCCGAAGGCTTCGGTCAACGGCGCCTTGGAGCCCTTGCCTTCCGCCTTCATCCGCTGGAAAGCCGGCGATTCGTTCATCTTCAGGCGGATCCAGACGGAAATGCCGAGCAGGACGAACGAGAGCAGGAACGGAATGCGCCAGCCCCAGGCGGCGAACTCAGCCGCACCCATCAGATATTGGACAAAGACGATGACGATCAGCGACAGGAACAGGCCGAGCGTCGCCGTCGTCTGGATCCACGAGGTGAAGTAGCCGCGGCGCCCGTTCGGCGCATGTTCGGCGACATAGGTCGCCGCACCGCCATATTCACCGCCCAGCGCCAGACCCTGGAGCAGGCGAAGCGCGATCAGGATGATCGGGGCTGCTATACCGATGGTGGCGGCACCCGGCAGAATGCCGACGAGGAAGGTCGACAGACCCATGATCATGATCGTCACCAGGAAGGTGTATTTACGACCGACGAGATCGCCGAGACGGCCGAACACCAGCGCGCCGAAGGGGCGGACCAGGAAGCCGGCGGCAAAGGCGAGCAGCGTGAAGATGTTACGCGTTGCCTCGGGATATTGGGTGAAATAGGTCGCACCGATATAGGTGGCGAGCGAACCATAGAGATAGAAATCGTACCATTCGAAAACGGTGCCCAGCGAAGAGGCGAAGATGACCTTCTTCTCCTCGCCGGTCATCGGACCGGCCTTCGCGCCGTCGATGCTTGCGACATTTGCCATTGTCTGTCCTCCACAGAGTGATGATCAACGCGCGCGACCTGCTTCTCCTCAAAGCATACCCCTGGCCGCGACTCGCCTGACGGGAGTGTGCCAGAAACGACAGATCAAAAAGAGAGAGGCTTTCGGATTATGACTTTAGTCTAATGAGACCACGTTCCGTCGTCCCCATCGGGCCGCTGCGTAGCCTCCTACCGGCAATGCTATTTTGGAGGCGGAAGGTTCTGCTGCTTTAGGAAGCAGACCTGCTAAGCCCTCAGCGCCTGCACCGGAGATTGCGGCGGCAGGCGGAAGCAGCCTGCTCACGCAAACACCTTGACTCCTGTGGAAAACCTTCTAAGAGCAACAGCGGAAAAGGAATCTCCATGGTTCGCGACGAACACGCCATTGCTGATCGCAGTGACCGGGCACGAGTTGCCGGGATGGACATTGCCGTTCCGGTTTCTTCCAAAACCAAGGCCAAAACGACGACGAAAACCGTCTGACGTCTCTGGCCTGCCGCTCTCTCCCCGGCTCGGCTGGGGACAGGAAGACGCGATTAATCGCGCCTTTCCCCTCACCGGACAAGAGGAGAGAAGAGAAAGAGAGCTTGAGAAATGGGTTTCAAAGTAGCAGTTGCGGGAGCGACCGGAAATGTCGGCCGGGAGATGCTCAACATCCTCTCCGAGCGAGGCTTCCCCGCCGATGAGGTCGTGGCACTCGCCTCCTCGCGTTCGCAGGGCACCGAGGTTTCTTACGGTGACCGGACGCTGAAGGTCTCCAATCTGGAGAATTACGATTTCTCCGATACAGACATATGCCTGATGTCGGCCGGCGGCGAGGTCTCCAAGAAGTTCTCGCCGAAGATCGGCCAGCAGGGCTGCATCGTCATCGACAATTCCTCGGCCTGGCGCTACGACGCCGACGTGCCGCTGATCGTGCCGGAAGTGAACCCGGATGCCATCAGCCAGTTCACCAAGCGCAACATCATCGCCAATCCGAATTGCTCGACCGCCCAGCTGGTGGTGGCGTTGAAGCCGTTGCACGACTTTGCCAAGATCAAGCGCGTCGTCATCTCGACCTACCAGTCGGTCTCCGGCGCCGGCAAGGACGGCATGGACGAGCTCTTCAACCAGACGCGCGCCGTCTTCGTCGCCGATCCGATCGAGAACAAGAAGTTCACCAAGCGTATTGCCTTCAATGTCATCCCGCACATCGACGTCTTCATGGAGGACGGCTACACCAAGGAAGAGTGGAAGGTGCTGGCCGAGACGAAGAAGATGCTCGACCCGAAGATCAAGGTGACCTGCACCGCGGTGCGCGTGCCGGTTTTCATCGGTCATTCGGAATCGGTCAACATCGAATTCGAAAACGAGATCACCGCCGACCAGGCCCGCGACATCCTGCGCGATGCACCGGGCTGCCTCGTCATCGACAAGCGCGAGGATGGCGGCTACATCACGCCATATGAATCCGCCGGTGAGGATGCGACCTACATCTCGCGCATCCGTGAGGATGCGACGGTCGAAAACGGCCTCAACATCTGGGTGGTCTCCGACAATCTGCGCAAGGGCGCTGCGTTGAACGCCATCCAGATCGCCGAGTTGCTCGTCAATCGTGGTCTCGTCAAGCCGCGCAAGCAGGCCGCCTGATACCATTTGTAAACCATAGTATGTTAAAGCCCTGCTGATGATGAAGGCAGGGCTTTTTGCCGAATTGTGGACGCTTCTGTCCATAAGCGCTTGCTGAAAAGGTGATCGTGACAAGATCGCCTTCGGCTGGCATTCTGCCCGGCATCAAGCCAAAGCATGCCGTCCAAAACCGTGCAGCGGTTCGGACAGCGACATGAACAGAACGAAGACTTTGAGCGCGTCGCATAGCCCCGATCGGCTGCGGCGCGCTTCAGTAGATCGGAAGCGGGGTTTCTCATGCGCATGACAACATTCTTTCTGGCGGCGTTTACGGCGGCGGGCGTCCTCCACGCGCTGCCGGCAGCGGCCCAGGGCGCTCAATGCGGCAATAATGGCAGCGGTTTCGGTGCATGGGTCGCCGACTTCAAGCAGGAAGCAGCAGCCAACGGCGTCAGCCGCTCGGTCCTCGACCGCGCCTTCGCCAACGTCAATTACAACAGGCCGACGATTGCCGCCGACCGCGGCCAGAAGAGCTTCAAGCTCTCCTTCGACGCTTTCATGCAGAAGCGCGGGGGTGCCACGATCATCTCCCGCGGTCGCAGCATGAAGGTCGCCAATCAGGCGCTTTTTGCCTCGATCGAGCGCCGTTACGGCGTTCCGGCCGGCCCGCTGATTGCGATCTGGGGCATGGAGACCGGTTTCGGCAGCTATATGGGCAACCAGCATACGCTGTCGGCTGTTTCGACGCTTGCCTATGACTGCCGTCGTTCGCAATATTTCACCGACCAGCTCTATGCAGCACTCCAGCTCGTCTCCGAGGGTTATCTGAGCCCACAGGCCAAGGGCGCTGCCCATGGTGAAATCGGCCAGACGCAGTTTCTGCCGCGCAATGTTGTGCGCTTCGGCGCCGACGGCGACGGCAACGGCCGCGTCGACATGGTCGGTTCCCGCGCCGATGCACTGGCCTCGACGGCGAATTTCCTTAAGGGCCACGGCTGGCGCGCCGGCGCCGGCTATCAGCCGGGAGAGCCTAATTTCGTCGCCATCCAGGGCTGGAACGCCGCCAGCGTCTACCAGCAGGCGATCGCCTATATCGGTCAGCAGATCGACGGCAAATAGGGCCGATAGAATACGCCAAAACGCCGCTGCGATATGCGGCGTTTTTCATTTCGGCGCGCGTTTGACCAGATCCTCGAAGTTCCGGTTGGTGGCTTTATTTGCTCGTCCGGCGCATCCAAAACTCGCCGTCACCTTGCGAACATCGCCGCTCGGCAGGGGGATATCCGCCGCCTCGATCGCCAGCCGTACGCGCTCGGCAACGATTGCCGCATCGTCATAAACTGGCATGTCCCTAGATTTCGGGACGAATGAAGTCGCGTGTCTCGGCGTCCATGACCCAGAGTTCACCGGTCGAAATGTCGAACCAGGCACCGTGGAGATGAAGCTTTCCCGCCTCCTCGAGCGCCTTGATGTCGGGAAAGCTTCTGAGATTGCTGATCGAATTGCGGATGGAGACACGCTCCAGCGCCGTTTGCCGCTCGGCGGCCGTCATCACGTCGTTGCTCTGGATCTGCTCAGCGGCGGGTTTGACCAGCGACATCCAGCGGCCGATGAAATCGCCGGGCGACAATGGCTCGGCATTCGGATCGAGCGCCGAGCGGATGCCGCCGCAGCGGCCATGGCCCATCACGACGATATCCGAGACCTTCAGCACCTGCACGGCAAATTCGAGTGCGGCCGAGGTCGAATGAAAATGACCGTCCGGCTCGTAAGGCGGCACCATGTTGGCGACGTTGCGGATGACGAAGAGCTCGCCCGGGCCGGCATCGAAGATCAGCTCCGGTGCCGCGCGAGAATCCGAACAGGCAATGACAAGCGTATGGGGATTCTGACCGTTGTCGGCAAGCTGCCGATACCTGTCGCGGGCGTCGGCATAACGCCCGTTCATGAAGTTGCGATAGCCGTCCAGAAGGGGATTTGGAAAACGCTGCATGCTTCTGGATTAGCGCGCGCCGAAGACAAGATCAACTGCTGCACCGCAAAATGAACATATTGGCAGATGCGTCATTTTTTCCGCCGCTGCGCCGGGTGCACAAGGCGGCGCATCTGCACCATGGCCATCGGCGCCGAAAGACTGGAAGCATCGCTTGCCAGCATCAACTCGTTGCTGCCGCGCTTGACGGCACGCGCAAGCACCTCGAAGACGCTGGCGGTGGCAAGCTGCAGCGCCTTTTCGTCCTCGATCCCGGAAAGCAGGCGCGACAGGAAGACGGCGGCGATGAGGTCGCCGAGACCATTCGGCGGGTTCTCGACAACACGATGCTCAGCAAGAAGCGCGTGACGGCCGGAAAGATAGAGATTGCCGGTACCACCCGCCATCATCGGCACCGCCGAAGTGACGAGCATGCGCGATGGTCCGAGCGCGAGCGCCGCCTCCATGATCGCGCTGTTGTCTTCGAGGGCTGCCCCCGAAAGCCATGCGAGCTCGTAGCGGTTCGGCGTTGCGAGCGAGGCGAGCGGAATGAGATGGTCGCGAATGGCCTCAGCGGTCGCTTCCGGCACGTAAAGGCCGCCGAGATCGCCCATGACGGGATCGCAGACATAGAGCAGCTCGGGCTTGTTTTGCCTCAGCGCACCGATCAGCCGGGCGACGGAGCGCGCCTGGGCGGCATTGCCGAAATAGCCCGAGAGCACCGCCTTGACTTCGCCGATCCAGGGCGCGCGGATCAGATCGTCGATCGCCGCGTCGAAATCCGTTTCCGCAAAAGTCAGCCGCGTCGAGCGGCCGTGGCCGGGATGCCAGGGCAGCACGATGGTCGGCAGGGCCCAGACCGGATGACCAAGCGTCTCCAGCGCAAAGACGGCTGCCCGGTTTCCGACCGAGCCCCGCACCACATGGCTGGAAATGACGATGACTGCGCCCGCTGCATTTTCCGACATGATATCCAAGATCCGAATGATGACCGCGTTTGATGATCTTTTTGACGCCACGCTGTCAACCATTCTTCATGCGGGCGTGGAAATGTTCGGCGGAACGAAAACCGGAAGACGGGACTTTCTCTTTCGTTTGACGAAGAAAGCGGAAAATCTCTTACGATTTCTCGTTTCCAGCGCCAAAAAAGCGTCAGAACAATCCTTCGGACCTCTCTTTTAGAGATTTTTTCGAAGAATCTTCTGCTAGCTTGCAAAAAATCAGACATTGAGGGAGGCGATCCATGGCTGCCAGAAACAATCCGAAACGGGAAAAGCAGATCGAAAGCGCGCGCAAGATCGCCAAGGCGACAGGCGAGGCGCATCTCGATCCGGCAATTCTCTTCGGCCGGGCAAGCAATGACGATCTCGAACTCTATACGCCGGAAATGCTGGCGCTCTCAGCGGTGCATTCGGCAAAAGAACTTGCCGCCTGGAACGGCAAGGCGCCCCACGTCAGCATCGACACGATTGCCGATGTGACGCCTGACGGCATCGCCGTCTCGGTGCTTTCTGTCACCGACCACAACATGCCTTTTCTGTTCGAATCGGTCATGGGTGAAGTGACGAGCAGCTATCGCGACCTGTTCATGGCCGTGCATCCCATCCTGGTCATGGAAAAGGGCCAGGCGCCGGTGCTTTATTCCGCCGATCACCCGAGCGATCCGGCCAACCGCGTCAGCCATATCCAGCTTCATATTGCGCCCCTCAATTCCGCCCAGGCCGCCGATCTCGTCAAACGCATCGAGAAAGTACTCGAACAGGTCCGCCTGTCGGTTTCCGACTGGAAGCCGATGCTTTCCAAGATCGACGGAGTGATCGCCGAGCTTGCGGCCAATGGCGCCAGCCGGAAGAAGGCCGATCGCGACGAAGCCGTCGCTTTCCTGACCTGGCTGCGCGATGAGAATTTCACGTTCCTCGGCATGCGCGAATATGTCTATTCCGGCAAGGGGACCGATGCGAGGGTCGAGCGCGACAAGGGTGCTGGCCTCGGCATTCTTTCCAATCCCGATGTTCTCGTGCTGCGCACCGGCAAGGACGCGGTGACGACGACGCCTGAGATCCTTGCCTTCCTCGACGGCCCCGACTTCCTGATCGTCACCAAGGCGAATGTGAAATCGATCGTCCATCGCCGGGCCTATATGGATTATGTCGGCGTCAAGCGCTTCGACGCCGACGGCAACGTCACCGGCGAACTGCGCATCGTCGGTCTTTTCACCTCGACGGCCTATACCTCGCTCGCCTCCGAAATCCCGCTGCTGCGTTCCAAGATCGAGAAGGTGAAGGAGCATTTCGGCTTCGACCCGATGAGCCATTCCGGCCGCATGCTCGACAATACGCTGGAATCCTATCCGCGCGACGACCTTTTCCAGATCGATACGACGCTGCTTGCAAGTTTTGCCGAACAGATCAACGATTTGGGCGATCGGCCGCGCGTGCGCGTCCTGCCGCGCATCGACCATTTCGACCGCTTCGTCTCGGTGATCGTCTACGTGCCGCGCGAGGAATACGACTCGATCGTCCGAGAGCGGATCGGCACCTATCTGAAGACTGTCTATGACGGCCGTGTCTCCGCCTATTACCCGGCGTTCCCGGAAGGCGGCGTGGCGCGCGTGCATTTCATCATCGGCCGCTCGGGCGGCAAGACGCCACGCATTCCGCAGTCAAAGCTCGAGCAGGTGATCCGCGAGATCACCGCCCGCTGGGACGACCGTTTCGAGGCGCTGGCAGGCGCCAAAGCGCCGAAGGTATCGGTCGACCAAGCCTTCCAGGATTCCTTCACGCCGGAGGAAACCGTGGCCGACCTCGCCGATATCGGTGCCTGCGCCGCCGGCGAGCCGCTGCGCATCCAGTTTTATCACCGTCAGGAAGAACAGGGCCGCATCCTTTCCTTGAAGATCTTCCACGCCGGCGGCCAGCTGGCGCTGTCGCGCCGCGTGCCGCTTCTCGAGAATCTCGGCTTCAATGTCGTCAGTGAACGCACTTTCGACATCGGGGTGCCGGTCGCCGATGGAGAAAAAAAGCTCGTCGTGCTGCACGATATGGAGCTCGAGGCCCGCAATGGCGGCGAGATCGATCTGCAGCGTTACGGCGCCGCTCTCGAGGAAGGCTTCGTCGCCGCCTTCGCCGGCACGATCGACAATGACAGCTTCAACCGGCTGATCCTTTCGGCCGGGCTCTCGGCGCGCGAGACGAATGTGCTGCGCGCCTATGCGCGTTATCTCCGCCAGGCCGGCATCGCCTATTCGCAGGATTATATCGCGACGACCCTCGACAAATATCCTGATGTCGCCGCCGCCATTTTCCGTCTCTTCCATGACACGCTCGATACCAGGCTTTCGGAGAAGGTGCGCGTCAAGAAGCTTGCCGAACTGCACCAGGCGATCGAGGCAGAACTTGCCGACGTGCCGAGCCTCGATGACGACCGTATCCTGCGCCGCTACGTCAATATCGTCGATGCGACCTTGCGTACCAATTATTTCCAGAAGAACCCGGACGGTTCGCCGAAGCCCATGCTGGCCTTCAAGCTTGATCCGCACCTGGTCGACGGGCTGCCGGAGCCGAAGCCCTTCCGCGAAATGTTCGTCTACGGCGTTGAAGTCGAGGGCGTGCACCTGCGCTTCGGCAAGGTGGCGCGCGGCGGCCTGCGCTGGTCGGACCGCGCCGAGGATTACCGCACCGAAGTGCTCGGCCTCGTCAAGGCCCAGCAGGTCAAGAACGCGGTCATCGTGCCGGTCGGTGCCAAAGGCGGCTTCTATCCGAAGAAACTCCCCGTCGGCGGCAGCCGCGACGAGATCTTCAATGCCGGCCGTGAGGCTTACAAGACCTATATCCGCACGCTGCTTTCGATCACCGACAACATAGCAGGCGCCGATATCGTCCCGCCCAAGGATACGGTCAGGCTCGACGGTGACGACCCCTATTTCGTAGTCGCCGCCGACAAGGGCACAGCGACCTTCTCCGACACCGCCAATGCACTGGCGCAGGAAGCCGGCTTCTGGCTGGACGACGCCTTCGCCTCCGGCGGCTCGGCCGGCTACGACCACAAGAAGATGGGCATCACCGCCCGCGGCGCCTGGGAAACCGTGAAACGCCATTTCCGGGAAATGGACATCGATATCCAGACGACGCCCTTCACCGTCGCCGGCGTCGGCGACATGTCGGGCGACGTCTTCGGCAACGGCATGCTGCTTTCTCCGAAGATCCGGCTCATTGCCGCCTTCGATCACCGCGACATCGTCATCGATCCCGATCCCCATATGGAAAAGACGCTGACTGAGCGCCAGCGGCTCTTCGACCTGCCGCGTTCAAGCTGGCAGGACTTCGACAAGAGCGTGCTTTCGAAAGGCGCGATGATCATTTCCCGCGCCGCCAAATCGGTCACGCTGACGCCGGAAGCGGTTGCCGCGATCGGCATCGACAAGGCCGTGGCGACGCCCTTCGAGATCATAACGGCGATCCTGAAGAGCCCGGTCGACCTGCTCTGGTTCGGCGGCATCGGCACCTACGTGAAAGCGCCGTCCGAAACCGATACCGAAGTCGGCGACCGCGCCAACGACCCGATCCGCATCACAGCAGCGGAGGTGCGCGCCAAGGTGATCGGCGAGGGCGCAAATCTCGGCGTCACCCAGAAGGGCCGCATCGCCTATGGTCTGAAGGGCGGGCGCTGCAATTCCGACGCCATCGACAACTCGGCCGGCGTCAACACCTCGGACGTGGAGGTCAATATCAAGATCGCGTTGGCAGCCGCCATGCATGACGGGCGCCTGACGCGCGCAAAACGCGACCAGCTTCTTTCTTCGATGACCGGCGAAGTGGCGACCCTGGTCCTGCGCAACAACTATCTGCAGTCGCTGGCGATCTCACTGACGGAACGCAAAGGCACGGCAAACGGTCTGCAGCTTGGCCGCTTCATGACTGTGCTCGAGGGCGCCGGCCAGCTGAACCGCAAAGTCGAGACGCTGCCGGACGACCAGACGCTGGCCGAACGCTATACGGCCGGCAAGCCGCTGACGCGGCCGGAAATCGGCGTGCTGGTGTCCTATGCCAAGATCGTGCTCTTCGATGCGCTGGCCGCAAGCGATCTGCCCGACGATCCCTATTTTATCGCGACGCTTTCGAATTATTTCCCCGTGAAGATGCAGAAGTCGAATGCCGGCGATATCGCCAGCCACCGGCTGAAGCGCGAAATCGTCGCGACCGTGCTTGCCAACGAAGCGATCAACCGCGGCGGGCCAAGCTTCACCGTCGCCATGATGGACGCAACGGCGGCTTCGGCACCGGAAGTGGTGCGCGCCGCAATCGTCGCTAGAGACGGTTTCGACCTGACCAGCCTCTGGGCCGGGACGGACGCCCTGGACGGCAAGATATCAGGCGAGATGCAGAACCGCATCTACGAGGAGATCAGCCACAGCTTTATCGTGCTGACGCGCCTGCTGCTGAAAACGGGCATGACCAAGGCCGATATGGCAGAAGTGATTAGCCGGCTTCAGGCGGCCCTGAAGAAGCTGAAAACCGCCTTCGCCGGACAGGTGGCCGGCGAGGTCGCCGTGCGCCAGGCGGAGTACAGCCAGGCGGGCCTGCCCGAAAAACTCGCCGCCGACATCGCCAGCCTCCCGATCTTCGCACTGGTGCCGGAGATCATGCAGATCGCCGAGCGCACCGGCGAACCCCTGGTCCGCGCCGCCGAGAACTACATCGCCGTGTCGCAGACCTTCCGTATCGGCAGGCTGCTGGCGGCGGGCGGGCGGATCCTCACCTCAGACCATTACGAGAATCTGGCGCTTGCCCGCAGTATCGATCAAATCGCCAGTGCAAGGCGCGACATCGTTATCTCCGCCCTTTCCGATCACGGCAAGGAAAAGCTTCCCGTTCAAGCCTGGCATGCGCAGGATCGTATCCGCATCAACCGTATCCTCGAGGAGCTTTCAACCCTCAGCGACGGCGGCGATCCCAATCTCGCGCGTATTACCGTTGCTGCAGGTATCCTGACCGATCTTGCGCGCGACCGGGTGAGGTGAGACAGTCCGCGTCAAAGAAGGAGCGGATGTTGAATCGCATTGACTGGACAGGAACGCAACCGCCGAAGGCCACGGAGAAGGGCATCTGGGGGTGGATGTTCTTCGATTGGGCAGCACAGCCCTTCTTCACCGTGGTCACGACCTTTATCTTCGGACCCTATTTCGTTTCCCGCCTGACCGATGATCCGGTTTCCGCGCAGACGACGTGGAGCAACATGGCGACGATCTCCTCGGTGATCATCGCCCTGCTCTCACCCGTGCTCGGCTCGATCGCCGACCAGTCCGGCGCGCGCAAACCCTGGATCGGCTTCTTCGCGATCATCAAGATCGCCAGCCTGTTCTGCCTGTGGTTCGCCGCACCCGGTTCGCCTGTTCTCTATCCTGTCGTGTTCATGATCCTCGCCTCGATCTCGGCCGAGTTTTCGATCGTCTTCAACGATTCGATGATGCCGCGCCTGGTCGGCAAGCACGAGGTCGGCAAGCTCTCCAACACCGCCTGGGGGCTCGGTTATCTCGGCGGCATCATCGTGCTCATTGCCGTCGTGACGCTTTTGGCGGCGAGCCCCGAGACCGGCAAGACCATCCTCGGCCTTGATCCGCTGTTCGGCCTCGATCCTGCGACCGGCCAGGATGCACGCATCACCGGGCCGATCTCGGCCGTCTGGTATCTGATCTTCATCCTACCGATGTTCTTCTTCACGCCCGATGTCGGCAAGGGTCTTCCCTTCGGCACCGCGGTGCGCTCCGGCTTGCGGGAACTCAAAAACACGCTTGGCGAGCTTAGAGAGCGCCGCGGCATCCTGAAATTCCTCATCGCCCGCATGATCTATCAGGACGGCGTCAACGGCCTGCTGATCCTTGGCGGCATCTTCGCGGCCGGGATGTTCGGTTGGGCGACGATCGAGATCGGCATCTACGGCATCATCCTGAATGTCGTTGCGATTTTCGGCTGCCTGATCGCCGGCCGCATCGACAAGGGCGTTGGTTCGAAGGTGACGGTCGTCATCAGCCTCACGATGCTGCTTCTCGCCACGATCGGCATCATCTCGACAGGACCGGGTTACACCCTGTTCGGAATGATGCCGCTGCCGGCGGCGGATTCCGGCGGCCTCTTCGGTACGGCTGCAGAAAAGGCCTATATCCTCTACGGCCTGCTGATCGGGCTCGCCTTCGGGCCGGTGCAGGCCTCGTCACGCTCCTATCTCGCCCGCAGCGTCAACATCGATGAAGCCGGCCGCTACTTCGGCATCTACGCGCTGTCGGGGCGCGCCACCAGCTTCATGGCGACGCTGCTCTTCTCGCTGGTGACCTATATGAGCGGATCACCGCGGCTCGGAATGGCAACGCTGATCCTGTTCCTCGCCGGCGGATTGATACTCTTGATCCGCACACCCTATCCGGCCGATCGCGCATAGGGACGAACCTGCTCGAGGAAGAGCGCCGGCCACCGCCGGCACCCGATCAGTGCCGGAAATGGCGCATGCTGGTAAAGACCATTGCGACGCCGTGTTCGTTGGCGGCATCGATGACTTCCTGGTCGCGCATCGAGCCGCCCGGCTGGATAACCGCCGTCGCTCCTGCGGCGATCATCGACAGAAGACCGTCGGCAAAAGGCAGGAAGGCCTCGGAGGCAACCGCCGAGCCATGCGTCATCGGAACCGCGAGGCCGAGCGCCTTGGCGGCTTCTTCGGCCTTAAGCGCCGCGATGCGGGCGGAATCGACACGGCTCATCTGGCCGGCGCCGATACCGGCGGTCTGGCCGTCCTTGGCATAGACCACGGCATTCGACTTCACGTGTTTGCCGACCTTGAAGGCGAACTTCATGTCTTCAAGTTCCTGCGCCGTCGGCGCGCGCCGGGTGACGACCTTGAGTTCCAGATCCTCGACCATGCCGTTGTCGCGGCTCTGGACGAGCAGGCCGCCGGAAACGGTCTTTGCCGTCAGGCCCGCAGCACGCGGATCGGGCAGGCCACCGGCAGACAACAGCCGCAGGTTCGGTTTGCGGGCGACGATAGCCTTCGCCTCCTCCGTGACATCCGGCGCGATAATCACTTCAGTGAAGAGCTTGACGATCTCTTCGGCCGTTTCGGCATCGAGCGTCTGGTTGAGCGCGATGATGCCGCCGAAGGCGGAAACGGAATCGCAGGCAAGCGCCCGCCGATAGGCCTCGACCAGGCTCGATCCGGTGGCGACGCCGCAGGGATTGGCGTGCTTGATGATCGCGCAGGCCGGCGCCTTCTCCGGCAGGAACTCAGCGACGAGCTCGTAGGCGGCATCCGTATCGTTGATATTGTTGTAGGAGAGCTGCTTGCCCTGGAGAAGAGCGGCCGTCGAAACACCCGGGCGCTTCTCGCCGGTCAGGTAGAAGGCGGCCTGCTGATGCGGATTTTCGCCGTAGCGCATCTCTTCCTTCAGTGCACCGCCGATGACCCGGTGGCGTGGCGTGTCGATCGTCAGCGCCTCGGCGAACCAGTTGGAGATCATTGCATCATAGGCGGCGGTGCGGGCATAAGCCTTGGCCGCCATGCGCTGGCGGAAGGCATAGGCGGTCTTGCCGTCATCTGCGGAAAGCTGCTCCAGCAGCTCGGCATAATCGGCCGGATCGGTCAGGGTCGTCACATAGGCATGGTTCTTGGCCGATGCGCGGATCATCGCCGGACCGCCGATATCGATATTCTCGACGGTCGTCGGATAGTCGCCGCCGGCCGCGCGTACGTCTTCGAAGGGGTAGAGGTTGATGACGGCGAGATCGATGCCCTCGATGCCGTGCTTTTTCATCGCCTCCTGGTGTTCGCCATCGTCACGGATCGCCAGCAGGCCGCCATGCACCGTTGGATGCAGCGTCTTCACACGCCCATCCATGATCTCCGGAAAACCGGTGATTTCGGAGACATCGGTGACGGCAAGACCGGCAGCGGTGATCGCTTTAAACGTGCCGCCGGTCGAAAGCAGGCGCACACCTCTGGCAGACAAGGCGTGGGCGAGGTCGACGATCCCGGTCTTGTCGAAGACGGAGATGAGCGCGGTCTTGATTTCGACCTTGTCGGGGGCGGGGATCTTCTTGGAAATGACGGCCATGAAACCTTCTCCGTTCGGGCTTCGGGAGGACATCCGCAAGGGATGTTCGCATGCTGGCGCCGCGTTAGCACAGCTTTGCCGCCGCGCAAACAGGCGTCAGCGCATGACGCCAAAAAGCACGAGCCATTTTTGGACGGCATCGTACTTTACTTCTTTGATGTGGATGCGATCCCGATTTTGGCCGCTCGGCTCAAAATCATCCGCTTCTAACCTTTGCGGGACAAAAACCAGCGGATTTCGGTCTTCTCGGCAAGATCGAAATCGATCTCGATCTGGTCCGAGCCGCAGATGCCGGAGCTGTCGGCAAAGAAGATATCCTCGGCGATCAGCACTTCATTGCCGGGTGCGGAAAACAGCCAGCTTTCGCCGTCCGGCGCCGTCAGCAGCACGGACTCCCCGTCACTCTGATGCAGGACGATCGACGGATGGATATGAAAACGGGCGACGGCCTTCAGGGGCTCGTCACTCTCATATCCTTCGCGGACGACGAGCCGGTCGCGGCCGGTCACGATCGAACCTGCGGCATTGAGTGTCAGCTCACGCTCGTGCAGCACCCCGAACACCCTGAGATAACCGTCATGGCTGAGCTTTATGCCGTCGCGTCCGTCTTCGGTTTCGGCACGCTCGACGGTGATTGTCCTCACCGGTTCGGTGATTGCGTGGTTCAGGAAGGGCGAAGGCGAAAAGCGGCTGGACGAGGTGTCGTTGAGGATAACGGTCGAATGCGCCGCCGTCGTGCGCGCCATCTGGACATAACGATGCCCGGCAAATTTCGGCGAACCCGAATTGACGATGAAGCGATGACGTCCGGACGACATCTCGAAGGAGAGGCTGCCGGCATGCGCGGTCCGAAGCGCGCCTCCCGAAGGCGGCGTGCCGGTATCGGCAATGATCACCGTCTTGCCTCCGGAAAGCCGCTGATAACGCGAATGCGGCAAAGCCTTGAACGGCTGACCGGCGGTCTCGTCATATCTGAGCACCGACATCAGCTCGTTTGCGAGCGTGGAGGTCGCCCCGTTGAAGAGCGCCAGGTCTCCGTCCTGATGGCGAAAAAACCGCAGTGCCGGATAGATGCGATCTATGCCGGAGATCAGTTTCTGCGGCAGGTCATGGCCGAGATTGACATAGGTCTGCCGGAGCGGCAGCAGATCGAGCAGCAATTCCAGCCCGACGCGCGGATTGCGCGACACATGGCCGCCATCCGGCAGAATCTGGCTATCGAATTCGCGGTCGAGCGCCTGCGCCGCCCTTCTGAGCGTAGAGGCGCGCGCCGGCATGGCGACGGAGGCCATGGCCAGCGCGATACGCAGCCGAAACAGCTCCAGGCCGCCGAGGGTGAACGGCGCCATCCGGTGCAGGAACCTCACCTGGAACGCCAGCGACTTCATGAAGCGGCGATAAAAGCCGCGATCGGCATTCTGCAGTACCACCGGCGAATGCGACAGCCAGGCAATAACGCGCTGAGCGGTGACGTCGGTTTCCCAGGCAATCCCCTCCATGCGACCGGCATGGATGGAAAGCCAGCTGTCGACGATCGCGCGGGCGACAGCCGAACTACGCTCCGTCTTGTTCGCCCGCATATGCCGCAGCCAGCCGAAGCTGTGAAGACGGATCGCGAAGGGGCGTGAGGGCAGGGTGAAGGTGAAGGGCGACTTCTCGTTGGTTTCCAGCATGCGCCCGGCGAGGAGAAACCGTCCGTTGAGGATCTCGTCGGCCACATGCGGATCGATGCTGCGCAGATCGGTCGGTGCTACGATCAGACGCTCCGGCACCTTGATTGAATGGCGAAAGAGCTTCAGGCGCAACAACGCGACGCGGCGCAAGGCGCGCCGCCAAGCCTCCCGAACATACATGCTCGCAAAACGCCGACCGGACTGCATATTCTATTGTCTATTGACCCTCGTGGTTAAGAATAGGTGAAAAGTGGCCGATTTCATCGTCCGCAATGAATTAATTCGTGACAAAGTTCGAATATACGCACATTGACGCGTTTCACCTGAAATCATGCGAGCGGTTTGGAGAACGGCATGCGTGACACGAGGCTATGAAGCACCTCGTACAGCCCAGGCTCGCCGCGAGCGCTCAAGCCTGCAATCAAGCCATGCGCCGCAGCACAGCCGCATAGAAGCCGTCGAGACCGGAGCCGATGCCGTCAGGCATTTTCAGCATGGTGGGAAGCGTACGGAATTCACCGAGCGGCGTGATCGCCGCCTCAAGGCCAGGCCAGTCTCCGGCGCCGATCGGAACGCGCTCGATTGCATCCGTATCGGACAGAACACGGGCGACGACGTCCTCACCCTCGACAGGATCGAGCGAACAATTCGAAAAAACCAGCGTGCCGCCCGGCTTCAGTAATCTTAGCGCGTGTCGCAGCAGCCGTTCCTGCAGCGCCGCCAGCCTGGCGATATCCTCAGCTCCCTTGGTCCACAACACGTCGGGGTGTCGACGCGTCGTGCCGGTGGAAGAGCAAGGGGCATCGAGCAGGATCGCGTCAAAACGCTCCGCCGGCTCGAATGTCGTCAGATCTGCCGCAATCGTCTCCGCTTTGAGACCGAGCCGGTCGAGATTCGACCGCAGCCGTCTCAGCCGGTTTTCCGACTGGTCGAGGGCGGTGACTGCGCCGCCGGCAAGGATGAGCTGCGCCGTCTTGCCGCCGGGTGCGGCACAGAGATCGGCGGTACGTCTGCCCGAGAGATCGCCGAAAAGCTTCGCAGGGATGCTTGCCGCCGCATCCTGCACCCACCACGCGCCCTCATCGAAGCCTTCGAGCGAGGGGATACCGCCGTCGAAGGCGGCGAGACGAATACCGCCTGTGGGCAGGACGACACCGTTCAGCCGCTTCGCCCAGCCTTGGGGGTCGGACTTGACGGTCAGA
The DNA here is from genome assembly GCF_002008165.1 of Rhizobium laguerreae. Lineage (GTDB taxonomy): Bacteria > Pseudomonadota > Alphaproteobacteria > Rhizobiales > Rhizobiaceae > Rhizobium > Rhizobium laguerreae. The sequence continues at coordinate 424,532 of NZ_MRDM01000011.1, forward strand.
TCGATTGCTGCCGGTTCGAGCTGGGATTCCGAAATTGCCAGCGCCGCGTCCCGGCCATAGGCCTTTTCCAGCCTGGCGATAAACCAGGCCGGCATCGGCGCGACCTTGCCGATCTCATCGAGAACCTGTTCCTTCTCGCGGCCGAGCCGGCGAAGAATGGCATTGACCAGCTTGGCAAAACGGCGATTGCGGGGATCCTGATTGGCCTGCTCGACGGCGAGATCGACGGCAGAATGATCCGGCACATCGAGATAGAGGATCTGCGCCGCTCCGATTGCGAGCACGTGATGCAGCGCCCTTGCGCCCTCCGGCAGCGGCGAATCCAGCAGCCCGGCAATCGCGGCATCGATGCGCGGCAGGTGGCGTAGCGTCGTGTTCAGGATGGCGCGGACGAGCGCCCGGTCGCTTTCGCCGAGCGCCCTATAGGCCGGATTGCCGTGTTCATGATCGAGAGCACCGTCGAGCGGCAGCTTGCGGTCGACGACGGCGCCGAGAATTTTTGCAGCCGCGGCCCGGGCCTGCAGGCCAGGCTTTGCCGGAGCGGATCGCTCGGTGGAGGGCTTATGCTTGCGGAATGGCTTCTTCGTGCCGTCTGAATTCAAGACCACGGACCTTTTGGCGGTTGCGAACCACCGCGACCAAGACCCGTATCCGGAACAGAGCGCGATTTGCGCGACGGATTAGCAGCACGAGCCGGCGACGTCGAGACATTCATGCCGCCTTGCGCCATGTCGTGCAGCGCGGCGATGCGGTTTTCCGTGTTCGGATGCGTCGAAAACAGATTGTCCATGCGCTCGCCGGAGAGCGGATTGATGATGAACATATGCGCTGTCGCCGGGTTGCGCTCGGCATCCTCGTTCGGCACATGGGCAGCACCGCGCGCGATCTTGCCGAGCGCCGAGGCAAGCCAGAGCGGATTGCCGCAGATCTCGGCGCCGCGGCGGTCGGCCGAATATTCGCGGGTGCGGCTGATCGCCATCTGCACCAGGATGGCGGCGAGCGGCGCCACGATCATCGCGACGATGACGCCGACGAAGCCGAGAGGATTGCTGTTGTTCTCACGGTTGCCGCCGAAGAAGAAGGCGAAGTTGCCGAGCATGGAGATCGCGCCGGCAAGCGTTGCCGTGATCGTCATCGTCAACGTGTCGCGGTACTGGATGTGGGCCAGTTCATGCGCCATCACGCCTGCGACCTCCTCGGCAGATAAGGCGCTGAGCAGGCCGGTCGAGGCGGCGACGGCGGCATTGTCGGGATTGCGGCCAGTGGCGAAGGCATTCGGCTGTGGGCTGTCGTAAAGATAAACCTTCGGCATCGGCAGGCCGGCATTGCGGGCGAGGTCGCGCACGATCGCAAAGAATTCCGGCGCGTTGCGCTCATCGACCTCCTGGGCGCGATAGGCCGAAAGCACCATGCGGTCGGAATTCCAATAGGAGAAGAAATTCATGCCGGCGGCAATGACGAATGCGATCATCATGCCGGCCCGACCGCCGATCAGGAAGCCGACAAACATGAAAAGCGCCGTCATGAAGGCAAGCAACATGGCAGTGCGAACGAGGTTCATGGCGGATCTCCATCTCCAATTTCGGCACCACAAGCTTTCAATCCCGGCACCGGCGCATTATGATTTGGTTATTCATCAGCCATTTTCAATATTTCCGGCAGGAGACGGCCATGCAGGACGCCGATAACGACAACAGCGAAACGCCGACGGCCGAGGGATCCGAGCCGCCGCGCAAGATGCTGTCCCCGGCTGCCAGACGCGCCCTTGCCGAAGCCGAGGAGCGGCGAAAAAACCAGAAGCCGCTGGAGCTGCCGCCGGAGATCGGCGGCCGCGGCGGAGCCGAGCCGGCGCGTTTCGGCGATTACGAAATCAATGGCAGGGCGATCGATTTCTAAGCCAATATTGCTATTGGCTTCTCCGGCCGCAGCAGAATGGAGTTAAGAATCCGGCTAACGACATCTTAGGCGACAGGTATTTCAGCCACATCTAGCAGGCGTGACCTCGCCGGGAATGGTCTCAGGGCTTCGCCCATAAACATGCTTGGATGCCGTAAACCACGCATCGAATACGCGGAAACAAAAGAGCCGCCCCGGAAGCCCGAAAGGGACCGGAACGGCTCGATCTATCAGGCGGTCGCCTTGTTCTGCCGGTTGGCGATCAGATCGTCGACGACTGCCGGATCGGCGAGCGTCGAGGTATCGCCGAGCGCACCGAAATCGTCTTCGGCAATCTTGCGCAGGATGCGGCGCATGATCTTGCCGGAGCGGGTCTTCGGCAGGCCGGGCGCAAACTGGATCTTGTCGGGCGCGGCGATCGGGCCGATTTCGGCCCGCACATGTTTCACCAGTTCCTGGCGAAGCGTATCCGATCCCTCATGACCGGACATCAGCGTCACATAGCAATAAATGCCCTGGCCCTTGATCGGATGCGGATAACCAACGACCGCGGCTTCCGAAACCAGATTATGCGAGACAAGGGCGGATTCCACCTCCGCCGTGCCGAGCCGGTGGCCGGAGACGTTCAGCACATCGTCGACGCGGCCGGTGATCCAGTAATAACCGTCCGCATCGCGCCGGCAGCCATCGCCGGTGAAATACTTGCCCTTGTAGGTCGAAAAATAGGTCTGGATGAAGCGCTCGTGATCGCCATAGACCGTGCGCATCTGGCCCGGCCAGCTGTCGGTGATGCAGAGATTGCCGTCGGCAGGGCCTTCCAGCACCTTGCCCTCATTGTCGACCAACTCAGGCTTGACGCCGAAGAACGGGATCGTCGCAGAACCGGGCTTCAGATCGGTGGCGCCAGGCAGCGGCGTGATCATGTGGCCACCGGTCTCCGTCTGCCACCACGTATCGATGACAGGGCAACGCTTGTCGCCGACGACATTGTAGTACCATTCCCAAGCCTCGGGATTGATCGGCTCGCCGACCGTGCCGAGCAGGCGCAGCGAAGAGCGCGAGGAGCGCGTGACGAAGTCGTCGCCGGCACCCATCAGCGAGCGGATCGCCGTCGGCGCCGTATAGAAGATGTTGACCTTGTGCTTGTCGATGACTTCCCAGAAACGGCCCTGGTCCGGGAAGTTCGGCACGCCCTCGAACATCAGCGTCGTCGCGCAGTTCGCAAGCGGCCCATAGACGATATAGGAGTGGCCGGTCACCCAGCCGACATCGGCCGTACACCAGTAGACGTCGCCGTGGTGATAATCGAAGACATATTCATGCGTCATCGCCGCATAGACGAGATAACCGCCCGTCGTGTGCAGCACGCCCTTCGGCTTGCCGGTCGAGCCGGACGTATAAAGAATGAAGAGCGGGTCTTCCGCCTTCATCTTCACCGGCGGGCATTCCGCCTTCACGGTAGCAATCTCCTGATGATGCCAGAGGTCGCGGCCGGGCGCCCAGCCGGTCTTGCCGCCGGTGCGGCGAACGACCAGCACCTTGCTGACATGGACATGCTGGCGGGCGGCGATATGGATCGCCGTATCGGTATTGTCCTTCAGCGGCACCGGCTTGCCGCCGCGCAGGCCTTCGTCGCAGGTGATGACGAAGGTGGATTCGCAGTCGACGATGCGCCCGGCCAGCGCCTCGGGCGAGAAACCGCCGAAGACGACCGAATGCACCGCGCCGATGCGGGCGCAGGCGAGCATCGCATAGGCCGCTTCGGGGATCATCGGCATATAGATGGTGACGCGATCGCCCTTCTTGACGCCGTGTTTCTTCAACACGTTCGCCATCCGGCAGACATGCTCGTAGAGCTCGTTATAGGTGACCTTCTTGTCGATATAGGGGTTGTCGCCCTCCCAGATGATCGCCACCTGGTCGCCATTCGTTTTCAGATGACGGTCGATGCAATTGTAGGAGACGTTTGTCTGACCGTCCTCGAACCACTTGATCGAAACCTTGCCGGTAAAGGAAGTATTCTTGACCTTGGTATAGGGCTTGAACCAGTCGATGCGTTTGCCGTGTTTGCCCCAGAACTTTTCCGGGTTCTCGACGCTTTCCTCGTACCATTTCAGGTACTTTTCCTTGTCGATCAGGGCGCGCGCCTTCACCGGCTTCGTGACCGGATAGATCTTCTCCGACATGCAACTCCTCCTCATGGGACATGCGACGGACCGCGTGAGCTATGGCCCGGACTTGAAATCACGGCAATTCATAGCAGTTCGCATCGCCACGGCAATTAGACGAAGGTCATTTCATTTCGGAAGAATTGCAATTCTGCGACAGTGCGGTTATATAGCGGCATATTTCCCGGACATTGTGGTGACAATCCACGGACCGCGACCGGCGCGGACGATAGAAGGACTATATCCATGGCTCAAACACTGCTCATGCCGAAGGCGACAGCCATTTGGCTCGTCGACAATACGGCACTGTCTTTCGATCAGATTGCGCAGTTCTGCAAACTGCATCCGCTCGAAGTCAAGGCGATCGCCGACGGCGAAGCGGCGCAGGGCATCAAGGGCCTCGACCCGATCTCGACAGGACAGCTTTCCCGCGACGAGATTGCCCGCGCCGAGGCCAATCCGAACCACAAGCTGAAGCTTTCCGAACCGAAGGTGCGGGTGCCGGAATCCAAGCGCCGCGGTCCGCGTTATACCCCGGTTTCCAAGCGCCAGGACCGCCCGAACGCCATTCTCTGGCTCGTTCGCAACCATCCGGAGCTGAAGGACGCGCAGATTTCCCGCCTCGTCGGCACGACGAAATCGACGATCGAGCAGATCCGCGAGCGCACCCACTGGAACTCCGCCAATCTGGCGCCGATGGATCCGGTCACGCTCGGTCTCTGCAGCCAGATTGATCTCGACATGGAAGTGGAAAAGGCCTCCAAGGGCCGTCCGCTGCCGACCGCCGCCGAGCTTGGCGCGACGCTGCAATCGGCCCAGGAGACCGAGCGCCTGAGTCCGAGCTACGAGCGCGAGGAGGAAAAGGAAAAAGAAATAGACGCCGATGCCGTCTTCCGCAAGCTGAGCTCGCTACGCTCGGCGCCGAAGGACGAGGACGACGATCAGTACTGAGATATCAGCGATCTTATGAAAAACCCCGCCGGTATGAGCTGACCGGCGGGGTTTTTTATTGCGGATGACCTGTTTCGATTAGCTGCGGAACAGGGTGAGGATGTTCTGCGCCGAGGTATTGGCGATCGAGAGCGACTGGATGGCAAGCTGCTGCTGCGTCTGCAACGCCGATAGCTTGCTCGATTCCTCTTCCATATCGGCATCGACCAGGCGTCCGACACCGGAGTCGATCGAATCGTGCAAGCCACTGACGAAGGTTTCCTGCAGCTGGATACGGGTCGAGATCGAGCCGAGCGCCGAGCCGACGGCGGTCATGGCGCCGAGAACCAGTTCGATACCGGTCAGGGCTGCGTCGAGCTGACCCTGGGTGAAATTGGTGATGTCGAGAGCATATATCGACGGCATAACGATGACGGCGCCGCCATAGGTTCCGTTGAAGGCCGTACCAATGATACCGCTGGTCGTCTCGATCGCACCGGTACTGGTCATGCCGAAAAGCACGTTTCCGAGCGTGCCCGCATTGAGCACGTAGTCTGTCATCTTGACCGAAACGGCATTGCTGCCATCGCGCACGAAAGACGAAACGACGCTCTTCGTGCCGGAGGCGCCGGCAACCCAGTTTTCGCCGGAGAAGGACGCCGATTGGGCAATGCTGAGCAGTTGCTCCTGAAACTGGTCGAGTTCCTGCTGAATCTTCGTCTTGTCGACGCCCTTTTCGGTGGCGGCGACGATCTTGGCCTTGATTTCGCTGACGACATCGAGTGCGCTGTCCATGGCCGAATAGGCGGTATCGACTTTTGCCGCGCCGAGCCCGAGCGCGTCGGAGACGGCTGAAAGCGCCATGTTGTCGGAACGCATGGTCGTAGCAATCGACCAATAGGCGGCATTGTCGGCCGCTTTCTCCACACGATAACCCGATGAAACGCGACCCTGGGTGTCCTTGAGGCTATCGTTTACGCCGCGCAAAGTCTGCAGCGCTGCCATAGCAGCGTTGTTGGTGAGGATGCTTGTCATGATCCGTTCCACAATCGTTGAGAAAGGGGCAATCCGGACTACAGCGCCGCACGTCTTTCAGACGTGCAAAGGACGCTGTAGCACTTCAACTGCTGCATAATTTTGTCCTTAAATCGATTCCGATTTAAGAAATTATGCAGTAGGCCGGTAACGGCGACCGCGTCATGCAAAGCCTGCTATGCAAGCCATTGCCGTTAACAAATGCTTGCATCAACATAGTTAACAATTCCTCAATTAGGCTTACCGAAAGTTTAATTCACATCGGCAAGGAGCCTAAACCGCGTCCGCGCAGCGCCTCGGCAATTTCCTCTAAAATCGTTGGATCATCGATGGTTGCAGGCATTTTCCAGGGTATGCCGTCGGCGATCTTCTGCATCGTGCCGCGCAGTATTTTGCCGGAGCGTGTCTTCGGCAACCGATTAACGGTGATGGCCGTCTTGAAGGCGGCAACCGGCCCGATCGAATCACGAATCATCGCCACGACCTCTGATTCGATCGCCGTCGCGTCACGGGAAACATGTCGTTTCAGCACCAGGAAACCGCAGGGTGCCTGACCCTTCAGCGCATCGATCACGCCAATGACCGCGCATTCTGCGACATCGGGATGACGCGCACAGACCTCCTCCATCGCCCCTGTCGAGAGCCGATGACCGGCGCAATTGATGATGTCGTCGGTGCGCGACATGATGAAGAGATAGCCGTCCTCATCGACATAGCCGGCATCGGCCGTCTTGTAATAGCCGGAAAACTCATCGAGATAGGCCGAGCGAAAACGCTCGTCGGCGTTCCAGAGGGTCGGCAGGCAGCCGGGCGGGAGTGGCAGCTTCACGACGATATTGCCGAGCGTGCCCGCCTCGATCGGATGACCGGCATCGTCGAGCACCGCGATCTCATAGCCGGGCATCGGCAGCGCCGGCGACCCGTGCTTGACGGGAAGGGCGCCGAGACCAAGCGGATTTGCGACGATCGGCCAACCGGTTTCCGTCTGCCACCAATGATCGACGACGGGTATGCCAAGCAGGCGCTCGGCCCATTTCAAGGTCTCCGGATCCGCCCTCTCGCCGGCAAGAAATAGTGCGCGCAGATCCGGCATGGGATATTTGCGCATCAGTTCACCGTCACCGTCCTCCCGCCGGATGGCGCGGAATGCCGTCGGCGCTGTGAAGAGCACCCGCACCTGATATTCCGAAACGATGCGCCAAAATGTGCCGGCATCCGGAGTGCCGACCGGTTTTCCCTCGAAGATCAGAGTGGTTACGCCTGATAGCAGCGGGGCATAGACGATATAGGAATGCCCGACGACCCAGCCGATATCCGAAGCCGTCCAGAAGACCTCGCCCGGCTTCAAGCCGTAGATATTCCGCATCGACCAGTTGAGCGCGACCATATGGCCGCCATTGTCGCGCACCACGCCCTTCGGTTGGCCCGTCGTGCCCGAGGTATAGAGGATGTAGAGCGGATCGGTCGCCTTGACGGAGACACAGGCGATCTTATGGCCACGATGCCGCGCCACCGCCGCCTCGAAATCCTGATCGCGGCGGCTGACGAGATCTGCCCGAAGCTCCGGCCGCTGCAGCACCAGACAGCACTCCGGCTTCGAATGCGCGATCTCGATCGCCTGATCGACCAGTGGCTTGTAGGCGACGATGCGGCCGGGCTCGAGCCCGCAGCTCGCGGTAATCACCAGCTTCGCAGCGCAATCGTCGATGCGCGCCGCAAGTTCGCTTGCGGCAAACCCGCCGAAAACGACGGAGTGGACCGCACCGATGCGGGCGCAGGCGAGCATCGAAAAGACCGCCTGCGGCACCATCGGCATATAAAGGATGACGCGATCGCCTTTGCCGATGCCGCGCTCGACCAACGCTGCCGCGATGGCCATCACCTCGCCAAGCACCTCATCATAGGTGAAACGGCGCTTCTCGCCGTTCATTGCGCTGTCGAAGATGACCGCTGTCTCGCCGCCGCGGCCGGCAGCCACATGCCGGTCCAGGCAATTGTGGCATGTATTGGTTTCCGCGCCTGAGAACCAACGGCCATAGACGCCGTCATTCGGCGAGAACACCCGTTCCGCTGGCTTGAACCAGTCGATGTCACTGGCCGCTTTGTGCCAGAAGGCTTCGGGATCGCGTTTCCAGGCCGCATAGGCCTGATGATAGCCGTTCCGCATTTGCTCCTCCCCAGGACATGCAAACCTAATCTAGGCGGCATTAAGGGGAACAGGAAGCCCGACCAAAGCAGCGTTTCAGCGCGTGCCAAAAATCGCCGACCCCACACGCACGCTGGTGGCGCCGAAGGCGATCGCCGTCCCGTAGTCGCCCGACATGCCCATGGAAAGTTTTCCGACGCCGCATTTGAGCGCGAGCTTTGCCAGCAGAGCGAAATGCGGTCCGGGATTTTCCTCGGCCGGCGGAATGCACATCAAACCTTCGATCGAAAGGCCGAGTTCGTCGCGGCAAAGAGCGACGAAGGCCGGCGTGTCGTCAGGAGCGATGCCGGCCTTCTGCGGTTCGAGCCCGGTATTGACCTGGACATAGAGCCGTAGCGCCTTGCCTTGCCGCCTCATCTCCTCGGCAAGTGCGCGGGCGATCTTTTCCCGGTCCACTGTCTCGATGACGTCGAAAAGCGCCACAGCATCCGCCGCCTTGTTCGATTGCAGCGGTCCGATCAGATGCAGCTCGATATCCTGATGCTCGGCCTTCAGCGCCGGCCACTTGCCCTGGCTTTCCTGCACCCGGTTTTCCCCGAAGACACGCTGCCCGCCTTCGATGGCCGGGCGGATCGCGTCCGCCTCGAAGGTCTTCGACACCGCGACGAGTTGAACGGAACCCGCCGAACGGCCTGCTTCGCGTTCCGCGGCGGCGATCCGCGACCGCACCTCGTTCAAGCGCTCTTGAAGTTCCATCATTGTGCCTCGACATACCTGCATGAAAGGATTGGAATGAACTAGCCAGCCATTCTGTGCTTGCCAAGTCCCGTCCCGGCGAAATCGCCTGGTCACGATCAAGATCGCGCGCTTGCAGCGCCTGCAAAACTTGACGCTACGGTGGTTTCATGGTGAAGGTCTCGACCAACCTCCCCTGATTTTCCGGAAATACGAATACCATGGCCACCGAACGTTATAATCCGCGCGATGCCGAGCCCCGCTGGCAGCAGAAATGGAATGAAGACAAGGTCTTCGAGACCGACAATGCCGATCCGCGCGAAAAATATTACGTCCTCGAAATGTTCCCCTATCCGTCGGGGCGCATCCATATGGGTCATGTCCGCAATTACGCCATGGGCGACGTCGTCGCCCGCTACAAGCGCGCCCGCGGTTACAACGTGCTGCATCCAATGGGCTGGGACGCCTTCGGCATGCCGGCGGAGAATGCCGCCATGGAGCGCGGCGTTCACCCCGCCTCCTGGACGTACCAGAATATCGGCTCGATGAAGGCGCAGCTGAAGGCCATGGGTCTTTCGCTGGACTGGAGCCGTGAATTCGCCACCTGCGACGTCGAATATTACCAGCACCAGCAGCATCTCTTCCTGGATTTCCTGGAAAAGGGCTTGGTCTATCGCAAGCAGTCGAAGGTCAACTGGGATCCTGTCGACAACACCGTGCTCGCCAACGAACAGGTGATCGACGGCCGCGGCTGGCGTTCCGGCGCGCTGGTCGAACAGCGCGAACTGACGCAATGGTTCTTCAAGATCACCGACTTCAGCCAGGATCTGCTCGACGCGCTGGATACGCTCGACCAGTGGCCGGAAAAAGTGCGGCTGATGCAGAAGAACTGGATCGGCCGCTCGGAAGGCCTGACGATCCGCTGGGAGATCGTGCCGGAAACGGCACCTGCCGGCGAGAGCGAAGTGACGGTCTATACCACCCGGCCGGACACGCTGTTCGGCGCTTCCTTCCTGGCAATCGCCGCCGATCATCCGCTGGCGAAGGATGCCGCCGCGAAGAACCCTGATATCGACGCCTTCTGCGACGAGTGCCGCCGCGCCGGCACCTCGCTCGCAGCACTCGAGACCGCCGAAAAGAAGGGCATGGATACCGGTATCCGCGTCCGACACCCGCTCGATCCCTCCTGGGAACTTCCGGTCTACATCGCCAATTTCGTCTTGATGGATTATGGCACGGGCGCGATCTTCGGCTGCCCCTCGGGCGACCAGCGCGACCTTGATTTTGCCCGCAAGTATGACCTGCCGGTGGTGGCCGTCGTCATGCCGAGAGATGGCGACGCGGCAAGCTTTTCCGTCGACGACACGGCTTATGACGGCGATGGCGTGATGATCAATTCGCGCTTCCTCGACGGCAAGACGACCGAGGAAGCCTTCAATATCGTTGCCGACCGGCTGTCGGCTGCTTCGCTCGGCAATGCCCCGCAGGGCGAACGCAAGGTCAATTTCCGTCTCCGCGACTGGGGCATTTCCCGCCAGCGTTATTGGGGCTGCCCGATCCCGGTCATCCATTGCGAGGATTGCGGTGTCGTGCCGGTGCCGAAGGCGGACCTGCCGGTCAAGCTGCCTGACGACGTCACCTTCGACCAGCCGGGCAATCCGCTCGACCGTCATCCGACCTGGCGCCATGTCTCCTGCCCGAACTGCGGCAAGGATGCCCGCCGCGAGACGGATACGATGGACACCTTCGTCGATTCGAGCTGGTATTTCACCCGCTTCACCGCGCCCTGGGAAGGAAAGCCGACGGATCCGGAGGCGGCAAACCGCTGGCTGCCGGTCGACCAGTATATAGGCGGCATCGAGCACGCGATCCTGCACTTGCTCTATTCCCGCTTCTTCACCCGCGCCATGCGCGAGACCGGTCACGTCGCCGCCACCGAACCTTTCAAGGGTCTCTTCACCCAGGGCATGGTGGTCCACGAAACCTATAGCCGCGGCGCCGGCGCCAGCCGTGAATGGGTGGCACCCGCCGATATCCGCATCGACGAACTCGACGGAAAACGCCGAGCCTTCCTGTTGACGAACAATGAGGAAGTTGCGATCGGCTCGATCGAGAAGATGTCGAAATCGAAAAAGAACGTTGTCGATCCCGACGATATCATCGCCTCCTACGGCGCCGATACCGCCCGTTTCTTCGTTCTGTCCGACTCCCCACCCGAGCGTGACGTCATCTGGTCCGAAGCGGGCGTCGAAGGCGCTCATCGTTTCACTCAGCGTCTGTGGCGCTTGATTTCCGAAGCAGCCGACGCGCTCTCCGCCGTCGCACCTGCGCCGGCAACCGATGGGGAAGCGTTGTCAATTTCGCAGGCCGCCCACAAGACGCTCAAGGCTGTCGAGAACGACTATGACAAGCTCTGGTTCAACAAGGCCGTTGCCCGAATTTATGAACTCGTCAACGCGCTGGCCGCACCGATGACGAGGGTCGCGGCAGGTGAGGGTGATGCCACCTATCGCGCGGCGGTGCGCGATGCCGCCGAGATTCTGATTCAGCTCGTCTCTCCGATGACGCCGCATCTGGCTGAGGAATGCTGGGCCGCGCTCGGCAATGAAGGCCTGCTTGCCCGGGCAAGCTGGCCGCAGTACGACGAAACGCTCGTCATCGAAAACGATGTCGTCATGCCGGTACAGATCAACGGCAAGAAACGCGCTGAATTGACAATTTCTCGCGATGCAGATCAGAATGCCGTCACCAACGCCGTGCTGGATCTGGATGCGGTGAAGAACGCGCTGAACGGACAAGCACCGAAGAAGATCATCGTGGTTGCCCAAAGGATTGTAAACATTGTCGTTTGATATCGCTTGCAAGCTGGCCCGCAATGCCGGCATCGCCATGATCCTTGCCTCGGCGGCTTTTCTCTCCGCCTGCCAGGTCCGACCGCTTTATTCCGAGAGTTCCGGTGTCGTCGAAAAGCTTTCCTCTGTCGGCTTTTCCCCAGCAAGCAGCCGCGTCGAACAGCAGGTGCGCAATCGCCTGATCTTCCTTGCGTCGCGCGGTGCCGGTGAAGCGGTAAACCCGCAATATCAGGTTGAAATTCGCGCTACCTCGTCTGTTGCCGATACGCTCCTGAGGGATTCCTCGGACACATCGCGAGCCGGTCGTGTGACCGTCAGCGTCACCTACACGCTGCGCGCGGCGACCGACGATCATGTCATCAAGGCCGGCAGCCGCGCTACCACGGCGCTGGTGGATTTTTCCGAACAGGAATTCGCCAAGCAGCGGGCGATCCGTGATGCCGAGAACCGCGCGGCGGATCAGGTGGCGGAGTTCGTGGGATCCGATATCGCCGCTGCCCTCAGCCGCTGAGGGCGGAGATGTGGCGGAGATAAAATCCCACGAATTCGAGACATTCCTGCAGAAATCGGCGCGGAACTATCGGATTTACGTCATCTACGGGCCGGATCGCGGTCTTGTTTCCGAACGGGCAGGCCTGCTCGCCGGCAAGAGCGGTGTCGCTCTCGATGATCCCTTCTCGCTGACCAAGCTCGATATCGGCGACCTGCAAAAAGACCCCGGTCGGTTGGTCGACGAGGTCCAGTCGATCGGGCTGTTCGGCGGCGAGAAACTGATCTGGATCCGCGGTGCCGCCAACGAGAAATACCTCGTCGATTCCTTGGCGCTGCTGGCCGAAAAACCACTCGAAGCCGCCTATCTGATCATCGAGGCCGGTGACCTCAAGAAGGGTTCCCTGCTGCGCAAGACCGCGGAAGCCGCCAGATCCGTCATGACGATCCCCTCCTACGCCGATGACAGTCGCGCCCTGAATGCATTGATCGATACAGAACTCGGTGCAGAGAAGCTCGGCATTACGCCGACCGCGCGACAAGCGCTGATCGCGTTGATCGGCGGCGACAGGATCGCTTCCCGAAACGAGGTACGCAAGCTTGCTCTTTACTGCCGGGGCTTCGATACGGTCGAAGAACATCACGTTACCGAAATAATCGGCGACGCCAGCGCCATCTCGGTTGACGACGCCGTCGATGCCATCCTCGGCGGTGATCTCAACGCCTTTCTGCACGCCATGCAAAAGATCAGCAGTTCGAAAACCGCGATCTTTCTGGTTCTGCAGGCATGCCTGAAGCAATTCCAGCTTCTGGATTCGATGCGCGCCGAAATGGATGAAAAGCGGCTGCAGCCGCCTCAAGTCATGCAGACAATGGGGCGGCATCTACACTTCCGCCGCAAGCCGATCATCGAACAGGCGCTGCGCCAGTGGACCGCGGAAAGCATCGCCCGTGAATCCAATCGGCTACAGGCCGCTATTCTGCAAACCAGACGGCGGCAGGTGCTGGAAGACAGCGTTGCGATGCAAACGCTTCTGTCCACCACCCTTCAATCCGGCCGGAAATCCGCCTGAACCAGCGCACGTCGGCCCAAAAAATCATAACCGATTTTAGGAAAGCACGGTGCGTTGTTTCAAGGAGTTAAAGCCTCGATGCTCTAGAGCATGATGCCGAAAAGCGCGAGCGGTTTTCGGACGACATCATGCTCTAACTATATAATGTGGAACAGGATTCAGATTTTAGGCCGACCCGGCCTAAAATCATCCTGTTCTAGCGCCTCTCGAGCAAGCGGCAGATTTCCTCGAGCTGCTCTAGCGACTTATAGGAAATTTTGATCTGGCCGCCGCTTGCCTTGTGATTGATCGCAACATCAAGGCCGAGCGCATCGGAAAGTGTCCGTTCCAGCGCCAGCGTGTCTGAATCTTTCTGATCTCGCCGCAAGGCCGCCTGCTGCGGCTCCGATTGGGCCTTGATATTGTTTTGCGCCAGCTTTTCCGCATCACGCACCGACATGCCCTTGGCAACGATCGTACGGGCAAGACTTGCCGGATCGGATGTCGAAACCAGTGCGCGCGCGTGGCCAGCCGATAGGCTGCCGGCAGCAAGCAGATCGCGAACCGGATCAGGCAATTTCAACAGGCGCAACGAGTTAGCAACATGGCTGCGGCTTTTGCCGATAATTTCGCCGAGGTCGTTCTGGGTGTAGCCGTATTCCGCGATCAGCTGCTCATAGCCCAAGGCCTCTTCGAGGGCATTGAGATCCGCGCGCTGGACGTTTTCGACAATGGCGATTTCCAACGCCGTCTTATCATCCACATCACGGATAATGACCGGAATCTCGATCAGCCCGGCAAGCTGAGCTGCGCGCCAGCGTCGTTCGCCGGCGATGATCTCATATCGATCCCGCGACATCGTCCGCACAACAATCGGCTGAACGATACCGTGTTGACGAATGGAGCTTGCGAGATCGTGCAGCTCCGAGTCATCGAAGAACCGACGGGGATTGCGGGGGTTGCGGCTGACGAACTCGATCGGGATCATTCTGTCGGCGCTGATAGTCCGCTCGGCTTCCACCGGGACAGGCTGATCCATTTCACCAATCAGCGCCGCAAGGCCGCGGCCCAATCGCCTCTTTGATACATCGTCATTCATGATCTACACTCACCTACACCCCTAAAATGATATCACGCGGCCAGTCTTTGGCGTTCCCGCTGGATGACCTCGGAGGCCAGCTGCAGATAGGCCTGACTGCCCGCGCACTTCAAGTCATAGAGAATAGCCGGCTTACCGTAGGACGGAGCCTCGGACACCCGGACATTGCGCGGAATTAACGTATGGTAAACCTTGTCCCCGAGATGCGTACGCACGTCATTGACAACCTGCTGGGCAAGATTGTTGCGCGCATCGAACATCGTCAAGACGATACCCTGAATATCCAGACGCGGGTTCACTGTCCGCCGAACCTGGCTGACGGTCTCAAGCAGCTGGCTCAATCCCTCCAGCGCAAAAAATTCACATTGCAGCGGCACCAAGACCGAATGCGCCGCCGCCATAGCATTCATCGTCAGCAGATTGAACGACGGCGGGCAATCCAGAAGAATATAAGAAAACGCCATGGCTTCCGACGAAGACAGCGCTTTCCGCAATTTAAACACCCGATCGCTCTGCTGCGAGATTTCCATCTCGATGCCAAGAAGATCCATCGTCGACGGGACGATAAACAGATTAGGAACCGCTGTTTCGAGAGTCACTTCGGGAATCCCACGATCACCGACCATCAGATCGTAGGAGGACAGCTTACGATCACGACGATCGATACCGAGCCCAGTGCTGGCATTGCCCTGCGGATCGAGATCGACGATCAGGACGCGCTCGCCAATAGCCGCAAGCGCCGTTGCCAGATTGATTGCGGTGGTCGTTTTGCCAACGCCACCCTTCTGATTTGCGATGGTGATAATCCGATGTCGTTCGCCAGCCATTGCCGCAATATCCGATCTGTTAAACCAAGCGCCGGAGATTTGATACTTCTAAAATAACGGATTCCTGCTCGACGACGCTCTTATGTTCTAACAGATCGAATTCCCACCGACCACGTGCTTTGTCAATTTCCCTGAGGTAATCCCGGCCTTTGTGAAAGAAGCCACGACAATTTTCCTTGCCAAGCATCCAGGGGGATGAATAACCGATGAGTCCATCAAGATCCGCAAGGGCGCGCGCTGAAATCGCACCACATTCGCCAACCTCCGTATAAGCATCTTCGATTCGAATGCTATGGACGCTGCCGCGCGCATTTGTCTCCCGTAGCGCTGTCCGCAGAAACGCTGCCTTTTTATGGTTGCTTTCGACCAGATGGACCCATCCACCTTGCAGCTCGGCCAAAAAAATCGCCGTAATAATACCGGGAAAGCCGCCCCCACTGCCGAGGTCAACCCAAGTAATCGATTGAGGATGAATCTGAAAGACCTGGCTGCTATCAGCGATGTGCCGGTGCCACAGATCATCCAGTGTCGATGGCGCCACCAGATTGATTGCTTTTGCCCACTTCTGAAACAGCGCTGCAAAGTGTTGCAACCGCTCCTGTGTTTCACGTGAAACACGCAAACCGTTTAATTCCATTCTGAAAGACTCTCAAATCTTGTATCAAGCGCTATGGCGTTCGGCGAGGATAGTCGACGCAAGTGCACGAGCAGTAACGCGATTGCCGCAGGCGTCATCCCTTCAACGATTGCGGCCTGGGCAATATTGAAAGGGCGAGCAGCGCTGAGCTTGACCTTCAGCTCGTTCGAGAGACCGGACAGTGCATCATAGTTGAAATCAAACGGTATCTGCCGCTCCTCGTCGCGTTGTTGATCGGCAATCGCCGAGGCTTGCCGATCGAGATAAACCGAATAGCCTGCCTCGATTTCCAACGCTTCCGCAACTTTCCGTCCAATCATGTCGAGCTTCTCCGGCCAAACATGCCGAAGCGCGGCGAAATCATAATTCGGATAGGACAGTAAGTCATACGCGGTTCGGCGCTGCCCATCGAGCTTGATATTCAAGCCCGCGCGGCGTGCCTCATTCGGTGTCACCACCAGCGACCGCAGCAGCGCCCGACTGGTTTCAATCTCTGCCTGATAGGATGTGAATCGCTGCGCTCGCGCGTCACTGACGCATCCAAGCCGCATGGCCAGCGGCGTCAAGCGCATATCGGCGTTGTCAGCCCGCAAACTCAGCCGATACTCCGCACGCGATGTAAACATTCGATACGGCTCCGTAACGCCTCGTGACGTGAGATCGTCGATCATGACGCCAATATAAGAACTCGTCCGGCTGAAATGGAACGGATCCGAATCGCTGCTTCGCAATGCGGCATTCAGCCCGGCTGCCAGTCCCTGCGCGGCCGCCTCTTCATATCCGGTGGTGCCATTGATCTGGCCAGCGAGAAACAAGCCTCTCAGCCGCTTAACCTCCAGCGATGGAGCAAGCTCTCTCGGATCGACATGATCATATTCGATCGCATAGCCCGGTTGCAGTATTCTTGCCGCTTCGAGGCCGGGGATCGTTTTGATGAAGTCTGCCTGCACCTCCGCCGGCAAGGAGGTAGAAATCCCGTTCGGATAGACCGTGTCATCGTCCAGTCCCTCAGGTTCGAGAAAGACCTGATGTCCATCCCGCTCTCCGAATTTCACCAACTTGTCTTCGATAGACGGGCAATAACGAGGCCCGACACCTTCGATCTGCCCGGAATACATTGCCGAGCGCATAATGTTGTCGACAATGATGCGGTGGGTCGCTTCGGTCGTCCTGGTGACCCCGCAGTCGATTTGTGGCGTCGTAATCGTGTCGGTCATGAAGGAGAAGGGGACAAGCTCCTCGTCAGCCCCCTGTCTACCGATGGATTGCCAGTCGATCGTCTTTCCGTCCAGCCGGGCGGGTGTGCCGGTCTTCAGGCGTCCCAGCCGCAGCCCCAGCCGGGCGAGGGTCGCAGACAATCCGATCGACGGCGCTTCACCGACACGTCCGGCCGGTGTCTTTTCCGACCCGATATGAATAAGACCGCGCAGAAAGGTTCCAGTGGTCAAAACCACCGCCGGCGCTTTCAGGGTCCGACCATCCTTCATGATCACGCCAGCGACGCAACCATCGACAACGTCCAGATCAAACGCATCGCCCTCGATGACATCCAGGTTCGGCGTCGCTTCGATCGCCGCCAGCATCGCCAGGCGATAAAGCTTTCGATCGGCCTGCGTCCGCGGCCCTCGGACGGCAGCGCCTTTCTTCTTGTTGAGCATCCGGAATTGAATGCCTGCAACATCGGCGATCCGGCCCATAAGGCCATCCATCGCATCGATCTCCCGAACAAGATGGCCCTTGCCTAGCCCACCGATCGCCGGATTACAGGACATGACCCCGATCGTGTCCCGCCTATGCGTAATCAGAGCAGTTTTTGCCCCGAGGCGCGCAGCTGCGCTGGCAGCCTCCGACCCCGCATGGCCTCCACCGATCACAATCACGTCGAAGACATTATCCGTCAATTCAAGACTCCATATCTGGCAGGCGTTTCACGTGAAACCGTGCAGGCCTTTGGCTCCAAAGGTTTCACGTGAATCATTTGCCAATACAAAACTCCGAGAAGATCACCCCGAGCAATTGTTCGACATCCACTCGTCCGGTAATTCTACCCAAATACTCCGCGGTAATTCGCAGCTGCTCGGTCCGCAGTTCAAGATTCACATCCGGCTGTGATATGGCCGCATCGAGCGCCGCTAAACATTTCGTGAGCGAATCCTTATGCCGCTGCCGGCTGGGGATTGCCATAGACAGGCCGGCAAAACGTCCCTCGACGATATCGCCGATCAACCGCCGTAATTCCGGCAGACCGTCACCCGTCGCGGTGGAAATCTGGAGGTCATACCGACCCGAAGCTATTTCGGTCAGATCCTTCTTTGTCCCGACAGTAACATGCGGAGAGGACTGCTCCAAGTCGTCGGGGATCAGCGGTTTCGTCATATCGACCAGCAACAGGACAAGATCGGCATCACGAAGTGCTATCCGCGCGCGCCGCACACCTTCCATTTCGACTTTGTCGTCCGCCTCGCGAAGACCAGCAGTGTCATAGAGCTTGATCAGGTAACCATCAATGTCGAGATCAACCTGCAGGACATCGCGGGTGGTCCCGGCAATCTCCGTCACGATTGCGACGTCTCGACGCGCCAAAGCGTTCAACAGGCTCGATTTTCCAGCGTTCGGAGCACCGGCGATGACCACCTTGAAGCCGTCTCGGATAATCTCGCCGGCCGAAGCTGCCGCAAGGTGATCCTCGATATCGCTGCGAAGCTTCGCCATATCGGCCCAGACCGCATCCGATACCGACCCTGGAACGTCATCCTCGTCGGGGAAATCAAGTTCCGCCTCGATCAGCGCGCGGGCGCGCGTCAATCGTTCCGCCCACGAATCGTAAATTGCGGAAAGCCCACCTGCGCTATGTTCGACCGCAAGGCGTCTTTGCATTTCGGTCTCGGCGCCAATGAGATCGGCCAGCCCTTCCACCTCGACCAGATCAAGTTTGCCGTTCTCGAAAGCCCGGCGGGAGAACTCACCCTCGACGGCCATCCGCACGCCTGGAATATCGCCAAGGTCCTGAAACAGCGCCGCCAGCACGGCTCTGCTGCCGTGGATCTGCAGCTCGGCAACATCCTCCCCGGTAAACGAATTCGGAGCAGGAAAAAACAGCACCAGGCCGCTGTCGATCGGCTGATTGTTACGAGTCCGAATCGTTCGGTAAGACGCATACCGGGCTGCCGGAACGGATCCGACGAGCTTCACCAATATGTCTCTGGTCAGCGGGCCGCTGATTCGAACGACAGAAACACCCGAAGGCAGGCCGCCGCTCGATAGTGCATATATGGTATCGTTCAACATGGCCATATCGCCTGGTTCATCGGTTGGAATCGAAATCGATTCCTCTCAAATAGAAAAGCTGGCGGCATCGCGAGATGCCTCCAGCTTTAAGGGGTGAATCCGGCTAAGGATTATGTGTTCATTGATTCGAAGAAGTCGGAATTGTTCTTCGTCTGCTTGAGCTTGTCGATCAGGAATTCGACCGCATCGGTTGTGCCCATCGGAGCCAGGATACGGCGGAGCACGAAGATCTTCTGCAGATCCTGGCGCGGAACCAGAAGGTCCTCCTTACGCGTGCCGGACTTCAGGATGTCCATTGCCGGGAAGATGCGCTTATCAGCGACCTTGCGATCGAGGACGATTTCCGAGTTGCCGGTACCCTTGAATTCTTCGAAGATCACTTCGTCCATGCGGCTGCCAGTATCGATCAGCGCCGTCGCGATGATCGTCAAAGAGCCGCCTTCCTCGATGTTACGCGCCGCGCCGAAGAAGCGCTTCGGCCGCTGCAGAGCGTTGGCGTCCACACCGCCGGTCAGGACCTTGCCTGACGAGGGAACGACCGTGTTATAGGCACGGCCCAGGCGCGTGATCGAATCGAGCAGGATGACAACGTCGCGTCCGTGTTCGACAAGGCGCTTGGCCTTCTCGATAACCATCTCGGCCACCTGCACGTGACGCACGGCCGGTTCGTCGAAGGTCGAGGAGATTACCTCGCCGCGAACCGAACGCTGCATGTCGGTCACTTCTTCGGGACGTTCATCGATCAGCAGGACGATCAGATAACACTCCGGATGGTTGGCAGTGATCGAATGCGCGATGTTCTGCAACAACACGGTTTTGCCGGTACGCGGCGGTGCGACGATCAATCCACGCTGGCCCTTGCCGAGCGGCGCCACCAAGTCGATCACACGTGGCGACAGATCCTTGGTGGTGGGAATATCCAGTTCCATCTTGAAGCGCTCGTTCGGATAGAGCGGCGTCAGATTGTCGAAATGAACCTTGTGACGGATCTTTTCCGGATCGTCGAAATTGATGGTGTTGACCTTGAGCAGCGCGAAATAGCGCTCGCCTTCCTTCGGCCCACGGATGGGGCCCTCGACCGTATCGCCGGTTTTCAGCGAGAAACGGCGGATCTGCGACGGGGAGATATAAATATCGTCCGGGCCCGGCAGGTAGTTCGCATTGGGCGACCGCAGGAAGCCGAAACCGTCCTGCAGCACTTCGACGACGCCTTCGCCGATGATTTCGACATCCTGGCTGGCAAGCATCTTGAGGATCGCAAACATCAGCTCTTGCTTGCGCATCGTGCTTGCATTCTCGACCTCGAGCGATTCGGCAAATGCCAGCAGATCCGTCGGGGATTTACTCTTAAGTTCCTGAAGCTTCATTTCAGCCATGAAGTGACCAATACTCTTTTCAATTTCAAAGGGGAAAGGCGATGTTGGGTCGTATTCGGTACCGCGAAAGGGCTCGCAGACGACTGAACTCTACACACATGCCACGTAGATGAGGTGCGCGGAAAATAGCGACTCGCAATCGTTGCCGCAAGAGGGCTGCTTAAAATGAAGCAAATTTAACCTCAGGACGACTTTCCTCAGAACGGCTTCACCACGACAAGGATGACGATCACGATCATCAGCAGTGTCGGGGCTTCGTTCATGAATCGCCAATAGCGCGCCGAGCGGCGGTTTTCATCTCGCTCGAACGCCCTGACAGCACGGCTGAAGAACATATGAACACCGGTCAGCAGGACAACGAGACCAATCTTGGCATGCAGCCAGCCGCCCTGGAATCCATAAACCGACCAGGCGAGATAGAGGCCGAAAAACCACGTCAGCATCATCGCCGGCGTCATGATGATCCGAAGCAGCCGACGCTCCATCACTTTGAAAGTTTCCGACTGCACCGAGCCGGGCTCCGCATCGGTGTGATAGATGAACAGCCGCGGCATGTAAAACAGCCCGGCCATCCAGGAAATGACCGCGATGATGTGCAGCGCCTTGATCCAGAGGTAGAGATTATCGGGGTTCCAGGCAAAAAGCCCGACCGCCACCAGCGCAAAGAAGGCCAGCGCAAAATGAGCCCGGCGCCGGGCGTAGGCGCCAGATCTCCGATCGGTCTGCTTTTCCATCGTCACACCCCGCCTCGCACGCGATCCACCAGCAGACGCACATGCTCGGGGTCAGCCTGCGGTGTAATACCGTGACCGAGATTGAAGATCAGCGGACCATTGCCGAGATGCTGCAGAATATCATCGATGCCTTCCTCCAGCGCCCGGCCGCCGGCAACGACACGCATCGGATCGAGGTTGCCCTGAACCGGTCCATCTCTTTGAAGTTCGGCGGCAAAGGCCAGCGGAACCGACCAGTCGAGGCCGATCGCGTCAGCACCCGTCTTCTGGCGATAGGTCTTGAGCTGGTAGCCGGCGCCCTTGGCAAAGGCGATGATGCGAGCATGCGGCCGTTGTGATTTGACCGAAGCAATCATCCGCGCAACCGGCCTGATCGCGAACGCCTCGAACTCCTTCTCGCCGAGAACACCTGCCCAGGAATCGAAGATCTGCACGGCATCGGCGCCGGCGTCGATCTGGGCGACGAGATAATCGGCCGATACGTCGGCAAGCAGCATCAGCAGATGCTCGAAAGCGCGGGCATGCTTGTAGGCGAAGAGACGGGCCGGGGCTTGATCCGGCGTGCCGTGACCGGCGATCATGTAGGTCGCAACCGTCCATGGCGCGCCGCAGAAACCGAGCAGCGTCGTCTCCGCTGGCAGTTCTTCACGCAGCCGCCGTACCGTTTCCAGAACCGGCCTGAGATAATCGACAACCTCTTCGCCGTTCAAACTGCCGATCCCGGCTTCATCGATCGGATCCATCTCCGGGCCATGGCCCTCGGTGAACCGGACATTTCGCTTCATTGCGTCTGGAATGACCAGGATATCGGAAAACAGAATGGCCGCATCGAAGCCATAGCGGCGGATCGGCTGCAATGTCACTTCGACGGCGTGCTCAGGCGTGTAGCAGAGATCGAGAAAACTCCCTGCCTTTGCTCGTGTCTCCCGATATTCCGGAAGATAACGTCCTGCCTGTCTCATCAGCCAGAGAGGAGGAGGGGAGAGGCTTTCGCCACTCAAAACCCTCATGATCTTTCGGCGCGTATCGCTCAAACGCTTCTTCCCTATAAAAAAACAAAGATCTTTTAAAAGGTTTCTATTTCTTAGAGTCGGTGACTATCAAGGATTAAAATCCATCCACCGCCGATGCCATTTGTCGCGCGCCTGCAAAAGAACATCGGAAGGATTTGCCGATTTCGTCTGAATCTCGGGGAGAAGCCGAATCTGAAAATGATTCCAAATCCTTCCGGACCGGCAATTTTTCGCATCGCTGTGGATAGGCTGTGGACCAGCTTTCAAGAAATAGATCTCTTCCCCATCGTCCACAGCGCCAATCGAAACCGATCGGCAGAATCCGAAATGTGGATAAGGGGGCATGTTTTCCCTTGCCGGAGACGGCCTCGCCGCCGTAGCTCTGTTTCATCCAGTCTTTTCAACAGGCAGCGGAAAATAGCGTGGAGAACAGAACGAACTTCTTTCATCTGCATCTGATTTCTGACTCAACGGGAGAGACTCTGATCTCCGCCGGGCGCGCCGCGTCGGCGCAGTTCAGATCGGCGCAGCCGATCGAACATGTCTATCCGCTGATCCGCAATCGCAAGCAGCTGCTGCCGGTTCTGCAGGCGATCGATGACGCACCAGGTATCGTGCTCTACACCATTGTCGACCGGGAGCTTGCGAGCCTGATCGATGAGCGCTGCATCGAGATGGGTGTCGCCTCGGTGAATGTGCTGGAGCCGGTGATGAATGCCTTCCAGATCTATCTCGGCGCCCCGTCTCGCCGTCGTGTCGGGGCCCAGCATGTGATGAATGCCGGCTACTTCGCGCGCATCGAAGCGCTGAATTTCACCATGGATCACGATGACGGCCAGATGCCCGACGATTACAACGATGCCGATGTCGTGATCATCGGCATCAGCCGTACGTCGAAAACACCGACCAGCATCTACCTCGCCAACCGAGGCATCAAGACGGCGAATATTCCAATCGTCTATGGCGTGCCATTGCCGGAGAGCCTCTTCGTCGCGAGCAAACCGCTGATCGTCTGCCTGATCGCCACCACCGACCGTATTTCCCAGGTGCGGGAAAATCGTGTGCTCGGAGTGACGCAGGGCTTCGATCGCGAACACTACACCGATCGTGCCGCGATTTCGGAGGAGCTGAAATATGCCCGCTCTCTTTGCGCCCGCCATAACTGGCCGCTGATCGACGTCACCCGCCGCTCAATCGAGGAAACAGCCGCAGCAATCGTTGCCCTGCGGCCGAAGCTGCGCTAAGCGCTGACGAAAAGCCGGCACGCCGAGGAACCCATGACGCCGAAACTCATCCTTGCATCGTCGAGCCCCTTTCGCCGGATGCTGATGGAAAATGCCGGTCTATCCTTCGAGGCGCATGCCGCAAGGATCGATGAACGGGCCATCGAAGCGCCACTGGAAAAAGCCGGCGCTAAGCCTGATGCCGTGGCCCTCGTCCTCGCCAGGGCCAAGGCCGAGGAAGTCAGCCGCCGCTTTCCGGATAGCCTGGTCATCGGTTCGGATCAGACGATGTCGCTTGGTGACAGCGTCTTCCATAAGCCGAAGGACCTGGCCGACGCGGCTAGCCATCTTCAGGCTCTTTCCGGCGTAACTCACCGATTGAACAGCGCCGTCGCCATCGTCAGCGATGGCGTGGTCTTGTGGGAACATCTTGCCCATGCGGAATTGACGATGCGGCCGCTGACGGGGGAGTTCATCGCCAGACATCTGGCGCGGGTTGGCGAACGGGCGCTTTCCAGCGTCGGCGCCTATCAATTGGAGGGGGAGGGCATCCAGCTCTTCGAAAAGATCGAGGGTGATTATTTCACCATTCTCGGCCTGCCGATGCTGCCGCTCTTAAAAAAATTGCGAGAATTCGGAGCGATCGATGGGTGATTCACGTGAAACATTCGGGCCGAAAGCGTTTGTCACGGGCTTTCCCATCAAGCATTCGCGCTCGCCACTGATCCACGGATACTGGCTGAAGACGCTTGGCCTGCCGGGCAGTTATCGCGCTCATGAAGTGGCACCCGGGGGCTTTGCCGATTTCATTCACTCGTTGAAGGATGGCAGTTCCGGCTTTACCGGAGGCAATGTCACCATTCCTCACAAGGAGTTGGCGTTCCGGCTCGCCGACAAACCGGACGCGCTATCGCAAGAGCTCGGCGCCGCGAACACG
This sequence comes from Rhizobium laguerreae, assembly GCF_002008165.1. Classification (GTDB taxonomy): domain Bacteria; phylum Pseudomonadota; class Alphaproteobacteria; order Rhizobiales; family Rhizobiaceae; genus Rhizobium; species Rhizobium laguerreae. The sequence goes on from NZ_MRDM01000011.1 coordinate 448,969, forward strand.
CTCTGGCTGGAGGAAGGCGCCCTGCATGCGACGAATACCGACGGTCGTGGCTTCATCGCCAATCTTGATGAACGCCATCCGGGCTGGGACCGGCATGGCACGACCGTCGTCTTTGGCGCCGGCGGCGCCAGCCGGGCGATCATCCAGGCGGTCCGTGATCGCGGTTTCAAGGAGATCCACGTCGTCAACCGCACCGTCGAACGCGCGCGTGAGCTCGCGGATCGTTTTGGCCCGCGTGTTCGGGCCCACCCGATCGGGGCGCTTGCCGAAGTCATGAGCGGCGCCGGCCTCTTCATCAACACAACCTCGCTCGGCATGGACGGCGAGCCAGCGCCGCAACTCGATTTCTCGCCTCTTGCAGCCGATGCCGTCGTCACCGATATCGTTTATGTGCCCTTGAAGACGCCGATCCTCGCCCAAGCGGAAGAGCAAGGATTTCCCATCGTCGATGGTCTCGGCATGCTCTTGCACCAGGCCGTGCCCGGATTCGAGAAATGGTTCGGCCAGCGTCCCGTCGTCGATGCGCCGCTGCGCGCGCTCATCATCGCGGATATGGAAGCACACTGATGCTGAAGATCGGCCTCACCGGCTCCATCGGAATGGGAAAATCGACAGCGGCAAAGCTCTTCGCCGACGCAGGAATCCCGGTGAACGATTCGGATGCCGTGGTCCACGATCTCTATGCCGGCGAGGCTGCACCCCTGGTGAATGCCGCTTTCCCCGGCACGATGAAGAATGGAGCCGTCGACCGGCGTGAACTCGGCCGCCAGCTCGCTCTTGATCCTGACGGCTTCAAACGCCTGGAAGCGATCGTCCATCCGCTGGTTCGCAAACGCGAGACGGAATTTCTGAAGCGACAACGCGCCGCCGGCGCCGACATGGTATTGCTCGATATTCCACTACTTTTCGAAACCGGCGCCGTGACAAGAGTGGATGTCGTCGTCGTCGTCAGCACTGGTCCACAGATTCAACGCCAAAGGGTGCTTGCGCGCGAAGGCATGACCGAGGAAAAATTCGACATGATTCTCTCACGCCAGACGCCGGACACGGAAAAACGGCGCCGGGCCGATTATCTGATCGACACCAGTTACAGTATCGCGACGACGAGGGAACGGGTATTCGAGATCGTCGCCGACCTGAAAACGCGGATTGCCAAGGGAGATTTCCGGAATGCGTGAGATCATCTTCGATACGGAAACAACCGGCCTCGACAACCGCGCCGACCGCATCATCGAAATCGGCGGCATCGAGCTCTTCGATCATTTCCCCACCGGCAACACGATCCATATCTTCATCAATCCTGGAGATCAGAAGGTTCATCCAGATGCGCTCGCCGTGCACGGCATTACCGATGAATTCCTGAAGGACAAGCAGCCTTTCGCCGAGGTTGCCGAACAAATCCTCGCCTTCTTCGGTGATGCGAAGTGGATTGCCCATAACGCCACCTTCGATATGGGTTTCATCAATGCGGAATTCGCGCGGATCGGTTTGCCGCCAATCCTGCCGGAACGGGTGCTCGATACGCTGTCAATGGCGCGGCGCAAACATCCGATGGGGCCGAATTCGCTCGATGCGCTTTGCCGGCGCTACGGCATCGATAATTCGCACCGCACCAAACACGGCGCGCTGCTCGACTCTGAACTGCTTGCCGAAGTCTATATCGAGATGATCGGCGGCAGACAGGCAGCCCTCGGCCTCGGCATGGTCGGCCAATCCAACCAGGCAGCTCGCGGTGACATGGGGATGGAAGACGACGTGGTGATTGCCGCCGTGCTCGAGCGGCCCCGGCCGCTCGCCCCGCGCCTCAGCCAAACCGAGGAGCAGGCGCATGAGGCGCTCGTCGCCAAACTCGGTGAAAAAAGCGTCTGGGCGAAATACGCCAACCTCGATTAAACCGGTCCTCAATTGAAAATGCCCGGGACCAGCCCGGGCATCCGCATTTCAGACAAGAAAGAGCCGGTCAGTTCGGAACGGCCTGAACCTTGGCGCGGGCCTGTTCTTCGGCAACGCGCTGAGCGAACATCTGCGTGAAGTCGATCGGATCGATCATCAGCGGCGGGAAACCGCCGTTGCGGGTGACGTCGGCGATGATCTGACGGGCAAAGGGGAAAAGCATGCGCGGGCACTCGATGAAGAGAACCGGCAGCATGTGTTCCTGCGGGAAACCGGCAACGCGGAAAACGCCGCCATAGGTGAGTTCGGCATGGAAAACCGTCTTGTCGCCGTCCTTGGCTTCGGCATTCAGCGACAGCACGACATCGAAATCCGTATCGGAAAGCGGGTTGGCGTTGACGTTCACATTGATGTTGATCGTCGGCGCCTTGTCGCGGGCCTGCAGCGAACGCGGCGCACCCGGATTTTCGAAGGACAGATCCTTGGTATATTGCGCAAGGATCGAAAGGGTGGGGTTGGCCGCACCGTTGCTGTTGTTATCGTCTGCCATTGGCTTTTCCTCGAGGGGCATGGGAATGGTGCCGCCATCTAACATTTCAGGGAAGGGCTTACAACCCTGGGCGCCTGGCCCGGTTGATCAGCCGCAGCGCCTCAATCGCCAAGATGCTTGCCGGACCACGGCGAGTTGCGATCCGGCTCTCTATGATAGTCCTCCTCGTCGAGATCGACTACCTTCGAGTTCGGCTTGCGGTCGCGGACATCGGGTTGCGGACCGGAGGAAGAGCCGCCCTTGGCGTTGACGACGACGAAGCGTTTGGCGATCGCCCGCCAGACGAGATCGCGCACCGGCGGAATGAGAATGAGGATCGCGATGATATCCGTGAGGAAGCCGGGAATGATCAGGAGCAGCGAGGCGATGACGTTCATCGCCGGCCGCAGCAGGTCGCGGCCCGGCGTCACCCCATTTCGTCCTTCGCTCGACATGCGGCGCAAAATACCGATTCCCTGCCGGCGCAGCAGAACCACGCCGACAACGAAACCCAGCATGACCAGAACAAGCGTCAGCCACAATCCGATAGCCTGGCCGACGACGACGAAACCGGCAATTTCGGCAAACGGCAGCAGCAGAATGAAGGCTGGCAGGATCGAAAAACGCATGTCGGTCATGTCCCGGGCTCGCCGGTCTCCTCTTTGCGCCGGCGAAGATGCCAGCCATCATTTGAATCATCTGTATAGGCAGACTATATGGGAGTACAAATCAGAGATGTTAACGGCGGCTGCGATACGATATGAGTTCGAACGACTTCATCACATTATTTTTCCTGGTGGCGGCTGTGCTGATTTTCTTTCAGCTCCGCTCCGTGCTCGGGCGCCGTACAGGAAATGAGAAGCCGCCGCGCGATCTCTATACACCGCGGGATGCGGCTCCGGCCGAAGCCGCCGATGCCGGCAAGGTCGTGACGCTGCCGCGGCGCGATGCGACGACGGAGGATGAGGATCGCTTCGCCGCCATCGATGCTTTCGCGGCGCCCGGAACGCCGCTCAACGAATCGCTGCGTGCGCTGAACAAGGCCGACCCCGCCTTCAGCCCGAAGGAGTTTCTGAACGGCGCCCGCATGGCTTACGAGATGATCGTCATCGCCTATGCCGATGGCGACCGGAAAACGCTGAAGAACTTGCTGTCGCGCGAAGTCTATGACGGCTTCGATGCGGCGATCGGCGAGCGCGAAGCTCGGGGCGAGAAGGTGAAGTCCACTTTCGTCGGCATCGATAAGGCCGAAATCACCCATGCGGAGACGAAGGGCAGCGAAGCGCAGATCACCGTGCGCATCGCCAGCCAGCTGATATCGGCCACCTACGACAAGGCGGATGTGCTGATCGAAGGCGACGCCGAAAACGTCGCCGAGGTCAACGACGTCTGGACCTTTGCCCGCGACACCCGCTCGCGCGATCCGAACTGGAAACTCGTGGCGACCGAATCGGAACATGAGTGACCACGCATCGGACTTCGTCCTGCAGGCCATAAGCTTCGACACTCTGGAAGGCTGGAAGGATGATGATCCCTCCGGCCTTTTTGAAGTCATGCGAACCTGCCGGGGGCAGATCACCGATGTCAAACCGTACCGCACCGGATCGCTGGGCCTGAGCTCGGAAGACCTGCTTCCGCTTCTCGCCGCCGCCGAAGATTTCACGCCGTTATCTCCGGAATCGGCGCGCGCCTTTTTCGAGACGCACTGTCGGCCCTTTCTGATTCGCCGCAAGGACGGCGATTCCGGCTTCGTCACCGCCTTCTACGAACCTGATATCGACGTGTCGGACCGGCCGGACGATATTTTCCGTTTTCCTTTCTACCGGCGTCCGGACGATCTGATCGATCTCGATGACGCCAATCGCCCCGCCGGGCTCGACAAGGCCTATGCGTTCGGCCGTCTGCAGGAGGGCCGCGTCACTGCCTATCCGGACCGCCGCGCCATCGATCAGGGGTTTCTCGAGGGCCGTGGCCTCGAAATCGCCTGGGCGAAGTCGAAGGTCGATGTTTTCTTCGTGCATGTGCAAGGTGCTGCCCGCCTGCGTTATGAGGATGGTCGTATCGGCCGAATCACCTATGCGGCGAAGGCCGGCCACGCTTTCTCGGCGATCGGCAAGCTGCTGATCGAGGGGGGCGAGATCGATCGGGCGGAGATTTCGATGCAGGCGATCCGTGCCTGGCTGGCGCGCAATCCCGAACGCGTCGATGAAGTCTTATGGCATAACCGCTCTTATATTTTCTTCCGTGAAGCGCCGGTTGCCGATCCGCAGGCAGGTCCGATTGCGGCCGCCAAGGTGCCGCTTCTCGCCGGGCGCGCGCTTGCGGTCGACCGGATGATCCATACCTTCGGCTTTCCCTTTTTCATTCGTGCCGAAAGCCTCACCCATCTCGACCAGGGCCGGCCGTTCCGCAGGCTGATGCTGGCGCTCGATACCGGTTCGGCGATCGTCGGGCCGGCGCGGGGTGATATCTTTACCGGTTCGGGGGATATGGCCGGGGAAAGTGCCGGCACCGTCCGCAACGACGCCGATTTCGTCATCCTCATTCCCAATGCCGCCGCCGGACGATTCGACTGATGGCCAGGGACCGCAAGCTGAGCGCCGATGAGAGGATCCTCTGGGGCAAGGTCGCCCGCAGCACGCGGCCGATGCCCGGTAAGGCGGGGGCGTTGACCGAACTCGATGCCTTTCTTGCCGAAGCCGAAGCGGGAGCCGAACGGGAGCAGGAAAAGCAGACGCCCGCCACACCTACGCCGCTGCAGCCGACGGCACCGTCAACGGCGAAGCCATCGGCCGGGGTGCATCATCCGCTGGAAAAGCCGGTCAAGCGGAAGATCGCCAAGGGCCGGCTGGCGCTCGAAGCGCGGATCGACCTGCACGGGCTGGTGCAGAGCCAGGCCCATGCCATCCTTCTCGATTTCCTGATCCGCGCCCATGAGCGCGGCATGCGCCATGTGCTGGTCATTACCGGCAAGGGCAGCTCGATGGGCAGCGACGGCGCGCTGAAGCGGGCTGTGCCTCTCTGGTTCTCTAAGCCGGAATTCCGCTACCTGATCTCCTCCTATGAGCCGGCCGCACAACATCATGGCGGTGAGGGCGCGCTTTACATTCGCCTGTCGCGGCGGCATGGGGAAAGGCCATGACACCCTTCGGAGAGGCAGTTCGCAGGTTGCGGGCGCGTAAGGGCGTCTCGCAGAAGGAGATGGCGGAAGCGCTGAATGTCTCCCCCGCCTATCTCTCGGCGCTCGAACATGGAAAGCGTGGCTTGCCGACATTCGATCTGCTGCAGCGCATCGCCGGTTATTTCAACATCATCTGGGATGAGGCCGAGGAACTGTTCCTGCTCGCCCGCTCTTCGGACCCGCGCGTCGTGATCGACACCTCCGGCCTGCCCCCCGAATATACCGATTTTGCCAACCGGCTGGCCCGGCGGATTCGCAACCTTGACAGCGCGGAGATAGGCCGGCTATCGGCTCTTCTCGAAAATGTCGGCAAAGGCGACGGAAAAGCGTCATAATCCCCTGTTTTATGCCTTGTTTTGGGGGCTTGCCATTGGGAAGTGGGTTCAAAAAACCTATATACGAGAGTGAAGAAAGCCGGTGATTCGCAAGGCGCGCCGCAGCTTTACGACAACAGGGAAAATCTCGACAGAATGAGCGATACATCCGCGACGGAAAACGGCGTAAGCACCGAATATGGCGCAGATTCCATCAAGGTTCTGAAGGGCCTCGATGCCGTGCGCAAACGCCCCGGCATGTATATCGGCGACACCGACGATGGCTCCGGCCTTCATCACATGGTCTATGAAGTCGTCGACAACGCGATCGACGAAGCGCTTGCCGGCCATGCCGACATCGTCACCGTCACTCTCAATCCGGATGGTTCGGTGACCGTCACCGACAATGGTCGCGGCATCCCGACGGACATTCACACCGGCGAAGGCGTGTCGGCGGCCGAAGTCATCATGACGCAGCTCCATGCCGGCGGTAAGTTCGACCAGAATTCCTACAAGGTTTCCGGCGGCCTGCACGGCGTCGGCGTCTCCGTCGTCAACGCGCTGTCCGTCTGGCTGAAGCTGAAGATCCGCCGTCACGACAAGATCCATGAAATGAGCTTCACCCATGGCGTGGCCGATGCTCCGCTGAAGGTCACGGGCGACGCGCCGAATGAAACCGGCACGGAAGTGAGCTTCATGCCGAGCACCGGCACCTTCACCATGACGGAGTTCGACTACGGCACGCTGGAGCATCGCCTTCGCGAACTTGCCTTCCTGAATTCAGGCGTTCGCATCCTGCTGACCGATAAGCGCCATTCCGATATCAAGCAGGAAGAACTGCGTTATGACGGCGGCCTCGAGGCTTTCGTCGCCTATCTGGACCGCGCCAAGAAGTCGCTCGTCGACAAACCGGTTGCCATCCGCGGCGAAAAGGACGGCATCACCGTCGAGGTCGCGATGTGGTGGAACGACAGCTATCATGAGAACGTGCTCTGCTTCACCAACAATATTCCGCAACGCGACGGCGGCACGCATATGGCGGGCTTCCGCGCGGCGCTGACGCGCCAGGTCGTTTCCTATGCCGACAGTTCCGGCATCACCAAAAGGGAAAAGGTAACGCTGCAGGGCGAAGATTGCCGCGAAGGCCTGACGGCGGTTCTGTCGGTCAAGGTGCCGGATCCGAAATTCTCCTCGCAGACCAAGGATAAGCTGGTTTCCTCGGAAGTCCGTCCTGTTGTCGAAAGTCTCGTCAACGAGGCGCTGAACACCTGGTTTGAAGAACATCCGAGCGAAGCCAAGATTCTCGTCGGCAAGGTCGTCGAGGCAGCCGCCGCACGCGAAGCGGCCCGCAAGGCCCGCGAATTGACCCGCCGCAAGGGCGCACTCGATATCGCTTCGCTGCCGGGCAAGCTCGCCGACTGCTCCGAGCGTGATCCGACAAAATCCGAAGTCTTCCTCGTCGAGGGCGATTCTGCCGGCGGCTCGGCCAAGCAGGGCCGCTCGCGCGAGAACCAGGCAATCCTGCCGCTGCGCGGCAAGATCCTGAACGTCGAGCGCGCCCGTTTCGACAAGATGCTGTCGAGCCAGGAAATCGGCACATTGATCACCGCGCTCGGCACCGGCATCGGCAAGGACGAGTTCAATGTCGAAAAGCTGCGCTACCACAAGATCATCATCATGACGGACGCTGACGTCGACGGCGCCCATATTCGCACCCTGTTGCTGACCTTCTTCTTCCGCCAGATGCCGCAACTGATCGAGCGCGGTCATCTCTATATCGCCCAGCCACCGCTCTATAAGGTCTCGCGCGGCAAGTCGGTGCAGTATCTGAAGGATGAGAAGGCGCTCGAAGAATATCTCATCAGCCAGGGCCTGGAAGATGCTTCGCTGAGGCTCGGTAGCGGCGAAGTTCGCGCCGGCCAGGATCTGCGCGAGGTCATCCTCGATGCCCTGCGCATGCGCGCGCTGCTCGACAATCTCCATTCGCGCTACAATCGTTCCGCCGTCGAACAAGCGGCGATTGCCGGCGCGCTCAACGCCGAGCTCGCCAGCGATCCGGGGAGAGCGCTGGCGCTGGCAAACGAAGTGGCTGGACGCCTCGACATCATCGCCGAGGAAACCGAGCGCGGCTGGCGGGGCGATCTGACAACCGATGGCGGCCTGCGCCTCGAGCGCATGGTCCGCGGCGTCAAGGAACTCGTCGTGCTCGACATGGCGCTGATCGGTTCCTCGGATGCCCGTCACATCGACCAGCTGACGGCACGCCTCAAGGAAATCTATCAGACGCCGCCATCGCTGCATCGCCGCGAAGGCGAAGTCGAAATCTCCGGCCCGCGCGCCCTGCTCGACGCGATCTTCGCAAGCGGCCGCAAAGGCCTCACCATGCAGCGCTACAAGGGTCTTGGCGAGATGAATGCCGAGCAGCTCTGGGAAACGACGCTCGATCCGAACGTGCGCTCGCTGCTGCAGGTCAGGGTCAACGACGCCACCGACGCCGATGGTCTCTTCGCCCGCCTGATGGGTGACGAAGTCGAGCCGCGGCGCGAATTCATCCAGGAGAATGCGCTAAGCGTTGCAAACCTCGATATCTAGTTGATATTGCAGAGATAAATGGCCCCGCTATCTTTAGGATGGCGGGGCTTTCGTTTGCCCGATATCTGCTTGGCCTTTGGCTTCGCTCAATTCGCGACGAAGCGCCCGTTGAAGGCGACCTCGGAGAGCGGCTTGCGCTGGCTGGGGAATTCGCGGGCCTGATTGCGTTCGGAAAGAACGCTCTTGTCAGCCAGGCGGCCGACGGCGACGCCTGCTTCGACCCGGTATCCCTCGGGAATGGCGAAAGCCTGCCTGATCTCTTCATGCTTGATGCCGCCCATGCCATGGGCGTAAAGGCCGGAGAGACGCGCCTGGATCGCCAGATGCCCCCATGCCGCACCGGCATCGAAGGAATGGGTGTAGCTCGGCTTTTCCTCAATCGAGCCGGCAGCCCCGGTGAAGGCACGCGACACGACGAAGATCAGCGCCGACGCATTTCTGGCCCATTCCTGGTTGGCGTCGACGAGCAATGCGACGAATTTCTCCCAATGCCCTGAACCCTTGAGCGCATAAATGAAGCGCCATGGCTGGTGGTTGGCTGAGGACGGCGCCCAATGGGCAGCGTCGAGCAGACCGAGCAGCTGCGCCTCCTCGATGATTTCGCCGGTGAAGGCGCGCGGCGACCAGCGGTCGAGAAACATCGGATTGATCGGATAGTCGGATTCGCGGTGATTGCTCTTCGTCATGCTTGTTCCAGGGTTCGGGGCAGAAATTTGGATCGGGGCTGGGCTTAGTCCGTCCAGACGATGTCGAGTTCTTCGCGGAAGGCAAAGCGTTTCAGATGATCGTCGATGACCTGCTGCATCCTTTCCTGTTGCGAGGGATCGGCGACGGAAAGTGTCATGGTCAGCGCCGCATCGTCGGCCGCAAATGTCACCTCGGCCGTATCGCTGAACGGCACCCGGCCCTTCTGAGGATCGAATTCGACGCTGAACTTGTGACTCCAGTGTTTGCAGAGCTGCTGCAGGTAGCGGCTTGCATGTTCGGTCGGCACGACGGCCTTCGAGAGATGCATTTCGAACTCCACGTCATTTTGTATAGCAGAGACATATTTCCTGCTTCACCGGCTTGGCAAGCGCAGCATCGTCGCAGTTTGGGTGTACAGACTGTCTTCATAAACGCGGCATCACGCCGGCGTCGAAGCAGGATAATGAACCATTTCGTCAATCGATCGGGGAGTTGCGCATGCTGGTGAACGGAAAATGGACGGAAGACTGGCAGCCCGTTCAGGCAAAGGACGAAAAGGGCGGCTTTATCCGCCAGACCTCGAGTTTCCGCAATTGGGTGACCCCGGATGGCAGCGCCGGGCCGACCGGCGAAGCCGGCTTTGAAGCCAGCGCCGGCCGTTACCATCTCTATGTCGCCTATATCTGCCCCTGGGCCTCGCGCACCCTGATCGGCCGCAAGCTCAAGGGCCTGGAAGATATCATCTCGGTCTCGGTCGTCGAGCCGCTGTTGGGCAGGCAGGGCTGGCGCTTCGGTGATTATCCCGGCGCGACGCAGGATCACGTCAACGGCGTAACCTATATGCATGAAATCTATACCAGGGCGGCACCCGATTTCACCGGCCGGGCCACCGTGCCGGTTCTCTGGGACAAACAGAAAAAGACCATCGTCAACAATGAATCCGCCGATATTCTGCGTATGCTGAACAGCGGCTTCGGCGGTCTGGCAAAAAATCCGATCGATCTTTACCCGGCGGAGAGGCGCACCGAGATCGATGCTTTCAACGATCGCATCTATCCTACCCTCAACAACGGTGTCTACCGCGCCGGTTTCGCCACCACGCAGATCGCCTACGAGGAAGCCTTTGCCGATGTCTTTGCCTGCCTCGACTGGGCCGAGCAGCAGTTCGAGGGCCGGTCTTTTCTCTTCGCCGATCATCCCACCGAGAGCGATATCCGGCTTTTTGTAACGCTGGTGCGCTTCGACGTCGCCTATCACGGCATCTTCAAATGCAATCTGCGCCGGCTTTCCGACTATGCCAATCTGCGCGCCTTCTGCCGCCGAATGCTGGATTGGCCGGGCATCGGTGAAACGGTGAACCTCGATCATATCAAGCGCGGATACTATTCGATCGAAAGCCTCAATCCGACGAGGATCATTCCCTCCGGCCCGGATCTGGCGGAAATTTTTAGAGCATGATGCCGGCGGATACGGGCGGCTTTCGGCAGAAAATCATCCGAATCGCGGCGAAGCCGTACCGCTTCCCGGCAAAGCCGTAATGACACCGATGAATAATTCGTTCATAGGTGGCTGCAAATCCGTTTTCGATGAGGAGGAATTCCATGAAGCTGATGCGTGTTGGCGAAGCAGGCAGTGAAAAACCAGCACTTCTCGATGCCGATGGCAAGATCCGCGATCTCTCCGGTCATGTCGCCGATATCGGCGGTGAAGCGATCGGACCGACAGGCCTTGCAAAGATAGCGGCGATCGATCCGAAGAGCCTTCCGGAAATCGCACCCGGCCGCATCGGCGCCTGCGTCGCGGGCACTGGCAAATTCATCTGCATCGGCTTGAACTATTCGGACCATGCTGCCGAAACCGGTGCGACCGTGCCCCCCGAGCCGATCATCTTCATGAAGGCAACATCCGCAATCGTCGGACCGAACGACGATGTCATCATCCCGCGCGGTTCGGAAAAGACCGATTGGGAAGTCGAGCTCGGCGTCGTCATCGGCAAAACCGCCAAATATGTGACGGAAGCCGAAGCGCTGGATTATGTCGCCGGTTATTGCGTCTCCAACGACGTTTCCGAGCGCGCCTTCCAGACCGAGCGGTCCGGTCAGTGGACCAAGGGCAAGTCCTGCGATACCTTTGGTCCGATCGGCCCCTGGCTCGTGACCAAGGATGAAATTGCCGAACCGCAGAACCTCGGCATGTGGCTGACGGTCAACGGCCAGAAGATGCAGAACGGTTCATCGAAAACGATGGTTTACGGGGTTGCGTTCCTTGTCTCCTATCTCAGCCAGTTCATGTCGCTGCATCCCGGTGACGTGATCTCGACCGGCACGCCTCCGGGCGTCGGCATGGGCCTCAAGCCGCCGCGTTATCTCAAGGCCGGCGACGTGGTCGAACTCGGCATCGAAGGTCTCGGCACGCAGAAACAGACCTTCGTAGCGGATCGTTAACGACGCTTCCTGTTGAGAAACTTAAGTTTTCAGGTCGATTGTGATGCCGGGGATCAATTCTCCGGCATTTCTTGTGTGGGTCTGGTGCGTCAATGTTGCTGTGCAACAAAAACCTGTTAGTCTGCGTTACGTGCCCGCGTTACGAAAAGAGTCGATGCCTCTCAATCGGTGTCATCTTTTCGATAGAGAAAGGTGGCGCCTTCCAATGTTTTATCAGCTTTATGAATTGAACCATGCTGCCATGGCGCCGTTTCGCGCCGCGGCCGATATCATGCGATTTGCCTATGCCAATCCGATGAACCCGTTCTCCAATACGCCATTCGGCCGCACGATCGCGGCAAGTCTCGAAATGTTCGAACGCACGACGCGCCGCTACGGGAAACCGGAATTCGGACTGAAGCAGACGACGATCGGTGACAAGACGGTGTCCGTCCGCGAAGAGGTCGTCTGGTTGCGACCCTTCTGCAATCTTCTGCATTTCGCCCGCAGTGTTCCCGCCGCCCGCGGCAATGATCCGCGCATTCTGATCGTCGCGCCGATGTCCGGCCACTATGCCACGCTGCTGCGCGGCACGGTCGAGGCGCTGCTGCCGAGTGCCGATATCTACATCACCGACTGGATCGACGCCCGCATGGTGCCGATGACGGAAGGCACGTTCGATTTCGACGATTACGTCGACTACGTCATCGAGATGCTGCATTTCCTCGGTCACGACACGCATGTCATCGCCGTCTGTCAGCCTTCCGTTCCGGTGCTGGCAGCCGCTGCCGTGATGGAAGAAGCCAAGGATCCGCTTTCGCCGGCGTCGATGACGCTGATGGGCGGCCCGATCGACACGCGCATCAACCCGACGGCGGTCAACAAGCTCGCCCAGGAGCGGTCGCTGCAGTGGTTCTCCGACAATGTCATCATGAACGTGCCCTGGCCGCAGCCGGGCTTCATGCGCCCGGTCTACCCAGGGTTTCTGCAGCTTTCGGGCTTCATGTCGATGAATCTTGATCGCCACCTCGTCGCGCACAAGGAATTCTTCATGCATCTCGTGAAGAACGACGGCGAGCCGGAAAGGCATCGCGATTTCTACGACGAATATCTCGCCGTCATGGATCTGACCGCCGAATTCTATCTGCAGACGGTGGAGGAGGTCTTTATCAAGCATTCGCTGCCGAAGGGCGAACTGATGCATCGCGGCAAACGCGTCGATCCGGCGGCAATTCGCAATGTGGCGCTGCTGACCGTCGAAGGCGAGAATGACGATATCTCAGGGGTCGGCCAGACAATGGCGGCGCAGACCATCTGCGTGAACATTCCCGAAGATATGCGCATGCATTATCTTCAGCCGGATGTCGGCCATTATGGTGTTTTCAACGGCTCGCGTTTCCGCCGCGAGATCGCGCCGCGCATCATCGATTTCGTCCGCCAGCATTCCCGTTCCGCCGTCAAGCCTCCCATCCCGCGTGTCATCAAGGGCGGCCGAACGGGCTGAATCAGGAATAGCTGAATTAGCAAAACGGATTCAAGGTGTTGTCCGATTTCGCGGGCAATCGTCTTGAAGGCGGTTATTGTGGTAACCACATCGATTTCAGCGTTCGGTATTCTGCCGGGCGCGGAAAGCGAGGGATACCCGCACGATGAACCAGTCAGCATTGCTTCGACCGGATTGGACTCCGGCTACCATTGCCCTGATGATTCTCGGCTTCATGGTTTTCTGGCCCCTGGGTCTTGCCATGCTTGCCTACATCATCTTCGGCGACCGTCTGCGCGGCTTCAAGCGTGACGTCAACCAGGCGACCGATGGCTTCTTTGCCTCCTGCCGCCGCCCGCATGGCCGTCACCGCCCGCATTTTTCGACCGGCAACGTCGCCTTTGACGACTGGCGCAAGGCCGAACTCGACCGCATCGAGGAAGAGCGCCGCAAGCTTGACGAAATGCGCGAGGAATTCGACTCCTATCTTCGCGAGCTCCGCCGCGCCAAGGATCAGGAAGAGTTCGACCGCTTCATGCGCGACCGCAGGAACGCCAAGCGCGATGACAACGGCCCGGTCGCTGAATATCAGACGCCGTAAACGCCTGAACAATGAATTGATGACCGGCATCTCCCGATGCCGGTTTTTCCATGTCTGCCCTTCCGGCGATCATTTAGATTTGCCGGCGAATCGTATAGAAAACACGCATGTTCTCGCTTCTGAAAACAAGGTCGAAGGCGCGAAAGCCGGCTCCGCCCGAAATGCGGACGCTCGATGTCGCCGGCCGGCTCATGCCGCTGACGATCAAGCAGCATGACCGGGCGACACGCATCACGCTGCGCATCGAACCGGGCGGTCGCGCCTTGAAGATGACGGTGCCGAAAGGCCTTGCGGCGCGTGAGGTCAATGCCTTCCTCGATCGTCACCAGGGCTGGCTGCTCACCAAGCTTGCTAAGTTTTCGACCGATACCGGCCTGCGTGATGGCGGCGAGATCCTCCTTCGCGGCGTTTCTCACCGCATCCAGCATAGCGGCAGCTTGCGCGGGCTGACGGAGGTGGTTTCCACAGGCGGCATCCCGGTGCTGCGCGTCAGCGGCATGCCGGAACATGTCGGACGGCGCATTGCGGCTTTTCTCAAGAAGGAGGCGCGCGCCGATCTCGCAAGACTGGCGACGATGCATGCCGTAACGATCCGGGCGCCGATCCGTTCGATCTCGATGAAGGATACCCGTAGCCGCTGGGGCTCCTGTTCGTCGGAGGGAAATCTGAGCTTTTCCTGGCGTATCGTCATGGCGCCGCCGTCGGTGATCGATTATCTCGCCGCCCATGAGGTCGCCCACCTCAAGGAAATGAATCACGGCCCGCACTTCTGGGCCCTCTGTGGCAAACTTTGCCCCGGTATGGACGAGGCGAAATCCTGGCTCAAGCGGCATGGCAGCCAGTTGCATGCCATCGATTTCGACTAGCGCGTAACCCCGAAAATCGGAATCGATTTTTCGGAAAGCATTATGCGCAGATTTAAAGTGATAGAGCGTCCTTAGCGCGTCCTTTGGATGCGCGGCGCTCTAGCCGAGAGCCGCGCTAAATTCAGTGTTCGTCGCAAATTGGCTCGACTCTTTCCGCATTTCGTGTCACTTCGCTGCCATGAGACCGGATATCAAGATCTGTGGTTTGAAGACGCCTGAGGCTGTCGATCGTGCGCTGAAACGCGGCGCGACCCATATCGGTTTTATCTTCTTCGAAAAGAGCCCGCGCTATATCGAGCCGGACCTGGCGGCAAAACTGGCCGAACCTGCGCGCGGCAAGGCGAAGATCGTCGCCGTCGTCGTCGATCCGACCAATGACGAACTCGACGAGATCGTATCGTTGTTGAAGCCGGATATGCTCCAGCTTCATGGTAACGAGAGCCCTGAACATGTGCTGACCATAAAGGCGCTCTATGGTCTGCCTGTGATGAAGGTCTTTTCGGTCCGCACGGCAGACGACCTGAAGCGCGTCGAGGCCTATATCGGCATCGCCGACCATTTCCTCTTCGACGCCAAAGCGCCGAAGGGTTCGGAACTGCCTGGCGGCAACGGTATTTCCTTCGATTGGAGCCTTCTCAGCTGGCTTGACGGCAGCGTCGATTACATGCTTTCCGGCGGGCTGAACAAGGACAATGTCGCCGAGGCGCTTTTCATCACCAAGGCACCGGGTATCGACGTCTCCTCGGGAGTCGAAACTGCGCCTGGCGTGAAGAGCGTCGCGAAGATCGATGAATTTTTTGACGCGGTCGAAAAGGCGAATGCGCCGATGATGGCCTCAGGGAGTTGAGAGTGAACGAGACGCCTAAACCGAATTCCTTCCGTTCCGGCCCCGATGAAGATGGCCGTTTCGGCATCTATGGCGGTCGTTTCGTGGCCGAAACATTGATGCCGTTGATCCTTGATCTGCAGGACGAGTGGAACAGGGCAAAGAACGATCCGGCGTTCCAGGCCGAATTGAAGCATCTCGGCGCGCATTATATCGGCCGCCCGAGCCCGCTCTATTTCGCCGAGCGGCTGACGGCCGAACTCGGCGGCGCCAAGATCTATTTCAAGCGCGAAGAGCTGAACCACACCGGCTCGCACAAGATCAACAACTGCATCGGCCAGATCCTGCTCGCCAAGCGCATGGGCAAGACCCGCATCATCGCCGAAACCGGTGCCGGACAGCACGGCGTCGCCTCCGCAACCGTTGCCGCCCGCTTTGGCCTTCCCTGCGTCGTCTATATGGGCGCCACCGACGTCGAGCGTCAGGCGCCGAATGTTTTCCGCATGAAGCTGCTCGGCGCGGAAGTCAAGCCGGTCACGGCGGGCAGCGGCACGCTGAAGGACGCCATGAACGAGGCACTTCGCGACTGGGTCACCAATGTCGAGGATACCTATTACCTGATCGGAACGGCAGCCGGTCCGCATCCCTATCCGGAGATGGTCCGTGATTTCCAGTCGGTGATCGGCATCGAAGCGAAAGAGCAGATGCTGGTAGCCGAAGGCCGTCTTCCGGATCTGGTCATCGCTGCCGTCGGCGGCGGCTCGAACGCCATCGGCATTTTCCATCCTTTCCTGGATGATCCCACTGTCAAGATGGTCGGCGTCGAAGCCGGCGGCAAGGGTCTGCAGGGCGACGAACATTGCGCCTCGATCACTGCCGGTTCGCCGGGCGTGCTGCACGGCAACCGCACCTATCTGCTGCAGGATGGCGACGGTCAGATCAAGGAAGGCCATTCGATTTCGGCCGGTCTCGATTATCCTGGCATCGGCCCCGAACATTCCTGGCTGAACGATACCGGCCGCGTCGACTATGTGCCGATCATGGATCACGAAGCGCTCGAGGCTTTCCAGACCTTGACCCGCCTCGAAGGCATCATCCCTGCGCTCGAGCCCTCGCACGCGATTGCCGAGGTGATCAAACGCGCACCGACGATGGGCAAGGACGAGATCATCCTGATGAACCTCTCCGGCCGCGGCGACAAGGATATCTTCACCGTCGGCAAGATTCTGGGAATGGGACTGTAAGACATGACCGCACGCATGGACAAACGCTTTGCCGAGCTGAAGGCCGAGGGCCGTCCGGCGCTTGTGACCTATTTCATGGGCGGCGATCCCGATTACGACACCTCGCTCGGCATCATGAAGGCGCTGCCGGAGGCAGGCTCCGACATCATCGAGCTTGGCATGCCCTTTTCCGACCCGATGGCCGACGGCCCGGCGATCCAGCTGGCCGGTCAGCGGGCGCTGAAAGGCGGCCAGACGCTGAAGAAGACGCTGCAGCTGGCGGCCGATTTCCGCAAGACCAATGATGCGACGCCGATCGTGATGATGGGTTACTACAACCCGATCTATATTTACGGCGTCGAGAAATTCCTCGACGACGCGCTCGCCGCCGGCATCGACGGCCTGATCGTTGTCGACCTGCCGCCTGAGATGGATGACGAGCTCTGCATTCCGGCGATCCGCAAAGGCATCAATTTCATCCGCCTGGCGACGCCGACGACCGATGAGAAGCGCCTGCCGAAGGTCCTGAAGAACACTTCAGGCTTCGTCTACTACGTCTCGATGAACGGCATCACCGGTTCGGCGCTGCCTGATCCGTCGCTGGTTTCGGGCGCGGTCGAGCGCATCAAGCAGCACACCAAGCTGCCCGTCTGCGTCGGCTTCGGCGTCAAGACGGCGGAGCATGCAAAGGTCATCGGCGGTTCGGCCGACGGCGTCGTCGTCGGCACCGCGATCGTCAATCAGGTCGCGACCAGCTTGACGCATGACGGAAAGGCAACGGCAGACACCGTTCAGGCGGTTGCCACGCTGGTGCGCGGCCTTTCCACGGGAACACGTTCGGCGCGCCTTGTTGCTGCCGAATAGTTTGCGCACATTGAAAAAAGTCTATCAGGAGTATTCGAGTTGAACTGGATCACCAACTACGTTCGCCCGCGGATCAATTCCATGCTGGGCCGTCGCGAAGTGCCGGAGAATCTCTGGATCAAGTGCCCGGAAACGGGCGAGATGGTCTTCCACAAGGACCTGGAAGGCAACAAATGGGTCATTCCGGCGTCTGGTTATCACATGAAGATGCCGGCCAAGGCGCGCCTGACCGATCTTTTCGACAATGGCGAGTTCGAATCGCTGCCGCAGCCGAAGGTCGCGCAGGACCCGCTGAAGTTCCGCGATTCGAAGAAATATAGCGATCGCCTGCGCGACAGCCGCCTGAAAACCGAACAAGAGGATACGATCCTCGCCGGTGTCGGAAAGGTGCAGGGACTGAAACTCGTGGCCGTTGTGCACGAATTCAACTTTATCGGCGGTTCGCTCGGCATGGCCGCCGGCGAGGCAATCGTCAAGGCTTTCGAGCGTGCGACGTCTGAAAAGTGCCCGCTGGTGATGTTCCCCGCTTCCGGCGGTGCGCGCATGCAGGAAGGCATCCTGTCGCTGATGCAGTTGCCGCGCACGACGGTTGCCGTCGACATGCTGAAGGAATCCGGCCAGCCCTATATCGTCGTGCTGACCAACCCGACGACGGGTGGCGTCACGGCCTCCTATGCCATGCTTGGCGATATTCATCTGGCTGAACCCGGCGCCGAAATCGGCTTTGCCGGCAAGCGCGTGATCGAGCAGACCCTGCGTGAAAAACTGCCCGAAGGCTTCCAGACCGCCGAATACCTGCTGGAGCATGGTATGGTCGATATGGTCGTCAAGCGTCACGATATTCCGGAAACGCTGGCGCGCCTCTTGAAGATCCTGACGAAGAAGCCGGTTTCTGCGGCGAACGACATGAATGGCGGCGCCATTGCTCTGGCGGCGAGCGCCTGATAACCGACAAACAGGCGGGGTGCCGAATTGATACCCAGAGGCCAAACCGCAGTGAGTGAGGCAGCACAGGAGATCGACAAGCTCATGGGATTGCATCCCAAGGGTTTTGATCTGTCTCTCGATCGCATCACCCGTCTTCTTGATGTGCTCGGCAATCCGCATAGGAAATTGCCGCCGGTGATCCATGTCGCCGGCACCAACGGCAAAGGGTCGGTCACCGCCTTCTGCCGCGCTTTGCTCGAAGCCGGCGGCTACAGCGCCCATGTCCACACCTCGCCGCATCTCGTCAATTGGCACGAGCGTTATCGCATCGGCGTCAAGGGCGGACGCGGACAGCTTGTCGACGACGCCGTCTTTGCCGGGGCCGTGCGTCGCGTGGCCGATGCCAATGCAGGACAGCACATCACCGTCTTCGAAATTCTGACGGCGGTCACCTTCATCCTGTTTTCCGAACATCCGGCCGATGCCGCGATCATCGAAGTCGGTCTCGGCGGCCGGTTCGACGCCACCAATGTCATTTCCAATCCGGCCGTCTCGGTGATCATGCCGATCTCGCTGGATCACCAACCCTATCTCGGCGACAGGGTCGAGCTGATCGCGGCCGAAAAGGCCGGCATCATGAAGCCGGGATTTCCCGTCGTCATCGGCCATCAGGAATATGACGCAGCGCTCGACGTGCTGATGTCGACGGCCGAACGGCTGCATTGCCCGAGCGCCGTCTTCGGGCAGGATTTCATGGCGCATGAGGAATATGGCCGGCTCGTATACCAGGACGAGTTCGGGCTTGCCGACCTGCCGCTACCGCGCCTTCCCGGCCGCCATCAATATGCCAATGCTGCCGCTGCCATTCGTGCCGTCAAGGCGGCGGGTTTCACCGTCACCGAGACGATGATGGAAAAGGCGATGAGTTCGGTCGAATGGCCGGGCCGGCTACAGCGCCTGAGCGAGGGCCGGCTGCTGCCGCATGCACCCGCCGGCGCCGAGATCTGGATCGATGGCGGGCATAATCCCGGTGCCGGCGAAGTGATCGCCGAAGCCATGGCCACTTTCGAGGAGCGCCAGTCTCGGCCGCTTTTTCTGATTATCGGCATGATCAACACCAAGGATCCGGTCGGTTATTTCAAGGCCTTTGCCGGCTTGGTCGAGAAGGTTTTCTGCGTGCCGATCCGCGGCAGCGAAGCGATGGTCGACCCGGTGATATTGTCGAATGCCGCTTATGATGCCGGCTTGGTTGCCGAACCGATGTCGACGGTCGGCGATGCGCTGGAAGCGATAAAAGCCGTCGCCGACCCGGAGGCATTGCCGCCGCGCATCCTGGTCGGCGGCTCTCTCTATCTTGTCGGCGACGTGCTTGCCGACAACGGCACGCCGCCAAAATGAAGGCTGCGAAATGAAAAAAGCCCGGTCGAGCCGGGCTTTTTCGTCAATGTGATATAAATTCGTCGATATTAATCAGGCAGCGCTCGAAATCCAGTTCGAAAGAGCCGTCTTCGGCTTTGCGCCGACCGAGATATCGGCAACTTCGCCGCCCTTGAAGATTGCAAGGGTCGGAATGGAGCGCACACCGAACTGTGCAGCGAGTTCCGGGTTCTCATCGATATTCAGCTTGGCGACCTTGACCTTGCCTTCCATCTCGACGGCGATTTCTTCGAGGCTCGGAGCAATCATCTTGCACGGGCCGCACCATTCGGCCCAGAAATCGACGACGACGGGTTCTGCGGATTCCAGAACTTCCGACTGGAAGTTATTGATATCGACTTTCACGGTAGCCATGGGCTGCTCCTTTAACGGAATTGGGTGTTGAACCACATGTGATGGTGCGGTGCCGAACTTTCAATGTCCGGTATTTCACTTTGTCTTGACCGCTGCAAGCGCCAAACCGAGCGCCTTTTCGCTCAGCGTGTAGAGCGAAGCGTTCTCGGTATAGACAAGCATGCAATCGATACGCTTATCAGGATAGAGCGGCGCCAGGATCTCGCGATAGATCGCCAGCTGTGCCCGGTGCGCGAAGGGGATAGCTTCTTCTGTTGCCGGCGGTACCCGATTGGTCTTGTAGTCGAGAATGACGACGCGATCGGCAAGAACGGCAAGCCGGTCGATGCGGCCGGAGACGGCATAGCGCCGGTCTTCGAGCGTCAATGTTCCCATGATCGAGACTTCGGGCTGGGCCTGCGCACCGAGAACAGCCTGCAGGCCTTCCTCGTCCAATAGTTTCAGAACCGAATCGACAAGCTTGCGCCGTTCGGCTTCCGGCCAGAATCGGGCCGCCCTGTCGGCATAACGGCTCGCCGCGTCAGGCCGTTCGCCAAGTGGAATTTCGGGAAGCGCCTGCAGCATGCGATGGATCAGCCTGCCCTTTTGCAGCGAACGATCGCTGCGCTCCTTTTCGCCGAACAGCGGCGAGACAACCAGCAGACCGCCCTCATCTTCATCGATGATCGTCCCGGCGCCGGAAGGACTGAGTGGCCGGGGCAGCTCAGCCTGCGGCGGCAATGGCCGCAACAGACCGTCGGGCAAGGTCTCCTCGCTGCCGCGCTCTTCAGTGCTATCGGTGCGCTCGAAGCGTCGTTCCACCCGCGGCACGCGCCATTTGACGCCCGGCCATTCCCCATCGGGACCGGAGAATGTGGTCGCCTCCACATGCGGATGGTCGTCGCGCAGGGCCGTCGAGATCATCATATGCCAGGTGTCGTTATTCACACGCACGCCACGATAGCCGCAGACGACCAGCCGGTCGGCGGCGCGCGTCATAGCGACATAGAGCAACCGGCGGTATTCCTCTTCCGCCAGCATCTGGATACGTGCGGCATCGTCCTGGGTCAGCGAATTGGCCAGATCGGAGACAGGAACCCAGACGGGCATCGGTGGTGCGTCGGGGCTGGTCTCGATCAGGCGAAGCTTCGGCAGATGGGTATGGGTGAAGGCCTTCGAACCGCCGTCGACAAGAAAAACGATCGGTGCTTCAAGACCCTTGGAGGCATGCACCGTCATGATCCGCACCTCGTTGCGCCCCTTGTCCTGCTCGCGCTTCATTACCGGGGCTTCGAGCTCCAGCGTCGAGATGAAGGATTGCAGCCCGGGAAGGCCGGAGCTCTCATGGTCGAGCGTGAAGGTCAGGAATTCGTCGAGAATATCGCTGACTTCGGTGCCGAGACGGGCAAGGAATTGCCGCCGCCCGCCATAGTTGCCCAGCACGCGCGCATAGAAATCATGGACCGACAGGCTCCTGGACTGCCGGAGAAACAGCTCCAGCCTCTCGACGGCAGCGCGGAAACGTTCGGTGCCGTCGGCGGCGAAGCTTTTGAGATGGCTCCAGACGCTTTGATTGTCGCCGCGCAACGCGGCGATCGCAAAGATGTCGTCCTCCGAGAGATCGAAAAGCGGGCTCTTCAGCACGGCGGCGAGCGAAAGATCGTCTTCCGGCAGAAGCAGGAAACGGCCGAGCGCCAGCAGATCCTGCACGGCGATATGGCTGGTCAGCACCAGCCTGTCCGCACCGGCGACGGGAATATCGCCGCGGCGCTTCAACGCGCGTGTCAACGCATTGACGAAGGCGTCGCGCTTGCGCACCAGCACCAGGATGTCGCCCGCCTCGATCAGGCGCTCCTTGCCTTTGTCGACGATCGTTTCCCGGCCAACGAGCGTGCCGATCGAATGGGCGATCCGCCGCGCGAGGATCGCGGCCGGCGCGCTTTCCGGCGTCGCATCGAAGGGCGCCGTCCAGTCCTCCTCCTTCACCACCGCTTCCGGCGCAACCATTTCCCAGAGATCGACGGCGCCGGGATGTCCGATGCGGCTTGAACGATGCACGACCGGTTCGCCGAGCGCGCTGAGGCCGCGCGCATTCTCGGCTGTCTTGAAAATGTGGTCAACCGCCTCGAGTACGTCTGAGGTCGAGCGGAACGACAGTGGCAGCCGCACGGAGGAAAAACTCTGCCCGCTATCGGAAACGCGCCGCCGCGTCCGGTCGCTCTCTTCGGAAAAACGCTCGGGCCGCGCCCCCTGGAAGGAATAGATCGACTGCTTTTCGTCGCCGACGGCAAACAGCGTGCGCACGATCGGCCGGGCGCTTTCGCCGGAGAAGAAATCTTCGGCGAGCGACTGGATGACACTCCACTGGATCGGGCTGGTATCCTGCGCCTCGTCGACGAGGATATGATCGATGCCGCGGTCGAGCTTGTAGTGGATCCAGGGGCCGACGCCACTTTTTGTCAGGAGGTCGGCGGTGCGGGTGATCAGGTCCTCGAAATCGAGCTGGCTGCGCTGCTTCTTCAACTCCTCATAGTCGTGATTCAGCCGATCGGCGAGCACCAGCGCTGCATGCGTGGCGCCGTACATCCGCATCAGCTTCAGCCGGTCGCGGCTTGCTGCGACATGCGCGCGGGCAATGGCGATGGCCTCCGCCAGACGCGGTGCCTCGGCAAGCATGGCCTTGACGAAAAATTGCGAGTCGGCCTTGGGCTCGCCCTTCACGGTCAGAAAGATCTTCTCGAGAAATTGCGCACGCCTTGCGTCATCGCGCTCCCGCCCGGCGAGCCTGAGGCCGTAAGCAACTTCCTGCGCCTTCGCGCCGCCCTTCTGGTCGGCAAGCGAGAGATAGAGCTCCAGCGTGCTGCCCGAAAGCTCCGGCAAAGGCCAATATTGCGCCGCGATCCTGTCTTCCGTGTCGCCGACGGCAAGGCCGAGCCTTTTGCGCAGAACCATTTCCACACCGCCCTGCTGTTCGGCCGTCGCGGTGAAACGACGAATGGCATTGCGGTTGGCGACGATGTCGCCGAGCAGGTTCTCCAGCCCGGATTCGTCGCCGAGATTGAGCACGTAGGCGAATGCCTCGGCAAGGGCGCTGTCTTCGTCAGGCGCCGTTGCCGTCAGCAGCGCCCGGCGCGCATCGGAAAGCAGCGCCACCGCCGCGCGATCGTCGAGAACTGAGAAATGGCCGGCAACGTTGGCCTCCAGCGGGAACTGATGCAGCAGTGCCTCGCAAAAGGCATGGATCGTCTGGATCTTCAGTCCGCCGGGCGTCTCCAGCGCCTTGGCAAACAGCCGACGAGCCTCGGCAAGCTTCAGTCCGTCGGGAGCCACGCCTTCGATCTGCGTGATGCGGCGGCCGAGGTCTTCATCGTCAAGCACCACCCATTCCGCCAGCCGTTCGAAAACGCGGTTCGACATTTCCGACGCCGCAGCCTTGGTGTAGGTGAGGCATAAAATGGCGGAGGGCCGCGCGCCTGATAGCAGCAGCCGGATGACGCGCTGCGTCAGCACATGCGTCTTGCCGGAACCGGCATTGGCCGAGACCCATGCCGACCGCAACGGATCGGAGGCTATCGCCTGCTGGATTGTCGTCCAGCCGATCCAGGCGCCCGGATCGTCATCGTTGGGAAGGGCGGTCACATCACTCATCGCCGCCCTCTTCGGTTTCGGCCGTCGACCATTCGGAGACGCGGGCGAGATGATCATAATCGCCGCCGAAATCGAACTGCTGGGCCGGGATCAGCCGCGAGGTAAAGCCTCTTTCGCTGGATTGCAGCAACCCCACGAATTTGACCAGCTGGTCGATCGATTCAGCGGCGAGATCCATCGCCGATTTGGCCTTGTCGCTGCGTGCAGAGCTCTCGTTGTTGACGGTATCGACTTGAAAGCGGCTTCCCGGTCGCAGACGCACATAGAGAAGGTCCTGCGGCACGAGGCTGCCGGCATCGCGAAAAGCGCCAGCGCTCAAGGCCGCTGCTTCAAGTGCCAGCTGCGGATCGAGAAGCACGCGTGCCTGCGCCGGCGAGGGATTGTAGCCGGTCTTGTAGTCGATGATATCGGCCGAGTGTGGTCCGGTGACGTCGATCCGGTCTGCGACGCCGGTGAGCCGGATATTGATCGGCTCCAGTTCCATGCCGCCTCGCACTTCCGTCAACGTTTTCAGGATGCCATGTCGCCGTCCGGCCTCCCATTCGAGGAAGACGCGGGCGACTGCGCGAAAACGCGGCCGCCACACGGCATCGATATGCGGCGGCAACTTTTCCATGTCGAAAAGCTCGGAAAGGACGTGCTCCATCGCCGCTGCCGCATCCGGCGTGCCGGCGATATGGGCTTCGCGGATGAAACGGTCGATGATCTTGTGGTAGAGCGTCCCGCGTTCGGCCGCACCCGGGTCGCGATTGAACGGGTCGACGGGGTCGAGCCGCAGGATGCGACGGGCATAGATGGCATAGGGATCTCGGCGCAGCCGGCCGACTTCGCTGAAGGAATAGGATTTCGGCTGCAGCGCCAGCGGCGGTTTCGGCGAGGGTCGTTGCGCCGGCGCCTGACTGTCGCCCCGATCGATGAGAGCGGTCCACTGCAGGAAACGATTGCCGCGTCCCTTCAATTCTGCTTCGAACGCCTCTCCGCCGAGCGCCAGCAGCCGCTGCAGCCAACGTGAGGCAACGGTCGGCGTCGAGCCCTGGCGCAGCGCGCGCGAATAGATCAGATGACGTGTGCCGTTTGCCATCTCGAAGTCATGTGCCAGCTGGCCGATGCGCCGCTCCGGCGGCTCGAGGCCGATTTCCGTCTTCATCATGCGCGGAATGAAGGGATTGTTGGCGGTCTGTCCCGGCCAGGTGCCTTCGTTCAGGCCGCCGAGGATCAACGTATCGACGCTCTGCAGGCGGGCTTCCAGCGTGCCGAAGATGAAAAGCCTCGGATGGCTGAGCGCCCGTGGCTTCACCGCATGACCGGCGGCGAGTGCTGCCATGATGTCGATCCATTGCGGTCCGTCGGCCTCCATCTGGCCGTCCGTGTCGATCACTTCACCGAGCAGGGCGGCGAGGGCATCTCCCGCTTCGTTCGACCAGAGATCGGCGAGATTGCCTTGCGGATCGACCGCGACCGCTTCAAGCGAACGGCCGGTGCGTTCCGCCCATTCGGACAATGTGAAGCGCGCTGTTCTTCCGCGATCTTCCGGCCGGTCCCGCATCAACGCCGAAGCCAGAGGCTCGGTCGCCCGTGTGACCCGCCGGGCAAGGTCGTATGCGGCGTCGGCGGCCTCAGGCGAAAGCGCTTTTCGCCATTGCGGCGCGTGCCTGTCCAGGGCCTGTTCGGCAAGTTGGTGCGTGAGCAGCGGTTCCAGCGTACTGATATCCACCTCTGCCACGCCGCCGCGCAGTGCCAGCAGCTCGAGCGCCTCGGTAGCGGAAATCAAGGCGCCGCGCTCCAGGCCGAAGCGGGCAAGCGGATGTTTGAGCAGCGAGACGATGGCCACCGGATCGCCCGGCCGCAGCGCTGCCTCCAGCAGCAATTGCAGCAAGGTACCCTGCGGCATGGCCAAAAGCGGTGTGCCCGCCGAATCGTCTGCGAGGATGCCGAAGCGGGAAAGCTCGGCCATCACCCGCCGCGCGAGATTGCGGTCCGGAGTGATGAGTGCTGCCCGGCTCTCGCTGTCCTGTCCCGGCCTCTCCAACGCAAGCCGGAGCGCGATGGCAATTGCGGTTGCTTCCTCACGCTCATTGGCGGCTTCAATCAGCGAAATGTCAGAGAAGGCCGAAGACAGCGCGCCTGCCGGCAGGTCGTTTTTCCACGCTCCCCAGTCGCTGGTCGCCTCCGCTGGAGCAAGTGCCCGCGACAGGATTTCGGCACGTCGCTCAAGATCGGCCTCCGGTCTGTCGAGCAGCGTGACGTCGGCCCGCGTCAGCTTCAGCCGCTTGAGCAGAGACGACAGACCATATTGCGGATGGCTCCGGCTTGCCGGATTGGCATGTTGGCCTGGCGCCGGTTCCGGCGCGACCATCTGCCAGTGCCTTTCGGGCATGGAGAGATCCAGACCCGGAAGCACGATTACGCCTTCCGGCAGATGGGCGACGGCGGCAATGAGATCGGCGGTGGCGGGAACGGAACCCGTCGAACCGGCGATGATGATCGGCCCGGCGGGTTTCGTTGCCGAAAGCCGGCTTGCTTCGGCCCGGAGAATGGCGTTTCTGTGCCGCGCCGGCGAGGATTTGCCGAGCTCGGACAGCCGCTCGGGCCAGAAGGCGCTGGCGATCTGCAGGAACTCCGCCGTCAACTGCCACCAGGCGGCATAATCGCCAGTATCGAGTTTCGACAGCTCCGACCAGTCGAGATCCTCGGTCTCGATGGAATCGATCAGCTCCGCAAGGTTGCGGGCGAGCCAGATCGCATCGGCCGGGCTTGCCGGCGCGACCAGCGGCGAGTCCGAGTGAATGTGGCGGACGATCTCCGGCAGCTTGTTTCGCCAGGCGAGGATCAGACGCGCAAGCTCCAGCAGACGGGCGGTATTCGACAGCGGCTGAGCGAGATCGATCGTTGCCGGCAGCGCCTCGTCGAAATAGCCGCTATCGTCATCGGTTTCACCGAGCGGGCGGATGACGGGGAGGATCGCCGAGCGGCCGCCGAGCAGGTCGACGAATTCGGACCGCAGCACACGCACGGCGCGCCGGGTCGGCAGGTAGATCGTTACCTTGGCAAGCGATAGCGGATCATTGGTGTCGTGCCGGAAAATCGGCGTCAATCGGCCGTCGCAAAGTGTCGTCGCCAGCGTTTTCAGGAAGGAGAGGCCCGCCGGGATCGTCAGGATGCGTGGCTGGTGCCGCTCTGCCATGGCTTACGCAAACGTCCGCAATCGCCGGATCGTTTCCTCCGCCTCGCCGATCGCCTCGGGCGTGCCGACCGTCAGCCAATGGCCTTCGAGCACCATGCCGAAAAGCCGTCCACGCGCGATCGCCTTGTCGAAATAGATATTGAGGTTGAAGGCATCCTTCGGCGCATCGTCGAACAGCGACGGGTTCATGGCAATCGCGCCGGCATAGACGACGGGATTGGACGGATCGTCGCGATAACGCGTCAGCCGGCCATCGGCCGCAAGACTGAAGTCGTTCTTGCCATTGTGACCCGTCGTATCCTCGATCTCGACGCAAAGCAGCGCCATGTCCATGCGCTCGACATCGAAGAATCCGGCTAAGCGTTCCAGGTTCGTCGGCCGCCCCGGCTGTTCGCCGATCCAGAAGAGATCGGCGTTCATGACGAAGATATTGTCGCGGCTAAGCAGCCTCAACCCCTTCGCCAGGCCGCCGCCGGAATTCATCAGTGCGTCCCGCTCGTCTGATATGACGATGTCGAGGCCGTGATAATTCCCGAGATGTTCGAGCATCTGGTCGGCGTGGTGGTGAACGTTGACGACGGCGCGTTCGATGCCGGCTGCGACCAGCGAATCCAGCGCGTAGTCGATCATCGGCTTGCCGTCGATTTTCACCAGCGGCTTCGGGATGGTATCGGTGATCGGGCGCATGCGGGTTCCGAGACCCGCGGCCAGTACCATGGCTTGTCTGATGGTCATTCTGATCCGGAACTTATGATTCGCTCTGGCCTATTCCAGCCCTTGCGCACCAATCGCGCAAGGGGGCAAGCGTTTCATGCTCGAGCGCGACGTGCAGATAGGAAAGCGTGCGCGGCATATGTTTCAGATAGCCCGGCTTGCCATCGCGCTGCAACAGTCGCACCCAGAGGCCGGCAAGCTTGCAGTTGCGCTGCGCCGACATGATCGCCCAGGCCTTCATAAATCCGGCTTCGTCGAAACCGCGCTCTGCGCGGCGAAGCGTCAGATAATCATCCATCAGCTGCCGGAAGAGGTCCGGCTCGATCGTTACGCGCGCATCCTGGACGATCGAGGTAAGATCATAGGCCGTTGGTCCGATCATCGCGTCCTGGAAATCGATGAGGCCGATCTTGCGAATACCGCTTTCATGTTCGCGCCAGATGATGTTCGGCGAGTGGAAGTCGCGCAGCAGCAGGTTCTTCTCGGCCGTTGCGAGCTCGTCGATGAGCGCGTCCCAGATCGCCAGATATTCCGCCCGTTCGGCTTCCGTTGCAGGTGCGCCCTGGCGCTTCCAGGGCAGGTGCCAGTCGAGCACCAGCCGCACCTCCATCTTCATCGCCGTGCGGTCGAAATCAGGAATATGATGGACATGCCCCTTTCCAACGGGGATGTCCTGCGGAAATTTCAGGGCGTGCAGTCTGGCCAGGCAGGCAACGCTTTCGCGATAGCGTTCGACAACCGGCTGTCCGTGGGCATCCAGCACGCCTTCGCTGCCAAGATCTTCGATCAGCAGGATACCCTTGTCATAATCCACCTTGTAGACTTCGGGCGCCGCAAAACCGTCCTTGCGCAGCGCATCGGCGATCGCCACGAAGGGATAAGCGTTTTCGGCGAGATGCGCGACTTTCGGATAGGGTTTGCCGTCGAGAACCGGCGGGCCTTCAGCAAGCGGCGGCCAGTCCATCAGGATGATGCGTCGGTTCCCGGCCTTCGGATAGATCGCCTCATAGGCGCGCAGCGAGGCATCACCGGTCAGGAATCGGCGTCTCGCTTCGGGATAACCTGCATCGTCAAGGAAATCGCGGATCGCCAGGACGCGGTGGATGCGTGTATTTTGCGCGCCAGCAGCTTTGATCGTCGCCCGCCGGCCGCTGCCTTCATGCGCCAGCGTCAGGGTGATTCGCTCCGCGGGCAGTTCGCTCTTCGCCATCTCCGGCCATTCGACGAGACAGATGCCGTTCTGCAGGGCCTCCTCGAAGCCAAGCTCCGTCAGTTCGGCAGGATCGCCGAGCCGGTAGAGATCGAAATGCGAAACGGCGATGCGCAGATCATAGGATTGCACCAGCGTGAAGGTCGGGCTCGGAACCTCGAGCCCCTCGTCATCGGCCATGGCGCGCAGGATCGCCCGGGCGAGCGAGGATTTCCCCGCGCCGAGATCGCCGGAAAGGGCAAGGCAATCGCCGGCCTTCAGGGCCAGCGCCAGGTCCTCACCGAGGCGGATGGTGGCCGCCTCGTCTTTCAGGAAAAGCGAGATCGCATCGCTGGTCGTCATTCGGCGGCAGCTGAATGCGGTACATCGACCGAGGGGATACGGCAGACGACGGTCGTCCCCTTGCCCGGCTCGCTGTCGATCGTCACATCGCCATGATGCAGACTGACGAAGCTGTCGACGATCGAGAGACCGAGGCCGGCGCCGCCGCGTTTGCCGCTTTTCGCTCCCGTGGCAAAACGATCGAAGACGGTCGCGATCATGTCGGGTGAGATGCCGGGGCCGCGATCACTGACGGCGAAGACGAAATCCGTGCCTTCGCGATGGCATTCCAGCGAGATCGACGTGCCTTCGGGCGAGAAATTCGCCGCATTGGACAGAAGCTTCAGAAGGATCTGTTTCAGCCGCTGCGGATCGGCAACGATCGAGCCGAGATAGGCAGGAGCGGTGATTTCAAGTGCGACGCCGCTTTCGTGGAGCCGATCGGCGATCTGCATCGAGACGTCGTCGAGCAGGCCGTTGAGATCGATATCCGCATAATTGAGGCGCATGATGCCGGCATCGACGGTCGCAAGGTCGAGAATATCGTTGACGAGCGTCAGGAGAACCGAGGACGAGGTCGAGATGTGGTCGATATATTCGGCCTGCCGTTCGGTAAGCGGCCCGACGCCCGGTGTGCGCAGGAGATCGGTGAAGCCGATAATGTTGGTCAGTGGCGAACGTAGTTCATAGGAAACGTGCTGGACGAAGTCGTTCTTCAGCTCGTCGGCCTTGCGCAACGCTTCGTTCTTCTCGGTCAGCGCGCGCTCGGCGCGCACGCTGTCCGTCATGTTGACGAAGGTCAGCATGGTCTGGGCGTTCGGCAGCGGGATGACGGCATAGTCGAGCACGAGGCCGGAGAAGAGTTCCAGCGTTCCCTGGCCCGAGCGGCGTTCGTCGTCGAAGCTGGTGATCAGTTCCGCGAAGGTCTTCCAGCCGTCCGGCCGGTCATAGGACGGGGCGCAGGCCTCGCCCAGCGCACGGATATGGGTGCCGGGCTTGGCTTCGGTTTCGGTGATCCCCCAAAGCGCGCGAAAGGCCGGGTTGGAAAGGCGGATGCGTCCATCAGGACCGAACACCGCCACACCTTCGGAAAGATGGTCGATCGTTTCGCCCTGCACCTTGACCAGCGTGTTGTAGCGCGTTTCGAGATCGACCTGCTCGGTCAGGTTTTCGAACACCCAGGTGGCGCCGCCCTGCGGATGGGCGGTCGCAAAGACCCGCAACGTCTGCCCGTTCGGCAGGTGCCAGAGATCCGTTTGCGTGTCGAGCGCGCGATAAACGGAAAGCGCGGCGTCCTTCCAGCTTTTCCAGTTGAGCTGGTCCGGCAACTTCTTGGCTGCGCGCAGCCGCTCGAGCAACTCGCTATTGTCCGGCCGGCCTTCGAGGAAGGCGATATCCAGTTCCCAGAGCGCGACGAAGGCCTGATTGTAGAATTGCAGCCGGCGCTCGCCGTCGAAGATGGCAACCGGCGTGGCGAGATGGTCGAGCGTTTCGGCATGGCTCTTCAGCGTCCGTTCCAGCTCGGCGCGCACTGCCTCTATGTCGGATACATCGATCGCGATGCCGGCCGAACCGCCGGGAACCCTGACGTCGACGACGTCGAAGAATGTCCGATTGCCGCGAACGACGGTCGAGATCTTGTCGTGGAAGGGCGATTCCGGCGTCGTCGTGGCGCGAATGCGTTCGCGCGCGACGGTCGTCAGCATCTCGTGGCCTTCATTGATCGCCTGCTGCGGTGATCGCGCTTCGACCGCCTCGCCATAAGCCTGGTTGACCCAGGTGAGGCGGCCCACCGGGTCGCGCTGCCAGGCCGGCATGTCGATCGCGTCGAGCATGGTCTGGAAGGCCGAGATCGAGGTCATCAGCCGGTCGCGCTCAATCCTGAGCTCTGCGAGCTCGGCGCGCAGATTGTTGAGCGCCACGAAACGGACGAAGGCACGCCCGCCGGAAACCCGGCCCTGCGCCTCGAGGATCTCGTCGCGGATGGTTTCGACCACCATGTCGAAGCTCTGCGCCTCGTCGCGCAGCCGGTCGATCGCCTTTTCCAGCTCGGAAGCCGAACGTGACTTCAGCCACAGGCCGAAGGCCAGGAATTCGCCGTCTTGCGGCGCGCCGGTCTCGGGCGGAAGCTGGCCGAGCAGTTCGGGCCGCGCATTGCCGTCCCAGATGACGATCCGCCGGTTCTTGTCGGCGATCAGAGCCTGGTATTGCGAAATGCGCTGCTGGGCATCGGAGAGCGCCGAGCGGATTTCCCGGCTCTCGTTTTCCAGGTTGCCGCGCTGGCGCACCAGCCACAGCGTCGACAGCAGGGCTGCCGATATGACGCCGATGACGACGGAAACACCGATCACCTGCGAGGATGTGAAGAGGTGAGCCGAGGCCGCCGCCTGCTGCTCCGCCTGTGCCAGAGCCGGCCGCGCCAGGGTGGCGAGCGCCGTCCCGGCCGCGCAGCTTTTCAGGAAGCGCGCCAATGGTCCGTGCTCTTGCTTTACGGCCTCGTGCGCCGTTGCAGATTGATATCCTTGGCCTGCCATGAGCGGGCGGCGATCGGCGCGAACGCCATCATCCGCCTGACCGGGCAGGCTGCTTTTCATTTCCGACATCCGCGGTATGTCTCCGTCCTTCAATGTGCCGCATTACGACAAGACATCCCATTTTCGCAGCGGTCGGACAGGGTCCTGCGCCACGAATCAAGTCTTAAAACAATACTTCGGAAGGGAATCTGCGGGAAGGGAGCGTCCAAAAAATAAGCCGCGGCATTTGTCAATGCCGCGGCTTCTACATCTTGTGGATACTAACGATCAAATCAATATCTGTAGTGGTCGGACTTGAACGGGCCCTTCGGCGAGACGCCGATATAGGCAGCCTGTTCCTCAGAAAGCTCGGTCAGCTTCACGCCGAGCTTGTCGAGATGCAGGCGTGCGACCTTCTCGTCGAGATGCTTCGGCAGGATATAGACCTGGTTGGAATACTGGTCGGGCTTGGTGAAGAGCTCGATCTGCGCCAGCGTCTGGTTGGTGAACGAAGCCGACATCACGAAGGACGGATGGCCGGTGGCGTTGCCGAGGTTGAGCAGACGGCCTTCGGAAAGAAGGATGATGCGATTGCCCTTGGGGAATTCGATCAGGTCGACCTGCGGCTTGACGTTGGTCCACTTGAGATTGCGCAATGCAGCGACTTCGATTTCGTTGTCGAAGTGACCGATATTGCCGACGATCGCCATATCCTTCATCGCCCGCATATGGTCGATGCGGATGACGTCCTTGTTGCCGGTGGTGGTGATGAAGATATCGGCCGAGGAAACGACGTCCTCGAGCAGAACGACTTCGTAACCGTCCATCGCAGCCTGCAATGCGCAGATCGGATCGGCTTCGGTCACCTTGACGCGGGCGCCGGCGCCGGAGAGCGAAGCGGCAGAACCCTTGCCGACGTCGCCGTATCCGCAGACGACGGCAACCTTGCCGGCCATCATGACATCGGTGCCGCGGCGGATGCCGTCGACCAGCGATTCCTTGCAGCCATACTTGTTGTCGAATTTCGACTTGGTGACCGAGTCGTTGACGTTGATTGCCGGGAAGGGCAGCAGGCCCTTCTGGCTGAGCTGGTAAAGGCGGTTGACGCCGGTCGTCGTTTCCTCGGTGACGCCCTTGATCGCGTCGCGCTGCTTGGTGAACCAGCCAGGCGAAGCGGCAAGGCGCTTCTTGATCTGTGCGAAGAGGATTTCCTCTTCTTCGGAATGCGGATGAGTGAGCACGTCCTCGCCGGCTTCTGCGCGGGCGCCAAGCAGGATATACATGGTGGCGTCGCCGCCGTCATCGAGGATCATGTTGGAAAGGCCGCCATCGGCCCACTGGAAGATCTTGTCGGTGTAGACCCAGTAATCTTCGAGCGATTCGCCCTTGATGGCGAAGACAGGTACGCCGGAAGCGGCGATCGCGGCAGCGGCATGATCCTGCGTCGAGAAGATGTTGCACGAGGCCCAGCGGACTTCGGCGCCGAGCGCGACCAACGTCTCGATGAGCACGGCCGTCTGAATAGTCATGTGCAGCGAGCCGGTGATGCGCGCGCCCTTCAGCGGCTTTGTCTGGCCGAATTCGGTGCGGCAGGACATCAGCCCCGGCATTTCGGTTTCGGCGATCGTAATTTCCTTGCGGCCGAAATCCGCAAGCCCGATATCGGCGACGACATAATCTTTTTCAGTGCTCATAGAGGCCTCCAGGCTGAAAAACGTCTCAAAATTGGCGCAGGCGCGAAGGATGACCCACGTGCAAGCGCACGGCATGTCCGCCGTTTAGCAGGCTTCGCCGGTGATGGCAATAAGGATATAAAGAAGTCTTTATATGTTTATATGAACTCGATCGGAGCTCACATCTCCTCGCCGAACCTGTTCTGGATCAGCTGGTCCAGCGCCTCCAGCGCTTCCTCGGCCTGGCTGCCGCTTGCCGAGACGACGACGCTCGAGCCGGGGCTTGCCGCAAGCATCATCAGGCCCATGATGGAGGTACCGCCGACCGTCATTCCGTCCTTGGAAACGGTGATGGCGGCATCGAAGGTCTCGACCATCTGCACGAATTTGGCGGAAGCGCGCGCGTGAAGACCGCGCTTGTTGATGATAAGGAGTTCCCGGGAGAGCGACGTCATGAATGCCCGTTATTTTCCGCTGAGCACACGGCTGGCGACGTTGATATATTTCCGCCCGGCTTCGGAGGCCTCCACCAGCGCCTTCTCCATGTTGTTCTCGCCGCGCACCCCGGCAAGCTTGATCAACATCGGCAGGTTGACGCCGGCAATGACCTCGGTATGGCCGCTGCTCATGACTGATATGGCAAGATTGGACGGTGTGCCGCCGAACATGTCGGTCAGGATGACGACGCCGTGGCCATCATCAGCACCGGAAACGGCTTCCAGAATGTCCTGCCGTCTCTGGTCCATGTCGTCTTCGGGGCCAATACAGACCGTCTCGATGAATTTCTGAGGACCGACGACGTGCTCGACAGCATGACGAAACTCTTCAGCCAGCTTGCCATGAGTGACAAGCACAAGTCCGATCATGATATTACTGCTCCCATATACAAACGGTGGCCCCAATATCGCAATGCAGCAATTACGTCCACCGGTGGGGGCACATCTTGGCTATGAAAAGCCGAAGTGCAAGATAAAAATGCGAATATATAAGGCAGATTGACCAATCCGGAAGGCCTCAGCGCCCGATATCCGGCACTTTTGCCATCAGGATCGCAAGGGGTGAGGAAACGCCTGTGAGCAACCGCAATGCGGGAAGCGAAAAACCGGCAGCAAGGCTCACCATTTCGCCCTCGGGAGGCACCCGGTTTTCACCGGTCGCGCTGCCCGGAAGCACGGCATAATGCATGGCCGCCCTGGGAATATGGTCCTGACGAACGATGCCGGTGCCGCGAAGTTCGATCAGCCCGGTGATCGACGGCGGGCACGTGGCGATCACCGCGCCGGCCTCTCTTGAGAGAAGAACCTGGTCGTCCGCGACCAGCGCCGTGAAAAGCCCGAGCCGGCGCGCCTCGGTCATGCAGGTGAAGGCCAGCATCGATTTTCCCCAGCCGGAGGGGCCGCTGAACAGCAGCCCGGTCTTGCCGACGACGATCGCCGTCGCATGGACGTTGAAACCTGCCTCGGTCATGCTGCGGCGCCGATTGGCAAAGAGAGGATGAAGCGGGCGCCGAGTATATGCCCGCTCTCGGCATCGGTGATGTTTTCGGCTCTCAGCGAACCGCCATGCGCTTCGGCGATCTGGCGGCTGATCGAAAGGCCGAGGCCCGAATTCTGGCCGAAGCCTTCCGCCTCCGGCCGGTCCGTATAGAAGCGCTCGAAGATACGGTCGATATTTTCCGCCTGGATGCCCGGGCCGTTGTCTTCGATCGTGGTGACGCAGCGCGAGCGTGTCCGCACCAGCCGCACAGTAATCTTGCCGCCCTTTTCCGGCACGAAAGAGCGGGCATTCTCGATCAGGTTGGCGATGATCTGGCCGATGCGTAGATCGTGGCCGTTGATGACGAAGCGGGTCTTGACGTTCGGCTTGCGTTCGATCGCATATTCGATCTCCACCTGCTTCTTGGTGCTCCTGACCTGGCGCGAAACCTCGATGAGGTCGCGCAGCAGCACCTCCATATCAACGGAGCCGGCATCCACGCGTGCGAGTTCGGCGTCGAGACGGGAGGCGTCGGAGATATCGCTGATCAGCCGGTCGAGGCGGCGGACATCGTGCTGGATGACGTCCATCAGCCGCTTCTTGGAATCGTCGGATTTGGCAAGCGGAAGCGTTTCGACAGCGCTGCGCAGCGAGGTCAGCGGGTTCTTGAGCTCATGGCTGACATCGGCCGCGAAACTTTCGATCGCATCGATGCGGTCGTAGAGCGCCGTCGTCATCTCGCGCAAGGCGATGGAAAGGTTGCCGATTTCATCCTGGCGGGCAGAGAAGTCGGGAATTTCCTCACGCGTCTTGGCGCCGCGGCGGACGCGGATGGCCGCTGCCGAAAGACGGCGCAGCGGATTGGCGATGGTCGACGACAGCACCAGCGAAAGCAGCACGTTGACGAGCGTCGCGACGCCGAAGACGCGCATGATGGCAAGCCGCTCGGCATGGACGATATTGTCGATGTCGCCCGCCTGTGTCGACAACAACAGCACGCCGAGCACGGCGCGGAAGCGCTGGATCGGCACGGCGACGGAAACGATGAGCTCCCCTTTTTCAGTGGTGCGCACGACTGCGCCGCGAACGCCGGTGAGCGCATTCATCACTTCGGGATAGATTGAGCCGTCGCCCCCCGGCGCTTCCTTATAGAGCGGCAGATTGCCGGGCTGTAACGCCTTGTTGAACAGGGTGGCGAACCATTCGCTCCAGGTCTGTTTCTCTTCCTCAACCGGCGGCAGGTCGAAGCGCAGCACCTGGCCGCGCGAATAGAGATGGCGCGAATCGAGCAGCAGGTTGGCATCGGCATCGAAGATGCGGGCGCGCGTGCGCGTCGGAGAGATCAGCCGGCGCAGGACCGGCGCGACCTTTTCGGGATCGATCGGGAATTCAAGGTCCTCGTCGTTCGGCACCGGGGTGATGCTCTGGCCGGCCTGCAGCTCGAGCAGCTTCTGCGGATCGATGGTAATCGAGTTCGTATCGACCGACGCGGAGGCCGAAACGGCGCCGGCGATGATTTCGCCCTGCGTCAACAGGCTTTCGGCGCGAGCGTCGATCAATCCCTCGCGGAACTGGTTAAGGTAGAGGATGCCGCCGACGAGCACCACCAGCGCGACGAGATTGAAGAACAGGATGCGCCGCGTCAAGCTCGAAAAGACGGCATTGCCGAAGATGCGGCGGATCAGCGTGAAGGGATGCGACCAACGGCGGCCTCGGACGCGACGGGTGCTCACGCCCTCCGCATCGTCGAGATCCCTTTCCTGCACCAACTGTGCCAATAACAGGCCCTTTCGAAGGGCGGGGCCGGATGGACCGGCCCGCAGCCCTCAACATTTCTAACAGCGCCGCGCGTCTTTTCAGACGCGCAAAGGACGCTGTGACATTTTGAACTGCTGCATAATTTGATCCTTAAATCGATGCCGACTTAGGAGATTATGCAGGAGCGCGCTGCGCCGCTCGGGGCTCAGCCTGCTTCGCGGAAGCGGTATCCCACTCCGTAGAGTGTTTCAATCATATCAAAGTCGGTGTCGACCATCTTGAATTTCTTGCGCAGCCGCTTGATGTGGCTGTCGATGGTCCGGTCGTCGACATAGACCTGTTCGTCATAGGCTGCGTCCATCAGCGCGTCGCGGCTTTTGACGACGCCGGGGCGCTGCGCCAGCGAATGCAGGATCAGGAATTCGGTCACCGTCAGCGTCACGGCCTCGCCTTTCCAGGTGCAGGTATGGCGTTCCTGGTCCATGACCAGTTGCCCGCGCTCCAGCGAGCGGGCCTGCTGCACCGCGCCGGTCTTCGGCGCGCCGCTGGGGCCGGTGCCGGCGGCGGCGGCTTCGCGGCTTGACGCGCGGCGCAGGACGGCGCGCACGCGCTCCACCAGCAGACGCTGCGAAAAAGGTTTGGTGATGAAATCATCGGCGCCCATCTTCAGGCCGAAGAGTTCATCGATCTCCTCATCCTTGGAGGTGAGGAAGATGACGGGAATATCCGACTTCTGCCGCAGGCGGCGCAGCAGTTCCATGCCGTCCATGCGCGGCATCTTGATGTCGAAGATCGCCAGCTGCGGCGGTCGCGCCAGCAGGCCGTCGAGCGCCGAAGCACCGTCCGTATACGTCTCGACCTTATATCCTTCGGCCTCCAGCGCGATCGACACCGAGGTGAGGATGTTGCGGTCGTCATCAACGAGCGCGATTGTCGGCATGGTGTTGGTCTCCGTCATCAGTGCGCAATCTCCCGGATCTGCTCTCCCCAGGCGGTCTCAGTGACCGGATGCGCTTATGGAGGATAAAGGTGGAACAAATTGTGGCAAAGATAAAGGGGAGGATTGTCGCAAAATTCGCCTGCAATCTTAAGTAGCGCGTTCGAATCTTTAAACCCGACCTATTCAAACGATTTAAAATTGAGGCGATAAATTTAAATCGATTAATTATTTGATATCACAGCATTTTCTCCAGTTTTCCATCTTGTGTTTTAAAATTTCTGCCCGTATTTTCGCGATTAGTTTTAACGGCAACGAGCCTGAGTGAAGGGAACTAGCCATGGAAATGTTCGGAGTTCATAACCCGGCAATAGGGCTGGCAACGGTTGGATTGGGCGGCGCAGCCAGCGTTCGCTACAACTTTTCCGCCGCTACGCTCTATGAAGAAGCGATCCGCCGGGGCGAAGCCGAACTGACCGCTCAAGGCGCATTGCGGGCTATTACCGGCCAGCACACGGGCCGTTCGCCGCGCGACAAGTTTGTCGTTCGCGATATCAATACCGATGGCGAAATCTGGTGGGACAACAACAAGCCGATCTCGCCGGAGCACTTCGCCGTGCTGCGCGACGATATGCTGGCGCATGCCGCGGGCAAGGAGCTTTTCGTCCAGGATCTCGTCGGCGGCGCCGAGGAAGGTCATGCCCTACCGACCCGCGTCGTGACCGAATTCGCCTGGCATTCGCTGTTCATCCGCAATCTGCTGATCCGCCCTGACACCGCAGCGCTGTCCAGCTTCCTGCCGAAGCTGACGATCATCGATCTGCCGAGCTTCAAGGCCGATCCGGCCCGCCACGGCTGCCGTTCGGAAACGGTGATCGCCTGCGATCTCACCAACGGCCTCGTCCTCATCGGTGGCACCTCCT
Source organism: Rhizobium laguerreae (assembly GCF_002008165.1). Taxonomy (GTDB): domain Bacteria; phylum Pseudomonadota; class Alphaproteobacteria; order Rhizobiales; family Rhizobiaceae; genus Rhizobium; species Rhizobium laguerreae. Next base: position 487,505 of record NZ_MRDM01000011.1, read on the forward strand.
ATGCCGGCGAAATGAAGAAATCGGTCTTCACCGTGCTCAACTACCTGCTGCCGGTCAAGGGCGTGATGCCGATGCACTGCTCGGCCAATGTCGGCCCGGATGGAGACGCGGCGGTCTTCTTCGGCCTTTCCGGCACGGGCAAGACGACGCTGTCGGCCGATCCGGCCCGGACGCTGATCGGCGATGACGAACACGGCTGGAGCGAAAACGGCATTTTCAACTTCGAAGGCGGCTGCTACGCCAAAACCATTCGCCTCTCGGCCGAAGCCGAGCCGGAAATCTATGCGACGACGCAGCGCTTCGGCACAGTGCTGGAAAACGTCGTGCTGAACGAAAGCCGCGAGCCGGATTTCGACGATGGGTCGCTGACCGAGAACACCCGTTGCGCCTATCCGATGTACTTCATCCCGAATGCTTCGGAAACGGGCCGTGCCGGGCATCCGAAGACGATCATCATGCTGACCGCCGATGCCTTCGGCGTCATGCCGCCGATCGCCCGGTTGACGCCTGATCAGGCGATGTATCACTTCCTCTCCGGCTACACCGCCAAGGTGGCCGGCACCGAAAAGGGTGTCGTCGAGCCGGAAGCAACCTTCTCCACCTGCTTCGGAGCTCCTTTCATGCCGCGGCATCCGGCCGAATATGGCAATCTGCTCAAGGAGTTGATCGGTCGGCATGGCGTCCAATGCTGGCTTGTCAATACCGGCTGGACCGGCGGCGCTTACGGCACCGGCAAGCGCATGCCGATCAAGGCGACGCGTGCGCTTCTCGCTGCCGCCCTGAGCGGCGAACTTGGACAGGTCGAATTCCGTGCTGACACGAACTTCGGCTTCGCCGTGCCGGTCTCCGTCGACGGTGTCGATGGCAGCATTCTCGATCCGCGCTCGACCTGGACCGACAAGGCAGCCTATGACGCGCAGGCCGAAAAGCTGGTCTCGATGTTCATTGCGAACTTCGCCAAGTTCGAAAATCATGTCGACGGCGGCGTCCGTGATGCGGCCCCCGGCGTAAAGGTCGCTGCCGAATAAGCAGATCAAACCTCTGACTCACGTGAAACCCGGCATCGCAAGATCGCCGGGTTTTCCATGTCACAGCCGATATTTTCAATTCGCCGCCGATGTGAGATAGAACGCCGCATGGCCAGCGACGCGCTCTATATCGATGACAGGATCACCATCGCGGGATGGGAGCTGACGGAACAGTTCGTTCTGGCGGGCGGTCCCGGCGGGCAGAATGTCAACAAGGTCTCGACCGCTGTCCAGCTGTTCTTCAACATCGCGAATTCGCCGTCCCTCAATGATCGTGTCAAAACCAATGCGATCAAGCTCGCCGGCCGGCGTTTGTCGAAGGAGGGCGTGCTGATGATCGAGGCGAGCCGGTTTCGCAGCCAGGACAGAAACCGCGAGGATGCGCGCGACCGATTGAAGGAGCTGATCCTCGAGGCCGCCAAGCCGCCGCCGCCGCCGCGCAAGAAGACCAGGCCGACCAAGGGCTCGGTCGAACGCCGCCTGAAGGAAAAATCCGGTCGCTCGGAAGTCAAGAAAATGCGCGGCCGCCCCGGCGGCGGCGGCGGTGAGTGACATGCCGGAGCTCTTCAGCGGCATCCGCCATCTCCCCGGTTACCTCGACCGAGCGCGTCAGGAGGCATTGGTCGAGATAATCCGCTCCGTCGTCGCCGAAGCGCCGCTTTATGTGCCCGCCATGCCTGGCACCGGCAAGCCGATGTCCGTGCGCATGACCAATTGCGGGCCGCTCGGCTGGGTGACGGACAAAGAGCGCGGCTATCGCTACCAGCCGACGCACCCGGCAACCGGCAGACCCTGGCCTGATATGCCGCAGCAATTGCTCGATATCTGGAATGACGTTTCGGGTTACGACAAGCCGCCGGAAGCCTGCCTCGTCAATTTCTACTCCGACGAAGCGCGCATGGGCTTGCATCAGGACAAGGACGAACAGGATCTCAAAGCCCCGGTCGTCTCGATCTCGCTCGGCAACAGCTGCCTCTTTCGCGTCGGCGGTCTCAGCCGCAATGATCGCACGCTATCTTTCAAGCTTTCGAGCGGTGATCTGGTCGTGCTGGGCGGCGAGGGGAGGCTGTGTTTCCACGGCGTCGACCGTATCCATCCGGCGACGTCGACGCTGCTGAAGAATGGCGGCCGCATCAATCTGACGCTTCGCCGCGTCAATCCCTAAAAATATAGGCGCCGCTATAGTTTTCGCAGCGCAACCTGTTCGATCAGGTGATCCTTGCCCTTTTTCAGGATGAGATCGGCGCGTGGACGCGTCGGCAGAATGTTCTGCCGCAGGTTCTTCAGGTTGATGTTTGCCCAAAGATCCTCGGCGATTTCGAGCGCTTCCGCGTCGCTGATCGAGGCATAGCGATGGAAATAGGAATTCGGATCGCGGAAGGCGGTCTCGCGCAGCCGCATGAAGCGCGTGACATACCAGTTGTGGATCTCGTCTTCGGCGGCATCGATATAGATCGAGAAGTCGAAGAAGTCGGAGACCATCGGCACGATCTTGCCGCCGGCCGGCAGGTCGCGCGATTGCAGCACGTTGATGCCCTCGAAGATCAGGATGTCGGGCCGGTCGACGATCTTGTATTCGTCCGGCAGCACGTCGTAGACGAGGTGCGAATAGCTGGGCGCCTTCACATCCGGCCGTCCGGCCTTGATCGCCGAGAGAAAGCGCAGGATTGCACCCGTGTCGTAGCTTTCCGGAAAACCCTTGCGCTGCATCAGCTTTTCCCGCTGCAGCACGGCGTTCGGATGCAGGAAGCCGTCGGTGGTGACGAGATCGACCTTCGGACTGGAAGGCCAGCGCCCCAGGAGCTCCTTGAGGATACGGGCGGTGGTCGATTTTCCCACAGCGACCGAGCCGGCGATGCCGATGACGAAGGGCGTCTTCGTCACATCGGACAGGCTGAGGAAGCGGTTGCGCTGTTCAAACAGCATCTGCGAGGATTCGACATGTGCCGAGAGCAGCCGCGACAGCGACAGATAGATGCGCCGGACCTCGTCGAGATCGATCGGATCGCCCATCGAACGAAGCCGTTTGACCTCGTCGCTCGCCAGCGTCAACGGCGTGTCGGCGCGGAATTTCGCCCATTGCTCGGAAGAGAAGAAGTGGTAGGGCGAATAGGATTCCGACTGGAAATGATCCAACGTTTCCGGCACCCCGATAATCTCAGTCGCGATACTCATGAACTCTGCCGGCTGGCCTTTTCCTTGAGGCCGGACTGCGCGGTTCTGCGCTCGAGTTCGGCCATGACATTCTCTAACGGTATTTCAGCAATCTTCAATACGACCAATAGGTGATAGAGCACATCGGCAGCCTCATAGGTCAGATTGTCGCGGTCGCCGGTTACCGCCGCCATCACGGCTTCGATCGCCTCTTCACCGAGCTTCTTTGCCGCTTTCGGCTGGCCGGCGGCCACGAGTTTGGCTGTCCAGGATTGCTCCGGCGACGCTTTCGATCGCTCTTCGACGATGCTTTCGAGATCGGAAAGGGAAAATCCGCTCATAGGTCCGCCTTCAAGGTTCAGTCGAGACGCATGTCGATGCCGCACTTCGACATATAGTGCTTCGCCTCGCTGACGGAATAGGTGCCGAAGTGGAAGATCGAGGCGGCCAGCACTGCATTGGCATGGCCTTCCTTCACCCCGGCGACGAGATCGTCGAGATCGCCGACGCCGCCGGACGCGATGACCGGCACACGCACCGCATCGGCGATCGCCCGCGTCAGCTCCAGATCGTAGCCGACCTTGGTGCCGTCGCGGTCCATCGAGGTGACCAAGAGCTCGCCGGCGCCGCGCGCCACCATCTTCTCCGCGAATTCGACGGCATCGATGCCGGTCGCGTTGCGGCCACCATGCGTATAGATTTCCCAGGCGCTGAGATTGTCGCCGCCGACCGCCTGCGTGCGCCGGAGTTTGGCATCGATCGAAACGACGATGCACTGGTCGCCGAACTTGTCGGCTGCCTCGGTGACGAAGTCGGGATTGCTGACGGCTGCCGAATTGATCGAGACCTTGTCGGCACCGCACAGCAACAGCTTGCGGATATCGGCGATGGTGCGCACCCCGCCGCCGACCGTCAGCGGCATGAAGCATTGGTCGGCCGTGCGCGACACGACATCGAAGATCGTCTCGCGATTGTCCGAGGAGGCGGTGATGTCGAGGAAGCAGAGTTCGTCGGCGCCGGCCGCATCATAAGCCTTCGCAGCTTCGACGGGATCGCCGGCATCGACGAGATTGAGGAAGTTGACGCCCTTGACGACACGGCCGTCCTTGACGTCGAGGCAGGGAATGACGCGGGCCTTGAGGGTCATTTATGCGGTCTCCTTGGCCCGGGCCGCCTTGATCAGCGCCAGCGCTTCCTTGGGATCGATACGACCGTCATAAAGCGCACGGCCTGAAATCGCCCCTTCCAGCTTCCGCGCATCGGGCTCCAGCATGCGCCTGACATCGTCGAGAGAGGCAAGGCCGCCCGAGGCGATGACGGGAATGGAAACGGCGTCGGCAAGTTCCAGCGTCGAACTCCAGTTGATGCCGGCCAGAATGCCGTCGCGGTCGATATCGGTGTAGATGATCGCGGCGACGCCGGCACCCTCGAATTTCCTGGCGAGCTCGATGACACCGAGTTCGGAGGCTTCCGCCCAACCCTCGACGGCCACCTTGCCGCCCTTGGCATCGATGCCGACGGCGACATGACCGGGAAATTTCCGGCAGGCCTCGATGACCAGCGCCGGATTTCTGACCGCGATGGTGCCGAGAATGACGCGCCGCAGCCCGCGCGAAAGCCAGGCCTCGATATGATCGAGGGTGCGAATACCGCCGCCGAGCTGCACGGGATTATCCGTTGCCTTCAAGATCGCTTCGACGGCATCGCCATTTGCCGAATGTCCCGCAAAGGCGCCGTCGAGATCGACCACGTGCAGCCATTCGAAACCCTGATCTTCGAAGGATCTCGCCTGGGCGGCCGGATCGGTGTTGTAGACTGTTGCCTGCTGCATGTCGCCGAGTTTCAGGCGGACGCATTGGCCGCCTTTCAGGTCGATCGCGGGAAAAAGGATCATGTCGTCTTACGTCCGTAGAGTGGTCGGTACCATCAGCGCTTTCCACGCATCTACGATATCCGATTGGAAAAAGACAGCGGCAATGGCAGCCGCGCCGAAAAGCAGAAGAAGGAGCAGGGTGACGGCAAAGCCGGCCCGGACCTGACGCCAAAAGCCCAGGCGCCTCTTGATCGATTTCTCGATGTTTCGTACCTGACGCAACGCATCGCTGTTGACGGCGGTCAGCCGGATCTGCGGCTCCATCGCCTCGACATAGGTTTCGGCATAACTCGAAAGGATCTGCGAGGCGCGGTCGCGTAGCGTGTTGCGTAGGTCGGTCGAGAGATAATTGCTGTTGACGGCGGCAAGCTCGGCCTCATCGGGCGAACGGCCGGCGTTCCGCTTGCGATGGCTGAGAACGAAATCGCGCTTTTGCCGCTCGTAGAGTGCGTAGGCGAGCAGGCCGATCAGATCGTCCTCACCTTCGATATAGAATTCCAGCACCGCCTCGGCGATATCGCCGGCGCTGACCCCGTTCTGCCGCCGGCTCGAACCGTCGTTTGCGGGGAAAGAGTCATGGATCATCGGTCCAGCCTTTCTTTCAGCGCCTTGGCTGCATTGGAAAGCGCCTTCCTGTGGATGGCTTCGTCGACACGGCGGATGACCGTGCCGCCGGGAAGCTTGATATCAGAAAAGGGGGGCAAGCCTTCCCTGGAGGGCCGCAACGTGTAGAACACCTTGCCTGATTTCCGTGAAGCCGGCATCGCGCACTCCTGTTCCGCCGTTTCCATACTAGAACAGGATGATTTTAGGCCGGGTCGGCCTAAAATCTGCATCCTGTTCTACATTATACAGTCAGAGCATGATGTCGTCCGAAAACCGCTCACACTTTTCGGCATCATGCTCTAGGGAAATAAGGCGGCTGTATTAAAAGCCAGCCCTTGGAGAAATTCCAGCAAAACCGTGTAGCCGTTTTGCTTCGGGATTGTGTGAACAATGCTTGACGGGTTCGGGGCTCTACGGGTTCCAGCGCAGAAAATTGGCGATCAGGGCCAGGCCGAGCTTCTGGCTCTTTTCCGGGTGAAACTGCGCCCCGACCATGTTGTCGCGCCCGACGAAAGCAGTCATCGGACCGCCATAGTCGGCCGTCGCAATAACATCCTCGGCGTTTTCGGCGGCAAGATGGTAGGAATGCACGAAATAGGCGTGCAGTCCCTGCGACCCCGTCGGAATTCCTTCGAAGAGCGGATGTTGGCGCTTCAGGTCGAGCGTGTTCCAGCCGATCTGCGGGATCTTGAGTGCCGGATCATCCGGCGTCATCTCGACGACGTTACCGGGAATCCAGTTAAAACCGTGCGTCACGGTCTTCTCGAGGCCGCGCGAGGACATGAGCTGCATACCGACGCAGATGCCGAGGAACGGCCGCGCCTTCTTCTCGACAGCCTCGATCAGAACCTCGGCCATATCAGGCACGGCATCGAGGCCGCGCCGGCAATCGGCATAGGCGCCGACACCGGGAAGCACGATACGATCGGCCGCGGCAACATCCTCCGCCCTGTCGGTGAGATCGATATGGGCATCGATGCCAGCTTCGTGGGCGGCGCGCTCGAAAGCCTTGGTCGCCGAGCGCAGGTTGCCGGAGCCATAGTCGATAATCGCGACGCGCATCGTCAGCGTCCTCCATCAAAACCAAAGAGACCAAGCGACGTTGCATCGCCGTGCGGGCTGTTCGGACGGGCCTTGTTCTGCCAGTCCGGTGCCGCGGCGTCGTCACTAGCTGCGATGGCCGCCCTGTCCGAAAAATAGACCTGCTCAGCAATGCCGATCGTATCGGCCGCAATGAATGCGTCTTCGTTCCAGCCCTTGGCAGCAAGGTTGCGGACCCGGAAATTCTGGCCCTCGAGACCGACCAGCATATTCACGCCCAACAGGATTGCCGCTCCCGCCGGCCCGAGGCCCGGTTCGTCCATCAGCGCACCACCAATCCCCTGCAGCAGAAAGGCCGCGGCCGCATGCAGCCAAAGCCGATGCGCCAGCAGCCAAACCCATGGAAACAGGAAGCCGAGCAGCGTGAAGCCGTCACGGATGGTTCGCGTCTCATCGGCCGTGGCGCTCGTGTTACCGGGCGGTGTCAGGAAGATATAGCTGGATGTCACTGCCGCTGCTCCCTTGAAGGGCTCAGACAAGCGTGCCCTTGGTCGAGGGAACACGGCCCGCCTGTCTCGGATCGATCTCTGTTGCCGTGCGCAATGCACGGGCAACGGCCTTGAAGCATGTCTCGGCAATATGGTGATTGTTGGCACCATAATGGTTGAGAATATGCAAGGTGATGCCGGCATTCTGGGCGAGCGCATGGAAGAATTCGCGCACGAGCTCGGTGTCGAAAGTGCCGATCTTCGGCGCGCTGAAGGCAACATTCCAGACGAGGAACGGCCGGCCGGAAAGATCGACCGCAGCCTTGGTCATCGTCTCGTCCATGGCGAGATCGATCGAGGCGTAGCGGGTGATCCCGCGCCGGTCGCCGAGCGCCTTGGAGATCGCCTGGCCGATGGCGATGCCGGTATCTTCGACCGTATGATGGTCGTCGATATGCAGGTCGCCCTTGGCATCGATCTCCATGTCGATGAGGGAGTGTCGCGAAAGCTGGTCGAGCATGTGGTCGAAGAAGCCGACGCCCGTCGAGATCGTCGATTTGCCGGTGCCGTCGAGATTGACGGAAACGGAAATCGAGGTTTCGTTGGTCTTGCGGGAAACGCTGCCGGTGCGGCTCGCTGCGGTCTCGGCCATATGGCCCTCCATCGGGAATAAGGCCGTTCCTTATCAGGCGCATCGGGAAATATCCAGAAGCCGGGCAAGAGAAAAGCCGGCCCATTTGCAATCGGCGCCAGTCCACTTACATAGGGCTCAACAGGGCCGGCATGCGGCCCGGCAGACAGGTGTTTTATGACAACAATCATTACAGTTCGAAAAGGCGGCAAGGTGGTGATGGCAGGCGATGGCCAGGTGAGCCTCGGCCAGACCGTCATGAAGGGCAATGCCCGCAAGGTGCGCCGCATCGGTAAGGGCGAAGTCGTCGCCGGTTTCGCCGGCGCCACCGCCGATGCCTTTACTCTGCTCGAAAGGCTTGAAAAGAAGCTGGAGCAGTATCCCGGTCAGCTGATGCGCGCCGCCGTCGAACTCGCCAAGGACTGGCGCACCGACAAGTACCTGCGCAATCTCGAAGCCATGATGCTGGTCGCCGACAAGTCGATCACGCTGGCGATCACCGGCAACGGCGACGTTCTGGAACCGGAGCATGGCACAACGGCGATCGGTTCCGGCGGCAATTTTGCCCTCGCGGCCGCCCTCGCACTCATGGATACCGACAAATCGGCCGAAGAGATCGCCCGCCGCGCCCTCGATATCGCCGCCGACATCTGCGTCTACACGAACCACAACGTCGTGGTGGAATCGCTGGATGCCGAAGGCTGAACCCTATGCCTTCCGGCCGCTTGCCGCGGTTGACCTGGCGCTCCTCGCCAAATGGCTGGAAAGCCGGCATGTCAGGCGCTGGTGGAGCGATCCGGCCAAGGCGCTGGCTTCGATGGAAAAGCATATCGATGCGGCCTCCGTCTCGTGCTTCATCGTCACGCTGAATGGAAAGGACTTCGCCTTTATCCAGGCGGCCGATCTCGACGACGTGGACGATGAAGCGCTCGCCGGTCAGCCGAAGGGCACCTACGGCATCGACCAGTTCATCGGCATCGAGGAACTCGCGGGCAAGGGTCATGGACCGGCCTTTATGATAGGGTTTTGCGATATGCTCTTTGCAAAGGGCGCGCAGCGGATCCTGGTCGATCCGCATCCTGACAACGCATTCGCAATCAGAGCCTATACCAAGGCGGGCTTTCAAGGACTTGGCGAAACAACGACTAATTACGGCCGGGCGCTGTTGATGGCCCTGGACCGCCAGGAGAATGACACGCAATGACCACTTTTTCCCCCCGCGAGATCGTTTCCGAGCTCGATCGCTATATCATCGGCCAGCATGACGCCAAGCGCGCCGTTGCGATTGCGTTGCGCAATCGCTGGCGCCGCCAGCAGCTCGACCCGAGCCTGCGCGACGAAGTCATGCCGAAGAACATCCTGATGATCGGCCCGACCGGTGTCGGCAAGACGGAAATCTCCCGCCGTCTGGCAAAGCTCGCCGGTGCGCCCTTCATCAAGGTGGAAGCCACAAAGTTTACCGAAGTCGGATATGTCGGCCGCGATGTCGAGCAGATCATCCGCGACCTCGTCGAGGTCGGCATCGGCCTGGTGCGCGAGAAGAAGCGGGCCGAGGTGCAGGCCAAGGCGCATGTGAGCGCCGAGGAGCGTGTTCTCGATGCGCTGGTCGGCACGACGGCATCGCCTGCCACGCGCGAAAACTTCCGCAAGAAGCTCCGGGACGGCGAACTCGACGACAAGGAAATCGATATCGAGGTGGCCGATGCCGGCTCCGGCATGGGAGGCTTCGAAATTCCCGGCATGCCGGGCGCCAATATCGGCGTGCTGAACCTGTCGGAAATGTTCGGCAAGGCGATGGGCGGCCGCACCAAGAAGGTCCGCACCACAGTCAAGGCCTCGTATAGTGACCTAATCCGCGACGAATCCGACAAGCTGATCGACAACGAAGTGATCCAGCGTGAAGCCGTTCGCTCCACCGAGAATGACGGTATCGTCTTCCTTGACGAAATCGACAAGATTGCCGCCCGCGACGGCGGCATGGGCGCCGGCGTTTCGCGCGAAGGCGTGCAGCGCGACCTCTTGCCGCTCGTCGAAGGCACGACGGTCTCGACCAAATACGGGCCGGTCAAGACCGACCATATCCTGTTCATCGCCTCCGGCGCCTTCCATGTCTCCAAGCCTTCGGATCTTCTGCCGGAATTGCAGGGCCGCCTGCCGATCCGTGTCGAATTGCGTCCGCTGAACAAGGATGATTTCCGCCGGATCCTGACCGAGACGGAAGCAAGTCTCATCCGCCAGTACCGCGCGCTGATGGAAACCGAGAGCCTGAGCCTCGAATTCACCGACGACGCGATCGACGCGCTTGCCGATGTCGCCGTGCATCTGAACTCCTCCGTCGAGAACATCGGCGCACGCCGTCTGCAGACGGTGATGGAGCGGGTGCTGGACGATATTTCCTACAACGCGCCGGATCGAGGCGGGACGGCCGTGACGATCGATGCAGCTTATGTGCGCGAACATGTCGGCGATCTCGCACAGAATACCGATCTCTCGCGCTTCATTCTGTGATATCGGCGCACCGCTTCATGTCTTTCCCGGCATGAATGCCGGATTGTGACGAACGCGACTCTCGACAACGGGCCTTTTACTTTCTAGTGAAGGCCCGTTTTGTTTTCCGCTCCGGCTTTATTCGGCCAAGATTCTGGTCCAGGCAGCCGCATCGCAAACAGGATGATGGAACGGACGGGATAACGGATCGTGCGACGCCTTTTGACAAGCCTTATGATTGCCGTTGCCCTGGTGAATTCGGCGCCTGCCTTCGCTATGCAGGCGGTGCCGGCGGGCAACCGTCATGCCGAGCAGCCCGATATTCCGGGCGCTTCCATCCGGCGCACCAAGGGCACCAAGAGCAGCTTCGATCTGAAATACGAAAAGGTTCATGAGCTTCTGGCGACCGATCGCGAGCTGATGAGCAAGATCCGCAAGATTTCCAGCGCTTATGGCATCAATCCCATCCATGTCGTCGGCGCGATCGTCGGCGAACACACCTATAATGTCGATGCCTACGACCGGCTGCAGGCCTATTATGTTAAGGCTGCCTCCTATGCCGGAGAAAGCTTCCGCTTCGCTTATGATGGCGAAAGCGTCGACGAATTCGTGGCACGGCCGCAATTTTCCGAATGCAAGGGCAAGAGCGATTCCTACACGCTCTGGTCCTGCCGCGAAGATGTCTGGGAAACCGATTTCCGCGGCAATACGGTTGAAGGTACGAGCTTTCCTAACAACCGTTTCAGCGCGGTCTTCTTCCAGCCCTTCTATGCCGGCCAGACCTTCGGTCTCGGCCAGGTCAATCCGCTGACGGCGCTGATGCTCTCCGATCTCGTGACCCGCGTGTCGGGCTATCCGAGGCTGAATGAGAAGAATGCCGGCGCCGTCTACAGGGCCATCATGGATCCCGACATCTCGCTCGCCTTCGTCGCGGCCTCGATCCGCAGGTCGATCGACGATTACAAGGAGATCGCCGGCATGGATATCTCGGGCAATCCCGGCCTGACGGCGACGCTCTATAATGTCGGCAATTCGCGCCAGCGCGCCGCAGCACTTGCTGCGAAAAACCGCGGCGCTGGTGCGACCGTCTGGCCGGAAGAGAATTATTACGGCTGGCTGATCAACGACAAGCTGGACGAACTCAAGGGCCTGCTCTAGCTTCAGGCCTGCCGGGAAGGCTTAAATCTTCCCCGAAAGGCTTTGATGATGGACATGCGTCCGGACCCCTTCGTCCCGCCAGCACCGCTGCCGCGAGCCGTGCCGCCGAGCCGGCTGGAAATCATTCGCATCATCCTGCGCAATCCGCTCGAACTCTGGGGCGAGCCATCCTACACGCTGCCCTGGATCCGCACCAATTTCTTCGGCCAGAGGACGCTGATCGTCAACGATCCCGGCCTGATCAAGCACGTGCTGGTCGACAATGCCAATAGTTACCGCATGTCGGATGTGCGCCAGCTCGTCCTGCGTCCGATCCTCCGCGACGGCCTTCTGACCGCCGAAGGTCCTGTCTGGAAAAGATCGCGCAAGGCGGTGGCGCCTATTTTCACGCCTCGCCATGCCCAAGGCTTTGCCGGGCAGATGCTGCGCCAGTCCGAAGATTATGCCCGCAAATATGAGAGCGCAGGCGAGACAGGCGCAATTTTCGATATCAGCACCGATATGACGGAGCTGACCTTTGCCATTCTCGCTGATACCCTGTTCTCCGGCGAAATCGTCACCTCGAGCGGCCATTTCGCCGACGATGTCAATGAACTCCTGCATCGCATGGGCCGGGTCGATCCGATGGATCTGATGCGCGCTCCGTCCTGGGTTCCACGTGTGACCCGCATCGGCGGTCAGAAAGTGCTGGAGAAATTCCGTGCCATCGTACGCAACACGATGGATATGCGGCTCGCAAAGATGAAGGCAGACCGCAGCAGCGCGCCGCAAGATTTCCTGACCCTGCTCCTGGAGCAGGCTGGCCCTGAGGGGCTGACCAAGGAAGAAATCGAAGACAATATTCTGACCTTTATCGGCGCGGGGCATGAAACCACAGCCCGGGCATTGGCCTGGACGCTGTATTGCATATCGAACAGCCCGCATATCCGCGAGGCGATGGAAGAAGAAATCGACGCGGTGCTCGCCACTGGGACCAAACCTGTGGAATGGCTGGATATGATGCCGCAGACGCGCGCCGCCTTCGAGGAGGCTTTGCGCCTTTATCCGCCGGCGCCATCGATCAATCGCGCCGCCATAGCGGATGATTCCTGGACAAGCCCCAAGGGCGAGCGGGTCGTAATCGAGGCCGGCGTCACGGTGCTGATCATGCCCTGGACGCTGCATCGCCACGAACTTCACTGGGACAGGCCGCGCGCCTATATGCCCGAACGCTTCCTGCCGGAAAATCGCGGCTCTATCGGCCGCTTCCAGTTCCTGCCTTTCGGCGCCGGCCCGCGTGTCTGCATCGGCGCAACATTTGCGCTTCAGGAGGCGGTGATCGCCCTTGCTGTCCTGATGCATCGTTATCGCTTCGATTCCACCGATCAGACCAATCCATGGCCGGTGCAGAAGCTGACGACGCAGCCGCAGAACGGGCTGCCGATGCGCGTGACGCCGCGCATAATTTCCACCAAAGCATAAATCTTTCGAATTATTGCGGAATTGACTGTGAATGAAAGCCGGGCAAAGTGGCAGCATTCAAAAGTCGTTGCCAGGGAGAATGTCGCATGAACCGCGTTGATAAGAACGGTCTTGCCATCGAAACCGTCCTTCATGATTTCCTCGTCGAGGAGGTGCTGCCGGGTCTGGCGGTCGATGCGGACAAGTTCTTCGCCGATTTTTCGACGATCGTCCACGATCTCGCCCCGAAAAATCGTGCGCTGCTGGCAAAACGCGACGAGCTGCAGGTAAAGATCGACGACTGGTATCGCCGGCACGGCGCGCCGGCCGATATGGACGAATACCAGGCCTTCCTCCGCGAAATCGGCTATCTCCTGCCTGAAGGATCCGACTTCCAGGTTTCGACCGAAAATGTCGATCCGGAGATCGCCTCGACCGCCGGCCCGCAACTCGTCGTTCCCGTCATGAACGCCCGTTACGCCCTGAACGCCGCCAATGCCCGCTGGGGCTCGCTCTATGATGCGCTCTACGGCACGGACGCCATTCCGGAGAGCGATGGCGCAGAGAAGGGTAAGGGTTACAATCCGAAGCGCGGCGAGAAGGTCATCGCCTGGGTCCGCGATTTCCTCGATACATCAGCGCCGCTGCAGGACTGCCGCTGGAGGGACGTCGGAAGCTTCGCCGTCAAGGATGGAGCGCTGGTCGTCAGATCGATCGATGGCGAGCAGGCCATGCTGACGGACGGCAAGCATTTTGCCGGCTATCGCGGAGATGCCGCCGCTCCCACGCATATTCTCCTGAAGAACAACGGTATTCACATCGAAATCGTCATCGATGCGGCGACGACGATCGGAAAAGCCGATCCGGCTGATATTTCCGATGTCTGGCTGGAATCGGCAATTACGACGATCATGGACTGCGAGGATTCGATTGCCGCCGTCGATGCCGAGGACAAGGTCGTCGTCTATCGCAACTGGCTCGGTCTGATGAAGGGCGATCTGCAGGAAGAGGTGGCAAAGGGCGGAACGAGCTTCATCCGCACGCTCAACCCGGATCTGCAATATGCTGGCCCGGATGGTACCGCCTTCGAGCTGCATCGCCGCTCGTTGATGCTGGTGCGCAATGTCGGCCACCTCATGACCAACCCGGCGATCCTCGACCGCGACGGCAACGAGGTGCCTGAAGGCATCATGGATGCTGCGATCACCGGCCTGATCGCGCTTTATGATATTGGTCCCTCCGGCCGGCGGAAGAATTCCCGGACCGGCTCGATGTATGTGGTCAAGCCGAAGATGCATGGGCCGGAAGAGGTGGCCTTCGCCGTCGAGATCTTCTCGCGGGTTGAAGATGCGCTTGGCCTACCGCGCAACACCATCAAGATGGGCATCATGGATGAGGAGCGCCGCACGACCGTCAACCTCAAGGAATGCATCCGTGCCGCCCGCGAGCGCGTCGTCTTCATCAATACCGGCTTCCTCGATCGCACCGGCGACGAGATCCACACTTCGATGGAAGCCGGCCCGATGATTCGCAAGGGTGACATGCGCCAGGCGGCATGGATATCAGCCTATGAGAACTGGAACGTCGACATCGGCCTTGAATGCGGCTTGTCCGGCCATGCCCAGATCGGCAAGGGCATGTGGGCGATGCCGGATCTGATGGCGGCGATGCTCGAACAGAAGATCGCCCACCCGAAGGCCGGCGCCAACACCGCCTGGGTGCCATCGCCGACGGCCGCGACCCTGCATGCCACCCATTATCACCGGGTCAATGTCGCCCGTGTCCAGCAGGGGTTGAAGGATCGCGCCCGCGCCAAACTCTCCGATATTCTCTCCGTGCCGGTCGCGGTGCGGCCGAACTGGACGCCGGAAGAAATCCAGCGCGAACTCGATAACAATGCCCAGGGCATCCTCGGCTATGTCGTGCGCTGGGTCGATCAGGGCGTCGGCTGCTCGAAAGTGCCCGACATCAACAATGTCGGCCTGATGGAAGATCGCGCGACGCTGCGCATTTCGGCCCAGCACTTGGCAAATTGGCTGCATCACAAGGTCGTCACCGAAGCTCAGATCGTCGAGACGATAAGGCGCATGGCCGCCGTCGTCGATCGGCAGAATGCGTCGGATCCCGCCTACCGGCCGATGGCCGGCCATTTCGATGATTCGATCGCCTTCCAGGCCGCCCTCGATCTCGTCCTGAAGGGCAGAGAACAGCCGAACGGCTACACCGAGCCGGTGCTTCACCGCCGCCGCCTCGAGCTCAAGGCGAAGCAGACTGCCTGACGGAGAATACGAAAAGGCCGCCGGAACGATAGTTCGGCGGCCTTTTTTATACCGAATTCAATAATTAGCTTACTGAATGACGACGACTTTGGACGTGCCCTTGCCCGGGCGGACGCGGCTGTAGAGATCGATGACGTCCTGGTTCATCAGGCGAATGCAGCCCGAGGAAGCGGCGGTGCCGATGGAGGCCCATTCCGGCGTGCCGTGCAGGCGGAAGAGGGTGTCCTTGCCGTCCTCGTTGAAGAGATACATGGCGCGCGCGCCGAGCGGATTGCTGAGACCCGGACCCATGCCGTCCTCGACGTATTTGGCGAGATCAGGCCGGCGGACGGCCATTTCCTTTGGCGGGTGCCAGTTCGGCCATTCCTGCTTCCAGGCGACGTAGGCGGTGCCGGCCCATGCGAAGCCCTGCTTGCCGACGCCGATGCCGTAGCGCATCGCCTTGCCGTTGGCCAGGATGTAGTAGAGGAAGCGCTCGCGCGTGTTGACGATGATCGTTCCAGGACGCTCTGTGGTCTGGTAGCTGACGACCTGGCGGCGGAATTGCGGCTTGACCCTGTCGATCGGGATCGCCGGTAGGGAGTATCCGGCATCCTTCGTCAGGCCGTAGGCGTCATTGAAGATCTGTGCCGTCTGAACCGTCGGGCCTGCGCCCTTGTCGTCGGCGGATGCGCTGTCTGAGGTCGTGGAGCAACCGGCCAGAGCGAATGTCGCCAGCAGGCCAAAGACAGGGAATGCATTGCGGATGCGCATGGATGACTCTTGAAGTTTTGGGGCAAGGAGAACGGTCTTTCGACCATCGTTGATTATGGTTTATTTTCGATTAACTTGCGCTTTGCAAGACTACTGCAGCGCGACAAATCCGTCTGCCGCGCAAATTAGAAGCGCATGGCTTTTTTGCAACAACACGCCAGCCCCCGCGGTGGTTATCCATGACGATTTTGAGTGTTTACAATAACAATCCGTTAATCGATGGCCGGCAATCGGACAGGGCCATGATGGTGCGGCGCGGAACGCAGATATTGCTGCATGAAATGCGCCATGCCGTGCTGCCTGAACTGCCGCTGGCCAGTGGCCGCCGCGCCGATCTGATCACGCTTTCGGAAAAGGGCGAGGTCTGGATCATCGAAATCAAGACCTCGATCGAAGATTTCAGGGTGGATCGCAAATGGCCGGAATACAGGCTGCATTGCGACCGATTGTTCTTCGCGACTCACCAGGATGTGCCGTTGGAGATCTTTCCCGAGGAATGCGGACTGTTCCTGTCGGATGGTTACGGCGCCCATATGATTCGCGAGGCGCCGGAACACCGCATGGCGCCGGCCACGCGCAAATCCGTCACGCTCAACTTCTCGCGTGCCGCCGCGCAAAGGCTGATGATGGCCGAATGGGCGAACGGAAAACCGTTCACCGTGGATGATGTTTAATGGGCGCGACGTGGGCGTCTATTTCGGCGCGCGTTTGGCAAGGATACGCTGCAGCGTCCGCCGGTGCATGTTGAGCCGACGCGCCGTTTCGGAAACATTGCGCTCGCACATTTCATAGACCCGCTGGATATGCTCCCAGCGCACCCGGTCGGCCGACATCGGGTTTTCGGGAAGCTCGGCCTTCTCGCCCGGCCGCTGTGTCAGCGCCGAAAAGATGTCGTCGGCATCCGCAGGCTTTGCCAGATAATCGACGGCGCCGAGTTTTACGGCCGTGACCGCCGTTGCGATATTGCCGTAGCCGGTCAGCACGATGATCCTGGTGTCGTCGCGCCGCTGGCGGATCGCCTCGATGACGTCGAGCCCGTTGCCGTCGCCGAGCCGAAGGTCGACCACCGCATATTTCGGCGGCCTGCCTCTCGATTTCGCGACGCCCTCCGCCACCGATTCCGCCGTCTCCACCTGGAAGCCGCGCGTCTCCATCGCCCGCGCCAGGCGGCGCAGGAACGGCCCGTCGTCGTCGACGATCAGCAGGCTGGCATCGGGACCGATATGGTCTTCGTCCGACGCGGTGAAATTGTCATGATTCTGTTCTGTCATCGTCTCGGTCCCGGCGGTTGAACGCCCGATCTGCGTCAACCGCTTATATCCTTTATGCCGACAAAGTCATTTTGTCGAATTTGCGTCGATCAGCATGCGCGGCCATTCGATCCGGATGCGTGCCCCCGCACTTTCCGGGTCGCGGTTCTCGAAAACCAGCGATGCGCCGGAGCGCTCCAGCAGCGTTTTGGCGATGAAAAGTCCAAGCCCGAGGCCGCCTGCCGTATCTTCCTTCTGTCGCTTCGTCACATAGGGCTCGCCGATCCGTGTCAGAATATCGGGCGCATAACCGTTGCCGTCGTCCTCGATGACGATCAGCACTTTGTCGTGATCGTGCTCGACGGTAACGATCACTTTCTCTCGGGCATAATCGACGGCATTTTCGATCAGATTGCCGAGCCCGTACATGATGCCGGCATTGCGATCGGTGACCGGCTCGCCCTTGCGCGGGCTCTTTTCGATAAGCTCCAATCTGATGCCGAATTCCCGGTGCGGCGCGACGATCTCCTCGATCATCGAGGAAAGCGGCAGCCGGCGCATATGCGCCTCGCCTTCGGAGGAAAGCGTCGTCAGCCGCCGCAGGATGTCGCGGCAGCGTTCGCTCTGGCTGCGCAGCAGCATCACATCCTCGCGGAAACGATCGTCATCCTTGAGTTCCCGCTCCATTTCCTTGGCGACGACGCTGATCGTCGCAAGCGGCGTGCCGAGTTCATGGGCGGCGGCGGCTGCCAGCCCGTCGAGCTGCGACAGATGCTTTTCCCGCTGCAGCACCAGTTCGGTCGCAGCCAGCGCATCGGCAAGCTGGCTCGCTTCCATCGAGACCCGATAGGCATAGAAAGCGGCGAATGCCATGGTCGAGGCGATCGAGCACCAGACACCGAACTGCATGACGTTGTGCACGTTGATCTCGGCCCCGTCGAACCAGGGCAACGGGAAGGGCGAAAAGGCAAGCACCGTGATGCAGACCATCGCAACACCGATCAGCGCGGTGCTGTAGCGAATCGGCTGCGAGGCAAAGGAGATGATGACCGGCACGCAGACGAGCGCTGCGAAGGGGTTGGCAAGGCCGCCGGTGATGAAGAGCAGCGCGCAGAGCTGCAAAAGATCGAAGCCGAGCAGCGCAAAGGCGGCCGGCGGTTCCAGCCGATGCGTCGGCGGATAGCGGATCGTCAGGTAGAAATTCACCCAGGCCAGGGCGGCGATCAGCGAAGAACTGGCAACCAGCGGCAAGGGAAATTTCAGCCAGAAGGCAACGATGAAAACTGTCAGCGCCTGTCCGCCGACGGCAAGCCAGCGCAGCCGCACCAGTGTCTGCAGACGCAGCCTGCGGCTACTATGCCGGTCCTCCAGCGTATAGCCTTCCGTCTTGTCGATCATGTCAGGCTTATCGATCATGCCGACGGCTCCCTTGAATGGCCCTCATGTACCACGCGGTTTTGCCCGTGTCGTCGGCAACGCATCCTCCGGCCGTTCCGGCCAGGGATGCCGGGGATAGCGCCCGCGCATATCGGCACGCACATCCTTCCAAGAGCCGGCCCAGAAGCCCGGCAGGTCGCGTGTCGTCTGGATCGGCCGGTGCGCCGGCGAGGTGAGCTCGAGCAGCAGCGGCAGGCGGCCGCCGGCAATGGCCGGATGCTGCTTCAGTCCAAACAGCTCCTGCACGCGGATCGTCAGCACCGGCTCCTCGCCCTCATATTGGATCGGATGCCTTTGGCCGGTCGGCGCTTCGAAGTGGGTTGGCGCAAGCCGGCTAAGGTCGCGTTGCAATTCGTGCGGCACCAGCGACATCAGACCGTTCGAAAGCCCGGCTGCGGAAATCTCCGAAAGGCCGCGGGCCTCCGTCTGGAAGGGTGCGAACCAGTCGTCGAGCCGGGAAAGCAGGGCATCATCGCTGACATCGGGCCAGGGCTCGCCGATCGTCCTGTGGAGGAATCCGATCCGCTCGCGCAGTTGCACGGCGTCCTTCGAGAACACAAGCTGATCGAGCCCCAGCTCGCGTACCCCCTCCACGAGCGCCTGGGTGACTGCTGCCCCGGAAGGGCGCGGCAAGGGCGTCTCTTCGAAGACGATCGCGCCGAGCCGGGTTGCCCGCCGCGCCCGGATTTGCCGGCTCTGGCGGTCGAAGAATATCTGGTCGCCGGTTTTGATCTCACCGGGCAACTCGGCTTCGATGTCGCCGCGTGTCACCTCGGCTGCCGCCAGAACCCGCGCCTGTGCCGCCCGTCCGGTCAGGTCGGCGATCACCAGCATCTGGCTGCCGGCCAGCCTCTCGGTTTCCGGCAACTCTGCTCCGCGCCCGTTCGCCATCACGAATCGGCCGCGCCCGCCGCGCTGAAGTGCGATTCGATCCGGGAACGCATGCAGCAGCAATTGGCCTGCAAGCGCCGGCGCCGCTGAGGCACCCCTGTCGAGCCCGCTCGCCAACCGTCCCGCCAGTCGCCGCGAGGCCTCTGCTCTCTCGCCCCGCTCGGCCTTGAAGCGTCGCAGCCGTTCCTCAATATCGACACTCGTTCCGCCAAGCCCCTGTTCGGTGAGAAGCACGGCGATCATCGCCGCATCCCGGGCCTGCCCCGCTTCTCCCGCCGAGACGACCATGGCGGCAAGCCGCGGCGGCAAAGCCAGATCGCGCATCATCTTGCCGCGCGCTGTCAACGCTCCGTCCTTGTCGAGGGCGCCGAGCTGGCCAAGCAGCACCCGCGCTTCCCTCAGCGTCGTTTCCGGCGGCTGATCGACGAAGGCAAGGGATGCCGGATCTTGAACGCCCCAATGTGCGAGGTCGAGCACCAGCCCCGAGAGATCGCTGGAAAGGATCTGCGGCGGGGTGAAGGCCGGCAGTGCCGCCGTCTGTCCCTGGTGCCACAGCCTGACGGCGATGCCCGGTTCCGTTCGTCCGGCACGGCCGGCCCGCTGATCGGCGGATGCCCGCGACACGCGGACCGTTTCCAGCCGCGTGATCCCGGTCGACGCCTCGAACACCGGCAGGCGCTGCAGCCCGCTGTCGATCACGATCCTGACACCGTCGATGGTGATCGATGTTTCGGCGATCGATGTCGCAAGCACGATCTTGCGCGTCCCCTGGGATGCCGGCCGGATCGCCGCATCCTGCTCCTTCTGGCTGAGATTGCCGTAAAGGGGCGCAATCAGAGTTTCGGCTCCGAATCGCGCCTGCAGTCGTTCGAAGGTCCGGGTGATTTCCGCCTGGCCGGGCAGGAAGGCGAGGATCGAGCCGCCCTCGTTGGCATGGGCATCGAGTATCGCCCGCGTCACCGCATCCTCGATACGCTCGCCGCCCGGCCGATCCTGGTAACGGATATCGATCGGAAAGCTGCGCCCCAGGCTTTCGATAACAGGTGGATGGTCGAGCAAGCCGGCCACGCGTTCGACATCGAGGGTCGCCGACATGACCAGGATGTGCAGATCCTCGCGCAGCGCCGACTGGACATCGAGTGCCAGAGCGAGTCCGAAGTCCGCGTCCAGCGAACGCTCGTGGAACTCGTCGAAGATCACGACCGAGACGCCGTTCAGTTCCGGATCGTCGAGGATCATCCGGGCGAAAACCCCTTCGGTCACGACCTCGATCCGTGTCGCTGCCGATATCCTGTTGTCGAGGCGCATGCGATAGCCGACAGTCTCGCCGACTTGTTCGCCGATGAGCGATGCCATCCGGCTTGCCGCTGCTCGCGCCGCCAGCCGCCGCGGCTCCAGCAGGATGATCTTGCCGTCGCCGCGCCAGGCCTTGTCGAGCAGATAGAGTGGTACCAGCGTCGTCTTGCCGGCGCCGGGCGGGGCGGAAAGAACGGCGCGTTTTTGCTTTTCCAGCGCGGTAGCGACGGCCGGCAGGACATGTGAAACCGGAAGCTCCGGCAAGGATGCACTGATTGTCACTTTTGGCCCGTCACTGTCTCATAGGCAAGGATGGCGCCGGCGAGATCCTCCAACGCCGCACCCACCGACTTGAACAGCGTGATTTCTGCGTCATGGCTTCGTCCGCCATGGGCGCCGCTGACGAGTTCCGCAAGCTCAGCCCTGATGTCGCCTTCCTTCAGCACGCCGCTTTTCAGCGGCTGGACGATGTCGCCTGCCTCGGCGATGGCGCCGGCGCGGGTGTCGACATAAACGGAGGCACGGCGGATGGCCTCGTCGTCGCTTTCGCGCATGCTCGGCTTGAAAGCGCCGACGAGATCGAGATGCGCGCCGGGCTTCAGCCATTCGCCTGATATCAGCGGTGCGCTGGAAAGCGTGGCGCAGGAAATGATATCGGCTGTCCGCGCTGCGGCTTCAGCATCCGCGACCGCCTCGGCATTCAGGCCGAGCGCCCGGGCTTCGGCTGCGATCTTTTCCGCCGCTTGCCCGTTACGGCCCCAGACCCGGTACCTCTTGATCGGCCGGGTCGTGCCATGGGCAAGCATCAGGTTGAGCGACAGCCGCCCGGTTCCGCAGACGAGCAGCTCTTCCGCGTCGGCACGGGCGAGATGTCGGGCCGCCAGCGCCGATGCTGCCGCCGTCCGCCGCGCTGTCAACTCGCCGCCGTCGATTGCGGCAAGCATTTCCCCGGTAGCGCCGGAGGAAAGAAGATAGGTTCCGAAGATCGCCGGCAGGCTCCGCCGCACATTGCCTGGAAAGACCGAGACAGTCTTCACCCCGGCATAGCGTCCAGGAACCCAGGCCGGCATCAGGAGCAGTGTGGCGCTCTCCTCACCCGGTACCTCCATCTCATGGTGATGGCGCACCGGCATCACGCATTCGCTCTGGAACATGCGGGCGATCGCATCGATCAGTTCCGGCCAGGGCAGGGCCGCGCGCGTTTGTTCTTCATCAAGGACAAGCATTCTTCACTCCGCCGCATCGTTCTTCATCGCCAAACTAGCGAGTGAGGCGCGGCATAGGCAAGCACCCTGGAATTCCGCGTCAGGCGCCCCATATAAGGCTCATCTCCCTCGCCGAAGCCTATCCTTCAGGATTCGGCAAAAACGAATCTCAAAAACCGTCCGATTGGGTGGTGGATTTGCTCGTTTTTGGAGGCAGGCGATAAAAGCCCTTCATTTTCAACCTGTTACAAAAATGTCAAAAAACTTTGGTTGGGTGTGTTGACTGTTTATGAGGGTTAGTTCTATAAGCCCACTCAC
>NZ_MRDM01000007.1 GCF_002008165.1 Rhizobium laguerreae
CGTTGAAATGTTCCGCAAGCTGCTCGATCAGGGCCAGGCTGGCGACAACATCGGCGCGCTGATCCGCGGCGTCACCCGTGACGGCGTCGAGCGTGGCCAGATCCTGTGCAAGCCGGGTTCAGTCAAGCCGCACAAGAAGTTCATGGCAGAAGCCTACATCCTGACGAAGGAAGAGGGTGGCCGTCATACGCCGTTCTTCACCAACTACCGTCCGCAGTTCTACTTCCGCACGACCGACGTGACGGGCATCGTGACGCTGCCGGAAGGTACGGAGATGGTGATGCCGGGCGACAACGTCACGGTATCGGTCGAGCTGATCGTTCCGATCGCGATGGAAGAAAAGCTGCGTTTCGCGATCCGCGAAGGCGGCCGCACCGTCGGCGCCGGTATCGTCGCGTCGATCGTCGAGTAATTAGCGGCTGGGCCACCTGGCCCAAGGAAAGGATAGGGACGCCGATCTCGGTGTCCCTCTCGATCTTTGAAACCGGTGGCCCGCTAACGTAACTGAAGGTAAGTCGTGTCCCTAAGCGGTGACACGCGGATAACAGACACAAGGATAAAGTCGAATGAACGGCCAGAATATCCGCATCCGCCTGAAGGCGTTCGATCACCGGATTCTCGACGCCTCAACGCGTGAGATCGTATCGACGGCTAAGCGCACCGGTGCAAGCGTCCGGGGCCCCGTTCCGCTTCCGACCCGCATCGAGAAGTTTACGGTCAACCGGTCCCCGCACATCGACAAGAAGAGCCGCGAACAGTTCGAGATGCGCACGCATAAGCGCCTTCTCGATATCGTTGACCCGACCCCGCAGACGGTAGACGCGCTGATGAAGCTCGATCTCGCCGCCGGTGTCGATGTTGAGATCAAGCTCTGAGACCTCGGGTCTTCGGGCTGAGTGAGAAGGATTGAACCGATGCGTTCAGGTGTGATTGCACAGAAGGTGGGAATGACCCGCGTCTATAACGACGCCGGCGAGCATGTCCCGGTAACGGTACTGCGTATGGAAGGCTGCCAGGTCGTAGCCACGCGCACTGTCGAAAAGAATGGCTATACCGCAGTTCAGCTCGGTGCCGGCCAGGCGAAGGTGAAGAACACGTCGAAGGCGATGCGCGGCAACTTTGCCATTGCCAACGTCGAGCCGAAGGCCAAGCTGACGGAATTCCGCGTGTCGGAAGATCAACTGCTTGAGGTCGGCACTGAGATCAAGGCGGGTCACTTTGCAGCCGGTCAGCTCGTCGACGTGACGGGCACGACGATCGGTAAGGGTTTTGCCGGCGCCATGAAGCGTCACGGTTTCGGCGGTCTGCGTGCCACGCACGGTGTGTCGGTGTCTCACCGTTCGCACGGTTCGACCGGCTCGCGCCAGGATCCGGGCAAGGTTTTCAAGAACAAGAAGATGGCTGGTCACATGGGCCAGACGCGCGTCACGACGCAGAACCTGGAAGTAGTTTCGACCGACGAAGATCGTGGTCTGATCCTGATCAAGGGTGCTGTTCCTGGTTCCAAGGGTGCTTGGATCATCGTGCGCGACGCCGTCAAGTCGGCCGCGAAGTAAGGGAGCCAGATCAATGGAATTCAACGTCAAGACCCTCGAGGGAAAAGACGCCGGGAAGGTTTCCCTTTCGGACGCTATTTTCGGCCTCGAGCCCCGCGAAGACATTCTCGCCCGCGTCATCCGCTGGCAGCTTGCCAAGAAGCAGCAGGGCACGCACAAGGCTAAGGGCCGCGCGGAAGTTTCGCGCACCGGCGCCAAGATGTACAAGCAGAAGGGTACGGGCCGCGCCCGCCACCATTCGGCTCGCGCTCCGCAGTTCCGCGGCGGCGGCAAGGCTCACGGCCCGGTTGTCCGCAGCCACGAGCACGATCTTCCGAAGAAGGTTCGCGCACTCGGCCTTCGCCACGCACTTTCGGCCAAGATCAAGGCCGATGACGTCATCGTCATCGACAACCTGGTTGCCGCTGAAGCCAAGACCAAGTCGCTCGCGTCCGTTTTCGAGACGCTCGGCCTGACCAACGCCCTCTTCATCGGCGGCGCAGAGCTTGACGGCAACTTCAAGCTCGCAGCTCAGAACATCCCGAACATCGATGTTCTGCCGATTCAGGGCATCAACGTTTACGACATCGTGCGCCGCGGCAAGCTCGTGCTTTCCAAGGCTGCGGTTGAAGCGCTAGAGGAGCGATTCAAGTGACCGATCTTCGCCACTACGATGTGATCGTCTCTCCGGCGATCACCGAAAAGTCCACGCTGGTATCCGAAAACAACCAGGTTGTTTTCAATGTCGCCAAGCAGGCGACGAAGCCGGAAATCAAGGCTGCGGTCGAGGCGCTGTTCGGCGTTAAGGTCACGGCTGTCAACACTCTGCTGCGCAAAGGCAAGACCAAGCGGTTCCGCGGTTTCGTCGGCAAGCAGAAGGACGTGAAGAAGGCTGTTGTGACGCTGGCTGAAGGCCAGACGATCGACGTCTCCACCGGTCTCTGAGGTATAAGAAAATGGCATTGAAAACTTTCAATCCGATCACCCCGAGCCAGCGCCAGCTGGTCATCGTCGACCGCTCCGCCCTCTACAAGGGCAAGCCGGTCAAGGCGCTGACGGAAGGTCTGACCAAGAGTGGCGGTCGTAACAACCTCGGCCGCATCACCGCCCGCTTCATCGGCGGCGGTCACAAGCGCACCTATCGTCTAGTCGACTTCAAGCGTCGCAAGTTCGACGTCGAAGGCACGGTCGAGCGTATCGAATACGATCCGAACCGCACGGCTTTCATCGCGCTGGTGAACTATGCTGACGGCGAGAAGGCTTATATCCTCGCTCCTCAGCGCCTCGCTGCCGGTGACAAGGTCATCGCTTCCGAGAAGGCTGTCGACGTCAAGCCCGGCAACACCATGCCGCTGCAGTTCATCCCGGTCGGCTCCATCATCCACAACGTGGAAATGAAGCCGGGCAAGGGTGGTCAGATCGCTCGCTCCGCCGGTGGTTACGCACAGCTCGTTGGCCGCGACCAGGGCATGGCGATCCTTCGCCTGAACTCCGGTGAACAGCGTCTCGTCCATGGCTCCTGCCTTGCTTCGATCGGCGCCGTCTCCAACCCTGATCACGCCAACATCAACGACGGCAAGGCCGGTCGTACCGTTTGGCGCGGCAAGCGTCCGCATAACCGCGGTGTCGTCATGAACCCGGTCGACCATCCGCACGGCGGTGGTGAAGGCCGCACCTCCGGTGGTCGCCATCCGGTGACACCGTGGGGCAAGCCGACCAAGGGCAAGCGCACCCGGTCGAACAAGTCGACCGACAAGATGATCATGCGCTCGCGTCATCAGCGTAAGAAGTAAGAGAGGAAGTCTCCAATGGCTCGTTCAGTATGGAAAGGTCCGTTCGTTGACGGCTATCTTCTCAAGAAGGCTGAGAAGGTTCGTGAAGGCGGTCGTAGTGAAGTGATCAAGATCTGGAGCCGTCGCTCCACGATCCTGCCGCAGTTCGTCGGTCTCACCTTCGGCGTCTACAACGGCAGCAAGCATATCCCGGTCAGTGTCAATGAAGACATGGTCGGTCACAAATTCGGTGAATTCTCTCCGACCCGCACCTACTACGGTCACGGCGCGGACAAGAAGGCGAAGAGGAAGTAACAATGGGCAAGGCAAAAGCCGAACGCCGGCTGAAGGACAACGAGGCGCAAGCAGTCGCCCGCACGCTCCGCGTCAGCCCCCAGAAGCTCAACCTGGTTGCTGCGGCTATCCGCGGCAAGAAGGTCGAGCGCGCACTCGCTGAGCTGGAGTTCTCCCGCAAGCGCATCGCAGGCGCCGTCAAGAAGACGCTCGAATCTGCGATCGCCAACGCCGAGAACAACCACGATCTCGACGTCGACTCGCTGGTTGTCGCCGAGGCCTATGTCGGCAAGTCGATCGTCATGAAGCGTTTCCACGCTCGTGGCCGCGGTCGCGCGTCGCGCATCGAAAAGCCCTTCGCGCACCTGACGATCGTCGTTCGTGAAGTGCAGGCAGTAGAGGAGGCCGCATAATGGGTCAGAAAATCAATCCAATCGGTTTCCGTCTCGGAATCAACCGTACCTGGGATAGCCGCTGGTTTGCGGACAATGCCGAGTACGGTCAGCTGCTGCACGAAGACCTGAAGATGCGCAAGTTCGTCATGAGCGAACTGAAGCAGGCCGGGATCTCCAAGGTGGTCATCGAGCGTCCGCACAAGAAGTGCCGCGTCACGATCCACTCGGCACGTCCAGGCCTGATCATCGGCCGCAAGGGCGCTGACATCGACAAGCTCCGCAAGAAGCTGTCGGAGATGACGAATTCGGAAACGCACCTCAACATCGTCGAAGTGCGCAAGCCCGAAGTCGATGCGACGCTGGTCGCTCAGTCGATCGCACAGCAGCTCGAGCGTCGCGTGGCTTTCCGTCGCGCCATGAAGCGTGCCGTTCAGTCCGCGATGCGTCTTGGCGCCGAAGGCATCAAGATCACCTGCGCTGGCCGTCTCGGCGGCGCTGAAATCGCCCGTACGGAATGGTACCGCGAAGGTCGTGTGCCGTTGCACACGCTGCGCGCCGACATCGACTACGGCACGGCTGAAGCAGAAACCGCGTTCGGCATCTGCGGCATCAAGGTCTGGATCTTCAAGGGCGAAATCCTTGAGCATGATCCGATGGCTTCCGAGCGCCGCGCGATGGAAGGTGACGCCCAGGGTCCGGCGAGCCGTGATCGTGACCGCGACAGAGACCGTCGCCGCGACAACGCTTGATAGCGCGCGTGGCAGAGAAGTTCGGAGAATAAGAAAATGTTGCAGCCAAAGCGTACCAAGTACCGCAAGCAGTTCAAGGGCCGCATCAAGGGCGTCGCCAAGGGCGGTTCTGACCTGGCATTCGGCGAATTCGGCCTGAAGGCACAGGAACCCAACCGCGTCAACGCGCGCGAGATCGAAGCGGCCCGCCGCGCGATCACGCGTTATATGAAGCGCGCCGGCCGTGTATGGATCCGCGTGTTCCCGGACGTTCCGGTAACCAAAAAGCCGACCGAAGTCCGTATGGGTAAGGGTAAGGGCTCCGTTGAATATTGGGCATGCAAGGTCAAGCCTGGCCGTATGATGTTCGAGATCGACGGTGTCAGCGAAGAAATCGCCCGTGAGGCGCTTCGCCTCGGCTCTGCCAAGCTCTCGGTCAAGACGCGCTTCGTTCAGCGCATTGCAGAGTAAGGGATTGAGCTCATGAAAGCCTCAGACGTTCGCGGGTTCACCGCCGACCAACTCAAGGACGAGCTTGCCAAGCTGAAGAAGGAGCAGTTCAACCTGCGCTTCCAGAAGGCGACCGGCCAGCTCGAAAAGTCCTCGCGCATCAACGAAGTCCGCAAGGACATCGCCCGCGTGAAAACCATTGCCCGCCAGAAGGCGGCAGAAGTTAAGGCCTAAAGGAAGAAAAATATGCCGAAGCGCATCCTGCAGGGCGTCGTCGTTGGCGACAAGAACGAGAAGACGGTAGTGGTTCGTGTCGAGCGTCGTTTCGCTCACCCGCTGCTCCAGAAGACCGTTCGTCGTTCCAAGAAGTACAAGGCCCACGACGAGAACAATCAGTACAAGATTGGCGATACCGTATCCATCGAGGAATGCGCGCCGATCTCCAAGGACAAGCGCTGGACGGTGATTTCCGCCCAGGGCAAGTAACAGAATTTTGCGCGAGGCCTTGCGTCTCGCCGAAATATCTGTATGAAGCAGCGTCAGAACGCTCGAATGCCGGGCGTTCTTTTGCTTTGAGCGCACGGAAGGTCCCGTTCGGGAAACCACCCTGGCACGATCGATCCCGCGCTATTCAGCTATTGCCGCGTCTGTGCTGCCGTCATGGCAGCTCGGCCGGCGAAAATTTTCATAAGCCGGAGTAGGGGGCTAGCCCAACCATTCCGGTAAACCAAGAAGGCGACCTGATATGATTCAGATGCAAACAAACCTCGACGTCGCGGATAATTCCGGCGCACGTCGTGTCATGTGCATCAAGGTGCTGGGCGGCTCGAAGCGCAAGTATGCCTCGATCGGCGACG
This sequence comes from Rhizobium laguerreae, assembly GCF_002008165.1. Classification (GTDB taxonomy): domain Bacteria; phylum Pseudomonadota; class Alphaproteobacteria; order Rhizobiales; family Rhizobiaceae; genus Rhizobium; species Rhizobium laguerreae. Next base: position 6,032 of record NZ_MRDM01000007.1, read on the forward strand.
TCATCGTCGTTTCGATCAAGGAAGCGATCCCGCGCGGCCGCGTGAAGAAGGGTGACGTGATGAAGGCGGTTGTCGTTCGCACCGCCAAGGACATCCGTCGTGCGGATGGCTCCGTCATCCGCTTCGACACCAACGCAGCAGTCCTCATCGACAACAAGAAAGAGCCGATCGGCACCCGTATCTTCGGACCGGTTCCGCGCGAACTTCGCGCCAAGAACCACATGAAGATCATCTCGCTGGCTCCCGAAGTACTGTAAGGAGCGAAGCGATGCAGAAGATTCGTAAGGGCGACAAGGTCGTCATGCTCGCTGGCAAGGACAAGGGCCGTACCGGCGAAGTTGTCCAGGTCATGCCGAAGGAAGATCGTGCCGTTGTTCGTGGCGTCAACGTCGTCAAGCGCCACCAGCGCCAGACGCAGACCCAGGAAGCCGGCATCATCAACAAAGAAGCCCCGGTTCACCTCTCCAACGTTGCAATCATCGACAAGGACGGCAAGCCGACCCGCGTCGGTTTCAAGGTTGTTGACGGCAAGAAGGTCCGTGTGGCCAAGCGTTCTGGAGAAGTGATCGATGGCTGAGGCAAAATATGAGCCGCGGCTCAAGAAGGAATATGTCGAGAGCATCCGCAAGGCGATGCAGGAGCAGTTCTCCTACGCCAACGAGATGATGATTCCGAAGCTCGACAAGATCGTGATCAACATGGGTGTCGGCGAAGCGACCGCTGACTCGAAGAAGCCGACGGTAGCTGCCGCCGACCTCGCAGCGATTGCCGGCCAGAAGCCGGTCATCACCCGCGCACGTAACTCTATCGCAGGCTTCAAGCTCCGCGAACAGATGCCGATCGGCGCGAAGGTCACCCTGCGCGGCGCCCGCATGTACGAGTTCATGGACCGTCTCGTGAACATCGCGCTCCCGCGCGTTCGCGACTTCCGCGGCCTGAACCCGAAAAGCTTTGACGGCCGTGGCAACTTCGCCATGGGCATCAAGGAGCACATTGTGTTCCCTGAGATCAACTACGACAAGGTTGATCAGATGTGGGGCATGGACATCATCGTTTGCACGACGGCGACGACCGACGACGAAGCACGAGCTCTTCTGAAAGAGTTCAGCTTCCCGTTCCGTCAATAACCGTAACGACGAGCGTAGAAAAGGAACCTGACATGGCGAAGACAAGCGCAGTTGAAAAGAACAAGCGCCGCCGTACTACGGTCGCTAACCAGGCCGCTAAGCGGGCTGGGTTGAAGGCGATCATCATGAACCAGGCTCTTCCGATCGAAGAGCGGTTCAAGGCCTCGATCAAGCTGGCATCCCTGCCGCGTGATGGATCGAAGACCCGTATTCGCAACCGTTGCGAAGTTTCGGGGCGTCCGCGCGCATATTACCGCAAACTGCGCATGTCGCGTATTGCGCTGCGTGAACTCGGCAATCTCGGCAAGGTGCCGGGTATCGTCAAGTCGAGCTGGTAAGGAGCAGGTTACATGACAATGACTGATCCGTTGGGCGATATGCTCACTCGCATCCGTAACGGCGCTTCCCGCCGCAAGTCGTCGGTTTCGACGCCTGCTTCGAAGCTCCGTGCACGTGTTCTCGATGTTCTGCAGTCCGAAGGCTACATCCGTGGCTATTCCGTTGTCGATTTCGGCAATGGCAAGTCGGAACTCAGCATCGAGCTGAAATATTATGAAGGCGCATCGGTGATCCGTGAGATCGGCCGCGTGTCCAAGCCGGGCCGCCGGGTTTATGTCTCGGTCAAGTCCATTCCGCAGGTCGCGAACGGTCTCGGCATCACCATCCTTTCGACTCCGAAGGGTGTGATGGCCGATCACCAGGCTCGCGAACAGAACGTTGGTGGCGAGGTTCTTTGCTCGGTCTTCTAAGATCGGGCAGGGATCTCCATAGCGAACAGACAGGATTGAAACATGTCTCGTATCGGTAAGAAGCCCGTTCAGGTGCCTGCTGGGATCACGGCTACGGTCGATGGCCAGAAGGTGACTGCAAAGGGCCCGAAGGGCGAGCTGTTTTTCGTTGCTAACGACGAAATCAGCCTCAAGCTTGAAAATAACGCCGTCGTCGTGACGCCGGTGAACCAGACCAAGGATGCGCGCGCAAAGTGGGGCATGTCCCGCACGATGATCGAAGGCATCTTCAAGGGCGTCAAGGACGGTTTCGAGCGCAAGCTTGAAATCAACGGCGTCGGTTACCGCGCCGCCATGCAGGGCAAGAACCTGCAGCTGGCCCTCGGTTTCAGCCACGACGTGATCTACGAGCCGCCGGTCGGTATCTCGATCGTTGTTCCGAAGCCGACGGAAATCGTCGTCAGCGGCATCAACAAGCAGCAGGTCGGTCAGGTTGCCGCCGAAATCCGCGAATATCGCGGTCCCGAGCCGTACAAGGGCAAGGGCGTCAAGTACGCTGACGAGCGGATCGTCCGCAAAGAAGGCAAGAAGAAGTAAGGATCACGCGAAATGGCTAGCAGGAAAGAAGCACTTGCACGTCGTGCCAACCGCGTGCGCCGTCATCTCAAGTCGGTGGCCAATGGCCGTCCACGCCTGTCGGTTCATCGCTCCTCGAAGAACATCTACGCCCAGGTCATCGATGACGTGGCCGGCAAGACGCTTGCGTCTGCCTCCACCCTCGAGAAGGATCTGCGCGGTTCTCTGAAGACCGGTGCCGATACCGCCGCCGCTACCGTTGTGGGCAAGCTCCTCGCAGAGCGTGCCTCCAAGGCCGGTGTTACGGAAGTCGTGTTCGACCGTGGCGCCTTCATCTATCACGGCCGCATCAAGGCTCTCGCCGAAGCGGCCCGCGAAGGCGGTCTCACCTTCTGATCAGTTTCCGGCCGGACGCCTCAAGCGCCGGCCGGATTTTCGCCGGACCGCAGGCACTCTCCGAAAGGGGAGGCTGATGCGGTCCACATTTGTTTGCCGATTGCACCCGGAAAAGAAAAAGGAAGAGGACAATGGCACAGGAAAGAAGGCCGCAGCGGGACGACCGCCAGAGCCGTGAAGAGCGCGATAGCGAATTCGTCGACAAGCTTGTCGCGATCAACCGCGTCGCCAAGGTCGTCAAGGGCGGCCGTCGTTTCGGTTTCGCAGCACTCGTCGTCGTCGGCGACCAGAAGGGCCGCGTCGGCTTCGGCCATGGCAAGGCACGTGAAGTGCCGGAAGCCATCCGCAAGGCAACCGAAGCCGCCAAGCGCGAACTGATCTTCGTACCGCTGCGTGACGGCCGTACGCTGCATCACGACGTTCATGGCCGCCACGGCGCTGGCAAGGTTCTGCTGCGCTCGGCCAAGGTCGGTACCGGCATCATCGCCGGCGGCCCGATGCGCGCCGTATTCGAGACGCTCGGCATGCACGACGTCGTCGCCAAGTCGACCGGTTCGTCGAACCCCTACAACATGGTTCGCGCCACCTTCGACGCTCTGAAGCACCAGGTTCACCCGAAGGACATCGCAGCTCAGCGCGGCATCAAGTATGCAACGCTGCAGGCTCGTCGTAGCGCCTCCGGCAACGCCTCTGAAGAATAAGAGGAGTTTGACAGATGGCCAAGGCTACTAAGAAGGCTGAAGCGAAGACTGTCACGATCGAACAGATCGGCAGCCCGATTCGCCGTCCGGATGTCCAGCAGCGCACGCTGATCGGTCTCGGACTGAACAAGATGCACCGGCGCCGCACGCTGGAGGATACCCCTTCCGTTCGCGGCATGATCCGTGCTGTCCAGCATCTCGTTCGCGTCGTCGACGAGAAGTGAGACGGAGGAAACGCTCATGAAACTCAATGAAATTAAAGACAACGAAGGCTCGACCCACAGCCGCAAGCGCCTCGGCCGCGGTATCGGCTCGGGCTCGGGCAAGACTGGTGGTCGCGGCGTGAAGGGTCAGAAGTCCCGTTCCGGCGTCGCCATCAATGGCTTCGAAGGCGGCCAGATGCCGATTTATCGTCGCCTGCCGAAGCGCGGCTTCAACAACATTTTCGCTTCCGATTTTGTTGTCGTGTCGCTGGCCCGTATCCAGACGGCGATCGACGCCGGCAAGCTCGATGCCAAGACGACCGTTGACGCAGCTGCCCTCAAGGCTGCTGGTGTCATCCGCCGCGTCAAGGACGGCGTTCGCGTTCTCGCCGACGGCGAGATCAAGGCCAAGATCACCATCGTCGTTGCAGGCGCCTCCAAGCCTGCCGTCGAGAAGATCGAAAAGGCCGGCGGCAGCGTGACGCTGCTTTCGGCTCCGGCTGCAGCCGAATAATAATCTGATGATATATCGCCCGGGGTGCTTCACACCGGGCGATTTTGCTCCCATATGTGGGCCTCACAAAAACTTGGCTGGCGCGCCCGCGTCATGCCGGTAAGACTCGAAAACAAGGGTGAGGCATGGGGTTGCGTTGCAATCCGTCCTAAGCCCGGTTTTGAATAATTTCATACTGATTCCGGGTCCGGTCTGTCCCCCAGAGACGCCGGAATTGGTAGCGCGGAGAAATGCATGGCTTCTGCAGCGGAACAATTGGCATCCAACCTCAATTTTTCGACCTTCGCCAAAGCCGAGGATTTGAAGAAGCGCTTGTGGTTCACACTGGCAGCTCTCCTCGTCTACCGACTCGGCACGCATATTCCGCTTCCAGGCCTCAATCCTGAAGCCTATGCCCAGGCTTTCCGCGGCCAGGCAGGCGGCATTCTCGGCCTTTTCAACATGTTTTCGGGCGGCGCCGTTGAGCGCATGGCGATCTTCGCGCTCGGCATCATGCCCTATATTTCTGCCTCGATCATCGTGCAGCTGATGACTTCGGTCGTGCCGGCGCTCGAAAACCTCAAGAAGGAAGGCGAGCAGGGCCGTAAGATCATCAACCAGTATACCCGCTACGGTACCGTTATCCTCGGTGCGCTGCAGGCCTATGGCATTGCCGCCGGCCTTGAAAGCGGCCAAGGCTTGGTCGTCGACCCGGGCTGGTTCTTCCGCGTCTCCACCGTTCTGACGCTGCTCGGCGGCACGATGTTCCTGATGTGGCTCGGCGAGCAGATCACCTCGCGCGGCATCGGCAACGGCATCTCGCTGATCATCTTCGCCGGCATCGCCGCCGGCCTTCCCACTGCTCTTGCCGGCACGCTCGAACTCGGCCGCACCGGCGCGCTGTCGACCCCGCTGATCCTGCTCGTGATCATCGTCGCGATCGCTGTCATCGCCATCATCGTCTTCGTCGAGCGCGCCCAGCGCCGGCTGCTGATCCAGTATCCGAAGCGCCAGGTCGGCAACCGGATGTTCCAGGGCGATACGTCCCACCTGCCGTTGAAACTCAATACATCAGGTGTCATTCCGGCGATCTTCGCATCGTCGCTGCTGCTTCTGCCGGCAACGATTGCGGGCTTTGCCAGCACCACGGCAATGCCCTCCTGGGCGACATCGATCGTCGCGGCCCTCGGTCATGGCCAGCCACTCTATATGGTGCTCTATGCGGCGCTGATCGCCTTCTTCGCCTTCTTCTATACGGCCATCGTCTTCAATCCGAAGGATACGGCTGATAATCTGAAGAAGCATGGCGGCTTCATTCCCGGCATCCGTCCGGGCGACCGCACCGCCGAATATATCGACTATGTGCTGACCCGAATCACGGTGATCGGCGCGCTCTATCTCGTCTTCGTCTGCATCCTTCCGGAGATATTGGTGTCGCAAACCGGCATTCCGTTAGCCCTTGGTGGGACTTCGCTTTTGATCGTGGTTAGCGTAACTCTTGATACGGTTGCACAGATCCAGGGTCACCTGATCGCGCAGCAATACGAAGGCCTGATCAAGAAATCGAAGTTGCGTGGAGGAAAGAGGGGGCGATGAGACTTATCCTTTTGGGGCCGCCGGGCGCGGGTAAGGGAACCCAGGCCCAGCGGATCGTGGAAAAGCACGGCATTCCGCAGCTTTCCACGGGGGACATGCTGCGTGCAGCGGTTAACGCCGGCACCGATGTCGGCAAGCGTGCGAAGGCGGTCATGGACGCCGGCAAGCTCGTCTCGGATGAGATCGTCATTGCCATCGTTTCCGAGCGTATCGATCAACCCGATTGCGCCAACGGCTTCATCCTCGACGGCTTCCCCAGGACGCTCGTCCAGGCGGACGCCACCGAGGCGATGCTGAAGGCAAAGGGTCTCGGCCTCTCCGTTGTCATTGAATTCCGTGTCGATGATGACGAGTTGATCCGACGTGTCGCCGGTCGCTACTCCTGTGCACAGTGTGGCAGCGTCTATCACGATACCGATAAGGTTCCGGCTGCCGAGGGCGTGTGCGACAAGTGCGGTTCCACGCACTTCAAGCGCCGGCCCGATGACACCCCGGAGACCATGACGGCTCGGCTGCAAGTCTACTACAAGGAGACCTCACCGCTGATCGGCTATTACCATGCCAAGGGCAAGCTCAAGTCCGTGGACGGCATGGCAGAAATCGATCAGGTGACGGCTGAGGTCGAAAGCATTCTTTCGAAGCTTTAAGGCTTTGAAAATAAACTTGGCGGAACGGTTGCTTTTCAGCAGTGATTCCGCTAAACACCGCGCCAACTCGCGACATTCCATGCGATCGGCGCGGATTTCCCAGGGAAGTCCGGGTGCGGTCGTTTTGACATGTTACGGACGTAAATCTGAACGGGCGGTTCTCAAGAGCCGCATAACGAAGCCCACTTGCCGGATGGCAACTGGAATGCAAGGAGAACAGGCGTGGCACGTATCGCTGGCGTCAACATCCCGACTGCGAAGCGCGTTGTTATCGCGCTGACCTACATTCACGGGATCGGTCCGAAATTCGCACAGGAAATCGTCGCAAAGGTCGGTATCCCGGCCGAACGTCGTGTGCATCAGCTGACGGACGCAGAAGTCCTTCAGATCCGCGAAGCCATCGACCGTGACTATCAGGTCGAAGGCGATCTTCGTCGCGATACCGCGATGAACATCAAGCGCCTGATGGACCTCGGCTGCTACCGCGGCCTGCGTCATCGCCGCGGCCTTCCGGTCCGCGGTCAGCGCACGCATACCAATGCCCGCACCCGCAAGGGCCCGGCAAAGGCAATCGCTGGCAAGAAGAAGTAATTTCCGGGAAACCGGGGTGGGGAGGCTGGCGGTCTGCGCCGGCCTCTTTTGAGTTTGGAGCGGGACCATATAGGCGCCGTTCCGGTGTAGCCGCTGGCATTACGGCGGTGAAGAGATCAACGAAAGGAATACCATGGCTAAGGAAGCCGTCCGCGTTCGCCGTCGCGAGCGCAAGAACATCTCGTCGGGTGTCGCTCACGTCAACTCGACCTTCAACAACACGATGATCACCATCACCGATGCGCAGGGCAATGCGATCGCTTGGTCGTCGGCTGGCGCCAAGGGCTTCAAGGGCTCGCGCAAGTCGACCCCGTTCGCTGCCCAGATCGCTGCCGAAGACTGCGCCAAGAAGGCCCAGGAGCACGGCATGAAGTCGCTGGAAGTCGAAGTCTGCGGTCCGGGTTCGGGTCGTGAATCGGCTCTGCGCGCGCTTCAGGCTGCAGGTTTCATGATCACGTCCATCCGCGACGTGACCCCGATCCCGCACAATGGCTGCCGTCCGCGCAAGAAGCGCCGCGTCTGATCATCGCTCTCGTCACCGATGAGCGCCTGTGCGCTCCCGGTGGTTTTCAAGCTCGGTTGCCACGATTGGATGGTGGCAACGAACGGAAGGCAAACTCATGATTCAGAAGAACTGGCAGGAACTGATCAAGCCGAACAAGGTGGAGTTCTCCTCGAGCTCGCGCACCAGGGCGACGCTTGTTGCCGAACCGCTGGAGCGCGGCTTCGGCCTCACCCTCGGCAACGCGCTTCGCCGCGTTCTGCTCTCCTCGCTGCGCGGTGCTGCCGTCACGGCGGTGCAGATCGATGGCGTGCTGCATGAATTCTCCTCGATTCCGGGCGTCCGCGAAGACGTCACGGACATCGTGCTCAACATCAAGGAAATCGCCATCAAGATGGATGGCGATGATGCAAAACGCATGGTCGTGCGTAAGCAGGGCCCGGGTGTTGTCACGGCTGGCGACATTCAGACGGTCGGCGATATCGAAATCCTCAACCCCGAGCATGTCATCTGCACGCTCGACGAGGGCGCCGAGATCCGCATGGAGTTCACCGTCAATAACGGCAAGGGTTACGTTCCGGCCGAACGCAATCGTGCGGAAGATGCTCCGATCGGTCTCATCCCGGTCGACAGCCTCTATTCGCCGGTCAAGAAGGTGTCCTACAAGGTTGAAAATACCCGCGAAGGACAGGTTCTCGACTACGACAAGCTGAACATGACTATCGAAACCGATGGCTCGATCACCGGCGAAGACGCCGTCGCTTTTGCGGCGCGCATCCTCCAGGATCAGCTTGGCGTCTTCGTCAACTTCGACGAGCCGCAGAAGGAAACCGAAGAGGAAGCAGTCACCGAACTCGCTTTCAACCCGGCTCTCCTGAAGAAGGTGGACGAACTCGAACTGTCGGTCCGTTCGGCAAACTGCCTGAAGAACGACAACATCGTCTACATCGGCGACCTCATTCAGAAGACCGAAGCAGAAATGCTCCGCACGCCGAATTTTGGTCGCAAGTCGCTGAACGAAATCAAGGAAGTTCTCGCTTCCATGGGCCTGCACCTCGGCATGGAAGTGCCGGCATGGCCGCCCGAGAACATCGAAGATCTCGCCAAGCGTTACGAAGACCAGTACTGAGCGGCGTGAGGAAAAGTGTAAAGCGGTTTTCCGCTCGCACGCCGATCGCAAGAACATAACAAAAGGCAGGCTCTTTCGGCTGCCTTTCCCCGTCAAACAGCAGGCCGATCGCCTGCATGTGCCAGGAAACGGCAGGCCCACTTAGCGTAAGGGCACCTGCATTAAAGGAGAATAGCAATGCGCCATGGTAAAGCCGGCCGCAAGCTGAATAGAACTGCAAGCCACCGCAAGGCGATGTTCGCCAACATGGCGGCTTCGCTGATTACCCACGAGCAGATCGTCACGACCCTGCCGAAGGCCAAGGAAATCCGCCCGATCGTCGAGAAGCTCGTCACGCTCGGCAAGCGCGGCGACCTGCACGCTCGCCGTCAGGCGATCTCGCAGATCCGCGATGCTGCCGTCGTTTCGAAGCTGTTCGACACGATCGCAACGCGCTACGCCACCCGCAACGGCGGCTACCTGCGCATCATGAAGGCCGGCTTCCGCCAGGGCGACAATGCCGCCATGGCCGTGATCGAATTCGTTGACCGCGATGCCTATGCCAAGGGTGCTGCCGACAAGGCCCGCGTCGCTGCTGAAGAGCAGGCCGTCGCCGCTTAAATCGTCCGCTCCGGCGGAAACAAAACAGCCGGGCTCACAAAGCCCGGCTGTTTTTGTTTCTGATATGGTGACGGGACCGGCTCCATTGCGCAAAATCATTCAGGCTCGCTCCCCGCAGTTCCTTCGTCTCGCCGCCCTGTTTCTTGTCATCGTTCTCGGGCTGGCGCTCCGCAGGTTTGGCTATGCGGCCGATCTGCCTTTCATCGTCGTCATGTGGTGGCACTCTGGGGAGCGATGGTTTATCTGCTCGTGGCGCTCATTGCCGCAAGGTCACGGCCGACGCGTTTCGGCTGACCACGGCAGGCGCCCTGCTGCTTGGCCGGATCTTTTCGCTTTGGAACCTGCTGGCTTATGCAATCGGCATGGCCGCGGCCTGCGCCTTTGATCCGGCACGCCGGACTGCGGTAAGCCTGCCGTCTCACGAGGCCGACGCCACTGCGCGATTGCGGGTCCGCCCTTTGCCCTTCTGCTTGTTGCGTGCGATCGGCCGGTGGGAGCGATAGAGGATGAGCGCGATGATCAGCCCGACATAGATGTATTGCTCCAGGTCGAGGATCTTGGTCGAGAGCGCGAAGTGCAGCGCCCCGCAGGCGGCGATGATGTAGACGAGGCGATGCAGCCAGATCCAGTTCTTGCCGAGCCGGCGGATCGAGAAATTGTTGGATGTCAGCGCCAGCGGAATGAGCATCGCAAGTCCGGCCATGCCGAACATGATGAAGGGGCGCTTCAGCACGTCGTTGATGACGGCGGCAATATCCATCGCCTGGTCGAGCACCATGTAGACGGTGAAATGCATCAGCGCGTAATAGAAGGTCAGCAGGCCAAGCGCGCGGCGGTAACGCAGATAGTTCCAGCCGAAAAGGTCGCGGGCAGGGGAAACGGCAAGCGTTGCGATCAGGAAACGGATCGTCCAGATGCCGAGGAAGAGCTCGAAAGTCTTGACAGGGTCGGCGCCGAGCTGATCGGTCGCGCCGAGATAGAAAGTCCACGCCGCAGGCACGAGCCCGACGACATAAAGCAGCCAGACGGAGGCGGGCTGCCAGCGCTTCGGGAGGGCGAGCGACAGTTCCGCCATCAGAAATTCGCCTTCAGGTCCATGCCGGCATAAAGGCTTGCGACTTCGTCGGCATAGCCGTTGAAGGGCAGGGTGGGATGGCGGCTCGCGCCGAAGAAGCCGCTCTCGCCGATGCGCCGTTCGCTGGCCTGGCTCCAGCGCGGATGGTCGACCTCAGGGTTGACATTGGCGTAGAAGCCATACTCCTGCGGATTGGTGACCTGCCATGTATTCTTCGGCTGCTGGTCGGTGAGCGTGATCCTGACGATCGACTTGATGCCCTTGAAGCCGTATTTCCACGGCACGACCAGGCGGATCGGCGCGCCGTTCTGGTTCGGCAGGGTTTCGCCATAGAGCCCGACGGCCAGCAGCGTCAGCGGATGGCGTGCCTCATCCAGGCGCAGACCCTCGACATAGGGCCAGTCGAGTGACTGGAAGAAACCCTTCTGCCCAGGCATCTCGTCTGGTCGCACCACAGTTTCGAAGGCGACGTATTTGGCGCTACCGAGCGGCTCCACCTTGTCGAGCAGCGACGCCAGCGGAAAGCCGTCCCAGGGGATGACCATCGACCAGGCCTCGACGCAGCGCATCCGGTAGGTGCGCTCCTCGATCGGGAATTCCTTGATCAGCGCCTCGAGGTCGAAGGTGCCCGGCTTGTTGACCATGCCGTCCACCTTAACCGTCCAGGGCAGCGGCTTGAAATCGCCGGAAAGAGCGGCGGGATCGCCCTTGTCGAGGCCGAATTCATAGAAATTATTGTAGGTCGTGACGTCCTTGATCGGCGTCGCCTTCTCGTCGACCTTGTACTTGCTCTCAACGGCGGAGAGGGCCGCAGCACTCGCCTTGCCGGCGCTGTAGAGCCCCATGGCGCCAAGCGCTGCCGCGCCGAGGAATTCACGACGCCGCAGATAGATCTGGCGCGGCGTGATCTCTGATGAGGCGATCTTCGTTGGGCGATAGGTTGGCATGTCGAAATCTCCTGGGCGGATTTCTACAATATAGTCTTTAAACGACCCGCCCGCATGTTCGGATTAGTGTCTAAGCCTTGAATATTACAGACGTGAAGCCAATTTTTTGTGTTCGGTCGTGATGGAATAGGCTGTAACAAAACGTCGCGTCGAACCGTATATGATCGATGCGCCTCATGGCGCTTCTCCCCGGCGTACCGGATTTGGGCTTCCCGGTAGTGACAGCCCCCGTTGATTGGATTAGGACAATTCCAAAAAGCAGCGTTTGCCCGGCCTGCAGGCTCCATGCCGCCCGGCTTCGCCTGATAATTCCGACACGTTGAGGAAGACACTGATGCCAGTTTACCGTTCCAGAACCACGACCCATGGCCGTAACATGGCGGGCGCCCGCGGCCTTTGGCGCGCGACGGGCATGAAGGATTCGGATTTCGGCAAGCCGATCATCGCTGTGGTGAATTCCTTCACCCAGTTCGTGCCCGGCCATGTGCACCTGAAGGACCTTGGCCAGCTCGTTGCCCGCGAGATCGAGGCGGCCGGCGGTGTTGCCAAGGAGTTCAACACGATCGCCGTCGATGACGGTATCGCCATGGGCCATGACGGCATGCTTTATTCGCTGCCCTCGCGTGAGCTCATCGCCGACAGCGTCGAATACATGGTCAATGCCCATTGCGCCGATGCCATGGTCTGCATCTCCAACTGCGACAAGATCACTCCCGGCATGCTGATGGCGTCGCTACGCCTCAATATCCCGACCGTCTTCGTCTCGGGCGGTCCGATGGAAGCCGGCAAGGTCGTGATGCACGGCAAGACGCATGCACTCGACCTCGTCGATGCTATGGTGGCCGCTGCCGATGACAAGATCAGCGACGAGGACGTCCAGACCATAGAACGCTCGGCCTGTCCGACCTGTGGTTCCTGCTCCGGCATGTTCACTGCCAATTCGATGAATTGCCTGACAGAAGCCCTCGGCCTGTCGCTGCCCGGCAACGGCTCGACGCTTGCCACCCATCTCGACCGCAAGCGCCTCTTCGTCGAGGCCGGTCATCTTATTGTCGATCTCGCCCGCCGTTATTACGAGCAGGATGACGTCAAGGCGCTGCCGCGCACCATTGCTTCCAAGCAGGCCTTCGAGAATGCTATGACGCTCGATATCGCCATGGGCGGTTCCACCAATACGGTCCTGCACATTCTTGCCGCCGCCCATGAAGGCGAGATCGATTTCACCATGGCCGATATCGATGCACTGTCGCGCCGGGTGCCGTGCCTGTCGAAGGTCGCCCCCGCCAAGAGCGATGTTCACATGGAAGACGTCCACCGCGCCGGCGGCATCATGTCGATCCTCGGCGAACTCGACAAGGGCGGTCTCTTGAACCGCGATTGCCCAACTGTGCATGCCGAGACGCTGGGTGATGCGATCGACCGCTGGGATATCACCCGCACCAACAGCGAAACTGTCCGGAACTTCTATCGTGCCGCTCCCGGCGGCATCCCGACCCAAGTCGCCTTCAGCCAGGAATCCCGTTGGGACGATCTCGACACCGACCGCGAGAACGGCGTCATTCGCTCGGTCGAGCATCCCTTCTCCAAGGATGGTGGCCTTGCCGTGCTCAAGGGCAACCTTGCGATCGACGGCTGCATCGTCAAGACCGCCGGCGTCGATGAATCGATCCTGAAGTTCTCCGGCCCCGCCCGCGTTTTCGAAAGCCAGGATTCGTCGGTCAAGGCGATCCTTGCCAACGAGGTGAAGGCCGGCGACGTCGTCGTCATCCGCTACGAAGGTCCGAAGGGCGGCCCAGGCATGCAGGAAATGCTCTATCCGACGAGCTATCTGAAGTCGAAGGGTCTCGGCAAGGCCTGCGCGCTGATCACCGACGGCCGCTTCTCCGGCGGCACTTCCGGCCTCTCGATCGGCCACGCTTCGCCGGAGGCGGCAAATGGCGGCACGATCGGCCTGGTGCGCGAAGGTGACATGATCGATATCGACATCCCCAACCGCACGATCAGCCTGCGTGTCAGCGAGACCGAACTCGCCGCCCGCCGCGCCGAACAGGACGCCAAGGGCTGGTATCCCACAGAAGTACGCAAGCGCAACGTCACGACCGCGCTAAAGGCCTACGCCGCCTTCGCAACGAGTGCGGACCGCGGTGCCGTGCGCGATCTGAACGCCCGCTGACTCATCTGAACCGACGACCTACTGATTAGAAGTCAGGTGCTCTACCGACCGGTCGCTTTCAAAGCGGCCGGTTGATGTTTTTATAAGACTCGCCGAGTTGCTTCAGCCGCTCGTCATAGGCAGCCTTGATGCAAGTTGCATCTGCCCCGCATTCCTGCCGTTTCTTCAGCCAGGCCGTCTGTTCGTCCTGCAATGTTCCGCGCGAACCCATCGCCAGCAGGCCGGAGAGCAGCTCGAAAGTCGTCACCATCTTCACATCGGCGTCGTTGAGGGCGCGGTTGTCGCAGATCGCTTTTTCATCCGCCTTCAATTCTTTCGCATCGCAATCGAAGCTTGCTGCCTGTGCCAGGTTCGATCCAATGAGCAGGATCGCAAAGCCGAGGGCCGCTGTCGTCGTTCTTGTCGTGATCATTCATATGTTCCCATTGCTGCCGGTCAGGTTAGCTTCCGCAGTGCCAGAGCCAGGAAGATGATGCAGATGAGCCAGACGGCAAGGATGAAGATCAGTCCGACCCGGCCGGAGGGACGCTCGGTGCGCCTTGTCGCCTCCATACGAAGCTCGTTCATCACCTCTACTGGCACGAGCCGGATCGCCAGCATGATACCGAGCGGCACGATGAAGAGATCGTCGAGATAGCCGAGGATGGGGATGAAATCGGGGATGAGATCGATGGGCGACAGCGCGTAGGCGGCAACGGCGCCGGCCACCGCTTTGGCATGCAACGGTACGCGGGGATCGCGGGCGGCAAGCCATAGGGCCACGATGTCACGCTTCAGTGACTTCGCCCAATTTTTTGGCTTTTGATATCAGTTGCATGGCCAATCTTCCTGAATCAAATTCACAATGACTTCAACCGGTTTCCAAGACGCCCTCTCGCCTTGTTCTTCCATGCTTCCGCCCTCTTTCCTTTCTAGCGTCGGGCCGCAGAACAGGATGATTTTGGGCCGGTTCGGCCTAAAATCTGAGTCCTGTTCGCTATTAAATAGTTAGAGCATGATGCCGTCCGAAAACCGCTCACACTTTTCGGCATCATGCTCTAAAACGTTGCTCAAGAGGATTCAAAAGGGATACCCATGCAAGGCCTGTTCAAGCGCGCCTCCGTCTCGCTATTTGCTCTCATGCTCGTTCTGCCGCTTGCTGCCCATGCGCAGACGGCAAAGGCCATACCCGAGAGCCAGATGCAGATGCAGCTCTCCTTCGCGCCGCTCGTCAAACAGACGTCGGGCGCCGTCGTCAATGTCTATGCGGAAAAGACTATCCGGCGGCAGTCGCCCTTTGCCGGCGATCCTTTCTTCGAGCAGTTTTTCGGCCAGCAGATGCCGAACCGTTCGGAGAAGCAGTCTTCGCTCGGCTCCGGCGTCATCGTCGAGGCGAACGGCACTGTCGTCACCAACAATCACGTCATCGAGGGCGCCGATGACATCAAGATTGCCCTCTCGGACGGCCGCGAGTTCCCCTGCAAAGTGGTGCTGCGCGATGATCGCGTCGATCTTGCCGTGCTGAAGATCGACACCACGGCAAGCTTTCCGGCGCTGCCGATCGGCAATTCCGATTCAGTCGAGGTCGGCGATCTCGTGCTGGCGATCGGTAATCCCTTCGGTGTCGGCCAGACGGTGACGAGCGGCATCGTCTCAGCGCTTGCCCGCAACCAGGTGATCAGGAACGAATTCGGCTTCTTCATCCAGACCGATGCCTCGATCAATCCCGGCAATTCCGGCGGCGCCCTGATGAACATGAAGGGCGAACTGATCGGCATCAACACCGCGATCTTCTCGCGCGGCGGCGGCTCGAACGGCATCGGTTTCGCCATCCCTGCCAATCTGGTCAAGGTCTTCCTCGCGTCTGCCGATGCCGGCGTCAAATCCTTCGAGCGCCCCTATGTCGGCGCAAGCTTCGATGCGGTGACCTCGGAAGTGGCTGAGGCGCTGGGGCTGAACAAGGCCCGCGGCGCGCTCGTCGTCAAGGTTTCGGAAGGTGGGCCGGCGGCCAAGGCCGGGCTGAAGACCGGCGAGATCGTCACCGCCGTTGACGGGATTTCCGTCGAGCATCCCGACGCGCTGCTCTACCGGCTGACCACAGCCGGTCTCGGCAATTCGGTCAAGCTCACCGTCATCGAGAACGGCCGCGAGGAGCAACTGCCGTTGACGCTCGCCCGCGCCCCGGAAACCTCGCCGCGCGACCAGCGCACCATCGGCGGACACACGCCGTTTACCGGCGCCGTCGTCGAGAACCTGTCGCCGCGTGTCGCCGACGAGCTGCGCATGCCGCCGGAATCGTCGGGCGTCGTCGTATCCGAGGTAAAGGAGGATTCGCCTGCTGCCCGTCTCGGTTTCGAACCGAAGGATATCATCGTCTCGATCAACGGCACCGATGTGAAGTCGACCAGCGAACTGTCCGAGATCGCCGATAGCGACCCCGGCTTCTGGCGGGTCGAGATCGAGCGCGACGGCCAGCGCATCCGGCAATTTTTCCGATGAGCAACGATCTCTTCGCGCCGCGCGTTCCGGAGGAGGTCGCTGCCAGGCGGCCGCTTGCCGACCGGCTGCGGCCGAAGACGCTTGCCGATGTCACCGGTCAGGAACATCTGACCGGGGAGGATGGCGTGCTGAAAAGGATGATCGAAAGCGGCTCGCTTGGCTCGATGATCTTCTGGGGTCCGCCCGGCACCGGCAAGACGACGGTGGCACGGCTGCTCTCGGGCGAGGCGGGACTGGCCTTCGAGCAGATATCGGCGATCTTCTCCGGCGTCGCCGATCTGAAGAAGGTGTTCGAGACAGCCCGTTTGCGGCGTATGGACGGCCGTCAGACGCTGCTCTTCGTCGATGAGATCCACCGTTTCAACCGCGCCCAGCAGGACAGTTTCCTGCCGGTCATGGAGGATGGAACCGTCATCCTCGTCGGCGCCACCACCGAGAACCCTTCCTTCGAGCTCAACGCCGCTCTGCTGTCGCGTGCCCGTGTGCTCACCTTCAAGTCGCATGACGAGGAGAGCCTCGAGGAACTGTTGAAGCGTGCCGAGGCGATCGAGCAGAAGCCGCTGCCGCTGACGGAGGATGCCCGCGCCAGCCTGATCCGCATGGCCGATGGCGATGGCCGCGCGGTGCTGACGCTTGCCGAAGAAGTCTGGCGCGCAGCGCGCGAAGGCGAGAGCTTCGATACCGAAGGCCTGACGCGAATCGTCCAGCGCCGTGCCCCGGTCTACGACAAGGCGCAGGATGGCCACTACAATCTGATCTCGGCGCTGCATAAATCCGTGCGCGGCTCGGATCCCGATGCCGCGCTCTATTATCTCGCCCGCATGTTCGATGCCGGCGAGGATCCGCTCTATCTCGGCCGGCGGCTGGTGCGCATGGCGGTGGAGGATATCGGTCTTGCCGATCCGCAGGCGCTGGTGATCTGCAATGCCGCCAAGGATGCCTATGAGTATCTCGGCTCGCCGGAAGGCGAACTGGCGCTGGCCCAGGCCTGTGTCTATCTCGCCACCGCCCCGAAATCGAATGCTGTCTACACCGCCTTCAAGGCGGCAAGCCAGGCGGCAAAGCAGAACGGCTCGTTGCTGCCGCCGAAGCATATCCTCAATGCGCCGACCAAGCTGATGAAGGGCGAGGGTTACGGCGAGGGCTACCGCTATGACCACGACGAGCCGGATGCCTTTTCCGGCCAGGATTATTTCCCGGAGAAGATGGGCCGCCAGATCTTCTACGATCCGCCGGAGCGCGGCTTCGAGCGCGATATCCGCAAGCGGCTGGAATGGTGGGCAAAACTTCGCAAGGAGCGCAATCCGCGCTGAACCGGGCGAACCTCAGGAGGCGCGCGGCGTCTTCTGATTTGCCGGCGCGGCGATCACCTTGACGGAAGATTCTGCAAGCCCGTGATGACCTTCCATATCGACGATGACATGCCAGTGACCGCTTTCCGGAACGGCGATCTTGATCGGCGATTTGCGTGCCACGCCGCCGATATATTTGAAATCGAGAACCTCGGTGAACCGCTGGAAATTCGGGGCCGTCATCAGGCGGACATTGTTCACCGCATTCAACGACACCTCGATGATCGTTCCGGTGCGTTGTTCCCTAAGATCGTAATGGGTGAAGCGGAAATTCGGTTTCGGCATCGGTCTCGTGGCGTCTGAAGTCTCTGCGACAGTATTTTACCAGAACGCCGGTTAAAGAAAAGTTGGTCCATTTGAAGCGGGGCACGAAAATATAGGAACGGCATAAAGGCCGATGCGAGAAATTTCGAAGCGCGGTGTCGGAAAGACATGAGCGCCGCCGTCCTTGCGGTATCGATGCAAACACGGAGCAAGGACATGTCGAAGATGACGCTGATTTCGATGATCGCAACGGCCGCCGCATTCCTGGCAGCGCCCGGTATATCAGGCGCCGACAGCAGCATGCCTGTTGTCGAGGAGAAGAAGGCTGCAGCGCCGATTGTCAGGAAGGGAAGCCTACCGGTCAACGGCATCGACTATTATTACGAGATCCGCGGCGAGGGTGAGCCGCTGCTACTGCTTCACGGCGGCCTCGGGCAGATCGAGATGTTCGCGCCGGTCATGCCTATTTTCACCGACCACCGGCAGGTGATCGCCGTCGATCTGCAGGGCCATGGCCGCACCCCGCTCGGCAAGCGGCCGATCGAGCTTCCGGCCATTGGCGCCGATCTCGCAATCCTGGTGAAGCAGCTCGGTTACGACAAGCTCGACGTCTTCGGCTATTCCTTCGGCGGCGGGGTGGCGTTGAACATGGCGGCGAATGCGCCCGACCAGGTGCGCCGGCTGGTGATACTCTCAGCACCCTACGCGCAGAACGGCTTCTTCCCGGAGATGCTGCCGCAGCAGGCGGCCGTCGGCGCCGGTATGGCCGACATGATGAAGGACACACCGATGTTCCTCTCCTACAAGGCGGTGGCGCCTGACGTTTCGGAATTTCCGAAGCTGCTCGACGCCATGGGCGCGCTGATGCGCGAACCCATCGACTATAGCGATGCCGTCGCCAAACTCACCATGCCGGTTATGCTGATCTATGGCGATGCCGACATGATCCGGCCCGAGCATATGATCGACTTCTATCACAAGCTCGGCGGCGGTCTGCGCGATGCGGGCTGGATGCGGGAAAACATGTCGAAGAACCGGCTGGCGATCCTGCCCGATCTCACCCACTACGAGACCTTCGCCTCGCCCCTGATGGCGAATATGGCGATGACCTTCCTCGATGGCGGCGGCAAGGCGCCGAACTGGGCCGAGCAGGTTGGAAAGTAAGCAAAGACGGCCGGGTTTTCCCGGCCGCCCTTGCTCCGCAATCAGCCGCCGCGCTGGTTTTCCCGATCCAACTGAGTCACCAGCGCCAGGATCGTTTCCGAAACCGGCGTCGGCACGGCGCTCAGGCGTCCGAGCGCCACCACCATGCCGACCAGCGGCGTGATTTCGAGCGCCTTGCCGCCGATCAGATCCTGCAGCATCGAGGTCCGCACGCCGCCGATATGGCGCGATTGTTCCAGCCGCTGCTCGACGGTCATGCTGAACCGCGCACCCAAGGCCTCGCCGACGGCCCGGACCTCACTCATCACCTTGCCGACCGTAGCCGAAAGGGCGGGATCCGCCATGATGTCGGTCATCAGCGCCCTGGTCAGCGCGCTGATCGGGTTGAAGGCGGCATTGCCCATCAACTTGCTCCAGATCTCGCCGCGGATATCAGCTGTCGTCGTAATGCTGAGGCCGGCGCCGGTCAGCACCGCGGCGATCGCCTCGAGATCGGACGAGATGTCGCCGGAGGGCTCGCCGAGCACGAAGCGGCCGTTGTGGGAAAGCTGGATCTCGCCGGGGTTGATCACCTCGGCACCCTGATAAGCGACGCAGCCGATGACGCGCTCCGGCCCGATCAGCCGCCAGAGCCTGCCGCCGGGATCGAGCTCATCGAACTGCAGCTCGGCATGCCGGCTCTGGGTATCGCGGTGAAAATACCACCACGGAATGCCGTTGAGGATCATGACGACGCGGGTGCCCTCCTTCAGGAGACCTGCAATGCCTTCGGCAGCGGGTGCCAGCTGATGCCCCTTGAGGCCGGTGATGATGAGATCCTGCGGCGGCAATGTCCTGGGATCGTCAGTCGCGGTGAGGCGGACATTGAGCGGCCTTTCTGCATCGGCTTCGCGCAGGCTGATACCGTTGCCGCGAATGGCGTCGAGATGTGCCCCGCGCGCGACGACGGAGATGGTGGCGTCGTTTCCGGCCTGGCGTGCAAGTTTGGCGGCGATAGCGCCGCCGAGCGCCCCAGCGCCATAGATGCAGATGGACTTAATGGACATGCTCGCCTCTTCATGGTGGTGATCGAACCTAGATCTAGGTCATGAAAGGCGTAAGGCGAATGCTAATTTGCCGCAAGCAAGGCGAGCGGGCGCCAGGCGGCGAGCCTTTTCGACGCTCGCATGCTGCTCTTCGATTATCGCTGCCGAACGGCCGGTCCTCTTCTCGCTCGCCAACATGCTGGCGGACCAAGCTCTCTGATATCAGCGAGAAGCGTTGACAGGGAAGAAATCGGCGCCGTCAGCGCGATCCGTCAAGCTGACTGCCATCTGCACGCATGCCGGCGATCGTCTCAAGCGCTTCAAAATAAACCGCCAGGTCGCGGGCAGGATCCGCCGGGAGTGCGGCCGCACGAAACACCTTGCCTCCTGTCGCTTCGACCCCTCCGTCGACCATCAGGTTGTCGGCCATCCCGTGATTTTCGATCGCAATGCCATCCGGTCCGCGTGGGCGCCCGCTCGTCTCATCGATATCGAGCCCCGCATACCAGATCGAGCGAACACGCAGACCATAGTCGTCGGGGTGATTGGTATAGGCAAAGACCGCTTTTCCCAGTGCAATCATGAAGCCGATCTCGTAGACCGTACCCGGATCGGCGCTGACGCCTCGAAAAGGAGTGATGTTGGCAAGGCAGATCTCGGCACGACGCATGGCGTCGTCGTTGCGTGTATAGATCTCTGCGGCCGTCCGCTTCACCGGCGTCTGGTTTTCGTCGCTGCCGGGACCGGTCGGCTCGAAGCCGAACTGGCGCGCCAATCGGCGTTTCTCGGCCATGATGGGCATGGCATCCGGAAGAAAGACTTCCGGGCCGGCAAGATAAATGGTGGTCATCGGTATCCTTCACTCACAAGCAAGACGAGGCGCCGGGGGTAGGGGGCAGCCAGGCACGTCGTCCATTTCCGACGGAAGCGCGGCAAATGGCAAGCCATGCTGGCAGCCATTGTTCAATTTATTAAGAGCAGTCTGACGAATCCACGTGAACGGGCAGCTGCCTCAGGCAAAGCGGAGGGGCGTCCAGAGGATCCGTCCTATCTCCGTCATCGAGCAGCCGCCTGATATGGACGGCCCTCAAGGCGGCATCGATGCGATGATCGTGGAATGAAAAAGCTTGGGGTTAGCGCCTGTCACCCTTTTGACTCCGGTGGACGAACCGGCCAAAGATGCCGCCTTGGCCAGCATCGTCGGGAGAGGTTGATGAACGGTCGGATTTTGCCAGCGGGTATTCGAAGAGCCCCAAAGCGGCTCAAATGTCTGTTCCCCGCTTTGGCTGCGCTGATGCTGCTCGCCTCGGCGGCGGTCGGGCGGGACATTGGGCCGCAAAGCCCGGCCTCGCGCGAGCAGGTCGAAAAACTGGTCGGCCTCTGGAAAGATCACTTTGCCGGCGCCGATAGCCTGCAGCAGCGGCGAACGGCCTTCAGGACGCTGATGGAGACGACGCCGGGGCCGACGCGCATCCAGGTGCGGCAGGTCGATGCCGACGGCGTCGACGCCGAGCTGATGTGGCCTGCCCGCCTTCATCACCCGATCGGCCAAAGGGTGATCCTCTATATTCATGGCGGCGGCTTTTCCAGCGGCTCGATTCGCACACATAGCCTGCTTGCCGGCTCGCTCGCCAAAGCCGCCTCCAGCGACGTTTTTCTCATCGATTATCGGTTGATGCCCGAATATGGCTATCCCGCGCAGATCAACGACGCGCTGACCGCCTATCGCTGGCTTCTCGACAATGGCTATCGGAGCGAAAATGTCATCGTGGCCGGAGACGGCGCCGGCGGCAATATCGCGATCGAAACGGTGCTGCGGCAGATGCAGGCGGCGAAACCGCTGCCGGCGGCTGTAATTGCGCTCAGCCCCATCACCGATCTTGCCGCGACGGGCGAATCCATGACATCAAACGCCGGAAGCGATCCGCTGGTCGGCAAGGACTGGATCGAGACCTTGCGCAAGACCTATCTCCGCAGCCGGTCTCCGACCGATCCCCAGGCGTCACCGCTCTACGCCGACATGGCCGGCTTTCCGCCGCTGCTGCTGCAGGTCGGCTCCGGCGAAGTCCTGCTGGATGATACGCTACGGCTCGCCGACAAGGCGCGCCAGGCGGGGGTGGATGTCACCACCGAGGTCTGGCCGGGCATGCCCCATCAATGGCAGCTGTTTCCCTCTCTGCTCGACGATGCCGATCGGTCGAGCCAGAATATCGCCGAATTTGCGATCCGGCATTTTGCGGACAAACCGCAGGAGTAGGGGCGGCAGGACCAGGCGTCCCCTGGCACCTCCGTCATCGCATCATTGCGAGCGAGACGGTGACGGCGCCAGAGGCCGCTCGACTTCCCGGCCGACGCTGAGCGCCTTTCGCACATTCGGCTCCAGCCGCTCCATATAGGCGTGGTCGGGTGCAGCACCCAGCGCATCCAGCATTTTCGAGAAGAAACACCGGGCCGCTGCCGCAGCCGTGACGTCGAAGACATCGGCGTCGCTCAAGCCGTGCTTTTTTAGCCCGTCTATATCCTGCTGGGTCACCGACGTCGCATCGCGCGCCACCTTGGCGGCAAAAGCCATGATCGCGCGTTCGCCGGCATCGATCGGCGCCTTCTCCGTCTCGTTGACAACAGCCGTCAGCCCGTCGCTGGTGAAACCCTCGCGCAGCAGCACCGAGCCGTGCGCCAGCATGCAATAGGAGGATTTGAGCTCCTTGGCTGCCGCCAGCGTCACCAGTTCGTAGCGCCGCAAGCTCATATGACCGCGAATGCTCGAAAGCAGCGCCGCCCAGCTCTCCATCACCTCCGGCCGATGGCCGAAGGCCCGATACATGTTCGGCAGATAACCATAATTCGCCTCGGCCGACGCATACATCGACGTCGTCTTCTCGCTGGCGGATGCGTTGGGGGTGTGAATGAAAGCCATGGCATGATCCTCCTCTATTGTGAGAAGGATAGGGTAGATAAGCAGGACAGCAATCCTGAAACGTCAGGCAGCGTCATTGGTCGCGGAAGCGTTACCACTTCTCTTGATCGGAAGAGTTACGGTGAATGTCGATCCGCATCCTCTTGCGCTTCGAACCTCTATCGAGCCGTTGTGCAGTTCGATGATCTGCTTCACCAGATTGAGGCCGATACCGGTTCCGGCAATCCCGGTCGAAGTCCGGGCACGAAAATAGCGCTGGAACAGCCGGGGCACGTCTTCGGCATCGATCCCCACGCCATCATCGCTGATCGAAACTTTGACGTTTCCCGTCTCTGCCCATGCGGTGACGCGAATTTCGGAGGTTCCAGGCGCGTATTTGACGGCATTAGAAAGCAGGTTGGTAAAGACCTGTCCTAAAGTCCGGGGATCGGCATCGATGAACTCCGGCAGGCCGTCGATATCCAACACAAAGCTGTGCGATTTTGCGATCGTCGATTGCCGCTCGCAACAGGTTTTTATCAATGATTTCAATGCGCAGGCGTCGTAGTTGATATCGATCTTGCCGGTATCAAGGCGTCCGGCTGACAGGATGCTCTCCATGAGATCGACAATCCGGGTCACCGATGCGCGGATTTGATCGACCTTGTCACTGAGAAATTCGGGCTCGACCGCCCCCCTTTTTCGCAACAGCCGCTGGGCAGCAGCGTCGATGATGGCAAGCGGGGTCCTGAATTCATGGGATGCCATCGCCACGAACTGCCGTTGCAATTCGTTGATGTTCCGCTCCTGCGCGAGCATGCGCTCGAGTTCCCGCGCCTGCCGCTCGACTTCCGCCGTGCGGCTCTGCACAGTCGCTTCGAGCTGATCGTGATGCCGGCGCAGCTCTTCGGCAAGTCGCACGGTCTTTGTAACGTCCTCATGCGTGGCCACGTATCCACCCGTTTGCATCGGATTGTGGGTAATTTTGATAACGCGTCCATCGGCCAGGACGATGTTCTGGCTGGCCGGCGCGCCGCGTGCTGTCGCTTCGAAGACCACGTCAAAATAGGCGGCGGTATCGGCCGGGCCATTTCCCTCCCGGCTGCGATAGGCCAGGATATCCACAAGTGGCGTTCCCGGTTGCGTCAGCAGGTCCGGCAGATTGTACATCCGCGCGTAGGAGGCGTTGCACAATATCAGGTTCTTGGTCGAATCGAACATGCACAGCCCATGCGGCATGTTGCTGAGGGCTGCGTCGAACCGGCGATGTTGTTCGGTCAGGCTGTCTTCGACGCGAATGAGAGTCGAGATGTCTTCGTAACTGAGGATCCAGCCCCCATCCCGCGATGGGGCGCAGGTCAATGAGACCATCCCTCCATCGGAAAGGGCAAACTGAGACGTCGGCGCTCCAGCGGCCATCGACCGGCGGGATGCCACTGCACGGCAGTCTGCGGTGCCCGGCAATCCGTCGATATTCATGCCTTTGCGGATAGCGCCGTGCGGAAGACCGAGAATATCAAGCGTGCGCGAATTGAAAGCCGTCACCGTACCGGCAGGATCAAGCAGAACAATGCCCTGAGGCAGGCTCTCCAGAATGGATTCAAACGAGTGTGACATCATCCGGCCCTGCTTCAGATCTGGCGCGTTGCACGTATCCTTAGCATTCGTCAGAAACGATAAAGTTTCGCTAATGTCTATCGGTGGGAATTGCTCGACGGAAACTGGAGATCCTCCTGTCGTTTTGAGATGGGCGAACCAGCGTTCCAGCGATGTTCAAGCTTGCATCGAGAGGCGTGGGACGGCGCTCGACCCTCTTCCAACATGTCAACGAATTCGTGGAAAGCCGATATGTTTCGAGAGGGGATCGCGCGCTCGATTTTAGCCGAGTTTGGCGAGTTGCTCATCCAGAACGTCAAGGCTGTCCTCTCCGACCTCGTTGACGTCACTCGGCATGGGCTCACCGGTCTCCTGGTAAACAAGCCAGGCAACATACATGATTGCCGTCGTCAGCGCGTTCCAGCCGTCTTCGCTGGGCTTGCCAACCGCCTCTGAGAGCCGACGGAGCGTCCCGCGCTCATCGTCGCTGTAGATAAGATCGGAGAAGTATCGGCCCGTCAGGCGTCCACCATCACCCCAAGTCCGGATTGGCGACGGCTGCCAAGCGCCGTGCGGCGGCAGATCGATCAACTCGGCGCGCAGTTTCATGTCTCTGTGACTTCCACTGGGTTTGTCGCTGCATCTATTGCGCAGAATAGAAGTCCTTCCTGCTCTTCCTACAAGGTCTTGTCGCTTCGACGGAAATAATGGACGAGCCCGAATTTTTTACATTTTTGCAGCCAACGCATCTGTCAGTCGTGCGCCACGTACGATTTTCCAGTCAAAAAACATCGACACAGGCTTCTCAGCGAGGCAATCTTTAGATCGTTCCAATTTCTACGATGAGATTCCGGCGGATGGAAAACGCCAGAAGTGGGCAGGGAATAGCTAGTTCATAACAATCCGTACAAATTTCCCTTGACATATTTGGAACGTTCCAAATATTTAACGACCAGTCGACGTTGGCGTCGGGAGGGGAAATGACAAAGGCGCGGGTGACCGTCATCGACATCGCGAAGGCTGCCGGCGTCTCGAAATCGACGGTTTCGCTGGTGCTTCAGGGCTCCTCCCTGGTCAATGAGGGGACGCGTTCCAAGGTCAATGCGGTGATGCGCGAGCTGGGCTACGTTTACAATCGCGGCGCAGCCAATCTTCGGCAGGCCGGGGCCAAATCGAGGATCATCGGGGTCGTCGTGAACGACCTGACGAACAGCTTCTTTGCGGAGTTGGCAGTCGGCGTCGATACGGTCGTTCAGTCGGCCGGATTCGTGCAGTTCCTGTCGAACACCAGCGAGAGCATCGACAGGCAGCGCGAGGTTGTCGCATCGATGCGGGAACATGGCATCTCGGGGCTCATCGTGTCGCCGGCGCGCGCCACCGATGCCGCAGATTTCAAGCCACTCGTCGCCGCAGGGATTCCGGTGGTGGTCGTCGTCAGAAACCTGCCTGGCGCCAAAGTCTCGTCCGTGGTCTCCGACAACCAGGCTGGCATGATGTCTGCGGTCAATCACCTGGCTGAGCTCGGTCACAAGCGCATCGCTTTTCTCGGCGGCTTTCCCGACACCGCTGTCTTCGACGACCGCCTTGCCGGTTACCGAAGCGGCATGGAGGCAGCTGGGCTCGATTATCACCAAGAATTTGTCGTCTCGTCGGCGCCTTCGCGAGCCGGCGGGGTAGAGGCGATCGGAAAAGCAATCGTTCTTGCCGACAAACCCACGGCAGCCGTCTGCTTCAACGATGCCGTAGCCTTCGGTGTTTGCGACGGATTGCGTGCGCGCCGTCTGGAGCCCGGCTCCGACTTCGCGGTCGTGGGTTTCGACGACGTCATCGAGGCTCAGGCGGCGGTTCCCGCGCTCACGACGGTTTCGGTCGATCCGCAGGGCATTGGGCGCCGCGGCGCGCAGCTGCTTCTGAAGCAGATCAATGCGGGCAAGGCCGAGGCGGAGACGGTGACAACAGCGGTTCGGCTGGTTGTTCGCGAGAGCTGCGGGGCCCGCAAGAGCGTAAAATCGAAACAGGACTCTGAGTAATGCCCATGAAGAAGCATCTCACCCCGACCGAAGCAGCCGCGCTGATCCCGGATGGCGCTGTTGTAACGGTGTCTTCCTCAAGCGGTCTCGGTTGCCCGGACCTCATGCTGAAGGCGATTGGCGAGCGTTTCGATGCGACCGGCCATCCCCGTGATATCACGACCCTTCATCCGATCGCCGCCGGCGACATGAGCGGCATCAAGGGCGTCGACCATATCGCCAAGAAGGGGCTGCTCAAGCGCATCATCGGTGGTTCCTATCCGTCCGGTCCATCGTCGTCAGAGCCGCCGCTGATCTGGCAAATGATCACCAACAACGAAATCCCGGCCTACAACATTCCCTCGGGTATCCTCTTCGATATTCATCGCGAGGCCGCCGCGAAGCGGCCGGGTGTTCTGACCAAGATCGGCATCGATACGTTCATCGATCCCGAGCGGCAAGGTTGCGCGATGAACGGCCTGGCTTCGGAGCATCCGGTGGTCAAGCGCGTGCGCTTCGAGGGAGACGACTGGTTGTTCTTTCCCTCGATCGTCCCTGAGGTCGCCATCATCCGCGCCACCACCGCCGACGAACGTGGCAACCTGACATACGAGCATGAAGGCGCCTATCTCGGCGGCCTCGATCAGGCGCTTGCCGCACGCAACAATGGTGGCATCGTCATCGCCCAGGTCAAGCGGATCACTAAGGAAGGCTCGCTGAAGCCCCATGACGTCCGCGTGCCTGGAATGCTGGTCGATTATGTGGTCGTCGATCCGGAACAGAAGCAGACAACGCAGACGCAATACGATCCGGCAATTTCCGGGGAGATCTTCCGCCCGCTCGATAGTTTCAGCGTTCCGGAATTCAATGTTCAGAAAGTCATCGCGCGTCGTGTTGCGCAGGAACTGCAAGCGGGAAGCTGCGTCAATCTCGGCTTCGGCATATCGGCCAACGTGCCGCGAATTCTGCTGGAGGAAGGGCTTCACGGCGCAGTCACCTGGGTCATCGAGCAAGGCGCGGTCGGTGGGGTGCCGCTGCTCGACTTCGCCTTTGGCTGCGCGTCCAATGCGGACGCCTATATGCCGTCTCCCTATCAGTTCACCTATTTCCAGGGTGCAGGCTTCGATGCGTCGCTGCTGTCCTTCCTCGAGATCGGCAAAGACGGTTCGGTCAACGTCTCCAAGCTCTCCTTCCGGCCGCACGTGACGGCTGGCGCCGGAGGCTTCGTCGACATCACGGCGCGGGCAAAGAAGATCGTCTTCTCAGGCATGTTCAATGCCGGAGCGAAGCTTGCGATCGCCGATGGCGCCCTTCTCATTGAGAAGGAAGGCAAGCTGAAGAAGCTCGTGAACGAGGTCGAACATGTCACCTTCAGCGGCAGGCGCGCGATCGAGCAGGGGCAGGATATCACCTATGTCACCGAGCGGTGCGTGATGAAGCTGACGCCTGGTGGCATCGTCCTCACCGAGATTGCGCCCGGTGTCGATCTCCAGTCCCACATCCTCGATCAGTCGGAATTTCCGCTGATCATGGCGCCTGACCTGAAGGTCATGGACGCCGCGCTCTTTGGGGAGGCGAACATCGGCCTGTCCCTTCCAGAAAAGAGGGCGCGGACACTGGAGGGCAGCTTCCATGGCTAGCGGAACAATCAGAATTGACGTCGATGGACATGTTGCGACGCTGACGATTTCTCGTCCGGAGAAGCTGAACGCGCTCGATCTCGACATGCTCAAGGCGTTGGCGGACGCGGCCGACGAGGTGGAGGCGAACGCCAATGTGCGCGCCGCCATTCTCACTGGCGAAGGAAAGGGCTTTTCCGCCGGCGGCGATATCAAGGCCTGGGGCGGAATGTTGCCTCAGGAGTTCGGTCATCTCTGGGTTCGGCATGGCCATCGCATTTTCGAAAGACTGGCGACGCTCCGGATGCCGCTGGTCGCGGCTCTGAACGGCCATGCTCTCGGGGGAGGCCTTGAACTTGCAGGGGTTGCGGACATTCGCCTCGCCGAGGAACAGATCAAGATCGGCCTGCCCGAGACCGGCCTTGGCATGGTACCGGGTTGGTCCGGGACCCAGCGTCTTGTGCGCCGGTTCGGGGCGCAGGCCGTCCGACGCATGGCCTTGGGCGGCGAGATATTCACTGCCGAGGAGGCACGCCTGCTCGGGATCGTAGACGTGGTTGTTCCCACAGGAAACGCGCTCGCGGCCGCCCGGGAATATGCGCAGCGGATCGCCCCAAGGGGGCCGGCTGCGACCGAGATCGCGAAGTTGATGATCGCATCGGCGAACGGCGAAGACAATGGAACCGCGGTCGAAGCCCTGGGCTCGATCCTCGCTGCGAAAACCGGCGATCTGAAGGAGGGCGTCGCATCATTCAGCGAGAAGCGCCCGGCAACGTTCAAGGGAGAATGGTAATGACGGTTCTCGTCAACCCCACCGCGCTCAGCGACCACAAAGTGCGTGATTTCAAGATGCTCATCGACGGCAAATGGGAGGCAGGGAGCTCCGATCCGATCGAGCGGGTCGCGCCAAGCCATGGTGTCGTGATCAGCCGGTTTCCGACCGGCAGCAAGAGGGACGCCGAGCGTGCGATTTCCGCGGCACGCAAGGCGTTCGACCTCGGGCCGTGGCCCCGAATGACCGCTGCCGAACGTTCCGCGATCCTGCTCAAGGCGGCCGATCTGATCGCAGCGCGCGCAGAGGAGCTGGCATTTCTCGATGCCGTCGAGGCAGGAAAGCCGATTACACAGGTGCGGGGAGAAATTGCAGGCTCCGTTGACATATGGCGCTATGCGGCGGCTCTTGCCCGCGACCTCCATGGTGAAAGCTACAACACGCTCGGCGACGGCACGCTCGGTGTCGTCTTGCGCGAAGCGATCGGCGTGGTGTCGATCATCACGCCTTGGAACTTTCCGTTCCTGATCGTCGGCCAGAAGCTGCCATTCGCCCTGGCCGCTGGCTGCACGACCATCGTCAAGCCCTCCGAACTGACCTCAGGATCGACGCTGGTGCTGGGAGAGATCCTGCAGGAAGCAGGCGTTCCGGATGGCGTCGTCAACATTGTCACCGGCACGGGACCAGAGGTCGGCGCGGTCATGACGTCCCATCCCGGCGTCGACATGGTGTCCTTCACCGGCTCGACCGGCGTCGGAAAGCTGACGATGTCGAATGCCGCACAGACGCTGAAGAAGGTCTCGCTGGAACTGGGTGGGAAGAACCCGCAGATCGTGTTCCCGGATGCCGATCTCGATGCCTTCATCGATGCCGCGGTCTTCGGCGCATACTTCAATGCCGGCGAGTGCTGCAACGCCGGCTCGCGGTTGATCCTTCACAAATCAATCGCTTCCGATATCGTCAAGCGGATCGCCGAGCTGTCGAAGGCGGTGAAGGTCGGCGACCCGCTCGATCCCTCGACGCAGGTCGGCGCCATCATCACGCCTGAGCATCTGGAGAAGATATCGGGATACGTAACCGGCGCGAGGAGCAGCGGTGCCCGGGTCTCACATGGCGGCGAGACGCTCGATCTCGGCATGGGGCAGTTCATGTCGCCGACGATCCTCGAAGAGGTCACCCCCGATATGGCCGTGGCGCGCGAGGAAGTCTTTGGTCCGGTGCTTTCGGTGCTGACATTCGAGACATCAGCCGAAGCGATCAGGATTGCGAATTCCATCGACTACGGCCTGTCAGCCGGTGTCTGGAGCCGCGATTTCGACACGTGCCTGACGATCGGCCGGTCGGTGCGGGCGGGCACGGTCTGGATGAACACCTTCATGGACGGCGCCTCGGAACTTCCCTTCGGCGGTTACAAGCAAAGCGGCCTCGGCCGTGAGCTCGGCCGCCATGCGGTCGAAGATTACACCGAGACCAAGACACTCAACATGCATATCGGCAAACGCACCAGCTGGTGGATGCCGCAGACGGAAAAGCCGGCTTAGCCGGCGCCCGAACTACGCTCGAGGAGGGCGGGTGATTGGTGCGGGAATGGGTCCCGCATCTTCCAAATATAAGACTGGGAGGTCTTTCGATGAACAGGTTTTTGACCACGACTGCAATGATCGCATTGGCTCTGGGCGGCGCCAGCGTCTCCGCCCAAGCCGCTGACGTGAAAGAAGTGCAGATGCTGCACTGGTGGACGTCTGGTGGTGAGGCTGCGGCGCTGAACGTCTTGAAGGAGGATCTTTCGAAGGAAGGGTTTGCCTGGAAGGACGTTCCGGTTGCCGGTGGTGGCGGCGATGCGGCGATGACGGCGCTGAAGGCGATGGTTGCGGCCGGCACCTATCCGACGGCCTCGCAGATGCTGGGTTATACCGTGCTCGATTATGCCGAGGCCGGCGTCATGGGCGACCTGACGGAGACGGCGAAGAAGGAAGGCTGGGACAAGTCGGTTCCGGCAGCACTGCAGAAGTTCTCGGTCTATGACGGCAAATGGGTTGCCGCTCCCGTCAACGTCCACTCGGTCAACTGGCTGTGGATCAACAAGGCTGTGATGGACAAGATCGGCGGCACTCAGCCGAAGACCTTCGACGAGCTGATCGCCCTGCTCGACAAGGCCAAGGCTGCCGGCGTCATCCCGCTGGCGCTTGGNCTTCGACAATCTGGCGACGATCATCAAATATGTCGACCCGAACTTCTCGGGCCGTGACTGGAATCTGGCAACCGCCATGGTCATCAAGGGTGACGCGCTGGTGCAGGTGATGGGCGACTGGGCCAAGGGCGAATTCGTCGCCGCCAAGAAGACGCCGGACACCGACTTCCTGTGCTACCGCTTCCCCGGCACCGACGGCAGCGTGGTCTACAACTCCGACATGTTCGGCATGTTCAACGTTCCCGATGACCGCAAGGCGGCCCAGGTGGCGCTGGCGACGGCAACGCTGTCGAAGAGCTTCCAGTCGGCCTTCAACGTCGTCAAGGGTTCGGTGCCGGCTCGCACCGACGTTCCCGACACCGACTTCGACGCCTGCGGCAAGAAGGGCATCGCCGACCTGAAGGCAGCGAACGAAGGCGGCACGCTGTTCGGCTCGCTGGCGCAAGGCTATGGCGCTCCTCCGGCGATCGCCAATGCCTACAAGGATGTCGTCTCGAAGTTCGTCCACGGCCAGATCAAGACCTCCGACGAAGCCGTCAAGCAGCTCGTCCAGGCGATCGACGACGCCCGCTGAGACTACTGTCGACTAAATGCTTCCCCGCGTGCTCCGCGGGGAAGCTTCAGGCTCCGCGCCGATCATACGGGATGATCATGCGGGGCCATCATGCCCGGACGATCATGCAGGCAGGAGATGACATTCCATGAGCACCGTTGCGACCACCGACCCGGTTCTGACGCCGAGGCAATCGACGGGGATCTCGTTGAGGGGCCGGCTGCAGGATGCGCTGCCGAAGATCGTCTTGGCGCCGAGCT
>NZ_MRDM01000033.1 GCF_002008165.1 Rhizobium laguerreae
CGTTGAAATGTTCCGCAAGCTGCTCGATCAGGGCCAGGCTGGCGACAACATCGGCGCGCTGATCCGCGGCGTCACCCGTGATGGCGTCGAGCGTGGCCAGATCCTGTGCAAGCCGGGTTCGGTCAAGCCGCACAAGAAGTTCATGGCTGAAGCCTACATCCTGACGAAGGAAGAGGGTGGCCGTCATACGCCGTTCTTCACCAACTACCGTCCGCAGTTCTACTTCCGCACGACCGACGTGACGGGCATCGTGACGCTGCCGGAAGGTACGGAGATGGTGATGCCGGGCGACAACGTCACGGTATCGGTCGAGCTGATCGTTCCGATCGCGATGGAAGAAAAGCTGCGCTTCGCGATCCGCGAAGGCGGCCGCACCGTCGGCGCCGGTATCGTCGCGTCGATCGTCGAGTAACTTTCGAGTTATCCGCAATTATGAAGACCCCGCTGGAAACAGCGGGGTTTTTCATTTTCATGGCTTCGGGTAGGTTTAACAGGTGTTGTAAAAATATCGTTAAATTGCCCTGTCACAGTATTTTGTTCATCTCACGTTCAGAAACCGGTTTGTGATTGGACCATTGTAGTCCAGACTCCTTCTTGCAAAGAGGAGAGCCCGGATGATTCCAAAGGCCACATTCGCTGCTACGATATTCGCGATGTATGTTTTCACGATGTTTTTCATCGCTGCAATTCCGCAAGAAGTTGTTCAGTCTGCCGTCGTGCAGATTGGCGAGGTAAGTGTCGTCAAGTGACGACCTTTGCCGAGCATCGCAGGGTTCTGCGGTGATCGGAAGTAATCGGCCAGGTGCTCCCGGATAGGATGCTCCTGGCGACGCGGGGGTGAACCCTTGCGGGACGCTCGCTTGCTCTTCGCGCGGAAGCGTCTATCTATGCCTCCGATTTCATGACGCGGAGGATATTCCATGAAGAGACGTATTCTGTTCACCGGCGGTTCGGGCAAGGCAGGTCGCCATGCTGTGCCATGGCTCGTCAATGCCGGCTACGAGGTTCACAACCTCGATCTCGTGCCGCTGGATAGCCCCGGCGTCACCAATCTCATCGCCGACATCACCGATAGCGGTCAGGTGTTCAACGCGCTCTCGATGCATCGCGATTTTCCCGATCTCGATGCGGGCAGGGGCGTTCAGCCCTTCGACGCCGTCGTGCATTTCGCCGCCATCCCGCGCATCCTGATCAAGCCCGACAACGAAACCTTCCGCATCAACACGATGGGCACCTATAATGTCATCGAGGCGGCGGTGAAGCTCGGCATCCGGAAGATCATCGTCGCATCGAGCGAGACGACCTACGGCGTCTGCTTCGCCGAAGGCCATCGCGATTTCCACCAGTTCCCGCTGGAGGAGGATTACGACGTCAATCCGATGGATTCCTACGGCCTTTCCAAGGTGGTCAACGAAAAGACGGCGCGCGCCTTTGCCGAACGTTCGGGCTTCGACATCTATGCGCTGCGCATCGGCAATGTCATCGAGCCTGACGAATACGAGAAGTTCCCGACCTTTTTCGCCAATCCCGAGATGCGCAAGCGAATCGCCTGGAGCTATATCGACGCCCGCGACCTCGGGCAGATCTGCCATCTCTGCATCGAGAAGGACGGCCTCGGCTACCAGGTCTTCAACGCCGCCAACGACACGGTCTCGGCGAATACGCCATCGAAAGAGCTTGCCAAGCGATTCTTTCCGAACGTGCCTTTCACCCGCGAGATCGGCGAATATGAGGGACTGCTCTCCAACCGCAAGATCCGCGGGGTGCTGGGTTTTAAGGAAGAGCACGATTGGCGGAAATATGTGAAGGTCTGAACGGACCTTGGTTCCGCGATTGAAAGGCCGATCGTTCGCATATCAGGAGATTGGTTTTGAAAATCGAAAATCGTGCTTGCCAATCCCGTGTCGTCGTCTTAAAGGGAGCGCCATGCTTTTCAGCAGCGATTTGCGGGCCTTGGCCCTGGCGCTGAATGATCGGTATGAAGGGGTATAGCTCAGTTGGTAGAGCGGCGGTCTCCAAAACCGCAGGTCGTAGGTTCGAGCCCTACTGCCCCTGCCATTTTCCTGGATGCGGGACAGCGCGGACATGCTCGCGGCATTTCCGGTCGGGGATTGATTGGTGGTAAGTAATTTCGTTAAACTTCGGTTTCCCCCTTGTGTATTCGGAAATCGGTGTTTATTTAGGGTTCAACAGACACGCGGTGCGTGGGGCTGATAGTTTCAGCTTTACGCGCCGTAATTGCGTGGGCAGTCGATGGCATCCAAATCCAATCCGTTTGCGTTTCTGCAGCAGGTTCGCTCCGAGACGTCGAAAGTTACATGGCCGTCGCGCCGCGAGACCATGATCTCGACGGTCATGGTGCTGGTGATGGTGGTTTTCGCCGCGCTGTTTTTCTTTGCCGCTGACCAGCTGATCGGCTGGGCTCTGAGCTTCGTGCTGAATACCGGCAACTGATACGGGTGGAGATGAAAATGGCGGCACGTTGGTACATCGTCCACGCATATTCAAATTTTGAAAAGAAGGTGGCTGAAGACATCGAGAACAAGGCTCGCCAGAAGGGGCTTGAGCACCTGTTCGAGAAGATCCTCGTGCCGACTGAAAAGGTGGTGGAAGTGCGTCGCGGCCGCAAGGTCGATTCCGAGCGCAAGTTTTTCCCGGGCTACGTCATGGTTCGTGCCAATCTGACCGACGAAGCCTACCACTTGATCAAGAATACGCCGAAGGTCACAGGTTTCCTCGGCTCCGACAATAAGCCCGTTCCGATTCCGGATTATGAAGCCGAGCGCATTCTCGGTCAGGTCCAGGAAGGTGTCGAGCGGCCGAAGGCCTCCATTACCTTCGAGATCGGCGAGCAGGTCCGCGTTTCCGACGGTCCGTTCGCGTCGTTCAACGGCACAGTTCAGGATGTGGACGAAGAGCGTTCGCGCCTGAAGGTGGAAGTGTCGATCTTCGGCCGCGCAACGCCGGTCGAGCTGGAATACGCTCAGGTCGAGAAGGTCTGATTGCAGAAACTGGAAGCTGGCCCTTGCGGCCTGTTTCCTGCGGACCTTGTCCGCACCCGCGTGGAAGGTGAGGGGTCTTAGCCGGACCCTAAGGATCCGCACCACGCAACCGCAGCCGCCGGAGAGATCCGGCATCACGGGCCGGGCGACCGGCCGTTCATGAAAGGCAGAGAGATATGGCTAAGAAAGTTGCAGGCCAGCTCAAGCTTCAGGTCAAGGCAGGATCGGCAAACCCGTCCCCGCCGATTGGTCCGGCGCTTGGTCAGCGTGGCATTAACATCATGGAATTCTGCAAGGCGTTCAATGCCGCCACGCAGGAAATGGAAAAGGGCATGCCGATTCCGGTCGTCATCACCTATTACCAGGACAAGTCCTTCACCTTCGCGATGAAGCAGCCGCCGGTCAGCTACTGGCTGAAGAAGGAAGCGAAGATCACGTCCGGTTCCAAGACGCCCGGCAAGGGCGCCAAGGCCGGCTCCCTCACTAAGGCTCAGATCAAGTCGATCGCAGAAGCCAAGATGAAGGATCTGAACGCAGCGGATATCGAAGGTGCAATGGCGATGATCGAGGGCTCTGCCCGCGCCATGGGCCTGGAAGTGGTGGGTTAAGATCATGGCTGGTAAGCGCACGCAGAAGATCAACGAAGGTGTTGATCCCACCAAGCTCTACGCTCTGACCCTGGCCATCGGCATGGTCAAGGAACGGGCTGTCGCCAAGTTCGACGAAACCATCGAAGTCTCGATGAACCTCGGCGTCGACCCGCGTCATGCGGACCAGATGGTTCGTGGCGTCGTCAACCTGCCGAACGGCACGGGCCGCACGGTTCGCGTCGCCGTCTTCGCTCGTGGCGCCAAGGCTGACGAAGCCAAGGCCGCTGGTGCCGATATCGTCGGCGCCGAAGACCTCGTCGAAATCGTCCAGGGCGGCAAGATCGAATTCGATCGCTGCATCGCCACCCCCGACATGATGCCGCTCGTCGGCCGTCTCGGTAAGGTTCTCGGCCCGCGCGGCATGATGCCGAACCCGAAGGTCGGCACCGTCACCATGGATGTCGCCGGAGCCGTCAAGGCTTCCAAGGGCGGCGCTGTCGAGTTCCGCGTCGAGAAGGCTGGCATCGTTCATGCCGGTATCGGCAAGGCCTCGTTCGACGCCAAGGCTCTGGAAGAAAACATCCGCGCCTTTGCTGACGCCGTCATCAAGGCGAAGCCGGCTGGCGCCAAGGGCAACTACGTCAAGCGCGTGGCGATTTCCTCGACCATGGGCCCGGGCGTCAAGATCGAGCCCGGCTCGGTCACCGGTGCTCCGGCTGCGTAAGTTTATGGCCGGGCTTTAAGTCCGGCGACTGAATTTCCGGCCTCGCAAGGGGCCGGAATATTCCGGAGAAATCCGGAATCCTGTCCGAGATTGCAGGTGGTTTTCCCTTAATCACTGTGCCTGCATGAGACGGGTAAGACCCGAATTGCAAGAAGTTCGCTTCTAGGAACTCGGTTCGAGCCTTGGATGCCTTGTGCCTCTTTAGCCTTGATTGGCGCGAGAGCGCGGGGGGACAGGATCCTCAAGCGTCGCTTGGGATCTCGCATGATCCCAGGAGGCAAAAGGCAACCGGCGGGCCCATTTTCGGTCCTGCCAACTGGAGATAGGCAGTGGAAAGAGCGGAAAAACGCGAATTCGTCACGGAACTGAACGAAGTCTTCAAGGCTTCGGGCTCAGTTGTCGTGGCCCACTATGCTGGTGCCACAGTCGCGCAGATGAACGATTTTCGTTCGAAGATGCGCGCAGCTGGCGGCACCGTCAAAGTCGCGAAGAACCGCCTGGCCAAGATTGCCCTTCAGGGTACGGAAGCGGAAGGGATGTCCAATCTCTTCAAGGGTCAGACGCTGATTGCATACAGCACCGATCCGATTACCGCTCCGAAGGTCGTCATGGATTTCGCCAAGACCAATGACAAGATCATTGTTCTGGGCGGCGCCATGGGAACAACCACGCTCAACGCCGATGCAGTCAAGTCGCTTGCGACCCTGCCTTCGCTCGATGAGCTGCGTGCGAAGCTGCTGGGCATGATCCAGACACCGGCTACCCGCATCGCTGGGGTTGTTGCAGCACCGGCAAGCCAGCTTGCACGCGTGTTTGCGGCCTACGCCAAGAAGGACGAAGCCGCGTAAGGCGGTTTTTCGCTGTTTATAATCAACCGGTTCGAACCGAACAAAAGGAACTAGTAAAATGGCTGATCTCGCAAAGATCGTTGACGACCTCTCCTCGCTGACCGTTCTGGAAGCTGCAGAACTGTCGAAGCTTCTCGAAGAAAAGTGGGGCGTTTCCGCTGCTGCTCCGGTAGCTGTTGCTGCCGCTGCCGGCGGTGCTGCTGCTGCTGTCGTTGAAGAAGAAAAGACCGAATTCGACGTCATCCTCGTCGAAGCTGGTGCCAACAAGATCAACGTCATCAAGGAAGTCCGCGCCATCACTGGTCTCGGCCTCAAGGAAGCCAAGGATCTCGTTGAAGCCGCTCCGAAGGCTGTCAAGGAAGGCGTCAACAAGGCTGAAGCCGCTGACATCAAGAAGAAGCTTGAAGACGCTGGCGCCAAGGCCGACGTCAAGTAATCTTGAACTGCTTTTGGGAGGCAGTATCTCTACTGCCTCCCATTTGCCGTTTTTCTGAACGAATTACCCAAAAGCCGCGTCGAAACGGCTTTTGGGTAATGGGTTCTTCAAAAGGATGGTCTCGCACCGAGGGCAGCACAGCAATCCGAGCTGAGCGTTTTCTGGGGTCGGACGAGATTGAACTACTCATTGATTGACGGGATCGACTGGCCATCGGTTCCCGTCCGTTGCAGGCCCGGGTGCAAGATTTTGAAGGAGCGACGATGGCTCAGACCCTTTCGTTCAACGGTCGCAGGCGCGTACGCAAGTTTTTTGGTAAGATCCCCGAAGTCGCAGAAATGCCGAACCTCATCGAGGTTCAGAAGGCGTCCTACGACCAGTTTCTGATGGTTGAAGAGCCGAAGGGCGGCCGACCCGACGAGGGTCTTCAGGCCGTTTTCAAATCGGTTTTCCCGATCACCGATTTCTCCGGCGCATCCATGCTGGAATTCGTGTCCTACGAGTTCGAACCGCCGAAGTTCGACGTTGACGAATGCCGTCAGCGCGACCTGACCTATGCAGCGCCACTGAAGGTGACGCTGCGCCTCATCGTGTTCGATATCGACGAGGATACCGGCGCGAAGTCAATCAAGGACATCAAGGAACAGTCCGTTTACATGGGCGACATGCCGCTCATGACCAACAACGGCACGTTCATCGTCAACGGCACCGAGCGCGTCATCGTCTCCCAGATGCATCGTTCGCCAGGCGTCTTCTTCGACCACGACAAGGGCAAGAGCCACTCTTCCGGCAAGCTGCTCTTTGCTGCGCGCGTCATCCCCTATCGCGGTTCCTGGCTCGATATCGAATTCGACGCCAAGGACATCGTCTACGCCCGTATCGACCGCCGTCGCAAGATCCCCGTGACGTCGCTGCTGATGGCGCTCGGCATGGACGGCGAGGAAATTCTCGACACCTTCTACACGAAGTCGCTCTACAAGCGCGACGGCGAAGGCTGGCGCATTCCGTTCAAGCCGGAAACGCTGAAGGGTGCCAAGGCGATCACCGAGATGGTCGACGCCGATACCGGCGAAGTCGTCGTGGAAGCCGGCAAGAAGCTGACCCCGCGCCTGCTGCGCACGCTGTCCGACAAGGGTTTGAAGGCCCTTAAGGCCGCTGACGACGATCTTTATGGCAACTACCTTGCCGGCGACATCGTCAACTACTCGACGGGTGAGATCTACCTCGAGGCCGGCGACGAAATCGACGAGAAGACGCTTGGCATCATCCTGGCGAACGGCTTCGACGAGATCCCGGTTCTCGGCATCGACCACATCAATGTCGGCGCCTATATCCGCAACACGCTGACAGCCGACAAGAACGAGAACCGTCAGGACGCTCTGTTCGACATCTACCGCGTCATGCGTCCGGGTGAGCCGCCGACCATGGAATCGGCCGAAGCCATGTTCAACTCGCTGTTCTTCGATGCGGAGCGTTACGACCTTTCCGCCGTCGGCCGCGTCAAGATGAACATGCGCCTCGACCTGACCGTCGAAGACACCGTCCGCATCCTGCGCAAGGACGACATTCTGGCCGTGGTCAGGATGCTGGTCGAACTGCGCGACGGCAAGGGCGAGATCGACGACATCGACAACCTCGGCAACCGCCGCGTCCGTTCGGTCGGCGAGCTGATGGAAAACCAGTACCGTCTCGGCCTGCTGCGCATGGAGCGCGCGATCAAGGAACGCATGTCCTCGATCGAGATCGACACGGTGATGCCGCAGGATCTGATCAATGCCAAGCCGGCAGCTGCTGCCGTGCGCGAATTCTTCGGTTCCTCGCAGCTCTCGCAGTTCATGGACCAGGTCAACCCGCTCTCGGAAATCACCCACAAGCGCCGTCTTTCGGCTCTTGGCCCGGGCGGTCTGACCCGTGAGCGCGCCGGCTTCGAAGTCCGCGACGTGCATCCGACTCACTATGGCCGCATCTGCCCGATCGAAACGCCGGAAGGCCCGAACATCGGTCTGATCAACTCGCTTGCGACCTTTGCCCGCGTCAACAAGTACGGCTTCATCGAAAGCCCGTACCGCCGCATCGTCGACGGCAAGGTGACGAGCGACGTGCTCTACCTCTC
The DNA here is from genome assembly GCF_002008165.1 of Rhizobium laguerreae. Taxonomy (GTDB): domain Bacteria; phylum Pseudomonadota; class Alphaproteobacteria; order Rhizobiales; family Rhizobiaceae; genus Rhizobium; species Rhizobium laguerreae. Next base: position 7,714 of record NZ_MRDM01000033.1, read on the forward strand.
CGCCATGGAAGAGGCGAAGTACTACGTCGCCCAGGCCAATGCCGAGATGAACGCTGACGGTTCCTTCGTCGACGAATTCGTCGTCTGCCGTCACGCCGGCGAAGTCATGCTCGCCCCGCGCGACAGCATGAACCTGATGGACGTCTCGCCGAAGCAGGTCGTTTCGGTCGCAGCCGCGCTCATCCCGTTCCTGGAAAACGACGACGCCAACCGCGCGCTCATGGGCTCGAACATGCAGCGTCAGGCAGTGCCGTTGCTGCGTGCCGAAGCTCCGTTCGTCGGGACCGGCATGGAGCCAGTCGTTGCCCGTGACTCTGGCGCCGCCATTGGCGCCCGCCGCGGCGGCGTGGTCGACCAGGTCGACGCGACGCGTATCGTTATCCGCGCCACGGAAGACCTCGAAGCCGGCAAGTCCGGCGTCGATATCTACCGCCTGCAGAAGTTCCAGCGTTCGAACCAGAACACCTGCGTCAACCAGCGCCCGCTGGTCACTGTCGGTGACGAGGTCAACCGCGGCGACATCCTCGCCGACGGCCCGTCGACCGATCTCGGCGACCTGGCGCTCGGCCGCAACGCGCTGGTCGCGTTCATGCCCTGGAACGGCTACAACTACGAAGACTCGATCCTGCTCTCCGAGCGTATCGTTGCCGACGACGTGTTCACCTCCATCCACATCGAGGAATTCGAAGTGATGGCGCGCGACACCAAGCTTGGTCCTGAGGAAATCACCCGCGATATTCCGAATGTTTCGGAAGAAGCGCTGAAGAACCTCGACGAAGCCGGCATCGTCTATATCGGCGCCGAAGTTCAGCCGGGCGATATCCTCGTCGGCAAGATCACCCCGAAGGGCGAAAGCCCGATGACGCCGGAAGAAAAGCTTCTGCGCGCCATCTTCGGCGAAAAGGCCTCCGACGTGCGCGACACCTCCATGCGCATGCCGCCCGGCACCTACGGCACCATCGTCGAAGTTCGCGTCTTCAACCGCCACGGCGTTGAAAAGGACGAGCGCGCAATGGCGATCGAGCGCGAAGAAATCGAGCGTCTGGCAAAGGACCGTGACGACGAGCAGGCGATCCTCGACCGTAACGTCTACGGCCGTCTGATCGAGATGCTGCGCGGCCAGGCCTCTATTGCCGGCCCGAAGGGCTTCAAGAAGGGAGCCGAGCTTTCGAACGCCGTCGTCTCCGAATATCCCCGCTCGCAGTGGTGGATGTTCGCGGTCGAAGACGAAAAGGTCCAGAGCGAGCTCGAAGCGCTGCGTGGTCAGTACGACGAATCCAAGTCGCGCCTTGAACAGCGCTTCATGGACAAGGTCGAAAAGGTCCAGCGCGGCGATGAAATGCCCCCTGGCGTCATGAAGATGGTCAAGGTCTTCGTCGCGGTAAAGCGCAAGATCCAGCCGGGCGACAAGATGGCCGGCCGTCACGGGAACAAGGGCGTGGTCTCGCGCATTGTGCCAGTGGAAGACATGCCGTTCCTCGAAGACGGCACGCATGTCGACGTCGTTCTGAACCCGCTCGGCGTGCCTTCGCGCATGAATGTCGGCCAGATCCTGGAAACCCATCTGGGTTGGGCTTGCGCCGGCATGGGTCGCCAGATCGGTGAATTGATCGACGCATACAAGGCCAATGGCAACATTGAGCCGCTGCGCAAGACCATCGGCGATGTCGTCGGAGACGGCCCCAAGGCCGAACAGGTCCACGAGTTCGACGATGACTCGGTTCTGCGTCTCGCCGACCAGTGGAAACGCGGCGTTTCGATTGCGACGCCTGTTTTCGACGGCGCGAACGAAGCCGACGTCAACGACATGCTGCGTCTGGCAGGGCTCAAGGATAGCGGTCAGTCGACGCTCTATGACGGCCGTACCGGTGAGCAGTTCGACCGCCAAGTGACCGTGGGCTACATCTACATGCTGAAGCTCAACCATCTGGTCGACGACAAGATCCATGCTCGTTCGATCGGTCCTTACTCGCTCGTGACCCAGCAGCCGCTGGGCGGCAAGGCGCAGTTCGGCGGCCAGCGCTTCGGCGAAATGGAAGTCTGGGCGCTCGAAGCATACGGCGCGGCCTACACGCTGCAGGAAATGCTGACGGTGAAGTCGGACGACGTCGCCGGCCGCACCAAGGTCTACGAAGCCATCGTCCGAGGAGACGACACGTTCGAAGCCGGTATTCCGGAAAGCTTCAACGTTCTTGTCAAGGAAATGCGCTCACTGGGCCTCAGCGTCGAGCTCGAGAACACCAAGCTTGACGAGGCGCAGGCAGCTCAGCTGCCCGACGCGGCCGAGTAAGCACTTGATAGGGCGTGCGCTGCCAATGCGGCGCACGCCGGTCCCACCGCGCGCCGTATCCGTGTCGGCCCGGAAGGGAAGTTTCGCCGCATCCAGCGGTTATTCTCGTTTAAGCGAGGGAGGCGGCTCCCGGGAATTTGCCGCCGACCATCGCATTTTGAGGGCGCTTTAGCCCATGAAGGAGACAGGCATGAACCAAGAGGTCATGAATCTTTTCAATCCGCAGGTGCCTGCACAGAATTTCGATTCCATTCGGATTTCGATCGCGTCTCCGGAGAAGATCCTCTCCTGGTCTTACGGTGAGATCAAGAAGCCGGAAACCATCAACTACCGTACGTTCAAGCCGGAACGCGACGGTCTGTTCTGCGCGCGCATCTTCGGGCCGATCAAGGACTACGAATGCCTGTGCGGCAAGTACAAGCGTATGAAGTACAAGGGCATCATCTGCGAAAAGTGCGGCGTCGAAGTCACGCTGTCGCGCGTTCGCCGTGAGCGCATGGGCCATATCGAGCTCGCCGCTCCCGTTGCCCACATCTGGTTCCTGAAGTCGCTGCCATCACGCATTTCGACGCTGCTCGACATGACGCTGAAGGATGTCGAGCGCGTCCTGTACTTCGAAAACTACATCGTCACCGAGCCGGGCCTGACCGCCCTGAAGGAGCACCAGCTTCTCTCGGAAGAAGAGTACATGCTCGCTGTCGACGAATACGGCGAAGACCAGTTCACCGCAATGATCGGCGCAGAGGCGATCTACGAGATGCTGGCCTCGATGAACCTCGAAAAGATCGCCGGCGACCTGCGCGCCGAGCTTGCCGACACCACGTCGGATCTCAAGCAGAAGAAGCTGATGAAGCGCCTGAAGATCGTCGAGAACTTCATGGAGTCGGGCAACCGTCCGGAATGGATGATCATGAAGGTCGTTCCGGTCATTCCGCCGGATCTGCGTCCGCTGGTTCCGCTCGACGGCGGCCGTTTCGCGACGTCGGATCTGAACGATCTCTACCGCCGCGTCATCAACCGTAACAACCGTCTGAAGCGCCTGATCGAGCTTCGTGCGCCTGGCATCATCATCCGCAACGAAAAGCGCATGCTGCAGGAATCCGTTGACGCGCTGTTCGACAACGGCCGTCGCGGCCGCGTCATCACCGGTGCCAACAAGCGTCCGCTGAAGTCGCTCTCCGACATGCTGAAGGGCAAGCAGGGCCGCTTCCGCCAGAACCTGCTCGGCAAGCGAGTCGACTATTCCGGTCGTTCGGTCATCGTCACCGGTCCGGAACTGAAGCTGCACCAGTGCGGCCTGCCGAAGAAGATGGCGCTCGAGCTCTTCAAGCCGTTCATCTATGCCCGCCTCGACGCCAAGGGTTACTCCTCGACCGTCAAGCAGGCCAAGAAGCTGGTCGAAAAGGAAAAGCCGGAAGTCTGGGATATCCTCGACGAGGTCATCCGCGAGCATCCGGTTCTCTTGAACCGCGCACCGACGCTGCACCGTCTGGGCATCCAGGCCTTCGAACCCATCCTGGTCGAAGGCAAGGCGATCCAGCTGCATCCGCTCGTCTGCACGGCCTTCAACGCCGACTTCGACGGTGACCAGATGGCCGTTCACGTGCCGCTGTCGCTCGAAGCCCAGCTCGAAGCCCGCGTGCTGATGATGTCGACCAACAACATCCTGCATCCGGCCAACGGCGCGCCGATCATCGTTCCCTCGCAGGACATGGTTCTCGGCCTCTACTATCTGTCGATCCTCAACCAGAACGAGCCGGGCGAAGGCATGGCCTTCTCCGATCTCGGCGAACTGCATCACGCCCTCGAAAGCAAGGTCGTGACGCTGCACACCAAGATCCGCGGCCGCTTCAAGTCGGTCGACGAGGATGGCAAGCCTTACTCGAAGATCTATGAGACGACGCCTGGCCGTCTGCTCATCGGCGAACTGTTGCCGAAGAACGGCAAGGTGCCCTTCGATATCTGCAACCAGGAAATGACCAAGAAGAACATCTCGAAGATGATCGACACGGTCTATCGCCATTGCGGCCAGAAGGACACGGTCATTTTCTGCGACCGCATTATGCAGCTCGGCTTCGCCCACGCCTGCCGCGCCGGCATTTCGTTCGGCAAGGACGACATGGTCATTCCGGATGCCAAGGCCAAGATCGTTGCCGACACCGAAAACCTGGTGAAGGAATACGAGCAGCAGTACAATGACGGCCTCATCACCCAGGGCGAGAAGTACAACAAGGTTGTCGACGCCTGGGGCAAGGCGACCGAAAAGGTCGCCGAAGAGATGATGGCGCGCATCAAGGCGGTCGAATTCGACGAGAAGACCGGTCGCCAGAAGCCGATGAACTCGATCTACATGATGAGCCACTCCGGTGCCCGCGGTTCTCCGAACCAGATGCGCCAGCTGGGCGGCATGCGTGGCCTCATGGCCAAGCCGTCGGGCGAAATCATCGAGACGCCGATCATCTCGAACTTCAAGGAAGGCCTGACCGTCAACGAGTACTTCAACTCGACGCACGGCGCCCGTAAGGGTCTGGCAGACACCGCCCTGAAGACCGCCAACTCCGGCTACCTGACCCGCCGTCTCGTCGACGTCGCGCAGGATTGCATCGTCACGCACGTCGATTGCGGAACGCAGACGGGCCTCACCATGACCGCCATCGTCGATGCCGGCCAGGTGGTTGCTTCGATCGGCGCCCGTATCCTCGGCCGCACGGCGCTCGACGACATCGATCATCCGGTCACGGGTGAGCGCATCGTCGATGCCGGCAGGATGATCCTCGAGCCCGACGTCGTCGAAATCGAGAAGGCCGGCATCCAGTCGATCCGCATCCGCTCGGCACTGACCTGCGAAATCCAGACGGGCGTCTGCTCGGTCTGCTACGGCCGCGACCTCGCGCGCGGTACGCCGGTCAATATGGGCGAAGCCGTCGGCGTCATCGCTGCTCAGTCGATCGGCGAGCCGGGCACCCAGCTCACCATGCGTACCTTCCACCTTGGCGGTACGGCAACCGTGGTCGACCAGTCGTTCCTCGAAGCCTCGTACGAAGGTACGGTGCAGATCAAGAACCGCAACATCCTGCGCAACTCCGATGGCAACCTCGTTGCCATGGGCCGCAACATGACCGTCCAGATCCTGGACGAACGTGGTGTCGAGCGGTCGTCGCAGCGTGTGGCCTACGGTTCGAAGCTGCATGTCGACGAAGGCGACAAGGTCAAGCGCGGCCAGCGTCTGGCAGAGTGGGACCCCTATACCCGTCCGATGATGACGGAAGTGGCCGGTACCGTTCAGTTTGAAGATCTGGTCGACGGTCTCTCCGTTCTGGAAGCGACCGACGAATCGACCGGCATCACCAAGCGTCAGGTCATCGACTGGCGTTCGACCCCGCGCGGCTCGGACCTCAAGCCGGCGATCGTCATCAAGGATGCCAGCGGCAATATCGCGAAGCTGTCTCGTGGTGGTGACGCCCGCTTCTTCCTCTCGGTCGATGCGATCCTGTCGGTCGAGCCGGGCACGAAGGTCTCCCAGGGTGACGTTCTCGCCCGTTCGCCGCTCGAAAGCGCCAAGACCAAGGACATCACCGGCGGTCTGCCGCGTGTTGCCGAGCTGTTCGAAGCCCGCCGTCCAAAGGACCATGCCATCATCGCAGAGATCGATGGTACGATCCGTCTCGGCCGTGACTACAAGAACAAACGTCGCGTCATCATCGAGCCGGCGGAAGACGGTGTCGAGCCTGTCGAATACCTGATCCCGAAGGGCAAGCCCTTCCACCTTCAGGAAGGCGACTATATCGAAAAGGGTGACTACATCCTCGACGGTAACCCGGCTCCGCACGACATCCTGGCGATCAAGGGCGTGGAGGCTCTGGCCTCCTACCTCGTCAACGAGATCCAGGAAGTCTACCGCCTGCAGGGCGTCGTCATCAACGACAAGCACATCGAGGTGATTGTCCGTCAGATGTTGCAGAAGGTGGAAATCACCGATGCAGGCGACTCGACCTATATCGTCGGCGACAATGTCGACCGGATCGAGCTCGAAGACGTCAACGATCACCTGATCGAGCAGGGCAAGAAGCCAGCCTATGGCGATCCGGTTCTTCTCGGCATCACCAAGGCATCGCTGCAGACCCCGTCCTTCATCTCGGCCGCGTCCTTCCAGGAAACGACCAAGGTGCTGACGGAAGCTGCGATCGCCGGCAAGACCGATGGTCTGCAGGGTCTGAAGGAAAACGTCATCGTCGGCCGCCTTATCCCGGCCGGTACCGGCGGCACCATGACCCAGATCCGCCGCATCGCCACGTCGCGCGACGAGATGATCCTCGAAGAGCGCCGCAAGGGCACGGGTGCTGCCGTCGCCACGCCGATGCTGCAGGACATGGCCGAAAAGGCTCCGGCTGCGGAATAATCCGCAGCTGAAGTCGACGAAATGAAAAACCGCCCGGAGCGATCCGGGCGGTTTTTTTTATCTGCTCTGATTGGTCTGGCGGGGAGGGAGGGCGCTGCTTTCCGATTATGCTGCCTGTGACGACCGACAGCGTGAGCGGCGGCTCCCTTCAGTTGAAGCGGATGATCGCGACTTCACCTTCGACGGCGCCCTGGTAGGCAGATGCGTGTGGCTCTTCGGCCGGAACCTCGGTCAGCATGCCGATCTGGTCGAGATCGGCCTCGATGAAGCCTTCCTCGGCAAGGGCGTTTAAGGCCTCGCGTACGGCAGTGTCGTCGTCAGGCGCCTTCAGCATGATGTGCAGGTCGATGCCTTCGCTGGCGTCGGACTCGTAGCCCTTGCCGATGATGATGAATATCATCGGGCCGTCGAAATTATTGTCGTTATCAGGTGTCGTGATCATCGCCTGTCCTTCGGCTCTTTGACGATTCGGTCGCTCGAATCCTGCTGTGAGGGCCGAACGCCGCAATTGCTGATTCCTTAACTGCTTTTGCTGCAATGCCCAAGTTTTTATCTTGGGGCACGCCCGTCAATTCGTCTAGAAGGATGAAACAGGGCGTTGGGCCCGCATATCAAGGCGATACGGCGAGTTTATTTCTTAACCGGCCTTGACGAGACGGGTGGAAACCAGTAGTACCCCGGCCATCAGATCCCATGTGAGGCTTGGCTGTTCGGGGCGACTCGCCCTGAAGTTCACCTCAAACAAGGTTCTAAACGCACGTTGAAGTCATGATGCTGCACGCACGACGCATATTTTATGCGTCCTCTGCTCCTTGTGGTCCATCTGCGGAAGCGGATCGGGCCATATTTTGCGCATTGACGGAAAGCATGCGTCACTGCCGGAGACGGCGCGAGTTCAAGCCCGCAAGGGTACTGAGATAAAACGTAAGGGATGGTTGAATGCCTACCGTAAACCAGCTGATCCGCAAGCCTCGCCAGGCGAACGTAAAGCGTAACAAGGTTCCCGCACTCCAGGAGAACCCGCAGAAGCGCGGCGTTTGCACGCGCGTCTACACGACGACGCCGAAGAAGCCGAACTCGGCTCTGCGTAAGGTCGCAAAGATCCGCCTGACCAACGGCTTCGAAGTCATTGGTTACATCCCCGGCGAAGGTCACAACCTTCAGGAACACTCCGTCGTCATGATCCGTGGCGGCCGCGTCAAGGACCTTCCGGGTGTCCGTTATCACATCATCCGCGGCGTTCTCGATACCCAGGGTGTCAAGAACCGCAAGCAGCGCCGCTCCAAGTACGGCGCGAAGCGTCCGAAGTAATTCGGTTTTTGAATAATCCGGCGCTGCGCGAGGTCCTCCGCGTCATGAAGCGCCTTAACGGTTGAAGAGACAAAATATGTCCAGACGTCATAAAGCAGAAAAGCGCGAAATCAATCCGGACCCGAAGTTCGGCGATCTCGTCGTCACCAAGTTCATGAATGCCATCATGCTCGACGGCAAGAAGTCCGTTGCTGAAAACATCGTCTACGGTGCGTTCGACGTTGTCCAGGGCAAGGCCAAGCAGGAGCCGCTCACGGTATTCCATTCTGCGCTTGAGAACATTGCGCCGCACGTTGAAGTTCGCTCGCGTCGTGTCGGTGGTGCGACCTATCAGGTCCCCGTCGATGTTCGTCCGGAGCGCCGCCAGGCTCTTGCTATTCGCTGGCTGATCGCTGCTGCCCGCAAGCGCAATGAAACGACTATGGTTGACCGCCTTTCCGGCGAACTGCTCGATGCGTCCAACAACCGCGGCTCCGCCGTCAAGAAGCGCGAAGACACGCACAAGATGGCTGACGCCAACCGTGCGTTCTCGCACTATCGCTGGTAATTCCGAACGGTATCGAAAGGCAGTCCACAATGGCTCGCGAATATAAGATCGAAGACTACCGCAATTTCGGTATCATGGCGCATATCGACGCCGGCAAGACCACGACCACCGAGCGTATTCTTTATTACACCGGCAAGTCGCACAAGATCGGCGAAGTCCACGACGGCGCAGCCACCATGGACTGGATGGAGCAGGAGCAGGAGCGTGGCATCACGATCACCTCTGCTGCCACCACGACCTACTGGAAGGGCCGTGACGGCAAAATGCGCCGCTTCAACATCATCGACACTCCCGGCCACGTCGACTTCACCATCGAAGTCGAGCGTTCGCTGCGCGTTCTCGACGGCGCCATCGCGCTGCTCGACGCCAACGCCGGTGTTGAGCCGCAGACGGAAACCGTCTGGCGTCAGGCTGAGAAGTACAATGTCCCGCGGATGATCTTCTGCAACAAGATGGACAAGACCGGTGCGGACTTCTACCGCTCTGTCGAGATGATCAAGACCCGTCTCGGTGCAACGGCTGTCGTTATGCAGCTGCCGATCGGTGCGGAGACCGAATTCAAGGGTGTCATCGACCTGGTCGAGATGAACGCACTCATCTGGCGCGACGAGTCGCTCGGCGCACAGTGGGATGTCGTCGAGATCCCCGAGGACATGAAGGCCAAGGCTGAAGAATATCGCGAAAAGCTGATCGAGACGGTCGTCGACATCGACGAAGCCGCCACCGAAGCTTACCTCGAAGGTATTCTGCCCGACAACGATCAGATCCGTGCGCTGGTTCGCCGCGGCACGATCGACGTCAAGTTCCACCCAATGTTCTGCGGCACTGCCTTCAAGAACAAGGGCGTGCAGCCGCTGCTCGACGCCGTCGTCGACTATCTGCCGTCGCCGATGGACATCCCGGCGATCAAGGGCATCGACTTCAAGACGGAAGCCGAAATCGAGCGTCATGCCGATGACAGCGAGCCGCTTTCCATGCTCGCATTCAAGATCATGAACGACCCCTTCGTCGGTTCGCTGACCTTCGCTCGCATCTACTCGGGCAAGCTTGAAAAGGGTGCGTCGGTCATCAACACGGTTAAGGACAAGCGCGAGCGCGTCGGCCGTATGCTGCAGATGCACTCCAACTCGCGTGAAGACATCGAAGAAGCCTTCGCAGGCGACATCGTCGCTCTCGCCGGCCTCAAGGAAACTACGACGGGCGACACGCTCTGCGATCCGCTGAAGCCGGTTATCCTCGAGCGCATGGAGTTTCCGGAGCCGGTCATTCAGATCGCCATCGAGCCGAAGACCAAGGGCGACCAGGAAAAGATGGGCCTCGCGCTCAACCGCCTGGCTGCTGAAGATCCGTCCTTCCGCGTCAAGACCGACCAGGAATCAGGCCAGACCATCATCGCCGGCATGGGCGAACTGCATCTCGACATCATCGTCGACCGCATGCGTCGTGAGTTCAAGGTAGAAGCAACCGTCGGCGCGCCGCAGGTTGCCTACCGTGAAACCATCACCCGGACGCATGAAGAAGACTACACGCACAAGAAGCAGTCCGGTGGTACCGGCCAGTTCGCGCGCGTCAAGATCGTCTTCGAACCGAACCCGGAAGGCGACGAATTCAAATTCGAATCGAAGATCGTCGGCGGTTCCGTTCCGAAGGAATACATCCCCGGCGTCCAGAAGGGCATCGAAAGCGTTCTGTCTTCGGGTCCGCTCGCAGGCTTCCCGATGCTCGGCGTCAAGGCAACCCTCATCGATGGCGCCTTCCACGACGTCGACTCCTCGGTTCTCGCCTTCGAAATCGCATCGCGTGCCTGCTTCCGTGAAGCAGCCAAGAAGGCCGGCGCTCAGCTGCTTGAGCCGATGATGAAGGTCGAAGTCGTCACCCCGGAAGATTACGTCGGCGACGTTATCGGCGACCTGAACTCCCGTCGCGGTCAGATCCAGGGCCAGGAAAGCCGTGGTATCGCCGTCGTCATCAACGCGAACGTCCCGCTCGCGAATATGTTCAAGTACGTCGACAACCTGCGCTCCATGTCCCAGGGCCGCGCCCAGTACACGATGACCTTCGATCACTATTCGCCGGTCCCGTCGAACGTCGCAACTGAAATCCAGGCAAAGTATTCCGGTCAGAAGTGACCGGAATACCAATTGACCGATAACAAGAATTAGATCCCTTCGGGGACTAGCAAAACGGAGACCCGAAAATGGGAAAGAGTAAGTTTGAGCGCAACAAGCCGCACGTCAACATTGGCACGATTGGCCACGTTGACCACGGCAAGACGT
>NZ_MRDM01000029.1 GCF_002008165.1 Rhizobium laguerreae
GTGGTCTCCGTTCGTCCTAAGCAAACAAACAGAATCACAACTGGCTGATTTCACTCAACTCTTTTTCGGTCAGGCTCTAAGGCTGAGAACAACGAACTTTCGTCTTGGTGTGGACACCGGAAAGCAAGAGCCAGTCGACGCCCCTCGCCTCGAGCGTATCTTGCTCCTAATCGTCCTTGGGCGGTTCGACTTGTAACCGCCTCTCTTCTTCTACTGCCGGCAAGCTCCATAAATTCGAAATCGCAATTAGGACGTGGATTCCGATGTTAGGCAATTTTTCAAAGCTCTCCGTCAATTTGCCAACCGCCGTTGGGTTGTCAGAGGAGCGGCCGAAGGCGATTTTCACCGATCACTTCAGGCCTACTTGAGCTTTCAATGATAACACCAAGGCCATAGGATTCGCGGGCGACGATGTAAATCCAAAATGCTCATAGAAGGCCTTGGCTTCATCGGAGATCGCGTGAACCAGAAGGCCGCGAATACCCATGATATGGGCTGCCTGTCCGGTACGCAGCACGGCGTCTTGCAACAGCGCGGCTCCGATTCCTCTTCCCTGCCAGTTGCGATCGATGGCCAGACGGCCAAGGACTGCCATGGGAACCGGGTCGGGCATGTTGCGCCGGATCGCTCCCGGCGAGTCGGCGACAGCCAGCGCTCCCGATGAGAGGCAGTAATAACCGACAACGCGCTCGCCCTCGCAGACCACATAGGTTCGCGATGCGCCGCTGACCTGATTGGCCCGCGCCCTGCGGCGTAGCCATTCATCAAGGCTGTCGTGCCCGCTGTCGAATAGCTGGAGATCGTGCGCTTCGCCGAGAAGCGTCGGTGCAGACAGCATTACGGCTGCCAGGGTTTGCGAGTGTTCATCAGCCGTTCGAAGCCTTCGCTATTTGGCGGTTGGTCGAGGACGGCGAGATAGTGTTTGTAGCTGTCAGGATCGACCCGCACCAATGTCTGATCGAGAAGCGCGTCTTCTGCGGCACGGCGCGAAGCGTCGATCATGAAATCCGAACGGGTCTTCCCGTGGGCCTTGGCGGCACGGTCGATCAGGACGCGAACGTCCTCACGAACCCTCAAGTTAACGGCGCGGGTATGGGTATCAGTGGCGTTTTTGCTGGTCATGGCCTCTTCCTTCAAGGCCATATACCACAACCGCATACACAATGTGTATCTATTTCTTGCGATATTGCGGGGTGATATCCCAACGGTTCCTCTGGACATGGGCGCTCGCTTCGATCGAAAGCCCGGATTTCACCGCTAGACAAGAAACTGGCGGCACCAGTTCCCCAATCCCTACGCCTTCGAGGACGCGCCGCATTGCGGGCACTAGTTGAGTGATCCAGCAGCCCGGGATCGCGCCTCTTGCCCAGCAAATCCGCGCATTTGGAAAGGCGAACACTGGACACCAGCCCATCCACGTGCCGCCAATATTCGGCGGCAATGATGATCGTTCGTGCGTTCTCAATCACATCCGCTTCATCGACACCTTCCCGCGATCCAATTCGTCGAGCCCCTTGAGCAGTTTGGAGGAGTTCGGCTCCATCAACTGCAAGTTGTTGACTGAGCGCCAGAGAGGGTACGGGACCTCCGCTCAAAGGTAAGCTCGCGAAAAGAATACTGCGGTCGTTAAAAAGGCGACCGCGAGGGTCAGCACCCGAACAACCGATGGTGGCTGCCTTCGTCCGATATGCGCTCCGATCCACCCGCCGATAACGGCTCCAATCGTCATGGCAATGCACGCCTGCCAGACGATTGCCCCGGCAAGTGCGAAGACGATGACGGCGACCGCGTTTGCGGCAGTTACCATCACCATTCTTGTCGGATTCAGGCTCTTAATGGCCCCGCCCCCGAGCGCGCTCCATGCCGCAAGCATCATAAGACCCACCGCGCCGCCAAAATAGCCGCCATAAAGACCGAGAAAGAATTGAACCGTTGCGAAGGTCAGAACACTCGGACGTGCCTGCGTCCGGAATACCGCGCTGACCCTCGGACCTGCCGCCAGCATCAATGTCGCCACCAGCAAAAGCCATGGCAGGATACCATCGAAAATCCTCGATGGGGTTAGCAGCAATAGAATGCTTCCGGCCACACCACCCATCACCGTCACGATGGCAATGGGCATGACATTGACGCCGCACACACTCCTAACCCCATCACGGTAGACCCACGAGCTCGCCATACCGCCGGGAAACAAGGCTAGGGTGCTTGTCGCGTTTGCGGCTACCGACGGCACTCCGACAGATATCAGCGCAGGCAGGGATACGAACGACCCGCCGCCCGCCAACGCATTCATGCTGCCTGCCAACAAGCCAGCAAGGAAAAGAAGCATGATATCGTACATGTTCAGGTCGCCTTGGCACCCAAGCCTGATTTCGGCCGAGCCTCTTGTCCAATACCGCCGTCACATCGCCGCATGACGTTTTGCGTCCATGAGAGCCCGCCCCATGACTGCCATCCGCCGTAGTCAAGGAAACGCAATTGAGAGCCATTCATCCGATCACCATGAGCGTAACCGATGCTATCCCGAGGACTACGCCAACCGCCTGATGCCAGCCGAGCCGCTCGTCGAAAACCAAGACGGCGATCGCGTTGATGGCGATGAGCTGCGCGACCGACGACAACGAAATAGCGAGGGAAAACCCGCTCGTCCGCATGAGAGCGATCATCGAAAGATTGCCTAATGTGTAGAGGATAAGGGCAGTGGCGAGCAGTAGAAGGAGGCTTATTTCGATGTCATGGTTTCAAGGCCCACCATTACGGCCCAGAACGCTCAATACGAGGTCTCCGCCGTCGATCTCGCTCCAACTTCACTCTATGCGCGGTCTCGGTAGCCTTGCATGCCAAGTAGAGGCAGCGGCGGCGGTTGGATATCAATTCGTTGAGCCGCTTGAACATCATCTGGTCGAAGCCGAGGGCCTTGATCGCATTCTCAGGGACAACGCTGTAGCCGCGCCAACGGCCCACGTCACATTGGCAACCTTCAGAGCTGAGACGGCGCGCACGGTTGACAACTGTATCCGCTGTGGCGTTCGGGAACTGTTCGTTCAAATTCCTAACAACGCTGCTATTGAAAAAGTAGCCTATTGGCAGAAAACCGGAACTGAGCTTGGTAAACACGCTGAAATTATGCTCTCCCATGGAGTGACTTTGGGCTTCCATAACGTGAATTCTGGCTTTCGGCTCTTACCAAACGGACAGTACGGTTTCGAAGTCCTGTTTCGTGCGGCATCCGGCTCACCCTTGGTGTGGCAAGCAGACATTGCTTGGTTACATCGAGCTGGAGTGAACCCTCGTGACTGGCTACGGCGTTTTTCGGGCCTGTTGACCTCAGCGCATGTCAAAGACCAGGCGGCCGACGGTGAGAGCATCGACGAAGACGGATGGGCCAATGTCGGCGCGGGCGTAATGGTATGGCCGTCTCTGTGGCAAGCGGCAGTCCAGAACGGCGCGCGTACATTGGTCATCGAACACGACAATCCCAAAGACCCGGTGGCGTTCGCTAAAAAGAGCCTCTCTTATGTTCAACGATTTCTTTGATAGTGCGCCTTCGGTTGTTTCGGTCAGTCAGATGCCAACCGTTCCGAGGTCTTGGAACGTGAGCGGGCAGCGGCCGCGATGGCGATACAGACGATCTAAGATGCGACTTCGATGCTGAAGGGGTGCGCGACTTTGTCTAGCGCTGCTTTTCCCGCAACTCGCCCAATTGGCGAGCATGAGGGCGAAACTGAGCGCCTCCGGACCGATGATCGGTAGCGAGACCGCCGTTTCCGCTCGAACATCGCCTCGACGCGGCGACCCGTTCTGTCGTCGAAATTGCCGGCTCTTTCAAACAAGGCTCAAGCAATTCCGGAGAGTTTCCGTTTCGATGCCCACGGCTTCAAAGCGGCGCAAGTGCAAGCCGGTGCTTAATAATGGGAACTCATACCCCAAGCTCTGCTTGTCCCAGCCAAGTCGATGTCGCCGCGCCACTGGCGTTAAGTGGCGCGGCTGGATTTCGAGTGACCTACCTGGCTATCGACTAATCTTCGCAAATATGGAGTCCAGCCGTCCCAGGGCATCATCGATATCGTGCGAGGTGTGAGCGACTGTAAAGCCGTAGTGTGCAGGTGAAACCGGACCCGCGGTATCGTGGAACCAGAGCCCATTCTTAACGCATTCGGTCACGAATTTCTTATAGGTCCCTTTATCCTCAGCTACAGCAACCTTGCGGAAGTCAAAATCGTCCTCTGGATTCTCAACACCAAAGTAAATGCCGAACCGGGCACCGAGCCCACGCACGTGGGCGGCAATCTTATGCTTGGCGAGAAGATCGTCGATTCCAGCATACAGTTTGTTGCCCGTATCCTCTAACCGGTCGTAAAAGCCCTGCTCACTAGCCATCGTCAAGCAGGCCACGCTGGCCAGGACGGGCATCAGCGCACCACTGTATGTGCCGCTGACAGCAGTCTTTCCGATCGGGTTGAGATGCTCCATGATCTCCTTTTTTCCACCGAATGCAGCAATCGACATGCCGCCGCCGATCGCTTTCGCCATAACCGTCACGTCAGGCAGGACACCGTAATATTTCTGAGCGCTACCCGGACGCATCCTCAAACCCGTAACGACTTCGTCGAAAATTAGGACTGTGTTTTCGCGCGTGCAGATCTCGCGGACGGCGCGAAGATATTCTCCACGTGCCTCAAGGCATCCGCAGTTATAGCTGATCGGTTCGAGGATTACGCAAGCGATCTTGTCCTTGTATTTCTTCAGTGCATGTTCGAAAGCGTCTACATTATTGAAAATGACGTTTACGACGCCGTCCTTGGCATTGATCGGAAATCCCACCGAATCCGGATGGGTCTCGACCTCTCCGTATGCATCGACATTGCTGATCATATTGTGGTTGAACCAGATGCTTTCGTGCATACCATGGAAATGGCCCTCGAACCTTAGCACCTTGTCGCGTCCGGAATAGGTACGAGCCAAGCGGATCGCGGCCTGTGTCGCTTCCGAGCCTGTGTTCAGCAGCCGCATACGCTCGCAGCTGGGGAAGAAATGCTGCAGCAGCTTAGCCAGCTGTGTATGATGTTCCGTATCGAAGTTCATGAAGAAACCAAGTTCCAGGGCCTGGTTGATCGCCTCACGTATACGAGGGTTGTTATGTCCGAAAAGCGCTGCACCCGCGCCAGTATGGAAATCGATGAACTCGTTTCCTTCGGCGTCCCAAAACCTGCTACCGTTGGCACGGGAAATGTAGAGCGGCTGGCCTAACGGAGCATTGTACCGTTGCCCTGCAGATGCACCTGCAACAAAATATTTGCTGGCCTCGGCATGTATATCATTCAGTTTTTTCATTTTGGTCACACTCCGTCTAGGCGACCGGCCTTCATCGCCGGCTGCTACGCTTTTTCGCGAGTCGTTGAATTCACTGACTTCAGAGGGCGAGTTGATGCCGACCGAAATATATGGATTGCATGGTCAGTTCTGATGCACTCGGTTCCACCGCGCTAAGTCAACTGAAACGGCTGCCCTCTAGTATTGAACGGCCAGTCGGGTGTTCAGGAAAGGTGTTTCAATTCCACCTCACAGACTGGCGGTTATGCCGCCATCGACATACAGCGTCTGGCCATTGATGAAAGACGAAGCAACGCTGGATAAAAACACCGCCGCGCCCACGAGTTCGTCGACCTCTCCCCACCTGCCTGCCGGGGTTCGCTTCTGGAGCCAGTCCGAAAACACCGCACTCTCGACCAGCGCTGCGTTAAGCGGTGTCTTGAAATAGCCCGGCGCGATTGAATTGATCTGTAAGCCGTGTTTCGCCCAGTCCGTGCACATCCCCTTGGTAAGATTGCGAATAGCCCCCTTGGTTGCCGTATATGGAGCTATTCCAGGGCGTGCGAGTTCACTTTGCACTGATGCGATATTGATGATCTTTCCTTGGCCGCGCTCGATCATGCCCCGGACCACGGCGCGACTAACGTAGAACGCGCTTGACACATTGGTCCTGAAGAGTTCCTCCCACTTCTCAATCGGGAAATCCTCCAGTGCAGTGCGGAATTGCATGCCGGCATTGTTGATGAGAATGTCGATCGGGCCGACTGAAGTTTCTATCTGTGCGACCCCGGAAGCGCTAGATTGCGCGTCCGTCACATCAAAGCTGCAGGCCTCTACAAGGAGCTTTTCCTCCTTTAATTGTGTGAGCGCGGCGTCAAGCTTCTCCGAGTTCCGACCATTTAAGACGACCTTGGCACCATGCTGGGCAAGCCCTTTGGCGAGCGCCAGACCGATACCCTGACTCGACCCAGTCACAAGTGCCGTTTTTCCGGTAAGGTCGAAAATGGATGCATTGTGCAGAACGCTCATTCACTCTCTTCTTCTGAATTTGATTTTGCTTTCAATTCGAAAGCCGGGTCCCGACCCAGCGACTTGCCCAGTGCTACTATTCGTAGGCGATAGGCGTCGCGTGCCAACCTTGCTCGCGCTTCTCCCAAAATGTGTCCTTGAGGCGGGTCGAGATCGGACCTGGGCGTCCGTTGCCGAGAATTCGATCGCCGAGGCGGCTGATTGGCATGATCCCGCCCGCTGTGGTGGAGCAGAATATTTCGTCGGCGGCCTCGAATTCGGCGCGATGGATATCTCGAAGTTCGCATTCGATTCCGAGCATGTCGCAAAGCTCGATGACGGATTTGCGGGTGATCCCTTCCAGCGCACCGGAACGAGGTGTTGCGACCTTCCCATCGAAGACGGCGAATACGTTGTAGCCTGGCCCTTCGGTGACCCTGCCGTGGCGGTCGAGCAGGATGGCGGTCTCGGCACCTTGCTCATGCGCCTCGAAGTTGCCGCGCGTCAGGTCGCCCCAATGAAAATTCTTGACCGTCGGGTCGATGGATTCGGGCGCGATGCGTTCTGCTGAGCCGATGATCGCATGCACTCCGCGCTCCTGCTGCTCGGGCGTGAAGACCCATACCCATGGCAGGACGTGGCAGATCAGATAGCTGCGACCGTAGGCGGGATGCAGAGGAACACCTCGTGGCGGGCGCGAACGGACGCAGTCCATGGCTACGTAGGCTTCGCGATAGCCAGATCGCTTGACGAGTTCGGTCAGTATTTCCTTGATCTGCTCGTCGGTTTCCGTCGGATTCAGTCGGAGTTTATTGATGGAGTTGCGGAAGCGCTTGATATGGTCGTCAAGGCGGAAGAAGACGCCGTAGTAGACACCCACCACGTCATACGTAACGTCAGATCGGCGGTATCCCCACTCCGTCACCGGAATCTTCGCGTCCCTCAACGGCATATACTGTCCGTCGATATAGGCGGCACCTGTGCTCCAATCCGGTTCACTCATTGGGCTCTCCCTTGTTACGAGTTTCATGCTTTTGACTGTGGTGAAGTCGCCCGATTAGGCGATCATCTTCAGGCCGCCGCTTCCACGCCGAACAGCTTCGGTCGCAGCCGCGTCCAATGCGAGATTGTCTGCTTCGCGCGAGCCGCTGACGACGACACCGTAGACATCGCGTGCGCGTTCGAGGCTGATCCAACCTTCCGCGAGATCGTGGATTACCTTCGAGGGATCACGTTCCGTTGGGAGGCCATAGCCACCACCACTTGCCGAGTGCGAAATGATCTTCTCGCCTGCAGCAAGAGTGATCCCGTGGCATGGGGGCAGCTCCACCACGGAGCCGTCGCCCTTCCGCATCGCCGCACGTGCCGTGCTCCCAGCTCCGCCTCCGCGCGTTCCGGCCGCTGGCGTGATCGTGCCGTCAGCCGCATAGAGAACGGTCAGCTCGCCGCCGCCCCACGGACCGTATTCGCTGTAGATCGACGGTGCGCCGCGGTAGGTGCCGGCACCCTCGCTGTCTTCCATGATATGGCGGTCTTCGATCAGGATGGGGTGATGCAGTTCATCGACTTCCACGCTGTCGATGCGGCACATCCCGGCATTTCCGGCGTGGATGATCGACAGGAAACCGTCGGTCACCGGAGTGCCCGCCCCGCCGCTCACGCCGATGTGAACCTGATTGATGAAGGGCTCGTTGTTGTTGTGTGGATCACGGCCCGAGATAACGCCCATGCCCGGAGGCTGGATCGGACCCGTCGCCGCCTGACCGAAACCTGCTGACAGCTCCGCGATCGCCCGCTGAACGGGATTGGTCACGTGGTCCGCTAGGTTCGTCGTCGCGACAGAGCAGGACGCCGGATGTCTTGGAATGCCGACGCAGCAATTCTCCCGCAGTTTGACGTCAATGCGCCGGAAGCTACCGGAATTCGGAATAACGGAATGATCGAGAAGCGCGTTGAAGATCCCGATCATTGCCGCGCTCTTGGATGTTGCTTCCGTCAGGTTAAGACCGCAGGGCTGGCAATCGGGATTGTCCCGGAGATCAACGACGATCGTGGCGTTGACGGCGTCGATTTCAACGTCGACCTTGACTGGAATTCCATCCGGCAGGCCAAGGAAGGGATCGTGCGCCGACTTGAGCGTGATTTTGCCGCTCGTAAGCTTCGAAATCGCTCCAATCATCTTCTGTTCGGAGTAGTCGAACCAGCGTTCTGCATAACCCTCGAGCGCGTCCCAACCGAGTTCACGTCCAAGCGACAGCAACTCGCGCTCGCCGATACGAACTGATCCGAGCGTTGCCAGGAAGTCACCCCACCATTGGTCAGGCACACGAATACGGGCCTGGCACATGCGAACGATATCCTGGTTTGTTTCGTAGTTCTCCTGAATCTTGGTAGCCGAGAAGATGAGCGCACCTTCTTCGTAGAGATCCTTGACGTCAGCGAGGTAGGTCGAAGGCCGGGAGTTGCCGCAATCGGCCTGGTGTGCCTTGGCCAACACGAAGAAACGAAGGACGCCGTCGTCATCCACCACGGGAACAATCATGCAATGATCGGCCGCATGGGAGTTGCCCTCGTAAGGGCTATTGTGGAGGAAGCAGTCGCCGCGCTTCATCACCGGATGATGCTTGAGAACGGCTTGGCACATCAGGTCCGGACCGATCAGGGTGTGGTTTGGCAGGCTTTCAGCCGCTGCAAGCATCTGGCAATCGGCAGTGAGTACGACACAGGAGAAGTCATGCGCCGTATTCAAGATGCCAGAACGAGCAGTCCTGAAAATGGTGTTCTGCATCTTGCGAGCGATGGTCTCCATCCGGCTCGAGATCATGGCCATCTGCACGCCATCAGGCGTTTTTTTGGAAGGTGCTTCAGTCATCTGCTTGCTCCTGATTAGAATGTCACCCGAAGACCGCCACCAGCGGTTCTCTCGGCTATGGTGCTGGGCTCGACGACAACGGTCGTGAACGATGATTCGACAATCGCCGGGCCTGCGGCGGGGTCGCCGGGCTTCATGGCTTCAAAGCGGTGAACCGGAACGTCGATCCAACCGGTTTCGCTGAAGTAGACCGGGCGCTTTGCCTTGCCGCCGGAGAAATCTCCCTCGTTCGGCAACGAACCCGATGTTGTTTCCTTGAGCTTGCAGCTGACTTTTGCGCGCCAGGTGACGAACTCAACCTCCGAGTTCGGGTCGGAAATTTCGAAGATCCGCTGATGCATCTCGTGAAAGGCGCTCTTGAGCGCCTTCATGTCGGCGGCGTCGGTAAACTGGTCGCTGCCCAAGGGAACGTCGATTTCCCAGATTTGGTGCGGGTACCGCGCCTCGACTGAGAACTCAATCTTGTGCTCGATCGCGTCCGCGCCGGGGCCGTTGGCGAATACCTGGCAACGTGCCTTGAGATCAGCGAGAACCTGGTTGACCTTGATCTCATCGAAGTTGCCGCTGGTTGTAAAGTGAAGCTGCGCGAAGTCGGATGACAGGTCGGACATCAGTGCGCCGGCGGCGCTCATGACTGCTCCGGCTTCCGGGATCAGCACCCCCGCGCACTCCAGCCGCTTCCCGATCGCCACGGCATTGAGACCCGCCGCACCGCCGCCACCTATCAACAATGCGGATGCCGGATCGATACCCTGGTTGACGGTGATCTCTTCCACAGCGCCGACCATCTTTTCGGTGGACAGCTTGAGAACGGACGCAGCCGCTTCCTCGACGGTAATCCCAAGCGGCTCGGCAACTTTGGTTCGCAACGCGTTTGTTGCACCTTCACGATCGAGAACCATTGCACCACCCAGGAAGAAATCCGGATCGATGTAGCCGAGGATCAAGGCGCAGTCGGTAACGGTAGGTTCAGTGCCGCCCCTGCTGTACGCAACAGGGCCTGGGGTCGAGCCCGCGCTCTGGGGGCCAAGCTGCAGAATGCCGCCGTTATCAACCCATGCGATCGAGCCGCCGCCTGCACCGATGCTCTTGATATCGACCGACGGGAAGCCCGTCATATGTCCACGGGTCGGCTGACCGATCCACGTCTCACGGCTCCAGGGAATTCGGCTGTCGCGGACGAGACTGACGTCGAAGGTCGTCCCCCCGGTGTCGGCAACGATTGCAACGGGATTACCGAAGTCCCGTTCAGCGTAGTACCGTCCCGCGACCGGAGCCATCGCCGGACCCGAATTGATCGAATGGATCGGCGCACGAGCTACGGCCTCCGCATCCATGATACCGCCGCTCGACGTTACCATCAGGGTGCGACCGTTGAAGCCCGCCTCTCTCAAGCGGTTGGTGAGACCATCGAGGTATTTGAACATCAATGGCTTCAGGGAGGCGTCCATCACCGTCGCGGAGGCACGCCGATACTCGCGAAGCGTCGGGTTCAACTGGTGAGAAAGGGTGAATGGGACATCAGGGAGATGCTCCTCGAGAAGTTCGCCAATGCGACGCTCATGAGCAGAATTCACCACAGACCACAGAAGGCAGACCCCAACGGCCTCGATCTTAAGATCCCTTAATCTCTGAATGGTTTTAACGAACGCACTTTCATCGAGTGTTGCAACCACGTTGCCACGTGCATCGATGCGCTCGTGCACCTCGAAGGTGTAGCGACGAGCAACATACGGCTCGGGATATGCGACTGTGAAGTTGAAGGGTTCGATGCGACCACCTTCACGGATGACGAGAATGTCCCTGTGACCCTTCGTCGTGATGAACGCTGTCTTTGCAGTCCTTTTTGTAATGATCGCATTGATCGCTCGGGTGGTGCCGTGCACGAACATCGACGCCCGATCAAGAAAATCGCGGCGGTCCAGCTTATAATGTTCGGCGGCTAGAGCGAGTGCGTCGAGAACTCCGCGAACCGGGTCGTCAGGTGTGGTTGACGCCTTGAACAGGCGGATTTGATCACCGTCTTCTACCACAAGGTCCGTGAACGTTCCGCCTGTGTCACACGCAAGGCGAAGATCCTGTGTTTTGCTCGCGGATGAGGAAAGCTGGTTGTCCATAAAGCATGCCTTCTCGTTAAGGCGCGGCAAAGAGCCGGCCAGTTACTTTAAGATTGAAAATTTTGAACTTTCGGGAGCTTAGGCTTCCGGAGGCTTACCCACACGCCCAGATGGCCGTGGCGGTTTCCCGCAACTCTGCCGGATTATCAATTCCGGCAGAAAGAGAGTATCGGTCCCGGCTCCTGCAAGCACTGCCGACGGATTGGTAATGCGTTCGACCGCAGCTGCGCCCATCGCTTCGATGGGCTGGCGAACAGTGGTCAGGCCGGGATAGGAGAGCTGGCTTACCCAGACATCGTCTATCCCGACGATCGAGATGTCGCCCGGCACGGACATTCCTGCCTGACGAAAGCTTGCCATCAAGCCGAGCGCGATCATGTCGTTGAACGCGATAACTGCGGTCGGCCGCACTTCTAGCTTGAGGACCTCCGGTGCCGCGTTTCGCCCAACGTCGACCATCTCCGCATCTGCAATGTCACGAGCCCCATGCGCTTCGTCCAGCAGGACGATAAGGTCGGCACTGAGATCATGCTCCTCCATTGCCTTCCTGAAACCGGAGAGACGCATGACGCGGCTGTATGTGATGAGCGGATCGGTGACGTAGGCTATCCGCCTGTGCCCAAGGGCAAAGAGATGTTCGACTGCCAGCGCGATCGCCGATTCGTGGTCCAGATTGATCGTGTCGACCTTTGGCAAACGTAGATCAGAGCGGATCGCGTCTATGGCAACAACCGATAGGTCGTTTTGCCCCGCATAGTATCCCCGGCGTGTATTGAGCGGCGCAATTGTAATCAAATCGGTCACACCGATACCGACGAGATTTTCCAGGAAGCCCTTTTCGACCTTTGCATCGCGCATGGTGTTACACAGGTGAACACCATAACCCGCCCTGACAGCTGCCTGCTCGATAGCAAACACAAGCTGACCATTGAAAGGGTTGACGATGCTCGGCACAACCAGCGCTATGCCATGCGTCTTGCCTGTTTTCAGCTGACGCGCGGCCTGGTTCGGCCGAAAACCCAAGCCGCTTATGGCGTCTGCGATCCTTGTGCGTGTTTCCGGTCCGAGCCTGTGCAGGCGGCCGTTCATATAGTTCGACACGCTGCTGTTGGATACGCCCGCCGCCTTGGCAACGTCCTGAATTGTCACGCGTTCGGAAACGGCATTAACGGGCGGCTCCGTAGAACCTCCGTTCGCGGGTAAGCTGCGCTTTGGCGGCATTAACATCGTTTCCTCAACATCCCAGATAGGCGGCATATTACAAACTCCATCAGAAGAATGAAACCACTCCTGCGTGCAGCTCGCCCCCTAACCAACAAACACGGCCAAAGGAGCAATCTAGTAAAACGTTACACCTACCAAAACGGATGTCAAACGGATTTTTTGAAAATAATAAAATGAGAAACTAAGCTAAACTTCCACCTTATTGCCATTCTCAAGAATTTTTCGGCATTTTCATTTTTTCATTGTTGACACAAAAAGTATGTCATGTTTATCGTTTTACCAATCACGACGATCTCTGCCCCACTAGGAGGATGGGTCAGTGCCATCGATGTCCGATGCCCCTGGCCAGCCCTTTGACAGGCCTGAGACGACGCGATGCAGGCATGAAAATCCCTCGAAAAAGCGTGGCTGTCCGACGACGGCCGCGGACGGGAGCCTGCGTTCTGGACACGGAGCGCCGATGCCGGTCGGTGTCAACTTGCGGTAACAATTCGTTTCCGCAGGCGAATAATCCGGCTTTTACGACAACAAAAACCCTGGAGTAGGAACATGAAGAAACTTCTGCTTAGCGCGTCATTGTCTGCGATCATGGCAGCTTCCGCGCACGCCGAGACGACCATCGGCTTCAGCATGCAGCGCTTCGACGACAACTTCCTCGCCATCCTCCGCAGCGGCGTGGAAGCCCACGCCAAGGAACTCGGCGACGTGAAGGTTTTGATCGAAGATGCGCAAGGTGATGTGTCGAAACAGCAGAGCCAGATCGACAACTTCATCGCCAGCAAAGTCGATGGCATGATTGTCATTCCGGTCGAAGCAGATGCGGGTGTCACGATCTCCAAGACGGTAGAAAAGGCCGGCATTCCGCTCGTCTTCGCGAATAACCAGCCTTCCAACGTCGACAAGCTGCCCGAGAAACAGGCCTTCGTCGGATCGAACCAGATCGAGGCTGGAACACTCGAAGCCAAGGAAGTGTGCAGGCTGCTCGGCGGCAAGGGCAAGGCCGTGATTCTGATGGGCGAGCTCGGTACATTGGTCGCACGCGGCAGAACGGAGGCGGTTCACGAGGTTTTCAAAACCGATGAATGCAAGGGTATCGACATCGTCGACGAACAGACTGCCACCTGGCAGCGCACGAACGCGCTCGACCTGGTTACGAACTGGCTGACCGCCGGCACGGAATTCAACGCCGTAATCGCGAACAACGACGAAATGGCTCTGGGTGCCGTTCAGGCGCTGAAGTCGGCCGGCAAATCCACCGATGACGTTGTCGTCGCCGGGATCGACGCCACCCAGGATGCGCTGGTCGCCATGAAGGCCGGAGACATGAAGGTCACCGTTCAGCAGGACGCCGCCCTTCAGGGCAAGGACGCACTCGATGCGATCCTGAAACTCGTAAAGGGCGAACCGACGGAGAAGAAAATCTTCTCAAAGCTTAAGCTCGTCACCAAGGACAACCTCTCGGAGTTCCTCAACTAATGCAAACCGGACGCGCGGCCTTCGCCACGCGTCCGTCTTTTCATCAATGAAGGACATGCCATGAACTCCGCTTCAGCAGCGTCATCACAATCAGAGCCCGAAGGCACTGCCCGCGAATATCTCCTGTCGGTGGAAGGTGTGCACAAGGCATTTCCCGGCGTCGTAGCTCTGGATAACGCGCAGTTTCATCTCCTCAAAGGCAGCGTACACGCCCTTATGGGCGAAAACGGCGCGGGCAAATCCACCCTCATGAAAATTCTTGCGGGCGTCTATGAGCCCGACAGTGGGAGGATCGTCCTGAATGGACGAGAGGTCGAATTGAAGACCCCGCTCGACGCTCTGGAGAAGGGCATCGCTATGATCCATCAGGAACTCAACCTGATGCCGTCGATGACCGTTGCGGAAAACATCTGGATCAGGCGCGAGCCCAAGAATGCATTTGGTCTCGTGGACCATCGCCTGATGAACAGAAAAACCTCCGAACTGTTCTCCCGCCTCAAGATCAAACTTCGACCCGACGCCGAGGTCCGCACCCTGTCGGTCGCCAATCGACAAATGGTGGAGATCGCGAAAGCGGTGTCCTACGATTCCGACGTCTTAATTATGGACGAGCCGACGTCCGCTCTCACGCATCGTGAGGCTGAGCACCTTTTCGAGATCATCCGCGATCTTCGGGGTCAGGGAAAAGGCATCGTCTACATCTCCCATAAGATGGACGAGATTTACGAAATTTCGGACGAGCTCTCGGTGTTCCGTGACGGTCGCTACATCGGCACCCATTCCTCGAAGAACATCACCCGAGATGAAATCATTCGAATGATGGTTGGCCGCGAAGTCTCGCAAATGTTTCCCAAAGAAGAGGTTGAGCCAGGAGAGGTAGTACTATCCGTAAAAAATCTTGCGCTCGACGGTGTTTTCTCTGATGTCACTTTCGACCTCAGGTCTGGCGAAATTCTGGGCTTGGCGGGGCTCGTCGGTTCCGGTCGATCAAACCTCGCGGAGACCTTGTTCGGGGTTACACCCGCAACGAGTGGCGAGATTGAAATCAAAGGCAGGCGCGTCCAAATCGACTCTCCGAGCCGGGCGATCAAGCACGGAATTGCCTTTCTCACAGAGGACCGCAAGGACACCGGATGCATGCTTGTACTCGATGTTCAAGAGAACATGCAGGTCGCCGCTCTCCAGACGGGCTTTACCAAAAACGGCTTTGTGCATGGTCGGTCGCTCACCGCGGCATGCTCTGAAATGAGCAAGAAGCTGCGCGTCAAAACCTCTGGCTTGGACGCGCGAATCGAAAACCTCTCAGGTGGCAACCAGCAGAAGGTCCTTATCGGACGGTGGCTGCTGACCAATCCCCACATTCTGATCCTCGACGAACCCACGCGCGGGATCGACGTAGGAGCCAAGGCGGAAATTCATGCCCTGATTTCGAGCCTAGCAAAGGCCGGGGCTGCGGTGATTCTCATTTCGTCGGAGATGCCGGAAGTACTTGGAATGAGCGATCGCGTGATGGTCATGCACGAAGGCAAGGTCACAGGCTTCCTCAATCGCGAGGAAGCGTCACAGATCAAAATAATGGAACTCGCTTCGCGTTGACGCGTGTGGCCAATAAGGGAACGACTTCAATGAAAAACAACGTAGCGAGTGACTTCGCATACACGGACCGCGGCGAAGCCAGGAAGTGGCGCCCGCCTCAGGAGCTCAGCATCTTCTTTGTATTGATCGGCATTGCGCTGATCTATGAAGTACTAGGATGGATATTCGTCGGGCAAAGCTTTCTGGCAAATCCCCAACGCCTAACAATTGCAATTCTTCAGGTTTCGGTCGTCGGCATCATCGCGATTGGCGTGACTCAGGTCATCATCACCGGCGGCATCGATCTTTCAGCAGGATCGCTCGTCGCAATGACGGCGATGATCTCGGCAAGCTTAGCCCAGACAAGCGACTGGGCACGGGCTTTGTATCCGGCTCTTACCGATATGCCCGCGGTCGCGCCGATTGGCATTGGTGTCCTGCTTGGGCTGGCCGCTGGCCTTATCAACGGTGCCTTCATAGCCTACGCCGGGATTCCTCCATTCATCGCGACGCTCGGGATGATGGTTTCGGCACGCGGCATCTCGAAGTGGTACACGAAGGGCCAGCCGATTTCAGGCCTAAGCGAGCAATTCACCTTCATTGGTTCCGGCGCATGGCCGGTAATTGTTTTCATTTTGATCGCGGTCATTTTCCACGTTGTGCTCCGCTACACGCGGTATGGAAAATTCACCTATGCCATCGGAGCGAATGCACAGGCCGCAAGAGTTTCCGGCATCAACATCGAAAAGCACCTCCTCAAGGTCTATGCGATCGCAGGGATGCTCGCAGGTCTGGCCGGAGTGGTAACGGCGGCGCGCGCGCAAACGGCCCAGTCCGGAATGGGCGCGAACTACGAGTTGGATGCCATCGCGGCCACCGTCATCGGTGGCACCTCGCTCGCGGGTGGTACGGGACGGATAACCGGAACCGTGATCGGGGTGATCATTCTGGGCGTGATGTCTTCCGGTTTCACCTTCCTCCGGATCGATGCGTATTACCAGGAAATCGTCAAGGGCGTGATTATCGTCGCTGCGGTGACTACCGACGTCTACCGCAACCGTAAACGACGCAAGGCGTAGCACGGGAGGGATCATGAACACCTTTCGCTATATGAGCCCGTACGCTGCCGAGGCACTGCGTACCGTCGCCCAAACTGTCCAAGGCTGGTTCAAAAGCGCGAAACACTAGGGCTCTAAAACGGGCGCGTGTTGTGTCGAAACCAAGAAGTGAACTCATAATGATCATTGCTAGTATGCAGGAAACGCCCATTGTCGTGATGGGTGTTTCCGGTTGCGGAAAATCAACCGTGGCCAGAATCTTGTCTGATCGCATGGGTCGTCCCTTTATTGAGGGCGATGATCTGCACCCGCCCGCGAATGTCGCAAAGATGTCTGCGGGGATCGCGCTGACCGATGAAGATCGAGCCAGCTGGCTTGCACAAACAGGGGAGTTTCTCGGCGCTCCCCATCCCACGTCGGTTGCCAGCTGCTCAGCGCTACGGTCGAGGTATCGACAGCGATTGCGGGATGCAGCCGCTCGACCGTTGATCTTCCTCTATCTTCAGGTTCCGCGCTCGGAAGTAGTGGAGCGTATGTCGTCACGGCCGGGCCATTTCATGCCAATTTCGCTCGTGGACAGTCAATTTGCGGCACTCGAAGAGCCATGCGATGAACCTGATGTGGTCACGATCACGGGTCCCGGCACCGCATCCGAATTGGCAGACCGGTTTCTTTACCACGTCTTCACGATGAACCGGGCGGCCATAGATAGGCAGGCGGGCTCCGCCAAGGCGATCACAACTCCCATCATTTCCAGTTCGTTGGATTGATACCAGCATCTAAAACCTTGCCACGTTGCTGACCCTTTGTGCATGTTTATGCAGGTTTTCACGTTGACGCACGTTTTGGAGAAAGGTATTTCAGGCCATCATCTATTTTCGGAGATCACCCATGACCATGCCGACCCCGGAATTCCTTCATAAGCTTGCTGATGCGGCCGACCGGGAGACCCTCGCCAGGTTCAGAAAACCTCTCGATACGTCTTCAAAGCCAAAAGACGGCTACCGTTTCGACCCTGTGACAGAGGCGGATCGCGAAGCTGAGCGCGTGATGAGGGAACTGATATCGGCGGAATTCCCCGACCATTCGGTGCTCGGCGAGGAATACGGTTTATCCGGCACGGGGACCTTCCAGTGGGTGCTCGACCCGATAGACGGGACACGCCCATTCCTTCTGGGTATTCCCGTGTGGGCAACACTGATCGGGTTTACTCAGGAAGGACGAGCTGCATCAGGAATGATGAGCCAACCCGTTACACGCGAGCGTTTCTGGGCGGATCAGACCGGAAGCTGGCTCGAGACGTCGGCAGGGAAAACACCTTTACGGTCGAGCGCCAAGACGGAGATGGCCGAAGCCATCCTGCACACGAATTCGCCTGAGGGCGTCAAGAGAAACAAGGACGTCAATTTCGATGGCCTAGACGCCGCCGTGAAAATGACGCGTTACGGAGGAGAGTGTTACGCGTTTGCGATGTTGGCAGCCGGCCAGATCGATCTATGCCTCGAATACAACCTGCAGCCTTACGATATCGTACCGCTCATTCCGGTCATCCAGGCAGCAGGCGGCGTCGTCACGACTCTCGACGGCGGTCGAGCCGAAGACGGCGGCCGCGTTCTCGCCTCCGCGAACATGGAACTCCACCGAGCGGCGCTCAAGATTCTGCTCGGCCAAGCCTAAGAGACGGAGCGGCGCGATGACAGACAATCTCGTAAAAAACGCACGTGCCGTCTTCCCACCGGCTTTGGACACGCTCTCTGTCCACGACGTCATGGTGCCGTTCATCGAACAGGGCGGATACGCGTTTCTATTGGGGGAGAGCGAGGAATACCTCGCGTCGACGGATCGCTCGCAGCATCTCTCGCGAACTCCGCGACAGCTGAGAAGCCTATTCGGCAGCCCCGAAATTATGCCCGACATCGACTGTAGCCAGGTCTGAACCTTCGCCCGCCCTCATCAGGCTAAAGCCTTCGTTCTCGAGTTCGCGAGCCAGCTCGTTATCGAGATTGGCCTCGACGACAAGGCAGTCGAAGTCCGACGGCCCGCCTACTCTGTAGGGAGCTTCCTCAGAGAACTTCTCTGTCAGCGCAAGTAGCGCGCATCGTCGGCTCTGCTTGATGACCATTTTCTTGAACGTGGCGTCGGCATGATCGTTCGCCGCAATACCAAACCCGATGGCTATCGCGCATCCGCCCACAAAGGCGAGATCGAAGTTGGTTTCTCTGATGACCGCTACTGCGGTGGCATCAACGGCACCGCCGATGGCTAAGTCTACCGACCCACCAATTGTTATCAGGCCCATGCCGCCGCGCTTGGCAACAGCTGCGGAGATATCCACTGAGTTCGTCGCGACGATTACGCCAATGTCCTTTGGGAGGAAGTCCACCATTGCGAGGTTTGTGCTGCCACAGTCCATGAAAACCAGCTCGCCAGGTCTGACAAGTTCCGCAGCTACACGCGCCAACTGCCGCTTTCTCTTGAGATCAGAATTTATTCTTGCGGATATAGGTTGGGCTGGTCGCGCGAGCGGAAGAGCGCCGCCGTAAACGCGACGACATAGGCCCTCTGCTGCGAGGGCTCGCAGATCGCGCCGAATGGCATCTTCCGACACGTCAAATTCGAGAGCAAGGGTCGCGGCGACGACCGACTGGCCGGCAGCGAGACGCTCCAGGATAACCTCGCGTCGCGATAGGGAAAATTCAGGTTTCATGAGCAATTGATATTGCTCGGGCTGAACGAGGTCAATGTTTGGCACCGGCTTTCCAACCTCGGACATAACGACTTCTGGCGGAGCCATATCCGCCGTCCGCTCTCTTCGATCTCGGCCATCCCAGACGCTGGAAATCCCAACGCGCGGGGCCATCGCTCGGGTATCGCATTGAAGATACCGATGACGCCCTGCCGAACGCGCTGGATGCCAAGCTCCGCAGCAAGTTTTTGCAACCCGGCCGCGGGCGTGTCGGCACCATCACTCGTCGGCATTTCCTCTTCCCGGTGACCTTGCGATCTGAACACTAATGCTAATGGGCCAAGCAGCGAGACGACCCGATCCGATCAGCTATGCTAATTTCGCGTTCTTAACGAGAACCAACGACTCTCAGGTGGGCTTTATCGTGGTCAGGACCTCGCGGTGACCGTTTTCGCAAGCATGGGAATCACGAATAGCAGAGCGGCCAGGAACCAAAACGCGTTCGGCAGGCCAGTGTGATTGGCGACAAAACCTACGGCCGCAGGGCCGATAAGGATACCCGCGTAGCCCATTGAAGTCACCGCGGTAATAGCGAGATTTGCCGGCATCGCTTTTTGCGCCCCTGCCAAGCGGAAGAAGACCGGAGCCACGTTCGAACTTCCCAGACCGATCAGCACGAACCCCGCCATGGCACCCAGATAGAACGGTGAGGCAAGCACCACCGCAATCCCGGCGACAGCCACCAGCCCACCGACGAAGAGAACGCTGAAATCTCCGAACTTTGCAGTCACGCTGTCGCCGATCAGGCGGCCGGCTGTCATGGCGATCGCAAACATCATATATCCAAGGCCACCCTGCTCAGGCGGCACACGGCCTTCAAGCGTGAGCAGCAATGCACCCCAATCGAGTATCGCGCCCTCGATCAGAAACATGATGACGGCCAGACTTGCGAGCAGAACCACAAATCCGTGGGAGTTACGAACAGAGGCGCATCGTCCTGTGCACGGGTTTCCAGCATGCGGGAAGCCGCCAGGACCGTGGCAACGAGCATCAGTGCCGTGCCTATCAACGCGGATGCCAGCAGGCTTGCTCCCAACGTCATGGCAAGTGTCATGACTGATGCACCAAAGAAGCCGCCGATGCTGAAGTGTGCATGGAACCCGGACATCAGCGGGACACTGTCCAGTTTCTCGACTTCGACGGCGTGGATGTTCATCGCAACTTCCAAGATACCAAGAAATCCACCGAAAAGTGCCAGGGCAACACCAAGGGTCAGAGGAGTGTTTGCAATAGCAAGAACAGGAAGAAGAACCGCCACCCCGAGGCCTCCTATGACGACAATGGGCTTGGTCCCAGTTCGCGAGGTGATAGGCCCGGCTGCAAGCATTGCAACGACAGACCCGAGACCCAAGCACAACAAAAGGATGCCCAGGACCGCCTCGTCTACGTTCAGGCGCTCCTTTGCGAAGGGTACCATAGGTGCCCAACAGGCGATGCTGAAGCCAGCGACAAGGAAGGCTAAGCGTGCGGCCACGCGCGGTGAATTGGCCAACAAAGTCATGGGATTATTTACTTTCCTTGTCGGGTTCATCTGGAAACGACGGGACGGTCCGAATTTTTCATCAGGCTGTATCCAGCTGTCACCAACGCGTCTCTATCAGTTGGGGAAAATTCGTTGCCGACGATCAGGATGTCGATCTCGGAGCCTGTCGCAACCACATGCGGAGCTCGATCGTGAAGTTTGTCGATGGTTACCATGACGACACTGATCGAGCTTCTCCTTATTAGAGTCCGTTTGAAAATGCTGTCAGCAAAATCGTGCACAGAGAGTCCGCTCGATGGGGATATGGCGCACGCTCCGATGAAGCATCTGTCGATGTTCAGCCCTTCAACCAGCGCTACAGCTGCGGCGTCAACGCACCCTCCAACGACTGGACTGACGTCGCCACCGACCATCATGAGTGGCAAATCACCACGCGAGAAGATCTCAGCCGCGATATGAATCGAGTTCGTCGCCACGGTAATGTTCTTGTCCTCGGGCAGATACTGAACGATCGCAAGATTAGTACTGCCGGAGTCTAAGAACAGGTACTCGCCCTCCTGAACCGTCCCCGCGGCAAGCCGCGCAAGGTTCGACTTTTCCACGGTAGCCACGCTCAATCGCGCGGCCATGGAATGAGGCTTGGAAACCGGAGGCAACGCACCTCCATATACCCTTCTGCAACGGCCTTCCTCCGCAAGCGCTCTAAGGTCTCTGCGCACAGCGTCCTCCGACACGCTGAACTCTGCGGCGAGTTCCGCTGAGACAACCGGTTGGCCATTTGCCAACCGGGCGCTGATATGGTCACGACGTGATAACGCGAAAACGGGCTGCATGCCGGCTATGTATTTGGAATCCAATCGTGCGTCAATATGCACTAATGTGCACAACTTGACGAATCTTGGCTATCTGTGTCGTCTTTTTGGCCAACAACGAGCGCAAACAAGCGCACATCTGCATTCAAGACTCCAGCGAAATCGGTGCATTGGCCGCGCCGAGCCGGCACTTCCGGAGGATGAACAAGGCGAAACGTCAGTTCTCTTCAGTGGAAGGCGGCGACCAATCCATCCGGCACCGTGTTGCGTGGAATGAACTGCTCGGCGATCCATCAAGGGGAATATGTCTACGATTGGAAGAGACGCGGTCTGATCACATTCAGTGCGAATTCATCGAGCTCAGCCCGATCTGATTTGGCCCGTCAATGCACTGAGCTCGAAGTTGGCGCATTTACGCGCGTGGCGGCCAGCCCGACGTAACTGCCGATCAGAACGGTCGCCATCTCCTCCCTG
The DNA here is from genome assembly GCF_002008165.1 of Rhizobium laguerreae. Lineage (GTDB taxonomy): Bacteria > Pseudomonadota > Alphaproteobacteria > Rhizobiales > Rhizobiaceae > Rhizobium > Rhizobium laguerreae. The sequence continues at coordinate 22,159 of NZ_MRDM01000029.1, forward strand.
CTGATGTCGAAGGCGGTCCGTGAATGATATCGGTACTGCGAGGTGGAGTGGGACGATCAAGCGTCCTCGTTTTTATGTGATGCCGCCATCGATGCCGGCCAAGAGCGGGTGGACGCCGATGAAGTCGCCGTAGACGAAGGTGCCGGCCGACGCAATTACATGCTCACCAACCGTAGCTCTTACGCAAATCGCTCAAGCATTTTACGAAGTAGCTCGTTTTCTGAGAGCAGCGATTTCCGGTAAACAGCCTCTTGTGCATTTCCTTGGACGCGCGCGTTGCCTTCGTCCTGTGCGCGAGCAATCCTCGCATGTGGAAGCGATGCATTCCGGCGGCCCCAAGCCGTTCCAACCACCTGTGGCGCTCTTGGCTTCGACAAACCAATTTGCTTACGCGGTATGCCAGTGGTTCCGGTTATCTCGACGGCCGAATATACTTCGTCCGTTGATGAAGGGGCCTGCTGAATGGCGGGGCTGTTGGCCGGGATGGATGCCACCACCTCCAGTTCCGTTAACGCCATTCCGGTTTGCGCAATTCGCTCGTCCAGCTCTCGTATCCAAGCTTCGTATTTCTCTCGCCAGGGACTGCCATCGGGGTGCGAAGCTAACTTTGTTACGGCCAACCGGCGTTGATCTCGATATAGTGCTAACTTGAATTTCATGTGACCACCTGCTCTCAAACGACATCTAGCCGATTCAGAACATAAAGTGAACATATCTCAAACTGTTTCAACTTCAGTTTGCCCCTATTGCACCGCTTCGCGCTCCGCCTTGCAAAAATACGCCTCGCGCAGATCTCGTTCGCCTGACGATGCTCGCGGCTCTTGGAAATAATCGACGTCAAGGGAGTACATCTATTATCCAAAGCGTTTTCTCGCCCCCGGCCAATGACAAGAGTGCCACTCGCTGCAGGCACCGCCTCCGCGACCGTCATCGTCCAGCTCGTCGCCATCCAGCCGAACGGGCATCCGCTTCCGAGCAAAACCAGCGTTCGCCATACTCGGATCGGATGATGGTCGCTTCGTAATCCTCTTGGCCTTTGACGTGGTAAATCTTGGCTCCCGAACCAATCGACACATTACCCTTGATGTCACAGGCAGGGTCGTAAACTCGCGAGGCAGAAGAGTGTAGCCGCCAGAGCCGAGAAAGGCTGCGGTCGAAGACGCAATTACAAGAAGTGAAAACTTGCTCATACGTTTTTATCGCAGAGATTGTTTTATTTTCGGTCTTTGCATTACTTAAAGTTGTAGGAACTCACCATCTGGTCGCTTGCACCTGCGCTTCCTAGAGCGCGTCCACCGAGAGCTAGACCGATGGTTCCCGAAACTGAAGGACCAGTCCGATACCTCGGGCATGTTCTGGCGGTACATCGCTCTGAAAGCGGCGACCAATCCATCCGGTACCGTGGTGCCTGGAATGAGCTGCTCAGCAATCGATCAAGGCGAATATGTCTACGACTGAAAGAAGACGCGGTCTGATCACATTCCGTGCGAATTCGTCGAGTTTAGCCCGATCTGATTTGGCCTGTTAATGCATTGAGCTCGAAGATGGCGCGTTTACGCGCGTGGCGGCCAGCCCAACGTAAGTGCCAATCAAAACGGTCGCCATCTCCTCAACCGAGCGACAGCCCTCGTTGTAGAGTTCGATTGCGGCATCACACAAGAACGAGGACGCTTGATCGTCCCACTCCACCTCGTAGTGCCGATACCATTCACGGACCGCCTTCGACATCAGCAGGTGGTCGTTCTCAATGCACTTGGACATGCGTTACCCCAGACATGGAGGCGGCAGGCCTGCGTGGCTATGACTGCTTCGTTACGATAGCGGCGTCGCCATGAACCCAGACTAGGAAGACAGGACACCCCCGTGACCTGCCTCGTCCGTGGACAGAGCAACGTCGTTCGGCCGTCTAACGGCGGTCAATCTCAGCCTCGACCTTCTTCCTCGAGTTTCCAGCGTTCTTCACGGCCTTCGTGACGGCATCTTTCGAGACGCCCTCCTTCTTTGCTTCGTACTTGACCTCGTGATCCTGGCCGCCGGCCACGCGGGCTCGATCCTGTGCGCGGCCGCGGGATGTCGGTGTCTGTGCCATCGGGCTTCTCCTTCGAATGAGCGTCCGCATTAGAAACTCACAACGATTCCGGTGGTTCCCGGGGCGATAGTGGATGATGATGCTGCTTAAAACGGCTGCGGAATTCCCTAAGCGGTGCGCGCGCATGGTGCTGGAGGAAGCAGGTTGCTGTGGCTCTCGAACTAAACAATCTCCACGGCTTTCCACTACTGCCGGGCGCAATTCGATGAGCGGAGACGGCGGAATCAATTTGGGAGAGAAATTCCGTAAACTATTGAAAAATGATTCGTTTTGTGTCGGAACGAATCACCCTGACACGTCTTTGAGTCGCGGATTAGTGATTCGGAGTATTTGTCATGCCGTCAGGACAGCGTGCGCAGTGGAAAGGCTTTCTGAAGTTCGGCAAGGTAAGCTGCGGCGTCGCTCTCTATACGGCAGCCTCGACCAGCGAGCGCATCACCTTCAACACCATCAACAAGGCCACGGGCAACCGGGTCAACCGCATCTTCATAGACAGCGAGACCGAGGATCCGGTGCCGAAGGAAGCCCAGACCAAGGGCTTCGAGATCGAGAATGGCCAGTACATCATCATCGATCCCGAGGAAATTTCCGCCGCGATCCCTGAGAGCAACAAAACGCTCGAGATCGAAGCGTTCATCCCGTGCTCCGACGTCGACGACGTCTACTTCGACAAGCCGTACTACCTCACGCCCGACAAGATGGGCGGAGACGCGTTCGTGGCTCTCCGCGATGCGATGAAGAAGTCGATGGTCGCGGCCATCGCCCGCACCGTCCTATTCCGTCGCATGCGTACGGTGCTGATACGGCCGCACGGCAAGGGCCTGATCGCCAGCACGCTCAACTACGACTACGAGGTTCGTTCCTCCGAGAAGGCTTTCGAGGAGATGCCCAAGCTCAAGATTAAAGGCGAGATGCTCGATCTCGCCAAGCACATCATCAGCACCAAGAAGGGCGAGTTCGATCCGGCGACCTTCGATGACCGCTACGAAGCCGCCCTCGCGGATCTGGTGAAGGCGAAGCTGGAAGGCAAATCACTTCCAAAGCCGAAGAAGGTCCAGGTCTCGAAGCCCAACGATCTGCTGGCCGCGCTCCGCGAGAGCGCAGGTTTGATGAAGGCCGCTGCGGACAAACCGAAACGCACTGCCGCCAACGCTAACACTGGGACCGGAAGGCAGCGCGCCGCGCGGGCGGCAGCAAAGTCCGCCGCTTCAAAGGCTGCCCCGCAGCGCAAAGCCAGCTAGGGAGATAGGTCATGGCTCCGAAATATTACTGGAAAGGCTATCTCAAACTCTCCCTGGTCACCTGCCCCGTTGCGATGACCCCGGCCACGAGCGAAAGCGAGAAGGTTCGCTTCCATACACTCAACAAAGAGACGGGCAACCGCGTCGTCTCCCGGTACATCGATTCCGTCACGGGCAAGCCAGTCAAGGACGAGAACGAAGCCAAGGGCTACGCTCGCGGGGAGAACGACTACGTTATCCTCACCGAGGACGATCTGGATGCCGTTGCGCTCGACACGGTGAAGACGATCGACATTGACAAGTTCGTCCCGGCCGACAGCATCGAGTGGATCTACCTTGAGAAGCCACATTACCTGATGCCGGACGACGCCGTCGGCAACGAGGCATTTGCGGTGATCAGGGATGCCATGAGAGCCGACAAGGTTTTCGGCGTGTCAAAGCTCGTGATGGGCCGCCGAGAGCGGGCGGTCGTCCTGGAACCGCGCGGCGAAGGCATCGTGCTCTGGACGCTGCGTTTCGGCGACGAGGTTCGACCGGAGGAGAATTACTTCGAGGAAATCGACGAGCAGGCCGATCCGGATCTCATTCCCCTTGTGCAGCAGCTTATCAAGAAGAAGACCGCGCGTTGGTCTCCGGACATGGTGAGTGATCCAATCCAGGAGAGCCTGCTCAAGATCATCGCTGAGAAGAAGAAGGCGCTGAAGCCGAGAAAGGCGGCGAAGGGGAAAGCGGCCGAAGCCGCTCCGAAGTCCAATGTGGTCAGCATCATGGACGCGCTCCGCAAGAGCGTCGAGGCAGATCTCAAAGGTAGGAAGTCAGGATAGTCAGATGCACTTGCTGGAAACGAAGATTGTTCACGAGACAACCGGATGGCGGGTAGACTTTGTCGGCGACGACGGCGAAGCGGTGTCGATCAAGGTCGCGGACGGTCACGCTGCAAGCGAAGACGAGGCCATTGAGCGTGCGAAAGAGGTCATGGTTCAGTTGACGGCATATGGCACGCGTGGCGGCGGCCGGAGCATCAACCCGTACGATGCCGCCAGCAATGGAAACTTTGACGACGACGAGCCGTTGCTGGATACCTGGCACTGATCCGCCCTGAGCAACTCCAGCCTCTCAGGCAAAAAAAGGCCGTGGCGATACCGCACCGACCTTGCTCATGATCGCCTTCGTACCAGTGCCAGTACATCCGTGGTCAAAAGCATTTCAGCGATGTGGCCTTGCGAGCAAAGAAATTCAGTGCTCATGACCTTGCCCCGTTGAAATAATCCATTTTGAAGTAAGCTCTGGCCGTAACCGATGTTTCAGACCCACATTGTCTTGAGCCAGAGCCGTTGCTATCGGGAATTGCTCCTATATGCTCTGTAACCGGTGTGCTGACCCCACATTGTCTGCTGTCGCCTGATCTGTGATCGACCTTCCATGGATGAGCTATAAGGAGTTTCTCCATGGAGACTACACTGGAGTTTCTCACAACCGGGAAGCCTGGACGTGAGGTTCACCGACATTGGCCTGATAAGGTCAAGGCGAAGATTGTTTCGGAAAGCTTGAGGCCTGGCACGACTGTCAATGAAGTTGCGCAGCGCTATGGATTGCGAGCCAACAGCCTTTCCACTTGGCGAACGATGGCGCGGCAGGGCAAACTGATCCTGCCAGAGCCGGAGGATGCGGTAGAGTTCGCGACGGTCATTGTCGATCCGCCTGTTTCGGAACCGCCGCCTAAAACGGTTGGTCGCCCCGAGATCGTCCTCGGTCCCGTCACCATCCGTCTTGAGGAAGGTGCGTCTGCCGCCCGGATCGCCGCCATCGCGCGTGCCTTGGCCACGCCATGATCTTTCCATCGAACCGAGTGCGGATCATGGTGGCAACAAAGCCGGTCGACTTCCGCAAGGGTCATGACGGATTGTCGGCGCTGGTGAAGAACGAGTTGCACAAGGACCCATTCACCGGAACGGTCTTCGTGTTCCGGTCACGCAAGGCGGACCGGTTGAAGCTGATCTACTGGGATGGCTCCGGGATCGTCATGGCCTACAAAAGGCTGGAACAGCACACGTTCACTTGGCCAGGCATCAAGGATGGATTGATGACGCTCACCCACGCCCAGTTCGAAGCGCTGTTTGCGGGTCTCGATTGGCGGCGGGTTCATGCCGTCCAGACGAGAACCCCGGAGACCATCGAATAGCTGCGGCACGATGACTCAGAACTGTAAATTCCAAAGGCAAATCGGCGGGGGATTTGGTAGGTTCCGGCCATGCTTGATGCCGCCGATCTTCCCGATGATGTTGCTGCTCTGAAGGCGATGCTGATCGCGGCGCAAGCACGTGAGGCAGCCAAGGACTTCGCGATAGCGAGCAAGGACGAGCACATCGCTCGTAAGGACGAGCGGATAGAGCGGCTTGAGAAGCTGGTTGCAGCATTCAAGCAGGCAGCCTTCGGACGCAAGTCCGAGAAGACCGATCCCGACCAGTTCGATCTGGCACTGGAAGACCTGGAGACGGCGATTGCTTCCATCCATGCCGAGGATGAAGCGGACGCTCCCACTGGAGACAGGATTGCCAAGCCACGCGCGATCAATCGCGGCTCCCTTCCAAAGCATCTTCCGCGTGTCGAAGAGGTGATCGAGCCGGACAGCCTGATCTGCGGCTGCGGCGGTTGCCTGCATTGCATTGGCGAGGATGTTTCCGAACGACTGGACGTGATCCCAGCACAGTTCCGTGTCATCGTCACCCGTCGCCCCAAATATGCGTGCCGTGCTTGCACAGACGGTGTCGTTCAGGCTCCGGCTCCAGCACGGCTGATCCAGGCGGGGCTGCCGACGGAAGCGACCGTCGCCCATGTCTTGGTTTCCAAATATGCCGATCATCTGCCGCTTTATCGGCAGGCGCAGATCATGGGCCGCCAGGGCATCGATCTCGACCGCTCAACACTTGCCGACTGGGTCGGTCGGGCAGCCTATGAGCTGGGGCCTGTCTTCGATGCGTTGATTGCCAACCTGAAGCGCTCGACCAAGCTGTTCATGGACGAGACCCGTGCACCGGTGCTCGATCCCGGCTCCCGCAAAACCAAGACCGGATACTTCTGGGCTCTTGCGCGAGATGACCGCCCTTGGAATGGCGGCGCTCCACCAGGCGTGGCCTTCACCTACGCTCCCGGTCGCGGCGGGCTTCATGCCGAACGTATATTGCAGGGCTTCTCCGGCATCCTGCAGGTGGATGGCTATGCCGGATACAACAGACTGATTGCACCAGACCGTATTGGTCCAGACATCCGCCTTGCCTATTGCTGGGCCCACGCCCGTCGCAAGCTGGTTGAGATCACCCGCAATGGAACAGCACCGATTGCCGAGGACGGCGTCAGGCGGATCGGTGAGCTGTATCGGATCGAGGCCGAACTGCGCGGCCATGATCCGGACACTCGACTTGCTGGACGGCAGGAACGATCAATGCCACTGGTCGCCGACATGCAGGCGTGGCTCGTCCATCACCGCGCCCGCGTCGCGACCAAATCCCCGCTTGGCGAGGCTTTGGCCTACATCGCCAAATACTGGGATGGTTTGAAGCTCTTCCTGACCGACGGCCGCATCGAGATCGACAACAACGCCGTCGAGCGGACCATCCGGCCGATAGCCCTAAATCGCAAGAACGCACTCTTCGCAGGCCATGACGTGGGAGCGGAGAACTGGGCAACCATCGCCTCGCTCATTGAGACCTGCAAACTCAATTCCGTTGAACCGCAGGCCTATCTGGCCGCCACCCTCACCGCCATCGTCAATGGTCATAAGCAGGATCGGATCGATGAGATTCTGCCGTGGAATTATTCGGGACGAACAAACGGCTGAGGTCTGCGGTCGGCCCGAAGCGGTCATTGCAGGAGCGGACTCGTCTGAGGTGGGATGGAAAGGCGACAGTCCGCTTTTCCGAGTTTAAGGCCTAGCTATCCGACATCCATATTGTCTTTTCGGCAACATACAGCATGTGCATCGCGCTCGGGTCGGTCGGCAGATAATCGGGATGAAGAAATTCGCCGCCCTCAACTCTCGTCATCCCCAGTCGCTGCATTACAATTTCAGAACGCTTGTTCGCCAATGCGGTAAAAGCGTAAACGCGGGGCACATCCAAGGTGCTAAATGCATAATCGAGAACCGCGCGAGCTGCTTCGGTCGCATAACCCTTGCCCCAATAGTCGCGACCAAGTCGCCATCCCACCTCTAAAGCCGGACCGAATGGAAAAACAGCTCCGAGCCAATGCAGGCCAACTGCGCCGATCAACGAGCCGTCATCGATACGCTCGGCAGCCCAGAAAGTTGGCTCGCCGCCTTCGGAAAGACGCGTCAGTTGGTCAACAACATCGCTGGTCTCAGACGCAGTCTTCGTGCCGCCGAGGAACAGCATTACGTGAGGATCAGCATGGATTACGCTCAGCAAGGGCTTATCCGCCTCTCGCCAATCCCTCAGCTTCAACCGGTCTGTTTCAATCATTCTTTCCCTCATAGCGAACAGGCTTATCCCCGCTGCCACAATATCATCGTGCCCTCCGCAAGTCCCATTCTCAATTTATCAAGCGGCAGCTTTTGGGACTTCCCACGGATTGAATGACCGGAACCGCGTCAGGAATGGTCTTCCATGAACGGTTCGAGGAGGTCCGCAATTGGCTCATTCTTGCCACCAATGTCGTAGCGGCATTTTTCGGAATGGCAAACCGAGCTTGGTCAATGTGCGAGGAAAACACCGCTTACTATGCTCTGTTCGCGGCAAGAGATTCAGATTTCAGATGTCCAGAAGAAACCAGTTTAACGGGATTTGCCACGACATCCTCGGAACGTTTGTTAGCCGGTACAACGATCACGATGGTTATTGGTCCTTGGGCCAGTACGTTGCGCTCCTCGAACGTCTAGGCGAAAGCCAACTTCAGCTCACGCTGAGGGACGCGACTGAGGCTCCTGACAATCGCGTCATCGCTGCGTCAGAGAAGTATTATCGAGGCGCGGTTCTGCGAATGATGGAGGCCAATTCAATGCCGCAGGTGTGGCTCGCGAATGCAACCATCAAGGTTTCCATCGTTGCCCCAGCCAAGGTCGCTTGCGAAATTGAAATTGTTTCTGATCTCGGCAGGACCTACCGCAGCGAGCGCACCATAACTGTTCGGCCTCATGACCCCGTCATTGAGCTGCGGAGAACAGATAGATTCGGCCCTTCCAACCAAAAAGGCCGCTAAACTTGGGCTGCTTTGTTCATCCAATTCCACGGCAATAGGTCGGCGATCTGGCTTTGCTTGTGGCCGTTCACGATGGCGGTGAGGATACTCGTCAGATACGCAAACGGCTCGACGGCATTGAGCTTGCAGGTCTCGATCAGCGAGGCGACGGTCGCCCAGCTCTCGGCCCCGGCGTCGTGCCCGGCGAAGAGAGCATTCTTCCTGTTCAAGGCCATCCCCCGTTCATTCTGCCCATGTCGGCGATGAAGTCGAAGTTCATTATCGCTGGCATCCGTATTTCGGCCAAAAGGTGTCTGTTCGGCGCGTCGAAGAACGAGCGACAGGTCGGTTTTTGAAGGTTTTGGGACCGACAGGTGTCGTGATCGCGATTTCGGGGTGGATGATTGATCCTGTGGTGTGCCGCGGCATGACCATGGGAACGGCGTGCGTCGATCTTGCGGCGCTGATCGAACTGAACAGACTGGTCTCAGGCGGTGCGAAGGCGGCACTCTTCTGAGGTGAACATAGAATCACTCAGGAGGAAGATGATGAGATCCCGCAACACGCTGGTGCCGGCGTCGGGCCGGCAGCTCGACCTGATATTCAAAACCCGCACGCTCGACGGACTGAGCGACAAGGATCGCAAGAAGGCGATATCAACACTGGCTTGCCTGCTGATGCAGGCGGCCGGTCTGGCCGTCGAGGAGCTCAACGATGACCAGCACTGATCTGATTCCGACAGCGCTACTTGAACGCAAGGCCGTCGTTTACGTTCGGCAGTCCACTCAGTCACAGGTGATGACCAATCTGGAAAGCCAGCGACGGCAGTATGATCTTGTTGACGTCGCACGACAGCGCGGCTTTCTCGACGTTGAGGTCACCTCGTGAACCACAAGAGGCTCTTCCGGCTCTATCGGGAGGAGAAACTGACGGTGCGCAAGCGCGGCGGTCGCAAGCGAGCGATAGGCACGCGAGCGCCGATGCTGGTTCCGATGGTGGCCAATGATCGTTGGTCGCTAGACTTCGTGTCGGATCAGTTCACCGATGGGCGCAGATTGCGGATTCTGACCGTCGTCGATGATTGCACGAGGGAGTGCCTGGCGCTCGTCGCCGATACATCGCTTTCCGGTCTTCGCGTCGCACGGGAGCTTGACCGGATTATCGAGGTGCGCGGCAAGCCGAGGATGATCGTCAGCGACAACGGCAGCGAGTTCACCAGCAACGCGATCTTGCAATGGGCGGACCGGACCAAGGTTGACTGGCAATACATCGCGCCTGGAAAACCGATCCAGAACGCTTTTATCGAAAGCTTCAACGGGCGGCTGCGAGACGAGTTCTTGAATGAAACTCTGTTCTCGTCGCTTGCTCATGCCCGGTCTGCGCTTTCAAACTGGCGTAGCGATTACAACGATCAACGCCCGCATTCAGGCCTTGGCTGGCTGACACCGGCCGAATTCGCTCAGACACTCAACCCGCGACGTGATGCGGTGCTGCGCAGCCGAAATGGCTCCGCACCGCAACCCGCCGCTACCGAACCAACAACAGCAACCAAAAACCGCTGGAGCGAACTCAAAACTGGATGGGCAAGGTCAGTCGGCTTGCGGAGGGGGCAGATTTGTCAACGTCCCGAAACGCAAAAACCGCCCCCTCAGATGGGAGCGGTCAACATTTATGTTTGAACTGGTTGCGGGGGCACGATTTGAACCTGCGGCCAGGTAATACCAGGATGGCCACGAGGGCTGGAAAGCAAAAAGGGCGCTCGACCCTTGCGGGGAGCGCCCTTATCCTGTCGGACACGAGCAGCTCGACGACGTCGATACCGCGCGCATCCATTTTTCAGGCAGGACGGGTATATGGACCCTTTCGGCCGGGGTTTCAAGAGGCGGTTCCGCGGTTCTACACGATAATCGACCATGGTCGATCAGGAGGCGACCCCGGTGATCGGATTGACCACGGGTCGTTCGCTTTTGTCCCTGACCCCAGCCGGCTGCACCACAGGCGGCGCCATCGATTCCGCGTCGGCGGGCTCCGGTTTTTCTGGAACGGCGCCGACATCCTTGGGTCGCCGCTGCTCGGGCTTTACGTTTTGATCGTTCGTCGACATTGTCGGTCTCCTTTCAAGGAAGAAGTCACGGCCGTCGACATGGTTCCGGCGATGGGATGGAGGATTACCGATGCTTGACCGGTTTCTGCTGCAGGGGCCACAGGATGCCCGCTTCACGATCCTTCTGGCCCATGGCGCCGGCGCGCCGATGGATTCGGCATCGATGACATCAGCGGCAAATGCACTAGCCGGCGTTGGCTTCCGTGTGGCCCGCTTCGAATTCGCCTATATGGCCGCCCGCCGCACCTCGGACGGTCGTAAACCGCCGCCGCGCGCCGAAACGCTCAATCCCGAATACGAGGCGGCCGTTGCCGAGCTCGGCGTCAGCGGCCCTTTGATCATCGGCGGCAAGTCGATGGGCGGCCGGGTCGCCAGCATGGTCGCCGACGATCTTCATCGTCAGGGAAAGGTCGCCGGCCTGCTCTGCCTCGGCTATCCCTTCCATCCGCCCGGCCAGCCGGAGAAGCTGCGCACCGGCCATCTCACAGGGCTGACGACGCCCGCCCTGATCTGCCAGGGAACACGCGACGAATTCGGCACGCGGGACGAGGTGCCGGGCTACGATCTGTCCGACAGGATCGAAATCCTCTGGCTCGAGGACGGCGACCACGATCTCAAGCCGCGCAAAACCATCTCCGGTTTCTCCAGTGCCGATCACCTGTCCATGATGGCGAAGGCGGCGAAGGCATGGGCCGAACGACTGCCGGTTTGAGCATCACCATATCCCCGGCACGGCAGGCGTCTGCGGTTGCCGTTGTCAGGCTGCAAGCTTCCTGACATCGATGCGCCGGTCGGTGGCGGACACGGTGATTTCGAAGTGGTCGGCCTGCACCACGCCCTGAATATTGCGCGGCCGGTGGGCGACGATCGCCATTCCACCTCTCAGCCGGACACTATCATAGAGGATACCGGCACCGCCGGTCGAACGCACCTCTTCTCCCAGCACCTGCGACGCCGCATAGCTCGTGCCGTCATAGACATCCGGCCGTAGCGTCTGCTCTCCGCGAATGTCGAGGTAGTTACCAAACAGGGTGGCCGCGTAGCTTCGATAGGTGCGCGCCATCGTCGCCACCCCGCGCGCGATGGCCTCGCGCCTGAGATGATGGCCGACCTCGGCGGCGGCCGTCTTGAGATCGTCGGCTGCGTACCAGGCGCCGAGATCGGGGCCGTTGAAACGCATTCCTCCCGGCGCGACATGCAGGAATGCCGCCATGACAATGCTGGCATTGGCGACGCCATAAACCCATTGGTCCTCGGGAAGCCGTTGGATGCGGTCGGCGACGAGCCGGTCGTTGGTCCAACCGACGAGCTCCATCACGGCTTGGAGATCGGCCGCCCGCGTCACCGTCTCGAAAAGCCCGATCGGCGGAAATTGCGACGGGATCAGCCGGTATGACGGACGCGGCGCCTCGGCAAATCGATCCCTCACCGGAAGACGATGTCCGCATCTTTGTAAGGTGTGAAGGCTTCGTCGAGCATATTCGGCTGCATGTAGAGGCCGCCGCGGGCGCCGTCGAGAAACCGGCGTACGGTCATCAACCCGTCCTGGGTCCCGTTCGTCACGATATCAAGCGGCGGATGCCCGCCGAAAACCGGCGCCTGGTGCGGCGTGCGCAGCCAGGCGACGCCAGCGCGTTCATTGGAAAACAGCACGCCGAGCGCCTGATGGATGCCAAGAACGGCCGAGATGCGGGTCAGCGTATCGACATCGAGCGTGAAACCGCCGTGCTCGCGCGCCTGTTTGGCCCAATTGTGGTAGGTCGACCGGGATGGATAGCCGAGCATAAGCAGACGCTGCTCCTCGCTCAGCCCCCAGAGATCGGCGATCGCCAGAAAGGTTCGCAGGGCCGGGGCGCTCAGCCTCTTGCGGTTGGCCGGAGCAAACCGCTCCATGTCCAGCCGCTGTGGCCCCTGGTCCTCCCGTTGCTCCCGTCGCGCATGCTGCATGAAAGCCTCCTGTATTGAATTAGACATAGTCCAAATCTGGGCATTCACCAAGCGAATTTAAAGGGTCGCCTCGCCTGCCGCCTCGCGGATCGTCTGCATCAGGATCGATTGCGGCAGCGACGGCACTGCATCGGCGCGCATCGTCAACCCGACCGGCCCCTTGGTCTCGCCGGTATCGACCGGCAGAAGCGCCAGCCGCCCGTCGGCGACATCGCCGGCCACCACGCCGTAGGAAATGATCCAGATCGCATCGCTTGCCCTGAGGAATGCGCGGCCGAACGAATCCGACACCGTCTCGATCTGGTTCGGCAGGCTGGAGACGCCGTTGGCGATGAGGAAATTTTCCACCACCGGCCGGATGATCGAACCCCGCGTCGGCATCAGCACCGTGTAGTCGCCGAAGCCCGCAAACGGCGATTGCCGCCCCTCGAGCAGCGGATGGCTGGCGCGCACGGCAAACACCACCTGCTCGGAATAAAGATGTTCGAAGGAAAAGCCCGCCATCTTCTCGGCGCCGGCCAGACGTCCGACGACGAGGTCGAGGTCGCCGACGTGAAGCTGCTCCAGCAGCACCGCGTTCTCGCCGGTGACGATCTTCACCCGGCTCCAGGTCTTTTCCATGAGGAAGAGTTCCATCGCCCGCGGCATGATGCGCGATGACACCGTCGGCAGCGCGCCGATCCGGATCGGCGGCGCATCGGAAAACTGCTCCTGCGACACAGAATCGAGACCCTGGCGCAGCGCCGTCAGCGCCGCACCTGCGTGGCGCAGGAAGACCTCGCCGTAGCGGGTGATCTTGATGCCGCGGCCATCGCGCTCGAAAACACCGACACCGAGCACCTGTTCCAGTTCGCGGATCGTCTTGGTGACCGCAGGCTGGCTGACATGCAGCAATTCGGCGGCCTTCATGACGCTCTTTTGCCGCGCCACCTCGACAAAGGTTTGCAGATGGCGGAACTTGACCCGGCTGTCGATCATCGCTCGCATAACTCCAGGGTTATCGAAACGCCAATAAATATCATTTTACTTAACCGGATCAACCAGTCAATTTCACAATTCAGGAGGAGAGTGACGTGCAATTCGCCCGCATAAACGACGTGACGATCCATTATCAGATCATTGGTGCCCCTGCCGACAGGCCGGTAATCGTCTTTATCAACTCGCTGGGCACCGATTTTCGCATCTGGCGCGACGTCGTGGTGCAGCTTGCCGGCGAATTCGCCATCGTGCTTTACGACAAGCGCGGCCACGGCCTTTCCGATGTCGGCCAGCTTCCGTCATCGATCGAGGACCATGCGACGGATCTCGCCGGACTTCTCGATCTGCTGTCGGTCAAGGATGCCGTCATCTGCGGCCTCTCAGTCGGCGGCCTCATCGCCCAGTCGCTCTATCACCGCCGGCCGGATCTCATCCGCGCGCTCATCCTCTGCGACACCGCCCACAAGATCGGCACGGCGGAGAGCTGGGACGCCCGCATCGCCGCCGTCGAGCAAAACGGCATCGCCAGCATCGTCGACGCGGTCATGGAGCGTTGGTTCACGCCCGCCTTCCGCCGGCCCGAGAGCACCGCCTATGCCGGCTATTGCAACATGCTGACGCGCCAGCCCGTCGAGGGCTATGTCGCCGCCTGCGCCGCGATTCGTGATGCCGACTTCACCGAGGTCGCAAAGACGATCACCGTCCCGACGATCTGCATCGTCGGCGACCAGGATGGCTCGACGCCGCCCGATCTCGTGCTTTCGACCGCGAAGCTGATCTCCGGCGCCCGCTATGAAGTGATCCGTGATTGCGCGCACATTCCCTGCGTCGAGCAGCCCGACGCGCTGACGGCGATCATCCGCGCCTTCCTCACATCCATTCCGCCTGGAGAAGTCAGCCCATGAATGAAACCGCGTCCCCTTCCGAGCGCTATCGCCAGGGCATGGCGACCCGCCGCGCCGTGCTTGGCGATGCCCATGTTGACCGCGCCGCCACCACATCGACGGAGTTCGACCGCCCTTTCCAGGAACTGATCACCGAAGCTGCCTGGGGCCATGTCTGGTCGCGCCCGGCACTGACGAAGCGCGAGCGCTCGATGATCACGATTGCTCTGCTTGCGGCGCTTGGCCAGGACGACGAGGTCGCCATGCATGTGCGCGCCACCGCCAATACCGGGGCGACCCGCGAGGATATCTGCGAGGCGCTGCTGCATGTGGCGATCTATGCCGGCGTTCCCGCCGCCAATCACGCGATCAAGATCGCAAAGCAGGCTTTTGAACAGATGGACGCCGAAAAAGCGGCCTGAGGGAGGAACATGTCCGAACGACCGAACCGCAAGCCCGAGACCGGCGGCTTCTTCGCCCGCGACCGCGCCTGGCACGCGCCGGCGCTGACGCCGGGCTACAAGACCTCCGTGCTGCGCGCGCCGCAGCGCGCGCTGCTGTCGCTCGACGGCACGATTTCCGAGACCACCGGCCCAGTCTTCGGCCATTCGATGATCGGCGAACTCGACAACGACCTGATCCTGAACTACGCGCAGCCCGGCGAAAGTGCGATTGGCGAGCGCATCATCGTCCATGGCCGCGTGCTCGACGAACGCGCCAGGCCGGTTGCCGGCGCCTTGGTCGAGTTCTGGCACGCCAATGCCGGCGGCCGCTATCGCCACAAGAAGGAAACCTATCTGGCGGCGATCGACCCGAATTTCGGCGGCTGCGGCCGCGCCATCACCGACGAGGATGGCCGCTACCATTTCCGCACCGTCCGCCCCGGCGCCTATCCCTGGCCGAACGGCATCAACGATTGGCGTCCCGCCCATATCCATTTCTCGATCTTCGGCCATGGCTTTGCCCAGCGCCTGATCACCCAGATGTATTTCGAAGGCGATCCGATGATCTGGAAATGTCCGATTGTCGGCACCATCCCCGACAAGGCGGCGATCGAGCAGCTGATCGCGCCGCTCGACTGGGGCAACACCATCCCGATGGATTCACGCGCCTATAAATTCGATATCGTGCTGCGCGGCCGCCGCTCGACGATGTTCGAAAACAGACCGGAGGGCAACTGACCATGCAGCAGCTCGGCTACCTCAAGGAAACCCCGTCGCAGACGGCAGGCCCCTATGTGCATATCGGCCTGACGCCGAATTTCTGCGATATCTTGGGTGTCTACGACACCGATCTCGGCATCGCGATGGTCAACGACAAGACGCTCGGCGAACGCATCACCGTCACCGGCCGGATCTTCGATGGCGCCGGCGCATTGGTGCGCGATGCGGTCATCGAGATCTGGCAGGCCGACAGCGCCGGGCTCTACAACAGCCCGTCGGAAATGCGCGGCGCCGCCGATCCCAATTTCACCGGCTGGGGCCGCTGCCCGACCCGCGCCGAGGACGGCGTCTACAGCTTCGAGACGGTAAAGCCCGGCCACGTCCCCTTCAAGGACGGCCGCAGGCAAGCCCCGCACATCACCTTCTGGATCGTCGCCCGCGGCATCAATATCGGCCTGCACACGCGCATGTATTTTCCGGAAGAGACGGAGGCCAACGCCGCCGACCCGCTGCTTTGCCGCATCGAACATCGCGAGCGCGTCGCAACGATGATCGCCACCCGCGACGGCGCGACCTGTCATTTCGACATCCATCTACAGGGTCCGAAGGAGACGGTGTTTCTCGATATCTGAGGGCGGGCCGCGCAAGTCGCTTGTTCGCAGAGCTCCGTGCAAGTAGCCTCCCGCTCACCCTACCCTCTCCCACGGCGGGAGGGGACGTGCCACGAGATCACCTGCCCATAAAGCGCGGACGCCGCCTCGGGTCCCTTCTCCCCGCTGGAAAGTGGCGGCAGCCGGATGAGGGGGCCACCACCACGAACCGAGACGATCATGACCGCATTGCCCTTCGATCACCCCTTCCTTTCCGGCCTGCTCGGCGACGACGAAATCGCGCCCTATTTCTCCGCAGAGGCGGATATACGGGCGATGCTCTCCTTTGAGGCCGCGCTCGCCAGGGCCGAAGCCGCTCATGGCCTCATTCCTGCCGAAGCCGCAAGGCGCATCGCTGAAACTTGCGCTGCCTTCTCACCCGATGTCTCCAGTCTTCGGTCGGCAACAGCAAGGGACGGTGTCGTCGTTCCCGACCTCATCAAGCAGCTGCGCGCTGATGCCGGCGAGGAAGCGGCAAAAAGCCTGCATTTCGGCGCGACCAGCCAGGATGTCATCGATACCAGCCTGATGATCCGCCTGAAGGCCGTCGTCTTCTTGTTTGCCGGCCGGCTTTCCACCATCGCCGCGGGGCTCGATGCGCTCGACGGCCAGTTCGGCCGGAACAAGCTGATGGGTCACACCCGCATGCAGGCGGCGATCCCGATCACCGTCTCCGATCGCCTCCGCGCGTGGCATGCACCGTTGACGACCTATCGCGACCGCCTGACCGAGCAGAGTTTTCCCGTCCAGTTCGGGGGTGCGGCCGGCACGCTGGACAAGCTCGGGTCGCAGGCAGCAGCCATCCGGGCCTCGCTCGCCCAGGAACTCGGCCTCACCGATGCACCGCAATGGCAAAGCGGGCGTCTGCCGATCGCCGACATCGCCGGCCTGTTCGCATCGATATCGGGCAGTCTCGGCAAGATGGGGCAGGATATCGCGCTGCTTGCCCAGGCCGGCGATGAAATAGAAATATCGGGCGGCGGCACCTCGTCGGCGATGGCGCACAAGCAAAACCCCGTTTCCGCCGAGGTCCTCATCTCGCTCGCGCGCTTCAACGCCACTCTTCTATCTGGCGTCCACCAGTCCCTCGTGCACGAACAGGAACGCTCGGGTGCAGCCTGGACGCTCGAATGGCTGCTGCTGCCGCAAATGACGATGGCGACCGCCGCCAGCCTGCGGCTCGCCGGGGAGCTGATAAGAAATATCAGGAGACTTGGAAAGGCCTAGTTCAGAACCTGAAGCCCGTGCTTTCGCACGATCGAGAGCAGCTTCAGCGCTATCCCGCTCGGCCGCTTGGCGCCACTTTCCCACTTCTGCACGGTGGATAGGCTGGTATTGAGATATCGGGCGAAAACCGGCTGGCTGACGTGATTGCTTTCCCGCAGTGCCTTGATGGCCTCGGGACCAAGCGCGCGCGGCGAAACCAGGCAGCTATCATCGAAGGAGCGCATCGTTTCCTTGTCGATGGTTCCTATTTCATGCATAGCCTTCGCGGGCGTGTGAATCGCCTCGAACGAATCGCTCTTGTACTGAATGCTTTTTGCCATGTTCGATCTCCAGACGCCGCCTAGATCATCGGCCTTGCCTTCCGCGACCTGCCTGATAGCTTTCAATAATTCGGAATCCGATATTCGCGCTTTGCGACCCGCCTTGGTAACCAGCCGGTTTTTGAAAGCGTTCCACCATGCCTGGAAGTAGCACCCGGTGCTATGTTTTTCAAGTTGACCTCCTAAGATGAGAGCAGCCTCTTGACCTTCCCCCTCTTTGATCTCTCCGGCCGCCGCGCCCTCGTTACCGGCTCCAGTCAGGGCATCGGCCGCGCAATGGCGGTCGGGCTTGCCGAGCATGGCGCTTCGATCA
Organism: Rhizobium laguerreae; assembly: GCF_002008165.1. Taxonomy (GTDB): domain Bacteria; phylum Pseudomonadota; class Alphaproteobacteria; order Rhizobiales; family Rhizobiaceae; genus Rhizobium; species Rhizobium laguerreae. Next base: position 40,268 of record NZ_MRDM01000029.1, read on the forward strand.
TCATCAACGGCCGCAACGCGCAGAAGGCGGAGGCGGCAGCCGAAGATATCCGTCGCAGCCATCGCCACGCCGTCAGTGCCGCCTTCGACGTCACCGATGCGGAGGCGAGCCGCACCGCCATCGCCTATATCGAGGCGGAGATCGGCCCGATCGACATTCTCGTCAACAATGCCGGCATGCAGTTCCGCACACCACTGGAGAACTTTCCGGTCGACAAATGGGACGAGATCTTCAAGACCAATGTCTCCAGCCTGTTCTATGTCAGCCAGCCGGTCGCCCAGGCGATGATTGCTCGCGGCCGCGGCAAGATCATCAACATTGCCTCCGTCCAGGCCGAACTCGCCCGTCCCGGCATCGCGCCCTATACCGCGACAAAGGGCGCGGTGAAGAACCTGACGCGCGGCATGGCGACCGACTGGGCGAAATATGGCCTGCAGGTCAATGCGATCGCGCCCGGCTACTTCCGCACGCCGCTCAACCAGGCGCTTGTCGACGATCCGAAGTTTTCCGCCTGGCTGGAAACCCGCACGCCGGCCGGCCGCTGGGGCGAGGTCAAGGAGCTCGTCGGCGCCGCCGTCTTCCTCGCCTCGGATGCTTCTTCCTTCGTCAACGGCCATATGCTGACGGTCGATGGCGGCATCACCGCCTCGCTCTAGAACCGGATGTCGTCCGAAAACCGCTCACACTTTCGGCATCATGCTCTGAATTTGCATCATCCGAGTTTGGCGATGGCACGCAGATTGTCGGCCGTCGTCGTCGGGAATTCGAAGAATTCGAGATAGGCGGGGATCTGTTCGAACAACATGTCCGTCCCAACCTGAAATGCACAGCCGCGCGCCCGCACGGCCTCGAGAAAAGGGGTTATCTCCCTCGTCAGCACGACTTCGCCGACGAAGGTCGATGGCGAGATGCGGTCGATATCGATCGGCAACGGGTCACCCCGTCGCATGCCGAGAGGTGTCGCGTTGACGACGATGTCGAAACCTTCAGGATCAGCGGAGCCGACCGTCACGTCAAGCTGTGGATAATACTTCCTCAGCCTGTCCAGCAGCGCGGTGGCGGTCGTCTGGTTGGCGTCGAAGATGGCGAGATGCTCCACGCCTGCCTGCGCCAAGGACGCCGCGATCGCCGAGCCGACCCCGCCGGCACCGGCGATGAGCGCATGGGCTCCTTCAACCTTTTTACCCTTGCGCAACACGCCGCGAACGAAGCCCTCGCCATCGAACATGTCACCGATCAGCCTGCCGTCCGAACCGAGACGGACCGCATTGCACGAGCCGGCGACTTTCGCGTTGGTCGACGTTTCGTCGAGCAGCGCCATCGTCGAAATCTTGTGCGGCATCGTGATCAGAGCGCCGTGGATATTGGATAGCCGGAACAGAAGTTTCAAAAACGCCGGATAGTCCTCCGGCCTGCAGCCCATCGGCACGACGACGGCATCAATTCCGTTCTTCTCGAAGTACGGATTGTAGATCAGCGGCGCCTTGAACGACTCCGTCGGATAGCCGAGGTGCGCGATGAGTTTGGTCGTCCCGGTGATCATGTGGTCAGGCTTTCTGGGGATCGGAAGAGGCGCTGGCGTCCGCGAGGTGGATCATCTGTCCCCAGCGCGCCGATCTTTTGATCGCCTCGACGACCCTGAGCGTGGCGAGGCCCTCCCGGCCACTCACCAAAGACGTTGCATCGCCACGAATGACGTCGCAAAAATGTCTGAGCTGAACGCAAAGGGGATCGGCTGTTTGGTAAGGCACGCGCTCCTGAGCAAGCGCCTCGAGCCAATCCGGCCTCGAGGAACTTGTCCAAAGCGTCGGATCGGGAATTCCGAGCGAACCCTTGGTGCCGCCGATCTGGTAGCAGAATTGATCGTAACGGGGAAAAGCAGGGTTCTCCCCGGTGGTCGCCTCCCAGCTCCAGGGCGCGGCCACGGCATCGCTGCCGTTGAGGGTGGCAAGGACCCCGCTTGCAAAACGCAGCGTGACGACGGCCGTATCCTCGACGGCATGGTTCCGCACGGCGTGCGATTCCATCGCATGGACGGCTTCGACCTCACCGAAGAGATATCGGAAGAGATCGACATCGTGGATCAGGTTGACGAAGACCGGGCCGGCGCCCGCTTCGCGCCGCCAGGGGATGTCGAAATAGTCGTCGGGCTTGGCGACCCAGAAGGTGCCGTGCACCGTGACGATCTGGCCAAGCCTTCCGCCGTCGACGATCTGCTTGACCGCCTGGATCATCGGATTGTGGCGCCTGTGATGGCCGACCAGCAGTGGGATGCCTGCCTTCTCGCCGGCGGCAACCAGTGCTGCAGCAGCATCGACATCGTCGGCGATCGGTTTCTCGATCAGAGCGGGGATGCCGGCAGCGACGATCTCCATTCCGTTCTCGACGTGAAGCTGGTTCGGCGTTGCGACGATCACGCCGTCAGGCCTGTCCTGGACGCGGATGTCTAAGAAGCTTCGGTACCATCGGGCGCCGACAGTCTCGGCGAAGTCGCGACCGGCGGCGGAAGGATCGATGACCGCCGAGAGAACCGTTCCCGGCTCGGACATGATGCGCTCGACGTGGCGCCTGCCGATGAGGCCGGCTCCCATGACTGCAATCTCTAGCGACTTCATTGCAGGCTCCCATAATTTGCCAGACGCATCGAAACCTTGAGACCCTTACTTCCGCAGGATTTCTCCGAGGAATTTCCTCGTTCGCTCATGCTGTGGGTTTGTGAAGAACTCGGCCGGCCGGGCTTCCTCGACGATCGCGCCGCTGGCCATGAAGATCACCCGATCGGCGACCTGGCGGGCAAAGCCCATCTCGTGCGTGACGCAGATCATCGTCATGCCCTCATCGGCCAGCGCGATCATCGTATCCAGCACCTCCTTGACCATCTCCGGATCAAGCGCCGACGTCGGCTCATCGAACAGCATGACTTTCGGCCGCATGCAAAGCGCGCGGGCGATGGCGACACGCTGCTGCTGGCCGCCCGAAAGCTGCACCGGATATTTGTCGGCCTGCTCGAGGATCTTGACCCGCTCGAGCAGCCCGCGTGCCCTTTCCTCGGCCTCCGCCTTGCCGACGCCGACTGCCTTCATCGGCGCCAGCATGCAGTTCTGCAGTACGGTCAGATGCGGAAACAGATTGAACTGCTGGAAGACCATGCCGACTTCGCGACGGATCGCATCGATGGTCTTGGCCTGATTGCCGAGAAGAATTCCGCCGACGCGGATTTCACCTTTCTCGTAGGTCTCGAGATGGTTGATGCAGCGAATGAGCGTCGACTTGCCGCTGCCGGAAGGCCCGCACAAGACGATCCTCTCGCCGCTGCGAACCGATATGTTGATGTCGTGCAGGGCTTGAAAAGCACCATACCACTTCTCCACCCGCTCCATGGTGATCATGGTTTGCCCGCCTTGAGCGGGACTGGGACTGGTCATCGGTAGAACTCCATATTGGCGGGCTGGACAGCGTCGAGGACGAGGGATGCGGATCAGCGCGCGGAGGCGGCAAACTTTCGTTCGAGGCGGGCGCCAAGAATCGTCAGTGGGCAGCACATCACGAAATAGAGAATGCCGACGATGCCGAAGACCGTCAGCGGTTGGAAGATCTGGTTGGAGATGATGTTGCCGGCTCGCGTCAGCTCGGTGAAGCCGACGATCGATGCAAGCGAGGTGCCTTTGATCAACTGCACCAGGAAACCGATCGTGGCGGGCAGCGAGATGCGCAGCGCCTGCGGCAGGATGACATCCTTCATGCGTGAGACGTAACGGAGGCTGAGAGCCTTTGCCGCTTCCGTCTGGCCGCGCGGAACCGCTTCGATCGATCCGCGCCAGATCTCGCCGAGATAGGCGCTGGCGTGCAGTGTCAGTCCGATGGCAACGGCCACCCAGGCGTCGAGCATCAGCCCGACCAAAGCAAGGCCGTAATAAACGACGAAAAGCTGCATCAGCAGAGGCGTTCCCTGGAAGACGGCGATGTAGCCGGCCGTGACGCGTTCCAGCAGCGGCAGGCCCGAGGCACGGGCAAGGGCGACGCCGAGCCCTGCAATGCCACCGCAGACAAAGCCGACGGCAGACAGGAGCACGGTCCATTTCAGGCCGATCAGGAGGAAGACGAATTCTTCGTGACCCATGGAATTCCTCCTACTTGACCGGATATTTGAAGTAGCGCGCCGAAAACAGCGCGAAGATGCGCATCATCAGCCAGGAGATCACGAAATAGAAAACGGTGACCGTGAAGTAGACCTCGAAGCTGCGAAAGCTCTCCGACTCGATGCGCTGGGAAACGGAGGTCAGCTCATAGGCCGAAATTGCCGATGCGATGCTGGTGGTGAGCGTCAACAGGACGAACTGGCTGGTCAAAGACGGATAGATCGCCCGCAATGCCGGCTTGAGGATGATCAGCCGGAAAACCTGAGCCTTGTGCAGACCAAGCGCCAGACCGGCCTCCATCTGCCCCTTCGGGATCGACTGGACGCCGCCGCGAATGATTTCAATCGCGTAGGCGCCGCCGTTGATGCCGAGCGCGATAATCGCCGTCGGTGTCGGATCCAGCCTGATGCCCGCGAGCGGAAGCGCGAAGTAGATGAAGAAGATCTGGACCAGAAACGGCGTGTTGCGGATCAACTCGACGAAGGCGATGACCAGCCATCGCGCCGGCTTCAGGGCGGAGTCGCGGAGCGCAACGCCGCCAATTCCGATGATGATCGCCAGCAGCATCCCACAAATGGCAAGCAAGAATGTCCCGAGGCAGCCGAGCAGAAGGCTCGGCAGGCCATCTATGACCGGGGTGAAATCCAACTTATAATTCATGGCGATCCTTCTGATCCGACTTCCCGAGTTCAGTCCCGCTTGACCATTCCAGCCATCGCCTGGACGGCGAGTTCGTAGCCGTCGGCTCCAAAACCGATCATGATAGCCGTGGCAACGCGTGAGATCAGCGAATTGTGGTAGATGCTCTCGCGCGCATGAACATTGGAAATATGCAGCTCGATCTTCGGCGGGTCGAACATTTTCAGCGCATCGAGAAGAGCGATTGATGTGAACGTGTAGCCGGCAGGGTTGATGATGATGCCACAGGCGTCAGTCCGGGCCTGGTGCACGCTCTCGACCAGTTCGCCCTCGAAATTGGTCTGGCGAAATTCGACGTCGAATCCCAGGGCTTTTGCCTTGGTCACGCACCGTTTCCTGACGTCGGCCAGCGTCGTGGTGCCATAGATCGCCGGCTCGCGCTGACCGAGAAGATTGAGGTTCGGCCCGTTGAGCACAAAAATTGGTTTGTTCATGATCGCGCTCCTGGATGCGGGCCGAAGCCGGTCTCGAAACATGATGGTAGCGTTGGCGGGCATCACCAGGGATGCCCACCTCCTCGACTAAATGCTCGATTTATGAGCTTTCAGTTCGCCGCGAACGGAATGCCTTCCAGCGTTTCCGGGAATTCCGGGACCGGAACCTTCATCCACTTGTCGTAGACTGCCTTGAGTTCGCCGTTGGCCTTGATCTTGTCGATGAAGGTGTTGAGCGCCGCATTGATTTCCTTTTCGCCGAGACGCGTGCAAGCGCCGTTGTAGAGCTTCTGGAACTCAAGCTTGTTTTCGAATTCGCCCGGACGGGCCTTCTCCACCCGGTCCATGTAGAAGATGTTGCCGCCCAGCGTCTCGACCTGGCCGGACACCAGCGCCTGGACGCTCGGGGCATCTCCATCATAGCGCCGGATGGTCGTGCCCGCCGGTGCGTTCTTTGTGACCTGCGTGTCCTGGGCAGCCCCCTTGGCGACGCCGACCGTGAATTTGGCCATGTCGGCATTCGTCTTGATTTCAGCCGATTTTGGACCAATCAGAACAATGGCATTGGCAACATAGGGCTTGCTGAACTGCACGGCCTTTGCACGATCCGGCAGCATCGCCATCGTTGCGAACAGAACGTCGACACGGCCGGCCGTCAGTGCGGGAATGCGATTGTTGACTTCAAGCGGCACGAACTCGACCGAAACACCCAGTTCCTTGGCAAACAGCGTTGCGATGTCGGCGTCGAGGCCGTCCTGTTTGCCGCTGCTGGTCACAAAGCCCCAAGGCGGGTTGTCACCCTGAATTCCGACGATGATCTTGCCGCGGGCCTTGATTTCATCGGGCGTGATGGCGGCGGCCGGTTGCGCCAGGGTGACGGCAGCCACCAGGGCCGCGGCTCCGAGCATCGCGTTTCGGCGCGTCAGCATAGATTTGAACATGTGATTCCTCCTCCTTTGGCGGTCACTCGACCGGACAGCCACCTCACCTTTTGACTGTGAGAGGAATGATTGCCAGAGAGGAGCGCTCAAATCAACAGAGTTTTTCAAAATTATATGAGAATTTATAATAAGACACGCTATTTGAATTCCTCACGACATTTGCCATAATAGTAGCGATCGATTTTCCGGGACGCATCGTGGTGCTCGGCGTTCGTTTAATCTCGCACGGATATCGGAAGGGCTTTGACATGAGGACCTCGATTGCGACTGTAACGATCAGCGGCGAACTTCCCGAGAAGCTCGAGGCCATCGCCGAAGCGGGCTTCGACGGCGTCGAAATCTTCGAAAATGATTTCCTTGCCTTCGACGGAAGCCCGACGGATGTCGGAAAACTCGTCCGCGACCATGGCCTGGAGATCACCTTGTTTCAGCCATTTCGCGATTTCGAAGGCATGCCGGAGCCGCTGCGAAGCCGCACGTTTGACCGCGCGGAACGGAAGTTCGACGTCATGCAGCAGCTTGGAACGGATCTGGTGCTCGTCTGCTCCAACGTCTCGCCGGCCGCCATCGGCGGCATCGACCGGGCGGCGGCGGACTTTCATGAACTTGGCGAGCGTGCCGCCAAGCGTGGACTGAGGGTAGGCTACGAGGCGCTTGCCTGGGGCCGCCATATCAGCGACCACCGCGACGCCTGGGAGATCGTCCGTCGCGCCGATCATCCGAATGTCGGTCTTATCCTCGACAGCTTCCACACCTTGTCGCGCAAAATCGACGTCAATTCCATCCGCTCGATTCCCAAAGAGAAACTCTTCATCGTCCAGCTTGCCGATGCCCCTGATATCGACATGGACCTGCTCTACTGGAGCCGCCACTTCCGAAATATGCCGGGTGAAGGCGACCTTCCCGTCACGGCGTTCACCGAAGCCGTCGCGGCGACAGGTTATGACGGCTATTTCTCCCTGGAGATCTTCAACGACCAGTTCCGAGGCGGTTTGTCGCGTGCGATCGCTGCCGACGGCCACCGCTCGCTGCTCTATCTCGGCGACCAGGTACGACGCCATCTCGGCATCGGAAGCATGACCGGAGCGGCGATGCCGGAAAGGCCTTCCGTCAAGGGCGTCGGCTTCGTCGAGTTCGCCACGGACGAACAGGATGAAGTCGAGCTGGTTGCATTGCTGCGCACCCTCGGATTCAAAAGGACGGCAACCCACCGCACGAAAAAGGTCTCCCTCTTCGAACAGGGCGAGATCCGGATCCTCGTCAATGTCGATCAGGCAGGATTCGCGAACGCCGCCTACGCCGTTCACGGTACTTTTGCCTATGCCATGGCCCTGATCGTCGACGATGCGGCAAAGGCCTATGAGCGCGCGCTCGCCTTGGATGCCGAGCCATTCACCCAGCCTGTCGCGGACGGTGAGCTCGAGCTGCCCGCCATTCGGGGCGTGGGCGGCGGGATCGTCTATCTCATCGACGACAAGAGTGCATTGGGTCGCTTCTCCGAAATCGACTTTCAGCCGGTCACCGATGACAGCGCCGCGCCGTCTGCAGGCCTTTTGCGCATCGATCACGTCGCCCAGACGGTCGGCTACGATGAGATGCTCACATGGCTTCTGTTCTACACGTCCATTTTCGAAACGCGGAAGACCCCGATGGTCGATATCATCGACCCGGCCGGGGTGGTGCGCAGTCAAGTCGTCGAGAACGACACCGGGACGCTGCGCATTACCATGAACGGCGCCGAGAATCGCCGCACCCTGGCGGGACATTTCATCGCCGAGAAATTCGGGGCCGGCATACAGCATCTGGCATTTTTGACCGAGGACATCTTTGCAACCGCCAAAAACCTTCGTGCTTGCGGTTTCAGATCGCTGCACATTTCGCCGAACTACTACGACGACGTCGAAGCACGCTTCGGCCTCGATCCGGCTCTGACCGAGCGGCTGAAAGCGGAAAACATCCTCTATGACCGGGACGAGCATGGTGAATATTTTCAGCTCTATAGCGGAACCTATGGAGAGGGTTTCTTTTTCGAGATCGTCGAGCGTCAGGGTTACCGCGGCTACGGCGCGCCGAACGCAATTTTCCGGATCGCCTCTCTGAAGAAACAGATGCGACCGGAGGGAATCCCGAAAGACGCCTTTTGAGGTCCTGGTTTTACGGCCGAAGTGCTCACACCTCTTTCTCGGCAATCTGCATCGTAGCAGCCGTCATCTTCTGGCTTGATCAACGAGTTGGGGCCAGACTAAGTTATTTCGCATAAAACGTGATCCAGAGCCTCGCTGGACGATCTAGTCTATCTTCGCGCGTAGAACGGATTTGCCTTTCAACGCTTTGTGGAGCACCATCATCGGCACAGCCGGGGGATGGAACGATGGGACAGCTCACGAGCGGAGAGCGGGGGTCCGCGGCAGCCATACTTATCGCTTTGATGATTGTCGGTGTCATGATGGCGGCCGCTGGCCGCTTTGATCCCATCGGCATACACGGCGCTATCGTCCTCGTATATTGCGGCACGTTGTTCTGCTACATCCTGACTTCGGCTTTCAGCGAAGAACCGGATGCTTCGCGCTTTTCCAGCTACTATGACGACCCAATCAAGGTCGGCGTGGCCCTCACACTGGCGTGGGCGGTCTTTGGCATGTTTATCGGCGTCTGGGCAGCCGCACAGCTTGCCTGGCCGAGCCTGAATTTCGATACGGCGTGGTCGAGCTTCGGCCGTATACGGCCCGCTCATACGACAGGGGTGATCTTCGGCTTCGGTGGAAACGCCTTGATCGCAACATCATTTCATGTCGTTCAGCGAACATCGCGCGCAAGGCTGGCCGATCAACTCTCGCCGTGGTTCGTGATCTTCGGCTTCAACCTTTTCTGTCTGATCGCGGTCAGCGGGTATTTCATGGGCGTTACCCAGTCCAAGGAATACGCTGAAGCGGAATGGTATGCCGACCTCTGGCTCGTGATCGTTTGGATCGCCTATTTCGCGCTCTTCGTACGCACCTTGGCGCGGCGCAAGGAACCGCACATCTACGTGGCCAACTGGTATTATCTCGCCTTCATCATCGTTGTGGCGATCCTCCATATCGTCAACAACCTGGCAGTGCCGGTATCGTTCGGACACGCCAAAAGCTACACGGTCTGGCCCGGTGTACAGGATGCGATGGTCCAGTGGTGGTATGGGCACAACGCCGTGGCGTTTTTTCTGACGTCGGGCTTCCTTGGGATGCTCTACTATTATCTGCCGATCCGCGCTGAGCGGCCGATTTTTTCCTATCGATTGTCCATTCTCAGCTTCTGGGGGATCACCTTCTTCTACATGTGGGCGGGGTCCCACCATCTCCATTACACCGCGCTGCCTATCTGGGTGCAAAACCTTGGAATGACGTTCTCGGTCATGCTGCTCGTTCCGTCGTGGGCGTCGGCCGGGAACGCGTTGCTCACGTTGAACGGGGCTTGGCATCGCGTTCGTGACGACGCCACTCTTCGCTTCATCATGATGGCGGCGTTCTTCTACGGTCTGTCGACATTCGAAGGGTCTTTCATGGCAATCAGACCCGTCAACTCACTGTCTCATTATACCGATTGGACGGTTGGACACGTTCATGCCGGTGCGCTGGGCTGGGTCGCCATGATAACGTTCGGGGCGTTCTACACACTCGTTCCATCGATCTGGAAGCGCGAAAGGATGTATTCTGCAGCCCTGGTCGAAGTCCACTTCTGGTTGGCGCTTGCAGGCACGCTCATCTACGTCTTCGCCATGTGGAATTCCGGCATCATCCAGGGCTTGATGTGGCGCACATATTCAGCCGACAACACCTTAGTCTATTCATTCGTCGACAGTCTGCTGGCGATGTATCCCTACTACATCGCACGCGCTTTCGGAGGGCTGCTTTTCCTCCTTGGGGCGATCGTGGCGAGCTTCAATATCTGGATGACCGTCCGAACGGCTCCCGCCGTGAGAGCAGTTCACGACGCGCCCCTGACTTCGGGCCTTCTCGAAAATGCGCCGGCGGAGTGAGAGATGAGCGAACCTCTGCATGGAAGACTGGAACGGACGGCCGTCGGGTTTATGCTGGCTATCGTTGTAGCGGGTAGCGTCGGCGGGCTCGTCGAGATCGCCCCGTTGTTCACGATCCACGAGACGGTCGAGGACGCCCCGGACATGAGAGTGTATACACCTCTCGAGGCGGCGGGCCGGAACATCTATGTCCGAGAAGGGTGTTACGCCTGCCACAGCCAGATGATCAGAACGCTGCGGGACGAGGTCGAGCGATACGGTCCTTATTCTCTTGCGGTCGAATCCAAGTATGACCATCCCATGTTGTGGGGTTCAAAGCGCACGGGTCCCGATCTGGCGCGCATCGGCGGAAAGTATTCCGATCTCTGGCACGTGGCCCATTTGATCAACCCTCGCGAGGTCGTCCCGGAATCCAACATGCCGTCCTATCAATGGTTGGCGACAACCCCACTCGATCTTGCCGATCTGCGCGACCAAGTGGCGGCGCTGAGAACCGTGGGCGTGCCCTATACGGACGACATGGTCGCAAACGCGCCTGCCGATGCCTTCGGCCAAGCCAATCCAGACAGCGAGCAATCCTCAGGCGTCACGGAACGTTATGGGCAAGACACGCAGGTCTCTGCGTTTGACGGTGTAAAAACCAGAGTGACGGAAATGGACGCCATGGTCGCCTATCTGCAGGTGCTTGGCCGCCTCACGAAAGCTGCCTACCAGAACACTGCGGCACCGGAGCAGATGCCGAACCCCAACAATTGATTCCTCAGGGGATTTGAGATGGATGTTAGCCACGAAACCATGTTGGAACTGTCCAAGGTTTGGGGCTTGTTCTATCTCATCCTGTTTTCGATCGGGGTGATCATCTACACCTTCTGGCCTTCCAACAAGGCGCGTTTCGATCGGGCGGAAACGGACATATTCGATAAGGACGACACCCCATGGCGATAGAGGAAGTCGATCCCGTAACAGGCCGGAAGACGACGGGACACATGTGGAACGGCATCAAGGAGCTCGATACTCCTGTACCGCGCGGGGTTCTGCTCTTCCTCATCATCACGCACCTGTTCGCCGCTCTCTGGTGGATACTGTATCCGACCTGGCCGCTTGGAAGCACGTATACGAGGGGCCTGATCGGGACGGGTCAAAAGCAGGCGGTAGAGCGAAAGATCATAGAAGCCGATGCTTCGCGCGCGCCCTGGATCGAGAAGATCGAGACCAGTTCCTTCGATGAGATCCGTGCCGACGAAAAGCTGATGGCGAAGGTGGCCTCCAGCGGCCACCAGTTGTTCGGAGACAACTGCGCCGCCTGTCATGGAAGGGACGGCAAGGGCGGACGAGATTTCCCCGATCTTACCGATGACGACTGGCTTTGGGGTGGAGGACCAGAAAAGATCGTCCAGACCATGACGGTGGGGGTCAATACGACGCACTCGCAAAGCCGCGTGTCCCAGATGCCTGCGTTCGGAACAGACGAAATGCTCAACCGAAAACAGGTGAGCGACGTCGCCGCCTATGTCTATTCGTTGAGCAATACGTCCACCGAGGCCGCAGACGCCAGCCAGATAGCTGCGGGCCGCGAGGTGTTCATGGCTAGCTGCGTGGCATGCCACGGCGAAGACGCCAAAGGCAAACAGGATGTGGGTGCGCCGAACCTGACCGATGGCCGCTGGATTTACGGCGGGGGCATCGAACGGATCGTCCAGTCGATCCATGGCGGACGGCAGGGACATATGCCCACCTGGGACGAACGCCTCAGTCCCGCTGAGATAAAGATACTCGCGCTTTATGTGAACAAGCTGGGTGGGGGTCAACAGTGATGCCCGAAGCCAAGAGACCTATACCACGCGCTTTCAAGTGGCTGCTGATCGGGCTGACCGGGGCGATCTTTGTCGGCGCTAACGCCCATTTTGTTTACATGGCGATCGCCACCCAGCCCGCCTGCATCGAGCATATCAAGGAAAAAGGGCAGCAGCCCAACCAATTCAGGGCCGCCGCTTCAGCTTGCTGAACGCACGAGGAGGATCAGATGCCGCAGGACGACACTTCCGGCCGATATCGGAGCGAGGTATCGGGGATACAGGAGACGATGAATCCCGAGTGGCAGCGGCATCTGCCCCTCGGCGCTCCTCTCGGTTGGCTTGGCCAAGGCTGGCAGGACTTGATCCGGCAACCCTGGCCAAGTCTGGCCTATGGGTTCGTGGTGTTCTTACTCGCGCTGATGGCCACCGTGATGCTGTTTCGGCTCGATAGCGACTATCTTCTCTTTCCCGCATTGGCGGGCATATTGATCGTCGCCCCGCTCTTTGCCGCAGGGCTCTATGTCAAGAGCAGGAGTTTGGCGAACGGGGAACGCACCACGTTTCGTGAGATGTTATTCGTCCGGCCGAGAGCTGGAGGGCAGGTGTTTTTCACGGGGATGCTGCTGTGCATGGTGATGCTGCTCTGGATGAGGGCGGCGGTTATTATCTACGCGCTCTTTTTCGGCGTTAATCCGTTCCCCGGCCTTGATGGCGTAGCAAGGCTATTGGTCACCACCCCCTCGGGCTGGGGCATGCTGATCGTCGGCTTGTGTGTGGGCGCATTGTTCGCTGGATTCGCTTTTGCAATCGGGGTGTTCTCAATCCCGATGCTTCTGGATGAGCGCATAGACGCCTTCACGGCGATGGGCGTTAGCGTTGTCATGGTCTGGAACAACATGGGACCCTCAATGGTCTGGGGTGCGATCGTCCTCGCCCTCTTTCTCGCCAGCCTGCTGACGGGACTTGTCGGACTGATCGTCGTTTTTCCTTTGCTCGGCCACGCCACATGGCATGCCTATAAGGCAATGAGGTAGCGAGGAACGGACAATGACCTGCTGTGCGTCCATTGCGTTGTCGCTCCACGAGCCCGGATCAAGAAGGCCGGGTGTGGACGAGATCGCGTTGGCAAGCAGGGATTTGGGCAATGGTCTTAGGCAGATCACGTTGTCCGTTCCGGACATGCGATGCGGTTCATGCATGGCACTTCTGGAATCGACTCTTGGCAAGCACCCCGAAGTTCACATGGCGCGCGCCAATCTCACGGCAAAGCGTGTAACCATCCATTGGCAAGCGGAAAATGGTTCGCCACCCGATTTTGCCGCTCTGATCGGAACGATCGGTTACACGGCTGTCTTGCCGGCGGAAGGCCGCGATCAACCGGACGGTGAGGTGTCAGGCCTGCTGCGCGCGCTGGCAGTCGCCGGCTTTTGCTCAATGAACATCATGGTGCTGTCGGTATCGGTCTGGGCGGGTGCGGACCCGGCAACACGTCAGACGCTCCACCTGATGTCGGCCGCGCTCGCACTACCGGCCGTGATCTACTCCGGGGCGACATTCTACCGGTCGGCGTGGCGGGCGCTCGTGCACGGTCGGGCCAACATGGATGTGCCGGTCAGCATCGGCGTGCTGCTCTCGTTCGGTCTCAGCGTATACGACACGTTCGCCGAAGGACGGCAAGCCTACTTCGAGGCCAGTACCTCGCTACTCTTCGTTTTGCTCGTCGGACGCACGCTGGATCATCTGATGCGAAGGAAGGCACACTCGGCGGCGACGGCGCTGGCCGAGATGATGCCGAAAGGCTCGAATGTGATACGCGCGGACGGACGGATCGAGTATGTTCCGCTGAACGAAATCGCGCCCGGAACCCGCACTCTGATTGCAGCCGGCGATAGAATTCCAGCCGACGGGACGATTCTCTCCGGCCAGTCGGAACTTGACCGTTCATTGCTGACGGGTGAGAGCCGTTGGGAGACGGTTGGACCGGGCGGACAGGTTCGCGCGGGAGATTTGAACGTCGGCCATCCCCTGACCGTCGAAGCCACCGCCGCACCGGGAGATTCGACCGTCGCCGAGCTGCATAGGATGTTGGAAGCCGTCGAGGACGGCCGGTCTGAATACCGGATACTCGCCGACAGGGCCGCGCGTCTCTATGCCCCCGTTATCCACGGACTGTCGGTGCTGACATTCCTTTCGTGGTTTGCGGTGACACAGGACATCCACCTCTCCCTGACGATTTCGATTTCGGTCTTGATCATTGCCTGCCCATGTGCGCTGGGGTTGGCGGTTCCGATGGTTCAGGTCGTTGCAGCACGCAGATTGTTCATCTGGGGTATCGTGGCACGGGACGGATCGGCATTGGAACGGCTGGCGGAAATCGACACCGTCGTTTTCGACAAGACCGGTACGCTGACGCAATACGAGCCGACGCTGTTGACCGGGAACTGGACCGGACCACTGGAATTTTCACTGGCTGCGTCGCTGTCGCGGTTTTCGAGCCATCCGATGTCGAGAGCGATCGCGAATTACGCCTCACGGCGTGAGTGGGAGGCCCTCGCGCTCGATGACGTCAGGGAAATACCCGGCAACGGTCTCGAGGCGTCTTTCCGAGGGGAAGTTTATCGACTTGGGCGAGCGGCATGGGCGGCGAGCGACAATGCAGATGACCTGACTGCCGCAGCTTCTACTGTCGTCCTGACGCGACAGGGAGAAATCCTCGCCTCTTTCGTTTTTGGAGAGAAGGTTCGTGCCGGGTCGGCGATGGCGGTGCAGTTCTTGAAGAGCCGCGGCATCGCCGTCGAAATGCTGACGGGCGATGTCCCCGAAGCGGCTCTTGCAGTGGCACGGGAAGTCGGCATCGACTCGGTAAAAGCAGCAGTCCTCCCCAAGGACAAGGCCGAGGCGATCGAGGCGTTGCGCAGTGTCGGTTGCAAGGTGATGATGATTGGTGACGGAATAAACGACGCGGTCGCGCTGAAGACCGCGCATGTTTCCATGGCTCCGGCGTCAGGAAGCGACATCGGTCGCAGCGCCGCCGATTTCATCCTGCTCAACGGAGACATGGACGGAATAAAGGTCGCGCTGACGACGGCGGGTCGTGCGGCCGTGCTGATCCGCCAAAATTTCGCTTTGGCTATTGTCTACAATGCGTGCAGCATTCCTCTCGCGCTGTTGGGCTATGCCAGCCCGCTCATCGCCGCGATAGCGATGTCGACATCGTCCATACTGGTCGTCGCGAATGCGATGAGGCTTGAGATCGGCGGCACGCCACCAGAGCGGGAAATGCGGCGGATAAACTGGTCGGGAGTGGGATAAATGAGCGCATTGTCGTTTCTGATACCCATAGCTCTGTTCATGGGCATCGCCGGGCTTGGCGCCTTCCTTTGGTCCCTGCGCAACGGTCAGTACGAAGATCTGGATGGCGCGGCAGAAAGGATATTGTCCGAAAAGGACGACAAGCCTCTAGGCGGCTGAAGATCGATCGTAAATGCTTTGAAGGAGGGTCGAATGGAAGACACGGATAGTCAGTCTCCGCCGGTTGAACATCATGCCGCCCAAGCGTCACGCATCCGTAACATTGACCCATCAGAGGCTGTGACGGGGGTTGCCATTGTCTTGGGCATCCTTGGCGGAGCACTCGGCGTCGTTTGCACGTTGTTCTTGGCCGATGCATCCAGTGTTGGCTCCTGGATCGCCTACTGCCTCATTGCGGCGTTGGCGGGCGGCTCTGCAGGGATCGTCGTTGGCGGAATGTTTGGAGCTATTTTCGGGGTAATCAGGGGAGTGACGATACCCGCGCGCTGGGATCACAAGAGCTAAAGAGGTCAACCCGTTTGTGCGGTACGAGTGAGTCGGAATTGAAGAAGGGTTTCTTTGACCGAGGCAAATGCGTGGTGCGGGTGCCACGGTTTTGAGACCTTGATCTAAATCTCATATGGCGGAGGTTGCCGTTCGAGGCCTAGTCCGAAAACGATAGCTCTTGGCAGTTGATCCCAGATTATAGGTCCTGACCCTAGAGAATCAGAGAATGCGGCCGCTCTTCAGCACATGTTCGACGCCGCTTTGAACGTGCCGTCTGACGACGTCGGTCGCACCAGCGACGTCGCGCCGGATGGAAAGCTCAAACAAAAGCCTGTGGTCATCGACGACGGGCTTGCCGCGAAAACTTTCGGCCAGCATATGGTAGCGGAGAAAGCGGTCGAAGACGGACGACAATGTCGCCATCAGCGTCGCTGAATTGCAGGCCGAGACGATCGCCTGATGGAACTCCCAGTCGTATCGGACCCAGTCAACGGTCCGCGAGACGTCGCCCGCGAGAAGCTTGCGTTCAGCGGCAGCCAGCCTGTGATGGGCGGCGACGATGCGCCCTTCCCATTCGAGATTTCCGGCAGCGAAGGCAAGGCCGATCGCATGTGTTTCCAGAACGATCCGGAGGTCGGCGAGTTCGAGGAGTTCGCGGCGCGAAGCGGGGCTGACTTCGAAACCACGCTGCCCCTCGGCGACGACGAGGTTTTCCGTGGTCAGGCGGCTCAGGATTTCGCGCAGCGATGAAATGCCGATGGAGTAACGCTCCTTTGCCTGCTCCAGCTTGATCTTGGCCCCCGGCGGCAATGTCCCCGATATGATATCCTCGCGGATCTGCCGGAAGACGACATCGCTTACTGTTTCAGCCGGATCGTGGACTTGCTTGAGCATGGCTTTTCCTGGTTCGCCGAAATGCAATTTATGTGGTGGACCTAAAGCTCGAGAAAAACGTCGGGATCATTTCTATTTCAGCGTCCCTCTCGCCAGCGCATGTTCGACCCCGCCTTGAATATGCAGGACAAGCACCCGCTTGGCCGTCTCTGCGTCACGTCGCAATGCCGCATCCAAAAGCTGCTGATGTTCATTGGCCGCGACATCGCCTCGATAGGACAAGGCAACCATCTGATATCTGAGATATCTGTCGAAGATCACCGAATGCGTCTCCATCAGCAATTTCGACCCGCAGGCGGATATCAGTGCTTGATGGAACTCCCAGTCGTAGCGCTTCCAGTCCTCGGCCCGGCTGGTGTCGCCGGAGGCCATCACCTGTTCCATCCGCGCCAATTTGTAATGCGCCGAGACCAGCGGTGCCTCCCACTCCACATCTCCATGCACGAAGGACTGCTCCAGCGCATGTGTTTCCAGCAGAAGCCTCAGCGCCGCCGTCTCCTTGAGGTCTGAAACCGACACGGGGGACACTTCGAAACCTTTCTGCCCCTCCGCGAGGACAAGTCCCTCGGAAGACAGCCGGTTCAGCACTTCCCGAAGTGTGCTGATGCTGGTCTCGTAGGCCTCCTTCAGGCTTTCCAGCTTCAATTTTTGTCCGGGAGCCAGCCGGCCAAAAATGATGTCGGCCCGAATGCGCCTGTAGCTGCTCTCGGCAATGGTCTCGTTGATAGCCGGCTGCAACATGGCGATTCTCTTATATTTCCTGTATCGTCTGATATATCGCTTTCTGGCATTCTCAATCAAGGAAACATTCGCAGGATGGGAACTCCATTTTCCTCAGATGATGCGGGTTTTCCCAGAGAACGCGGAGGTCGGGTCGGCAGGGCCTGAACACAATAAACGTGCCCCATGCTTGCGAGCGCCTGACCCTTTGGCGCCAGTTTTCGTGCTGCTCTTTGAATTCGACTTTCGGCTAAACTTGGCGACAATTGTTTTTTCAATCGCGCGCAACCATCTTATAGGCATGACTTACGGGAAAATGTCCCCACCCTCAGCAGCGCGTTTACCGAAAACCAACCATACTGGCTTGCTTTCCGAGCCGAAAGCCGATTGCTTAGGAAAATCTACTTCTTCTTCCGCTAGCGGTTGGGAGAATACAAAGGGGAACAGACAAACCCGTGGAATTCTGCTGCTTCGCATAGAGACGAACTATGACTACGATGGCGATGCGGGAAGGCCGGTTTGAAGAACGATGACGACAGAACTGTTTCAGGTAAAATTTTGGGGCGTCCGCGGCAGTATTCCCGTGTCAGGTCCCGAGTTCGATCGCTACGGCGGTAACACCTCCTGCATCGAGATTCGCTGCGGAGAACATCGGATGATCTTCGACGCAGGCTCCGGCCTGCGCGAGGCCGGGCTGTCGATGCTCGCCGACAGCGTCAGCGACGTCGACCTGTTTTTCAGCCACTGCCATTACGATCACATCATCGGCCTGCCTTTCTTCAAGGCAATCTATTATCCGTCGATCAACGTCAACATCTGGTCCGGCCATCTCGATGGCAAGATGAGCACCCGGGAAATGGTCGAGCAGTTCATCAGCCCGCCCTGGTTTCCGGTCAAGACAGATATCTGTCAGGCGACGATGAATTTCAGCGATTTTCATGCCGGTCAGGTGCTGAACCCGCGCCCGGGCATCGAGATCAAGACCTTCATGCTGAACCATCCAGGTGGGGCGATTGGTTACCGCATTGAATGGCAGGGCCGTTCGATCGCTCTTATCTACGATATAGAACACACACCCGGCTCCTACGATCCGGTCGCGCTCGAGATGATGCAGGACGCTGATCTCGTCGTCTACGATTGCACCTACAATGAAGACGAGATGCAGCGTTTCAAGGGCTTCGGCCATTCGACCTGGCAGCATGGCACCGAGCTTGCGAAGATGGCAGGCGCCAAGCGCTTCGCGCTCTTTCACCACGCCCCTTCCCGGACGGACGAGCAGCTGGCGCAGATGGAAGCGCAGGCCCAGGTCGCCTTCCCCGAATCTTTTGCCGCGCGCGACAATCAGGTCGTGGTGATCTAGCAAGCCGCTGAAGGCCGCCCGCCTTCGTCTTGTGCAGTCCGAAGCTCTTCGGCAGAGAGCCTATCGATCGGACTGAGCAGGCTTGCGACGTCTCGAGGGAACAGATGCGGGGCCAGACCGTTTTCCCGGCAGCGCAAAATCAACGAAAACAGGCTCAGTCATGACCGTGCTTTCCGGAAAGTGTCTCTGTGGGCAGGTGCGCATTTCCGTCCGAGGCGAACCCTTACGCGTTGGGATCTGTCATTGCACGGACTGTCGGCGCGAAAGCGGTTCGGCCTTTACCTTCTATGGCATCTGGCCGGCCGCCCAATTCGAACATTCAGGGCAAACCGCCGCGTTTCAAGGTCGGAATTTCTGCACAAGTTGCGGTTCGCGCCTGTTTTCCGCCGATGATCATGAGGCCGAAATCAAGCTTGGCATCCTCTCCGAGGCGCCGACGCCGCTTGTGCCGAGCTACGAACTCTGGATCAAACGCCGCGAGCCGTGGCTGCGGCCGGTCGAAGGCGCCGAGCAGTATGACGAAGACCGAAAATAAAGAACGGTTCCGAGGAGGTTGCCGTGGCCACTCTTGTCCGACATCGCTGGATGACTGTTGCCGGCGTCGAAACATTTTACCGCGAGGCCGGCCGGGAAGATGCGCCGGTGTTGTTGCTGCCGCATGGATATCCCTGCTCATCCTATGAATTTCGCAATCTCATGCCGCGCCTTGCCGACCGCTGGCGCCTGATTGCGCCGGATTTCCCGGGTGCGGGCTACAGCGGCACGCCTGACGATTTCGACTACAGCTTCGATGGATACGCTGCCTGGCTGGAGGCCTTTGTCGCTGCGATGAATCTCGACCGGTTCGTCCTCTACCTCCACGATTTCGGCTCGCCGATCGGTGCCCGGTTGGCGATCAGCGCCCCACAGCGCATCGCGGGGCTGATCATCCAGAACGGCGATATCCCCTATGAGGATGCCCTTGGACCGAAATATGCGGATATCGAAGCGACGTGGACGCTTCCGAGATCGGAGATGAGGAAGGCGCTGGCGGAGGCAATCAGCGAGGAGACTTTCAAGGAGGAGTTCCTCAACGATCTGCCGCCTCCGCTCACCGATACGATTCCGCCCGATCTCTGGAAGCTGCATTGGTCGCTGATCACGCCTCGGCGCAAGGAAATCGCCACGGACCTGATCGCCGGACTGAAGGAGAACCGGGCCTGGTTTCCCGAACACCGCAAATACCTCAGCGAATACCGGCCGCCCACCTTGATCGTCTGGGGTCCGAACGACCACTACATGCCGGAAAAATCGGCGCGGGCCTATCTGCGCGATCTGCCGGATGCCGAACTCCATCTGCTCGGCGGCGGCCACTGGCTGCTCGAGACGCATCTCGACGACGTCGTGGCACTCATGCGCGAGTTCCTTGAACGGGTTCACGCGCCTGAGCCTTGAGAAGTGCCGACGCCGGCGACCAGCAGACGGCGGGATGCGGGGCCGTCATCGCAAACAAGGCTGACAGAAAATCCCATGCGGCCGCGTCATGCACCAGGTGGTGCGTGAGCACGCCGATCGGCTCGTCGCTGCCGGCAAACCGGTCGTCAAGCTCCGCCACCAGTTCGGCCACCAATTCCGCCTCGCTCCGTCCGCCGCGCGTGCCGTGCCAGTCGATGATGTCGACATGGGTGTTGAGCAGCGGCATCGGCCCATCCTGCTTTGCCCGCCCATAGACTGAAAGGGCAGCAAATCCGAGGCCGGGCAGCGCCGGGATCAGGGTCGCATCGATCCGGTTCCACGGCGGCACCAGCACTGGCAGGAAGCGAGCCGGATGCAGCCGCTCCAGCAACCGGAACCCTTCGCCCAATTCGCCGAGCACAGCCCCCGCCGGCCGGTCGCCGCCGAGTTCCTGCTTCTTCCGCTCCGGCCCCGCGTAATTCGTATGAGACCAACCATGCACCGAGACCGCGACGCCCGCCTCCTCCGCCAGCCGCAGGGCCAGGGCCTCGCCGGTCAGGCCGGGAATGACGGCAAGCGCCAGCGGCACCCCGGATTCGCCAGTCAGCGCCAGCAGCGTCTCCAGATCAGGCGTCGGCTCGACGGCGTCGTCATCCCGCAGCCAGAACCGCGCCACGCGGCCGGCGGCCTGCCAGCGGTCAAGCTCGCGGTGCAGGGGGTCCCAGGCTATCCCGTCGCTCATCGCGTCACTCCTGTTGCTGCATTGTCCCGCAAAATTCCGTTCAAGTCCTGCGCCGCCATCGCAAGCGAGCGTTGCCCAAGCACCAAGCGCCGCGCCGCCTGCGCCATGGCGTCGCGCCTCTGCCTGTCGTCAAGCAGGGCAGCCACGGCCTCGGCATAGGCGGCGACATCGCCATCCGGCGTCAGCAGGCCGGTTACGCCAGCCTCGACCACCGCGGGCACGCCCGCCGTTTCCTGCGCGACGACGGGCAGGCCGGCGGCCTGGGCCTCCAGATAGGCAAGACCATAGGCCTCGCCGCAGCCGGGCCAGACATAGAGGTCGCCGCGTCCGAGCAATGCGGCGATCTCGACGGCATTGCGCTCACCCAGCCATTCGATGCGACCGGGAAGACCAGCAAACAGCGCCTGCACCTCCTGGCGCATCGGCCCATCGCCGATGACGGCAAGCGTCCAGGGCCGGTCTTCGATCAGTCGCACCGCCTTTGCGAGCATCGCATAACTGTCCATCTT
The DNA here is from genome assembly GCF_002008165.1 of Rhizobium laguerreae. GTDB lineage: Bacteria > Pseudomonadota > Alphaproteobacteria > Rhizobiales > Rhizobiaceae > Rhizobium > Rhizobium laguerreae. The sequence goes on from NZ_MRDM01000029.1 coordinate 61,749, forward strand.
GTCGCCGGCCCGCATCATCGCGACCGTCATCAGCCGGCGCGGACCGGGTACCGGCGACGCCTTTTCGAACAACGCCGTGTCGATGAAGGGTTTCAGCCCGGCAAGCCGCGCTTGCGGAAAGGCGGCGGCAAGCCCAGCCTGATCGCGTTCGGTGAAGCTGATATTGACCGCCGCCTGCATGATCGCCTCACCCACCAGCTTCTGGGCAGTGGCCCAGCCGGTCCGGTCGCGTTTTGCCGCATAGGAGGCTTCGGCGGTGACATAGGGAATGGCGAATTCGGCGGAGATAACAGGCCCGAACGGATCGGGCGATTTGTAATAGGGGTGGTAGCAGAACCAGAGTTCCGGCCGCGGCGCGGATTGCCATGCCAGCCGCAGCCGCTGCAGTTCGGCGCCGGTGGCGGGTTCGAGCGCCGCTGCCGCCTCCGGTGTCGTCGCATAGGTGCGGAATTCGGAGGCGATGTCGACCTCATGCCCGCCAAGCTCCAGCGCCCGGATCAACAGCCGCGCCATCAGCCGGTCGCCTGAGGGCACCGGATGGTTCGGCGATTTCATCGGCGCGTAGAAAGCCACCCGCATTGGCACACCTCAGGTAAGACACACTGTTTACAACTTTCGCGCCGGTCGGGAAAATTCCGCTATTGTCCCTTTGCCGAAAACTTGCGCATAAACATATGGAATGTGATCGCGATCGAAGCAATTCCGCCTCTTTGCCAATCTCTATGGGCGTGCGGTTACATCGACAAGAACGGGAATGAATGACGACGGTCTCGGCCACAGGGATTTTTTCGGAGCGTACGATCAGAAGGGCGAGGCTCGGTTCCGGCCTCGTCATTTTTGTCTTCGTCCTGCTGCATTTGTCGAACCATGCGATTGGCCTGATTTCCGTCGCCGCCGCCGACAAGGCCGCCCATCTTTTCCTGGCGGTCTGGCGTAATCCCCTGGGGACCGCCGTCTTCTATTCGTCGGTGCTCATCCATATCGCGCTGGTGCTGCGCGCCATATACATGCGCCGCAGCCTGGTGATGCCGAAGGGGGAAATGGCCCAGATCGTGCTCGGCCTGATGATCCCGCTGCTTCTCTTCGATCATGTCATCGGCACGCGCATCGCCCACGAGTTCTACGGCTACATTGACGACTACGAGACGGTCGTCGGTTCGCTGTGGATCAAATCTCCGGCGAATGGCGCGCGGCAGGCGCTCGCCCTCGTCGCCGTCTGGATCCACGGCTGCATCGGCATCCATTTCTGGCTGCGCTACCGCTCCTGGTATCCGGACTTCGCACCGCTCATGCTGGCGCTCGCCATCCTCGTGCCGGTGCTCGCGCTGCTGGGCTTCGTCGAAATGGGCCGGACGCTCGCCGACCCTTCCTACCAGCAGTCAATGACGGTCAGCACTTACAAGGAGGGCGTCAACACCCGTTACGCCTCGAACCCGGAAGTTCACCGTCAGATCGCCATGATCCGCGCCGGGCTCTACGGCGCCTTCTCGGCCTCGCTGCTCATCGTCGTCGCCGCCCGCGCCCGGCGCAAGCTGAAGGAGCGGCTCGACCAGGTCACCGTGAATTATCCGGGCGGCGAGGTCATCCGTGTGCCGCGCGGCTTCTCGGTGCTGGAAGCGAGCCGGCTCGGCGGGCTGCCGCATTATGCCGTCTGCGGCGGCAAGGGCCAGTGCTCCACCTGCCGCGTGCAGATCCTTGGCGATTACGAAAGCCTGCCTGGCCCCGACAAGATGGAACAGACGACGCTGAAGCGCATCAATGCCGGCCCGGATGTCCGGCTCGCCTGTCAGCTTCGTCCGAACCGCGATGTTGCCGTCGCGCCGCTTCTCGTACCGGCGATCGAAGCGGCCCTTCCCGCCAACAGCCAGGAGACGAGCCCCGGGCGCGAGCGCGAGATCGCTGTGCTCTTCGTCGATATCCGCCATTTCACCACGCTCACGGAAACCCGCCTGCCCTTCGACGTGGTCTTCCTGCTGAACCGCTATTTCGCCATCATCGGCAAGGCGGTGGAGCAGTCGGGCGGGCGGCTCGACAAGTTCATCGGCGACGGCGCCATGGCGCTCTTCGGCCTCAACACCGCACCGGAGGAAGCCTGCCGCCAGGCGCTTAACGCGGCGGCATCGATCGTCGCCGAGATCGAGAAACTGGCCGCCGAGCTGGCCGACGAACTGGCGCTGCCGCTGCGCATCGCGATTGGCATTCACACCGGCCCGGCCGTCGTCGGCACGATGGGATACGGCCGGGTGCGCAGCATGACGGCGATCGGCGATACCGTGAATGTTGCGAGCCGGCTCGAGACCGCCGCCAAGGAGTTCGAGGCGGCGATCGTCATCTCCGAACCGGTGGCGAGCCTTTCGGGTGCTGATCTTTCCGGCATCGAAAGCCGTGAAATCAGTGTGCGCGGCCGGGCGCTGCCCTTGAAAGTTTACGTGATTCCGAGAGAGAAAGCGGCAGAACCGCTCGAAGGAAAAACCTGATGCCCGGCAAGCCCTGGCTGACCGCCAAATACTGGAGCCGCCGGCTGCGCAAGGCGCGCAATGCGGCCGCTTCGCGCTTCTTCGACACCCGCTTCGGCCGCCGCCTGCTGATCGAGAATATCGGCCCGCGCGTCGTCTCGATGACGGTCGATGCCGGCGACCATCTCATGACCTTCTCTCCCGCCGACTATATCGGCCGCAAGGTGTTCCGGAAGGGCCATTTCGAGCGCGAGGCCGTCGACCGGCTGATCGTCATCCTGCGCGAGCGCGGCCTTTTGCGAAAGAACGCAACGCTGCTCGAGATCGGCGGCAATATCGGCACCCAGACCGTCTATTTCGCGCTCAGCGACACTTATGCCCATATGATCAGCATCGAGCCCGATCCACGCAATTTCCCGCTGCTTCAACTTAACATCCGCCAGAACCGGCTGGAGGAGAAGGTCCGGCTCGTCAACTGCGCCGCCGGCGAGTACGAAGGCGAGATCGACTTTTTTCTCAACCTCAACAACCACGGCAAGAGCAGCGCCATCCGCCAAAGCCCGACAGACAAGAAGATCAGCGTGCCGGTGAAACCGGTTTCCGAGATCCTTGCCGGTCTTTCGATCGACCCGGCCGTAATCGGCCTCGTCTGGATGGACATCGAGGGCTACGAGCCGGTCGCCTGCCGGTCGATGCAGCCGCTGCTTGCCCGCCGCGTGCCGCTCTACATGGAATTCACGCCGCTCTTCTACGGGCGTGAGGGAACGAAGGCCTTCGTCGGCATGCTGTCGGGTTTCTACGAGGACTGCCTCGTCCTCTTCGAAGACCGCGAGGTGGAGATGAAGGTTCGCGACCTGCCGGGCGATGTCGATCAGTACAACGTGCTGTTCCTACCTTGAAGTGGGTCGCAATCTTTCAGGCTCGCTTGCCGCGCTTTAGGTCATCGATTTTGCGCATTTCATAATCGCGAAGTCCAAGTAACACTTTCGCGCGACCCGCCCTAGATTTTTGATCGCGAAATGCACGCAATATTGGTATCGCCAGGCGTTCCACGCGGAAAACTTACTCAAAGGGTGCCCGGCCAGCGACTGGATACGAAAGCATCCTAACGACCATATTTTGATCAGCAGCGGATGGTCACGCCCCGGCGTCAATAGTGATCCATCCGAGCGCCTTGTAACACCCACCTCATCATGCGCCGCATTCACAACCAGCCTGTTGACGCCATGAGATGAAGCGAAGGCTTGAGCGTTCGGCCAGTCTCTTTGCTGTCCATGTGATGCGAGAATTGGATTTGCCAATTGGCAACAATATGCTATCTTTCTGCCAGAAAGAGAGGATGCCATGCGGCTTCAACCTGTTGCTTCGACTCCCTTTAACAGAACATCGGCTGAAATCACCGATTTGGAAGCAGGGGCGCTCGCCCGCACGACGGTAAACCTCTTCAATGCCTGGAAGCTCACGGAGGCCCAGGCTTGCACCTTGCTCGGAGGTTTGTCAGCCCGCACATGGGCACGGTGGAAAGAAGGCAAGGTGGGACGTGTCGATCGGGACCTGAAAATGCGGATGGCTCACCTGATGGGTATCCACAAGGGAGTGCGACATCTGTTTAAGGATCCATCAAGGGGATATGAGTGGATCAAAGCACCCAATACGGCCTTTGGCGGCAAGTCGGCACTGGACGTGATGCTTCAGGGCGAGCTGTCTGATCTTGCCGTGATGCGTGAATGGCTCGATGCGGAACGGAGCGCATGGTAAGTGGCCTTGCTGTCCGCGCCCATGTACAGTGGCCTAAAACCTACCGCATCATTAGATCGATCCATCCGCCAATCGATTTGTTCGAGGACATCGCCGACCCCCGCGACTGGGAGGCCCTTGTGGCCGTCGAGGCGAAAACCAATCCGCGCATTCGATTTGAGGTGGGCGATCTTGGAAAGGTGCCCGCGAACCGTCGCGTTTCGGGCACCGGCGCTAGTTATGTAATGGCCCCCTTCGTCCATTGCTCAACGGGGCGGCCGGGACGCTTCACGGACGGAAGCTATGGTATCTACTATGCAGGCGAAAGTGAAGAAGTCGCTGTCGCCGAAACAATACATCATCATCAGAAGTTCATGAGCTCAACGCCCCAACGTCCCGGGTGGACATCGGACTTTCGTGTCCTGGTGGGCAGCGTGGACCGAGGACTAGACGACGTGAACGCGGTGCCTGGCGCCCTGCATCCGGACGATTACACCGCTTCCCAGATCGAGGGACGCGAACTTCGTGCAGCGGGAAGCGATGGTCTCTTGTGGAACAGCGTTCGAATGCCCGGGCAACGTTGTATCGGCATTTTCTGGCCGGACGCCATCGCCATTCCTGTGCAAGGGCGGCATTACTGCTATCACTGGAACGGCATGCGGGTGGATTTCGTGCGTCAGTACGACACCGGGGCGGTACTGGCGGTAACTTAACCGGTAGCTGTGGCAATTGCTCCATATTGCCGGATTTGTGTGTTCGAGCGGTAATCAGGCGGTTCCGCGCCGCATGAAAGCAAAAGCGTTGAGATTTTCAGTTCGGCTAAGCGATGGGACCTGACCTGCTGGGGGAACTTTCACCCGCTTGACGTGCTGTTTCCGCCTTATGCGGCCGACGACATGACCAGCGACTGATGGCAGTGCACGCCGGCGAGCACGCCTGAGGCGGAGGCGAGCGTGGCATTGTGCATGGCGCTAGCCGCATCGCCGGCGGCAAAGACACCCTTGACGGTGGTTTCCTTGTTGTCGGCGACCCGAATGATTGGCCCGAACGGGCCGTCGTCGAAGGCGCAGCCGAGCTGTTCGGCAACCGGGCTCGCCATCGTCGTTTTCGGCGCGACGAAGACGGCATCGAGCGGCACGATGCGGCCATCGGCGAGGCGAACCGCCTCAAGCTTCGGATTGTCGCCCAACAATTCCACGATAGGGCTGCGTTCGATCCGGACGCCACGGGCCGTCAGCTTCACCAATTGCTCTTCATCGGGCTCGAACAGCGCCTGGGTGAAAAAGGTCGTTGCGCCCCAATCCGGGATCATCATGGCAGAATGGGCCGAATGCGGATGGTTTCCGAGAACGCCGAGCTTGCCGCCACCGACCTCAAAACCGTGGCAATAGGGGCAGTGCAGCGCCGAGCGGCCCCATCGCTCCTTGAGGCCGGGGATTTCGGGCAGCGTGTCGCTGACGCCGGTTGCAAGCACGATGCGCGCAGCTCGTTCTTCGCCGCCGTCTTCGGTGCCGACGATGAACGCGTCACCATCGCTGTGCGCTCGGACGACTTTTCCCTCGCGGATGGCGATGGTCGGATAAAGCGAAAGCTGCCGCTTTCCCTCCTGCATGATCGCGGCCGGTGTTTGGCCGTCCTGCCCCAAGAACCCATGCGAGGCTTCAGAAAACCGGTTGCGCGGCGCGCCGGCATCGACGAGCAGCACGCGCAGCCGTGCCCGGACCAGCTGCATCGCTGCCGACAAGCCGGCGAAATTTCCGCCGATGACGATGGCTTCAAACGACATGGAACTCTCCCTTGATATCGAACTCATGACTCAACATAAGTTACATGACACGCCGGCGTCAAGCATCATGTTACTTGTCTTGTTACAAGCCGCTTGCGATAATGACCCGCCCAATCGACAGGAAGAGAACGATGCGCAATGACAGCCGCCTTTCACGCATGCTGCACGTGCTGATCCACATGGATAAGCACCAGCATTCGGCGACCTCCGATATGATCGCGAAAATGCTGAACACCAATCCCGTCGTCGTGCGCCGCACCATGGCCGGCCTTCGCGAACAGGGTTACGTCCGCTCCGAAAAAGGCCATGGCGGCGGCTGGACTCTGGTGCGTCCCTTGTCTGAGATCACCCTGCTCGATGTCTACCGCGCCATCGGCGAACCGCATCTCTTCGCCATTGGCCCGGCCGACGACCAGCCGCAATGCCTGGTGGAACAGGCGGTGAATGTCGCTCTCGGCGACGCGATGAAGGAGGCCCAGGCCCTGCTGTTGCAGCGGTTGGACAGCGTGACGCTCGACAAGATCGCCGCCGACTTCGAAGAAAAACTGACCGCCCGCCCCGCCACATCCTATTCCTGCGCCTCATGAGCGGGGTGACCCGCGGTAGAGGAAATAACGGCCTTTCTTGATGCCGTTTTCGGCGGACGGGCCGGCCGAACCCTCTCTTCGCAACCGCACAAGCTGTGTCGTTTCCGCATCACCTTCCGTAAGGTTGCAAATATCCGCTTGGCAATGGCGAATTGCTTCGGTACAAAACGCTCACCGCTTTAGTTCGAACATAGGGAGGCGTTGCATGACACCAGCAATCATCGAAACCTTCCCGCACGGAATGTCCCGACACTAGGTCATTTCCATTCGCGGCCCGCCTCGCGCGCCCGAAATTCGGTTTTCCCTTAATTCACAGCCCGATTGATCCGACGGGATTATTTCGTCTCCCGTTTGGGCTGTGCCATCCAACTCTCTATTTTTGAGGACCGGTCGCCGACACGGCGCCGAGCGATTAAAATGACTCGCAAGAAGCTCGACTTCCGCGCCGATGCCTATCGCCATGTGCTCGGCTTTGTTTTCCATCATTGGACCCATCGGCCTCTTTTGGTGGCCATTATTATTGTGCTGGTGGTCGTCAGCACTCTGGCCGAAGTCATGGTGCCGGTGTTTTCCGGCCGGATCGTCGATGCCATTGCCGGCAGCAATGCGGCTGATGGTGCTTTGCGCGCCTTCGTCATCGTCGTGACACTCGGCCTCACCAGCGTGGTGCTGCGCTGGTTCATCTTCAACGGCATCATCCGGCTGACGCTGCGCACCATGGCGGATGTGGTCAATAACGGTTTCCACAAGGTGCAGCGTTTCTCGACCGACTGGCACGCCAACAGCTTTGCCGGCTCGACGGTGCGCAAGATCACCCGCGGCATGTGGGCGCTCGACCAGCTCAACGACTTGCTGCTGGTCGCCCTGCTGCCGTCCATCGTCATGCTGGTCGGCGCCAGCATCGTGCTCGGCAGCTATTGGCCGATCATGGGGCTGATCGTGGCTGCGGGGTCGCTGATTTATATCGGCGTGACCGTGGCGCTTTCCATGGGCTTCGTGTCGCCGGCGGCAAGGCTTGCCAATGCCTGGGACACCAAGCTTGGTGGTGCGCTGGCAGATGCCATCAGCTGCAATTCGGTGGTCAAGGCGTTCGGCGCTGAAAACCGCGAAGAGGGACGCTTGCGCCACGTGCTGACCAAATGGGACAGCCGGACGCGACGGACGTGGAAGCGCGGCACGTTGAGCGGCACGATCCAGGGCTTCATGATGGTTTCCATGCAGGCAGGTATTCTGGGAACGGGCTTGATCATGTGGCAGCAGGGGCTGGCGACGCCTGGCGACATTACCTTCGTGCTGGCCATGTTCTTCGTTCTGCAAGGTTACCTGCGCAATGTCGGCCAGGACATCCGCAATCTGCAACGTTCCGTCAACGACATGGAAGAACTGGTGCTGCTCGACAAGATGCCGCTTGGTATCGAAGACAAGCCGAACGCCAAGCCGATCAAGATTGGCGAGGGCGAGATCGTCTTCGATCGCGTCACCTTCCAGTATGGTGCGCATCCCACCCCGCTTTATGAGGATTTTTCGGTCACCATCAAGCCGGGCGAGCGCGTGGGTCTGGTCGGGCATTCGGGCTCGGGCAAGACGACCTTCGTCAAGCTCATCCAGCGGCTCTATGACGTGAACGCGGGCGAAATCCGCATCGACGGCCAGGATATTGCGGCGGCCAAGCAATCAAGCCTGCGCGGCCAGATCGCGATCGTGCAGCAGGAGCCCATCCTGTTCCACCGCACGCTGGCGGAAAACATCGCCTATTCCAGGCCGAACGCCTCGCGGCGCGAGATCGAGCAGGCGGCGAAACAGGCCAGTGCGCACGACTTCATCATGGACCTTCCCAAGGGCTATGAGACGATGGTGGGGGAACGCGGCGTCAAGCTGTCGGGCGGCGAGCGGCAACGTGTCGCCATTGCCCGTGCCTTCCTGGCCGATGCCCCGGTGCTGATCCTGGACGAAGCGACGTCGAGCCTCGATAGCGAGAGCGAAGTGCAGATCCAGCAGGCCATGGAACGCCTGATGAACGGCCGCACGACGCTGGTCATCGCCCACCGGCTGTCGACGGTGCGAGCGCTGGACCGGCTGCTGGTCTTCGACAAGGGAAAGATTGTCGAAGAAGGCGACCATCAGGCGCTGATCAGGCTCAATAACGGTATCTATCGCCGGCTGTTCGAACGGCAGGCGCTGGAACTGACCAAGGGTCTGGTGGCGTGAACCGACACACGACAGCGCCGCACGTCTTTTCAGACGCGCGGCGCTATAGCACTTGCAATTGCTGATGCTACGTCCTGCGATACAGGAAATAGCGGCCTTCCTTGATGCCCTCCGGCAGCGGCAGCGCCATCAGTTCGGGATGCTCCAGCGGCAGCCCGCTGACGGCGATGCCGTCATGGGCGAGCACGCCGGCCATCAGCTGCGGCAGCCAGGTCAGCGTCACCGCGTCGATCTCGTCATGACCGGTGCCGATATCGGCATGGGCAAGGGCAGCGCCGATGCTGACGAAGGCCTGGCCGGACTCGCGGATATCGCCGGTCACCATGTCTTCCGCCGCTGGGGTCGAGGCCGAATAGGAACGGACTTCCCAGTCGAAAGCGACGATGCGACGGCCGGGAAAGTTCTCGCGCAGGTGATCGTAGGTGCGCCCGTTGCCGAGACCGAACTCCAGTACCGGGCCCGGCGTTTCCCCCACCAGATCGATGATCGCGTTCAAAATGTCGCGTTGAGCCGTCAACCGGCGAATGAAGCTGTCGAGGCGGCTCATCTATTCTATATCCGTCATGAAATCGTCGGCGGTCCTGGAGGAATTCCAGCAAAAGCGCGAGAGCGGTTTTGCGTCCGGAATTGCGTAAAAACAAAAAGTTAGAGCGTTTCCGTGCGTCCGAAAAAGCAGGAAATGCTCTAACACATGAAACCTTGCCAAGTCGATTGCCGTAAATGGGAATTGGCGTTGCAGTGGCGACATGGGTCTGTGCTAAGCTGGATGATATGAAAACCGTGACCGACGAAACCTTCTTTGGCGAAGTGCCGCTCTTCAGCGAATTTGAAGGCGTGACCGACGCCGCCAACTACCGGCCGCTTCCGGACGGATGGGTGCTGGCGCTGGCCGACATCGTCGGCTCGACGCAGGCGATCGCTGCCGGCCGTTACAAGGATGTCAACATGGCGGGCGCCAGCGTCATATCGGCGGTCTTGAATTCCGTCGGCAAGGGCGATTATCCCTTCGTTTTCGGCGGCGACGGCGCGCTGATTGCGCTTCCGGGTTCGCTGGAAAAGGCAGCGCGCGACGCCCTTGCCGCCGTGCAGGTCTGGGTCGAGGAGGATTTGAGCCTGACGCTGCGCATCGCAATCGTGCCGGTCGCCGACACCCGCGCCGAAGGCCTCGACGTGCGCGTCGCGCGTTACTCCGCGAGCCCTTATGTCACCTATGCGATGTTCTGGGGCGGCGGCACCAGCTGGGCCGAAAGACAAATGAAGCTCGGCCGGTACGGCGTTGCCCGCGCGGCCCCGGGAACGCGCCCCGATCTCAACGGTCTCTCCTGCCGCTGGAGCCCGATCGAAGCGCGCAACGGCGAGATCGTCTCGATCATCGCGGTTCCCGGCGAAGGCCGGCCGGGACAGGAATTCCGCGACCTCGTCAACGGCATCGTCGCCATCACCACCGAGCAGAACCGGGATAGCCACCCGGTACCGGCCGATGGTCCGAACCTTGCCTTTTCGCTGCACGGCATCAACCGCGAAGCCAAGGCCACCGCGCCGGCTGGACGGCGATTGCGGCAGAAGCTCACCATCTTCCTGCAGCTTGCCATCACCGTCGTGTGCTACAAGCTCGGCGTTCCGCTCGGCCGCTTCGACGCCCGCCGCTACAAGCGCGACGTCGCCGGCAATTCCGATTTTCGCAAGTTCGACGACGGGCTGAAGATGACGATCGATGTCGACGCCGAACACCTGAAGCGGATCGAGACACTACTGGAAGCGGCACGCGCCAAGGGCATTGTCCGCTACGGCCTGCATCGGCAGGCCTCGGCGCTGATGACCTGCTTCGTGCCGACGCCGATTTCGCGCGACCACATGCATTTCATCGACGGTGCGGCCGGCGGTTATGCGGTGGCCGCGAGCCGGATGACCGGCAAGTCGCTTTCTACAGCGCCGAGCATGATTTAACACCATGATCGCGCAAGCTTTCGACGTCGCGATCAACTGCACTGCGCAAGAACCTATTTTTCGTAATGAAATCGGCACTGGATGATTTCCAGCTGTTGGTTGGAACCCTTGCCAGTCACGCAGTAGACGAGTCGATGCTCTCCGAGGATGCGCCTTGACCAAAATCCGGATAGATCTCCCTTCAGTGGCTCTGGCTTGCCCAGACTTTTAAAGGGTGACCTTTTTGTATCCTTCAGGAGTTCGTCGATTCTCTCGACCATCTTCTGGTCGTTTTTCTGCCAGTATTCGTACTCTTCCCAGGAATTAGGGGTCCATTGCAATTTCATGTCAGAGAGTGGGATCGCTCTCTACCACCTGCCCCTCTCGAAGCTGTCCGAGACTTTCGCGTAGCCGGGCAGAATTAGCGGGCGTCGAAAGCAGGTGTAGCGTCTCTTGCATACTCTCGTACTCGCCTTCGGCAACCAAGACCATCGCTTCCGAGCCTTGACGGGTCACTAGCAGGGGAGCCCGAGAAGAGAGGACTTGATCAAAATAGGTTGCAATGTTTTGGCGGAACTCCGTCAAGCGAACGTGGGCCATCGACGTCCTTTCGTAACCATCAAGCGTACGGATATACAGATCGCTGGAAAGTCCAGCCATCACTTCACCCGCCATCTCTGTGGGGTCGCTGCCGAACACAGAGTCATGCAGTGACGTTTTCAGTCACGCCTTGATGATGTGATCGGCCGAAAGGCCGAGCCGGTTGAAGACGTTGCGCGTGTCGACGATCAGCGTGGCACTTTTTGCGAGTGCCGCATAATCCATTCTGTCGTGATCCGTCGCGACCAGCACAGCATCGTAGCCGGTAATGGTATCCGGCGTCAGCGCCACCGACTTGCGGCCTTTCAGCGCCTGGTATTCGCGCGTCGGCGGAATCTCGGCGACGAAGGGATCATGGTAATCTGCGTGTCCGCCACGCTCCTCGATGATCTCGATCAGCCGCAGCGACGGGCTCTCTCTTATATCGGCGACGTTCTTCTTGTAGGCGAGCCCGAGCACCAGCACCCTGCTGCGGCTCAATGCCTTGCCGGCACGGATGTCGAGGGCCTCGGCGAGCTTGCCGACGACATAACGCGGCATTGCCGAATTGATCTCGCCGGCGAGTTCGATGAAGCGGGTCGGCAGCTCGTATTCGCGCGATTTCCAGGTGAGGTAGAAAGGATCGATCGGGATGCAATGGCCGCCAAGGCCGGGACCGGGATAGAAGGGCATGTAGCCGAAGGGCTTGGTCTTGGCCGCGTCGATCACTTCCCAGACGTCGATGCCCATCGCCGCATAGACGGTCTTCAGCTCGTTGACGAGGGCAATGTTGACCGAGCGGAAGATGTTTTCCGTGAGCTTCACCGCCTCGGCCGTCGCGTTCGAGGAGACCGGAACGACGGTCGATACCGCCGCACCATAGAAGGCCTTCATCAGCGCCAGCGCCTCCGGCCCGTCGCCGGCAACGACCTTCGGGATGGTGGCGGTATGATAATGCTGGTTTCCGGGATCCTCGCGCTCCGGCGAGAAACCGACGAAGAAGTCGGAGCCGGATTTCAACCCGGTGCCTTCGAGAATGACTTTCACCACGTCATCGGTCGTGCCGGGATAGGTGGTGGATTCCAGCACGACGAGCTGACCGGGGCGCAAATGCGCCGCAATCGAGCGCGACGTCGCCTCGACGAAGGAAAGGTCGGGATCGCGATGCTTGGTGAGCGGCGTCGGCACGCAGATGATGATGACGTCGCAATCGGCAAGGCCGGCGAAATCGGTGGTCGCCTTGAAGCGGCCCGCTTCGATCTCGGCAACAAGCGCCTCATCGCTCACCGCGTCGATATAGGAGCGGCGGGCACCGAGCGCCACCATCTTGGACGGGTCGATGTCGAAGCCCGTGACCGCAAAGCCGCTGCGCGCCACGGCCATCGCCAACGGCAGGCCGACATAGCCGAGGCCGATGATGCCGGCACGGGCCGCGCGGGTCTCGATCTTCAGCAAAAGCGTCTCGAAGGGGGAGATGGTCAAGGCGGGATCTTTCAAACAGGGAAGAGAAGGCTGATCTAATGCATGAGCCGGGCAAATTAAACCCAGGCGCGGATCTTCCTCTTATCGCTGGCGGTGCTGCAGTCCTGGTTGCCGGTCGCTGCCCCCGCACTCGGCTGCTGCCACCTCCGCCTGGATCGAGGCCGTGGGGCAGATGACCGGCTGACGAAGCTTGCATAAAAGCGCAGCTGCGCTCGTATCCCTCGCGGCCTTGCTCCAGAAGCCACCACACGCTCCATCATCCTCGGGCTTGATCGCAGGATCTACGCTGGCCTCTATCGGGAGCAAACATGAATAACCGGCTCAGGCCTGGGATGACGGAGAGTGGGCCCCGTTCGTGCCAAGCTCGCCGTCGGCGCAGCGAATATGCGTCCTCGCCGATCTCCAGCAGGACAACACCTTTAGCCGGGTGTGGCGGAAATGACTCAGACCGCGCCGTTTGCTGCAACTTGAGCGCACAAAAAAACGCGGATCCCATTGTTTCGCATTTGCAGCATCCCTATTTTGACTTCCGATAATAACCACCGCGAAAGGACTACCCGTCCGATCCCCCGGTATGGGGAGCTGAGGGGCGCTGCTGCCGGGCTTTCGGCAGATCCGTTGACACAATAATACCGCTCGTACATCCTGATTTCCTTGTGACCTGCGCATGAAAATGTGCCGGCCGGGGGGACTTTTGGCTCTTGGGGATGGCGTGCCTTATGAGGATCATACCGAGAATGAGCACGATCGAATCCAGCGTGTCCTCCATCCTGTTGGACCGGGTCGCTGAATGGCTGACGAACTCCTCGCTGGCCGGAGACGAGCTTGAAAACATCGTCCGCGGTTTCTGCGAAAGGCTCACTTCCGCGGGCCTGCCGCTTGCGCGCGTGCATCTTTCTTTCTCGATGCTGCATCCACTCTACGACGCGCTGAGCTTCACCTGGCGGCGCGCCAGCGGCGTCACCATCGAGGGCTTCCGCATGCCTGCCGGGCAAAAGCCGGACCGCTTCCTGCAGAGCCCATATTATTACCTGCTCGACAACAATCTGCAGCACATCCGGCGCCGACTGATGCATGATGGGCCGAACGAATTTCCGATTTTCGAGGACCTGCGTAAGGACAGCATCACCGACTATCTCGCCTTCGTGCAGCCCTTCGGCGACGGCTCGGTGCAGGGCATGATGGGTTCCTGGTCGACGGACAATAACACCGGCTTTTCCGACGACATGATCGATGCGCTGCTGAGGATGCAGAACCATCTGGCGGTCGCCGCCAAGATGGCGGTGCTCGGCAAGCTCGCCAACAACATGCTGACCACCTATCTCGGCGGCGACGCCGGCAAGCGGGTGCTGAACGGCCAGATCCGCCGCGGCGACGGTGAGACGATCCGCGCGGCCCTCGTCATGGGCGACATGCGCGAATCCACCATGTATGCCGAAAAGGAAGGCCGGCAGGCCTATATCGACACGCTGAACCAGTTCTTCGACGCGATCGCCGCCCCGTTCAACCGCAATGGCGGCGAGATCCTGAGTTTCCTCGGCGACGGCTTTCTCGCCGTCTATCCCTGCGGACGCCACAAGGACCCATCGAAAATCGCCTGCGAGGCGGCGCTTTCGGCCGTCCATCAGGCGCAGGCGCGGGTTGCCGAACTCAACAGGGACCGCGAGCAGAAAGGCTTGACCAGGATCGGCTACGGCATCGGCCTGCATGTCGGCAACGTCATGTTCGGCAATGTCGGCCTCAAGGACCGCCTGACCTTCTCCGCCTTCGGCTCGGCGGTCAACGAGGTGCAACGCCTGCAGATCCTGACCAAGAAATACGGCCGCGAGGTCGTCGCCAGCCAGGCCTTCGCCGGCTATTGCGGCGGCGAATGGACGACGCTCGGCGAAGAGAAGCTGCGCGGCATCCGCCAGAAGGTGACCGTGCTGCAGCCGCGCGCGCCGGCGCCCGCGATCAACGTCGACGAGAGCTTCCGCGAGGCCGTGCAGAACGGACTCTCAGAAGCCGAGCAGGTCATTCTCCTGCATCGCGATGCAAAGAAACATGTCGAGCGCACCAGCATGGAGAAGTTCATCCAGTAAGCGCCTGCAACCCCTCTCATAATCTGCGCGTCTCGCCCGGGGAACTTCGGCGGGACGTGGGGGTTTTTCTATGATTGTCATCAGCTAGACACCCCGTTTGCGGTACGGTAGTGTGCCTTAACGGGAACATAGAAGACTGGGGAATTTCATTGGTATGGCGTCTGCAGCGGATCTGTTGCGTATTGAAAATCTCGACGTCTCCTTCTCGGTTTTCGGTGACCGGCTACGCGTCGTAAAACAAGCCAATCTTCGCATCCTTCCTGGCAAGGTCACCGCCCTCGTTGGTGAATCCGGCTCGGGAAAATCGGTGATCAGTCAGTCGGTCATGGGCATCCTGCCCAATCCGGCCAAGGCGACGGGCAGCATCCTCTTCACCGACCCGCTCGACGGCAGCACGACCGATATTCTGTCCTTTCCGCGCGACAGTGAGGAAATGCGTGACCTGCGCGGCCGGCGCATGGCGACGATCTTCCAGGAGCCGATGACCTCGCTCTCGCCGCTGCATACGATCGGCAATCAGATCAGCGAGGTGCTGCTGATCCATACCAAAACCGACAAGCAGGAAGCCCGTGAAAAAACCGAGGAGATGCTTGGCCTGGTCGGCTTCGCCAATCCGCACCGCACCTACGACATGTATCCGTTCGAATTGTCCGGCGGCATGCGGCAGCGCGCGATGATCGCCATGGCGCTGATCTGCAAACCGGCGCTGCTGATCGCCGATGAGCCGACGACGGCGCTCGACGTGACGATACAGGCGCAGATCCTGGAACTGCTCCGCGAGTTGCAGGCCAAGCTCGGCATGGCGATGCTGCTGATTACCCACGATCTCGGCATCGTCGCCAACATGGCCGACGAGGTGGTCGTCATCTATCACGGCGAGATCATGGAAGCAGGACCGGTCGAGGCGATCTTCCGCGATCCGCAGCATCCCTATCTCAAGGGCCTGATGGCCGCCGTTCCGCATTTCGACATGAAGCCCGGCGAGCGGCTGAAGGCGCTGCGTGACGTACCGGTCAATCTCGAAGCCCTGGTCGGCAAGAAGAAGCCGCTCCAGGCAGAGGCGCCGGGCGTGCTGCTTTCCGTCACCAATCTCTCGAAGACTTACAAGACGCGCAAGCGCGGTTTCCTCGGCAAGCAGGAAGCCGCCGTCTTGCGCGCGGTCGACGATGTCAGCTTC
The DNA here is from genome assembly GCF_002008165.1 of Rhizobium laguerreae. Classification (GTDB taxonomy): domain Bacteria; phylum Pseudomonadota; class Alphaproteobacteria; order Rhizobiales; family Rhizobiaceae; genus Rhizobium; species Rhizobium laguerreae. The sequence continues at coordinate 77,768 of NZ_MRDM01000029.1, forward strand.
GATATCCGCCGCGGCGAATGTCTCGGCCTGGTGGGCGAGTCCGGCTGCGGCAAGACGACACTCAGTAAGATCCTGATGCGCGCCATCACGCCGGACAGCGGCGCAGTGGTGTTCAACGACGGCAAGGAGGTCGTCGACGTCCTCTCCGTCAAAGGCGCCGAACTGCAGGACATGCGGACCAAGATCCAGATGGTGTTCCAGGACCCTGTCTCCTCGCTCTCGCCGCGCATGACGGTGCGCAACATTCTGAGTGAACCGCTCGAGATCCATGACCGCGGCGACAGCGACGAGCGCAAGCGCAAGGTCGAAGGGCTGATGGCGGCCATTGGCCTCGACAAGCGTTATCTCAGCCGTTACCCGCACAGTTTTTCAGGCGGTCAGCGCCAGCGCATCGGCATCGCGCGCGCACTCGCGCTCGGCCCGAAGCTCGTCATCCTCGACGAGCCGGTCTCGGCGCTTGACGTCTCCGTGCAGGCGCAGATCCTCAACCTGTTGAAGGACCTGCAGAAGGAGCTGGGGCTTACCTATCTGTTCATTTCGCACAATCTCGCCGTCGTCGATTATATGGCCGACCGCATCGCGGTGATGTGCAAGGGCCGCATCGTCGAAATCGCGCCGCGCGAGATCATTCTGCGCGATCCGGTACACCCCTATACGAAATCGCTGCTCGCCGCCGTCCCCTTCCCCGATCTCGACCGGCCACTCGATTTCAAGGCGCTCAGGGAAAACGGCGCCGCCGACAAGCAGAATTGGGGCGTGACCTTCACCGCCGAGCATGACGACGCTTCCGAGCTTGCCTATGCGGACCTCGGCGATGGCCATCTGGTGCGCGCCCGCAAGGGCGCCGATATCAGGGAGTTGCGCTGATGGTAACGCGTCGCATTTTTCTCGGCGGCCTCGTTGGCGCGGCGATCGCGCCCGCGGTGCTTCGGGCCGAACAGGCCGGCGAGCCGGAATTCCTCAAGGAGCGGCTGGCATCGGGTAGCCTGCCGCCGATGGCCGAGCGCATTCCAGCTCGCCCGCGCATCGTCAACCTGAAGGAGATGGGGCTGCAGCCCGGCACCTATGGCGGCACGGTGCGCACCATCATCGGCGGCCAGCGCGACATCCGGTTCATGACGATTTACGGCTATGCCCGCCTGGTCGGCTATGACAAGCACCTGCAGTTCCAGCCAGATATTCTGGCCGATTTCCACGCCGAGGACGAGAGGGTCTTCACTTTCACCCTACGCGAAGGCCATAAATGGTCAGACGGCCAGCCGTTCACGGCCGACGATTTCCGCTACTGGTGGGAAGACGTCATCCTGAACGAGAAGCTGACGCCCGGCGGCGGGGCGCTGGAGCTTCGTCCGCATGGCAGCCTGCCGCGCTTCGAGATGCTCGATCCGCTGACGGTACGCTACACCTGGGAAAAGCCCAACCCGATGTTCCTGCCGACCCTGGCAGGGCCCTTGCCGCTCGTGATCGTCGGGCCGGCGCATTACCTGAAGCAGTTCCACAAGAAGTTTCAGTCCGACGAAGCGAAGATGGAACAGATGATGAAGGCCAGCCGCGTCAAGAAGTGGCAGGACCTGCACATCAAGATGGCGCGCTCCTACCGTCCTGAGAATCCGAACCTGCCGACCCTCGATCCCTGGCGCAACACGACGCCACTGCCGGCCGAGCAATTCGTCTTCGAGCGCAACCCGTTCTTCCACCGCGTCGACGAGACCGGCAGGCAGCTTCCCTATCTCGACCGTTTCGTCCTCAACGTCTCCTCGTCGTCGATCATCGCCGCCAAGGCCGGGGCCGGCGAAGCCGACCTGCAGGCGACCGGCATCGATTTCAACGACTACACTTTCCTGAAGGAAGCCGAGAAGCGTTTCCCGGTGAAGGTGAACCTCTGGAAGCTGGCGCGCGGCTCACGCATCACGCTCTTGCCGAACCTCAACTGTGCCGACGAGGTGTGGCGCGGCCTGTTCCGCGACGTGCGCCTGCGCCGGGCGCTGTCGCTCGCGATAAACCGGCACGAGATCAACATGGTCGCCTTTTACGGTCTGGGAACGCCGAGCGCCGACACCGTGCTACCCGACAGCCCGCTCTTCAAACCCGAATATGCCGATGCCTTCGTCAAGTTCGATCCCGACGAGGCCAACCGCCTGCTCGACGAGCTCGGCCTGACCAAACGCGACGACGACGGCATCCGGCTGCTGCCGGACGGCCGGCGCGCCGAGATTACCGTCGAGACCGCCGGCGAAAGCAATCTCGATACCGACGTGCTGGAGCTGGTGCATGACCACTGGGCCAATATCGGCCTGGCGCTTTTTACCCGCACCTCGCAGCGCGACGTCTTCCGCAACCGCGCCATGAGCGGTTCGATCATGATGTCGATCTGGTACGGGCTCGACAATGGGGTGCCGACGGCCGATATGTCGCCCTCCGGGCTGGCGCCGACGCTCGACGATCAGCTGCAATGGCCGCTCTGGGGCATGCACTACCTCTCCGCCGGCCAGGAGGGCGTCGCACCCGACCTGCCGGAAGCCGCCGAACTGGTCGAGCTGCTCAAACAATGGGGCTCGACGGCGAAGTTCGAGGAGCGCCAGGTGATCTGGCACAGGATGCTGTCGATCTATACGCAGCAGGTCTTCTCGATCGGCCTCATCAACAGCACGCCGCAGCCGATCCTTCGCGCCGCCAAGCTGCAGAACCTGCCGGACAAAGCGCTCTACGGCTTCGACCCCACCTCCTATCTCGGCGTCTACATGCCGGATGCATTCTGGTACAAGGAGGCTTGAGGCGTGCTCAGATACATTCTCTGGCGCATCGCCGCCATGGTGCCGACGCTCTTCGTCATTTCGGCGCTGGTCTTCACCATCATCGAGCTACCGCCGGGCGACTTCTTCGAGAGCCAGATCGCCGAGCTGCGGGCCTCCGGCGAGACCGCCAATCTCCAGGAAATCGAGGAGATGCGCCAGCAATACGGCTTCGACAAGCCGGAGATCGTGCGCTATTTCTATTGGGTCGGCGGCATGCTGCACGGCGATTTCGGCTATTCCTTCGAATACCAGCTCCCGGTTTCGGACGTGGTCGGCGAACGGCTGTGGCTGACGATCCTCGTCTCCTTCACGACGATCCTGCTCACCTGGCTGATCGCCTTTCCGATCGGCATCTATTCGGCGACGCACCAGTACAGCTGGAGTGATTACGGGCTGACCTTCCTCGGCCTGCTCGGCATCGCCATTCCAAACTTCATGCTGGCGCTGATCCTGATGTATTTCGCCAATGTCTGGTTCGGTCTGTCGATCGGCCATCTGATGGATCAGCAATATCTCAACGAGCCGATGAGCTGGGAAAAGGCGCGGTCGATCCTCTCTCACCTGTGGATCCCCGTGATCATCGTCGGCACCGCCGGCACGGCTGGTATGATCCGGCGGCTGCGTGCCAACCTGCTCGACGAGATGCAGAAGCAGTATGTCGTCACTGCACGCGCCAAAGGCCTGCCGCCGCTGAAGGCGCTGGTCAAATATCCGCTGCGCATGGCGCTCAATTTCTTCGTCGCCGATATCGGCTCGATCCTGCCATCGATCATTTCGGGCGCCGAAATCGTGGCGATCGTGCTGTCGCTGGAAACGACCGGGCCGATGCTGATCAAGGCGCTGCAGAGCCAGGACATGTATCTCGCCGGCTCCTTCCTGATGTTTCTCGCCTTCCTCAACGTCATCGGCGTGCTGATCTCCGATATCGCCCTCGGCTTCCTCGATCCCCGTATCCGTCTGCAAGGCAGGAGCACCAAATAATGTCGCCCCTTCCCGCACCCGGCGCGCCGCTGCCGCACTACGTCTCGACCGCTCCCTTCGATCCCCAGGCGACCGAAAACCTGACGGCGGCGCAATCGCGCATCCATCTCGCCTCGCAGAAGCAGCTGATGTGGTGGAAGTTCAAGCAGCACAGGCTCGCCTTGATCTCCGGTTTCTTTCTCGCCGCGGTCTACCTGATGATCGTGATCGTCGAGTTTCTGGCGCCTTATGGCCTGCACACGCGCAATGTCGACTTCATCCACGCGCCGCCGCAGCGCGTCCACTTCTTCGACAAGGGCAGTTTCGTCGGTCCCTTCGTCTACGGCCGCAGTATGGCGCTCGATCTCGACACGCTGCACCGCGTCTATACCGAAAGGCCGAACGACGTGCAGCCGATCCGTTTCTTCTGCCGCGGCGATGCCTACAAATTCTGGGGCCTTGTCACGTCGGACTATCATCTCGTCTGCCCGGCGATCGGCGGCCAGATGTTCCTGCTCGGTACCGACCGGCTCGGCCGCGACGTGCTTTCGCGCATCCTTTATGGCGCGCGGATATCGTTGACGATCGGCCTGATCGGCATTTCGATCAGCTTCGTGCTCGGCATCGTCATCGGCGGCCTTGCCGGTTATTGGGGCGGCTTTTTCGATCTCGTCGTCCAGCGCCTGATCGAAGTGTTGCAATCGCTGCCGAGCCTGCCGCTGTGGATGGCGCTGGCCGCCATCATGCCGGTGACGTGGAGCCCGATCGTCATCTATTTCGGCATAACGGTCATTCTCGGCATCATCGACTGGACCGGGCTTGCGCGCGCCGTGCGCTCCAAGCTGCTGGCGCTGCGCGAGGAGGATTACGTGCAGGCTGCGCAGCTGATGGGCGCCAGCACGCCGCGCATCATCGGCCGCCATCTGGTGCCTGGCTTCATGTCGCATCTCATTGCTTCGGCGACGATTTCGATCCCCAGCATGATCCTCGGCGAGACCGCGCTCTCCTTCCTGGGCCTCGGCCTTCGGCCGCCGATCACCAGCTGGGGCATTCTGCTGACGGAGGCAAAAAGCGTCAGCGTCATCGCCTTTTATCCCTGGCTGCTCTACCCGATCATTCCTGTTGTTCTTGTCATTTTGGCGTTCAACTTTCTGGGAGACGGCTTGCGTGATGCGGCAGATCCCTACAAATAGCAGGAAACGCGGCGGCCCATCACGGCACCGCCCCCGCCTCTTGGCCTCCGGACGGTGGGGGCACAAAGTATGTTGCTGACCCCAGAAGGGATGCCCATGTCCAGACGTCTCGAAGATGCGCGCATCCTCATGTACAGTCACGATACTTTCGGTCTCGGCCATCTGCGCCGCTGCCGCGCCATCGCCCATGCGCTGGTCGAGGATTATCGCGGCCTCAACATTCTCATCATTTCGGGAGCGACGATCGCCGGCGCCTTCGATTACCGCGCCCGCGTCGATTTTGTGAAGATCCCGAGCGTCATCAAGCTGCGCAACGGCGAATATACGTCGCTTGCCAGCCATATCGACCTGCACGAGACGCTGAAGATGCGTGAATCGAGCATCCGTCACACGGCCGAGACCTTCCAGCCGGACATCTTCATCGTCGACAAGGAGCCGATGGGATTGAAGGGCGAAGTCGAAGATACGCTCGCCTATCTCAAGGCCCGCGGCACGGTGCTGGTGCTGGGGCTGCGCGAGATCATGGACGCGCCGCATCTGCTCGAGGCCGAGTGGAAGAAGAACAGCATCATGCAGAAGATCGATCAATATTACGACAGCGTCTGGGTCTACGGTCCGCCGGAATTCTATGATCCGCTGATCGGCCTCGACGTGCCGCAAAGCCTGCGCCGGAAGATGGATTTCGTCGGCTTCCTGCAGCGCAGCGTCTCCAGGGGCAAGAGCTCGATCAACGCCCGCAAGGATAATTACCTGCTCGTCACCACGGGCGGCGGCGGCGACGGCTCCGATCTCGTCCACGACGTCATGAACGCCTACGAGGCCGATGCGACGCTGACGCAGAAAGCGCTCGTCGTGCTCGGGCCTTATATGCCGGCCGCCGAGCGCGCTAAGCTGGTGCAGAAGGGCGAAGCCATCCCCTATATCGAGGTGATCGAGTTCGACAACCACATGGAAGAGTTGATCGACGGCGCCACCGGCGTCGTCGCCATGGGCGGCTACAACACCTATTGCGAAATCCTCTCCTTCGATAAGCCGGCGCTCATCGTGCCGCGCGTCAAGCCGCGCGAGGAGCAGCTGCTGCGCGCCAAGCGGGCAAGCGAGCTCGGCCTCGTCGACATGCTGCTGCCGGACCAATCGGTCGACCCCACGATCATGGCCGAGGCGCTGAAGCGCCTGCCCTCCCGCCAGCCGCCTTCGAAGAGCGGCGGCAACATGCGTCTCGAAGGGCTGGACCACATTTCGCAGACCGTCGGCCGGTGGATCGACGGCCGCGGCAGCCACCTTTCCCTCGTCGGCGCGGAATAGGGCAAAGCCTTGCCGCCACGCCGCAAGATCCTCGTCGTGCTGAAAGGTTATCCTCGCCTTTCGGAGACCTTCATCGCCCAGGAGCTGCTCGGCCTCGAAAAGGCCGGCTTCGACCTGACGCTGATTTCGATGCGCCGGCCGACCGACAAGAAGCGCCATCCCGTGCATGACGAGATCCGGGCGCGCGTCGTCTATCTGCCGGAGTATCTGCACGAGGAGCCGATCCGGGTGCTGAAGGGCTTGATCGCCGGCCTCTCCAGACCCGGCTTCAAGGCGCTGATGAAGCGCTTCCTCGCCGACCTCAAACGCGACATCTCCCGCAACCGCTTCCGCCGTCTCGGTCAGGCGCTGGTGCTGGGGCGCGAATGGCCGGACGAGGGCGAATGGCTGCATGCCCATTTCATCCACACGCCGGCCTCGGTGACGGAATATGCGAGCATCCTCACGGGCACGCCCTGGACCTGTTCGGCGCATGCCAAGGACATTTGGACGTCGCCCGACTGGGAGCTGAACGAGAAACTCGGCAGCGCCCGCTGGACCGTCACCTGCACCAGGACGGGCTACGACCATATGCGGACGCTGACATCCCGCAAGGAGGCCGTGCACCTGAGTTACCACGGCCTCGATCTCGCCCGTTTCGGCCATTTCGCCGGCGAGCGTTCAGACCGCACCGGCAGCGAGCCCGGCGATCCGGCCTTGATCCTCAGCGTCGGCCGCGCCGTCGAGAAGAAGGGTTACGACGTGTTGCTGCGGGCGCTGTCACTGCTGCCCGCCGAGCTTCACTGGCGCATGGACCATATCGGCGGCGGCGAGGAGCTTGCGAAACTGAAAGTCCTGGCGACCGAACTCGGCATCTCCGGCCGCATCGTCTGGAAGGGCGCCATGGCGCAGGAAGACGTGCTCGATCATTACCGCCGCGCCGACCTCTTCGCACTTGCCTGCCGCATCGCCGCCAATGGCGACCGCGACGGCCTGCCGAACGTCCTGGTCGAAGCCTCCAGCCAGCGGCTCGTCTGCCTCTCGACCGACGTATCCGGCGTGCCGGAGCTCCTGAAGAACGGTGAAAACGGCCTCGTCGTGCCGCCGGAGGACCCGGCGCTGCTGGCCAACGCGCTGGAGGCGGCGATCCGCGACCCGGCACTGCGAAAGCGCCTCGGCGATGCCGCCGAAATCCAGGTGCGCGAATATTTCGACTATCACTCCAGCATCAGACAGCTCACCGGCCTGTTCGAGGCAGAATGGCAGAAGGCGTCATGACGGCACCGCGTATTTTCTTCTACGTCCAGCATCTGCTCGGCATCGGCCACATAGCCCGCGCCAGCCGCATCGCCAATGCATTGATCAAGGACGGTTTTGACGTGACTGTCGTGACCGGCGGCCTGCCGATGCCGGGCTTTCCGGGCGAAGGCGTGAAGACCGTAGCCCTGCCGGCGGTCGTCGCCAGCAATGCCGGCTTCTCCGGCCTCGCCGATGCCGAGGGCCGACCGGCCGGCGAGGAATTCCTCAATATACGCCGCCAGCTGCTGCTCGACGCTTTTCATGCCGCAAAGCCCGATGTCGTCATCATCGAGGCCTTCCCCTTTGGCCGGCGACAGATGCGCTTCGAACTGCTGCCGCTGCTTGAGGCGATCGAAAAAGCCGAACTGCGGCCGAAACTCATAAGCTCGGTTCGCGACATCCTGCAGGAAAACCGCAAGGCCGGCCGCGACGCGGAGACCGTCGCGCTGGTCAAGGACCATTTCGATGCCGTGCTCGTCCATGGCGATCCAGATTTCGTCAGGCTGGAGGACACCTTCCCGCTGACATCCGAGATCGCCGACAGGCTGCGCTATACCGGCCTCGTCGCAGCCCCGCCGGCGCCGGAACCCGCCGAGACATTCGACATCATCGCATCGGCGGGCGGCGGTGCGGTCGGCGCCGCGCTGATCGGCGCGGCAAAAGAGGCGGCAGCGCTGCTGCCGGACAATCTTCGCTGGCTGCTGGTCGCCGGCCCTAACCTGCCTGAGGCCGATTTCGCTGCGCTGTCCGAGGACGCGGGCCCGAATGTGACGCTGGCGCGCTTCCGCAAGGATTTTCCCTCGCTGCTGCGCGGTGCGAAGGTTTCGATCTCGCAGGCCGGCTACAACACGGTCGGCGATCTCTTGCGCACCGAATGCCGGGCGATCCTCATCCCCTTCGTCGCCGGCGGCGAGACCGAGCAGACGGTGCGCGCCGAACGACTGCAGGCGCTCGGCCTCGCCGATATCCTGCCGGAGAACGGACTGACGTCGGGCCATGTGAAAGAGGCGGTCGAAAAGGCGCTTGCCGCACAGCCACGCGGGCCGGTCTTGCTCGACCTCGACGGGGCGGAGAAAACCGCCCTCATCATTCGCTCCATGATTGCCGAATCCCTCGCCTAATCCAAAATTCCTGTGATATAAGCAATGTTCCGGCGAGAATCGGCATTTTTGCAGCCGGTCGCTTCGCCTTGTTTTCATTGCGATATCGGCGGTCCGGCTGCATGGTCCTGTTCTTGAGAATCCTCCCCCGCACGGCGCCCGGATCGCGCCTCCGGAATTTCCCAGCAAGCTGACGGTTAGCCATGGAAAAAAGCCTCGCCCGCTACATCTGGAAGAACACGCGGCTGCAGCAGCTTTGGATCCTGGCCGTCGTCGCCGCATCGATGGTGCCCTATTTCCTGTCCTTCGACCTGCCGAAGCAGATCGTCAACGGACCGATTCAGGGCGACGGCTTCGAAGGTCCCGGCGCGCGGCAGACTTTCATGCACATTGCCTACGACATCCCGCTGATCGGCCATGTCGAATTCTTTGAAGGCCTGCAGCTCAACCGCTTCCAGATGCTGATGGCCCTCAGCCTGGTGTTTCTGGCGCTGGTGGTGCTGAACGGCCTCTTCAAATTCTACATCAACACCTATAAGGGCCGTCTCGGCGAGCGCATGCTGCGCCGCATCCGCTTCGAGCTGATCGACCGAGTGCTGCGCTTTCCGCCCATTCACTTCAAGCGGGTGAAATCGGCCGAGATCGCCACCATGATCAAGGACGAGGTGGAGCCGATGGGCGGCTTCACCGGCGACGCCTTCGTTTCCCCTGCTCTTCTCGGCGGCCAGGCGATAACGGCGCTCGTCTTCATCATCGTCCAGAATTTCTGGCTTGGCATGATCGCCGCCGGCATCGTCGGCGTGCAGGCCATCGTCATCCCCCGCATGCGCAAGCGCCTCTTGGAACTCGGCCGCCAGCGGCAGCTGACGGCGCGCGAACTCTCCGGCCGCGTCGGCGAAATCGTCGAGGGCATCGGCACGATCCACGGCAACGACACGTCGAATCTCGAACGCGCCGACATCGCCTCGCGGCTCGGACGGATTTTCTCGATCCGCTACGACCTTTACCAGTGGAAGTTCCTGGTGAAGTTCATCAACAACTTCCTCGCCCAGGTCACGCCGTTCCTGTTCTACGCGATCGGCGGCTATCTTGCGCTCCAGGGCCGGCTCGACATCGGCCAGCTTGTCGCCGTCATATCAGCCTACAAGGACCTGCCCGGCCCGCTGAAGGAACTGATCGACTGGGACCAGATGCGCCAGGACGTGCAGGTGAAATACCAGCAGGTCTACGAGCAGTTCAACGTCGAGCCGCTGATCGACAGCCGCATTCAGGAACTCGCAACCGCCCCGGTCGGCCCGTTGACTGGCGCGTTCGTCATCACCAATCTGACGCTCTCCGACGACAGCGGCGCCCGCATCGTCGATCACGTCTCCGTTGAGATCAAGCCGAACGAGACGGTGGCGATCGTCGGGCCGAACGGCAGCGGCGCTGAGGCCTTCGCCGAAGCGCTCGGACGCATGGTCTGGCCGGACTCCGGCCGTATCACCATCGACGGACGCGATCTCCTGGAGCTGCCGGAATCGATTACCGGCCGGCGGATCTCCTATGCCTCGGCGGACACTTTCTTCTTCCACGGGACGCTCGCCAGCAATCTGCTCTACGGCCTGAAACATGCGCCGATGACCGATCCGATTTACGACGAGCGGGAAGCACTGGAGTATAAATGGCATTCCGCCGAGGCGGAAAAGGCCGGCAATCCGACGCTCGACCTCAACAGCGACTGGGTGGACTACAAGGCTGCCGGCGCCAGCGGGCCCGAGGACCTGCTCACAGCAATCCGCCCGGTGCTCGACGCCGTCCTGATCTCGCAGGACATCCTCGATTTGGCGCTGCGCTCGACCGTCAACACCGACGTGCATGTGGCGCTCGGCGACCACGTCGTGGCGCTACGCGCCTCGCTCAGGGACCGGCTGCGCGACGAGGGGCTCGACACGATCGTCGTGCCTTTCGACTTCGATGCCTATAACGCCCAGGCGACGGTCGGCGAGAACCTGCTCTTCGGCACGATGAAGCGGCCGTTGATGACCAACCGGAGGCTGGCCGCGCATCCCTATTTCCAGCAGCTCTTCCGTGAGACCGGCCTCAGCACCGATCTCTACGCCATGGGCCTCGAGATCGCCGAAAACGCGGTGGAACTCTTCCACGACCTGCCGCCCGACCATCCATTCTTCCAGCAGCTGACCTTCATGACGGCGGACGACATCCCGACCTATCAGGCGTTGCTGCAGAAGCTGCAAAGCCGCCGCTTCGAAGATGCCACTCCGGAAGAACGTTCGGCCATCATCCGGCTGAGTTTTGCCTATATCGAGCCGCGCCACCGCTTCGGCTTGCTGTCGAACGAGCTCATGGACAAGATCGTCAGCGCCCGCAAGCAGTTCCACGAGCATATTCCGGCCGATCTCGCCGAGCTGATCGAGCGTTACGACGCCGAGCGTTTCACGCCGTCGGCAAGCCTGATGGACAATGTGCTCTTCGGCCGTATTGCCTATCAGCAGGCCGACGCCTCCGATCGCATCCGCGGCATCATGGGCGAACTCTTCGACGCGCTCGACCTCTATGACGACGTTCTGTCGATCGGCCTCGAATTCGACGTCGGCTCCGGCGGCAAACGGCTGACCATGGTGCAGCGGCAGAAGCTGAACCTGGCCCGCGCGCTGTTGAAGCGCTCGGACTATTTCATCTTCAACCGGCCGCTGTCGGCGCTTGACCAGCGCGTTCAAGATCAGATCACCCGCAACATCATCGAGGGCCTGCACGAAGAAGGCCATCGGCCGGCGATCATCTGGGTGCTCTCCAACGCCAGGCAGGCCGAGATGTTCGACCGGATCCTGCTCTTTGACCGCGGCGGATTGGCGGAGGCCGGAAACTATCCGGAACTTTCCGAGAAAAACGGGATGTTCAAGGAACTGTTATCGTAATATTCTATAGGGGCGGCGATGGTGGGTGTTCCTGATGGGGACGCCTCGAAGTTTGAAGATGCCTGGTCCTGCGGGACCCGGCATCAGGGGATTGAAACGCTCATGCTGTTGAGAGACGAAGTCGAAATGCTCCGAAGGGTGCCGATCTTTTCAAGGATCGCGCCAGCAAAGCTCAAGCTTTTGGCCTTTACCTCCGATCGCATGACCTACAAGGCCGGACAGGACCTTTTCCATCAGGGCGATGTCGGTGATGCCGCCTATGTCGTCCTCTCGGGCACCGCCGACGTCGTCGTCGCATCACCGGCCGGCGAGATCAAGGTCGCTGACGTCGAACCCAATTCCATCGTCGGCGAAATCGCCATCCTCTGCGATGTCTCGCGCACGGCAACGGTCCGCGCCACCTCGTCGCTAGAGGTGCTGCGCATCAGCAAGGAGCATTTCCTGAAGCTGCTCAGCGATTTCCCCGAAATGGCCGTGGAAATCATGCGGGTGCTGGCCGACCGCCTGAACCACACCACCGCGGAACTAACCGCGGCCCGGGCGGCGAAGCAGCCTCAGATGGCGCAGTAAGGTTTTTCAGGATTTCGCCGGCCATTTCCGTGCGCCTGTACGAAGCGCAAAATTCCAGCTGTTGATCTTTTGGCGAACATGACAGCTCACCATAAAAGATGTGCGTGAGATGACCGGTTCCGTTCCAGCGATGCGTCCAGGCCGGCCGATCTCCGGCTGATGGACAAGAAAATCGGCTGACTCTCCACCTCATCAAGCTGACTTGTCGCGACACCGACGTTCTGTTCGGCGATAAACTGAATTGCTTTCTTGCGATCTGATGTTGCTTTCGCACGCCGGGCAAATGCCTGCATGGCTTCCCATGCAGGCCATTTGTTCGACTGCGTCTATTCCCGCTGCTCCAGCGCCCTGCTGAAGGCAAGTGCTGCAAGCGTGCAGATGGCGCCGGACAGCAGGTAGTAACCGACGAAAGTCAGGCCGAAGCGGCTGGAGAGGCTGAGCGCCACCAGCGGCGCAAAACCCGCACCGATCAACCAGGCCAGATCCGATGTGAAGGCGGCACCGGTATAGCGGTAGCCGCGGCCGAAGCGGGACGAGATCGAGCCCGTCGCCTGGCCGAAGGAAAGGCCGAGCACGCCGAAGCCGATGATGACGAAAGCGTCATGGCCGCTGTTGCCGGATGCGATCAGGCTCGGCCCAACGAAGCTGAAGACGGCGATGATGACGGCGCAGATGGCAAGCTGGGCGCGCCGGCCGATGCGGTCGGCAATCAGGCCTGATGCGATGATGGTGATGATGCCGACCATGGCGCCGACCACCTGCACCACCATGAAGGTGCCGATCGGCTGGTTGCCATAAAGGCTCATCCAGCCGAGCGGGAAAATGGTGACGAGGTGGAACATGGCGAAGCTTGCGAGCGGCACGAAAGCGCCGATCAGAATGTCGCGGCCGTGAACGCGCAGCACGTCGAGAATGGGAGCTGCTTCCAGCTCATGCTGCTCCAGCAGCGTGCCGAATTCCTTGGTCATGACGAGCCGCAAACGCGCAAACAGCGCTACGACGTTGATCGCGAAGGCGACGAAGAAGGGATAACGCCAGCCCCAGGAGAGGAAATCCTCACTGGAAAGATTGGCGACGAAATAACCGAACAAGGTGCTGGCCAGCGCAAAACCGATCGGCGCACCGAGCTGCGGGATCATCGCATACCAGCCGCGGTGTTTGGCCGGCGCGTTGAGCGCCAGCAGCGAGGCAAGACCGTCCCAGGCGCCGCCGAGCGCGAAGCCCTGGCCGAGGCGGAAGAGCGCCAGCAACGCGATCGACCAGACGCCGATCTCGTTGTAACCCGGCAGGAAGGCGATCGAGGCCGTGGAGCCGCCAAGCAGGAAGAGCGCGATCGTCAGCTTGGTGCCACGGCCGTACAGCCGATCGATCGTCATGAAGACGACGGAGCCGACGGGGCGAGCCAGGAAGGCAAGCGAGAAGATAGCGAAGGAATAGAGCGTGCCCGTCAGCCTGTCCGGAGCGAAAGGGAAAATCAGCTGTGGAAAGACCAGGACCGAGGCGAGGCCGTAGACGAAGAAATCGAAGAATTCCGACATGCGGCCTATCACCACGCCGATGGCGATGCTGCCCGGCGAAACCGGCTTGTCGTCGTGAATGCGCCGCGCGTCGCGTTCCAGCGACGACGATGACGGTCCGTAATGCGTTGTTTCAGCCATGAAACGCCTCCCTCGTTGAGGCGCTTTCGGCAGGGCGCCTCAACCTGATCTTGATCAAACCTGCAGGCTTATCAAGTCCGTAAGACGTAAATAGTTCATCATCACGGCTCAAAATGAGGCGTGGACGGAAAAAAGAGCGTGATCCGGAGCGCGATTTTTCCCGGGAACGCTGGCTTGGCCGGCTCTTGCGGATATATTGATCTGAAACATGCGCTGGGCAAGGAATCCTTCTTGATTTCATCAGGATTCCAAAGCTGTAGTGCACCATGATTTGTGCCGCATTGCGGCATCATTGCTGCACTGCGACCAAACACCTCATGTCGCTATCAGGTTCAGTGCGTTAGTCGCGGAACGAACGAAACAACAAGAGCTTAGAGACGTGCTAAAACTCATGAAGTTTTCCCGCCTTCTATCCGTCTTGCCGCTGCTTTTCCTGGCAGGATGCAACATGGTGGTCATGGCGCCCTCCGGCGACATCGCCGCGCAACAGCGCGATCTCATCGTCATCTCGACGGTACTGATGCTTTTGATCATCATACCGGTGATCTTCCTGACGCTGTTCTTCGCCTGGCGCTACCGCCGCTCCAACACGGCCGCCACTTACGCGCCGGAATGGCACCATTCGACCCGCCTCGAAATCGTGATCTGGTCGGCGCCGCTTGCGATCATCATCGCGCTCGGCGCCGTGACCTGGATTTCCACGCATAAGCTCGATCCCTATCGCCCGCTCGACCGCCTCGATGCGGAGCGTGCCATTCCGGCCGATACCAAGCCGCTGATCGTCGAGGTCGTGGCGCTCGACTGGAAGTGGCTGTTCTTCTATCCCGAACTCGGCATCGCCACCGTCAACGAACTGGCTGCTCCGGTCGACGTTCCGATCAATTTCAAGATCACCGCCTCCTCGGTGATGAACTCCTTCTATATCCCTGCCCTGGCCGGCCAGATCTACGCGATGCCCGGCATGGAGACGAAGCTGCACGCCGTCATCAACCGGCAAGGCGAATATGAGGGCTTCTCCGCCAATTATAGCGGAAGCGGCTTCTCGCACATGCGCTTCAAGTTCCACGGCCTCGATCAAGCGGGCTTTGACGCCTGGGTGGCGCAGGTCAAGCAGCAGGGCACGATGCTCAACCGCGACGCTTATCTGAAACTCGAGAAGCCGAGCGAGAAGGAACCGGTGCGTTATTATGCCGGCGCCGATGCCGACCTTTACAACGCCATCCTCAACATGTGCGCCACTCCGGGCAAGATGTGCATGAACGAGATGATGCACATCGACATGATGGGCGGCGGCGGCAAGGAAAGTGCGGAGAACCGCGAGAAGCTGCAATACGACAACCGTCATGCCGACGAAGGCATCGTGGCGCCCGCCGCCACCGTGCCGGCGACCGGGGCTCCGGCACGCAGCGAGCCTGCCGAGCGGACCGACGGCATGCAGCACGACATGCCCGGCATGGACATGCAGCATGAGGGTCATTCCATGCCCGGCACGGACAACGGCGCCACTCCGGCGCCGGCGCAGCTCAACAACAACAATTAACCTGGCGCTTTGCGTCGCAAGACATAATGAACGGGTTGTTCCATGTTTTCCAATCCTGACCTCCTGAAGTTCGTCTTCGGCCGGTTGACCCTCGATGCCATCCCCTATCACGAGCCGATCCTGGTCGTGACCTTCATCGGCGTCGTCATCGGCGGTCTCGCTGTGCTCGGCATCATCACCTATTTCAAGTTCTGGGGTCCGCTCTGGCGCGACTGGATCTGCAGCGTCGATCACAAGAAGATCGGCATCATGTATGTGATCCTCGCCGTCATCATGCTGCTGCGCGGCTTTTCCGACGCGATCATGATGCGCGTCCAGCAGGCGATCGCCTTCAACGGCTCGGAGGGCTATCTGCCGCCGCACCATTACGACCAGGTCTTCACCGCCCACGGCGTCATCATGATCTTCTTCGTGGCGATGCCCTTCGTCACCGGTCTGATGAACTTCGTGGTGCCGCTGCAGATCGGCGCGCGCGACGTCTCCTTCCCCTTCCTCAACAACTTCTCTTTCTGGATGACCACCGCCGGCGCGATCATCATCATGCTGTCGCTGTTCATCGGCGAATTCGCCCAGACCGGCTGGCTCGCCTACCCGCCGCTGTCGGGCGCAGCCTACAGTCCGGGCGTCGGCGTCGATTATTATATCTGGGGCCTGCAGGTGGCCGGTGTCGGAACGACGCTTTCGGGCATCAACCTGATCGCCACCATCGTCAAGATGCGTGCGCCGGGCATGACCTTCATGAAGATGCCGGTCTTCACCTGGACAGCGCTCTGCACCAACGTGCTGATCGTCGCCTCCTTCCCGATCCTGACGGCAACGCTGGCGCTTCTGTCGCTCGACCGCTATGCCGGGACGAACTTCTTTACCAATGACCTCGGCGGCAACCCGATGATGTACATCAATCTCATCTGGATCTGGGGTCATCCTGAAGTCTACATTCTCGTGCTGCCGGCCTTCGGCATCTTCTCGGAAGTCGTCGCCACCTTCTCCGGCAAACGCCTCTTCGGCTACGCCTCCATGGTCTACGCGACCTGCGTGATCATGATTCTCTCCTACATCGTCTGGCTGCACCACTTCTTCACGATGGGCTCGGGCGCTTCCGTCAATTCCTTCTTCGGCATCACCACGATGATCATCTCGATCCCCACCGGGGCAAAGATCTTCAACTGGCTCTTCACCATGTATCGCGGCCGCATCCGCTTTGAGGTGCCGATGCTGTGGACGGTCGGCTTCATGGTGACCTTCGTCATCGGCGGCATGACCGGCGTCATGCTCGCCGTGCCGCCGGCCGACTTCGTGCTGCACAATTCGCTGTTTCTCATCGCCCACTTCCACAACGTCATCATCGGCGGCGTTCTCTTCGGCATGTTCGCCGGCGTGAACTACTGGTTCCCGAAGGCCTTCGGCTTCAAGCTCGATCCCTTCTGGGGCAAGATGAGCTTCTGGTTCTGGCAGATCGGCTTCTGGTTCGCCTTCATGCCGCTCTACGTGCTCGGCCTGATGGGCGTCACCCGCCGCGTGAGCCAGTTCGAGGATCCGTCGCTGCAGATCTGGTTCATCATCGCCGCTTTCGGCGTCGGCCTGATCGCGCTCGGTATCGCCGCCTTCCTCATCCAGATCGTCGTCAGCTTCATGAAACGCGAGGAATTGCGCGACGATAGTGGCGATCCCTGGGATGGCCGCACGCTGGAATGGTCGACCTCTTCGCCGCCGCCGGATTACAACTTCGCCTTCACGCCCGTCGTCCACGACCATGACAGCTGGTACGACATGAAGAACCGTGGTTATGCGCGTCCGCTGGAAGGCTTCCGACCGATCCACATGCCGAAGAACACCGGCACCGGCGCAATCCTGTCGGCAATCAGCGTCGCCCTCGCCTTCGGCCTGATCTGGTATATGTGGTGGCTGGTGGCCGTCTCCTTCGTCGCCATGCTCGTCGTCGCGATCGGTCATACCTTCAACTACAGACGCGACTTTCACATCCCCGCCGAAGAGGTGACCGAAACGGAAGGCAAGCGCACGGCGTTGCTTGCCGAGCAGGTGTAATGACCATGAGCGATCAGACTATCGACACGGCCGAAAAGCCTGAATTCTACCTGACGGAAGATCATCATCCGGAAAACAGCACCAACCTCGGCTTCTGGCTCTACCTGATGAGCGACTGCCTGATCTTCGCGGTGCTGTTTGCAACGCACGGCGTGCTCGGCCGCAATTATGCAGCCGGCCCCTCGCCCGCCGATCTGTTCGATCTGCCGATCGTTGCCCTCAACACCTCGATGCTGCTCTTCTCCTCGATCACCTACGGCTTCGCGATGCTGCAGATGGAGCGGAACGCAAAGGCGGAAACGCTGTTCTGGCTTGGTGTGACCGGCTTGTTCGGTGCAGCCTTCATCGGGCTCGAACTCTACGAGTTCATCCACCTGATCCACGAAGGCGCCGGGCCGACGCGCAGCGCCTTCCTCTCCTCCTTCTTTACGCTCGTCGGCACCCACGGACTGCACGTCACCTTCGGCATCATCTGGCTGATCACGCTGATGGTGCAGGTGTCGATGCACGGGCTGATCGAGGCCAACCGCCGCCGCCTTATGTGCCTTTCGATGTTCTGGCACTTCCTCGACGTCGTCTGGATCGGCGTCTTTTCCTTCGTCTATCTGCTGGGAGTTCTCGGATGAGTTCGCAAGCACCTGCCCATGAGGATGCCCACGAGGCTCATCACGGCCACAGCCACGGCCATCAGGCCGGCCATGGCACGTTCCGCAGCTACATGACGGGCTTCGTGCTTTCCGTCGTCCTGACCGCCATTCCCTTCTGGCTTGTCATGGCCGGCGTATTCGACAGCCCGGCGTTGACGGCGGTGCTGGTGATGGGCCTCGGGGCGATCCAGATCGTCGTCCATATGGTGTTCTTCCTGCACATGAATACCAGGAGCGAGGGCGGCTGGACGATCATGGCGCTGATCTTCACCCTCATCATCGTCGCCATCGCGCTCTCCGGTTCCCTCTGGGTCATGCATCATCTCAACACCAACATGATGCCGATGAGCCCCGAGATGATGAAGAACATGCCGTGACGGTCACGAAGGGGCGGCGCCAGCGCCGCCCGCAGCGGTTCAGACCACCAGCGGTTCAGCCCCGAGCAATTCAGACATGGGCAGGGCATGAGTGAGGCTCCCTCGGGAACGTCGGAGAGACGGCGCTATCAGGTAAAACGCGCGATCTTCGCCCTCTGCCTGGTGCTGCTTGCCGCAGCACTTTCCGCACTCGGCACCTGGCAGGTCGAGCGCCTGGCCTGGAAACGCGACCTCATCGCCCGCGTCGATCAGCGTGTGCATGCGCCACCCGTGCCGGCCCCGACACGCGCCGAGTGGAACAAGGTCAATGCCACCGATGACGAATATCGGCGGGTAACCGCAGTGGGGATGCTGGCAAACGACAAGGAAACGCTGGTCTATGCCTCGACCGCACTCGGTCCGGGCTATTGGGTGATGACGCCGCTGACGCTTGCCGACGGCACATCGATCCTCGTCAATCGCGGCTTCGTACCGACCGACAGGCGCGATCCGGCCTCGCGCCGCGAGGAGCGACCGTCAGGGCCGGTCGCGATCACCGGGCTGATGCGGATGACGGAGCCGAAGGGATCGATGCTGCAATCCAATGACGTCGCGGCCGACCGCTGGTATTCGCGCGATGTCGCAGCAATCACGCAAAAGCGCGGCGTCAGTGCGGCCGCGCCCTATTTCATTGATGCCGATGCCACCGCCAATCCCGGAGGCCTGCCTGTCGGCGGCCTGACCGTCATCGCTTTCCCCAACAACCATCTCCTCTACGCAATCACCTGGTACGGGCTGGCGGCGATGGTGCTGGCATTGCTGGTGTTCGTTCTCCGCGGCGAGAGGGCCGCTGCATAATGCAGCAGTGATGCCCTTATGAAGCGACCCGGCTGATCGCCTCGGCGAGTTGCGCCTGCGAGAACGGCTTGCCGAGACGGGGCAGATTGGCGATGCCGGCGCCTTCGGGGATCTCGGCGTAACCGGTTGCGAGGATGATCGGCATCTCAGGCCATTCGCTGCGGATCGCTTCCGCGAGCTGCGCGCCCGTCATGCGCGGCATGGCATGGTCGCAGATTACCAGGTCGACCTGCTGGTTGCGCAGGATGTCGAGCGCCTCTGGACCCGCCATCGCCTCGAACACGGTATGGCCGAGATCCTCCAACATCAGTGTGGTATTCATCAGGACCAGACCATCGTCGTCGACGGCGACGATGCGCAGCCGGCGCGCCGCATTGTCCTCCTGCTGCGGCCGGTCGGGGGTCGCGCCGGTTACCTGTTCCATCATCGCGACCGGGAACCACAATTCGGCCGTCGTGCCTTCGCCGAGGCTGCTCTTCATCATCAGGCGGCCGCCGGACTGGGACGCAAGGCCCTGCACCATGGAAAGGCCGAGACCGGTGCCCTTGCCGACACCCTTGGTCGTGAAGAACGGCGTGACTGCCTGCTCCAGCGTCTTGGCATCCATGCCCTCGCCTTCGTCGATCACCGCGATGCGGACATAGCGCCCGGGCGACAGCGGACCCTTGCCTGATGGCAGCGACTCTTCGGATGCGCGAAGCATGATCCGGCCGCCGGACGGCATGGCGTCGCGGGCGTTGACGACGAGGTTCAGGATCGCCATCTCGAGCTGGTTCGGATCGGTCAGGATCGTCGGCAGCCTGATGGGGAAAGAGGTCTCGATCACGGTGAGAGGGCCGAGCGAACGGCTCAGCATATCCATCATGCCGCGGACAAGGCCGGAGACGTCGATCGGCTCCATATGCAGTTCCTGCCGGCGGGAAAAGGCCAGCATGCGCTGCGTCAAGGCGGCGCCACGCTGGGCGCCCTGCATGGCATTGTCGACCAGCGATGTCAGCGAGAGATCCTGCGGCATGCGTTTCTTCAGAATTTCGAGACTGCCGAGCACAGCCATCAGCAGATTGTTGAAATCATGGGCGATACCGCCGGTCAATTGACCGATTGCCTCCATCTTCTGCGACTGGAAGAGCTCTTCGCGCGCCTGCTCCAGTGCCCGCTGTGTCTCCATCTTCTCGGTGATATCGCGGGTGATCTTCGCGAAACCGAGCACATCGCCTTCCTCATCGCGGATGACGTCGATGACGACGCTGGCCCAAAAACGGCTGCCGTCCTTGCGGACCCGCCAGCCTTCCCTCTCGAACCGGCCCTCGGCGCGCGCGATGTCGAGCGCAGTCTGCGGCACGCCGGCTTCGCGGTCCTCGGGGGTATAGAAGGTCGAGAAATGCCTGCCGATGATTTCCTGCGGCCGATAGCCCTTGATACGCTCTGCGCCGAAATTCCAGCTGCTGACATTGCCGTCGGGATCGAGCATGTAGATCGCATAGTCCGAGACGCCCTGGACCAGCCGGCGGAACTGTTCCTCGCTCTGGCGGATCGCCTTTTCGGCCGCCCTGCGTTCGGTCAGGTCGCGGGTGATCTTGGCATAACCGATGAGCTCGCCGGACGGACGGCGGATCGAATCGATGACGACATGCGCCCAGAAGCGGCTGCCATCCTTGCGCCGGCGCCAGCCTTCCCCCTCGAACCGGCCTTCCTCCGCTGCCGTGGCAAGCGCGCGCTCCGGTACCCCCTCAGCGCGGTCCTCTTCCAGATAGAAACGGGAAAAATGCTCACCGAGAATTTCGGAAGGCTTGTAACCTTTGAAGCGCTGTGCGCCGGTATTCCAGCTGGTAACGATGCCTTCGGGGCTTAGCATATAGATAGCGTAGTCGGTGATGGCATCGACCAGAAGGCGAAAGCGTCCCCCTTCGTCAAGAGACGTAACATGTCGATCCAGCACTTCCATCGGCCCCTCTGAGTCACCAGCGCTTTATAACGCAGCGACAGCCAGATGGTTCCGGAGAGGCCCCAAAATTCAGACGGCCTTGACCTGCGGATAGAACCGCTCACTGATCCGCTCGGCAGCGGCATAGGCCTGTGAGACGATCTCCGGCACGAGATCGATATCGGGCAGGCTGCCGAGGCCGAGCGGGCCGACGGCAAAGAGCCCGGCGACCGTCGAACCGTCGTCGAGGAAGGGCTCGCCGCGCGCATTGACCGCCAGGCCGAGCGAGAGCTCGTCCGGCATGGCGAGGCCGGCGGAAAGCAGGCTCTGCATCAATGGCGCTGAAAGATCCGGCGCCTGGCAGCGGCAATCGATGATGCGCTCGGCATGGATGACCTCCTCAACTGTGGAACCGGCCGGCGTGAAGAACAGGCCACTCAGGCCCCGGCGGCCGGCCCGGCCGCGACGCAGCACCGTGCGGCCTTCGGCAAGCTCGCGTTTCAGGCGTAGGTGCATGGCCTCCGGCAAACGGTTGCGGTGACTGTCGTAGATCGCCCTGAGGTGGCGGTTGAACTGATGTTTGTCGCGGGCCGGCAGCGAGCGCCAAAGCGAGCGGGCATGTTTTCTGAGGCCGTTCATTACCGATTGCCAGCTTCGCCCCGCTTCCTCCGCCTCGCGGCAGGCTTCACGGATAAAGCGCACGATCTCCGGCAGGCTCTGCGGCAGCGTCTCGGCCGGAAACACCGGATCGGCGGAATTCGGCGTATGACTCTGGGGCAGGAAGCCGCGCCTTGAAATGATCGTCACCTGGCCGGCATAGCCGGAATCGCGCAGCTGTAGCAGCTGGTCGACGACGCGGATGCCGCTGCCGAGCAGCACCGCATGCGGCCGCGCGACGAGCCGCTGGGCCCTGATCGGCGAAGCGTCCTCGCCGCCGGCATCCGGCGCAGTCAGGCCGAAGCCGGTGGCGAGGATCACGGTATCGAACAGCGGATTGGCGGGATTGGCGCTTTCGAGCAGGAAGCGGTTGCCGTGGCTCCTGCGGATCGCCACGACCGGATCGTTGCAGACCTGGACCGTGATGTCCCTGCGAGCGGCGAGTGCTTCCGAAAAGCGCTGGTAGACATAATCGCTGAAGATCTCCTTCGGCACGAAGATCTGCCGAAATCCGGGAATGGCGGCCGGCACGGCGGCGCGGAAGGCGGCGTTGCTGCAGAGCCAGTCGTTGAAATCGTCGTTGTCGCCGACCGAGACCGAGAGATCGCGCACACGGGTGTTGAGGATAGTCGAGGAGCGAGCCGAGGCCAGCGCCTGCCCGCCGCTGACCGACGAATTTGGATCAAACAGCTGCAGGTGGAAAGGCGCGCGCACCGTCTTCATCAGCGCGATGGCCGTCATCATGCCGGAAAAGCCGCGCCCGACGATCGCAATACGCGGCACGGCTGATATCTGCGCTGCCGCACTGGCTCTCGCGGAAAAAAGTCCCTGAACCGTCATCGCAACTCCTTTGCGGCTTCATCCGCACCGTGTGTCGATCGAGGTTTCAACGCATAAAAAAGCGGTTCACGCGTTGATGAGGTTCATGCGGCCATTCACTACACTTGCCGCGGCATCCGGGTCCAGACCAGCGGCCCCGCAAGAGAACTAGGAGTGCAATTACGCTCGTCCATAGTCTATCAAACTGGTAGTGTATGAAAGCGGTAAATGGCGCAGGTGGCAAGAGGTTTGTTGCCACATCTTTTCAAGTTATTGAAATGTAATACAATTTAGAAGTGTTCGGTGGAAGTGTGGCCGGGTTTTGCATCCCGAACTGCGAATTGATCTCTAAAATGTCAGGTCGGCAGCGCCCTCAATTGCCCTCGCCCGGATATTGTTGTGCCTTCAGCAGGCCGGCCAGATGCACCGTGTTGCGCGCCAGCATGTCGATGGCTTTCGTCACGACCTTCGGCACCTTGTCGAGATCGACGAAATTGGTGGAACCCATTGCCTCGCCGACCCAGTAGGCGACCGCATTGGCCGGAATGGTGAAGCCGACGTCGTTCAGTGCCTGGAAGAGCTCGGCCGACACATGATGGGCGCCGTCCTCATTGCCGACGACGGCAATGGCCGCAACCCTGCCATAGGAAACCATGCGGCCCTCTTCGTCCGTCTCCTCGAGGAAGGCGTCCATGCGCTCCAGCGCTCGCTTGCAGACGCTGGATGGCTGACCGAGCCAGATCGGCGTCGCCATCAGAAGGATATCGGCGTCCAGCACCTTGGCGCGAATATCGGGCCAGTCATCGCCGGCGCCTTCGTCGGAGGTGACGCCGGGCTTGACGTTGAAATCGGCCAGCCGGAGCACCTCGGTCACGACGCCGTGTGCGGACATCGCCTCGGCGATCAGTCCGATCATCCGGTCAGTCGATGACGCGTCCTCGGCGTCACTGGTTTTCAGAGTGGCGTTGAGGGCAAGGGCTTTCAGCGGCATGGGTCTCTCCGGAACCGGTCGGCGGTGGTATCCGCCTGCTGCAACCTGTTCGCGCCCAGATTGTTCCCAACCGGACACGAGGTGACCTCACGTAAAAATAACCAACTGGTGAATTCTTTACTTGAACCCCCAATTGGAATCGGCAAAAGTGAAGGTGCTATCAATCCCTTCATGGATTTGCCGTCTTTTCGGGCCACCGTCCGACCACACATCTATTGGAAAAAATACCGTGAGCAGCGATGCGTTAATACGCGCGACGAAGCCTTCGGCTTCGATGGCGCTTGCAACTGCGGCAGGCTGGGGCCGAGGCCTCTTCACCTTGGTGCGCATCACCATGATGGCCTTCCGCCACCCCTGGCAATCCGGCTTTGCGATCGGCGCCACGCTTGTGGCCTCCACCTTCCAGCTGATGATCCCGCGCCTTCTCGGCCAGGCCGTCGACCACACGCAGATGGCGATGAGCGGCGGGGCGGCCGGCCAGGCGGCACAGGACGCGCTTTTCACCACGGCGCTGCTGCTGCTTGGCGCCAGCGTGCTGCGCGGCCTCTTTACCATGGTGCAGAACTATTACAGTGAAGCCGTCGGCCATCACATCGGCTATGAATTGCGGCTGGCCTGCTACGAAAAGATCCAGCGGCTCTCCTTCAGCTTTCATGACACCGTGCATTCCGGTGACCTGATTACCGTCGGCCTGCTCGATCTCGAAGGCGTGCGCATGTATTTTTCCACCGCGCTCGTCCGGATGATCCTGCTGTCGATCTTGATCGGCATCGGCGCCTATATGCTGCTGTCTACGGATATCGTGCTCGGTCTCCTGGCACTCTCCTTCGTGCCCTTCGTCGGCTGGCGCTCCTCGGTGACGCAGCTCAGGCTGCGCGCCACCTGGCTCGACCTGCAGGAGCGGCTTTCGGTGCTGACCCGCATCATGGAGGAAAATCTCGGCGGCATCCGCGTCGTGCGCGCCTTTGCCGCCCACGAACACGAGATTTCGAAATTCGAGGCGGCATCGAAGAGCGCACTCGCGCTCGCGCATCAGCGCGTCGGCATCCGCGTTACCAACACCAGCGCCATGACTTTCTCCTTCTTCGCGGCGATGGGCCTGGTGCTCTGGGTCGGCGGCGGCAAGGTGATGTCGGGCGAAATCACCGTCGGCACGCTGGCCTCGTTCCTGACCTTCATGACCATCCTGCAGATGCCGGTGCGCCAGCTCGGCCTGATGGTCAACGCCTTTGCCCGGGCATCGACCTGCGGCTCGCGCCTCTTTGCCCTGCTCGACCTCGACATCGCGATCAAGGATGCGCCGGATGCCAAGGAATTGGCGGTGACGGACGGGGTGCTGCGCTTTGAAAATGTCAGCTTCGCCTATCCGGGTTCGGAAAAGCGCACCGTGCTCGAGGATGTTTCCTTCGAAGCCAGGCGCGGCCATACGATCGGCATCGTCGGGCCTCCCGGCAGCGGCAAGTCGACGATCGCCCACCTCATTCCGCGCTTCTACGACGTCAGCGGCGGCAAGATCACCATCGACGGCCAAGATATTCGCAAGGCGACGCTGCAATCGCTGCGCCGGGCGGTTGCCGTCGTGCAGCAGGATTCCTTCCTGTTCACGACGACGATCGAGAACAATATCGCCTATGGCGACCCCTGGGCAAAGGAAAGCCGGATCGAACGCGCCAGCGAAAGCGCCCAGCTGCACAATTACGTGCTCGGCCTGCCCACCGGTTACGGCACCGTGGTCGGCGAACGCGGCGTGTCGCTGTCCGGTGGCCAGCGGCAGCGTCTCTCGATCGCCCGCGCGCTGATGCTGAAACCGGCGGTGATGGTGTTCGACGATTCGACGGCGGCAATCGACGCCGCCACCGAGCAGCGCATCCGCGGCGCCATGCGTCGCTACGCCGCCGACCGCGTGACCATCATTGTCGCACACCGCCTGAGTTCGCTGATGCATGCCGACCAGATCCTGTTCGTCGAAGACGGTCGGATCGTCGAGCGCGGAACGCATGAGGAGCTGCTTTCGCTCGGCGGGCGCTACAAGGCGCTATACGACCTGCAGGTGCGGCCGGGCGACGAGGTCTTGAGCGCCTAGCAACGGAATCCCCTTCTTCTGCTCACCGGGGAGAAGGGCGAACAAGCAATAAGTATGCAGGCCACCTTACGTGATGGCCGCGGGAGGAATGGCATGGCCGAGGAACTGGAAACCGAGCGTCCCGACGTTCGCGAGGATGGACGCCGCCCGCCGCGGGCGGTGGTCGGCTCGCATCGCGTCGAGGAGGAGATGTTCGGCAAGGCTTTTGACGGCAATATTGTCAAGCGCATCTGGGTTTTCGTTCACCCTTATCGCCGCCAGGTTCTGTGGTCGGTCGTCGCCGTTCTGACCTTCACGATGATGCAGCTCACCATCCCGCTGATCATTCGCTATGCCATCGACCACGGCATGTCGCCGGGCGGCAACCATTCGGCCCTGATTTGGTCGATCGTCGCATTCACCATCGCCATATCGATCAATTATGCGGCAAGCTATGCGCAGGAGATGCTGGTCGGCGGCGTCGCGGAAGACGTGCTCTTTGATATCCGCAAGGCGATGTTTTCGCATCTCCAGCGCGTCTCGCTCTCCTTCATGGACAAGACCGAAGTCGGCCGGTTGATGTCGCGCCTGCAGGGCGACGTCAACTCGATGCAGGAATTCCTCGAAACCTCGGTGCTGTCGGTCGGCGACATCGTGCTGCTCTTCGGCATCGTCTTCGTCATGCTCTATCTCGATTTCAAATTGGGGCTGCTGACGCTCTCGGTGCTGCCGGTGCTGTTCATCGTCCGGCTGTTCTGGCTGCCGCTGGCGCGCAAATCCTTCATGGCCGCGCACGAGACCAATTCGATTGCGGCCGGCGCCCTCGCCGAAGCGATCCACGGCGTGCGTGCCGTCCAGAGCATGGACAGGCAGGGCGTCAACTTCACGCTTTACGACGACAAGGCGCATGCCAACTTACAGACGCATCTGACGGCGGCGCGCTATGCGCAGGTGATGGTGCCGATCGTCGACAGCCTGACCGGCGTGGCGATGGCGCTCGTCATCGTCGTCGGCGGTGCCCGCGTTCTTAATCAGGCGCTCGATGTCGGCGTGCTCGTCGCCTTCCTGTTCTACATCCAGCGCTTCTTCGACCCGATCCGTTCGCTGACGCTGCAATATTCGGTGATGCAGCGGGCCATGGCGTCGGGCCAGCGGCTGACCGAAGTGCTCGACGTGCCTGTCGAAATCAAGGACGCGCCTGGTGCCAAGGCCTTGTCGCGCGACATGGACGGATCGGTGGAATTCAAGGATGTCGTCTTCGGCTACAATCCGAAACATCCGGTGCTGAAGCACGTCAGCTTCAAGGTCAATCCCGGCGAGACTGTAGCGCTGGTCGGGCCGACGGGATCCGGCAAATCGAGCTGCATGTCGCTGATCCATCGCTTCTACGACGTGCAGCAGGGCCAGGTGCTGGTGGGCGGCGACGATGTGCGCGACCTGACGCAGGATTCGCTCGGAGCGCAGATCGCCATGGTGCTGCAGGAACCCTTCCTCTTTACCGGCACCGTCTTCGAAAACATCCGCTACCACAAGCTGGAGGCGACGCGCGAACAGGTGATCGAGGCGGCAAAGGCCGTCGGCGCGCATGACTTCGTGATGCGCCTGCCCGATGGTTACGACAGCGTTCTCGGCGAGCGCGGCGGCAACCTTTCGCTTGGCCAGAGGCAGCTTTTGAGCTTTGCCCGCGCATTGGTGGCGGATGCGAAGATCCTCGTGCTCGACGAGGCGACGGCCAATATCGACAGCTATACCGAGATGCTGATCCAGAAGGCGCTGGTGAAGCTACTCGAAAACCGCACCGGCCTTGTCATCGCCCATCGCCTCGCGACGATCCGTGAGGCGGACCGCATCATCGTGCTGCAGAACGGCGAAATCATCGAAAACGGCGACCACCGCCAGCTGATGAAGAACGGCAAGCTCTATTCCAAGCTCTACAATCTGAACTACTCCTCCTTCGACGACATTCCCGAAGATGTGCTGGAAGACACGACGGCAGCGGAGTCGGCGACGTGATCTCAAGCGACATGCATTAATACCTGTCGCAAAGTTTGAACGAACAAACGCCTTGCTGCCGCATTTATTTCCTATCGGGGACGAGTGCCACTGAGGAGAAAGTTATGAAGAGAGTTATTAGCAGCCTGGTGATCGCAACGGCCCTTGTTGGATCGGCCGTTCAGCCCGCTGCCGCGCGTGACCGCCATCACCACGACGATACTGGCCGGGCTATCGCTGGCGGCGTTGCCGCCGGCGTCGTCGGCGGTCTGATCGGTGGCGCGATCGCCAATAGCGGCCCTCGCTACGTCGATGGGCCGCGTTATGTCGAACCCGCGCCGAGATGCTGGTATGAGGACCGCGATGTCCGTAACCGCTATGACGGCGGCTATCATATCGAAACCGTGCGGGTTTGCGAGTAGCGGGCAGACCTGGCCTTCTTATGGCGGCGTGGATCTGATCATTCGTCGTCGCCGCTGATTTCGCCATCACCGAGGCTGCATTCGCAAGCCTCGGTTTTTCTTTGCTCGGCCAATGCAGTAGCCTGCGGTCACTCCCACAGCAGAAATTTCTGGCTGCCTCGGCCGCGTGTCATGCGGCTGTTAGAGATGACCAATAGCTGAAAGCCGATGAATGATGGTCCAGTGAACGGCGACAAGACGCCAAAGAAAGAACGCATGCGCTTCGTCAGCGCCGAGCAGGTGGCGCAATTGGCGGGCGTTTCGCGCTCAGCCGTATCGCGTACCTTCACGCCGGGCACCAGCGTGGCGCCTGCAACGCGCGAAAAGGTGCTGCGGGTGGCTCAAGAACTGGGCTACCATGTCAACGACCTGGCGCGCGGCGTGCTTGCCAATCAGAGCCGCCTGGTCGGCATCGTCGCGACTCGGCCGGAAGTAGGTTTTCGCGCGCATCTGGCCGCAGCGCTTGCCAAATGCCTGATCAAACGCGGCAGCATCCCTATCCTCATCAACACCGGCCAGACGGAAGACGAGCTGCTCGCCGCCCAGAAGATGCTGATCGGGCACCGTGCCGAGGCGATCATCATCCTGTCCGGCTCGCCGCCGGCGAGTTTCTTCGAACTCGCGCAGCGAAATGGCCAGCCGCTCGTGGTGATCGGCCGTTCGGAACCCGATGCCGACCATGTGCGCGCCGGCAACTCCGAGGCCTCCCGCAAGGCGGCGACGGCCTTTTACGAAAGCGGCAGACGGCGGCTGGCGGTCATCGGCTCCAACACCGGAACGCCTTCCATCATCGAGCGCGAAAGCGCCTTCCTGTCGACAGCCGAGTCGCTCGGTGTATCCGTCGTCGTCGGACGCGGCGGCGATTCCGACTATGACGGCGGCGTCACTGCCGCACGCGCGCTCTTTTCGCAGACAATAAAGCCGGACGCCATTTTCTGCGCCAACGACCAGATCGCCTTCGGACTGATGGATGTCGTGCGCCTGGAAGCGCGGCTGCGCATCCCGGAGGATGTCGCCGTCATCGGCTTCGACGACGTGCCGGAATCCTCCTGGCTGAGCTATCGGCTGACCACCTTCCGCCAGGATCCGTTGACCATGGCGCAGCGCGCCGTCGAACTGATGGAGCGGCGGCTTGAAAATCCGGGCTTACCTCCAGGTTACGAACGCGTCATTCCGGAGCTTGTCATCCGCCAGAGCTTCAGACCCTGACCCTCCCCACCGCTTTTCGCAGGCTCCATCCTGTGGCAAGAAGAGTTGACGCGCGAACTGGGAGGAAGATCGACGCAGATGAAGGGAATCCGCCAGCTCGCCGAACATCTCGACATTTCGATCGGAACGGTGTCCCGTGCTTTGAACGGCAAGCCCGACGTCAACGACGAAACGCGCCGGCGAGTGCTCGCCGCCGCCGAAGAGCTCGGTTACGTCGCCAATCAATCGGGCCGCAGCCTTCGCCAGGGCATGACCAACGTCATCGGGCTGATGCTCGAAGTGAGCCGCGAGACGGTCGAAAACAGCGACGACTTCTTTCTTGGCGTCACCGACGGGCTGCAGAGCGTCTTTTCCCGCCACAAGCTCGATCTCGTCATGCTGCCCTGCCCCGATGACGAGGACCCGCATGAATATCTGAAGCGCATGGTGGCGCGCCGGCTTGTCGACGCGCTGATCATCTCGGCGACACGACGCACCGATAGGCGCATCGAGCTTCTGGAAAAAGCCCGCATCCCCTTCGTGGCGCTCGGCCGCAGCGCGTCGGGCGGCAGCTACACCTGGATGGATCTTGATTTCGAAGGCGTGGCGGCGCGTGGCGTCGACCGACTGGTTGCCAAAGGCCACCGACGGATCGCGGTGGCCGCCCCCTCCTCCGACATCAATCTCGGCTACATCTTCCTCGACGCCTACCGCCAGGCGCTGCAACGGCACGGTATTGCCTTCGACCCGGCCCTCGTCATCCGGGTCAAGTCGAGTGAACAGGGCGGTTATCAGGCCGGCCACGAATTGCTGATGATCGAAGAGCGGCCGACCGCAATCATTCTGATCCACGAACTGATGGCGATCGGGCTTTACCGCCGGCTTGCCGAGGCCGGCATCGTGCCGGGCCGCGACCTCGCCGTTGTCGGTTTTCGCGAGGAGCCGCGCACGCATTTCCTGCAGCCGACGCTGACCTCCTTCCGCATGTCGCTGCGCGATCTCGGCGCGCAGCTCGGCGAAACCCTGCTTGCCACCATGCCGGCCTATGCCGATCATTATCCGCAGGGCGCCCGCAACAGGATCTGGCCGCTGGAACTCGTTCCCGGCGAAAGCGACGCCTTCACGCTGACGGCCTGAAGCCCGCCGCGTAGATAGTTTCAGGGGTCTGCATCAGACCCGGCTCGGAGCCGCCGAATGCTCCCTGTGCGACAGCTGACGCGTGACGACGAAGACCAACATTGCTCCGGCCGCCAAGCAGGCGGCCAGGAAGAACATCGGCGCGATCGTGCTGCCGCTCGCTTCCTTGATCCAGGGCACGACGT
Source organism: Rhizobium laguerreae (assembly GCF_002008165.1). GTDB lineage: Bacteria > Pseudomonadota > Alphaproteobacteria > Rhizobiales > Rhizobiaceae > Rhizobium > Rhizobium laguerreae. Next base: position 108,408 of record NZ_MRDM01000029.1, read on the forward strand.
TCTGGGCGACGAAGCCGCCGAGATTTCCGACCGAATTGATGGCGGCAAGGCCCGCCGCAGCCCCCGCGCCCTTGAGGAAACGGGAGGGCAGGCTCCAGAACACCGGCTGGGGCGCGAAGATCCCAGCAGCGGCGACGCAGAGGAAGGCGAATTGCAAAGTGTGGTTCGGGATCAGCGCCGAGAGCAGCAGGCAGGCGGCGCCGATGAAAGCCGGAATGACGATATAGGGCGTCTTCGATTGCGCCTTGTCGGCCATGGCGGGAACGACATAGAGCGCGATCGCGACCAGCACCCAGGGAATGATGTTGAGGAAACCGTTCACGGTGTTGCTGACGCCGAAGGCCTTTACGATGGTCGGCAGCCAATAGCTGAGGCCATAGGCCGAAAGCGGAAAGGCGATATAGCAAAGCGCCATCAGCAGGACACGCGGGTCGATGAGCGCCTTGAAGCCGTTTCCGGCATGCTCGCCCATGCCGGCATTTTCGGTAGTGAGCCTCCGTTCCAGCCACTGCTTCTCCTCGCCGCTCAGGAAGCTTGCATTTTCAGGCCGGCCGGGGAGATAGAAGAAGGTGACGATGCCGGCGATCACAGCCGGAACGCCCGTCGCCAGGAAGACCCACTCCCAGCCGGCAAAGCCGTAGAGACCGTCGAGATCGAGCAGCACACCGCCGAGCGGCGCACCGACGGCATTAGCGATGGCGCTGAAGATCATGAACAGCCCGACCATCCTGCCGCGATAGGTCGACGGAAACCACAGCGTCAGCAGATAGAGCACGCCGGGAAAGAAGCCGGCTTCGCAGACACCGAGCAGAAAGCGCAGGATATAGAACATCGTCGCGTTCTGCGTGAAGGCGAGCGCGATGGTGACGATGCCCCAGGAGACCAGGATGCGGGCGAACCAGACACGGGCGCCGAGCCTGTCGAGGAAGAGATTGCTCGGCACCTCGAAGAGAAAATAGCCGATGAAGAAGAGCGATGCGCCGAGACCATAGGCATATTCGCTCATTCCAAGGGCATCGACCATCTGCAGCTTGGCGAAACTGACGTTCTGCCGATCGATATAGGCGATGAGATAAAGAATGCCGAGAAACGGCATCAGCTTCCAGGTGATTTTCGAGATCAGCCGCTTCTCGTCGACCATAAGTATTCTCCGGTATGACCATGCTTGGGATCGGGTAGATAGCGCGGCCAGCCGATATTCAATCGGGCGCGGCATTTTCTCGCAGCCGCAACCCTGATGATGTGACCGTACCCGAAGCCGGGTACGGTCTTTAATCATTCAGCGGCGGCGACGGCGGCGCGGCGGCCGATCGTTGCCTGGGTCAGCACGAAGGCCAAGAAGGCGCAAAGTGCGATGCCGGCGGCCATCGGAACGGCCGTGCCGTCGAAGAAGACGCTCGATATGACCATGGCGACGGCGGCGATCACGAAATGCAGCGTGCCCATCAGCGACGAGGCGGTGCCGGCAATCTCGCCGTGATCCTCGAGCGCGAGCACCGCGCTCGTCGGGATGACGAGGCCGAGGAAGCCGTAGCCGATGAACAGGAAAGTCGCCAGGACAGGCAGCTGGTTGAAGCCGGCGGCCATCACCACCGCCATGACGACCATGGCAAGGGCAAAAGCGCTGACCGCAATCCGCATGACGCGCACGAGGCCGAAACGCGCGCCAAGCCAACCCGTCGCCTGCGATACCGCGAAGAAGGACACGGCATTGATCGAGAAGGCGAAACTGTATTGCGTCGGCGTCAGCCCGTAATGCTGGATCAGCACGAAGGGCGAGTTGGCGAGATAGACGAGGAAGCTGGAAATGCCGAGGCCGCCGATGAACGTCAGCGTCAGGAAGTTGCGGTCGGCAAGCAGCAGGCGATAGGCCGCCATGGCGCTCTTCAGACCGCTGCCGCTGCGTTCGGTCGCCGAACGGGTTTCGTCAAGCTGGGTGGCGAGCAGGACGAGGCCGATGAAGGCGGCGATGGTCACGGCCCAGAAGACACCGCGCCAGCCGTAGAATTCGATGACGGCGCTGCCCGTCAGCGGCGCCAGGATCGGCGAGATCGAAAAGACCAGCATCAAGAGCGACATCAGGCGGGCGGCCTGCACGCCGGTATGCATGTCGCGGACGATGGCGCGCGGAATGACCATGCCGGCGGCACCGCCGATACCCTGAACGAAACGGAAGGCAATCAGCGTTTCGATATCGGTCGCCAGGGCGCAGCCGATCGAGGCGACGGAAAAAAGGCCGATGCCCAGATAGAGCGGCAGCTTGCGGCCCCACATATCCGACAGCGGACCATAGACCAACTGGGCGAGCGCAAATGAGATGAAGAAGGCGAGAAGGGTGAGCTGGGTGACGTTGTTATCGGCATGCAGATCCTGACCAATGGACGGCAGCGCAGGCAGATACATGTCGATGGCAAAGGGCCCGATGGCCGACAGAAGGCCGAGAATGAGGGCAATGCGAAAGAAGGGAGCCGTCATAATGGTGATCTTTCATAAAAGCGCGGCGGAAATACCGGATCGTCGCTCCGCGGCATGCTCTTGGAGCCGTTGCGTCCTCTCGGACGCACAAAGGACGCTCCAACAGTTTAATTCGACGCATCGGTGCTTTCCGAAAATCGGTTCCGATTTTCGCGCCGATGCGCGGGTTCAATGATGATCGTTCGCGCGAAGACGAAGTTGGGAGCTCATATCTCAGCGGCGGAACCAGGAGTGTCAACAAATTTGGACACAGCTGTAAAACTAGACGCCATTGTCTAAAACGTCAAGACGTCTTATCTTCGACCTCATGAAAGATCGCATGTCATCGGGAGCCCGGATAACCGGGCATACGCAGCGCGGACAATGCGCAAAGCGCATGTCGATCCTCGATGCCGCGGCCGACGTATTCTGCCGCCAGGGCTTTGCCGGCGCCAGCATCGACGAGATCGCCGCCGTGGCCTGCGTATCCCGCCAGACGATCTACAATCACTATCGCGAGAAGGAAACGCTATTCGTCGCTGTCATCGAAGACGTCATGAATCGCGCCAACGCCATGCTCTTCTCCGTGCTGTCGACCTTCCCCGATCGTGCCGACAATCTGGAGGACGAGCTGACGGCGTTTGCCGTGCGCCTCAACAAGAATTGCATCTGCAACCACGACGGAAAATTCCTGCGCAAGCTGGTGCAGACCGAAGGCGAGCGATACCCACACCTCTTCGAAAGCTGGCGCCAGCAGGGGCCGGGCAAGCTGACCACCGCATTGTCCGCACTTTTCGGACGGCTTGCCCATAAGGGCGCGCTCACCATCGACGACTTCGACGTCGCCGCCAGGCAGTTCGTGGCACTCGGCAATGCCGATCTGCAGATGATGATCCTTCTCGGAGGCACACCCACCGATGAAGAGCTGGAAAAGTCGGCGCGCAACGCCGTCCATACCTTTCTCAAGGCCTATGGCAGGCCGGAAGCGGAAGAGGCCGACCATCCGCCGCAGCTCGCAGCCATATCCGGCTGATGAGGCCTTTACGTCAGGCCCGTCCGATCAGGCGAAGACCGTCATTTGTGATGGTACGACCGCAAACATGCCGACACGGCGCGCGGCAAGATATTTAACCAGCTGTTCGACAACCGAAGGCATGACCGGCTTCTGGACCACGCCGACCGCGCCCTTGACGCCGTCAGCCACCACTTCGGGATTGCCTGTCATGAAGACGACGGCAATGCCATGCTCTTGCGCCAGCTGTCGGCCGATCTCGGGCCCTGTCGGGCCGTCGGCAAGATTGACGTCGACGAAAGCGATATCGGCAAGCGGCGCCAGCCGCAACGCCTGTTCGCGATCATTCGCAAGGCCCGCGACCTGCATGCCCATGCCTTCCACCGTCGCCTCGAGATCCAGGGCGATCAGGAATTCATCTTCGACGATCAATACTCTCTGTTTCATGAGATCATCTCGTTGCCAGCGCCGCACGACATTGGTGGCCATGATACGTCCCCTTGGTTACGCCTGTACTTCTCTAGAGGGATCCGCTCCGCCAGCCTGTCCACAGGCGAAACACATGGCGGTAACGGGCAACTCGAGGATATGTTCCGCAGTGGAACGCGATTTGCTGCATTTAAGATATTGTTAACGTTGACAAATTCTTAATAATATGGAGAGCGGAGAAAAAGACGACGCCGGATCGTGCTCAATATCGAGGATAGATCTCACGGCTGAGGGCGCGATAAGACGGTATAACCCTTCCGTTACCTGAGGACGAGAAATCATATTGAGAAAACCATTTATCGTTTTGGCCGTCGTCATCATCAGCTTGTTCGCCTATACGAAATTAATGGCCAGGGTCGGCTCAGGCTCGCCCCCTCCGGATGTACCTTTGGAGCTACAGGCCGACCTCATTCGCGTTTATAAAGCCGAACGTCGCATGGTCCTTCTCAAAGGGGATACCCCCATCTCGACATACCGGATTTCTCTTGGGCGAGCTGCCGATGAGGGTCCCAAGCAGCGGGAAGGCGACGAGAAAACACCGGAAGGGCGTTATGAAATAGACTGGCGAAATTCGAAGTCCATGGCGCATCTGTTGCGACGACCGCATTGAATCCCTGCGTTCAAAGCCGATGATCCCGGGACCGACAGCGATCGATCAGCCCTTGACCTTCATCACCAGCACCGGTTTGTCGCGGTAGTCGGCGGGAAACAGCGACTTCAGGTTCTCGATTTTCGGCAGGTCGTTGTAGACGATATAGGGATAGGTCGGATTGAGCGTCAGGAAATCCTGGTGATAGGCTTCGGCCGGATAGAAGCCCGTGGCTTCAGACACTTTAGTGACGATCGGCTGCGGGAAGACCTGCGCCTTGTCGAGCTGGCTGATATAGCTCTCGGCGAGCTTGCGCTGCTTGGCATCGGCAACGAACAGCGCCGACCGGTACTGCGTTCCCCGGTCGGGACCTTGAAAATTCAGCTGCGTCGGGTTGTGGGCCACAGAGAAGAAGATCTGCAGCAACTTGCCGTAGGTGACCTGTTTCGGATCGAACTTCACCTGGACGGCTTCGGCATGGCCCGTCGAGCCGGTGCTGACGGCTTCGTACTGCGCCATTTTGGCGTCGCCGCCTGCATAACCGGAGACGGCGCTCTCGACACCCTTCACGTGCTGGAAGACGCCCTGGACGCCCCAGAAACAGCCGCCGGCGAAAATGGCAGTCTCAGTGCCCGGGCCGGCCGTCTCGTCGACGGCTGGTGGCGGGATGACGACGGCCTCCTCGGCCGCGCCTGCGCCACTCGCACCGAGCGAGAAAACTACGGCGGCAAAGAGCGCGGCAAGGCTCCTGCGGTGGAACGGCATGGACATCGCGTTACCTCCTGTGATCGCCCAAATCCTTGCTCATCCTTGCAAAAGTCGCAAATCACAAGGCGGTCACTCACGTCGATGTGACAGCCGGACGAAAGCGCCTGTGTGAAGATGAAACAGCGCTCGACTTTGAATTGACAATCTCGCGAGGAGTGAGGACAGTGCCCGCCGGTCAGAGCCAGCATTCCGGGGGGAACCTATGTCCGTGCGCTCGTTCTTTGCTTTCGCGACAATCGCATTTTCCATGATCGCCGTCAGTTTTCCCGCAGCCGCTGCGGATACGAGGCGCGACATCCAGACGATCAAGGACGCCGATTTCTTCGGCTTCGATCTTCGCACCGAACAGAACGTCTCGCTCGATCAGTGCAAGACATCCTGCATCGGCGACAAGAGCTGCAAGGCCTTCACCTACAATCCCAAGGTGAAATGGTGCTTCCTCAAATCCGATTTCAAGACGATGAACGCCTTCCCCGGCGCCATCGCCGGCAAGATCGTCGAAACGGCCGGCCAGCAGGAGCAGGATATAGGTGCTGCGCCGCGCCTGACCTTCCTGAGCAACGATCTCATCCAGCAGGCCCACGACTTCAAGGACAATCTCACCCTCGCCGACGACCAGCAGGGCCAGGGCGTCGATAGCCTGACGGCCAATGCCCGCCTCGACCTCACCGCCAACAACCTGGCCGACGCGCTGAAGTCCTTCCATGGTGCGCTGTCGATCACGCCCGACGACGCCGATCTCTGGCTCGAAACCGCCCGCGCCGCAGCCTCGCTCGGCAGCGCCGAGAGCAGCACGACCGGACAGGCCGTGGTCGACGCGCTGAACGGTTACGAGCTGACACGCACCACCGCCAAGCGTGCCGAGGCGCTCGCCGTGCTCGCCACTGCGCTGGAGCGAAACGCCAACTACCGCCCGGCGCTCGACGCCTACAAGGCGAGCCTGGCGCTTGTCGGTGCCAAGGATGTGCAGGCGGCCTACCTGCAGCTGAAATCGACGCAGGGCTTCCGCGTCACCGAACACACGGTCGATGCCGACAGCGCCACGCCGCGTGCCTGCGTCACCTTCTCCGAAGCGCTGGTCAAGACCACCGACTACACGCCCTTCGTGACGCTGAACGGCGAAGCGCCGAAGGCGCTGGAAACCAAGGACAAGCAGATCTGCCTCGAGGGGCTGACGCATGGCCAGACCTACAAGATCGGCTTCCGTACCGGCTTGCCGTCGGCCGTCGACGAGGTGCTGGAAGCACCTGTCAGCATCGACGTCTACGTCAAGGACCGCAGCCAGATGGTGCGTTTCACCGGCGACAGCTTCGTACTGCCCTCGACGGCGCGCCGCGGCATCCCGATCGTTTCGGTCAACATGACCTCGGCCAACCTCAAACTCTACCGCATCGGCGATCGCGCCATCGCACCGCTGCTGACCAATTCGCAATTCCTGTCTCAGCTCGACGGCTACAGCGCCCAGAACATCCAGGATCAGAGCGGCGAACTCGTCTGGCAGGGCTCGATCGACATCGCCAAGGAGCTCAACAAGGACATCGTCACCAGTTTTCCGATCGACGAGGCGCTGCCCGAGCGCAAGCCCGGCATCTACGTGATGACTGCAACGGCGGCGAACGGCCCCGCGCAGGAATGGGATTCACAAGCGACGCAATGGTTCCTGGTCTCCGATATCGGCGTCACCACCTATGCCGGCACGGACGGGCTCAACGTCTTTACCCGCTCGCTCGCCTCTGCCAAGCCGATATCAGGCGTCGAGCTGCAGCTGCTTGCCAAGAACAATGAGGTGCTCGGCACCGCGACAACCGACGAAAACGGCCGCGCCACCTTCACCGCCGGCCTGATCCGCGGCACGGCGGCGCTGACGCCCGCCGTCATTGCCGCCAGGAACGGGACCTCGGACTACGTCTTCCTCGACATGACGCGGGCCGGCTTCGACCTTTCCGACCGCGGCGTGACGGGTCGGGCGGCACCCGGCATGATCGACGTGCTGACGTTTACCGAACGCGGCATCTACCGCGCCGGCGAGACGGTGCATGCGCAGGCGCTCGCCCGCGACACCGATGGCAACGCCATCGAGAACCTGCCGCTCACCTTTATCTTCAGCCGTCCCGACGGTGTCGAGGACCGGCGGATCGTCAGCCAGACCAGCAATCTCGGCGGCTATACCGTCGATTTCCCGACCCAGGAAAACGCCATGCGCGGCACCTGGACGATGAACATCTATACCGATCCCAAGGCCAGCGCGATTGCCACCAAGAGTTTCCTCGTCGACGATTTCGTGCCCGATCGCACCGAGATGGAGATTAAGACCGAGGCCAAGGAAGTCGGTCCGGACACACCGGCGACGATCACGGTATCGGGCAGATATCTCTACGGCGCCCCGGCCGCCGGCCTGACGCTCGAAGGCGACGTCGTCGTCAAGCCGACGCGCGAGAGTGCGGCCTATAAAGGCTTCTTCTTCGGGCTTGCCGACGAAGAGGCGAGCGAGGATTCGCGTCAGCCGATCGACGGCCTGCCGGAACTCGACGAGAATGGCGAAGCCTCGACCGATCTCACCATCAGTGAACTGCCGGCAACGACGCAACTGCTCAACGCCACGGTCTACATGCGCATGCAGGAGGCGGGCGGCCGCGCCATCGAGCGCTCCTTGACCATTCCGGTGAAGAACGAGCGCGCGTCGATCGGCATCAAGCCGGAATTTTCCGACGACCTGCCGGAGAACTCGATCGCCAATTTCACAGTGATCGGCGTCAATGCCGACGGGCAGAAGCAGGAGGCGAAGGGCCTGCGCTGGAAATTCTACAGCCTCAACCGTGAGTACCAATGGTATCGCGAGGGAACGGCATGGAAATACGAGCCGGTCTATACCGCCGAGCAGGTCTCCAACGGCAGCGTCGATGCGACGATGGACGGCGGCAAGATCTCCGTGCCGGTGGGCTGGGGCCGCTACCGCCTCGAAGTGGAAAGCCCCGATGCGGACGGTCCGACCTCCAGCGTCGAATTCGACGCAGGCTGGTTCGTGAGCTCGACCTCGACCGAAACGCCCGACGGGCTGGAAATCGCCCTCGACAAGGACAGTTACAAGATCGGCGAAACCGCCAAGCTGAAAATCACCTCACGCCATGGCGGCGAGCTGATGGTGACATCAGGAACCGAAAAGCTGGTCGCCGTGCAGAACGCCACGATCGGCGAGACCGGCGGCGAGGTCGATATCCCCGTCACGGCTGATTGGGGCGCGGGCGCCTATGTGACCGCCACGCTCTTCCGTCCCGGCGACGCCCAGGACAGCCACATGCCGATGCGCTCGATCGGCATCAAATGGCTGAAAGTTGATCCCGAACAGCGCGCGCTGCAGGTAACGCTCGACACGCCCGAAAAAATGTTGCCGCGCGGGCCACTGAACATTGGCCTGCGGGTTGCGGGCGCCGGCGCTAACGAGGATGCCTATGTAACGGTTGCCGCCGTCGATGTCGGCATTCTCAACCTGACGCGCTACGAACCGCCGAACCCGGAGGACTGGTATTTCGGCCAGCGCCAGCTCGGCCTTGAAATCCGCGACCTCTATGGCCGCCTGATCGATGGCTCGCTGGGTGCGACCGGCAAGCTTCGGACCGGCGGTGATGGCGGTGCCATCGCGCTGCAGGCAAGCCCGCCGACGCAGAAGCTCGTCGCATTCTTCTCCGGGCCGGTGAAGCTCGACGCCGAAGGCAGGGCCAATGTCTCCTTCGACATCCCGCAGTTCAACGGCACGGCGCGCGTCATGGCGGTCGCCTGGTCGAAATCAGGCGTCGGCCACGGCGTCAAGGATGTCATCATCCGCGATCCTGTCGTGGTGACCGCAAGCCTGCCGAAGTTCCTCTCCCCCGGCGACAAGGCCAATCTGCGCCTCGACATCGCCAACACCGATGCACCGGCCGGCGATTACAAGCTGCAGCTGACCGGCAATGACGCGGTCGGCATAGAGCAGGCATCTGCCTCGCAGACGATCCGCCTCGAGGCCGGCGCGAAATCCGAGCTGACGCTTTCGCTCATCGGCAAACAGCCGGGCGCCGGCAGCGTCTCGATCAACCTCTCCGACGCTTCCGGCCTTTCGCTCGACCAGAGGGTCGACGTGCCGGTGCGCCCGGCTTCCTTGCCGGTCACCGAACGCAGGGTGCTGGCGCTGAAGCCGGGGGCAAAGCTCACCGTCGACAAGAACCTGCTCGCCGACAGCGTGCTGCCCGGCGCCTCGATCAGCGTCAACGTCACCCGTTCGGCCGCCTTCGATATCCCGGCCCTGCTGATGACGCTCGACCGCTATCCCCTCGGCTGCGCTGAGCAGACCACCAGCCGGGCGCTGCCGCTGCTCTATCTTGCCGAAGTGGCGAAGCAGGCGGGCATCGAAAACGACGACGATGTGAAAAAACGCGTGCAGGATGCGATCTACCGCGTGCTCTCCTATCAGGCCTCGGCCGGCAGCTTCGGCCTCTGGGGACCGGATTCGGGCGATGTCTGGCTCGATTCCTACGTCACCGATTTCCTGACGCGGGCCCGCGAAATGAAATATGACGTGCCGGAAAGGGCTTTCTCGCAGGCGCTAGAAAACCTGCAGAACACGCTGTCCTACACCACCGACATCAAGGGCCAGGGCGACCAGATCGCCTATGCAATCTATGTCCTTGCCCGCAACAAGAAGGCCGCAATCAGCGATCTGCGCTACTATGCCGATACGATGATCAACGACTTCCCGACGCCGCTCGCCAAGGCGCATATCGCCGCCGCATTGGCGCTCTACGGCGACGCGCAGCGTTCGAAGACCATTTTCCTCGACGCGCTGCAGATGTCGGAGCAGTCGATGGTGTCGCGCGTGAACCTGTCGCGCACCGACTACGGCACGATCCTGCGCGACGGCGCGGCGATCCTGGCGCTTGCCGCCGAAAGCCGGCCGGTGCCGCCCGTCATCCCGGAACTTGCCAAGGCGGTCGGCAAGGAATGGCAGCGCAGCAAATACAAGAGCACGCAGGAGCAAACCTGGATGCTGCTTGCCGCGCGCGCCATCCAGGGCGGTGACGATGGCCTCAAGGTCGATGTCAACGGCGCCGCACACACCGGTGCCTATATGGCACGCATGACCGGCGATGCCCTGGCTGACTATCCGCTGACGCTGACCAACCAGACGAACGACACGGTTTCAGCTGTGGTCACCACCGTTGCCGCCCCGACCGTGCCTCTGCCGGCCGGCGGCGACGGCTTCATCATCGAGCGGACCTACTACACGCTCGACGGCGAAGAGGCGAATGTCAGCGAGGCGAAGCAGAACGAACGCTACGTCGTCGTCATCCATGTACGCGAAAGCAATGACTGGCCGTCGCGCATCGTCATTACCGACCTTCTGCCCGCCGGCTTCGAGATCGATAATCCCAACCTCGTCGACAGCGCCCAGATGACGAATTTCGACTGGATCGGCGAGATCTCCGCTGCCCATACCGAATTCCGTTACGACCGCTTCGTCGCTGCCTTCAACCGTGCAGCCGGCGACAACCGCGAATTCAACGTCGCCTATGTCGTGCGCGCAGTCACCCCCGGCACCTACGACCATCCGGCCGCAAGCGTCGAGGATATGTACCGGCCGGAGCTTTCGGCCCGCACAGCAACAGGCAAAATGGAGGTCGTGACGGCGCAACAATGAGGCGGCGGCACAAGTTTGCAATCGGGTCGGCTGCCGGCATCATTCTTGCCGGCGCGGCTCTTTTTGCGCTCGATGCCGCCGACAAAGCCTTTCCGCCGCCTCTGGACAGGGCGAATGCCGTGTCCGCCGAAGTGCTGGATGCCGACGGGCAATTGCTGCGTGCCTTCGCGACGCCGGAAGGCCGCTGGCGGCTGAAAACGACGGTCCCCGAGGTCGATTCGCAATTCCTGCGCATGCTGATCGCCTATGAGGACCAGCGTTTCTATGACCACGGCGGTGTCGACCCCTGGGCGCTCGGGCGCGCTGCCGTGCAATTGGTCAGCAATGGCCGCATCGTTTCCGGCGCCTCGACGCTATCGATGCAGGTAGCGCGGTTGATCGAGCCGCGCGAAGGACGCTCGCTTTCGGCAAAGCTCCTGCAATTGATGCGCGCCGTGCAGATCGAGCGGCGACTGTCGAAGAAAGAGATCCTCGACCTTTATCTGACGCACGCGCCCTATGGCGGCAATCTGGAAGGCGTGCGCGCCGCAAGCCTTGCCTATTTCGGCAAGGAACCGCGGCGCCTGACGGTCGCCGAGGCGGCGCTGCTCGTCGCCCTGCCGCAATTGCCTGAACGGCGCCGGCCGGACCGCAATCTCAAGGCAGCCGAGGCCGCACGCAAGCGTGTGCTCGACCGCGTGGCGGTCGCCGAAGCCATTGGCGACGGCGAAGCAGAGCGGGCTCAAGGTGTCGCGGTCCCACCGCGGCGCATGCAATTGCCTGCACTTGCCGCCCATGTGGCCGAAGCCGCACTTCGCAACGAGCCGACGGTTCTCAAGCATCAGACGACGCTGAAGAAACAGGTGCAGCAGGGGCTGGAGGCGGTTGCGAGGGCAGCAGCTATGAAGCTCGGGCCGAAGCTTTCCCTTGCCATGGTGATGGCGGATGCGCAAACCGGCGCGATCGTCGGCGAGGTCGGCTCGGCCGATTATTTCGATGCCAGCCGCTCCGGCTGGATCGACATGACGCGCGTCAACCGCTCGCCGGGCTCGACCCTGAAGCCCTTCATCTACGGGCTCGCTTTCGAGCAGGGGCTGGTGTCCCAGGAGACGATGATCGAAGACCGGCCCGCCAATTTCTTCGGCTATCGGCCGCGCAATTTCGACATGAGCTACCAGGGCGACGTCACCGTGCGCGAGGCGCTGCAGCTTTCGCTGAACGTGCCGGCCGTCAAGCTGCTCGATGCCGTCGGCCCTTCGCGGCTGATGGTGCGCTTCCGCCGCGCCGAGGTCCATCCAGTGCTGCCGCCGAACGAGACGCCGGGGCTTGCGATCGGTCTTGGCGGCGTCGGCATAACCCTGAAGGATCTGGTGCAGCTCTATACGGCGCTCGCCAATCGCGGTCAGCCGGTTAGGCTCGGCGATGGCGTCACCGGCGAACCCGCCAAGCTCGACGTTGAACCGCTGCTCGAACCAGTCGCGGTCTGGAACGTCGCCGATATTTTGTCCGGCGTCATTCCGCCTGCCGGTGCGCCGCAGCGCGGCATCGCCTATAAAACCGGCACGAGCTACGGCTATCGCGACGCCTGGTCGGTCGGCTATGACGGGCGTTATGTGCTCGGCGTCTGGGTCGGACGGCCCGACAACAGCGCCGTGCCGGGATTGACCGGCTATGGTACCGCAGCACCCATCCTGTTCGAAGGTTTCGCCAAATCCGGCATCGCGACGACGCCACTGCCCCGCCCGCCCGCGGGAGCCGTGCGCATCGCCCAGTCCGAGCTGCCGATCAGTCAGCGGCGTTTCGCCCTCAATGCCAGCGGCCTGCTCGCCTCCGGCCGCGAGGCCGCGCCGCAGATCATCTATCCGCCCGAGGGCGCGCATGTCGATCTCGGCGCTGGGCAAGGCAATTTGTCGCCGCTGATGCTGAAGCTTCAGGGCGGCCGCGCCCCGTTCCGCTGGCTTGCCAACGGCAAGCCGCTGCCCGATCTCTCCCGCCGGCGCATCCAGCAATGGCTGCCCGATGGCGGCGGCTACTCCAAACTGACCGTCATCGACTCGGCCGGACGCGCCGCAAGCGTCGGCGTTTTCATCGACTAGCGCATCAAGCAAGATGCGAGGATTAGAAGTGTGGCAGCGTCCTTTGCGCGTCCAAAAGACGGGGGTCCGATAAGGGAACAAAAGCAGCGCTGCAACCGTTGGGGACAATCTCCCTCCAACGTCAGACGGCCTCATGACACTTCCGACCGCGACCTACCGGATACAATTCCGCAACGGCATGACCTTCGATCGCGTCTGCGACCTCATCCCCTACCTCAAGACACTGGGCATCAGCCACCTCTACGCTTCGCCGATCTTCACCGCCGTCAGCGGTTCGACTCACGGCTATGACGTGACAAATGCCAACGATATCGACCCAGCGCTCGGCGGCCGGGCAGGATTCGACCGGCTGACGGAAACCCTCGCCTCCGCAGGCATGGGACTGATACTCGACATCGTCCCGAACCACATGGCAGCCTCGCCGGAAAACGGCTGGTGGCGCGACGTGCTGACATTCGGACGGCAAAGCGCCTATTTCAACCACTTCGACATCGACTGGAGCGAGCCGCTGACCCTGCCGCAGCTCGGTCGGGATTTCGAGGGAGCACTGGCTGACGGCGAACTGCGCATCACGATCGACGAAATGCACGGTAACTTTGCGTTCGGTTACTTCGAGACCCTATTGCCGCTGCACCCCGGGAGTTACGGAATTATTGCGAGCCAGCTCGACGATCCGGTTGCCACCAGAATGGCGGAAGCTGCGGCAGCCACCTCCGGCGAGGACTTCAACCGCGCGATGCGTGACATTCTCTTCGAAGGCGGCGATCGGGCCGTGCTCCGGCAAAAACTCGAAGAGGTCTCCTCCGATCGCGATTTCGTGAGAAGCCTGCATGAGGCACAGCATTGGCGGCTGACCCACTGGAAGGAGGCGGCACGACATCTGAGCTATCGCCGCTTTTTCGAGGTGACCGGACTGGTCGGCATCCGCGTCGAAGATCCCCCCGTGTTCGAGGACATGCACCGGCTGATGATCGAGCTGGTGCGCCATGGCAAGGTGCAGGGCCTGCGCATCGATCATGTCGACGGGCTCGCCGAACCCACTGCCTATCTCGACAGGCTGCGGGAGGCTGCCGGACCGGACACCTATATTGTCGTGGAAAAGATCCTGGGAACCGGCGAGGTCCTGCCGGAGAGCTGGCCGGTCGCCGGCACCACGGGCTATGAATTCATCGCCGCGCTGAGCGAGTTGTTCATCGATGGCGCCGGACTGCGCATATTGGACGATGCCTACCGCGGCGTCGCCGGTGAGACGGCCAATCTCGAGGAGGGTCGGCGAATTGCCAAGCGACTGATGGTCGAACGCAATTTCGCCGGCGAGACCGACAGGCTGGTGTCGATCGCAGCAGGCATCTTTCCCGAGGTGAAGAGAGGCGAGATCGCCACCGCGCTCAGCGAACTGCTGATCGCCTTTCCCGTCTACCGCACCTATGGCGACGGCGGACCGCTTTCGTGGCAGGATTCAGCGGTGCTTGCGGCGACCGCCTCGCAAGCCATGGCGCAGCTCGACGATCGGCGTGCATGCGACCATGTGCTGAAGCTTCTCGAAGGCAAGGTCGAAGGTGACGCGGCCCATGACTTCCGTATCCGCTTCCAGCAATTGAGCGGGCCGGTGATGGCGAAGGCGACGGAAGATACGTTGTTTTACCGCTATAACAGGCTGCTTGCCGCAAACGAAGTCGGCGGCGAACCGGGCAAGGCGCCAGGCGGCCCGGAAGAATTCCACCGCCGCATGGCCGAGCGGGCGCGGCTGCAGCCGCATGGGCTTTCGGCAAGCGCCACCCACGACACCAAACGCGGCGAGGATGCGCGCGCAAGGCTTTATGCCCTGAGCGAAGGCGCCGATGTTTTTGCCCAGGCGGTCGAGCGGTGGCGCGACATGAACCGGCCGTGGTTGAAGGATCTGCCGGATGGCGCAGCGCCGGAGCCGAATGTCGAATGGATGCTCTATCAGGCTCTGGCCGGCATCTGGCCGGAGGATTTCGACCGGGGACAGACAGAAGAACTCCGCGAACGCTTCACCGATTACGCGGTCAAGTCGGTGCGCGAGGCGAAACTGCGCAGCGGCTGGACGGAACAGGATGCCGCCTACGAGGAAGCGGTCGCCACCTATGCCGCGGCACTGGTCTCGCCTGACAATGACGTCTTCCTCGAGGATTTCGAAAGGGTGCTGCAGCCCTTCATCGCGGCGGGTTACCTCAACAGTCTGTCGCAGACCCTGCTCAAGCTGACGGCTCCCGGCATTCCCGATATCTACCAGGGTGCGGAGGGCTTCGATTTCAGCCTCGTCGATCCCGACAACCGCCGGCCGGTCGATCATCAGCGGCTGACGGCCTGGCTTGATGAAGCCGGGCCGATAGCCAAGCTGCAGGCGGCGGCGTTAAAGCAGCGCCTTGTCGGGATCGGCCTGCAGTTGCGCCAGCGGCACGCAGACCTCTTTGCTGGAGGCGACTATCTGCCGCTGAAGGTGACGGGCAACCGGCGCGACCATGTGCTTGCTTTTGCCCGGGTGCATCAGAGTGATTTCGCGATCATCGCCGCGCCGCGGCTGATGTTCGGCTGGCTCGATCCGGGCGTGCTTTTTGCCGGCCCGGAATTCTGGGAGGATACGGCGGTTGCCATCCCCTCCCCGCTTCACGGTCCGAAGGCCGATCTGGTGACCGGAAAGACAATCGAACCCGGGGGCAGCATTTCAATCGCCCCCCTGCTCGGGAGCCAGCCGGTCGGGCTGATCACGCCGATCTGACGATCAGCCGTCGCAAAAATCAAATCCATGAAAATAGCGCTTGACCTTCCAGTCACTGGAAGGTGGATAAGCCTATCCAACGGCCCTCCGGGGCATAGGAGATAGTCATGGATACTAAACACGACCACCATCACGGCCACGCCAATGGGGATAATCATTGCTGCTCCGGTCATGATCAGGAGAAGCATGCCGAGACGGTGATCCGCGATCCTGTCTGCGGTATGACGGTCGACCCCCGGGTCGACAAGCCCTCGCTCGATTATGACGGCGGCACCTATCATTTCTGCTCCGAAGGCTGCCGGACGAAGTTTGCGGCTGCGCCGCAGGATTACCTGAGCGCGAAGGACCCCGTCTGCGGCATGACCGTCGATCGCTCGACGGCGAAACACTATCTTAAAGCCGACGGCGAGAAGTTCTATTTCTGCTCGGCCGCCTGCCATGCGAAGTTCGAAGCCAACCCAGAAGCCTATCGCAACGGCAACCGCCCAGCGGCACAGCCGGGGCCCAAGGGTACGCTTTATACCTGCCCGATGCATCCTGAAGTCGTCAGCGATCGGCCGGGCGATTGCCCGAAATGCGGCATGGCGCTGGAGCCGATGGGCATTCCGCCTGAGGACGAAGGCCCGAACCCGGAACTCGTCGATTTCATCAGGCGGCTTTGGGTGAGCGCCATTCTTGCCATACCTTTGTTGGCGCTCGGCATGGGGCCGATGCTCGGCCTGCCGCTCCGGGAAACGATCGGCGAGCCGCAGGCGACCATCATCGAACTCTTACTGGCAACGCCGGTGGTGCTCTGGGCGGCCCTGCCCTTCTTCCGCCGCGCAAAGGCGTCCCTCGTCAACCGCAGCCCGAATATGTGGACACTGATCGGGCTCGGCGTCGGCACCGCCTATGTCTACAGCGTCGTCGCCACGCTCGCGCCCGGCATCTTCCCGATGAGCTTCCGAGGCCATGGCGATGCCGTACCGGTCTATTTCGAGGCGGCAGCCGTTATCGTCGCGCTGGTCTTTGTCGGTCAGGTGCTGGAATTGAAAGCGCGTGAACGCACCGGCTCGGCAATCCGCGCTTTGCTCGATCTTGCGCCGAAGACGGCACGGCGCATCGATGCCGAGGGCAGCGAAAACGACGTGCCGGTGGACGATATCCAGCCTGGTGATCGCCTCCGCGTGCGCCCCGGCGAGCGGGTGCCGGTGGATGGCTCCGTCCTCGAAGGCCTGTCCACCGTCGATGAATCGATGATGTCGGGCGAACCGCTGCCCGTAGAGAAATCAAAGGGCGATAGCCTGACCGGCGGCACGATCAACAAGAACGGCAGCCTCGTCATGGCCGCCGAGAAGGTCGGCGCAGACACGGTGCTGTCGCGTATCGTCGACATGGTCGCCAAGGCGCAACGCTCGCGGGCTCCGATCCAGGGTGCGGTCGACCGGGTCTCGGCCGTCTTCGTGCCGGCGGTGGTTGCCGCCGCCATCCTTGCCTTCATTGTCTGGGCCGCGATCGGCCCGGAGCCGAGCATGGCCAATGGGCTGCTTGCCGCCGTTGCCGTTCTCATCATCGCCTGCCCCTGTGCACTTGGCCTTGCAACGCCGATGTCGATCATGATCGCGACCGGGCGCGGCGCGCAGGAAGGCGTGCTGATCAAGGACGCCGAAGCGCTGGAGCGTTTTTCCAAGGTCGACACGCTGATCGTCGACAAGACCGGCACGCTGACTGAAGGCAAGCCGAAGCTTACCGATATCGTCGCCTTCGGCGGGGTTAGCGAAAACAGGCTGCTGTCGCTGGCGGCAAGCCTGGAGCGCGGCTCCGAACATCCGCTGGCCGAAGCGATCGTTTCCGGTGCCGAGGAGCGTGGCGTCACCTTCGTCGAGGTCAGCGGCTTCGAGGCAAAGACCGGCAAGGGCGTTCAGGGCCTTGCCGACGGCACGTCGGTGGCGCTTGGCAATGCGGCGATGCTTACCGATCTCGGCATTGATCCGGCGGTACTCGCCGAGAAGACCGAAGCCCTGCGAGGTGACGGCAAGACGGTGATGTTCGTGGTGTTCGACGGTGCGCTTGCCGGTCTTGTCGCCGTCGCCGACCGAATCAAGCCGACGACAGCAGCCGCCATCAAGGCGCTGCACGACAGCGGGTTGAAGATCATCATGGCGACAGGCGACAACGAGCGGACGGCGCGTGCGGTGGCAAAAAGCCTCGGCATCGACGAGGTGCGCGCCGACGTGCTTCCAGAAGGCAAGAAGGCGCTGATCGACGAGTTGCGTACCAAGGGCGCCATCATCGCCATGGCCGGTGACGGCGTCAACGACGCGCCGGCGCTTGCCGCCGCCGATGTCGGCATCGCCATGGGTACCGGCGCCGACGTCGCGATGGAAAGCGCCGGCATCACATTGGTAAAGGGCGATCTGAACGGCATCGTCAGGGCGCGGCGGCTGGCGGAGGCGACGATGCGAAACATCCGCCAGAACCTCGGCTTCGCCTTCGGCTACAACGCGCTCGGCGTACCGGTCGCGGCCGGCATGCTCTATCCGATCTTCGGGCTGCTGCTTTCGCCGATGATCGCCGCCGCGGCGATGAGCCTGTCGTCTGTTTCGGTCATTGCCAATGCGCTGAGACTGCGCTTTGCAAAACTATAGGAGATGACGATGAATATCGGCGAAGCATCGGAACGATCCGGCCTGCCTTCCAAGACCATCCGCTACTACGAGGATATCGGCCTCATCCGCCCCGAAAGGGGCGGAAACGGCTATCGCGACTATGCCGCGACCGACATCCACAAGCTGCGATTCCTGCAGCGCTCGCGCGGCCTCGGCTTTTCCGTCGAGGAATGCCGTCAGTTGCTGGCGCTCTACGAGGACAAGGACCGGGCGAGCGCCGACGTCAAGGATATCGCCGAGACCAAACTCGCCGAGATCGACCGCAAGATCCGCGAACTGACGGAACTGCGCCGCACGCTCGAGCATCTCGTGCATGCCTGCCACGGCAACGACCGGCCGGACTGTCCGATCCTCGAAGAGCTTTCGGACGGCAGCTGAAATTCCGGCAGAGCAGGCGTCGCGTTTCAGATGATCTGCATCAGGAAAGCTGGGGAATGTTCTGGTTTGCCGCCTGCGAGGATTGAGGCTGCTCGTCAGGTCCCTCGCCTTCGCCGTCGTCCAGTACGCCGTCATCCAGCCGATGCTTGATCGCGAGCGCGTAGATCACGTCGAGAATATTGCGGTCCTTCAGGTGAGAATCGGTCAGGGCGAGAAGCGAGGCCCGAACGATCTTCCTGCTGGTGGCCTTCGGACAACGCGCCTTGACGAAATCGTAGAGCGCCTGATCGGTCAGCCCTTCCATGGCGCCGTCCACGAGAGCTTCGTAGACCCGCTTCTTTTCCTTCATTCTTTCAGTTCCCCTCCAAATCAGCGGCGCCATGATCTGTCATGTAATTGTCATAAACAATCGCGGATTAAGGCGCCCGTCCGCTGGAGAGGGGATATTTGAGATGATCCGGCGACGGTTTGGGCCCGGCATGATTTTTTTACGCCCGCTGGGAATAATATCCGCCGGATTTTCGTATACTCAATCATGGAACGCAAAGATCGCCCCTTTGATGTCATCGGACAGCTTGCAGCGCTGCGGCGCTACGCCCGCTCGCTGGTGCGCAATTCGGACGAGGCGGAGGACCTGGTGCATGACGCGCTGGTGCGCGCCTTCGAGAAGCGGAAAAGCTTCCGCAGCGGCGGCAACCTGCGCACCTGGCTGCTCTCCATCCTGCACAATGCCCATATCGATCGTCTTCGTCAGAACCGGTCGTTGACGCGCCGCCACGACGAGGCGGCTGTCGAAGCCGAGCAGTCGCTGCCGGCCGGCCAGGAGCATACCGTGCGCCTTCAGCAGGTGCGCGACGCCTTCTTCGATCTGCCGGAGGAACAGCGCGAGGCGCTGCAGCTCGTCGCGATCGAAGACCTTTCCTACCAGGAGGCCGCCGAGGCGCTTGGCATTCCCGTGGGTACGCTGATGTCGCGCATCTCTCGCGCCCGCGCTCAACTGCGCGAATTCGAGGAGAAGACGCCGCGGGTTTCACATCTGCGAATAATCGGAGGGAACGGCAATGAAGGCAGTTGATCCGATCATCGATGCCGATCTCGACGCCTATGTGGATGGCGAGCTCGATGTCGCCCGTCGCATCCAGGTGGAATCCTATCTTTCCGAGAATCCGGCGATTGCCGCCAAGGTCATGGCCGACCTCAGCATGAAGGGCGAACTGCGTCTGGCGCTTGCCGGCGAAAGTGCCTTCGGCCGGCCCGAGACTCGCGATGCCGCCCGCCGGCTGGAACGTGGCCTTTCCTATGGCCGCATCTTCCATTCCTTGCAGCGCGTCGCCGCCGTCGGCATTCTGATCGCCGCCGGCTGGGTGGCGCACAATTCCTTCGGCGCCTTCTCGGCGACCGAGGTGGTGGCATCGGTTCCGGCACCCGCCTATGTCGAGGATGCCGTCCGCGCCTACCAGACCGCGGCGCTGCGCCAATCGATGCCTCCGCAGACGCCGGCCACCTATAGCCCCGACGATATTCGCGCCGCCACGGCGATCGTGATGCCCGAACTGCCCAGGGATTGGAAGGTCGCCGACGTGCAGATCTTCCCGTCCGAATTCGGCCCCAGCGTCGAGATGGCGATCGAACAACCGGATGGAAAGCAACTGTCGCTTTTCGCCGTCCGTCCGGGCGCCTTCGAGGTCAAGCCGGTCAGTCATCTCACGCTGGAAAAAGCAGAAGCCGCCTATTGGCAGATCGGCGAGGTCGCTTATGCGCTGATCGCCGACGATAGCGGTCTCAATCTCGACCAGGCGGCCGAACGGCTCGCCCGCTCGCTCTATTAATTCAAACCGAGGAGATCAGCATGAACCCGATCAATTCCCGCTACGGCGCCGTCGCCGGCTCCCAAGCCCTCTTCGACGAGGGCCTGCGCCAGCACATGCTGCGCGTCTACAACTATATGGCTCTCGGCCTCGTCATCACGGGCCTGGTGGCCTTTGTCGTCGGCTCGACGCCGGCACTTTACGTCCCGATCTTCGGCTCGCCGCTGAAGTGGGTGGTGATGCTTGCCCCGCTCGCTTTCGTCTTCTTCTTCTCGTTCAAGATCCAGACGATGTCGGCCGGCACCGCCCAGATCACCTTCTGGGCCTTCTGCGCCGTGATGGGCCTGTCGCTCGCTTCCGTCTTCCTGGTCTTCACCGGGGCGAGCATCGCGCGGACCTTCTTCATCACCGCGACGATGTTCGGCGCCACCAGCCTCTACGGCTATGCGACGAAGCGTGACCTCTCGCGCATGGGCTCGTTCCTGATGATGGGCCTCTTCGGCGTCATCATCGCCGCTGTCGTCAACATCTTCCTGGGTTCGAGCGCCCTGCAATTTGCGATCTCGGTGATCGGCATTGTCGTCTTCGTCGGCCTCACCGCCTATGACACGCAGAACATCAAGGAACAGTATTCGGAAAACTACGATCAGGAATCGAACCAGAAGCTCGCCGTCTTCGGTGCGCTCTCGCTCTACCTGAACTTCGTCAACATCTTCCAGCTTCTGCTCAACTTCACGGGCGAGCGGGAATAGGGACTGCGCTTCTGGGGGCAAAGGAAGCGCAAGAGCGCCTGGTCTGCAGTCTGTGACAGGATGGCGGACTGGGTGCTCACCCAAAGGAAACGGCCGGGCCAACGCCCGGCCGTTTTCGTTTTCAAAGCCCCTCGTGTCAAATCGGAATCATGCGACGCGCTTCCAAAAACCGCTGCCCACTTTTTGGCGACATGGATTAGATGATGCCCCAGGCGCGATAGCGGCCGCGGCCGGTGATTTCACGAATGCCGATGTCGTTGACGAGGTTTAGCGCACCGCGCGGCGTGATGCGCAGATGACGGGCAATCATCGCCGCCGAGACCATCGGCCGCGACAGGATGAAATCGGCAAGTTCCGGCAGACTGCTGTTCGAACGGCGGCCGCGAAAGCGCAGCTCCATCTGCGTGCGCGCCAAGGTCAAACGGTCGATTTCCTTGAGGCCGGCCACAGCACCCAGATGCATCGCCTCTAGAAAGGCTTGCAGCCGCGTGACGCGATCGCGTGCCCGACGACGCTCATGGCGCACCAGCTTCAGCCCGCCGTAAAAAGAAAAGAGATGCGAGGCGACCTTGCCGCGGGCGCGCAGATGGCTTGCGACCAGAAGACCGCCGAGCCAGTGCTGACGCCGCAACGGCTCGATCCTTTCCCAGGCTTCGAAGAGGATGATGGCGCCGAGAACCGGCGGCAAGGTGTCGGCCAATGGCTGGACGCTTCGCCACTCCGCAAGCCGCTGTTCCTCGTCCCACTCTTCGTCACCGAGTAAACCGAGAGGGTCTTCGTTGCGTCTTGCCGGAGTAACGGCCGCCGCCTCGCTTGCCGGCGTTTTCCCGGTATGGATATCGAGCAGCTTCTGCGAGCGGGCAAGAAGCGCATCGATCTCCGCCATTTCCGCAGCGAGCGGCCCGGCCTCATCCTCGCCCTCTTCGTCGGTCTCGGCCGGAACTGCGGGGCTCTTTGCTTCCTGCGCCTTCCCCTCCCCTTCCCCGCCCGTCGCAGTCAGCGTCGCAAGGCCCGAGACGCCGAGTGCCCAGGAAGGTTCGCCGGTCCAGATACGCCGACGTGCCCGGAGCACGGAATGGGCGATCGTCAGTTCGTGGGTGGGAGCGCGGCTATCCATATGCGCATCATGCAAAACGAGATCCTCGACATGCACGAGTTCGCCGGCCACCCAGAGCGCGCCGGCGGCATCGAAGAAATGGCTGCGCTCGGCAAATCCCTCGCCGACCGGCGATCGCAACACCCGCTCGTCCAGCCGCGCCACCGCATCCTCCGCCGCGGCAAGGGCTGGAAGCAGGGTTTGAAGCATCGTGCCTTCGATATCGTAGCGCATTGTTAAGCTTTACGGTTTTTCACAAATGGAAGCAAAACGCGTGTTTCCTTCCGCCATGTATGACATGGTTAACAGCGTATTTCAACAAAACTGGGGAAATGGAAGCCGATAACCTGTCTAATCGACCGGCCGCATATGCTTCTAGCCGTCGCAGCTGGCGCGAAGCTTTTTCATAGCCATTCATCCGGTTTTCCTCGCCGTCGGACCATTTGCCCGCATCAGCGCCATCAGCATCGGTCCGAGCGAGAATTCGCCGCGCTCCGCCCGCCGCGTCAGGTCACGCAGGTAGCCGCCGGCCGAGTTGATATGTCCGCCCCTTTCCAGGATGCAGGCGATTACCGTGGCGGCTTTTTCCGGCCCCATGACATCGCAGGCTAGCTGATAGGCGCTGGGGCTGACGCCAAGAGTGGAACGGACGATGACGGCCGCGGCCATCAGATCGCGCCAGCTGCCAATGCCGCCGCCCGGTCCGTAAGCGATGATCTCGGGGCAGGCCTGCAGCACCATGGCAAGGGGGAAGGATTTCGGCGGCTCCCGCCAATGCCGCGGTTCTTCCTCCGGCTTTGCGCCCTGCTTCGATTCGAAGCCTGGTTCAAGTTCAGATATAGGGTGTGGGTTTGAACTCTGTATGTGCCGACCGTTTTGGTTATCATTGGCGTCTGTTTTTTCTGTTTTCGACTTCGATTCCAGCGTCTTGACGAGCAATTCCCGGAAGGCTTCGAGATCCGCCAGCAAGCTTTCCATCTCGGCGGCCGACGGGCGGCGCGGCAGGCTTGCGGAAAGCAGATTGAAATGCTTCTGCATCTCGATCCATTCGCCGGCAACTTCCTCTTCCAGCGCGATCTCGATGAGCTTGGTGATATCACGCCGGCAAAGTGTCAGGCGCTCCCTCAGGCGCTTCCATTCGAGCTTGGCGGCCATCACTTGAGCCGCCTGCGCCTCGATCTCGCGAGCGCGCACTAGGAGCGGCGCCAGACTGAAGCCAAAGGCCTCTCCAAGTCCGCCCTCGCCGTTGCGGCGGGCAAAACGTTTCCCGTTCGGGCTATCCCGGCGGATGATCAGGCCGGCTTCCACCAGCATCGCCAGGTTCCGCCGCAACGTCGTGCCGGCCATGCCATGCGTGCGCAACGATAGCTGCTCATTCGAGGGAAAGACGACGAAACCGTTGGCCTCGGCAATCTCGTTCTTCGGATAGAAGGTCAACAGCGCGTTGAGAACAGCCAGGGCACGGTCGGATACGCCGACCACGTCCTTTGCTTCGCAGAGCGCGCGAAATATCTTCCACTTGTCGACCGATGCGTCCGGATCGACCTTGCTGGCGCTTTCCTGGCGTGCCAGCATGCCAAGCGTCATCGATCGCCGCCCAAAGGGCGTCGATACATATTGAGGCTCCATGTCCCTCACCTTTTCTCAAGGCAAAAGAAAGCTACCACCCAAAAGGATGCCGAAGACGCTTGACAGTGATTCGAGGAAGTGCGATTCTCAGATTGTCCAGATATGAGAAAGGCTTCCGCGACGGCAACGTTCGGAGGCTTTTTTCTTTTGCGGCCTACTCTCCTGCTTGCAACTTGCCGGCCCGATAGGCTTCGTAAAGCTCATCGAGACGGCGTGAAATGTAAGCGCCGAAATCCGGCGCGTCGCCGGTCTTCAACGCGATCGTGAAGGAATTGCCGGCGCTCTTGATTCGACCGGCAATCTTGCCGCCGCTCTTCGGCTTCCAGTCAAATTCCGTGGTTTCCGGCTTTGCCTCTTTCTTGGCGAGCTCGGCGACCAAAAGCTCAAATCGGCGGTCGCTCTCTTCCGCCATGAAACTTCCCGAGGCAATGAGCTTCGCGAGCCGGGCGGCCGTCATCCCATTCCAGTCCTGGGCAAGCGCCATCCACCGCCGTCGCCCGATGCCGGGTGCGGCTCCAACCGCCCTGACCATCTCGGCGGGAATGGCTTTTGCGACGGATATCAGCTTCGAGAGCTCGGTCTTGTCGGTTGACAGCGCCTTCATGATGACCGGGCGCTCAAAGCCCTTGAGCTCGAGATTGAGGGCAAAAACCGCGCGTTCGATATAGGAAAGGTTGCGACGCGCCGAATTCTCGATGCCCTGCGCGATGACGACATCGGTATCGTCGAGCTTACGGACGATCGCCTGCACCTTGAGGCCGAGCAGCTTGACCGCCTGCAGGCGGCGATGCCCGTATGCGATCTGGTAGCGGTCAGCATCATTCGGATGGCGGCGAACGAGGATCGGCACTTCCTGGCCGTTCTCGGCAATCGACTGCACCAGCTCGTCTTCGATATCGAGGGGCTGGTCGACAAGGCGGTCACGGACGAAGGAGGAATCAATCAGATCGGGATCAAGCTCGACGATGCGTTCACCGGAGAGCAAGGCCTCCTGCATCGCCCTGCTCTCTTCCTCCATGCGGCCAAGGGTCAGCGCCATCGTGCGAACCGGCCCGGCGGATCCGCGCGAGGATGGTTCTTCGTAGTTGGCCGCGGCCAACTCCTGCGCCGTATCGTCGAAAAGACCTTTCAGGCGATCGCGTCTGCTCATGCTCGACCCCAGGCTTTGTGAATACCGGCGAGAACCTCCCCGTTGGCGGCATTGACCGATTCCAGCGCCCGGTCATAGGTCGAGCGGCGCACCTGCCCCTTCTCGATCTCGTAGAGCGTCTGCTTGGTCAGGCCGACATCGGCAATCGCCGTCGATTTGAGAATGGTCGCCGTCAATACGTCGTCACTGAAGAGGCCGCGCAACAGCGCGACGATCTGCGACTGCGGCGCATCGAAGGGTTCGTGACGCGTGACGACATATTTGATGAAATCATGCTGCAGGTCGCCGCCGGCCTTGCGTACGACGGAAAGCAGATCCGACGTCATCAGCAGGAACTGCGACATGGACGCGACGTCGACCATCTGCGGATGAATGGTGATGAGCAGCGATGTTGCTGCGCAGACAGCGCCAAGCGTCAGGTAACCGAGCTGCGGCGGGCAGTCGATCACCACGATGTCATAATCGGCCTCGACCTCGGCAATGGCGATGCCAACGCGACGGAAGAACAGCTCGCCGGGTCGCTGCCGGTCGTTCAGTGCCCGTGGCGTCTCATGCTCGAACTCCATCAGTTCGAGATTGCCCGGCACCAGATCCAGCCCGTCGAAATAGGTCTTGCGGACGATCTCCTTCAGCGGCTTGCGGCCCTCATCATAGCGAATTGCGCCGTAGAGCGTATCGCCCTCGGAAAGATCGAATTCGGGCTGAACGCCGAGCATGGAGGAGAGCGAAGCCTGCGGATCGAGATCGATGGCAAGCACTCGGTAACCCGCCAGTGCCAGATACTGCGCCAGATAGAGCGTTGTCGTGGTCTTGGCCGAACCGCCCTTGAAATTGGTGACGGCAACCGTCTGCAGCTTCTCGCCAGGGCGACGCCACGGCTGATAGGAAAGCGCGTCCTTCGGCTTGAGCTTGGCCAAATATTGGCGCAATTCGTTGATCTGGCCGAGCGTGTAGGAACGCCGGCCATTCTGGGCAAGATCCGGCTGCGGTCCCTTGCCATCCAGCGAAAGCTGGCGAAGATAGCCGTCCGAGACGCCGATCATCTGGGCCGCCTCCCCGGAGGAGAATGTTCGTAGCGTCTTTTGCGAGAGCGGCGGAAACAGCTTGTCGCGGAGGAGCTTCAGTTGCCGCGAAAGCTGGTTCGCATGCCGCTCGATCCGTACATCTGTCGTCGATACGCTAATGTTGTCCAAAACACCCAATCCTTTTCGATGCGCTTTTCTGTCAACTTAGCGTCAAAAAGCGTATCGAAAGTGACACGATTCGGGATTTGCAGCAACAACAGGGCTTAGATGCCACCCACAGGCCCGGTTGGCCGCGGCCAACTCCCTATTCGGCCCTTGCGACGAGCGGGCTTTTTCGGCAAGACCGCCAGGACTCAACGGGGAGTATCCGCTTGAAGCATATCCATATCATCGGCATCGGCACGGGCAACCCGGAGCACCTGACCATACAGGCGATCAACGCAATGAACGCGGTCGACGTGGTCTTCCTGCCGGTCAAGATCGCCGGAAAGGAAGAACTCGCCGAAATCCGGCGGGATATCTGCCAACGCTATATCACACGGCCGGCCGGCAGGATTTCAGAATTCGCGGTGCCGCAAAGGCAGACGGCAGACAAGACCTATGTGCAGAGCGTCGACGCCTGGCACGGTGAGATCGCCCGCATCTATGGAGAACTGATCTCCGGTCTCCCGCATGATGGCAGCGGCGCCTTTCTCGTCTGGGGAGATCCCAGTCTCTACGACAGCACGATCCGCATCATCGAACGCGTGCGCCGGGAAAGCAGCGTGGATTTCGACTACAGCGTCATTCCCGGCATCACCAGCATCCAGGCGCTGGCGGCCAGCCACAGAATCCCGGTCAACCTCGTCGGCAAACCGATCGAAATCACCACAGGGCGCAGGCTGGCGCAGGACGGGCTTTTGACCGACAGCACCGTCGTCATGCTTGACGGCGAACAGGCTTTTGCCAAGATCGACGATCCCGACGCCGAGATCTTCTGGGGCGCCTATCTCGGCACCAAGGACGAGATCGTCAAATCAGGACGACTTGGCGACATCGCCACCGACATTCTGAGACTCAGGGCCGAGGCCAGGCAGCGGCATGGCTGGATCATGGACATCTATCTCCTGCGCAAGGGACGGGATTTCGACGAATAGCCAGTCCGAAGCCTTTCCAGCATGCTTTGCCGGCCCGGCTGCGATCATGTAAGAAGTGGCCAGAGGATCGAGAATGAGCATTAAGGCCGCAAAGGCGAGCGACAGGACAGGGGAGGCGGATCTGCACGATCGCCCGGCGGCGGAGATGCGTAGGCGCGGCGCCTGCCCCGCCCTTGCCGCACCCATGCCGACCGGCGACGGTTTGCTGGTACGGCTGCGGCCTGCCGGCGGCGCGTTGACGCCGTCGCAGTTCGCAAGCCTCGCCCGCTCCGCCGCGGCCCATGGAAACGGCATTCTCGAAATCACCGCCCGCGGCAGTCTGCAGATCCGAGGCCTTCGGGCCGAGACCGTCGGACAGCTCGCTGCCGATATCGATGTCGCCGGAATCACCGTGCCGGACGGGCCGGTGATCGAGACATCGCCGCTGTACGGCATCGACCCGGAAGAGATAAGCGATCCGGCCGCGATGGAAATGGCCTTGCGCAGCATGCTCCACGATCAGCTTGCGTCGCCGCGGCTCGCGCCAAAACTCTCGCTCGTCGTCGACGGTGGCGGATCATTCGGCTTGTCGGCACTGTCGGCCGATATCCGTATCGTCGCGCAATCCCCCGAAGATTGGCTTGTCGCGACCAATGGCGACGGTGAAACCGCAACGCCGGTCGCGATCGGTCCCGCGGAGACGGCGATGTCGGCCGTCGGCGAAATCCTGAGCTTGTTGGTGACCCTCGGGCAGGGCAGACGGGCAAGGGATATCGATCCGGCGCTTCTGCGGGCGCGTTTTCCCGCGATGGATGACGTTCGATCCATTGCTTCACGCGGGGGAGGGATGCCGCTTGCCGGCTCGCACAGGCTTGAGGACGGCAAAACCATACTCGGCGTCAGGCCGGAATTCGGGCAGATGAGATCGTCCGATCTGGTCGCTTTGCTCGATCTCGCAAAGGCCCGTGGCGCTACAGCCATCCGGCTTGCGCCCGGTCGCGGTTTTTTCGTCATCGGGCTCTCCGCCGATACAGTGCCGGCTATGCAGGTGGCCGCCGCCGGACTTGGCTTCAGCACCCAGCCCGGCGAGAATACCGAGCATATTGCCGCCTGTGCCGGCGCCGGCGCCTGCGGCTCCGCTTTCTACGAGACCCGAACTCTGGCGCGGCGCCTCATTGCCGTAGCACCTGCCCTTTTCGACGGTTCGCTGACACTGCATCTGTCCGGCTGTCCTAAGGGCTGCGCTCATGCGCGGCCGGCGCTGACCCTGACGGGCTCGGCGGAGGGTTATGGCCTCATCCTCAATGGGCTTGCCGCGGATCTGCCGGATGAACGGATCTCTGGCGGTCGGATCGATTTCGCTATAGAGAGGCTCGCCCGGACCATCGAAGACAACAAAGACGCTGGCGAATCGACCGCCGCCTGCCTTACACGGCTTGGCGCAACCGGCGTTTCGAAGGCGCTGCGACAGGAATAGGAATGCCAGACTACGATTATATCCGCAGCGGCGATGCGATCTACGAGCGTTCCTTTGCGATTATCCGTGCCGAGGCCGATCTTTCGCGCTTCACCGACGATCAAGCCGAAATCGCCGTGCGCATGATCCACGCCTGCGGGCTGGTCGAGGCGGCGGAGCATTTTGTCTTTTCCGCCGATTTCGTCAGCGCAGCGCGCGGCGCGCTGAAGGGTGGCGCACCGATCTTCTGCGATGCGGAGATGGTATCCCAGGGCGTGACCCGGGCGCGGCTACCGACGCAGAATGAGGTGATCTGCACGCTGCGCGATCCCGCGACACCGGAGCTTGCGCGCGAGACCGGCAATACGCGCTCGGCCGCCGCCATGCATCTCTGGCTCGATCGGCTCGGTGGAAGCGTTGTCGCGATCGGCAATGCACCGACAGCGCTCTTCCATCTGCTCGAACTACTGCGCGACGGCGCCCCGAAACCCGCGGCGATCCTCGGCATGCCCGTGGGCTTCGTCGGCGCGGCGGAATCGAAGGATGCATTGGCGGGAAATTCCTACGGCGTACCATTTGCCATCGTCCGCGGCCGGCTCGGCGGCAGCGCCATGACGGCAGCCGCCATCAATGCATTGGCGAGGCCGGGCCTATGACGACAAGCGGCCGTCTCATCGGCGTCGGCACGGGTCCGGGCGATCCGGAGCTCCTTACCCTCAAAGCCGTGCGCGCCATCGAAGGCGCTGATGTGATCGCCTATTTCGCCAAGCAGGGCAGGGGCGGCAACGGCAAGGCGATCGTCGAGCCGCTGCTGAAAACCGGAGTGACGCTGCTGCCGCTCTATTATCCCGTGACGACCGAAATCGACAAGAACGACGAACGCTATCAGAGGCTCATCACCCAATTCTACGATCTGTCTGCCAAAGCTGTTGCCGGGCATCTCGATGCCGGGCTGAGCGTCGCCGTTCTCAGCGAAGGTGATCCGCTCTTCTACGGCTCCTATATGCACCTGCATGTCAGGCTTTCCCAACGCTACCCGACGGAAGTGATCCCGGGCATCAGCGCCATGTCGGGCTGCTGGTCGCTGGCGGGCATGCCGATCGTCCAGGGCGACGACGTGCTTACCGTACTGCCCGGTACGATGGTCGAGACCGAGCTGACGCGGCGACTTGCCGATACACAAGCCGCCGTCATCATGAAGGTGGGCCGTAATCTGCCGAAGATCCGCCGGGCGCTGGCGGCCGCCGGCCGGCTTGCGGAAGCCGTCTATGTCGAACGCGGCACCATGGCGAATGCGGCGATGGAAATGCTTGCCGACAGGACCGACGGCGATGCGCCGTATTTTTCGCTCGTGCTGGTGCCGGGCTGGGAGGGCAGCCGATGAGCGGCAGGCTTTACGTGATCGGCACCGGTCCCGGCAACCCCGAGCAGATGACGCCGGAGGCGCTGGCCGCCGTCGATGCGGCGACGGATTTCTTCGGCTACGGACCATATCTCGACAGGCTGGAGCTCCGCCACGATCAACTGCGGCATGCCTCGGACAATCGCGAGGAGCTCGACAGGGCAGGGGCAGCGCTCGCCATGGCGGCGGATGGCGCCAAGGTCTGCGTCGTCTCCGGCGGCGACCCCGGCGTCTTCGCCATGGCGGCCGCGGTCTGCGAAGCAATCGAGAACGGGCCGGCCGCCTGGCGCGCGGTCGATCTCATCATCCTGCCCGGCATCACGGCGATGCTGGCAGTGGCGGCAAGAGCAGGCGCTCCACTTGGCCATGATTTCTGCGCCATATCGCTGTCTGACAATCTAAAGCCTTGGAATATAATAGAAAACCGTCTTGCATTGGCGGCAAAGGCAGGTTTTGTCATCGCGCTTTATAATCCGATCAGCCGGGCGCGGCCCTGGCAGCTCGGCGAAGCCTTTAAGCTGTTGCGCGACCATCTGCCTGCAGCAACACCGGTTATTTTCGGGCGGGCGGCCGGGCGGCCGGACGAACGCATCGCCGTCCAGCAGCTGGCGCAGGCAGATGCGTCGATTGCCGATATGGCGACCTGCATCATCATCGGCTCGGCCGAGACACGCATCGTCACGCGGCCGGGCAGATTGGACCTCGTCTATACGCCGCGCTTCATGGCGGGGGGAAACAGGTGATCGATCGCCGCCAGCGCCGCCTCGACAGTGTCGACAGCCTTGACCGTGGAGGCCGGCGCGCGCGTTACCATCATCACCTCGATACCGAGCAGGCGGGCTGCCTCGATCTTTGCATAGGTGGCGGCACCGCCACTGTTCTTGGCGACGATGGCGTCGATGTCGTGCTGCCTCAGCAGATCGCATTCACCGTCCAGCGTGAACGGACCCCGATCGAGGACATAGTCGACATTATCAAGCACAAGCGGTGGTTCGACGGGATCGACGCTGCGAACGAGGTAGTGATGTTGCGGCGCAGCTTCCGCATGATGCGCACCTTGCCGGCCCGTCGCCAGAAAGACATGGCGGGGGGAGGGGCCGAGCGCTTCGATGGCCTCCGCAATACTCTGCACCTCCCGCCAGCGATCGCCCGGAAGTCGTTGCCATTCGGGACGGCGCAAAGCGATCGTGGCAATGCCGGCGGTCTCGGCCGCGAAAGGGGCATTGGCCGAAATGCGCTCGGCGAAGGGATGCGTGGCGTCGATCAACAGGTCATATCCGCCGGCCTTCAGGAAATCGGCAAGTGCGGCAGCACCGCCGAAACCGCCGATGCGAACCGGAACAGGCTGCGTGGCCGGTTTTTCGGTGCGGCCGGCAAGCGACAGCAGAACATCGCATTCATCCCGCGCCGCCAGCGCCTCGGCCAGCAGCCGCGCCTCGCTGGTGCCGCCGAGGATCAAGATGCGGGGTCTTACCATGTCTGATGTCTCTCCTGCTTCCGGCCAGCGCTGGCTGACTATTATCGGCATCGGCGAAGATGGTCCAGAAGGGCTGGGCGAGGAGGCAAAGAGGCTGATTGCGACCGCACCCGCCGTCTTCGGCGGCGCGCGGCACCACGCGCTTGCCGCGTCGCTGATCACAGGCGAAAGGTTTTCCTGGCAGAGCCCGTTCGAGCGCTCGGTCGAGGCTATCCTCGAAAGGCGCGGCACGCCTGTTGTCGTGCTTGCCTCTGGCGATCCCTTCCTCTATGGCGTCGGCGCAACGCTCTCCCGCTACGTGGCGGCGGACGAGATGCGCACCATCCCCGCACCCTCGGCCTTCAGCCTTGCCGCCTCCCGCCTTGGCTGGCCGCTGCAGGACGTCGCGACGATTTCGCTGCATGGACGGCCGATCGATCTGATCCGGCCGCATCTGCACGCCGGACGGCGCATCATCGCGCTGACCTCGGACGAGAAGGGGCCCGGCGATCTGGCTGCCCTGCTGACTGCTGGCGGATTCGGTCAGTCAAGGCTTACCGTGCTTGAGGCGCTTGGCGGCGTTCGGGAACGGCAGAGAAGTGCCCCCGCGACGGATTTCAACCTGCTGGACATCGATCCGCTGAACGTCTGCGCACTCGATATCGCGGCAGGGGAGGGGGCTCGCATCCTGCCTTTTGCCGCGGGGCTCGAAGACGAGCTGTTCGAGCACGACGGACAGATCACCAAACGCGAAATCCGGGCGATGACGCTTTCGGCGCTCGCGCCGCGTCACGACGAACTGCTCTGGGATATCGGCGCGGGCTCGGGCTCGATCGGCATCGAATGGATGCTGGTCGATCCCAGCCTGAAGGCAATCGCCGTCGAACAGTCGCCGGAACGGGCCGCACGTATCGCCCGCAACGCGTCCGCCTTCGGCGTGCCGCATCTCGCCGTCATTGAAGGTATGGCGCCCGATGCGCTGAATGGCCTCTCGGCGCCGGATGTGATCTTCCTCGGCGGCGGCGGTAGCGAGCCTGGTGTTATCGATGCTGCGATTGCCGCGCTGAAGCGGGGAGGGCGGCTCGTCTCCAATGCCGTGACGCTGGAAATGGAAGCGGTGCTGCTCGCCGAACATGGCAAACGCGGCGGCCTTCTCACGCGGATCGAAATATCGCGCGCCCAACCCGTCGGCGGCATGACCGGCTGGCGCCCGGCAATGCCGGTAACGCAGTGGCGCTGGACGAAAGGATGACGAGATGACGGTGCATTTCATCGGCGCGGGGCCAGGTGCTGCGGATCTGATCACGGTGCGTGGCCGCGATCTGATCACCCAATGCCCTATCTGCCTTTATGCCGGCTCGATCGTCTCGCCCGAACTGCTGCAATATTGTCCGCCGGGTGCGCGTATCGTCGATACGGCGTCGATGTCGCTCGACGAAATCGAGGCGGAATATCTTCGCGCCGCGGCCGCCGGCCAGGATGTCGCCCGGCTGCATTCCGGCGATCTCTCGGTCTGGAGTGCGGTCGCCGAGCAGGTGCGCCGGCTTCAAAAGCATGGCATAGACTATACGATGACGCCTGGTGTTCCAGCCTTTGCCGCTGCGGCCTCGGCGCTCGGCCGAGAGCTGACGATCCCGGCCGTAGCCCAAAGCCTGGTGCTCACCCGCGTATCCGGCCGCGCGTCACCGATGCCGAACGACGAGACCCTGGCGAAGTTCGGCGCGACGGGCGCCACGCTGGCGATCCATCTGGCAATCCACGCGCTGAAGCAAGTGGTCGAAGAGTTGACACCGCTTTACGGCGACGACTGCCCGGTCGCCATCGTCGTCAAGGCCTCCTGGCCGGACGAGCGCATTCTGCGCGGCACGCTTGCCGATATCGAAGCAAAGGTTGCGGCCGAACCGATCGAACGCACAGCGATCATATTCGTCGGCCCCTCGTTGGCAGTGGAAGATTTCCGCGAAAGCTCGCTCTATGATCCGGCCTATCAGCGCCGGTTCAGAGGCAGGGAGTAACCTCAGGCGATTGGCCGCGCCAGCGCGGCCAATCGTGACAATCGTCCCCCGCCCAGCACCGACACCAATGGCGGCATCAGGCGACGTTTCGCTCAGGTCTCAAACCCGCGCGCTGAGGTAATCCATGCTGGCACTAAGCGCACCGGCCGGGTCCTTGACTGCATGAACTTCCGCTGCAAAGGGTTCAAAGGAGAATGCACCCTTATAACCCTCCAGCAGCAGCGCCCTGATCTGCCTGGCATTATCGATCCGGTCGTCGCCGTCCACGAGCACGCGATGGGAATCGCGCATATCGGCAACGGAAACGGAAGGATCGCTGACGCCGGAAATGTGCACGAGGCCGGTCAGTTGCGGAAAGGTCGGGGCTTCGCCAGCAAGATGATGGTGGAAGGTATCGTGGACGAGCCTGAAGGTCGATTCCGCGCCGAGCTCGCTAATTGCGTCGGCCGCCTCGGTCTTCGAGCGCAGCGAGCAGATCTCGAAACCGAGCGGCTCGACGAGACCGAGAATACCGGCTTCCTCGAGCATCGGCTTCAGCGCGGCCAGAGACTGGCGGAGATTGGCCTGCCGTTCGCCATCGGCGCAGCCCGTGCCGTCGTTCTTCGGAACGAGGACGAGCGCCTTGGCGCCGGACGCACCGGCATAATCGATCAGTTCCTGCGCTTCGGCGGCCCGGGTCGCGTTCCACTCATTGAAGCGCTGCAGGGCGTTGATCGAGATGATCGTCACCCCATGGCGGGCGGCCGCTTGCCTGATCACCTCGGGTTTGGTGCCGTCAAGGATGGCATTGCCGGAAAGGTCGTTGCGGATCTCGACGGCATCGATGCCGAGCGATCTGGCCAGCGCGAAAAAATCGTCGATGGCAAGCGACGGTGCGGCCATATGGTTGAGCGCAAAGCGGATCGAAGTCATGATCGGTATCTCCTCCTGATCTCCGCATCAGGGCGGAGCAGTCCTCGTGAATGGGTCCGCGAATCTCTATCGGAATTCACGTCGCAATCCATCCGTCATCGCCGGCGCCCGCTTTCATTGCTGAGAGAATTTCGAACGGAATGATGGAATTCCATCATTGCTTAGATGTTCTCCGAAATATGGATATCGAAAGGCAGGAAGAGCTGCCCGGGAACAGCCGTTTCGCCGTTTTCGATGGCGCCCGTCATCAGGATCATCAATTCCTTGCAGAGGGCGGGCAGGGGGGTGCCGATCGCCATGGCGACGATATCGTCGGCAAGACCTGCTTTGCTGTCGGGCGTCAGCTCGTTGACCACCAGGACGATTTTGCCGCCGACGCCTTCTTCGCGGAACGCCGAGATCGCCCCTTCCATGCCGCCGCCGCAGACATAGAGGCCGACGAGATCGGGATGCTTCTGCAGCAGCGTCAACGTCGCCTCATGGGTGATCTCGGGGGTGTCCAGATTGATCAGCGTGTCGACGACATCGAACTCAGGCGCATTCTCGCGAAAATAGGAGCGGAAGCCGATTTCCCGCAGCTCATGTCCGTGGAACCGGTGGCTGCCGACGAAACAGGCGATCTTGCCAGGCCCGCGTGTGGTGCGCGCGATCGTCCAGGCGGCGGTGCGCCCGACCTTGCGGTTGTTGACGCCGACATAGGCATTGCGCACGCCCGAGGCGAAATCGGAAAGCAGCGAGAAGACCGGTATCCCTTTGTCCTTCAGTTCTTCGATGGCGGTCGTGACCGCAGGGTAATCGGGGGCAACGAGCGCAACGGCCTGGTTGCGGGCACCGAGCGCCTTCAGCTTCTCGACGATCGCTGCCGGTGTCGAGGCCGAGGGAAAGTCGATCTGCGTCTGGATGCGCGCGCTCGTGACCGCGCGTGCTGCGGTTTCGATCTCACGCACGAAGCTCTGATAGAAGGGTTGCATCGGCTTCTGCAGCAGGAAGGCAAGCCTGTATTGCGGCAGATCCTCGAAGACGCGCTGTTTGATCAGCCCGACAGCGTGATAGCCGATCGACTGTGCTGCATCATAGACCCGTCGCGCCGTTTCCTCGCGCACGCGGTGGCGGGCGTTGAGAACGCGGTCGACGGTGGCAACGCTGACGCCGGAGGCGCGGGCGAGATCGGAGATAGTGGGGCGGCGCATTGGCGTTCCTGATGGATTCGATCATGAATGCAAGCCAATCATGATGGCTTTTGATAGATTATATCAAGCCTGCATTGAGCGCTTTCCAAAGTCAACCTATTGTCCCAGTCAAGGGCAACGGGAGGCGGATCATGGTGACCCAGACGAAGAAACGTGACTACGACCTTCTTGGCGAAAGCGGCCGCACCGCCGTCGAGACGGGGCTGGCGGCCGCCGAATGGTATCACACCGACGTTGCGCGCAAGGAGATGAAGGCGCTGATGCAGCGCTCCGACGCGCCGGCGATCCGTGACACGATCATCTGGCTCGGCAGCATGATGGTCCTTGCCGGGCTCGGCATTTATTTCTGGGGCTCATTGATCGCGCTGCCCTTCTTCCTCGCCTATGGCGTGCTCTACGGCTCGGCCTCCGACAGTCGTTGGCACGAATGCGGCCATGGCACCGCCTTCAAGACTCGCTGGATGAATGACGTGGTCTACCAGATCGCCTGCTTCATGATCATGCGCAATCCGGTGACCTGGCGCTGGAGCCATGCGCGCCACCACACCGATACGGTGATCGTCGGCCGCGATCCCGAGATCGCCGTGATGCGGCCGCCTGATCTGTTGCGGCTGGTGCTTAATTTCTTCGGCATCCTCGACGTCTGGTATGCGGTCGTCGACATGCTGCGCAATGCTTTCGGCGGCGTCAGCGCGGCGGAAAAGACTTTCATCCCGGAGATGGAGCAGCCGAAGGCGATCCGCATCGCCCGCATCTGGTTGGCAATCTATCTGGCCACGATCGCAGCCGCGATCGTCATGGGTTCGATCCTGCCGCTGATGCTGATCGGCCTGCCGCGCCTCTACGGCGCCTGGCACCATGTGCTGACCGGACTGCTGCAGCATGGCGGCCTTGCCGACAACGTCATCGATCACCGGCTGAACAGCCGCACGGTCTATATGAACCCCATCAGCCGGTTCATCTACTGGAACATGAACTACCACGTCGAACATCACATGTTTCCGATGGTGCCATATCACGCGCTGCCCCGGCTGCACGCGATGATCAAGCACGACCTGCCGGCGCCGAACCCGTCGATCTGGTCCGGCTATCGCGAGATGATACCGGCTTTCCTGCGCCAGCTGCGCAATGAGGATTATTTCCTGAAGCGCGAACTGCCGGCCACCGCACGGCCCTATCGCGAGGAATTCCACAACGAGCTGGCCCCGGCCGCGCAATAAAGACAATCGAGGGAGGACAAGATGAGCGGAAATTGGATCCAGGTCTGCGACAAGGACGAGATCGACGAAGAGGATGTCATCCGCTTCGATCACGACGGGCGCACTTTCGCGGTCTACCGCAGCCCGGACGATGAGTTCTTCGCGACCGACGGGCTCTGCACGCATGAACATATCCATCTCGCCGACGGGCTTGTCATGGATGAAATCATCGAATGTCCGAAGCATAATGGCCGCTTCAACTACAAGACGGGCGAAGCCAAGGGTGCGCCGGTCTGCGTCAATCTCAAGACCTATCCCGTCAAGATCGAAGACGGTGCCGTCTTCATCTCGCTCTGAGGGGACAGGCATGGTTCATTTCGTCATCCTGGGCGCTGGCGAATGCGGTGCGCGCGCTGCCTTCGCCTTGCGGGAAAAGGGCTTTGCCGGCGAGATAACGCTGGTTGGCGCCGAGCCGCTTCCGCCCTATGAACGGCCGCCGCTTTCGAAGGCCGGCCCCGCCGATGCAAGCGATCCGAAATTCATCGCCGCGGCGGAAAAATATATCGAAAACGGCATCCGGCTGCTGACCGGCGTGGAGGCCAGAGATTTCGATCCCTCATCCAGGATCGTCACGCTTTCGGACGGTACCGTGCTTTCCTACGACAAGCTTCTGCTTGCGACGGGTGCCGCCGCGCGGTCGTTCCCCGGCGCGGCGCGGGGCAGCCCGCATATTCGCGCGCTGAGGACGCATCACGATGCGGCGGCGCTGCGCGAAGCAATGAAGCCTGGACAGCATATCGCCATTATCGGCGGCGGGTTCATCGGACTGGAACTTGCGGCAACGGCGCGGCTGCTTGGCGCCGAGGTCACCGTCATCGAAGGGCTGGAACGCGTGCTGAAGCGTGGCGTGCCGGAAGAGATCGCCCTTATGCTCACCGAGCGCCATCGCGCTGAAGGCGTCGATATCCGCTGCGGCGTCTCCATCGAGGCGCTGATCGAGGAAAGCGGAAAAGCCCTGATCCGATTGTCGACCGGCGAGGTGATCGAAGCCGATCTCGTCCTTGTCGGCATCGGTGCACGGCCGAATGTCGAGATCGCCGAAAGAGCGGGCCTCACCATCGACAACGGCATTGCCGTCGACACCTATCTCCAGACCTCCGCACCGGATGTCTTTGCGGCCGGCGATTGCTGCTCCTTTCCGCTGTCGATCTATGGCGGCCGGCGGGTGCGGCTCGAATCCTGGCGCAATGCCCAGGAGCAGGGCACATTGGCCGCGGCCAACATGCTCGGCCTCAACGAGGCCGTTTCGGCCGTGCCGTGGTTCTGGTCGGATCAATACGACATGACGCTGCAGATATCAGGCCTTGCCGAAGGGGCTATCACGCATCAGCGCCGCGAACTCGGCGCAGGCGCCTTCATTCTCTTCCATCTCGACGCCGGCGGACGATTGATCGCTGCAAGCGGCATCGGGCCGGGCAATGCGGTAGCACGCGACATCAGGCTCGCCGAAATGCTGATCGCAGCGCGCGCCCATCCGAACCCGGCAGCACTCGCGGCCAGCGACATCAAGCTGAAATCCCTGCTGGCCGCCTGAGCTGCCGATATTTTCAAAGGAATTGATGATGAAAAAACATAGACGCGCAACCGTCGCCGATCTGCTTTCGGAAAAAGGCAAGCGCCAGCTCACCATGCTGCGCGTCACCTCGCTGGAGGAGGCGGAAGCCGCCGAAAAGGCGGGGATCGACATCGTCTCCGTGCCGCCCTCGCTGCTCGGCCCCGTCTTTCGCGAAGCCGCCCCCACTCCCTTTGCCATTCCGGGGCTCGAATATGGCGACCATGTCTCGGCCGAGGATTATCTGCGTGCTGCCTTCGCGGCACTGAAGGCCGGCGGCGACGCGGTCTATTGCGCCGCAAGTCTGCAGACGATCCGGCGCATGCGGGACGAGGGCATCCCCGTCTGCGGCCATCTCGGACTGATCCCTTCGAAGGCGACCTGGACCGGCGGCTTCCGCGCCGTCGGCAAGACGGCGGCGAGTGCGGCCGAAATCTGGCGGCAGACCAAGGCGCTGGAAGAGGCCGGCGCCTTCGCCGCCGAAATCGAAGTCGTCCCAGGGGAGGTCGCTGCCGCGATCAGCAGCAACACCTCGATGCTGATGATCTCCATGGGGGCAGGCAGTGGCTGCGACGCCCAATATCTCTTCGCCGACGACGTGCTCGGCGCCAATCGCGGCCACTATCCGCGCCATGCCAAGGTCTATCGCGACTTTGCCGCCGAACACGATCGGCTGCAGCGCGAGCGCATCGCCGCCTTCATGGAATTTGCCGAGGATGTCCGGACCGGCACCTATCCGGAAAAGCGCCATCTCGTCGGTATCGACGACGCGGAACTGGAGGTCTTCATGCAGCGGCTGAAAAGCGGGACGGGCAATAGCTGAGAGCAACCGCGCGCTATTGCTTCGATGATGTGGGAAGCGCCGCAAAGGCGCTTCCTCTCCATTGGCTTCCGTGCCGGCCTGTGTCAGGAATTATCCGTTCGATTCATTCGGAACGGAGTATTCGGTCCCCTGTGACGATCGGGTTTGCGCATGCGGAATTGATTGCGGTGCTCGTCGCGGTGACGGGGGACGAGCCGCGCGTGATGACAATCCGTTCCGGCAATGCGTTGCCGTCGGGGCCTTTCGAGATGGGGCATCGAACCCTGCAATCGGGCCTGCGCGAATGGGTGCAGGAGCAGACGGAACATCCCGTCGGCTATCTCGAACAGCTCTATACCTTCGCCGACCGCGACCGGAACAACGACATTCCAGGTGGGCGGACGATCTCGATCAGCTATCTCGGCCTCGTCAACGAGCAGTCCGGCGCCGGCCGGCCGGGATGGCACGGCTGGTACGAATATTTCC
Source organism: Rhizobium laguerreae (assembly GCF_002008165.1). Classification (GTDB taxonomy): domain Bacteria; phylum Pseudomonadota; class Alphaproteobacteria; order Rhizobiales; family Rhizobiaceae; genus Rhizobium; species Rhizobium laguerreae. The sequence goes on from NZ_MRDM01000029.1 coordinate 148,340, forward strand.
CCTGGGAAGACCATCGGCAGGGCCGACCCGTCGTGCTTGACGAGATCATGGCGCGCCTAAGGAGCTGGGCCGATGCCGATCCGGCAAGGCGCGACCATCGCCACCGCCGGGCGGATTTCACCTTCGGCCTCGACGGCGGCGGCTGGAACGAGGATCTGGCCCTGCAGCGCTACGAACTGCTTTACGAGGCGGGGCTCGTCTCGGAAGCCGGATGCGGGGCGGAGGCCAATCTCGGTCGGGCAATGTTTGCCGATCATCGCCGTATTCTGGCAACCGGGATTGCCCGGCTGCGCGCGAAGATCAAATACCGCCCCGTCGTCTTCGAGCTGATGCCGGAGTGTTTTACCCTGTTGAGGCTCCAGCGCACCATCGAAGCCTTGGCCGGGTTGACGCTGCACAAGCAGAACTTCCGCCGCCTCATCGAACAGCAGGATCTCGTCGAGGAAACCGGCGGAACCGAAAGCGAAACCGGCGGCCGGCCGGCCAAGCTTTTCCGCTTTCGCCACACCGTGCTCGAAGAACGAGCGCTGGCAGGAACGAAATTACCGCTCGCCCGCAATTGACATATGCTCATCGTGAGAATATCTCTTTGCCTAGGATATGCTCAAAGAGAGCATAATTAGGAGCCGGTCATGAACCACCCTGTTTCCGCATCCTCGCTCTACGAGCGCGTCAGCCGCGTCATTCCCAAAGCCGAATGGATGACGTTCGAAAATGACGTCGACGCGATCCTCGAGCTCAAGCGCCGCCGCAACGCCGTCATTCTCGCGCACAACTATCAGACACCGGAAATCTTCCACGGCGTGGCCGATATCGTCGGCGACAGCCTGGCGCTGGCCCGCAAAGCAATCGAGGTCGATGCCGATGTCATCGTGCTTGCCGGCGTGCATTTCATGGCCGAGACCGCCAAGCTGCTGAACCCCGAGAAAACCGTGCTGATCCCCGATCTCGGCGCCGGCTGTTCGCTGGCGGATTCGATCACGCCCGAGGATATCGCGCTGCTGCGCCAGGCTCATCCCGGCGTGCCCATCGTCACCTATGTCAACACCTCGGCCGCGGTAAAGGCTGCCTCCGACATCTGCTGCACCTCGGGCAATGCCAAGCAGGTGGTTGAATCGCTCGGCGTGCCGAAGGTGCTGATGATCCCGGACGAATATCTGGCGCGCAATGTCGCCCGCGAGACTGATGTCGAGATCATCGCCTGGCACGGCCATTGCGAGGTGCATGAACTCTTCACCGCCGAGGACGTTCGCCAGCTGCGCGAAAACCATCCGGGCGTCACCGTGCTCGCCCATCCCGAATGCCCGCCCGAGGTGGTGGCCGAAGCCGATTTCGCCGGCTCCACCGCTGTCATGTCGGATTATGTCGGCAGCCAGAAACCGGCGCGCGTCGTGCTGCTTACCGAATGCTCGATGAGCGACAATGTCGCCGTGCACCATCCCGATGTCGAATTCATTCGTCCCTGCAATCTCTGCCCGCATATGAAGCGGATCACGCTGGCCAATATCCGCGCGGCACTCGAGGAAAACCGCCACGAGGTCATCGTCGATCCGGCGATCGCGGTGGCCGCGCGGCGCGCCGTCGAGAGGATGCTGGCGATATGACCGAGATTCTCGAGCAGCTATCAGGACGCACGGTGATCGTCGGCAGCGGCCTTGCCGGGTTGATGACCGCGCTGACAATGGCGCCAGAACCTTCCGTCATCGTCACCCGCGCGGCCCTTGGCGCGGAGACGTCGAGCGCCTGGGCGCAGGGAGGCATTGCCGCCAGCGTCGGTGCCGACGATAGCGCGACGCTACATCTTGCCGATACGCTTGCGGCCGGCGACGGGCTCTGCGATCCGGCCATTGCCGCCGGCATCATCGCCGAGTCCCCGGCGGCGATCGCCGCGCTGGAACAAGCCGGCGTCCGTTTCGACCGGAATGCCGCGGGCGACCTGTCGCTCGGGCTGGAGGCTGCGCATAATCGCCGCCGCATCGTCCATGCCGAAGGCGACGGCTCGGGTGCGGCTATCATCGCCGCGCTGATCGAGGCGGTGATGAAAACACCAGCTATATCGGTGCTCGAAGGTTTCGAGGCACGGCGGATTGTGATGGACGGCGAGCAGGTCGCCGGCCTGCTCTGCGCGACCGCGAATGGCGCCGTCATTCTGCCGACATCAAGGGTGGTGCTCGCCACCGGCGGCGTCGGCGGACTTTACGACGCGACCACCAATCCGATGGGCAATTTCGGCCAGGGGATCGCGCTCGCAGCTAGGGCCGGTGCCGCGCTCGCCGATATGGAATTCGTCCAGTTCCATCCGACCGCACTCGATTCACGCCGCCGGCCGCTGGCGCTGATCAGCGAGGCGGTGCGCGGGGAGGGGGCTTTGCTCGTCAACGAACGAGGCGAGCGGTTCATGGTCCGCATATCAGGCGCCGAACTTGCACCGCGCGACGTGGTGGCGCGTGCCATCAGCGCCGAAATCGCCCGCGGCGGCAGGGTCTTCCTCGATGCCCGCGCTGCTCTCGGCAGCCGCTTTGCCGCTCGCTTTCCTGTCATCTCGAGCCTTTGCGGCGAGGCCGGCATAGATCCGGCGAAAGACCTCATTCCTGTGCGCCCGGCCGTTCACTATCACATGGGCGGCGTCGCCACGGATGCAAATGGCCGCAGCTCGGTTCCCGGTCTCTGGGTCGCCGGAGAGGCGGCCTCGACCGGCCTGCACGGCGCAAACCGGCTTGCCAGCAATTCGCTGCTGGAAGCGGCTGTCATGGGCATGCGGGCGGCACGCGACATTTCAGGCATGCCGGCGAGTGGTGCCGGCACCATCTCCGCCGGGAGTCTCCCGGCGCCGGCCGATGCGTCATTCGTGCGGCCGATCGTCTCGCGCCATCTCGGCGTGCTGCGCAATGCCGGCGCCATTCATGGCGCGATCGCCGCACTGCTGCCGCTTGCCGAAGGCAACGGCCCTGCCGCCGATCCGGCTATCGTCGCGCTGCTGATCGCCGTCTTTGCCAGCCTGCGGATGGAATCGCGCGGTGCCCATGCCCGCACCGACTTTCCGCTGAAGCTCGCCAACGCCAACCGGCGCCAGATGTGCCTTTCGGATGCTCTGGAGATCGCCCGCGCGACACCGCCCTATGCCCTTGCAAGGAGTGCCTGAGATGAGCCTCGTTCCCCTTCCGCGCCTGATCGTCGAGCCGCTGGTGCGGGCGGCCCTTCTCGAAGATCTGGGTCTTGCCGGTGATATCACCTCGGCCTCCGTCATCCCTCGCGATCACCGTTCGACGGTGGTGATGGCGGCCCGTCAGCCGGGCGTGATCGCCGGTCTCGATGCCGCCGAACTCGCCTTCACCCTCGTCGATCCGGAGATCGTCATGCGCCGTCATCTCCAGGACGGCGACGCGGTCAAGCCTGGCGACGTGATCGCCACCATCGAAGGCCCGTCGCGCGGCCTGCTGAGCGCCGAGCGCACCGCGCTGAATTTCCTCGGCCATCTCTCAGGTATTGCAACTGTGACGGCAGGGATCGCCGCCGCCATTCGCAGCACCAAGGCATCAGTTGCCTGCACGCGCAAAACGACGCCGGGGCTGAGGGCGCTGGAAAAATATGCCGTGCAGGCCGGCGGCGGCATGAACCACCGTTTCGCGCTTTATGACGCGGTCCTGATCAAGGATAATCATGTCGCCATCGCCGGCGGCGTCGCTGAAGCGATCCGCCGGGCGCGGGCCGGCGTCGGCCATATGGTGAAGATCGAGGTCGAAGTGGATACCCTCGATCAGCTGCGCGAAGCGATGGAGACCGGCGTCGACGCCGTGCTGCTCGACAACATGACGCCCGATCAGCTGCGCGAAGCCGTCGCCATCGTCGCCAGCCGGGCCATCACCGAAGCGTCCGGCCGCGTCACGCCGACAACGGCCGCCGCAATCGCCGCTTCCGGTGTCGACCTCATCTCCGTCGGCTGGCTGACGCACAGCGCGCCGGTGCTGGATATCGGGCTTGATTTCGTCGAGGCCGCGGCCGCAACGGAGATTAGCCCGAAACGGATTGCACACGTTCTGTAATCCCTCAGAGTCCGCCCGACAATTCATGAAGCGCGGGCAAATGCGTCTGACGAGGGTCCATGATGAATGCGGCGCAAAGGAAGGCTTTGGCGGAGTTGATGGTCACTTCCGGGTCTTTCCTAAGCACGCGGTCGGGCTGATCCAGCGAAGAAGCGCTCCGCGTCGGTGAACTGCGTCTGCAACGAAAGGAACCTTTGAAACGGCGAGGGGTTATGCGCCACATCACTGCTGGAGACATGGCCAATGTACATCGTTGTTGGCGGGACGGGCCGCGTCGGCTCCGCCGTGGCGCAGACGCTGCTAGACGAAGGCGAAGCCGTCACGGTCGTCACTCGAAATTCTGACAAAGCCGGTGCATGGCGACAGCGCGGCGCGGAGGTCGCCGTCGTCGACGTCCACGACGTGACGTCGCTGCGTGAGGTGTTCGGTTATGGGAAGCGGGCCTTCTTACTAAACCCGAACGCTGACATATCGAGCGATACGGATCGGGAGGAACGCGAGACTGTGCGCTGCCTGCTCGAGGCGATCGAAGGATCTGGACTGGAGAAGGTGGTGGCGGAATCAACCATGGGAGCGCAACCGGGCGAGAAATGCGGCGATCTCAACGTCCTTTACGAACTGGAAGTGGGCCTAAGGAACCAGCCGATTCCTGCCAGTGTCATCCGCGCAGCCTACTACTATAGTAACTGGGATACGATGATGGGAGCCGTCACGAAGGACGGGGTGCTAGCGACCATGCTCCCTGCAGACCTCTCGCTCCCAATGGTCGCGCCGGAGGATCTAGGAAAGGTGGCGGCGCGGCTTCTGCAGGAGCCGATCGAACCGATCGGCATACACCACGTCGAGGGGCCGAAACGGTACTCCCCCAACGATGTCGCCGCAGCCTTCGCCGCCGCCCTCGGCCGGGCCGTTCGCGTCGACGTGATCCCGCGCGAAAACTGGGAAGACGTATTCCGCAGTTTGGGCTTCTCCGACGCGGCGGCTCACTCATATGCAAGGATGACGGCTCTCACCGTCGATGGTCCCGAATATCCCGAGGATCCAATTCGAGGATTGATCTCGCTCCAGACCTATATAGGTAAGCTTGTTCGCAACCCATCCTGACGCGTCCCACTCGACCCCATTCTCGACGGGCTCTCAGGCTTATTTCACGGCGTAAATAACCTGCCCCACAGAACGCAACCGGCACCTGTCAAAGTGTTGGCCAAGCATTTCCTGCCTAAGCGGCACGCGAAAATGCAATTATTCGATGAAAATTCTTCTTTTTAAAGCAAAACCGCTATGCGTCGGGCTCTTATGGCTCTAACATGTTTTTGATTGGCCGGTGCGCTTGCGCGCCTTGGCTTTCAGGGGTGAGAACCGAGATGCAACGGACATCCGGCAGATGCTGACGAACAGGCTATGCCTGCTCGGAAGACCGCGATTGCTGGCGGCGGGGAAGGAACTCCCCTTGCCGGAGAAGTCTTATTTTCTCCTCGCCATGCTCGCCGCCGAACCCAATTTCGAACTCGACCGCGAAACCGTCAGGCGGCAGCTCTGGCAATCGGAGCTGCCGGAAAAGCGGGCCGGAAGCCTGCGCCAGCTGCTGGCACGCATCGAACAGAGCATTCCCGCCGGCCTTCCACCGCTGCTTGCCGCGACCCGAACCCATATCGGCCTTGCCGATGGCTGGGAAGTCGACGTTCATATCCTGAAACAGAAAGGGCCGCTCGCGCCCGAAGACGGCGACCTGCTGAACGGCGAATTGCTCGAAGGCGTCAAATCGCCGACGCAGGGCGCCGAGGACTGGCTGACCTTTGAGCGCCAACGGGTCGACGAGTTGCGCTCCGCCCATCTCGCCCGGCTGGTCGAGACATCGGAAGACAGATCGGATGAAGATCAGGTCACGCTTGCCAGGCGCCTGCTGGAACTCGATTCTGCCAGTGAGACGGCCTATCGCGCCTTGATGCGCACCTATGTCAGGATGAACGATCCGGCAGCGGCGCGTCAGGCCTATCTGAAGTGTAAGAGCCAGCTAAAAGACGACTTCGACACCGAGCCGGAAGAAAGCACCACCGCTCTTGCCCGCGAACTGAACCTGGTGCCGGCAGCACAGGCGACGTCGGGACATCCTCAGTCGGCGCCTAACCTTTCCGTCGGTCCGCTTGGTCAGCCGCGTATCATCATCCTGCCGCCAGAAAGCATCTTCACCGACCCGCTGATGGAGCGCGTCGGCAGGGCCCTTCTCGAAGACGTCACCATCGGCCTCAGCCAGCAGCGCGGCTTCAAGGTGATCGCGGCGCATACGAGCCTGGAAATCCTCAGCCGTTCGATCGATCCGTCGCGTGCCGTGCCCGGTCCGCTCGACCTCAGCTTCGACTATGCGGTCTACGTCACCATCCAGGGCCGCGACGAGGATGTCTATGCGACCTGCCGGCTGACGCGGACGACGACTTCGGAGGTGATCTGGGCCATCGAACTGCCGCTGGTCATGCAGAAGATCAGCGAATCCTTCGCGCATCTGACGCGGCGGATCGTCTCCTCGCTCGCCGACACGATCGAGCGCCACGAACTGGCGATACCGATCGGTGAGGCGCCGCCGTCCGCCTACCGTCTCTACCTGGAAGGCAAGCGGCTGATTGCCCAGACAGACCTGCAGCATCTGCGCCAGGCGCGCAAATGGTTCAAATCCTCGCTCAATCGTTATGAACATTTCTCCGCCGCCCATGCCGGCATGTCGCGCGCGCTCGGCATGGAATGGCTGATCCGCGGCATGCGGGACAAGGAACTGCTCGACGAGGCGAACGGTGCTGCCCGGCAGGCGCAGCAGTCCGACCCGAACAGCGGCCGGGCCTACCGCGAACTCGGCTTCGTGGCGCTTTATCGGCGCCGCTTCGACGAAAGCCTGGAATATTTTCAGCAAGCCCAGGATCTCAATCCCAATGATGCCGACATCCTGGCCGACTATGCCGACGCGCTATGCCACTATGGCGACTTCGACAGAGCGCTGGAGCTGAACAAGGCTGCCTTCAGGCTCAATCCCCTGCCGCCAGACTATTACTACTGGAATCTCGGCGGCATTCACTTCGACCGCGAAGAATACGAAAAGACGATCGAGGCGCTTGAGCCAGTGAGATCCAAGCAGGCAACGGCCCGCTTGCTCGCCGCCGCTCATGCCATGGCAGGCAACGTGAAGAAGGCCCACACATACGCCAAGGTCGTTTTGGAAAATTTCCCGGATTTCCGCAGCGAGGATATCCGCCATTTCGTTCCTGATCGCGATTCTCGCTATACGGAATCGCTGATTCACGGCCTGCATCTGGCCGGACTTCCCTGATCCGTCGCCTTTTAAATAAGCCTGTAACGCTTAAGTGACGCAGGCAATGTTCCTCTCCGATGGTTAACGGCGGCCTCCCGCTGCCTTCCCTATCGGAGATGGAAAATGAAAACCAATGTTGAAACCAATGCCGCAATTCTTTCCCAGCCGCGTTTCTCGGCTGCAGCCAAGGCCGCGATGAAGCAGGACGAGCTCAACATCGCTCCAAACGGTCTCGAGAACCTCACACATGCACTGAAGTTCCGCTAAGGAACAGATCGGCATGTCCGCTTTCACCGACCTTGAAACGCTTGCCGGTGACCTTAAACGATCATCGGCCGGCGTCAGCGACTACCATGACCGCGCCGTCACGCCGGCTCAGACATTGGCGGCCATCAGGCCGCATCTGCGCGAATTCGGCATTACGCGCGTCGGTCTGCTGACCGCACTCGACGTTCTGAACATCCCCGTCGCCTTCGCAACGAGGCCGAACAGCCATACGCTGTCGGTCTTTCAGGGCAAAGGTATCGACAACGATGCCGCCATGGCCTCGGCGGCGATGGAGGCGGTCGAGACGCGGATCGCCGAAATTGCCCCCGCCGACCTGACGCTGGCGACGGTCGAGAGCATGCGGGCGGAGCGTGCCGCGATGATCGATCTCGACAATGTCGCACGCTGCGCGCCCGACGAAATCGGCAGCAGTCCTATTCCGTGGTGCTCCGGGCTCGACATTCTTTCCGGCAGCAGCGTCTTCGTGCCCTGGTGGCTCATCGGTCTCGACCATCGCGGCGAGAGGCCGCCGGGCTTCGAGCAGTCGAGCGATGGGCTTGCCTCCGGCAACACGCCGTCCGAAGCGGTCCTGCATGGGCTTTGCGAGCTGGTGGAGCGCGACGCCTGGGCCTTGACCCAGCTGAAATCGCCCGAGCGCCTGAAGGAGAGCCGCATCGACCCCGCCTCCTTCGGCGATGCGGTCATCGACGTCATGACCGACCGGATCACCCGCGCCGGCATGAAATTGCTGCTGCTCGACATGACGACGGATATCGGCGTCCCCGCTTTTCTGGCCGTCATCATGCCAGGCAATCTTTCCGACCGTGTCGACGCGCGCTGGTCACATGTCTGCGGTGGCTGCGGCTGCCACCCCGATCACGTGCGCGCCGCGCTGCGTGCCATCACCGAAGCGGCGCAGAGCCGGCTGACCGCGATTGCCGGCAGCCGCGACGATTTCTCGCCGCGTATCTATCAGCGGCTCGACAAGAGTGCGGCGATGCAACAGGTGGTCGAACTCTGCGAGGACAGCGCCCGGATGCGCTCGTTCCAGGCCCGCGATCGCCGCCCGGCGACGATCCAGGACACCATTGGCCATATTGCCGACCGGCTGGCGGCGACCGGCATCGAGCAGATCGTCGTCGTGCCGTTTCCGCACCCGGCCCTGCCGGTGTCCGTCGTCCGGGTGATCGTGCCGGGGCTGGAGGTCGATATTTCAGGCCAATATATCCAGCTCGGCCTGCGCGCGGTCAATACTATGAGAGGAGCCGAATCATGAAGGTGCTGTTCGTCGGCCCGAGCCTTGGCAGCGATCTTGCCGCGGCAAGAGCCATGTCCCCCCGCATCGATTTCCGGCCGCCGGCCGCTGCCGGCGACATCCTGAAAGCCGTTCAGGACGGCGCCACCGCGATCGGCCTGGTCGACGGCTATTTCGGCGACCTGCCTTCGGTCTGGCACAAGGAAATACTTTACGCACTCGAACATGATGTCGCCGTTGCCGGCGGCGCCAGCATGGGGGCGCTACGGGCAGCCGAATGCGCGCCCTTCGGCATGGTCGGGCTCGGCTCGATCTTCGAAGATTATGAGTCCGGGCGGCTACTCGACGACGAGGCCGTCGCGCTGGTGCATGCGCCGCAGGAGCTCGGCTGGCTACCGCTTTCCGTACCCTGGGTCGATTTCGAACCGACGATCGAGGCGCTTTACGCCAAAGGCGAAATCTCGCTCAGCGAGCGCAAGAAGCTGCTGCTTGCCGGCCGCTTCCTGCATTTCTCCGAGCGCACCTATGCCAAGGTGGCCGACGAGTGCCATTTCCGCAAGCCGCGCCGCGACCACATCCTCGCCGCCATCCGGGGGAACCGTGTCGAGCGCAAGCGCGGCGACGCGTTACTGGTGCTGGAATGGCTGCGGCGGGACAAATTCCGCCCGGTCAACCGTGACTGGCGCTTTGCCGCGACCTCGCACTGGGAACTCCTGCACGCCGAAGTCACGCGCAATGCGGTTCCTGTAACGCTTGAATAACGGTCGCGGCGGAAGATGAAGTCATGATGGAATCGTAGGGTTCCACGACCAAAGAGGGCGGGAACAATGTTTGAACAACACCACGAAGGTACCGGCAGCGAATACGCAAGGATCTTCCGGCTGCTGTCGGCAGCCAAGGAGGAGGCTGAAAAGCTTCAGCTGCGCAATCTGATGCACCTGACGAACATGGCGCTGCTGCAGGTCGTCATCGATTGGGACGGCATAGATCCCGACAGGGAGCTTGACGTCAATCTCGAAAAGCTGGTTGGCAGCAAAGCCAAGATCGCAATGAAGGATGCCAGCGAGAATCTAATCCTGATCGATCGCCATTGATCTCGATCGATTGCTATTGATCCCGATCGATCGCCATTGATCCGATCGATCCTGGTTGACCCTCACGCGGTCCGTTGGGATCACGTGAAAGACAACCGGTCTATTCGGCCGCTTCACTATCCAACTGTTCGGTATTGGCAATCGCCTGGACGAGCTTCAGGATCTTCTTACGAAGCGCCTCGTTCTTGATCGAAAAGAACGCCGCATTGAGAAGGACGCCTTCGCGCGAAATAACGAATTCCTCGCTGGGAGCGGGGTTGTCGTTGGCATTATCAGGGGTCGACAGGTCGTCGAAAAACGTCCTGACATCGACCTTCAGCGCGCCGGCGATTTCGACCAGCATGCTGGCGGAAACGCGGTTGGAGCCCTTTTCGTATTTCTGGATCTGCTGGAACGTTACGCCCACACGATCGCCCAGTTCCGTTTGAGAAACTTTCCTCAACAGACGCTGGATGCGGATCGTCTTTCCGACGTGAACATCGACGGAATGCGGTTCTTCTTTCATCTCATTTCCCTTCTGAAGGCAGCGGACAAGGGGTTATTCGCCATATCCGTGTCAACAACTTTTAGCCGAGATAAATAAGGCTAGCAATTGCTTGCATGTAGATAGAGTTAAACTCGAAAATCGGGCCCTTTTTGTCCCGAAATGGTACAAAAAACATGCCGAAACGGCACATCCAAGAGACCGGTCGCTTTATTTTGTGACATCAGAGCGCCCAGAGGCGCTGTGCATTGGCGAAAAGCAGCTTCGAGCGCTCTGTCTCGCTTACGCCGGAAAGCATGGAGTGGGTCGCCGCAACCCAGGTGGAGAGGCCGCCGCCGAGCGTACAGACCGGCCAGTCGCTGCCCCAGACGACGCGGTCCCAGCCGAAACTTGCGGTCACATGTTCGATATAGGGCTGCAGCGTTTGCGCCGTCCAGGTCTTCGCATCGGCATAGGCGACGACGCCGGAGACCTTGCAGACGACGTTCGGCCGCCGGGCAATCTCTGATATGCCGGCCTTCCACGGCTCAAAGGCATCCGAGCGGATATCCGGCACGCCACAATGGTCGAGCACGAACTGCACGTCGGGCGCAAGATCGGCAAGGGCGGTCACACGGCTCGCCTGATGCGGCAAGGTACAAAGGTCGAAGGTCAGGCCGCTGCCGCTGATGCGCCTGATGTTTTCGCGGAACAGGGCGCCTTCGGAGACATCATCGGGCACGACATGCAGCACGCGGCGGAACCCCTTGACGAAAGGATCGGCCTTTTGCCGCTCGAGATAGGCGGCGAAACCTTCCTCTTCCGGCCGGCAGGAGACGATGGCGCCGGCAATCAGACTGCCTTCCTTTTCGGCGAGGCTGGCGACGTGATCGGTCTCTGCCTGTATCTCGGCAGGATCGACGTCGACCTCCATATGCAGCACCGTGGTGATGCCGCAGCGACGGGCCTCCCTCGCATAGGCCTCGTAGAGGAAATCATGATCGAGATCAGGCACGCCCGAGAGCCAGGGATAGGGCAGCGCCGACCGATCGATGATATGCAGATGGGTGTCGATGAACACGCTCTTCCTCCCAGAATGGTGCCTTGAAACTATCCCTGGTGAATGGATTGTTCAAATAGAAATTCCCAGCCGTCAGGCGGGGGTGACGACATCGGCGCCGGCAAGCAGTGAGAGTTGGGCCGCCGCCTTCTGCACCAGCGTGATCGCCTGGGTGATATCGGGAGCCGACGGCGCATTGACCAGCGCGATGAAGGGGCAGGTGAGGGCGGCGATGCAGCGGCGGTCCGGTCCGAGAACGGGAGCGGAGAGATTGTAGACGCCTGAAGTCTGGGCGCTGGCCATCATCTCGTAGCCGCGCTCGCGGATCTGGTCGAGCCGATCGTAGAATTCGGGCCCGAGTTCGACATCCGCGCGGCTGCGCACATGTTCGGAGATCATCATCTCCCGCTCCTCCTTGCTGCGGAAGGCCAGCAGCACATGCCCCGATCCGGTGTCGAAGAGGCTGATATGGGCGCCGATGCGGATCGAAAATCCCCAATAGTCCGGCGCCTCCTGCTGGGCAATGACAACGGCAGAACCCCGATCGAAGACGGCGAGATGATTGGCCTGGCGCGTGCGCTGGGCAAGATCGCGCATCAGCGGTGTGGCGTAGGAGGCGAGCCGGCGCACCGGCGCGTGCAACTGCGCGAGGCCGAAGAGCTTCAGCGTCAGCGAGTATCGGTCGCCATCCAGCCGGGTGACGTAACCGCGGCGCACCAGCCGGTCGAGCATGCGGTAGAATTCGTTGGGGCTGCGGTCGAGCCGCTTGGCGATATCAGCCTGGGTGAGGCCGCTGTCGACGCCCGCGAGCAGCTCCAGGATATCGAGGCCTTTGTCGAGAGCAGGAGCGCGATAGCGGTCGGACTCGTCGGTCTCCATTCCTTCCTCCTGTAATATCAATCTGCATATACGCAGAACCGCAGCCGGAAAAGAAAAACTTCGTGCTTGACCCATGGTCCATCGTCTGTTTGTCTATAAATAGACAAATCATTGTTGAAGAGCGGTCCGGAATGGGGAGGAAGACCATGCAACGCATGGGGATGGTCATCGGCCCTGCAGCCGACGAATTCGGCGTTCGCGTGCAGCGACCGACAGGATCCGGCGCTGGTCTGCCTTTGCAACAGTGGCAACTCCTCCATTTAATAGAGAGCAGCGCGCATCTTGCCAGTACCCGGTCGAAACGCGCAAAGAGGGTGAATGGCGGACGATGATGGACGAGGCGTTCCACCACGACCGAGCTTCGCCAAGACATGAACCGCACTCCATCGTCCAGCGTAGACAATTCCAGAAAAGGCCCGTGACATGACAAACAGACTTTCCGGCAAGACCGTTCTCATTACCGCCGCCGGTCAGGGCATCGGCCGGGCGACGGCGGCAGCCTTTGCCGCAATCGGCGCCAAGGTCCACGCGACCGACATCAACACCGAGGCCTTAGCGACGCTTGCCGCGGAAACCGGCGTCTCCACCCATAAACTGAACGTGCTCGAAGAGGATGCGGTCAAGGCTCTGGTCGCTGAGATCGGAGCCGTCGACGTGCTGTTCAACTGCGCCGGTTTCGTCCATGCCGGCTCGATCCTCGAGATGAAGGATTCCGAACTCGAATTCGCCTTCGACCTCAACGTCAAGGCGATGATCCGCACCATCCGCGCCGTGCTGCCCGGCATGATCGAGCGCAAGGACGGGGCGATCATCAACATGGCCTCCGTCGCCTCCAGCATCAAAGGCGTGCCGAACCGCTTCGCCTACGGCGTCACCAAGGCGGCGGTGATCGGGCTCACCAAAGCCGTTGCCGCCGATTATGTCGGTCAAGGCATCCGCTGCAACGCGATCTGCCCCGGCACGGTGGAAAGCCCGTCGCTGCAGGACCGCATGCGGGCGCAGGGCGACTACGACGCGGCGCGCGCCGCCTTCATCGCCCGCCAGCCGATGGGCCGGCTGGGCTCGCCGGAAGAGATCGCCGATCTCGCCGTCTATCTCGCCGGCGCGACCTACACGTCGGGCCAGGCGATCGCCATCGACGGCGGCTGGACGATCTGATTTCAGCGATGCGGCAGGCGCGGCAGTCTTGCCGGCCGGCCCGGCCACTGCAATCGGCTCTCTATAATCGGCCCATATAATCGGGAGAAAAACACCATGACCCGCATCACCGACCTTCGTGTCTTCGATCTTCGCTTTCCCACCTCGCAAAGCCTGGATGGATCCGATGCGATGAATCCCGATCCGGACTATTCGGCGGCCTATGTCATTCTCGATACGGATGCGCCTGATCTTGCCGGCCACGGCCTGACCTTCACCATCGGCCGCGGCAACGATATTTGCTGCATGGCGATCGAAGCGATGCGCCACCTCGTCGTCGGCGCCGAGCTTGCCGAGGTTCTCGCTCATCCCGGCAAATTCTGGCGGCATCTGACCAGCGATAGCCAGCTGCGCTGGATCGGCCCGGAAAAGGGCGCCATTCATCTGGCGACCGGCGCGGTCGTCAATGCCGTCTGGGATCTGCTTGCCAAGCAGGCCGGTAAGCCCGTCTGGCGGCTCGTCGCCGAGATGTCGCCGGAAGAGATCGCCGACATCGTCGATTACCGCTATCTCACCGACGTTCTCACCCGTGACGAAGCGGTCGAGATCCTGAAGCGCGCCGAGGCGGGCAAGGCGGAACGCATCGCCATCCTCGAAAAAGAGGGCTATGCCTGCTACACGACCTCGGCCGGCTGGCTCGGCTACGGCGACGAAAAGCTGCGCCGCCTTTGCCAGGAGGCGATCGATGCCGGCTTCAACCATGTCAAGATGAAGGTCGGCCGCGACCTGGAAGACGATATTCGCCGCCTCAGGATCGCCCGCGAGGTCATCGGCCCCGACCGCTACCTGATGATCGATGCCAACCAGGTCTGGGACGTCGGCCAGGCGATCGACTGGGTCAAGGCGCTCTCCTTCGCCAAACCCTTCTTCATCGAGGAACCCACAAGCCCCGACGATGTCGCCGGCCACCGAAAGATCCGCCAGGCGATCGGCCCGGTAAAGGTCGCGACCGGCGAGATGTGCCAGAACCGCATCATGTTCAAGCAGTTCATCGCCGAGGGCGCGATCGACATCGTGCAGATCGACTCCTGCCGCATGGGCGGGCTGAACGAGGTCCTCTCAGTGCTGCTGATCGCCGCCAAGTTCGACCTGCCGGTCTGGCCGCATGCGGGCGGCGTCGGCCTTTGCGAATATGTGCAGCATCTGTCGATGATCGATTACGTTGCGGTGTCGGGCACCAAAGAAGGCCGCGTCATCGAATATGTCGATCATCTGCACGAACACTTCCTCGACCCCTGCCGGATCGAGAACGCCGCCTACATGCCGCCCACCCTGTCGGGCTTCTCCATCGAGATGAAACCGGCCTCGATCAGCAACTATACGTTTCGCGGCTGAGGAAACTTCGCCGGCCGCATGTTGAATTCCTGATCTCGACAGTCTTTCCTGCCATCGATGGGCTTCCAATCTAGCGGAACTGCTCCAATTCACTTGGAGGCGGCGCAGCTTGCTTTTTAGAGCGCCGAGGAATAGTTTTGAAATGTGAATGCGGAGGGGGCCCAGCACCAGCAGGCCAGCAAATTTTATTGAACCTAGACAATAGAATGTTTGCGATCGAGCCATGCCCAAGCTTTACCACGTCAAGAGACTGTGCGCTTATCTGCTGATCATCGCAGCAATGCTGCTATCGATCGGCACGGTACATGCCGCCATCACCGAGGAGAGCGGACGCCGCGTCGCCCTCGTCATCGGCAACTCGGTCTACAAGACGCTGCCCTCGCTTCCCAATCCTGCCAATGATGTCGAAGAGGTCGCGACCACGTTGCGCGCGGCCGGTTTCGACGTGACGATCGGCGTCAATGTCGACCGCATCGGCCTCGAAGATACGGTGCGCCGCTTCCTGCGTTCGACCAGCAATGCCGAGGCGGGCCTCATCTACTATTCGGGCCACGGTATCCAGGTGGGCGGCCAGAATTTCATTGTGCCGGTCGATGCGACGCTGGAGACGCCCTATGACGTAGAGACGCAGACCATGCCGCTCGACCTCATCCTCAATCATCTCAAGCAGAACTCGCGGGTACAGCTGATCTTCCTCGACGCCTGCCGCAACAATCCCTTCAATGCCCAGAAATTCTGGATGGCAGAAAAACTGGAACCGGTCGGTGCCACCCGCGGGCTTGCACGCATCGACAGCGATCTCGGCAGCCTGATCGCCTTTTCCACAGAACCCGGCCAGGTGGCGCTCGATGGCACCGGCGCGCTCAGCCCCTATTCCGAATCCTTCATCAAGCGGGCGAGCGAACCCAACAAGGAGATCCGGCAGGTCCTGACCGATGTGCGCCGCGACGTGATCGCCATGACCAACGGCAAGCAGGTCCCCTGGGAAAACTCCTCGCTGATGGACAGCTTCTATTTCATTCCGGCGCCGCCGCCGCCGAGCGTCGAACCGATGCAGCAGGTGAGCGTGCCGGAGGGTGCGGCCACGACCAAATTGCCGATCGCCCCGCCGCATGACGAGACCGGCTCGGCGCTGCTCGTCACCCTCAACCAGCTTCCGAAGACCGGCAAGCTCAGCTTCGACGGCAAGCCGGTCGAGCAGGGCGCGAAAATGCCAGCCGCGGCACTGACGGCGCTGACCTATGATTCATCAGGTGTTGCCGCCGGAACCGTCGGCCTGATCGGCTATACCGTCAGCGACCCTTACGGTCAGGCGACGCAAGGCGTCGTCGCGATCACCGTCTCGGCCGATGCCGGCGCCAAGCTCGCCCAGCTCGAACAGGAAAAGCAGGTGCGGCTGGCCGATGCCGACACCTATCTGAAGACCCTGCCGCGCGACGTGGACACGACGATCGGCGTCGGCCCTGTTGAAGCCAGCCTCCCGATCGTGCCGGCATCGGCTGCGGAAATGACCTTCAAGGTTGCGGCTCTGCCTGACAAGGGCACGCTACGCGCTGGAGACCGGGTGATCGGGCTCGGTCACGTGCTCGAAGCAGCCGATATTCCCGCACTTTCCTATGAGCCTCAGATCGGCACCGAAAACCAGCCTTTCGCCCTGACGCTGCAGGCCGCCAATGACGACTTGCCGCCAGCGACCATCACTTTCAAGCCGGTGCTCGACGCCTGCGACACATCAGCCGCAGCACCCCTCGACCTGCAGGGCGTGACAGCAGGCAAGCTGCCGAACGAGATCGACCCGGATGTTGCACTTCCCGCCTGCGCCGACGCGGTGAAGGCCTATCCGGAGGTCGCGCGCTTCCTCTATCAACTCGGCCGCGCCCAACTCGCCAACCGTGATACGAAGACAGCTTTCGCGACGATCAACAAGGCGATGGATGCCGGGCATGTCCGGGCGATCTATGAACTGTCGAGCTTTTACGAGTTCGGCGCCTCCGTCCCGCGCGACGCAGCCAAGGCAAGCCAGATCGCCAAGGATGGTGCGGCCAAGGGCGATCCCTTTGCCCTGCATAGCTTCGGCAAGGCCCTCTACTACGGCCGCGGCACCAAGGCCGATCAGCAGCTGGGGTTGCGCCTGATGCTGCAGGCCGCCGATCTCGGCCATACCTATGCGATGAACGAGCTCGGCTATATCTTCCTGAACGGCGTCAACGTACCGGCCGACCCCGAGCGCGGTATCCGCTTCTACGAAGCCGGCGTCCAGCGCGACGACATCTATTCGCTGAACAATCTTGCGCTCGTCTACCGTTTCGGAAAAGGCGCTCCGGAGGACCTCCCCAAAGCGCTCGACCTTTTCACGCGGGCGGCAGAGGGCGGTCAGCCCTATGCCCCGACAAACCTCGGGCGCATGTACCGCGACGGTATCGGCGTTGCCGCTGACAAGGCGGAAGCAGTGAAGTGGCTGGAGATGGGCGCGGAACGCGGCGACTATTGGGGTGCACTCGACCGCGCCATTCTGGCGAAGGAAGAGGGTGCGGACGCCGACAGCCTTGCGATCGCGGCGCGTTACTTCGCGCTGGCGACCGCCATCAACATGCCGGGCAACGGCGATCCGAAGAACCAGGCGCTGGCGGAACTCAAGAGGATGCCTGGCGCCGCGAAGAAACAAGCGGAGACCTCCTTTGCCGCCGAGCTGACCGCTCAGGAAAAAAAGGCAATTCCGAAGACCAAGTCGCTCGATGACAGGCTCGTCAAGCTCGCCAAAGCGACCTGGGTAAAACGAAATCCGAGGTACGATCTCTTCTGAAACGGCGGTCCGGGGGCGCCCTACATGAACAGCAAGCTAATCATCCGTGTCCTATTGTGCTCGACATTCATCGCAGGCTCAGGCGCAATCCTGCAGAGCTGCATCTTCGATCCTGGCGCCAGGACGCTGTTTGCCAGCGAAGAGCCGGTGGCCAGGAGCGCCACGCCGACCAGGAGAACCACGTCCACCGTCAGAAGAGTGCCCACAACGAGCACTCAACCGGCTTTCGCACGCTCTGAGAACAGTGGCAATTCCGGCGGCGGTGGCTCTGGCGGCGGCATGGGTGGCGGCTCTGGCTCCAGCGGTTCTTCCGGTTCGAGCAGTTCGTCGAGCTCGTCCAGTTCAAGCTCTACCGGCGGCTCGTGGTCCGATCGCCGCCTGAAGACCAATATTCGTCGGCTCGGCACCTCGGCCGAGGGCATACCAGTCTATGCCTTCCGCTACATTTGGGGCGGCCCGCTATTCGTCGGCACGATGGCGCAGGATCTATTGGCGATCAGGCCTGAGGCAGTCATCGAAACCGCATCGGGTTACTACATGGTCGATTACGACAAGCTCGATATAGCGATGATCTCACTGCCGGAGGATGCGTCTCCACTTAAGGCTGAAGCCGCGATGGCGCTTGCGACGCGGGCGGCACGGATACGCTCGCCGGGCTCCGTCCAGCCGGCAATGTAATCGAGAAAGCCGAGCGCGTGCCGATATCGCAGGATAGGGATACCGTGCCCGGGAGCCCTCTCGTCAGCCAGGCTGCGACCCTTGCCGGAGTTCTGATCGGCATCGCGCTCTCGACCTATCTGCAGCTTGAGCCCGGCAAGGCAATGGCGCTTGCCGTGTTCTGCCTTCTCATGGCGTGGATCGCCGTCGACGGTACATTCGCTGCTCGTTCGACCTGGGTATCGCGAAAGAGACGAAACGAGGCTCCCACCATCTTCTGGCGTCGCATCGGAACGAAGCTTGTGGGCCTCGCCGCGCTGCTTGGCGTGGTCGTCATCGCTTGTTCGATCTTTCCGTTTTTCACGCAGTCGTCGGCGGTCCGATGGATCATCGAGGCTGGGCACACCACTATTCCCCTTTCCATCGCACTTGCCGGCGTCACCATTCTCTACGTCGCGGTCACCGATCTGGTCGCGGACGAGCCCGACGATTATCTCAACCAGGTCGGGCGCGCGGTGTTGATGCAGGATTTTCGCGAGGAGGACGTGCTGTTCGCATTGCGCCTGCTTGCGATCAAGTGCTTCTTTCTCGTCCTGATGTTCTCGGGCGGCATGACAGCTCTTTCCAATCTTGCCGAGAAGCCGGCCTGGACGTTTCCGCCGTTCTCGGCGGCTTGGTTCGAAGGCCTGCTACAGCTTGCCTTTCTTGTCGACATCGTGCTTGCCGCCGGCGGCTATGTCGCGACTTTCAAGCTTTTCGGATGGCATGTCAGGGCAACGGAGACGACGGCACTCGGCTGGCTCGTCTGCCTCATCTGTTATGAGCCGTTCTTCCCTGCCATCTCGCATGCCTTCGTGCCCTATGGCGAGGGGCCGGGCTGGGAGTCCGTGATCCAGGAAGGCTCGGCCGTCTTTATCTTCTGGAGCGTCGCGACGCTGTTCTGCACCGTCATCTATGTCTGGGCGACCGTCGCTTTCGGGCCGCGATTTTCAAATCTCACGCATCGCGGCATCATCACATCGGGGCCCTATCGCTTCATGAAGCATCCGGCCTATGTCTCGAAGAACATCGCCTGGTGGCTGGTTGCGATCCCAGGCTTCCTCGCCAGCGGCGTTGCGGAAGGGCTTGCCCGGGCCGGCATGCTGGCGATCGTCAGTCTTATCTACGTCATGCGCGCGCGAGCCGAGCAACGCATGCTGAGCCGGGATCCCGCCTATCGGGACTATGTCGAGCGCGTCGCGGCGCATGGGCTTCTGGCGATGGCGAAGCGCCGGCTGACGCCCACGGCGCCGCGCGTCTGAAAGACCCCCGAAGGACGCTGTAACAATTTAATTGCTGGCGGCGTAAGCTCCGACCGTTCAGCCGTCGAGCCCCTTGAAGCGCACCGGCTGGTAGCCGCGCATCAACAGGCTGCCGAGCGAATAGGTATTGCGGCAGACGCGGCCCTTGCAGGCGTTCGGCGAGGCCTCCATCACCTCCACCTTCTTGTCGGCCGTGAAGCGCATGAACAACAGCACATGCGAGCCGGGCTTGTTCAGCGCGTCGCCCGGCCGCATCGACCAGGGGTCGGAGAGGCGCTTGGTGATCCCGGGGATGGCGCGCGTCGAAACGTGCATCTTCAAGCCCCAGGCGTCGCTGACGAAACCGGAGCAGTCGACGCCGAGAATGTTGGATTGCGGCGCGCTCTTGGTGCAGACATTGCCGGCGGTCTGGCCCTTTTCCACGGCGCCGATGAAATTTTCCAGCGGTGTCTTGCAGCCCCAGCAGTAGGGAACACCCTTGACCGTCTGGCCGCGCTTGCCGATCAGGTAGATCGGGCGGCGGAGCCGGTTCATGTTGACGCAGCCAGGTCCCGGATCCTTGCCGTAGGCGGTTGGCGTCACCAGCCAATTCAGCGTCTCGAAGCCGATTGCCCGCTCGATGACGTCGTTGCGCGATTTCGGCACGATCGCCACCTTCGGCGTCTTGCCGGGCTTGCCGGCAGCCGGCTGTTTGGCGGGCCGAGCGACGGCCAGCTTGCGGCCGGGCTCGCGGCCGTCGAGCCGCAGCACCTGCGCCCGGCTTTCCAGCGATCTCAAATAGAGCACGTCGCCGCGCGGTCCGATCGCCACGAAGCGCCTCGAAAATACCGTGCCCGGTTCGATCGGCAGGTCGTAGACCCGATCCATCGCCCCGTTCGGCGTAAAGCGCACCACCAGCATGCCGGTGCGCTCAGGCCGGTCGGCGGGCACGAGCTCGACCAGCGCATAGGGTCTGCCTGTCGTGTCGATGTCGAGAAGTTCGACTGTGCCGATCCGCCCTTCCGAGGCGAGCTGCAGCGAAAGGAAATTCTCCTCCGAGCTCGCGCGCCGCAGCAAGATTTCCGCCTTGTCGTTTGCGGCAGCGCGGACCTCGGCAACGATATCGCCGAGCCCGCGGCTCGGCACATATTGAATGACCGGCGGGCGGGCGTCGGGCCTATTGGTGCTGCGGCCGATCTCGTCAATGATGCTGTTCAGCGGCCCCGGCGATACCGAGCCCATCGAGGCGAACACCGAGCGGGTGTAGTCGTCGGCACCACCGCCGCCGTCGACAGCGCGCAGCACCTGCGAGCGGCCGTCGGCATCGGTGGAGCGCTCGAGCGGAACGACGCCGTCCGACCAGAGGTAGAGTTCGTTGTGGACGACGGCGAGATCCTCCGGCGCGGCATTCTCCGGCAGCGGCAGGATCTCGGGCTCGGCCTGCGAACGTTCGGCGTCGACCGCGAGCACGCGTCCGTTGTTCTGGTCGAGGATGTAGATGGTGCCGTCGTCGCCGACGGTGATCGCCGCCGGCCCGGATGCCTCTGCTTCTTCGTTGGAAGAGATGATGCCGACCGAACGCGCGCCGTCGCCGCCGCGAAGCTCGATGATCGTCGTATCTTTGGCGAAAACCGGGAAGGCGACCGCAAGTGCCGCGGCAAACAAAATATGCGACCCAAAACTACGCATTGCCTCGACCCCCAGAACAGGATGATTTTACGCCGGACCGGCCAAAAATCTGAATCCTGTTCCCAATTAAGGTTAGAGCATTATGTCATCCGAAAACCGATCACACTTTTCGGCATGATGCTCTGTTACCATCACGTCTTTCAAAAATGGTAGGCTAGATATGACTTCTCAGCAAGCCGTTGCTTTCCAAACGATTTGGAGATCTGCGCCAGCGATAGTACAAGATCATCGTCTCCAAGATTTGTCGGCAGGAAATGCGTATGCTGGAATGGAACGGTGACGAACTGGCGCTCGACATAAGCTTGCTGGAGCAGGTTCGCGCGGCAAGGATCAACTTCTCAGACCGCGTCTGCGCGGCCTCGGCCAGCAAGGACGACAAGCATCTGGCGCAGCTGCGCTCGGAGCCGACCTATCTGATGGCCGAGTT
Source organism: Rhizobium laguerreae (assembly GCF_002008165.1). Taxonomy (GTDB): domain Bacteria; phylum Pseudomonadota; class Alphaproteobacteria; order Rhizobiales; family Rhizobiaceae; genus Rhizobium; species Rhizobium laguerreae. The sequence goes on from NZ_MRDM01000029.1 coordinate 170,087, forward strand.
CCTCTATTCGATGAAGGTTTTCGGCATCAACACCGCCGAGGATATCGAACGCTTCGCCGATCTGCACAATGATTATGTGGTATCGCTCACCCGCGATCCTGCCAAGCTGCAGCGGCTGGGGCTCTCGCAGGATCGGGCGCTCGCCTCGATGTTCACTGCCGACACCAAGCCGCGGCTGATCCAGAACTGGGCTGAAAAAGCCGGCGCGATCGACCAGTCCAATCTCGCCCGTTTTCTTGTCGCGGTGATGTCGAGCGAGACCTGCCGCAAGACGCTGATCGATTTCGAGACGGCCGGCTTCATGCAGCGCAAGCGCTCGCCCTACGGCACCATGGTCGTCTGGTCGACCGGAATGATAGAGGAGATCTTCGGCGAAATGCTGCGCGATCTGCGCCTCGGCCTGCAGCAATTGAAGATCCTCTGACATTAGTTGCCAGTCGATTTCAACCCTCCCAATCGATTGGCACTGAGCGCCGTTGCCTTCCTTCCGGCCTCTCCTTATTGTCGCAACGCTTGTCGCGCAATGGCGCCAATAAGACGGATTTGACGACGATGACGAAATCCCGGCTCACAACCTTGTCGATCGGCCTTCTGCTGGCGCTGCAGATACCTGGGCTCGCGCATTCCGGCCCGACTGAGGACGCGCTTGCGGCGCGAAACCCCTCGCTGGCTGCGCTGCGCCAGCATGATGAAAAGGCCTTTGCTGCGGCGACCGCGATCATCGCCGAACACGAACGCGCCAAGGGGCTGACGCCCGGCGAGACGAAGCTGCCCGATGCGACCTCGCCCGGCCGCGACATGGGCTCGGCCCCCGGCAAGGAATTCACGGTCGACAATCCGGATATTCTCTGGCTCTACAATTCCTCGCCCGAAGGAATGAGCGACCTGATCTCGATTTTGAAATCTGCCGGGCAGAAACCCAAGAACTAACCGTCTCGGTGTAGTTGAACGGACTATAGCAGGCCCCGGATATTGCGGAGCGTGAGTCTTGCTCACGTCTTTGCCTTGGCGGATTCTTCCAGGCTCCAAATAATTTGTAACCCTCCCTCAAGCAAGACAGGCGAAACCATCCCAATTTCGCCAGTCAGTGCTATTCTCATCTTCAACACAGTGTGAGATGTTCGAAGAGGAGGTTTCCAATGCCGAACCGCAAAGCCATCCTGGCAGCAGCCACCTTTCTTTCGTTCTTTTCGGTGGTTCCCGCCGTCGAGGCGCAGAACGAACGCACATTGACCGAAGCGCCGGCGCAGACCGGGCCTGTCAGCATCACCTTCGATCGCGCGGAAGCCAAATACGCCATCGGCGAAGTTGTCGGCCTCTTCATCCAATCGACCGAGAATGCCTATGTCACGGTGCTGAACGTCTCGCCGAACGGCGCGGTCGTGAAGCTTTTCCCGAACAAGTACCAGACCGACGCCCTTGTCGGCGCCGGCAAGCGCGTGCAGGTGCCGGATCCGGCAAGCGGCGCCAAGCTGCAGGTTTCTGGCCCGGTCGGCCAGGAGCAGATCAAAGTCTTCTATTCCTCCAAGCCGCTGACCATCTTTGCCGATCTCGGCGGCAGCGGCGGCGGCATGTTCCGCTCGATCGACGGCGGCATGGATGCCGTTTCCCGCAGCCTTGAAGAAGCCCGCAGCCTCGGCACCAAGATCAGCAGCAAGACGCTGATGCTGACGACGGTCGATAGTCCGGCTGCCATCCCGCCCGTCGCAGCCGCTCCCGCAGCGAAACCGGTCGAGCAGGCTGCAAAGCCGCCCATTGCGCCGAAACCTGCGGCCGCGCCGAAGCCGAAGCCGGTAACGAAACAGGAAGTCGCCAAGAAGCCGGAAACGGTGGTGGAAAAACCAAAGCCGGCTGCTCCGAAAAAGGTTGCGCCGAAGCCTGTCGAGCAGGCAACACAACAGCCGCCGAAGAAATACAAGATCGTCACCAACCTGGCGCCCGGCCAGGAGCTTGCCGCCGACGAACTGGAGTTGATCGGTCCCGCCGACACCACGTCATCCACCAAGCCGACCCAATATAAGCAACCGACGACGCAGTATAAGCAGCCGGCCCAGACGTCCCAGACGAAGATGCCGAAACTGCCGATGCCGCAGATCAAGATGCCGCAATTCAAGCTCCCTGGCGGTTTCAGCATCAAGATGCCGCAGCTAAACCTCGGCCGTTCGGCCGAACCTGCCGAGGCCGGGGAAGAGATTGAGGTAGCAAATGCCGATACGCCTGTTTGCACCGCTCTTCTCGACAAGCTGAACACCGCTGTTGCCGCCAAGGATATCAGCGCTGCCGCAGCTGAAGCCGATGCGATCGCCGTCAGCGCCGATTGCGGCCAGTTCCAGGTCAATGCCCAGCGCCGCGTCGCGGCCCTCAGGCTTTCCGCAGCTCAGGAGATGATGGCCGCCAACCAGCCGGTTGCCGATTACGAGCCGCTGCTTGTCGCCGCCGACAGCCCGCAGGTGCTTTGGCAGGCCTCCGCCACGCTCGGCGAGATCTATTTCTCCTCACGCCGCTTTGCCGATGCCGCCGCCGATTACCAGCAGGCAATCGAGATCATCAAGAACGAGACCCGCACGCCGAAGGCACCGCCCGCCGAGACGATTTCCGATCTCATCCAGCGCGCCGCCCAGGCCCGCATTCTTGCTGCCAACCCGACGAGCGACAATCCGCAAGGCAGCTTCGTGCCGGCCGAGAAGGACCACCGCAGCGGCGTGCTCGGCGGTATTTATTCCGAGAATGTGCGCGGCATCGTGCCGGTCTCCATTCCGGTTCCGATCACTTTCGACTTCAACAAGTCGAGCTTCACCTCGATCGGCACCGAGGCCGCCCAGGAACTGCTGGAGGCGCTGAAGGAGCAGAAGCCCGGCCGGATCATCCTCGTCGGCCATACCGACCGGCGCGGCGGTGACGACTATAATCAGAAGCTGTCCGAACGCCGTGCCCAGGCCGTCGCCGACTTCCTGAAGAGCCACGGACTCGACGCGACAATCGACGCCGAAGGCCGCGGAGCATCCGAACCGGTGGACGTCACCGCGACCGCAAACCTCACCGAAGACGATGTCGATGCGCTGAACCGCCGCGTCGAATGGCGCCGCGAATAGGCCGGGCGAAGGGAATCTGGCCATGACCGTATTCGTTTCCATGGCCGCAGCACTTGCTCTCCTCACCATGGCGGCCACCGACAGCCTGGCAAAGGTGATCGAGGCGCCCGAGCGTGGTGCAGTCAGGGCCGTGCTGATCGGCATCGACCTCTACCGCAATGTTCCGCCGCTGCACGGCGCCGTCGCCGATGCCGACGACCTTTCGCTTTCGCTGCGCTCGGTCGGCGTCGAGGACATGACGCTCCTGAAGAACGGCGCTGCCGACCGCGAGGGTATTTTCCATGCGATCGAGGCCGTGACTGAGAGGGCGGGGCCTGGCGATCTGATCGTGCTCGGCATCGCCGGTCACGGTTCGAGCGAGCCGGAACGCGTCAAGGGCTCGAAACCGAGCGGCCGCGACGAGGTCTATATCCTTGCAGGTTTCGATACCCGGCTGCCGGGATCGCGCGAGCGCATCTTCGGCGACGAATTCAAGACGCTGATCCGCAAGCTCGAGAGCAAGGGCGCCGATGTCATCTTCATCGCCGATACCTGCCATGCCGGCGGCATGACCCGCGACGTCGATCCGCGCGGCGCCGAGATCACCTGGCGTCAGGCGCCTTCCTATACGATAGAGGAAGACGACCTCGCGCCGATTTCGACCACGGCGGATGCGCTGTCCACCGGCTTCGATTTCAAGCGGCTGACTTTTCTCGCCGCCGTCGACGAGAACACCAAGTCGCCCGAGATATCAATTCCCGGCATTCCGCAAAAACGTGGTGCGCTGAGTTACGCCACCGCTCGCGCTTTCGAGGGGGCTGCGGACCGCAACGCCGACGGCGCCGTCAGCCGCCGCGAACTGTTCGAATATGTGCGCCAGGCGGTCTATCAGTTCACCAACCAGCGACAGAACATCTTTACCGAAAGCCCGCCCGGAACCGATCTCGATCGCGCGGTCGTCTATCATTACGGGGCGGGGGCCCAGGCGGCGGCGGAGAAATCAAACACTCCGCTGCCCGCCGAGCCCGCGCCGATCAGCGTTGCCGCCCTCGGCTCCGAGCCGGTGCTGCAGGGAATCGACCCCGCCGTTACGCCGTTCAAGCTGATGGAGGGATATGATGCCGAACTCGTCTTCGATCCCGAAAAACACGAGGCGATTGCCGGCGGCGATGTCGTCGCCTCCGGCGTCGGCGCCGGCGACATGCCTTTCGTCGTCGACCGGATGGCCGCGCTCGATGCGCTGAAGCGGCTCTCCGAGACCAACCCGCAGACCGTGCGCGTGACGCCTTCCGACACCGTCCATCGTGAAGGTGAACGCGTCGGCGTCACGGTTTCGGATATAACAGGCCGCAAGCTCGTGCTCTTCGACGTCACCGGCGATGGAACCGTGCAGTTCCTCTATCCGGGCGACAACGAGGTCGATGCCGAGATGTCTCAGACCTTCGATCTCGACCTTTCCGTCGTCGCACCTTTTGGCACGGACCTGCTCGTCGCCGTCACCTCTGAAACCCCGATGCCCGACCTTATTGAATTCCTGAAGCAGAACGACAGGCGTCGCACCGCCGGCAATATCGCCAAACGCCTCGGCGAATTCCTGCCCGAGGGCGCGCGCCTCGGATTCACGGTCCTCTATACCTCCGCCGGAGCCAAGCTATGAGCACGTCGATCAGCAGGATCCTCAACGTTACGGCCGTCATGCTGCTGCTCGCCTCTCCGGCTCTTGCGCAGCAGGATACCGATTTCGCCGGTGAAGATGGCGGGCGTGTCATCGGCGGCCAGACGGCAAAGAAGGGCGAATGGCCCTGGCAGGTGAAGATCCTGGCGCCCGACCCCGAACAGCGCGGCCGCTTCGGCGGCCATTGCGGCGGCTCGCTGATTTCGCCGCGCTGGATATTGACGGCCGCCCATTGCGTCACCAGCGGCCGCTCCGGCAAGCAGGATCTCTTCGCCCGCGACCTGCTGATCGTCGAGGGCAAATCGAAGATTGACAAGGTGATCGCGGTCGACGGCCCCGACAAGCCGGGTCTTGCCGTGGAAGAGGTGATCATTCACGAGGATTTCGACCGCAAGGTCTTCGCCAACGACATCGCCCTCATCAAGTTGAGCGAGCCCGCCAAATCGAAGCCGGCGATCCTTGCCTCGGCCTCGGATGATGAGGTGGAGGCCGCGGGCCACCCGGCCGTCGTCACCGGCTGGGGCTACACCAAGGCCGATCACGGCTGGGACGACAAATATCTGCCGACAGAGCTGCAGGAAGTGGAACTGCCGATCGTCCCGCGCGAGGATTGCCGCGCCGCCTACCGCGACAGCTCGATGCGCATGAACCCGATCGACGAGCGCAACGTCTGCGCCGGCTACGCCAAGGGCGGCAAGGATGCCTGCCAGGGCGATAGCGGCGGGCCGCTGGTCGCCCAGCGTCCGGACAAGCGCTGGATCCAGCTCGGCATTGTCAGCTGGGGCGCCGGCTGCGCCGAGGCCGAACATTACGGCGTCTATACCCGTGTGGCCGCCTTCCGCGACTGGATCGCCGCAAAGACCGACGGCGACGTGCCAAATGTTGAAGGGCCAGCTGCCGACGATCAGGTCGCCTCCACCACGGCCGGTGGCGGGACGAAGCAGAGGAAGTCCGGACAGGAAGAGGCCAATCTCGTCATCACCACCCCGCCCGCCGGCGATACCGCGCCGGCTGCTACGACCGAAACGCCTGCTGCCGACACGCCCGCCGACGATACCTCGCCGGCTGACCAGCCCGTCGCCGATGAACCCGCCGTTCAGCCGCCCGTCGTCCAGACGCCGGTGATCGAAAGTTCGCCCGGCGACCGCGCGCTGTTGATCGGCATCGACGACTACGAGATGCGCGAGGCGAAGCTGGCCGGGTCCGCCACCGATGTGAAAGCGATGCAGGTTTTTCTCGCCAAGACGCTCGCCTACCGCCCGGAGCAGATCCACACGCTGACCAACCGCAAGGCGACCCGCGAGGCGATCCTTGCCGAAATCGACGACTGGCTGGTGCGCCAGTCGACACCCGGAAGCCGCGTCTTCCTCTATTTCAGCGGCCAGGGCTCGGAGGAAATGGGTGCGGAGGCTACGACCAGCCCGACGCTGGTTGCAGCCGATGCCAAGCTGGTGCGCGAGGGAGGCAAGATGACCGTCACCAACCAGATCCGCGAAACCGAGATCGCCGCACGGCTGAACAGCCTCAAGGACCGCCGCGTCACGCTGCTGATCGATGCCTGCCACGTTGGACCCGGCAGCCGCAGCGCGGTGGCCGCACCCTCCGGCACCGTGCGTTGCCTCGGCCCGGCGCTGGCAGCGCTCGAACCGCCGAACAAATCTGGCAAGGAAGCGAAATTCTCCTTCGGTGGGGAGAACGCCATGGTCTGGTCAGCCGTCAACGCAGGACAGTGGGCGCTCGTCGATAATGAGGCAAAGCCGGCGCTCGGCGTCTTCACCCGCCGCTTCATCGAAGGCGTACAGGATGGCGTGGCGCGCGCGGCCGACAAGCCGAATGTCAGCAATGCCGCGCTTCTCGATTATGTCCGGCGCAAATCGGACGAATATTGCCGGACGCATGCCGAGGATTGCCGCTTCACCCCGGTGCCGCAATTTTATGGCCAGCCGGATGCGCTCGGCCGGGATGTCATCACCGGCGAGGAAGCCAAGACGCCGCTCGCCGCCGTCGAAAACACGCTGAAGAGCGACAACGAAGCGGGCGTCGCCGTCGACGTGCTGCCCGGCACCGCGGTCAGCATCGGCGACAAGGTGGCGATGCGTGTCTCCACCAAGAAGTCCGGTTACCTGATCCTGGTCGATATCGACGCCTCCGGCAAGCTGACGCAGCTTTACCCGAACAAGCGTTCCATGGGCCTGAAACCATCAGCCAAAAGCGGCGACAACCGGCTCGATCCGGCCCGGCCGGTCGTCGTGCCCGATGCGCGCAATCCCTATACCGGCTTCGAATATGTGGTGGAGGGGCCGGCCGGCGTCGGCATGGTCGTTGCCATCCTCAGCGACAAGCCGATCGAAGTGCTCGACCTGCCCGATGTGCCGACGCCGCTCGTCGGCCAGCGCGCCGCCTTCAACTATGTCTACGATCTCGCCCGAAGCCTCAGGATCGTCGGCGACGACGAGACCGGCGCCCAAGGCAAATGGTCGTTCGATTCCAAATTCTATCGCATCCGCTGAACAGGAGCGAACCATGCCGAAATCCACTCTGCTGGCGGCTCTTGCCGCTTCCCTGATGGCGCTTGCTCCGGCTCATGCCGGCGACAGCAAGGCGATGCTTACAGCGCAAGCGGGGCTTGCCGCCGAACTGATCGACCGGACGCTGGCAAAGGAGGGTGCCGCCAATATCATGGTGTCGCCGGCAAGCCTTGCCGCGGCACTCGGCCTTGCCGCCCTCGGCGCCTCCGACCAAGGCAAGGTCTCGATTGCCAAGGGCCTCGGCTTCGGCGGTGAGGTGAAGGGACCGGAGACGGCGCTTGACGCAATGACCCCCGAGAAGCCGGCAGCGGCGGATGCGCCGTTGACGACGGCGGTCGCGATCGTCTTCGACGACAAGCTGGTGCTTGTTCCCGATGCGCTCTCCATGCTAGCCGGCCACCGGATCAAGCCCTCGATCGAGGATCTCGACGGGCCGAAATCGGTCGAGCACATCAACGGCTGGGTCAAACAAGCGACGCGGGGCGCCATTCCTGTGATCCTGGACTCACCGCCGGGCGGCGGCTTCGTCAGCCTCGGCGCACTCTCCTTCAAGGCGCGCTGGAAGACGTCCTTCGATAGGGAAAGCCCGGCAAGCCCCTTTCAGCGGCCGGACGGGTCGACGATTTCGGTACCGATGATGCATCTTGCCGGCGATGGCCAAAAATTCCGCTTCGACGAGAAATTCACCGCCGTCGACCTTGCCTATGCCGGCGGGAGCTACAGCATGGTCGTCGTGGCGGCGCGCTCCGGCAAGGGGGTGGGCGGCGCGGACCTGAAGGCGCTCGCTTCCTGGCTGCAAGGGGAAAAATTCGAAGCCGCCAAGGGCGAAATCTTCCTGCCCCGCTTTTCCCTGAACGACGGGCGTGATTTGATGCCGATACTCAATGCGATGGGAGTGACGCCCGAGAAGGCCAAGGATGCGGGTTTCCCGGGTTTCACCAAGGAAAACATCAGCCTGGCGCGCGTCCTTCAGAAGACGATGATCAAGGTTGACGAAAACGGCACGCAGGCGGCAGCAGCCACGGCTGTTATCACGGAACGCAGTATCGATCCGAAGCTTATTCGTGTCGTGGCCGATGCCCGTTTTGCCTTCGCGCTTCGCGATACAAGAACCGGCCTGCTGCTGGCCGCGGGCCTGATCGGCGATCCATTACTGGCAGGCGAATAGTATTCGGTTTCATGAATGTAATGAATGCAGGGGGACAAGTGCATGAGAAGTGATCTGATCGCCCGCTACACGATCGGCGAGCCGGTCTATGAGAACGAGTTCATCGTCTATCCGGCCCAAGACAAGCGGATGGACCATGCGGTCTTCATCGTCGCGCCCGATATGGCGCTGAAACTGGACAAGGCTCGTTTCGAGCGGGTCTGGACCTCCATCAACGAGGCCAAATCGCTGACGGCGCGCCGCTTCGTGGAAATCGAGGACCTCATTCCGCCGTCGCCGGAAGACGACAATTTCTATATTGTTGAGAAGCGGCCGTCGAAAACGCTGCACCAATATCTCGACGAAACGGAGATGGTGGCCTACGAGCGCGCCGTCGAGATCGGCCGCCACATCCTTGAGGGGCTGGCGACGCTGCACGGCGCCGGTTATGCCCACAATGCGCTGACGGACCAGTGCATCTATGTCTCCGAGGATTATTCCGGCCTGTCGGTGCGGATCGGCAACCTGCACCTGATCTCGAAGATCGGCGAGCACATCATCCCGCCCTATGTGCCGGAATTCGGCGCGCCGGAGATCTATGCCAGCGGTACTTTTTCCGCCTCCGCCGCGCTCGACATCTACGCCATGGGCATGATCGCCTACAAGCTGTTCCTGCCGCGGCAGACCTACGCCAGCGTCTTCGACAGCGTCATGGTCTGGGAAGACGAGCACCAGCGCGAGCAGAGCTGGAAGAACATCCATCTCGATCCTTCCAATATCTTTCCCCGCCTCGACGTGCTGATTCCGGGCTTTCCCGAAGGTCTTGCAAGCCTGGTGGAAAGGATGCTGAGCCGCGACCCCTCCGCGCGACCGCGCACGGGCGCCGATGCGCTCGGCGAATTTGCGCGCGTGACGACAGGCATCCAGCCGATGTCGTGGGATCCGCGCGGCAGCATGCAGCAGCAGCCGGACGCCCCGAAACCGAAAAAGTGGACGCTTGCCAAGCTGTCCATGATCGGTGCGCTGCTCTTGATTTGCATCGGCGTCGGCGTCGTCACCATCCCGAAGCTGCTGGCCCCAGATCCGAAGCTCGTCGCCGACGTCGGCACCTGGAAGAAGGAGGCCGAAAGCCGCAAACAGAAGGCGATTGCCGCCAAGGCGCCGGAGCGCCCGGCTAATGACCAGGCAAAGCTATCCTACGACACCGGCGCATCGGCCCTGACATCGGCCGATGCTCTGCTCAAGGACGAAGATTACGAAAAGGCACTTCCGGGATTCCAGACGGCGGCCATCAATCTCGGCAATGCGCTGATCGGCATCTCGAAGGAGAATGCCGAGAAAGCGAGGGCTGCCGCTTCGGCCGCAGGCGGCGACAAGGCGCCGGATTTTGCCGAGGCCGACGTCAAGATGAAGTCTGCTGCCGATGCCGCCACCGCAAAGCAGATGCATGCTGCGGTCGGCGCCTACGACGAGTCGAAAACGACGTTTGACGATCTCGCCAAGGCGCTCACCGCGCTGGCGGCGGCCGAAAAGGACGCGGCGGCAAAGCGCGAAACCGTCAATCGCATCGGCGCCGGCGATAGCCCCGACGTTGCCAAGGCGAGCGGGCTGATGACCGAGGCCAAGGCCGAGGCCGAACAATGGCAGATGCCGGCCGCGACGTCAGGTTATGGCGACGCCGCCAAACTGTTCGACGCCGTCATCGCCGACGTCATGGCGGCGAAGGACGAGGCGACGGCGCTGAAGCAGAAAGTCACCGATCTCCACGCCTCGATCGCCACCCGCGCCGGTGTTGCCGATCCGACGCTTGCGGCACTCGCCCCGAAGATCGGCGAGGCCGACGGCCGCTACACCGCGGAGGCCTATAAGCTCGCGATCGCAGCCTACCAGCCGATCCTTGCCGATCTCGAGGCGCTATCGGCACGCGGCTTCTGCCCGGTTTCGCAGACGGTTGCCTTCGAGACCGTCCCAGCGGGAAGCTATTCGCTGGAGAATGTCCGGCTGATGACCTCGTCGATGAAGGAGCTCGGCGGCATGCTTGGCGTCGCCAATGGCGCCGTGAAGGTCGACAAATCCTTCTGCATGCAGTCGAAGGCCGTCACCCGGGCGGAGATGGCGGAATATTACAGCGCCAATTCCGATCCAGCCGCAGCCCAGGCCTATGCCGACAATCCGCAGCAGCCGGCCGACGACGTGCCTCTTGCCGAGGCGCAGAACTATACGGCTTGGCTGTCGAAGCAGCTGAACGCGCCCGTTCACCTGCCGTCGGCGACGGAATGGATGGCGAGCGCGGCGAAGATCCCGCCGGAAAAACTGCCCGACAACGGCGATATCATCCTGCAATGGAGCGCCACCCCCTGCGAAGCCGGCGGCAATGTCGCCTTCATGGCGCAGGAGGGCTCGACCTTCGTGGTCTGCTCCGACGCGTCGGCCGGCGGTATCTTCCGGGTTACTGCAGAATTGCGGTGAGCGCGGCGAAAAATGGGGCCGAATAGGGCAGTTTGCGCGCCGTTTCTGCTTCATTCGGCAGCTCGCGCTCAAGCCGCATCATTCGACAAATTTCAATTCCAAATTACAAAATACGCGCGTATATTGAACGTGGGGACTGCGGTATCCGTGCCTTGAGGGGTCGAGGACAATGTGCTGGAATACATCATCAGCATTCACGCCGGTTGGGTTTGCCTTGCGAGGTCCGGCATCTCGCAAGATCGTATGGACGTTGGGCGACGCCGCCCGTCTCCTGATCAACGACTGGCCGTGCGATGACGGCGAGGAATACGTGGCTGCCGTGAAAGCCTGCGTCGACGCATTGAGCGGGAAGATTGCTCCGGAACAATTCCGGGAAGCGCTTCTGCGCGCGGCCGATGAGGCGGGCATCGCTGCTCTGTCGCTCGTCAGGCAGGGAGTTGGAGAGCGACGGCCGGACCTGCCATCAAGCGCGCAAAGATAGTTCGGATTTCGAGGGCTAACCGCCTTTCGCCGTCACGTTTGCTCCAGTTGCAAACATCGTGGCGTCGCAAACTTTTTCTATTTCTCCGGCGATTTGATCACGAAGCACCTCTCCAAATGAAGCCCGCCAGCGTCAGGCTCGTCTGCCCCTTCTGGCAAGCATTCATTCTGAGCAAAAGGAGGCACCAGTTGCAACTGAGTCTGGAGCTATTTGCCGAAGCGCCTGAGACATCGATTGATTTCTATCGGAGGGTTCTCGGCTTTGCGAGCCAGGGCTCGTCGAGCACCGAATACACGATGTTGAAAAACGGTGACGCAATGATCGCGATCAATTCGCGCAGCGTCCTTTCGACCGATCATCCGCTAAGGATCGATACCGGCCAGAGTGCTGGCCTCGGCGTCGAGATCGTCTTGAAGGTCGCTGACGTCGAGGGTGCCTATCGCACAGCGAAAAAGAGCGGCTGGCCGGTCTCCGATCTTGCTGTACAGCCTTGGGGGTTGCGTGACTTTCGTCTTGTCGATCCTGACGGCTATTATGTCAGAGTGACCAGTTTGCCATGAGCAATAATGGACTGGTCCACGTCATTGGACATTTTGCTACGGAACGAACGCCATCCAATAGATTATCCGCCAGCCCCTAAGACCTGCGCAAAGTCCGACAATAGCGCCGACAGGCACGAACATGAGCACGCCTAGTATCCCAGCGAGTTGATAGCCCAACCAGCCGCCAATGATCAGCCCCAAGGTGCTCAGCAAGGTTGTTATCGTCTTGCGCAGTCTGGTCATTTATTAAACCTAGACACGGTAATGGCCAGGTTCAATGTCCGCAACGGACCTAAAGCAGGTGATGGCCCTGAGCACCTTCAGGCCAGCACCACGGTTGATCGAAGACAGGATACAGGGTCACGGCTTGATCTCCGTGACGTGCAGAGAGAGATTATTGGATGCGATTGAAGCCCCCGCTACGGCTCGCGGCCTGCCGCGCATTCCTGGACGGCATCCAAAGCAAAGCCTTTGTCGTCATCCTGGCACTTCTTACGACCAATTGGCCTCTTTCCATGGGCGTTTCCGCCTTTGTAACGACCGCATTCGCCGAGTCTGACCGGGGCCAGACATTGCCGCCGCTTCCCGGCATCATCGCGACCGACAGCCTAACGATAGCAACAGCCGAACGACCGGCCAGCGGGCTCTGGATTACGTGTTCAGAAGGACGGCAAATCAGGCTCGCGTTGAATACGCGCCTGCCTATCGAGGAGGAATTCGCACGCAATGGAACTCGTCCCGAGGAGCGAACACACCTCATCATTCTCGCTGAAAACATACGAACGGTACAGGCCATCAAACACGCGCCCCACATGCTCTTCCGGCAGGCGACGTGGCGTCGCGATGGCGAAAACGACGTCGTGTTGACGCCGCCGTTATCGGTTGAAGAGGCTAGCCTGCTATCCCAGGCATTTTTGCCCGCACCCCCCGCTGTCGTAAGAATAGACATCGCGGAAACCGGGACGGAAATGCGCGGTACTGCTGATGGTCGAGCAATCGCCGAGTTCACCAGACGCTGCCTCGAAAGCCCGTGATCTCCTTCTTCGACAGTCTAAACACACGGTCGGCTCCGACTTTGAGATAAAGGTCATCGCCAGTGTCCCGGCAACTCCTTGACATCGCCACCGGCTCGCGCGGCCACGATGATGAACAAGCACATCAGTATGCCAGCGAGCAGCGCTCCAAGACCGGCAATCAGCGCCGCGCCGGCGGCTTCACCGCGGCCCGCCGCTGCAGCGCGAAGCGCGCGGCCGAGCAGTTGACGTCGGGAACGAGATCGTAGGTCTGCTGGTAGAGGGTCTGCGCCAGCGTATTGTTGCCGCGGTTTTCCGAGGCAAGGGCTGCGAGCGCCGTGCGTTTGTAGGCCTCGACGATCGGTTCGGCTGCCTTGGCCAGCGCGGCGTCGTCTGACGGCTCGGCTGCCAGCGAAAGGGCGGCATAGGTTGCGTCGCCATCCCTGCCGACACGGCCGCCGACGGCGCCGTTGAAGCTGGCCTCCGAAACCTGACGCATGCGCCGGGCGTTCTTGATGCATGTCGGAATGCGGGCGGCTTCCGCATTGATGCGTTCTGCCGTCGGGCCACCCTCCGCGCTGCCGCTGTCGGAGAGGATCACGTAGCCGATGATGCCGACGATGGCGAGATAGGCGACACCCATGCCGGCGAGGAAGGCCGGCTGCTTAAGCAGCGACTTCTTCGGCTTGTCGTCACCTGCCTTGGATGCCTCCTTCTTCGGCGCCTCCTTGGCAGCAGCTTTGACGACGAATTGGAATTCAACGTCCTTGCCGAGACGGAAGCTGTCGCCGGCTTTCAGCGAGGCCGTCTGCAACAGCGCTTCGCCGCGCAGCATGATCGGGTTCAGCCCCATGCGGCGAATGATGAAGCCGCCATCGCTCTGCCGCTCGATGCGCGCATGGATCGGCGCCAAGAACGGATCGTCGACGACGATATCGGCGTTAGAAGCCCGGCCGATCGACATTTCGGGCCGGTCGAGCACATGGCTGCGGCTCTGGCCGCCGGGACCGGTCTGCAGAAGGCTAGGCTTGTTTCCGCGAAAGAAGGAAAAGACCATGATCAGAACATCCCACTCGACATCATCTCGACAATTGCAGGCGCCAGCACCAGAAGCAGGATCGATACGACAATCATCATCGCCGGCATGACGATCTTGGCTTTCAGCTTTTCACTGGCCCTGTCGGCCTTTTCCCAGCGGCGGAAGCGCAGGTCGCGCGCATGTTCGCGCAACAGTTCGACGCGGTTGCTGCCCTCGACTTCGCCCTGGATCACGGCGCGGATGACGCGGATGACTTCCTCGGCGGTCATGCGCCGCTCCAGGCGCTGCAGCGCCTCGATCATGCCGGTTCCGAGCGCCACGTCCTTCAGCGTCTGTTCGATCTCCTCGCTCATGACTGTGCCGGGTGCGGCTTCGGCATAAAGCCTCAGGCTTTCCGGCAGCGTCGCCTGCGCCTGCTGCGTCATGACGACGAGATCGAGAAAGTAGGGAAATTCCCGCGAGATTCGTTCCTTGCGGTCCTGCGCCTTGTCGTCGGCGACAACCCAGAAATAGATCGCGGGGATCAGGCCGAGGATCAGCCCGGCCACGAGCCCGCCGATGACGCTGCCGCTGGCGATGCCGAACAGCAGGCCGAGCAGGACGAAACCGAAAAGGCTCAAAACAACGAGCAGCGCGATATATTCCCGCCCCGTGACGCCGCCGAAAGGCCGGCCGCCATAGATCAGCTTCTGCTCGAGCTGCGCGCCGTAGTCGGCCAGCAGCGGCTCGAAATGCGTCAGCACGAATTCGACCGGCGTGCGCATGCCGATGCTGTCGACGATATTCGGCGGCGGACCATCGCCGCCCGCGGTCCGGCGCACCACCTGAATGCTGCCGAGCATATCGCCGATCCACCAGACGAACAGCGCAGCCGTGATGCCGGCAAAGACGATGGTGATCGCGGCGAGGGGTATCTGAGACATCATACCGACACCTTCATCATCGAGCGCATCCAGAAGAAACCGGTCGCATAGAGAATGGCGCCGACGATCGCGATGACGATGCCGATGGCGTTGCCGAACACCTTGTCGATCAGTTCCGGCTGGCCGAAGAAGATCATCAGCATCATGAACAGCGCGCCGCCATTGACGACGCGGAAGTTCATGCGCGCCTGCGACGACGAGGTGGTGATCTTCTGATCGAGCTTCCAGATTTCCTTGAAGGATTTCGACATTTCCGTCAGCGGCTCGGAGATGTCGCCGCCCTGGCGGGCAAAGAGACCGAGGGCTGCGTCAACCATCTTGAAATGCAGGCTCGGCACGTTGCGGCCGTGGCGGTCGAGCGCCTCGACCAGGCCGATGCCGAGCTTCTGTTCGCGGGCAATGCGCTCGAATTCGCGCGAGGCGGGCATCTGGCCGGTATCGGCCACCGCATTGACGGCGATGGCGAGCGGCTTACCGGTGCGCACCGCCGAGACGATCTGGTCGACGGCATAGGGCAGCTGCGATTCGATCTGCAGCCAGCGGCGCTGCAGATAATAACGGATCACGCCCTTGGGCAAGAAGATGGCGACCGGGATTGCGATGACGAAGCCGAAGATCGGCCCGAAGATCAGCGAAATCACGATGAAGACGACGATCGCCGTGATGCCGTAGGCGAGGATCATCGTATAGGGCGGAACGGCATCGCGCCCGAAGACCTGCGCCGCCTCGCTGGCGAGCGCGATGTCACGCTCGGTGGCGCGCAGCAGCGGCGCCGGCCAGCGCACCGGCGCGCCCCAGACGAGCAGCCCCGCCGTTATTGCGCCGAGGGCGACCGTAAAAATCTGCAGAATGCTGATATTCATCGCTTTGCCCTCAGACGAACATGTCCAGTTTTTCGATTTCGCCGTCGTCGTTGAACTCGACGAGCTCGGCGACGAAGCTCGGCAGGTAGCCGGTAAAAGCATGCACGGCCTGGCCGCCGGCGCGGCCGACGAGATTGAAGATCGGCTCGACGATGATGAGGCCGGTATCCGGATCGATGCCGATCACCTCCGATATTTCGGTGACGGCGCGCCGCCCGTTCGCCAAGCGGTTCAACTGCACGACGAGCTCGACGGCGGCAACGATCTGCTGGCGGATCGCCATGACAGGCAGCGAGCTCTGCCCCTGCAGCACCATCACCTCAAGGCGGGTCATCATGTCCTGCGGCGTGTTGGCATGCGCCGTCGTCATCGAGCCGGCATGGCCGGTGTTCATCGCCTGCAGCATGTCGATCGCTTCGGCGCCGCGGCACTCGCCGACGATGATGCGGTCGGGACGCATGCGCAGCGCGTTGCGCACAAGGTCGCGGATGGTGACGCTGGTCTCGGACTCCGCCGTCTTCGGCCGCGATTGCAGGTAGACGACATGAATGCCGTCGAGCTGCAGTTCCGACGTGTCCTCGACGGCAACGACGCGCTCACCAACCGGGATGAATTGCGACAGGCTGTTCAGGAGCGTCGTCTTTCCGGAGCCCGTCCCGCCTGAGACAACGATGTTCTTGCGCGAGCGGACGGCCGCCTCGAGGAAGGCGCGCATCGGCTCGCTCAGCGCACCGGCGGTCACTAGCTTGCTGATGTCGAGCCGCGACTTGCCGCCGAACTTGCGGATGGTCAGGCAGGCGCCCTTGACTGCCAGCGGCGGAATGACGGCGTTGACACGCGAACCATCCGGCATGCGGAAGTCGGCCATCGCCTCGCTCTCGTTGATCGAGCGGTTGGAATCGACGGCGATGCGCTCGATCACCTTCATCAGCTGCCGCTCGTTGGCGAAGGCGAAGGGATAACGCTCCAGCAGACCGAATTTTTCGACATAGATCTCGTCGTAGCGCGTCACCATGATTTCCGAGATGACGTCGAGATCCATCAGCTCGGAGATCGTCCCCCAGCGATACATCAGCTCCTCGATGCTGGAGCGCAGGTGCATATGGGCGATTTCATAGCGGTCGCCGGCGTTGAAAAGGGCTTGCCGGGACTGGAAGGCGGCGCTGAACCGGGTATCGAGCTGGGCGAAGTCGGAGCGGGTGGATTCGAAGTTCAGCTTGAGCTGCAAGGCCGATATCAGCGCCTTGCCGACGTCGAACAAGCGGCGATTGTCCTGCTCCTCGCGCGACAGGCTTGCGGCATTCGACGAGGCGTCGCGCCGCCCCGTGCGGGCAATGCGTTTGGCCAGCCACCGATAGACGGCGTTCTTGATGACGAGGATGACGAGATCCTGCGGTGCAGCGTCGAGCGCCTCCTTGATGAACATGTCGAGGCGCTCGCGGATTCGGTTTCGCGTGTCCTCGCGGCCGAAATCGGCGGATTTCACCAGCCGGTCATATTGCGTGTCCTTCAGCAGGCGCTCGTGGATTTCCATCTGCAGCGCGAGCACGCGTTCCTGATCGGGAAACTGCGTGACCGCTTCGGCGGCCGCGGCCGGCTCGACGAGCTCGATCGTGACGTTCGGCACCCAGATCGACATGCCGGCCGAGACCGCAACCGGCGTGCCGGCCCGAAGCGGCTGATCGTCGACGCGCGTCGGGTTGCGGCCATGATGCTGCACCGACCAGCCCTGGCCCGACTTCCGCAGCACGAATTGCGGTGAAGAGACGTGGCTGCCGCGCAGGCGCACGACGCCCGCGCCGGCAGGCAGCGTCAGCGTGCTGCTTTCGCCGACGAAATAGGTCTCGTTCGCCGAGAGCGGGATCACCTCCCGACCGCTGCCGTCCTCATAGGAAATCTTCAACAGCATGGCTCATTCCCCCGCGGCGGTCACATGCGCGTCCAGTTGATGCTCGGCAGGTCCTCGACGGTATTGTCGGCCGGATTGCGCAGCACGAGGTTCAGGCTGCCGTTCGACTGGCCCATGGCAAAAATCAGCATTTCAGCTTCCGACGGCGTCACTTCGACGGTCACATTGTTGTAGGTGCTGTTGGCCTTGGTGACCGCACCCTCCGCCGTCGTCGCCGCGCCGACGGCCAGAACCTTGACATTCTGCAGGAAGGTGCGGGTGACGACGCGGGTGCGCGAGCTTATGCCGAGTTTATAATCCTGCGCCTGTTTGCGGTAGGCGTTGACGTCGTTCTCGTCTGCGCCGGGATATTGGGTGAGGTAGTTCTTCAGCATCTGCTCGACGGGCGACTGCGGCTGGGCTGGAGCCTGCGGCTGTCCTGCTGTGGCCGGCGCCTGACCAGGGACGGCAGGCTGGCCTGGCACGGCAGCGGGCTGGCCAGGGGCCCCCGGTTGGGCCGCTGCGGCCGGCGCCACGGGCTCGACCGGTTCGTCGACCGTGCCGATGATATCGACATAGCTGCCTGGCTCGACGAAATGGCCGACGGCCGCGGCTGCGTTGACGGGAAGGGTCAGCGCCCGCTTACCCGGCGCGATCATCGTCGTAAGGCGTCCGCCGTCGGTATCGTCGAAATACTGGAAGAGCAGCACGGAGCCGGCCGGAATATCGGCGGCAGCCGTCCTGTCCTTCAGCCATTCCTGATAGGCGCTGGCGGCAGGCACCGCGAGTTTGGCGAGCGCCCCGAAGCTTTCCGGCAGCATCACCGGCTCGGCAAGCATGTCGGGCGTGATCGCCTGTCCTCGCGTGACCTTCCTGTCGGGCTGGAGCCGCATGAAGGCATAGGCCGTCTGCTCGTTCTTGACGCTCTCGGTCCAGAAGTAGAGCAGAACGCCGGTGATTAGCCCGACGATGACAGCCGCGATGAGCTTCCAATTCATGGTGTTATTCCCCCTACGAAGGGTTGCCTGATTTGAATGACCTCGACGGTTCGGCCGTCGGTTTTGCTGCGAGTGTAAAGAACATTGGCCTCGACGCTGCCGCGCCGGCCATAAAGCGCGGTGACCCCGCCGCGCTGCGCTGGCGGCGTCTCGATGGTGAAGCCGTCGCGGGCAAGCAGATCGGCGCGCTGATCGGACCAGCGCACGGCCGACAGCGTACCTTTCGACACGACCGTGCGTGACGTGTGGCCCTTGTCGCGATCGCCGATATCGCTCAGCACCTCGACACCGGCCGGCGGACGCAGCGACTGCGGCAGCTTGGTGACATCGGCAGGTGCTGCAAAGGCCGGCAGCGTCGAGGCAACATCGTCGAAGCGGCTCATCAGCACCTCGGTCATCGGCGCATCGGCCGGCCTGCGGATCATGATCGTGACGCCCGGGATGGGCGCTCTCGCCGAAGAATTTGAAGGGTCCTGCCGTCTGAGATAATCGAGGGCAGCCTCGCCGTCGCCGTCGAAGAATCGCACCACCACGGCGAGATCGTCGCGGATGCGGCTCGTCTTCGGGACGATCAGCATGTTGGCGGCAATGACGGCGGTCAGTTCTTCCTTGTCGTTGCTTTTCGGCAGGGCGGGCCTTGTATTGACGGCCAGTACCCGCAGCCACTCGTCGGTGATATCGGAAATGCTGCGATCGCTCTGATAGGGCGTGAATTCAAGCGGTTGGCCGTTGATGACGAGATCGCGCGGCGCCCGCTCCGGCGCGCCGAGGATGCCGGCCAGCATCGAATTCAGCGTCACCCTCAAATCCTTATAGATCTCGGCGCGAACAGGTGTCGCCATGGCGGCGGCAAGCCCGATGACAAGCACCAAACCGGTGTGATAGCCGGCGAGACGAAAGGAGATGCGCGAGCCCTGTCTCATCTTATTTCGCTCCCGGAAAGACGCCGTCGAACAGATCGCCGGAATCGTCGGCCACGCCACGGATTTCCCGGCGCAGGGTCGGATCGTAGCCTCGGCGCGTGGTATCGTTGTTGTGGGAGGCAAACAGTGTCGAGTCATCCACCGTGAACGCGTCCTTCCAGCGAAGGCTCCTGATCGTATCGAGATCGTCGGAATCCCTGAACTTGTAGACCCGGTCGGCCGTCGCGGTGACGAGCTGCGGCTTCTCATTGGCGAGGTCGCCGACCATGTCGCCGAAATCGCGGCCGTCGCTCTTCCAGGTCTTCTGTACGTCGTCCCAGACAAAGGTGCGCTGCGGGTCGCCGCCGCCTTCATGCGATGGTGTGCGTGAGCAGCTCATGGCGTCGCGTCCGGGCAGTGCCGGCAAGGCCGGTATCGGGAAGACGTTCGAGAAATCCGACGTACAGGACAGGCCGTTCGCCTCGGCGAAGGCGGCGTTGCGCATTGCAACCATGGTTCCGACCTTCTTGGTGGAAATCTTGTTCGCATGAATGACGAAAATCACGATCAGCAAGATAACAGGCGCGGCGAGCACGAATTCGATCGAGGCGAGACCGCGCCTGTCGCGGTGCAGCCGCATCAGCAGCCCGCGGCCCGGAGGACCATCCATAGGCTCAGTGTGTGTTGATGGCAGCCCAGGCATTGGTTCCTCCCTGATCGAAGACGCGGGTCAGGCCGGTAAAACTATCGGCCGCCGGGCTCTGCTTGATGGTGTTGGAAACTTGGCCGATATCGTCGGCGAGTGTCGCGGGGGCAAGCGATGCCAGCCAGTCCTGGGTGTAGAGGTCGAAGGCCGTGTAGTTGTGGACCCAGCTCTGCGCCAAGGCGTAGGCGGACGGTGTCTTGTCCTTGAAGATGCGGATCTGCAGCCTGGCGCGCGGGGCGCGGGAAACGATGGCTAGCGTCTGGTAGTCGTCGAGCTGCTCGCCGCCGAAGGGCGTGAAGTTAAACGGTATGCGTCCTTTCAGCCAGTAAGGCTTCGGGAAGGAGATGACAGGCAGGGGAGCACCCGCCACGGAAATCGCGCCACCGGCTGGGCCGCAGACCTGATTCCAGATCATGTCGAACTTGCGGGTGAAATCGTTCTCGTCTTTTGTCTGCTTGTCGGAATAGCGCGGCGGTACGTCGATCGGCAGCTGGAAGGGGTTCACGATGCCGAACTCGATGCCGAAGAGTTCCTCGGCGATATAGAAGCTGCCATCGAGCAGCAATTCCTGCCACCAGCTGAGATCGCCAAATTGCTCGATGATTGCCTTGAACGGGACCTTGCTCAGATAGGCCGGGCCGAAGGCTTCATAAAAGATGTAGAAGTCCACTAAAGCATCGTCGATGCCGCTCTCGTGATTGACCCAGTCGCGGATATGGCTGCCGTCGACGCCGCCCGCGGTCAACGGGCCCTTGCCATTGGGGAAGCCACGTTTGGCAAACTCGCCGCGCATGAGGAGCGGATCCTGCCCTTGCGTGCCCTTGCTCATCGCCAGGCACATTTCAGCATAGGCCGCAGCGGGATTGATGCCGTCGCGATCGACCGGCAGGTTGCCGCCGGCGCCCTCTCCGGCGTCGTTGCAGGATTCGCACGGCGGGTGGAAGACGACATGATCCGACTTGTTCAGGCGCACCAGATGCAGGGCTTCGTTGCCCACGCGCTGAGGAAAGCTCTCGACGAGGTAGTCGTTGAGGTCGTTCATGGCGTCGATAATGTCGCTGGACTTTTCGATAAGGCCCCATGGATCATAATCGAGCTGTGCTTTTACCGTATATGCAAGCGCCTTGGTGGCTCCTATCGCGCGGACCCCCTGGAATGCCAGGCAAGCACCGTAGATGATGCCACCGACGATCGGGACCTTTTGCCAGCCCGGGCAATAGGGCATCGGAGGCATCGGCGGCAAAAGGGATGCCGGCCCGAAGCCTTCAGTAAAAGAATATTGGGCGAGTTTTGCCAGAATGGCGGTAGAGCGCAGGGCAAGCTCCGCCGTCGTCAGCTGGAAGGCGACTGACGTCGCCATGACGACGGTTGCCTGCGAGGAGGCGACGTTGTTCATCGCCATAATGTTGAGATAGCGGGCTTCCCAGTCGGCGTGGACGAGAGCAGCAGCGTCGGCTGTGTCTTGCGTGCGCTGCTTGTCGTAGATCATCTGTCCCGTATTCAGGATCCAGACGATCATCAGGGCGAGCGCGATCGTCATGTAGAGAATGATCGGTGACAGGAAGCCGCGTTCGTCGCGGTGCAGGCGCTTGATGAGGGTCAGTGTCATAGCAGGTTCACCTCCGCCGTAGAGATCGTGTAGTAGCGGCCGTCCTTCCTCTGGCCGCGGGCAAAGACCCAGCCGGCATATTCGAGCAGCAGGAAGCGCGCTTCCACCTTGGCGGTGACCGGCACATGCGGCGAGCGGTTGATGGCGGCATAGATCGCCATCGGCGCGCGGTCGACGGTCACGGTGACGTTCTGCGGGTCGAACATATAACGGGCCTGGTTGCGCATCGCGCGCCAGTTCTTCGACAGGCCCGAGGCATCGGCAAGGCTTTTCAGCGCATCTTCCGGCGGCTGGCAGGCACCGACGCATTTCAGCTGGTCGTAGGGTGCGGCCGGGATCAGCGCCAGGCGGGCGGCAAGATCGGCCTTGCCGGCGGCAGCATCGTCGTCGCACGTCCTGGCGTCGATCAAGCTCCGGATGGTGATCGGCAGGGCCGGACAGAAATAGACACGGGCGCTGCGCGCCGCCGCATAGGCGGCATAGTGGGTGAAGAGGTGGTTCTTGGCCAGGATGGTGAACTGGAAGACCACGAACATGAAGAAGACGAAGACGGGTGTCACGAGAACGAAATCCATCATCGTCGTGCTGCCGGAGATGTCGCCGTGCAGCTCCGATATCCGGCGCCGGCGGGCGGAAAGCCGCGGCAGCAGCAGCAGCGAGGCAAGCAGCATCATGGCGATCGCAAAGGTACCGAGGAGCGCGCCGTGATCCTGAGGGACCCAGAAGGTCCGCGAGTGCAGGATCGAACTCCAGAAGGCACCGTCGAAGATGGGGCGTTCGAGTTCAGCGCGCATTGCCGTTACCTCACGAGTGAAAGAGGGGTGAAATCGGGCATGAAAAGGCACCAGAGAAGTCCGAGAGCAGCGGCAACGCCGAAGCGGACCGTGTGTTGGGTTTCGCGCGGCTTCAGCACCGAAGCGGCATCGCGGAAACCGGCAGGCAGGAGAAGCGCAAACAGCCCGACCGTTCGGGCCAGCACGCTCCACTGAACGCGCCGCGCCATGGAGAAAACGGCGATCACGCCACCGGCCATCAGCGAGGCAAGTGTGACGTCGATGGCGGGCCAGAGGCCGAGAATGGCGCCGAGCGCCGCCATCAGCTTGACGTCGCCGCCGCCGCAGCTTCCGGCTGCGAAGGCGATGATGAAGATCAGGCCGGCTGCAAGGAGGCCTGCGAAGGCAAGCCCTATTCCTGCGAGACCGCCGCCGATTGCCGCCAACATGAACCCGCCAAGCAGGCAGGGGTAGGTGACGGCGTTCGGGATATGACCGTGGCGATGGTCGAGCACCGCCGCGGTCATGGTGCAGGCGACGGCAAGAGCCGCCGCCGCAGGCATCAGGGTCAGATCATAGGTCGTATCCATGATCCCGATCCGCTTATTGACCCGGCTCAGGAATTCTCTCGGCATCCGAGAGCGCCGTGTTCTTTTCGTTGAACCATTCGCCGATCTGTTTGCCGAAGGCGAGCAGGATCAGCATCAGCGGAATGACGATCAGGGCGACCGCCAGGACGATCTGGGCCATGTCGCCGCGTTCGTCCTTGTGAAGTGCAATTGCGAGAGTCTTGAGTTTACCAAACATGTGATTACTCCTCATTCTCAGGTTTGTTTCGGTTCGAAGCCGTGGTGAAGATGAACCAAGCATACGCCATCGATCCGAACGAGCATGTTGCTCGATCCAATGATTTTTTCTGCTTCAGCTTATCTTCCCCGGCGGCCAACGTTTGTTGAGCAACACCATTAAGACCCAAGAGTGCGCCCAAGGCCAGCCCTCCGTCAAGCAAACGAAACGAAGGGTTCCAATTGTCTTGGAGGCATCGCCGGAAAAATCGCAGTTGACGACGGATTCTCTTAACTAAGCTTTTGAACAGGCTGCAGTTTTACATGCGAAGAGGAAGTTTTTGATGGTTCTTCGCGGCTTCGTCTACTGCTCCATAATTGGTCAATTCTTTCAAAGCGATAGAAGAAACGGCGTACTGCGATCAGAATCACTGCCTGCGCGACGCCCGACCATGGTGTTGTTTGATGATCTGGATTAAGCTTTCCCAAAATGGTGGGTACCGCCCGCCAGTCGATCCGGAGAGAAAACGATGGAAACGATGAGCAGCATCTTAATACTTGCATTGGTCCTCATTCCATTGATGATGTTCTTTCCCACCGCGGTTCAGATGATGGCGACACTGTTCGGCATGAGCACGGTCCTGGTCGGGATGCCGCTCTGATGAAAGCCGTTTCCGACGACGCTGCCGAACAGGCAACCTTCCAGGTCCTGACCCGGGCGCTGGACAAGCTGCTCGGGCCGATCCGTTTTCTCCTCGATGATCCGAGCGTGTCCGAAATCCTGATCAACGGCACATCCGACATCTTCGTCGAAAGGCGAGGCAAGCTCGAACGCGCCGATACGCGCTTCGCCAGCCGCGAAGACCTGGAATCGGCCGCGCGCAGCATCGCGCAGTTCTCAGGCAAGCGGCTGACGCCGGAGGAGCCGAGCGTCGAGGCGCGTTTGCCGGATGGTTCGCGCGTGCAGATGATCCAGCCGCCCGCCTCCCGCACCGGGCTTTGCATCTCCATTCGCCGCTTTCTGAAAGAACATCGCAGCATCCGCGATCTCGTCACCCAGGGCAGCCTGACCGACCAGTCGCTGACGCTGCTGCAGGCGGCCGTCGGGCTGCAGAAAAACGTGATCATCTCCGGCGGCACCGGCACCGGCAAGACGACGATGCTGAACGCGCTGTCGGAAGCCTTTGCCGACCACGAGCGCATCATCGTCATCGAGGACACGTCGGAACTGCAGATCCGCAAGGAACACGTCGTCTATCTCGAAGTGACCAAGCCCGACCGTTTCGGCCGCGGCGGCGCCAGCATCCGCGACCTCTTCCGCTCGTCGCTGCGCATGCGGCCGGACCGGGTCATCGTCGGCGAGTGCCGCGGCGGCGAGGCGCTCGATATGATCCAGGCGATGACATCAGGCCACAGCGGCAGCCTTTCGACGGTACATGCGAACACGCCCTATGACTCCCTGCACCGGCTGGAAACGCTGGCGCTGATGTCTGATATCGACATGCCGCTTCGGCCGCTGCGCGCCCAGATCGCCTCGGCGGTCGACGTCGTCGTGCAGATCGCCCGCTTCAAGCGCACCGGAAGGCGCCGGGTGATCGAGATCTCCGAGATCAAGGGCCTGAACAATGACGGCCAGTATATCGTCGAAAGCATCTACAAGCTCGAGGGCGACGGACATTCCAATCCCGATGGCGCGCTGCTGTGGACCGGTGTCGTGCCGAGCTTCGCCGCCGATGCGGTGGAAGAGCTGCAAGGCGCCGAGCGCCCCGAATGGGTCGGCGCCGCCGCGCTGCATACAGCCTAAAAACAATCGAAATTCTGTTCTACATTATATAGTTAGAGCACGATGTCATCCGAAAACCGCTCACACCTTTGGGCATCATGCTCTGTCAGACGCCGTCCTTTTCGGCGCTCGCCGCCATATGGGTGAGATCGTCCCAGAGGCTTTCGGCAAAACTGCGCAGGACCGTGAGTTCGAAGCTGTCATCGCCGGTGCGGACGATCTGCACCGAGAGATGACCGACCATTGTCATGGCCGAATGGCCTTCCGGAAAGACGGAAGGATCGAGATCGACGGCGGTCCCCCTTGAGAGAAGCCCCCGCGAAGAACGGCCGGAAACGCCGATACGCACGCGCCCGTGGCTCTGGTCCATGACGAAGGCCTTTCCCGCAAGCGCTGCAACGAGAGCATCGAGGCTGGCGGGCACGAACGGTTCGTCGCCGGCGACGAACCATTGGCGGAAACCCGCCTGGCGGATCGAACTTTGCGCAAAGCCTGCTTTCACCAATTCCGTGGCGAGCGCGGTGGGCTCGATCGCGCCGAGCACATGCAGGAGATGGCCCTCCGGCAAGGCTTCCAGCCGGACGCCCGCCCCTGAGATGCCGTTATATGCCATGCCGGCAAGAACCGGTTTGTGCTGCGGAAGATCACGCATGGAGCTTCTCGTTTTCGGGATCGATGAAGACGGGAT
The DNA here is from genome assembly GCF_002008165.1 of Rhizobium laguerreae. Lineage (GTDB taxonomy): Bacteria > Pseudomonadota > Alphaproteobacteria > Rhizobiales > Rhizobiaceae > Rhizobium > Rhizobium laguerreae. The sequence continues at coordinate 195,970 of NZ_MRDM01000029.1, forward strand.
GGCAGAGCACCGCATCGGTGATTTCGTTGCGCAGGCCGTTCCAGACCGTCACCTTTTCACCGATGCGCTCCGGCCCACGCCTGACGAGCGCCAGGCCGATCGTATGGCCGAGCCCCGGCGAAAACGCGCTTGAGGTGACGTAGCCCTGGTCGTTCTCGAGCGTCGCCGCAGCACCCTCGGCAAGAATATGCGAGCCGGTGCGGAAGCCGGTTGCCGGATTAAGCGGCTTGACGCCGACGAGGCGGGGCCGCTCGGGATCCTGCAGCCCTTCGCGGGCAAGCATTGCCTTGCCGATGAAATCCGGCTTGGTTGATGAAACCATGCGGCCGAAACCGAGGTCACCAGGCGTCACCGTACCGTTGATTTCGGCATGGGTGACATGACCCTTCTCGATGCGCATGACGCCAAGCGCTTCGGCGCCATAGGCGCAGATGCCATATCTCTCGCCCGCCGCCATGACCGCATCGGCAACGCCTTCGCCGTAGCCGGCGGGTACTGCCAGCTCGTAGGCAAGTTCGCCGGAGAAGGAGATCCGGAAGAGCCGGCCTTCGAGGCGGCCGCCGAAGAGGGATACCTTGCGGGCGCTCATGAAGGGGAAGGCCGCATCCGACAAATCCTCGTCGACGATCTCCTGGAGAATGGTACGCGACTTCGGCCCGGCGACGGCCATCTGCGCCCATTGATCGGTCGAGGAGGCGAAGCAGACGTCGAGGTCCGGCCACACCGTCTGGGCGCAGAATTCGAGATGGGTCAGCACGCCGGCGGCGAGCGCCGTCGTCGTCGTCATGAAGAAATGCTCGTCACTGAACCGGCTGGTGGTGCCGTCATCATAGATGAAGCCGTCCTCACGCAGCATGATGCCGTAACGCGCCTTGCCGACGGCGAGCTTGGCGAAGCCGTTACAGTAGATGCGATCGAGGAAGGTCGCGGCATCCTTGCCAAAGATTTCGATCTTGCCGAGGGTCGAGACATCGCAGAGGCCGGCATTCTTCCGGATGTTCAGCACCTCGCGGTCGACGCTTTGGCGCCACGTCGCCTCGCCGGCGCGCGGAAACCAGGCGGAACGGTACCAGAGGCCGGTTTCGACGAAGACCGCGCCGTTCTTCTCGGCCCAGCCATGCAGCGGCGATTTGCGCGCCGGCTGGAAATGTTTGCCGCGCGACGTCCCGGTCAAAGCGCCGAAGGAAACCGGCGTATAGAAGGGCCGGAACGTTGTCGTTCCCACTTCGGCAGGTGACACGCCACGCGCCTCGGCAAGAATTCCGATGGCGTTGATGTTGGAAAGCTTGCCCTGATCGGTCGCCATGCCTGATGTCGTGTAACGCTTGGCGAGTTCGACATGGCCGTAGCCTTCGCGGACAGCGAGACCCAAATCCTTGAGATGCACGTCGTTCTGATAATCGACGAAAGCCTTGCTCTTCGAACCCTTCACCGACCAGAGCGGCTTTGCCTGCGCGGCCGTCTCGGACGCCGCGCCAAAGGCCGGCTCCACCGTTGCGAAGCCGATCATCTTCAATGCGGCAGCTGCCTTTGCGGCGCCATCCCCAAGGCAGGTCGCCGTCTTCGCAAGGCCGGCGGCCGAGCCGGCAACGGCAAGACTTTCCTGCTGGGCGGGCGCCAGAAACGCCGAGGCCTCGTGCGACCATTGCGGCTTCGCGCCGCGATGACAGGCAAGATGAATGATTGGGCTCCAGCCGCCTGACATGGCAAGCGCATCCGCTTCGATACGGCGGGTGCCGTCTGCGGTCTTGACGTTGACGCCGCGCAGGCTCTTGCCGCCAAACGCATCGATGACCCTGGCACCCTCCAGCACTTCGGCGCGGCCCTGCCAACTCCCACCTCCATCCCCGCGGCTGTCGACGATCGCCGCGACCGCGAGGCCGGCGGCCTCGAGATCGGCGGCGGTGCGATATCCGGCGTCGTTGGTGGTGAAGATGACAGTGCTTCTGCCGGGTGCGACCGCCTGTCGATTGAGGTAGCTGCGCATCGCGCCTGCCATCATCACACCGGGAATATCGTTGCCGCCGAAGACGAGCGGACGCTCCTCGGCGCCGGTTGCAAGGATCGCCTGGCGGGCGACGATGCGCCACAACCGTTCGACGGGGCGTTCCGGGTCGGGTATCGCCACGTGCTTCTGCACCCGTTCGACCGCGCCGAAGACATTGTCATCGTACCAGCCGAACACCGTCATGCGCGGCAGGAAGCGCACATTCTCCAGGCTCGCCAGTTCGGCAAGCAGCTCACCGAGAAGCGCGTCATCCTCGCCGTCGATGGTGCCGCTGTCGGAAAGCAGGCTGCCGCCGAGTTCGGATCCCTCGTCGGCGAGGATGACGCGCGCACCGGCGCGGCCGGCAGTGAGCGCTGCGGCAAGACCGGCAGGGCCGGCGCCGATCACCAGCAGATCGCAATGCGCCCAGCATTTCTCGTAAGTGTCGGGATCGGCCTCGTAGGAGGCTCTGCCGAGGCCGGCCGCCTTACGGATCACCGGCTCGTAGAGCTTTTCCCAGAGCGCCGCCGGCCACATGAAGGTCTTGTAGTAGAAACCGGCGCTGAGGAAGGGCGACAGCAGTCCGTTGACCGCGCCGACATCGAAGCCGAGCGAGGGCCAGCGGTTCTGACTCTTTGCCGTCAGCCCATGGTAAAGCTCGATCATCGTCGCGCGCGTATTCGGTTCGGTGCGCCCGCCGCTGCCTGTCGTCACCAGCGCGTTCGGTTCGGCAGCCCCCGCCGTCAGAATGCCGCGCGGGCGATGATATTTGAAACTGCGGCCGACGAGTTGGACGCCGTTGGCAAGCAGCGCCGAGGCGAGTGTGTCGCCCGGATGGCCCTCAAGAGGCTTGCCGTCGAAGGTGAAACCGAGCGAAGCAGTGCGGTCGATGCGGCCGCCGGAAGAAAGACGGAAGCTCGTCATGCCGGTTCTCCGCCGAGCTTGGAGAGGGCGGCATCCCTGACGCCGTGGACCGCATGGGTGACGGTATCGCGTTCGACGATCAGCCAGCGGCGGCATCCGGAGGAATGGTGCCAGTATTCGCTGTGCCGGCCCCGCGGATTGTCGCGCAGATAGACATAATCGTACCAGGCCTCCGCACCGGCATCCGGCACCGGCCGAGCAAGGCCGGCATCGCCGCGGATCGAGAACTCCTCCTTCGGTCGGACGCCGCAATGAGGACAGGAAATCAGGCTTGCCATCGTCAAATGTCCTCAGTGCAGATTGGGCTGGGCGCCGACGCCCTTTTCGTCGACCGGATAGCCGCGCGCGAAGCGGTCGAGCCGGAAGGCGCGGGCGGTCTGATGCGGCGCATTGCGGGCGATCAGATGGGCGTAGCAGAAGCCGGAGGCGGGTGTCGCCTTGAAGCCGCCGTAACACCAGCCGGTGTTGAGATAGAGATTGTCGATGTGGGTGCGGTCGATGATCGGCGAGCCGTCCATGCTCATATCCATGACGCCACCCCAGGAGCGCAGATATCGCACGCGCGACAGCGAGGGAATCAGCGCAAGCCCGGCTTCGGCGACATGCTCCACCGAGGCGAGATTGCCGCGCTGGGCATAGGAATTGTAGCCGTCGATGTCGCCGCCGAAGACAAGGCCGCCCTTATCCGACTGGGACGCGTAGAAATGCCCGGCGCCGAAGGTGACGACGGTGTCGATGAACGGTTTGAGCCCTTCGGAGACGAAGGCCTGCAGCACATGGCTTTCGATCGGCAGGCGAAGGCCGGCCATATCGGCGACGACGGTGGAATTGCCGGCGGCCGCCAGCGCCAGCTTGCCGCAGCCGATGAAACCCTTGCTGGTCTCGACGCCGGTAATCTGACCGTTTTCGCGGCGGATGCCGGTCACCTCGCACTGGGTGATGATGTCGACGCCGCGTTGATCGGCGCCGCGCGCATAACCCCAGGCGACCGCATCATGGCGCACCGTGCCGCCGCGCGGCTGGAACAGGCCGCCCATAATCGGGAACCGGGCATTGTCGAAATCGAGGAAGGGCAATTTCTTGCGCACCGCCTGCCGGTCGAGAAGCTCGGCGTCGACGCCGTGCAGCCGCATGGCGTTGCCGCGGCGCGTATAGGCGTCACGCTGCGCGTCGGAATGGAAGAGGTTGAGCACGCCGCGCTGCGAGACCATGGCGTTGAAGTTGAAGTCCTGCTCCAGCCCTTCCCAGAGCTTCATCGACAGCTCGTAGAAGGGATTGTTGCCAGGCAGCAGGTAGTTCGAACGGATGATCGTCGTGTTCCTGCCGATATTGCCCGAGCCGAGATAGCCCTTTTCGAGGACGGCGACATTTGTGACGCCGAATTCCTTGGCAAGATAATAGGCGGTGGCAAGGCCATGGCCGCCGCCGCCGACGATAATGACGTCGTAATGCGGCTTCGGCGCCGGATCGCGCCAGGCCGGCGCCCAGCTTTTGTTGCCGCGAAGGCCGTTCAGGAAAATCGAAAGAGCGGAATAGCGCATGGGTCACCCCGGAAAGAACAGGTGCATGATGCCAGAAAGGGGAGGGCAGACTTGCACAGAAGAGACATTAATCGCTAAGAAAGAGACATGTCCTCGCTTGATAGCAGAAATGTGCAGACGATCGGCTTTATCCTTATCCCGGGATTCGCCCTGATGTCCTATGCCTCGGCGACCGAACCGCTGAGGGCGGCAAATCTTCTGGCTGGACGCGAGATCTATCGGCTGCAGATCTTCTCGTCGGATGGCGCAGCGGCACTCTCCTCCTCGGGTGTCAGCGTGCCTGCCGAACCTCTCCCTGTCAGGGGCGCGGGGCTCGGAACGGCCTTCGTCTGCGCCGGCGGCTTGCCCCGCGACTGGCGGTATCCCGGCGTGCTGTCCTGCTTGCGGCAGCTGTCGCGCGAAGGGGTAAGGATCGGCGGCATCTCGGGCGGCCCCTATCTTATGGCCGCCGCCGGACTGCTTGGCGGCCGCGACTTCACCATCCACTGGGAGCATGCGGCCGCCCTTCTCGAAGCCTTCCCGGGTCTCACGCCGCGCCAGGCGCGCTTCATGATCGACGGCAACAGGATTACCTGCGGCGGCGGCATCGCGCCGCTCGACATGATGCATGTGCTGATCGCCGAGCGCATGGGGCCGGATTTCGCCCGCCGTGTCAGCGACTGGTATCTTCATACAGAGGTCAACGAGCCCGCTGCACCCCAGCGCGCATCCTTGGCCGAGCGTTACGGCGTCCATCATCCCGGCCTGCTTAACGTTCTCGAACGAATGGAGGAGACGATCGAGATGCCGCTCGAGCGTGCCGCCATGGCGCGCATCGCCGGCGTCACGACCCGCCATCTCGACCGGCTCTTTGCTGCCCATCTCGGCACCACCTTTCTTGATCAATACCGCAGGATCAGGCTGCAGCATGCCCATCGGCTGCTGAAGCAGAGCCCGCTTTCCGTCTCGGAAATCGCTGTGGCCACCGGCTTTTCCAGTCTGGGCCATTTTTCCCGCATGTTCCGTGCCGTCTATGGCATCGCCCCGCGTGAGGCACGGCGGGAATAGGTTTTTCTTCACGGTTGAGGAATTTTCACTATGACGATAGGGTTGCCTTCAGAAATGAGAAGGCGGCAGGGGAAAACCCATGAAATCCAAGCGTGCAGCGGCAGAGCAACCGGAACAGGCGAATAGTGGACGCGCTCCCTTTTCCCAGGACCCTCACGCCGTCCGCGAGCCGAAGGAAAACAACCTCGAAATGGCAATCGGCCATGAGGTGCGCGCCTACCGAAAGAAACTCGGCATTACGGTGACCGATCTGGCGGCGGCGACGGGCATTTCGCTCGGCATGCTGTCGAAGATCGAGAACGGCAACATCTCGCCGTCGCTGACGACGCTGCAATCGCTGTCGCGGGCGCTTGGCGTGCCGCTGACGGCCTTCTTCCGACGTTTCGAGGAACCGCGTAACGCTGTCTTCGTCAAGGCAGGCCAGGGTATCGAGCTCGAACGGCGCGGCACGCGCGCCGGCCACCAATATAATCTGCTCGGTCATATCGACAACAATACCAGCGGCGTCATCGTCGAGCCTTACCTCATCACCCTGACGACCGATTCCGACATCTTCCCGACCTTCCAGCACGAGGGGATGGAATTTCTCTATATGCTCGAGGGCGAAGTCGTTTACCGCCACGGCGACCAGCTTTTCCAGATGCAGCCGGGCGACAGCCTGTTCTTCGACGCCGATGCGCCGCATGGGCCGGAGCAACTGGTGAAACTGCCGAGCAAATACCTCTCGATCATCAGCTATCCACAGCAGAGCTCGAAAGGCTGACTTGCCTTAAAAGAAAAAATCTTTCTTCCGAGTTGAAAACCCAAAACAGACCTGCTAGTCCTTTCTCAACACGAACGGAGGTCTGGTCATGTGCGGAATTGTGGGTCTCTTCCTCAAGGATAAAAGTCTCGAACCGGAGCTCGGGGCACTGCTGTCCTCGATGCTGGTGACGATGACGGATCGGGGGCCGGACAGCGCCGGCATCGCGATCTATGGCGACGCCAGCGGCAACAATGCCAAGATCACCATCCAGTCGGCCAATCCGAAGAAGGATTTCGCCGGCCTCGAGGCTGAACTCGGCCAGGCGGTTGGCGCATCGGTCGCCATCCAGGTGAAGAGCACGCATGCCGTCATCACGCTTGCGAAGGATCTACTCGACGCGGGCAAGGCAGCCGTTGCGGAATTGCGTCCGAATGTTCGCATCATGAGCAGCGGAGACGCCATCGAGATCTATAAGGAAACCGGCCTGCCGAAGGATGTCGTCTCCCGCTTCGCGGTCAATTCGATGGCCGGCACCCACGGCATCGGCCATACCCGCATGGCGACGGAATCGGCCGTCACGACGCTCGGCGCCCATCCGTTCTCCACCGGCTCCGACCAATGCCTGGTGCATAATGGCTCGCTGTCCAACCACAACAATCTGCGCCGCGAGCTGAAGCGCGAAGGCATGACCTTCGAAACCGAAAACGACACCGAGGTCGCCGCCGCCTATCTGACGGCTGAGATGGCCAAGGGCAAGAATCTCGGCCAGGCGCTGGAAGGCGCAGTGGATGACCTCGACGGATTCTTCACCTTCGTCGTCGGCACGAAATCCGGCTTCGGCGTCGTGCGCGACGCAATTGCCTGCAAGCCCGCCGTCATGGCCGAAACGGACCAGTATGTCGCATTCGGTTCGGAATACCGGGCGCTCGTCAATCTGCCCGGCATCGAGAATGCCCGGGTCTGGGAGCCGGAGCCTGCAACCGTCTATTTCTGGGATCACCAGAAGGTCGCTTGACCGGCGCCTCATGCGTATTCTCCAAGGGTTTATCGAAACATGCCTGTCATTGATCTTGCCACTACGCCGTTACGTGAACTCAATAGTGCCCTGCACAACATCCAGAACGGTTCGAACCATCTTTCCTTCGAAGTCGTCAATCCGCGCGGCAGCCATTCGGTTGCCGTCGGCATCGATGCGCCCGTCACGGTCGATGTGAAGGGGTCGGTCGGCTATTACTGCGCCGGCATGAACGACGGCGGGACCGTCACCGTTCACGGTTCGGCAGGTCCGGGTGTTGCGGAAAACATGATGTCTGGAACCGTCGTCATCGAGGGGGATGCCAGCCAGTATGCCGGCGCAACCGGCCGCGGCGGCCTCCTTGTCATCAAGGGCAATGCGGCGTCACGCTGCGGCATCTCGATGAAGGGCATCGACATCGTCGTTCATGGCAATATTGGCCACATGTCCGCCTTCATGGGTCAGTCCGGCCACCTCGTGGTGCTCGGCGATGCCGGCGATGCGCTTGGGGATTCGCTCTACGAAGCGAAGCTCTTCGTGCGCGGTTCGGTCAAGAGCCTGGGTGCCGATTGCATCGAAAAGGAGCTGCGTCCCGAGCACCTGACGAAGCTGGCCGAACTTCTTGAAAAGGCGGGCGTGACCGAAGTGAGGCCCGAGGAATTCAAGCGTTACGGCTCGGCCCGCAAGCTTTACAATTTCAATATCGACAACGCCGACGCGTATTAAGGCGAGGGACCATCATGAGCTACCACAACCCCTATACCCCGCCGCGCAAGTCCGCGACCTTCGACGATTACACGCTGGCGGAAATCCGCCGTGCCGCGGCGACCGGCATTTACGACATCCGCGGCGCCGGCACCAAACGGAAGGTTCCTCATTTCGATGACCTGCTGTTTCTCGGCGCATCGATCTCGCGTTATCCGCTCGAAGGTTACCGCGAGAAGTGCGACACATCGGTTGTCCTCGGCGCGCGCTTCGCCAAAAAGCCCATTCATCTGAAGACGCCGATCACCATTGCCGGCATGAGCTTCGGCGCGCTCTCCGGCAATGCCAAGGAAGCGCTCGGACGCGGCGCGACGATTGCCGGAACCTCCACCACGACAGGCGACGGCGGGATGACCGATGAAGAGCGCGGCCATTCACAGACGTTGGTCTACCAGTATCTGCCGTCGCGATACGGCATGAATCCCAAGGACCTGCGTCGCGCCGACGCGATTGAAGTGGTTGTCGGTCAAGGTGCCAAGCCCGGCGGCGGCGGCATGCTGCTCGGCCAGAAGATCTCCGATCGCGTCGCCAACATGCGCAACCTGCCGATGGGCATCGACCAGCGCTCGGCCTGCCGCCATCCGGATTGGACCGGCCCGGACGACCTCGAAATCAAGATCCTGGAACTGCGCGAGATCACCGACTGGGAAAAGCCGATCTATGTGAAGGTCGGCGGCGCGCGGCCTTATTACGATACAGCGCTTGCTGTGAAGGCCGGGGCCGACGTGGTGGTGCTCGATGGCATGCAGGGCGGAACCGCAGCCACGCAGGATGTCTTCATCGAAAATGTCGGCATGCCGACGCTCGCCTGCATCCGCCCCGCGGTCCAGGCGCTGCAGGATCTCGGCATGCATCGCAAGGTGCAACTGATCATCTCGGGCGGCATCCGTTCGGGCGCCGACGTGGCCAAGGCACTGGCGCTCGGCGCCGATGCCGTTGCCATCGGCACGGCGGCGTTGGTTGCGATCGGCGACAACGATCCGCACTGGGAAGAAGAATACCAGAAGCTCGGCACCACGGCCGGCGCCTATGACGATTGGCACGAAGGCAAGGACCCGGCGGGCATCACCACGCAGGATCCGGAGCTGATGAAGCGGCTCGATCCGATCGCCGCCGGCCGCCGTCTCGCCAACTATCTGAAGGTTATGACGCTGGAAGCCCAGACCATCGCGCGCGCCTGCGGCAAGAACCACTTGCACAACCTGGAACCGGAAGATCTTTGCGCGCTGACGATGGAGGCGGCCGCAATGGCCCAGATCCCGCTCGCCGGCACAAATTGGTATCCCGGCAAGGGAGGCTACTGATTTCTACTACCGGCCGGGCAAACATCCCGGCCGCCTCGCATCCATAGGCAAAGTGTCTCGAAGAAATCCAAAGGGGAACGAGAATGACACTGGATCTTGCTGCTTTTGCCAGAGACAAAGGCATCAAATATTTCATGATCAGCTATACCGACCTGTTCGGCGGCCAACGCGCCAAGCTGGTTCCCGCAGAAGCCATCGCCGATATGCAGAGAGATGGCGCCGGCTTTGCGGGCTTCGCAACCTGGCTGGATTTGACACCTGCCCATCCCGATTTGTTCGCGCTTCCCGATGCTTCCTCCGTCATCCAGCTCCCCTGGAAGAAAGACGTCGCTTGGGTTGCCGCCGACTGCGTCATGGACGATCAGCCTGTCGAACAGGCACCGCGCGTGGTGCTGAAAAGACTGGTCGCTGAAGCTGCGAAAGAAGGGCTCCGGGTGAAAACCGGCGTGGAGCCCGAGTTCTTTCTCATCTCCGCGGACGGCTCGGTGATTTCAGACCAGTTCGATACAGCCGAAAAGCCTTGCTACGATCAGCAGGCCGTGATGCGTCGCTATGATGTCATCGCCGAGATTTGCGACTACATGCTCGAGCTCGGCTGGAAGCCCTATCAGAACGACCACGAGGACGCGAACGGCCAGTTCGAGATGAACTGGGAGTATGACGACGCGCTTCAGACGGCAGACAAGCACTCCTTCTTCAAGTTCATGGTCAAGTCGGTCGCCGAAAAGCACGGCCTTCGCGCTACGTTCATGCCGAAGCCCTTCAAGGGCCTGACCGGCAACGGGTGCCATGCCCACATCTCGGTCTGGGACGTCGGTGGCAAGGTCAACGCCTTCGCGGACAAGGAAATGCCATTTGGCCTCTCCGCTCAGGGCAAAACCTTCCTCGGCGGCATCATGAAACATGCTTCCGCGCTTGCCGCGATCACCAATCCGACGGTCAATTCCTATAAGCGCATCAACGCGCCGCGCACCACATCGGGCGCCACCTGGGCGCCGAACACCGTCACCTGGACGGGCAACAACCGCACCCACATGGTGCGCGTGCCGGGGCCGGGCCGCTTCGAGCTGCGCCTGCCCGATGGGGCTGTTAATCCCTACCTGCTGCAAGCGATCATCATCGCGGCCGGCCTCGACGGCGTTCGCTGCCAGGCAGACCCCGGCCGCCACTACGATATCGACATGTATGCCGAGGGGTACCTGGTGAAGGACGCGCCGCGCCTGCCGCTCAACCTGCTTGACGCGCTGCGCGCTTATGATGCCGACGAGGGCTTGAAGCAGGCGATCGGGGCCGAGTTTTCCGCCGCCTATCTCAAGCTCAAGCATCAGGAATGGAATGCCTACTGCTCGCATTTCACCCAGTGGGAACGCGACAGCACGCTCGATATCTGAGTGGCCTAGACGCGTCCAATGACAGGCTAACGCGCCGGGGCGAACAAGCTCCGGCGTGATCGGGCCCCTGCACTTGATATGGCGAAGAAAGTGACAGCATGAAGAGTTTCGTACTCACCGTATCCTGCAAGTCGACGCGCGGCATCGTCGCGGCGATTTCGAGCTATCTGGCCGACAGGGGCTGCAACATCATCGACAGCTCGCAGTTCGACGATCTCGATACCGGCAAGTTCTTCATGCGCGTCGGCTTCATTTCGGAAGAGGGGCTTTCGGGCGCCGATATCGACGCCGGTTTCGCGACCGTCGCCGCTCCTTTCGAAATGGATTATGATTTTCACGACAGCGAGAAGCGCATGAAGGTGCTGCTGATGGTGTCGCGTTTCGGCCATTGTCTGAACGACCTGCTTTACCGCTGGAAGATCGGCGCGCTGCCGATCGATATCGTCGGCGTCGTCTCCAATCATTTCGACTACCAGAAGGTCGTGGTCAACCACGACATTCCCTTTCACCATATTCCGGTCACCAAGGCCAACAAGGCGCAGGCCGAGGCCCATATCATGGACGTGGCCGAGCAGACCGGCACCGAGCTGATCGTGCTCGCCCGCTACATGCAGATCCTGTCGGACGAGATGTGCCAGAATATGTCCGGGAAGATCATCAATATCCACCATTCCTTCCTGCCGAGCTTCAAGGGCGCCAATCCTTACAAACAAGCCTATCAACGCGGCGTGAAGCTGATCGGGGCCACGGCGCATTACGTCACCGCCGATCTCGACGAAGGCCCGATCATCGAACAGGACACGGCGCGCATCACCCATGCGCAGTCACCCGACGACTATGTCTCGATCGGCCGCGATGTCGAAAGCCAGGTGCTGGCGCGGGCCATCCACGCCCATATCCATCACCGCACCTTCATCAACGGCAATCGCACCGTGGTCTTCCCGGCAAGCCCCGGCAGCTACGCCTCGGAACGCATGGGTTAGAGGCGGGTTGAGGGACGGCAAAAGCGTAGCCGTATCCCTCATTCATTCGGTGAGGGATGCAGCGAGGGCGCCGAAAGTTTTGGGAAATGCATGTCGGGCGGGCTTGCCACGGCGCGAAAGACGAATATAGTCAGGAAATAAATATTCCGTAGAGGAAACAAAAGGGAACGGACAATGGCTTTATCATGGCGTTTCTCCGTCTTGGCGGATCGGCATCGCGCTCTGGGATCGAAGCTCGAGGACTGGAGCGGCATGGGCACCGCCTGGACCTACGACAAGGACATGTCGGAAGAGCATGTCGCCGTCCGCACCAAGGCCGGCATCATGGATGTCTCGGGCCTGAAGAAGGTGCACCTGGTCGGCCCGCACGCCATCGCCGTGCTCGACCACATCACCACCCGCGACCTGACGAAGATCTACCCCGGCCGCTCGGTCTACGCGACCATGCTGAACGAGCGCGGCCACTTCACCGACGACTGCATCGTCTATCGCACCGGCCCGAATTCCTGGATGCTCGTGCATGGCTCCGGCTCCGGCCACGAGGAACTCGTCAAGCAGGCGGCGGGCCGCAATTGCGCGGTGCTCTTCGACGATGACCTGCATGACCTGTCGCTGCAGGGTCCGATCGCGGTCGACTATCTCGCCAAATATGTGCCCGGCATCCGCGACCTCAAATATTTCCACCACATGCAGACGACGCTGTTCGGCGCGCCGGTGATGATCTCGCGCACCGGTTATACCGGCGAACGCGGCTACGAGATCTTCGTGCGCGGCCAGGACGCCGTCATGGTCTGGGACCGGATCGTCGAGGAAGGCAAGGAGATGGGCATCATCCCCTGCTGCTTCTCCGTTCTCGACATGCTGCGGGTCGAAAGCTACCTGCTGTTCTACCCCTATGACAATTCGCAGATGTATCCCTTCGCCGACCAGCCGCCCGGCGACAGCCTCTGGGAACTCGGCCTCGACTTTACCGTCAGCCCCGGCAAGACGGGTTTCCGCGGCGCCGAGGAACATGCGCGCCTCAAGGGCAAGGAACGCTTCAAGATCTTCGGCATGCTGATCGATGCCGACGGACCGGCCGACCTCGGCGACGAAGTCTTTGCCGACGGCAAAAAGGTCGGCGTCATCACCTGCCCGAGCTATTCGTCGCTGACGAAGAAATCCATGGCGATTGCCCGTCTGGACGTTGACAAGGCGATGCATGGGACGAAACTCGAAGTCCGCGGCAAGACCGTGAAGGCAAGCGCCACCGCCCACACGCTTCCCTTCGACGATCCGGAGAAGAAAAAGAGGATTGCCGTAGGTTAAGGAGCACGCGAATGCTCGTTGCAGGCATCAAAAGCCGACCAGTCTACACGGGCTTGACCATCCAGCCGCGCGCCCGGCGGCACATTTTCGCGCTTGAAGGGGAGGGCGCCAAGGCTCTGCTCGATCAGCAGCCGGAGCTTGACGAAACAGCTCTTTCCCGCAGCGAAATCCTCTATGTCGCCCGCGGCTCGCAGGGTACTGGCCTGGACGAGGCGCTGGCCCGCCTCGGCGCCGACATGTTCTTCACGGCGCCGACGATCGCCACGCTGCTCTTCCGATTGAAGGGTTCGCTTGCCACCGCCCATATGGGCACGCGGCTTTATCTGTCGGGCACGGAAGGCTTCATCGGCCAGGCAATGCTCGTGGCGCTCGATTACGGCATGGACCATGCCTCTATTATCACCGAGCATCGCGGCTCCCTGGCCCGGCGCGTACAGTGCGTCCATTGCAAGGGCATCACCGACGACGTCACCACCAGCCCCTTCAATTGTAGCCATTGCGGGCTGCCCCTTCTGGTGCGCGACCATTATTCGCGCCGGCTGGCTGCCTTCCAGGGCGTCAACATCGATGCGGAAGAACCGGGCAGCGCGCCTGATCCGGAGGAGTTGTTCCTTTGAGCGGTGGCACTGAAATTCCTGTCCGCGTGACGAGGATCACGCCGATCGCCGAGCGGGTCAAGCGCTTCCGTTTCGAGCGCCTTGACGGCAAGCCGATGCCCTATTTCTCCGGCGGCGCCCATGTCATCGTTTTGATGAACGATGGCGGCCATATGCGCCGCAACGCCTATTCGCTGATGTCGCCGCCGCATGATTGCGCAGCCTATGAGATCAGCGTTCTGCACATCGAGGATTCGCGCGGCGGCTCCACCTTCATGCATGAGAAGGTCCGCGAAGGCGACGAGCTGAAGGTCAGCTATCCCGTCAACCTGTTCCAGCCGGACTGGCGCGGGCGCAAGCACCTGCTGATCGCCGGCGGCATCGGCATTACCCCCTTCATCGCGATGATGGAGCAGTTTTCCCGCGAGGGCGCCAATTTCGAACTGCATTATGCCATCCGCACGCGCGACCGCGGTGCCTATTGGCGGCAACTCGTCGAGCGCTATGGCGGACATCGCATCAAGATCTATTGCGATGCCGAAGGCGGCGCCATCCCGTTGACACGCCTGCTCGACAGCCAACCGCTCGGCACGCATCTCTATGTCTGCGGCCCGTCCGGGATGATCGACGGCGTGCTGAAAACCGGCCTCAACGCCGGCTGGCCGGAGCAGAACCTGCATTCGGAACGGTTCCTGTCGTCTCTGCCAGGCAAGCCCTTCGCGATCGAGCTCCTGCGGTCCGGCAAGACCGTGAAGGTCGGCCATCACGAAAGCATGCTGGAGGCGATCGAGGCGGCGGGCGTCGACGCGCCCTTCCTCTGTCGCGGCGGCGCCTGTGGTCAATGCGAGACCGGGGTCGTCACCTGCGACGGCAAGCTGCTGCACCATGACGTCTATCTGACGAACGAAGAAAAAACATCTGGCCGCAAGGTGATGATCTGCGTTTCCCGCTTCGAGGGAAACACGCTGCATCTTGATCTCTAGCGGCATCGGAAGCGGAACAAGGAGACCGGACATGGCAATCGTCTTCAAGCAGGAAACCTTCCGGAACGATTTCAGCTATCGGAACAGCCCCGAAAACATCCGGCGTTTCCCGTTTCCGTTCGACCGCGACGAATACATGTATTCGGTCAATATGGAGCCGCATGTGCACGGCCGGGCGGGAACCGTCTACGAAAGCCTGATCGACGTCGACGAGCATTATGTCGCCGAGATGCACGACCGGGCGTTGGTCCTGAAGGAAGATCCGCTGCGCTATCAGGCCCTGCCGCACATGATGAGCGCGCAATGGGATACGCTCGAACTTTTGATGGAAGAGCAGGCGGCGGGTTACCCCGACCATTTCACCCTGATCCGCGACGGCGACCAGTGGCGCTGGATCAACCGCCCACTCGGTATCGACGACAGCTTCACCTTCGGTGATGCTTCGACGCTGCCCTATGAGCCCTTCGAATATATCACCCGCCAGGCCCAGGGCGATTTCTGCATCGTCGACCAGCGCGACAGCAATCTCTGGATGGACGCCGGCATGGTGACGACGCAGGCCGACTGGTCGCTCGATTTTGATATCGGCATGAATTTCATGGAATGGCACGGGCCGGTGCCGCTCGCCCACCAGATCGGCGTCTTCGACCGGGCGCTGAAATTCCTGCTGAACCTGCAGCAGGGCAAGCCGACACGGCGCTTCAACTGGACGATGACGATCAATCCGCGCCTCGACACCAGCCCGGAGAATTATCACAAATGGGGTCCTGACCGCACGACGGTGACGCCGGACAATGTCGGCGAAAAGGTGCATCTGCGCGTCGAGCTGCAAAGCCTCTGGCGCCTGCCGCGCTCGAACGCCATCCTCTTCGTCATCCGCTGCTACCTGATGAACATGGAAGAGCTCGTCACCGTGCCGAAATGGGCACGCCGCTTCCCGCGCGTGCTGAAGACGCTGCCGCCCGAGCTCATCGACTATAAGGGCCTCACCCGCTTCCGCGAGACGACGATCGACTGGCTTGCCAAATATGACGACGGGGCACCGACCAGCCCCGGCATCTATCCGGACTGACACGCAGGACAATGCGATATAATCAAGAGGGGAATGCTTCATGACAAGAGTAGCCGTCATCGGTGCCGGGCCTTCCGGGCTGGCGCAGTTGCGCGCCTTTCAATCGGCCGCCCAGAAGGGCGCCGAAACCCCGGAGATCGTCTGCTTCGAAAAGCAGTCGGATTGGGGCGGGCTCTGGAACTATACCTGGCGCACCGGCCTCGACGAATATGGCGAGCCGGTCCATGGCAGCATGTATCGTTACCTCTGGTCGAACGGTCCGAAGGAATGCCTCGAATTCGCCGACTATTCCTTCGAGGAGCATTTCGGCAAGCCGATCGCCTCCTACCCGCCGCGCGCCGTGCTCTGGGATTACATCAAGGGCCGCGTCGAGAAAGCCAACGTCCGCCACTGGGTGCGCTTCAGCACGCCGGTGCGCATGGTGCGCTTCGACGATGAGACGAAGAAGTTCACGGTGACGGCGCATAACCGCATCGAAGACCGGATGTATGACGAGGAGTTCGACTATGTCGTCGTGGCATCGGGTCACTTCTCGACGCCGAATGTGCCCTATTTCGAAGGCGTGAAGACCTTCAACGGCCGCGTGCTGCATGCCCACGATTTCCGCGACGCGCTGGAGTTCAAGGGCAAAGATATCCTCATAGTCGGCCGCAGCTATTCGGCCGAGGACATCGGCTCGCAATGCTGGAAATACGGCGCGAAATCGGTGACGACCAGCTATCGCTCGAAGCCGATGGGCTTCAAATGGCCGGAGAATTTCGAGGAGCGGCCGCTGCTGGTGAAGCTCGAAAACCGCACGGCGCATTTCCTCGACGGCTCGACCAAGGAGGTCGATGCCGTGATCCTCTGCACCGGCTACCAGCACCATTTCCCCTTCCTGCCCGATGATCTCCGGCTGAAGACCGCCAACCGCCTTTGGGCCGACAGCCTCTACAAGGGGGTGATTTTCGACAAGAACCCGCGGCTTTTCTATATCGGCATGCAGGACCAGTTCTACACCTTCAACATGTTCGACGTGCAGGCCTGGTGGGCGCGCGACGTGATGATGGGTCGCATCACCCTGCCATCCGAAGAGGAGCTGAAAGCCAATTTCGACATGTGGCGCGCCCGTGAGGAAACGCTCGAGGATGCCGAGCAGATGATCTGGTATCAGGGCGACTATGTGAAGGAACTGCTCGCCGAAACCGATTATCCCAACTTCGACATCGAGGGGACCAACCAGACCTTCATGGAGTGGGAACATCACAAGGCTCACAACATCATGGGCTTCCGCGACCATGCCTACCGATCGCTGATGACCGGCAATATATCGCCGACGCACCACACGCCCTGGGTCGAGGCGCTCGACGATTCCATGGAGGAATATCTGCGCAACTGACGAGGCGGGCCTGCATTGCCGGAGGAGGGTGTGCGGGCACTCTCCTCCGGCATATTGTGAGCCGCGCCTTTGAGCGAGACGACTGCAGCTCTTTTCTTCGGATGTCGCCTACATGGATTTTCAAACGAGCATTCTCGGGCGCATGAGCGGTTTTCTCTACCGCTGCCATGCCGATGAAAACTACACGATGCTTGAGATGACCGACGGCATCGAGCGCATCTTCGGTTATCCGGCCGACGAAATCATCGGCAACCGCACGCGGACCTTCACCTCGATCATGTACGAGGAAGACGTGCCTTTGATGGACGAGATCGTCGGGCGGGCGCTGGAGAGACGCGCGGACTGGACGATGGAATACCGCATCCGTCACGCCATGGGGCATCTCATCTGGGTCACCGAGACGGGCGGCGGCATCTGGGACGAGAAGGGCGAGCTTCTCTATCTCGAAGGCAGCATCATCAACATCGAATCACTCTATCAGCGAATCGATGACCAGACCGCCGACATGCGCATCACCGCTTCGAAGACCAATGAGATCCTGCAATCGCTGCGTTACCTGAAGCTGCTGGCCGTCAATGCCGGTATCGAGGCCGCCCGCGCCGGCACGGCCGGATCGGGTTTTGCCGTGCTGGCCGCCGAGATGCGCACGCTTGCCAACTCCTCGGAAGAGGCCGCACGCGCTATTTCCAACGCACAACGCACGGCGAAAGGCTGAGCGTTACCCAAGCAGCGGCGGATTTGCGGCTCAAGTTCAAAGCCGCGTCATTAACCGTTCAGTGCTTCCAGAGATTGCGACGCTTTCCCAATGACTTGCGGTAATTCCGCGCTTAAAGAATCTCAGGTGATTGTCGGTGATATTAAGGTCGCGTTAACTTTTTGTTAACCATAGCAGCGGTAGACATGGTCAACGATTTCTTCACATAGATGACCAAAGTGCTAACAGACGCTCGCTCCATCCGCATCAAGGGCCGTTCTTTCCTCGCGGTCATGCTGTCTCCGGATCTTCCGATCGATGATTGGTTGATCCGGCTGGACGATCTGGCCGCGCGTTCGGCCGGCTTCTTCCTCGGACGGCCTGTCGTGCTCGACCTGACGGACCTGCAAATCGACCGGCCGCAGCTGAAGGACCTGATTGCCGAACTTGCCAAGCGCAATGTCAGCATCATGGGCATCGAGGGCGCGCGGCCTTCGATCCTCGGATCCGGCATGCCGCCGGCACTCAAAGGCGGTCGTTCGGTTTCCGACATCGAGGTTCAGGCAAAGGAGCCTGCCGATCCGCCCGGCAAACAGGCAGTGGCGGAGACCCGCCCGGCCATGCAATCGATCGTCATCAGGGAGCCGGTGCGCTCGGGGCAATCGGTGATCTTTCCGGAAGGCGACGTCACGGTCATCGGATCGGTCGCCTCGGGTGCCGAGGTCATCGCCGGCGGGTCCGTCCATATCTATGGCGCCTTGCGTGGCCGAGCCATGGCGGGGTCCATCGGAAACGCATCGGCGCGGATCTTTTGCCGCAAGCTCGAGGCCGAGCTGGTTGCAATCGACGGCATCTACAAAATGGCGGAAGACATGGCCCCCAATCTTCGCGGACAGGCTGTTCAGCTCTGGCTCGAAGACGACGCGATCATGGCAGAAAAACTGATCTGACGACAGCGCCGCGCGTCTCTTCGAGAGCCGCAAAGGACGCTTTAACACTTTGAATTACTGGGGCCACGGCAAAGGAGAGACAATGATGGGGAAAGTGATCGTCGTCACGTCAGGCAAGGGCGGGGTTGGCAAGACAACCTCGACCGCCGCATTGGGAGCGGCGCTGGCGCAACGCAATGAAAAAGTCGTCGTCGTCGATTTCGACGTCGGCCTGCGCAATCTCGACCTCGTCATGGGCGCCGAGCGCAGGGTGGTCTACGACCTGATCAATGTCATCCAGGGCGACGCCAAGCTTACCCAGGCGCTGATTCGCGACAAGCGGCTGGAAACGCTGTTCCTGCTGCCGGCCTCGCAGACACGCGACAAGGACAATCTGACGGCCGAGGGCGTCGAGCGCGTGATCAACGACCTGAAGCGCTATTTCGACTGGATCATCTGCGATAGCCCCGCCGGGATCGAGCGCGGCGCAACGCTCGCCATGCGCCACGCCGATGTTGCCGTGGTCGTCACCAATCCCGAGGTCTCGTCGGTGCGCGATTCGGATCGCATCATCGGCCTGTTGGATGCCAAGACCGCCAAGGCCGAGCGCGGCGAGCGGATGGAAAAGCACCTGCTGCTCACTCGCTACGACGCCAACCGCGCCGAACGCGGCGACATGCTCAAGGTCGACGACGTTCTGGAAATCCTGTCCATCCCGCTGCTCGGCATCATCCCCGAGAGCATGGATGTTCTGCGGGCATCCAACATCGGAGCGCCGGTCACGCTGGCAGACAGCCGCAGCGCCGCTGCGATGGCTTATTTCGACGCCGCTCGCCGGCTCGCCGGCGAAGTTGTGCCGATCGCGATCCCAGAGGAAAAGAGGAATATTTTCGGCAAGATCTTCGGACGGAGGGCGGCATGAATATTTTCCGTCTTTTCAACAAGCAGAGAACCGCACCGGCCGCCCGCGAAAGGCTGCAGGTCCTTCTCGCCCATGAACGTTCCTCGGCGGGGTCGGACCTGGTTACCCTGCTGCGCGAGGAAATCCTGGCGGTGATCGCAAAGCATGTGCAGCTTGACCACGACAAGGTGCAGGTGACGATCGATCGCAACGAGTACGTCTCGACCCTTGAGATCGACGTCGAAATCCCGCTGAATGCAGCCGTGCAGGCCGCTTGAAAGAGAGCGCTGCCTGTCCTGACGACAGGCGGCGCTGACGATCAGGACTTCCTGGCTTTGCGATTGGCGTAACGCAGGTCGCGTTCGGCCTTTCGGGCGGCTTCATCGGCAATCACACGAGCGATCCGGTCTTTGTCAGCCGCTTCGCGCGCGTCGGCATCGGCGCGTGCTGCGGCCTCGGCGGCAGCCTGACGTTCGGCTTCGGCGGCCTGAGCCCGCTCCAGTTCCTCGAGCTTGACGCGTTCCCGCTGAGCGCGACGTTCTTCCCTGGCCGCGGCAATAGCTTGACGCTCCGCCTGCTTTGCCAGCCTCGTGGGTTCGGCCGAATCCTTGGCGCTACGATACGCATTGAGGAGAGCCGCCTTGGCTTCGGCAGCGGCGCTGCGGCGATCGGAAAGCTCGTTGTTTTTGGCGTTTTTCAAATCTGTTTCCTGACTGTTTGACTTCGACCCGAGAGCATGATGTCGAAAAGCGTGCGCGGTTTTCGGACCACATCATGCTCTACTCTTTAATTAGAACAGATTGAGTGTCTAGGCCGATCCGGCCTAAAATCATCCTGTTCCAGGGCGCCGCGCGCCATCAGACGCGCGAAGGGCGCTGCAATACTTTGAACTGCCGCATGGTTTATCCTGAAATCGAATCCGATTTAAGGAATTATGCAGTAGTGTCAGATTTTCTTTTTTCGCTTCGCGCCGGGAGCAGCAACCCCTGTCAAGCGATCCTGCAATTCCTTGGCCTCACGCGCTTCGCGTAATCGCAAGGTTTTTTCCTCGCGGGCACGTACGGTCGAATCGATCTCTTCGACCGCGCGGCTTCGCGCCAGGAATTGCGATTGCGCGTTTCCGAAGGCAATCTCCGCCTGCTTGCGTGATTTGCTGTGTGACTCTGTCATATTAATCCTGGATTTGTGAGCCCGCTTGGCGAAAGCAGCAAAAAGGCCAGGCAACTTGCCTGACCTTGATAGTATCATACTTTCGACAGTGCCGGTACATCCGCGGTCAAAGGAAAGCAGATTTCAGTTTAAGCAGCTTGGAGATTGCAAGCGGACATTTTGCCCGACTTGTTATCGCGCTCAAGCTCGTAGCCGATCTTCTGGCCTTCGACGATTTCGCGCATGCCGGCGCGCTCGACGGCAGAGATGTGGACGAAGGCGTCAGCGCCGCCGTCATCAGGCTGAATGAAGCCGAAGCCCTTGGTGGAATTGAACCATTTAACTGTGCCAGTGGTCATAACGAACCCTTTCATAGCAATTGACGACCGCACGTGCGGAAGCACGACGGATGATGATCTCGATTTTGAAGAGGGAAGTTCGTCCAGGGCACGTTGCCAGCGCGCGATAACAAAAGTCAAACAAGCAATATCGACAACCGAGATATAGTCATTCAATCCAAATTTGTCAACTTTTAGTTTTTCACGGTCATACACTCAATATAAGGTTGCATCTTGGTCACCTTGCATGCCGCCGCTAAAACGTGCGGCTTCATCAACAGCGCAAGAAGCCGATCGCCGTCTCCCGACCTCAAAAGCAGGCATTACGAGCGCGGCCGCGTCTTCTGCGGATCGTAATGCGAAAGGGGCACGATCGTCGCCGGAAGGCGCTTCTGATGGCCGTCGAGCTTACCGATTTCGACCTCGGTGCCGGGGCTCGCATGCATCACGTCGATGCGGGCGAGCGCGATCATCTTGCCGAGGACCGGCGAGCGCGTGGCGCTGGTGACGACGCCCACCTGGGCGCGGCCGATATGGATGCAATCGCCATGGCCGACCGCTTCGTTCGCCTTGATGTCCAGCCCGACGAGCAGATGGCGCGGATGCTCCTTGCGTCGGATCAGCGCCTCGCGGCCGATGAAATCGTCCTGCTTGGATTTCAGCGGCACAGTGAAGCCGATCCCGGCCTCGAACGGGTCGGTCTGATCGGTGAATTCATGGTGAGCGAAGATCAGGCCCGCCTCGATGCGAACCATATCGAGCGCCTCCAGCCCCATCGGCTTCAACCCGTGCGGCTGCCCCGCCTCCCAGACCGCGTCGAACACCGTCAGCGCATCCTTCGGATGACAGAAGATCTCGTAGCCGAGTTCGCCGGTGTAACCCGTGCGCGAGACGACGATCGGGGCACCCTCGAAGCCGCCGATGCGGCCGACGGTGAAGCGGAACCATTCGAGTTCGCTAATCGTCGGCTGGCGCGGCGCCGTCCAGATGATCTCCTTCAGGATATCGCGGCTCTTCGGCCCCTGCAGGGCGATATTGTGCATCTGATCGGTCGAGGAGCGGACCCAGGCCTTGAAGCCCTTTTTCTCGGCCTGCTGGCGCAGCCATATGCCGCTGAAATCATCGCCGCCGATCCAGCGGAAGTTCTTGTCGCCGAGCCGGAACAGAGTGCCGTCATCGATCATGCCGCCGTTTTCGTAGCACATGGCGGAATAGACGACCTGGCCGGTCGACAGCTTGCGCACGTCGCGCGTCAGGCAATATTGCAGCAGCTCTTCGGCATCCGGCCCCGTCACCTCGAATTTCCGCAAGGGCGAGAGGTCGATGACGGCGGCGCGCTCGCGGCAGGCCCAGTATTCCTCGACCGGCCCTTCGCTGGAAAAGCGGTTCGGCAGCCAATAGCCGCGATATTCGGTGTAGTCCCGCGTCAAGGCGGAGAGGCGGGGATGGAAGGCGGTTTCGCGCGTCAGTTCGGCGTCTGCATCTGGGGTCATGCGATAGGCTACCGCTCGTGAGAATTTCTCTTTTCCGGAAAAGGTGCGGACGTGGATATCCGTCGGATCCCAGCCGTTCGCAGCGTCGATATCGTCAGGGCAGGACGAAGAGACACAGACGAGATCGGTCAGCGCCCGCATCAGCACGTAATCGCCCGGACGCGACCAGGGCTCGTCGAGATAGAGCTGGTTGTTGTGGTCGATATTGGTGTTGTAGAAATAGTTCAGCGCTTCCCAGCCCTTGCGGCCGGCAATGCCGTAAGGCGCCAGCGCCGCGTTGAAATTATCCGTGCAGTTGACGTGGCCGGGATAACCCATGTCGTCGTAATAGCGCGAATTGCAGGCGGTCGCGAAAGCGTCGTGACGTCCGACCGTATCCTGGACGATTTCGACCAGCGGCTCGAAGTCTCGGTCGAAGGCCTTGGAGGGGAGACCCGGCATCGGATAGCTGCGGCCGAGCAGCGTGCGGGTGACGGTGGAATCGAGCGCCAGGTCGAGACCCTTGTCGACCTGGCGGGCGGCAAACGCCTGGAAATCTGTGCATTGGCGTCCATAAACATCGATGATCTGGATGAATTCGCCGGCACGCACGAAATAGGCTGCGGCGGTCGCCGCCCGGATGCGGATATCCTCGACCGGATCGGCGGCCGGTTCCGGCAAAGCGGAAGCGTAATCGCGGATCAGCAGGCTGCGCTTGATCCTGATCTCGATCGGCGTCGCCGTATCCTGCGCCTCCGGCGACATGGCGCTGGCAGGTGCTGCGACGATCAGCAGGCCCTTCATGGAAATCGTGAAATCCGCCCGGCTGCCCGGCGTCGATCCCGCCCCGAAAATGCAGAGCGCGCCGGCCGCCGCCAGATCGGCGCCGCGCCGCTGAAGTGCCGCACGCGTGCGGGCAGCACTCTCATCCTCGGCTTGAAGAATGTCCTTCAAGCCCTCGGCTGAATTGCTGAATGCCGTTCCGAGACCGGCTGCCAGGAAGCGCCCTTTCTCGTCGAGGAAGGAGATCTCGCAGAGCTGACCGCCCTCGCTGTCGATGACGCTGACGCGGTCTCCCGGTTCGACGCGCATAACGACCGATCCGCCGCCCTTTGCCTTGTAGCGCTCCATTCCCTCCGGCAGGGTGGGAATGCCGGGATAATGCACGAGGCTCGGAGCGGCCGGCCGCAGGCCTGTCATAGCAGGATGAAGTTCTCGCATACTGCCCTCATGGGAGGATCGGGCGTCCACGGACAACCCACCCATGCAGGTTACAAAATGCCCCGGGAAAGTAAAGTGATGTTGACTAAAAAGAAAATATCTTCACTATGCATAAAGAATTGAGACTCGGGAATCCGTCGGGAACACGGATCGCCAAAATCATCCGGGCCGGCTTGAGACTGTCAGGGAGACGCGTTCAGGGAGACGTACAAAGATACGTCCGGAACAAATAGAATGGGGAATTTCACCGATGACAGACGTTGTGGAGGCCGGGATTGCATCCGGCACCGAAGGTAAGCTTGTACGCGCGCTCGACTGGAAGGGCGCATTCTGGGTGGCTGCGGGCGTGCCGCCGCTCGTTCTTTTCTCCATTGGCGGCATCGCAGGCACGACGGGCAAGCTCGCCTTCGTCGTCTGGATCATCTCGATGGTGATGGGTTTCCTGCAATCCTTCACCTATGCCGAGATCGCCGGCATGTTCGCCAACAAATCCGGCGGCGCTTCCGTCTATGGCGCTACCGCCTGGCTGCGTTACTCGAAATTCATCGCGCCGCTCTCCGTCTGGTGCAACTGGTTTGCCTGGTCGCCGGTGCTGTCGCTCGGCTGCGCTATCGCCGCCGGCTACATCCTCAACGCATTCTACCCGATTCCGGCAGCGGATTCGCAAATGGTCCTCGACTGGATCTCAGCGCATGCCGCTTCCGTCACGGCCGACAGCCCCCGCGTCGCCGAATATATCGCAGCCCATGCCGGCACGACGCCGGATGACGCCGTCAAGGCATTGCTCGGCACCGACGGTGTCGCGGCGCTCACGCCGGCGATCCGCAGCTGGTCGCTCTTCAGCTTCAGTATTCCCTTCCTTGCCACCGCCAATATCAATGCCACCTTCTTCATCGGCGGCATGCTGATGCTGATCATCTTCGCCATCCAGCATCGTGGCATTTCGGAAACGGCAAGCGTGCAGAAGTGGCTGGCCATCATCGTGCTGGTGCCGCTGCTCATCATCGGCCTCTACCCGATCGTCAGCGGCCAGATCCTTGCCACCAACGTCACCGGCCTCGTGCCGCCGACGGCCGCCTATGCCGCTTCCGACGGAACCTGGAGCAATGGCGGCTGGACGCTCTTCCTCGGCGGCCTTTATATCGCCGCCTGGTCGACCTACGGCTTTGAAACAGCAGTCTGCTACACCCGCGAACTGAAGAACCCGAAGACCGACACCTTCAAGGCGATCTTCTATTCCGGCCTTGCCTGCTGCCTGTTCTTCTTCCTCGTGCCCTTCGCCTTCCAGGGCGTTCTCGGCCATGCAGGCATGCTGGCCCCCGGCATCGTCGACGGCACCGGTGTCGCCGAAGCGCTCGGCGGCCTGATCGGCGCCGGCCGGATCGTCACCCAGCTGCTCGTCGTACTGATGATCATGGCGCTTTTCCTCGCCATCATGACGGCGATGGCCGGTTCGTCACGTACGCTTTACCAGGGCTCGAAGGATGGCTGGCTGCCGAAATATCTCGACCACGTCAACGAGCACGGGGCGCCGACGCGGGCGATGTGGACCGATTTCGCCTTCAACCTCTTCCTGCTGGCGATTGCCTCGGATGTCGGCGGCTACTTCTTCGTGCTCGCCGTCTCGAATGTCGGCTACATCATCTTCAACTTCCTGAACCTCAATTCCGGCTGGATCCACCGGATGGATTCCGGCCATATCGAACGCCCCTGGAAGGCGCCGACCTGGCTGATCGGCCTCAACACCGTGCTGGCCTTCGTCAACGCTCTGTTTTTGGGCGCAGGTGCCAAGGTCTGGGGTTATTCCAATGCGCTCTGGGTCGGTTTCATCTTCGCCGCCCTGATCCTACCGGTCTTCGCCTATCGTCACTATGTGCGCGACGGCGGCAAGTTCCCGGCCGGCGCGATGGAGGATCTCGGCCTCGTCGGCCAGGATCTCGGCGTCAGGAAAGCCGGCATCCTGCCCTATCTCGCACTCGCAGGCGGCCTGGCGATCGTCCTGATCGCCAACGTCGTCTTCCAGCTTCCGGCCTAAAATCGCCTCCCAAGCAGACAGGCCGCCAAGCCGCCATGGAAACATGGCGGCTTTTTCATTGGTGGTTGCAGACCGGGCGAGACGAATCATCCGGTTGCCGAAGGAAGGCTCAGCGGCCGCCCTCAATCTTGCGATGGCGCTGGTTGATGCCGCCCTTGCCGTAGGGATAGTCGAACGGCTGAGGAGCGCTCACCTCGTTCAATCTCGCCATCTCGTCGTCGGAGAGTTTGAGCTTCATGGCGCCGAGATTGTCGGCGAGCTGTTCCGGCGTGCGGGCGCCGAGGATGACGGAGGTGATTGCCGGCTGCGCCGCCGTCCAGGCGAGCGCCACCTGCGCCATGCTGACGCCATGCGCCTTGGCGATCTCCTCGACGACAGCGATGATCTCCCAGGTTCGCTCCAGCGCATTGCGCGGCGCATAGGATTCGCCGCCGCGATTGGGGTTTTCGCCGAGGCGGGTGGCTCCGGTCGGCATCTCGTCGCGCTTGTACTTGCCGGTCAGCCAGCCGCCGCCGAGCGGCGACCACGGCAGCAGGCCCATGCCGGCATCCTGGCAGGCAGCGACGATCTCGAGCTCAATGTCGCGCACCAGCAGGTTATATTGCGGCTGCAGCGTCACCGGGCGGGTGTAACCGCGCGCCTTGGCAATCTCCGAGGCCTTGGCGATGTGCCAGCCGACATAGTTGGAGAAGCCGTAATAGCCGATCTTGCCGGAGGAAACCGCATCGTCGAGGAAACGCAGCGTTTCCTCGATCGGCGTCAGCGCGTCCCAGGCATGCATCTGGTAGAGGTCGATCTGCTCGAGGCCGAGACGGCGGAGCGAATCGTCGAGGGCCTGGCTAAGATGCCGGCGCGACAGGCCGATATCGTTGGGGCCGTTGCCCATCGGGAACCGCCCCTTGGTGGCGACGATCGCCTGGCGGGCTTCGGTCGGGCGCGCCTTCAGCCAGCGTCCGATGATCTCTTCCGATTTGCCGGCGCTGTAGACATCGGCGGTATCGATGAAATTGCCGCCCCAGGCGAAATAATCGTCGAGCAGCTTGTGCGAGGCGGCCTCATCGGCCTCCGCGCCAAAGGTCATGGTGCCTAGGCAATAGGCGGTGACGACGGTCCCGCTCGGACCGAGCTTGCGATAATCCATTTCTTCCTCCTCATGCGGATGCCCGCAGCCGACGTGCAAACGTCGGGGTAGAAGCCGGGGCTCCTGCAATCAATGACAATGACAATAATGTGCTTGAGGCGGCCGCTTGCCGCCGGATGACGTATAGCGCCCTGGGCTGGAAGCACAGGGGCGAGCGGAAGCATAACCAATCCCGCCCGCGCGACCAAGTGAGAAAAAAATATTCCTGCCTGCTGCGGCAGCCGGCGAAGGCACGGATTTCAAGAAAACGAGCCGGCGATTCGATCGGCTGCGGCGACGCCGGTCTCGTAGGCGCCGTGCGCCGTCGAATAACGCGACGTCGAACAGGCCTCGCCGGCAAAGAAGATCCGCCCGTCATGCGACGCGGCGAGACGGCCGCGTTGATCGGAGGCGCCGGGCTCGGCGTAGGAATAGGAGCCACCGATATGAGGCGCTGCGGCCCAGGCCGACATTGCCGCTACCGACAGCTCCTTGCGGATGTCAGCACCAAAATATGCCGCCAGTTCGTCTCCAGCGAAGGAAAAGGCAGCCTCTCTGCCTTGCCCCTCCAGATCATGCGCGAGGTCGCCGGCGAAATAGGCCTCGATGACGGGCGCGCCGAACGGCCGGAGCTGATAGGTGCCGGTCGCGCCGCGACGGGTAGAGCCGAGCATATGCGTGTCCGCCGGCAGCGCCTCCTGATTTGCGAGCCTCAGGAAGAGCTTGTCGGCGAGCCCGAGCGGCAAACGGACCGCTGCCTCGATCTTGTCAGGCAAAGGCGGGTCAAAGGCGATCTTGCCGGCGGCAAGCACATTCGTCGAAACGGTCACAAGCACCGCGCGAGCGCTGAGCGCACCCTGCTTCGTCTCGATGCCGATACGGCCGGCATGACGATGGTCGATGCGGGTTACCTCGGTGCCGAGCCTTGCCCGAACCGGCTTGCCGTAAAGCGAGACCAGCGTTCCATAGCCCTCGCGCACCCGCCAGTCAGGGCCAGGGCCAGGATCATATCTGTTGTAATCGACGACCGACGACCGCTCCAGTTCGGCGCCGGTGATATAGGTGCCGACCGCCCGTATCTGGCCGTTCCAGGGATTGCCCGGCTCGAGCATATCGGCCATGGCCGCATCATTCCCCGAGTGGCTTTCAAGTCGCTCGAAATAGGCGCCGATCTCCTGCCTTGCGGCACGCGCCTCCGCGTCATCCCGCTGAAGCCGCCTTCCGCCATCGTCCCAGGGCGCAGGCGTGCGGTCGACCGTCAGTCCGATCTCGCCGGCGATCGCAGTCCAGGCATTGGTCCGCGCGCCATGCAGCCAGCCGCAGCCGAGATCAAGCCCGATATCGGCTTCAGGCAGGCTGACCGTCCAGGCGCGACCCCCGAGACGATCGCCGGCTTCAAGGAGGAGGATGGAAAGATCCGGGCGGATTGCCCGCAGGCGACGGGCGGCGGCAATGCCGGCGGCACCGGCGCCGATGATGACGACATCCTCGTCGGCACCTTTGCTGTTGTCACCAGGCATGCATTCTCCTTGGCCGCTCGCCGCCAATTCGCCTACCCGAGGGGGAGCCCGGGATCAAACAGCTATGCTCCGTGTTCATGAAACGCAAGGCGCGGCAGACCTGCCGTTCCCGCGCAATGATGTTTGATTGGAGGACGCGCCCACAGTCCTCATGCAAGTTCTGAGCAGCGGCACCGCGACGGTGACATGACAGACTGTTGCAATGTTGATCCGGTTCATAGTTCGGAACAAACAGCCACTGTGAGGGTCAATGGGCGTTTCGATCGACCACCGAGTAAGCGCCGCGCTTCACTCCGCTGCGAGACGGCGATCTTTTGCTCGACGCGCGTCAGGCACCGCAGACTTGCTCGATGGTGATATGGTTTCCACCTATGGACCGACGATCCCCGATAGACGCCCCCGATAGGAATGTGAGATGCGCATATTACTGATCGAGGATGAACCTCAAATGGCCGTGGCGCTCCGGGGCGCCCTGACCAGGCACGACATGGTGATGGATCACGTTTCGACCCTGTGCGACGCCGAGCTGGTGATCGGCGACGGCGCCTACGACGCCGTCCTTCTGGATCGGCAACTGCCTGACGGCGATGGCCTCGAGCTTATTCCGAAGATCCGCAAGAAGGGGCTGACACTGCCGATCATCGTCATCACCGCCAAGGGAGAGGTTCCAGACAGGATCACCGGGCTTGAGACCGGCGCCGACGATTACCTTGCTAAGCCATTCGTCTTCGACGAACTTCTGGCGCGGCTGCGTGCCGTGATGCGCCGCTCCGAAACCTTGCGCCCGGCGCTGATCTCGATCGGCCGTCTTTCGTTCGATCCGACCTATTGCGACGTCATCGTCTCCGGACTGCGTCTGGAAATGCCGCGCCGGGAGGCGCTGGTGCTCGAATGCCTCATGCGTCGTGCCGGTCGCATGGTGCCGCGACCGGCCTTGATGGAAGCAGTCTTCGGCTTCGACGACGAGATACAGTCGAACGCGCTCGATTCCCACATATCGCGGTTGCGGCGCAAGCTGGCGGCATCGCAAGCAGGCGTGGTCATCAACGTTATCCGGGGCGTGGGTTATCTCCTGCGGGAAGCATCATGAGCAAACGATGCTCCTATTCGCTGCGCAAGCGCCTGTTCTGGCGCCTTCTTGCCGTGCAATCGGTCGTGCTCATCCTGGTGATGATCGTGCTGATTTCGGTTGGCAAGATATCCGAATATAGGTCGACGGAGGGCACGATCGAGATCCTGCGCCAGGCCGTCTTCCGCCAGCCCACCGGAGAGTTGAGCCTGAGGGAGACCGAGGATCTGCGGCAGCTGCGCAAGGACGCGCCCGATCTCTGGTACACTGTCCGTGACATGCAGGGACATGTTTTGACCGAGGGCCGGATTCCGGAAGAATATGCCACGATCGGCAACGCGCTCGATCATCTCGACGAGGCCGAGTTCGGCGCGAATCTCGGCGACCACGACCGTCCGGCTGCCCGGATGAAATGGATCGCGACGGAGTGGGGACAGGTTCAGTTTCTGACGGGCACCGACGGCCCCATCTCGTCCACCTTCATCCTGCTCAAGCTTTCGCTGATCCTTGCGAAGATTGTTATTCCGATCGTCGCGGTGATGGCGTTGGGTGCGTTGATCGCGACGCCGCTCGTCGTGCGACGATCGCTGGTCGGGATCGACCAGGCCGCGCTCCAGGCCGATACCATCGATATCGATCAGCGTGGGGGCCGGCTGTCGGAACACGACATTCCCGAAGAGATCGCGCCGCTGGTGCACGCCGTCAACCGCGCGCTCGGACGTCTCGACGAGGGTTACGAGCGGCAGGAACGGTTTCTGACCGATGCCGCCCATGAGCTGCGCACGCCGATCGCCATTCTGAATACGAGAATTGGAGCCCTGCCGCACAGTTCGATCAAGACCGACCTCCTGGAAGATGCAGCCAGGCTCGCCGTACTCACCGAGCAGATGCTCGATCTTCAGCGGCTGAAACAGGGCAAGATCCAGTTCACCAAGGTCGATCTCGGCCAGCTGGCGAGGAAGGTCATCATCGAGATGGCGCCGCTGGCCTTTGCCGCCGGCTATACGGTGCAGTTCGATGTCGACAGTGCCGGAAAGATCGAGGGCGATCCTCTGGCGCTGCAGCGCGCCCTGATGAACATCCTCCAGAACGCGATCAACCATGGCGGCAGAAAAGGCACCATCTCGCTGACATCAGGCAGCAACTGGATCGAGGTCAGGGACGAGGGACCAGGCATCCCCGCCGATATGCGCGACCGGATATTCGAGCCGTTCTTCAAGCGCCATCACGACGGACGCGGTGCCGGCCTCGGCCTCAATCTAGTTCGCGACATCCTGCGCATGCACGGCGGTGAGGTGACGATCGACAACCACAATCCCGGGACAGTCTGCCGGCTGAGCTTCCCGACGGACAAAACGGCACATGTTGATACTCCACCACATCTGGCGACTGCATAATTCAAGGTGCTACGGCGTTCCTTGCGCCTCGCGAAAAGAGGCACGGCGTTGTCATGCGATGGATTAAATCGCGTCTCCGTGACATATAGATTCGATGAGCGTGCACAGAGATTCGCAACTCGATATGTTTGCCAAGGCATCGCCCGCGACGGCCAAGGCACGCGGTCCATCGCACCGGCGGCCATCGCAGCCGGTCGTCCATTCCGATGAAGACATGGTGCGGGCGCTCGAAGAGAGCGGCAACTATCGCATCTTGAGAAAACTGGTCGCCCGGCCGATTGCGTCAGTCAGACAGCCGGGGTTTTCGCGCCTCGGTGTCATTCTTGATACAGAGACCACGGGTCTCAACCATCGCAGCGACGAGATCATCGAAATCGGCGCCGTCGCCTTTACCTTCGACGATGACGGTGCGATCGGCGATATCGTCGGCATCTATGGCGGCCTGCAACAGCCGTCCCGGCCGATCCCGCCCGAGATCACCCGGCTGACGGGTATCACCGATGCGATGGTCGAAGGACAGCTCATCGATATCCAATCGCTGAGAGCTCTGATCGAGCCGGCGGATCTGATCATTGCCCACAATGCCGGTTTCGACCGGCCGTTCTGCGAGGCCTTCTCGAAGATTTTCACCGGCAAGGCCTGGGCATGCTCGGTTTCGGAGATCGACTGGAGCGGCCGCGGCTTCGAGGGTACGAAGCTCGGCTATCTCGTCGGCCAGGCCGGGTATTTCCACGAAGGCCATCGCGCCGTGGACGACTGCCACGCACTGCTGGAAATCCTCGATCGAGAGCAGCGCGGCGGTGAAAGCCCGTTCACCGAGCTTTACCGCGCCAGCCAGCGTTCGCGCGTCCGTATCTTTGCCGAACACAGCCCGTTCGAGATGAAGGATCATCTGAAGGGGAGGGGTTATCGCTGGTCGGACGGCAGCGACGGCCGCCTGAAGTCCTGGTGGATCGAAGTCGGCGAAGAGGATCTCGACGACGAACTCTCCTATCTGCGCTCGGATATTTACCGATGGGCCGAGGCGGAGCCGCCGATCGTACGGCTGACGGCCTTCGATCGTTTCAAACTCTGACCGCGAAGCGGTTCGGATCCTGAGCTGCAAGATATGGCGACCCATGCAAGTGTCGCATAGGTGCACTGATGCATTGGCGCTGCAATAATCAGCGGTCTCGTATTATATACACCTCATCGAAGCGAACGAAGCGCCAAGGACTGGCAGCTAAGCTTCGAAAGCCCACGAAAGGGGATCATCATGAACGTAGCACGCTCTTTCAATAACTGGCGCAAGTACCGTCAGACGGTCGCTGAACTGGGTCGTATGTCCGCTCGCGAACTAGACGACCTCGGCATCGGCCGCGGCGACATCCGCAACGTCGCCCGCGCAGCCATCGCCCGTTAACGGCAGCTTAGACCAAGCATCTTCAAGACCATGCCAGCGCCTGCTTCCTCCCGAGCGGGCGCTTTGCTTTTGTGCTTCCAGCGAATGGACCAGGGTAATCGAGCGTCCCGCTTTTCGCATAACGCATAGCTGCCCTGCAAAGAAATGCCTATCAACTGAGCAAGAAATAAGTATGATTATTTCTATCGAAGCGATGCACCTCCTCCCGCGTCCCTTCGATGTTACAGGCGCCCCATCCTCCTCCCAGGGTCGTCTGTGGAATGACAGCACTCCTCCTCCCAGCTGTCGTTCGGTTTTTTACGAAAGCCTGCCGCACCTCCTCCCGCGGCAGGCTTTTTCGTTTTGGCCGATAGCACTGCCGGATCGCGCCAAGAACGACGGCTTGCGATCCATTGCTTGGATGATGGCGTCATCATCTCCGGAAATTCTCCTGTCTATCCCAAATTCGCTTCGCGCTCTTGCGGGCCTTACGTCTCCTCGAACGCGCACCGACAAACATGTTGACACCAAACTTGTCGTACAACTATGTAACCGGATGGATACCGCCGCAGCGGGACAGGCCGGACAAGACCGGCTTCCGCAATAGCGACGCCCCCGTAGCGACAATGAAGCGGAAGGAAAATTGACATGCAGATCGACGTGAGGCACGCCTCCCATCCAGAGGCCGTGCGCAATTTCGACACGGAGACGCTGCGGCGTCACTTTCTGGTGGAAACCGTCTTCGCGAGCGGCGAGATCCGGCTCACCTATTCGCATTACGACCGGATGGTCATCGGCGGCGCGACGCCGCTCGGCCCCGGGCTGACGCTGACGGCGCCGACGGCGATCGGACAGGAAACCTTCCTTGCCGAGCGCGAACTCGGCGCGCTCAACATCGGCGGTGCCGGCCGCATCATCGTCGACGGCACGAACTACGATCTTGCCAAATATGATTGCCTCTATGTCGGCAAGGGCGCCAGGGACATCAGCTTCGAGAGCGCGGATGCCGCCAATCCGGCAAAGTTCTATCTGGTCTCGACGCCAGCGCATCAGGCGCACCCGACCGTATTGCTCACCCGCGAAAAGGCCCGTCACCTGACGCCGGGCGAAGCCGCGACGGCCAACAAGCGGTCGATCTACCAGTTCATCCATCCGGACGTCTGCCAGTCCTGCCAACTCACCCTGGGCTTCACCATGATCGAGCCGGGCAGCGTCTGGAACACAATGCCGGCACATACGCATGACCGCCGCATGGAAGCCTATCTCTATTTCGATCTCGAAGCGGAGCAGCGTGTGTTCCATTTCATCGGCGAGCCGCAGCAGACCCGGCATATGCTTGTCGCCAACGAACAGGCGGTCATCTCGCCGCCCTGGTCGATCCATTCGGGCGCCGGCACCAAGAATTACAGCTTCATCTGGGCGATGGCCGGCGACAATAAGAGCTTCACCGACATGGACCATATCGCCATTGCGGATCTGAGGTGAGCATCGTGGCAAATCCCTTCGACCTTTCCGGCCGGGTTGCCGTCGTCACCGGCGCCAATACGGGTCTCGGCCAGGCCATCGCGGCAGCGTTGGCGCAGGCCGGCGCGTCGATCGTCGCCGTCGGACGCTCCTCGATGGACGAAACCGAGGCGCTGGTGCAGGAAGCGGGAAGCCGCTTCCATGTCGTCAAGGCCGATCTCGCCAGCATCGAACCAGTCAAGGGGATCGTTACCGAGGCCATCCAGACCTTCGGCGGCCTCGACATCCTCGTCAACAATGCCGGCATCATCCGCCGCGCCGATGCACTCGACTTCACCGAGGAAGACTGGGACGCGGTGATCGACGTCAATCTGAAGACTGCCTTCTTCCTGTCTCAGGCGGCCGGCCGCCATATGGTCGACAAGGGCAGGGGCAAGATCATCAACATCGCCTCGCTGCTCTCCTTCCAGGGCGGCATCCGGATCCCGTCTTATACCGCCTCGAAAAGCGGCCTCGCCGGACTGACCAAGCTGCTTGCCTGCGAATGGGCCGGCAAGGGCGTCAACGTCAACGCCATCGCCCCCGGCTACTTCGTGACCAACAACACCACGGCGCTGCGCGAAGATGCCGACCGCAATGCCGCCATCCTTGCCCGGATCCCGGCCGGGCGCTGGGGAACGCCGTCCGAACTCGGCGGTGCGGCCGTATTCCTGGCATCGTCGGCATCCGACTACGTGCATGGAACGGTGCTGCCCGTCGATGGCGGTTGGCTGGCTCGGTAATCGGTCTCACCTAAAGCGCGGGGAGCTAATCTGAAAGATCGCGACGCGCTTTAGCGCCGCTGCCCACCCCCATCGGCGTGGATGCGGAAACGAACAGGAAACGGGGTCGGCGCAGCCGCCTCGACACCAGGATTTCGAAACAGGATGGCAGATAAGGACAACGCGGTCTTCAATACCATTCAGCAGGCGCCGAACCTGCGCAGCAACCTTGCCGACATGTTGACGGCGCAAATCGAGTCCGGCGACCTGAAGCCGGGCCAGCGCCTGCCGACCGAACAGGCGATCATGACGGCAACCGGCGTCAGCCGGACGATCGTTCGCGAAGCGCTCGCCGCGCTGCGCGCGAAGGGGCTGATCACCACACGGCAAGGCCTTGGGGCTTTTGTCTCGAACGATCCAACGCCCAGATCCTTCTCCATCATTCCCAACGACCTGCAGTCGATCGACGAGGTCCTGCGTGTGCTGGAACTGCGCATGGGGGTCGAATATGAAGCCGCCGGTCTTGCGGCGCTGCGGCGCACACAGGAGGACATCGACCGTATGCAGGATCGTCTCGATGACCTAGACAAGGCGCTCGAAGAAGGCGGGTACGGCGCGCAGGAGGACTACGCCTTCCACCGGTCCATTCTGGTCGCGACGCAAAACTACTATTACGGCCGCCTCTTTGACACGTTCGGCAACATCATGGTGCCGCGGCAATGGGCGCGCTTGGACAAGATGACCTCAGCCGAGCGCAAGCGCCATGCGGCGCGAATGCGCAGGGAACACCACGCCATATTCGCGGCGATCCGCGACCGGGACGAGCCTGCCGCGCGCCGCGCCATCCGAAGCCACTTATCGAAGAGCGCCGCGCGCTTCGAAGAACTGCGCGACGCTACTGCATAGATAGCACCTCGTCCTGAACTGTTACGCCTTGGGTTTCGGCTTCATCAGCCGCCGCCAGGCGGCGTGATCCGTTTGCAGTTCGGCGGAGGCATGGATTGCGGGCAGAAGCGGTTTACGTTTGCGCCGGCCGAAGCGCCGTTTGAAGCCCAGGATATTTTCGACGAAGCTCCTGGTGTAGAGCCCCGGGCCGCTTGAATAGATGCGCCATCCGCCGTCGACGGCAATCTCTCCCGCCTTGACGCGCCCCCATTCGGCCGCTGCCTGATAACGGTCGTGGAAAGCCGCATCGCTGCTGCTGAAATAGGTGTTGCGCTGGCGCAGCGATGCATGCGGCAGCGCCGTGGTGACAGAAATCGGATTGACGACGGCGATCGCCTTCCAGAGTTCGTCCACTTCCGCCTCCAGCGCCAGCGTCTCGCAGTAGCGTAGATGCGCATGCACATACATCAGCCCGATCTCGCGGCCGAAGAAGGAGGAGGATTCGGCCCGACGAAACAGCGTCTCAGGCCCGCCGGCATAGGTCGCGGGCTTCTCCATCAGCCGCACGCCGTCGGGGAAGAGCAGATGCTCCTCGATCAGCTTCATATGATCGCGTCTTTGAACCGGCGTGAAGAGGCCGCCGAGCATCGCCTGCGTCATGGAGATCAGTGAGTAATGCAGGCCGGTGCGCCGATCGCTCGGATGCAGCAGCAATTCGACGCCGTCATGGCTGGGATCGAAGATACCGTAGCCGGCAACGACGCCGCCACGCACGAGATGGCGGTTGAAATCCCGGCGCATCGCCGTTGCGATCTTCCTCAAGCCCTTGGCCTTGTCGCCATGGCCGAGGCGGCGCAGGATCGCCGAATAACGGACGATCTGCTCGTAGAGCAGGGCAACGGTCCAACTGCTGACCATCCAGTCGCGCAGATGCGGATCGGCCGGCTGCAGGGAATCGTTCCAGTCTCCCTCGCCATAGCGGATCAGATGCGTTCCCGGGATGAAAGCCTCTCGAACGGTATCGAGCAGCTTCTCGACATGGATCGCGATGGTGTCCGGCTCCGGCGCCCTGGCCATCGTCTTTTCATCGCGCCAGGAGACTTTCTCGTCGAGGATGGCGAGATCGCCGGTCGCTTCGATATAGTCGCAGAGCGCCTTCAGCGGCCAGACGACGATGTCGCCGTGACTATCGCCCGCCCGGATGTTGGCATAGGGCTCCAGCATGAACCATTGCGACCAATCGCCTTTTTCCAGGTATTGTTCGCTGAAGACG
Source organism: Rhizobium laguerreae (assembly GCF_002008165.1). Lineage (GTDB taxonomy): Bacteria > Pseudomonadota > Alphaproteobacteria > Rhizobiales > Rhizobiaceae > Rhizobium > Rhizobium laguerreae. Next base: position 232,618 of record NZ_MRDM01000029.1, read on the forward strand.
GTCTTCAGCACCTCCTTGGCTTCGCGATCATGCTCGTAGGCGAGCAGGAATTCGATCGGCCCCTGGCATGCGTCGCGTGTGCCCCAGGCAGCACCTGTATATTGCTCGAGGCCGTGCGGTACGCTCAGATGCACGATCGCGTCATGCGCGAGCCAGGGCAGGAGGGTCGTCTGCGCGGCAAGGTCAGGCGAGGTGCTGCCGATCGTCAGGCCGCGCACGGTGTTCCGCCAGAATTTTGATGCCGGTGCAAGCATAGCTTCATCGGTGACGCCGGCCTCATAACGTTGCGCCAGTCGCTCGGCTTCCGCCGCATCGGTCATCGAGCCGACGACGGCGAAAGAGAGCGCCTGCGTCATCAGGGATCGGAGCGCCACGAAGGCGCCGTTGCGTGTTACCCCATCGCTGTAGAGCAGTTCGTCGCCGCCGATTTCCTCGATCGCGTCGGGCGTCGAACTCACCAGCCAATAGCCGGCATCGGGATAACGCTCGCCCCAGAGCCAGGCCGGGTCCGGCCGGAAAAGGATGCGTTTGCCCGACGGATCGAATTCGATCTGCCCGCCGGCGTCATATTCGCGCTCGCCAAGCACGACATGGCCGAACACCAGAAAGCGGCACGGCTTGCCCTCGACGGAAACCGTCCACTGCATCGCCGCATCCTCGCCGGAGGCGATTGCCGACACCATAATCGTGCGTTCCGCGCAACGATAGATCCAGCGGCAATCGCTAAGCCCCATTTCGAAAGCCGACGGCACTGCCAGAAGCTGCCAGCCGGCGCCAATATCCGCCATGATGCGCAGCCCGCTGGCGCGGGTCAGATTGTAGGGGTCGCGGGAGACCGAAAAGAGCTTGTGAAAAGACGTATTGCCGATCGTCAGCTGGGCCGCGAAAATGCCCTGCATCCAGCAGGTCGCGGCAAGCGTCGCATCGTCGAGCAGCATGTTTTCACCGCTTCTGACGATCGCGCCGTGACGGCGCGCCACCATGAGTTCCTTGTCGCGCAAGACCACGTGGCGGTTCAAAACGCCGTCCGACACGAAAAACGAAAGAAGCTTTCCGTCGACGCGCTCTTCCAGGCTCCGCTCCGGATAAAGCTTGCCGATCGCCTTTTTGTCCAGTGCCTCGGCCTTCAGCAGGGCAGCATCCTGGAGCAGGCTGCGGACCGGTGCTCCCTCCTCGATATCGGCGGCCGCACTGTCTGTCGCCGCGAGCTCGTCAAGCCGTGAAAGGTCGGCATCGCTCGACGCCTCAGGATGATCGGCGGCGAACACAGCAAAGAAGGTCGCGGTCGCGCCACTTGCCGACACCGAGAGCGATTTCGACTGAATGGCGGGGCATGCCGTCTCCTGCTGCCGCCGTTTGCTCGGCAGGTTGGTGCCGAAGGGGCCGACCAGTATGTCGTCGAGGCGGTCGCTCGCCTGCACCAGCTGGATCGCATCGGTGGCATAGGCAGCCGCCCCATCGAGGCAGCCCTGCGCGAGCCAGGGGTTGCGGGCGCCCGACTGCTTGAGATTTTGCCGGTTCATCACGACAGGGCCGAATGTCTCGTGACCGGCGATATGATGATCGACATATTGCGATGCATAGGCTTCACTGTTCATCAGGAAACCGCGATCGCCGAGACCGACGTCCTGGATCAGCACCAGATCGACCGGCAGCGTCCCATCCTTCAGATGCCGGATGGAGACACGCCAGAACCAGGCCGTTTCGGCGGGATGAAGCTCGAGGCGGACATTGTAGCCGATATCGCCCGTTTTGCCGCTCCAGGAGAGGCTCGTCGCATCGTGCCCGAAGCTGCCATTAGCGCGAGGCCCGACAAGCTCCACCACCTCGGGCGCGGCCCCGCCCACGCGCAGATAAAGGCGACCGACGCCGCCGGTAAGCGGCGAGCCCTGGATCTGGTTGATCTGCACTGATCCCTTGTCGTCGGCGTATTCGATGGCAAACAGGGCGCCGTTCGGCAAGGCCGATATCGACAGGCCGGAACCGTTGCTGATCGTGAAGAGGCCAAGCTCATCGCGTCGGGGCATTTGAAAACTGCGGTCAAGGTCCGTGGCCATTGAGATCTCGTCGATTGGCTTCAGAAGGGAACTGGAGGATGACGCAAAATGGTTGAGAGAAATCTTACTACTATCGCCGGTTCTCGATTAGGTCCTTGAAAGACAGGCCAGCCGATATCACTTGATGTTCAATTCGAGAAGTTGCACCGAGAGGTCATTGCCAAGCGTCAAAGGAACTGAGGTCGCCGGTGATGATCATGCCGTGAGGTTGCTCAATGGCGCCACACGGCGGGAACGGAGTTCCCTATCGTTTAAGTTCAAGGCAAACTGGGACGGAAAGCGCTGATTCCGTCTGTGCGTGCTTCTTGACGCAACTCGCGGCTCCCATTCAACGAGGTGACTATTGACGCAGTTCTTCGAAACCACTCAAGGGATCATGGTAATGGGAGCATTCATTGGCGCTGGCGGTTTAGCCGCTGGCTCCCTGCTTCCCATCGTCATTCGACTTGCGAAGTCTGGGATCAACCGGCGCCCGAAAGCCGAGGTTAGAAACCTGGCGATGCTGACGGTGCTGGCCCTAGATGATTTTGTCGGAGCCAGCTACGCGGCCGTTCACGACATGCCCGAGTTCAATCCCATGGATGAAGGCGAATTCGCGTTTCACGTTCGCGATCCAACCCTTGCACTTCCGCACGACGCAAACTGGGGACTTTTCAATACCGAGCTTTCAGAAGAAATTTTGTGGTTGTCGAACCGGGTGAAGACCCTTTCTTATGCGTTGGATAGTCTCGACCTTTCCAGGCCCGGATACGATGGCTTCTTCGAGCGACGCCAAGAAGGTTATGCTGGGCTGGCGGCTGAAGCGATGGACATTATTGAGCGTATGCTCGAAGAGTTTGACCTCACCCTGCCTGCCAAGCCAGATTATTATCGCCAGCGGGAAGGTCTCGTTTCAGCTATCCAAAAGGCTGGAGAAAACAACTCGCGGCACCCAAAGGCGCGCGCTCTCGCGCACCCGAGTGGGTCGAATGTGCTGCAACTGTTCCCAAAGGCGAACGACGACGCCGAGTAAAATCAAGCGAAATCGTCGAACCCGATCAAAGGCATTGCGTCCTCACGCATGGCCTCTTCTCCATAGGATGGCTCGTTTCATCGCGGCCTAGTCCGGCGCCAGATCGACGCCTTCTAAAAAGTTCAAGACCAAGGCCGCGGTAGCAGCGTTCAAGATCCATCCTCCACGGCTCCTTCGGCTGGATGGTCCGCCGTTGCATAGCTGCATTGCACAAAAAATGTTTTCCAACTGGTCAAAAAAGGAGCATGGTGATTGCAGCTGATGCAACACGACGGCTTACCTCCCAGTTCCGTCGTTTCAGCTGTTCCCCTCTGGAGGTTTATACCTTCACAACTAATGGGCCACGGTTTTCCGTCGGCCCACTTTTTTTGTCTGCGAAAATCACGCGCGGCGCCGGGGTTGTTCGACCGGCTTCCAATTCCCAGGCGCTGGCTTTGGTCCTATAACCGTAATTCGGTCATCAATAGAGTTTTTTGAGACCGGAGCGATATGCGAGCCGCGCCGTGGCGACGCGGACGTAAAAGTGGCCGACGAAGCCAAGCAGGGGACACTGCTTTAGGAGTCCTTCGGCTCCTGCAGGGGAAGAGACACAGCGGTGAGGGTTTGATGGCAGAACGAATGTCTGAACGCGCCAAGGGTGACATCGACGCTATCTTGGAACGGCTCTATCGGGTTTCCCCGGAGCTGGATAGAATTGCCGCCGACTGCGAGAGAGCTTTGCGGCTCAATGCTGAAGCAAGAGGCGATTACATTTCGCCACGAACCATGCAGGCGTTTGCCGAAATGCGCGATGCCGTAAGCGCGCTGTATGGCGCGGCGCAGAATGCGATGAAGGAAGCCGATAGGTTCTTTAAGCCGAAATCGTAGGTTAGATTTGCTGCCATTACGCGATAGGACCATGGAGCGGCACAGCTGATGAATTCAAGCCACCCGCCAAGTTAACCGTTCATCTTCGGGAGCTTAAACAACGAGGAGCTCCTCCCAACCTTAGCAGCGGCCTCGCAGGCTCCGGCCTTTAGCTTCAGATCAGATGTACGAACGGATCACCTTGCAGAATGTCATGAAACGCCCAGGTAAAACTGGAAAACGGCCATCGCGGCTTGCGGCTGTGATCTTTTGGGCTGAATGCGCTATGAGCGGACCACGGCAGCCGGGTATGGAAAACAAATGACCACAATCACAATGGACGATGCACTCAACCACGCGGGAGCAGGACGATATCAGCGACGGCTGATGGCCATCTTCGGCTTGGTCTGGGCAGCTGACGCCATGCAGGTCATCGCGGTGGGCTTCACAGCGGCTTCGATCGCCACGAGCTTCGAACTAACGGTGCCGCAGGCGCTTCAGACGGGCACGGTGTTTTTCCTTGGCATGTTTCTGGGCGCAATGGGGTTTGGCAGGCTTGCCGACCGGATCGGCCGCCGCGGCGTTCTGATCGCGACTGTCTCCTGTGATGCCGTCTTTGGCACGCTGTCGATATTCGCGCCAGACTTCACCTTCCTCCTGTTCATGCGCTTCCTGACCGGAGCAGCGGTCGGCGGGACGTTGCCGGTGGACTATGCGATGATGGCCGAATTCCTGCCGGCGAAGAACCGAGGCAGGTGGCTGGTGCTGCTCGAGGGTTTCTGGGCCGTCGGAACCCTGGTTGTCGCAATTGCAGCCTGGCTGCTCAGTCTATGGAACGTGGCCGAAGCCTGGCGGTTTATCTTTGCCGTTACAGCGGTCCCGGCGATTATCGGTTTCGGTCTGCGGTTTTTCGTGCCGGAATCACCGCTCTATCTTCTGCGCAAGGGAAGGGGTGGAGAAGCAAAGGCGATCATCGACCGGATGGCCCTGGTGAATGGCCGCAGTGCTCTGGGGCAAGAGGTTGACATCGCGCCTGCGACACCGACGCGTGGTATCGGAATATTCTCCCACGCTCTGCGGCGTCGAACCCTTTTGATCCTCGCGGTTTGGTTTCTGGTGTCCATTTCTTACTATGGTGTCTTCACCTGGATGCCTCCGAAACTTGCCGGGGACGGCTTTGGCTTCGTTCGAGGCTACGGTTTTCTTGTGCTGATCGCGCTTGCCCAGCTTCCTGGATATGCGCTCGCTGCCTACGGCGTCGAAAAGTGGGGGCGGCGTCCAACGCTTGTGGCATTTTGCATCCTTTCCGCGATGGGATCCATTTTGTTTGTCGTCGGCTCATCCGCATTCTTGGTAGCGTCGTCACTGCTCATCATGAGTTTCGCGCTGCTTGGTACGTGGGGTGCACTCTACGCCTATACGCCAGAGCTTTATCCTACTGCCTCCAGGGCAACCGGAATGGGTGCCGCCGGTGCTATGGCTCGGCTTGGAGGGCTGCTTGCGCCATCGTTGATCGGTCTTTTTGTGACTAAAGATTTCGGCCTGGTCATCGGGATTTTCGCTGCGTTGCTACTGTTGGCAGGTGCTGCAGCCTATTTCATCGATGCCGAGACGCGCAGTGCTAAGCTAGCCTAGAAGCCGTTTGGCCGATGCGTTGGCTTCCATCTCAGGATCGCGGGGGGTAGGTCTCGTCAACCCTGGTTTTCACGTTGACGTTGGCCGCCTGGCAAAGGGCACCGAGAGCAGGGCGCAGCCGGTCAGGACGGCAATCACCATCCAGGCTTCGTTGATCGCCTGGACGCTTGCCGCGGTCTGGACCAACGGATCGAGCAGCGCCGTGGTATCCGCGTCGAAGCTGCCACTATGCCCCGATATGGTCTGAAGAGGTGCGCCGACGAATGTCGCAGCCTCGACGTCTCCGGCTTGAAGGCGGGTCCAGAGGACTTGTCCCAGCGGCTCCGAGCGCGTGTAGATGATGGTGTCGATGAGAGCGATGCCGATCGCCCCGCCGAGATTGCGCATCAGGTTGAAAAGGCCGCTCGCATCGGGAATGCGGTCTGGCGGAAGTGTGCCGAGCGCCAGCCGCGTCGGCGGCAGCAGGCAGAACATGATGGCGACGCCGCGCACGACCTGCGGCCAGAACATCGCGTCATAATCCGAACGAGGGTCCTGAAAAGCGCTCATCCCGACACCGATCGCAAAGAGCGCGAAACCGGCGGCCGACAGCAAGCGCGCGTCCATGCGCTTCTCCAGCGCGACCGCGATCGGCGCCGTGATCAATTGCGCGACACCGGTGACCAGCATCGTCATGCCGATTTGGAGGGCGTCGTGTCCCCTGATGAAAGCGAGAAAGACCGGCATGAGATAGACCGAGCCGAAGAGGCCGATGCCAAGCACGAAGCTTAGAACCGAACCGACGAGAAAGTTTCGATCACCGAAATTGCCGAGATCGACGATCGGCCAGTTTCCGCGCAGCGTTCGCCAGATGAAGACAGCTCCCGATGCAAGGCAGACCGTCAGCAGGCTGAGCACATAGGCCGAGATCCAGCCGCTCGTCGGCGCCTCTTTCAGGCTGAGTTCCAAGCTCGCCAGCGCGGTTGCCATCAGCAGAAGCGATAAACCGTCGAGATGCCTGAGTTCGGACGGATTGGTCGCCTGCCTTGGCAGGGACCGTGCCGCCAGGATTGCCGAGGCAATGCCTGGGAGGATGTTGATCAGGAACAACCAGTGCCAGGAGTAGGTTTGCGTCAGCCATCCGCCGACGATCGGCCCAACGGTCGGGGCCAACACCGCGAGAACGCCGGCGATCGTCGTTGCAAGTGCCTGGCGCTCGTTCGGGAAGAGAATGAACACGGCCGAAAACACCGAGGGGATCAGGGTTCCGCCAGAAAAGCCCTGAAGCACCCGCCAGGCTACCAGCTCGCCGAAGCTGCCGCTCATCGCACAGCCGGCAGAGGCCGCGACGAACAGGCTGATGGCGGTAACGAACAGCCATCGCATCGTCAGCAGCCGCGTCAAGAAGCCGGTGAGCGGGATCGCCACCACTTCGGCGATGAGATAGGCCGTCTGTATCCAGCTCATCTGATCCGGATCGATATCCAGCGCCGACTGGATGGTCGGCAGCGATGTCGCCACCACCTGGACGTCGAGGATCGCCATGAACATGCCGACGCACATCGCCATGAAGCCGAGCCAGACGATGGCGGGTGTTTCATCAAGGCGGGCAGATTCAAATCGTTCCGACATGCGATAATCCCGCGCGCTGCATTCTCCGCCCAGGGTGCCAAGACTAAGGCTGATCCTGTTTAAGATCGAGACGGTCGACGGTATGCCGCAATCAAAGACGTGGAGCGCAATTCCGCCGATGCCGACACCATAGTTCGGATGAGGACGGAAGCGATAGGGATCTGCCAACACAAATACGTCACCAACGCGACCAGCCGTCCCACGCCCGATGAGGTCTTCCTGCAGTTCGGTGCGCGTCGCTGAGAGCTGCTCCGGAGCGCTGCAGAAATTTCAAATCGGCAATTGACGTGCTGGCTGGAAACTGACTATCAATCTTAAATCAATTTGATTGACTTCAAGAACGACGGGATCGCGTGGGTGAGGTTGCTTTGATCAACTATGCCCCCGCGCCTTCCATCGGAGCCGGCTTTGCGGCAGCAATCGTTCCGCTTTCGGTAGTGCGCCGGAATGCTTATGACCCGATCTTCAAGAGGAAAGAGTGACCATGTCCATACCGCGACCAAAAGCCCTGCGGCTTGAAACCCTTTGGAACCCGCCTGCGGATGGCAAGGAATTTTCCTACGTCCTGCGCCTCAAGAATCTAGGCAATGAGCCGCTTTCGAATTTCTCGCTGTGCGTCAGCGGCCCGGGCCGCGTCGATCCGGCCGGGCGCGTCGAAGGCGCCACGGTTTCGCAGCGGCTGTCGAATTTCACCGAATTCCAGCCGCCAGCCAATTTCGTTCTCGGCGCCGGCGAGACGTGGACGATCTCGGTTTACGCGCTAAGTTGGCAGTTCCGTCACTGGACGGACGGCGCGACGAGCGGCTATCTCGCGCTTTCCGATGGCAGCACGATCGTGCTCACGATAGAGCCGACGCGATCTTCGGTCAGCAACGCCCCATTGAAGCGTGGCGCCGAGATCTATCCGGTGCCCGTCAATGCGCCTGTTCAGGTGTCGATCATCCCCTGGCCGAACCATATTTCAGTCACTTCCCGCCGGCCGCTGCCGGCCGGTTTTGCGCTGCAGGCGCAGAGCACTGAAGGGGAGGCGGCAACACGAAACTTCGCAGCGCTGGTCGAGCATCTCTTCGCCGTCGAAGGCATAGTGCGAAGCGAGGCGGAAGGCGCGGTTCCGGTTGCCTTGAAGGATGCCGCCGGGCTCGGGCCAGAGGCCTACCGGCTGAGCTTCGAGGGTGAGACGATCACGATCGAGGCCAGCAGCCAGACCGGCTTCCTTTACGGCCTCGTCACACTCGGCCAGATCTGGCGCGGCGCAAGGCTGCATCCCGAGGTCTTCCAATTTCCGGCCGCAGGCGAGATCGTCGATGAGCCGTCGATGGGTTGGCGCGGCCTGCATCTCGACGTCGCCCGCCAGTTCTATGGCGCCGCCGAGATCAAGAAGCTGCTGGCGGTGCTTGCCTGGAACAAGCTCAACCGCTTCCATTGGCACCTGTCCGACGATGAGGCCTGGCGCGTCGAGATCGACGCCTATCCTGATTTGACCGCAGTCGGGGCCTGGCGCGGCCACGGTCTCGCCGTTCCGCCGCTGCTCGGTTCGAGCCCGGCCCGCACAGGCGGTTATTACACCAAGGCTGCCATCCGCGAGATCGTCGCGCATGCCAAGAGCCTCGGCGTGGAGATTGTGCCGGAGATCGATATGCCCGGCCATTGCTACGCCATGCTGCAGGCGATCCAAGAGCTGCGCGATCCGGCCGAGGTCGGCAGCTATTATTCGGTTCAGGGCTTCCCGGACAATTGCATCAATCCGGCCCGCGAGAAGACCTATGAGATCGTCGAGACGATCCTTTCGGAACTCATCGAGCTTTTCCCCTTCAAGACCATCCATCTCGGCGCCGACGAGGTGCCGCTTGGCGCGTGGTCCGGCTCGCCGGAAGCGCTCGAACGCCTGCGTAGCGTGGCGGGCAACGACGTTGCCGATGCGCATGCCAAGCGGCTGAACGTCGTCACCAATACCCATGGCGCCGACGACATCCACGGGTCGGGTGCTGCCATCCTGCAGGCGGAGTTCCTCAGCCGCGTCCAGCGCTTCCTTGCGAGCAAGGGCTGCATCACCGGCGGCTGGGAAGAGGCAGCCCACGGCGATGTCATCGACAAATCGAAGAGCTATCTCTGCAGCTGGCGCAATGTCGAGGTCTCGGCCGAACTTGCCGAGCGCGGCTATGAAATGGTCGTCTGCCCCGGACAGGTCTATTACCTCGACATGGCGCTCAGGCCCGACTGGGATGAGCCCGGCGCCAGTTGGGCGGGGACTTCGGACGCGGAGAAGCTCTACAATTTCGATCCCATCGGCGGCTGGACGGCGAGCCAGAAACAGAAACTCCTCGGCATTCAAGCCTGCATCTGGTCCGAGCCGATGACCGATCGCGCCGTTTTCGACCGCCTCGTCTTCCCCCGCCTTTCCGCACTTGCCGAAACCGGCTGGACGAAGCCTTCGTCCAAGTCGTGGGAGCGCTTCAGAGCGCTCGCAGGACTGATGCCGCTGCTCTACGGGCTGCAACAGTCGTAGCGCTCCGATTGGGCCGGGGGTTTTGATTTGAGGATCAGCCTTGCCATTGCCGGAGGCGGTGATGGCAAGGATACCGACCGCCTTCAAGGGGAGTTGTCAGGTGCCGCGGGCACCTCGCATTCGGGTGCGGCGATACGAATAGGACGGGTTCCAATCTCCGCGCCTGTGGCGCGGTCGATTGTGAGGGGATCGATCTCCGTTCCGGTCTCAGCGTCGAAGAAGCGGGTGACTGCACCGCCGCTGCGATGCTTGCGGCCCCAGGCGCCGATTGCAAACAGCACCGGCAGAAAGTCGCGGCCGGCTTCCGTCAGCAAATATTCGTCGCGCGGCGGACGCTCGGAATAGCGACGCTTTTCCAGCAATCCTTCCTCGGTCAGCGATGACAGCCGCCCCGTCAGCATTGTCGGGACGATGCCGAGGCTTTTGCGAAATTCATCGAAACGGGTCAGCCCCGCATGGGCGTCGCGCATGATCAGCATGCTCCACGCATCGCCGACGAGCGCCAGGCTGCGGGCGATCAGACAAGGTTGGTTCGAAAGATTCTTCATGTCGATATCTTTTTAGTAGTGACTTGCTATCAAATTGATAGTAACAGAATGCCCATGAACATTCCACGACAAAATGAAGGCAGACGTCGATGAGCAAAAGAGAACGCGGCATTGCCCTGGTCACAGGGGCTTCTTCCGGCATCGGGCTGGTAACGGCGCAGGCCTTGCTGCGCGACGGTTACCAGGTGTTCGGCACCAGCCGAAAGCCGATGGCCGACACCGCCGACGGCATCATCATGCTGGTCTGCGACGTCATCGACGATCAATCGGTGCAGGGCGCCGTCGACGAGGTTTTGAAACGCACGGGACGAATCGATCTGCTGGTCAACAATGCCGGGATCGGGCTGCTCGGTGGTGCGGAGGAGTCGACGACGGCACAGGCCAAAGCCGTTTTCGACGTCAACGTCTTCGGCACGATGCGTATGACCAATGCGGTGCTGCCGGTGATGCGGCGGCAGCGCAGCGGCCGGATCATCAACCTGAGCTCGATCCTCGGGCTGATCCCGGCGCCCTTCAACGCGCTTTACGCAGCGACCAAACACGCGATCGAAGGTTATTCGGAATCCCTCGACCATGAAGTGCGCACGCAGGGCATCCGCGTCGTGCTCGTCGAACCGGGCGTCACGCGCACCTCATTCGAAGAGAACATCACACGGCCGGACCGGCCGCTAGCCGTTTATGATACAGTGCGCACCGATGCAGAGAAGCTTATGCGCGAAATCGTTTCGAAGGGCGATGCGCCCGCAGTGGTCGCCGCAACCGTCGTCAAGGCCGCCAATGCGCCATCGCCCAAGAGGCGGTACACGGCCGGAAGGGCCGCAGGGCAGATCCGTTTCATCCGCCGCTTCCTGCCGGAGTCCTTCGTCGACAAGAGCCTCCGGAAATTCAACAAACTTCCCGGTTGATCCAGCGCCGGCGTTATCGGTCAAGAGATCAAGGCTGCCGCCCCGTCCACAGCGAACAAACACGTGTCGAGCGAAGGGGCTTCACTGTCGTTGCCGGTAGGCAGAGGGCGTGACGCCTGTGCCCAACTTAAATGCCCGTGTCATGTGGCTCTGGCTGCTGAAGCCGCAGGCGGAAGCGATCTGTGCGATTGGGTCCATGGCTGATAACATCGATTTGGCGCGCTCGACACGCCGGTGAGCCACCCAGCCATGCGGGGACACACCATAGCTTGCCCGGAACATCCGCTGAAAATGAAAGGCGCTGAGCTGCCCGATCGCCGCCAGATCCTGCAAGCGGATTGTCTCACCGAGATGGGCCTCGATATACTCCAGACTCCGGCGCCGGACATGAGGAGCGAGCCCGCCGCTGATCGCGCAGGGGCGCATCCCTCCATAACGCGGATCAACGAAGAAATCGTTGATCGCCTGCGTCATCGCTTCTTCAGCCAGCAGATGACCGCCCGCCAACATCGCTTTCGTCATCTGCCGAAGTGTGCGCGCCAAGGCGGGTGCATCCGCGAATGTCAATTCGGGAAGAGCCATGAGCCGCGCATCGCGGTCAAACGTCTCGGCAAACATCCGGCGCATCTGATCGTCGGGAACATACAGATGGACGAATTCGGAGAAGTCGGTGATTTCCCATTCGGACGAGTGCTCCTGTGGCATGATGCACAGGACCCCCGGACGGCCGCGCGCGCCAGGGCTGCCATCCAGACGACGCGTTCCGGCGCCGCCTCTCAGATAAAGACTGAACGTATGACCGTTCGGCCGCTGATAGCTCATCCTGTCTTGTGCATTGCTCCAGATAGCGGCTGATCGCCCGAAACCCAAATCGATGGACTGTGACATCCGTGCAGTGGGAGATGCGGACAAAAACCTGAAAACCGAGGGGTGACTATATTTCACCAATTCTTCCCCACATGACCATGCCGCGCGAACATTACCGGCGGACGACCCGCATGGCGAGCCGGAAGTCCGGGCAAATCGATTTCATAGCAAGAATCTGCAAGAGACCTGCTCACGGCTCGCATATTGGTCGGGGAAACGAGGATCACTCCATGGCAAATGCCGCTCTCTTCATCGCGACCGTCCTCATATGGGGGACGACTTGGATCGCCATTGCGATGCAGGTCGGTCCCGTGCCGGTCTTGGTCTCGGTCTTTTACAGATTTGCGGTCGCAGCAGTGATCCTCGTCGCCATCCTGGCTGCCATGCGGCGGCTCAAGCTCCCTGCATTGCGCGATCAACCTTTCATCCTTGCGCAAGCGCTCTGCCTGTTCAGCCTCAATTTCATCTGTTTCTACAACGCCGCCGCCTCTATCCCGTCCGGCCTAATCTCCGTGATCTTCTCGCTCGCAACGATCTACAATGCCGTCAATGCGCGCCTCTTCTTCGGCGACCGCATTACCGGCCGCACACTTCTCGCAGCGGCACTCGGAGCAACCGGCCTTCTCCTCCTTTTCGGACAGGACGTTGTCGTCGATTTCGATATGGGCACGTTGAAAGGGATCGGGTTCGCTGCGCTTGGCACGCTGTTCTTCTCGCTGGGCAATATGGCATCGCGTCGAAACAGCGCGGTCGGAATCTCACCGCTGACCGCCAATGCCTGGGGCATGACCTATGGAGCGATCGTCCTCCTCTTCCTGATTGCCGTGACGCGAACGCCGATCGTCGCGCCGCCTGACATCACCTATCTTGCCGCCATGCTCTATCTCGCGGCGATCGGATCGGTGATCGGCTTCACCACCTACCTCATGCTGGTGTCCCGCATCGGCTCCTCGCGCGCCGCCTATGCCACCGTCCTGTTCCCGATCGTCGCCCTGTCGCTGTCGACGGTCTTTGAGGGCTACCACTGGAGCGGTCTGGGCCTGATCGGCCTGGCGCTGACGCTTCTCGGCAACGTGGTCATCTTTGCGCGACCTCTAGCCCGTCGCCTACCGCAGTCGGATGCGAGGCTGCCGGCAGGCGGATAAGGGGCTGCAAGCAGGCGGATGAAAAGCCGGCCTCGGCAATCTCCCCGGGCGGAGGTGTACTAGCTGAGCGGCTTTTGCAGGACGTCGAAGCGCGGATTGGTTTCGGAAAAGATCGGCAGGGCGGCTGCGCCCAGGATTGCCGTATCCTTGCCGGTCATGCCGATCATCACGCGGGGAATGGTCCGCTTCTGGTTGGGGTCGATCGGGGTGTGCAGCGGCTCAAGCCGCTCTGCAAGCCGCCGCATCAGCGAGGTCGATATGCTGCCGCCGAGCACGATGGTCTGAGGATCGAAGGCAAGTTCCAGAAAATCGACGGTCTGCCGCAGCGGCTGGACCGCCTGATCCAGCCAGGCGTCGAGACCTTCGCCGCCGTTGGCGATCAGCGCATCGAGATCGTCGGGCGACAGCTCCTCGGCATTGGCAATGCCCATGAATTCATAGGCGACGGCCGGTGACACGTAGCGATCCAGACAGCCGCGCTTGCCGCAGCTGCAGAGCTTGCCATGCGGCTCGACGATGATATGCCCGATCTCGCCGGCATTGTTGCGGCTGCCCTTGTAGAGGTGGCCGTCAAGGAACATTCCGGCGCCGATGCCGCCGCCGCCTGCGAGAAACAGATAGACGAAGCTGCCCAAACCGCGGGCGACGCCATGAAGACGCTCGCCGATCGCTGCTGCCGTCGCATCGTTTTCGACCAGCACCGGCACCTTTACCCGTTGTTCCAATTCATGCCCGACGGGAAAACCCTGCCAGCCGGGCAGGTTTAGCGGGCTGAGCGATGTGGTGCCGCCATCGGCATAGCGGCCGGGCAGAGCCATCCCGACGCCGAGCAGCCTTTGGCGGTCGAATGTGAAGGCCTGCTGAAGATCCTCGACGATGGACTGGAGAGCCGGCATCGCCCTTTGCGGATCGGGATGTTCGACGTGGCGTTCGATGCGCGCGCAAACGGCGCCGGAGAGATCCGTCAGGACCCCGCTTGCGCGCTGGCGGCCAAGTTCGAGGCCTATCGAATAGGCGCCGCGCGGATTGATGGTGTAAGGGATGATCGGCTGGCCGCGCGCCAGCTTCTGCGCCTCGGACGGAACGAGAAGGTGCGATCTCTCCAGTTCCTCGACGATATTCGAAACAGTCTGAGCAGTCAGCGCCGTCATCCGGGCGATTGCCGCGCGCGACAAGGGACCGTTGGTGCGGACAGCCTCGATCACCACACGCCGGTTGTGAGACTTGGCCTGCTCGAGATTCGTGCCGGAGATTGCCTTCATGTCGCCTTCAAAGGAAATGCAGCATCACCCTTGTCACAAGACGAACACTGATGAAAGCTCCATTCTTCGTCACGTCCTGTTTGCCGTGGCATCGGCTCAATGGGCATGGTGTCTCTGCAGAAAGCCGAGGAGCGCTATCCCCGATAGTCCTGTGACGGCGCTGAGGATGGCGGTTCCAGAATAGCCGGTCACATAGGTGCCGGCGGCAAAAACCAGCGCGCCGATGCCGGCGCTGGCAAAGATGTTGACGGAGATCAGCGCACTGCCGAGCCCCGGTCGGTCGGCAATCAGATCCTGCAGATAGGTGATCGGAAAGCTGATGATCGCCGCCGCTCCGATGCCGGCGAGCACGGTGAGCGCATAGAGATGCCACGGCTCAGAGGCAAGGCCGAGAAGGCTGAGGAAGACGGCGTAGATGATGGTGCCGGCGGCAAGCGCCGTCATTTGGCCGGTTTTCCGGGCGATCCGCGACCAAATGATGATGAAGACGACCTCCAGCAATGCGACGATGCCGACGAGAATGCCGACATCGCTGAGCCTGCCATGCGCGGCACCGGTGACAATCAATGGCAGCAGGGCGTCATTGAGATGCAGCGTGCTGGTGATCAGCGCCACCCCGCAAATATGCGCGGATATTCGCGGCGAGACCACCTGGCGAAGCGCACCGAGATAGGTGAGATGATGAACTGCTGCCATCTCCGTCGCCGCCCGCTTCGGCAAGGCGAACAGGATGATGCCCTGGCAGAGCAGACACGAGATGGCGGCAAAGAGGTAGGCCGGCAGCATGCTCGATGCGCCAGACAGCAGCAGGCCGGTGATGCCGGGGATCAGCACCCAGGACAGCGAGATCATGGCGCGCACGCCGGAGTTGGCCGTCACCATCTCGCTTCGGCTCATGCCGTGCATCGCCGCACGCGCATTGGCAAACAGCAGCGAGTTCAGCGCCCCGTAGATCGGCAGCGGCAGCAAGCCGCTGATGACGAAGACGGCCGCGGTTGGAGAGGCGTAGACCATGCCGTAGCCGACGATGCCGAAGAGGCAGGCGCCGATCATCGTCGATCGGTACTCACCCAGCCGGTCGGCGAGATTGCCGAGCAGAATGCTGATGACGACGTTCACCGCCGCGGAGACGAAACTCAGGAAGGAATAGAGGCCGTCGCTCAAGCCCAATTCGCGGATGCCGATGATCGAGCGGTAGGGTGCGGTCATCGCCCCCGCCATCCCGAAGGTGAAAATGGCGATCATGCAGGCGCGGATCGCCGGATTGCGGAAGACGTCGGGAAAAAGTCGGCTCATGCGGTCATCGATCAGACGTAAGCCGGCTTCACAACCTGCCCCTCTTGTCTTCCTCAGGGTTTCAGTAATGTTCCGATTGTGAAAAGGTCCGCGCGAGTTCGGCCTGGCCGGCCGTGAGGCCGCAATCGACAGGCAGGCAGACGCCTGATATCGCTGCGGCCAGGGGACCAGCGAGGAAGGCCACGGCATTGGCGACATCTTTCGGATCGACGACGCGCTGCAGCGGATACCAGCGGCACGCTTCCTCGAAAACGTTGGGATTGGCTGCCGCGCGTGCTTCCCAGGCCTGCGTTTTTACCGTACCGGGCGCGACGGCGTTGGACCGGATGCCGAACTTGCCGTATTCCACGGCGACCAGTCGGGTAAAATGCAGAAGGCCTGCCTTAGCGACGCTATAGGCCGGGTGTCCGAAGACATGCATGCCGTTGACCGAGGCGATGTTGACGACCGAACCCCTCGAGGCCTTCAGCATGGGCTCGAATGCGCGGAAACATAAGAATGCCGCTTCGAGATTAAGCGCATTGTCCGCCCGCCAGATCTCGGGCGTCGTCTCATGCAGGCTGGTCGCGCGGGCAGCACCCGCATTGTTGACCAGGGTTCGAACCACGCCGACGTCGGCAGCGCGTCTTGCCAATTCGGCGATGCTCGTCTCGCTGGTCACATCGCTTTGGACGGCGATGAAGCGATTGTCCGGCCCGAGCTTCAATGCCACGGCAGCTGCGGCCGCGGCATCGATGTCGGCGAGCAACACGACGTCGTGGTCATCGGCGAGCCGTGCCGCGATCGCCGCGCCGATATCGCCTGCAGCGCCGGTAACGATGGCTATCGACTGCGTCATTCCGTAGCTCCCGTTCATGACCCTCAATCTCCAAGCAATTGCCGGTCGTCGCCGTCACGGTGAATGACAAGCTGCTGCTTGATACGCCGAAGCGTGGTCGTCGCCTTCGGCTGAACGGCATAGGCGACCAGGCTCGACAGGATATCGATCGTCGCGATGTAGGCTATGCGCGTCGAGGTCGGGCGATAGATATTGTGGCCCTCGGGAAGGTCGATCGCCACGACGATTTCGGCCGCCTTGGCAACCGGGCTGGCCGTCTGGGTGAGCGCGATCGTCTTCACCTTGGTCTGGCGGGCAAGCTCGAAGGCGCGCACCAGCTCCATATTGCGCCCCGAGAAGGACGAGCCGATCAACACGTCGCCGGGTCTTGCCGCGGCAGCCATCATCAGCTGCATGCTGTGGTCGGAACTTGCGGTGATACGAAGCCCGAGACGGAAGAGCCGGTTCTGGAGCTCGTCGGCAATCATCGACGAATTGCCGCCCGACCCGAACGCATAGATCATATCGGCCTTGGCGATATGCGAAACGGCGGCTTCGATCGCGGTAAGATCGAGTGACCGGTGCAGGAGAAAGAGCGCGTTCTGGGCTTTGGTGATGATATCCTGGGCGACATCGGCCGGATCGGTGCTTTTCGATTCCGGTTTCAGATAACGAACGCCGATATGGGCGGTGCGGGCAAGCTGCACCTTGAAGTCGGAAAAGCTCTCGCAGCCGAGCCGCCGGCAAAAGCGCGTGACGGTCGGCGGCGATACCTCGGCCCGTTCCGCCAGCTCGATGATCGAGGCATTCACGGCAAATTCGAAGTCGTTGACAATGATCTCCGCGATGCGGCTCTCGGAGGGAGAGAGCCGACCCCTATCTTCCTGCAACGTCGAAAAGATATCCAAACCCGTCCCCCCGATGGCTCGCTATGCGTCCTTCTTCTTATAGGCCACGCAGTCGATCTCAACCTTGCAATCAACCATCATCGACGATTGCACACAGGCGCGTGCCGGCGGATGTTCGCCGAAATACTCCTCATAGATTTTGTTGAAGGTCCAGAAATCGCGTGGATCATCGAGCCAGACGCCGACGCGCACGACGTCCTCGACGCCGTATCCGGCCTCATCGAGGATCGAAAGGATGTTGGCAATCGTCTTGTGGGTCTGGGCGATAATATTGCCGTCGATGATTTCGCCATTTTCCATCGCAACCTGGCCGGAAACATACAGCCATCCGTCGGCTTCGACCGCACGTGCGAAAGGCAGCGCCTTGCCGCCGGCGCCCGTTTGAACAGTGCCATAGCGCTTGATCGGCATGCTGGAGTCCTTGCAAATTATTTTCTTGATAAGTTGACAAGTGACCATAGAAAGCAGAATTTGACCAGTGAAAAACGCGATTTATGAAAAGAATTTCAATCCGGGGCTGATATGCGCGATCCTTTCCAGAATCCATTCCCGTCCGACAGCGCCCGGCATGCCATCTGGGAAATGCTCGTTGCGCGCGATATCGATGCGTTTCTGGCGGCCGATTGGTCGATGGTGGAACATGACTTCGTCGAAGAGGGCTTTATCGGTATCGATGCCCAGAAGCAGGTCAGCCCCGACAGGTGGCGTCTGGCATTTCCGACGCTGTCGGCCTATCGCCAGGAATGGCTGAGGCAGGCAAACGATTTCGCCGAGCAGAGTTTCGCAGAAGATGCGCGCACGGCGATCTTCACCACAACGACCCTTGAGGATATCGAAATCGAGGGCGAAATGGCCCTCGTTCGCAAGAAATTCGACGGCGGCATTACCAAGAGCGACGATACCCGGGACGTCCTGCAATGGCAGACGCTCTATTATTGCAGGCTTCACCGAGGACGCTGGAAAATCTCAGGTTTCACCGGCTACCTGCCGAACCCGATGGGGTAGAGCAGAGCCGACAACACGAAAGCGACTTACTTGCGCATTTTCACGGCGGCACTGGCGACCGAGACCAACACCTTTTCCCCGATCTGCGTGGATCGCCGCGCATTCGAAGCCTCGCTTTATGCACCCCCCGGTCAACATCCCGAAACGCCGACGCTGTGCACTGCGCCGATCACCGTCGGAAGGCGCGTCACCCGGGAAAAGGATTGGGAACTGATTGAGGGAACCGCCACCTGGGCCGACCCCGCAGGCCTCGTCAACCGGGCGACCTACGAGGAATTGCGTGACGAAATCCTCGGCCAACTCAATGCGGCGATGCCTGTCGACGCCGTTGTCATGGGTCTGCACGGCGCCATGGTGGCAGCCGGATACGAGGATACGGAAGGCGATCTTCTCTCACGCATCCGCGAGATCGTCGGGCCCGATGTCCTCATCTGCGCCGAGCTCGATCCGCACAGCCATCTCACCGCAAAACGCGTCGCCGCTCTCGATTTCGCCGTCTATTTCAAAGAGTTTCCGCACACGGACTTCGTCGACCGCGCCGAGGACCTCTGGCGCATTGCGGTCGAGACGCTCGAGGGCCATGTCAGGCCGGTCATGTCGGTGTTCGACTGCCGGATGATCGACGTCTTCCCGACATCGCGCGAACCCATGCGCTCCTTCGTCGACAAGATCATGCAGATCGAGAAGGATGATCCGGACATCCTGTCGATTTCGGTGATCCACGGCTTCATGGTGGGCGACGTTCCCGAAATGGGAACGAAGCTGCTTGTCGTGACGGACAATAAGCCGGAAAAGGGCGCGGATTTGGCGCGCGAACTCGGCCTTGAACTGTTTTCGAAGCGCGGCACCTTCATGGTTCCGCAGATCGACGAGAAAGAAGCCGTCGCGCGCGCGATGACTGCCACCGCATGGCCGGTCGTTATCGCCGATGTCTGGGACAATCCGGGCGGCGGCACGGCAGGGGATGCGACTGTTATCCTCGGGGAGCTCATGGCCCGCGGCGTCACGAGTGCTGCGATCGGCACCATCTGGGATCCGATGGCCGTCCAGATTTGTTTTGCGGCGGGCGAGGGGGCGGAAATTCCGTTGCGCTTCGGCGCCAAGTCGGCGCCCGGCACCGGCAATCCCGTCGACGGCACCGTCAAGATCGTCAAGCTGGTGAAGAATGCAGAGATGCAGTTCGGCGAGAGCCTCGCACCTTTCGGCGATGCCGCACATATCGTGCTTGACGGCATCGACATTATCCTCAATTCGACGCGCGCTCAAAGCTTCGATCCGAGCCTTTTTTCGGCGATGGGCGTCGACCCCGCAAGGCAGAAGATCCTGGTGATCAAATCCACCAACCACTTCTTCGCGTCCTTCTCGAAGATCGCGGCGGAGATCCTTTACTGCTCGGCCGGAACGCCCTATCCCAATAATCCGGCGACGACGCCGTACCGGCGGGCACCGAAGACCATATGGCCGATCGTCGCCGATCCACACGGACCAGAACGCGGAGCCGCCTAGATGCATGACAACCGGTTTGCCGTCATCGCCAAGGCAGGCGACAGAATCGCCGATCTGTCGACGCCGCGTCCTGTGATCGACGAAGACCGGCTGGCGGCAAACATAGACCGCGTTCAATCCTATATGGATCAGCACGGGCTGAACTTCCGCCCGCATATCAAGACGCATAAGATCCCGGCTCTCGCCGTCGCGCAGGTTGCCGCGGGCGCCAAGGGCATCAATTGCCAGAAGGTGACGGAAGCCGAAGTCTTTGCCGAAGCCGGCTTCGAGGACATCCTCATCACCTTCAACATCCTCGGACCGCAGAAACTCGAGCGGCTGGCCAGGTTGAACGAGAGAATTTCGGCCCTCAAGGTCGTCGCCGACAGCGAAGTGACGGTCGACGGGCTGGCAGCACATTTCTCCGGCCACAAGCCGCTGAACGTGCTGGTCGAATGCGATACCGGCGGCGGCCGCTGTGGCGTGCAGACACCGGGTGAGGCGGCCTCGCTCGCCAGGCGCATCGCCGCTGCCGATGGCCTCACCTTCGGCGGCATCGTGACCTACCCGAAGCCGCAATCGGCCGCCGCCGTCGAAGCCTTCATCACCGAGGCACTCGAACAACTGACATCGGAAGGCATAACCTGCCCGATCGTCAGCAATGGCGGGACGCCCAGCCTCTTCGAGGCGCATCTCGTCACCTCAGTCACGGAACACCGCGCCGGCACCTATATCTATAATGATCGCCAGATGGTGCGCATGGGCCATTGTACCGAGGACGATTGCGCCATGCACGTGCTGGCGACCGTCGTGTCGCGGCCAAACGCCGACCGCGCCGTCATCGATGCCGGTTCGAAGGCGCTGACATCGGATCTTCAGGGTTTTAGCGATTACGGCCTGATCGTCGGTTATCAAGAGGCGCGGATCAGCAGCCTCTCGGAAGAACACGGCGTGATCGATCTTTCGAATTGCACCGGCCCCCGGCCGCAGATCGGCCAGAAGCTCTTCATCATCCCGAACCATACCTGTGTGGTCTCCAATCTGTTCGATACGATGGTCTTCCATCGGGGCGGCATCGTCACCCGCGTCGAGGATGTCGCGGCCCGCGGTCTCGTCTGGTAGGAGGCGGTTGCGGCTGAGGGCGAAATGGCCCTGATCGCCAAAGGCCGCGGCTGTCGATGAATTACTCGCGATCAGGCGGCTCCTGGCGTCCAAATAGCGGCAAGCGTGACGTCATGTGCCAGTCGGGGAAGCTCGCAGCGGTAAGATACGTACCTTCTCGGAAGCGAACGTCCAGACTAAGGTGCCCATCGGAGAGCGAATATTCTGGCCATAGCGCGCCCAACCCATGGTCTTCGACATGTCACAGCACACGGTGCGACAGGTGGTGGTAAAGAACGCGGCCGATCCAGCTGAAAGCGAGTGGCTGCAGCAAGCAAGAGCTGGTGACACATCGGCATTCGACCAGCTCATGAAGCCCTATCGCAAGCCGCTACACACGCATTGCTATCGCATGCTCGGCTCGCCCTTTGATGCCGACGATGCTCTGCAGGAGACACTACTGGGTGCATGGCGTGGCCTAGGGTCTTTCGAGGCACGCAGTTCGCTCGGCACGTGGCTCAACAGCATCGCCACGCGCATTTGCCTTCGCATGATTTCGAGACGCCCTCGGCGTCTAGCGTCAGGCGATCTCGCTCCGCCGCTTCGGTCCACAGCCGAACTGGGCGAGCCGGTGCAGGGGCCTGTGTGGCTGGAACCAATGCCGGATAGCGAACTGCTGTACGGGAGTGCGCCTAACGAAGATCCAGCAGCGATACTGCTGCGTCGCGAATACATAGGACTTGCATTCGTTGCCATGTTACAGCACTTGCCCGGCACGCAGCGCGCCGTACTGCTGCTACGCGAGGTGCTTGGGTACTCGGCCACCGAGACCGCCGACATCCTTGGAACCACCGTGGCCTCAGTCAACAGTGCGCTGCAGCGCTCTCGACAAACGGTGAGGGCGAAGAAGCCCGCAACCGTGCAGTCGAGCGAGATGCTGCAAGTTGATGCGCAGGGGCTCGAACTCCTGCTGCATGCCTTCGTATCCGCTTGGGAACGCCGCGACGTCACAGCAATGGTGAACCTACTAGCCGATGATGTCCGCTTCACAATGCCGCCGCTGCCGGCATGGTTCAGTGGTCGCGAGTTTGTCGGAAAATTCTTCGCAGAACGCGTGTTCGAGACTCCCTGGCGGCTCCACTCTTTACGCGGCAACGGCCAGCCCGGATTCGCCTGCTATCTGAAGCAAGCTGGTGACGACCGCTTCCGGCCGGGTGGCGTCGTGCTGCTGAGCGTGTACGACGGCCACATTACTGCCATCGACAGCTTTCTTGACCCTGCAGTCTGCAGCCGGTTCGGAATGTGCGACGAGTTTCACTAGGAATTTTCGCCACGGAGCGATGAGTTTCCGCATCGCTATGTCTCTAAGGGAACGACAGGCCCGAAAGGTTCGGGACTGCATCACTCGTTCAGCAGAAGGACATTCGCGATGGCCAAGCTCGTCGTTAGCATTCTGAGCTCCCTCGACAACTACTGCGCCGGCCCGGATGGCCGGCTTGACATGCTGCCAATGGGGGAGGCGTTCGACGCCCACAATCTTGAACTCTTGCGCAACGCGGGCACGCTGCTCTTCGGTGCAGTCACGTTCCCCATGTTCGAGGCCTATTGGCCGAATGTCGATCGCAGTCCGACCAACGACCCGGTGCAAAGCGAGATCGCCGAGCGTGTCGACGCTGCACGCAAGCTCGTCGCCAGCGACACGCTGGTTCTGGCAAAAACCTCTCCTTGGGCCGGCACCGAGGTTGTCAGCAGGACACGCGTGCATGCGCGGCTGGCTGAACTCAAGGCTCAGGCCGGTGACGACCTGCTGATCTTTGGCAGCAGTATTCTCTTCAATAACTTGCTTGCGCATGGCTTTGTCGACGAGTTTCACCTTCTGGTGGGCAACGTCGTGTTGGGTGAGGGCGTGCGTACATTCGAGCCTGGCTTGAGTGCACCGTTCAAGCTGCTGGGCCAGCGCAAGCTCGCAGGCTCGGATATAGCAGCCTTGCATTACGACTGCCGGGCGCACTGACGCGTTGCTGGATCACCACGCATCGCAGTTGTTTGCGGACGCCGTCGGGGCGGCCGCGTTGCCGGAGAAACTGGAACAGCTCGATGAAGTGCCTTTCCAGCATAGGCGAGTAGCGCGGGGTCGGGAAACTCGCCTCGGAGGGAACGTCTGCTCTTAGGAAGTGTCTCCACCGGCCTTTACGGCCAGAGCGGGCCGGTGGCGGAAGGTCTGCCATGTGTGACCGCGGCGGAAAACAGACGTGCTCGCCGTGTTCATTGCGCTGCTGCTCCGAGCGCTGCGGCTAGTACGTCGGCCAGGCCGCGGCCGGCGCTGCCGTCCTCATCAAGGCGCGGATTGTAGATGGTGATCTCGATACCGACTGCCTTGCCGCTCGCCAAGGCAACCCGAAGCGCGGTTTCTAGCTCGTCCCATGACAACCCGTCCGGCACGCGGAAATCGACAGCCGGCATGATGACGTCGTCGAGGCAATCGGCGTCGAGATGGATGAAGAAGCCGTCTAATTCCTCTCGCGTCAGGTGGTCGACTGCTTCGCGCGCGGCCGCCTCGATGCCCATCGCGCGCACGGCGGGAAGGTCAATCGCCTTGAGCTCCTTGGGAAGCGGCTGGCTTCCGTACTCCTCCTGATCCTTATGATCGCGATATGCGAAGGCGACGGCGTCTTCGGGACGGACCGACGGACCGCGCCCTTCGATGTCGGTGAGGAGCGACGGGCCGCGACCGGTGACCAAGGCAAGGTCCATCGAGGCGCCCTCGCCATGGGGCTCCGCCTCGGGCTGGAAGAAATCGGCGTTGCCGTCGATGAAGAACAGGCCGTAGCGGCCGCGCCGTCGAAACGCGAGCATCGAGCCCATTAGGATCGTGCAATCGCCGCCCAGCACAACCGGAAATCTGCCGGAGTCAAGCACCGCTTCCACCGCGTCGGCGAGCTTGGGCGACCACGCCGCGATTGCTCTGGCATTCAGGATGCCGGTCTCGGGATCGGGCATAGGGTCCTTCGGAGGGACGGCCAGCCGCTCGGCGCGGTGCGCATGGATGCGCTCCGCAAGACCGAGATCCATTAGTCGGTCGGGCAAGTGCTCCACACCTTCGGTCGCCAAGCCCAGCGTGGAGGGGGCTTCGAGAATTGCATAGGGAAGGGTCGGCATGCGCGCCTCCGTGAGCGAGTCATTTTGCGGAGTAGGTCACGGCCTCGATCTTGTGACCGTCCGGATCGCGGACGAACGCTCCATAATAGTTCGCATCATAGTTCGGCCGCAGCCCCGGAGCGCCATCGTCGCTGCCGCCATATTTTAGTGCCGCTGCGTAAAATCGATTGACCATCGAACGGTCCTCGACAGCAAAGGCGATATGAGTGCCGTTGCCCACGGTCGCAGGTTTTCCATTGATCGGAACCTGGACGCTGAAATGAAACGTACCACTGCCGTAACCAAGTCCACCCTCGTCCTCGGCCATCGGCACAATGCCGACGATGGGCAAAACGGCATCGTAGAAGCGCTTTGAACGCGCAATATCATTCGTCCCGACCGAGACATGGTGGATCACAACTACCTCCGCTCCAGCTTTGTCCCCTTAACGGCAGCTTTTGGTCATTGTTCCCTCAATGACAACCTCCGCAATGGGCCGGACCTTGGTATCTGGACGAGATTGCCCAACGACATTCGTGGACTGAAAATCACCCGAACTCTACCGGCGGGCAGCCGCAATCGCTTCGCGTGTCATGTCGCCCCCCGGAACCGACCTGGCAGGACGAACCGCTGAAACGGAGCAGGTCGGTTCAAGCCGCCGTCGGGTTGATCACGTTCATATCGATTTCGGTCAGCTCAACGCGGCACTCGAAGGCAATACCCGCCTCATCGAACAGATGGCAGTCGGCGGCATTGATGCCGGTCGCGACCGGCGCGTCCGCACGGATGCCGACGCTGCCCGGCAGCATGGCGCAGAAATTCTCGGACTCTCCGTTGAGCGAGGCGTAAGCGACGGTATTTGCCCCGAGGCGCTCGATGACTGTCGGGGTCACGGTAAAGACGATATCGCCGCCGCCAAGCTGGATATGCTCCGGCCGGATGCCGAGCGTTAAAGCCTTGCCGGCCATGCCGTCGCGCGGCGTCACCGGCAGAACGGCTGTCTGGCCTTGATAATCCACCTCGACGCCATTGGCGCTGACGCCCTTGCAGGTTACGGGCAGGAAATTCATTTTCGGATTGCCGATGAAGCCGGCGACAAACTGGTTTGCGGGCTTGTGATAAAGCTCCAGCGGCGCGCCCTCTGGGAGATGTCGCCGGAATCCAGCACGACGATACGGTCGGCCATGGTCATCGCCTCGACCTGGTCGTGCGTCACATAGATCATCGTCGCCTTCAACTGCCTGTGCAGCTTGGCAAGCTCGATACGCATGTCGGCGCGAAGTGCTGCGTCGAGGATGTCGCGGCCCCGCGGGGATGGCTTAATCGCGGTGCAGCCCCGCGGAAGGGGTCATGGCGATCACTACCCTTGCGACCGCCAAGCAGACCTCAGTTCTGCAGGGCCCAATCCGCTACCTGCCAACGCATCTGCCCATGGTCGGCAACGACACGGCCGAGCCCTGGAAAGGGCATGTGCGTGGCGGCGATGAGGGCGCCTTCGGAAGCGGCGCGAGGAAAGAACCGGTCGCGCATGGCTTTGGCCGCGGCAGGATCCTGCTCGAACAGGAAGAACACGTCGGTCGCCCCAGGATGAACGACGGGAAAGATCATATCCGAGACCATGATGAGGCTCTGTCCGCCATCTTGGACCCGCACGCCGATATGGCCGGGTGTATGGCCGGTCAGGTCGACAATTGAGACGCCCGGCACGATTTCTCGCTCTCCGTCGATCGCCTGAAGTCTCGGATAGAGGCGCACGACCTCGTCGGCCATCTTGAAGCTGGTCTGCAGATAATCGGGTGCGCCGCTGCGCTTAGCCGGATCAGTCCAATGCGCGACGTCGCGGCGATCTATATAGAGTTCCGCCTTGGGATAGTTGTTCTTGCCTCCGAGGATCAGACCGCCCATATGGTCCTGATGCATATGCGTCACGATCACCGCGTCGATCTGGTCGGGCTGCAGGCCGAGCGCGGCGAGCGCCTGCGGCAGTTGGCCGGTCTGGCCGATCGAGCCTGCCGCACCGGCATCGATCAGGATGCGGCGTTCGCCATCCTCGACGAGATACTGGTTGAACAGGAACCGCACCCCGCCCGCGCGGGCGGTGAACTGCGCGACTGCCGCCTGTTCGACCTCCGCCGCGGTTCGCCCCGGAAAATAATCATAGGGCATATCCGCATAGCCGTCCGTCAACGCCGTCACCGTGAAACGACCGATGCGGATCTGCGCGAGCGGCGTAACGCTGACCGGCGCTTTGGCCGTAGCCGGTGTCGCGGCAAGCGCGGACGCGCCTTCAATCATTCCTCCGCCGAAAAGGCTTCCCCCAACCAAGCCGAGTGGGAGAGCGCTTGCAAAGGCACGACGCGAAAGTGTGGGCATGACGTCCTTCCTGATCATTGGCAATACGGGAAACCGAACAGCGCCGGTGAACGAAGTGAAGCTATGATATCCACAAACAGCAGGGTATCCTGCCATTTTGAGAACATTCCTCTCAGATAGCGGAAGGATTGCATGGATCGTTTTGACGCGATGTCGGTACTGCTGGCGGTGGTCGATGCCGGCAGCCTTTCTGCCGGGGCGCGGCAACTGCGTGCCCCCCTTGCCACGGTCAGCCGCAAGGTCGCCGATCTTGAAAA
The DNA here is from genome assembly GCF_002008165.1 of Rhizobium laguerreae. Taxonomy (GTDB): domain Bacteria; phylum Pseudomonadota; class Alphaproteobacteria; order Rhizobiales; family Rhizobiaceae; genus Rhizobium; species Rhizobium laguerreae. The sequence goes on from NZ_MRDM01000029.1 coordinate 259,392, forward strand.
ACACCTCGGCGTGCCCTTGGTGCTGCGCACTCGCCGGGGCCTGTCCCTGACCGAAGAGGGGCGCACCTTTGTCGCCGCCTCACGCCGTATCCTTGAGGAGCTGGACGCGGCGGAGCGGCAGGCGAGCGGCGACCATGGGGCGCTGCGTGGCGGGCTCCATGTGACCGCACCTGTTGCCTTCGGCGAGCGTCATCTGCTGCCAATCTCGCTGCAATTCTTGAAGGAGCAACCCAATATCAACCTGCGCCTGACGCTGGTCGATCGGCAGATCAATCTGGCGGACGAGCAGGTTGACGTGGCTCTTAGAATTGGCCACCTGACGGACAGTGCCCTGATCACAACACGCGTCGGCAGTGTCCGCCGGGTGATCTGCGCCAGCCCCGAATATCTGGCCCGGCGAGGCGTGCCGCGTCAGCCGGAAGACCTCGCACGACATGACGGTATAAGCTTCCAGGGCTTTGCGACCGCGCCGGAATGGCGCTACCGCCGCGACGGTCCGGCCTTCGCCATCGAGCCGCACCCCAAACTCGCGGTCAACACGACGGAGGCGGCCATTCAGGCTGCAATGGCCGGTATCGGCATTATCCGCGCACTGTCTTACCAGATTTCCGATCAGCTGCGCTCCGGCGCTCTGCAGGAATTGCTGACGGAGTTCGCGCCGGAACCGCTACCTGTGAACGTGATGCATGGACCAGCCGATCCGCTGTCGCTGAAGGTGCGCTGCTTCCTCGATTGGATATTGCCCCGCCTACGCGCGCGGGTTGCGGACTAAAGCGCTCGTCGCCGGGCGCGGCTCGGTTGATGACAGTCACGCGAAACGGTCCGAATGCTTCGGGGCGCGGCTGGCCTTTCCTAAGTTCGTAACATATCGCCCCAGAAATCGCTGAACGAGAGGCGCAACGCCGCCATACTGGCGACGCCCAAACCTCTGAAACGGAGCCAGTCGGTTCAAGCCGCCGTCGGGTTGATCACGTTCATATCGATTTCGGTCAGCTCAACGCGGCGCTCGAAGGCAATACCCGCCTCATCGAACAGATGGCAGTCGGCGGCATTGATGCCCGTTACAACCGGCGCGTCTGCACGGATGCCGACGCTGCCCGGCAGCATGGCGCAGAAATTCTCGGACTCTCCGTTGAGCGAGGCGTAAGCGACGGTATTTGCCCCGAGGCGCTCGATGACTGTCGGGGTCACGGTAAAGACGATATCGCCGCCGCCAAGCTGGATATGCTCCGGCCGGATGCCGAGCGTTAAAGCCTTGCCGGCCATGCCGTCGCGCGGCGTCACCGGCAGAACGGCTGTCTGGCCTTGATAATCCACCTCGACGCCATTGGCGCTGACGCCCTTGCAGGTTACGGGCAGGAAATTCATTTTCGGATTGCCGATGAAGCCGGCGACAAACTGGTTTGCGGGTTTGTGATAAAGCTCCAGCGGCGCGCCCGTCTGGGAGATGTCGCCGGAATCCAGCACGACGATACGGTCGGCCATGGTCATCGCCTCGACCTGGTCGTGCGTCACATAGATCATCGTCGCCTTCAACTGCCTGTGCAGCTTGGCAAGCTCGATACGCATGTCGGCGCGAAGTGCTGCGTCGAGGTTGGACAGCGGCTCATCGAACAGGAATATCTTTGGCTCGCGCACGATGGCGCGGCCGATCGCGACGCGCTGGCGCTGGCCGCCGGACAGCATGCCGGGTTTCTGCTGCAGCCGCTGTTCGAGATGCAGGATGCGCGCCGCGTTCTCCACCTTGGCCTTGAGCTTTTCCTCTTCCATCCTTTCGACGCGAAGCGGGAAGGCGATGTTCTCGAAGACCGTCATGTGTGGATAAAGCGCGTAGGACTGGAACACCATGGCGATGCCGCGCTTGACCGGCGGCAGATCGTTGACCCTGACGCCATTAATGATGATGTCGCCGGCGGTCGTCGCGTCGAGACCTGCGATCATGCGCAAGAGCGTGGACTTGCCGCAGCCCGACGGTCCGACGAAAACGACGAACTCGCCGTTCCGCACCTCGAGCTGCACGCCCTTCAGAACTTCGTAATCGCCATAGAATTTCTGAACTTTGTTGAGAAGGAGTTGTCCCAAAAATCTGTCTCCACCGGCGGCCTTGGTCGGGCGTTCATCGTCAGGGAAGGGATCGCGGATGTCACATCCCGCGATCCCAGAGAGCCCGAGGGGCTTATTTGAAGGCTTCGATTTCGCCCGCCGCCTTCTTGAGCGCGGCTTCCGGCTCGGCCTTGCCTGTCACGACGGATTGGATCATCTCGATCATCGAGTTCTGGAAGCCTTTATAGTCGGTGAAGAGCGGCTCCGGGCCGCCGTAGCTGATGCCTTCGATCAAAGGCTTCCAGTGCGGATCCTTGGCGACGAATTCATCGACCTTGGGCGACGGACGCAGCGGTGTGAGGCCGGCGCCGCCCTGCAGTTCATATTCGGACTGCACATCCGGCGACGTGATGAACTTGGCAAATTCCGTCGCCTTGTCCTCGACACCCGAGCCCTTGAAGATCGCCAAGCTGTCGGTGATCAGCAGCGTGCCGGGACCCTTGGCGTCGGGGCCGAGCGGCAGCGTGGTAATGCCCCAGCTGATCTTCGTCGCCTTCAGGCGGTCGGCTGCACCCGAGCCGGCCTGGATCATCGCCACCTTGCCGTCGAGGAAGATGGCGCGGACTTCGTTCTGCTCGTAGGCCGTCGGGCCTTCTTCGGAGTAGGGGACGATATCCTTATAGGCCTTCAGCGCGGCGAGAATCTGCGGGCTGTCGAGCGTAACTTTACCGTCCGCATCGATCACCGTGCCGTTGTTGGTGTAAACCCAATGCATGAACTGGTGCATCGTGTTGTCGAAGGTCTTGGCGGAGAGACCGAAGCCGGGAATGCCGGTCTTTTCCTTGATGGTCTTCGCCATCTCGATTTCTTCAGCCCAAGTCTTCGGCGGCGTCTCGGGATCGAGGCCGGCCTGCTTGAAAAGATCTTTGTTCCAGTAAAGCGCCTTGGTGGAGAAAGCGATCGGAACGCCCCACTGCGTGCCCTCGAAGGTCACAGTGTTGACGATGTTCGGATAGTAGGTCTTCTTCTCGTCGTCCGTCATCGGCACCGGAACGATCAGGTCGTTCTGCGCAAATTCCTTCAGCGTGCGCGAGCCGACATAGGCCATCGCCACCGGCGTGCCGGCGGCAGCAAGCGTCGTTGCCTTGTCCTGGCACTGCGCCCATCCGACGACCTCGGGGGCGACCTTCCAGCCCGCGTTCTTTTCTTCCCATTGCTTGATGTATTTGGTGTGGACCGGGTCGATCGTGTCGCCGCAATAGATCCAGCTGATTTCCTTGTCGGCCGCCTGGGCAGTGACGGCGGTCAGTGCCGTCGAACCGAGCAGGGCGAGCGCCATAAGGCCTGTCTTGATTGATATGCTCACGTCGTGACTCCCATTCTTGTGTTAGCTGTTCACTCGTTTTTTGGTCTTATTGTTTCACCGCACCGGCGGTCAGCCCGCCGACAAGGTAGCGCTGAAGGAAGAAGATGACGACCATCGCCGGCGCGATACCGACGAAGGAAGCCGCCATCAGTTCGTTCCAGATGACCTCCTGCTTGCCGAAGTAAGCAAAGAGCCCCACCGGCAAGGGCATGTATTCGGTCTTCGAGTTGAACGTCAGCGCGAAGATGAATTGCTGGGCATAAGCGCCGATGAAGGTGGTGATGGCGACGACGATAATCCCCGGCATCGCAATGGGCAGGATGACCCGGCGCAGCGTGTAGAAATGGCTGGCGCCATCCATGTAGGCCGCTTCGTTGAGTTCCTGCGGGATACGGATCATGTAGGTACGCAGCAGCCAGATCGCCGAGGGGATCAGGAAGGCGACGCCCGGCACGATCATGGCGAGATAGGTGTTGAGCACGCCGATGCTGCGCATCAGCCGGAAGAGCGGGATCAACAGCACGGCGCCGGAAAACATGTTCACCGTCAGGAAGGCACCGAGCAGGATGCCCATGCCCCTGAATTCGAACTTCGCAAAGGCATAAGCCGCTGGAATGACGAGGCAGAGCACGATCAGCGTGACGATGATCGAGATGAAGAACGAGTTGAAGATATAGCGCCCGAAGCCCGGCACGCTGATCCACATCGTCCGGTAGGCTTCAAACGAGCCGTTCTCCGGCCAGAAACGATAGGGCGAGGAGAAGAGTTGGCTGAGCGGCTTCAGCGAAACCAGGAAACCTTCGACGAAGGGCGACAGCACGAAGAAAAGAAACAGCGCGATGCCGCAATAGATCAGGATGATTTCCCACCAGCGGTAACGGTCGATCATGGCTGCGTTGCTCATGCGCGCTTCTCCGGATTGAGGCGGCGGGTGACGCGGAAATAGGCGAAGCAGAAGAGCGACAGGAAGATGCAGATCAAAACGGCGCGCGCTGCACCTTCACCGTATTTCTTCGAGCCGATCGCGGTCTGATAGGTATCGATGATCATCGTCGTCGTCTCGCCGCTCGGTCCGCCCTGCGTCAGGATCCAGATGATGTCGAACGAGTTGAAGGTGGCGATCAGCGAGAGCATCGACATGGTGATGATCGCCGGAACCATCAGCGGCAGCGTGATGCGGCGGAAGCGGTACCAGCGGCCGGCGCCGTCGGTCCAGGCGGCCTCGTAGAGATCCTTCGGAATGGATTGGATCGCTGCCAGGAAGTAGATCGTCACCAGTGGCACGCCGATCCAAACGTCGGTGATGATCGTTGCCCAGAAGGCGGTACTTCCGTAGGCAAGGAAGGCGACCGGTCCGTCGACGAGACCGAAGCGCTGCAACAGGCCCGATATCATCCCGAACTGGCCATTATACATCCAGCCCCACATGAAGATGCCGATCGCCATCGGCACGATCCACGGCGGCATGGTCAAAAGCCGGAACAGCGAGCGGCCGGGGACCGCGGCATTCAGCATGCATGCGCCGAATGTGCCGATCACCATTTTCAGGGCAACGGAGAAGAAGGTCCAGACGAAGGTGCGGATGATCACTTCCGCAAACCTCTCGTTGAAGATCTTCTCGTAATTAGCCCAGCCGACCCAGTTGGTGGTCTTCCTGAGTGACGCGTCGGTGAAAGAGAGAATGAACGTATCGACCAGCGGATAGGCGACGATCGCCAGAACATAGAGCACAGCCGGAAGAAGAAGGATGCAAGCGAAGATGAAGGTGCTTCTTTGAACACTCATCTTGCCGCCCTCCTCAAGCCGCTCTCGCGTGAAGGGCTTCGTCGAAGCGGTCCCAGACGGGTCTGAGGTCGACGACTGTTTTCTTCATCCTCGCTTCGTCCATCGCCAAGGCGAGGATGCCGGCTTCGAGCGCGTTCAGCGTGGAAACAGGAAGTTCGAGCCCGGTGCGTACGCTTTCAAGCAGGTCGCTCGCCATCTGTTCATCGGCGCCGTAGTGCTGGGAGAGCTCGGTGGCGGCATATTTGTTTTCGACCACCTTATTGCCGGTCAGCTGTTCGTGAACGTCGAGATAGCCGCGGACGAAATCGCCTTCGGCCATGCCGCGCGAACCCATGATGGCGAAACGGCGGAACTGGTCGGGCACGTTGAGATTGGTGTGAAAGTTCATGCCGACGCCATTGGCATATTCGACGATCGCCACCTGATAGTCGATGATATCGGCATCGCTGTCGAAGACCTTGTCCGATCCCATCCACCCGCTCGGCTTGCGGTGAAAAAGCTCGAGGTCGTTGATACCCTCGCGGGCCGGGTTGTTGGCCGGAGTGAAGCTCTTGCGGCCGCCGAAACTTGCGACGCGCTCCGGCCGCGCGCCGACGACGCCGTTATAAAGGTCGAGGTCGTGGCAGCATTTCTCCAGCATGAAGCTGCCGGAATAGCGCTCATAGCGGCGCCAGTCGCGCATGAAGAAGGCACCGTGATAGGGCTCGATATGTTCGGACGCCTCGATCGACACGATCTGGCCAAGCTTGCCCTCCGCCTGGATAGCGCGGAGATCCTTGTAAAGAGGAGAATAGCGCAGCACGAGACCGACCATCAGTCGCTCATGGCCGAATTTTGCCATCAGATGTGCAAGCTCGATGCTTTCGGCGATCGTCGTGACGATCGGCTTTTCGCAGAAGACCTTGAGACCGGCTTGAAGCCCGAGCCTGATATGGTCGAGATGCAGGTGATTGGGGGAGCCGATCATCAGCAGATCGAGTTTTTCGGAGGCGAGGAGCTCTTCCGGCGAACCATAGGCCTTGCCGACTGAAATTCCCTTTTCCGTCAATCCGGGAAGTCCGGCGGGTTCCGGATCCACATAGCCGACAATGTCGAAGCTGCTATCGATTGCCTTAAAAACGTAGCCGAGATAGCCGAGCCGGAATCCTAGCCCGATGATTCCCACTTTCATGCCGATCAGGTTCCCATTTAGTAATTTATTTTCTTTAAGTTGGGACAAAAATCGGGAGGCGTCAATAGAAAACGGGCATCGAAGCGCAAGCATGAAATTAATTTTCATAGATTGGTAGCCGGCGGGCGATGGCTCGCTGCAGCCGACAGGATGCCGATTGCTAGAGAGAATTGGTGCATCTCTTAACGCCGGGGGCGGCGAATACAGCGACTGTGGTGCAGTCGACGATCGCCCCGGCAAGCTCACGCGGAACTCGCGAAATGTTGAAAAGAGCCGCGAGTTTACGTGTGTAGGATGAGGCGACAACCCGTAGGCAGGAGGAGCCATCATGACCCGTATGACAGCCAAGGATTTCCCTCAGGAACTTCTCGAACTCTACGATTACTACGCGCATGGGAGGATTACCAAGCGCGAGTTTCTCGACCGGGCCGGCAAATTCGCCGTCGGCGGCGTTACGGCAGCCGCTATTCTTTCATCGCTGAGCCCTGACTATGCGCTGGCGACCCAGGTCGAGTTCACCGACCCCGATATATCAGCCGAATACATTACCTACCCCTCTCCGAAGGGAAATGGCGATGTCCGCGGCTATCTCGTCCGCCCAAAAAACACGACCGGCAAAGTTGCGGCTGTGGTGGTCGTGCACGAGAACAGAGGTCTGAACCCCTATATCGAAGATGTGGCGCGGCGCGTGGCAAAGGCGGGTTTCATCGCTCTTGCGCCGGATGGCCTCACCTCGGTCGGAGGCTACCCCGGCAACGACGAAAAGGGACGCGAACTCCAGCAGAAAGTCGACCCAGAAAAGCTGATGAACGACTTCTTCGCGGCGGTCGAATACTTGATGAACAACGATCTCACCACAGGCAAGGTCGGCATCACCGGCTTCTGCTACGGCGGCGGCGTCGCCAACGCTGCGGCGGTGGCCTATCCGGAGCTTGCCGCAGCCGTGCCGTTCTACGGTAGGCAGCCGCGCGCCGAAGACGTGCCGAAGATCAAGGCGCCATTGCTTATCCACTATGCCGGTCTGGACAAGGGGATCAACGAAGGCTGGCCGGCCTATGAAGCTGCGCTGAAGTCATCGGGGAAAACATTCGAGGCCCACATCTATCCGGACGTCAATCACGGCTTTCACAATGATTCCACGCCCCGCTACGACGAAGCGGCAGCCAAGCTCGCTTGGCAGCGGACGGTCGACTGGTTTACGAAATACCTCGCCTGAGAAGGCCGGATTTGCACGAGCTGCGGCGGGGAGCCATTCCCCGCCGCTTTTCCGTCCCGCGGCTTGTCAAGGCGACTAACAGTCCGCGATCAGGCTCCAGAAGTGATCGTCGCCGGACAGGTTTTCAGAATCGGCAAGCCTGCGAAGCTGCAGGAAAGAGGCGCCGAACACATTCCGATTTCCCCAGCGCAAGCAGTCCATGAATTTGGCTTCACGTTCATGAACGCTCATCGGCGCTTCGAGCGATCCCTTCGCATGCAAGCGAGACTTGTTCAAAATGCGCCCGTCGCGCATCGTGACCGTGACGACATGCGGGAGGCGCTCCACGCCTTTTTCCTCGTCAGCCGAATAGGACTGCATTTCGATGCGCGGCATGAATTCCCGGATTTCCGCTCGCCCAATCTCCTGCCGTGTAAAGTCCGAAAGGCTAAGGGAGCCTTTGAGCAAAGCTGTCGCCAGGCAATATTGCATTGAGAAGCGGGCCTGCATCTCGTCGGTGGGCTCGGGATAAGCGAGGTTGCGGGCAGCGGATATGCCGACTTTCGTCTCGATCCTGGCAATGTCGTCCGCCAAAAGCCCATGCTCCTGCTTCAGATCCAGAAGCGCGTCGATGGCGCGATGGGTGGAGGCGCAGCAGGGATGGCGCTTGGTCACCACGCCCCGGCTTTCGATGATATGCTCCTCGCCGAATGTCAGGTCTTCCCAGCCCTTGGCATCATCGCCCCCGAAAAGATCGAGGAAGCCTTGCGGCCGCTCGAGGATATCCGGCCGCCCGCTCATGCCCGCCAGCGCCATGCGCGTCGCGTCCACGGCATTGCGCGCGGCAATGCCGGCGTGAAGCGGTTTGGCGCTCGTGCCGAACTGCCCTTTCGGGCCGCAGGCGAAGCTCGTCGCGAGGCTCATCGCCGCGACCAGGCTCTCTTCGTCGGCGCCGAGAAGCCGTGCCACGCCAGCCGCGGCCCCGATGCTGCCAACCGTCGCCGTCGCGTGCCAGCCTCTGTTATAGTGAGAGGGATTGACGCCGAAGCCGACCGCCGCCTGCGCTTCCAGCCCAGCCAGGTAAGCCTCGAGAAACCGTCTTCCGCTTGTGGCCTTGCCGCGCGCCAGAACCGCCAGCAGCGCCGGCACCAGCACCGCGGAAGCATGCGCTCTTGCCGGATGGAAATTGTCATCGAAATCGAGCGCATGAGCCGCCGTTGCGTTGATGAGTGCGGCGAAAGAGGGCGAGGCGGAGCCGCCGGTGACGAGCCGAGCTGCGCCGCCTTCGGCGATTTCCCCGTCGAAGGCGCGGGTGAGCGCGGCAACGCTTTCATCGCCGCTGCCTGCAATCATACAGCCGATGGTATCCACCACGGCATCTTTTGCCCGGTCCATGGCGACGTTTGAGAACGTCGTGCGCGACAGGACCTGTTCCGCGATCTTCCGGAGAATGGTGGCCATTGACGAAAGTCTTCCCGTGAGTTTGGTTCTCAGCGGAAAATGTTCAACTTTCCGCAGGTCCGCAATCTTATGCGGTCTGCGGGTAGGGCTATCGACATTGGAGATAGAATGGCGCGAGACACGAGTGCGGCGATCAGCCTGAAGCATATCGAGGCCTATGACGCCATCGCCGCGACGGGCTCGACGATCGCCGCTTCCATCGAGCTTGGGATCTCGCAATCGAACGCCAGCCGCTTGTTGCAGCAACTGGAAGACTATCTCGGCGTCCGGCTTTTCGATCGGGAAAAGAACCGGCTTCAACCGACTCGCGAGGGGCTGCAGCTCGGCCCGGAAATCCGTGCCATTTCCGACCGGCTACGCGCCTTGAAAACGGCGGCGATGGAGCTCGAGAGCGGTCGGTCGCGCGAGATCATGCTGCGGCTCGCCTTTCCCTCCAGTCTTTCCTCGACGCGCATTCCGAAGCTCGTGAAGAACTTTCTCGCGGCGAATGGTCCAATGCGCGTCGAAGTCGCATCCGGCAGCTATCTGGCAATTGAACGGATGGTGGCCGACGGCGAGGCCGATCTCGGCTTCGCGCGTCTGCCGCTGATGAGCCCGGGATTGAAACAGGAGAAGATCCTGTCGTCGCGGGTCATTTGCGCCCTGCACAAGGATCATCCCAAGGCCGGCAGCCGCCAATTGTCGGTCGCCGACCTGAAGGGGCAGGATCTTATCATGCTGAACAGGGAGCGACCGGTTCGCCACGAGCTTGAGGCGTTGTTCTACAAGGCCGGCATCCGCCAACGCCCCCTGCTCGAAGCGCATTCGGTGGCGAGTGCCTGCGCGCTCGCCGCGCAAGGGCTCGGCATTGCGCTGGTCGGCGAGATCATCGCCCGCGAATATGCGACGCTGCCGCTGCAGTTCATTCCGCTCGAACCGGAACTGCCGGTTGCCTACGCGCTGATCAGCGGAGAGAAATTTCCGATGCCCAAGGCCGCCAACCTCTTCCTTCAAAGCATTTCGGACTGGGCATGATGACGGTGCCTGAACCGTCCTGGGGGATCGCAAACGCATGAATATCAAGCAACTGGAAGTCCTGCGCACGCTCCTGGCGACAGGGTCGACGATTGCCACGGCAAAGACGATGGGCCTCAGTCAGTCCGGCGTCAGCCGCCTCCTCCAGCAGCTCGAGGCGGACCTTTCGATGTCGCTTTTCGTGCGCGACAAAGGCCGTCTCATCCCCACCCCCGAGGCTCTGCTTCTTGCCCGCGATGCCGAGACCATCTTGCTCGCGGTCGATCGGATGTCGGGCCACGCTGAGGACTTAAGAAGCGGCGCCGCCGGCCCGGAGATCGTCCGCGTCGGCCTGCCGAGCAGCATGTGGGAGCATTTCGCGCCGGCAATGCTGGCCGATTACATCAGCGATTTCCCCGGTGTGCGGATCGAAACCTTCTTCGAGACGACGACCGCGATCAACAAGCTCGTCGAGCAGAGGGTGATCGATTTCGGCTTTCTGCGCATGGAGGGCGAGAGCGGACCGGGCATCGAGGTCGAGCGGGTCGCCACCGGCGAAAGCGTCTGCGTCGTCCCGAAGGATCATCCTCTTGCGAAACTGGAGGAAATCACGGTCAGGAATTTGCGCGACGTGCCCCTCATTCTGATCGGCCGCCAACGGCCGAATCGCATGGCGCTCGACCAGACCTTCCGGCGGGCCGGCGTCAAGCAGATCGTCAAGATCGAGACGCATACCAACAGTTCCGCCTGTTCCTACGTCGCGCATGGCCTTGGGGTCACGATCATCAGCAGCTTTTATGCGAATCTCTATCGCCACCTGCCGGTGGTTCACCGTCCTTTCGTGCCACGCGCGACCCAGGAATTCGGATTGGCGAGGGCGGTCGGGACGCCACTCTCGATTGCCGCCCACGCTCTGAGCGACGCCTTGAAGCGACAGATCCGGATTTCGCAAAAAGACATTTAAAATCAAATAGTTAGACGTCGTTCTTACTCGGATTCAGCCGTTTTGGTTGCGGTCGTATTCCGCATAGACTTATGACAGAATCGCATAATATTGCGGATATTTCTTCATTCGATCATAGTCTGCGGCAACGAAACCGATGGCGCCGGGCACTGTCCGTCGCCAATCGCGGGGAACAAAAATGCTGAAATTCGTTCTAAACCGCCTGTTGATGGCATTGCCGACGATCGTCCTCGTTTCGGTTGCCGTCTTCACGCTGATCCGCTTCATACCCGGCGATCCGGCGGCACTGATGCTGGGTGATATGGCTGAGCCGGCTCAGATCGCCGCAATGCGCTCGGAACTCGGCCTCGACAAATCGCTGCCGGAACAGTTCCTGGTCTGGACCGCCAATGTCGTCCAGGGTGATTTCGGCCGCTCGATCGTCAATGACGAGCCGGTTCTGCCGCTCGTCGCATCGCGCTTTCTGGTCAGCGCCGAAGTCGTCGTCGTCGCCGTCCTTCTGGCGAGCCTCATCGCCGTGCCGGCGGGTGTCATCGCCGCCTGGCGGCAGAACAGTCTGACGGACCTGGCGCTGGTCGGCACGGCCACGATCCTGCTGTCGATCCCGACATTCTGGCTCGGCCTCCTGCTTCTGCTTTTCTTCGGCTTGAAACTCAGCTGGCTACCGGTCCTAGGCTATGTCTCGATCGGCAGCAACGTCACCGGCGGCCTGCTCTACCTCGTGCTGCCGATCATGACCCTGGTCATTCACGAGATGGGTGTGTTGATCCGCATGGCACGCGCCTCGACGCTGGAAGTGCTGCGTCTCGACTATATCACCCACGCCCGGGCCAAGGGGCTTTCCGAGAGCGCCGTCCTCTGGCGGCACGCCTTCAAGAATGCCTTCGGCCCGACCTGGACAGTCATCGGTCTGATCCTCGGCAATCTGCTCGGCGGCATTGCCGTCATCGAGACGGTCTTCACCATTCCGGGGCTCGGGCGACTGATGGTCGACAGTATTTTTGCTCGCGACTACCCCGTGATCCAGGGTTGCCTGCTGTTCGTCTCGCTTTCCTATGTGCTGGTCAATTTGGTCGTCGACCTGCTCTATCCGTTGTTCGATCCGCGGGTAGTCGCCGGATGAAAAACGTCACGTTCAACGGCTTCATTGGCAGCATTCTGATTGCCGCCTTGCTCATCTCCGCTGCGATCGGCCTTTTCTGGACTCCCTATGATCCGATGAAGCTCGGCTTCACCGCACGGCTGGCGGCACCCAGCAGCGCCCACTGGCTCGGAACCGACGAATTCGGCCGCGACGTGCTCAGCCGCCTGATCGTCGGCGCCCGGGCGAGCGTCTGGATCGGCACCTTGACGGTCACATTCGCGACGGTCTGCGGCACGCTGATCGGTCTCGTCAGCGGTTACGCCCGCGGTTGGATCGATGCCGTCATCATGGCCGTCAACAATGCGCTTCTCGCCTTTCCAGGCATCCTTCTGGCGCTGGGATTGCTCGCCGTCTTCGGCGCCAATCAATATGGCATCATCTTCGCGCTGGGCATTGCCTATTCTCCCTCGATGGCTCGCGTTGTCCGGGGCGCCGTCCTGTCGCTGCGCGAGCGGGAATTCATCGAGGCCTCCAAGGTGATGGGCAATGGCGAGCTCTATACCATGTTCCGCCATGTCCTCCCCAATTGCATCGCGCCGATCACCGTGCTGGCGACCTCGATGTTCGGCTGGGCGATCCTTTCGGAAAGCGCGCTCAGCTTTCTCGGCCTCGGCGTTCCGCCACCGGCGCCGACCTGGGGCAACATGCTGGCTGCCGGGCGACCATTCATCGAGCAGGCTGTCTGGCTGGGTCTCTTCCCGGGCCTGGCGATCGCCCTGACGCTCCTTGGCATCAATCTTCTGGGCGACGCTCTTCGGGACAAGCTTGATCCGCGGATGAGGGGGCTGAAATGACCAATAGAACGCTTTTGAATGTCCGCAACCTGTCACTTCAGGTCACCGGGACCGGTGTGCAGGTCGTCAAGGAGGTCAGCTTCGACATCGCGCCGGGCGAGATCTTCGGCATCGTCGGAGAAAGCGGATCGGGCAAGACGCTGGCAACACGCGCCCTGATCTCGCTGCTGCCGGCGCCCATCAAGGTGATCGGCGGCTCAGTTGCCTACAAAGGACGCGACGTGCTTTCCATGAACGGCGCGCAATTGCGCCAATTGCGCGGTGCGGAAATCGGTGTCGTCTTCCAGGAGCCGATGACCTCGCTCAATCCCTCGATGACCGTCGGCCGCCAACTCGAAGAAGGGTTGCAGCTGCATACGAAACTTTCGAAGGAAGAACGGCGCAGCCGGATCCTCGACATGCTGAACCGGGTCGGGATTCGCAACCCCGCCGGGGCGCTCACGTCCTATCCGCATGAATTCTCAGGCGGCATGCGCCAGCGCATCATGCTGGCATCGGTGATGCTGCTGAAGCCGGCGCTCTTGATCGCCGACGAGCCGACGACGGCGCTCGATGCCGTGATCCAGCGCGATGTCATGGAATTGATGGTGGAACTGACACAGGCGGAAGGCACCGCCGTGCTCCTGATCAGTCACGACCTGCCGATGGTTGCCCGTTACACGAACCGCATCGTCGTCATGGAAAAGGGCGTGATCGTCGAAGAAGGACGCACCGCCGATCTGCTCCACGCACCGCAGCGTGCCTATACGAAGAAACTGCTTTCCTCCCTGCCGTTCCGCGGAGAGACGCGGACGATCGACAAGACCAGGGCGCCGATGGTCTCGGCGCGCGATATCGTCGTCGACTATCCGGGCCGGCGGTCGCTGATGAAGAAGGCAACGCCGAAACGGGCGCTGCATGGCGTCAGCATCGATATCCACGAGGGCGAAGTCGTGGCACTGGTCGGCGGTTCTGGTTCCGGCAAGACCACGCTCGGCCGCACCATTGCCGGACTGGTCCGCGAGAGCGAAGGCGATATCCGGTTCAAGGGACGCAGCCGCGACGACGACTGGATGGACTATCGGCTGAATTGCCAGATGGTGTTTCAAGATCCTTATTCCTCGCTCGATCCGCGCATGACCATCCTCGCACTTGTGGAAGAAGCGCTGCGGCTCGTTCCCGATCTCGACGCTGCGGCAAAGCGCAAGCGCGCCCTGGAGACGCTGGAGGAAGTCGGCCTTGGGGCCGACTATGCCGGGCGCTATCCGCATGAGCTTTCGGGCGGCCAGCGGCAGCGCGTGGCGATTGCCCGCGCCATTGCGCGCCGGCCGAAATTCCTGATCGCCGACGAACCGGTATCGGCGCTTGACGTGACGGTCCGGGCGCAGGTGCTCGAACTCCTGTCCGATCTGCAAAAACGCTACGGCTTTTCCTGCCTGTTCATCAGCCATGATCTCGGCGTGGTCGAACAGGTGGCCGATCGCGTCGTCGTCATGCAGGACGGCCGGATCATCGAGGAAGGCGACCGCGATACGGTTTTCGACAGCCCGAAGGAGGCCTATACGCAAAGGCTTCTCTCGGCCATCCCCGCTCTGGACCACAATGCTCAGGGCGGCGTGATCCTCAAATGGCGCCTGGAGAACTGATATGACGACGATGATTGAAACCGGAAAGCTCGCGGAGCGATTGAACGCGATCTGCGATGCCCAGCCCTTCGTAACGCGCTTCATGGTGCGTGCGCTTGGCAGCGGTGAAACGATCGGCAGGGGTGCGGACGAGGAAACGCCTTCCGCCAGCACCCGAAAGACCTCGATCATGATGGCGGCCCTGAAGGCCGCGCATGAAGGCCGCCTGGACCTCGACGAACAGATCACCTACGAAAAACGTTTCGCCGAGGAAGTGGCGAGCGGGATGTTCCGCTATCTGACGCCTGGTATCGTCATATCGCTGCGCGACGCCATTACCGGCATGATGGTGCTGAGCGACAATGTCTGCACCAAGATGGTCTTCGAAAGGCTGACGCTCGAAGAGGTCGACAGCTATTGCAAGTCGATCGGCATGACGGGCACCAACCATCGCTTCCTCATCCCTCCCTTGGCGCTGTCGCCTGATCATTCATTGAAGGCCGTCACCACGACGACGGCGCGGGATCAGGTCTACCTGCTGCAGACCATCCTGGATGCGCAGGATGCGCAGGAAGCCGCGGACCGGCTCGGCTGCTCGCAGGCGCTGTGCGCCTACGCGCTTCAAACCCTGAAGAACCAGATCCTGCGTTATGCCATTCCTTCCCGGCTGCCCTTCGGTGTGCTCGTCGCCCACAAGGGCGGCACAGGAAAGCGCGGCCGCATGAATGCCGGTATCGTCTATCGCGACGGCTCCCCCTTCTTCATCATCGCCGCCTTTACCGACGACGTGCCGCAGGAAATGCCGGACGGCACCCCCGGCTACACGGTTGCGCTTGAAACCATCGGCAGGCTTTCACGCGCCTGCTGGGATGAATTCCAATCCTAAAGATCGTAAAAAGAGGGTAGAACAATGCACAAGCTTCTTCTTGCAGGCACCATGTTGATGGCGATGACCGGCGTGGTCGACGCCCGCGACATCGTCGTGGCTCAAAGTTCCGATCTGCGCAGCAACAATCCGGGCGTCAATCGCGACGGCAATACCGATGGCGTCATCCTGCATATCGTCGAGGGGCTCGTCGGCTATGCCAACAACGGCGAGGTCAAGCCGCTGCTGGCAAAGAGCTTCGAAGTCTCGGCGGATGGGCTGACGTACAGCTTCAAACTGCGGGACGACGTCAGATTCCACAACGGCAAGACATTGACCGCCGATGACGTCGTGTGGAACTGGAACCGCTACCTCAAGCCCGAAACGAAATGGACCTGCCTTCCTGACTTCGACGGCAGCGGCAGCGTGCATGTTACGGGCGTCAAGGCAGTCGATGCTTCGACCGTCACCATCACGCTGGAAAAGCCATCCGCGGTTTTTCTTGGCCTGATGTCGCGCCCCGAATGCGGTTACACCGGGATAATCTCGCCGGAATCGGTCGGCGCGGACGGAAGCTTCATCAAGCCGATCGGCACCGGTCCCTTCAAATGGGATGAATGGAAGAAGGGCGAGTATATCCATCTCGCCAAGTTCGACGATTATGTCTCGCCAGAGAACGACGGCAAGCCCGACGGCATGGTCGGCTCCAAGCGCCCTCTCGTCGATGGCATCAAGTTCATGGTCATTCCCGATGCTTCGACCGTAAAGGCCGGCCTTCAGTCCGGCGTGCTCGATACCGCGGAGATTTCGCCGGATCTCATTCCCGAATTCAAGACGAGCGACACGATGCAGCTGATCGTGGCGCGCAACAACGGCAAAAATCTCTTCTACATCCAGACGCGCGACAAGGTTCTGAGCAATCCCGGCGTGCGCCGCGCCATGGCAATGGCACTCGATCTCGACCAGCTCGTCGAGGCCGCCTCCAATGGCACCGGCGCAGCCAACGGTTCGATGGTTTCGCAAGACTCGCTCTATTTCGGCGATGTTCAGAAGGAGCGTCTGCCCTACGACATCGAGGCCGCGAAGAAAGAGCTTGCGACGGCCGGCTACAAGGGCGAGCCGATTACCATCATCGCCAACAAGCGCAGCAACGTGCCAAGCTTCCCGGCCGCGGTGATGGCGCAGGCCATGATGCAGCAGGCAGGTCTCAATGTGCAGATCGAGGTGCTCGACTATGCGACGCAGGTCGATCGCCGCCGGTCCGGCAACTACCAGATCATCTCGCAATCGGTCGCGCCGCGGCTCGATCCGGCGCTGATGTACGGCTTCTATGTCGGCAACAAGGACAAGAATGCGTCATTGATGTGGGATGACCCAAAGGCCGTCGAGTTGATGAAGGCCGCCTATGCGGAACCCGACCAGACGAAGCGTCAGGCGATCTTCGACGAGTTTCACACGCTGATGCTCAAGGAAATGCCGGGCATCTTCCTCTATGACATGGTCGATGTCTGGGGTGCGACCAAGAAGCTGAAGGGTCAGCCCGTCTGGCAATCGAATGCCCGTCTTTGGGAAGTTTCGCTCGACAATTGAGCCTGAACTGCCGCGCCCGGTGGGTCGGGCGCCGCTATCCCATTTCGACAGTCAACAGGAGATCCGGCAGGCAGTTCTGCCGGGTCCGATGCAACACGTCCCTGTGGCGGCAGGACAGACAGCGAGGAAATGCCATGAATCTTGACGCGATCAGCTCCATTGCCGCGACGGTCGAAAAGATGAAGCCGGATTATATCGCCCTCAGCGATAGTATCTGGGACTTTGCGGAGTTGAAATTCGAAGAGCGGCGCTCGTCGCAATTGCTGGCAAGGACGCTCGAGGAAAACGGCTTTGCCGTGCGCAGCGGCGTGGCAAGCATGGAAACGGCCTTCATCGGCGAATCCGGCAGCGGCAAGCCGGTGATTGCTTTCCTCGGCGAATTCGATGCCCTGGCCGGGATGAGCCAGACCGCCGACGCGGCCGAACCTCATCCCGAAGCGGCAGGAGCAACCGGTCACGGCTGCGGGCACAATCTCCTTGGCGTCGGATCGATGATGGCGGCGGTTGCGCTTGCTCGCCACCTCAAGGAAAACAACCTGCCCGGGACGGTGCGTTATTACGGCTGCCCGGGAGAGGAGGGTGGTTCCGGCAAGACCTTCATGGTTCGCGCCGGCGCGTTCGATGACGTCGATGCCGCGCTGACCTGGCATCCGGCTCCGTTCAACGGTGTTCGCTCGACGAACAATCTTGCCGTTCTCGAATATTACTATCGCTTCAGGGGTGTCGCGGCACATGCTGCCAACAGCGCCCATCTCGGCCGTTCGGCGCTCGATGCGGTCGAACTCATGAATGTCGGCGTCAATTTCCTGCGTGAACACATGCCGCAGGATTGCCGCGTTCACTACGCGATCACCGACACCGGCGGCAGGGCCGCCAATGTCGTGCAGGCCAGCGCCGAGGTTCTCTATCTGATCAGGGCGCCTGACATGCCGCAGGCGCTTGAGCTTGCCGGGCGCGTCGAGAAAGTTGCACGCGGTGCGGCGATGATGACCGAAACCGAGGTCGAGATCGTGTTCGACACCGCCTCGACGAACCTTCTTCCCAACATCACGCTGGAAACGGCAATGCACGAGAACATGGTCGCGCTCGGTCCGATAGCCTTCGACGAGGCCGACATCGCTTTCGCCAGGAAGATCCAGGATACCTTCACGCCCGAAGCGATCAGGAGCAGCATCCGCCTCTATCAGATCAAGGGCGATGTGTTCTCCAACGCCAAGGTCGATGGCTCGACGCCCTTGCACACCGGCCTGCGCGATTTCGAGGGACAATCGCATTTCCGGGCCGGATCGACCGATGTCGGCGATGTCAGCTGGGTGACGCCGACCGCGCAATGCTGGGCGCCAGCCTGGGCGATCGGCACCAATCCCCATACCTGGCAGGTCGTCGCGCAGGGAAAAAGCCCGGCCGCGCACAAAGCCATGGCGCATGCGGCCAAAACGCTTGCCTCGACGGGCTTCGCCCTGATGTCGTCATCCGATCTCCTGGCAGCCGCGAAGGCCGAGTGGCGGGAAAAGACCAGCGGCAAAGCCTATGTGTGCCCGATACCCGACGATGTGATGCCTGCATCGGTTCATAGCCGGTAACCC
Organism: Rhizobium laguerreae; assembly: GCF_002008165.1. Classification (GTDB taxonomy): domain Bacteria; phylum Pseudomonadota; class Alphaproteobacteria; order Rhizobiales; family Rhizobiaceae; genus Rhizobium; species Rhizobium laguerreae. Next base: position 277,953 of record NZ_MRDM01000029.1, read on the forward strand.
TGCCCTGAGAACGCCGTGCCTAAAAAGATGCTGCGGACGGGGAGGCATTCCCCGCCGTCCGTCCGTCCGTTGGCTTGCGATCCGTCGATGAAATTACTCGGTCGGCCATGGCGTCGAAGCCATCCGCGTGGTTATTGCGGACCGCCGACTTTGCGTCGTCGCCGGCTGACCACCATTCCGCCGACGATGAGAACAATTCCGGTCGCGTTCGCCCAAAATGATGCTGGAACGGCGCTGATATAATCAAACGCTACCCCTGTTACCATCTGGCCACCGATGATCAGCAGAGCCGAATTCACCGCTCCGATTCGAGTAATGACCCAACTGCCCGCCGCCACGAAGATGACGCCGATAGGACCACCCAGATAGGCATACCAAGGCGCCTCGGCAGCACCCGCGGGAAGCAGACCTCCGACAACGAGACCAAGGCAGGTGAGGGCAGCAAAGCCTATGGCATGGTTCCAGAAGGATGCGATCAGCGGCGTGGTCGATATGCTCAACCGCCCATTGAGCTGACGACTGAGGCCGACGAGCACACCACCCAGGCAAGCCAGGAGAATGAATACTGTCACGCCGCACCTCGCCCAAACAGGATGATGAGCGCAGCCCCCGTGACCACCAAGCCGAGCGCAGCGCTGTCTCGTCTATCTGGCCGCCGCTTTGGCAGACCGAACAGCCCCCAGCTGTCGGCCGCGACGCTGAAGGCGACCTGGCCTGCCAAACCCAAAGCCAGTGTACCGGAGAGCCCAAGCGGCGAGTTGACCGCGGTCGAGGTCAGAATGACCGTTGCAGCGCCGGATATCCCACCGAGGTAAGCCCATAAAGGCGCGTTGCGGGCTTTCTCTACCAACGGCGTGCGTCGGCGGTGGGCCACCAGGAGAAGAATGACGGCTGCGATGATGCCCGTGCCGTGGGCGGTCCAAGATGAGAACAGGGGATTGCCATAACGGGCCAATTCCCCATTGAGGTGCACCATGAAAGTCAGGAGCCCACCCGTGGCAAAAGCTCCGATGAAGTAGATGGGATGCGAATTACGTGCTTCGGTGGTCATTGCAGATCTCTGTCAAAGAATCGATTGCGCCCGATGTTTTTCAATTGCCACTACAACGCCGCGTCTTTTAGACGCACAAATGACGCTGCAGCACTCGCCTGGACGAATGCGTCGACCATGGTTCCTGGTTAGGGCGGTACGTCTCAGCGATTTCCTGCCTGGCGTCAATCGTGGTCCGACAAACATCCTTTCCATTGACGAGCCCTTCCGGCAGATGGCTAATGGCTGAGTGTCGTCACTGCCTTGCAAGCATGGAGGATGCGATGCTGCTCAAGGGCGCACGAACGTTCGTGGTGCGGGATGCGGGAGGCTTCGTCGCACATGTCAACATGCCGGGCTGGCTGAAGCTGAAGCCGACCGATCACGGCCACGGCCCTCTCGCCATGGTCGTTGAATCCATCCTAGATCCTGGCCGCCTGATCGCCATGCACGAGCACAGAAACGATGAGATCATTTCCTGGGTGCCCGAAGGCGTCATGCGGCATGATGACAAGGCCGCGGGTCGACTGGTGGTCGACCGCGATCATCTGATGGTGATGAATGCCGGAAAAAGCTTTTGGCATTCCGAAGAGACGCTGGCATCGGATCCGCGTCTGCGAATGCTGCAGATCCTTATTCGCCCTTATGCGGTTGATCTCGAGCCGAAGATCCAGCACGGGCCGGTGCCAGCCGCCGCGGCAAACGTCTGGCGACACCTGGTCGGGCCGGAAGGGGAGGGCGCGCCCTTCGGTGTCCGCAGCGCGATCGACTTCTTCGACATGCGGCTAGACGCGGGCGTACGGGTGGAATTCCCGCAGAAACAGGGCCGGGATCTCTATTTCTATGTCTTTAGCGGTTCCGTTGTCGTCAATAAGGAGACGTTCGCCGAAGGCGAGCAGGGGCTGCATTTATCGGATGACAAGCTCGAAGTGGAGGCGCAGAGTGCAAGCACGTTGGTCGCGTTTCTGCTCGACCCGAACGCATATATCACCAGGCAGGGGACTGTCGGCGACCACAAGAAGATTCCGCCGGCAATCATCATTCGCGCGTTCCTGCGATGGAGAAAATTTCGCCATATGTGGCGTCGTCATCTTTCGCATCGCCTTCCGAAGACCGAAAAGGCGATATGAATGGAACAAGGATGCCCGTAAGGGGTTTCGAACCTTAGCGTTCAATAGGAGGAGCATTTCATGCCTACGGTTGCCGCCACACCCATCACCCCACCAGACCAGCACGTTGTAACAGCCCGCGAAGCCATCGAGCCGCTTTATGAGAAGCTCGAGCTTCAAACGGAATCGCTGGTCCTGTCTGCGGCGCTGGAAGCGGGATGGTCTTCGGATGAAGCAACCGAGGCGCTAGCTGCGCTTAGACTGCAGGATGCACTTTCCACCCTTGGACGAACGGCCTGACCGAAAGAACTCCGAGAATAACGACGTCTCCTGTCGGAGCGCCGGCTATCAGTTACCGAACGGTCTCGCGCGGCGTGCTGACTGGCACGGCGGCTACGGAGATATCGCGGCCGCTGAATGAAAGTCGAAACCTAACAATCGACTATGGCTCATCGAATGAGGACGCTCTGACCGTCAATGTCTTCCCGGTGGGGTCTTGCTGGAATATCAGCCCACCTTTGGCTTTCGAGTGCCCCGGGACATAGTCCAAGACCGTCTCGACGTCTTCAATTACTGCACCTTGTTCTCGTATCTCGCCGTGGACGGTCACCTGCGACGCGGTTGCGCTTGAATCGTTTGTGATTTCGAAGAGGACCTGGAAGCCACCGTCGCGCTTTTCGATTTGCAGCACGACCCCGACCAGATTCGGCGAAGAATCACGGTTCAACAATGCATCCTTGCCAATCCAAGCAATCACGCCAAGGACAATTACGGCCGAGACGACGCCCGTGGCCCATTCGATCCAATGCGGTTCGCCTGCTTCCACATTTTTGTTGTTGGAGGTTTTTGTCATGGTGCCTCACAGAATCAGTCGAGCTGCCGCCGCGCCAATGGCAGCGGGAAAGCTCAAAACGACAACGGCCATCAGGATTTGGGTAGACCCGATGTCATCAGTTCTGTGGAACGTCCAGAGGCAATAGGCACTGATCAGACCAGCAATCACGTAGCCCGGCAGGGTGAAACGAACGAAAGCGTGCCAGCCCGGCGTACCCTCGGCGAGATCGTGGCTCCCCTTAAAAGAAAGGGCGTAGACGAACCCATGCATGACTGCCAGCGAGGCCGCGATCATGATCAGGCCATGCCACGGCGTCATCTTGTACGAAAGCAAGACCATTTCCTCGGTAGGAGCGACGTTAAGGCTGAGGAACAAGGCCCCAACCGCCATCAGGAATAGTTCACCGGCGTAGCTCGTTTCCCGTTCGTGGACTGGGTCATCACTATCGTTTTCCTCGGGATCGTCGCCATCGTCCAACTGTCCGCCGAGCTGGCTCCGACCTAGCATCGCGCCGATACTGGCAGGTACGGCCTGGATCGCGATCATTCCTGTTATCTCATGCAGGGATTGATCGTGTTTCAGAACCCCCATGGCGATGAGGATCAGTGCACATCCCAGAATTCCGAGGCCGTAGGCAATGCTTGCGTCACGCATCGCTTGCCGCCAGGTCCATGTCCGCTCAAATCCGATCCGGTCCGAGAGAATAACAAGAAGGGGAATATTGACGATCAACAAGAGAAACAGACGGCTGCGGTCCATGTAGAAGCCGAGCTCCCACATTTCCATGGTCATGAACATGGGCAGCGCGAAAAGCAATGCTCCAGCAATACCGCGCGCGATGCCTGAAAAAAATCTGCTGCTATTGAAATCCTGGCGCGTGGTCGCGGCACTCAAGTTTGATCCCCCTAAATGAAAAAATCCCACCACCCGTAAACCGATGCCGCGGCATTCAAAACGCAAGCGCTCGCTGCAGAAGCGCGGGTTGGACGCACGAGCACCAGAGCCGCCGAAGTCAAAGCCGTCATGGATATCACGGTTGACATCACTTGTCTCAATTGCTTCTTAGTTGTGAGATCCTGCCAGTTCCGAGTACCATCGAGAGTTTTGGTGTCGACACGGTTCGATATCGTGCCTCGACCAAATTATAGATACCGAACGCAGCCAAGCCGATAGCCACGACGAGGTAGAGAACAGCTCCGAAAGGAAGCTGTCTCACGAAGGCCAATGCATCGCTTATGCTTCCCGCCTGGCCCGGATCAATGGTGAAGGCCGCATAGCAGAAGAAGATGCCGACGATCACGAACACGATCCCACGGGAAACAAGCCCATAGACGCAAACCAATAACAGAGGTCGGCTTTGACCGAGCGTGAGATATCGCTCAAATCGCCGCGTGATACCTTTCAGCGCTGTAACAGCACCACCAACGACGAGCCCGACACCGATCGCACCAGCTAGGAATCGACCAAACGGTTGCGACATGGCCCAGGCTGCCAGGCCCTTTTCTCCGCCGTCGCCACCGGATCCAAATCCAAAGGATTCCTGAAAGGCATATACCGCCAACCCCATATACGTCGCGGCGCTCCCGAGGAGGGCGGCACGGATCAGGTAGCTTTTCACACTGTGGTCATGGTTGTCTGCGTTTGCGATGGACTGGGCAAGCCGCCATGCTACAAAGCCGAGTAGCCCGAGCCCTATCAAGCCCAGCCACAGCCGGCCGAATGGCTGCTCCAAAACAGCGTCGAGCGCTGATTTGGTATCGGCCTTACCGCCGCCGAAGCTCGAAAATACTGCCAGCGCAGCAACGAGCAAAAACACAATACCTCGGGCGCTATATCCGGCCCGCGCAAGCCATTCAAATTTCGATCTGGTCATCTCTGGTTCCCCGCCGCGCTTTCTAACGAGCGCCCAGCAAAACAGTTCCGACTTCTCCGCGATGAATGTCTTATAGGAGGCAAGCGCCTCGAGCTTTTGTCGCAATTTTGACTCTCGGCGCCAGACGGTCGATGTCGACATCAACGATGTAGCAGCTTTGTTGCCGATGGCGATTCGTCGACCACCCTTTGCGCAATGTTATGCAACACACTGTCGATGAGGGGTGAGCAATGCTCGGGACACTATTTCGGTCGATGTCCCGCAACAGTTCGAAATTAGATCCCTTCGAGAGCACTAAGCGGGCAGGGCCTCGGCTGAGTCGTGCCGATTTACAATGATTGTTTCGAGTCTTTCTCGCAACACCTGAGCGGGAACTGTAATCTTGGACGGATTTGGCTGGATTAGAGCGATTCAGCTGCGGTATCCGTAAGACTGCGAAGCGATTTGCGCGAGCAGGACAGCTAGAGACAGCACGTCCGCATCTCCTAAAGCAGGATCTTGATGAACGCGGATATGATAGCCGCCTGGGCGGTGGAAAATGGATTCCATGCGATGGATTCCCGGAATTATCGTCGCCATGACAATGCAGGCGTGATCACGATCGAGATAAAGAGGATGTCATTCCTCCTCATCGATGAGAGGCAAGGCTTGCGACCCCGCCTCATATCGCGGTTGTTCAAAGACATATCCCTCACAAGCGGGAGCGGCCGCTTGCAGGGTCTACTTGACCACAAACGCAATCATTGAGCGCTGCCCTTATTCGACAGCCCAACCAATTCAGGTGGCGGATCATGGCTGACGCCGATGAGCACCGTCGCAAACCTCAACACTTTCAATATTTCTTCTTGCGAACGATCTTGTTGCCGCGGGGTCCGCTCACAACCGCTGTTCGATCGCGGTTTTCGGCAAGCAGGTTTCGCCAGCATTCCAGGCGATCGGCGACCAGAGCACCGCTTGCGACAGCTGCCTGGACCGCGCACCCAGGTTCATGGGCACAGCGGTCAGATTGGTTTTGGTACTATCAGCCGGATCCCGGCGTGACCGTCTCTTCATCCCGCTCCGGCAATGTTCCGGCGCCTGGCGTTTTGCTCCTGTCGGTCAGGTGATCTTGAGCATGTGGCCCGGCCTGAGGGTTCCTCTTCTCCTGGTTCAGCTCTTTGTCCGTCCCCTCGATGGCCAACTGGGCCTTCCTGTCCTCGTCCACACGCGGCTCCTTTCACGTTTGCTCGATCATTGGGCTCCTACGGCAGTAACAATGGGGTTGGCTTCGAGTTCCGATGGATGGCTCGATTGATAGAGGCAGCGGCGATGTGTCGAAAACTGCACCGCTCCGGTGAAGGGCGCTAACGCCTTCTGGAGCCCGCGTTCGCCAGGCGGTTCTCGAAGAGACGTTGCGAGGATCGGTCGGCTCGCGATTCCATCACGATCAGGGCTGTTCCCACCTTGATTTTTCAAACCTGTTTCGCCATTTGATCGGCGCTAATTCGCTTTCCTGGAGAACCCGAGCACATGACAAAGACTGCAGAACAGACTGCTGAAAGCCACGTCTTTGAGGCCGACGTTGCCCGCCTTCTGCACATGATGGTCCACTCCGTTTATTCGGATAGAGATGTGTTTCTGCGTGAGCTGATTTCGAATGCGGCCGATGCCTGCGAGAAACTTCGATATGAGGCGATCGAGACACCGTCACTCCTTCGTGCTGATGCCGAAAACCGGATCACGCTGACTCTGGACGAAGAAAACCGGCAGTTTGTCGTCGAGGACAATGGCATCGGCATGAGCCGCGACGAAATGATAGAGGCGCTGGGAACGATCGCGAGATCGGGCACTCGTGCGTTCATGGAGCGAATCGAAGCGAGCAAAGCCGCTGAAGGAGCTCAACTGATCGGGCAGTTCGGGGTCGGCTTCTATTCCTGTTTCATGGTGGCGGAACGTGTCGATGTGGTCTCCCGTCGAGCCGGAACGCAGGAAGCCTGGACATGGACTTCGGACGGCAAGGGAAGCTACAGCGTCAGCCCGGCAACCAGCCTCACTGAAGCTCCATCCCGTGGAACACGTATTGTCTTGCATCTGATGGAGGACGCTAAGCAATATACGGCCCGCTGGACCGTCGAACGCATCGTCAAGGAACAATCCGGCCACGTGCCGGTTGCGATCCGCCTTGTTGAGAAACCGGGCAAAGAGCCAGTCCAGATAACGGACGGCACCGCACTATGGACGAAGCCGAAGAGCGATGTCAGCAAGGAAGAGTATTCGGACTTCTATCGTGGCGTCTCCGGCCAGTACGACGAACCGGCGCTGACCGTACATTTCCGCGCTGAAGGCCGGCAGGAATATACGGCTTTGGCGTTCATACCCGGAACGCAGCCTTTCGATATGTTCGATCCCGAACGCAAAGGCAGGATGAAGCTTTACGTCAAGCGGGTGTTCATAACCGATGATGCGGATCTGCTGCCGACATACCTGCGCTTTGTTCGTGGGTTGGTCGATACCGCCGATCTCCCGCTCAACGTTTCTCGTGAGATGATCCAGGAAAGCCCGATCCTGACGGCGATCCGCAAAGGCATCACCAGCAGGATAGTCACCGCGATAGAGAAGCTGGCTGATAGTGACGCCGAGGCATTCCTCAAATTTTGGGAGAACTTCGGACCAGTCCTCAAGGAAGGCATCTACGAAGACTTCGAGCGACGCGCTCAGCTCTTGGCGCTTGCTCGGTTTCGGACGTCCGCATCGAACGAAGGCTACCGTTCACTTGCCGACTACGTCAAAGATGCCAAGGAGGGCCAGAACGCCGTCTACTATCTGGCGGGCGGGAGCCTGGATCAGCTTAAGGCATCACCACAGCTCGAAGGGTTCCGGGCGCGCGGCATCGAAGTGCTGCTTTTGGCGGACTCCATCGATAGCTTCTGGACGATGAATGCTCCAGACTATGAAGGCAAGGCGTTCAAGTCGATCACGCAAGGTGCTGCGGATCTGGCACAGTTTGCAAAGCTTGATGGCCAGACAATGCAGGAGGGGGATAACGACAGCGCTGCAACCTTCCTTGCATTCGCCAAGGAAAAACTTGCCGACCAGATTGCCGATGTCCGAGCTTCCGACCGTCTGACGGAGAGTGCGGTCTGCCTCGTAGCGCCCGAAGACGGCTATGACAGGCAGATGGAAAAAATCCTGCGAAACGCCGGTCGTCTTCAAGATGCGGCCAAGCCGATCCTGGAGATCAATTTGATGCACCCCTTGATCAAAGCGATTGCGAGCGTGGAGGGTGATGCTTCCTACCAGGAGGACGCCGCGTTCTTATTGCTTGACCAGGCGCGCATTCTGGATGGCGATCGGCCAGCAGATCCCCGCCGATTTGCCGAGCGGCTTGGACGGGTCTTTCAGAGATCGGTGCAGTCGTAGCAACAAGGAAAAGGTGGGGGTAGTCAGATCCAGCCTCCACCACATTCCTCCGAATATTCCCGCCCTCATCGGCCTTCGGCGTCGAAGTTCAGTCGTCTGAGCAGGCTTGCGCGTTCGCGGCGCTTTGTGGCTTGACCGTTTCGACTGCTTTGCACCCTTCCGCACAGTTCGTTTGAACTTTCCGAAAATGACCCTACCATTGCTCACTGTCTCCAATGGCAGCTTGGGCTAAATGCGGGATGCGCGGGCACCCGTTACAGCAATGGAAGGCGCAAAATGGCCGCTCCTCAACAATCGTTTATGGCAAATAGGCTTCTGGCAAGGCTTCCGGAAGCCGATTATCAAGCAGTCGCTCCCTATCTGGAATTCTGCGACCTGCCCAAAGGCGCGGTGCTCGCGAGACAAGGGGAACCGGTTGATCACGTCCATTTCCCTGTGAGCGGCATAGGCTCTGTCGTGGTGGTGACAGCGGAAGGCAATCGTGCGGAGGCTGGTCTCTTCGGGTTCGAAGGATATGTTCCTGCACATGCCGCGGCAGGCATACGTAAGAGCCCGCATGAGGTAATTGCTCAGATCGAGGGCGGAGCCTACCGGCTGGAATTCGACATCTTCGTGACGTTGATAGACACGAACAAGGCTTTTCGAACCCTCGTTCAACGCTCCGTCGCTGCCTTCACCATTCAACTGTCACACACTGCGGCGTCGAATGCTCTTCACGAGGTCAGTGAGCGCTTGGCGCGCTGGCTGCTTATGTGCGACGATCGGATTAAAGGTCGCCAGCTGCCGCTGACCCATGAATTCATGGCAATAATGCTAGCTGTGAGACGTCCGAGCGTCACCACTGCGTTGCACATTCTGGAAGGAAACCGCTTCATCAAGGCAGAACGAAGCTTGATCACGATACGCGACCGTGAGGCGATGGAGGAGTTTGCCAAAGATGCCTACGGAGGACCTGAAGAACAGCACCGTCTTTTGATGGAGGCTTGCTTATGAAGGACGAGCCTGTCGAGCAGCGTCGATCGTCCTTTATTGGCTCCCTGTGCTTCCAAGTGACTCACTGTTCGAGCGCTCACGGTCCTCCAGCGAGCTGCTGCATCGATAATTACGACGAACGACTTTGACGAGATTTTCCCGACCGGTTTCGAAGCGTTCGGACAAGCAGCATGAAGGACTGGTCACTCGTCGCGATCCGAGCGCGAAGGCGGAGAGAGTTGCTCGGCATCGACCGGATGCAATTCCCCGCTGATCTCGCCGCGCTTCTGCGCAACCAAAGTGCTATGGTACCTCTGGCCACCGCCTCCACGCCCGAAGTGCGATAGCGTGAGCTTCGCCAACGGTCTAGCAGCGGGTCGAGCCGGTTACAGATCCTTGCGGCGGCATGGCTGAACGCACCGCTGTTTATTTCCAGCAAGGACGGAACTCTCGCCTCCGCCCGGGGTTCGAGCTCCTCAAAGCTGGAGGACAGCATGTTCCGAAATCCTCTCCACCCCGACCGCCGGGGCTTCTTCGCGCTCGCTACTGCGGCCGCAACCGCGATCGGGTGTTCTTGCGGCCGCGCCCTTGCCCAGCAGCAGCCAAACCACGGTCACATTCCGGGCGCCGAGAAATCAACCAAAAGCACGATGCTCGGTATAGGCGCGGACTTGCTTCAGAACGACAGTCCAATCAGCGCCATCAACATGTATTTGAATGGCTTCCACTTTTACGCCGACGACATGGGCAGGCAGGTCGAGGCGCATCATTATTGTAGTCACGTCAACGAGGATTTCTTCCAATGCGTGATCTACGACGGAAGCAAACCCGATTCTCGGCTTATCGGTATCGAGTACATCGTTTCTGAGCGCCTATTCAAGACGCTGCCTGACGACGAAAAGCCGCTCTGGCACAGTCATCGGCACGAGACCACGTCCGGCGAGCTGGTGATGCCAGGCATTCCGGGAGCTGTCGAACACACGGCAATCGCCAGCCTCGTTTCCACCTACGGAAAAACTTGGCACACTTGGCAGATCGACAAGAATTCGTCGCTGCCCACTGGCCTTCCGCAACTGATGATGGGTTTCACGGCCGACGGACAGCTCAAGCCGGCGATGATCGAGAGGCGCGACGAGGCGCTCGGCGTCAGCACCACGGAGACCAGAAGCGCACGGTCCGATTTGGCGAAGTCGGCGCCGCAGCCGGATCCCATGGCCGACGGATGGAAGAAGGGAACCGCGAAGCAACTGATTCTGCAGGACATGCCGCTCAAGAACAAGCCTTAGCGAAAAGCGGCAGTAGAGCCGTTGAACGAAATTATTTCTCCGGCATTATCTCGGAATTGGGCGCGTCGGCTTGTCCCGTGACACGGTGTGCTTCGCCCAGGCGGAGCTTTCGGAGCCTCTCGTTCTTCTCCTCGCGGCGGCGACGTTCATCTTCCGCTGCTTCCATCGCAATCTTGTTCGTATGTTCGAATGCGGCCGTGCGTTGCTGCACGGTCAGCGTTTTTCGGAGCCGACTTACCATGATGTCCACTATGTGATCGTTTGCACATATATGGTGATTAACGAGAGCGCGATCAACGGCTTAGCGACTCTGTCTGTTGCCGTACATGTCACATCGCATTGCTTGGAGATTTCCGTCGCGCTTTCCCGCGAAGATGGTCGCGCAGGGGATGAGAGGGCGGTCGCTGAAGAGGTCGAGCGCCCTCGGCTTCGTTGGCCTCATCCGATAGCGCCTGAACGCGTTGAGCTACGTATTGAGAAACTTCATTTCCAAATGATCGTAAGCGACGTCTGTGCGATCGATCGGCCCGACACACGAGCGAGTTCCATAAGATAGATTACGCCACTTTCGCAATCATAGATTGTCAAAATTAGCAAAATCTCCTCTTAGTTGCCTAAAGGCACTCGGCTGAAATGTCCCCCTTTTGATGATCGTAGCTCGTAGAGCACGTGATGGCGCAACGGATGCCCTTCTGCCAAATTGGGATGATCGAACTCACCGATCCGGTTCATCCCCAGTCGTCTCATCAAACCCCAGGAATTGCTGTTTGCGGGCACCGTGAAGCTGACGATGCGATCAAGCTTCAGCGTGTTGAACGCAAAGTCGAGAGACCGTTCCGCGGCCTCGCGCGCATATCCGGCGCCGTGCCGAGAGGCCGAAAGCCGCCAACCGATTTCGACTGCCGGGGCAAACGGCAAAGCCGGTGAAACCTTGGCTAGACCGCACATGCCGATCAACTGGCGGCTTGCCTTCTCCTCCAGCGCCCAAAACCCCCAGCCATGATCCTCGAAGTGTCGGTCGATACGGTCGAGCATCGCATTCGACTGTTCCTCGGTCAGAGGATTGAGATATCTAACGACGTCGGGCTCGGCATTGATCGCAGCGAAGGGCTTGCGATCCCGCTGTCGCCAGGGTCTCAAAATCAGACGTTCGCTTTCGAGCTTCATCGGTCCTTCCCCCAGAGCAATTCCAGGAAAAGTCCGACGCGGTTTTCCGTCCGGAATTGTGACAAAACAAAAGGTTAGAGCGGTTCTGCGTTTCCATGAAAAGCAGAACCGCTCTAGATCCTACCAGAGCGTCATGTGACGGTTGACGTCCTTGTAGAGCAGGTAGCGGAACCGGCCGGGGCCACCGGCGTAACATGCCTGCGGGCAGAAGGAGCGCAGCCACATGAAGTCGCCGGCCTCGACCTCGACCCAATCCTGGTTCAGCCGATAGACGGCCTTGCCTTCCAGCACATAGAGACCATGCTCCATGACATGGGTTTCCATGAAGGGGATCACGGCACCCGGCTCCAAAGTCACGATATTCACATGCATATCGTAGCGGACATCGGCCGGATCGATGAACCGGGTCGTCCCCCAGCGTCCATCGGTGTCCGGCATCGCCGATATGGCATGTTCGTCCTCATGCGTGACGATCGCCGGCGGCGGCTCCAGCCCCTCGACCTCCTGAAAGGCTTTTCGAATCCAGTGGAATTTTGCCGCCGTCGAACCGCCGTTTTTCAGGCGCCAGACCGAACCCGCCGGAATATAGGCGAACGAACCGGAGCGGAGCGCGTGGCTGGCGCCATCGAGCTCCATTGTCATCTCGCCTTCGACGACGAACAGAACCGCTTCGGCCCGCTTGTCGGGCTCCGGCCGATCGCTTCCGCCGCCGGGCTGAACCTCCATCACATATTGCGAGAAGGTCTCGGAGAAACCGGAGAGCGGCCGGGAGAGAACCCATGCCCGTGTCCCCGTCCAATACGGAAGGACGCTGGTGACGATGTCGGTCATGACGCTGCGCGGGATGACCGCATAGGCTGTGGTGAAGACGGCCTTGCTGGAAAGCAGCTCGGTTTGCGGCGGCAATCCGCCGAGTTTGGAATAATAATCTCTGTTCATCGGTCCAGGCTTCGCGGCATGTGGCACTGCATCTGCTTTATGCGCCGCTCACGTTCCAGGCAACTCTTAATTCGGCCCGTTAAAATCGATGGGGAGCCGCCCGGCCGGGTTTCCGTCAGAACTCGACTTCCAGTTCGACGATCTCGTCCGGCTCGGCCATCGCTCCTTCGGTCCACTCGCGCATCAGCGGCCAGGAGAGCACCGTTTCCACATAAGCTTCGAGCTGCGGTTCGAGCTCCACCGCATAGGTGCGGAAGCGGGTGCAGACCGGCGCATACATCGCATCGGCCACGGTCGGCGCGGTCCCGAAAAGCCACGGCCCGCCGCTCGCGTCGAGGCATTCGGTCCAGATCGCCTTGACACGCTCGACATCGGGCCGCGCGCCCGAAAATATCTTGAAGCTCGCATGCCGCGCCTTGAGGTTCATCGGCAATGCCGAACGCAGGTTATGGAAACCCGAATGCATCTCGCCCGAGACCGACCGGCAGCGGGCGCGCGCCGCGCGCCCAGTGGGCCAGAGCCCGGCTGTGGGCGTCACTTCGTGGAGATATTCGGCAATCGCCAGCGTGTCCCAGACCGTCACATCGTCATGGGTCAGCCTCGGCACCAGAACCGATGGTGAAAGCAGAAGCAGTTCCTGACGCGCCTCGTCATCCATCTCCACAAGGACTTCGGTGAAGTCCAGCCCCGCCATCCGGCATAGCAGCCAGCCGCGCAGAGACCATGAGGAGTAGTTCTTCGAGGAAATCGTCAGTGCCGCCTGCGACATCGGGCTCGTATCCTTGTCGGACAATGTTGCTTCTTCCTCGATAATCTTCTCGCATGGCAGAACATATTCCACTAGCATTTTTTGCACCGCCGCATCGATGCGGCAGTGCGGGAGATTTCGGCCATGCTCTACCAGGCCTACCAGTTCCAGGACGATCTCATCGCGCCGCTCCGCGATCTGGCGCGGCGCCTGCAGATCTTCTCCGCGACAGCGCTCTGGGGATCCGGCAGCGAAATGGGACGGCACTTCGCCGCCGCGCTGGAGATGATCTCACGCTTCGAGATCACCCACCAGCGTCCGGATTTCGCCATAGACTCGGTCATGATCGGCAATCGCGTGGTGCCCGTCACCGTCGAGACCGTACTCGACATGCCCTTCGGCACGCTGCTGCACTTTGCAACGGACACCGATGCAAAGCGGCCGCGGGTGCTGGTCGTCGCACCGCTGTCCGGCCATTTTTCCACGCTGCTGCGTGGCACCGTGCAGACCCTGCTGCGCGACCACGACGTCTACATCACTGACTGGGTCAACGCCCGTGACGTGCCGCTGTCGGCCGGACGCTTCGGCATGGACGACTATGTCGATTACATCATGCATTTCCTGGAGGAAATCGGCCCCGGCGCTCATATCCTCGCCGTCTGCCAACCCTGCGTGCAGGCGCTGGCCGCCGTTGCCGTGATGTCGGAAGAGCGGCATCCCGCCACCCCGCGGACCATGACGCTGATGGCCGGGCCGATCGATCCGCGCGAAAGCCCGACGAAGGTCAACGAACTTGCCGTATCGAAGTCGCTCGCCTGGTTCGAGAACTCGCTGATCACGGGCGTTCCTTGGCGTTATCGGGGCGCCGGGCGGCGGGTCTATCCCGGCTTCCTCCAGCTCGTCGCTTTCATGTCGATGAACATGCAGCGCCACCAGGACGCTCATCGCAGGCTCTACGACCATCTGGCGAAGGGCGAGACGGCCGAAGCCGGCAAGATCAAGAAGTTCTACGACGAATATTTCGCCGTGCTCGACCTCACCGAAGAATTCTACATCGAAACCATCGAACGCGTCTTCCAGAAGGCGGAACTCGCGACCGGCGACCTCACCCACTATGGCCGCAAGGTCGACCCGGGCCAGATCCGCAACACGGCGCTTTTGACCGTCGAGGGCGGCCGCGACGACATCTGCGCGCTCGGCCAGACGTCGGCCGCGCACGATCTCTGTCGTTCGTTGCGCCCGCATCTGAAGCGCCATCATCTTCAGGCCAATGTCGGACATTACGGCGTCTTCAGCGGCCGCCGCTGGGAGGGGGAAATCTACCCCGTCGTGCGCAACATGATCCTGGCGATGGAATAGCGCTCGTCAGATCCGAAACGCGATGGCAAGTCTACCGATCGGCCATGACCAGGTGGCCCGGCCCGACTTCGCGATAAGACGTGCTCGCAGGCTGATAGTCGACCGGGCGCATCGGGCTCTTGATCTCGTCATTCGCCACCATCCGCTTTTCGTGGCGACGGTCCGGATCGGGCACGGGCACTGCCGCAATGAGTTTCTTCGTGTAGGGGTGCTGCGGATTTTCGAAGACCGCGGATCGCGGGCCGATCTCGACGATCTCGCCGAGATACATCACCGCCACACGGTGGCTGACGCGTTCGACCACCGCCATATCGTGCGAGATAAACAGGAAGGCAAGGTTGAGGCTCTGCTGCAGATCGAGCATCAGGTTGATGACCTGCGCCTTGATCGAGACGTCGAGCGCCGAGACGCTTTCATCGGCGACGATGACCTTCGGCTGCAAGGCAAGCGCGCGGGCGATGCAGATGCGCTGGCGCTGGCCGCCGGAAAACTCATGCGGATAACGCGCGGCCATCTCCGGTAACAGGCCGACCTTCACCAAAAGATCGGCGACGACGTCTTTCGCCTGCTTCGTACTGCCCATCCTGTGTTCGAGATAGGGTTCGGCGATCGCGGCACCGGCGGTCATGCGCGGATTGAGGCTGGCAAAGGGATCCTGGAAGATCATCTGTACGGATTTGCGCATCTCGCGCAGATCCTTCCTGTCGAGGCCGAGCACCTCCCTGCCCTCGACGAGAACGGAACCGGCCTGCGGCTCGATGAGTCGCATGATGGCGCGGCCGGTCGTCGATTTGCCGCAGCCGGATTCGCCGACGAGCGACAGCGTCTCGCCGGCATGAAGATCGAAAGAGACGTTTTCGACGGCATGCACGCGGCTGGTCAGCCGGCCGAAGAGACCGGAATGAATGTCGAAACGCTTGGTGAGGTTCTTCACCTGCAGGACCGGCGTCGCTGCTACTGTGTCGGCGACCTCGGCCGGAATATCCGATTCACCCGTTGCGGTATTGACCACGGGGAAGCGCAGCGGCCTTTGCCGGCCCTGCATCGAACCGAGCACCGGCACGGCTGAAAGCAGCGCTCTCGTGTAGGGGTGTTTGCCGCGGTGAAAAATATCGGCGGTGGCGCCGCTTTCGACCTGTTCGCCGCGATACATCACTACCGTCCTGTCGGCGATCTCGGCGACGACCCCCATGTCATGGGTGATGAACAGAACGGAGGTCCCCTCCTCGTCCTGCAGCATCTTGATGAGATCGAGGATCTGGCCCTGGATGGTAACGTCGAGCGCCGTCGTCGGCTCGTCGGCGATCAGCAGTTTCGGCCGGCTGGCGAGCGCCATGGCGATCATCACCCGCTGGCGCATGCCGCCCGAAAAACGATGCGGATATTCGCCGAAGCGCGAGGCGGCAGACGGGATGCGGACCTTTTGCAGCAGCCTAATCGTCTCGGCCTTGGCATCGGCCCTGCTCATATCGGAATGGCAGAGCAGCGCTTCGGATATCTGGTCGCCGATGGTGAAGAGCGGATTGAGCGATGTCATCGGCTCCTGAAAGATCATCGCCACTTCGTTGCCGCGCACCTGTCGCATGGCATTTTCCGGCAAGGCCAGGAGATCGCGTCCGCCGAGCATGACGCGGCCCTCGACACGGCTCGTATCCGCCTGCAGCAGCCGCATGATCGAGAGCGAGGTGACGCTCTTGCCCGAGCCGGATTCGCCGACGATCGCCACCGTTTCCGCCGGAGCGACGGTGAAGGAGACGTCGCGCACGACCTGTTTCCAGACGCCGTCCACCAGGAAGGATGTCGTCAGCCTTTCGACGGTAAGAACGTCGGTCGTCGTCTGGATCGGTTGGGTTTGGGCGCTGGCCATGGCGGTTCCTCTTGCGGCAGATGAGCGGCGGCGGATCAATCCGGCCAGCGCAGTGCACCGTCGAAGCGGTGCCTGCTGCGGTTTTCGATCGGCGTTGCGATGATCTCGTTGGAAGCACGTGCCTTGTCGAGTTCCTGCGCCAGGCGCTCCGCCACGATCGTCTCCTCGCCCGGGTGCAGATTACACGGGTCGAGATAGAAATAGCGGTGCTCCACCTCGTGATCGCGCACGATGATCGGCGGGCTGCCCTTGGCAAGCGCATCGGCCAGATCCCATGCGGTGATATGGGCTTGCTCGGGATCGACGATCAGGCGCAGCCGATCGAGCGGATTGTTGGTCGGATCGGGCTCGATCAGCGCGGTGAGGCCAGGGCGGCCGTCGAGCGTGCGCTTCCACAGGTTGAGATAGCCGGTCTCGCGTTCCCGGATGCCGGCATGGTCGCGGTTTTCCCAGGCTTCGAGTGCCGCCATGACGCCGAAGATGCTCTCCTTGCCGACCTTCATGCCGCGGCCGATGCCCATGTTCTGCAGGAAGGCGTGGCGCACCAGCTCCTTTCTGCCGGCAACGATGCCCGAGGTCGGTCCGCCGAGGAATTTGTGGCCGGAGTAGAGCGCGATATCTGCCCCCTGCTCCAGGAAAATCCTGAGATCATATTCCGAGGCCGCATCGACGATGACGGGCACGCCCTTGGCATGGGCGATCTCGACGAATTCCTTGAGGTTCAGCAGGCCGTAATCGACCACATGATGGGAGACGACATAGACGGCGGCTGCAGTCTTGTCGGTGATGGCGTTTTCCATGTGGAAGCGATGCGTCGAGGTCACCTGCCCGACAAGCACGACCTTGCCGCCGGCAAGCCGGATCGCCTGGTCGACCGGGGCGCCGTAGCTGACGACATGGCCCATCTGCACCAGCACTTCGTTCTTCTCCGGCACGACATCCGGCAGCCTCTCGATCGCCAGCAGATTATTGCCGGTGATCGCGCCGGCGACGGCAAGCGAAATGCCGGCCGAGCAGGAGGCGGTGATGAAGCCCGCCTCGCCGCCGGTCAGCCGGGCGATGACAGCACTTGCCTTGCGCTGCAGGTCGTTGATCTCGACGAAGTGCGGCAGGATCGATGCCATCGCGCTGATCGCTTCGGGAACGACGATCGAGGCGCCGAGGCTGGTCATCGTGCCCGATACATTGATGACAGGGCGAAGGCCAAGCGACGGGCGGATATCAGTGGACATGAAGATCTCCAGGATTCTGGGTCGAAAAACGAAACATGGGGCGGTCGATCAACCGTGTCGAGCTTCCGTCAGCCGTGCAAGGCGACGATCGCCTCGATCTCGACGGTGATGTTGCCGGGCAGCGAGCCGAAGCCGACGGCCGAGCGGGCATGTTCGCCGGCCGGCCCGAAGACTGCGATCAGCAGATCCGAGCAGCCATTGATGACGCTCGGATGATCCTCGAACTCAGGCACGGCGTTGACCATGCCGAGCAGCTTGACCACCCGCTTGACGCGGGAGAGATCGCCAAGCGCGTCCTGCATGACGGCAAGCAGGTTGATGCCGGTCAGCCGCGCATGGCCGTAGGCCTGCTCGACACTGACCCCACCGCCGACCTTGCCGGCATGCATGAAGCCGTCGGCCTCGCGCGGCCCCTGGCCGGAGAGGTAGAGCATATTGCCTTCGATCACGTGCGTGACGAAATTGGCGATCGGCGGCGGCGGCGGCGGAAGGGCAATGCCGAGGGCGGCAAGCCGTTCGTAAGGCGAGTTCTCGACCTTGCCGGCGGCGGTGGGAAACTGATTCACGCAAACTCCTGTCATGCAATTTTCGATTTGGCGAATTTCGATTGGGCCAACGCTTGGTCGGCGGATTAAAGATCCTTGCGCAGCCTGGGATCGAGCATGTCCCTGAGGCCATCGCCGACCATCTGCAGCGACAGCACGGAGAGGATGATGGCGACACCCGGAAACAGCGTCATCCAGTCGGCCTGGCCGATATACTGCCGGCCGGCGGCAATCATCGTTCCCCAGGTCGGGATTTCGGGGCTGACGCCGAGGCCGAGGAAAGACAGGCCAGCTTCGGCAAGCATCGCGCTCGCAAAGAGGAACGTCGCCTGCACCAGGATCGGCGACAGCAGATTGCGCAGCACATGTCGGGTCATGATATGGAAGGTCGAAATGCCGAGCGCCCTCGCCGCCTCGACATAGGGGAGTTCACGAATGACCAGCGTCGAAGCGCGCACGATGCGGGCAAGGCGCGGCGCATAGACGATCGACAGCGCGATGATCACCGTCGTCAACGAAGGGCCGAGGGCGGCGACGAGCGCGATCGCCAGCAGAATATCCGGAAACGCCATCATCGCGTCGATCAGCCGGGCGATCGGCGTGTCGAGCTTCTGGAAGAAGCCGGCAAGCAGGCCGAGCGTCACCCCGATCACGGCCGACAAGGTCACGACCGCTACACCGACGAGCAGCGACAGGCGGCCGGCGAAGATCGTCCGCGAAAAGACGTCGCGGCCGAACTCATCGGTGCCGAAGAAAAAGGTGCCGCTCGGCGGCTTCAGCCGATTGACGATGGAAAGCTTGGACGGCGAATAGGGCGCGACAACAGGCGCGAAGACCGCCAGAAGCACGAAGATCGTCAGGATCAGCAGACCCAAGGCGACCGTCTTGCGCTTCAGCAGGCGCCTGGCGAATTTGCTGCCCTCGCCTTCGACTGATTTGATTGCGATATCGGCCATCAGTAGCGCACCCTCGGATCAACAAGCAGATAGAGCATGTCGATCGCAAAATTGATCAGCACGTAGAGGGCGGCGATGACGAGCAGCGCCCCCTGGATGACAGGATAATCGCGGCGCAGGACCGCGGAGACGACGAGATTGCCGACACCCGGCAGGCCGAAGACGGTCTCGGTGACGACGGCGCCCGAAATCAGTACCGCTGCCGTCAGGCCGATCACCGTCAGGATCGGGATCAGCGCATTCTTCAGCGCGTGCTTGAGGATCACCCGACGCTCGATCAGCCCCTTGGCGCGGGCCGTGCGGATGTAATCGTCGCCAAGCACATCGAGCATCGACGCGCGGGTGAAGCGCAGGATCAGCGCCGAGGAGACGATGCCGAGCGCAAAGGCGGGCAGCGTCAGGTGATACATGCGCTCGAAGAAGGTCGAGCCGGGACCGCCATAACCCGAGACCGGGAAGAGGTTGAGCCTGACGGCGAAGAACTGCATCAGGATCAGGCCGAGCCAGAAGCTCGGAATGCTGGCGGCAAACATGGCGAGCGTCGTTGCCGCCTGGTCGATGAAGGATCCGCGCCGATAGGCGGCATAGATGCCGATCGGCAAGGCGATGATGCTGGCAATGGCGAGCGAAAACAAAGTCAGGAAGAAAGTCGGCTCGGCCCGGTCGAGCAAGGCCGAGGTGACAGGCATGTTGAGGAAGATCGACTGGCCGAGATCACCTCTCAGCATCTGGCCGATATAATAGACATATTGCAGGCCGAGCGACTGATCGAGGCCGAGCCGGGACCTGAGGTCGGCAATATCCTGCGGCGTCGCATCCGGCCCGAGCATGACGGCGGCCGGATCTCCCGGGGTCACGCGCACGATGACGAAGACGATCGTGACGACGAGAAACATCACGACGATCATGCCGAACAGGCGCTGGAGGATGTAGCGTATCATGAATGCCTGGCAAACCCTTGCAGATGCTGCGAAAAAAGAAGACCGATACCGGCCACGGCGGGCCGGTATCGGTGGCGATTCTTACTTCTTGATCGAAGCATTCCAGAAATACGGCCACGGAGCCGGATCGACGCCTTCGAGCTTGGTCGATTCCGCCGAAACCGCGTTGAAGTCGCCGATCTTCATGAACGGGGCGTCGGCATAGATCGCCTTCTGGACATCGGCCCAGAGCGCCACGCGCTTCTTTGGATCGACTTCCGAGGTAAAGGCATCGACGGCGGCTTTGCGGGCCGGCGTATCCCACCAGCCCGGCGAGCTGGTCGAAAGCGAGCCGATCAGGGCAGGCTCCGGCAGGAAGGGACTATGGGTGATGTAGATATCCCAGAGCTTCGGATCGGCACGGCGCTGCGTCAGCGTCGCCCAGTCCACCACCTGCATATCGACGGTGAAGCCGGCAAGCTTCAGATATTCGGCGGCGACCTGCGCCATCTTGTAGTGGAATTCGTACTGGCGGCTGGTCAGGATACGGATCGGTTCGCCGTTGTAGCCGGCCTTCTTGGCGGTAGCCGCCGCCCCTTCCGGATCGGCGACGTTATAGGCGCCCTCGACGCCGGCATCCGTCGACCAGGCAAAGGTCTTTGGATAGATGGCGCCGTCGAGCGCGTAGAAATCCGTGCTGCCGAAGGCCGCGGCCAGCATATCTTCCATGCTGAGCGCCTGACGGATCGCCTTGCGGACTTCGACATTCCCGGCAATACCTTCCTTCGTGTTGAAGACGAAGACGGGATAACCGAAGGGCTTCAGGATGATCGGCTGCGAGGCGGTGGAGGCCTTCAGCTTGTCGTAGGATTCGACCGGGATCGAGTCGACATAATCATATTGGCCGGAAACGGCTGCCTCGACGCGGGTGTTCGGGTCCGGCACCGGCACGAAGCGGATCTCATCGAGATACTGGTGGCGGGCGCCGCCATAACCATTGCTGTCGCCTTCGCGGGACTTATAGCCATCGAAACGGACGAGCTGGATATACTGGTCAGCCTTGCGCTCCTTCAGCATGTAGGGACCCGTGCCGATGAAGTCCTTCATCGGCTCGTCCTGCTTTTCGGACGGGATGATGATCGCGGCCGAATTGTTGAAGGCGAGCAGCGAGGTCAGCGGCGCATAGGGCTGCTTCAGCGTGATCGTCACGGTCGCCGGATCGACGGCGGTGACCTTATCGATGAAGCCGGCCACCTGCTTGCCGCGCGAGGCGATCTTCATCCAGCGGCCAAGCGAGGCGACGACATCTTCCGATGTCATGTCGCTATTGTCGTGGAACTTGATGCCGGTCCTGAGCTTGATCGTATAGGTTTTGCCGTCGGCGCTGATCTCAGGCAGGCTTTCGGCCAGAAGCGGCGTGACGTTCCAGCCTTTGTCGAAGGTGTAGAGCGTTTCGAAAATGTGCTGGGTGACGATGCCGACCAGATCGGCCGTCGACGACATCGGATCGAGCGTCGGCGGCTCGCCGATCGTCGCGACATTGATGACGCCGCCCTTTTCCTGGGCAAAGAGGGTCGAAGGCAGGGCGACGAGCGCGGTGCCGAGAAGGAATGCGACCAGTGTTTTCATGTGAGAGCTCCCGTTTAGTTCCACAATTATGTAATTCATCTTTTTGTAACAGAATAAGAGATGGATCGATCCTGTCAAGCACGAGCGACGGATTATGCCCTCGGCCGATACCGAGACGCCGGAAAAACACACAACTTCGGCTGCGCCGGCCTGCAACAAGACCGCGCATTATGCCAAGGTGAGTCAAACACCCTGCGGTGACGCCTCAACAGAACGGGACAATCAGATGAGCACCAATTTCAACGACGGAAAATGGCTGAACGAACCGGCCATTTGGCACGCGGAGGCAGCCGGCCTCACCCTAACGACCGACGAGAAAACAGATTTCTGGCGGGAAACCCATTACGGCTTCACCCGCGACAGCGGCCATTTCCTCGCCTTTCCCACCACCGACGCCTTCACCGCGCAGATCCGCGTCCAGGGCGAATTCCGCACGCTCTACGACCAGGCCGGCCTGATGGTTCGCATCGACGAAAAACGTTGGGTGAAAACAGGCGTCGAGTTCACCGACGGTGAAGCCTTCCTCAGCACCGTCGTCACCGACGGCAAGTCCGACTGGTCGGTGGCACAGCCCTTCAGGGAATTGGAGGATTTCCGCATCCGCGTCACTGTCGCCAACGGCGCGATGCGCATCCAGGCCTCGCGCGACGGCAGCTTCTGGCCGCTGCTGCGGCTCGCGCCCTTCCCGGCAGTAGCGCACTACGAGGTCGGACCGACCGCCTGCACGCCGGAGCGTAGCGGACTGACGGTCCGCTTTTCCGAATTCTCGATTGGGCCGACCACCGCCAAGGATCTGCATGACTTGAGCTAGAAGCGCGACCTTTGGCTGCTCTACCGAGAGAGCAAGATCAAATGACGGCGAGTGCCGCGCAGCACACTTGACAAAGACAAGCTGCCTGTATTTTACTCAGGCCTGCGGATTAGGCAGAAGGCCAGCCGCATTGACATGACTCCGATAGTCCCCGGGCAGTTTCGCCCCATGACGCCTCATCGCTCGATGGGACCAGCGTCGTGGGGTTTTTGATGTGGTCACTTGATGAACGACGCGCTGAAAATCGGCATCCTCTTTTCGACCACCGGGCCCTACGGCTCGATGGGCCGCGACGCTCGCGACGGCGCCGATTTCGCGATAGCCGAATATGCCGGCGTCGAAGCGCTGGCGATCGAACCTATGTTCTTCGATCCGCATGCCGATCTTGCCGCCTATCTGGACGGTGCGCGCCATCTTCTGCGCGCCGGCTGCCGCCATATCGTCGGCACGATCACATCTGCAGCGCGCAAGGAAGTCATCCCGCTCGTCGAAAAACATGACGGCCTGCTCTGGTATATGTGCCCCTATGAAGGCTTCGAGGCCAACGAGAACGTCATCTATGTCGGCGGCTGCCCGAACCAGCATCTGCTGCCGCTTTTTGAGCACCTGATCCCGCGTTACGGCGCAAGGCCCTATCTCGTCGGCGCCAACTACGTCTGGGGCTGGGAGATGAACCGCCTCGCCCGCGAACTCATTACCAATGCCGGCGGCGAGGTGCTTGGAGAACGCTATCTTCCGCTCGAGGAAACCGCCGTCGAACGCATCGTTGCCGAGATTGCGCAACGCCGCCCGAGCTTCATCCTCAACAATCTGATCGGCCCCTCGAGCTACGCCTTCCTGGAGGCGATCAAGGTCCTTGGTGATCGCGACCCGGCCTTTCGCGCGGAAAACTGCCCGGTCGTGAGCTGCGACCTGATGGAATGCGAACTCGACGATATCGCCGCCGGTGCCGCCGCCGGCCAGCTTTGCGCCGCTTCCTATTTCGACAGTATCGCAACCCCCGAGAATGCCGCTTTCAAGGCACTTGTCACTGAGCGTCACGGCGCGGAGCGGCGTGTCTCCAGCGTCTTTGCCAGCGCCTATACCGCCGTCCGGCTCTGCGTCGACGCGATCGTCGCTGCCGGCGGCGACGATCCCGACGCCGTCCGCCGCCAGCTCTACAACAGATCCTGGCCGACCCCGTTCGGGGCGCTGGCGATCGATCGCGAGACCAATCATGCCGCCCTGCCCTTTCATCTCGGCCGGATCAACGCCGACAACGGCTTCGATGTCGTCGCCTCGCGGCCGCCGCTCGCCGCCGACCCCTATCTGACCGGCCGCAACCGACAGGCCTTTCCGTGGTTAAGGGTGGTGTCATGAGAGAGACACCCAATTTCACCGGCTGGCAGGCGATGGTCCTGCATCGCGAGGACGGCAACGCAGAAAAGCTGATCCGCCAGCTTCGCCTGCTCGGCATCTACGCAACGCTGCAATGGGCGCCGCTTCCGGCCGTGGCACTGCCTGATCTCGTCATCGTCGATGCCGATCAAGGCTGGGACGATCTGCTGCCCTGGAACGGCGAAACGCCTGCCTGCCCCGTCGTCGCCTTGCTTGGTTCGGAAGCGCCCGGCCGCATCGCCTGGGCGCTCGCACAGGGCGCCGGCGCGATCATCGCCAAGCCGATCGCCACATCTGCCATCTATCCGGCGCTTGTCATGGCCGTCTCCATTCATCAGGAGCGCAAGGCGACTGCGGAAAAGCTGCAATATCTCGAAGAGCGCGTCCGGCTGCGGCCGCTCGTTCACGCCGCCGTCGAAAAGCTTCAGGCCGCACACGGCATCGACGAGGAGAGCGCTTACGCAATCCTGCGCAACTGCGCCATGCGCCGCCGTCTGCCGATGGAGCAGATATCAGCCTTCATCCTGGCGGGTGCCGAACCCCTGCCGGAGGCCGGCTGATGCATGTGCTGAAACAGATGATCCGCCAGCCGACGGCGCTGTTCGGCCTGATCATCGTCACGCTCGTCATCGGGCTCGCCATCGCAGCGCCGTGGATCGCGCCGTTCAGCCCCGACGAGCAGATGTTTGACGGCCTCTCGCTCGAAGGCGCGCCGCTGGCGCCGGGCGGTCCCTATCTGCTCGGCACCGACACGCTCGGCCGCGACCTCTTTTCACGCCTGCTCTTCGGCGCCCGCACCTCGCTGATCATCGGCCTTGTCGCCAATGGCATCGCGGTGACGATCGGCCTCTTCGTCGGCATCGTTGCCGGTTATCTCCGCGGATTGCCGGGCAACATCCTGATGCGCTTCACCGATCTGATGATGGCCTTTCCGGCATTGCTTCTCGCCATCGTGCTGGCAGCCCTTTTGAAGCCGAGCCTCTGGATCGTCGCCATGGTGATTGCGCTGGTCAACTGGGTGCAGGTCGCCCGCATCGTCTATACCGAGACTCGCGGCCTGGTGGAGCGCGATTTCATCATGGCCGAACGCTCGCTTGGCGCCGGCCACATGCGCGTGCTCTTCATGCATATCCTGCCGCACCTCATGCCGACGGCAATCGTCTGGGGAACGCTCGGCATCGCCACCACCGTGCTGCTCGAGGCCACACTCTCCTTCCTCGGCGTCGGCGTGCAGCCACCGCAGCCCTCCTGGGGCAACATCATCTTCGAGAGCCAAAGCTATTTCCAGGCCGCCCCCTGGCTCGTCTTCATTCCGGGCGCGATCATCCTTCTGACGGCGCTTTCCTTCAATCTGGTTGGCGATGCGCTGCGCGACATTCTCGACCCGACCCAGCGCGGGAGGGGCTGATGGCATCACTCATGCTCCGCAGGCTGGCGCAGGCGGCCCTCATCCTGCTCGGCGTCGCGGCAATCACCTTCGTGCTGCTCTACGCCCTTCCGGCCGATCCGGCCCGCATGATCGCCGGCCGCAGCGCTACGGCCCAGACGGTCGCCAACATCCGCCATGAACTCGGCCTCGACCAGCCGCTGCTGGTCCAGTTCGGCACCTATCTCGGCAATCTGCTGCATGGCAATCTCGGCCGCTCCTATGCGCAGAAAACCGATGTCTGGACGTTGATCGCCGCACGCCTGCCGGCGACGCTGACGCTGATGCTTGCCGGCATCTTCGTCGAGGTGGTGCTCGGCCTGACGCTCGGCACCATCGCCGCCGTGCGTCGCGGCGGCTTCGTCGACCGGCTGGTGATGATGGCCTCCTTTGTCGGCACCTCCGCACCGCAATTCCTCGTCGCCCTGCTGCTGCTCTACCTGCTGGCGGCAACGCTCGGCTGGTTCCCGATGAGCGGCTACGGCAGCTTCTCGCATCTCGTCCTGCCGGCCGTAACGCTCGGCATCTGCGGCGCCGGCTGGTACGCCCGCATGGTGCGCTCATCGATGATCGACGTGCTGAACCAGGATTATGTCCGCACGGCGCGCGCCAAGGGTCTTTCCTCGAAGCGAGTGATCCTGCGGCATGCGCTGCCCAATGCGGTGCTGCCGATCATTGCGATGATCGGCATCGATATCGGCCAGTTCATGGGCGGCGTGGTCGTCGTCGAGGCGGTCTATGGCTGGCCCGGCATCGGCCAACTCGCCTGGCAGGCGATCCAGCAGGTCGACATCCCGATCATCATGGGCGTCACCCTGACCTCGGCGCTTGCCATCATCATCGGCAACCTGCTTGCCGACCTCGTCGCTCCGGTCATCGATCCGCGCATCCGCACACGCTGACAGCAACCAAAGAAGGGGAACCAAAATGTTCAAACGCTGGCTGCAACAGACGACCATGGCAACGATGGTGGCGCTCGCGCCATTGTCCGTCATGGCTCAGGAAACGCCTAAGCAGGGTGGCGATATCGTCGTCACCTACAAGGACGACATCACCACGCTCGACCCGGCAATCGGCTACGACTGGGTCAACTGGTCGATGATCAAGAGCCTCTATTCCCGCCTGATGGATTATGCGCCCGGCACGCCGAACCCGGTTCCCTCGCTTGCCGAGAGCTTCACCGTTTCGCCCGACGGCTTGATCTATACCTTCACGCTGCACAAGGGCGTGAAGTTTTCGAACGGTCGCGAGGTCGTCGCCTCCGACGTGAAATATTCGATCGAACGCGCCGTCGACCCGAAGACTCAAGGCCGGGCGCCGGCTTCTTCGGCGCCATCAAGGGCTTCGAGGATGAAACCGGCGGCAAAACGACGACGCTCTCCGGCATCGAGACGCCTGACGATAGCACCGTCATCTTCAACCTCTCGCGCCCCGACGCCACCTTCCTGCACGTGCTTGCGATCAACTTCGCCTCGGTCGTGCCGAAGGAAGCCGTCGAGGCGGCCGCCGGCGACTTCGGCAAGAAGCCGGTCGGCTCCGGCACCTTCATCCTCAAGGACTGGACGATCGGCCAGCAGCTCGTTTTCGAGCGCAACAAGGATTATTTCGTCAAGGGCGTTCCCTATATCGACAGCTTCAAGGTCGAGGTCGGCCAAGAGCCGCTGGTGGCGCTCTTGCGCCTGCAGAAGGGCGAGGTCGATATTGCCGGCGACGGCATTCCGCCGGCGAAGTTTCTTGAAATCAAGAATTCGGCCGACGGCGCGCAGATGATCGTCGACGGCGAACAGCTGCATACCGGTTACATCACGCTGAACACCAAGGTGAAGCCCTTCGACAACGTCAAGGTTCGCCAGGCGCTGAACATGGCGATCAACAAGGAGCGCATCACCCGCATCCTCAACGGCCGCGCAACGCCTGCCAATCAGCCGCTACCGCCGCTGATGCCGGGCTACGACAAGTCCTTCACCGGCTATGCCTATGATGTGGCGAAAGCCGAGGCGCTGCTTGCCGAAGCCGGCTATCCCGACGGCTTCGAAACCGTGCTCTACTCGACGAACACCGACCCGCAGCCGCGTATCGCCCAGGCGATCCAGCAGGATCTGGCTGCCGTCGGCGTCAAGGCCGAAGTCCGGGCGCTGGCCCAGGCAAACGTCATCTCGGCCGGCGGCACGGAAGGCGAAGCGCCGATGATCTGGTCGGGCGGCATGGCCTGGATAGCCGACTTCCCGGATCCGTCCAACTTCTACGGCCCGATTCTCGGTTGCGCCGGTGCGGTTCCGGGCGGCTGGAACTGGTCGTGGTATTGCAACGCCGATCTCGACAAACGCGCCGTTGCCGCCGACTCCATGTCCGATCCGGCAAAGGCCGCCGAGCGCACCGCCGCCTGGGGCAATATCTTCACCGATATCATGGCCGATGCGCCGTGGATTCCCGTCATCAACGAACGTCGCGTCGTCGCCAAGTCGCTGCGCATGGGCGGTGCTGACAACATCTACATCGATCCGACCCGCGTCATCAATTACGACGCGATCTACGTCAAGCAATAAGCCCTGAAGAAACAAAGCCTTCCCGGTCCCGCCCGGGAAGGCGTCATAAAATCGAGGGAGACATGACATGTGCATCGCCTGCACCCACACCATTCACCGCGCCCAGCATAATTTCGGCTGGAACAAGGATTTCCCCCCCGCCGTCGTCGCCAAGCCCGGAGAGACGATACACTTCGAATGCATGGATTCATCAGGTGGCCAGCTCGGAAGCGACGCGACCCTGGAAACGCTGAACGCGCTCGATTTCGGCAAGATCAACCCGGTCTCCGGCCCGGTCTATGTCGAAGGCGCCAGGCCCGGCGATGCGCTGAAGGTGACGCTGCGCAAGTTCATTCCCTCGGGCGTTGGCTGGACGGCCAATATTCCAGGCTTCGGCCTGCTTGCCGACCAATTCAAGGATCCGGCGCTGCACGTCTGGTCTTATGACGCCAACAGCATGGTGCCCGCCCTTTACGGCCCGGGCGGCCGCGTGCCGCTAAAGCCCTTCGCCGGCACGATTGGCGTCGCACCCGCCGAGCCCGGCACCCACTCCGTCGTTCCCCCGCGTCGCGTCGGCGGCAACATGGACATCCGCGACCTGACGGCAGGCGTGACGCTCTACCTGCCCGTCGAGCTCGACGGCGCGCTGTTTTCGATCGGTGACACCCATGCCGCGCAGGGTGATGGCGAAGTCTGTGGCACGGCGATCGAGAGCCAGATGAACGTCGAAGCGACGATCGAGCTCGTCAAGGACGCCAAGCTGCAGACGCCGCGCTTCACCACGACCGAACCGGTGACCCGCCATCTCGACGGCGCCGGCTACGAAGTCACGACAGGCATCGGCCCTGATCTGATGACCGGGGCGCGCGAAAGCGTCATGCGCATGATCGATCTTCTCGGCGCCGAACACGGCATGAGCGCCGTCGATGCCTATCTGCTCTGCTCGGTCTGCGGCGATCTCCGGATCAGCGAGATCGTCGACCAGCCGAATTGGGTGGTCTCCTTCTACTTCCCGAGGATCGTGTTCGCGTGAACGAAGCCATGCCCGCCGCAGCACCGGTGCTCAGCCTTCGCAATCTGAGCGTCGATGCCCGCACGCCCGAAGGCCGCAAGCCGGTGCTCCAGGATGTCAGCTTCGAGCTTGCAAGCGGCGAAACGCTCTGCATCGCCGGCGAATCCGGCTCCGGCAAGTCGGTCACCTCGCTGTCGATCATGGGGCTCTTGCCCAAGGCCTCGCTGCGGGTCGCCTCCGGCAGCGTACTGCTTGGCGAACGCGACCTGCTCACGCTTTCCGACCGGGCGATGCGCAGCGTGCGCGGCGGCGAGATCGCCATGGTGTTCCAGGAGCCGATGACCTCGCTAAACCCGGTCATGTCGGTCGGCAACCAGCTGACCGAGGCAATCCGCGCGCACCAGGGCAGCGACAATGCCGAGGCGGTGGCGCTGACGATGCTCGATGCCGTGCAGATCACCGAGCCGGCCCGGCGGCTGAAGCAATATCCGCACGAGCTTTCCGGCGGCATGCGCCAGCGGGTGATGATCGCCATGGCACTCTCCTGCCGGCCGAAGGTGCTGATCGCCGACGAGCCGACGACTGCACTCGACGTCACCGTGCAGGCGCAGATCCTCAAGCTGATGCGCGAGTTGAAGTGCGAATTCGGCGCCTCGATCATCCTCATCACCCACGATATGGGCGTCGTCGCCGAAATGGCCGACCGCGTCGTCATCATGCAGAATGGCCGGATCGTCGAGCAGGGAACGGCGCTCGCCGTCTTCCAGCGGCCGAAGGAGGCCTATACGCAGCAATTGCTCGCCGCCGTCCCGCGGCTCGGCGCGCTTGCCGGCACCGATCGTCCGCCGCGCATCACCCAGCGCGCCGTCGAGGCGCTGCATCCGGACCGCACGCCGGTTCTGAACGTGCGCGACCTCACCGTCACCTATGGCAATGCCGCAAGCCGGTTTTTCAAGGGCAAGCCGCCGGTCGCAGCCGTCGATCGCGTTTCCTTCGATATCCTGCCGGGTGAAACGCTCGGCCTCGTCGGCGAAAGCGGCTCCGGCAAATCGACGACGGGCAAGGCCGTGCTCGGTCTCATCCCCTTCAAGGGCAATGTCCTGATCGACGGCCGCAATATCGCCGGCCTCAGCCAGCGCGAGATGCGGCCCGTGCGCCGCTCGGCGCAGATGATCTTCCAGGATCCCTATGCCTCCCTCGACCCGCGAATGGCCGTCGGTAAGGCAATCGGCGAACCGATGGTCATCCACGGCATCGGCAACCACAGCGAACGGCAGGATCGCGTCGCCGAACTGCTGCGCCGGGTCGGCCTGACGCCTGATGCGGCAACGCGCTACCCGCACGAGTTTTCAGGCGGCCAGCGCCAGCGCATCTGCATCGCCCGGGCGCTGGCGCTGGAGCCAAAGCTGATCGTCGCCGACGAGAGCGTCGCAGCCCTTGACGTCTCCGTCCGCGCCCGGGTGCTCGACCTGCTGCTCGAACTGCAGGAAACGATGGGGCTCGCCTATCTGTTCATCTCCCACGACATGGCGGTGGTCGAGCGCATGTCGCACAACGTCGCCGTCATGCGCGCCGGCCGCATAATCGAAACCGGCACACGGCGAGAGATATTCGAGAACCCGAGGGAAGCCTACACCCGCGCACTGATCGCCGCGGTTCCGATCCCCGATCCGGAGGTCTATCGCGGCAGGGAAGTGCATGCGTGAAAGGCCAAGCATGGCTAAATGTTACAAACGAGGATGTCGCACGACTGCTGGAATGGCTCGACTTTTCCAAATCGTCGAGTTGCGCGCCGCGTCGATCACGGAACTCTCTTTTTCGGGATGACATCAGCCCCGTTCTCTGCGAAAAAGAGCGCGATGAGAGACAGGGGCGCCCGTCGACAGACGGGCTGAGAAGCACCCTTCGAACCTGAACCGGATAATGCCGGCGGAGGGAGTCGCTCGGGGCATCGCCATACGGGCCGCCCCGTGCCTGCCCCCGCCTGAAAGGGGCCACATGCAGACCAGAACCACACCAGGAGCGATGCTAAAGGCGATGCGCGAGAAGCCGCCGCTCGTTCAGTGCATCACCAATTACGTCGCCATGAATATCGCCGCAAATGTCCTGCTTGCATCGGGCGCCTCGCCCGCCATGGTGCATGCCGCGGATGAAGCCGGCGAATTCGCCGGGATCGCCGGCGCGCTGACAATCAATATCGGCACCCTGTCGACGCAATGGATTGACGGCATGCAGGCGGCGGCGAAGGTGGCGACATCAGCCGGCAAACCTTGGGTGCTCGATCCAGTCGCGCATTATGCCACGGCCTTCCGCCGCAATGCGGTTGCCGAATTGCTCGCCCTGCGACCGACTATCATCCGCGGCAACGCTTCCGAGATCATCGCGCTTGCCGGCGGAGAGAGCCGCGGCCAGGGGGTCGACAGCCGCGACCCGGTCGAGCAAGCGGAAGGTTCGGCGCGATGGCTGGCGGAACGGCAGCAGGCGGTGGTCGCCGTTACCGGCGTCGTGGATTTCGTCACCGATGGCGAGCGAGCCGTGCGCATCGAAGGCGGATCGGTCTTGATGCCTCAGGTCACAGCACTGGGCTGCTCGCTCACCTGCCTTGTCGGCGCCTTTGCCGCGACAGCGCCTGAGGATATCTTCGGTGCGACGGTCGCTGCACTTTCAACCTTCGCCATCGCCGGTGAGGAGGCCGCCCGTGGAGCGGCCGGCCCCGGCTCCTTCTCCTGGCGTTTCCTCGATGCGCTGGCCGCGCTCGACTCCGAAACGCTTGACGCCAGGGCAAGGATATCAGCCGCATGAAGGCCTTCGACCTTTCGCTCTATCTCGTCCTCGACCCCGATCTCTGCGCCGGGATCGGCATGGTCGAAACTGCGCGCCTTGCCGTTGCCGGCGGCGCGACCATGGTGCAGTTGCGCAACAAACACGCAGGCACCATCAGGATGATCGAGACCGGCCGCGCCTTGAAACAGGCGCTGGATGGGACCGGCGCCCTGCTCATCGTCAACGATGACGTGGAGGCGGCAATCGCCATCGGCGCCGACGGCCTGCATATCGGCCAGGAGGACATGGATGCGCGCAAAGCGCGGGCGATGATCGGTCCCGAGATGATCCTCGGCCTATCGGTCGAGAACGAGGCACTTGCCGGTGCCGTCGATCCTCATCTCGCCGATTACACCGGCGTCGGGCCGGTGTTTGCGACACCGACCAAGGCCGATCACAAGCAGCCGATCGGCTTTGACGGACTTGCAAGGCTGGTAAAGGCCTCGCCGGTGCCATCGGTCGCGATCGGCGGACTCAAGGCCGATCATGTCGCCCAGGTGTTCGCCGCAGGCGCCAAGGGACTTGCCGTCGTTTCGGCCATCTGCGGCACGCCCGACCCCGAAGCGGCCACGCGCCGCATCGCTGCAGAAATTCGAAAGGCCCGCGCATGATCCGCAACGTTCTCTCCATCGCCGGCTCCGATCCCTCCGGCGGCGCCGGCATCCAGGCCGATCTCAAGGCCTTTTCCGCCCGCGGCGTCTACGGCATGGCGGTGCTGACCGCACTGACGGCGCAGAACACGCAAGGCGTCAGCGGCGTGCACCTGGTGCCACCGCAATTCGTCGCCGACCAGATCAATGCCGTCTTTGCGGATGTGCGCGTTGATGCCGTCAAGATCGGCATGATCGCCAATGCCGGCATCGCCGACGCCGTTGCCGGTGCGCTGACTGACCACCGCGATATTCCGATCGTCATCGACCCTGTCATGATCGCCAAGGGTGGAGCCGCCTTGCTCGCGCCTGAAGCGGTCGACGTGTTGACCCGGCGGCTGCTGCCGCTTGCCACGCTTCTGACCCCGAACCTACCGGAAGCTGCCGCCCTGCTGCACCAGCCGGTGGCGACAAACCGAGCTGACATGGCGGCGCAGGCCGAGCGCCTGCTGGCGCTTGGGCCGGCCGCGGTGCTGGTCAAGGGCGGACATCTCGACAGCGACGAGAGCCCTGACGTGCTTGCCACGGCCGCCCGCCTGCACTGGTTCGAAGCCTCGCGCGTGCCGACCAAGAATACCCACGGCACCGGCTGCACGCTCTCCAGCGCCCTGGCGGCCGAGCTCGCCAAGGGCGCCTCAGCGCGGGAGGCCGTCGCCATCGCCAAGGATTACCTCGCCGGCGCGGTCGCGGCTGCCGGACACCTTACCGTCGGCTCCGGCCACGGCCCAGTGCAGCATTTTCATGCGCTCTGGAAAGACGGCGAATAGACGCTCGCTCAACCAACATATCGCCAATCGAAACGGCCCGGCCCTTCCTGGGCCGTTTTTGCGTTCGGCACCTACCTGGCGTTGAAACCCTGGGGCCAGCGGCGGCATGCCTTTGGCCGTTTGAAAAACCTAGTTGACAAGCCCGGCCGGATAGCCAAGTCTATGACACTAAAAGGGGATATGTTCTGCAATAACGGAATAACTGGAGGATTGACAGGTGCCAGACCTGCTTGTGAGCCTATATTCCACAGAGCTCGCCGACCTGAAAAGCAAAGCCGACGATGTCGGCATCTCCATCCGTCCGGCCCTCCCACCGGAACTGCATCTTATCGTCAGCTGGGTTCGCGAACGGTTCAGCGAGAACTGGGCCAGCGAAGTCGCGGTCGCCTTTTCCCGCCAGCCCGTTGCCTGCCTGATCGCCGTTGAAGCAGGCAAGCTGCTCGGCTTTGCCTGCTACGACACGACGGCGCGCGGCTTCTTCGGCCCGACCGGCGTCGATCCCGATGCGCGCGGCAAAGGGATCGGGCTCGCCCTCTTTTCCGCCTGCCTTCAGACCATGAAGGCGCTCGGTCACGCCTATGCCTTCATCGGCGATGCCGGGCCGGTCGATTTCTACGCCAAGACCGCAGGCGCAATCGTCATCCCCGCCCCCGATAAGGGCATCTACGAAGGCATGCTGAGAAGTATGCCGAAATGACCATCTGATCCCGGAGCACCAGAATTGTCCTCGACCCCGCTCGCCCTTTTCGTCGGCCTTCCGAATCCCACTATCTCGGATGATGAATTCGCCCTCTTTCGCGACACCAATCCGCTCGGCCTCTTCGTCGGCCGGCGCAATCAGCGCGAGCCGGAGCAGACGAGGCGGCTGATCGAGCGCTTCCGCGAAGCCGTCGGCCGCGACGACGCGCCTGTCTTCACCGACCAGGAAGGCGGCCGCGTCCAGCATCTCGATGCCGGCCCCTGGCCGCTCTTCCGCAGTTTCGGCCAGTTCGCCGAACTTGCGCGCCGCGATTTCGATCTCGGCAAAAAAGCATTGCGCCTTTCCTCCCAGGCCATGGGCGCGATGATGACGGAACTTGGCCTTTCCAGCGGATGCTCGCCCGTTCTCGATCTCGTCTTCGAGACGACGAGCGCGGTCATCGGCGCCCGCTCCTTTGGCCCTGATCCCGATTTCATCGCTGCCCTCGGCCGCGAGGTGGTCGATGGTCTGCTCGAGACCGGCAACATGCCTGTTATCAAGCACATACCCGGCCATGGC
This sequence comes from Rhizobium laguerreae, assembly GCF_002008165.1. Classification (GTDB taxonomy): domain Bacteria; phylum Pseudomonadota; class Alphaproteobacteria; order Rhizobiales; family Rhizobiaceae; genus Rhizobium; species Rhizobium laguerreae. The sequence continues at coordinate 312,468 of NZ_MRDM01000029.1, forward strand.
CGTGCGACGCTCGACTCCCACAAGGAGCGTCCGGTGGTCAATGCCAGCCGCGAGACGCTTACCGCCACCGATTTCAAGCCCTTCGTGGCGCTGAAGGATACGCCTTGGGCGATGGTCGCCCATGTCGTCTATTCGGCCTATGACGCGGAGCTGCCGGCGTCCGTCTCGCCTGTTATGCACGACGTGATCCGCAACGACATGGGTTATGACGGCGTGCTGATTTCCGACTGCATCTTCATGCAGTCGCTCTCCGGCACCCTTCCGGAGCGCGTCAAACAGGTGCTCGACGCAGGCTTCGACATCGCGCTCCACAGCCATGGCGACATCCCGGAAAGCGAAGCAGCCGCCAAGGCCGCCCGTCCGCTGACCGAAGCCGCCCTCAAGCGCATCACCGCCGGCAAGGCCCGCCTCGGCAATCTCAAGATCGATGTCCGCGCCGCCCATACTGAAGTCGAAGACATGTTTGCAAGCGCGCTGGTCTCCTGACCGGCACCTCATCTCTCACCGCATAAGAAAAGGGGAATAAAACATGAAAAAATATCTTCTTGCCGCCGCGCTAACGCTGCTTTCCGGATCCGCCATGGCGCAAACGGTGCTGACGGCGAATATCGAACCGGCGACGACCTGGGTTCGCAACTTCAACCCGTTCAACCAGACCTCGGCGCGCCAGTCGACGCTCGATTTCATCTACGAGCCGCTGGTCGTCTTCAACCGCTTCGACAGCAACAAGCCGGTCTATCGCCTGGCCGAAAGCTTCAAGCTCTCCGATGATCTGAAGAGCATCGAATTCAAGCTGCGCTCAGACCTGAAATGGTCTGACGGCAAGCCGCTGACGGCAGCCGACGTCAAGTTCACCTACGATTACCTGAAGAAATTCCCGGCGCTCGACTTCGTCAGCATCTGGACCTTCGTCACCGATATCAAGGCCGTCGACGGCCAGACGGTGCGCTTCACGCTCGCCAATCCGAGCTCGCTTGCGGCCGAACAGATCTCGCAGCTACCGATCGTTCCGGAACATGTCTGGAAGGACGTCGCCGATCCCGTGACTTTCGCCAACGAGACCCCTGTTGGTAGCGGCCCGCTGACAGAAGTGCCGCGCTTCACCGGCCAGACCTATGACCAGTGCCGCAACCCGCACTATTGGGACAACGCTCATCTGAAGGTCGATTGCATGCGCTTCCCGCAGCTTGCCGACAACAACCAGATCCTGACGGCAACGGCCGACGGCACGCTCGACTGGGGCGTCTCCTTCATTCCCGATATCGACAATGTCTATGTTTCCAAGGATCCTGCGCACTTCCATTACTGGTATTCGCCAAGCAGCATGGTCGCCTTTCTGTTCAACTTGGAAACGGCAAACGAGAACAACAAGAAGGCCTTCAACGACCTGAAATTCCGCCGTGCTGTCTCGATGGCGCTCGACCGCAAGACGATGATCGAGGTCGCCGGCTACGGCTATCCGACGCTGAACGAAGACCCCGGCCTGATGGGCGAGCTTTACAAGAGCTGGGCGGACCCGTCCGTCAAGGCCGACTTCGGGAAGTTTGCAACCTATGATGCCGATGCAGCCAAGGCCCTGCTCGACGAGGCAGGCTACAAGGACAAGGACGGCGACGGCTTCCGCGACAATCCCGACGGCAGTAAGATCTCCTTCTCCATCATTGTCCCGAATTCATGGACGGACTGGGTCGACACAGTCAACATCGCCGTGGAAGGCATCCAGGCTGTCGGCCTCGACGCCAAGATCGAAACGCCGGAGGAAGCCGTCTGGACCGGCAACCTCATCAACGGCACCTTCGATGCGGCGATCAACAGCTTGCCGGCATCGGCTTCGCCCTATTACCCCTATAAGCGCGCCTTCAGCGCCTCGGACAAGGGCAAGACCCGCTTCACCGCGCAGCGCTGGTTCAATCCGGAGGTCGAAAAACTCGTCACCGAGTTCACTCATACCGCCGATCTTGCCAAGCAGAAGGACGCGATGAACAAGGCGCAACGCATCGTCGCCGAAAACATGCCGATGATTCCCGTCTTCAACAATCCGAACTGGTATCAGTACAACACCAAGCGCTTCAGCGGCTGGTCGACCAAGGAAAACCCCTTCGTCAATCCGTCGATCTCCCGGACCAACCCGGCACGCCTGCTGAACCTGCTGGCCCTCGAGCCGGTCAAGTAAGCATCGCAATCCTCCGGAGCGGCGTAAAGCGCCGCTCCGTCACGACGGAGTCCCCATGGCTTTTCTGCTTCGCCGCCTCGTCTTCTACATGGCAGCTTTCATCGCGGCAGCGACGATCAATTTCTTCCTGCCGCGTCTGATGCCGGGCGATCCGGTGCAGATCATGTTCTCAAGCGCCGGCACCGAATTGCCGCCGGAAAGCCTGCAGGCGCTGAAACTCACCTTCGGCTTCGTCGACGGCCCGCTCTGGCAACAATACCTCACCTATCTCGGCAGCATCTTCACCGGCGATCTCGGCCGCTCGATCAAGTATTTCCCGCTGCCCGTCACCTCCGTGCTCGGCAATGCGCTCATCTGGACCGTCGGCCTGATGGGCACAGCGACCATCGTCAGCTTCGCGATCGGCACCTTTCTCGGCATCGTCGCCGCCTGGCGACGCGGCAGCACGTTCGATGTCATCGTCTCCGTCGGCGCGATCTTCGCCACCTCGGTGCCGGCCGTCGTCACCTCGCTGATCGTGCTCTTCATCTTCGGCTTCACGCTCGGCTGGTTTCCGAACGGCTATGCCGCCGACCCATCGCTCGATCCCGCCTTCAGCCTGCAATATATCGGCAGCCTCGCCTACCACGGCATCCTGCCGATGGTGACGCTCTGCACCGTGCTGATCGGCGGCTTCACCGTCACCATGCGCAACAACATGATCAATCTGCTCGGCGAGGACTATATCGTCATGGCCCGCGCCAAGGGCCTTTCGGATCGGCATGTGATGCTGTGGTACGCGGCGCGCAACGCCCTGCTGCCGACCGTCTCCAGCCTTGCCATCGCCATCGGCACCATCCTCGGCGGATCGCTGGTGACGGAGGTCGTCTATAATTATCCCGGCCTCGGCAACATTCTCTACCAGGCGATCCTCGCCCGGGACTACCCTGTCATCCAGGGCCAGCTCCTCATCATGACCGCAACCATGCTGATCGCCAATTTTATCGTCGACGTCAGTTATGTGCTGCTCGATCCCAGGCTGAAGGGAGCGTGAAATGAAGACCCTGCTTCAAAACCGCAAGGCGCTCGTCGGTCTCGTCATTATCGCCTTCATCGTCCTCGTCGCGATCGCAGCGCCGCTGCTGACGCAGTACGATCCCGCCGCCCGCACCGGGCGGCCGCACCAGCCGCCATCGCTCGATCATATCCTCGGCACGACCCGCATCGGCCAGGATGTCTTCGCCCGGCTGATCTACGGTGCCCGTACTTCGCTTGCCGTCGGCTTCGGCGCCGGCCTGCTGATCACCCTCGTCGGCACCGCGCTCGGCATCATCTCCGGCTATCGCGGCGGCAAGACCGACGAGATCATCAGCTTCTTCACCAATATGGTGCTGGTCGTTCCGAACCTGCCGTTGCTCTTGGTGCTTGCCGCCTTCATCGGCCAGGCAAGCCCCCTCGTCATCGCCCTTATCCTCGGCGCCACCTCCTGGGCCTGGGGCGCACGCGTCACCCGCGCCGAAACGCTCTCCGTCAAGCAGAAGGATTTCGTCAAATCGGCCGAGATGATGGGTGAGCCGCAATGGCGTATCATGACATTCGAGATTTTTCCCAACGTGATTTCAATCGTCGGCATCAACTTCATCGGCAGCGTCATCTTCGCGATCATCACCGAGGCGACGCTCGAGTTCCTCGGCCTCGGCGATCCGAGAGCGATCTCCTGGGGCACCATGCTCTACAATGCGCAGAAGGCCTCGGCCCTTTCGGTCGGCGCCTGGTGGGATATCCTCACGCCCTGTTTCGCACTCGCCTTCCTCGGTATCGGCATGTCACTCTTGAATTTCGCTGTCGACGAGATCGCCAATCCGCGGCTGCGCACCGGCAATCACCTGAAGCGCTGGTCCCTGCTCGTCCGCTCCGGGGAGGGCCGCCTGTGACGCAGCCGCTGCTTTCAGTGAGGAACCTCACCATCGACTATATCGGCGAGGAGAAGGACTTCCGCGCCGTCAACGATGTCAGCTTCGACGTCGCGCCGGGCGAGGTCTTCGGCCTTGCCGGCGAATCCGGCTGCGGCAAGAGCACCATCGCTTTTGCCATCAGCCGCCTGCACAAACCGCCGGCGCTGATCCGCAAGGAGAGCCGTATCCTGCTCGACGGTCGCGACGTGCTCGGCCTCAACAGGCAGGCGCTCAGTGCGTTCCGCTGGCGCGAGGTCGCCATGGTGTTCCAGAGCGCCATGAACTCGCTGAACCCGGTGCTGCGCATCGAAACGCAATTCTACGACATGCTGCGCACCCACAAGGGGATGAGCCGCACGGAAGCCCGTGAGCGCACCGCCGAGATGCTGACCCTCGTCGATATCGCGCCGGATCGCATGCGCGACTATCCGCACCAGTTTTCCGGCGGCATGCGCCAGCGCATCGTTATCGCCATCTGCATGGCGCTCAATCCGAAGCTCGTCGTCATGGACGAACCGACGACGGCGCTCGACGTCGTCGTCCAGCGCGAGATCCTGCAGCGCATCAACGAATTGCGCCGCAGCTTCGGCTTCTCCGTGCTGTTCATCACCCATGATCTCGGGCTGATGGTGCAATTCTGCGACCGCATCGGCATCATGCTATCAGGCCAGTTGGTGGAGCAGAACACGGCCGAGGCGATCTACAGGACGCCCAAGCATGACTACACGAAAAAGCTCTGGGCTTCCTTCCCCTCGCTGCGTGGAGGAGTGCTGCTATGACAGACGCCATTCTCGCACTCGACACGGTGACCAAGACTTTCGGCCATGGCTTCGGGGCCGTGCATGCGGCGCGCGCCATCTCGTTTTCGCTGCATGCCGGCCGGGCGCTGGCGCTCGTTGGCGAATCCGGCAGCGGCAAGACCACCTGCGCCCGCATGGCGATGCGCGAATATCTGCCGACATCGGGCCGGATTCTCTACAAGGGCCGGCCTGTCGAGGCGGCGAAATCCGCCGAGATCGCCCGTTACCGCCGTTCGGTGCAGATGATCTTCCAGGATCCCTTCGCCTCGCTCAACCCGGCCCACACCATCGCCCATCATCTCCGGCGGCCACTCAAACTGCACCGCCCGGAGATCAAGGGGGCCGAGATCGACGCCGCGATCCGTGAACTTCTGCGGCGCGTCAGGCTCGATCCCGATCTCGTCGCGCCGAAATATCCGCACGAGCTTTCCGGCGGCCAGCGCCAGCGCATCAACATCGCGCGCGCCTTGGCCGTCAAGCCGGAGGTAATCGTCGCCGACGAACCGACCTCGATGCTCGACGTCTCCGTGCGCCTCGGCGTGCTGAACCTGTTGAACGAGATGAAGCAGGAGATGAATCTCGGCCTGCTCTATATCACCCATGACATCGCCACCGCCCGTTATGTCGCCGAGGACATCGCCGTGATGTATGCCGGCCAGATCGTCGAATGGGGCAGCGTCGCCAAGGTGATCGACAATCCGCTGCATCCCTATACAAGGCTGCTGCTCTCGGCCGTGCCCGATCCCGAAGTCCGGTTCGACGACCCGAAGGCCCGGCTGAGGCCCGACGAGGTGGAGGACATCCGCCGCCGTTCGGCCGTGCCGCGGGACGACATCGTCGAATTCGAGCAGGATCATTTCATGCGGATGATCTGAGGCCGGCTTGCTGGCCTCATCTGGCGCCCCATGCTAGGGGACGGTCTCTTTCAGATGAGGCGATACCGTCATGCTGCCCTGGATCCAGCTCGATTCCGCGACCATTCCCGGTGAAAACGGCGAATTGCGGCTGAAGCGGCGCGGCAGCGAGTTTTCGATCATGCTCGGCGCCAACGAGCTGATGAACAGCCGCCTCAGCGGCTCGGAGGAGGCGCTGGCGACCCTTTCCTGGGATCGGATCAAAACGCATCCGAAGCCGCGGATCCTGATCGGCGGCCTCGGCATGGGCTTTACCCTGCGCGCCGCTCTCGCCGTCCTCCCGGAAGATGCCGGCGTCACCGTCGCCGAACTGGTGCCGGCCGTGGTCGCCTGGGCACGCGGGCCGATGGCCGAGGTCTTCAAGGGCTGTCTCGACGACCCGCGCGTCGGTATCCACCAGGGCGATGTCGGCGAGGCGATCCGTTCCGGTAAAGGCGCCTATGACGCCATCCTGCTCGATGTCGATAATGGCCCTGATGGCCTGACCCGCAAATCCAACGACCGGCTCTACGATTTCGCTGGCCTTCGCGCCGCCGGCGACGCGTTGCGCCCCGGCGGCGTGCTCGCCGTCTGGTCGTCCGGTCCGGACCCCGATTTCACCCGACGTCTCAAGGGCAGCGGTTTTGCCGTCGATGTGGTCAACACGCGCGCCAACGGCAAACGCGGCGGCGCCCGCCACGTCATCTGGCTGGCCGTCAAACCAGTGAAATGACGCTCAAGCAGACGCGATCCTGCGGGCGGCATTGATGGCGCGGCGAGCGCCGGAGCGCAGTTGCGCGGTCTCGGCACCGGCAATGACCAGATCGAAGCCGAATTTCAGTAGCTCGCCCGCCCGCTCGCCGTCGGCGGCGAAGGCGCAGGCGAATTTGCCATGGGCGCGGCAGCGCGAAACCGCATGCTGCATGGCGCTGTCGATCTCGGCGGCGTTCGGCGCAACCTGGTCGCCGTTCGAGAGTGCGATCGAAAGGTCGGAGGGGCCGATGAAGATACCGTCGATGCCGGCAACGCCGAGGATACCGTCAATCGCCTCGAGTGCCGCCCGGGTCTCGATCATGGCGATGGCGACGGTCAGCGCGTTGGCGTTCTTCAGATAATCATCGGCCGACAGGCCGGTATGGTTGAGCGCCAGCGACGGTCCCCAGCTGCGTTCGCCGAGAGGCGGATATTTCGTGGTCTTGACGAAGGCTTGCGCGTCTTCGGCCGAATTGATCATCGGCGCTATGATGCCGGAGGCACCGGCATCGAGCAGGCGCGAGGCGGACGCGAAATCACCGACCGGTATGCGCGCCAGCGCCGGCTTGCCGGCAAGCCGCACCTGGGCGACGGCATTCGCTGCCGAGGGCATGTCCCACATGCCGTGCTGCATATCCAGCACGATGGTGTCGAAAGCCTCCTGCGCCAGGTGATTGGCGAGCGTGGCGTCGGGAATACCGACCCAGGCGGAGATCATGCCGCCCCGGTGTTGCCTGATCCGGTCCGCAAAGCCGTCGATTTCAGCTGCGCTCATGCCATTCTCCTCAGTTCGACAGGCCGCCTGCGGCCAGATATTTCACCTTGAGGAACTCTTCGATGTCGAATTCCCTCAAAGCCATGCACGGGGTTGCCGGCTCATCCTCTCCTGCGCAGCCGTGAAATAATGACCGTCACGGCGATCCCCGCTGCAGCCATGATGCCTCCCCAGAGAACCCAGATGCTTTGGTTGATCATGAAACTGGATGCGGGATAGGGAAAATAACCGCTTCCCTGTGCGATCCAGATCAGCCCCAGGAGGATCATGAGCAGTCCAACGACGTATCCGACGGTTCGCGGCATGCTTCGGCCCTCCCTATGAATCGATGCCACAATGTCGATCGGCATCGGTCATGACAAGGCTTCTCTCCTGGGAGCGAACATATTCCGGATACGATGAGGCACCGGCCTCGGGCCGAATGTCATATGCGGCCGACTTCATCCACCAGCCAGCTGCTGAGCCTCTCGCTGTGAATATTGGCCGATCGCGGCGGTATCAGCCAGTAACCGCGGTCGCGTGCCTCGAGCGGCGGCCCGGCTTCCACCAGCATTTGTGTGGAGAGAAGCGTATCGACCAGCCCCATCCAGCCGACCGCCACGCCTTGCTCGCTGAGAGCCGCCTGGACGACCAGCGAGTAGGTGTTGAAACTGACATCACCGCGGCCGGCGTGGAGATCGCGAGTTACGGAGAATTCGGCAAAATAACTTCGCCAGTCGAACCAGGGAGATGGCGTCGGCGAATCGAGATGGATCAGGATCGCCTTGGCAAGCTGCTGCGGATCGTCGAACGGGCCGTTGCGATCGAGAAAGCCTCGCGTGCAGACGGGCACCACCTTTTCCTGCAGCAGAAGTGATCCGACGGCACCGAATTCCGCCTTTGTGCCGAAAACCACCGCCACATCTGCGTCGTCACGAAAGCCGGGCTCGAGCCGCTGCGTCGCGACGATCTGTATATCCGTTTCGGGGTGAAGCAGGCGAAAGCCATGCATGCGCGGGATCAGCCAGAGCGCTGAAAAGGCATAGTCGGTTCTTAGTCTGACGACCGGCCTTTGAGCCTCGGTGCGGAAACTGCGCGCCAGGGCATCGACGTCAGCAACCGTCTTGGCCGCGACCTGGAAAAGCCGTTCGCCCTCCGCGGTCAATTCGACGCCGCGGTGCTGCCGGCGCAGCAGGGCGACGCCGAACTGCTCTTCCAGCCGTCGGATCTGATAACTGACGGCAGGCTGCGTGAGGCCGAGTCCTGCCGCCGCGGCCGAAAAGCTGCCGAGCCTTGCAACCTCAGCGAAGATGCGCATCCATCCCAGCTCAGGCCGGCGATCTGGCATAAAAACCCCTTTTGGCAAACATCAAAAAAAGCCATCTTTACAAGGAGGACGATAGTGGTTTTGATAAGATCTGCAAATAGCAATGGGCGCCTCCTTCCAGCAAGATCGTCCCCAGCCTTTGAGACCACAGGAGACAATTTCGCATGGCGCGTCCGAATATCCTCATCCTGATGGTCGATCAGTTGAATGGGACTTTCTTTCCAGATGGGCCTGCCGAGTTTCTGCATGCGCCGCATCTGAAATCACTGGCGGAACGTTCCGTGCGCTTCACCAACGCCTATACGGCAAGCCCGCTCTGCGCACCGGCGCGGGCCTCCTTCATGTCCGGACAATTGCCGAGCCGAACCCGCGTCTATGACAATGCGGCGGAATTTGCCTCCGACATTCCGACCTATGCGCATCATCTGCGCGCTGCCGGATACCAGACCGCACTTTCCGGCAAGATGCACTTCGTCGGCCCCGACCAGTTGCACGGCTTCGAGGAGCGCCTAACGACGGATATCTACCCGGCCGACTTCGGCTGGACGCCCGATTATAGCAAGCCCGGCGAGCGCATAGACTGGTGGTATCACAATCTGGGTTCGGTCGCCGGCGCCGGCGTTGCCGAGATCACCAACCAGATGGAGTATGACGACGAGGTCGCCTACCATGCCGGCCGCAAGCTGTTCGATCTCTCGCGCGGTCATGACGAGCGCCCCTGGTGCCTGACCGTCAGCTTCACCCATCCGCACGATCCCTACGTCGCGCGCCGCAAATTCTGGGACCTCTATGAGGACTGCCCGGCACTTGACCCGACGGTTGCGCCGATTGCCTTCGAGCGGCAGGACCCGCACTCGCAGCGTCTGATGAAAGCCTGCGATCACGACGCTTTCGACATCAACGATGAGCAGATCAGGCGGGCAAGGCGGGGCTATTTCGCCAATATCTCCTATGTCGACGAGAAGATCGGCGACATTCTCGGCGTCCTGGAGCGGAGCCGCATGGCTGAAAACACGATCATCCTCTTTGCCTCCGACCATGGCGACATGCTCGGCGACCGCGGCCTCTGGTTCAAGATGAACTTCTTCGAAGGATCGGCCCGCGTTCCGCTGATGATCGCAGCACCCGGCTGGCAGCCCAGACGGATCGACCAGCCTGTCTCCACTCTCGACGTGACGCCGACGCTTGCCGGTCTTGCCGGGATCGATATTGCCTCGCTGAAGCCATGGACCGAGGGCGAGGATCTCGCAGCGCTTGCCGAAGCGACCGGCGGCCGCAGCCCGGTGCCGATGGAATATGCCGCGGAGGGTTCCGAGGCACCGCTCGTCTGCATCCGCGACGGACGATACAAGCTCTCGCTTTGCGACAAGGACCCGCCGATGCTGTTTAATCTCGAGGCCGATCCCCAAGAACTCGACAATCTGGCGGCCGACCCGGCCCATGCCGAGATCTTGGCAAGCATTGTCGAACAGGCCGGCCGACGCTGGAACCTTTCCGCTTTCGACGCAGCCGTGCGCGAAAGCCAGGCGCGCCGCTGGGTGGTCTATGCAGCGCTGCGCAATGGGGCCTATTATCCATGGGACTACCAGCCGCTGCAGAAAGCCTCGGAGCGCTATATGCGCAACCACATGGATCTGAACGTGTTGGAGGAAAACCAAAGGTTCCCGCGCCAGGAATGAACGAAAGGTGCTTCTGGTTTAAGCCGTCTTGCGCGCCGGCGCCTCGCGCAGGAAATCCTCGATGAATGCCTTTTGCAGCAGGATGCCGTCCCATTCGTCAGGGAAGAAGGGCGAGTCGTAGATCAGCGTGAAGGGACCGTCGTAACCGGCTCTCTCGCACATCTCCAGGCACCTGCGGTAATCCGCGGCATCGAGGCCGGTAACGCCATAATCGGCCTTGGCATGGCAGATTTCCGCCCGGCCCATGATATCGGCAAGGCCCTGATATTTCGCCGGCGCCGCCCAGTTACCGAGGTCGCCGTTGAGGCCGACCTTGCCGTCCAACCGGTCCAGCAGCCAGTTCATTTCGACCGGCGACGGCAGCAGGTCGAACCAGTTCTCGACGACGACACGCACGCCGCTGCCTTCGGCCTTTCCGGCCAGCCAGTTCAGATGGTGGGCGGCGCGGATAAGGTTTTCCTCCGTCGGTTTCTGTTTGCCGGCGATGACCCGCATCCTCTCAGCCCCGAGGGCTGCGGCAATGTCGATCCACTCCGCCATCCATTCGACGTCGCGTTCGGCCGTCTCGGGATGGCTCGGATCGCCATCCTCGACGAGCAGCGTCTGGAACAGCACGTTCGAGGCCGCCATCGCGCCACGCAAGTCGCTTATATAGCCGACGTCGAGGCTCGGCAGATGGAAGGAACAGACCTCCAACCTGTTGATGCCGCGTGCCGAGAGCGCCGCCGGCACGTCGATCAGCGCCGCAGCACCGGGGCCATAGGGCTCTTTCGCAGCAGCACTTTTGTCAGGATCGGGACTATAGGCATGAACGGCGCCAAGCAGCCGATGCAGCGACCATGTCGAAACCGCGAAACGTCCGTTTTGCAAAACCTGCACTTGCTTTCCTCCGGGATCTCCTCATGCCATCAATGGCAACTAAATCCCGGCGGTTCAATTGCCAATTCAAGCAAGACCGCCTCGGCCGCAAGGGCAATCCCCAGCAGCGCCTCATCGCGATGGGGGGTGGCCGAAAGCAGCAGTCCAACAGGCATGCCAGCCTCGCCCGTACCGCAGGGAATGGAAACGCCGCACCAGTCGAGGAAATTGCCGAGCGCGGTGTTGCGCAACGTCTTGTTGTTCGTCGCGAAGAACAGCTCGTCATCCTGCTCCAACGGCCCGATCGGCGGCGCGACATGGGCAACAGTCGGAAAGGCGAGCAGCCGATCGCCGACGAGGCGCTCGACATCGACGATCAGGCGGCTGCGCGCCTCGAGGATCGCCAGGTAATCGGGCAGCGTCGTCTTGCTTCCGAGACGGGTGCGCATGACGACACGGTGGTCCATGCTTTCCGCGTCCGGTCCTGCCAAGCGTTCGCGGTGAAGCGCGAAAGCCTCCGCCGTGACCAGCGGACCATATCTCGTCATCAGCTCGAATATCTCGTCGAAGGCGGGGATGACGATGCGGGCAACCTTGGCGCCCGCCTTTTGAAGACGTCCCAAAGCCGCCTCGAACGCAGCGACGACGCCGGCTTCAGCGCCATCGAAGACGATATTTTCAGGCACGACGAGTTCCAGCCCTTGCAGGGGATGCGTGGCGACATCAGGCGCCGTCAAGCCGCGCATTGCCGCATCGATCCAGACCGCGTCCCTGACGCTGCGGCAGAGCGGTCCCAGCGAATCCAGGCTCTTTGCCAGCGGATAGACGCCTGCCATCGTGTGGCGGCCGCGTGTTGCTTTATAACCGACGATACCGTTGAAGGCGGCGGGAATACGCACCGAGCCGCCGGTATCGGTGCCCATTGCAACCGGCACCAGTCCGGCAGCGACGGCGACACCCGCACCGGAGGACGAGCCGCCCGGAATGCGCGGGAGATCGAGGCTTCGCGGATTTACCGGCGTGCCGTAATGCGGATTGATGCCGAGGCCGGAAAAGGCGAATTCGCTCATATTGGTGCGTCCGACGGCGACCATGCCCGCCTGCCTGAGCAAAGCGACGACAGCCGCATCGCGCTTGGCCGGCATCTCCTTTGCCAGAACGACGGAGCCCGCCGTCGTCGGCAAGCCTTCGATGTCGAAAAGATCCTTCCAGGCAATCGGAATGCCGTCCAGCAATCCAAGCGAGCGCCCTTCCCGCAGACGTCGCGAAGAGGCGCGCGCCTCCTCCATCGCCCGGTTTTCGAGCAGTGTGGTGAAAACCGCCTTGTCGGCATAATTCGCGATGGAATCGAAAACCGCCTCGGCGACCTCGACCGGATCGGCCGCGCCACCTTGAATGAGGATGGAAAGTTGCGCGACCGACATCGCGCCGAAGGATTTGCTCATGGGACTATCCAGAAGAAAGATGTTCCTGTCTGGACTACCGCGGATCATTCCGGTGAACCAGAGCTTCACGATATTTTGCATTTATTGGTACGATTTTTTGAACACTGCGTTTGAAGATCGCCCCTTCAATTGCCACGGTCGAAGACACACATGCTGCACGCATGCGGAAGCGGTTCGGCACGAGGGTGGGAGTTTGCTCTTAAGAGACCGGCGCCGCATGTGTTGCAGGAGTAATTAAAATGACAGATTGTGAAACTTTAAGCCGTCGCCAGGATATGGTGACCCTCCATGTAAAAGAGGACGAAACCGCCGGTTTAGGCGAGCGCGATTATGTAGATCATGTCAGCGCCCAGAAACTTTCGGCCTTCGAGCGCATTGTCGTGGTCGGAGCGCTGGTTCTCTTGAGCTTTGCGGGTTTTGCCGCATATTCTTCCGGCAATACGGACCCGATGACAACATCGGCCATTGCCGCCCCGGCCGGCGATAACGTGCCGCAGCATCCGGCCTACGGCCATTGCCGCGACAGCAGCCCCTACGCTGAGAGGGTTTGCTGATAGCAAAACATATTGCCGGGCGTGGAAACCTTTGCCCAGGCTGCATCGACAGCAGGAAAAGGGAAAGGACCATGGCCGGCGACATCGACTACAAGCTTCACCGCTTCATCGACGCCCAGAACGGCATCTACCAGCGGGCGCTCCTAGAGCTGAAAGCCGGACGCAAGACCTCCCACTGGATGTGGTTCATCTTCCCGCAGATCGCCGGTCTAGGCACGTCGGCGATGGCCGAAAAATATGCGATCCGCTCGGCGGAGGAAGCCGCCGCCTATCTCGCCGATCCCATTCTCTCAAGCAGGTTGTTGCGTTGCGTCGAGGCGATCCTATCGGTGAACGGGCGATCGGCGCACGAAATCCTGGGCTCACCCGACGACTTGAAGCTGTGCTCATCGATGACCTTGTTTGCCGCGATCAGCGATCACGGTTCGCCCTTCCACCAGGTGATCGAGCATTTCTATCAGGGAAAATTCGACGAACGGACGATGGAAATCCTCAGCGCCAGCACAGACTGATTTTATGCCGGTCGGCTAAAATCTGAATAGTTATCTGCCCGGTCTGCTCTCCAGCGTAGCAATTTCCTCGGAAATTTCGCTCAACCGCTGACGCAGATCGCTGTCGGTGCCGTCATCGACCTCTTCCTCGCCGAAACAATAGCGCGCATCATGCAGCTCCAGCTTGGCTTCGAGCTCGGCGCGTTTGGCATATAGGCGTTTGAGATAGACGTAGTTCATCTCCCTGCCTCCACATCGCCCTCGGGTTAGTGTCAAAACGGCATGGACGCGGTAAGGTTCCCCTCCCACACACTTGCGATGCTCAGGCGAAAGAAGCGATCGCCGCGTGGCAGGCTTTGGCGAAATGACCGCAGCAGCCGGCAGCGCCCATGGCCTGGCGGCTGACGCGCGCGCCTTCGAGCAGCAGCGTCAAAGTATCGGCAAGAAGCTGGGGTTCGCGCGCGCCGGCCGCCGAACAGAGCGCGGCCAGGCGATCACGCTGTTCGGCCTTGTGCCGCTCGATCATTTCGTGGGCTGGATGGCCCTCGCCCTTCAGCTCGATGGCGGCATTGGCAAGATCGCACCCGGCGGGCTCGCCGTTCAGACATTGCGCCCGCATCTCCACCCAGGCGTCTAGCTGGGCGCGCGGATTGTCGGGATAGGCCGATTCCAGATCGCGCCAGATGGCACCCGCCTTTTCGGAGGCGCGGCGAAGCGTCTCGCAGACGAGCTCGTCCTTCGAGCCGAAATGCCGGTAGAGCGTCATCTTGTTGGTCAGAGCCGCGTCGGCAATGGCATCGACGCCGATGCCGCGAATGCCGCGCTCGCGGAAAAGCTCCGAGGCGGTCGAGACGATACGCTCCCGCGGCGGGATGCGATCTTCTGGAACGGCTGCGGGGATTTCATTCGAAGTTTCTGATTTTTTTGCGGACGTAGTCCTTGACATCAATGTGACCGATCGGTAACAAATGCATTGTTACTTACCGGTAACACCACGAAACGCGAAAGTCAATGCCGAGGGCATGGCAGCGGAAAGTGGAACACGGGCGACCGCCCACGAAAGGAGGACAACCATGACAAAGACCAGAGATGACCTGACGATATCCGAAGCCCTTCGCGACCCCCTGATTGCCATGGTGTTACGCGCCGACGGCGTGAAGCTTGAAGACTTCAAGCAGCTCCTGGAGACGGCAGCCCGCAAACGTGAGCCACGCTCGACATCGGTCGGCAATATGATCGGAGCACTCGCAAGCCGCGCCAATCTGCCGGCAGTGCCCTGCTTCGGCTGAAGACGCCGCCTAAACAGCTTGGGGATCTCTCCCTGCCCCCGTCAAGGGCTGCCGTCACAACCAGACGGCGGCCCTTGCCGCTTTAAAGCATGTCGCGCAAAAGCGTCCAACGGACTTGCGCGCTTTATAGGATCGGCTTGCCGCCGGTGACCGCGATCGTCGTGCCCGAGACATAGCTCGACAAGGGATCGGCCAGCATCACGTAAGCCGTCGCAAGCTCGGCCGGCTGGCCGGGCCGTTTCATCGGCACCTGCTTACCGAAATTGCTGACGCTTTCTTCAGGCAGTGTCGAGGGGATGAGCGGCGTCCAGATTGGCCCGGGCGCCACGGCATTGGCGCGAATGCCTTTCTCGGCCAGAAGCTGGGCAAGGCCGGCGGTGAAATTCTGGATCGCACCCTTGGTCGTCGCATAGGCAAGCAGCGTCGGGTTCGGATTGTCCGAATTGATCGAGGCCGTGTTGATGATGGCGCTGCCGGGTTTCATATGAGCGACGGCTGCCTTGGTCAGGTAGAACATCGAATGGATATTGACCTTGAAGGTCAGTTCCCACTCTTCATCGCTGATCTCGTCGATGCTTTTGAAACTCGCCTGGTGCGCGGCGTTGTTGACGAGAATGTCGATACCACCAAGCTCCTTGACCGCTGTCTCGACGATCTGTCTGCAGTGGGCGGGATCCTGGATGTCGCCGCTGACGAGGATAGCCTTGCGTCCGGCCTGCTCGACGAGACGTTTCGTCTCATCGGCATCCTCATCCTCGTCGAGATAGGAAAGCAGCAGATCGGCACCCTCCCTGGCATAGGCGATTGCCACAGCGCGGCCGATGCCGCTATCGCCGCCGGTGATGATCGCCCGCTTGCCTTTCAGCCGCTCGGAACCGCGATAACTTTTTTCGCCATGGTCGGGAACCGGGTCCATCTGCGCGGTAAAACCCGGCATCGGCTGTTTCTGAGATGGGAAAGGTGGTGTGGGATAATTTGGCATCGTGACCTCCTGGGTTCAGGGGGTCAAACTCGGGCTAGGGCTTGTTGTTCCAAATCTCGCGGCGGAATGACTTCTCCAGCAACCGCTCACGCTGAGCACGCTCACGGCCGCCGCCGCATCCTAAATTTCCGGTGATTATTGAAAACAGAGGCTCATCTAGTCGGCCCAATCCGACTAGCAACCCGCGAAATGTTGCCATTTGCCACGGCGACGGCTATGCCATAGTAATGTAACATAATCGCGTTTGCATGAGGTGCGTGGAATTGGACGGAAAGACATCATCCGCAGTTTACTCCGAAGATGAGGGCGTTGCCGGCGAGGCCGGCGGCAAGGGTGCGCGTCGCGCACGCGTCAGCGGCATCGACCGGGCGCTTCAGGTGATCGACCATCTTTACGAGACCGGATCACCCGCCGGCGTCTATGCCATCGCCAAGGCGGTGAAGGCGCCGCTGTCGACCGTTTACGTGATCGTCGACGATCTCGTCGAGAAGAACATGCTGACACGCCAGGCCGACGGCTCGATCTGGCTCGGCGCGCGGCTATACCATTACGGCCTTGCCTATGCCAGGTCGCTGGACTTCATGAGCATCGCCACCCACGAAATGCACGATCTCTGCCGCCAGGCCGGCGAAACCGTGCAGGTCTGCGGTCGTGACGGCGACTATATGCTGGTGCTCGCCATGGCCGACGGCCCGAGCCATTTTCAGGTGGCGTCCCGCGTCGGCACAAGGGTGCCGCTGAACTGGACAGCCTCCGGCCGGCTGCTCGTCGGCCACCTGGCCGAGGAGGAGCGCATCGAACTGTTCAAGCGCTGCGCCCGCTCTTCACCGACCGGCCGCGCCGAGATCGATCCGGGCACGCTGTCGGAAGCCGCCGGCAAGGCCTTCGAATCGCGCCTGTCGATCCAGGCTGGGGAATCGGATTATGCGGTTGCCTGCATCGCCTCGCCGATCTGCGATCGCGACGGCCAGTGCGTCGCCACGATTTCCATCGTGCTGCCGGAACAGAAGGCGTTTTCCGACGAGAACCACTATACGGCGCATGTGCGCAGTTCAGCGGAACGGATCGAAAAGCTGATGGGCTGGCGCAACCGCTGAGCATGCGCCCGGCCCGCGGATCCTACCTGTAGGAATAGCCGTGGCTGTGGCGCACCAGCTTGCGCGCCCGCGGCACATAGCGGCTGGCAGCGAAGGCATCGGCGCTACCGCATAGCGTGGTTCGAACAACTTATTGAGGACCGAAACGTCGCCGTTGGAATCCGTCGCTTCGAGATCGGAATCGACCAGATCGAAAACGGTGAATTCCGCTTGCGAGCCGACCGAAAGCCGGTTCTCCATCGACAGCTTGATGACGGATGCCGGCGCATGGGTGACGGCTTCCACCACCTTGGCGAAAGGCATGCCGACGCTGAGAAGTTTCGACATCGTCGTCGCCAGATCCCAGACCGGGAAGTTCATCGAATGGCCGTGCAGATCGGTCGAGATCGAGAACGGCAGAAGCCCGCGCGCGATCGCCGCCTCGGCGACCTTGAAGGAGAAGGAGGCGCCGCCATGGCCGATGTCGAGGCGGATGCCCTCGGAGGCGCAGCGCTCGGCGAGATTGAAGAGGTCCTCGTCCTCCATGATGCTCGACCCTGCCTTGCCGTTGAAGCAATGGGTGACGACGTCGCCGGGGCCGAGAATCTCCAACACCTCGTCATAGAGCGCCGGCGGCTCGCCAACATGCACCATCATCGGCACTTTCAAGATCTTGGCGATCTTCTTGCCGAGCTTGACGGGAGTGACGCCCCAGGAGCCGGTGATGACATGGCTGGCGCGCACTTTGATGCCGACGATGTGCTCGGTGTTTTCGGCATAGACTTCAAGAATGCGGTCGAGATCGATATCGCGGATATCCCGCAATTCCGCGACGCGGTTGCAGGCGACGAGGCCGATCGAGCCGAGGTTCAGGAAGGCCTTGATGCGTTCGCGCGAGGGCTCGATGATATACTCCCGGAAGCCATGGAAATTCGCTTCACCGGCTGAACCGGCATCGACCAGTGTGGTGACGCCGCGCTCGACGCCGCATTCGGACGGACGGATGGAAATATCTGTGCCGCCGTGCCAGATATGCACGTGCAGGTCGACCCAGCCCGGCGAAATGAAGGCGCCCTTGCCGTCGATGCGCGTCACATCCTCAGAGATCGCAAGCGACGGACCGATCTCGGCGATCCCGCCGTCACCACTGACGAGAATGTCGATTGCCCGGTCGGATGTGCCGGCACCGAAGGCCACCGGTTTGACATTGGTGAGGAGAAGCGGCTTCTTCACGTGGTCATCGGGCATGATCTGCATTCCTTTCGAGTCTCGGACCGGGATCACTCCTCGATCATCCGTCTGCGGGTCATCATGGAAGGGTATGGGGAAATTAGAGAGGGCGCTTCAGGCGCATCGCATCGCCGCAATTCCATAGTTATGCTATATAGGATTTTATAGTAGAATAAGGCCGAGGACGCGGCTGTCAAGGAAAATGACGTGTCCGCCGACGCTCTGAAAACGTAAAGGGCGCGCTCCTTCCAAAGCGCGCCTGTCTCAAAGAGATCAGAAATTCGCATTCGATTTCAATCCTGAAGGATCGAATAGCTGATCTGTCGCAGGCGTTCCGGATCCGCGACGGCGTCGATCGCGACGATCTTGCCATCGGCGATCGTCAGCGTCACCGCGATGCGAGTCTGGCCCCCGGTGTGCACGACGAACCCAAGCTCACCGTCGACAACGGCGGCCTCCGCCGCCTGCGCCCGACCCTTGAAGGCCTCAGCCACATCGGTCGAGCCGCGCATTTCGCCAATGCCGTATCGGGCCGCCGTCGCATCCGGGCGGAAGACGACATCGGGCGAAAGCACCGCAAGCAGCGCCTCCAGATCGCCGTTGCGGGAGGCGGCAAGAAAGGTCTCGGCGATCGTCCTCTTACGCGCGAAATCGACATCAGGAGTCTCGTCCAAGCCCTGCACCCGGCGGCGGGCGCGGCTTGCGAGCTGGCGGGTGGCGGCGGACGAACGGCCGATGATCGGCGCGATCTCATCGAAGGGTAGATCGAACATGTCGTGCAACACGAAGGCGACACGTTCGGCGGGCGCCAGCGTCTGCAGCACGACGAGCAGCGCCAGACCGACCGAATCGGCAAAGGCGGCTTCGCGCTCGGGATCGTTCGCCGGATCGGCGATCCCAGCATGAACAGGCGCCTCCAGCGGCTCCTCGCGCCGGGTCT
The DNA here is from genome assembly GCF_002008165.1 of Rhizobium laguerreae. GTDB lineage: Bacteria > Pseudomonadota > Alphaproteobacteria > Rhizobiales > Rhizobiaceae > Rhizobium > Rhizobium laguerreae. The sequence continues at coordinate 331,646 of NZ_MRDM01000029.1, forward strand.
TGCGGGCGCGCAGCATGTCGAGACAGATGCGCGCCACAACCGTGGTCAGCCAACCGACGAGATTGCCGACCCCTGTCGTATCCGTGCGGCTAAGCCGCAGCCAGGCCTCCTGAACGGCATCCTCCGCCTCGCTGCGCGAGCCGAGCATGCGATAGGCTGCGGCCCTCAGATGCGCTCTGTTCGCCTCGAATTCTTGAGTCAGCCATTTTTTCTCGTCCATGTGTCACATTCCTCCGCTGCGTTCCGTCAAGGCAATGACGCATGAAACCCGGCCGATGTGACAGCGCCGGCGGATCGTCAAACACGAAACGTATGAGGAGACATATCATGCAGGAGAGAATGGAAAATCCCGCCCTCGTCCTTCCCGCGGCCATGCAGGCTCTCAATGCGCTCAGCAAGGTGCCGACCGAAACCGGCCTTTCGCCAAAGCTGCTCGAACTCGTCAATCTGCGCTCCAGCCAGATCAACGGCTGCAGCGTCTGCATCGATGGCCATTGGCGCATTGCCCGTAAACATGGCGAAACCGATGAGCGGCTCTTTGCCGTCGCTGGCTGGCGCGACGCCCCTTATTATAGCGATGCTGAACGCGCCGCGCTTGGGCTCACGGAGGCGATCACCCGCCTTAGCGATCGGCCGGATCCGGTGCCGGATGACGTCTGGGACGAAGCGACACGGCATTATGACGGCAGGAGCCTTGCGGCACTCGTCATCGCCATCGCCAACATCAATGTCTGGAACCGGCTGAACATCGCCACCCGCCAGATCGCCGGGGCCTGGAAGCCGTAAACGGCGAGGTCGCCGGCAGCGCGCACCCCTGCGCCGCCGGCGACCATCATCCCTAATCAGCAGGCTTCAGGCCATGCGAAACAATCGGTCGTTCAGATGATGCCGCCGCCGCCGGCAGCGGATGCCGGGCGTTCGGCCGCTACCTTCTTGCGATAACCGCTGGCGCGGTAAACGGCGATCGGGTCGATCGCGCCGCCAGCCCTGCGGCGGGCTTCGGCCAGGATAGGCTCGACATCGGCGCGATAGGCGCGCTTCAGCGTTTCCGACGCCATCAGCGCGTCGTTGTCGTCCTGGTAGCCGGAGAGCGCCTTGCGGTCGACAAGCAGCGCCTGCGCATAGGCACGGCGGATTTCGTTGGCGCTGTTGATCAGGCTTTCGATCGGGTCGGTGACATTGTGCGACTGGTCGATCATATGGGCCGGGTTGAAGTCGTTGACGCCGCGCTGCTCGGCGTCGACCAGTTCGTTGAAAACGAGGAACAGCCGGTAGGGATCAATCGCGCCGGCGTCGAGATCGTCATCGCCATATTTCGAATCGTTGAAGTGGAAACCGCCGAGCTTGCCGAACTGGATCAGCCGGGCGACGATCATCTCGATATTGGTATTCGGCGCATGGTGGCCGAGATCGACGAGGCAATAGGCCTTGGGGCCGAGCGTCTGGGCGATCAGGTAGTTGGTGCCCCAATCCTGCACGATGGTCGAATAGAAGGCCGGCTCGTACATCTTGTGCTCGGAGAACAGCTTCCAATCGTCGGGCAGCGCCTTGTAGATATCCGCCATCGAGGCGAGGTAACGCTCGAAAGCCTTGGTGAAATGGCTCTGGCCGGGGAAATTCGAGCCGTCGCCGATCCAGACCGTCAGCGCCTTGGAGCCGAGCGCCTTGCCGATCTCGATGCATTCGAGATTGTGCTCGACCGCCTGCGCCCGCGTCGCCGCGTCGGTGTGGCTGAGCGAGCCGTATTTGTAGGAATGGGCCTGGCCAGGCGCATCGGAAAAGGTGTTCGAATTCATCGCATCGAAGCCGAGGCCGAGCGCGTTACCCTTGGCCTTCAATTCGCTAGCATCCGCCTTGTCCCAGGGAATATGCAGCGAGACGTTCGGGGTCGCCTGCGTCAGCTGGTTGATGACGGCGCAATCGTCGAGCTTGTCGAAGATGCCGCGCGGCTCGCCGGTGCCGGGGAAACGGGCAAATCGCGTGCCGCCGGTGCCGACACCCCAGGAGGGAACGGCAACGAAGAATTCCGCAACCTGGCGGGTGATCGCCTCGATATCGACGCCGCGACGGGCAAGCGTCGCGCCCAGTGCCTCGTAATCGGCTTTCAGCGCGGTTGCCCGCTTGTCGTTTTCAGTCGCGACCAGATCTGGCGCAATCCTGGAATCTGTCATCTATTCCTCCCTGGTCGCGAACCATAGGGCACGGTTCGCGTTCAAACGCTTACATGTCTTCAAACGAAGGAGCTACGATGGACGTTCTCCGCATTCTTCTTGCGATCATCCTGCCGCCCCTTGGCGTATTCTTGCAGGTCGGGATCGGCCTGCATTTCTGGCTCAATATATTGCTGACACTCTGCGGCTATCTGCCGGGGATCGTCCACGCAATATGGGTGATCCTCCGGAAATAGCTCTATCCGTTTGCTTTACGCGTTCCGGACGCAAACCGCTGCACACTGTTGCTGGAATTTCTCTAGCGCGTAAAACTCTGCACGTTGCCGGCATCGACGTTGATGATGTTGCCGGTCGATTTTGCCGAAAGGTCCGATGCGAGGAAATAGATCGCCTCGGCGATATCTTCCGGAAACACGTTGAGTTTCAGCATCGAACGCTTGCGGTAATGTTCCTCGAGATCGTCCACCTCGATCTTGGACGAGGCGGCGCGCTGCTCGCGCCATTCGCCGCTCCAGATCTTCGAGCCGCGCAGGACGGCATCCGGATTGACGGTGTTGACGCGGATGCCGGCATCCGCGCCCTCCAGCGCCAGGCAGCGGGCGAGATGGATTTCGGCAGCCTTTGCGGTGCAATAGGCAGATGCATTCGGCGAAGCGGCTAGACCGTTTTTCGAAGCGACGAAGATGACGTTGCCGCCGAGCGCCTGACGGCGGAACAGGCGGAAGGCTTCGCGCGAGACGAGGAAATAACCGGTCGCGAGAATATCGATATTGCGGTTCCACGTCGCAAGCTCGGTCAGTTCGATCGGCGCGGAGGAGGCAATGCCGGCATTGGAGACGAGGATATCGATGCCGCCGAATTCGACGCAGGCTTCCGCGAAGGAGGCGATCACCGCATCTTCCTTGGTGACGTCGAGCCGGACGCTGCGCACGGCGTCAGCGCCGAACTTCTTGACGAAATCGGCTTCGGTGCCTTCGAGCGCTGCCTGGTCGATATCGGCAAGCACCACGCAGGCGCCTTCGCCGACGAGGCGTGCGGCCGTCGCCCGGCCGATGCCGCCGGCGCCGCCGGTGACAAAGGCAACGCGGCCGGCAAGGCTCTTTGGCTTCGGCATGCGCTGCAGCTTGGCCTCTTCAAGCAGCCAATATTCGATATCGAAGGCTTCCTGCTCGGGCAGGCCCTGATATTCGGAGACCGTCGAGGCGCCGCGCATGACGTTGATGGCGTTGACGTAGAATTCGCTGGCAATGCGGGCCGTCGCCTTGTCGCGGGCAAAGGACAGCATGCCGACGCCGGGCACCAGAAAGATGACGGGATTGGCGTCGCGCATGGCGGGCGAATTGCCATGCTTGCAGTCGTTGTAATAGCGGGCGTAATCGGCGCGATAGTCTTCCAGCGCCTTGTCGAGACCGGAAACGATCGCGTCGACATCCGGCTTGGCCGGGTCGAAATCGACGATCAGCGGACGGATCTTTGTGCGCAGGAAATGGTCAGGGCAGCTGGTGCCGAGCGCGCCGAGCGGGCGCAGATCGCTGGAGTTGACGAATTCGAGCACGGCGTCCTGATCGTCGAAATGACCAAGCTTGCGCTCCTGCTTGCCGATGCGGCCGCGGATCTCCGGCATCAGCCGGGCGGCGATGGCGCGGCGTTCGGCGACCGGCAGGCTTTGTGCCAGCGCGCCACCGAAAATCGTCTTGCCTTCGGTCTTTTCGGCAAACCAGACGATCGCCTTGTTGATGATATCGAGCGTCAGCTCGTAGCAGGCTTTGGCATCGTTCGCCCAGGTGAAGAGGCCGTGGCTCTCGAGCACGACACCCTTGGCATTCGGGTTTGCGGCAACAAATGCGCCGAGATCGAGGCCGAGCTGGAAGCCCGGACGGCGCCAGGGCAGCCAGCCGATCGCATCGCCGAAGATCTGCTGCGTCAATTCCTTCGAATTCTTCGACGCGGCGATCGCGATGATCGCATCGGGATGCATGTGGTCGACATGAGTGAAAGGCACGAAACCGTGCAGCGGCGTGTCGATCGAGGCGGCACGGGCGTTCAGGTTGAAGGTGCAGTGCGGCAGGAAGCCGACCATGCGGTCCTCGTCCTCGACACCCTTGTAGATGCTCTTCAGCGATTCCAGCTTGTCCTGGTAGAGCGTCGCGAAACCGTCGAGCTTAATCGTGCCGACGTCGCCGCCCGAACCCTTGACCCAAAGCACCTTCACCTTGCCGCCGGCCAGCGGATCGGTTTCCATCACCTTCGCCGAGGTGTTGCCGCCGCCATAGTTGGTGATGCGCTTGTCGGCGCCGAGCAGGTTGGAACGATAGAGCAGCTTGCCAGGCTCATCGAGGCCCGCCGCGTAAGCATCATCCCACCGGTTTTCCAGAAGCCGGACGTTCGCCGCCATGTCATCCTCCCATATGAAATCATCATCGGAGCGCAAAGTTCGCGCCCCTTTTCGCAGACGGTATCGCTCATCAAAACCGCGGTTGTCAATCGAAAACGATCAAATTCGATTATTGTGCAGCGCAATATGAAAATTTTTGATCGTTTTTGATTGACACATTGTCATATGTGCGAAATAAACGATTGAAGGAGGACCCCATGCACGAACGCGAACGCCATCGCATTATTCTGAGCGCCGTTCAGGAAAAGTCCGTCGTGACGGTTCAGGATATTTCCGAACTGACCGAGGCTTCCGAGGCGACGATCCGGCGCGACATCGCGGCTCTTCATGTTCAGGGCAAGATCCGCCGTGTGCGCGGCGGCGCCGAGGCCGTGCATCCACCGCAGCTCGGCAATCTCGCCGGGCGCCCCTTCCGCGTTTCGGAATCGGTCAATATCGACAAGAAGCGCGCAATCGCACGCCAGGCAGTCGAGCTTTGCGATCCGGGCGACGCGATCATCATCAATGGCGGTACGACCACCTTCCAGATGGTGCATTTCATGGCGGCGCACCGCCTGCAGGTAATGACCAATTCTTTCGCCATCGCCGAACATCTGGTCAAGCATTCGAAGAACACGGTAACGGTGCCGGGCGGCGCGATCTATCGCGAGCAGAGCCTGATCCTCTCCCCCTTCGACAATGACGCGATCCGCAATTTCTACGCCCGCCGCTTCTTCATCGGCGCGCAGGGCATCGGCCCGCTCGGCATCATGGAAGCCGACGCGCTGATTATTCAAAGCGAACAGAAGCTGATGCATCAGGCCGACGAATTGGTCGTCATGGCCGATTCCAGCAAGTTCCATCGCCGGTCGAGCCTCATTCTGTGCCCGCTCGAGCGTGTGTCTACGATCATCACCGATGACGGCATTCCAGAGGAAGCCGTCAGGATGATCGAGAATGCCGGCATCAGGCTCATTGTCGCGAGCCCGGCCGCCCAGGCAATCAAGGAGGATTCCTCGTCGGTCGCATAAGGCGCCGGGGAGGTGTGAAGAGTGTCAATCAAAGTGGGAGGATGAAAGCATGAAACTCGCAAAGAAACTCGCAATCGGCGTGGCATTTGCCGTCGCGATGATGGCCGGCACGGCAAGTGCTGCCGACATCAAGATCGGCCTCGTCGTCAAGTCGCTTGGCAACGGCTTCTTCGATGCCGCCAACAAAGGCGCGCAGGAAGCCGCCAAGGAACTCGGCGGCGTCGAGGTCATCTATACCGGTCCGACGACGACGACGGCCGAAGGTCAGATCGAAGTCATCAACTCGCTGATCGCCCAGGGCGTCAGCGCCATCGCCGTTTCGGCCAACGATCCCGACGCGCTCGTTCCGGCGCTGAAGAAGGCTGCACAGCGCGGCATCAAGGTCATCTCCTGGGATTCCGGCGTCGCACCTGAAGGCCGTATCCTGCAGCTCAACCCGTCGTCCAACGAGCTGATCGGCAAGATGTGCCTGACGCTCGTCAAGGACCATCTCGACGGCGGCAAGGGTGACTTCGCCATCCTGTCGGCAACGACCACCTCGACCAACCAGAACATCTGGATCGACCAGATGAAGAAGCAGCTCAAGGATTTCCCGGGCCTCAACCTCGTCACCACTGTCTATGGCGACGACCTCTCGGACAAGTCCTATCGTGAAGCCGAAGGCCTCTTGAAGGCGAACCCGAACATCAAGGTCATCGTCGCTCCGACGACGGTCGGCGTTCTCGCCGCGTCCAAGGTCGTCGAAGACAAGGGTCTTGTCGGCAAGGTCTACGTCACCGGTCTCGGCCTGCCGTCCGAAATGGCCGGCGCGATCAAGTCGGGCGCGACGAAGGAATTCGCCATCTGGAACCCGATCGATCTCGGCTACTCCGCAACGCAGATCGCCTATCGCCTCGTCAAGGGCGAGACCGACGGCAAGCCGGGCAGCGAGATAGAAGTCGGCCGCATGGGCAAGATCAAGGTCGGCGACAATGGTGAAGCCGCCATGGCCGATCCCTTCGTCTACAATGCTTCGAATATCGACCAGTTCTCCAAGGTCTTCTGATCCGGAGCCGACGCATAAAAGCCGGCGGCCTGATGGCCGCCGGGATTCTCATTCGACACTGGTAGAAGCTTGATGAACGCTGCCTTTCAACAAACCGCCACGGACAGCAAAACCGGTGATGCGCCCGCCATTCTGGAAATGCGCGGCATCTCACAGATCTTCCCGGGCGTGAAGGCGCTCGACAATGTCAGCATCGCGCTGCATCCCGGCACGGTCACCGCGCTGATCGGCGAAAACGGCGCAGGCAAATCGACGCTCGTCAAGATCCTGACCGGCATCTACAGGCCGAACGAAGGCGAGATCCTCGTCGATGGCCAGCCGGTGACCTTTGCCAGCGCCCAGGCCGCGATCGATGCCGGCGTCACCGCCATCCATCAGGAAACCGTGCTGTTCGACGAGTTGACGGTTGCCGAAAACATTTTCCTCGGCCACGCGCCGCGCACGCGCTTGCGCACCATCGACTGGCAGGCGATGAACAGCCGTGCGAAGGCGCTGCTGACCGCGCTTGAAAGCAATATCGATCCGACGATCCGGCTGAAGGATCTCTCGATCGCGCAGCGCCATCTGGTGGCGATTGCGCGCGCGCTGTCGATCGAGGCCCGCATCGTCATCATGGACGAACCGACGGCAGCCCTTTCCCGCAAGGAGATCGACGATCTCTTCCGCATCGTGCGGGGCCTGAAGGAAAAGGGCAAGGCAATCCTCTTCATCAGCCACAAGTTCGACGAAGTGTACGAGATCGCCGACGATTTCGTCGTCTTTCGCGACGGCCGCGCCGTCGGCCAGGGCCGGCTCAAGGAAACGCCGCAGGACGAGATCGTCCGCATGATGGTCGGCCGCGACGTCGAGAACGCTTTTCCGAAGGTCGACGTCGCCATCGGCGGCCCGGTTCTCGAGATCCGCAATTACAGCCATCGCACCGAATTCCGCGACATCTCCTTCACGCTTCGCCAGGGCGAGATTCTCGGCATTTACGGCCTGATCGGCGCCGGGCGTTCGGAACTGTCCCAATCGCTCTTCGGCATCACCAGGCCGCTCTCCGGCACCATGATGCTCGAAGGCCGCGAGATCACCATCCATTCGCCGCAGGATGCGATCCGCGCCGGCATCGTCTATGTACCGGAGGAACGCGGCCGCCACGGGCTGGCGCTGCCGATGCCGATTTTCCAGAACATGACGCTGCCTTCGCTTACCCGCACCTCGCGCCGTGGCTTCCTCAGGGCGGCAGAAGAATTCGCGCTCGCCCGCAAATATGCCGAACGGCTGGACCTGCGCGCCGCTGCTCTTTCCGTGCCCGTCGGGACGCTGTCGGGCGGCAACCAGCAGAAGGTCGTCATCGGCAAATGGCTGGCGACGGCGCCGAAGGTCATCATCCTCGATGAACTGACCAAGGGCATCGACATCGGCTCGAAGGCGGCCGTGCACGGCTTCATCAGCGAACTCGCCGCCGAGGGCCTGTCGATCATCATGGTCTCGTCCGAACTGCCCGAAATCATCGGCATGTCGGACCGCGTCCTGGTGATGAAGGAAGGTCTTTCCGCCGGAATTTTCGACCGCGCCGAGTTGTCGCCGGAAGCGCTGGTGCGCGCCGCCACCGGCAATGCATAAGGTAAGAGCATGGCAAGACTGATCAGAAAACGCGAAACCCTGCTGTTCCTCATCATCGTGGTGATGATCGCGATCTTTTCGACGCGCGCTGCCGATTTCGCAACGCCGGAGAATCTCGCCGGCATTTTCAACGATACCTCCATCCTGATCATCCTGGCGCTGGCGCAGATGACGGTCATCCTGACGAAATCGATCGACCTGTCGGTCGCCGCCAACCTCGCCTTCACCGGCATGGCGATCGCGATGATGAATGCCGCCTATCCCGACCTGCCGCTCGTCGTGCTGATCCTTGCCGCGATCGTCATCGGCGCCTGCCTCGGCGCCATCAACGGCTTTCTCGTCTGGGCGCTCGAAATCCCGCCGATCGTCGTGACACTCGGCACGCTCACCATCTATCGCGGCATGGCCTTCGTGCTGTCGGGCGGAGCGTGGGTCAACGCTCACCAGATGACGCCGGTCTTCCTGTCGGTGCCGCGCACGCCGATCCTCGGCCTGCCGGTTCTCGGCTGGGTGGGCATCGTCATCGTGGTTCTGATGTATATCCTGCTCCGATACACCCAGTTCGGCCGCTCGGCCTATGCCACCGGCGGCAATCCGACCGCGGCCGTCTATGCAGGCATCGATACGGGCTGGACGAAATTTTTGGCCTTCGTTCTGTCCGGCGCACTTGCCGGGCTTGCGAGCTATCTCTGGGTATCGCGTTATGCCGTTGCCTATGTCGATATCGCCAATGGCTTCGAGCTCGACAGCGTTGCGGCCTGCGTCATCGGCGGCATTTCGATTGCCGGCGGCGTCGGCTCGGTCGCCGGCACCGTGCTCGGCGCGCTCTTCCTCGGCGTCATCAAGAATGCGCTGCCGGTGATCGGCATTTCACCCTTCACGCAGATGGCGATCTCCGGAACCGTCATCATTCTCGCCGTCGCCTTCAACGCCAGGCGTGAGCGCAACCGCGGCCGCATCATCCTGCGCGACCGCGCCGCAGCCGAGATCAGAACGGAGGCCGCAGCATGAGCACCGTGTCCACACACCAAAAGCGGGTCATCCCCGACCGCCTCGGCACACCTTTTCGCCGTGTCGTCGCGAGCTGGGAAGTGCTGCTCTTTGCCGTCGCCGTCCTGATCTTCATCTCCAATTCGCTGGCTTCGCCCTATTTCCTCGATGCCTGGAACCTCTCGGACGCCACCTTCAACTTCACCGAAAAGGCGATGATCGCCTTCGCCATGGCGCTGCTCGTCATATCGGGCGAGATCGACCTCTCGGTCGCTGCGATCATCGCGCTCGCCTCGACGGCGATGGGCGCGGCAGCGCAGGTCGGCATCGGCACTCCGGGCCTGGTGGCGATCGGCATCGGCACCGGCCTTGCCTGCGGCATCTTCAACGGAGTGCTGGTCTCGGTGCTGAAACTGCCGTCGATCGTCGTCACGATCGGCACGATGAGCCTTTTCCGCGGCATTTCCTATATCGTGCTCGGCGACCAGGCCTATGGAAAATACCCTACGGATTTCGCCTATTTCGGCCAAGGTTATGTCGTCTGGGTGTTCTCTTTCGAATTCGTGCTCTTCATCGTGCTGGCGATCCTTTTTGCCATCCTGCTGCATGCGACGAATTTCGGCCGACAGGTCTATGCGATCGGCAACAACGACTTCGCCGCCCGCTTCTCCGGCATTCCGGTCGAACGCGTCAAATTCATCCTCTTCCTGCTGACCGGCGTCATGAGCGGCGTTGCCGCCGTCTGCCTGACCTCACGCCTCGGCTCGACCCGGCCGTCGATCGCCCAGGGCTGGGAACTCGAGGTCGTCACCATGGTCGTGCTCGGCGGCATCTCGATCCTCGGCGGTTCCGGCACGATCGTCGGCGTCGTCATCGCCGCCTTCGTCATGGGCCTCGTCACCTTCGGCCTCGGCCTGCTGAACGTGCCCGGCATCGTTATGTCGATCTTCATCGGCCTGCTTCTCATCATCACCATCGCCATCCCGATCATCGCCCGCCGCATCAAGGTCATGAGCTCCCGATGACTTTAGAAAAACACGCCTTCAAAATGCAGCTCAATCCCGGCATGGAAGCCGAATACCGCCGGCGGCATGACGAGATCTGGCCGGAATTGGTCGATCTCCTGCACAAGTCAGGCGCCAGCGACTATTCCATCCATCTCGACCGCGAGACCAACACGCTGTTCGGCGTGTTGACGCGGCCGGCCGACCACACGATGGCGAGCCTGCCGGACCATCCGGTCGTGAAAAAGTGGTGGGCGCACATGGCCGATATCATGGCGACCAATCCCGATAATTCACCGGTCCAGAGCGACCTGGTCACCGTCTTCCATATGCCATGAACGCCACCTCCTATCGCCGCATCGCCGTCCTCGACATCGGCAAGACCAATGCCAAGGTCGTCGTGCTCGACAGCGAGACCGGCGCCGAGATCGCTATGTTGAAACGGCCGAATATCGCGATCAAAACCGGCCTCTATCCGCATTACGACGTAGAGGCTCTCTGGTCCTTTGCGCTCGATGCGCTGAAGAGCCTTGCGCGCGAGCCCGGCTTCGACGCCATTTCGATCACCACCCATGGCGCCTCCGCAGCACTCCTTGCCCGGGACGGCACGCTTGCCATGCCTGTCATCGACTATGAACACGAATATCCGCAGGAAATCCGCGACGCCTATGCGCGGCTGCGCCCCTCCTTCGACGAAACCTTCTCGCCGCGCCTTGCCATGGGTCTCAATGTCGGCGCGCAGCTGCACTACCAGAAGACCGCCTTTCCCGAGGAATTCGCCGAGGTGGCGACCATCCTCACCTATGCGCAATATTGGACGGCGCGGCTGACCGGTGTTGCCGCCAATGAGCTGACTTCGCTCGGCTGCCATACCGACCTCTGGAACCCGAGGGCCGGTAGTTATTCCTCGCTCGTCGACAGGCTCGCCATCCGCGACCTCATGGCGCCGATCCGCTCCGCCTTCGAAGCACTCGGCCCGGTCCTGCCCGACATCGCCGCGGAGCTCGGCCTCACGTCCCCCGTGCCAGTCTATTGCGGCATTCACGATTCCAACGCCTCGCTGCTGCCGCATCTGGTTCATCGGGCAGCACCCTTCGCCGTCGTCTCCACCGGCACATGGGTCATCAATTTCGGCGTCGGCGGCGATCTCGATCAACTCGATCCGAAACGCGATGCGCTCGCCAATGTCGATGCCTATGGCCGCGCCGTCCCCTCCTCGCGTTTCATGGGGGGACGGGAATTCGAGATCCTGTCGGCCGAGATTGGCCCTGTCGACGAAAAAGCCGCTCAGGCGGCAATCGGCCCGGTAATCGGAAAGGGCATGATGCTGCTGCCGAATATCGCCCCCGGTTCAGGACCTTTTCCGGGAAAGGCAAGTCGTTGGATCGGCGCCGAAGAGGCAAGCCGCGAGGAGCGCTCTGCCGCTGCCTGTCTCTATCTCGCCTTGATGACCGATGCCTGCCTCGGACTGATCGGCGCCAAGGGCCCCGTGATCGTCGAAGGGCCTTTTGCGCTGAATGGGACCTATCTCAAGCTGCTCGCCGCCTTGACTGGCCGCGAGGTCATGGCCCTTCCCGGCTCGACCGGCACCAGCCAGGGTGCCGCCCTTCTCACCGGCATCCGGCCGGTATCGGGTGCCGAAACGCATGTTCCGCCGACTGCCATCTCCGGACTGACCGCCTATCGCACCCGCTGGCACGCGGCGATGAAATAGGAGTCTTTCCAAAAGCGGCCTTGTTCGTCCCTGCCTTCTCGTTAGTGTGGCACCTCGAAAATCAGGTCGAGGAGATAGCATGACAGAGAGATTCGATCCGCGCACCCTTGCAGCCAGGCTTCACAGCCTGCGACAGGCCGGCCGGCAGGAGGCAACGGACACTTTCGCGCTGCCAGCCGATCTCCATCAGGCGATGGAGGCGCAGAATTTGCTCACTGCTGCAGACCATATTTCGAGCAATGCCTGGAAAGTCACGGTCTCTCCGCAGGGCCAGGCGGTCACCGCTCCGTTGTATCCCTATGCCAAAGCCGTCTCGGGCGCTGACATTCCCTGGTATCCGGGCCTGAAATTCGAGACCGAGATCGCCGTCCGTCTCGGCGGCGACCTGCCGGTCCGCTCGGGGATTCCCTACAGCCGCGCCGAGGTGGTCGAGGCAATTTCCGCTGTCTATCTCGGCGCCGAGCTGCTGGTCAGCGCCGTGAAGGAAAGCGGCAGCGTTTCGTTTCTGCTGTTCGTCGCCGACCGCCTCGGCAATAGCGGCTATGTGCTCGGCCCGGAGGTCGAAAAAAGCGTTGTCGATACCGCCGCTGGCACGCCGCTCAAGGTCACCCATGCCGGCCGCACGATCTATGACGGTCCGGCCCAGCATCCGAAGGGCGATGTTCTCACCTGGCTCGTCGATTATGCCAATGACGGCTTGCGCCCCGAGACATCGCTGAAGGCTGGTGCGCTGATCACGACAGGCACGTTGAGCGGTGCGATCGAACTGACCGAACCCGGCGAGATCGACATCCTGCTCGGCGACATCAGGCTCAGCTTCTCTGTGTCGAAGGCTTGATTTGACCCTGGTTTTTCCCCGGTTTGGTGCCGGATTTGGTAATTGCCATCCGGTTGCGCCTGCGGTAATAAACTTGAGTACAAATTGAAGGTTTGCTTCCGGCGCATGGCCGGGGGCGGAAGTAGAAATGACGTTTCAACCGCGGATGCAGAACAAGATCCAGGGCTTCTCCGTCATCGGCGGCGTGCATCGCCGCCTGTGGAACGGTATCGTCGCCGATGTCTGGGACGTGGAGTGCGCCTCCTATGCCGGCGGCTATTATGTCTCGCGCGACCCGCGGCTGTTCATCATGCTCGACAAGCGCGGACCGGGCAATTCGCGTGTCAAGCTCTCGCCAAAGGCGCAGGGTGCCATTCAGGATACGGAAAAACGGCCGATCTCCTATGTACCGGCCGGCATGGAAGTCTGGGCCGATCTGACCGACGTGCATTCGGTGCGCCATCTCGACCTCCATTTCGATGCCGACACCATCAGCCGCAGGCTAATGGAGGATATCGATCCGCGCCGTCTCGAAAGCCCTCAGCTTCTGTTTTCCGATGAGCGGGTGCTGTCGCTGGCACAGCTCGTCGCCGCCGAATGCCTCAATCCGGAGCCGCTGCACGATCTCTATGGCGACGGCCTGGCATTGGCCATGATCATCGATGTCCTGAAGATTGCCAAGGCGATGCCGCGCAAACGCAGCAGGTTGGCCTCCTGGCAGCTTCGGCGCGCGACCGAATTCATCGAGGAAAATTGCCTGCGCAATATCCGCCTCGAGGAACTCGCCGGCCTCACCGGCCTGTCTCAATCGCATTTCAGCCATGCCTTCAAGGCCTCGACCGGCATCGCTCCGCATCAATGGCAGACCAATGCCCGGCTCGACAGGGCCAAGCGGCTGCTTGTCGAAAGCGAAAATGCGTTGACCGCAATCGCCGCCGAAACCGGCTTTGCCGATCAGGCGCATTTTACCCGCGTCTTCCGCAAGCATGTCGGCATCACGCCGGCGAGCTGGAAGAAGGCACAAGTTGCCTGATTGCAACGCTTGGCGGGCATTTGTTTGCAACGCGGAGAATTGCCCAAAAACGTTCAATTTTCCCCGATCGCGACAATCCACCCCGGTAAAACTGAGTTAATCACTCATCTTATTCAGGGCTTCGCCGCACGCTAGGCATCGCGCGGCACGAGTGGGGTATAGGAAATATGCGCGGGCAGACCAGGGGTCTCAATTTCGAGGTAATTCTTTTGGCAGGCGCCGCGGTCGCCGGTCTGATGGCGGGCTCCGCCGCGGCACAGGAAGCGAATTCGACTGAGCTCGCGCCGATCGTCATCCAGGGCGGCGGCGATACCGCCACCAGTCCGGTCAAAGGCTATGTCGCCAAGAACTCCTCCGCCGGCTCGAAGAGCGACACCCCGCTCAACCAAATTCCGCAATCCGTCTCCGTCATCGGCACGGAAGAAATGGACGATCGCGGCATCACCAACAAGATCGACGAGGTGCTGCTTTATACGCCTGGCGTCACGTCGCAGCCCTTTGGCGGCGACGGCGATACGGATTGGTTCTACATTCGCGGCTTCGATGCCGGCCAGACCGGCGTCTTCTTCGACAATCTAACGCTTTTCAGCTACGGCTTCGGCGGCTTCCAGCTCGATCCCTTCATGCTGGAGCGCGTCGAGGTGCTGAAGGGCCCGGCCTCCGTGCTTTACGGCGGAGCAAACCCCGGCGGCATCGTCAATCTCGTCCGTAAGCGCCCGCTCGACGAACCGCTCTTCTATACCGAGATCGGCATCAACAGCAACGGCAACGCCTTCACCGGCTTCGATGTCTCCGACAAGGTCGGCTCCAGTGGAACGATGAGCTATCGCATCACCGGCAAGGTTGCCGGCGGCGACAATTATTCGGATTTTTCCGAGGATCTGCGCGGCTTCATCATGCCGCAGCTCACCATTTCGCCGGATGACAGCACGAGCCTCACGGTCTGGGGTTACCTCGCCGGGCTCGACCAGGTGCATACCGGCAACGGCTTCTTCCCCTATGTCGGCACCGTCGAGGATGCGCCTTTCGGCAAGATCGACCGCGACGCCTTCTATGGCGAGCCCGACATCGACAATGGCAGCTATGTGCAGAAGATGATCGGTTACGAATTCGAGCATGAATTCGACAATGGCATCAGGTTCTCACAGAATGCGCGCTACGGCCATCTCGATAAGCATGAGATCGGCCCCTACCTGAACGGCTGGGTCGGCGGCGTGCCGACGGGTCCGGACTACCAGCTGGCGCGCATCGGCTTCGAAGGCCGCTCGGGGGTCGATAGCTTCTCGATCGACAACCGGCTCGAAGGCGAGACCGAAATCGGCGGCGCCACGCATAATCTTCTCGTCGGGCTCGACTACACCTATTACCGCCTGGAAAATTGGCAGGCCTGCTGCGGCTCCAATTCGATCAGCGCGACTGATCCCATCTATGGCACGACACAGGGCGCCAATTTCGTCTATGCGGACGGCGTCGTGACCAAGAACCAGATCGGTGTCTACACCCAGGATCGGATCCATTTCGGCGATGGCTGGCTGCTGACGCTCAACGGCCGCTACGACTATGTCGATATCGACCAGGACGCCGTAATCGGCACGACCTACAGCACCAACGACAGCGCGCTCAGCGGCCGTATCGGCCTTGCCTACGAATTCGACAACGGCCTGACGCCCTATGTGAGTGCTGCGACTTTCTTCAACCCGCTCGTCGGCACCGGTGTTTCCGGCGCGTTGAAGCCGGAAGAGGGCGAGCAGTTCGAAGGCGGCATCAAGTATGAGCCGGCCTTCATCGACGGCTCGCTGACCGCCTCGGTCTTCCACATCACCAAGCGCAACAACACGGTGACCAATCCGCTGACCTTCGCCCAGAGCCAGCTCGGCGAGGTGGTTTCGCGCGGCGCCGAACTCGAAGGCAAGGTCAATATCAACGAGAACTGGAAGGTTCTCGCATCGCTCGCCTATACCGACATGGAGGTGATGGAGAACGACGCCAATCCGGCGCTGGTCGGCAATTCACCCTATATCGTCCCGAAGGTGACCGCCTCTCTCTGGATCGACTACACGCTGACGACAGGGGCTTTCGAGGGCATGAGCTTTGGCGCCGGCGTCCGCCATCAGGGCTGGTCCTGGGCCGATGAGGCCAATACCGAGAAGGTGCCGGCCGCAACCATCTTCGACGCTGCGATCCGCTACGAGAAGGAAAATTGGGGGGCCTCGCTCAATGTCGCGAACCTCTTCGACAAGGAATATGTCAAGGGTTGCGGCGGGCTGACCGTCTGCGGTTACGGCGATGCCCGCACCGTCACCTTCAAGCTCAGCAGAAAGTGGTAAGTTGACAATCTGAGTTTAGTTTTGCAGGAACCTGTGGGGAAAGGGAGGGCCTGCCCTCCCGAACCCGTTGCGGCGCCGAACTGGAGCAGACTATGCCTTCGCCTTTCCTTGCCCTGTCGGCGATAGATTATGCCATCGGGCCGAAATCCATCCTGTCCGACATCGACCTGACGCTTGAGCGCGGCCGCATTTACGGACTGGTGGGGCCGAACGGGTCCGGCAAGAGCACTCTTTTGAAGATCATCGCCCGCCAGGTCGCGCCGAAATCCGGCGCCATCTCCTTCGACGGCAAGCCGGCGGGTGACTGGGGCAGCCGGGCCTTTGCCCGGCACGTCGCCTACATGCCGCAATTCACGCCGGCGACCGACGGGATGACCGTGCGGGAACTTGTGGCGCTCGGCCGTTTTCCCTGGCATGGCACGCTTGGCCGCTTCACCTCAACGGATCGCAACATGGTCGAGGAGGCGATCGTCCGCACCGAGCTCGAGGAATTTGCCGATCGTCTCGTCGCCAGCATGTCCGGCGGCGAACGCCAGCGCGCCTGGATCGCCATGATGCTCGCCCAGGACGCCCGCTGCCTGCTGCTCGACGAGCCGACGTCGGCTCTCGACCTCGCCCATCAGGCCAGCGTTCTCTCGCTGGTCAAGGAACTCAGCCATGAACGCGGGCTGACCGTCATCATCGTGTTGCACGATATCAACCTCGCCGCGCGCTATTGCGACGCGATCATCGCGCTCAACCGCGGCCGGATCACTGCCGAGGGCACGCCCTCCGAGATCATGCAGGCCGACACGCTGCAGTCGATCTTCGGCGTCGGCATGGGCGTCTTCCCGCATCCGGTTCGAAACGAGCCGGTCAGCTATCTGTTGTAGGCAATGGCGTATTTCTCCCGCAGACAGTTTCTGGCCGGTGCGGCGGCCTCGCTCTCCGTCCCCGCGTATTCGCGGGCGGCGGAGAGCGTGCGCGTCGCGACGCTCGATTGGGCGCTGCTCGAAACCCTGCTGGCGATCGGGGCGAATGTCGTTGCGGCAACGGAACTGCGCCAATTCCGCGAGGTGGCGATCACGCCTGACGTGCCGGCCACGACCGCCGATCTCGGTCTGCGCGGCACGCCGAATTTCGAGGTGCTGCGGTTTGCACGCCCGGACCTGATCTTCAACTCGAACTTCTATGCCTGGGCAGACGAACGCATACGTGGGGTCGCGCCTGTGGAAAGCCATGCGATCTACAAACCCGGCGAAAGCCCCTTCGCGCTCGCCGAACAGGCCACACTTGCAATCGGCGAGCGCCTGCAGCTTGCCGCAGCGAGACAGTTGACTGAAGAGCTTGGAGCCAGGCTCGACCGCTACCGGGCTCTCCTTGCCGCCGGCGACGGGCGCCCGGTGATCCCGATCAATCTCGGCGATGCCAGGCATTTCCGCGTCTTCGGCTCCGACAGCATGTTCGGCGAGGTGCTGAAACACGTCGGCCTCACCAATGCCTGGCAGGCTCAGACCAGCTACTCGGCCGCCGCTCCCGTCGGCATCGAGATATTGGCATCGATGCCCGACGCCTGGATCGTGATGATCCCGCCACAGCCGGCCGATGCGCTCGCCACGCTCGCGACCAGCAACTTCTGGAATGCGCTGCCGGCCGTGCGCGAGAAGCGCGTGCTGATGCTCGGCTCGATCAATCCCTATGGCGCACTGCCGGCCGCGGGGCGCTTTGCCGATCTTCTGGCGGAGGGGCTTACGCATGCATGGAATGGTTAGCCGCGCCAAGCTCGCAGGAAACGCGGGCACGCCCGCCTTCGCGATATTACTGCCCGTACTTTGCATTGCGGCCTTCGCACTCCTCATCGTAAAGCGTCCTGAGGTTCCGCAGGGCGATGCCGACGCAGCCATGCTGAACGGTGTGCTGCTCTGGAACAGCATCATGCCCCGCGCCATGCTGGCATTGATCGCGGGCGCGGCACTCGGCCTTTCCGGCACATTGCTGCAACGTGTCCTGCGCAATCCGATCGCCGATGCTTCCACGCTCGGGATTGCCTCCGGGGCGGAACTGGCAATGACTGCGGCCATGGGCTTCTCGCCCCTGCTCATCGGATTTTCGCGTGAGATGGCCGCCTTCGGCGGCGGTCTCGCGGCTGTCGCCATCGTGCTGGTTTTGAGCTGGCGGCGCGGGCTCGATCCGCTGACCGTGGCACTCTCCGGCCTGATCGTCAGCCTGATCGCCTCGGCCCTCAGCGTCACGCTGATCCTGTCGCGCGGCGAATATGCCATGTCGATCCATATCTGGGGCGCCGGTTCGCTCAGTCAGCAGGATTGGAACGGCGTACTCTCGCTCGGCCCCCGGCTTACCCTCGGCTTTGCCGCCGCTCTTCTCCTGGTGCGCCCGCTCCGCATCCTTGCGCTCGACGACAGCGGCGCCAGGAGCCTCGGCCTTGCCCTGCATTCGACACGCCTCGCGATCGTCGCACTCGCTGTCTGGCTCGCCGCCTCGGTGACGGCAGAGGTCGGGGTGATCGGCTTCGTCGGGCTAGCAGCCCCCGCGATCGCAAGATTTGCCGGCGCGCGCAGCACAGGCAAACTGATGCTGACAGCGCCGCTGACCGGGGCCGGCCTGCTCTTCCTAACCGATTGCCTCACCCAGATCCTCGGCCCCGGCTTTACCGATCTTGCCCCGACGGGAGCCGCGACCGCCCTGCTCGGCGGTCCCTTATTGCTCTGCCTGCTGCCCAGCGTGCACTCCGTTTCCGCCATTGCCGCCCAGTCGACCGCAGCGCTGAACAGGCTCACCAAGCCGCTTCTGGCCCTTGGCGCGCTCTTTACTTCCTTCGCCCTGATCTTTGCCGTCGTCCTCACCCTCGGCCCTGCCGAGGACGGCTGGCATATCGCGACCGGCTCGCTCTTGACCGATCTCCTGCCCTTCCGACTGCCGCGAACGGTTGTGGCAGCCGGGGCCGGAGCCATGCTGGCGGCAGCCGGCTTCATCATGCAACGCGTCACCGGCAATCCGATCGCTAGCCCCGAAGTGCTGGGCGTCAGCAGCGGCGCCGGTGCGGGCCTGACCGTGGCGCTCTTCCTCTTCGGCTTCCCCTCCGCCATCATCATGCTGCTTGCCATGGCGCTCGGCGCGCTGACCGCCTTCCTTGCGATGATCGCCATATCAGTCCGCGCCCAATTCTCGCCGGAACGCATGCTGCTAGCCGGCGTCGGCATCGGCGCCTTCGCCATGGCGATTGTGACGATGGTGCTCGCCCAGGGCGATATGCGCGGCTATATCCTGCTGACATGGCTTTCCGGCTCGACCAACCGCGCCGGCGCCTTCGAAGCCTGGACGGCCATCGTCTCGCTCGTCGTGCTGACAGCACCCTTGCCCTTCCTCAGCCGCTGGCTGACGATCCTGCCGCTTGGCGCCGGGCCCAGCCGTGCCATCGGCCTTCATGTCGGGGCAAGCCGACTGGCGCTTGCCGTCCTCGCCGCGCTGATGACGGCGATCGCCTCCTTCCTTGTCGGACCACTCAGCCTCACCGGTCTCATTGCGCCGCATCTTGCCCGGCTTGCCGGCTTTCGCGCCCCGGGCCACCAGCTGGCGGCGAGCCTTCTCTTCGGCGCCGGCGTGCTGATGGCGGCGGACTGGCTGTCGCGCGTCGTCATCTACCCCTACCAGGTGCCGGTCGGCCTCTTCGCGGCGCTGATCGGCGGCCCCTATCTCATCTGGCTGCTTTCGCGAAAGGAGGTTCAGCAATGATGGCTAAGCGGTTCACGGCGCGCTGCGGTGCTGCTTACGCCTTCTCGCGGAACATCTCGATGATGGCGGAAAAGTCCCTTCCGCCATGTCCTAGTTTGTCGAAGAGCGCATAAAGCTGCGCTGCTTCCGCGCCAAGTGGCGTGGAGGCGCCGCTCGCCAGCGCCGCTTCCTGTGAAAGCCTCAAATCCTTCAGCATCAGTGCCGCGGCAAAACCCGGCTTGTAGTCGTTGTTCGCCGGCGAGGTCGGCACCGGTCCGGGCACCGGGCAATAGGTATTGATCGACCAGCACTGGCCCGACGAGGTCGAGGCGACGTCGAACAGCGCCTGATGCGATAGGCCGAGCTTTTCGGCAAGCACGAAGGCTTCGCAGACGCCCACCATCGAGATGCCTAATATCATGTTGTTGCAGATCTTCGCCGCCTGGCCGGCGCCGGCCTCGCCGCAATGGACAATCTTCTTTCCCATGGCCTCGAGGATTGGTTTTGCCTTGGCGAAGGCGTCTTCCGAGCCGCCGGCCATGAAGGTCAGCGTGCCCGCGGTCGCCCCGCCCGTGCCGCCGGAGACGGGAGCGTCGAGCGACAGGCAGCTTGCGGCCTTGGCCATCTCATGCGCTTTGCGGCTGCTTTCGACATCGATGGTCGAACAATCGATGACCAGCGTGCCTTGCGCGGCGGACTGCAGGATATCGGTCCAGGCCGTCAGCACGTGTCTGCCTTGCGGCAGCATGGTGATGATGATCTCCGCATCCTTGACCGCCTGGCTGGCATGGCTTGCCGGCTTGACGCCCCTCTCCTCGGCGGCCTTCAGTACCGAAGCCGCCAGATCGAAGCCGAGGACCTCGTGACCTGATTTGACCAGATTGGCCGCCATCGGCCCACCCATGTTGCCGAGGCCGATGAATGCGATCCTTGCCATGGTCTTCTCCTATCGATTGTCTTCGAGGATCATCGCTGCCGCCTTTTCGGCGATCATGATGGTCGGCGAATTGGTGTTGCCCGAGGTGATCGACGGCATCACCGAGGCGTCGGCGATCCTCAGCTTGCCGAGCGCCCGAAGCCTCAGCCTGGGATCGACGACGCTGTCCCTGTCGGCGCCCATGCGGCAGGTGCCGACGGGATGGAAGATCGTCGTGCCGATCTCGCCCGCCGCCCGCTCCAGATCGGCCTCCGTCTGATAGGCAGGCCCCGGCTTGAATTCCTCCGGCCTGTAACGGGCAAACGAAGGCTGCGCGACGATCCTGCGCGTCAACCGTATTGAACGAACAGCTATGTCACGATCGCGCTGCGTCGAGAGGTATTTCGGGCTGATCGTCGGCTGGGCGGCAAAATCCGGGCTGGACAGGTGGACCGAACCGCGGCTTTCCGGCCTCAGATTGCAGACGCTCGCGGTGATTGCCGGAAAAGGATGGACGGGATCGCCGAACTTCTCCAGCGAGACCGGCTGCACATGATATTGCAGGTCGGGCGTTTCCCGGTCCGGACCCGATCGGGTGAAGATGCCGAGCTGGCTCGGCGCCATCGCCATCGGTCCGGAGCGGCGGACGAGATATTCGAGCCCGATCGCCGCCTTGCCGATCAGCTTCGTCGCCTTCTCGTTCAACGTCGGAACCCCCGTCACCTTATAGGCCAGACGCAGTTGCAGATGGTCTTGCAGGTTCTCCCCGACACCCTTGACTTCGGTGACGACCTCGACGCCCGCCTGTCTGAGAACCTCCCCCTTGCCGATCCCGGACAGTTCGAGGATATGCGGCGAGCCGATAGAACCGGCTGAAAGGATGGTTTCTTTGGCGGCATAGGCGCGTTTTGCCACGCCACGATGCTGGAACTCGACGCCGGCAACGGCGCCTTCCTCCACCAGCAGCCGCCGGACCTGCGCCTTGGTGAGCACGGTCAGATTGGAGCGCCTCATCGCCGGGCGCAGAAAGGCTTTCGAGGTGTTCCAGCGAATGCCGGAACGCTGGTTAACGTCGAAATAGCCGGAGCCCTCGTTGCTGCCGCGGTTGAAATCCGCGGTTTCCGGAATGCCGGCTTCCCTGGCCGCCTGCTGGAAGGCATCGAGCACCGCCCAGCGAACGCGCGCCTTCTCGATGCGCCATTCGCCGCCGGCACCATGCATCTCGTCTTCGCCGCGATAAAAGTCTTCGGACTTGCGGAAGAAGGGCAGAACATCGTCCCAGCCCCAGCCAGTGCAGCCCATCTGCCGCCAGAGATCGTAATCGCGCGCCTGGCCGCGCATGTAGATCATGCCGTTGATCGACGAACAGCCGCCGAGAACCTTGCCGCGCGGATAACTCAGCGCCCGGCCGTTCAACCCAGCTTCCGGCGCCGTGGTGAAGCACCAGTCGGTACGCGGATTGTTGATGCAATAGAGATAACCGACCGGAATATGGATCCAATGGTAGTTGTCGCTGCCGCCAGCTTCGAGCAGCAGCACCCGGCTCCGGCCATCGGCAGACAGCCGGTTGGCGAGCACGCAGCCGGCGCTGCCTGCCCCGATGATGATGTAGTCGTAACGATCCATGCCCCGCACGAGACTCCAAATGCTTGCCGCTTTCCTCTCCCCGCAGCACGGGGAGAGGAAGAGTCGCAGCGCCGCCGCCCGTCTCTTTTCCCGGAAAAGAGGGCTTCTTTCCGGGGAGAGAGAGAGAGAGGTCCGCCCGTTCAGCGGCGATAGACGAAGCCCAGTTTCCGCCCTATCCGCGAGGCGTAGAATTCGCCGATGATGCCGCGGCGGAAGATCAGCACGCAGACCATGAAGACGATACCGGTGATGATCGTCACCGGGAATTCCGAGGTTGCGAGGTAATTTTCCAGCACCACCACCAGCCCGGCGCCGAAGAGCGGGCCGATCAGCGTGCCGATGCCGCCGAGCAGCGTCATCAGGATCACCTCGCCCGACATCTGCCAGGCAACGTCGGTCAGCGTCGCGAACTGGAAAACGATCGATTTCACCGCGCCCGCGAGCCCGGCAAGCGCCGCCGACATGACGAAGGCGCCGAGCTTGTAGCGCGCTACGGAATAACCGAGCGAGATCGCCCGTTGTTCGTTCTCGCGGATCGATTTCAGGATCATGCCGAAGGGCGAATTGATAAAGCGCCAGATGATCAGGATGCCGACGAGAAAGACGGCCAGCACGAAATAATACATGTTGGTCGAGCTGTTCAGATCGATGAAGCCGAAGAGGTGGCCGCGCGGCACCGACTGAATGCCGTCCTCGCCTTCGGTGAATTCCGCCTGCAGGCAGAAGAAGAAGAACATCTGCGACAGCGCCAGAGTGATCATCGCGAAATAGATGCCCTGGCGGCGGATGGCGAAGAAGCCCATGACGAGCCCGAGAAACGCCGCACCCGCCACGCCGATCAGGATGCCGAGTTCCGGCGGCAGGCCCCATTCCTTCACCGTATAGGCGGTGAAATAGGCAGCACCGCCGAAGAAAGTGGCGTGGCCGAAGGACAGCAGGCCGGTATAGCCGAGCAGCAGGTTGAAGGCACAGGCAAAGAGCGCGAAGCAGAGCAGCTTCATCAGGAAGATCGGATAGAAAAAGAACGGCGCCAGCAGCAGGAGCAGCAGTCCCGCAAGCAGGAAACCCGCCTGCACCGAAAGGGCGGTCCGGCTTTTTTCCGTTCGGATGGTTTCGGTGATGTCAGTCATGTCAAGCATCCCGTCCGAAGAGGCCCGCGGGCCTGATGAGAAGCACGATCGCCATGATGACGAAGATCACGATATTGGACGCCTCGGGATAAAAGACCTTGGTCAAGCCCTCGGCAATGCCGAGCACATAACCGGTGATGATCGCGCCCATGATCGATCCCATGCCACCGACGACGACGACGGCGAAGACGACGATGATCATGTTCGAGCCCATCAGCGGTGAGACCTGGTAGATCGGCGCCGCCAGCACGCCGGCAAAGGCGGCAAGGCCGGCGCCGAGCGCGTAAGTGAGCGTCAAGAGCACCGGCACGTTGACGCCGAAGACTTGCACCAGCACGGCGTTTTCAGTGGCGGCGCGGAGATAAGCGCCGAGCTTGGTCTTCTCGATCAGCAACCAGGTGCCGAGGCAGACGACGAGCGAGACGACCACCACCCAGCCGCGATAGATTGGCAGGAACATGAAGCCGAGATTGGCCCCGCCGGCAAGGGCCGCCGGCGTGGCATAGGGCTGGCCGGAAGAGCCGTAGAGATAGCGGAAGGTGCCCTCGACTGCCAAAGCGAGGCCGAAGGTGAAGAGCAGGCCGTAGAGCGGATCGAGATCGTAGAGCCGGCGCAGGAACAGCCGCTCGATGACAGCGCCGGCAAGGCCGACAATGACAGGCGCCAGGATCAACGACGGCCAGTATCCGATGCCTGCATAGGTGAGCAGCAGGTAGGCGACGAAGGCGCCGAGCATGTACTGCGCGCCATGGGCGAAGTTGATCACCCTGAGCAGGCCGAAGATGATGGCGAGGCCAAGGCTGAGCAGCGCGTAGAACGAGCCGTTGATCAGGCCGATCAGCAGCTGGCCGAAAAGCGCCTGCAGGGGAATGCCGAAGATCATCGTCATCTGGTCACACTCCCAGGACCTTGTGCAGCGTATCCATGCGCTGCGGCAGTTCACCGACCGGGAATTCCGACACCATCTGCCCATGATCCATCAGATAGAAGCGATCGGCAATACGGCTGGCGAAACGGAAATTCTGCTCGACGAGCAGGATCGTCATGCCGCGCTCCTTCAACGTCTTCAGCACCTCGCCGATACGCTGGATGATAACGGGGGCAAGCCCTTCCGTCGGTTCGTCGAGAATGAGCAGCCTGACGCCGGTGCGCAGGATTCGGGCGATCGCCAACATCTGCTGCTCGCCGCCTGATAGTTTGGTGCCCGGGCTGCCGCGGCGCTCGTAGAGATTGGGGAAAAGTTCGTAGATTTCATCGAGCGTCATGCCGCCCTGCGCCACGACGGGCGGCAGCACCAGGTTTTCCGAAACGGTGAGCGTCGAGAAGATACCGCGTTCCTCCGGCACGAAACCGATGCCCCGATGCGCCGTCTTGTGCAGCGGCACTTGCATCATATCGCTGCCGGCAAAGCTGATCTTGCCCTTGCGGGCCCGCACGATGCCGGTGATGGTGCGCAGCGTAGTCGTCTTGCCGACGCCGTTGCGGCCGAGAATGGTGATCGTCTCGCCTTCGGCCACGCGCATGTCGACGCCGTGCAGGACGTGGCTTTCGCCGTACCAGGCATTGAGCCCCTGGACTTCGAGGAGAGTGGGCATCAATGCTCCTCCGTGCCCATATAGGCCACACGCACACGCTCGTCCTGGCTGACGGTCGCATAGTCGCCCTCGGCGAGGATCTCGCCGCGCTGCAGCACGGTGACATGCTGGCAGATATTGGCGACGACGGAGAGATTGTGCTCGACCATCAATACAGCGCGGTCGCGGGCGACCTCGCGGATGATCGAGGAGACGACGCCGACATCCTCCTGCCCCATGCCGGCCATCGGCTCGTCGAGCAGCAGCACTTTCGGATCCAATGCCAGCGTGGTGGCGATCTCCAGCACGCGCTTGCGGCCATAGGAAAGATCGGCGGCGATGTGATCGCGCTCCTTGGAAAGCCCGACGCTGGCGAGCAGTTGCTCGGCGCGCTCGTTCAGCCGATCGAGTGCCGAGAGAGGCCGCCAGAACTGTGTGGAAAGATTGTTCGGCCGCTGCAGCGCCACACGCACATTGTCGAGAACGGTCAGATGCGGGAAGACCGCCGAGATCTGGAAGGAGCGGACCAGCCCCATGCGCGCCACCTTGTCGGGCGGCGTTTTCGTGATGTCTACGCCCATCAGGGTGATCGTGCCTGAGGTCGGCTGCAGGAATTTGGTCAGCAGGTTGAAGACCGTGGTCTTGCCGGCGCCGTTCGGGCCGATCAGTGCATGCACGCTTGCGTCATGCACATCCAGATCGACGTTCTTGACGGCCGTGAAGCCGCCGAAATCGCGGCGCAGGCCGCGGGCGGATAGCACCACCCGCGGCTTTTCCTGAGTTTCAATTGCGGAAACCGCCATCGTGCTTACTTCACCAGATTGCAGCCGCTCTTGGCGGGATCGATATAGGCTTCCTTGCCGGGAATGGTGGCGAGCACGTTGAAGTAATCCCACGGCTCCTTGCTCTCGGAAGGCTTCTTGACCTGCAGCAGATACATGTCGTGGATCATGCGGCCATTGGCGCCAACCGTGCCGCCGCGGCCGAAGACGTCATCGACAGGCATTTCATGCAGCTGCTTGGCGACGGCTTCCGTTTCGTCGGTGCCGGCCTTCTGCACCGCTTTCAGATATTGCGTCACCGCCGAATAGGTGCCGGTATGGACCATGTTCGGCATCTTGCCGGTACGGGTGAAGAACTTCTTGGCGAAGGCGCGGCTCTCGTCGTCGCGGTTCCAGTAATAGCCTTCCGTCAGCGTCAGCCCCTGCGCCGCCTCGAGGCCGAGACCATGCACTTCGGCGAGCGTGAAGAGCAGCGCCGCCAGATGCTGGCCGCCCTGGGTGATGCCGAATTCGGCCGCCTGCTTGATGGCGTTCGAGGTGTCGAGGCCGGCATTGGCAAGACCGATCACCTTGGCGCCTGATGATTGCGCCTGCAGCAGGAAGGACGAGAAGTCCTGGCTCGACAGCGGATGGCGGACGGCGCCGACGACCGTACCGCCACTCGACTTGACGTAATCGCTGGTCTGCTGCTCCAGCGAGTAGCCGAAGGCATAGTCGGCGGTCAGGAAGAACCAGCTGTCGCCGCCCTGCTTGACGAGCGCGCCGCCGGTGCCGACGGCCAGTGCATGCGTATCGTAGGCCCAATGGAAGCCATAAGGCGAGCAGGCCTTGCCGGTGAGATCCGTCGTCGCCGCGCCGGTGACAATGTCGATCTTCTTCTTCTCCTTGCCGATCGCCTGCACGGCGAGCGCCACCGACGAGGTCGTCAACTCCATGATCGCATCCACCTGCTCGGTATCGTACCACTGGCGGGCGATGTTGGAGGCGATATCCGCCTTGTTCTGATGGTCGGCATTGACGATCTCGACCGGCACATCAAGCACCTTGCCGCCGAAATCCTCAACCGCCATCTGGGCGGCTTCGACGGAGGACTTGCCGCCGAAATCGGCATAGACGCCCGACTGATCGTTCAGGATACCGATCTTGACCTTGCCGTCGGTCGCGCTCTGCGCGAGCACCGCAGTGCTGCTCGCAAGCAGAAATGCAACTGATGCAATGAGATTCTTACGCATATTCTCTCCTCCCAGAGATTGGTCAGATTGCGGATCTGTTCAAATTTGGCCAGTCGTCCTCCTCAGAACGACGGACCCTCACCTTACGATCACGGAAATTCCGCCCTGAGGCAACGGGTGATTTACAACTAATTCCAAACAGTATCTGTTCGTTTTTGAACAGAGAGGATCGTGATGAACAATCCACCGCAGTTTACTTGGGACGATCTGCAGTTTTTTCTAGCCGTCGCCCGCACTGGACAGCTGTCGACGGCCGCCCGCCAGCTGCGCTCCAGCCATGCCACCGTCTCGCGCCGCATCGATCGGCTGGAGTTCACCCTCAAGGTCAAGCTGTTCGAGCGCAATCCGCGCGGCTATGTGCTGACCGCCATGGGCACGCGCTTTGTCGAAACGGCGGAGAGGATGGAGCAGGAAACCGAGCGGCTGCGCGCCGATCTTGCCGCCGGCTCGATGGCGCAGCGCGGCCTCGTGCGCCTCAGCGCGCCGGAAGGGTTTGCCAATTTCTTTTTCGCGACCGTGCTGCCGCAATTTGCCGCCCAGCATCCGCATCTGGCCCTCGAGCTGGTGACGATCCAGCAGATCATGTCGCTGTCGCGCAAGGAAGCCGATCTTTCCGTCGTGCTCGACGAGCCGAAAGGCGGGGCCTATTTTGCCGAAAAGCTGACCGACTACCACCTGCAGGTCTACGGCTCGCGCGACTATCTCGCGAAGGCCGCGCCGATCACCTGCCGGGAAGACCTGCTTGAGCATCCCTTCGTCAGCTATATCGAGGAGATGATTTTCGCGCCGGGCCTGGACTATCTCGGCGACGTGCATCCACGCATCAAGCCGCAGTTCCAGAGCTCCAGCATTTTCGCGCAGCTGACCGCCACCCGAAACGGTCTCGGCCTTTGCATCCTGCCCTATTTCTTCGCTAGCCGTTATCCCGAACTCGTGCGCGTGCTGCCAGACGAGATCGACCTCAAGCGCCACTACTGGATCACCTGCCACCGCGACCTGAAACAGGCGCCGCGCGTGCGCGCCGTCATCGATTTTCTGCGCGAGGCGGTTCGCGGCGAGGATGCCCGCTTCGTGCCACCCTACGTCACCGCCGCCGGCCCGACGCGCCGGGCAAAGGTGGAAACCTGACTACTTCAGGAATTCGGCCCGGTGCGGAGTGAAAGCATCGATCAGCCGGCCCTTTTCCAGCGCCTTGACGCCGTGGACTAGATTGGGGGGCACGATGAAGCTGCCGCCCTGTTTCAGCACCTCGGTCCGGCCATCGATCGTCACTTCGAAACTGCCTTCGGCGACGTAACTGGCCTGGATGTGCGGATGCGAATGAGCCGCACCCACCGCGCCGCTTTCGAAGGCCACTTCCACCATCATCATCTCGGGCAGATAGGTCATGATGCGCCTGACGACGCCGGGCTCGGGATTGACCCATTCGGCGCCTTCGGCCGATACGAACAGATCGCTTGACGACATTTCCGCCTCCTCGTTCCAGAATCGATCGCTGGCAAAGTGGATCATGCCGACGCTTTTGAAAAGATGGTGCGGTCCGTCTTTTCGGCGTGACCGCCGTCTGTTGACGCGGTCGGCTGGCGGGTCTATGGCCAATTTGAGCCAGGCAAGCTGAGGAGACACCGCCATGCAGCATACGCGCGAAGTTTTCGACTGGGCCGATCCGTTCCGCCTGGTGGAGCAGCTGACCAGCGAAGAGCGCATGGTGCAGGACACCGCCCACGCCTATGCGCAGGAAAAGCTTGCGCCCCGCGTTCTCGACGCCTTCCGCAATGAAAAGACCGATCCCGAGATCTTCCGCGAAATGGGCGAACTCGGCCTGCTCGGCCCGACGATCTCGCCGGAATATGGCGGCGCCGGCCTCGGTTACGTCGCCTACGGCCTGATCGCCCGCGAGGTCGAAAAGGTCGACAGCGGTTACCGCTCGATGATGAGCGTCCAGTCCTCACTGGTGATGGTGCCGATCGAAACCTTCGGGTCTGAGGCGCAGAAGCTGAAATACCTGCCGAAACTCGCCACCGGCGAATGGATCGGCTGCTTCGGCCTGACCGAACCGGATCACGGCTCCGACCCCGGCTCGATGGCGACACGCGCCAAAAAGGCCGACGGCGGCTACAGCCTCACCGGCTCGAAGACCTGGATCTCCAACGCGCCGATCGCCGATGTCTTCGTCGTCTGGGCAAAGACCGAGGACGGCCTTATCCGCGGCTTCATCCTCGAAAAGGGCTGGAAAGGACTTTCGGCGCCTGCTATCCACGGCAAGGTCGGCCTGCGTGCCTCGATCACCGGCGAGGTGGTGATGGATGGGGTCTTCGTACCTGAGGAAAACCTTCTGCCTGATGTGACCGGCCTCAAGGGACCGTTCACCTGCCTCAACTCGGCCCGTTTCGGCATCGCCTGGGGCGCACTCGGTGCTGCCGAGGATTGTTATGCGAGAGCCCGGCAATACACGCTCGAGCGCAAGCAGTTCGGCCGGCCGCTTGCCGCCAACCAGCTGATCCAGAAGAAGCTCACCGACATGGCGGCGGAGATCTCGCTCGGCCTTCAGGGCTGCCTGCGGCTTGGCCGCATGAAGGAGGAAGGCCATCCGCCGGTGGAGCTGACCTCGATCCTCAAGCGCAACAGCTGCGGCAAGGCGCTGGAGATCGCGCGCGCGGCCCGCGACATGCTCGGCGGCAACGGCATCTCCGACGAATTCGGCATCGCCCGTCATCTCGTCAACCTCGAAGTGGTCAACACCTATGAGGGGACGCACGACATCCACGCGCTGATCATCGGCCGGGCGATCACCGGCATTGCCGCTTTTGCGAATTAGTGCATGCCGCCCAAAAGTGTGCAGCGGTTTTGAGACAACGGCATGCATAAAACAAAGACTTAAAGCGCGTCACATGATTCCGATTCGACGCGACGCGCTTTAGCACATTGGCGCGAAAGGGCGAATTGCCACGCGCCTGACAATGTGCAACCTTCCCTAACGACGGCAAGAGCCGGCAAAAAGGGGGATCATGCGTGTTTCTGCTTCTTGCATTGCTGATTGGTGTCATTGCCGGGCTTCGCGCCATGACGGCGCCCGCCGCCGTCGCCTGGGGCGCGGCGCTTGGCTGGTTCGATGTCTCGCAGACGCCGCTTGCCTTCATGGGCTACCAATGGACGCCGTGGATCCTCACGCTTCTCGCCGTCGTCGAACTGATCACCGACCAGCTGCCATCGACGCCGTCGCGTAAGGTGCCGGTGCAATTCGGCACCCGCATCGTCACGGGCGCACTGGCCGGAGCCACGATCGGTGCCGCCAGCAGCCTGCTCTTCGGCGGGCTGATCGCCGGGGTGATCGGCGCCGTCATCGGCACATATGGTGGCGCCGCCGTCCGCGGCAGGCTTGCCGCCTCCTTCGGCAAGGATCTGCCAGCTGCTCTCATCGAGGATGCCGTCGCCGTCATCGGCGCGGTGCTGATCGTGGGGGCCGTGGCATGAAAAGCTTCGACGCCATCGTTATCGGCGCCGGCCAGGCCGGCCCGTTTCTTGCCGCCAGGATGGTCGAAAAAGGCATGAAGGTCGCCCTGATCGAGCGCAAGTTCCTCGGCGGCACCTGCGTCAATGCCGGCTGCATGCCGACGAAGACGCTGGTCGCCAGCGCCCGCGCCGCCCATGTCGCAAGAAACAGTGCTGCTTACGGCGTCAATATTCCAGGCGAGATCGCCATCGACATGAAGGTGGTCAGGGCGCGCGCCGAAACCGTGACTATGAACGCCCGCAACGGCCTGATCGGCTGGTTCGCCGGCATGGACGGCATGACCGTGATCTCCGGCCACGCCCGTTTCGAGGACCCGAAGACCGTCAGCGTCAACGGCGAGACGTTGACCGCACCGCGCATCTTCCTCAATGTCGGCGCGCGCCCCGTCATCCCCGACCTGCCAGGCGTCAATGATATCGATTACCTCACCAGCACCTCGATCATCCATCTCGACAGGCTGCCCCGGCATCTGGCGGTGATCGGCGGCAGTTATATCGGGCTGGAATTCGCACAGATGTATCGCCGCTTCGGCGCCGAAGTCAGCATCATCGAGCACGGCCCGAAGCTCGCATCGCGCGAGGACGAGGATATATCGGACGCCATCGCCGATGTCCTGCGCTCGGAGGGCATCGACATTCATACCGGCGCCAGCGACATCGCCTTCGCCAAGAGCAGCGACGGAATAACGGTCGCCACCGATTCAGCGAGGATCGATGCGAGCCATGTGCTGATTGCCACCGGCCGCAAGCCGAACACCGACGATCTCGGCCTCGAAGCCGCCGGCGTCATCACCGACAAGCACGGCTATATCACCGTCGACGACAGGCTTGCCACCAATGTCGACGGCATCTGGGCGCTCGGCGATTGCAACGGCCGGGGCGCCTTCACCCACACCTCCTATAATGATTTCGAGATCGCCGCGGCCAATCTGCTCGACGGCGACGATCGCAAGGTCTCGAGCCGCATCCTGGCCTATGCGCTTTATATCGACCCGCCACTTGGCCGCGTCGGCATGACGGAGAAGCAGGCGCGCGCCTCGGGATGCAAGATCATGATCTCGACCCGGCCGATGAGCCGCGTCGGCCGGGCCAACGAGCGCGGCGAGACCAAGGGTTTCATGAAGGTGATCGCCGACGCCGAGACCAAAAAAATCCTCGGTGCGGCGATCCTCGGCATCGAGGGCGACGAGGTGATCCACGGCATCATAGACGCGATGAATGCAGGAACGACCTATCCCGCGTTGCAATGGTCGGTGCCGATCCATCCGACGGTGTCGGAGCTGATCCCGACGCTGCTTGGGGATTTGAAGCCGGTTTAGCTGTAGAAACCCCGGGCCGAGGACAGCCGCGTGTCTATCGAACTGCTGATCGAGCACTACGGCCTGTTGGCGATATTTCTGGGCGCAGCCTTCGAAGGCGAAACAGCCGCCTTCCTTGGCGGCGTGATTTCCCACCGCGGGCTGCTGACCTATTGGTCGGCGTCGCTTGCGGCAACGGCAGGATCCTTCGCCGGCGATCAGTTCTGGTTCTTCGCCGGCCGTTATGCCGCTCGATGGGGTCTCGTCCGCCGGCTAATGGAAACACCGACGCTGGCGCGCGCAACCCGGCTTCTGGAACGATACCCCACAGGCTTCATCCTCGCGTTTCGTTTCCTGATCGGTTTGCGGACGATCAGCCCGATCGTCATCGGGACAACGCGAATTGCGACCGGTAAATTCATTATCCTGAATGCCGCGGCCGCGTTGGTATGGGGGCAGCTGTTCACAGGGCTCGGTTACGTGTTCGGGCATGGCATCGAACAGACATTGGGCCACCTTCCCCTTCACCGCCACCTGCTGATCGCAGTCGGAGCCGCAGCTGTCGTCGCAGGCGCGGCTCTTGCCTTTCGCAAGATGAAACTGAGCGCCAGGCACTCATAGAAGCGCTGTAGCGCCCTATTCCATCACGATCTGCAGCTTCACGTCGCTTGGCCGGGCCTCGACGGCGCGATCAAACGCCTTGATCGAATCTTCGAATTTGAAGGTCTCTGATATCAGCGGCTTGAGATCCACGCGTCCCGAGCCGAGCAGCGCGATCGAGCGCTCATACTGGTGCGCGTAGCGGAACACCGTCTCGATGCGGATTTCCTTGGTGGATGCCGTCGAGACGTCGAAGCCGATCGGGTTGACCGGTAGGCCGACGACGACGATGACCCCACCCGGGCGCGGCAGCGCCATGATCGTTTCCCAGGCCTTCGGCGAACCGGAGCATTCGAAGACGACATCGGCGCCCCAGCCGTCGGTCAGCCGGGAGACCTCTTCGACCAGGTTCTTCTCGCGGATATTGACCGGGATGACGCCCTGATACTGTGCGGCGATATCGAGCTTCGGCTGGGCGAGATCGGCGACGATCGCGCGGGCGCAGCCGCCGGCAAGGGCCGCGATTGCCACCATCGTGCCGATCGGCCCGGCGCCGAGGACGACGGCAGTGTCGCCAGGCGTAATCTTCGCCTTGGCGGCCGCCTGCATGCCGACGGCGAAGGGCTCGACCATGGCGCCTTCGGCGAAACTGACATTGTCGGGCAGCTTGAAGGTATAATTGGCGGGATGCACGACTTCTGGCGTCAGCACGCCGTGGATCGGCGGGGTCGCCCAGAAAGTGACGGCCGGGTCGATATTGTACATGCCGAGCCGGCTTGCCTTGGAATTCGGATCGGGAATGCCGGGCTCCATGCAGACGCGGTCGCCGACTTTCAGATGCGTGACGCCGGCGCCGACCTCGACCACCGTGCCTGCCGCCTCATGGCCGAGCACCATCGGCGCGTTGACGACGAAGGGGCCTATTTTGCCGTGGGTGTAATAATGCACGTCCGAACCGCAGACACCGACCGTGTGGATCCTGATCTTCACCTCGCCGGGGCCGGTTTCGAGCGGCAGATCGATATCGCGGAGCGCAAGCTCATGCTGGCGCTCGAGGACAAGCGCACGGACTTTGGTCATCGTCGGTTTCCTTCCCTAGTGGCTTGCCCATGACTCCATCGGGCAGCGTTGAAGCCGACTATAAGGCCCGAAGCCTTGCCAATTCAACCAGATTGAAAAGGCTTTTGCTCAACAAATGATAAAATGCTCACGCAGATTTGCCGGAAGGTACAGCACCGGCAGCGGCCCGCCTGAAACTGCGCCAGCCTGGTCCGACGACGAGCGGCCCCGTAAGGGCATTTATAAGATTTTTATATAGATGGCCCGTCGTCCGTCTCGAACCTTTATGCCCTTCGGCTCCATATTGATGTCCGAGAGATCGAAAGATCATCTCCACGCCAGAAAGCATGAAAGGCGGCCTCCCAACGCCCTTTGTCTTGTCTGACTCCAAGAAGAACAACAGGAGTCACGATCTTGATGGATATCATTCTACTCGCCACGGCGATCATATTCTTCGCGCTGTGCTTTGCCTACGCCCGAGCCTGCGACAGGCTTTGACAGGAGAACCACGATGACCCTCGATTATGTCTTGAGCGGTGCCGTGACCGTGTTTCTCACCGCTTACCTCACCTACGCTCTCCTTCGCCCAGAACGCTTTTGAAGAGAACTGGCGCTTCTGAGGTCGCCCATGCGCAGCCGAGAAGCAGCCGGGTATTGAAAGTTTACCTCCATGACCCTCAACGGATGGCTTCAGATCCTGCTTTACTGCGGGATCGTCCTCGTGCTCGTCAAACCGCTCGGCGGTTACATGACGCGTGTCTACAATGGCGAGCGCACATTCCTCTCCCCAGTCCTCGTTCCGATCGAACGGGGGCTTTACCGTATTGCCGGCACCAGCGAGCGCGAGGAGCAGCACTGGACCTCCTATGCCTTCGCGATGCTGATGTTCAACCTGCTCGGCGTCCTCGTCCTCTACGCGCTCCTGCGCCTGCAGGACATCCTGCCCTATAATCCGGCCGGCATGGCCGCCGTCCCGCCGGAGCTTTCGTTCAACACCGCCGTCAGCTTTCCCACAAACACCAACTGGCAGAACTACGGCGGCGAAAGCACCCTGTCCTACCTGACCCAGATGGCCGGTTTGACGGCGCAGAACTTCCTGTCGGCCGCGACCGGCATGGCGATCGCTGTCGCCTTCATTCGTGCCTTCTCGCGCGCGTCGGGCAAGGCGATCGGCAATTTCTGGGTCGATATGATCCGCGGCACGTTCTACATCCTGCTGCCGATCTGCATCGTGCTGACCATCGTCTACGTCTATCTCGGCGTGCCGCAGACGCTTGGGCCCTATGTCAATGCGACCACGCTCGAAGGCGCGCAGCAGACGATTGCCGTCGGCCCCGTCGCCTCGCAGCTTGCAATCAAGATGCTCGGCACCAATGGCGGTGGCTTCTTCAACGCCAATTCGGCCCATCCATTCGAAAACCCGAATGCGATCTCGAACCTCATCCAGATGGTCTCGATCTTCGCAATCGGTGCGGCTTTGACCAACGTCTTCGGCCGCATGGTCGGCAACCAGCGCCAGGGCTGGGCGATCCTTGCCACGATGGGCGTCCTGTTCATCGTAGGCGTCGGCATCACCTATTGGGCGGAGGCTGCCGGCAACCCGCTGATGCACGCCTTTGGTCTTGGCGGCGGCAACATGGAGGGCAAGGAAGTCCGCTTCGGCGCGGCCCTATCCTCGCTCTTTGCGGTCATCACCACGGCCGCCTCCTGCGGCGCTGTCAATGCGATGCACGGCAGCTTCACGGCACTTGGCGGCCTCATCCCGCTGATCAACATGCAGCTCGGCGAAATCATCGTCGGCGGTGTCGGCGCGGGCTTCTACGGCATCCTGCTGTTCATCATCGTCGCCGTCTTCGTCGCCGGCCTGATGGTCGGCCGCACGCCGGAATATCTCGGCAAGAAGATCGAGGCGAAGGAAATGAAGATGGCCGTTCTCGCCATCCTCTGCCTGCCGCTCGCCATGCTGGTCTTCACCGCGATCGCCACGGTGCTGCCTTCCGCCGTCGCCTCGATCGGCACCGCCGGTCCGCACGGCTTCTCTGAAATCCTCTATGCCTATACCTCGGCTGCGGCCAACAACGGCTCGGCTTTCGGTGGCCTGACCGGCAATACGCCCTGGTACAACGTGACACTCGGCATCGCCATGCTCGCCGGGCGCTTCCTGGTCATCATCCCGGCGCTTGCCATCGCGGGCTCGCTGATCGCCAAGAAGACGGTTCCGGCCTCGGCAGGCACCTTCCCGACGGATGGTCCGCTCTTCGTCGGCCTGCTTGTCGGCACGATCCTGATCGTCGGCGGCCTGACCTTCTTCCCGGCCTTGGCGCTCGGCCCTGTCGTCGAGCACCTGGTCATGATCGCCGGCCAGACCTTCTGAGGGTGATGCCATGATCCTCCGTCACAGGCTTCGCAACGCCTTCCACCCTCGTCCCGGTGCGCCGGGACGAGGGAATGGCCCGAGACCCCAAGCCTCCGACATCATCCTGGTGATGATGGCAGGCCTCCTCGTCATCGCCGCCATCTTCAAAATCCTACAGGGCTGACCGGCTTCCGGTTCGCCATCCTCGTTTCAAAGCTGGAGTCTCTTATGAGCCAGGCAAAATCCGCGAGCGTCATGGATTCTCGCATCCTCATTCCGGCCGTGGGGGCCGCTTTCAAGAAGCTCAACCCCCGCGCACTCGCCAGAAACCCGGTCATGTTCGTCGTGGCCACCGTCTCGGTGCTGACCACCGTCCTCTTCCTGCGCGATCTGGTGGTGGGCAACCGCAATCTCGGCTTCGCGTTCCAGATCAATCTCTGGCTCTGGTTCACCGTGCTGTTTGCCAATTTCGCCGAAGCCGTCGCCGAAGGCCGCGGCAAGGCGCAGGCCGACTCGCTGCGCAAGGCGCGCACCGAAACCCAGGCCAAACTGCTTACCGCCAACAATGGCAGCGGCTACCGCATGGTGCCGGGCACCAGCCTCAAGGTCGGTGATTTCGTGCTCGTCGAGGCCGGCGACATCATCCCGTCGGATGGCGAAGTCGTCGAAGGTGTGGCCTCCGTCAACGAAGCGGCGATAACAGGCGAATCCGCCCCTGTCATCCGCGAATCCGGCGGCGACCGCTCGGCCGTCACCGGCGGCACGCAGGTGCTGTCCGACTGGATCCGCGTCCGCATCACCGCGGCTGCCGGCTCGACCTTCATCGACCGGATGATCGCGCTCGTCGAAGGTGCGGAGCGCCAGAAGACGCCGAACGAGATCGCCCTTAACATCCTGCTCGCCGGTATGACGCTGATCTTCGTACTCGCCACCGCGACGATCCCGAGCTTTGCCATCTATGCCGGCGGCTCGATCCCGATCATCGTGCTCGTCGCCCTCTTCGTCACCCTGATCCCGACGACGATCGGCGCGCTGCTCTCGGCGATCGGCATTGCCGGCATGGACCGCCTCGTCCGCTTCAACGTGCTCGCCATGTCCGGCCGCGCGGTCGAAGCCGCCGGCGACGTCGACACGCTGCTGCTCGACAAGACGGGCACGATTACGCTCGGCAATCGCCAGGCGACGACCTTCCGCCCGGTTCGCGGCGTGTCCGAGCAGGATCTCGCCGATGCCGCCCAGCTCGCCTCGCTTGCCGACGAGACGCCGGAAGGCCGCTCCATCGTCGTGCTCGCCAAGGAGAAATACGCGATCCGCGGCCGCGACATGGCAAGCCTCAAGGCAACCTTCGTGCCCTTCACCGCCCAGACCCGCATGAGCGGCGTCGATCTCCAAGGAGCCTCGATCCGCAAGGGTGCGGTCGATGCCGTGCTGACCTATGTCAACGGCGATTCATCCTCGAAAAACGGCAGCGAGGTCGTGCGCGAACTGCAGTCGATCGCCGACGAAGTCGCCAAATCAGGCGGCACGCCGCTGGCCGTCGCCCGCGACGGCAGGCTGCTCGGCGTCATCCAGCTGAAGGACATCGTCAAGGGCGGTATCCGCGAGCGCTTCACCGAACTTCGCCGCATGGGCATCCGCACGGTGATGATCACAGGTGACAACCCGCTGACGGCAGCCGCCATCGCAGCCGAAGCCGGCGTCGACGACTTCCTCGCCCAGGCAACACCGGAGATGAAGCTGGCGCTGATGCGCGAGGAACAGGCGAAGGGCAAGCTCGTCGCCATGTGCGGCGACGGCACCAATGATGCGCCGGCGCTTGCCCAGGCCGATGTCGGCGTCGCCATGAACACCGGCACGGTCGCCGCCCGCGAGGCCGGCAACATGGTCGATCTCGACTCGGACCCGACAAAGCTCATCGAGATCGTCGAGATCGGCAAGCAGCTCCTGATGACGCGCGGCGCGCTGACGACGTTTTCGATCGCCAACGACATCGCCAAGTACTTCGCCATCATCCCGGCGATGTTCCTGACCTTCTACCCGCAACTCGGCGTGCTGAACATCATGGGATTGTCGACGCCGCAAAGCGCCATCCTCTCGGCGATCATCTTCAATGCGCTGATCATCATCGCGCTGATCCCGCTGTCGTTGAAGGGTGTGCGCTACCGTCCGATCGGCGCCGGCGCGCTGCTGTCGCGCAACCTGCTGATCTATGGTGCCGGCGGCATCATCGTCCCCTTCATCGGCATCAAGGCGATCGACATGGCTGTCGCAGCCCTCGGCCTCGCCTAGCGCATCGGCCCGAAAATCGGAATCGATTTTCGGAAAGCACGATGCGTAGATTCAAAGAGTTAGAGCGTCCTTTGTGCGTCCGAAAGGACGCACGGCGCTCTAAGGCCTGGAGCCATCCCAGTTCCGAGAGGATCGGAACCGGAGCTCTTCGCAAAAGAACACTCCAAGGAGTAAGATAATGTTGAAAGAACTTCGTCCGGCAATCGTCATGATCGTCGCCACCACCGCCATCACCGGCCTTCTCTATCCGCTCGCCATGACGGGTGCTGCCCAGGCCCTCTTCCCGACCCAGGCGAACGGCAGCCTGATCGAGAAGAACGGCCAGGTGATCGGCTCGACGCTGATCGGCCAGGCCTTCACCAGCGACAAGTATTTCCACGGCCGCCCCTCGGCCGCCGGCGACGGCTACAATGCGGCTGCCTCCAGCGGCTCTAACCTCGGCCCGACCAGCCAGAAGCTGATCGATCGCGTCAAGGGTGACTACGAGGCAGCCAAGGCGGCGAACCCGACGGCCGATGTCCCCGCCGACCTCGTCACGGCTTCGGGCAGCGGCCTCGATCCCGATATCTCGCCGGAAGCGGCCTATTTCCAGGTACCGCGCGTTGCCAAGGCACGCAGCATGGATGAAGCCAAGGTCAAGGCACTGGTCGACGGCGCCGTTCAAGCCCGCGAACTCGGCATTCTGGGCGAACCTACAGTCAATGTTCTGGCGTTGAACCAGACCCTTGATGCTTCTATGACTCAGTGACCCTGCCAGGCTGGGCGCACCCGTTCCTTCCTATCCGCGGTAGCGCCACCCGGGCAGCGCTCTGCAGAAAGACCAAACCACATGCCAGACGACAATCGCGACCA
The DNA here is from genome assembly GCF_002008165.1 of Rhizobium laguerreae. Taxonomy (GTDB): domain Bacteria; phylum Pseudomonadota; class Alphaproteobacteria; order Rhizobiales; family Rhizobiaceae; genus Rhizobium; species Rhizobium laguerreae. The sequence continues at coordinate 370,698 of NZ_MRDM01000029.1, forward strand.
GGCCGGCAGGCCCTCGCCCGATGCGCTTCTCGAAAAAGCCCGGGCTGAGACGCGCGGCCGTCTGAAGATCTTTCTCGGAGCGGCCCCCGGCGTCGGCAAGACCTATGAGATGCTCGTCTCCGGCCGCGCCAAGATCGCCGACGGTCTCGATGTCGTCATCGGCGTCGTCGAGACCCATGGCCGTAAGGAGACCGAAGCGCTCGTCGCCGGCTTCGAGATCATCCCTCGCGTCGAAATCAGCTACAAGGGCCGGCCGCTCGAGGAAATGGACCTCGACGGCATCCTCGCCCGCCGGCCGGATCTCGTGCTGGTCGACGAACTCGCCCATACCAATGCCGAGGGCAGCCGCCATCCGAAGCGCTACCTCGACGTCAAGGAATTGCTCGATCGCGGCATCGACGTCTATACGACGCTGAACATCCAGCACGTCGAGAGCCTGAACGACGTCGTCTCGCAGATCACCCGCATCCGCGTGCGCGAGACGGTGCCGGACTCGATCATCGACCTTGCCGACGACGTCGAGATCATCGACCTGACGCCGGATGATCTGATCAAGCGCCTGCATGACGGCAAGGTCTACATGCCGCGCACTGCCGAGCGGGCCCTGGCCAATTATTTCACGCCAGGCAATCTGACGGCGCTCAGAGAACTTGCGCTGCGCAAGACCGCCCAGCGCGTCGACGACCAGTTGCTCACGCATATGCAGGCCCATGCCATATCAGGCCCCTGGGCGGCGGGCGAACGCGTTCTCGTCTCGGTCGACCACCATCCGCGCTCCGCTTCGCTGGTGCGTTATGCCGCCCGCATGGCCTCGCGGCTGCGCGCGCCCTGGGCTGCCGTCTATATCGAGACCAACCGCTCGATCAATCTCACCGAAGCCGAGCGCGATACGGTGGCCGCCACACTGCGCCTTGCCGAGCAGCTCGGCGGCGAGGCGATCACCCTTCCCGGCCGCGAAGTGGCCGAAGAGCTCGTCCGCCACGCCACCGCCAACAACGTCACCCACATCGTCATTGGCGCCCCGAAGAAACCGACTTGGCGCGACTGGTGGAGCCGCTCGATCACCGACGAGCTGATCCGCAAGACCGGCGAGATCAGCGTCCATGTCATTTCAGGCAACGAGAAGGACGGCACCACCGCGCGTGGCGTCAGGGCTGCGGCGGTTGCGCCTGAGCTGGATTTCAGGGCCTACCTGCTGGCAACCGGTTATGTCGCCATCGCGCTCGGCGTCAGCGTCGTGCTCGACCAAGTGCTCGACGTGCGCAACCTCGCCCTCGTCTTCCTGATGGCGGTGCTGACCTCCGCCGTCCTCCACGGCCTGCGGCCGGCCCTTTACAGCTGCATCCTCAGCGCACTGTCTTTCAACTTCTTCTTCCTGCCGCCACGCTACACGCTGACGATCAGCGATCCGGAAAGTGTGCTCGCCCTCTTCTTCTTCCTGGGCGTCGCCATCATCGCCAGCAACCTGACCGCAACCGTACAGCGCCAGGCGGCCGCCGCCCGCCAGCGGGCGCGCACGACTGAAGACCTCTATCTCTTCTCGAAAAAGCTCGCCGGCACCGGCACGCTCGACGACGTGCTCTGGGCGACGGCCTTCCAGCTCGCCTCGATGCTGAAGGTCCGCGTCGTGCTGCTGCTGCCGGAAGAGGGTAGCATTGCCGTCAAAGCCGGTTATCCCCCTGATGACACGCTGGACGACGCCGATATCGCCGCCGCCCGCTGGGCCTGGGAGCACAATCATGCCGCCGGCCGCGGCGCCGATACCCTGCCCGGCGCCAAACGCCTCTATGTGCCGCTCCGAACCGGGCGCACCGCCGTCGGCGTCATCGGCCTCGACAGCGACCGCCGCGACGGACCACTGCTGACGCCAGAGCAACAGCGGCTGCTGGATGCGCTGGCCGACCAGGCCGCCCTTGCCATCGAACGCATCCAGCTCGTCGCCGATGTCGACCGGGCAAGACTTGCGGCCGAAGCGGACCGGTTGCGCTCGGCCCTGCTGACATCGATTTCGCATGACCTGAAGACCCCGCTGGCCGCCATCCTCGGCGCCGCCGGCACGCTGCGCGACTATTTCGCCTCGATGCCGGAGGAGGACCGCGGCGACCTGCTGTCGACCGTCGTCGACGAATCCGAACGCCTCAACCGCTTCATCGCCAACCTGCTCGACATGACCAAGATCGAATCCGGCGCGATGGAGCCGAACCACGCGCTGCATTATGCCGGAGACATCGTCGGCAGCGCGCTGCTCCGTGCCGCAAAGATCCTCGATCACCACAAGACCGAGATGAGCATTCCTGCCGACCTGCCGATGGTGCGCGTCGATCCTGTCCTGTTCGAGCAGGTGATCTTCAACCTGCTCGACAATGCCGCAAAATACGCGCCCGAGGGATCGGTGATCCATATCGGCGGCTGGGCCGATGCCGACAACGTCGTCGTGCAGATTTCGGACGAAGGTCCGGGCATCCCGCCGGCCGATCTCACCCGCGTCTTCGACACTTTCTACCGCGTGCGCAAGGGCGATCAGGTGCGCGCCGGCACCGGGCTTGGCCTTTCCATCTGCCGCGGCTTCATCGAGGCGATGGGCGGCACGATCACCGCCGGCAACCGGACTGGCCGTCCGGGCGCCGTCTTCACCATCCGCCTGCCGAAACCCACCGACATTCCGAAACTGGATGAACTCAGATGACCGGTTCAGCCGTCAAAGTCCTCGTCGTCGACGACGAGCCTCCGATCCGCAAGCTGCTTCGCGTCGGCCTGACCGCGCAGGGCTACGAGGTGCAGGAGGCGCCGAACGCCAGCGCCGCCCGTCAGTCGGTCGCCGCCGACATGCCCGACCTCATCGTGCTCGACCTCGGTCTGCCCGACAAATCAGGCTACGACCTGCTGCAGGAGTGGCGCGACGAAGGGCTCTCCATGCCCGTCGTCATTCTCTCCAGCCGCACCGACGAGGCCGGCATCGTCAAGGCGCTGGAAAGCGGCGCCGACGATTACGTCACCAAGCCCTTCGGCATCAACGAACTCGGCGCCCGCATCCGTGTGGCGCTGCGCCACCGCCTGCAGCAGCAGGGAGAAAAGGCGATCTTCCAGACCGGCGGGCTGTCGATCGATCTCGTCAAGCGCATCGTCAAGGTGGACGGTAACGAAATAAAATTGTCGCCGAAGGAATACGACATCCTGCGCGTCCTCGCCCAGCATGCCGGCAAGGTGCTGACACACCAGTTTCTTCTAAAGCAGATATGGGGGCCGGCGGCTGACGTGCAGTATCTGCGCGTCTATGTCCGGCAACTGCGGCAAAAGATCGAGCAGATTCCGGACCAGCCGCACTATATCACTACGGAGACCGGCGTCGGCTACCGGCTCAGGGAACCGGATTGACATCCCTTCCCTCCCGCTGCCCGAACAGTATCGAGAATGACATGAACCTTCTGAACATCATCCGGCCGGAACACACCTTCATCGGCGTGTCGGCGCAGACCAAATGGCGCGCGCTGCAGACCGTAGCCGAAAAGGCCGCCAAGGCTTTCTCCGTCGACGGCCAGACCATCCTGAAGGCGCTCGAAGCGCGTGAGAAGCTCGGCTCGACGGGGATCGGCAACGGCATCGCCATCCCGCATGCGGCGATCGATGGCATGACCAGCCCGCGCGGCCTGCTCCTTCGCTTTGCCCAGCCGCTGGATTTCGAGGCGATCGACGATATCCCGACCGACATCGCCTTCGTGCTGCTCTTTGGAGAAAACAATCGCGGCGAATATCTGAACGTGCTTTCCGCCATCGCCAGGCAGCTGCAATCAGACGGCGTGCTTGCCGCCATGCGCAAGGCAAGAACGGTCGACGAATTCTATTCCGATTTCATCGCCGATTCACGGGTATGACGCCGCAAAACCACTCACACTTCTCGGCATCATAAAAAAGGCGCGGCCCGAAGGCCGCGCCCGCTCGTCTGCAATCAGACTATCTTAGAAATCGCGCTGGAAGCGCAAGAAGCCGAACACTTCGTCGTCGCCTTCGTCCTCATCGTGATATTGCACGCTGAGCTTCGAACGCAGGTCTTCGACGATCTGGTAGTCGATGGTGACACCGGTCGTGTAGGCGCTGCCGCCGGTGAAGCCGTTGCCGTCAGCCTCGAGAGCGATGTTCTCGAAGTACTGGAAGCCCGGGGTGACCGACCACTTGTCGTTGACCTTCAAGGCATATTCTGCTGCGATCGTCCATTCGGACTCTTCGTAGTAGTAGTTGGCGCCGCTTGCCCATACGCCGGCAATACCTAGCGTGCCCGGGCCGATGTCGGCATAGACGATACCGCGGACAGCAACTTCGCTGGTGTCGGTGTCATAACCGGCAAGCAGGTAAGCGCTGATGGCGCCGGCCTTGTAGGAGACCTGGCCTGCGACACCAAAGTTGTTCGGGCCTTCGCCCGGCTTGGTGGCGTAGTCGTCTTCGAGTTCGTCGACCGAAATGCCGGCCGCGAAAGCGCCATTCTCGTACTGATAACGGATCGAGTTGTGGGTGGTCTCGTTGCTGGCGAGCGTATCGGTCTCGCCGCTCATGTCGTCATCCCACCAGCTGTACAGCTTACCGGCGCGGAAACCGGCAATGTCGAGATAGCCTTCATCAAGCAAAGCTTCCTGATCGGAGGCATTGTCGACATTGTAACGCAGCGTGATGACGCCGGTCAGCGTACCGTACTCGGTGTCGTTCTTGGTCTGGAAGGTGACCTGACCACGAGTCCAGAAGTTTACGTCGGAATCGCCGGATATCTGCTCACCGAAGCGCACTTCGGTACGGATGTAACCGCCGATCGAAAGGCATGTTTCCGTTCCCGGAATATAAAAATAGCCGGTTCCGTAGGCGTCGCAAACGCGAACATATTCCACAGGCTCGGGTTCCGCCGCCACGATGGCGTCGGCTGCGCGGGCTCCGGAGGCCGCGGCAAGGGCGGCAACGGAGGCAAAAAGGATAGTTCTGATATTCATTTTGAATGGCCCTAACAGGTTTGGAATGCGAGGCGCACTTCAAGGGGTGCCCCCGCGTAGCGGTCGGCGAATACGGCCGCACGGGAGCCATATAGGAATCCGCAAGTGTCATCGCGGCAAAATCCTGGCAAAAATCTGTATCACCATGTCGCTTTCGTGGAGGAACTGTGGCCAAAAAAACACGACCTTGCGGCAGGGCCGCGGCGGCGACCGATTGGCCGCGGCCAACTTCGGCACGTCCATTTCCAAATTGCTTCTTAAATGGAATGGCATTCTAACACCCCGGCCGGAACCGGAAGAACCTTCGTTTCATTATACGACTGACTTGATAGAGTTAGGAAAGAAAACAGGAGGGTTCCCATGCAGACACAACGGCTCACCCGGCTGATCGCAGCCGCGGTCCTGGCAGGCAGCTTCGCGATCGGGAGCATCGCTCCGGCATTCGCGGATCAGACGCTTCTCAACGTTTCCTACGATCCGACCCGCGAATTGTACAAGGATTTCAATGCCGCCTTTGCCGCCAAGTGGCAAAAGGACAGTGGTGAAACCGTGACGATCCAGGCATCGCATGGCGGTTCCGGCGCCCAGGCCCGCTCCGTCATCGACGGTCTCGACGCTGACGTCGTGACGCTTGCCCTCGAAGGCGATATCGATGCCATCGCCAAGGCGACCGGCAAGATCCCGGCCGACTGGAAGACCAAATTCCCCAACAATTCGACGCCCTATACGTCGACGATCGTCTTCCTCGTCCGCAAGGGCAACCCGAAGGGCATCAGGGATTGGGGCGACCTGGTCAAGGACGACGTGCAGGTTATCACCCCGAACCCGAAGACATCGGGCGGCGCTCGCTGGAACTTCCTGGCCGCCTGGGCATGGGCCAAGCAGGCGAATGGCGGCGACGAAGCCAAGGCGCAGGAATACGTTGCGAAACTGCTGCAGCATGTTCCGGTTCTCGACACCGGTGCTCGCGGCGCCACGACCACCTTTGTCCAGCGCGGCCTCGGCGACGTGCTGCTTGCCTGGGAAAACGAAGCCTATCTTTCGCTCGAGGAACTCGGTCCCGACCAGTTCGAGATCGTGACGCCGACCTTCTCCATCCGCGCTGACCCGCCGGTCGCCATCGTTGACGGCAATGTCGACAAGAAGGGTACGCGCAAGGTCGCCGAAGCCTATCTCAACTATCTCTATTCGGACGAAGGCCAGAAGATTGCTGCCAAGCACTACTATCGGCCGACCAAGCCGGAAGCCGCCGATCCGGCTGACATCGCCCGTTTCCCGAAGCTGACGCTCGCGACCATTGACGACTTCGGCGGCTGGAAGAGCGCGCAGCCGAAATTCTTCGGCGACGGCGGCGTATTTGACCAAATCTACAAGCCGGCCCAATAATAGACTTCATGAAAGTACATAGCCCCACGCGGTGGCGGTTCAAACGGCCGAGCGTCATTCCGGGTTTCGGAATGGCGCTCGGCCTTACCTTGACCTGGCTCACCCTTCTGATCCTCATCCCGCTCTCGGGCCTTGCGGTCCGGTCGAGCGCACTCGGCTGGGAGAAATTCTGGTCGATCGCGCTCGATCCGCGCACGCTGAACGCGCTGCGTATCAGCTTCGGCAGCGCCTTCATCGCCGCGATCGTCAATGCCGTCTTCGGCATCATCCTCGCCTGGGTGCTGGTGCGTTACCGCTTCCCCGGCAAGCGCATCATCGATGCCATGGTCGACCTGCCCTTCGCGCTGCCGACCGCCGTTGCCGGCATCGCACTGACGACGCTCTACGCGCCGAACGGCTGGATCGGCCAGTTCCTGACGCCGCTCGGCATCAAGATCGCCTTCACGCCTGCCGGCATCGTCGTGGCCCTGATCTTCGTCGGCCTGCCCTTCGTCGTGCGCACCGTGCAGCCGGTCATGGAGGAGATCGACAAGGAAGTGGAGGAAGCTGCAGCAACGCTCGGCGCCAATCGCTTTCAGACGATTTTCCGCGTGCTGCTGCCGGGGCTGGCGCCCGCCGTGCTCACTGGCTTTGCGCTCGCCTTCGCCCGCGGCGTCGGCGAATACGGCTCGGTCATTTTCATCGCCGGCAACCTGCCGTTCAAATCGGAGATCGCACCGCTGCTGATCATCATCAAGCTCGAAGAGTATAATTACGCCGCAGCGACCGGCATTGCGGCGATCATGCTGATCATCTCGTTCGCGATGCTGCTCGTCATCAATCTCATCCAGAGCTGGAGCAGGCGGAGGTACGGCTATGGCGCTTGATGCGACCGCTCAACCGGCAAAGCTGCGGTCGGTAACGACCGAAAACAGGATCGCGCGCTACAGCCTCATCATCCTTTCGCTCGTCTTCCTGCTGCTGATCCTGCTTCTGCCGCTCGCAGCCGTCTTCGTGGAAGCCTTTCGCAAGGGAGCCGGGCCGTTCTTCGAGGCGCTCGCAGACGCCGAAACCTTCTCGGCTATCCGCCTGACGCTGATCGTTGCGGGCGTCAGCGTACCGCTCAACCTCGTCTTCGGGGTTGCCGCCGCCTGGGCGATCGCCAAGTTCGAGTTCAAGGGCAAGGCCTTCCTGACGACGCTGATCGACCTGCCCTTCTCGGTCTCACCCGTCATATCGGGCCTGGTCTTCGTTTTGCTGTTCGGCGCCAATACCTGGCTCGGCCAGTGGTTCAGCGCTCACGACATCAAGATCCTGTTCGCCGTGCCGGGGCTGATCCTCGCCACCATGTTCGTCACCTTCCCCTTCGTCGCCCGCGAGTTGATCCCGCTGATGCAGGAACAGGGAACGGCCGACGAGGAGGCAGCCCTTTCGCTCGGCGCCAGTGGTTGGCAGACCTTCTGGCACGTGACGTTGCCGAATATCAAATGGGGCCTGCTTTACGGGGTACTGCTCTGCAACGCCCGCGCCATGGGCGAATTTGGCGCAGTTTCTGTGGTATCAGGCCACATTCGCGGCCAGACGAACACCATGCCGCTGCAGGTGGAAATTCTCTATAACGAGTATAATTTCACCGGCGCTTTTGCGGTCGCCACGCTTTTGGCCTTGCTCGCGCTCGTAACTCTTGTTTTGAAGACGCTGCTGGAAATGCGCTATAGCGCCGAAATCGCCGCCAGCCGGCGGCACTGAAGGATTTGGAATGGAAGTACGCGTTCAAAACATTCGCAAGGAATTCGATCGTTTTCCGGCGCTGCACGATGTCTCGCTCGACATTCGCTCCGGCGAGCTGATCGCACTGCTCGGTCCTTCGGGCTCCGGCAAGACGACATTGCTGCGGCTGATTGCCGGCCTCGAAAGCCCGACGGAGGGGCTGATCTTCTTCGGTGACGAGGATGCCTCGAAGAAGTCAGTGCAGCAGCGCAATATCGGCTTCGTCTTCCAGCACTATGCTCTGTTCCGCTACATGACGGTGCTCGAAAATGTCTCCTTCGGCCTGAAGGTCAGAAACAGTGCGCGGCGGCCGCCAAAGGCCGATATCCGCAGGCGGGCGCTGGAACTGCTCGACCTCGTCCAGCTTTCCGGTCTGGAAAAACGCTACCCGGCCCAGCTTTCCGGCGGCCAGCGCCAGCGTGTCGCGCTCGCCCGCGCCATGGCCGTCGAGCCGAACGTGCTGCTGCTTGACGAACCCTTCGGCGCGCTCGACGCCCAGGTGCGCAAGGACCTGCGCAAGTGGCTGCGCGATATTCACGACCGCACCGGACACACCACAGTCTTCGTCACCCACGACCAGGATGAGGCGCTGGAGCTTGCCGACCGCGTCGTCGTCATGAGTCAGGGCGCGATCGAACAGGTCGGCACGCCGGACCAGGTCTACGACAATCCGAATTCTCCCTTCGTGTTCGGCTTCATCGGCCAGTCGAACTGCCTTGAGGTCGAGATATCAGACAGCGACATTCGCTTCGAAGGCCGCTCGCTCGGCCTCAATGCCGAAGGCGAGCCGGATGGCACGGCGCAGCTCTACTTCCGCCCGCATGACGTCAGGCTCTGCGAATCAGCTGAAAACTGTATCGCCGGCCAGCCGGTTTCCAGCCGCCGCGTGGCCGGCACCCGCCATATCGAACTCAATATCGGCAACGATCGACCGCATATCGAGATCGAATTGCCGCCGAGCGAGGCCGACAGGCTCGACCGCAACCGGGTGGCTTTCAAGCCGACCCGCTGGAAACTGTTCCGCAGTTGATGGACATGGGCGGCGGTCGACTGCGCCGCGCGTCTTATCGAGAGCCGCAAAGGGACCCTAACGCTTTGAAATTCTGCATGATTTTTTCGTTTGCTCGATTCCAGTGCAGTGCCTCGTCGCCGGAATCGTTTTCGGCGAGAGTCCCTTAAGCTTTTTGTGATCTAAGGTTGTTTGTATTTCAGTCATATGACGAGTAAAACGTTTTCACTTAATCAAAAAGGGCTGAACTAATCCCATAGGAGGCACCTGGCGTTGAGGGCGGAGATTTCCTTTGGAAAATCCCTGATCGGGATTTTGTTCGTAGGACTGGCAGCTGCAAGCTGCACGACGACATCGAAACCGGCGGCGACGGCGGCGAACACCAAGACGAAGCAGGGTCAACCGGCAAAAGTCACGTTCAATTATACGGCCAAGGATCGCGACTGCCTGCAGCGCGCGATGTATTTCGAATCGCAGCATTCGGACGAGGACGGCTACATGGCTGTCGGGACCGTTGTCATGAACAGGCTCACCTCTGGTGCCTATCCCCCTTCCATCTGTGGCGTCGTGGCTCAGAAAAGGCAGTTCGCGCCCGGCGTGATGACGCGCGAAGTCAAGCCGCAGGCGAAAACCGAGCTTGCGAGCGCGGCCGATGCGATCCTCGTCAAGGGCGCCCGCCATCCCGCTGTGAAGGATGCGATGTTCTTCCACACCAATGGGCTGAAATTCCCCTACGACAACATGCACTATGTGACGGTTGCCGGCGGCAACGCTTTCTACGAGAAGCGCGACTCCAACGGCACGCTTCAAACGCCGCCGCCGCTGCCCTCCTACGAGGTGGCGATGAACTATGTGCCCGGCGAAAGCATGCTGCCGCCGCAATTCGAAGCGCTGATACCCTCGGCGGTTCCCGTTCCTCTGCCGGCTCCGGACCCCATGGCCACCGCGAGCACGGCGCAGATGCGGATCACAGCGCCGGTGACCGCGCCGGAAACATCGCCGGTAACATCGGTTGAGCCCGAGCCGGGAATGCCCATTGCGATCCCTATTCCCCGCCCCGCCTATGACAGCGTGATGCTGCGTGAAAGCCTTCCGGCGAACGGCGGTTAAACCAACCGCCGCTTCCGGTATATGAGTTAGATGCAAGCGCGTTTTTGTTTCTGCGCAATTCCGGACGTAAAACCGCTGCGCACTTTTGCTGGAATTGCTTTAGGCGCGCTCTTCCCAGACCCTCACCAATTCCACGATCGTTTTGACGGCCTTTTCCATATCCTGGCGGCTGACCCATTCGAGCGGCGAATGGAATGCATGGCCGCCGGCGAAAATATTCGGGCACGGCAACCCCATGAAGGAGAGACGCGAGCCATCCGTGCCGCCGCGGATGCTGCCGCGCACCGGCGTCATGCCGGCCCGGCGCACCGCCTCGATCGCGTTCTCGACGATCTCCGGGTGACGATCGAGCACCACCTTCATATTGCGATACTGCTCCTTCACCTCAAAACGATAGGTCGAGCCGGGATAGGCAGCCATCACGTCCTTGACGATAGCTTCGAGCGTCGTTTCCTTTTCCGTCAGCCCCTTGTCGGTGAAGTCACGTATGATGAGGCTCAGCGACGCCTTCTCCATCGAGCCGGTCACGCCGGTGGGATGGATGAAACCCTGCCTGCCTTCAGTGGTCTCCGGCGCAAGATCCCTCGGCAGCCGGTCGATGATGGCGCCGGCGATCTTGATGGCGTTTTCCATGCGGTCCTTGGCAAAACCGGGATGGATCGCCACACCTGATATGCTGATCTCGACGCCGTCGGCCGAGAAGGTCTCATCCTCGATATGGCCGGCCGTCTCGCCGTCCATCGTATAGGCGAAGTCGGCTCCGAGTTTCGCTAGATCCACCTTGTTGACGCCGCGCCCGACCTCCTCGTCCGGCGTGAACAGGATCTTGATCGTCCCATGCCTGATCTCGGGATTGTCGACGAGGAACTGGGCGGCGGTCATGATCTCCGCCAGTCCCGCCTTGTCGTCGGCGCCGAGCAATGTCGTTCCATCGGTCGTGATAATGTCGTTGCCGATCTGGTTTTTCAGCTCAGGGTGCTCGCTGACGCGGATCACCCGGCTCGGATCGCCGGCAAGCCTAATATCCCCGCCGGCATAATTCCCGATGATTTGCGGCTTGACATCGGTGCCGCTGAAATCGGGTGCCGTATCCATGTGCGAGCAGAAACAGATGACCGGTACCGTCTTGTCGCTATTGGCCGGAATGGTCGCATAGACATAGCCGTGTTCATCGAGATGCGCGTCGGCAAGACCGATCTTCAGCAGTTCATCGACCAGAACCCGGCCGAGATCCTTCTGCTTGCCGGTGGTCGGCTGCGTCGACGAGGCAGGGTCGGATTGCGTGTCGATAACGACATAACGGAGAAAGCGGTCGAGAACAGTGTCGGTCATGGCATCCAGTCCAGCAAGATCACACGGACGATATAGCCCTCCTGGGCGATGGGGCAAAAGATTTTTCCACCCGCCGCACGTGAGGGTTTCCCCAGTCAATCCATTTCATGCGCTGCCATCGGATGCCAGAACCGATACCACATGAGAAACAAGCCCTCCGTCGCTGACCTCATGCACGAGGAAGGACGGAGCGTCGATCACCGGAAGATCGGCACGGCCTTCCAGCAGAAGCGGATTGGGCGGGCAGAGGGAGCCGCAGGTCTGGACAGGGATCGATCCCAGCCGGCCAAATGCGGGTCGGTGAACATGGCCGCAAAGAATCGCCAGCGGCGGCCTGTTCACCGCATCCAGGGTGCTGAGAAGCGCACTGCCGTTTCTGCATCCGACCCGGTCCAGCACCTCGATGCCGATCCTCAATGGCGGCTGATGCATGAAGAGAAGCGAGGGCGTCGTCACGTCCGCAAGCGCGTTCATCAGCCATGGCAGATGCGGCAGGACGTCGCCGTAGCTCTGACCGGCGACGGTCACATCGACACCGAAGAGGGTCAGCCCATCGACGGCTGTCCGGAAATGCATCGGTCCCGTCGCATTGATCCACGTGCCGACGGCGGCCAGTTCGGAACGCATCAATTGCAGATCGTCACCGTTGCCCGGCAACAGGTGGACAGGGCAGTCCAGCGACCGCAGGCTTTCGGCGACCAGGCGATAGCCTCGCCGCCATCCGTCGTCCACCAGATCTCCGGTGACAACAAGTGCATCAGGGCGGAACGTTCTCAGCCAGCCTATCGCTCGCTCCAGCGTCTGGAGCGACGAAAGGTCCGGCCTCGCATGGATATCGGATATCTGCGCAACAAGCATGTTCTGCCTCCCCGCCCCTGCCGGAGACACTATGCCAAAACCGATAGCAACGAGCCACCAGCCCAGCGGCTCAATCGACGCGTTTTCCCTCGACATCGAACACGTGCAGATATTGGGCGGGGAAGGCCACATTGACCTTCGGCCCCGCCTTCAGCGCGTCGCGGTTCAGCGTGAAGATCTTGAACGGCAGACCATGCAGGGCAAGATGCAAGATGATGCCGAAACCCGTGGGCTCGACGAGTTCCACATCCGCGGCAAGCCCCGCCCCACCGTCACTCATCAGCACATGCTCCGGCCGGATGCCGAGCGTCACCTTTGCGCCATCTGAAAGCGGCAGAGGCTTTGCAAGCGGCACGATCGTGCCGTCCTTCAGCTTCACGCCGCCGGCATCATAGGTGGCCTCGAGGAAATTCATCCCCGGCGAGCCGATGAAGCCAGCAACAAAAAGATTGGCGGGGCGGTCGTAGAGTTCCAGGGGACTGCCAACCTGCTGGACCACCCCACCATGCATGGCGACGATCCGGTCCGCCAGCGTCATTGCCTCGATCTGGTCGTGGGTCACGTAGATTGAGGTCGCCTTCAGGTCGCCATGCAGTTTCTTGATTTCGGCGCGCATCTGTTCGCGCAGGCGCGCATCGAGGTTCGACAGCGGTTCGTCGAACAGGAAGGCTTTTGGCTGGCGCACGATGGCGCGGCCCATGGCGACGCGCTGGCGCTGGCCGCCGGAAAGCGCCTTCGGCCTGCGTTCGAGCAGCGGATCGAGGCCAAGCTTGGCGGCAGCCGCGGCCACCGCGCCTGCAATCTTCTCCTTCGCCACCTTCCGCAGCCTGAGGCTGTAGCTCATATTGCCGGCGACATTCATATGCGGATAGAGCGCGTAGGACTGGAACACCATGGCGATGTCGCGATCCCTCGGATGCAGCTCGTTGACCCTATTGCCGGCGATGCGGATCTCACCCCCGGTGACCTCCTCCAGCCCGGCGATCATCCGCAGCAGCGTGGACTTGCCGCAGCCGGACGGACCGACGAGCACGACGAATTCGCCGTCCTGGATTTCCAGGTTGACGCCATGCAGCACCTGCACATGGCCATAGGCTTTGTGGATATTCCGGATATCGATCGATGCCATTTGTTTAACCCTTGACCGCGCCGGCCGTCAGGCCCTGGACGAGATAGCGCTGGATGAGGAGGAAGAAGAGGCCGGCCGGAATGAGCGCCATGACGCCCGCCGCCATCATCTGCCCGAAATCCACCGAGAATTTCGAAACGAAGGTGAGAAGTCCGACCGGGAAGGTCGCCGCGTCATTGCCGTTGATCAGCATCAGCGCGAAGAGCAGCTCGCTCCAGGCGGCAGTGAAGACGAAACCGAGTGTGGCGGCGATCCCCGGCAGCGTCAGCGGCAGGATGATCTGGCGAAACGCCGTGAACTGCGTCGCCCCGTCGATCTTCGCCGCCTCTTCGAGATCCCTCGGAATGCCGTCGAAGAAGGACTGCATCAGGAAGGTGGCGAAAGGCACGTTGAAGGCGGTGTAGACGATGACGAGCCCGGTCAGACTGTTGGTCAGATGCAGCGGCGACAGAATCTTGAAGATCGGCGCCACCAGCATCACCAGCGGAAACATTTGGGTCAGCAGCATCAGGGCGACGATCCAGTATTTTACCCGGAAATTGAAGCGCGACAATGCGTAGCCGGACAGCGAAGCGCAGATGGTCACGGTGACGGCCGTCGAGGCCGAGACGATCAGGCTGTTCTTGAAAAAGGTCGGAAAGGCGCTGTGGCGCAGCACGAAGGCATAGTGATCCCATGTCGTGCGCGACGGCCACATGCGAACGCCCTCGCTATAGAGCAGGTCGTTCGGCGTTACCGAGACCTTGAGCAGCCAGAACAGTGGAAAGAGCGAAAAGGCGATGTAGCAGAGGATCGCCAGGCGGTGTGCGATGGTCGGAATGACGGATCGTCTCATGATCTCAATCCTTGTTCAGCAGCGTCTGCCGGAGCAGGATGATCAGCATCGAATAGGCAAGCAGCAGCACGAGCAGCACCAGCGCGATCGCCGAGGCATAACCGAAATCGAGCCGCCGGAAGGCCGTCGTGAAGATGTAGCTGGCGACAATCTGCGTCCGGTCCGCCGGCCCGCCACTGGTCATGACGACAATCAGATCGGCGAAGTTGGAAATCCACACGGTGCGTAGCAGCACGGTAATGGCAATCGTTGGCGCCAGAAACGGCAGGGTGATCGAGCGGAAGCGCTGGAACCAGCCGGCGCCGTCGATCGATGCCGCCTCATAGAGATCACGCGGGATCGCCTGCAGCGCCGCAAGCAGCGTGATGGCGAAGAAGGGAATGCCCCACCAGACATTGGCGACGATCGGCCCCCACATCGCATAGTTGGGATCGGAGAGGATATTGCCCGGCTCATCCATCAGCCCGAGGGCGAAGAGCCAGTGCGGGATCGGTCCGATGACGGGATTGAACAGCCAGGCCCAGTTGAGGCCGGCGAGGAAAGACGGCACGGCCCAGGGCAGGAAGACCAACGCCTGCGCGATTGCCCTGCCTTTGAACGGCTTGTCGAGCAGCAGCGCCAGGATCAGCCCGAAGACGAACTGCAGGACGACGGAGGCGCCGGTCCACCACAGCGTGTTCCGAAGCGCGCCGTAGAAGGCGGCATCGCCTGCAAGCTCGCGGAAATGATCGAGCCCGATGAAGCCGCCGGAAAACGGATTGAGCAGCTGGATATCGCGGAAGGCGTAGGAGATGCCGACGGTCAGCGGCACCAGCATCACCGCAATGATCAAGATCAGCGACGGCGCGCTGTAGAGATAGGGCTCCGAAGCATCGGCAACGCGACGCAGCCACGGCCTGCGGTCGCGACGCATGTCGAGCGTATCGGCGGAAATGGTCATCAGCCAAGAGTTCCCGTTCGCGGCGTTCATGCGCCGTCTGTGTCATCAAAAAAGCGGCGGCGGCCTGTGGTGAGGCCGCCGCCGTCGATCCGTCGCTTATTTCTTGGCGAGGAACTTCTGCTGCGCCTTGGTGAGATATTCGGCCCATTGGTCGGCCAAATCCTTCGCCGAGATATCGCCGAGCAATGCTTGCTGCGAGGTCTTGATCGCCAGCGAATCCTTGAAGAAGGCGAATTCCTCGAGGTAGGTCGGCATGACTGTTGGTACCGTGTTCGGATCCGCCAGTTCCTCGAACCAGCCCTTGAACTGGTCACCGGCGTAGAAGGGATCCTTCTCGGCCGCCGTATAGGCCGGCAGGGCGCCGATGCGCTTGTTCCACTCAAGATTACCTTCCGGCCCTTCGAGCGTGGCTATCAGCTTCCAGGAAAGATCCTTGTTGCCGCTGGTCGTGAACATCGACCAGCCGCCGTAACCGATCGTCGGGAAGGACTTGCCGTCCGGACCCTTCGGCAGCGGTGCGACACCGAAATCCTCCTTCTTCATACGCTCGGCGATGGCGATCAGCGCGTCCGGATCCTGGTCGAGGAAGGCGCAGGTGCCGGAATAGAAGCCGGCGACGACTTCGTTGAAGCCCCAGTTGACGCTGTCCTTCGGCGCATAGCCTTTCTTGTAGAGATCGACCATCCATTCGATGCCCTTGGCCCAGCCCGGGCTGTTCATCGTCGAGGTCCCGTCGTCGTTGAAATACTTGTTCGAGCCGGCCATCGAGGCGGCGAAGATCATCCAGCCGTTAAGGCCGCCCGGTCCGCCGCGCATGCAGTAGCCGTATTTGCCGGGCAGTTTGGAAACCTTTTCCGAAGCGGCAGTAAATTCTTCCATCGTCTTCGGCGGCGCGGCGACGCCGGCTTCGGCAAGCAGCTTCTTGTTGTAGAACATCGCCCGGAGATAGAACCCGTAGGGCAGCATATAGGCGGTGTTCTTGACGTCGCGGCCGAGTTCGAGCGCGCGTGGCGTCAGTTCCTTGGTGTGCTCCCACTTTTCGAGGTAGGGCTCCAGGCTCTCGAGCATGCCGTTATTGGCATAGAGCGACAGCCAGGTATCGGGCATCTCCATCACATCGGGCACGTCGCCGGCAGACACCATGGTCGCGAACTTCTGGAACGCTTCGTTCCAGGGCAGCGAGATGATGTCGACCTTGGTGCCGGGATTGGCGGCTTCGAATTTGCCGACGATCGATTTCAGCGTTTCGGTGCGCTCCGGGCTGGTGATGACTTCGACAAGCTTGAGCGTCGTATCGGCAAAGGCCGTACCCGCCATCATCGAAGCAAAGAGCGTCGAGATTATTAGTTTTTTCATGGCTCAGTTCCCCCTTGTTAGGTCTTTCTCGGGTTTCAGGATTGTGAGGCGGCGGCGAGCGCCTCCTCGATATCTCTCCACAAAGCCTCGGTTCCTTCGAGGCCGACATGGAGACGTACGGATCGCGCATGGATGCCGAAGGCATGTGCGGAATTTGGCTGTGCCTTCTGCTGAAGCACCACCTCGCCCGGTACGATCAGGCTTTCATGTCCACCCCAGCTTACACCCAGTTTGAAGAGCTTGAGGTGATCGGCGAAGGTGCGGATATCGACGCCTTCGCGGAATATGAAGGAAAACAGGCCCGAGGTGCCGTTGAGGCCAGTGGGCAGACGGTTGGCGAGCCCCGGATGGCAGACCGTCTCCACCACGTCGAGCTTCTGCAGGCGCCTGGCGATTTCAAGCGCCGATGCCTCGTGGGCTCGCATGCGGAGCGGCAGCGTGCGCAACCCGCGGATCAGCAGCCAGGCGTCGAACGGCGAAAGCTTGCCGCCAAGATAGGGATATGCCTCGGCCTTGACGCGAGCGATCATCGCCTTCGAGCCGGCGATGACGCCCGCCACCACATCGCTGTGGCCGCCGAGATATTTCGAGGCCGAATGAATGACCAAGTCGACGCCGAGCGTCAGCGGCCGCTGGAAGAACGGGCTTGCCCAGCTGTTGTCGATCATCGAGACGGCGCCGTGTTGTCTGGCGAGCGCGGCGAGCCCGCCGACATCATGTGCTTCCATCACCCAGCTCGTCGGACTTTCCATGTAGAAGAGCTTGGCGCCGGGCAGCGCCTTGGCGACCGCTTCCTCGTCGCGCCCGTCGACATAAGTCACCTCGATCTTCATCCGTTTCAGGATGGTGCCGAACAGGCGGAAGGCATCGGGATAGACATGTTTGACGGCAACGATGCGGTCGCCGGGCTCGACGAAGCTTAAGACCGCCGACGAGATCGCCGCCATGCCGCTTGCAAAACCCAGCGCATCCTCGGCACCTTCGAGCTTGGCGAGCATTTCCTCGAAGGCGCGCACCGTCGGGTTCAGTCCGCGTGTATAGATCGGCCGCACCCTCTCGCCGCGATAGGAGGCGATCATGTCGTCATAATCGGAAAAGGTGAAAAGCGAAGTCTGAAAAATCGGCGGCACGACGGCGTCAGCGAAGTTGCCTTCGTCATGCGCGGTGATGAGGGAAGCAAGATCGAACGGTTCTGCGCCGTTGCTCATTTGGACATTTCCTTGATGTCTTCCTCGACGATGGCGAGAATTTTCAATGTTTCTGTGCGCGCCGTCTCGGGATCCCCGGCAGCGATCGCGTTGAAAAGGGTGCGGTGAAAGGGAAAAGACCGGCGCGCGAAATCCTGCCGGTCGAAGGGATGCGCCCAGAAGCGCTCGAATGTCTCGCGCATCTGCTCGAGAAGCTGTCGAAACAGCGGATTGTGGGCGGCGTCGTAAACGGCGAGATGGAAGGCCAGATCCTCCGGCCCGGAAGTGCCCTTCTCCAGGTGCACCCGCTCCATGGCGTTCAGCTTTTCCTCGATGATGACGAGGTCCGTGCTCGTGCGCCGTCGCGCCGCCACCATGCCCGCCTCGCATTCAATTCCACGGCGTACCTCCAGCGTTTGCAGCAGCACGTCGCGAAGGTGTGCGGTATCGAACGATAGCGGCATGTGGATCGTCGCCCTTGACACGGGCTTCAGCAGATAAGTGCCGCTTCCCTTGCGCGTCTCAATGACACCGAGCGCCTGGAAATGCCGGATCGCCTCGCGAATGGTCGAGCGGCCGACGGCAAGAGCGGTCATCAGCTCGCGCTCAGCCGGCAAACGGTCGCCCGCCTTCAATCTGGCTTCCTCGACATAATCCGCCAGCGCATCGGTCACCTGACGCGCGCGGTCCATGACCGGAAGCGGCCGGATCACCGGCCTGTCGCTGCGATTTGCCTTCATGGTTCCCCATTTTCTTATCAGGCAGCCGACTTAAAGAATTGGTCTGACATCTTAGCATTTCGTATACATAGGAAAACGTCAAGACGGCCACGTCCATTCCGGAGAATTCGGAGTGATTTTCGGGATATTCGGCGTAAGACCTTCCCGCTGAACGCGCCGTTGATCGCCAGCATTGGCGCTCCTAGCCCAACTCGTCTCGACTGCTCGAACAGCTTGGAACATCAGCGGTCGACGTTCCGTTTCGCAACGGAAGGGAGACCTGCATGCCCGGCACGTTCACCACTGTCTACATCGTCGCATTTGACCTTGATGACCGAGATCAGGCCATCCGAGCGTTCGAGCCAAGGGTGGCGGCGAACGAGGAGGCCGAGATCGAGGAGGCCGAGATACTGATAACACGCTGGGGTCGTGGTATGGCG
Organism: Rhizobium laguerreae; assembly: GCF_002008165.1. Lineage (GTDB taxonomy): Bacteria > Pseudomonadota > Alphaproteobacteria > Rhizobiales > Rhizobiaceae > Rhizobium > Rhizobium laguerreae. Next base: position 389,721 of record NZ_MRDM01000029.1, read on the forward strand.
GCGGCAGAATGACCCTGTTGTCGGCGAGGAAGGCGAGCCCGAGGTTGTTTTCAGCGTAGGCAGGGTTGGGGACTTCGGATAATGTCGTATGAGATCGTGTCGCTGCCGCGGCGCACGCGGTGCATGGCGGCGATCTTTTCGATAGGCCACGCCGACTGTCGGGCGACTGAAGTGCTCCGGGTTCTTGGGCCAGCCAGAGCTGGATTTTCCGGGGTTAAAGCGTGCCTCTGTGGGGCCGGACCTCCGCTCAAAGGTAAGCTCGCGAAAAGAACACCGCGGTCGTTAAAAAGGCGACCGCGAGGGTTAGCACCCGCACGACCGATGGTGGCTGCCTTCGTCCGATATGCGCTCCGGTCCACCCGCCGATAACGGCTCCAATCGTCATGGCAATGCATTCCTGCCATACGATTGCCCCGGCAAGTACGAAGACGACGACGGCGACCGCGTTGGCGGCAGTGACCATCACCATTCTTGTCGGATTCAGGCTCTTGATGTCCCCGCCCCCGAGCGCGCTCCACGCCGCAAGCATCATGAGACCCACCGCGCCGCCAAAATAGCCGCCATAAAGACCGAGAAAGAACTGAACCGTTGCGAACGCTAGAACACTCGGACGTGCCTGCGTCTGCAACTGGGCGCTGAGCCTCGGTCCTGCAGCGAGCATCAATGTCGCCACCAGCAAAAGCCATGGCAGGATACCATCGAAAATCCTCGATGGGGTTAGCAGCAATAGAATGCTTCCGGCCACACCACCCATTACCGTCACGATGGCAATGGGCACGACATTGACGCCGCACACACTCCTAACCCCGTCACGGTAGACCCACGAGCTCGCCATGCCGCCGGGAAACAAGGCTAAGGTGCTTGTCGCGTTTGCGGCTACCGAGGGCACTCCGACAGATATCAGCGCAGGCAGGGATACGAACGACCCGCCGCCCGCCAACGCATTCATGCTGCCTGCCAACAAGCCAGCAAGGAAAAGAAGCATGATATCGTACATGTTCAGGTCGCCTTGGCACCCAAGCCTGATTTCGGCCGAGCCTCTTGTCCAATACCGCCGTCACATCGCCGCATGACGTTTTGCGTCCATGAGAGCCCGCCCCATGACTGCCATCCGCCGTAGTCAAGGAAACGCAATTGAGAGCCATTCATCCGATCACCATGAGCGTAACCGATGCTATCCCGAGGACTACGCCAACCGCCTGATGCCAGCCGAGCCGCTCGTCGAAAACCAAGACGGCGATCGCGTTGATGGCGATGAGCTGCGCGACCGACGACAACGAAATAGCGAGGGAAAGCCCGCTCGTCCGCATGAGAGCGATCATCGAAAGATTGCCTAATGTGTAGAGGACAAGCGCGGTGGCGAGCAGCCAAAGGTTCGAGTTGCTCACGTATGCGCGGGAAGCGGTCGCCGCCGCCAGGAACAGGCAGACGGCGATGAAGAGGGTGGCGGCAACACGCATCGATAAACTCCTGCTGACGCGTTTTGTCTAACGCCGGGCGGCCCGTCAATCCATCAGAGACTCCCGTCCCTATCCTATCCTAGTAGGCCCAGCAGGTAGAACGGGTCGCGTGCGTGAGCATCAATCCCGGTTTGGTATCGGCTTACCCTCATAGCGCACGCGAAAATTCCTCCTGTGAAAATCCTGCTCGAAGCAGACGAAGACGAGCTCCAGGTCATTGACGCTGTCGCGCTTCCCAAGGAGGCTGAGTGTGACAACGATAACGCCGCTGTACCCGCGCGTCAGGCGGAAAGCCGCGTTACGGATCTCAGTCCCTTCTGCATCCCCCCGGTCTTCGCGGCGCTCATAGATGACCCAGAAGCGGGCAGCATCCCAAGTCTGCCGCAGGATTTGGCTGACCTCTGCCTTGAACTCTTCGGCATGCATTGCCGGACTCCAAGACAATGCCGTCTCGCCCGCATCGCTAACGACATTGAGGTAACCGTCATATTGGTAAGCGCCTGACAGTGACCGTTCGATCATCTCGAAAGCCGAGTTTTCGCTGATTGTTGTTTTGAACAGAATGGCCATCGAATCGCTGCGTTTCACTAAGAACCTGTCGGTGAGACGGCGAGACTACTGGGTGCCGCCTGGGCGAGCAACGGAGACCTGGGTCATTGGTCATCGTCCTAACGGTTTGAAACGCATAGAGATCATTGTCCGGCCGTGCTCATTGTAGTCTCTTGACCACCCTTTCAAGAACACGTTCGCGGCGTCTCCAAGCGACCGCGTTTTCTTCAAACCTCGCAACATTGTGAACCATGAGTAACTTGAAACATAACTAGCAAAACGCTTTATCCGACCGATGAATCTGAAGCACTTCACCTCGGCAATGAGCATCGCGGCTTTGGCGGCATGCTCACATATCGACCCGCTTGAGACGCCCCTCGCCCAGTCAGCAATCCAGCACCAGACGCCTTTGACCGATCAAGCGGTGATCGCAGATACTGTAGGTCGCGGTGCTGTCGGTGCAACGGCGCTTGCTTGGGCCAACCCATCGACGGGTAGCGCGGGTGTTATCGAGCAGATCGATGCCAGTAACGATGGGCCGGACGGATGTCGTGGTTTTGTTACCAGTCGGCAATCTCTCGACGGCGTGACGCGCTTCAACGGCGTAGCCTGCCCGTCTGGGGACAGCTGGAAACTGGGCGGACAATAGGGTAGCGCTCGACGTCCTCAAACGACACAAAGGCATCACCCACACCGATGCTCGTGGCTGCATTCAGAGGTCAAGCAGCCATTTGGCCACGATATTGCCCACGGCGACCGGTTTGTGGCTTTGCGTTGTTTAGTGGAGGTCGCAGAGCCGGCATACCCATCGGCTTGCCGGCTAGCGGATACGTCCGATCCGCGATAGCAAAATAGCGGGCAGGATGCCGATCAGCACGATGGCGAGCGCTGCAATCGAGGCTTCCTCGTAAGTGCCTCTGGCAGCCTCTCCATAAAGATGAGTTGCGAATGTCTCGACATTGAGTGGCCGCAGGAGGAGCGTCGCCGGCAGCTCCTTTACACAATCGACGAAGACCAGTAGCGCGGCAGCTGAGATTGCCGCCTTCGAAAGCGGCAAATGCACGTAGCGCAGGGTGCCTGCGGTGGACTGCCCCAGCGAACGTGACGCATGATCAAGCGACAGGGAAATGCGCGATAGACCGGCTTCTATGCCGCCGGCGGAGATCGCCAGAAAGCGCACGATGAGCGCATATATGACGGCAGCACCCGATCCCATCAGGAGCAGACCAGTGGACACATCAAACAAGGAAAGCGCGGTGCGGTCGATAAACTGATCGAACCCGCCAAGGATGATCAGCACGCCAATGGCGACCACGGTGCCGGGAGCCGCATAGCCAATCGTGGAACAGCGCAGGAGCCAGGAGGACGGTTGGCCCGGCCGCAGGCGGGTCGCGTAGACGGCGAGAAGGCCAAGGATGACGGTCGTGATTGTCGCCAGGGTGGCGATAGCGATCGTATTCACGGCCTCATCGATGATCCGTGGGGATATGCCGGCGAACCGATAGCGTTTTGCCGCTTCGATCAACAGATAGAGCGCGGGCGCGCCAAAGCCCAGGATGACAGGCAGAAGACCGCCGAGAAACAGCAGTACGCCTTTTCCCAAGGATACCCGCCGCGGTTGGAAACTTCGCATCCGGCGCACATCGATCGAGTAGCCCTGCTTGCGTCGCGCCCATCGCTCAACCGCAACAATTGCGACGACGATGAGAAGAAGGGCAAGGGCGATCTGCGACGCTCCCGATAAATCGGAGCGGGTGACCCAGGTGGTGTAGATGGAAACGGTGATCGTCCGGACACCGAGGAATTCGGCGGCGCCTATATCGTTCAACGTTTCCATGAGTGCAAGGCTGATACCCACGGCAACAGCGGGGCGCGCGAGCGGCAGAGCGACCCGCCAGAAGACCGCGCGGCGAGATGTACCGAGCGTACGTGCAGCATCGACGAGATTGCCGGATTGCGTGAGGAACATCGCGCGCGTGGGGATGTAGACATAGGGGTAGAGCACGATCCCGAGAAGCAGGATGCAGCCAGTCATGGAACGGACGTCCGGAAGGCGAAACTGGCGCGGGGTCTCGTAGCCTAGCAACCAGCGCACGGCATCCTGCACCGGACCGATCGGATGCATTATATCCAGATAGGCATAGGCGACGATGTAGGTCGGAACGGCAAGCGGCAGAAGCAGCATCCACTCCAGAGCATGCCTGCCGGGAAAATCATAGGCGGTCACCAGCCATGCCGTCGTCGTGCCAACAACTGCAGTGATGACGCCGACCCCCACAAGGAGAATGACGGTGTCGAGAAGCGCGACGGGAAGGATGGTCGAGAAAAGATGTCCCCAAAGACCCGCCGAACCCTTCGAGGCTTCGATGAGCAATCCCCCGATCGGCAGCATGGCAATGAGGGCGATAGTGGCGGCAATCGTCAGCCATGCGCTGCCGGGGCGCTTTGCAGAGCGGGCGGGCGCCGGGCTCGGAAACATCACTTGGTCCGTTCTCGGGGGGAAGGCGCCAGTCAGCGGCGCCTTCACTGTCCTTAGTTGTCGAAGCCGACCTTGTCCACGAGTTCACTCGCCTGCTTGCGATGGCTGACGATCTCGGACAAGGGCTTGCTGTCGATCTTTAGTTCGCCAAAGGATGCGATGATCGGATCGGCCGCGACGCCTGCCTTCACGGGATATTCGTAATTGGCCTCAGCATAGATCTTCTGCGCTTCGTCAGAGACGAGATATTCGAGAAGTTTGACGGCTTCAGCCTTGTTCGGTGAGTGCTTGGCGATTGCCGCGCCGCTGATATTCACCTGCGTCCCGCCGTTCTCGAAGGTCGGCAGGATGACCTTGATGGCGTCGCCCCATTTGACCTGCTCTTCACCACCCTTGCCGGACCGCATTAGACCGACATAATAGGAGTTGGCGATACCGATATCGCAAATGCCGCCGAGGATATCCTTGGCCGAATCGCGATCGCCGCCGGTTGCCTTACGGGCGAGATTGGCCTTGACAGCTGTCAGCCATTTCTCGGTTTCTTCCGCGCCGTAATGAGCGACGTAGTCCGCAAACAGTGCCGTATTATACGGGTGCTGACCTGAGCGTATGCAAATCTTGCCCTTCCACTTGGGATCGGCAAGCTCCTCGTAGTTGAATGTGCTCATCTCAATGTCCTTGGCCGCGTAGAGAACGCGCGCGCGCATCGACAGTGCGAACCAGTTGCCCTTGGCATCACGCAGCTGTTCCGGGATTGCCGAGTTCAGAACAGACGATTCGACCGGTTGCGTTACGCCTTTGTCGACCAGATCGACAAGGTTGCCGGCATCGACGGCCATCAGGATGTCAGCCGGCGAGCTGGCGCCCTCGGAGGCGACACGCTCCGCCAGGCCATCCTTCAGGAAAACCGTATTGACCTTCGTCCCGGTCGATTTGGTGAACGCCTCCAGAAGAGGTGCGATCAGAGCCGGTTCTCTCGTCGTGTAGAGGTTGATTTCTGCGGCCGCTGCGATGCAAGGCGACATCAGCGCCGAAGCAGCAAGCAGCATGGATACGAGGATAGAGCGCGAATTCATTATGTCCCTCCGAATGAATGCGCATCCCTTGAGCAGTTCATGACGCTGAAAGTCAAGTTTTCCCCGAAGTTTGTTGCCGAATATCACGGAAACTTGATGAGTGGTCAGCAGACTCCGCTCGGCAGGTCAGCTGTCAAAAAGCCAGCAGCCGCTCGGGGAGGATTGATATCCGAATATTCTCGGCGTCGGACGGAAGCCGCTCCAAAGCTCTGGCCTTAAGCGGCACCTCGAGGCCTTCAATCCTCAACGTTATCTGCTCGAATTCGCCATGCAAAACACGGTCCTCGATGCGGGCTGCAATTCCCGAGCCGGGGGACAGCGCAATCGCATGCGGGCGGATATAGACGGTCACGGAGCTTGCGGGCGGACGATCAAGCCTATAGGCGAAGTTACCGATCGCGGTTTCGATCCATCCGCCACGGTAAACGCCGGGAACTTTGCTGGACGGGCAAAAGAACTCTGCCGCATAAGGATTCGTTGGACGGTCGTGCAGATCATAGGCGGAACCGGACTGGACGATTTCGCCTGCCCGCATCAGAACCACCTGATCACCGACGGAAAGTGCTTCCTGGGGATCATGCGTCACGATGATTACGGTCGTGCCGAGTGCCCTCAAGAGGCTCAAGGTGTCGCTGCGTACCTTTCCACGCAGGCCCTGATCCAGATTGGAAAAAGGTTCGTCCATCAGGATGACACTCGGCCGGGGCGCCAGGGCCCGGGCTAGTGCGACACGCTGCTGTTCACCGCCGGAAAGGGTGTGCGGATAGCGATGCGTTAGATGTTCGATTCCGACCTTGCTGATCATCTCCTCTGCCCGCGCGGTTGCTTCGCTCTTCGAATGTCGCTTGAGACCAAAGAGGATATTGGCTCGTACAGTCAGGTGCGGGAAAAGAGCATAGTCCTGAAAGACGAATCCGACGCCACGCGCCTCCGGTTCGACGAAAGTGGTCGAACTGGCAACCTCGCGGCCTTCGAGGAGGATGCGGCCGGATTCCGGTATTTCGACACCGGCAATCATGCGCAGGAGCGTAGACTTGCCGCAACCGGAATGGCCCACGAGCGAGACCGCATCTCCGCGCCGAATATGAAGAGAAAGATCCTGCACGGCTGCAGTGATACCAAAGCGACGGGTAACATTTTCCAGCCGTACTGCGATTGCGTTCATTTCAGCTTTCATGCTCGCCGGTGGCTTCCAGTGCAAGTCCTGAAACACCCCTAGAACATACCGAGGCAGGTCGGGACAAGCGCAATCTGTACCGCAAGCACGGCAAGCTATTTGCCGTTTCAAAGTTGCAGCAAAAACTTCTCGCCGGCATCTTTCCACCTATCGCCACAGATGACTGTTCCGGAATCGCGCCAGACGGCCGCGATCACCTTAAGTCCTGTTACTCCGGAGATTGCACCTTGTCTCGCTTTCCCGAGACACACGCAGTGGAACCGGCTCCCTTTTCAATTGTTCCTCCCGATCAGCAGGGAGCTTCCAAATGACCTACGTCGCATCGCCAAGCTACGACCGTAACGACGCCAGCCGCGCTTCAAACCTCCGTCAGTGTCTCGAGACCGCCAGACGCCACCTCGATGAGACTTCCCACAACTCCGAAACCGAAAAAATCGAAACCCTCGTGGCTTCTGCCATTGAGGCGGGCTGGGAAGAGGATGAAGTGCGCGAGGCCCTGAGCGCCGGCGACAAGCAAGGAAACAAGATGCCGGAGCAGGAACCACCCGTCCCAACGATCGGCGTGGTCCCTTCGTCATCCTTCTGACAAGTGGCGGTTGTTAGCGGTCCGAACAAGCGGCGCGATTTCCATGTATTTCGCCGCGTAGCCACCTGTGCGGGTACTACTGCCAATCGCCACCTAAGACGTTCTCAAATATGCCAGCGTTAGCCGTCGCTCGGAGGTTAAAGCAGAGCGGGCGCCCGGTTTTCGTCGGACGCACATCGGTCGGCAAGAAGACCCGTCCAACCCTCCGGCGTGATCTCTCTCCAGCAACCATCTGACTGTAGTCCTGAAAATCGTCCTCCCCGGCCTAGTTAGTCACCGACGGTCGGGGATGGGCGGCCGTCGGGCTTTTAAAACTCGAAATCAACGACAAGAGGATAAGTTGATGAAAAGGACGTTCCTATATTGCGCTTTAATATCTGCGCTATCGGCGATGACGGCTTCCATTGTCGGCGCACCCGCTCTTGCCGAAGAATTTGTTGCTTCGCAGAGCAAGACGGTCGTCGAAACCAAGAAGGGTAGTCTCGTCGGCGCACTCGACGATGGCATCTACAGCTATCTTGGCGTCCCCTATGCTCATGCCGACCGCTTCATGCCGGCGGAAGAGGTCGCGCCTTGGCAAGGCAGCCGTCCCGCAGTCACCTATGGCGAGAACTGCTTCATCCCCCGAATGAAGGAGGTGGCCGGCGACGAACTCTTCAATCCGCACCGCTATTTGCCGATGAGCGAAGCCTGCCAGTTCCTGAACATCTGGACGCCGGCGATCAAGGAAGGAAAGAAACGGCCGGTCATGGTCTGGATCCATGGGGGCGGCTTCACCAATGGCTCCGGCATCGAGCTGACCTCGTATGACGGCCACAATCTGAGCAAGGAAGGCGATGTCGTCGTCGTCACCCTCAACCACCGGCTCAACGTGCTCGGCTTCCTCGATCTTTCCGCCTACGGAGAGAAATACAAACGGTCGGGCAATGCCAGCGCCACAGATCTCGTCGCTGCGCTGCAATGGGTCCAGGATAATGCCGAGGCCTTCGGCGGCGATCCCGGCAACGTGACGATTTTCGGCCAGTCCGGCGGTGGCTACAAGGTGCGCGCCCTGATGGGGACGCCTTCGGCGAAGGGCCTCTTCCAGAAGGCCATTGTCCAGAGCGGCTCCCGGACCGATTCCGTCGTCGATCAGGCGTCCTCGCGGAAGGTGGCCGAACTGACGCTCGCCAATCTCGGTCTCAAGGCCGAGGAAATCGACAAAGTTGCCGACGTCGATTATTACGATCTCCTTGCCGCAGCCGACAAAGCCATCAAGGAAGCAGCCGCCCAAGGCGTCAAGGACGCCCGCTACGCGCCCGTTCAGGATGGCGACTACATTCCGGCGAACCCGGTCGGGACAGAGTGGGTCGACCAGGCCAAGGACATTCCCCTGATGGTCGGAAACACCCTCAATGAGTTCGAGACGGTGATCAACCACAAGGCGGGCGAGCTTCTTGCCGACAACAAGAACAACTGGGACGAAGACAAGTCCCGGGCCAAGCTGAAGGAGCGTTTCGCCGGCAAATCCGACGCGGTCGGCAAGGCGTTCATGGCCGCCTACCCGGAGAAAAAGATCGCCGACGCCTATTTCCTGGATCTGCGCTTCCGTCCGGGAACCATCCGTGATCTCGACCTGAAGGCAAGGCAGAACGGGGCTCCGGTCTACTCCTATATGTTCGCCTACGAGTCACCCGTCCTGGATGGGATCGCGATGGCCTGGCATTGTGCGGAATTGCCCTACGTGTTTGCCAACGCCGCGCTGGTCAAGACGTCGACCGGCGGCGGCAGCGACGCCCTCGCGCTTTCCAGGACGGTAAGCCAGGCCTGGGTTAACTTCGCCCGCAACGGCAAACCGAGCGCCGAGGGCTTGCCCGACTGGCCGGCCTACACGACCGATAATCCGGCGACCATGGTTCTCGACAAGGAGTCCCGCGTGGCAGTCGACCTCGACCGCAAGCTTCTGCAGACAGCAGGCGCCCTCTAGCGCCAATTGCAGGATTGGACATACGGCGCCGGCCGACATCGATCGACCCGGCCGGCGCAGCGCAATCGCCTCCCACTCGTCTCGCTGATTAGAAAAATATCGAGATGGGCGACGATCAACCGCTGGTCAGTCGACATCGGCCGACATCGTCACCTCCTTGAAGGCGTCGAGCTCAGTCAACCGCTCGACCAGCGCCTTGCGGATCGAGGCATAGCTGCCGGTGCCGAGCGCCAGCCGCTTCGGAGCCGAGTATTGTTCGGCAGCCTCGATCATCGCCTGCGCCATCTTGACGGGATCACCCTTTGCTTCGAACCTGCCGTCGGCAATGGCGCGGCGGATTTCGCCGGCCGGCGTCGCGTCATAGACTTCCATCGGTTGCGGCGCGACCAGGCCGCGCCCGAAATCGGTCCGCGCCGGACCTGGCTCGGCGATGATGAATTCGATGCCGAAGGGGGCGACTTCCTGCGAAACCGCTTCGATGAAGCCTTCGATGCCCCATTTGGTCGCATGGTAAAGGCTGAAATTCGGGTAAGCGATCTGTCCGCCTTCCGAAGACAGCTGCAGGATGCGGCCGCCGCCCTGCGCCCGCATATGCGGCAGCGCTGCCCGGATCACCTGGATCGAGCCGATCAGGTTGGTATTGATCTGATGACGGATCTGTTCGTCACTCACCTCTTCTGCGGCGCCGAACAGGCCGTAGCCGGCATTGCTGACGACGACGTCGATTCTACCCATCGCTCCAAAGGCGGCGTCAACGACCGGGCGTACTGCCCCGTCATTGCTGACGTCAAGCGTCGCGATCCAGAGGCTCTCGCCGTACTGCGACGTCAAATCGTCGAGCGCTTCCGGCCTGCGCACAGTCGCCGCGACGCCATCGCCGCGCGCCAGCAGTTTTTCGGCATGATGCGCCCGAAACCGGAGGAGGCGCCCGTTATCATCCATGTCTTTGCCATTGTCCTTATCTTTCATGCCGCGCGATTGCAGCTGCTCTTGAAGTAAGATAGATGAGACTATTCCTGCTTCTATCCGTCGAATGCTGCATGAGTTGGTGAATTTTAGCCATGAATTACAAGCCGACTCTTGCCGATCTGAGAGCCTTGTCTGCCATCGTCACCCATCGCAGCTTCCGCAAGGCCGCCGACGAGTTGGCTCTGTCGCCTTCGACACTCAGCCATATGATGCGTTCGCTCGAAGAAAATATGGGCGTTCGGCTTCTCAATCGGACGACCCGCAGCGTCGCGGCGACGGAGGCCGGCGAGCGCCTCGTCGCCCGCCTGACGCCACTGTTCAGGGCTTTCGATCTGGCGCTCGAGGAGGTCAACGAATTCCGCGGCCATCCCAGCGGCACATTGCGGCTTAATACCAGCGAGATCGCCGCGCGGGTGCTGCTCGATGCCGCCGTCCCAACCTTTCTCACACGCTATCCCGACATGCCGCTCGATCTCGTCACCGACAACCGGCTCGTCGATGTCGTTGCCGACGGTTTCGATGCCGGCATAAGACTTCGCGAGGCGGTGCCGCTCGATATGATCGCGGTGGAATTCGGCGGCGATACCCGCTTTGTTGCCGTCGCTTCGCCGGCCTATCTCGCAGCGCATCCGGCGCCGCAGACACCGGACGAATTAAGGACCCACGCCTGCATCCGCTTCCGGCTGCCAAGCGGCAAGCTCTTCCGCTGGGAATTCGAAAAATACGGCCACGAGCTTGCCGTCGACGTTCCGGGCGCGCTGACGCTCGACCATGTCGAACTGATGGCGCAGGCAGCGGCAAAAGGTCTCGGCATCGCCTATGTCTCGGATCGCACGGCCCGGCCGTTTCTCGAAAGTGGCGCGCTCGTCACCGTGCTGGACGACTGGTGTCCGGCCATCCCTGGCCTCTGTCTCTATTATCCCGGCCACCGTCATGTGCCGCAGGGGTTGCGGGCTTTCATCACTGTGCTGACCGAGGTCGAGCGTCACGGACGATAGGCCTCTCGGCCGAGTCTTGCCGATATCGGCCGCCGTCAGAATGTTTCGATCCGGGAGCTGATCCAGCGAACAAAGAGTGAGGCAGGCGGGGCGAGCCGGTCGAAACTGCGCGCGACCAGCCAGTAGGCGCCGTGGGCAACAGCAAGATCAGACAGACGAAGCAATCGGCCCGCCCTGATCTCTTCCTCGGCGAAGATATCGTCCATCAGCGCTATGCCTTGCCCGCGCAGGACCGCCTGCATGACCAGCCCGCCATCGGCATAGACCGGCCCGCGCGCGGTTTCCGGCATGGTCATGCCTGCCGCCTCGAACCAGCGGAACCACACGTCGCGGCTCTCCTCATACAACAGCGCATGGCGGAGCATGTCTTCCGGGCGGTCGATCGCAGGCCCTGCCTTGAGCAGCGCGGGTGCGGCGACCGGCACCATCCTGACATCGGCGAGATGCGCGCTCTCCGTCCTCGGCCAGGCGGTCACGCTGGCGCTGTGGCGGATGGCGATCTCGGCCTGCCCGCCCCGGAACTCGATCAGGCGAGAATCGGCGTCGATCGTCACGTCGATGTCGGGATGCCGTTCCCGAAACTCTGGCAGACGGGGAACGAGCCAGCACGCCGCGAAGGAAGGTTCCACGCTGATCGTCACCGCTGCCGTCGCCGGCCGGCTGCGGATTTCTTCCAGGCATTCGTCGATCCGGTCGAAGGACAATGTCAGGATCGCCAGCAGCCTGTTGCCCGAAGCGGTCAGATGGACGCCGCGTTGGCGGCGCTCGAAGAGCGCCTCGCCCAGCAACGTCTCCAGCTCGCGTATCTGCCGGCTGACCGCCGCCTGCGAGATGAACAGCTCCTGCGCCGCCAGCGTGAAGCTCTCGAGGCGGCCGGCGACCTCGAAACTCCGTAAAGCCGTCAACGGCAGGCGTCCGCGTTTCATCCATAACCTCAAGTCATTCGAGGTCGACGATAAGCTCGTTTGAAGGCGCAAGGCAAGAAGCCGCATATGATCGCGAAGGAGAGATATCGATGCGCAAGCGGATATTCGAGACCATATTGAACGTCATCCGGCTGGTGACGTTTCAGCCATGCCGAGTGAAAGACTAGGCGAGGGAATAAAGGCGCCGGCATCCGCATTCGCCATGACATCAGCCGGGCACCGACTCCAAATTGGAAGAACGGTCCATACGGCCCGGGACGATCGTCCGCGCGGTCCTTCTCAGTCGTCTCCTGCGATATCGATGTTCTGAGGGTACTGACACTTCAACGATACAGGCTTCAGACTGAACGGAAATGAGCAACTGAGCTGGATCCCGTCGACGCTGCGACTCAGATCAAGCCATTCGCCGCGGCGCTTGCAGATCTGCTCATCAATCAGACAACCTCGGCTCGTAGCTCAGGAGCGAAGGCCTTCTGAGGGGGCGACGCAATCTGACTGCCGTCGAGCTTTCGACCTGCGTTGGATTCAGAAGAACAGGCAAAAAGAAGCACGACTAAGCTTATTGAGTCCCTCCTCGGTTGGTCTCAGAATCCGATGCCACGCCCGCGGTTGACAGCCTGCTGACGCCGTTCCGAGATGATCTGCTCACTGCTCTCCATCCGGACAGCCTGCTGCAGGACTTTCAGCTTCTCCCGCATTGCCTCCAAGGCATTGTGCTGTGCTTGTGGCACGTGGTTGATGAGATCCTTTTCGCCGCGAATGATGGCATTGCGACCAAAGCGCTCGTCGAGCGCCCGGCTGACGGCGGCAAACTCCCGGCGAATGTCGGGATCGAGAAAAAAGGCCGATGCGCTCAGCTTGCGACCGTTGTTCTTCGCCTCTGCTGTCAGCCGCATAAGCGCCTCTTCCGCCGCCTTCGACAGGCCGGGAATGGCGACTGTCATGCGCCGTCGTTCTTCAGTAATAGCCTGGCGTTCGGCATCTAGCACATTGACGTAGGCTGAACCGAGCGCGCGCAGGCGGGCGGCAGCTTCAGGCACGGCCTGCACCGCCTCTTTCCGCTCCCGGCCGGAAGCCAGCATCCGGTCCATCAGACGATCGGAACCGCGTAACGCGCCGTAGGCGGCCGGATCGTTGGTCACCGCAGCGGCGATGCGGTCGCCTGCAAAGCCTTTCACAAGTAGTTCCTCGATCTTGTCGACGGCGCCGGCCGGATCGCGCCAGATCACTCGTGCCGCCTCAGCCAGCGCTGCGCGCTGCTGGCGATAGAGAGGAGCTGACAGCACCCGCGAGCGCGCCTCCTCGTCGACAGGGGTCTTGAACTCGGTGACAGCGGCAAGCATGGGCAGCACGGCGGCATTCTCCTTGTCTGTCCCCATGCCCTGATCGGCACTCGCCGCCGCGACGATCTTCGAGCGGTTCCGCCGCTCGGCGAGATGCTGCTCGTCGGCAAAGCGCTTCACGGCCTCGAACAGCCGGGCCAGCTTCTCGCCTCTGATGCTCGCGGGGTCTTCCGGCATACGCTCGATCACGTTGCGTTCGGCAACCGCATCGGATTTGGATGTGAAGGCGCTCCAGCCGAAGCGGGCCGTGAGCGCCTCGCTGACCGCCTTGACTTCCTGCACGAGCGAGCGGTCTTCTGTGGCGTGCGCGAAGGCGGTCTTGTAGGCGTCGTCACCACCCCGCCTGCGCACCGCCTCGATCTCGACGAGACGTGCCATCGCCGCCGTCGAGAGCGCCGGGATCGGCAGGGACATATGAGCGCGGCGCTGTTGCTCATGCAAACCAAACCGTTCAGCATTCCGGCGGAACTCGGTGGCATGGGCGCGGGCCAACGGTATCAATTCCAGCAATGCCGCAGTCGCGATGCTGCGCTCGTCGCGTGCCGCACGACCGTCGACGATCAGATCGGAACCACGCAGGCGGCCGAGCCGATCGGGTGTCGCGGCAAGATCGTCGGCAAGCCTGCGGGGTTCGATGCTTGCATCCGATGAAAGCGCGTTCAGGGCGACAAGTGCTGCATCCGGGTCACGATAGATCTTCTCCAATAGCGGCCGCAGAATTGTTTCCCGCTCCGTCCAGGCCGGCGACGAAAGCTGTGCCAGCCGCGCATCCTCGGCGACGGTTCTGGCGAATCCCGTGGTGGGCGCGATCAGATACCGCACACGGCCAGTGTCTGCATCCGAGACAGTTTGCGTTTCAATGCGCGCCTCATTGTAGGAAACACGCCGTTCCCGCTCGATTGCGAAACCGAGCGCCACGCTGGCCCGCTCCCAGAGCTCAGCCACCTGCTCTCTCTTTTCCGCAATCCACGCCCACTGCCGCGAAACCTCCTCCTCCATGCCGGCGGCAGCTTGAGAAAGAGTGTCGAGCCCACGACGCCGGGCGAAGTCGTCGGCATGGGCGCGATAACCGGCCTCGCTCTCAAAATCGAGCGTCGTCGTCTTGGCACCGGAGCGCGACAGGCGCTCGACGAGTTGCTTGAACACATCCGGCCGATTTTGCAGGCGAGCTTCGGCGGTTTCGATCCGCTTGGCGGTCCAGACGTTGCGGTCGACCTCACGTTCCTCGTAACGCTTCTGCCCAGTTTGCTCATCGACGATCGGAACCTGAACCTTGACCTTCTCGACACCGTCCTTGCGCAGGGTGACCGTGTCGCCTTCGGAGACACCGCCCTCTTCGAGCGCCTTCGGCAGGCTCACACCCCAGAGACGATGGACGCTTCCGTCATCCGTCTTCACGTCGGCATAAGGACTGTCGTCGGCATCCTCGTCATTCGGCCGGAACTTGGCTTGTCCGGTTTCCACGAGCTCACCGGTCACACCGGCGGCATGATCGACATGCGGCTTCCTCCCCCATTCCGGCTTTGCTTCAAAATCTTCCTTCGCCGCATAGAGATCAGCGCGGTCGCGATGTCGGGTCATCGACACATAGGTCAGATGCTGGTCCATCATTCCGGTGGCGAGCACGAAGGTTCGCTCGACGGTGGCACCTTGTGATTTGTGGATGGTCGCAGCGTAGCCATGATCGACATTGCGGTAGCTGTCCTCACTGATGACGACATCGCGGCCATTGTCGAGACGCACCGTAAGCAAGGTATCACCGCGTTTGTCGCCGGTGGAAACGACCGTGCCGAGCATGCCGTTCTTCACATATTGCGGGCCGAGACGGGGCGCACGTGGCTCGAGGAAGCGGGCATTCTCCAGGAAGATGATGCGGTCGCCGGCGGCGAATTCCCGCGCCCCACGTTCGGTCTGGAATGCGCGGCTCTCACCTAGCGCGCCCTCTCCCGTCATGACCGATCGCAGCGCGTCGTTCAGGCGCTTCACGTCTGCATTGGTGTGGGCAAGCACGAGAAGCGCGTCGCCGCGAATGCGAGATGTGTTTGGGCCTTCGGCAGATTCCCGAACGAGCGCGCGACGGGCATCCGTCCAATCGGAAACGATGCGCCCGATGGCTTCGTCCCGTGTCCCAGCCTCGATGAGATGACCCTGCTGCGCATAGGCATCGAGACCTTTCTCCGTCTCGCCGCGCGCAAAAAGCCGCGATGCCTCGCGCGCCCACTCTTCGCGCTGACGGCGCACGCCGGCGAGTTCGGCAAAACCGATCCGTTCGGTGATCGCCCGGAATGCCGCACCCGCTTGGATCGGCTGGAGCTGCATCGCGTCGCCGACCAGAACGACTTTCGCCCCTGCTTGTTCCACGAGCTTCAGCACGCGGGCCATCTGCTGCGACGACACCATGCCGGCCTCGTCGATGACAAGCACATCACCACGATGGAGCGTCTCGTGTCCATTGGCCCAGATGAGTTCCCAGGAGGTGAGTGTTCGCGACCTGATGCCGGAGCTGTCTTCCAGTCCCTCCGCAGCCTTCCCCGCAAGGGCCGCGCCGATGACCCTGCGGCCACCGCTCTCCCAAGCGACGCGTGCCGCGGCAAGCAGTGTCGACTTGCCGGCACCGGCAAGGCCGACCACGGCCGCGATGCCGCTGTCACCGGTGACATGACTGACCGCGTTGACCTGTTCTGCATCGAGCCGAAAGGACCTTTCCGGATCTCGGGTCTCGACATTCCTGATCGCAGCCGCAACCGCCCGATCGGAAACGGCGAAACCGCGGCGTTCCGACAAGACCTGCGCCGACCGCGCCATGTCATATTCGATGCGCAGGATCTCGCGCGTGGTGAAGACGGCGGGTTCGCTCGCCTTGCCCGTTTCGGCATCGACCTGTTGCGGCTTCAGCATGATGAGATCGTCAGACGCCATCAGCCGCGCGCGGATATTGGCGAAGTCGGCGGGATCGTCGACGGTGCGATGCAGCGCCTTGGCGATATCGCGCTCATCGAAGGTCGAACGTTCATTGCCGAGCTGCTTCAGCAACAGCGCAGGATCGGCAAGCAGCCGGTCGGCCATCTCCTGCCGGCGGGCAAGATCGGCTGGCGCGAAATACAACTCGGCACCCCGGCGGGAAAGAGCTGCCTTTTCCGGCCCGAGATGTCTTTGGGCGATGCCATCGAGACCCTGTTCGGCATAGGAGCGGCCGTCGATCCGGATCTCATGGCCTGCAAGCGCCAGGTGCCGGTTGGCCGTTTCCGCCCAGGCGATCTTCCAGGCCTTCATGGTTTCCTTGTCGCCAGCCCAGAGCTTGTAGACGATCCTGCCCTTTGGGCGGTCCGGCGTGACGACGCGCAACGGCGCGCCGTCTTCACCGGTGACTGCCACCTTCTTGCGTCCAAACCCCTCCTGCGTCAGCGGTCTTAGCGCCGTCATCAGATGGATATGCGGATTGCCGTCCTTGTCGTGATAGACCCAGTCCGCGACCATGCCCTTCGAGGTGAGATTGTCGCGCACGAACTCACGCACCAGCGCGATATTCTCGGCCCGCGTCAGTTCCTCCGGCAAGGCGATGATCAGCTCACGCGCCAGCTGCGCGTCCGCCCGTTTCTCGAAAGCATCGACCGCATTCCACAGCGCCTCGCTCGCCGCTGCAACGGTGCGGCCATCGATTGCCGTGCGCAGCCATTCCGGTGTCTGCGTCGGCAGAGCCAGCTCCTCATGCACCAGTTCGGCCCTCCCGCCTCGATAGCTGAAGGACGTACCGGCCTGTTCGTCCATCATCCGGGCGCGGTGGCGATAGGCCGCGGCCGAGACGATGCTGCGCCCCACCCCTCTGCTGATCACCTGCGCTCTGACGAACATAATCGCCACCGCCGTCTCCAGACCTTTCAAGCACGTCGCGACAGCGACGTATATTGCGCCCTCAAACCGATCGGACCGCAGGGCCGATGCCGCGTTTGCCGCCGCACACTAGTTTATTTAACTGATTTTTTCCAGGTAGTATATTCACCGGAAGCGTTCATCCCAACGAAAGGAACGTTGGACGGCGAGGTCTTTCCGGCTGGGTGAAGACTTCTCATCCCGTCCAAGCTGGACAGCCGAACACTTCGCGGAAGAGTGCGGACGTCAACACTCCCGACTGCTCATCGCGCCGGATGACCACCTAGTCAAGCAGGATCATGTGTCGGTCGCTACGCACAGGCGGACTACGATCGACACATGGAGATACCAACGGGTTTACGTTGGTATACCGCAAACTAGCTGGATCGACCATCCAGCACACCCCGCTGCACAAGGAGGGGACGCGACCGTTTCCGGCGTCAGCCGGCGGGGAGTGTCGAGGGGTGAAACCCTTGATAGCCTGGCGGCCGGTCGATCCGGCCGGCCAGGCTCACGAACACGGGATAAGCCTCCGTCAGAACGGAGGCTCAGCCTCGATGCGGCCTTCCTGCTCGGCCCAGATCACCTCGCGTTCGGCCAGAGCCAGTTCGAGTTCGTTCTCGATCTGGCGACGCTCGGTTGGATCAGCGTTTCGCAGCTCGGCCTGCAGCAGCACGATGACTTCGTCGATGCAAGTGGTCATTGTCGTCTCCTTGACGTTTGTGAAAGACGACGCCCGCGGTCATGGAGGGATGCAGGGGTCAAGGATTGCGAAGCAATCGGCGGAGCCGGCGAGTGGGGGAGCCGATTTTGTCGAAGTGGAGGGGGACCCGGAGCGCAGACAAAATTGGGGGCACCGCTCGTCCTTGAGGCCTTCATGCCGCCATGGCACCCTTGGACGGACTGAGCAGACCCTCCCTCTCGTATGGCACCGGAAAAGCCGGCAAGGGGCTCGATGCCCCTCGCCGGCTCGAATAACAACAAGGCTCGCGGCAGAGACATTCCGGAAGTCGGCCTCGATCGCTCGAGGCCGACGGTCTGTCGTTCAGTTCGGGTTGTTCCAGAGGATGACCTTGCGGTTCGGCTCGCCGCCGGGAGCGGGGGCGAGGTTGCCGAAGATCACGCCGATTTCCGGAGCCTCCAGCTTCACCGAGAGGTATTCCTCGCCAGTCAGGCGGGCGATGCGGTTCCAGCCCGCGCCGATCTCGAAGCCGGTCTTGCGGTGGATGATACGGTAGTCGGGAGCTTCCTCGCTCACCTTGTTGGCATTCGGGACGATGGCGATCGGGGCGTTGACCCGGATGGTGGCGAAAATGCCTTCGAGGGTGCCATCGCTCTTTGCGGTGAGGATTGCGATCGTGGTAGCCATGGTGGTGTCTCCTTCGGTTGCTCGGGACCATTCCCGATGGCGCCCGAAGAAGGGGCCGAGCCGCAGGCGTCACCGGAGCGCCGCGCAGGGGAACCCCTTGCGGGTTGACGCTGATGGCGGCCGGCCTCTTAAAAGGCGACATGGAGAACGGGTATGGTCTTGAATGGCAGCCGTCAGCGGAGACAACAATCCATGCTATCCGATTGCTGCCTCGCGGACGGGCCCTGCCCCGGATGTCTTACACAGCGACAGGTCCTCCTTCCGCATATCTGCGCCGGGCAGCAAGCCATCTTGCACGCCACAGCGGGTTGCGATCCGGCAGGACGGCGGGAAACTTGGGGCGGCGGGAGGCGGGCTGGTAGGTGTTGAGCGAAGACCAGACGCCGAGCCGCCGTCCGTTGAGGCATCCAACCAGGATGCTAGGCATCAAGCGAACGAAGGACGATGCAACAGGGCTGAGCCGTTCGAAGCTGTCTGCGACGAGGCCGTAGGGTAAGCGATTCTTCGACGCGACCCTAGGAACATCCCGCTCCGAAGCACGGTTAGCAAACATCCAGGCAGCGGCGGTAAAAGGTGCTGGGCTTGATTGATGACACCATAAAAAAACGAGGACGGAGGTTCCGGTAGGTCGGCTCAAAGCTGAGCGGGAAGGCAACCGCCGGTCATGCTTTCCTGCGGTAGATGCGCCAATTCGTCGTCTCCCGCACCTCATTGTAATGGCGGGCGATAATAGTGAGCAAAAAAGTCGCGCATGCCATTCGCCGTCCAGATTTCGATGGGCCATTTGGGATCGAGGATCAGGTCGACGTCGGCAAACATCTCCTCCGCGGGTGGATGATATTCGGGACCGAGCGTCCGTCCCCAGTGGTACCAGACGCTGTCGCCAACGGGCGGCGGGAGCGCCAGGCCGGCCGAGAAGGGGTTGACGAAATCCAGCACGGCGACAGTCGCTTGGCGAGCGCCCAACTGGCACAGCACGTCCGACGCCTCAGCCAGAGTGCGATTATACTGTACAAAGTAGTCGTACTGACCAGCACTCCATGTCTCGACAAGCCGAATTCTGGAAAATTAACGGGCATGAATGGCGACAGCCGCGGAATTGCTTATCGCCGCCGGCACAAGCAGAAATGCCAGCAGTAGCGGCAAGACGAGGCGAGCCTTCGGGTGCAGTCGGGAAAGCTTGGCCTTCAAAAGAGATTGAGTGATGACAGCAGCGCTCGGCCCCAGCGTCAGGATGCGCGCACGTTGAAAATTTTGTTCAATGAGCAGCACCCCGGTTACGCCGCAAAAAACTATAAACAAGATTGCGGTAGCTTGGTGCGAGGACAAGAAAGATACCAGCGACAAGTGCGTAGACAGAAAGGTCAGCGAGATTATTCAGCAAGACGTGCCCCAGAGCGTCGAGCGTCGCGAGGCCGCCGCTATTCTCGCCTGCAACGCGCAGATCCGCGAGATAGTTGAGGCCACCGCGCCAGAGAAGTTCGATGGCAAGGACGCTGCTCGCGATTATCCCGAGCGCCAGCGCCGTCCAGCCGATTTGACGTCGGTCGGTCGCCAGGAAGACCAGAAATGCAAGCTCTACGACGCCGTAGGTGATCTTTGTGTAGACCATGAGCAATACGAGGAAGCTTGCACATGCGGCATCCACGGCCTTGCTCCCAGCGCTGAATAGGCGGGGCAGGTACATGACCAAAAGGAGACCGAGCGAAGCCCAGCCCAGTCGATTGTAGAACATAGCAAATGTGAGATCGCCTATCCGTTCTCCCGGATTGGCAGGAGCCGCGACGAGCAAAAGCAGAAAAGCTGCCAAGGGCAAGCCGAGCGCCTTTTGCATGCGGCTGCCGGGGATCTCCGCGGCAACGGCTGCGAACAGCAGGATGACTATGACCATTCCCACTGGCATCGCGCCGCCCATACTTCCCGAAAGGCCATAGCCGGCAGCGGGAATATACAAGGTGAGCGCGCCAAGCGACGTATGGAAAATCAACGTTCGGAACTTGTCCCGACCAGATGCGATGCGCACCGTCGAGGAAAACATATAGATCGTTGACGTATTTGCTGGTGATCGTCTGGTTGGGCAGAGCGAGAATAGCTGAAAGTACCAGAGCAAATGAGGCGATGGGGGTCCACCAGAGGTATTGGCGGCCCGCCCGTGGCGATGCGCCTTCCTGCTCCGGCATCGACCTCACTGCCTGCGTCACCGCGCCTCGCTTTCCAACGCGGCCTGTGGTCGCTGGTAGATCGTCCATTCCGGCGTTTTCTGCACCATGTCGAAATTCTTCGAAATGAATGGGCCATACAGCTCCTGTAACGGCAGGCTATTGATGCCAGTCTTCGGCACCATCACAATCTTCACGTCGGCGAACAGTGCTTCTGGTGGGATGTAAGCCTTCTCATTGATGTTGCGGTTCCAGTGGAACCACGCAGTGTCACCTGTGGGAGGACGTATTCCGAGCCCCGCGGAAAAGGGGTTGACGAAATCGAGCACGAATACCCGTTCGAGCGGAATCGGCAGGGCCTGAAGTAGAGCACCCCCACTTTCGATACTATCGAGGTAGCGCTGAATGAAATCAGGCTCGCCACCGGGCGGGTCGATTTCCCGGACGTCTTCAAAAAGCGGAGGGCCAAGGGGCTTGCCCACATTCTCCGCCGCAAGTGCCGTGTGGAGAGCGATCGCCTCTCCGTGGTGGACGATGGGCGGCAACAGAAAGAAGATTAGAAGCAGCGGCAGTGCAGCTGCAAGACGAGCAGGCCTCTCCATTTGCGCGCTTTGGTCGCCAGATTGAAAACGCCGTGCCTTTTCCGCCAGGACGGCCGCTCCGCAATAGAGAGTGATGATACCCCAGCTGTGGGCGTTCTGGTTGATGATTGCCAATCCTGCACCCACGCAGAAGCCACTGTAGAGGAGGTCTCGAAGGCTGCGGATGTGCCAGAAGGCAACCAGCGCAAACACCGTGAAAACCACCAGATCCGACAAATTCTCACGGACATTTTTCAGTATGCTGCGGACGTCATGATCACCGCTGACCCGTGCGGCGGCCCGCAGATCCTCTATATGCTGAAGCGTGCCGCGCCAGAAGAACTCGATGACGATCATTGCCAGTGCGGTCAGGAGCAGACTGACCAGGATCCAGGAACGTTGCTGCCGGTCCAACAACAGGAAGATCAGAAAGGCCACGCCGCAGAGTCCGTAGGTCGCCTTCGTGTAGAATTGGACAAGTAGAAGAAAGGCCGTCGCGAGACTGTCTGCAACGTCGTTGCGCGCGGCTTCGGATCTCGGCGTCAGGTACATCACCAGGATGAGCCCGAGAGCGACCCAGCCGATGCGATTGTAGAACATCGCAAAAGAAAGAAGCCGGACCGGACTTCCGAGATTGATCGGGACAGCGAGAATAAGAATCAGGAATATGCCCAAGGCGATGGCTGAGGGTGAGCTGAGGCGCGAAAGAAGGATACGGATCATCGCAGGCATGAACGCAACGGTCAGGAGCGCCATTCCCATCGGTATCGCGGCGCCGAAATTTCCGGACAGGAGGTATCCCAAGGCAGGGATATAGAAGACCAACGGTCCGAGCGCCGTATGAAAATCACGGTTTGGCACCTGCCCGACAGCGATACGATGCGCTCCATCAATGAATATCAAAACATCGTTGATGAAAGCGGTGTTGATGGTCCGTCCAGGAAGGGCAAGCATGGCGGCACAAATTGCCGCGACCACCAGGAGCGCAACTTGTGCGGAAAAAAGGCGGCGCATCATCTAGACCCCGTCCTTCCCGAGGGCAGGCCTTGATCCGCATCGGCGCCCGGAAAAAGCGGATCAAGAAAAAGCGGATCAACAAGATGGAACATGTGGACGACGAAGCGGCCAGGGCAATCTCTATCTTCTATTCCCCAGGGTTCGATCACAGCCGCAACCTCTTGAAGATCGGTTCCGGGATGCCTCGGATTATCGCCATGAGCGGATACCAAATCCGCCTGACATAGACGACGTCCCCTCCCTTGCTGCCATCGGCAACGCCGAAGATCCTTTGAGCGACCTCTGCAGGCTCGGCCGTAAGCATGGGTGGAAGCTTCATTCCATCAGTCATCCGCGTTCGCACAAAACCCGGTTTAATGGTGAGGACGCGTACCCCGGCTGTGGATAGTCTGTTCCTGAGACCGGACAAGAACGCCGTCAGGCCAGCTTTCGCGGCGCCATACACATAGTTTGATCCTCTCCCGCGGTCGCCGGCGACCGAACTTATGCCGACGATGGTGCCGGACCCGCGCGCGGCAAAGCGGCTAGCCAGGAGGCCGAGCATCAAAGCCGGTCCTTCGAAGTTTGTCCGCATCACCATGGCGGCGTGTTCGAGTTCCCTTTCGGCGCGGGCCTGCTCGCCGAGTTCGCCGACGACGCAAATGGCCGTGTCAGGCAATGGCGACACGGTGCTCAGGAACTCTTCGAAGCGGCCGGTATCAAGAATATCCAGTTCATGGGCGGCGACGACGGCGCCGGTGCGCGTGACGATGTCATCGGCTTCACGTTGGACAAGCTCACGCCTGCGTCCGACCAAATGAATGTCCCAGCCCGCCTCGGCATAGACCAGGGCAGTCGCACGACCAATATCCGACGTCGCCCCAATCAGGAGCAGTGTCTTGCCGATGGCTTTCATATGCCAAGCCTTTTTCCCAGCTGGGAACTAAAGTGACGGTCGGCCCCCGTTGTTCGTCGCACCTCTTTGAACGCCTGCAGTCGGGGGTAACCGGCTTCGAATGTGTGACGGGATTGCCTCGCATCCTTGGCGAGATAGAGCCGCCCTCCCGCCGCGACAACCAGCTTGTCAATTTCGTCTAACAGCTGGAACACGTCGGGCGCGACCGGCAGGTCGAGTGCGAGGGTATAACCTGGCGCCGGAAATGACAGAAGGCCTGCGCCACCCCTCAGCCTTTTCAGAACGGCCAGGAATGAGGCTTTCCCAGAAAGAGCGAAACGATCGATCATACTGCTCAGAACCGCAAGTGCGTTTTCGTCAGGCACCACGCATTGATGCTGCAGGAAGCCGCGCTTGCCGTACAGGCGGTTCCATTCGAGAAGACCGTCAAGCGGGAAGAAGTAGCTGTCCCAGTGGACCAAAGAGACTCGGGCTGCTTTCCGGGCACCCGCCCGATAATAAAGATCGTTGAATGCGGAAACACTCCTTCTGTTGAGCGCCCAACCAGGCAGGTCGACCGGCAGTGAAAAACGGGCTGCCTTGAAGGGAGGCAATGGCGCTGCTTTTGGCATTTGAGCGATGTCGCTCGGGCTGGCGTGCTCGCCGACAAAGATCAGCGAGCGGCCGAGCGAAGCGCCCCGCGAAAGGCAATCAATCCAGGCGACGGAATAGGTCGCGTCGTCTGTTTGCTTCAAGGCTTTCAGCGTATCGCCGAGATTTTCTGTCGCGACCGTCTTTTGAACAATCCAGCCGGTACTGATGGGCCTCAGCGTAAAGGTCGCTTCAGCGATGATGCCCGTCAGGCCCATACCCCCGAGCGTTGCGAAAAAAAGCTCTGAATTCTGGGTTCTGCTGCAGGTAATGATCTCACCGCTGGCGATAACCAGCTTGATTTCGCGAACGTGTTCGCCGAACCCACCGTCGCGATGATGGTTCTTCCCGTGCACATCGGATGCGATCATTCCTCCAACTGTGACGAACTTCGTTCCTGGGACTACCGGGGGGAAATAGCCCCGGGGGATGAACGACCTGAGAATGTCCGACAGCATGACGCCACCTTCGACGGTCAGCGACGCGTTCACCTCGTCGAAGCTTTTCATCCGGTTCAATGCACCGCAGGTCAAAGTGAGATGCTCACCGATCGCGGCATCGCCATACGAGCGGCCGTTGCCGCGAGCAATCAGACCCGCGCGCGATGACACCGTTCCAGGCAGCGCTTCCGGCAGCCTGCAATCAAGCACTTCACCATCATGGCGTGGATAACGTCCCCATCCCTCCATCAGTCTGTCACGCCCCTTCCAACTTGAACACGAATTTTCGGTCGAGCGCGAATTTTGAGATGTAGCCGATCGCCAGACCGATCGCCCCGCCCGCATACTTCGCTAGATCCGTTCTCCAGACTGTCCAGAAGACAATTTCGAATCCCCAGAATATGATCGTCGTCACGACGCTGAACAGGCCGTAAAGGACGATCTTGAGCAATTCGTCGCCGTGCGACTCGTATCGGTCAAAGAAGATCCACCTTTTGTCGAGGAAGTACTTAAGCCCGAACCCGGCGGCAGTGCCCGCGAGCATTGACGGCACGAGGCTTTGCGACGGGTAGATCTTCACGACAGCCGCCTGAACCGCAAAATTTGCTAAAGTCGAGAGGATCGCGAACACGACATAGCGAACTGCGATGCGGGTCGGGATCCCTTCACCCCCATAATGGGAACGCATCTCGCTCACCTCACAGTGCGGCGACAACAAAGGCGCTGGCAACGCCCAGAGTCGCAAGGCTCACCTTGTCCTTGATCGCAAATACGACCGGATCGTCATGCATCAGTCCCCTATGGGCGAGCAACAGGATGCGGGCAATCCAGCAAGCCAGGATTGGTCCCGCCAGCCATAAAATTCCCGGCCGGGTGTAGAGATCCTGCACGCTGTCGCTTGCAGCGTAGAGCGCATACAATGTGAGCGCGTTCATTCCGGCCCCGGCCGCCAATGCGCCGATCATGCCGACGTCTCCATTCTTGTAATCGCGGCTCTTCGAGTCGGGTAGGTTCGCGGCTCGGCGCGAAATGAGCTCAGTGTATCGCTTGACGAGCGCGAGCGAGAGGAACCAACTCATCATGAAGGCAAGCAGCCAAGGAGAAGGCCAAACCGAGATCGCCGCCGACCCTCCTACCACTCGTGTGGTGTAAAGAGCTGCAAGGGTCACGACATCGAGGATCATCTTCCGCTTCAGAAAGAACGAATAGGCGGTGGTCAACGCAAAGTATCCGGCGAGCACCAAAATGAAGGCGGGTGTAATCGTCAGGGCGACCATAAACGACAGCAGAAGGAGAACGGGGATTGCCATGAGCGCGTGTGAGAGCGGGATATCGCCGCACCCCAGCGGCCTGCGGCATTTGCTGCGATGACCGCGATCGTCTTGAAGGTCGACCAGGTCATTCAGCACATAGACGCTCGACGCGCAAAGCGAGAAGGCGACTAAAGCCAGAGCGGAATTGGCAAGACTATGGACGTCGAAGAGTTGATTTGTCAGCAACGGGATAAAGACGAGCCCGTTCTTGACGTATTGATGCACCCGCAGCAACCGCGCCCAAGTCCGCCAGGTCGGTTTGTCGTGCGCAAGATGTTCAACATTGTCGCATTGGCGCGACAGTTGCCTCGCTACCCTGGCCGGCGTCCGAATAGCGTATGATTTTCCGGCGTGGCGCCATACAGGCAGATCTGCGGCGTTGTTGCCGGCATAGTCGAAACCGCCATGGCCAAAGGCCGAAACGAGCTTTTCCGCCTTCACCTCGGCGGCGCAGTTTGTCGTCTCGTCCGTTGCAAACCAGCCGTTGAAGACCCCTAGATGGTCGGAAACGCGCGAGACAAGGCGCTCGTGAGTCGCGGATGCGAGATAGACCTGACGTCCCTCTTCCCGCGCCGTATGGATCAAGTTCAGAACCTCGGGATCAAAGGGCAGGATAGCCGGATCGAAATCCGCGGGTGTGGAAAGACGGTGCTTGAGGCATGCCTTTCCCCTGCACGTTGCGAGGACAAGGTCAACGATGGAAAAGGGGCGGCGCCTGAGTTCAGAAAAGGCGGCCTCAATCAGCAGGTCGGATCGAACCAAGGTGCCATCGAGATCGATGACCAGCGGCCGCGACGAATCCGAACTTTGTGGTGTCGACGAGCCACCGAGCGTTGATATCGTTCGACGAGGTGAAATCCAGTCGTCCTCCTGACCCGTCGGTAGAAAATCTCTTCGAAGCTCAAACTCCTGGCGCAATTCGCTCAAAGGATTTCCCTTTATACTTGAGGTATGTGGAAATCCCCGAACAACGGCCAAGCCGCTTAGTTCCATAGCCCAGTCGCTTGCGTCTGACTCTTTGCTCGACCTTCACCTCTAAGTTTAGACAGGCAGCGGATACCCTTGCGCACGGAACGGATGATCAGTGATCTATCCGGCACCTCCTCGTTGCCGGGGCGTAGGCTGGTTGCACTGAGCGATGTACCCCACCGGACGGAGTTTCGACTGCCGGAACAAACCCCTGATGTATCGGTTGGGTGCCCCATACGCAAAGACCGGTTGAACGAAGCGATGAACTTGGCACTTGTTTTTGGGACATTGACACTGACTTGCTGGATGGTCGGCGGGGCTATTGCCGTCATAGGAAATGCAGAGCATTGCCATCCCCACCGTCAGCAGATCAGCGAGTTCGTCTCGCTCGGCTTGAACATCCTTGGACTCGTCTGCGCAATCCTGATGGGAGCCGTTCTGGTCGCGCAGTAGTGCCGACAAGGTTGAACGGTCTTTAGTTACTAGAAGCTCCGCTTGGCGCGGCTTGCTTTGCCTATCGCCTCTGTCGTCGTGGCGCTCCCATGCAGAATTTGTCCCATAGCGAATCCCTCCTAGCCTGTGAGAAGATTGCACCATCAAAATCCGGGATCAAACGTCTAGCTTGTCAGCTGTAAATCCAGCTGGCGATCGCCACTGCCAGCGCAACAAGAGCCAGTGTGGCGATGAAGATGCGTAAAGGGTTAGAGCGCGTCGTCTGGGGCATGGTCCCTGCACTCCCGGGTTCACGCATGGCGACATCGTAGTTGCGTTGGCGATCGGCCGCTCCCCTGCTCTGGGTATGCAGCGCCGTCTCGATCTCTTCGTGGCTCATCGGCTGACCTGCGGCCTCAGCATCTGTTTCCAGTGGCGCGGCTGCAGGGTCAAATCCCGATCTGATGTCTCCGCTGTCTCCTGATTGGATTCGACCGCGCACTTCGGCAGCGGTCTTGCCATCCTTCTTGATCATCGCGGTTCTCCTATTTCGCTTGGAGATGATGCCGCACCGTCGCCCCCGCTCAACCACCACATTGAGATCGAGCCCGCGGTGATGATGAGGCCGATGACGATGACGGCGCCCACGTAGGACGAAAGCAACCACGGGGATAAGCCTTGGTCCATTGTCGATCCTCCTCCTGCCTTGTAAGCCTTCAAAAGCTTCCGCACCGCGATGCCGCCCGGCTGCCAACCCTGAGGGACAGAGATAACAGCACTCCCATTGATGATGGGCACCGTTGGTTCATGTAACGCTGGGTCCTCAGCCGTTCCTATGCTTTTCCACCAGCATCTGGGCCGGTTGCCTCGGGATAGACCAGCGGCAATACGGCCTTTGCCGTGCAGATGCCGCTAACATTCAAGCTCAGCAAAGGTTCCACGGTATCGAGTCGCCGAAGGCCAAATCGGCTGTTGCAGGCCACCGTCGGGTCGACTCCGCGACGGGGCGAGGCACATCGATTCCAATTCGGGGCTCGCATGCGTTGGTTTCTCGGCGCTCCTTCGGGTGGTATCACCGTTCCTCATGCGCGAAGATTGCCCCTTCGCCTCGGGCAACTAACGCCTCATCAGTCGTTCTTGCGTTCGCGCAGCCGATTGTGAATGGCGACGGCCGCGATTTCGCCTTGCGCCATCGACACACCGAGTTGGTTCAGACCTGTGACAACATCGCCAACCGCGTAGATCCCCTGGATGTTTGTTTCCTGATGTGAACCAACTTTGATCCGCCGATCCCTATCGAGTGCAACAGCCAGTCGCTCAGCGAGCTGCGAGTGGGGCCGAACCCCCAACGCGGAATAGAGCACGACCTTTTCGAGCGCAGTCGGTGCTTCAAGGACGAGGTCGACCGTTCCGTGCTCGGAACGCAAGCATCGCACCAAGCGCTCGCACCGTACGGTGACTCGGTCGTCGATAAGCCGATCCATCGTTTCGGCTGTGACGTCCAAGGTATTCCCGAGGGTCGCAATGGCGATGTCGGTTGTGAATGATTTTAAGAAGCGCGCTTCGGAAGCGGCCCGCTCCGTTGCGCCGATCACCACTGCCGGTCCTCCCGCAATTTCATAACCGTCACAGATCGGGCAGAAGCGGAGGTGGCCAGAGCGGACGAGATCATAGGCTCCATCTATGGGTGGGAATATGTCCCCAAGACCCGTTGCCAGCACGATGTTTTCCGCCCAGATCCGACCGCCGGTGAATTCAACCAAAAAGTAACGAGCTTCACATCGCCTCAGCCGCCTAACGGTGCCAATCACAGTGTCGACGGCGAAGTTCTGCAACTGCATGCTCATGCGCCGCAATAATTCGGTTCCCTCGATGCCTTCAGGGAAGGCTGGATGGTTGCGTGAGCGAGGGATGAGCAGTGCGCGGCTGTGGCCAGAGTCGACCACAGCGATCTTGCGGTTCAGCCGCGCCAGATAGATAGCAGCCGTCATGCCTCCAGGGCCCGCGCCTACCACTACGGCGTCGAGAATCCGCAATTCCGTCGTCATCGCTTCGGTCCCTCGATCAAATGGGGCTTCCCACGCTCGCGACGTTCGATCTTGTCGAATTTCCGCGGAACCGATCATCGCTAACCCTGATCACGCTCTTACAGCATGCGACCACTTGGTCTCTCAGGTTTGTCTGCGTCTTTGAGATGGATTAGTTCGGACCGGGCCCGCCTCTTCCACTCTTCCTTGGCACCGCCATGCTGTCGACGCCGGATGCCGGCCCACCTCCTGGCGAGGTTCCGCCCCCTTGCAGGCCGCTCGCCGACCCAGTCGAGCCGGTTTTTCCATCGTCGCCTTCACCAGCTGCCGCGTTCTCTGCATCAATCTCGCGGGTAGCCTGCTCCCAATTACGTTCCTGATTACCCTCGCCTCCTCCTTCGCGCTCCCAGATCTGATGGGCGCGTTCGCGGATTCTGTTTTCTCGATCCCGATCTTCCATAACGCTTCTCCTTTGCACCGGCGGAAGCCGATGGCCTCGCCGCTAACTCGTCGTCCTCAGCGAAGTTCCCGGCATCCAGGCGCCGTAGACACGCAGGAGAAGCCGAGCGGCGGGGTCGATGCCGAAAAGGCCAGTAAAGACGAGTCGCTCTTTTCACGCGCAACGACCGTTTCGGTGTTCGTTGAAGCTGAAGGTGGATCGCGCGGAAGGCGCTTGGCATGGGCGTGATCTTTACCCCACAGTTCCGATCCTGAGGCCCTATCAAGCTCAAGGGAACATTCGGCCACTTAAGCCCGCGCGTCGGCTCCGTTCTTCAGACTGCTGCTGGTTTCAGATCCACAAGCGCCTTGATCGGCAGATGGTCGGACGCGACGCGGGCGAGCGGCGTA
The DNA here is from genome assembly GCF_002008165.1 of Rhizobium laguerreae. Lineage (GTDB taxonomy): Bacteria > Pseudomonadota > Alphaproteobacteria > Rhizobiales > Rhizobiaceae > Rhizobium > Rhizobium laguerreae. Next base: position 419,801 of record NZ_MRDM01000029.1, read on the forward strand.
TCATGCGCTTCCACTTCGGATATGATGCCTTTGCGGTTGGCGATGATGCGATCCAGCGCCAGAATGGGCAGGCCGGCGGGAAAGCTTGGCACGGCGCGCGGCAGCTCGCCGAAGGCGGATTGGAAGGTGTTGAGCGAGGAGCGGTCGCCGAGCCGCCATTCGTTGAGGTCGCCGAGCAGGATGGTCGGCATCTCGTGCCTGTCGTTGATGAGCTCGACCAGGGTGCGGGCCTGCTGGGCTCTGTTATGGCGCAGCAGGCCGAAATGCGCGGCGATGATGCGCAGCACCCCGCCCTCTTCGAGTTCGATCTCGGCGACAATCGCGCCGCGCGGCTCGAGACCCGGCAGTTTGACCTGATGCACGTCATGCACCAGCCCTCTCTTGAAGAGCACGACATTGCCATGCCAGCCATGCGCCTTCGCCATACCGGCAATTGGCACCGGAATGAGGCCCGTCTCCCGCTCCAGCCGGCCGAGGTCGAGAATGCCGGTGCGCTCGCCGAAACGCGTATCGGCCTCCTGCAGCGCAATCAGGTCGGCGCCGATTTCGTGAATCACCCGGCTGGTGCGCTCCGGATCGAAACGCCGGTCGGTGCCGACGCACTTGTGCACGTTGTAGGAGGCGATCAGCGTGCCGGCGCTACGCGGCCTTGCCTCCATATGCGCCGCGTCGAGCCGCTTTTTCCTGCTCCTGATCGAGGCGAGAATACTGGCGGGAAGACTGTCTTTCCTGGCGTGCATAGGGCGGCGCACTTGTTCCGTTGATCAAAAGGGCTACTCATTCGGCAGTATAGGCAGCCGGGCAGAACTTGCCATGTCAGAATGCAAAAAATTCGTCAGAGATAGGGCGAGCCCAGCCACAGCACCTTCTCGAGCAGGCGCACCGCGAAGGGCCGCGCGCGCAGCCCGTCGAGCGTCACCGGCGTCGCTGATTTCAGGGTTTCCTCGATATGCTCGTCGATCTCGGCGGCAAAGCCCTCATTCAGCACTTCGAGGTCGACCTCGAAATTCAGCCTCAGCGAACGCGGATCGAGATTGGAAGAGCCGACATAGGCCCAGGTGCCGTCGATCGTCAGCAGCTTCGAATGGCTGAAGCTGCCGGTGGAGCGCCAGATGCGGCAGTAGTTCTTGAGGATTTGGTCGAATTGCGCCGTCATCGCCCGGTCGACCAGCACGAGGTTGTTGACCGCGGGCACGACGATATCGACTTCAACGCCGCGCCGCGCCGCCGTCACCAGGGCGCTGATCAGTTCACGGTCCGGCAGGAAATAGGGTGACATGATGCGGATCGATTGGCGCGCCACGGAAAAGGCGCCCATCAGCATTTTGTGGTTGGTCTCGACGCTGCGGTCCGGGCCGGAGGCGACGACGCGCATCAGGATGGGGTCGCCGGGGCTGCGCTCTGGCAGTTCGATGCGCCAGGGCTCGTCGTTCAACAACTCCTGCGTTGAGAAGCGCCAGTCCTCGGCGGCGAGGTCGAAAAGATCGGCCACGACAGGGCCGGTGACGCTGAAATGCGTGTCGTGGGCAAAGCTCTCGCCTGTTGCCTCCTCGCTGAAGCCCGCCCTGATGTTCATTCCGCCCGTTAGCGCGATTTTCCCATCGACGATCAGAATCTTGCGGTGGGTGCGCAGGTTGGCATAGGGCAGCCGCAGCCCCATGATGACGTTGCCGTTGAAGACGGCGACGGTGACGCCGCTCTCACGGAGATGGCCAAGAATGCTCGGCACCGAATAACGCGCGCCAACCGCGTCGATCAGCACCCGGACCTCCACACCACGCCTGACCGCCGCAATCAGCGCATCGGCGATGCGAAGGCCGACCGCATCGCGGTCGAAGATATAGGTTTCGAGCAGGATGCTGCGCGTCGCCTCGTCGATGCTTGATTTCATCGCCGCATAGGCCTCGTCGCCGGTCTCCAGCATGTCGATCGTATTGCCTGAAGTCAGCGGATTGCGCGTTACCCGGTCGCCGAGTGTCTGCAGCGCCGCAAAGCGGCGACCGAACTGGCTGATCACCGTCTCGGCCTCGGCGTCGAAGGTCTCCAACTCGTCGAATTCGGCCGCAAGCAGCAGCGCGTCACGGCGGACGCTTAGCGACTTGCGACGGATACGGTTGATGCCGGCAATCGCATAGAGCACCGCGCCGATGATCGGAGACAGGATGATGACGCCGACCCAGCCGATCGCGGCACGCACCTCCTCCTTGGTCATGGCGGCATGGATCGCCGCCGCGGCCCCCATGGCGATCGAGACGACAAAGAGGATATGCGGCCAGTAGGTCGACAGGAGATAGAACATCGCTGGCGAATATAGCCGCGAAACGGCGGCGTTCAATCGCGCCGTCGCTCTCCCATGACGCGAAATTTTTCACCGTGATCATTTTGCCGACCCGGCGCCGTCCGTTTCAGCAGGGAACAATCCCTGCGCGGATCGATTGATCCCGAGGAGGTGAGGATCGCCATCATGAACATCGCCGCAAACATCGGTCCCGCATTGGCGCTCGAAGTCGCGGATGCCGAAAGCATTGCCGAACTCCGGCATCAGGCCGATGGCTGTACCCGTTGTGATCTTTACAGGAATGCCACGCAAATCGTCTTCGGCGAAGGCTCTGTGAAAGCCGAGATCGTCCTTGTCGGCGAGCAGCCGGGCGATCAGGAGGATCTGACCGGCAGGCCTTTTGTCGGTCCCGCCGGTCGGCTGCTCGATCGATGCTTGGAAGAGGCCGGTCTCGACCGCCAGCGCTGCTATGTCACCAATGCCGTTAAGCACTTCAAGTTCACGCCGCGCGGCAAACGGCGGCTGCATGCAAAACCGAATGCCGGCGAGATCAGGCGGTGCGCCTGGTGGCTCGGCGCCGAGCTCAACATCCTGCAGCCGAAGCTCGTCGTGACGCTCGGCGCAAGCGCGCTTTATGCGCTGCTCGGTCCGAAGGTGAAGCTGACGCCGGAGCGCGGCCATATCCTGCATCCGGAAAACCGTCCGCCTGTCCTGGTCACCATCCACCCTTCCTATCTCTTGCGCATTCGCGACGAGGCAGAGCAGCGCCGGCAACGCCGGGATTTCGTCTCAGATCTGCACAAGGCGGTGGAGTTTCGGTCCCAGTGAAGGCCGATTCTCAACCCTAATATGCTGCGATGCGAAATATTTCCGGTTGCGGCGCGATTTCGCTTGAAAGAGCTCCCCTCCTCTGGAACCATCCAAGCAGTATCGCGTTCGAACGACGGCATCATGTGACTGGAGATCAGCGATGGCAGAAACTCGGGAAGAGTGGATCAAAAAACGTGCATACACCCTCTGGGAAGAAGAGGGTTATCCGACAGGGCGAGAGTCGATCCATTGGGAACAGGCACGACACGAGCGCGACGCGCTCGAGGGCTCGGCTGCGTCTTCCAACGGCAAGGAAGCCAAGCCCAAGACGAAGCGCACTGCGACAGGCGGCAAGACGAATGGCGTGGTCACGCCGGCGCCGAAGCGCACCGCGAGCCGCAAGACCGCGTCCTGAACACTAGAATACTGAGCATCTCAATTAAAAAGGGCGTCGCCTCGACGCCCTTGATCCTTTTTTGTCATATGCCTGAATTGGTTGTGCGATATTGAATTGCAGGGATGGGGGCTTCCATGCGGGGGTGAACAGAGGCCGGATGACGCTGCAAGCTTTGAGGCTTCCCAAAAAAGTTGAGCCCTGCCCGAATAATCGGGAACAAGAGCATCCCATGGCTGTTTATGGCGAAACCGGGGAAGTTGCCATGAACGACGGCCGTATCGAAATCCTCTCAATCCCGCTCTTCGCCGCCAGTGGCCGCGTTTCAACCGCGATCGTGTGAGGGGATGGAGATGTCGCTCCTCGTCATCGCCGCACTGCTCTACCTCGGTCTCGCGCTCGGGTTCATCCTTGTCATCGACAATCTCGTCGGACTGGTTTTTCGCGATTCGCGCGCGCCGGTTCAGCTGGTCTCCGTCTATATCGGCCGCGCCTTTGCCGCCTCGCAGAAACTCTACCGAAAATAACAGCCCACAGGCGCCGTCCGCAGACTGCTAAAACTGTTGAACACCCGGCAGTTAAGGATATTTCGACCGCGCCCTTTCCCTCCCATCGGAAGCCTCTATGTTGACGGTTTGGAAGGGCTGAACCCCGAGGTGACAGATCACCCCCGGCGCGGCTGACGACAAGAAAGCGATTTTGAATGGGAAGCGTCGGGAACGGCTGGCCGAGAGGCGGCGGCGAAATCGGCGAATTGTTACGGCATCCGGCGTTCCACGCCGTCGGTCTCGGTCCGGTCGAAAGCTGGCCTGCATCTCTCAAGCATATCGCCGAAATGGTGTTGAATTCCCGCCAGCCCAAATTCGTTGCTTGGGGTCCGGACCTCGCTTTTCTCTATAACGACGCCTATGTGCCTGTTTTCCAGGAGCGGCATCCCGATGCCCTCGGAAGACCCTTCCGCGAGGTCTGGGCGGATATTTGGGAACAGTTCTCGCCGATCGTCGCCAGCACGCTGGAAGGCAGTTCGCAGCTCTTCAAAGAGCTGCTCATCCCGATGCGCCGCGACGGCCGTACCGAGGACACTTGGTTCACCTTTTCATACACGCCTTTGCGCGACGATGACGGCAAGGTCGCCGGCATCCTCTGCGCGGCCCTCGATGTCACCGATCAGGTGTCGGCCAAGCGCGGCGAACAGCGCGCGCTGGAAGAGCTGCGCGCGAAATCGGAAGCGCTTGCAGTCGTCAACCAGGCGGGTGCGGCGATCACCGCCGAGCCCAGTGTCGAACGCCTCACCCAGATTGTCGTCGATGCCGGCGTGACGCTGACCGGCGCGGAATTCGGTGCCTTCTTCTACAATGTCGATGATGGCGAGGGCGGCAGCTACATGCTCTATGCGCTTGCCGGTGTCGATCGGAAGAACTTCGAGAAATTCCCGATGCCGCGCAATACCGAGGTCTTCGCACCGACCTTCAACGGCGAAGGCATCGTGCGCTCCGACGACATCCTGCTCGACCCGCGCTACGGGCAGAATGCGCCGCATGCAGGCATGCCGAAGGGGCATCTTCCGGTCAGGAGTTATCTTGCCGTGCCGGTGAAATCACGCGACGGCAGCGTCATCGGCGGCTTGTTCTTCGGTCACGGCCAGCCCGGCCGTTTTTCCCAAGCGGCCGAGGCGAGCCTCGTCAGCCTCGCCGGCCAATCGGCCGTCGCGATCGACAATATCCGGCTCTTTCGTGCCGCCAAAGTCGAAATCGACCAGCGCCGCGACATGGAAGATCAGCTGCGGAAACTCAATGAAATGCTCGAGGTCCGCGTCGCGGCCGAGATTGCCGAACGCCAGCAGGCTGAAGCAGCACTTCAGCAGTCGCAGAAGATGGAATCGATCGGCAAGCTTACCGGCGGTGTTGCCCATGACTTCAACAATCTGCTGCAGGTGATCTCAGGCAATCTGCAGCTTCTCGGCAAGGATGTGGCAGATGGCGGCCGAGGCAAGGAACGCATTTCCAACGCGCTTGCCGCGGTCGAACGCGGCTCGCGGCTGGCAAGCCAGCTGCTCGCCTTCGGTCGCCGCCAGCCGCTTGAACCGAAGGTCATCAACATCGGCCGTCTCGTCACCGGCATGGACGACATGCTGCGCCGCGCACTCGGCGAGGAGATCGAAGTCGAGACCATGGTCTCCGGCGGACTCTGGAACACCTTCGCCGATCCGATCCAGATCGAGAACGCACTGCTCAACCTTGCGATCAACTCCCGCGACGCGATGGATGGCGCCGGCAAGCTGACGATCGAGGTTGGCAACGCCTTCCTCGACGATTCCTACAGCCGCATCCATCCTGAAGTCACCGCCGGCCAATATGTGGTGCTCGCCGTGACCGATACCGGCGCCGGTATGACGCAGGAGGTGATGGATCAGGCCTTCGAGCCCTTCTTCTCGACGAAACCGGAAGGCAAGGGCACCGGTCTCGGCCTGTCGATGGTCTACGGCTTCGTCAAGCAATCCGGCGGCCACGTGAAGATCTACAGCGAGATCGGCGAAGGCACGACCGTCAAGCTCTACCTGACCCGCTCGTTCCGAAGCGAGGATCGGGTCACGGCCGCCGACAGCGTACCGGCCGCCGGGGGCACGGAAACCATCCTTGTCGCCGAGGACGATGAGGGCGTGCGCGTCACCGTCGTCGAGATGCTGTCGGATCTCGGCTACTACGTTTTGAAGGCCAAGGATGCGCAAAGCGCGCTCACCGTGATCGAAAGCGGCGCCCATATCGACCTGCTCTTTACCGATGTCGTCATGCCCGGGCCATTGAGGAGCCCGGAGCTTGCGCGGATGGCACGCGAGCGTCTGCCTGATATCGCCGTGCTCTATACATCGGGCTATACCGAAAATTCGATCGTCCATGGCGGCCGGCTCGATCCCGGCCTCGAACTGCTCTCCAAGCCCTATACGCGCGAGGAACTCGCCCGCAAGATCCGCCACGTGCTTACTATCAGGACACAACGCCGCCAAGGGGCGAGCGATGCCGCGGTGACCGTTCCCAAACATCCCGAGAACGCCCGCGAAAAGCTGAAGCTGCTGCTCGTGGAAGACGACGCTTTCATCCGGATGGATACTGCCGAGATTCTGCAGGATCTCGGCTATGACGTGATCGAAGCTGAGAGCGGCGAACGGGGCGTGGAAATCCTCGGACACACCATTGTCGACATAATCGTCGCCGATGTCGGCCTGCCTGGTATGTCGGGCCAGGTCTTTGCCGCCAAGGCGCGCGAGGCCTTTCCGTCGGTCGGCCTGGTCTTTGCCACCGGCAACAGCAGCCTGCCGGATCCGGATGCAAACCGTCTCCCCGGTTCAGTGCTGCTGTCGAAACCTTTCAGCAGCACGGCGCTCGACCAGGCGGTCAAGAACGCCGTCCAGCAGCGGCCTGGCGCCTAGAGTATCTCTGTTTTCTCTGCTGCCACCTCTGCTTTTATGCGTCGGCGCCGTCGAACTCGGGATATTTGCGCATCAGATCCACTTCGCTGGTGCAGCTGTCGTCGCGCGCCGTCAGTTCGATCGAGACCGTGTCGGCAGGACCGAAACGGCCATTATCGTGATAATTGCCATCGTCGTGATGGCTGGCGCCATCGTGATAGACGGGAATACGCGCGCCGCTCTGACTGACCAGCACGGCATCCCGCTCGAAGCCCCTCTGCAGCAGCCAGTCACGCGGCGCCATCAGGCGGATGTCGACCTCGTAGGAACGTCCCTTCCCTTGCTTGAGGCCGACAGTATAGGTGACCGGCGATACCTGGCCGTTCACGTCGATCGCGCCGTTTCCATCGGCTTTGACGATGTGTTTTTCCATGTTCTCGGCTCCTTCTTCTGTGCAGGCCTTTCCCATCGGAAACCTGATAAAATCGGCTTTTGTTCCGAATTCGGGCCTTGCGGGCCACGACCACGGCCGGAACTTTTGGGCTCCTGATCGGTTCCGTCCCTTTGCAAACCAGAGGAGGCCAAGATGCCGAGAGGTGACAAATCCGACTATACCGACAAGCAGAAGCGCAAGGCCGAGCACATCGAGGAGGGCTACGAGGATCGCGGCGTCTCCGAGAAGGAAGCCGAACGGCGTGCCTGGGCGACCGTCAACAAGGAAAGCGGCGGCGGCAACAAATCCGGTTCCGGCCGCGGCAAGAAGGATACGCATGAATCCTCCGAAAAGGGCGGCCGCATCGGCGGCGCGGCATCCGCCGCACGCTCGAAGGAGGAACGGTCCGCTTCCGCGAAGAAGGCCGCCGCGACGCGCAAGCGCAACGAACACCACAGCCACCATTAACAACTGATGCGGCAAGCGGAGGCTTTCCGTCAGCCGCATAGGGAGTTTAACCCATGGCCAAATCGAAAAAGAAATGGTCGCAGGACGTCACCGAACACAGCGATGCGATGGACCTGAAGGAAGGCGTGTTCAAATCGGACGATCCGAAGAAGATTGCCCGCTCCGTCAAGCACTCCGCCGAGGAGAGCGATCGCCGCAAGTCGAGTCCCTTCCGCGCCGCCATGTCGATGCTGACCTTCTACATCAACCGCGCCGGCGACCAGCTGACGAAAAAGCGGCGCGGCACCCTTGAAAAGGCCAAGGATGAACTGCGAAAAGACTTCGGTCGTCAATCGAAGGATTGAGCGCTCATGGCATACGAACTTTATTATTGGGACGGCATTCAAGGCCGCGGCGAATTCGTGCGGTTGGCGCTGGAGGAAGCCGGCGCCGACTATATCGACATCACCCGCCAGCCCGGGCGCGGTACCGGCGCCATGTTCGACATCATGAAGAGCGACAGCGAACCGCACATTCCCTTTGCGCCGCCCTTCCTGAAGGACGGCGATCTCATTGTCCCGCATGTCGCCAACATCCTGTTTTACCTCGGCCCGAAGCTCGGCCTTGCGCCTCAGGATGAAGGCCTTCGCCATGTCGTCAACGGCCTGCAGCTGACCGTCACCGATTTCGTCGCCGAGGTGCACGACACGCACCACCCGATCGACATGTCGCTTTATTACGAGGATCAGAAGCCAGAGGCGAAAGCCCGCTCTGCCGCTTTCATTCGCGACCGCATTCCGAAATTCCTCGGTTATTTCGAGCGTGTACTGCGGCAGAACCCGAAAGGCCCCAACCATCTGGTCGGCGATGCGCTGACCTATGTCGACCTCTCGCTCTTCCAGGTGATCGAGGGCCTGAGCTACGCCTTCCCGAGAGCCATGACAAACCGCAAGGCGGAATATCCCGCCCTGCTGGCTCTGCATGATGCTTTGGCTAAGCGTCCAAACATTGCCCGTTATCTCGCCTCGCCCCGCCGCCTGGCCTTCAACGAGGAAGGGATTTTCAGGCACTATCCTGAGCTGGACAGTGCGGGCTGAGTTAAGAGCCGTTCATTCGAGCGGCACCGCCGCATCGAAGAAATTTCCCCACGGGTCTCTCGGCTGGGTCTCCAATCGCCCCGGCACGTTGCCGAGCGTGAAAGCGGCGGGACCGCTCACCTCGTTCAATTCTGACCAATCCAGCGGCATGGAAACCGGCGCACCCGATTGTGCCCGCGTCGAATAGGCCGCGACCGCCGTGTTGCCGCGGCCGTTGCGGAGATAATCGATGTAGATATGTCCACCGCGTTTTGCCTTCGTCGCCGTTGCCAGATATTTCTCCGGCGTGTCGGCCGACATGCTTTCGGCCAGCGAATGGGCGAAATCCTTCACCTCCGCCCAGCCGGCCTTCGGCGCAAGCGGCGTTACCACATGCAGCCCCTTGCCGCCTGAGGTCTTGACGAAGGCGGCCAGCCCACGGGCTTCCAGCCGCGTCTTCAATTCAAGCGCTGCCGAAATCACCGCGCTCCAGGCCACGTCCTCGCCAGGATCGAGGTCCATGGTGATCATGTCGGGTGTTTCCCAATTGTCGGCCGTCGTGCCCCAGGGATGAATTTCGAGCGCGGCCGACTGCACCAGCGCCACGAGCCCGTTGAAATCGGCGATGCGCAGCAATTTTTCGCCGTCCGCATCCTGCGGATCGGCGATCTCCTCGATATGCGGATTCATGCCCTTCCAGGCATGCTTCTGGAAAAACCGCTGGTGGCTTTTTATGCCGTCGGGCAGGCGCAGCAGCGCCAAGGGCCGATTAACGATATAAGGCGCAATGAACGACCAGACTGCGGCGTAGTAGTCTGCCAGCGCCTGCTTGGTGAAGCCCTCGTCCGGCCAGTAGAGCCGGTCGGGATTAGTCAGCGATACGTCCGATACCGGCGGATGTCTGGGGCTCATTCTTCGATCTCGCTTGTGAGGAAATCAAGTAGCCTGTTTTCCTCGGCCCGCAAGCCCCGCAGCGGCTCGTTACCGCTCTCGATCAGCCGATGATCGTTGCCAGCGAGCGCGATGATCGCCGGATGGATATAGCTCGAGCGCGAGATCGCCGGTGTGTTGTGCAGCGCCTCGGCCGCGGCCTCCGACATCTGCTTTACCGTCGGCCGGCCGCCACTGAGGATCGTCTCACGCGCCACACCGAAGGCCGCCAGCGATCCGGCCCAGGTGCGGAAGGTTTTCGCCGAAATGGGAATGCCCGATATTTCGGCCAGATAGGCGTTCAACCGGCCGGAATCGATTGGTTTCAGCGCCCCGCTTTCGTCCTTCCAGACGAAGAGCTGGCGGCCGGGCAGGTCGGCTATCTCCTCCAGGATCTTCTGCAGCCTGGGATGCTTGAGGCTGCGCTGGACGCGCTTGCCACCCTTGGCGCGAAATTTTAGCTCTATCTGACCGTCGACGATCTTCAGGTGGCGCTTCAGCAGCGTCGTTGCGCCATAGGTGCCGTTCTCCCTGACATAGGCCTGGTTGCCGACGCGCAAGTGCGCCTCGTCGAGCAGCGTCGTCAAAGCCGCAAGCACGCCGTTGATATCCTCCGCACCGGTGTCGAGATGGCGCAGCACGGTCCGGCGGATCCGAGGCAGCGCCCGGCCGAACTCAATCAGCTGATGGAATTTTCCCGCACTTCGGAAGGATTGCCATTCCTTGTGGTAGCGATATTGCTTGCGCCCGCGAGCGTCGAAGCCTGTCGCCTGCAGATGGCCGTTTTCGTAGAGGCAGATCCAGACGTTCTCATAGGCCGGCGGCAGTCCCAGCGTCCTGATGCGCGCCCGCTGCGATTCATCAGTAAGCGTGGTGCCGTCCGGCATGACGTAGCTGAAGCCCTTGCCCTTCCTTCGTCTGCGGATGCCAGGTTCGGTATCGCTGACATAGACGAGACCAAGTTCGGTGATGACTTCGGCATTCATGTTTTCTGAGACCTACTTGCTCCAGCGGCCGAACTGGAACCAGCGACGACGCTCGGCCTTTGTCGCGCCTTGCGGCGGTTCGGTCTGCCCCTTCGGTGCGAAGACTGCGACGCTCTGGGCATAAACCATCACCGGATTGTCCTCATCGTGCACTTTGAAGGAATCCGTCTCCGATCCCGTGTCGAGAACCCTCGACCACTCTTTCAGCCCATTCACAACAGGAAGATGGAGCTCGCAATCGCCACCTGCATTGAAGACGAGGAAGAGGTCGTCCATCTTCTCGGTATCCGGAGCATGCACGCTCCTCGAGACATAGACGCTAATCACCTGCAATCCGTCGTCATTCCAGGCGCCGTCATCCATGAAACTGCCGTCGGGCTTGTACCAGGCGATCTCGATGCGCCCGTCCTCGGCTGTCTCCCCGGTCAGGAACCGCTCCTGCCGCAACACGGGATGGGCCTTGCGGAAGGCGACGGCCTGCCGGCAGAAATCGAGGAAAGGATCGTCGAGCCCCGCCCAATCCGTCCAGCCGATCTCGTTGTCCTGGCAATAGGCGTTGTTGTTGCCGCCCTGGCTGTTGCCCACCTCATCGCCGGCAAGGATCATCGGAACGCCCTGGGAGAGCATCAGCGTCGCCATCATGTTACGGCGCCGCCGCGCCCGAAGCCTATTGATGTCTTCGTTATCAGTCACTCCTTCGGCACCCATATTGTCCGAATGATTGTCCGAATGTCCGTCCCTGTTTTCTTCGCCGTTCGCGTCATTGTGCTTGTCGTCGAAGGAAACCGTGTCCATCAACGTGAAGCCGTCATGGGCCGACAGCAGATTGATCGATGACGTCGCGCCGCGATCCGAGTGGTTGAACTGTACCGACGAGCCGGTGATGCGTTGCGAGATCTCCGAGACCATGCCGCCATCGCCCTTCCAAAAGCGACGCACGTCGTCACGAAACTTGTCGTTCCACTCACGGAAGGGATGTGGAAAGCCGCCAACCTGATAACCGCCATCGCCCACGTCCCAGGGCTCGGCGATCAGCTTGACACCGGCAAGGATCGGATCCTGGCGAATGGCGCCGAAGAACAGGCCCTGCCGATCGAATTCCATATCCTGCCGGCCGAGCGTACTGGCGAGGTCGAAACGGAAGCCGTCGATATGCATGACGCCGACCCAGTAGCGCAGGCTGTCGAGCACCATGCGCATCACCATGGGATTGGCGGCATTCAGCGTGTTTCCGGTCCCCGTGGTATCAAAGGTGTGGCGCGGATCGTCGGGAGAGAGAATGTAATAGCTCGCATTGTCGAGCCCGCGGAAGGACAGCGTCGGTCCTTTCTCGCTGCCTTCGGCGGTGTGGTTATAGACCACGTCCATGATGACTTCGATGCCGGCGGCATGGAACTTTTTCACCATCGTCTTGATTTCGGTAATCTTGTCGCCGGACATGTAACGCGATTGCGGTGCGAAGAAACCGAGTGTCTGATAGCCCCAATAATTGCGTAAATTCTTTTCCAGGAGATAACGATCGTCGAGGAAATACTGGATCGGCAGCAGCTCAATCGCCGAGATGCCGAGCTTGACGAGATGGTCGATGATCGGATCGCTGCACATGCCGAGAAAGGTGCCGCGCAGACGGTCGGGCACCTTTGGATGCGTTATCGTCAGGCCGCGCACATGCGCCTCGTAGATGATGGTGTCGGGCCAAGGGCGGCGGATCGCCTCTTCCCCCGCCCAGTCGAAGTCCGGATCCTGCACTACGCCCTTGACCATGAACGGCGCGCTGTCGCGCTCATCGAAGGTTAGATCGTCCTCGCCGATCTGATAACCGAACAGCGCATCATGCCATTTCAGTTCGCCCGTCACCTGCTTGGCGTAGGGATCGAGCAGAAGCTTATTCGGATTGAAGCGATGGCCGGCGTTGGGATCGTAGGGACCGTGCGCCCGATAACCATAAACAGTGCCCGGTCCGATGCCGGCAATATAGCCCGACCAGATGTCTCCTTCGCGTTTCGGCAGGGGCAGCCGGGCGATCTCATTCTTTCCGTCAGGCGAGAAGAGGCAGAGCTCCATCTGTTCCGCATGTGCGGAAAATACCGCGAAATGGGTGCCAGAACCCGTATACTCCGCCCCCAGCTCCGGCTTGAGGAAGTCGAGTTCCGAAAATGAAAAGCTCATGGTGCCCCGCTATGTCAAAAGACCAAGCGGGAAACGTGAGGGCGGTGCGAAAGTTCCGTCCTTGAGGGGAAAAGCAACCGATGTGGCTCGCCAAAAGGCGTCTTTAAGGCATCAGCTGCCCGCCATTGACCTCAATGATCTGGCCGGTGATGTAGCCCGACAAGGTTGGTGAAGCGAGAAAGAGATAGGCGCCGACGCAGTCCTCCGACGTGCCGACGAAACCCATCGGGATCGACTTGCGCTGCAGCTCCATCTGCTCGTCATTGGTATAACGCTCGTGGAAGGGTGTGGCGATGACACCCGGCGCCACCGCGTTGACGCGGATCCTGTCGGCGACGAATTCCTTGGCGTGACCGCGGGTGATCGTCGAGACGAAGCCCTTGGACGCCGCATAAAGGATCGCACCATTGCCGCCGCCATTGCGCGCGGCGATCGAGGTGGTGTTGATGATGAAGCCACCCTGCTTCTTCAGCCAGGGATGCGCCGCACGTGTTGCCGCCAGCACCGAGCGGGCGTTGAGGTCCATGACCGCGGCATAATGCGCGTCGGTATATTCCGAGGTGGGCTTGCGCCCCAGCATGCCGCCAGCATTGGTGATGAGGCCGTCGAGATGGCCGAAAGTCTTCGCCGTCTCGTCGACGACACGCTCGGTCTCGCCTTCCCTCGACACGTCGCCCTGAATCAGATGCACGGTGCCGCCAGCAGCCCGGATTTCCTCAGCCAGTTTTTCCGCCGGTTCGCGGCTGGCATTGTAGTGCACGCCGACCTTGGCCCCTTGAGCCGCGAAGGCGCGGGCGAGCGCCGCACCGATGCCGGTCGAGGCGCCGGTGATCAGCACGGCCTTGCCGGACAGGTCCGGCAACTTGATGGATGCTAGCGATTGCGCAAGTTCGACCATGGCGACGATTGCCTCCCGAAAAACCAAGGACATAGGTGATGAAACGAATAGGAGAAGTCTTATCAGGGTAAATCGACGAAGGGCAATGCACGAAAGAGCGAGATTCGCATGGTGTTTAATGCCGGCCAGCAGGATTGAGTTCCCGAGAGAGCTCGACAAGTGTCACGCCCCGGCCTGGCAATGTTTCCTTGTTATTGTCGATGTAAGGACCATAAACCTCAAGGAAAGACTGCACGGTATCATTGAAGAAGACTGCCGTTGTTTCCTTGGAGCAGAGTGACGCATTCACGCAAAGAGCAAGCCGGTTGAAGAAATAGACGACTTCCCTGACTTGCTCCCGGCGCGCAGGCTCCTGCGCAATCTGACGGTTTAAGGACTGCAACAGATTATCCATGGCATGCCCGCCTGTGTCAGCCCTCCTCTTGTCGCCGACCGGGATCGTCTCAAGGAACGTTGAATAAAACTGGCGAAGTTCGCCGTAGGCTTGCCGATAGCCTTGCGTTTCCCAGGTCTCGATGAGAGTGAGCGTATATTTCGTGCGATCCATCTCCTTCTTCTCGATGTACTCGAAAACCGCCCAAAAGATACCGCCTATCGCGCTGACGAAGGTCAAAACGGCAACGATGCTGCTCAGAAACGACCAGCCGGCTTCCGAAATATTTAAGAAAGAGAGCCCGACCCGCCGCTTGGATGATGGCTGGCTCATGGCTTGCAATTCTCCACCAGATCGAACCGCACCGACGGATCGATCTTACCTTCGTGCCCATCCAGCAATCGTTTGAGGCAAACAAGGCTTGCCTCATCGAAGATGTAGACCGATCGTAGCTCGCGCTGGTTCCGCGCGCTGGATTCGCTTCCGAGTGATAAAAGCCCAGGCATCCGATCCAGACCGCGACGTTCGCGCCCGTCATCGCCAGCACAGGCGGAGAGATCGACCTCCGTATTGCTCGTTTCCGAGCTTCGAGCAGTTGAAAGAAACTTTTCATAGTCCTGACGGAAGCAATTTGCCCGCACTCCATCCAGCTCGACGACCTCGTCACAGATGAGGCACGCAGCACCGGACGCGGCAGGTGCGAGAAGCAGCATGGCAGCTGCTAGGATCGCAACCGTTCTATAGGCGTTGCGAAATCTAAAAAAGGGCATAGTCCCCCACCAGTCGGCTGTTGATGATCCAGGGTGTCTGCTTGCCGCCGCTCGCAGCGAAAACCAGCGTCTTGACGCCGCGATACAGTTCGGAGGCCTCGATGCGACCATTGTGGTTGTGGTCATAACGATCACGTTCTTTCCCGAGGACGGTAACGATCGCGTTGGTGAACAGGCCCCCCACCTCGCGGCGCCCGAGCGACTCCTGTCGCCCCTTCGCAGCGGCGAGAACGGTGAGATTGGATCTAAGGGCGGCGAGGCTGTTGGCGAGATCGTCGTTGGTGGTGAAAGACCCGGTCCCCGCGGCGCCGGAGTGGCAGGCGTCAAGAAGGATGGTGATGCGCGCTTCGGTCCTTTCGAACAGCGCCGCCAGCCGGTCGAAAGGCAAGGCTGTGTGTTCGAGATCCGTTGGATCGGTGGCCGACGTCGCGAAAAAGAAACGCCCATTGCGGTCCTGCATGCCATGGCCGGCCAGAAACAGGACCGCGTGGTCCCCACGCGCCAGCCCGTCCAGCAGTCGCGCAGTCGCCTCCAGTATGGCCTCGGGTGTGGCACGCCTGTCCTTCGGCCCTACCTCGCCGCGGAACGGTGGCTCTTTGCCAAGCGGCTCGGTCAGCGTTTCGAGCACCGTGCCTGCATCGCGCAGAGGGTAGTTGAGCGAGCGCAGTCGCTCGTCCTCGTAAGTATTCACGCCGATGACGAGCGCGCGGGTGATCGCGCGGCGCGCAAGAGGCTCGCCGAGATCAGCGGATACCGGGAGGCTGGCCAGACCCGCAGAATTGAATCCGATGACGGACACCCAACGCGCGTCCTTAAGCCTCTCGAACGACACTGCATTTTCGACGGTGGCAGCATCAACCGTTTCGGTCAGGACACCGTCCTGAAAAACGGACATATGCACCGTCTCAGCCGGATCGAAGTGCAATACCGCTCTTACGCGACTGCCGTTTTCCTCGAGCGCGATCTCGCCTGTCAACGACGGCGGTACGCCCACCTCGGCGGCAGCCTCCGGCGTCTGCCCGCGATCAAGAACGGCGCGCGCCAGATCTGGGACCAGGCGCGCTGTGCCAAACCGGTCGAGACTATACTGTCCAACCTTACCGGGAAACTTCAGATCGATGAGGGTGGCGGCCTCGGCTGTCGCGTCGTAGTAATAGTCCTTGGTCCAGACCGCGATCTCGTCGTCGGCGATGCGCCCGGACAGGAGCGATTGCCTATCGTCCAGAATGGCGTGAATGTAGAAGTTGCCGTCAGAATTAAGTTGCACCGCATGGCGACGGTCTTTGGTCAACCAGGCATCGACGAGGAGGTCGCCATTCGGAAGATTCTCGCCGATCCAGAGGAATTTCTGTGTTGCGCGGTCACGCACAGTCATGACGCCGTTGCCGGGCGCATAGGTCAGCAGAAGGTCGTCATTGGCTTTGATACGAAAAGGGTGCTCGTACCACAGACGATGGGCATTGTTTTCGAAGAAAAATGCGCCTTCCGCCTGAAGTGACGCACTCGCCGCCGGCGCGGGGCGCGCGATATCCATGACGTAAAGGGCAGCATAGGGCCTGAGGCTCCCGAACGTCGCGCCCGCAACACACTCCGCACGTGCCACCCATACCGCCCCGCGAGACGTGCGGACCGTCGAGACCTCGACAACATCGCGAGGCGCTAACAGCGAACCCGTGCCCCCCGTGCTTGAGGATTCTCCGAGTAGAAGATGTTCACAGTCGGAGATGGGACCCTCGTCCCCGACGGGCAGAGCCCAGTCGAAGCGCCAGCCCGCACGCTCCGCCTCGCGGCGGAAGCGCCCCATCGCCTCTGCGGATCGTTTCAGCCGCTGGTCACGATCAAGCGCGTGAAGGGCGTTATTCTCACCTGCGGCGTAGGACTCGACGAGGCGTTCACCGTCGACCATTGGATCGAGCGCGACGCCGAGGCGCAAGAGTTGTTCGGGCAAGGCAGCGGCGAGAGGTGTGTCGTTGCCGGCTCTGGTGGAGCCTTGGTCGTTCGATGCCACGGCCGCATCGATCATGACTGCCTGAAGCTCAATTTTGCCCAGTGTGCGCGACAGGCTTTCCGTAAAATCGCGTGGGCGGCGGCTATCGGCGTCCGCGACCTCCCAGTCTTCCCAGGTACTGGTCGTCCTGAAGCCGCCGGCAACATCGAATTCCCGAGCGACACTGACGGGCGACACCATGCCAAGCGACCAGAATATATGAAAATGAAGGGGAATTGTCTCGCCACCTTGAGAACTATAAGCGCCGGAAGAATTCGCGATCGAGGCGTAATCCGGGTTCTGAAGCGCACCAACGCGGTAGCCGGCGCCACCCCAGATGGCATAGGCAGCATTTTCCAGATCGATCGCGACGCGCGTTTGACCACGTTCGGCAGTGCAGCAGGATGGTCCGGTAATCTGTTCCCGTATGCGCAAATGATCGCCGAAGGTGGAGGAAAAATTCACCTCCGCCCAAGGCGCGAGTGTGGTGAAGACGACGCTGTCGCCGAGCGCCCAGCGAAGGTCGCCGGCATCCGCTGTCGTAGCCGTATGCCCATCGACCATGTCGATGATGTCGAGCCGGCCATTATGCTCGACGCCGATGAAGCGGTGGGTCGGCGAGATCTGCAGGTGTGTGCCTGCCCGCTCGACGATTTCCGTCCCGCTTGCCGCATCCAGCAGAAGAAAGCGGGTATCGTTGAGGAGGATGCGGCGGGAGAATTTCGGGATATCGATGCTATGTGTGAACGCCGCGCGGCCCTCGGCGGTGTTGAGGACGATCTCGGCAGGCGCCGGTACGATTTCGAGCCGCTCTGACTCTTCCTTCAGAACGATCTCCTCCTCACAGGCGCGCAGATAGCCGACCAATGAGACGGATAGGTTCAAAGGCCCCGCTTGCAGCGGAATGGTTGAAACTGAACCGTCGGCCCCGGCGCCACGCGTCGCTAGGGCAACCACCGCGCGTGTCTTGCCGAGACCGGTTTTTATCGCGAACGGATTGGGTGCGGCAGGACCAAGCGCCACATGCCCCTTGCCTTTAAAACGGACGGGCTGTTCTGCTTTGACCATGAACCAAACCGGTATGCGATCTGCGAGCGTGTTGCCCGACCACTCGATCGCAAAGCTGTTTCCGGCGCGCAGCGGTCCCTGATGCGGCAGTGTCCATTGGAATTTTTCGGCCAGACGCCGGAGCGTCTCCTTCTCCTCGTCGCATGACTCGGCGAGTTTGCGAGCAGCTTGTTTCACGCGGGCCTGGAAGCCCTCCAGTGTCTCGCCCTCGTGCCACCCGACCGCTCCATCGACGATCGGTCCCGGTCCGCGGGTGGGTGGAGGTGCTAAACCCGCCTTCCGGCCATCGAAAACGCCGCTCCTTGCGGCTGCGTGGGGTTTGGGCGAGCCCTTTTCGGACTTCAGGAAACATGCCCCGCCGCTCGGGTTGAACGTATAGGCCTGGCACATGTCGGTTTCCGAGCAGATCGCGATACAGCCGCCTTCCGTCAGGCCACGCAGAAGCGGATCGGCCAGCCCATCTCGAATGTCATTGCCGGCAAGATCCGTGTTCGGCTGCGAGGTCCACGTTCCTTCGGACATCGTGACCTCGGCCAGCTCGTCGGCAAGGCGGGAGAACCGTCCAGGGAAGGGATCCTGGCCGCTACGGAGTCTGGCGAGGAGGGTAGCACATGCCTTTCCAACCCGGTCGTATTCGGGGCCGAATTGCGCGAGACCGAAGGACATCGACCATGTCCCCAACTTGAGGTTCAACGATCGCCCGGAGGAAAGGCGGGCGACGAGCGCCGCATCGCGATCGGCATCGAGGACCGGTCTTTTGCGGATGCCATCGAGAGGAAGCATTGCCTCAGGGCCTCGATCCACCGTCAGACCCGCGCTAGAGACCGACGGTGTCGAGTAGCCCGCCACCTCTTCTAAATCAAGGACCACACCGACTTCGGCATCGCAGGCAAGACGAAGGCAGACCTTGCTGTAGCCGGTGGAAGCGCAGACTTTGCTGCCGATCCCCGTGTCGTCCGGCTGCCACGGTGGCAAGGCCGCATCGCCGACAACCGGGCCTGTCCTATGGGAGAGCTCCTCCTCCATGTTGACGGCATGTGCCTCGCGGATCGATGCCGGCGCTTCCCAGCTCCGATCCGCCGCCCAGGCCGCCATCGCAGCCATGGTCGCTTGGTCTGTCTGCCCATTCACCGGCCCCGAATAGTAGCCGAGCCGTGAGAGGGCCGTTTGAACGCGACGAACAGTCCCATCTTCTGGACCAGAGCTTGGACGATCCGGTTCTGCAACCTGTCCCTGCGCGCGTTCAGCTTCCAGGGAATTGAGATGCGCGACACGGAGGGTTGTTGGAGCCTCCCATCCCCGATCGCGTGCCCACGCTGCTACCGAACTCCACGTGTCAGGCCCGGCATCTCCGTCGATCGGACCGTGATAGTAACCGAGTGCTTCCAGGGCACGCTGCAGGCGTTGCACTTGCGTTCCTGTCAGCTGTGACCGAAAAGTCGGCATCGGTTTAGACGTTTGGCGACCAGCCTCGGGCGGCGCAGCATCACGTGTGACGCCGTCGGTCAAGCTCCTGATGATGTCGAGTGGAGACTGCGCCAGAGCCGGCTGCGACAGCAACATGATACATGCCAGAGCAATCCCTATTACCCTCATTGCTGCAGCATGGCCCCCAGCCAAAAGTTAATAAAGAGTATACTGCCGAAGAACTGAGGGTTCCTCAAGTGAATATTTAAGGATTGGTACGCCTTACCCGTTACCGCCCTAGCAGAGCGCGTCGCCGGAGCGTCCACTACTACACCAATACGAGTTCGATTTTCGCCGGCATCAAGTTATTCCTTGGTTTTCGACGCTTTGTTCTTTCGACATCCAGAATGGCGATGCCAGCGGATGTGAATGATCGCGGTCCGGCTGGTCCTCGTCCATTTGTTACGGTGGAGGCGAGAGTGGCACCAGAGGTGTTGGCGATTTGCCGGCAAGAGTCGCGACGATGCGAAAAACCTTGAGTGGGCGTCGTCACCGACGTCCACTCTCGATACCGCACGTCAGGATTGGCGAGGCGCCTGTTACGGCGCCACGCCAAAGGCCGGCTGTGGTTTCTGGCGGGCGAGAGGCGGAAATGCGAGCGCTATCGCCGCGGCCCCCAGCCCGACCATCGCGGAGCCGATGAACAGCCAGGAATAATTGGCGAAAGTGTCGAATATCCAGCCGCCGATGAGAGGGCCGAAGGCCATGCCGAGGCTGGAAAGCATCGTCGCTGCGCCCAAGACGGTACCGATGATGCGCTGGCCGAAATATTCCCGCGCCAGCACCGCATAAAGCGGCATCACGCCGCCATAGGCGCTGCCGAAGACGATGGCGAGCGCGTAGAATTCGCCGAGCTGGCTGACGAAGAGATAGGTCGCGAGTGCGAGCGCCTGCACCAGCAGGCCGGCGACCAGCACCGGCTTCACGCCCATCCTGTCGGCAAGGCTGCCATAGAGCAGCCGGCCGCCCAGTCCCGCCAGCCCCTCGACGCTGTAGATGCTGACGGCTGCCATTGGTGCGATGCCGCAGATCGTCGCATAGTTCACCATGTGGAAGATCGGGCCTGAGTGGGCCGCACAGCAAGCAAAGAAGGTAAGGCCGAGCACGACGAATTGCGGTGACCGGAAGACTTTCGACAGTTGTAGCCTGGCGCCTTCCACGGAAAATTCGGTGTCGGCATCTGCGGTCCCGGCAGGCGGGCGCCTGACCAGCAGGGCGGCTGGCACCAGCATCACCCAGGTCGCTATTCCGATGATCAACATGGCCGGCCGCCAGTCATAGGCCGAGATCAGCCAGCGCGCGAAGGGTGAGATCGTCATCGGCGCGACCCCCATGCCGGCGGAGACGAGCGACACGGCAAGGCCGCGGTGCTCGTCGAACCAGGCGGTCGTCGCCGCGATCATCGGCGCGAAGAAGGCGCTGGCGGCCAGTCCGACCAGGACACCGTACGTCAGTTGGAATTGCAGGAGTGTCTCGGCGCGGCTCGCCAGCACCAGCGCCAAGCCGAGCAGCACTGAGCCTATCATCACGACGACGCGCGGGCCGAAGCGGTCGCTTGCCGCCCCCCAGAAGAAACCGCCGAAGCCCATGACGATGAAATTCAGCGTCATCGCGCTGGCGATACCGACATGCGACCAGCCGGTCGCGGATGCGATCGGCTCCTGAAAAATCGCCAGCGAGAACATCGCGCCGATTGCCACGCATGACATCAGAGCGCCGACGGCGACGATGACCCAACGATAAGAAACACTCATGGCTTCATAACCTCCATGCCGACCGAGTGATCGCGAGGCACACGGCTCACCGCCGCAATCCGCGCCTGCGATCTTAAGACGTTTGAACCGCCGCGATTTCGACAGCGCATTCCTATCTTTTTTCGCCATGCGATGTGGCCGCTAAAGCGTGCGAAACATCACCAATGCGTCGACGTAACCCTGAGTGGGATGAAGGAAGACACCGGGAAGCCGGCCGACGATCTCGAAGCCGAGAGATTGCCACAGCCCAACCGCGCGTTCATTGCTGCTGACGACGAAATTGAACTGCATCGCCCGAAAGCCCAGCAAGCGGGCATGCTCCAGGGAATGCTCATGCATCAGCCGCGCGACGCCGCGGCCGCTTGCGGCAACATCGGTCATGTAACCGCAATTGCAGACATGCCGGCCGCCGCCTGCCTGACTGGCCTTGATGTAATATGTGCCGAGGACCACGCCGTCCTCTTCGGCGACGAAGGTCTCGCGGTCCGCTCCCATCCAGTAGGCCAGCGCATCGGCTTCGCTCAGATCGCGATCGAGCGCATAGGTTTCGCCGGCGCGGATCGTCGGGCCGATGATCCTCCAGATCGCACTTCGATCGTCCTTGTCTGCGGGTCGGATCAGCATGCCCGATCTCTAACGAAACCGGGCGCTCCGCGCAACGGGAGCCAGCCTCCGCAAAAGCCGGAAGCGTCGCGACCTCAGACCCTTTCAAGCGCGATCGCAATCCCCTGCCCGACGCCGATGCACATGGTCGACAGCGAATATTGTCCGCCGGTCTCCAGCAGCTCAAGTGCTGCAGTTCCGGTGATGCGTGCGCCCGACATGCCAAGCGGATGGCCGAGCGCGATCGCGCCGCCATTGCGGTTCACGCGTGCGTCATCATCGGCGATATTCAGCGCGCGCAGCACCGCCAGTCCCTGGCTGGCAAAGGCCTCGTTGAGTTCGATGACGTCGAACTGCTCCTGAGTCATACCGAGCCTTGCCATCAGCTTGCGCGAGGCCGGGATCGGGCCGACGCCCATCACCCTTGGCGGAACGGCGGCAGCCGCGCCGCCGAGGATGCGGGCGATCGGCGTCAGGCCGTATTTTCGTGCTGCCGCTTCCGAAGCGACGATCAGTGCGGCCGCGCCGTCATTGACGCCGGAGGCATTGCCTGCCGTCACCGTGCCGCCTTCCTTTTTGAAAGGTGTGGCGAGTTTCGCCAGCGTTTCCATCGTCGTTGCGCGCGGATGCTCGTCCTTGTCGATGATAACAGCATCGCCCTTGCGCTGTGGGATGGTCACCGGGGTGATCTCCTTCGCCAGCCGCCCGTTCGCCTGGGCGGCAGCGGCCTTCGCCTGGCTTCGCACCGCAAACGCATCCTGGTCCTCGCGGCTGACATGATAGTCTCCGGCGACATTCTCGCCGGTCTCCGGCATGGAATCGACGCCGTATTGTTTCTTCATCAGCGGGTTGACGAAGCGCCAGCCGATCGTCGTGTCATGGATTTCGGCCGCCCGTGAAAAGGCCGTCTCGGCCTTCGGCATGACGAAGGGCGCGCGTGACATGCTCTCGACGCCACCAGCGATCATCAGCTCGGCCTCGCCGGAGCGGATGGCACGCGCCGCCGTGATCACCGCATCCATGCCCGAGCCGCAGAGCCGGTTGATCGTTGTGCCGGGTACCGCGATCGGCAGGCCGGCCAGCAGGGCCGACATGCGCGCGACATTGCGGTTGTCCTCACCCGCCTGATTGGCGCAGCCGAAGATCACATCGTCGACGGCTTCCCAATCGACGGCGCCGTTTCGTTGCATCAGCGCCTTCAGCGGGATCGCGCCGAGATCGTCGGCCCGCACCTGGGACAGCGAGCCGGCGAAGCGACCGATCGGCGTTCTGACATAGTCGCAGATAAAGGCTTCGGTCATGGCTTTTCCTCAGAGTTTGGGGACGACGAGGTCGCCGACCGGCCCGTCGACGTGCAGCGGCGCGCCGGTCATAGCCTGCAATTCCTCTTGTGACATCGCGGTTAGCTTCTCGCGTAGGACGAAACGTCCGTCGACGATATCGATGACGGCATGGCTGGTATAGACACGGGTGATGCAGGCAACGCCGGTCAGCGGGAAGGTGCATTTTTCCACCAGCTTCGGTTCGCCTGTCTTGGTGACGTGCTCGGTAATGACGCAGACCTGCTTGGCGCCGTGCACCAGGTCCATCGCGCCACCGACTGCCGGCACACCTTTGCTGCCCACCCGCCAGTTCGCAAGGTCGCCGCTTTGAGCGACCTGATAGGCGCCGAGGATCGCGACGTCGAGATGACCGCCGCGCACCATGGCGAAGCTGTCGGCGTGATGGAAGAAGGCAGCACCCGGCTTCAGCGTCACCGCCTTCTTACCGGCGTTGATCAGATCCCAATCCTCCTCGCCGGCCGCCGGCGGCTCGCCAAAGTTCAGGATGCCGTTTTCGGTGTGGAAGATCGCCTGACGGCCGGGCGGCTGATAGCTGGCGACCATTTCGGGAAAACCGATTCCGAGGTTCACATAGGCGCCGTCGGCAATGTCCTGCGCGGCGCGCCAGGCGATCTGCGCATTGGAAAGCTTGATGTCTTCCCGGGTGTTGATGGGGCGGGTGTTGATGGAGCTGTGATCGACTGTCATACGTAGGCCACTCCGGCTCGAATGAGCTCTTCTTCCTGCTGGGGATTGGGGACGGCAACGACGCGATCGACGAAGATGCCTGGCGTCACCACCTGCTCGGGATCGATGCCGCCGGCTGGCACGATGGATGAGACCTGGACGATGGTCTTCGCCGCCGCCATGCACATCAGCGGATTGAAGTTGCGGCCGGCCTTGTTGTAGGTGAGATTGCCGTGGGTATCGCCGATCGCAGCCTTGACGATCGCGAAGTCGGCCTTCAGCCAGCGCTCCTGCACGTAATGACGGCCGTCGAATTCGGCGATGACCTTCCCGTCGGCAAGTTCGGTGCCGTAGGCGGTCGGTGTATAAAAGGCCGGGATGCCGGCCCCGCCAGCGCGGATGCGCTCGGCAAGCGTTCCCTGCGGCACCAGCTCGAGCTCGATTTCGCCGGCCAGATATTTATCCGTGAAGGCGCGCGGATCCGACGAGCGCGGGAAAGAGCAGATCATCTTCCGCACCATGCCGGCATCGATCATTGCAGCGATACCAATCCGGCCGTTGCCGGCATTGTTGTTGATCACGGTGAGGCCTTTGGAGCCCTTGTCGATCAAGGCATGAATGAGCTCGATCGGCGCGCCCGAGCCACCAAAACCACCGATCATGACGGTCGCGCCATCCCCGATCTCAGAGACGGCTTCCGCCGTGCTCCCGACTGTCTTGTCCATGCGGGATCTCTCCTTGGCTAGATGCGGCCGGGAACTCTCCACCCCGTCCTATGCCGTAGACATAAAGCGCTCCATCTCAGGCGGCAATGTGTTTTGTGCGATATTTGACATTTGTTCGTATAACGCACACAATGAGGAGAATCCATTGGAGACCGAGCCCATGCGCGAAACGGATTTCGTCAGCGGCTTTGCCCGCGGCCTGAAGGTCATCGAAGCTTTCGGTGAAACGCGGCAGCGGCTTTCCATCGCCGAGGCCTCGAAGCTGACGGAGCTTGACCGCGCCACTGTGCGCCGCTCGCTGCTAACGCTCGCCGAACTCGGCTATGCCGATTATGACGGCAAGTTCTTCACGCTGACGCCGAAGATCCTGCGTCTTGGCCATGCCTATCTCTCAGCGATGCCGCTGCCGGCGCTGCTGCAGCCGCATCTCGATCATCTCTCGGAAAAGGCCGGCCAGAGCGCCT
The DNA here is from genome assembly GCF_002008165.1 of Rhizobium laguerreae. Classification (GTDB taxonomy): domain Bacteria; phylum Pseudomonadota; class Alphaproteobacteria; order Rhizobiales; family Rhizobiaceae; genus Rhizobium; species Rhizobium laguerreae. The sequence continues at coordinate 444,848 of NZ_MRDM01000029.1, forward strand.
CCGCCTCGGTGCTCGACGGCACCGACATCGTCTATATCGCCCGCGCCTCGCAGCGCCGCGTCATGTCGATCAACCTCACCCCCGGCAGCCGCTTGCCCGCCTACTGCGCCTCGATGGGCCGCGTGCTGCTTGCAGCCCTGGCCGAGAGCGAGGCGCGCGCGATCCTTGCCCGCAGCGAACTGAAGCAAAACACAGCGAATACGAAGACCGATCCGGACGAGCTGATCGCCGAACTCCGGCGTGTCCGCGCCGAGGGTTACGCTATCATAGATCAGGAGCTGGAAATCGGCCTCTGCTCGATCGCCGTGCCTGTCGACAACGACCGCGGCGAAACGGTCGCGGCGATCAATATCGGCGCGCCGGCCGCCCTCGTCCCGGCCGCCGAGATGAAGGAGCGCTATCTGCCGCTGCTGAAGGAAACGCAGGCCGCGTTGCGACCGCTGCTGCGGCGCTGACAGCAAAATTGGGACAGAACGGCCCCGATCAGCGCTGGGGCCGCTCGTGATCGGTCAATGCGACAGGTTGAGCCCGGCCGTCAGGTCGCCCCTTAGCAGCCGTCGTTGTTGCGCAGCGCCTTGTCGCGGGCGATGACGCCCGGGCAGAACCGGCAGATCGTAGCGCGCGGTGATGAAGCGGATGATCGACGTCGTGTCGTACTGGGTATGATCGACCATGCCGCCCTTGGCGAAGGGCGAGATGAAGAAGGCCGGAATACGGGTTGCTGAGGACGGGGACGCATCTCGCGACGGTCGCTTGAGAAAATGCAATCAAGATTATATGCGGTCATTGATGAACGGAGGCAATGATGGCCAGCATGACGATCCGCAATCTCGATGATGCGTTGAAGCAGCGGCTGCGTGTTCGCGCCGACACGCATGGCCGGTCAATGGAAGACGAAGCACGCGATATTCAGCGTATGGCCCTTGCGACTACCGAGCCGGTGGCGAGCAATCTTGCCGATACCATTCGCGCCCGCTTGCAATCGGTCGGAGGGGTGGAGCTCGAAATTTCGCCCCGGCAGCCGATCCGGGACGCGCCGGACTTTGACGCGTGATCGTCCTCGATACCAACGTCATTTCGGAACTGCTCACGCCGGCGCCGAATGTGGGTGTAATCGAATGGCTCGGGGCACAACATCCACTATCGGTATTCACGACCGCGATTACCGAAGCGGAAATTCTATATGGCTTGCGTCTCCTTCCTCACGGACGGCGTCGGAGTGATCTCGAGGCGGCAGTCCTGCCGATATTCAATGAAGACATGAGTGGCCGTGTCCTGCCATTCGATCGTGACGCGGCAGACGTCTATGCCATCATTACCGATCGCCGCAAGGCTGGCAGGCCGATCAGGCAGTTCGATGCGCAGATCGCAGCCATCGCCATTTCGCGCGGCGCTTCACTCGCAACGCGCAATGTGTCCGATTTCGAAGGAATAGGCTTGCAGATCATCAATCCGTGGACGGACCACTAACACCCTCGCATCGCAGAATTCTAAACCATCCAGGTCAGGCACGCTCGACCTAATCATTCCACTTGATGTATCATAATTTCCGATATACATCATTTCATCGGAAATACTGGGGGAATGATGGAACGCTCGTTTTTGACGATTGCCGCCGGCGAGAATAACGATGCGATACGGGCGCTTTCGGCACCTGCGCGGCTGGAGATGCTTAAGCTGCTTTGCGCCAAAGGGCCGATGAATATCAACGATATCGCGCGTGCCCTTTCTCTTCCTCAATCGACTGTCGCTACCGGGATCCAGATTTTGGAAGACGCCCGGCTTGTCGATTCCCAGCTGACGAAGGCGCGCAAGGGAAACCAGAAGATCTGCTCGGCGATCTACAGCGAAATTCTGATCAGCTTCGAGGAAAGTGCCGCCCAAAGGGCCAACAATATCATCGAAGTCGAGATGCCGGTCGGGCTATATACCAGCTGTGACGTCCATGCCCCTTGTGGTCTCTGCTCGACCGAGAGCGTCATCGGTCCTCTCGATGTGCCTGACTACTTTCTCGACCCGCAGCGCATGCAGGCCGGGCTCGTCTGGTTCGGCAGGGGCTATGTGGAATATAAATTCCCCAACAATGCCAAGGTGTTGAACAAGGATATCCGCGCCATCGAGTTTTCGCTGGAGCTGTCGTCGGAAGTGCCGGGCACCAATCCGGACTGGCCTTCCGATATAACGCTCTGGGTCAATGGAATGGCGATCGGAACCTGGACGTCCCCTGGCGACTACGGCGACAAGCGCGGCGCCTTCACGCCGGCCTGGTGGAAGCTCGAAGGCTCGCAATATGGGATGATGAAGACCTGGCGGATCTCGACGCGCGGCACCTTCATCGACGGCGTCGCCGCCTCGAATGTCACGCTCAGCGATCTCGCGCTTGCCCAGCACTCTTCCATCCGGCTCCGGGTCGGCATCGCCGAGAATGCCGGCCATACCGGCGGCGTGAATATTTTCGGCCGCGGCTTCGGAAATCACGGGCGCGACATCATCATGCGACTTCACGTCTAAAAATCAAAATCGGAAATCTTGATTTAAATATCACGATTCTTTCCAGTTTCGGCTGCCGATAAAATCTCCCAAGCCACTGTAATCAAACATTTTTTCCTGAAATTCATATTAGTATGATTAAAGCGGCAACTTGGTTGACAGAACAACATTCCTGATATCAAGTTAGAGGCAAGAAAACAAAATACCTGATATATAAACGGGAGGATCCGTTGAAGACGAACGTTGTGGTTCACCGCGATTTCCGCATCGCCACCATTGATTCCAGGCTCTACAGTTCATTTCTCGAGCATCTCGGCAGGGCGATCTACGGGGGCATTTATGAGCCCGGGCACCCGACGGCCGACGAGGACGGATTCCGTCAGGATGTCCTTGATCTGGTCCGTGAGCTCGACACGCCATACTGCCGCTATCCCGGTGGCAACTTCGTCTCGGCCTATAATTGGGAAGACGGCGTCGGCCCGCGTGCCGAGCGCCCGGTTCGTCTCGACCTTGCCTGGCGCACGCGCGAAGCCAATCAGATCGGCGTGAACGAATTCGTCGACTGGTGCAAGAAGGCCAATACCAAGCCGATGCTCGCCGTCAATCTCGGATCACGCGGCCTGGATGCCGCCCGCAATTTCCTCGAATATTGCAATCATCCCGGCGGCACCTACTGGTCGGATCTGCGCCGCAAGCACGGCTGGTCCAATCCGCACGATGTCAAATTGTGGTGCCTCGGCAACGAGATGGATGGCCCCTGGCAGGTCGGCCACAAGTCGGCCTATGAATATGGCCGGCTGGCGGACGAGACGGCGAAGGCCATGCGCGGCTTCGACAAGTCGCTCGAGCTCGTCGTCTGCGGCTCGTCCAATTCCGATATGAAGACCTATCCCGAGTGGGAAGCCCAGGTTCTCGAGCAGTGCTATGACAGCGCCGACCATATCTCGCTGCATATGTATTTTGCCAACCGCGAGAAAAATACCCTCAACTATCTCGCCCGGGCGACGAAGCTCGACCGTTACATCACCACGATCGGCGGCGTGATCGACTACATCAAGGCGAAAAAACGCTCGAAGAAGACGATCGGCATTTCCTTCGACGAATGGAACGTCTGGTATCATTCCAACCAGCAGGACAAGGAGATCCTGGCGCGCGACGAATGGCCGGACGCGCCGCATCTCCTGGAAGACATCTATAATTTCGAGGACGTGCTGCAGGTCGGCGGCATCTTGAACACCTTCATCCGCCGTTCCGACCGGGTGCGCATCGCCTGCATCGCGCAGCTCGTCAACGTCATCGCCCCGATCATGACCGAGGACGGCGGTGCGGCATGGCGCCAGACCATCTATTACCCGTTCTATTACGCCTCCAGATATGGCCGTGGAACGGCGCTGCAGCTGGTCGTCGATGGCCCGACCTATGACAGCGACGAGGAGAACGACGTTCCCTATCTCGACGTATCGGCAGTCCATTCCGAGGATGGCAGGACCCTGACCTTCTTTGCCGTCAACCGCCATCCGAGCACGGCGCTCGATCTCGATGTGCGGCTGGAAGGCTTCGCAAATGCCCGGGTGGTCGAGCAGGTGGAGATGACCCACGGCGATCTGGAAGCCGTCAACACGGCAGCGCGGCCGCAGACGGTCACCCCCGTCAATGTCGAGAGTGGAAAGATCGAGGATGGACGGTTGCGGGCAGCGTTGAAACCGTTCTCCTACAACGTCATCCGGCTGTCGGTGTGACAGCTGCCGCCGGGTAGCCCATTGGGGCGCCTTCGGCTGAAAATATTCGGCTCGCTGCGAGGAGGCAGGGAGCCGGAGGGATGGTTCACCGAGGTCCTGGACCTGACTGTTCAAGTCCTGAGGCTTCTGCGGACCGACAACCGCGACGTGCCCATGCGTGCCTTTGCGGCCGCGGCATGATCGCTTTCAAGGGAGGAGTTCATGCAAAAGTGGAAGAGGTTTGCATTCGGCTTCGTGCTGGCCACGTTCGGCCTGACCGCAGTGGCCGGAGCCCAAGAATACACCTCCTTGCCGCGCAAGGAGACGCTCATCGTCGAAAATCCGGAAGGGACGATTAAAAATCCCGGCTGGTTCAACATCTGGGTCAATGGCGGCGGCGGCGTATCGACCGGCCTGCAGCAGCTGACGATGGATACGCTCTGGTATATCGACCCCGAACAAGGACTTGGCGGCGCGACCTGGGATAATTCGCTCGCCGCCGACAAGCCGCAATATAATGCCGACTTCACCGAGATGACCGTGAAACTGCGCAAGGGGCTCTTCTGGAGCGACGGCGTGGAGTTCACGGCAGACGACGTGGTCTATACCGTCAAGACGCAGATGGATCACCCCGGCATGGTCTGGAGTGCTGCCTTCTCGGTGCAGGTGGCAAGCGTCGAGGCAACCGACCCCCAGACGGTGGTGTTCAAGCTGAAGAAGCCTAACTCGCGCTTCCATGCCATCTTCACCGTTCGCTGGAACGGCGCCTGGATCATGCCCAAGCATGTCTTCGAGAAAGTCGAAGATCCGCTTCGCTATGATTTCGCCAATCCCGTTTCGCTCGGCGCCTACAAGCTCAAGTCCTACGACCCCCAGGGCAAATGGTATACCTGGGAGAAGCGCGACGACTGGCAGCGCACCTCGCTTGCCCGCTTCGGCGAGCCAGCCCCGAAATACGTGACCTATACCGATCCCGGCCCGCCGGATAAGCGCACGATCGCCCAGCTCGAGCACAATCTCGATATCATTCACGACAACACGCCTGAGGGCATGTTCACGTTGAAGGAAAAATCCAAGACGATCGAGACATGGTTCCCGGGCTTCCCCTTCGCCCATCCGGATCCGACACTTCCGGCGGTCATCTTCAACACCCAGAATCCGCCCTTCGACAATGCCGATGTACGCTGGGCGCTTGCCCTGCTGATCGACATCAAGGCGGTTGATATGGCGAGCTACCGCGGGGCGGCGACGCTTTCGGCGCTCGGCGTGCCGCCGACGGCGGCCACGATGAAATTCTATCAGGCGCCGATGCAGGATTGGCTGAAGAATTTCGAGATCGATACCGGCAAGAGCAAGATCAAGCCTTATGACCCGACGGTCGGGCAACAGATCGCCGATATCCTGCGCAAGCAGCCGAAGTTCAAGGACCAGATCCCGAGCGATCCTGAGGCAATCAGCGGTGCGTTCGGCTATGGCTGGTGGAAACCGGATCCGAAGGCTGCCGGCGAACTGCTGGAGAAGGCAGGCTTCAAGAAATCCGGCGGCAAATGGCTGACACCTGATGGACAGCCCTTCAAGATCCGGATGACGGTGGAAGGCGACACGCGCTCGGTCTTCACCCGCGCCGGGACGCTGATTGCACAGCAATGGGCGGCCTTCGGCATCGACGCCAAAGCCGTGCCGGCCGCGAAACTTTGGCAGACGGCGCTACAGCCCGGCGATTTCCAGGTGGCGATCGCCTGGAGCGTCGAAACCTGGGGCGGCGATCCCGACCTGTCGTTCTTCCTCGATAGCTGGCATTCGCAGTTCGTGGCCAAGAAGGGTGAGAACCAGCCGCCGCGCAACTGGCAGCGCTGGAGCAATCCGGAGCTCGACAAGATCATCGAAAGCATCCGCGGCATCAGCGCCGACGATCCGAAGGGCGTCGAGCTCGGCAAGGATTATCTGAAGCTGGTCGCCCGCGAAATGCCGACGATCCCGCTGATGTCGTATAACGTCTTCACCTCGATGGATACGACCTATTGGACCGGTTATCCGACGATATCCGATCCCTATACCGATCCGGTGCCGAATTGGGCCAACTCCAGGCTGATGATGGTCAAGCTGAAGCCGGCACAATCGAAATAATCCTCCCAACGCCGGCGCGAGTGTTGCGCGCCGGCCCCCTAATCGACGGGCATGTGGCATGTCCGTCGATCCTTTCCACTTGATGAAGGGAACCAGAGAGGAACCACCGCCCTATGACGTCCTATCTGATCTTTGTGCTGAAGCGGTTCGGTCAGTTTCTGCTTGTCGTATTCCTTGGCGTGACCATCACATTCTTCGTCACCCACCTGACCCCGATCGATCCGGTCGAAGAAAGCATAGGCGCCATCACCCAGATGGGGCAGTCCGATCCCAATGCGATCGAGCTGATGCGCCAGTCGCTTCGCGAGCTCTACGGCATGGAAGGCTCGATCTGGCAGCAATATCTGAATTTCTGGCTGCGGCTCGCGACCGGTGATCTCGGTCCCTCGCTCTCGGCCTTTCCCACACCCGTTTCCACCATCATCCTGCGGTCCCTGCCCTGGACTATCGGGCTGATGACGGTGTCGACCCTCATCACCTTCGTGCTCGGCAATGCGCTCGGCGCACTCGCCGGCTATTACCGCAAGGACATGGTGCTGAAAGCCGTCAGCCTCGTCTTCATCGCCCTGCTTCCCATTCCCTATTACATTCTGGCCTTCGTGCTTCTGATTGTCTTCGGCTATCTCTGGCCGGTGCTGCCGATCAATGGCGGCTACGAGATGAACGCCAATCTGGACCTCTCCTTTGCGCTGGTCTTCGATATCCTGAAACACTCGATCCTGCCGGCCTTGTCGCTGATCCTGGTCGGCGCCGGCAGCTGGCTGATCGGCATGCGCGCGCTCGTTTCCAACATCATCACCGAGGATTACGTCGTCTTCGCCGAGCTCGGCGGCGTTCCGAAGCGAAAGATCCTGCGCTCCTATATCGCCCGCAATGCCATGGTGCCGCAGTTCACCGGGCTTGCCATGTCGCTCGGCGCGATCTTCAACGGCACGGTCATTACCGAAATCGTCTTCGGTTATCCGGGCATCGGCAACCTGCTGATCGAAGCGGTGCATGCCGGCGATTACAGCCTGGTGCTCGGCCTCAGCGCATTGTCGATCGTCGGCGTCGCCGCCGCAGTGTTCATCATCGACATTCTGAGCCCGCTGATCGACCCGCGCATCAAGGTGGAATAGAGCATGTTTACGATCGTCCGCGACCTCGCGCGCCAGAATATGGAATTCCTCAGCGGCCTGCTGCTCTTTGCCGTCATCGTCGGATTGATAGTGGTGTCCTATTTCTCGCCTTACAGCGCGACCGACATCTATCTTCTGCCGCCCGACATGCCGCCCGATGGCGAATATTGGCTCGGCACGACATCGCGCGGCCAGGACGTTTTCTGGCAATTGACGACTGCCCTCAGGAACACCTTGTTTTTCGGCATCGGCGTCGCCTTCATCTCACGCATCATCTCGCTGGTCGTCGGCCTCGTCGCCGGTTATGCCGGCGGCGCCGTCGACCGGGTGCTGATGGCCATCAACGACAGCGTCATGGTCATCCCGCAATTTCCGCTGCTGATCCTGTTCTATTTTGTGCTGAAGGACAGCATGACCTGGACGGCGCTGATCCTCATCATGGCCTCGCTCGGCTGGTCCTATGACGCGCGCCTCATCCGCTCGGTGGCGATCAGCCTGAAGACCAGATCCTTCACCACCCAGAGCGTCTATTCCGGCATGAGCATGCGCAAGATCCTCGTCGAGGAGCACCTGCCCTATGTTCTGCCGATCGTCTTTGCCACCACGATGAACAACATGATCTGGTCGATCGGCATGGAGATCACCCTGTCGGTGCTCGGCTTCACAGATATCGAGACGCCGACCATGGGCATGATGATCTATTGGGCCAATGCCCATTCGGCGCTGATATCAGGCATATGGTGGTGGGTGGCCGCCCCCGTCGCCGTCATCGTCGTCCTCTTCCTGGCGCTCTTCCTGCTGTCCATGTCGATGAACGAATACAATGATCCGCGCAGCCGGCTGAACCGGATGGGAAGTTAGTATGGATCCTTTGGTCGAAATTGAGAATCTGAAAGCCTATTACCGTGCCTTCCTCTTTGGCGTCGATCGCGAGGTGCGTGCTGTCGACGATATCAGCCTGACCATCGCCCGCGGTGAGGTCTACGGCGTCGCCGGTGAATCGAGCAGCGGCAAGACCACCCTGATCAAGACCATCGCCGGCGCAATCCGGCCGCCGCTGCGGGTCGTGTCCGGTAAAGTGACATTCCATTTCGACGGCGGCACCCAGGATATCTACGCGATGAAGCCGGAGGATCGGCTGGCGCTGCGCTGGAAGCATCTGTCCTATATCATGCAGGGCTCGATGAATGTGCTCAATCCAGTGCGCCGGATCCGGCATTCCTTCACCGATTTCGCCTTTCGCCACATGAAGGTCAGCGGCCCGGTGTTTTTCGAAAGGGTCGCCACCCATCTGCAGCGGCTGAAGCTCGATCCGCATCTGCTCGACGCCTATCCCCACGAACTCTCCGGCGGCATGCGCCAGCGCATGACCATTGCGCTGGCCACCATCCTGACGCCCGAATTCATCATCGCCGACGAACCGACGACCGCGCTCGACGTCATCGTTCAGCGCGACGTGCTGTCGATGATCCGCGAAATCCAGCGCGAGATGGGCTCGTCCTTCCTGTTCGTCACCCATGATATGGGGGTTCACGCGACGGTCTCCGACCGCATCGGCATCGTCTATGCCGGGCGTCTTGTCGAGGAAGCGCCGACCCCCAAGCTCTTCAGCAAACCGCTCCACCCCTATACGCAGCACCTCGTCGGCAGCCTGCCGCGGATCGGCGATGCGACGGCCCGCCCTTCGCTCGAGGGCCGCCCCCCCAACCTCGCCATGCCGCCGGAAGGCTGCCGGTTCCACCCGCGCTGTCCGAAGCGCATGGAGATCTGCTCGCAGAAGGTTCCGCCGCTCGTCACCGTCGAGCCGGGGCGGCGGGTGGCGTGTTTTGCCGTTACGGGAGATCCGGTTTGAGCGCTCTTCTTAGCCTCTCGCATGTCACCAAAGTTTACCGCCAGGGCGGCATGCTTGGCCGGCGTCTGATCACGGCGGTCAAGGACGTCAGCTTCGAACTGGGAGCGGAGCCGGAGATCCTCTCGATCGTCGGCGAATCTGGATCGGGAAAATCGACGATCGCGGCGATGATCCTCGGGCAGACCGAACCAACCGAAGGAGAGCTTCAATTCAGCGGCAAGACCGTCGCCATTCATAGCCGATCCGAGCGCAAGGCTTTCATGAAGGAGGTCCAGCCGGTTCTGCAGAACCCCTTCGAAGCCTTCAATCCGCTGAAACGTGTCGATCGTTATCTCTTTGAGACGGCCCGCAATTTTTCGTTCTCGGGAAAACGGCCGGACCGAGAGCAGGCAGAGCGGATGGCGGATGCCGCCCTCGTCCATGTCGGCCTGACCCTTGAAGAAGTGAAAGGCCGGTTTCCCCACGAATTGTCGGGCGGCCAGCTTCAGCGCGTTGCCATCGCCCGCGCGTTGATCCCGCAACCCCGCCTGCTGGTGGCCGACGAACCGGTCTCGATGGTCGACGCCTCGCTGCGCATGGCGATCGTCAATCTCTTTAGCCGCCTGAAAAACGAGCTTGGCCTTTCCATCGTCTACATCACCCACGACCTCGCCACCGCCTATTACATCAGCGACAACATCATTATCATGCGCAAAGGTGAAATCGTCGAGCGGGGACAGGCGCGAGCGGTGTTGGATGATCCGCAGCATGAGTATTCGCGGGCACTGAAGGATGCGGTGCTGGCGGCGGATTTTTAGTGCGGCGACGTAATTGCTGCGAAAGGGTGAGGGTAATTGCTCCGCTTCGATGGGCGCCTCAATTTCATCTGTTTGCGTGGTTCTGCGCGATAACTGCGGTCGGCAAGGCGGAGGGGCCTGTTGGATAGGCTCGACGTCATCAGCCTGATGAAGCCGGCTCGCTTCAGTTTCTCCGCAAGTCCAAGGCGCGACCAAAGCGCATTTCGATCGCACTGACGATATCCTTTTCCTCCGCGAGTTGAGAGACGGCCCTCGGGAACATCCATTCCTACGGCGAGCTGCTGTTTGCCCGTTATCGGCCGATTATTGCGACAAAGTTGCGCTGTTATGCGACCCGGAATTTGCCGGATTGTTTGCAAAATAGGATAGATGAGGCAAGCCGTTCTCATCACCCCGATGAATCGATCAGCCATAACCGATTCATAAATGTCGTTGGACGTCGCCGCCTACTCTTTGCGATCTTGCCGGCATGACACTTCAGCCCTTTCACCTCTACATCGAACGCAGAGAGCCTGACAAAAACATGGCACGCTTTTATGCGCTGTCGATCGAGCCGAACCTCTTTGGCGGCACCTCGCTCGTCCGCAGCTGGGGACGCATCGGCAGCCGCGGGCAGCAGAAGATCCATGTCTTCGATAGCGAGTTAAAAGCATTCGATCTCCTGCTCACTCTTTTGCGCAGGAAGCACTCGCGAGGCTATCTGCTGCTGCGGTAAGCCGCGTCTCTCATGGCCAATTGAAAGAAGAGACGGCTTACCCCGCCTCCTCCTCTTCGAGTTCCGGCTGCAAGGAATGCAGGTAGTCGACGGCGCGCTGCGCATGTGCTGCCGCCGAGAAGATGGCGCGCTTGTCGTTGCCCAGAACCTTCAGCCAGCCATCTAGATAGCTTGCGTGGTCGGGGCGTGGTTCGAGCTCTGGGACAATGCCGAGATCGGCGCAGAGAAACGCGCTGCCGAGTTCGGCGACAAGCTCTTCGCGGGCCCGATCGCTCCTATCTTTCGCGTAGCGGCTGAGATCCCGATCAAGCCGTCGCGGTGCCCCAGTCCAGTGGGTGATCTCGTGGCTGAGGACGGCGACATAGGCGGCGTCGTCCCTGAAGGCATCCAGGCATGGCATCTGGATGTAGTCACGCTGAGCGGCATAGTAGGCAGCCGATCCTCCGTGCCGGATCAGGGCGCCGGTATTGGCAAGGAAGCGGCCGGCATCGCCAATGCGGCTCATCGGATCCTGGACAGGTGCGACGTCGTCAAAGCGGCCATTAAGGCCGGCGATCTGATCGGTGTTGAACACCGTGTAAGCTTTGAGGAACGGGATATCCTGTTCGATCTCGGTGCCCGTCTCGGTCGTCTCGGTGCGGATGAACGAACTGGCGAAGACGACGGTTGTTCCGGTTTCGCCCTTGCGGACGGCGCCGCCGAGTTCGATTGCCTGGCGAAACGTCATCCACCTCGACGAGGCAAAGCCGCGGGCGATGGCTTCGGACCAGAGGAGCAGGACGTTGATCCCGGTGTAGGGTTGGCCGTTATGGCGCAGTGGCCGGCTGACCTCGGCTGTCGCATGTCCCGTCGTCCAGGGTTTGGTCCATGGCCGCACACCCTGTTGGAGATCGGCGATGATCTTGCCGGTGATGCGGCTGTAGACATCGGATCGTTGATTGGATTGTTGCCTGCTCATGTCTGAACCTCCGTTTCGAGGTCGCGGCCATCGCGACCTGCTACGGCGGTCCGAAAGCCGGGCTGCAAGTGCTGTCTGCACCCGCAGGGCCGCAACGCAGTGGAGGACGGCAAAGCCGTTGCCGGCGGCGTGAGCCTGGCAGGACCAAAAGCCGGGGCAGGACGCGATGGCCGCAATTCAAGTGGAAGGTTTAGACGGAGGCGGACATGGCAAATCCGCGAGCCGTTATGCGGTCGCTAGGATGGCTCATGAACTGCAGCGAACATGGCTCAGTTGGGTAAACGCGCAAGTGAGCGAGCGGGTTGTGGGCGATGCGATCGCGCGAGGGGGGGCGACGCGAAGAACGAATGCCTAACGGCAGTAAAGGTACGGCTCACCAAATAGATCCAGCTAATTGGCTTGAAGGAAACAGAACTGCGTAACTAGTCTAGTGGATGACTGCGCTGAGGACCTGGCGGAACGCTTGCGCCGCCAACTGGAGCTCTTCGCCGCCGGCCGCTTTCTCCAGGACGGATCATCAATCCATTTACGATTTGTGGTTTAACGCAACCAGTGTAGAATCGGGTTTATGCTCTGAATTTCTCAAAGTCATTTTTAAGCCGCCCCGCGACCTCTGCTCTCCATGATGAAATCATCCCTTAACCATATGCCCCTTCGCAAACAGCGAGAACTCGGACGAGTTCTCAAGATTCTCCATGAGGAATTCCAGGATGCGCTGAAGGAAGGCACGGCTGATTTTAAGAAGCGCGGCCGGATCCTGAAGATCGTCCTATTCGGCTCCTACGCCAAGGGCGGATGGGTCGATGAACCTTTCACGATGAAGGGTTATCGCTCGGACTTCGATCTGCTGATCATCGTCAACGATCGCAAGCTCTGCGATTTCGCCGAATACTGGTATAAGGCGGCTGACCGCCTGATCCACGATAAGTCGATCGAAACGCCGGTAAGCTTCATCGTTCATTCCAGGCGGGAGGTGAACACCTATCTCAAGGAAGGTCAGTATTTCTTCTCCGACATTCGCAAGGAAGGCATCGTCCTTTACGAATTGGATGATGAGCCGCTTGCTGAGCCGCAGGCGCTTTCGCCGGCCGATCGGTTGCGGCTAGCGAGGGTCCACTTTGAACATCGGTTCAGGAGTGCCTCGAAGCTCCACAAGCTATCGATGTTCTGCATGGCTGAGAAGGACTACAATGAAGCCGCGTTCATCATGCATCAATCGCTCGAACAAGCCTACTCTTGCGTCCTGCTGACCCTGACCAATTATGGCCCACCATCTCACAACATCAAGTTCCTACGCTCGCTCGCCGAGGAACAGGACCGCCGTCTGGCGGAGGCCTTTCCTCGCGATCAGCACAAAGAACGTGCCTGGTTCAACACGCTGAACGAAGCCTACGTGAAGGCACGGTATTCCGTGCATTTCGAGATCACCGACGAAGCGCTTCTTTGGCTTGGGGAGCGAACGGCAAAGCTACTTGAGTTGGTCAAAACCGTATGCTCCGAGCATTTGGAAAAGCTTGAGCGAAATAATATCTAGCTGTTGTCAGCGAACCTGCCCGAGCCTCTAGGATGCGGTTCCACGACCGAACAAGTCCAGAGAGAGTATGTCGCCGGTCGTCTTGGAAGAAGTGGAAGCTGCCGCCCGCAATTTGCCTTCTGAAGGTCTGGTACAAACTTTCAATTGACCGTTTCCGATGGCGAGGCGACACTCGCAAGCTGCAGCGAGGCAGGAGGAAAACGATGGACGATACAGACCGCTGGCGCGACATGGCAAGTGCACCGCGAGACGGTAGCCGGATCCTCGTCACGATTCGCCCGTCCGAACAGGGGCCGGCGGAAGTTGACCTCGCCTATTGGTCGAATGGCGATCAGTTCGCTGGAGAAGGCTGGCGCGCATCTGATTCCTCGCCAGGGCATATCATCGAGTACGCCGAGCCGGAATTGAAGTGTTGGATGCCGATGCCCTCGGCCAATCGCACCTCGATGCCCTCCCCCTGGGAAGGCGACGATGACCAGGAGCTTTACGGGTCGGGGATTTGATGGATCGCGCGCGGTACCACTAGTTCCTGCCTCAGCGACCAGGTCCAGATTATCGTCGGCCACGACTGCGGCGCGACGAAGTCGCCTGATCAAATTGAGGTTCAACTGGATAGCTTTCGTTTTTATGCATGTCGTTGGCCGGAACCGCTGCACGCTTCCGGGCGACATGCATTAAGCACCTACGCTGCGCGCACCTTGTCCCGGCCGCTTAATTTGGCAGCATAGAGTGCCTGATCGGCGCGTCGATAAAGGTCCGAAGCGCTGTCTGAGGGGGCACAGGCGGCAATGCCGGCAGAACACGTGTAGCTGAAGTCGGGCGAGTCAGGCAGAGGCCGGGAGAAGCGGATCACCGTCAGCATACGCTCGACCATGGCAATGGCGTCCTCCGGCCCGGTTGCCGGCATCACCAGAACGAACTCCTCGCCGCCGACCCGCCCAAAACAATCGTTGCGGCGAACATTCTGATGAATGCGATGGGCAAAGTCGCGCAACACGAGATCCCCGGCGTGGTGACCGAGCCGATCGTTGATGTGTTTGAAATTGTCGATGTCGAATACGGCAAGGCAGCCGTTGCTTCCATGCTCGGGGGCCGCCAGCATGTCGTCGACTCGGCCCATCACAAAGCGGCGGTTGTCGCTCGCTATGCACAACATCCAGCCGTTCTTCTGGACTGCCTCGGTCATCCAGAACCACCGGCCATCGTAGAGGTCCGTCTCGAAAGCGCGATAGCCGATCTTGCCGCGGCGTGACTGCGTCGACCGCAGCCATTCGTCGAAACTGCTCGTCCGGATGACGGTGCCTCGCGCGAGCTCGAAATTCGCCGCATGAGATCCGGCCAGAGCGGCGTTTCATCCGGCTCGATGAAATAGACCGAACGAAAGGCGCTGTTGGCGTATTGCAGCAGGTCGTGGCTGTCATAGACCGCAATCAGCGTTTCGGTGTGTTCAGCAAGGTGCAGAAGCTGTTCGAATATCTCGTCCATACCGAACCCTGTCTGGTTGCCTTGGTATGACATGGCATAGAAAGCTTATGAGAAAAGAGCCAGTCCGCAAGCAAAGGCGCCTCAAGTGATTACGCAAACGTCAACAAGCGGCGTTTTTCAATCGTGATTGGACAACGGCTTCGACCTGAGCGACGCTGTGTTTGGGAGGCGGACCATCTATTTTTCCGAAGATAGGAGGCCGAAATGGAACAGTACGCATTAGACCAGCTGAAAAGCATCGCAACTGTCAGCCCGACCTGCAAGCGTCTTGAAATGACACGGCGCGAACGGCTTGAACAGTGGGCCGAAAGTCTCGAACACAGCCCCAGGCCGTTCCTCAAGACACTTCACGAAACCGAATATCAACCGATTGCCGATCGGCTTGCTCTCAGGGATGACGGCACCCCGATCTCCGTTGCATTCGCTGATCCCATGCTGCGGGCGGCAGGAATGGAAAATGACAGCTATGGAGAGGCCAAGCGGTTCTTCGAACTCAGCGATGAGCAATTGCATGATCTTGTGTGCTTCTGCCATTTCGGTGAACGCGTCAGCGCGGCAGTCGTCGCTCGCCGTTTGCGAAAGATGTCAGGCTCCAAACCAGACGGGTTCTTCGCTCAGCTTCGTGCGTGGTTTGCCTGATTGAGGCCAAAGGCCACCATCTGACGTGCTAGTCGGGGATGCATCGATCCCCGTCGGGTCGTTGCTCCTGCGGCATCGACTATCGCTGACATTTTGAGGGGGCAGATTTCTGAAGCGGCTGGTTCCTGCTGGTCAGCAGGAACCAGGTTTTCTGCGCTGGCCGACCACGCCCCTAAGAACTTGGGTCAGGGCGTTCACCAGCAGCACCCACATCTATGGGGAAAGATGCCACGCCGAGTGACTAGTCAGGGAGACGCTTGAAGAGGCCATATCGCTACTTTGCCGCCAGCTAACCACGCGCTTGCCATTGTAGGTAATTTAACGGAAAATCCCCGGCGTGGCCCTTGAGGCCTGGGCAGTCTGCCATGATCGGAGAACGCCGTGCCTCTGAAAAACATTTTGGCCGCAGCAGCAATCGTCTTCATGACACTCTCAGGATGCGCAACTAGCGGATCGGACAACACAACCTATGCACAGCCGCAGGGGATAGGCCCAGTTCGCGGTGAGATAGGCGGTTACTAGCCCATCGACAGTGTTTCGACCGCTTTAGAAACACAGCCTGGCTGTTTACGACGAACCAACCTCGGCGTTCGATCCCATGTCGGTCGCTGTCGCGGAGGAAGGCATGACGATGGTGACCCACGAAATGGGCTTTGCCCGCAAGGTCGCGCAACGCGTGGTGTTCATGGATGCCGGCGGCGAGATCCTGCGCCACTAGTTCCGCCCGTTACGTGACTCGGTCACGGCTCCGACGCGACCTCACCGCGTTTACCACCCACGGATCGCAGGTGCTGCATCGCGTTGGCAGATCGGGTGTTCATGCTGTTGTTGTGACATCGGGTCAGGCCAAAAGCATCACAGTCTCGATGAGGGATATCTGGAATGTCGATCTTGCTGAGAAGTTTGTCGTCCCTGTTGGTTGGACTAACATTGGCGGCGCCCGCCTCTGGCAATTGCTTGAGCGCAAAAGAAACCAAACAGGGCGTGCTGCTTACCAGAGAAGTGCCTTTCTTTTCCGCGTTCTACAAGCCGGACGGTCCGGGTCTCACCGAACAACGGCTGATGGAGCGTAACCGTTCACTGCAGCCGGTGTCGGCTGTATATTTGCACCCCTTGCTCGTCGAAAAGAGAGTTAGTGCCAGCGGGACGCATGAGCTGAAATACGCGAATGCGATTGCGTTAGACGATCTACCACAGAAGAAGAACTGGCAATCCGAGACTAAGCTTTTCATCAATGGCCAAAAATCCGTTTCGGGCGTTACTATTATTAGGTTCGACGGCTGGGGAGAAGAAGCTATCGCGTCTTGTTCCTACAAAGTTTGGGCCGTCAACAGCCGTCTCGAACTGACGGGATTGCCTCCGATTATTTTTGAACAATACTATTCCCCCGAGCTTCGTCTCGTTCTTCGTTCGGTAAGGCTAGGCCCCTCCAACCAGCCGTTGAGCGAGGTTCGATTTGATCGGTTCCAAATTGGCTGGGGCAACTGATTGATCGTGAGGTCAGACTGCCAGTACGAAAGCAGCTTCGCATCAATTTCATGAATGCTGAGCGACCGCCTCCGGCCGTGCCAATAACGTGCGATATCGGTGATGGCATCGCGAGACGGTTGGATCGTCGTTGTTCCAGACAACGAACCCGCTAAAGTTGCTTCACGAGGGTCCGGCAGTTGCTAAGGTCTGTCGACAGGCTCGCCGTTTGGGTTGGGCACCGGTGCCTCCCTCGTATCTCGAGCCGGGGGTTTGTGATCGTCAGTCTCTGGTAGCGCTTCCTTACGGTCAGGGCGATTGACAGGCTGCTCTTTAAGATTGCCCCCCTGTGATGGGGCATTATTCTTTTTGGACATGGTCAGCTCCTCCATTCAACGGTACGAACAGACTGGCGAGATCAAAAGTTCCGAGGCAGCCAGACTGCCGTCGTCAGAGCATATATCCATCTGCAGCATAGCTATCGACCATTCGCAGGGATGACGCTTGATAAGCGGCGCCCGAGGCAAGGGGGATGCACGCGGGTCAGCGCCAGTACGTGACGTCAGCGCCGGCGGCAAACGGCGGCCCCTACCGTAGATGCGCAGTGTGGAATCGGATTTCTATTCAGGTGTGGCTCTCGATCAGCACGGAGCTTCCAAAGGAGCTGCGTCGCATCACCAAGCTACAACCGCAACGACTCTAGTCGCGCTTCGAACCTCCGTCAGTGCCTCGGAACCGCCAGACACCGCCTGAATGAGCGGACTAGCCGGACTGGGTGGCAGCAAAGTCGAGCCGCCCATTTGAAGGTTCTGCCCGACGACGAACGGCGGCTTCGGAGCAGTGCCGCGTCTCTGCGCTGGAAGGTCGTCGTGCGAGGAATTGGAAGCCGGGTAGATCGACGGGTGATCATTATCCACCCGATGACGACCTGGACAAGCTGAGGCATTCTCATTTCCAGGTTTTCCGCTATCATCCACAGGTCACGGGAGTAGGCGTCATGATTGCAGCGAGTTTGGTTCCGGATGCATTTTACTGGGCGAAGTCCTCGAAATATTTCGACGGACGACCGACGATCGTTCGGGTCTCCACGGTCTTCGGGAAGGATTCTGACTATTGGACGCTGGCGCTCCTGGGAACCGATCAGCACGCTATGCCCGCAGACTTCGAGATCATCGCTCTGGTGGAGCTCCCAGAAGAATACCCTCTCCGGCAAGCCGCCGAGTGAACCGTTCACCGGGCAAGCGAACGAGGGGCCTGACAGAGGGCACCCTTTTTGTCGGGCGTTCATACCGACAATCGCTTTTCCTTTAATCGAAACACAACGACCAACCCTTCGGGGTCCAGTCGTAGCAGATCGAACCGTCTAACTGACCGGTGACTGCCCGATGGAGAAGTTTGCTGCCATAACCCATCGGAACTTGCGGGAAGTTCGACGATGGGGCCGACCCAGTTTGAGCCCTGAAGACGCAGCCAACCTTGTTGGAGACGACACCGATGTCGTTTGAGGGGACACTTGCCGCCCTGGCTAACGGGCAAATAAAAAAGGCCGGGGCGAAATCGCACCGACCTTTCCAACATCGCTCTCACACCAGTGCCAGTACATCCGTGGTCAAAAGCAGATAAGCGACTTCGGCAGTCGCGAACGCTCGCGTGGAGCACTCACCAGCAACGCCGATGACCGTTAGATAGCGTCGGACTGTGTTTAATTCAAGTCGCCCGGCAAGAACTCCGCCAATCCGACGTATCGCCATCTCGCCTGCGCAACAGCCGATGGCCTGCCGGCACCTTAATCGAAAAAGCGCCCCACCCCACACGCGCAAAAAGCCCCGCGGTTGTTGCGACCGCGGGGCTTCTTGACGCCTCACCCGGGAGAGGGGATCAGGCGGCTTGGACTTTGCGGGTCGTGCGTGCCCATTCGGGCAGCCAGTCGCCGTGGGTGGCGAGCAGGTCGTCGACCAGCGACCAGATCTGGTCGAGGTCGAGTTCGGCTGCCGTATGCGGGTCCATCATCGCCGCGTGATAAATGTGCTCGCGATTTTCCGTCATCAGCGCCTGCACCGTCAGTTCCTGGACGTTGATATTGGTGCGGATCAGCGCGGTCAGTTGCGGCGGCAGGTCGCCAATGAAGGTCGGCTGGATGCCGGAGGCATCGACGAGGCAAGGGACTTCGGCGGCGCAATTGGCAGGCAGCGAAGTGATGCAGCCATTGTTGCGGACATTGCCGTAGATCACCGAGGGTTCGCCGGTCCAGACCGAGTTGATGATCGAGGAGGCATATTCCTTCGACGGCGCGACTTCGATCTTGTCGGCCGAACGATAGGCCTCTGCCTGGCCTTTCCAGCGTTCGATCTGCTCGATGCAGCGTTTCGGATATTCGTCGAGCGGAATGCCGAATTTCTCGATGAGGTCCTCGCGGCCCTCCTTGATGAAATAGGGCGTGTATTCGGCGAAATGCTCAGAGCTTTCGGTGACGAAATAGCCGAGCCGCGTCAGCATCTCGTAGCGCACCTTGTTCGGGCAGCGCGGGTTCCAGCCGGGCTTCGGCGCCCTGCCCTCGCGGTAGCCGCGCACGAGATCGGGATAAAGGTCGCGGTAGGAACCGTCAGCCTGGCGATGCTCGAACTTGAGATAGAAGGCCATGTGGTTGATGCCGGCCGCACGGTAACGGATCTCCTCGTAGGGGATGTCGAGATCATGGGCCAGTTCCATCGCCGTGCCCTGGACCGAATGGCAAAGGCCGACCTGGCGGATGGTCGGATATTTCTCCGATATCGCCCAGGTGTTGATCGCCATCGGGTTGACATATTGCAGCATGATCGCCTCGGGGCAGACGGCGAGCATGTCCTCGCAGACCTTCCAGAGATGCGGCACGGTGCGAAGCCCGCGCATGATGCCGCCGACGCCGAGCGTATCGGCGATCGTCTGGCGCAGCCCGTATTTCTTCGGCACCTCGAAATCGGTGACCGTGCAGGGCTCATAGCCGCCGATCTGGAAGGCGACGACGACGAAATCGGCGCCTGCAAGCGCCTTGCGCTGGTCGGAATAGGTCTCGGCCTTCGCTTTCACGCCGAGCGTCGAGATCAGCTTGTTGACGACGACGGCGCTTTCCTCCAGCCGCTGCGGATTGAGATCCATCAGCGCGATCGTCGCGCCTGACAGCGCGGGCCGCTGCAGCACGTCGCCGACGATGTTCTTCATGAAGACGGTGGAGCCTGCTCCGATGAAAGTGATTTTGGGATTTCCTGCCATTATAGCCTCCGGCATTCGATAATCATGCTACCTCGAAAGCGGCCTTGACGAGCCGTTCGGTGTAGGCGGTCTTGGGATGGGATAGTACTTCGTCGACGGGACCCTCTTCGACGATCTTGCCATGCTGCATGACAATAACGCGATGGCAGAGCGCCCTGACGACCTTGAGGTCGTGGGAGATGAAGAGGTAGCTAAGGCCGCGCTCGTCCTGCAGCTTGCGCAGCAGTTCGATGATCTGCGCCTGGACGGAAAGGTCGAGCGCCGATGTCGGCTCGTCGAGGAGGATGAATTCCGGCTCCAGCGCGATGGCGCGGGCAATGGCGATGCGCTGGCGCTGGCCGCCGGAAAATTCGTGCGGGAAACGCGACAGGATATTGCCCGGCATGCCGGCAGCAATCAGCGCTTCGCGCACCCGATCCTGGCGTTCGGCCTTGGTCGCGCCCAGCCTGTTGACGACGAGACCTTCCTCGATGATCTGGCCGATCGTCATGCGCGGATTGAGCGATGAGAACGGGTCCTGGAACACCACCTGCATTCGGGCGCGCAAGGGCCGCATCTCGGACCTGGACAGGCCGTGGATCGGCTGATTGTCGAAACGGATCTCGCCGCTGTCGGGTGTGTTCAGCCGTAGGATCGCCTGGCCGAACGTCGTCTTGCCGGAGCCGGATTCGCCCACCAGCCCCAGCGTCTCGTGACGGCGCAACGTCAGGTCGAGGCTGTCGACGGCGACAAGCTCACGCATCGCCGGCTTGAGAAATGTGCCGTGACGCATCATGAAGGAGACGCGCACGCCCTTGGCATCGAGGATGACATCCGATCCTTCGGGCAGCGGATTGGCCAGGCCGCGCGGCTCGGAGGCGAGCAGATGCTTGGTATAGGCGTCCTGCGGATTGGCAAACAGCGCTTCGGTGGTGTTGTGCTCGCGCACTTCGCCGTACTGCATCACATAGACGTAATCCGAGAACTGCCGCACAACCGTCAGGTCGTGGGTGATGAGGATGACGGCCATCCCCAGCTCTTTCTGCAGGTTGCGGATCAGGTTGAGGATCTGCGCCTGCACGGTGACGTCGAGGGCCGTCGTCGGCTCGTCGGCGATCAGCACATCGGGATCGTTGGCAAGCGCCATGGCGATCATCACCCGCTGGCGCTGGCCGCCGGAAAGCTGATGCGGATATTGCATGAGCCGCGCGGCGGGATCGGGGATCTGCACATGTTCCAGCAGTTCGAGCGCGCGCTTTTGCGCATCCCTCTTGCTGATCCGGCGATGCACGCGGATCGCTTCGACAATCTGGCTGCCGATCGTATAGATCGGGTTCAGCGAGCTCATCGGCTCCTGGAAGATCATCGAGATGCGATCGCCGCGCAGCTTGCGGCGCGCCCGCTCGGAGAATTTCAGAATATTGCTGCCGTCATAGGCGACCGTCGATTTCTCGGAGACGACGGCGCGCTTTGACAACAATCCCATCACGGTTCGCGCCGTCACCGATTTGCCCGAACCGGATTCGCCGACGATCGCGATCGTCTCGCCGCGATAGAGCTGGAAGGAGACGTCCTTGACGGCTTCGACCATGCCGTCCTCGACCTTGAAATTCACCGCCACGTTGCGGGCATCGATGATCGGCGTGTCCGAACGGCCATCATGATCATGGCGGACGGGCGGAGCGAAGGAATTGACCAGTGCAAGAGCCATATCAATCACCTCAATAAGGATCGACCGCGTCGCGCAGTCCGTCGCCGAGCGCATTGAATGCGAAGACGGTGACGAGCACGAAGCCGACGGGAGCGAGAATCCAGGGATAGGAGCCGATCACCGAATAAGTCGCCGTATCCTGCAGCATCAGCCCCCAGGAGATCAGCGGCGGCTTAACCGCAAAGCCGAGGAAACCGAGGAAGGATTCCAGCAGCACGACACTCGGTATATGCAGCGTCACCGCGACGATGACGTGGCTCATCACGTTCGGCAAGATGTGCTGGAAGATGATGCGTGTGTCGGTGGCGCCGACGGCCATGGCCGCCCGGACATAATCGATGCGGGCGAGCGCCAGTGTCTTGCCGCGCACCTCGCGCGACATCTGCGCCCAGCCGAGCGCCGACATGACGACGATGACGAAGGCGAGGAAGACATTGGTCGGCGCCGTCACCGGGATCAGCGAGGTCAGCGCCAGATAGAGCGGCAATTGGGGGAAGGCCAGCACCAGCTCGACGAAACGCTGCAGCCAGACGTCGAAGGTGCCGCCGAAATAGCCCGATACCATGCCGACGGTGGTGCCGATGACGGTGACGATGAAGACCACCGTTAGGGCAATCGTCAGCGAGATGCGCGAGCCGATGATGGCGCGCGACAGCACGTCGCGGCCGAACTTGTCGGTGCCGAGAAAATGCACCGGCTTTCCGTCGGTCGAGCCGAAGAAGTGACGGTTGGCGGGGATCAGGCCGAACAGCCGGTATTCGGCGCCCTTGACGAAGAAGCCGAGCAGCCGCGGATTGTCGTAGTCGATGCCGACGATCGGCTGGAAGGTGACCGGATCAAGCTCTTCGGAATCCGACAGCGCATAGACGCGCGGCTGGAAGACGAAATTGCCGTCCTTGTCGTGGAAGCTCATCACCTGTGGCGGCGCGAAGCCGACATCGGTCGCCTTCGGATCCATCGGCGCGAAGAAATCGGCAAAGATCGCCATGAGGAGCAGGAGCACGACGAGCACGAGCCCGGCCATGCCGGTCCAGGAGCGCCTCAGCCGGCGCCAGACAAGGGCGATATAGCTCTCATGCCCACGCGATGGCTTGGCCACGATGTCGGTCGTCGGCGGTGTTGCAGAAGAGTCGAAAGCAAGCATCTCAGGCTCCTCCATATTGGCGGACACGCGGATCGAGCAAGGCGAGCAGCATGTCGGCGATGATGTTGCCGACGATCAGCGTCGCCGACAGCACCATCATGAAGGTGGCGGTGACATAGACGTCGCCGACCGCCATCGAGCCGACGATCGCCGGACCGACGGTCGGCAGCGCGAAGATGATGGCGGTCTCGATCTCGCCGGTCAGCATGTAAGGCAGCACGACCCCCTGGTACATCACCAGCGGATGCAGCGCATTCGGCACCGCATGGCGCATCACCACCGCTCCGCCTGAAAGGCCCTTGGCCTTGGCCGTCTCGACATATTGGGCGTTCAGCGTATCGAGCAGATTGCCGCGCATGACGCGCATGTTGTAGGCGAGCCCGCCGAAGGTGGCGATCGCCACGACCGGCCAGACATGGTGGACGAGATCGACGAATTTCGCCCAGGACCAGGGCGCCCCGCCATATTGCGGCGAGAAGAAGCTGCCGATCTCGGTCACGTTGAGCTGAAAGACCAGGAGATAGACGATGATCAGCGCCATCAGGAAGCGCGGCACCGTCATGCCGAGGAAGGAAATTCCCGAAAGCAGGCTGTCGATCCAGCTGTACTGTCGCGTTGCCGCCCAGATGCCGAAGCCGATGCCAAGCACCGAGGCAAAGAGGTGGCAGACGAGCGCCAGAAGCAACGTTCGCGGCAGGCGTTCACCGACGACATCGGCGACCGGCTTGTTGTAGAACATGCTGTAACCGAAATCGCCGCGCGTCACAATTCCGCCGATCCAGTTGATGTACTGGACGACCAGCGGCTTATCGAGCCCGTGTTCGACGCGGTAAGCCTGCGCTTGCGCTTCGGCCTGGGCATAGGAGGCGCCCCCCTGGTTGATCAGCTGGGAGCGGATGTAATCGGCATAGTCGCCGGGCGGGGCCTGGATGATTGCGAAAGTCACCACGCTCAGGATGAAGAGAATGGGGATCGCGGAGGCTATGCGCACGAGCAGGAATCGTAACATCAGACGGTTCGCTTCTCCTTGCCGCCAGTCGCTCCTTGTCAGCGCGGCCGGCTCGTTGGTCATATCGGGCCGCGCGCGGCACGCGCGGCCCGGAACTCACTTCAGCTGGGAGGGAGCTCTCCAGCGCGTCGCATCACATGCGACGCGCTTTAACTCTTTGTTTCCGGGCATCATGCATCAGTTGATCGGACCCTTCTCGCCGGGCTTGCCGGGCAGCTGTTCGGGGAACAGCTCGTATTTGCCCTGCTTGTCGGCGGCCACCCACATGCGTTCGCGGATCACCGAGTCTTCAGCCCAGTTGAACATCATGATCGGCGTGCCCTGCGGCACGTTCGAGAACCGCTTATTGATGATCAGCGCGCCCGGATACTCCGTCAGGCCCACAGTATTGACGTGCTCGGTCGAGATTTTCTGGTACTGCTTCATCAGGTCGACGCGCTCCTCGTTGCTCTGGCTCGTCCTGAACTTGTTGATGACGTCGATAAGCTCCTGTTCGAAGGGCATCAGATCGAGCTGGTCATCCTTGCCGGCGCGGTGGTGCCAGCTGGTGCGCGGACCGACAGGGGCGAGCTGCTCGGTGTTCTGCACCACCGACGACAGCTCCGTCGTGTTGCGCTGGATCAGCCAGTCGAAGCGGCCGGCATAGTGGGCGTCGTCACGCTTGGCCCCGTCGAGCGCATTGATGACGATCTTCAGGCCGAGCTTCTCCATCTGGCCGACGACACCTTCGGCAAGACTCTTGTCGGTCGTGTACTGATTGTTGATCAGCATGACGATTTCGACATCCTTGCCGCCTGCCGTGCCGGCCGGAAAGTTCACGACGCCGTTGCCGTCGGTGTCCTTGAGGCCGGCCTTGGCGAGTTCAGCCTTGGCGCCCTCGAGATCGAAAGGATAGTAGACGGTCGAGTTGCGGTCGTAGAAGCTGGTGCCGGAGGAGAGCCCGCCGGGATAGATCGCGGTGAACGGTCCCTTGACCAGCGAGTCGCCGATCGCCTTGCGGTCGAGCGCCATGGTGACGGCCTTGCGGAAGTCCTCGTTGCGGTTCAGCTCACGGATCGCCTGACCGCGCTCGTCCGGGTTGCCCCAGCCATTGGCGGAAAAGTTCATGCGAAGATTGTAGCCGATGAGGCGCGGACCGAAGGCAAGGCGGGCGGGCGCGGTTTCTTCCGCGGCACGCTTCAGCGAGGCGACGAAGTTTTCCGGCTGCTCGAGGTTCGAGATGTCGGCGGATCCGGCCACGGCCTGAACGTCGCGGTCGGCCCAGGTCGAGAGCTTGTAGTGCAGCTCGTTCAGATAAGGCAGCTGATTGCCCTTCTCGTCGACCTTCCAGTAATAGGGGTTGCGGCGCATGACGATGATGTCGTCGGAGCGATATTCCACCGGCACCCAGCCGCCCATGACCGGCATGTTCATGAACTCCGGCGGGAAGGCGTTCTTGAACTGGTCGTAGGTGTTCTTCGAATATTTCGGATGCTTCGGCTTCAGGATATGTGACGGACCCGGGCAGAAGTTCGGGTAGGACATCGTGTAGAGATATTGTTTCGGAAAGGCCTCCTTGAAGGTCCATTCGACGGTGTAATCGTCGATCTTCTTCAGCGTCGTCCCGGTGCCGAAGGCTTCCGGCGAGGCGCCGCCGCCAAGCGGCGAGACGTTCGGGTCGATCACTTCGTCTTCCCAGTAGAACATGATGTCGTCGGCGGTAAACGGCGCACCGTCCGACCACTTGGCGCCTTCGATCAGGTGCATGGTCAGCTTATGACCGTCTTCAGACCAATCCCAGCTCTTGGCGAGGTTGGGCAGCGGTTCGGTGTCGGACGCCTGCACCTGGAACAGCGGCGCGGTGCGCGTCAGGCATTCGGAAAGGCCGATATCGATGCCGCCCCAGCCCTGCGTCTGGCCGGCGCCATAGTTCCAGCCTTCCGGCCGGCCGCCGATGACGTGGCGCATCGTATCGCCGTAGACGCCGATGCCGTCGGGCATATTGCCTGTTTTGAAGACCATGGGCTCCTTCGGCAGGCGATCCTTGACCGGCGGCAGCTTGCCGGAGGCGACGAAATTCTTCGTGACCCAGTCGGGCTCGTGATATTCGGGCAGCGCCTTGAACTCCAGGATGGAGTCGCGCGCGACATAGTTGATCTTGCCTTCGGCGGGGAAGTCGGCCGGTGCGGGTGGGATGGTTGGCTCGGAGGCATAGGCGTTCAGCGCCGCGGCTGAGACGCTAAGCGCCAGTCCGGCCAGAATGCCTGCGTTGCGGAAATTCATCATCGTTTCTCCCTCTTGTTCCGGAGCGCGGATCACGCGGCTCCTTTTTCCTCGAACGACATGAAAGCGGGTTTGACGTCATGGATTTCCCTCCCGGAAACCCATGACGACCCATCCTTCACAAATATCAGACGGCCTGTTTCAGCGCCGCCTTTTCCGCACGCAGCTCCTCGATCGAGCGAACGTTGCGGCGTGCGGCCCCCGCCCAGTCGCGGGTCTGCACCTTCGATTTCGACAGCCGCTCCTTGGCGGCCGGCACGGCGTCGGCATATTGCGGCAGCCAGCGCGCCTGGGCAACGACCATCTCGTCGACCATCTGCCAGACCTCTTCCGGCGTCGAGACGGCGCCGACCAGCGGATCGTGCAGCACGGCCAGCTTCAGAAGGTCGATGTCGCCCGATATCGCCGCATGCACCGACATGCGCTGGACGTTGATCGAGGCGATGCAGGTGGCCGCACAAGCTTCCGGCAGGGTGACGCCGGAGACCATGTTGATACCGAAGCGATCGACGAAGCCTGGCGATTCGATGATCGCATCGGACGGCAGGTTGGTGATGACGCCATTGTTCTTGACGTTGAAATGGCCGCGATAGACCCGGTTCGTCTCCAGCGCCTCGAGGATGTGGCTCGCATGTTCGTTCGAGCGCTTGGCGGGATCGATCGGCTTTGCGGCCGATTCCAGGAATTGCGGATACTCCGTCTCGAACCAGTTGCGCGTTTCGGTGGAATGGCGGAGATAGCCGCCGGTCTCGCCGTGGATCCAGTCGGACATATCGATCCAGCGGGTGATCTCGTCCGGCCGCTTGCGATACCAGGGCAGGTACTCCGAGAGATGGCCGTTGCTTTCGGTGGAATAGACGCCGAAACGCTTCAGCACGTCGATGCGCAATTTCTCCTGCTGCGAAAAAACGGGATGCGCCTCGAAGGCGGCGATGAGCTCGTCCTTGCCGATCCTGCGGCCGTTGAGGCGCAGATCGATGAACCAGGTCTGGTGGTTGATACCGGAGCAGATGTAGTCGAGTTCGCTCAGCGACTTTGCGCCGAGCACCTCGGCAATCTGTTCGGCGCCATGCTGGACACCGTGGCAGAGGCCGACGGTGTCGACCTTGCCGTATTCGATCGCCGCCCAGGTGTTCATCGCCATCGGGTTGGCATAGTTCAGGAATTTCGCGCCGGGTTCGGCGACCTCGCGGATATCCTTGCAGAAGTCGAGGATGACCGGGATGTTGCGCTGGCCATAGAGGATGCCGCCGGCGCAGATCGTATCGCCGACGCATTGGTCGATGCCGTATTTCAGCGGGATCCTGATATCGTCGGCATAGGCCTCGAGCCCGCCGACCCGGACGCAGCTGATGATGTAGCGCGCGCCTTCCAGCGCCTGGCGTCGGTTGGTCGTCGCCGTCACCTTCGTCGGCAGCCCATTCGCCTCGACGACGCGGTCGAGGATCGCCTTGATCATTTCCAGATTGTGTTCGCTGATATCGGTCAGTGCAAACTCGATGTCGCGAAACTCCGGAACGCACAATATGTCGGTGAACAGCTTCTTGGTGAAACCGACGCTGCCCGCACCGATGATAGCGATTTTGAAACTCATGATCTTCACCTCGACCCAATCGAATGCTAAGGAAAAGACGGTTGTGGAGGATCAGGCCGCATGCTGACGCATGTGGCTGAAAACACCGTAAAATCTGCCTTTTTCCTCCCGGCCGCTCTGTCGGCCGTGGTCTCTTCCTCGTGTCGGCCGGGATTATGCCCGAAATCGGCAGGGCGACCAGAGAAGGATTATGCTTTCAGGGGTAATTTTGTGCTGCAGGATTTGATCGCCAACGGACAGTCGATGAGGACGGTTTCGCTGCCCCGCGGCCGCCAGCGATTACACGCCATGCCGACCAGCGCCGGTTATGAAGTGCGCGAGAACGAGACCTATGACTGGGACGGCCGCCGGCGCGGCCAGACTCCCTTCACCGTGCTCCAGCACACGATCAGCGGCAGCGGCCAGCTGCGCTACCAGCACCGCAACTATCGCCTTCAGGGCGGCGACACGCTGCTCGTCCTGGTGCCGCACAATCATCGCTACTGGCTGGAGAAAGGCGACCGCTGGGAATATTTCTGGATCTCGATGAACGGCGAGGAAACGCTGCGCATCCACCAGATGGTGCTGTCGACAGCCGGCCCGGTGCTGAAGCTCCAGCCCGCGACCATCGATCATCTCGCCGATTGCAGCCTGCGGCTGGTCAAGGGCGCGACGTCGCCGGGTGCCGCCTCGGCGATCGCCTATGAAGCGGCGATGGCGCTTTACGACGACGTCTTCGGCTCGCCGGCCTTCGCCGCCGAGCTCAGCCTCATGCAGCCGGTGATCGACCATATCAATGCCAATCTCGAAAAGCCGCTGCCGGTCAGCGAGCTTGCCGGCATCGTCGGCCTCAGCCGCGCGCATTTCTCGCGCAGCTTTGCCGAGAGCGAAGGCATGCCCCCGGCCGAATTCGTGCTGCAGCAACGCCTGCAGCGCGCCGTCAAGCTTTTGACCAAGGCGGACTTCCTGCCGGTCAAGGAAGTCGCCATCATGTGCGGCTTCGAAGACCCCAACTATTTCTCCAAAGTCTTCCGCCGCGTCTACGGCACCAACCCCACCGAATTCCGCACGACGGGCATGTATGCCAGCATCGGCAAGCTGAGATAGCTGGTCGTCCCCGGCTTGGCTTCAGGCCCGCACCTCGAACACCATGTTGAACGGCGTTTCCGTGGCGCGCCGGAAATGCGTGAACCCGGCGTCGAGCGCGACCTTTCGAAGCTTCATTTCTCCTGCCTGCGCGCCGAGCCCAAGCCCCACCTCCTGGGAGAGCGATGCCGGTGTGCAGATCATCGTCGACGCACCGTAATAGACACGGCCGACCGGATTGAGATTGTCCTTGAGATGGTCATGGGCAAAGGGCTCGACGATCAGCCACGTCCCGTTCGGTCCAAGCGTATCCTTGACATGCCGGCCGGCGCCAACTGGATCGCCCATGTCGTGAAGACAGTCGAACATGGCGACCATGTCATAGTCTCGCCCCGGAAATTCCGCCGCCGAGCCCTGCTGGAAGGTCACACGGTCCGCAACACCCGCATCTTCGGCGGCGGCCTTTGCCCTTTCGATCGACGGGCCATGATAGTCGAAGCCGGTGAAGCGGGAGGCGGGATAGGCCTGCGCCATCAGGATGGTCGATGCCCCATGACCGCAGCCGACATCGGCGACGCTGGCTCCGGCCTTGAGCTTTTCCTCGACGCCGCCAAGGGCCGGAATCCATTCATTGACGAGATGGCTGTTATAGCCCGGACGAAAAAACCGCTCGGTTCCCCGGAAGAGGCAGGTGCTGTGCTCATGCCAGCCGAGACCCTTGCCGGAGCGGAAGGCATCAGCGACTTTTGGCTCGTCCATCCACATGGATTGAACGACCTCGAAGGCACCGACGAAAAAGGCCGGGCTGTTTTCCTCGGCAAACACCATCGCCTGCTCCGGCGTCAGGCTGAAACGATCGGTCTTTTCATCATAAGCGATGTAGTCGGCGGCCGCCTGGGCGCTCAGCCATTCCCTGACGTAGCGCTCCTTCACCCCCGTCTTCGCGGCAAGATCCTGGACGCTCATCGGCGTTCCGTCGGCCATCGCCTTGAAGAGCCCCACCTTGTCGCCAAGCACGACCAGGGCGCCTGACATGGCGGCGCCGACGTCGCCAACAAGACGACCGACAAGCGCATCGAGTTTTTGCATATCTGGTTCACGCATTGTTGCCTCCCCCGCGCGTGATAAGGATGATCTAAATTAGAGTTTAATGATATTCCGTCAATCACCCGGACCTTTGCAGATGGAATACCGGCGGTCGAAGAATGTGGCGGACGGGCTAACATCACTTGTGTGGAGATGAGATTTTCGTATAGTTTTACGGAAGCAGACTACGCTTTTGATGCAAGGTTGTCGTTTTGTCTCTATCTTCTGCTCAATGTCGGGCTGCCCGGGCACTTCTGGAGTGGTCGCAGGACGACCTCTCGTCAGCCTCGAAAGTTGCAAAGGCGACGATTGCCAATTTCGAGGCCGGAAAGCGCGCTCCCTATGAACGCACACTTCAGGACATGAAGCAGGCGCTGGAAGTTGGCGGCGTCATTTTCATCCCCGAAAACGGCGGAGGGGCCGGCGTTCGCCTCGCAAAGCGCGCGACCGCCTCGATCGACACGAACGAAACCCAGACGGTTCAATACGAGGAGCATCTCACAAATGACGCCCCTCCCGGTGCAGGCGGCTGAATGGCAAAGAAAGAGAAGCTTGAACACTCCGAACTGGCGGGAGAATTCACTGACGACGGAATCACCGTGCTCGTCGATATCTTCCGCACATCCGGCAGCAATGAAGACTGGACGATGGAGGTGGTCACGCAATCGGAAGATCTGATCCGCTGGGACGAGCCATTTCCGACCGACAGGGATGCCTTCGACGAATTCCTGGCCGTCGTCGCCCGCGACGGCATTCGATCCTTTCTCGAAGAAGACGAGCCATCCGTGCATTGAGGAATATCCGTGAAAAGCATCAATGATCTCGTCGCATCGGCGAAAACCGTCTGCGATCGGTACCGGGCCGGGCGGATGGAGCGAGAAACCGTGCGGGAATGGGTTCTGGGACTCGGCGCCTATCCGCCGCCGCATGGTGACCGCGTGCGGGAAGCTGCGGAATGGTTCCGGCTGCACAATCGCGAACCTGTCTCGGAAGACATCGTGCTTGTGGACATCGACCGGCTCCAGGCGATTTCAGCGCCGTGATCCCGGTGGCGTGCGAACGGACGTGCCAGCTGCAACGGCAAGCCATATCCGATCCTCGCCAGTCATCGCCAGACAGTTCGATGCGGGGCGGTTCGCCGCGGCGGCGGGCGCTGTTTTGCGGTTGCCTCGCCGCATCGATCCGGACTGGCGCAATTACGCCGTTACTAGGCGGCATAGGACCAACGACGATCATGAGCCTTCTGCATAATACCCTCATCGCAGCGTCCATGCGCAGCGGTCTTGGGGTTCCGCTGCTACGGCAAATGTGACACCCCTACCGCTGACATGGCTCCTGCATCTCACGCGCGAAGCGTACGTCAAGCGCGGTTAGGCATTTTAATTCGTGCGATAAATAGAAGGAACAGCACGTGGCAGCATTTCCGGAAAAGGCAAAGGTCGTCATCATCGGGCTCGGCGGTATCGTCGGCGCCTCCATCGCGCATCATCTCGTGGAGCGGGGATGGGACGATATCGTCGGCATCGACAAGTCGGGCATACCGACGGATATCGGCTCGACAGCCCATGCCTCGGACTTCTGTTACACCACGAGCCACGACTATCTGTCGGTCTGGACAACGCAATATTCGATCGATTTCTACGAGAAGATGGGCCATTACGCCCGCATCGGCGGCCTCGAAGTGGCGCGCACCGGCGACGATGCCTGGATGGAGGAAATAAAGCGCAAGCTATCCTCGGCACGCGCTTTCGGCACGCGCGCTCATTATGTCAGCCCTTCCGAGATCAAGGAGAAGTTCCCGCTGATCGAGGAAGATCAGGTGATGGGCGGCCTTTACGATCCCGATGCCGGCCTCGTCATTCCGCGCTCGCAGACCGTTGCCGGCAAGCTGGTCGATGCCGCCGAAAAGGCCGGCAAGCTCAAGGTGTTCGGTAACACGCCGGCGAAGTCGCTGATCGTCGAAGGCGGTCGCATCAAGGGCGTCGTCACCCATCGCGGTACGATCATGGCCGACCGCGTCATCGTCTGTGCCGGCCTCTGGGGACGCCTGATCGCGGAGATGGTGGGCGAAGACCTGCCGGTCATGCCGGTCGACCACCCGCTCACCTTCTTCGGCCCGTATAACGAATTCGAAGGCACCGGCAAGGAAATTGGCTTCCCGCTGCTGCGCGACCAGGGCAACTCCGCCTATATGCGCGATACCGGCGACCCGGCGACGACGGAGGGCGGCCAGATCGAGTGGGGCTATTACGAAGCCACCAATCCGCGCATGTGCCATCCGCGCGATCTTCTCGAAAAACACGAAGCGCGCCTTTCGCCCTCGCAGCGCGATCTCGAGATGGAACAGATCATCGAGCCGCTCGAGCGCGCCATGGAACTGACGCCGATCCTCGGCGAACTCGGCTATAACGAAGGTCACTCCTTCAACGGCCTGCTGCAGGTGTCCGCCGGCGGCGGCGCATCCTGCGGCGAGAGCCAGAAGGTGCGCGGGCTCTGGTATTGCGTTGCCATCTGGGTCAAGGACGGCCCGGGCTATGGCAAGCTGATCGCCGACTGGATGACCGATGGCCGTACTGAAATCGATCACAACAGCATCGACTACGCCCGCTTCTATCCGCATCAGTTGACGGAAGAGTTCATCGAGGGCCGCTGCTACGAAGCCGCCCAGAAGATCTATTTCCCGGCTGTTCACACCCGCGAACCCTATGCATCCGGCCGCAACGCCAAGCGCTCGCCCTTCTACGAACGCGAAAAGGAACTCGGCGGCTACTTCATGGAACTTGGCGGCTGGGAGCGTGCGCATGGCTACGCCGCCAACGAACACCTTCTGGAGAAATACGCCGACCGCGTCCCGGTCCGCGAGAATGAATGGGACAGCCGCCATTTCTGGCGCGTATCGAATGCCGAGCATCTGGCGATGAGCGAGGATTGCGGCATCGTCAATCTCAGCCACTTCCACATGGTCGATATCGAGGGACCCGACCATGTCGAACTGATGGAATGGCTGTGCGCCGCCAAGATCGGTGGCGATGCAAACATCGGCAAGGGCATTTACACCCACTTCCTCGACGACGAAGGCATGGTGCGCGCTGACTTCACAGTCTTCCGCATGGCCGATCGATGCCGTCTCGTCAACGGCGCCGATGCCGGCCCGCGCGACCTGCACTACATGAAACGCGTCGCCGAAGACCGCGGCCTCGACGTGATCATCACCGACGTCTCGGAAAAATTCGTGACGATCGGCATCTGGGGTCCGAACGCGCGCGACACGCTGAAGAAGGCCGTGGCCGATCCGGCCGGGCTCGATCAGGAAAATTTCGCCTTTGCGGCGATCAAGCCGATCGAAATCGCCGGTAAGCCCGTCACCGCTTTCCGCATCTCCTATGTCGGCGAGCAGGGCTGGGAATTGCACATGAAGTACGAAGACGGCCTCGCCGTCTGGGATGCGCTGCGGTCGACCGGCGTGATGGCCTTCGGCGTCGAAACCTATGCAAACTCGCGCCGCATGGAAAAGAGCCTACGCCTGCAGAACGCCGACCTGCTGACCCAGTACAACCTGATCGAAGCCGATCTCGCCCGTCCGAAGGTCAAGGAAGCCGATTTCCGCGGCAAGGCAAAACATCTGGAATACAAGGCGCGCGAACACCAGCCGGCCATGCTCTGCACGCTTGTGATGACCGAGAACACCGACAAATCAGGCGTGAAGCGTTATCCCGTCGGCAATATGCCGGTTGTCGATCCCGCCACGGGAGAGGTTCTGGTCGACGAGCTTGGCCGTCGGTCCTACACGACCTCGGTCGCCTACGGCCCAACGGTCGGAAAGAACATCGCCTTGGCCTATCTGCCTTGGTCGCATTGCCAGGTCGGACGCAGGCTGAATGTCGAATATTTCGCCGAAACTTTTCCGGTCGAGGTTGTCGGCGTCGGGTACAAGCCGATCTATGACCCGGAAAATCTGAAGCCGCGCAGCTGAGCACTCACGTGCATGTGGCGCCGCAAACACGGGGCGCCACGCTGAACGGCGGCTCGATGAGCTCGCTGGTGACACCTGTTCCAGGGGCCCAATAGCTGCTCTAAATCAAAGAAATAGAGCATGATGTTGTCGGCATCATGCTCGAGGCTATTTCCCCTGAAACTTCTTCCGCGCCGCGCGCACCACGCTCTCGGCGAGGATCAGCAGGCAGCCGAGGAGAAGCAGAGCGGCGGCGAGCAGCGCGTCGGCATGGGCGAATTTCACCAGCACGCCGACGACAGCGATCAGCAGCAGCGCCGCCAGCGCCAATGCGCCGTCGTCGATGAACATGCCGAAGAATTCCTTGAACACGACTTTAAGAATGTTCGTCATGCGGCGACCTCGGCATGGGCGTTGAAATACTGGCGCAGCATCCGGACGGCGGCGAAGGAAAAGACGGCAAGCACGGCAAGAATCGCCAGGAGCGAAAGGTCGGCGCCCGGCCAGTCGGCGCCGATGCCCTCGCCGACCCAGAATATGCCGAAGGCGCTGAGCAGTAGCCCGACGACAAATTTGAGACTGTTCTCCGGAACCGCCGAAAGCGGTTTGTGCACGAAGATGCCGATGATCAGCACCAAAAGGCAAGCCGCAGCGGCCCCAAGGCTGGCATAGCCGATCATGCCATGCGCGGCGCCGGTGGCGATGACAATGAACACCACCTCAATCCCCTCGAGCAGAACGGCCTTGAAGGCGGCAATGCCCGCCAGGAGATTGGCGCGGCGCTCTGAGGATTGGCGCCTCAGGCTGTCCGTCTCGGCGGCAAAGGCCTTGTCCTCGTCGTGCAGCGCGATGAAGCCCGAAGCCCTGAGGATCGCCTTGCGCAACCAGCGCAGGCCGAAGAGAACGAGCAGCGTTCCGATGACGAACTGCATCAGCTCGAGCGGAATGAGGCCGAGCAATGGACCGAGCGCCAGCACAAGGATGGCCAGAACGCCGAGCGCAAGACCGGTGCCGATAAAGGACGGCCGCCAGCTTTGCGTGACGCCGACGGCGAGGATGATAGTGAAGGCTTCAACAACCTCGACGAAGGATCCGAGAAATGCGGCCGCGACCGTCGAGGTGATCGTTGTCAGAGTTGTCATGGTTTTTGTCCGTTATACGGCGGAGATCAATGCGTTGTTGATGCCGGCAGCACTGCGCAACAGCTGCGAGAAAGGAAACAGGCGTGCGCGGCTAAAGATTGTGCATGAAGGTATTGAAGGATGAAATCGAAAATCTGGAAGCGCATCCGCCTTGATCGACATCCCCTATCTCTCCGCCGTCAACGCGATGGACGAGACTTGGGAGAGCTATCTTCTGTCACCGTTTTCAGCCTCGGCGGCAGCGTCAGGAGCGCGGCTCGGAATGAACCGCTTCGAGATCAGCCAGCAGCCGAGCGCCCAGAGCGCACCTGCGCACCATCCGGCGAAGACGTCCGTGGGGTAATGGACTCCGAGATAGACCCGGCTCAAACCGACAATGACGGCAAGGAAGACGCCGGCGGCCATGACGAAGATCCGCGTCGACGGATAACGCTGCGTTCGCGCGACAAGCGCGCCTAGGGTCAGATAGGTTACCGCCGACACCATGGCATGTCCGCTAGGAAAGCTGAGATCGCTCACTTCGACCAGATGCGGAACGATATCGGGACGCGGCCGGGCGACAAGGATCTTCAGTGTCGCGCTGGCCAGCCAGCCGGTCAGCACCGAGGAAAAGACGAAGATAGCGATCGGCCAGCGCCGGTCGAACAAAAGATAGATGGTGATCAGAGCCGTCAGGAGCGAGAGAACGGTGATGCCGCCAAGGGCGGTGATATCGTCGACGGCATGAGTCAGCCATCCGGGGCCGATCGGCACGGCAAGATCGTCCGCACGTCTCAACGCCAGCAGGATCACCTCATCGAAGCGAAAGGACTCGCCTTCCAGGACTTCACTCGTCAGCCGCTGGAGCACGAACAGTCCGCCCGCGATCGACGCCAGCGTAATCAGCGTCAGCGGTTCATAGGCGGTAAGCCTTGTGAGAAAACCTTGTCGTTGAACCTCAGTCATGCCTGCCGTCGAGCTCCCTTTACATGATGCCGGTCCTCGCCAGATTGGCAACGCGACCTCAGGATTCAAGGCCCAGCTGCATGCAAGAACGTTCCTGAAGCGAGTTTTTAGGGTCGGCGAAGCCGCCTCCATGGTTCATCGGCGCCACCCGCGTGATGGGGGAAGGTATTGATCCGGTCGCGTCCTGGCAAAGGTCTGCCGCAGGCGGGTCGGAAAAAACGCGTTGCTGCCGCCGCCCTAAGGGAAAGGGCTCCGATCACCCCGCCAGCGATCCTATATATCCTGGTCGATGAGACTGGTGAAGCTCGCCAGATCCCTGGCCGTCAGATGCGGAATCCGCCTGATATTCATGGCGAACTGTGGGCAGCGAAGATCGGCAAGAAACATCGGCAGATTTGTCGCTACGTCTTAGGTAAGCGTGTGATTTATTGATACAAATTTGTTTTCAACTATCGGCAAAACCACCGACATGTTGCAAACTTCAAAGATCGGCAACCAACATCGGCAATTTTCTTGATTTAGGCGTGTTAACCTCCTAAATGTAATCATGTTTTCGAGATAAAAAGATCGGCAAAAAATGGCAGAAGAAGTCCCGACCCGAATTGAGCCCGCATTTTTCGAGGAAAGCATCCCATCCTCGATCTCCGATCTGGTTGTGGAGATTCAGGCGGCAGCTGCGAAGCTGGGCTACGGCCTGCACAACGACGCCGCCTTCGAGCTCTCTGACCTCGTGAGGGTGATGAACTGCTATTACTCGAACCTGATCGAAGGGCACAACACGCGTCCTAAGGACATCGAGCGAGCGCTCGCGGGCGTTGAAATTGAGGAGGCTACGCGCCCTCTGGTCTTGGAGGCAAAGGCGCATGTTGTCGTTCAGCGTGAAATTGACCGTTTGAGCCGGGATGGTGCGTTGCCATCACCAACATCTTCCGAGTTCATCGCTTGGGTACATCGTCGCTTTTATGAGGAGATGCCGGAAGAATTCCGCTTCGTCGAAGGCCGTGATGGACCTAAGGTCGAGATCGTTCCCGGCGCCTTCAGATCAAAAAGCGAAGACGATGTCTCCGTCGGTCGGCACCAGCCGCCATCCTCCGCGTATGTCAAAGCGTTCATGGAACATTTTTCCAAGCGCTACGCAGTCGCGCAGGCCGGAGCTACCAACAAGATCATCGCCATCGCGGCGGCGCATCATCGTCTCAACTTCATCCACCCCTTCATGGACGGGAACGGCCGGGTGAGCCGGCTGATGTCGCACGCCATGGCTCAGGAAGCAGGTGTGGGCGGGAAAGGGCTGTGGTCCATATCGCGTGGCTTGGCCCGTGGCCTCAAAGACAAGACAGAATACAAAAGCATGATGGATCATGCCGACCAGCAGCGGATGAATGATAGAGATGGCCGAGGCAATCTTTCTGCAAAGGCACTTCAAGACTTTTGCGAATGGTTTTTGTCGGTGGCCCTTGATCAGATTCAGTTTTCCAATGCTGTCTTCTCTTTCGACAAGCTTGAAAGCCGTTATCGCAAATTGATCGAAGATGTTATCGACGATAAGCGTGCCCCGGACATCATCTCGGCAGCCCTGAAACATGGCTCGATAGATCGCGGTGATATCGGCTTCATCACGAAGTCGCCCGACCGCACAGCGCGAAACACATTGAAGGCCCTGCTCGATGGTGGCTTTCTGAAGTCCTCCTCACCGAAAACGCCCGTGCGGATAGCTTTCCCGCTTGATTACCGCGAGCGGCTATTCCCCAATCTTTTCACAGATGGGGAGATAGATGCGCCAAAGCCGCCTGTTCCGTCATTCATCACTCAGACGCGCACGAAAGAGGCTGCCAGTCGGTCTTCCTTCAAGCCACCTTTCAATGAAGATGAGGAATTTCAAAAGCGCGTCAGCGGTATCACTGCCCTGCAGCAATCGCTTGGCGCGAGAAGTACCTTAGGCAAAATAGCGGCCCAAGAACTCGCAACGACCGAACCTACGACGATAGATTGGCAATTTGTCGAGGACCGCGTGATTTCTCAGAGCATTGGAGAGTACGGGCATTCTCGCGCGGAGGTCATCGAAGCGCTTTGCGAGTTCAGCCCTGGCGCAGTGTCACAGGAACAGAAGGATGAGATTGAAAAGCGCGTCTTTGCCGCCGCACCCGCGCTAGCGGCAAAATACAATAAACGCATCATGGACCGAAAGCCAAAACGCTAAGATTGCTGGCCGTGCGCCGCGTTGAACCTCCGGTCATGCCTGCCGTCGAACTCCCTTTTCATAATGTCGGTCCTCGCCTCAAGGCCCTGCCCCATTCCACGGCGCTCCTGAAGCGAGTTTTTGCGGTCGGCGAGGCCGCCGTCCATGGTCTCGACACCACCCGCGAGATGGGGAAAGGCATTTCGACGGGGAGCCGTTCCCATGGAGTGTACGAGGGAATGTTCCTTCAACTCAGCGTCGCGAGGATCAGCCCACCTTGCCAACGATACCCTTCCCGCTTTGGCTGAGAGCCCGGATGGGCTCCATGGACATCATGCCAATGCGTTGTTGATGGCCGCGATCAGCGCGGCTCCGGAAAATTGCTTCTGCAGATAAGTAACGCATCCCACCTTTTCCGCCTCCGCCTTCACGGCGCCGGATTCCAGCGCCGTGATGAAGATTACCGGAAGGACAGATCCTTCGGCCTTCAGCCTGCGTTGCAGATCAATGCCGGACATGCCACCGAGGTCGATATCAAGGACAAGGCAATCTATCGGCTTTTTCCGATCGCGAGCGAGAAAGTCCTCGGCGGACACATACTCCTCAGCCAGAAAACCATAGGCGTTGAGCAGCCGCCCGAGGCTGCGCCGCAGGCTTGCGTCATCATCGACGACAGCGACCGTGCGGCGAAGCTTCTCCACCTCATGCCCCCTCCTCTTTCGAACACATAAGAGATCGACGGTTCCTGGCCAGAGTAGGCCAGTTGGAGGTCGATTGATATTGTCCTAAGGGGAAGGAGTCACCTGTCACCCGCCGGCGATGCCGTATCCTGTTCGATGAGGCCAATATTCGCCGCGATCGACACCGCCTCTGCCAGCGAGCGCACGCCAAGTTTTTCCATGACCTGATGTCGATGTACCTTCACCGTGCGCTCCGAGATGCCGAGCGCAAAAGCGATCTGCTTGTTGAGACGGCCGCGAATGAGGAACTGGAACACTTCAGCCTCGCGCGGACTAAGCCCCGCCACCAGGGCCTGCTGGGCTCGAAGGCGGTCGTGTCCGGCCCGCTGCCTTTCATATTGGATGAGAGCGCGATCGATCGCCTCCATCAATGCCGCTGTGTTCGAACTCTTCTCCAGAAAATCCTTGGCGCCCGCCTTCATCGCCTCGACGCTTGCCTTGATGTCTCCTTTTCCGGTCAGAAAGACGACCGGCAATAGCGGCGCCAGCTCGCGCAGCCGCCGTTGGATCTGCAGGCCGGACTGACCAGGCATCTGGAGGTCGAGAAGAACGCAGCCCGGTTCGCAAGCGGAAAGGCCGGCGAGAAACTGGTCTCCGGATTCATGAGCTTCTACCTTGAGGCCGTGTGCGGAAAGCAGCCTTGCGATCGCCGTCCGGTAGGATTTGTCGTCATCGACGATATGGACAATCGGTTTCATCTCGATCGTTCCTCCCTGTGGGCGAGCGGCAGGGCCACGCGAAAGACTGCGCCTCCTTCGGGGCGGTTGTCGGCACGGATCGTCCCGCCATAGGTCTCGAGAATGGCGCGGGCTATGGAAAGCCCAAGCCCGGTACCCGCCTGCTTGGTTGTATAGAACGGCTCGAAGATGCGGATCAGCCTCTCTTCGGGAATGCCGTCTCCGGTGTCGGAGACCCGCAGCTCCGCCTTCTCGTTCGCCAGTCCAGTTGCGAAGCTAAGCGTTCTCCCGGTCGGGACCGCGTTCAGCATGGCATCCATCCCGTTGGTCGCCAGGTTGAGAATAACCTGCTGCACGTGAACCTTGTCGGCACGTACCGGCAGCTCGCCCGGCGGCTGGGTTGAGGTCAGCTTAATTCCGCGCCGTTCCGCCTCGCCGTGAATGATGCGGATTGCGCTCGATGTCACATCGTTCAGATCGAACTCCTGCCAATCGATCTCGTCTCTTTTCTTGAGCAATCCTCTCATCCGGCTGATGATATCGCCTGCGCGCTGATCGTCTTCCTGGATGTCGAGGAGAATCTGCTGGATCAGTTCGTGATCCGGGTTCTCGCTTCGCAGCAGCATCGAGGCTGCCTCGGCATTGTTTCTGATTGCCGAAAGAGGCTGATTCAGTTCGTGAGCGATGGACGAGGATAACGCACCGGCTGTCGCGGACTGATTGAGATGAACGGCTTCCAGCAAATGAAGTTGCGCGCTGCGCTCGGCGTCGCGGCGCCGCCTCCGCTCGAGCAGCAGCACCGAGATGATGCCAGCTTGCGCCAGCAGGAGACCGCTCACCGCCGTCAATATGACCCAGTGTTCCTCCCAGAGACTCCTCTCCTTGTGCATCTGGATCGTGCCCGGCGGCAGATCCTGTTCGGCAAGCCCCCAGCGCTGAAGTTGTCGGGCATCGGCGACATAGGTCTGGGGCGCTTCGAGATCGGACACCGTCTTGCCGGCGATCGCATCGATGACCAGGTCGCCGACGGTGCGGCCTAGCGCATCGAATGTGACGGTATTGCCGCCGACGACGCCATGATCGATGTAGGTCTGGTAGGGTCCGTAGACAGGCGCGCTGGCGGTCGCTGCGATCTGCCTGATCGCGTCGCGCGGAATGAAGTTGCGCCCTGTCCGATCCTTGAAGACCGTCAATGCCAGGATGATGCTGTCGGGCGGCACGCGGGATGCGCGTTCGACGAATTCGTCGATCGTCAGATCTTCCAGATAGGTGGTCGTATCAAAGGACTGGGAGAACTGTTTCAAATCCGCGCGGGCCGTCGTCAGCCAACTCCGGTCGAAGTCGGACGAGCCTCCGACGATGTAGAGGTGGCGGGCATCGGGCTGCAGGCTCCGGGCCATCTCGGCCGTCTTCAGAATGTTGAATGTCGAAAAGGCTCCGATCACGTCATCCGGCAAAGCGATTTTCTCGGCAGTGGCGGTGCCGAAACCGGCGGCGACGATTTTTGCGCCGGGAGCTATCGTGCCGCGGTTCGCGACGATGAAGCTGGCGGATTCCCGGCCGACGGCCACGACCACGTCAGGGCGGCGTGCTGCGTATTTCTCGCCCAAATATTGGGCCATGCGCGCGATATGGTCGTTTTCCGGAAACCGCGAGAGATCAAGGAATTCGGAAAACAGATCGATCTTGCCGTTGGTCGCCTGCAGCAAACGGCTCCGCAACGCCTCACCGGCAGCGGTCGTCGCCGCGACCCTCTCGTCATAAGGATAGAGAACGAGGACGCGGGGAACCCGGTCGATCACGGCAATCGAGGGGTCGGAAGCTGCTGCCTGGCGAGGGCACACACCCAGGCCGGCCACCGCCAACAAAAAGGCAGTGCAGCATAACCGACCTGACCATTTGCCCAAGCCCATCAGCTTTCCCCCCAAAGCCGGGCGAACAATAACAGCTTCCCGCTGCGACGTCATCTGCCACAGCACTACTTTCGATTGCTTCCCGAGAGCGGGATTCCCCAAAGTACAATATCGGGCGAAGGCCGTATTCGCTAAGGTCCAACGCGCCGGGGCAGATATGCGGTCGGCTTCGTAACCCGCCGGAGACAGCTACGGCAGGAACGTCATTTTCAAAGCAGTCCGGTCGAGCACGCATGCGATCGCAGACCTTTGCCGCGAGCGACACCGTCATCGACCAAACTCCAACGGAGGGATTTGACATGAACGGCAGAATCCTTATCCGCTGCATCGGAGCCTTGGCTTCATCCACCATTCTGTGGTTGGCAGCCTTGCCCGTGCAAGCGCAGGACTCTCAGCGAAAACCCAACATCCTGTTCATCGTTTCGGACGATACCGGCTACGGCGATCTCGGCCCCTATGGCGGGGGTGAAGGGCGCGGGATGCCGACCCCGAACATCGACAAGCTGGCCGACGAAGGCATGACCTTCTTTTCCTTCTACGCCCAGCCGAGCTGCACGCCCGGTCGCGCCGCCATGCAAACGGGACGCATTCCCAACCGCAGCGGCATGACGACGGTCGCCTTTCAAGGCCAGGGCGGCGGATTGCCCGCGGCCGAATGGACGCTTGCATCCGTGCTGAAACGCGGTGGCTATCACACCTACTTCACCGGCAAATGGCATCTCGGCGAAGCGGATTATGCTCTGCCGATTGCGCAAGGCTATGACGAGATGCGGTACACCGGCCTCTATCATCTGAATGCCTACACCTACGCGGACCCAACGTGGTTTCCGGACATGGACCCGAAGCTGCGTGAAATGTTCCAAAGGGTGACGAAGGGGGCGCTCTCCGGCAAGGCCGGTGGACCTGTCACCGAAGACTTCAAAGTCAACGGTCAATATGTCGATACGCCGGTTATCGACGGCAAGGAGGGCGTCGTCGGCATCCCCTACTTCGACAGCTATGTCGAAAAAGCAGCGCTGGAATTCCTCGACGCCGCCGCCAAGAAGCCCGACGAGCCATTCTACATCAATGTGAACTTCATGAAGGTGCACCAGCCAAACATGCCGGCGCCCGAATTCGAGCACAAGTCGCTGTCCAAGAGCAAGTATGCCGACTCGATTGTGGAGCTGGACACCCGTATTGGCCGGATCATGGACAAGCTGCGTGAAACGGGAATGGACCGGAATACACTGGTCTTCTACACCACCGATAATGGCGCTTGGCAGGATGTCTATCCGGACGCCGGGTACACCCCCTTGCGAGGCACCAAGGGCACGTTGCGCGAGGGCGGCAATCGCGTCCCTGCGATCGCGGTCTGGCCGGGAAAGATCAAGCCTCGCACGTCGAACCATGACATCGTCGGCGGGCTCGATCTAATGGCGACTTTTGCCGCAGTCGGCGCGGTCCCTCTTCCGACAGAGGACCGCGAAAACAAGCCAATCATTTTCGATAGCTATGATATGTCGCCGATCCTCCTTGGCACGGGGAAATCGGAACGGAAATCCTGGTTCTACTTCACTGAAAATGAGCTGTCGCCAGGTGCTATTCGGGTCAATAACTACAAGTTTGCGTTCAATATTCGTGGCGACGACGGAGCGTCGACCGGCGGACTGGCGGTTGATTCAAACCTCGGTTGGAAGGGGCCGGACAAGTATGTCGCGACGGTTCCCCAGGTGTTCGACCTCTGGCAGGATCCGCAAGAGCGCTATGACATCTTCATGAACAACTTTGCGGAACGGACCTGGATGGGCGTTGTCATGGGCGAAGAGCTCCAGAAGATCATGGCGACCTACATGAAGTATCCTCCCCGAAAGATGCAGAGCGTCGGCTACACGGGTCCGATCAC
The DNA here is from genome assembly GCF_002008165.1 of Rhizobium laguerreae. GTDB lineage: Bacteria > Pseudomonadota > Alphaproteobacteria > Rhizobiales > Rhizobiaceae > Rhizobium > Rhizobium laguerreae. The sequence goes on from NZ_MRDM01000029.1 coordinate 488,280, forward strand.
TCTCTCGAACTATGAACGCTTTCAATGGGTGCGGGATCAACTCGCCAAGGATGGCGTGACGCTCACCCTCCCGACCGGGAATTGACAAAGAGCGGCGGCTCTCGAGGCCGCCGCCCGTTCTTGTTTTCCCTGTTGCCAACCCTGGAGAATGACCAATGTCTCTTGTCCGCTTGGCGCCGCGATTGATCTGCCTCATGATCATTGCGCTCGGTGCCGCACTGCTTCATGCCACTTCCCCATTCGCTCAAAGCGATCCTTTGCCCTCCTGGAACGATACAGCCTCGAAAGCTGCCATCGTCTCTTTCGTCGAAAAGGTTACCGGTCAGGGATCGCCCGACTTCGTCCCGGAAAACGAACGGATCGCGGTGTTCGATAATGACGGCACCTTGTGGGTGGAACATCCGATGTACACCCAGCTCGCCTTCGCCCTGGACCGCGTTAAGGCACTCGCTCCGCAGCATCCGGAATGGAAGGAAACCCAGCCGTTCAAGGCGGTGCTCGAAGGCGACATGAAGACGCTCGCCGCATCCGGCGAAAAGGGCCTGATGGAACTCATCATGACCACGCATGCGGGGATGACCAGCGGCGATTTCCAGAAGGTCGTGACCGATTGGCTTGCTTCAGCACGCGACCCGAAATTCAAGCGGCCATACACGGAGCTTGTCTACCAGCCGATGATCGAGCTTCTCGCCTATCTCCGCGCCAACGGATTCAAGACCTTCATCGTTTCAGGCGGAGGCATAGAGTTCATGCGACCGTGGGCTGAAAAAGTCTATGGCGTCCCGCCCGAGCAGGTGATTGGTTCGTCGATCAAGACCGAGTTCAGGATGCAGGACGACACACCGACCCTCTTTCGGCTCCCCGAAATCAATTTCATCGACGACAAGGCCGGCAAGCCCGTCGGGATCAACCAGCAGATCGGCAGGCGGCCGATTGCAGCCTTCGGCAATTCCGACGGAGATCTCGAAATGCTGCAATGGACGACCATGGCCGGCGGGCCTGCCAGGCTCGGCGTGCTGATCCATCATACCGATGCCGAGCGCGAATACGCCTACGACCGCGAAACCGAATTCGGCCGCCTCGACAAGGCGCTCGATGCCGCCTCCATCGCCGGCTGGACCGTCGTCGACATGAAGGCCGACTGGAAGCAGGTGTTCAAGGACTAGGGGAATGCGCGGAGCGCCGGAGCCTTGCATGATGGCGCCGTGACCTTCTGGAGCGTCGACGGGGAGCGATTGAGTGGCAGCGTCTGTCCGATCAGCAGCAGTGAGAGGAGTGCCCCTCCTGCTTTTCCTGGTGCTTTCCTTTGCCAAGCACAGCCTTGCGAGTGACGCCCTCTCGAGGCCCGCTGCCGATCCGCGAATATCGATCCATGAGGGTTTCGTGGACGAAAAGACGTGCGCATCCTGCCACGCCGATCAGGCGGCGGCTTTTTCGAAGTCCCACCATGCCAAGGCCATGGCGCTCGCCGACGACGAAACGGTCCGCGGCGATTTCGACAATAGCAGGTTTGAACATGACGGCGTCGTCACGACCTTCACCCGCCGCGATGGCCGCTTCTTCGTGAACACCGAGGATGCGGACGGAGGCGAGGGCGAGTTCGAAGTCAAATATACCTTCGCCTACGAACCGCTGCAGCAATATCTCGTCGAGATCGGAGGCGGGCGGCTGCAGGCGCTCGACATTGCCTGGGATACGGCCAGACGACAGTGGTTTTGGCTCGGCGACGGCACCCCGGCCAAACCGGGCTCGACCTATCATTGGACAGGTCCCTTCTATCGCTGGAACCGCACCTGCATCGATTGTCATTCGACCGACCCCCAGGCGAAGTTTCAACCGCAGACCAATGAATACAAGTCGACCTACGTCGCCACCAGCATCGGCTGTCAGTCCTGTCATGGCCCCGGCGCGAAACACGTGGCTTCGGCGCGTTCGGGCAATGCTTCGTCCTCCATGCCGAATACAAGCCTGCCGAAAGTCGATGCGGGCATTTGTTTCGCCTGCCACGCCAGACGCACCCGGCTGCTGGACGGCTATCAGCCGGGAAAGCCCTTTCTCGACTATTTCTCCCCCGCCCTGCTGCGACCGGATCTTTATTTCCCGGACGGACAGATACTCGACGAGGTCTTCGAATATGGCTCGTTTCAGCAAAGCAAGATGGCAAGGGCGGGCGTGACCTGTCTCGACTGTCATCGGCCGCACGATGCCGGCCTTAAGGCTGAGGGCAATGCGCTGTGCACGCAATGCCACGCGGAAACCAGGCCGGAGCGCTTTACCGACCAGGACCCGAGCGGCCTGTTCGACACCCCCGCGCATACCCCCCATCAGGCCGGTTCGACCGGAGCGCAATGCGTCAATTGCCACATGCCGGAGCGCACCTACATGAAGGTCGATCCCCGCCGCGACCACTCCTTCGTCATCCCCCGGCCAGACCTGTCGGCAACCCTCGGAACGCCGAATGCGTGCACGACCTGCCATGTCGACAGAACGAATGATTGGGCAGCCGAAAAGATGGACAATTGGTACGGGACGCAATGGCGCAAACGCGCGTCGATCGCCGATGCCTTCACCGGAGCTGCAAACGGCGATGGAGCCGCAGTGGAGGCTCTGCGCGACCTTGTCGGTGACCAAACCCAAGCAGGAATTGTCAGGGGAAGCGCCATCGCCGCAATGAGCGGGACTGGCGGCGCGGATATCACCGCCGACATTCAAACGGCCGCAACCGATGCAGATCCGCTCGTCAGGCTCGGCGCTGCGGAAGCGGCAGGCAACATTCCGCCGGAGCAGAGGCTGGATGCGATCGGCAAGCTGCTCGGCGATCAAACGCGCGCGGTCCGCGTTGCTGCCGCCAACGTGCTCGCCGGCACTCCTCCCCACCTCTTCGGCGATCAGCAAGTCAATTTCGAAGCCGCCGTCGCGGACCTGCGCGCCTATGTCGAAACGAATGCCGATGTCGCGGAAACGCAAAGCAGTTATGGCTTCTTCCTGTTCGCCCGACAGCGTACGGCCGAGGCCGAAGCGGCATTCCGGCGAGCGATTTCTCTCGACCCGACACTCGAGGCAATGCGCATCAATCTCGCCGAGTTCTACCGCGCCACCGGTCAGAACGACAGGTCGGAGCAGACCTATGCCGAAGCGATCGGCATGGCGCCCGAACGCGCGGATCTGCGTTACGGACATGCGCTGTCCCTGGTGCGCAATCAGGCATTGGCCGAGGCGATAACGGAACTCGCAGAAGCGGTGCGGCTCGATCCGCAAAACTCCCGCTACAAGACGACCTTGGCCGTCGCTCTCGATTCGGCTGGCCGGACGGAAGAGGCGTTGGACAGGCTCGATGGTTGGGCGGCGGGCGGAGACGCCGACGTCATCGGCTTGGCACTCCAATACAGTCTCGAGCTTCGACGGCTGCCGGAGGCGTTGAGACATGCGGAAGATCTGGCGCGACTGAGGCCTGAGGACCAGCAGATTTCAGGCCTCATCGGACAGCTGAAGCAGGCGATCAACGGAAAATAGGTATTTAAGCTTGTCCAAATCTACTTCTCGCTGCAAAGTGCCGACTCGGGACAACAGTGCCGAGGCGACAAACGAGATCGGGGGATTCTCATGAAAGCCATACACTTGCATGCCATTCTGTTACTGGCAGGCGTCTGCGCCGCGTCGGCCGGTAATGCCGCTGATGTCACGCCACTTACGCCGGAAGCAAAAACTGTCGAGAGCCAGAGCGGCTGGGAATTCACCTTCGCGCCATATTTCTGGGCTGCCGGCATATCCGGCGATATTGGCCAGTTTGGGCTTCCGGAAGTTCATATCGACGCGGATTTCGGCGATATCCTCAATAATCTCGACTTCGCTTTCATGGCGGCAGGCGAAGCAAGATACGATCGCTTCAGCATCGTCGGTGACGTGATCTACACCAAGCTCGGTGCCGACGCCGACACACCTGCCGGCATCCTCGCCGAGAGCGTCGATGTGACATCGAAGACCTTCGCGGGATTTCTTGGCGTCGGTTACGCCGTGCTCGAAGACCAAAATGGCCACCTCGACGTGGTCGGTGGCATGAAGGTCTGGTCGGCCAAAACCGAGATCTCCTTCAATGGCGGCATTCTTGCCGGAGTGGATGTCGAAGACAGCGCCACATGGGTCGATGCCGTCGCCGGCGTCCGAGGAAACTACTTCTTCACGCCGCAAATCTATGTCACCGGATGGGGCCTAGTGGGTGCTGGCGGCGCCGATATCGACTGGGACGTGGCATTGGGCCTCGGCTACAAGTTCAACGATACTATCTCGGCGGTCGCCGGGTATCGTGCACTTGGCGTCAATTACGATAATGACGGGTTTGTCTTCGACGTCGTCCAGCAGGGGCCGATTATCGGGGTTGCCGTCCGGTTCTAGCCGACGGCGAGCTTCGTACTTTCAGTGCTGGTATGCCCGCCTTGGGAAAGTAGGTGTGGTGCAGAAGCTGGAACGGCGACGCCACCAAAAAACAGAGAGCCGCTTTAAAACGGTCGCTCATGATCAATCTTCTAAGAAGGTGGTAACGAATCCGAAGACCCACCCACGCCGTTTTCGATCTGTTGTGGAAGGAACTCGATCCCGGACTGACCGCCAAGCTGATCGACGGTCTGCCTGCCCCGCTGCGGTCTCTCTGGCCCGCCATCGCAGGCCGCTAGCTGGGCAGTTGCCTCGGCGCTCGACGCGGGCGGGCAGGTGCTTCTCGATCTCGTTGAGCGGCAGGTTGACGAGTTTTCTGTCATGTTTCGCGCGATCCGCTGCCTGATTCCTCGTCAAATGCTCTTCGGACAAGGCCGTGCGCCCACGGCTAATCTCACTGGTGTCTGCGCAGGCGGCCAAAGCGAAAACCATCTGATACCGCGGCGCGGACCATCATCATTTCTCCGATTGTCTCATGCGTCATGAGGCCGATGAGATGATCTGCGCCGTCAACGACAGCGATGGCCGGCACATTTCCCTGCCGCATCAATCGCAAGCTTTCTTCCAGGCTCTTGCGATGATGGATTTTTGGAATATCGACGCGCATCGCGCTTGCGACCGGCATGTCAGGGCCTTTGTCCTTCAACCCACGGATCATGTCGTCACGCGTCAGGAGGCCTTCAAAATGACCGGCAGAATCGACCACTGGAAATTCGCGTTGTGTTGTCGCAAGCAGCATCTCGATTGCCTCGTCGATACTCGCTGAACGATCGAGCCTTGCGAATTTGGTGATCATGACATCGCTGATCAGAACGCTGCCGGAGATCTCGCGGATCTGCGCATTCTGCGCCTCCGCCGCCGCGGCGAGATAGACGAAGATACCGACAAAGATCAGCAGCGGGTTATAAAAGAGGCCAATGAAACCAAAGACAAAGGCTAGCCCCTGGCCGATCATCGCGGCAATCTGTGTCGCACGCGACCAGGTAAGACGCGAAGCGAGAGCGGCACGCAGCACCCGACCCCCGTCCATCGGAAAGGCGGGGATCATGTTGAAGAATACCAGAAAGATGTTGACGCCGGCGAGCCTCGTGAGGAAGCCGATCTTCGGGTCGTCGACTTCGATGATCTGCTCCACGCCCACCGATGCGCCGAGCACGAGAACGATCAGCCCCGCGATCACGAGATTGACCAGCGGACCGGCGATGGCAATCAGCAGTTCCTGATGTGGTTCTTCGGGCATGCGCTCAAGACGGGCGACACCCCCTATTGGCAGCAAGGTAATATCCGGCGTTTTGATCCCGAAGTAGCGCGCAGCGACAATATGGCCGAACTCGTGTAACACGACGCAGGCAAAGACGGATAGGATGAAGGCAATGCCCTCCCAGGCCGCCGGCGCGCCGCCGACCCGATAATGCGCAAGCCATATCCAGACGAGCAGGAGCGAGAAGGTGATATGAACGCGTATCACCGTGCCGCCGACCGTCCCGATCTTGAAAGACCATCCCATCAGGCACTCCCTTCCGTTCTGGTGAAGATTTCGGACGCAATCCCTGGCAGTAAAACGGCGGCAAATTGGCTCTGACGCAGATTTGGTGCAATTCTCTCATGTCGAGCCGATCAGGCGGGCTTGAAGAAGATGGATCAAGCTTTCCGCGACCGTACACCTGGCGCTTTACCAGCTTGAGCTTGGTGATCTGCCCCTCAGTTTGTCCGTTGGACTACGGTGAGACGATCGCTGCTCGGACTGCCTGTATGTCTTTCGCAACGCCACTGGCAAAGGAGGCAACCAGACTTTCGCTAGCGCGGTCGATCCACGATGCGAGCTCGTTTTCCGATTTGCGCCAGATCATAAAATGGAAGTCGACAATGATATTGCAAGCAGCGACGAGCAAGGGAACGCCGCTTTCGATCGCGGCGATGGTGACGGTCTCGGATTTCGTCAGGTTGTCTCTGAATGCGGAGACGGTCAGGCCGCTGCCATCGGGACGTAAAAGCGACACCGAGCGCGGCCGTCGCCTGATCTCAGCCCGCTTTCTGAATAGTTCCTTAGATCGGAAATCGATTTAAGGATAAATTATGCAGCAGTTCAAACTGCTGCGGCGTCCTTTGCGTGCCTGAAAAGACGCGCGGCGCTGTAGTAGCAAAAGCTCAACCTTCTTTTGCTATTGCTGGAGCCGATTGCGTTGGAGGTGATTTCGGCGATGAAAATTCCGACAGTAATGGTTCTGATGGCGGCCCTCCTGCAGCCGGTCTCGGCCTTTGGCGAGACCGAATGGATAGGCGGCGCGAGACAATGGTCGGTCGGCTTTGCGAACGCGAGCCCGGATCCCTATTGCCGGCTGCTGTGGGACAGCGAGATCGGCAAGACCATGGAATTCCGCCAGAGCGCGACCGAGACGTTTTGGCTCGTCAAAAAAAACACATGGGACATTCCGGCCGGCACCAAGACCGAGGTGACGCTGACCGATCGTACGGTGACGAAAGTGATCGCTGCCGATTTCTTCGACAAGAACACGCTTCGCCTCTGGGGCCCGGCCAGCAAGGGGAGCGCCGGGCTGAAGAAGATCATCAAGAATTCCTTTGCCGGAATGCCTGACGTGCAGATCAGCTTTGCCGGCGACGAAGGCGACTGGACGCTGCCGCTCTCGCGGGTGGAGCAGCTCTACCCGACCTTCGTCCAGTGCCTCAAACGTCTCGAGGCCGGCGAAAAGCCAAAGCAGAATTCCGAAACCCAGCCGTTCTGAGGCCGATCATAACGGCGGCGCAGTCTCGCGGATCAGCGTGCGGACAGTCTCGATATCGCCGTTGAGCGGCCGTTCGTCGCCATAATGGCAAACATGCTGCCGCACCGCTTGATAGACAAGGTTCGTGCCTTGCGCCCGCGGCGCCGTCGCCGCCAGGAAATCATGCGCTTGGGCAGCCGCCATCAGCTCGATCGCCAGGATATATTCGGCATTGTCGATGACGGTGAGCAGCTTGCCGGCGGCGGCCGTAGGATGCGCGAGAAAATCTTCCTGCAGGCCGGAGGTCAGCCCGCCGTCCATGGCCGCCGGTGCGGCAAGGCGGCGGTTCTCGTTGCTGAGGGCGGCGGCGGTATATTGGGCGATCATCAAGCCGGAATGGCGGCCGGCGTCGCTGGCCAGAAACGGAGGCAGGCTGCTTACCAGCGGATTGACCAGCCGGTCCATGCGCCGTTCGCTGATCGCACCGATCTGAGCGAGCGCAATCGCCAGGCTATCGGCTGCCTGCCCGAGCGCCGGGGCGACCGCATGCGCCTCGGAGCAGACGATCGGCTGTTCCGGCGTGCCTGAGACAGCCGGATTGTCCGTCACTGAGGCAAGCTCCTGATCGACGACGCGGGCGGAATTGTCGAAGACGTCGCGGGCGGCGCCATGCGCATGCGGCACCGAACGAAGGCTGAGCGCATCCTGCGTGCGCCGGCCGAAGGCGGCGGCGACAAGGCCGCTGCCCTGAAGCCGCGCGCGCAGGCTCGCTCCGACGTTCTCGATCCCCGCCGATGGGCGCAGCGCCAGCACGGCGGCGTCGAAGGCGGCGATCTGGCAGCCCGCCGCTTCCAGCGTCAGGGCTGCGATCGCATCGGCCCAGTCGAGCAGCCGCTCGGCGCGTGACAGCGCTACGGCGGTCAGGCCGGTGGCACAAGCGGTGCCGTTGACAAGGCTCAAGCCCTCCTTGGCGCCGAGCACCAGCGGTTCGAGCCCGATCGCAGCAAGCGTCTCGCGGCCGCTCATGCGCCGGCCGCCCAGGTGAGCGCTGCCTTCGCCGATCAGAACAAGGGCAATATGGGCATTGTGGACGAGATAACCGGCAGAGCCCTTGGATGGCACGTCGGGAATGCAATCATGTTCCAGCAAGGCCGCGAGATGCTCGACGATCTCGCGCCGCACGCCGGAATGGCCATGGGCGAAATTGGCAATCTCAGCAGCGATGATAGCACGCACCTCGCGGGCAGCCAGCAATGGCCCGACGCCGCAGGCATGGCTGAGCACGATGCTGCGTGACAACAGGCTCTGCGAGGCCCGATCGACGACGGTATCCGCCAGCGCCCCGACGCCGGTATTGACGCCGTAGGCGCGCACGCCCGTCTCGACGATACGCGCAACGATGCGGCTTGCCTGCTCGACCCGCCCCCAGGCGGCCGGCGACAGCGCCAGCGCTTCCCCTGCCCCGACGCGCGCGACATCGCGCCAGGTAAGCCCCGTATCGATAGTGATCGTCATTGACCGCTTCCGAAATGGCCGATGAACTGGCGGAAAGCCGGTGTCGCGCCGCCGGTGAACATCTCGTCCGGCTTGCCGCTGCTTTCGATCAGCCCCTCGCGCATGAAGACGACGCGGTTCGAGACGTTGCGGGCAAAGCTCATCTCATGGGTGACGACGAGCATGGTCATGCCTTCCTCGGCAAGCGCGCGCATGACGCGCAGCACCTCGCCGACAAGCTCTGGATCGAGCGCCGAAGTCGGCTCGTCGAACAGCATCACCTTCGGCTTCATCGCCAGCGCGCGGGCGATTGCGGCACGCTGCTGCTGGCCGCCGGAAAGATGAGCCGGATAGGCGTGGCGTTTATCGGCGATGCCGACCTTTTCGAGCAGCGCTTCGGCCTCGGCGATGCAATCGGCGCGCGGCCGCTTCAACACATGGATCGGACCTTCGATGACGTTCTGCAGGATCGTCATGTGGGACCAGAGATTGAAGGACTGGAACACCATGCCGAGCTCGGAGCGGATATGGTCCACCTGCTTCTGGCTGGCCGGCTTGCTTCGCCCGCCCTTGTGCACCATGCGGACCTCCTCGCCATCGACCCAGATCTCGCCGTCGCTGGCGGTTTCGAGCATGTTGATGCAGCGCAGAAAGGTCGACTTGCCGGAGCCGGAGGCGCCGAGCAGCGAAATCACATCGCCGTCTTCCGCATCGAGGGAAATGCCGCGCAAGACCTCGTGCGTACCGAAGCTCTTGCGGATATTGCGGACCGATAGTCGGGTTACGCCTGGCATGGTTGCTCCAATCGGGTCAAAACTGCTACGCCTTCAGCGCCTGCGGGGCCGCGCGGCGGTGTCGGGAGAGCGAATATTCGAGCAGAGCCATGCCCTGCAGGATGATGAAGTTGAGGATGAGATAGATGATCGCCGCGCAGAGAAAGACTTCCATCGTGCGGTAGGTCTGCGAGATCAGCCGCTGGGCGACGCCGGTCACCTCCCAGACAGTGACGAGGCTTGCAAGCGCCGTCGACTTCATCATCAGCACGATCTCGGTGGAATAGGCCGGCAGCGCGTGGCGGAAGGCGATCGGCGCCAGGATACGGCGGACCAGCAGGAAGCCGGACATGCCGATCGAGCGCGCCGCTTCGATCTCTTTCGGGGAGACGGCGCGAATGCCGCCGCGGAAGATCTCCGCCGTGTAACCGGCGGTGCAGAGTGCCAGCGACAGCACGGCGCAGACCATCGGCTCGCGCAGGAACGTCCAGAGGAAGGAATAACGGATGAAGCCGAACTGGCCGAGGCCGTAGAACACCAGGAACATCTGGATCAGCAGCGGCGAGCCGCGGAAGATGAAGATATAGCCTTTGGCGAAACCCGAAAGTACCGGATTGCCACTGGTCCGCATCCAGACGATGACGAGCGCCAGCAAGCCGCCTGAGATGATCGACAGCGAAAACAGGATGAGCGTCGTCGGTACGGCCTTGAGCAGGGTGACCAGGGTCGAGGCGATGAAGGTAAAATCCATTGTCGCCTCCTTACGCCTGGCCCATGGCCGATGCCGGCATGCTACGGTTGGCGCGGCGCTCCGCCCCGTTGAAGATGCGGTCTGAAAGGCTGGTCAGGATGAGATAGAGGCAGCCGCCAGCGATGAAGAACAGGAAATACTGCCGGGTCGAGCCTGCCGCCACCTGGCTGGTTCGCATCAGCTCGGCAAGGCCGGTGACGGAGATCAGCGCCGAATCCTTGAGACTGAGCTGCCAAACGTTACCGAGGCCGGGAATGGCGAGGCGAAACACCTGCGGCATGATGATGCGGCGAAGGCGCATGCCACGATGCATGCCGATCGCCGAGGCGGCTTCGAGCTCGCCCTTGGAGATGGCAAGGAAGGCGCCGCGGAAGACCTCCGCCTGGTAGGAGCCGGAGATGATGCCGACGGCAAGCGCGCCTGCGATAAAGGAGGGCAAGCCGAGGAAGCCCTCGTAACCCATTGCCTTGCCGATCGCGGTGACGGCCGAGGAGCCGCCGAAATAGATGAGATAGATGATCAACAGTTCGGGCACGCCACGAAACACGGTCGTATAGACGTTGCCAAGCGTGATGAGGATAAGATTGCCGGAGAGTTTCGCCGCCGCGACGATCGCGCCGAGCACCGCGCCGATCGCCAGCGCCGTTGCCGTGACGGCCAGTGTCATCAAGGTGGCGGCAATGAGCAGCGCGCCCCATCCCGTCGAGCCGAAGCCAAGCAGTTCCAAACTTGCCATATCGTCCGTTCCCCGTCCGCGGCAGTGTTTTGTGGATTGACAATAACACGCAGTCCCCGGCGATAAAGCCGGAGACCCGTGTCTGCGGCCGAAAGGCCGAAACGCCTACTGCTGCGGGCTGACGTCCATCTTGAACCACTTCATCGACAGGGTCTTGACCGTGCCGTCGGCAAGCGTCGACTTGATCGCCTCGTTGAACTTGTCGCGCAGGTCGGTATCGGCCTTGCGCAGGCCGAGACCTTCACCCTCGCCCCAGATCGAGCCGGCGATTTCTGGGCCGGTGAAGGCGAGCGTGTCGTTGGCGGCCTTGAACGCGTTGGCGAAATAGACGGCGTCATCGAAGCCGAGGTCGATACGGCCGTTCTGCAGGTCGAGGTCGCGATCGGCGCCGGTCTTGTATTCGCGGATCTCGGCGATGTCGCCGAAATTGTCATAGACGAACTTGGCGTAGACGGTGGCCGCCTGGATGCCGATCGTCTTGCCCTTGAAGACTTCCTTCAGCGCGTCGATCTCCTTCACGCCGGTCTGGCCGGGCGTCATCTTAATCGTGGCGCCGGTGCCGGCGGCGTTCGCCAGCGGGCTGTCCTTGGCGGCGGCGAAGGCGGCGGGCGTGGCGGCATAGGGAATGGTGAAGTCGATGATCTTCTTGCGCTCTTCGGTAATCGATAGCGCATCCATGATAACGTCGAACTTGCCGGCGTTGAGCGCCGGAATCATGCCGTCCCAGTCGGAGGCAACCAGCGTGCACTCGATCTTGGCGCGTTCGCACAGCACCTTGGCGAGTTCCGGCTCGAAGCCGCCGAGCGTGCCGTCGGCATTGGTGAGGTTCCAGGGCGCATAGGCGCCTTCGAGAGTAATAGTCGCCTTCGTCCAGTCCTTGGAAAAGGCAGGCGCGGCGAAGGCGGAAAAAGCCGCCACGCCACAAAGCAGGATTGCGCTGAATTTCATTTGTGAATTCTCCTCTGGAGTTGAAACAGACCTTGCGGCACCACGACCGATCTTCGCCGGCTTGCCCTTTCTTGTCCTATTTTTCTCAAAGGACCGATTGGGAGGTTGTATATGGTACCATATGAGATATTTTGTGATATGCAAGTGGGAAAGTTGAATTATGTGGCGAATTCCATTCGTGCAAAAGGAATAGGCAATGAAGCGTCCCGGCGAAATGAAGCGCGAACTGGCGGAAAATGACAGCACTCCGCTTTATGCCGGCGTCAAGCAGGTGATCCTCGACCGCATCCATAGCGGCGAGTGGCCGCCGAAATATCGCGTGCCCTCGGAAAACGAGCTGGTCGTCGAACTCGGCGTCAGCAAGATGACCGCCAACCGGGCGCTGCGCGAACTCGCCAATGAAGGCGAACTGATCCGCATCCAGGGCGTCGGCTCCTTCGTCGCCGAGCGCAAAGGCTATTCGGCACTGTTCGAAGTCCGCAACATCGCCGAGGAAATCGCCGAACGCGGCCATGTCCATGAGGCCGCCGTCGTCGTTCTCGCCCAGGAAACCGCCTCTCCCGAGATTGCCGACGCGCTGGAACTTGCAATTGGTGCTGCGGTTTTCCACTCGCTGATCGTCCACAGCGAAGACGGTGTTCCGGTGCAGATCGAGGATCGCTTCGTCCATCCGGAGGCGGCCCCGGAATATCTCGCCCAGGATTTCACCTCGCTGACGCCGAACGCCTATCTGACGGCCGCAGCCCCGCTCAGCGGATCCGAGCACGTCGTCGAGGCGGCAATGCCGCAGGCCTGGGAATGCAAGCTCTTGACCATCATGAAGACCGAACCCTGCCTGACGATCCGCCGGCGCACATGGTCGGCAAAGCAGGTGGTCTCAACAGCTCGCCTCGTCTATCCCGGCCACCGCTACCGGCTCGAAGCGCGCAGCGGTAAGATGTTCGAGGAGTGATAACTGCCCATGTTGTATATGGAACATAGGGGGGATTTATTGCGATGCCGGCGTGAAACGCGCCACCAGCGCGTGACGATCACCGGGATAGGTGAAGCGCACATGCGTCACCGGGCCGGCATTGCTCCAGGTGCGGCGTTCGACGACGAGGCAGGCGGTATGGCGTGGTATATCGAGAGCCGCGGCCAGCTCGGCACCAGCTGAGACGGCATGGATCCGGTGTTCGGCCGTGCTCCACGGAACCTGGTTGAGCAGCCAGGGACCCGGTGCCGTCGTCAGGAAGTCGGCATCGGCGGCTTCAGGAACCGTCGCAAGACTAATCAGCCGCTCCTCCAGGCAGAAGGGGCGCATGCCGGCATTGTGGATGCAGACGACCTCGACGACCGAGGACGCCACAGGCAGTTCCAGCCGGCGGCTGTCATCCGCCTTGGCCTTGCGGCTCACCTTCTTCGAAACCGCATAGGAATAGGGCAGGTTCAGCGACTGCACCTCGGCCTTGATGTCGTGGATTTCGAGAATGGCCGATTGCGCCTGCGGCTGGGTGACGAAGCTGCCGGACTTCTTGCGGCGCTCGATGAGGCCGGCCTTGGCAAGCTGGGTCAGCACCTTGTTCACCGTCATGCGCGAGCAGTCATACTGCGTGGCGAGATCGACCTCGAACGGAATGCGGTGCCCCGGCGGCCAATCGCCCGAGACGATACGGCCCTCGATGTCGCCGAGGATGCGCTGATGCAAGGTGGGATCCCTGCTTTGGTTCATCGCCACGTTCCGATTGGCCTCCCGCTATCTCTTTGTTTTTACGCAATTCCGGACGCAAACCGCTACACACTTGCTGAAATTGCTCTAATTCGAATGCCTGGACCGGAAAAGCTCTTTTTCAAACGGCGAGCAACTCACCCATCGCCACGAGGAAACGCCGGTCGATGGCATCGCGCCTGAGATGGCGTCCGGCCTCCACCTGCTTGCGGCCGCGCGCCCAGACGCAATCGACGGAAACGCCGCCTGCAAACAGCCAGTGATCGAGGATCTGGTCGCCCGTGAGATAAGGAACGGCCGTCGTATCGAGCGAAGCTATATCGGCATGATGCCCCTCGGCGAGACCTGCTGGTGCCTTCAGCGCGGCACCGCCGCCGGCCAGCGCTTGGCTGAACAGCGAAATCGCCGTCGAACCGCCAGGTGCCGCGACGACGTTGCGGGCGCGAAGCGCCAGGCGCTGCGAATATTCGAGCTGGCGCAGTTCCTCCGGCACGGAGATCAGCACGTTGGAATCCGAACCGATGCCATAACGCCCGCCCTCTTCGAGGAAAAGCGGCGCGGCAAAGGCGCCGTCGCCGAGATTGGCTTCGGTGATCGGGCAGAGGCCGGCGATCGCGCCGCTTTTCGCCATCCGCCGCGTTTCGTCCTCGGTCATGTGCGTCGCGTGGATCAGGCACCAGCGCTCATCCACCGGCGCATGATCGAGCAGCCATTGCACCGGCCGCGCGCCGGACCAGGCGATGCAGTCCTCGACCTCCTTCACCTGCTCGGCGACATGGATATGGATGGGACCATCGCCCGCCATGGGCACCAGCCTTGTGAGCTCTTCCGGCGTTGCGGCGCGCAGGCTGTGCGGCGCCAACCCAAGCTCGGCGCCGTCGAGCCGGCCGGTCACCGTCCGGCACCCCTCCATCAGCCTTTCGAAGCTTTCGAGCGAATTGATGAAGCGCCGTTGGCCGTCGATGGGCGCGCCACCGCCAAAGCCGGAATGAGCGTAGAAGACCGGCAGCAGCGTCAGGCCGATGCCGGTCTCTTCGCTTGCCGCGCCGATGCGTTCGGCAAGCTCGGCGATATTGGCGTAAGCGCTGCCATCCCTGTCGTGGTGGAGATAGTGAAACTCGCCGACACGGGAAAAGCCTGCCTCCAGCATTTCTGCATAAAGCTTGGCGGCGACCGCCTCGACATGGTCCGGCGTCATCGCCAGGGCAAACTTGTACATGACAGTGCGCCAGCTCCAGAAGCTGTCATTTGCCGGGCCGCGCACTTCCGCAAGACCGGCCATCGCCCGCTGGAAGGCATGGCTGTGCAGGTTCGCCATGGCGGGAACGAGGAGAGCGTGGCGTTCATCGCCGGGCTCGGGAGCGGTGCCGATTTCGACCCGCGCGATGCGCCCGGCCTCAAGCGTCAGCCGCACGTCCTTCTGCCAGCCCTGCGGCGTCAGCGCCGTGTCTGCGTGAAGTGTGGTCATCGCCTTCCCTCTCCTCTTGCCGTGCCGATCTTTCTTTTCCAGAAAAGCGCACAAAATTTCTCTTGTCACCTCTCGATTATGTATATACATGTTTTGGCATAAGGAAAGGCGCAAAGCTGATGACCGGGAACAATTTTTCAGAGGAAGCCCCATCTGCCGACACCCGCCCAGTGCTGTGGCGCAATGCGCGGCTCGCCACGCTCGCGCCGACAAAATCGGGGCTCGGTATCGTCGAAAAGGGCGCCTTGCTGATCGAAAATGGCTGCATCGCCTTTGCCGGCGCTGAAAGCGAGCTGCCGGCATCGGCCATCGAACATTCCGAAATCGTCGATCTCGAGGGCCGGTGGGTAACGCCCGGTCTCGTCGACTGCCACACCCATATCGTCCACGGCGGCAACCGCGCCCGCGAGTTCGAAATGCGCCTGGCAGGCGCGACTTATGAGGAGGTCGCACGCGCCGGCGGCGGCATCGTTTCCTCGGTGAAGGCGACCAATGCGCTGTCGGTCGAGGAGCTTGTCGCGCAGGCTCTGCCGCGGCTCGACACGCTGCTTGCCGAAGGTGTCACCACGATCGAGATCAAATCCGGCTACGGGCTGAACCGGACCGGTGAAGTGAAGATGCTGCAGAGCGCCCGCCTGCTCGGCCATATCCGCCCGGTCCGCGTCGCCACCAGCTATCTCGGCGCCCATGCGACGCCCGTGGAATATAAGGGTCGCAATGGTGATTATCTTGATGATGTCGTCCTGCCCGGCCTCGACGACATGCATGGCCTCGGTCTTGCTGATGCCGTCGACGGCTTCTGCGAGGGCATCGCTTTTTCCACGACCGAGATCGCCCGCGTCTTCGACAAGGCCAAAGCGCTCGGCCTGCCGGTCAAGCTGCATGCCGAGCAGCTCTCCAATCTCGGCGGCGCCAGGCTCGCCGCATCCTATGGCGCACTTTCGGCCGATCACCTCGAATATCTCGACGAAGATGGCGTTGCGGCGATGGCCGCAGCCGGCACCGTCGCCGTGCTCCTGCCCGGCGCCTTCTACGCCATCCATGAAAAGCGGAAGCCGCCGGTCGAGGCGCTGCGCCAAGCGGGCGTACCGATTGCGATCGCCACCGATTGCAATCCCGGCACCTCGCCGCTCACCTCGATGCTGCTCACCATGAACATGTCGGCCACACTTTTCGGCCTCACCGTCGAGGAATGCATCGCCGGCGCCACTCGCGAAGGCGCCCGTGCGCTCGGCCTGCTCGACAAGACGGGAACGCTCGAACCCGGCAAATCCGCCGATCTCGCCATCTGGAATATCGAAAGCCTCGCCGAGCTCGTCTACCGCATCGGCTTCAATCCGCTTCACACACGCGTCTTCAAGGGCGAAAGGAACGGCCGATGACCATCACGCTCCACCCGGGCTCCGTCTCGCTCAAGGATCTGGAAATCATCTACTGGACGGGCGCACCGGCAAGGCTCGATCCCGCCTTCGATGCGGGCATCGCCAAGGCCGCTGCCCGTATCGCCGAGATCGCCGCCGGCAATGCGCCAGTCTACGGCATCAATACCGGCTTCGGCAAACTCGCCTCGATCAAGATCGACAGCGCCGATGTGACCACCTTGCAGCGCAATCTCATTCTGTCGCATTGCTGCGGCGTCGGCGCGCCGCTGCCCGACAATATCGTGCGGCTGATCATGGCGCTGAAGCTGATCTCGCTCGGGCGCGGCGCTTCCGGCGTGCGGCTGGAGCTGGTGCGGCTGATCGAAGGCATGCTTGATAAGGGCGTCATTCCGCTGATCCCGGAAAAAGGCTCCGTCGGCGCCTCCGGCGATCTTGCGCCCCTTGCCCATATGGCGGCGGTGATGATGGGCGAGGCCGAAGCTTTCTTCGCCGGCGAACGCCTCCCGGGCGCGCAAGCCCTCGAAAAGGCCGGGCTGAAGCCGGTGGTGCTCGCCGCCAAGGAGGGCCTGGCGCTGATCAACGGCACCCAGACCTCGACGGCACTGGCACTTGCCGGCCTCTTCCGCGCCCATCGTGCCGCACAGGCGGCCCTCATCACCGGCGCCATGTCCACCGATGCCGCCATGGGCTCTTCGGCGCCCTTCCATCCGGATATTCACACATTGCGTGGCCATAAGGGCCAGATCGACACGGCGGCGGCACTTCGCGCGCTGCTCGAAAACTCCATCATTCGCCAAAGCCACATCGAGGGCGACGAACGCGTGCAGGATCCCTATTGCATCCGCTGCCAGCCGCAGGTCGACGGCGCCTGCCTCGATCTGCTGCGCTCGGTCGCCCGCACCCTTGAAATCGAGGCCAATGCGGTCACCGACAATCCGCTGGTGCTCTCGGACAATTCCGTCGTCTCCGGCGGCAATTTCCACGCCGAACCCGTCGCGTTTGCCGCCGATCAGATCGCGCTCGCCGTCTGCGAGATCGGCGCGATCTCGCAGCGCCGCATCGCGCTGCTCGTCGATCCGACCCTCTCCTACGGTCTGCCGGCCTTTCTCGCCAAGAAGCCGGGCTTGAACTCCGGCCTGATGATCGCCGAGGTGACGTCTGCGGCGCTGATGTCGGAGAACAAGCAGATGTCGCACCCGGCCTCGGTCGATTCGACACCGACATCGGCCAACCAGGAAGACCATGTCTCCATGGCCTGCCACGGTGCCCGGCGCCTGCTTGCCATGACCGAGAACCTGTTCGGCATCATCGGCATCGAGGCGCTGACCGCCGCCCAAGGCGTCGAGCTGCGCGCGCCGCTGTCGACAAGCCCGGAACTCGGCAAGGCGATCGCCACGATCCGCACCAAAGTTCCGAGCCTCGACGTCGATCGTTACATGGCAAACGACCTCGCCGCCGCCGCGGAACTGGTGGCGGCGGGCACGCTGAACGCCTCGGTTTCATCTGGGATATTGCCGGTTCTGGAGAGCTGAGATGATGATCAAGGAAAGAGTCTCCTCCCCATGCGAAATTCGCCAGGGCACCTCGCCCGTCATCCTCGGCTTTCCCCATACCGGCACCAAGGTGCCGGCTGAGATCGCCGACCGGCTCAACGACAATGGCAGGATGCTGGCTGACACCGACTGGCACATCCACGAGCTCTATGATGGCCTGCTCGACAACGTCACGACCGTGCGCGCCACCTTCCACCGCTACGTGATCGACGCCAACCGCGATCCGGCCGGCGTCAGCCTCTACCCCGGCCAGAACACCACCGGCCTCGTGCCGGAAACGGATTTCGACGGCAAGGCGATTTGGAAGGATGGGCAAGGACCTGACGAAACCGACATCGTGATGCGGCTGCGCGACTTCCATGCTCCCTATCATGCCGCACTTGCCGCCGAGATCGAGCGCGTGAGAGCAATCCATGGCATCGCGATCATCTACGACTGCCACTCGATCCGCTCGCATATTCCCTTCCTCTTCGAAGGCAAGCTGCCGGATTTCAATATCGGCACCGACATGGGCAAGACCTGCGACAGCGCGATCGAGCAGGCAACGCTCACCGTCGTCGAAGCCACTGAGGGTTACGACAGTGTGCTCAACGGTCGCTTCAAGGGCGGCTGGACGACACGGCACTATGGCCGGCCCGACACTGGTGTGCACGCGATCCAGATGGAGCTCGCCCAATCGACGCATCTCGAGACCGAGGCACCGCCCTTTGCCTACGACGCCGCCAAGGCAGACAGACTCCGCGTCCATCTCAAGAACATTCTGGTGCGCATCGAACAGATTGCTCCAGGCCTGAAACGATAACGATCTCTCGACAGGGGAACCGCCATGAACAATCCACGCCACAATATCCGCGAAATCCGCGCGCCCCGCGGCAGCGATCTCAATGCCAAGAGCTGGATGACCGAAGCGCCGCTGCGCATGCTGATGAACAATCTCGACCCCGAGGTCGCCGAAAATCCGAACGAGCTCGTCGTCTATGGCGGCATCGGCCGCGCCGCCCGCACCTGGGAGGATTTCGACCGTATCGTCGCGACGCTGAAGACGCTGACGGAAGAAGAAACGCTGGTCGTGCAATCCGGCAAGCCGGTCGGCGTGTTCCGCACCCACAAGGACGCGCCGCGAGTGCTGATCGCCAATTCCAATCTTGTGCCGCATTGGGCGACCTGGGACCACTTCAACGAGCTGGACAAGAAAGGCCTTGCGATGTACGGCCAGATGACGGCCGGCTCGTGGATCTATATCGGCACCCAGGGCATCGTGCAGGGCACCTACGAGACCTTCGTCGAGGCCGGCCGCCAGCATTACGGCGGCAATCTCAAGGGCAAATGGATCCTGACCGGTGGGCTCGGCGGCATGGGCGGCGCCCAGCCGCTCGCCGCCGTCATGGCCGGCGCCTGCTGCCTTGCCGTCGAATGCAATCCCGATTCGATCGATTTCCGCCTGCGCACCCGCTATGTCGACGCCAAGGCCGAGACGCTGGATGAAGCGCTTGAGATGATCGACCGCTGGACCAAGGCCGGCGAGGCAAAATCCGTCGGCCTGCTCGGCAATGCTGCCGAAATCCTGCCGGAGATGGTCCGCCGCGGCATCCGCCCCGATATTGTCACCGACCAGACCTCAGCGCACGACCCGATCAACGGCTACCTGCCGAAGGGCTGGACGATGGGCGAATGGAAGGCAAAGCGCGAAAGCGATCCGAAGGCTGTGGAAAAAGCGGCGCGCGCCTCGATGCGCGAACATGTCGAAGCGATGATCGCCTTCTGGAATGCCGGCGTGCCGACCCTCGATTATGGCAACAATATCCGCCAGGTCGCCAAGGACGAAGGCCTCGAAAACGCTTTCTCCTTTCCGGGCTTCGTGCCGGCCTATATCCGCCCGCTGTTTTGCCGCGGCATCGGCCCCTTCCGCTGGGCCGCCCTTTCCGGCAACCCGGAGGATATCTACAAGACCGATGCCAAGGTGAAGGAATTGCTGCCTGACAACAAGCACCTGCATCATTGGCTCGACATGGCCAGGGAGCGCATCGCCTTTCAGGGCCTACCGGCCCGCATCTGCTGGGTAGGTCTCGGCGACCGCCACAAGCTCGGCCTCGCCTTTAACGAGATGGTGAGAACAGGCGAACTCTCCGCCCCGATCGTCATCGGCCGCGACCACCTCGATTCGGGCTCGGTCGCCTCGCCGAACCGTGAGACCGAAGCGATGAAGGACGGTTCCGACGCCGTCTCCGACTGGCCGTTGCTCAACGCACTGCTCAACACCGCATCGGGCGCCACCTGGGTGTCGCTGCATCACGGTGGCGGCGTCGGCATGGGATTCTCGCAGCATTCCGGTATGGTCATTTGCGCCGATGGCACGGACGATGCCGCAAGACGCCTCGAGCGCGTGCTCTGGAACGACCCGGCGACCGGCGTCATGCGCCACGCCGATGCCGGTTACGAAATCGCCATCGACTGCGCCAAGGAAAAGGGCCTGCGCCTGCCCGGCATTCTCGGGAACTGAGCCCGGTGAGGATCCTGCGCGCCGGCGATCACAAACGCATGCCCTGGAAAAACGGCAAGGGAGAGACGGTGGAGGTCGCCGTCTCTCCACCCAGCGCTTCGATCAACGACTTCGACTGGCGCATCAGCATGGCGACCGTGGCGGAGGACGGCCCATTCTCGATCTTTCCCGGCATCTACCGCACGCTGGCGATCCTTGATGGCAACGGCATGGTGCTTGATGTGGCAGGCAGTTCGCCGGTGCTGCTGACAACGGCAAGCGATCCGCTGGCCTTCCCGGCGGATATCCCCGTCGAAGCCAGGCTCTTGGACGGAGCGATCACCGATCTCAACGTGATGACGCGCCGTGACGGGCTCGCCCACACGCTGATCCGGATCAACGTCGATGGCAGCAAGACTGTGCGGCTTTCGCCCTCGACATGCCTGTTGCTCTGCCATCACGGCGCACTCTCATTCCGGCTGGACGGCGAGACCGGCGCGCTTGCGGCCGGCGATGCGCTGCTGATCGAGGGCGCGACTGCAACCGTGCTGGAAATCGATGGCGAAGCCAGATGTTATCTCGGGTCGATCACCGCAGGCTGATTTTCGAACAACAACTTGAAAACGTTAAGCAATCGATGATTTGGCGAAGAATGTGCATAAACCATCGCCATCTCGGGCCATGGACGTCATTCCTCGTTTCGGTCTAAACTTCGCCCTTCTGATGCAGAAGAAGACCTAGACTGCCCGCAACGTGCCGGGGAGCAAGGGAGCAGGCGTGACGGATCCATACGATATTCTAGGCGTTGAACGCGATGCGAACGAGGCGCAGCTGAAGGCCGCCTATCGGCGCCTGGCGAAGGTTGCCCACCCCGATTCGGGTGGTGATTCGGACGCCTTCGCCAATCTGCAGAAAGCCTATGGGCTGCTTCTCGATCCGGTCCGGCGCAAGGTCTACGACGATACCGGCTACGACGTCGAATTCGCCGATGCGGCCGAATTGCAGGCGCTCGTGATGATCGAGAAACTCGTCACCGACGCGGTGCTCGACGAGCGTGCACCCGGAAGCTTCGATCCCGTCGCCGTCATGCAGGACAGCCTTTCCGAAGAACTGCGCAAGGCGCGTTTCAGCAAGAGCGAGCTGGAGCGCCACGCCTCGCGCATCGGCCTGCATCTGGAACGGCTCGAAAAACAATCCGGCCGCGATGTGCTCGCCCACATGTTCCGCGCCCGCATCGAAGCGATCTCCAAGGCGGTCGCGGAAACCGAGGCGAAGATCAAGGCGACGGAACGCGCCGCCGACATGATCTCCGGCTATGTCTACGACATCGATCCGCCGCCGTTGCCGGATGCCGCGGTCACCAACATCGAGTGGGCCGAGCCCTCCCGAAACCGCTCCACCGGCTGACGGCGGGCCCCCGCGACCGACCTTAATAGGACAGCTTTGGATACCAGTCCGGTGCCCGGCCTTCTGGCGTCGAATCGATGATGGTCCAGAGCGGCATCAGGTCGGGAGCGCCGCGCGGATCCTCGCCCGGATCGGCGGTCACCTCGCCCATCTCCTGGCTCCAGAAATGGCGGATGGTGCCATCGCGGCGCGTGAAGACGTTGAAGGCAGCGTCATCGCCTCCGCCCCTGCCGATCGCGTGATAGTCGCGGCTGTAATCGCCTGTCGTGTCGGAATAGAGCGGCAAATGGTGCCAGCCGCGTTCCTTCTTGAAGGCGATCAGCCTGCCGATCGGCGAAAGCGCGACGACGGCCAAAGCTGCGCGCTGCTGGATGTCGGGCACCTCGCCGTCCCAGGCCGACAGCAGCGAGGTGCACATCGGGCATGGGCGCTCGCGTTCCGGACCGAACATGTAGCTGTAGACGATCAGCGTCTCCTTGTCGGCGAAGAGTTCGCTGAAGGATATCGGCCCGTCGCTGCCTTCGAAGCGGTAGTCTTTCGTCACTTCGCCGCCCGGCGGCAGCGCCCGGCGCTGTCTTGCCACGCGCTCGATATGCCGGCGCAATTCGATCTCTTCGGCGAGCAGCGCATCGCGGGCAATGCGATATTCCTCACTCTCATTGGGAAACCGGACGCCGTTCTTGGCCGCGAGCACGGCGGCGGGGACCAGATGCTGATTATCCATGACAATAGCTCCTTCTGTTGCCTGAGAACGTGCTGAAGCCACGACCGTGGTGCCAGCACATCATGACAAGGACGATCGGCTACGGCGAAAATCGACAGAGCCGACGGAAAAAGTTCGCCACGCGCCTGGGCCGGCTCGGCGGCCGGATCGCCAAAGCCAAGCAGATCAAGATCACGCGATGCGGATTATCGAACCGGCTCATCATCAGCATCGCGCCCTTCCGACGGACGACGCCGACCTGATCGTCGATATCGCGAGTGGATCTCCAGATTTGCTTCGTCGGGTGGCGCCGCGCTTGCGTGAACAGTAAGACAGGATGGGCAGTACGCCAATGGCGGCTTTCATCGCACATCCTAAAGCTGCGTTAACGATAGATTAATATGCAATTTGACGTCGTGCCGAATTCTGCGATGCTGGCAGCGGGCAACTGAGGGGTTATCCGTGAAAATGTATCTGTTAGCTCGACGTTTCGGCGTCGTGGCGATGTCGTTCGCCTTGGCGAGCTGCACAACGACGCCGGTTGAATTCAACAACAAGCCATCGGCCGTCAGCAAAGCCGCGCTTTGCAAGACGGCTCTGGAAACGCAGGATCCAGCGTTTCAATTCCAGCTCGTGGCGGAAGTGAACCGACGCGGCATGAGCATGTTGGAATGCGAGCAGATGGTTGCCCAGCAACGGCAGGCCGCCGCGGTTCTCGTGGGGCTTGCATTGGTCGGGACGGCGGCGGCGGTATGCGCCAATGGCAACTGCGGCGGCGGTGCATATACTCCAACGAGACGCTATCCAGGCAACTGCCAGTACGATTGGCAGTACGATGCCGCGGGAAACAGGTGCGGTGGCAGAAGCGCAATGTCTCGTCCGGGAGGTTGGTAGTGCGCAGAGTGATGGCGACGTTGTTTGCGAGCGCTCTGCTGATGGCAAC
This sequence comes from Rhizobium laguerreae, assembly GCF_002008165.1. Classification (GTDB taxonomy): domain Bacteria; phylum Pseudomonadota; class Alphaproteobacteria; order Rhizobiales; family Rhizobiaceae; genus Rhizobium; species Rhizobium laguerreae. The sequence goes on from NZ_MRDM01000029.1 coordinate 511,779, forward strand.
GCTGGCAGCCCCGGTCATCGCGCAGAGCTTCGGCGGGAATTCATGCGTCGATAACTGCGAGGGTCACAGGGCCGGCTATGAATGGGCGGAGGAGAACAGCATTCAAAGCGAGGACGATTGTTCGGGCAATTCGTCGTCTTTTGAAGAGGGATGCCGGACTTATGTCGAGGACTCTGATCGCGGGGCGGAGTACGACGATGATGGCAACGAGATTGACGAGTAGCACCTGATGACCCGCTTCACTTGCTTTTTCCGGCGGCTTTTCTCCTCGGCGGCTGCGCCTATGGACCGCCGGCAGCTTGGATGGACTGTCCGTTCGGGGCATCAATTTCGCTGCGCCATCCCCCATGACCGAGCGCAGGTGAACCCATGACATCCCCCGACACAGCGACCCTCCTCGAAGACGCCGCCGACCGGATCGCGGATATCTCACGCGCCGATCTGCAGATCCTGCTTCGCCGCGCGGCGCTGCGGCTGCGCAATGCCGGCGCCGTGTCGATGGAGGATGATGTCGAGGAGGCCTTGCGCGACCTGGCCGGCGAGTTCGGCATGACGCGCAACGACACGATCAGGTTCATCGTCCGGGAGTGGATGGAGAAGAATACGTATCTGCCGGTGCATGAACTGGACGAAGACGGCGATGTTGATGGCACAGCTTGATCTGTTGGTGCAAACGCTACTCGGCTTCGGTCGTTAGGGAGAAGTTGTATTGGGCTTGGCCTTCAGCAGCGCAAGGCACGGCTCGATGCGCGCGGGCATAAGGTCCAAGGGAGATTGGACAGCGCAGGATCTCGGTGACGGCGCGGCCGGCTGCGGATCGGCGCGCCGGCTCACGAGCAGCGGCTTGGAAGGCTTGAAAGGCGGCTTTGTCATCGCGCGATGACATCAGCAGCGCCTAAAAGAGCAATTGACCCAGATTGATATTGACTCCGCCCACGCCGCGAACATAATAGGAACATCGGCGCGGCAGCCGCCATTCTGAAAATCGAAAGACAGAGCACGGATATGCGAGAGCAGCCGATCGGCGAAGCCGTGGAAGACGACGAGCGTGCAAAGGTGATTGCCTATCACAGAGGCGATACGCACGCGGCTATAGACACCCTGCTGGAAGATATCCGTCACCTTCGCCGGCAGTTGGCATTGACCGAAGGCGCCATGAGCCGAGGCATGGCCCGCGGCTGGCGGCCGAGCTACCATCGAGACTGATATGCCCAGGATGAATCATGAGAGAAAGCGGCTCGGATCACCGGTCAGCGACGTTGAACGAGAGACCAGGGCTGACGCCTATGCTTGACCGTTCCCAACCAAAGTCCGTGTCGTTCGAAACTGCTCTGAAGGACTGGTGGTCGTCGCAACCGCAGTCTTTCCGCGAGAGCATCAGCCTGTCGGTCGCCCGCGCATGTTTTCGCGGCGGATACTCGGCAGGCAAAAACACCCTTGAACGGCGGTTCGTATTCAAAGCCGGACGGATGCGCATCACCGTTTGGGCAATAGGCGTCACGGAAGCCAAGAAGAAAGCCGAAGCTGAGGCTGATTTCCGCGCGGCCAGGAAGGAGTGGCCGGTCCCGAAAGCGGGCTGGCAACTCCAGGAGGAAAGATGAGCGACACCGACAGGCGGCCGCTGATGGAAGCGCCGCAAATGTATGTCCACTATTGCGAAGAAGTGGAATGCGAGGAATGGGGCGGCTGGGGCAACAGTCCTTCTCCGGCTGTGGCGATCCGCTGGTGGTGCTTCGAGCATTTCCCACACAAGTCATGCGAGCAGGAACAGGCACTCAGGCGGAAGCTGGAGGCGGCCGAGCGTGGAGATATCGTTCAACGATAGCTGGGAGGCTCATCTGCGCATCTTTGACGGTCGGCGACGGCGACACGGTAAACTGCGACGGGCGGAATATGCGGTTTCTGGGGAGGGTGTTCCCGGCATCGACACGCCGGAGGCGCACGCCAGTGCATAGGAACGGAAGCCGGCACCTGTCACCAAAGAGAGGCTGAAAGAACCGCTGGCCGAGCGCGGCCTGAAAGTGATGTTCAGCGGCATGGATCTGCGAATGCGGAGAAACGAGAGGGCCGTTCCGTGAAGGCGCCCGTGAAAGCATTTCATAGTCGGCAGCGACGCTCAGTGAACGACGGTGATGACCGGAATGCCAGCTTCGTCGGCGGCACGGATCAGCGCTTCTCGCGCGTCCTCGGCCGAGACGTCCCCATGAAGTGCATCCCGGCACGCCCTGATCGCTGTGAGATACTCTTCTCCATCGTCGATGGGCCAGCAAGCCGTCAGCATATTGGCAGCCTCCCAAAGAGTTGCGACAAGTTTGTACTTTTCCGGCCCACTCACAACGAGCATCAGAGGAGTAAACTCTCCGGATCTGTGCCATTTCATGACATTATGTCTCCCCACGGTAAACATATTGGTAACCGTGCAAGAACCGTTCCGTGACCTCCGCTAGCATGCCGAAGCCCGTTTCGCAGGCCGCATAACTAAAAGGAGATAAAGGCGCCGCGGTCGCCTCAGCATCGCCAGCGTCAGCTTGGGCACCTGTTGGCAGTAAACGCTCGCCAGCCTATTACCCGCCATGCTGAAGCCACCAAGGCCGCCGACATGTTCGCGAGGAAGTCAAACGCCCCGAGTCATTCCGGAACGCCGACATCATAGAAATACCGCTTCATCGAGAGCAACCGCGATCGCCTAGAGGACCAGCTCCAGCGCTGCTACGTCGCCATGTTTCACCAGCATCGGCATGGAACGGCCGATACCATGCTGCTTGCAGGGTCATCGGATCGTCTTGTCCGTCTCTCCGCAAGGGTGCAGGCGTTTTTGACGTTTGTACCCTTGCTTTCCTGATCAAAGAGTCGGTTAGGCCCCGAGACCGTCGGCGGCGATCAGTTCTCTGCTCGCGAAAAGCATTTCTTCACGGCACCACCTCTTGAATAAACGGAAGGACACGCGAGTTTTGCCGGTTAGCGAGGAGGAAATCATGTCCGTACCCAACGAGCCTATAGTTCCGCCGCCAGCGCCGCCGATCGGCAATCCTGAACCCGAGCGAGATCCCGGGGACACTCCGCCGCCGGACGGTCCCGAACCAGACGACGGCGACGATCCGATGACGCAAGCTCACGCCCAGGAGGCCCAACGTAGCCAGACCTGGGGACTGCTCTGCCGCGGCGTTCAGGTGCATACTGCTGATTGAGATCATGCGACGTTCTTTCTGATGGGAGTGAGCTCCTCGTCCTTGGGCAGGTCGATATCGCTCGACAGACGCTTCGTCCAATTCCGATCGGTTGCCATCCTAGTCCGGCTCGCTATCCATCCTCCGAACCAGGATGAGAACAACGGCTTCATACCCTCGGGACGGGAGCCTAGCGGTGACAATCAACGCTCGACAGCTGCCTCGGACCGATGAGTGGCTGGCAGCAACGGTGACTGCGCGCAATAACCGGGATAACCTTCGGAAATAATGGTCTATAAATAGGTCTCAAAGGACTTTAATGGTCTATTGATGGATCAATGGTGATCATGCCATATCACGCGCTTACTCACGTTACAGCCGGGACGCCCTTCTAGTTTTTAGCCAGTTGATCAGGCGCGCTCGGATCGAGCGCAAACTCACGACGCAGGAACTGGCAGACCGCGCCGGTATTTCGCGCGGCCTGTTGCAGCGCATCGAAAAAGGCGACCCTGCCTGCGCCATCGGAGCCTTCTTCGAGGTGGCCGCCATTGTGGGCGTACGCCTGTTCAACGCCGATGATGCAACGCTGGCAACAGCGATATCGGCAAACAACGCGATACTTGCTCTTCTTCCGAAGTCTGTTCGCCCCTCCTCTACCCAGGTGAATGATGACTTCTAAGAGCCTGACTCGAAAAGGTTTCAACGATATCCGTACCTTGCCAAGCGTCGTGTCAGGACCCGGATGTGGGCGATAGT
>NZ_MRDM01000017.1 GCF_002008165.1 Rhizobium laguerreae
ATGCCGCTCTTCGTCATGCTGACGACCTCGTTCAAGACCATGGACGAGATCCAGAACGGCAACATGCTGGCGCTGCCGCAAGCGCCGACCTTCGATCCCTGGATCAAGGCCTGGGGCGAGACCTGTGTCGGTCTGACCTGCGCCGGCATCAAGGGCTACTTCTGGAACTCGATCAAGATGGTGGTGCCGGCCGTCGCGATCTCCACCATCATGGGGGCGCTGAACGGTTATGTCCTGACCAAATGGCGCTTTCCCGGCCATACGCTGGTGTTCGGGCTGATGCTGTTTGCCTGCTTCATCCCGTTCCAGTCGGTGCTGTTGCCGATGGCGACGATCCTCGGCAGTCTCGGCCGCTTCGGCATGACGCTGCAGAATGCCACGGGCTTCAACTTCGGCTTCGGCAATCCGACCGTCAATCTGGTCTTCGTGCATGTCGTCTATGGCTTGGGCTTCACGACGCTGTTCTTCCGCAATTTCTACGAGGCCTTTCCGACCGAGCTTGTCAGGGCCGCCCAGGTCGATGGCGCCAGCTTCTTCCAGATCTTCCGCCGCATCATGCTGCCGAACTCGCTGCCGATCATCGTCGTCACGGTGATCTACCAGTTCACCAATATCTGGAACGACTTCCTGTTTGCGTCTGCCTATGCCGGCACCGGTGACACCATGCCGATGACGGTGGCGTTGAACAATGTCGTCAACACCTCGACCGGCGTCGTCGAATACAATGTCAACATGGCGGCGGCGATGNGTCTGCCTATGCCGGCACCGGTGACACCATGCCGATGACGGTGGCGTTGAACAATGTCGTCAACACCTCGACCGGCGTCGTCGAATACAATGTCAACATGGCGGCGGCGATGATCGCCGCCGTTCCGACGCTCATCGTCTATATCCTCGCCGGCCGCTACTTCGTGCGCGGTCTGATGGCGGGCGCTGTCAAAGGGTAATCCATGGCCTTCCTCGAAATCTCCGGTCTCAAAAAGCGCTTCGGCGCCGTCGATATTCTCAAGGGGATCGACCTCGAACTCGAAAAGGGCGGCTTTCTCGTGCTGGTCGGCCCCTCCGGCTGCGGCAAGTCCACCCTGCTCAACACCATTGCCGGGCTGGAGACGATCACGTCGGGCGATATCCGGATCGACGGGCGCGATATCAGCGGCCTGCATCCTTCGAAGCGCGACATCGCCATGGTGTTCCAGTCCTATGCGCTCTATCCAAACATGACGGTATCGGGCAACATCGCCTTCGGCATGGAGATCCGCGGCGTACCCAAGGAGGAGCGTGCTAGGGCGATCGCCCAGGTCTCCGACATGCTGCAGATCGGGCATCTGCTCGACCGCAAGCCGAGCCAGCTGTCCGGCGGCCAGCGCCAGCGTGTCGCCATGGGCCGGGCGCTGGTGCGCAATCCGCAGGTCTTCCTGTTCGACGAGCCGCTCTCCAATCTCGACGCCAAGCTGCGCGTCGACATGCGCACCGAGATCAAGCGGCTGCATCAGCGCATGGGCACCACCTTCGTCTATGTCACCCACGACCAGATCGAGGCGATGACGCTGGCGACCAAGATCGCCGTGCTGAAGGATGGCGTGCTGCAGCAGTTCGGCACGCCGGCCGAGATCTATAACAGCCCGTCCAACATCTTCGTCGCCGACTTCATGGGATCGCCGGCGATGAACCTGCTCAACGCCACCGTCGAAAACGGCGCCGGCGGCCTCGAAGTCTCGCTGGAGCGGCCGAATGCCGCCCCGCTGAGATTGCCGGTCATATCAGGCAACAATGGCCTGGCCGCCTATACCGGCAGACAGGTGATCTTCGGCATCCGCCCGGAGGCCTTGACAGATCCCGATGGCGCCGACCGCAAGGCGCGCTCGCTGACCGAGGGCGATTGCCTGATCGAGGTGGTGGAGCCGGCCGGCTCCGATACCTTCGCCGTCACCAAGCTCGGCGGCAAATCCGTCGTCGCCCGCCTGCGCGCCGATACCGGCATCGCCCCAGGACAAAACACTCGCCTGGCCTTCAATCTCGACAAGGCCGTGTTCTTCGATCCCGAAACACAGGCGCGGATCGGGTGAGGGCCATTAGAGCGCCGTGCGTCTCGAAAGACGCGCTAAGGACGCTCTAAGACTTTGAGCTTGCGCATAATTCCGAAAATCGATTTCGATTTTCGGGAGACTATGCGCTAGCCTGCCGTCACGCCGAGCGTCACCGGCGCGAACCGCGAGGAGATCGCTTCGACGGTGATTTCGCCAGTAAACCCCGTGGCCTCCAGCCAGAAACCGGCGGTGCCGCCCTGGAGTGGCACATTGGTCGGGCCGACGATCCTTGCCGGGCCGTGAACCTTCAGCGAAATGCTATCGTTCATGAAGGGCAGGCGCTGGCCGCGCTGGTCGAGGGCGCGGATGATGACGCGTGTGCTGTCGCGTTCGCGGGCTTTCAGCGTGGGGCTATCGGCAACCACTTCCAGCGTCGTCGGCAACGGATCGGCCACCAGCGTCAGGCTGGCCACCGGCTCGCCGCCGATATAACCGGTGAAGGTGCCGTCGATCCATTCGAGACCCCAGGTGCCAAGCTCATCGGCGGTAAAGTGCCGATGGTCGAGCACGACCGGCGGATGCGGCAGATGCGGGTAGTTCTCGCGGTCCGGACCGATGCGTTTGCTAAGCGAGCCATATTGCAGCTCCACCTCGTCGCAGTTGGTCAGGATGATCAGCGGCAGCACGCCGCCGATATTGCGTTCGCCGCGCGCCCAGAAGGTCACCGGCTTCATGACGATCTCCTCGGAAGGGTCGCACTGGCTGATATAGGCATAGGCCGCGAATTTCGGCTCGCGGAACATGTCCATCACGCCGTGATAGCAGATGCGGTCGCCGGAGCCGAAATCGTTGTGGGTGTTGTAATCGAACATGCACCAGCCGATGGCGCCGGAGATATGGGGATCGCCATAGGCGGCATTCAGCACTTCCAGGTGCCGGCGCACATGCTCGGCCTGGCGCTGCTCCTGGTCATAGATCTTCGTCGGGTGCATGTGGCCGTTGAACTCGGTGATGAGGTACGGCACCTTGTGCGATAGTCCGGTATTTTCCTGCTGGGCGCGTAGCGCTGTGCGCGGGCGGTTGGCGCCCGGCAGCTCTTCATTGCCGAGGATGAAGTCGTTCATCGTGTAGACGTCTTCGAGTAGCTCGCTCTCGGTGAGATAACGCACGCCGCCGGTCTGGCGGGTGCTGTCGAGTTCACGGGCGAGGCGATTGGTCTCGGCGTAGAAATCGTGATCATCCTGCGATTCGTTGATGCGCACGCCCCAGATGATGATCGAGGGATGGTTCCAGTCGCGCTCGATCATGCGGCGGACGTTCTCGATCGATTCCTGCTGCCAGTCGGCGTCGCCGATATGCTGCCAGCCGGGGATCTCCTCGAAAACCAGCAGGCCGATCGCGTCGCATCGATCGAGGAACCATTTCGACTGCGGATAATGCGAAGTGCGGACGATATTGCACTTCAGCACCGTCTTCATGATGTCGGCGTCGCGCTCCTGGGCGGAGCGGCCGGCGGCATAACCGACATAGGGGAAGGCCTGGTGGCGATTGAGGCCGCGCAGCTTCAATGGCTTGCCGTTCAGGAGGAAACCTTCCGGCGTGAATTCGGCGGTGCGGAAGCCGAACCGGGTGGAAATACGGTCGGAGCCGTGTTCGGTCCTGAGCTCGACGGTGACGTCATAGAGCGTGGGATCGGTGATGTCCCAGAGGGCGATGCCGGTGAGGCCGCCAAAGGAGAGCGTGGTGCGGCTGCCGATCGTTTCGGTCGCGGCAGTGGCGACCACCGTGCCATCGGCCTGTTTCAGCGTGGCGGTGACGGTCGCCGAGAAGCTGCGGCCCTCGGGATTGGCGATGTCGACGCGGATGGTCGCCGATTTCTCCGGGCGCAGAACGTCGGTGGTTTCGATCTTGAGATTGCGGATCGAGACCGGGTCGGTGACCTTCAGCCAGACGTCGCGGTAGATGCCGGCATAGGTCAGATAATCGATGCGGCCGCCGAAAGGCGGAATGTCAGGGTTCTCGCTGCCGTCGATCTTGACGGTGACGAGGTTCTCGCCCTTGACGAGCTTGCCGGTGAGGCGGGCCTCGAAGGGCGTGTAGCCGTCCTTATGGGCAATGATTTCTTCGCCGTTCAGATAGACGACGCTGTCGGCCATGGCGGCATCGAAGACGAGCGAAACCTCGCGGCCCTCGAATTCCGGCAGCCAGCGCAACACCTTCTGATAGGTGAAGGCGCGCTGATAGCTGGTCTCGTCGAAATAGCTGAAGGGCAGTTCGACGGCGGTATGCGGCAGGCTGACCGACCTAGCAGCATCAAAAGCTTCGAGCAAACGCTGGCCGAAGCCCTCATGGAAACTCCAGCCTTCGTTGAAAGAAACGACGGAACGCATTTCAGGCTCTCCAGGTTACGGCATCAGGGACATTGCGGCGCCTCTCGGCGCGTGAAAATCTGGTCATCGGTATTCCTCCTGGACGCAATGGATGAGCGAGCAGCTAAAGTACGTCACAGCGAATTCGATTCATGCGACGCGCTTTAGCTTTTTTCATGCATGTCGTCACCCCGCAACCGCTGTACAATTCCAGGCAACATGCTTCAGGCGGTCGAGCCCCAGCGGGCGGTGCAGGTGAGCGTGATGCTGTGCGGACCTTCGATCTCGGCGTCATGCCGTTCGATCAATTCGACGACGGCATCGATGAAGGCGACGTGGTCGAGGCTCAGCGTGGTCAGGTCGTTGCAATCCCAGGCGGCCATGGCAATGCCGTCCTGGCCGACGATGGCGATATCATCAGGCGTGTTCTTGCCGAGCACCCGGCGGGCTGCATCGCGCGCACCGATCGCCATGACATCGTTGCCGCAGATGATGGCGTCGACCTTATCCCTGTGCAGCAGGAGCACGGCTTCCTTGAAGCCGGAATCATAGGAGTAGTCACCGAAGGCCTGGACCTCGAAGGCAAGGCCGCGCTTGGCCAGCGCATCGGCGAACCATTTTCGCCTGAGCTTGTCGATCCAGCTTGAATTGGTGCCGGAGAGGTAGGCGAAACGCTTTTTGCCGTCGCGGACGATCTTGTCGATGATCTCGTCGGCGGCCTCAGCGCCGTCGATGCGAATGCTGGAGACGTTTTCGTTTTCGAGCGGCTCGAAGGAGACGATGATCGGCTTCGTCGTATGGAAGATATCGACGGCATCCTGCATCGACACCATGTCGGAGAAGACGACGACGTGATCGACCTGATAAGTCGAGGCAAGGCGCATCAGCTGCAGCCGGTCGGAATGATCGGCGCAGCAGAGGATGATCGGCAGCAATTGTCTCGCCTGCAGGCGGTGGACGAGAAGCTGCTGCTCCTCGGCCTCGCAAGGGTTGCCGATCGCATTGACGACCAGGGCGACGAGCCGCGAACGCTGGTTGTTCAGCGAGCGGGCGATCGCGTTCGGCTGGTAGCCATGTTCACGCGCGACGGCGAGGATGCGGTCGCGCGTGGCGCTGCCAATGCGCGAATCCGGCGAGAAGGCGCGGGAAATGGTGGCGGAGGAGACGCCGGCGAGTTTCGCCAGTTCCTTCGAGGTGATCCGCCGTCTGCTCATACCGCTCATCTTCAGCGCCTATTGGGCGACGATCCTGACGGAAGCGCCGTCGGCCGCTGCCGATTCCTTGATTGCATCCCATAGCCTAGCGAATCTGAGGCCCATTTCAACGGAGCCGGAGTTTTCCATCTTTCCCTCGCGAATGGCGAGGAAATTCTTCATCGGGTTGCCGAGAATCTCGGCTTCCTCGCGCGGCTCGGCGGTCCGCCCGATACTGATCTCGCGCCAGCCACCCCAGGCGTCGATGCGCACGATCGCCTTCGAATAGAAGAAGGTGATGTAGGAGGCGCAGCCCGGAGGGCCTTCGCCGGCGGCCGTCAGTGTCGCCAGCGCACCGTTTTTCAGCCGCGCGGAGACGGCGGTGGCGATATCGACCCGTCTGCCATGGTTGTTCATGTAGGCCGACACGCTGTCGAAATCCGAATTGGCGAGTAGGCAGACGGTGTTCATCATGTGGGCGCCGGTATCGAACATGAAGCCGCCGCCGGAGATGTCAGGCTGCTGCTTCCAGTGGCCGTCGTAGTTGGACGACCAGCTTTCCCAGATCATGCCCGAAATGGCGATCAGCTCGCCGAATTCGCCGGTGAGAGCCCGCCGGCGCGTGTCGAGCACCAGCGGCGACAGGCCGCCCTGAAAGGCGGTGACGATGGTGACGCCACTCTTTTTCTGCGCGGCGATCAGCCTCTCGGCTTCAGTGACTGTCGTCACCATCGGCTTTTCCAGGAAGAGGTCGAGGCCGGCCTCGGCGACGGCGGTTGCCTGCTCGGCATGGAAGGCATGCGGGGTGGAGACGTAGACGATGTCGAGTTCGCCCCGGCATTCGGCAAGCATCTGGCGATAATCCTCGAAGCTCTTCGGTTCTGGTGCGCCAGCGGCGAGGCAGACGTCGATCAGGCGCTGGCGCGAAGCCGCCGTGGTGTCGGCGAGTGCAGCAAATTCGATCTCCGGCATCTTGACCCAGCTCTCGGCATATTCCGCCGCCTTCAAGCCGGCGCCGATGACGCCGAGGCGTAATTTCCTAGTCATGAAAATTCCTCCCTGAATGCATTGTGCACACGATTACACAAACGGTATAGTGATGGCAATATCTAAATATGTCAGTAATATCAGTATATTAAAACTCGCATTCGAATCTTTTCAAAAACCATCTTGTCAGTATTTGGAATACGTGTACATTTTCGCAACCGGTGCTGGAGGGCGCCGTGTCTCTAAAAAGGGAGGACTTCCATTGAAGAAGATGGTTCTTGGCGGCCTGTGCGCCGTTCTGCTGAGCGCGGTTTCGACGCTGGCGCAGGCTGAAACAATCCGAATTGCAAATCACGGTCAGGCCGGCATCGATGCGATGAAGTCGACGGTCGAGCGGATCGAAAAGAAATATGGCGTCACCGTCGAGGTCATCGAATATCCGGCACCCGACAAGGATTATCTTACCAAGCTCCTGACCGAGCTCGGCGCCGGCAACGCGCCCGACCTATTCTCCATCCCGACGACGGCTGCCGTCGCCGACATGGTGGAAGCCGGTTACCTCGCGCCTGTTACCAAGGAGTTCAAGGCCTGGGACGGCTACGCCAACCTCTATGACGTCGCCAAGGAGCTTGCCGTCAGCCCGGATGGTGAAACCTATGTGATGCCGTTCATGCTCGGTATCCAGGAAATCTATTACCGCAAGGACGTTCTCGAAAAGGCCGGTATCTCCACCGAACAGCCGAAGACCTGGCAGGAGCTTCTCGACCGCGCGGCCGAAATCAAGCAGAAGACCGGCGCCTACGGCTTGCTCTTCCCGGCCGGAGTCTCCTGGGGAAGCGGCGCCTTCGACGAAGGTTTCCAGCATCTGCTCGTCGGTTCCAAGACGCCGCAGCTGGTCGATGCCGACGGCAAGCTCGATCTGAATGGCGAAGGCATCAAGGATGTCTTCAACGTCTACAAGGAACTGATCGACAAGGATCTGATGCCGACGCAGCCGCTGCTCGGACCCGAGCCCTGGGTCGTGCCGAAGTATCAGATGTTCCCGGCCGGCAAGCTCGCCGCGACCACCTGCGGCTCCTGGTGCTATATTTTCGACTGGGGTCGCGAAAGCAAAAACCCGATCCCTGACGTGACGAAGGTGGTCGGCACCTGGACTGTTCCCGGCCAGACCAGCGGCCAGTATGTGCTTGCCAATCTTGCTGCGCCGTGGGCGGTCAATTCCAAGTCGGCCAATACGGAACTGGCGATCAAGGCGCTGATGGAGATCGGCTCGATCGAGACGCAGGTTTCCTACGCCGCCCGCATCGGCAACATCCCGGCCAGCAAGGATGCGGCTGACAATGCCGAGTTTCAGAAGCTGACGGAACTGGTTCCGATCCATGCCGCGGCAGGAAATGGCGTGTTCCTGAAACAGGCCTCCGGTTTCGGTACGGTCTCGGAAGGTGTGGCGCGCGCCACCGAAGCGCTGCTGCGCAAGGAAACCGATGCCGCCGGCGCCCAAAAGATCCTTGTCGACTACGTCAAGGAAACGCTCGGCGACGACATGGTCAAGTAAGCTCCGGCACCCTGTCTTCCGCCACGACGGAAGACGCGGCGCCAACGCCCGCGTCTTCCCGCTTTCATTCGATAAGCCGGTTCCATCGATAAGGTTTGTGAGCTTCCATGGCCCGAAACTCTCATGAAAAGCGCGCCGAGCGGCAATGGCTGCTGATCCTGTTGCCCTCGCTGGTGCTGCTTCTGGCCTTCGTCATCTACCCGGCCCTCTATTCCATCTATCTGAGCTTCACCAATGAGGCGCTGACCGGGGCCGCAGCCCTTCGGCCCCGTTTCGTCGGATTCAGGAATTACACGCGGCTTTTCAACGACGCGAAGTTCTGGAATTCGCTGTTCGTCACCTTCGTCTTCGTCATCGGTTCGGCGGTGATCGGCCAGTTCGTGCTCGGCCTGATCTCGGCAATTGCGCTGCGCCGGCCGATCCGCTTTCGGCGGGTGTTCTCGTCGATCATCCTGTTGCCGAACGCGGCCCCTGAAGTCGTCGCCGGTTTCATGTGGATCTCGATGCTGGCGGGCGGCGACAATGCCACACTCAGCCGCATCGTCAGCTTCTTCGGCATCACGCCGGCCGACTGGCTGCAGGTCTTCCCGCTGTCGATGATCATCGTCGTCAACACCTGGCGCGGCATCGCCACGGCGATGATCCTGTTGACGGCCGGCCTCAGTACCATTCCGGCGGAGATCTACGAGGCGGCCCGCATGGACGGCGCCACTCCATCGCAGATGTTCCGCCGCATCACCCTGCCGCTGATGATGCCGACGATCCTGCTCTATATGCTGATCTCGGCCGTCTCAACCATCGCCGTTTTCGGCCTCGTCTATGCGCTGACGCGCGGCGGACCAGGCGGAGCAACCGAGGTCGTCAGCATCTATATCTACAACCAGTCCTTTACGTCGTTCCAGCTGGGCTATGGTGCTGCGGTCGCCGTCGTCGCGCTCGCCATCTCGCTGGTATTAGGTATTGCCTATGTCCGAGCCATGAAGGTGGAGGTCTGACATGGCCGTCGTTTCCCCGAGCGAAACTGCAAACAAGGGTCGCTCCGACCTCGTTGCCTATGCGACGCTGTCGCTGATCTCGATCTTCTGCGCGGTGCCGTTCTTCTGGGTGCTGCTTGCCTCGCTCGACGGCAATGCCCAGCTTTTCCTGCATTGGCCGGAGCAGTGGACTTTCGCCAACTATATCAGGGTCTTCACCAAGGAGGACGGGGCGAAGTGGCTGTTCAACTCGCTCTTCGTGGTCGCTAGCGCGACGCTGCTCGTCATGGTGCTTTCCGGGCTCGGCGGTTATGCGCTGTCGCGCACCCGCGCTTGGTGGAAGCTGCCCTTCCTCTACGCGATCCTGCTCATCCGGGTGCTGCCGCCGACGGCGCTCGTCGTGCCGCTCTACAAGTTTCTGCTGACGTTGAACAATGCGGAAGCGGCAGTGCTCAGGCCGATCTTCGGCAGCTATGCGCGCGACATCATGCGCTGGACCGGCTTCATCGACGGTTATCTGGGGCTGATCTTGGTGCTTGCGACGATGCAATTGCCGCTGGCGCTCTGGATCATGAAGACCTTCTTCGACGGGCTGCCGAAGGACTACGAGGAAGCGGCGCTGATGGACGGGGCAACACTGATACAGCGCATCCGCCGGGTGCTGATCCCGCTGGCGCTGCCGGGGCTGGCTGCGGCCGGGCTTTTCGCCTTCATGTCGGCCTGGGGCGATTTCCTGCTGCCGCTGATCTTCCTGTCGTCGCCGGAGCTGCAGACACTGCCGCTCGGTCTTTTCCGCGCCTTCCTGCGCATCAACGAGATCGATTACGGCCTGCTGACCGCGCTGGCATTCATCTATCTGCTGCCTGCCGTCGTCGCCTTCGGTTTTGCGCGGCGCTTCCTCGTCCAGACATTCTCGGGCGGCGTGAAGGGCTGAGATCAAGAAAGAGAAACAGATGATCAATCTCAGAAACGTTCGCAAATTCTACGGCGCGCTCGAGGTCATCAAGGGCGTCGACATCACCGTGGAAGACGGCGAGTTCGCAGTTTTCGTCGGCCCGTCCGGCTGCGGCAAGTCCACGCTGCTGCGGATGATCGCCGGCCTCGAAGGCATCGACAAGGGCGACCTCATCCTTAACGGCAAGCGCATCAACGACGTGCCGCCCGATAAGCGCGGTATCGCTATGGTGTTCCAGTCCTATGCGCTCTATCCGCATATGAGCGTTGCCGAAAACATCGGCTTCTCGCTCAGCCTGAAGAAGGTGCCGGAGGTGGAGATCCGCCGCCAGGTGGAAGGTGTAGCCGAGATCCTGCAGCTCACCGACTATCTCGACCGCCGCCCGGCCGCTCTTTCCGGTGGCCAGCGCCAGCGCGTGGCGATCGGCCGCGCCATCATCAAGAAACCGGCGCTGATCCTGTTCGACGAGCCGCTGTCGAACCTCGATTCGGCGTTACGCGTGCAGATGCGCGCCGAGTTGCAGCGCCTGCACCGCGAGCTGAAGGCGACCGTCGTCTACGTCACCCACGACCAGGTGGAGGCGATGACGATGGCGGACCGTATCGTCGTGCTGAACAAGGGCGTCGTCGCTCAGCAGGGCGCGCCGATGGATCTCTACCATCAGCCCAATAACGAGTTTGTCGCAACCTTCATCGGCTCGCCAAAGATGAACGTGCTGCCGATGACGGCGACGCGCCGGGATGCGGGCAAGGTGCATCTGGAAAGCCCGCTCGGCCTTTCCATCGACCTTTCAGACGCCAATGGCGCCGTGCAGCAGGGCGATGCGAAGCTCGGCATCCGGCCGGAACATCTGAAGCTCGCACCCCAAGGGCAGGGCGATTTTTCGGCCGAGGTCGTCATCGTCGAGCGTTTGGGGGTGGAGACCTATCTGACAGTCGGTTCGCAGCAGCAGCCGATCGTCGTACGCACGGAAGGCGACATGACCATTCGCCCCGGCGATCGCGTGTCGCTGACTGCCGAGCGCGCCGGTTGCCATCTGTTTGATTCCGCCGGCCGGGTAATCCGTTCGGCAACCGCTTGAAACACATCGAGGAATGACATGACAATCAAGGTCACGATCTGGAACGAAGGGCGCCACGAGCAGGTCCACAAGGAAGTTCAGGATATCTATCCTGATCGTATCGACGGAGCGATCGCCGCCGGCATCGCCCATCCGGATTTCGAAATCCGCCGCGGCACGCTGGATGATCCTGACGAAGGCCTGCCGGACAGCATGCTCGATGATACCGACGTGCTGCTCTGGTGGGGGCATATGGCGCATGAGGAGGTCAGCGACGGGCTGATCGATCGCGTGCAGCAGCGCGTTCTGAAGGGCATGGGCCTGCTGGTCCTGCATTCCGGCCATCATTCCAAGCTCTTCCGCCGGCTGATGGGGACCAATGCCAACCTTTCCTGGCGCGAGACGCCGGAAGGCGACCTGGAGCGCGTCTGGGTGGTCAATCCCTCGCATCCGATCGCCGAGGGGCTGCCGCCCTATTTCGAGGTCAATGCCTCGGAAATGTATGGCGAGCCCTTCGATATTCCGCAGCCGGACGAGCTGGTGTTCATTTCCTGGTATTCCGGCGGCGAAGTGTTCCGCAGCGGCTGCACCTTTCAGCGCGGCCGCGGGCGCATCTTCTTTTTCAGCCCCGGCCACGAGACCTACCCGATCTATCACGACAAGACCGTGCATAAGGTGATCTCGAACGGCATCCGCTGGGCGCGGCAGAAACACACCGATGGCCGCGTCCTGGAGAACTGGCACCGCGCCGAGCCGCTGCACGGCCGCCCCGACAAGGTGAAGGTCTGATCTATGGATATTGCGCGCCGGTCGTCTTGATATAGATCGAATAGACCGAACGCGTCGCGGTGATGAAGAGCCGGTTTTTCTTGAGGCCGCCGAAGGTGAGGTTGGACACCGTCTGCGGCACCCTGATCTTGCCGAGCAGGGTGCCGTCGGGCGAAAAGCAGTGCACACCGTCTGAGGCACTCGTCCAGAGATTGCCGGCGACATCGAAACGAAAACCGTCGGGATGGCCGACATCGAGGCTGCAGAAATAGCGGCTGTTGGCAAGCGCCCTGCCGTCGGTGACGTCGAAAACGCGGATATGGCGCGGCACTTCATGTTTTGCGGAGCCTGAATCGGCAATATAAAGCTTCGTCTCATCGGGCGAGAAGGCAAGGCCGTTCGGCTGGATGAAATCCTCGACGACGGCGTCGATCGCTCCGCTTGCCGGGTCGATCCGGTAGACGTTGCGCGTGGGCTGCTCGGGCTCGGCCTTGTGGCCCTCGTAATCCGACAGGATGCCGTAGGTCGGATCGGTGAACCAGACCCCGCCGTCGGAGTGCACGACGACGTCGTTCGGCGAGTTCAGCCGCTTGCCTTGGTAGCTGTCGGCGAGAATGGTGATGGTGCCGTCCGTCTCGGTGCGGGTGACACGGCGGCCGCCATGTTCGCAGGAGACCAGCCGTCCCTGCCGGTCGCGGGTGTTGCCATTGACGTAGTTGGAGGGCGAGCGGAAGACGGAGACGGTCCCATCCGGTGTCCAGCGCATCATGCGTTCATTCGGGATATCGCTCCACAGAAGGCAGTTCAGATCGGAAAACCAGACCGGGCCTTCCGTCCAGCGGCAGCCGGAATAAAGCTCCTCGAGGCCGGCGCTGCCGATGACCATTGCACCGAAGCGTTCGTCGCGGATCTCATAAATCGGATTGTCGCCCATGCCAGTTTCCTCCCTGAATGCTGCCGCCTCTTCCTAGCGATAATTCCTGAGAGGTGCCAGAGCCCGGCGATGGAAATGCCGGGTTCCGGTTTCTTCAAAGGGCGGCCTCTGGATGCGGCGAGCCGTCGTAAGCGCCCCAGATCGACTGGTCGAAGCAGATGACCGAGCCGCTCATCAGGCCGGATTCGGACGACGATAGGTAAGCGCAGGCGCGCGCCACCTCGTGCGGATCGACGAGGCGGCCGAAGGGCTGGCTTGCCGCCGCCTTCTCCAGCCAGTCGGCGGGGGCATCGTGATATTCGCGCTGGATCCGGTCTTCGCCCTCGGAGGCCATCCAGCCGATGTTCAGACCATTGACGCGGATGCGGTTGCGCAGGAGCGCGTAGGCTGTGTTCTTTGTCAAAGTTTCCAGCGCGCCCTTGGAGGCGCAATAGGCGGCGATGAAGGGCTGGCCGGCTTTGGCTGACATCGAGCCAATATTGACGACCGTACCCTCGATTTTTTCGCGGCGCATGACCTTCACCGCCTCCTGCATCAGGAAAAACGGCGCGCGAACATTGACGGCGAACATGGCGTCGAAGAGCTCCGGGCTGGTGTCGAGGATGGTGCCGCGATCGGTGATGGCGGCGGCATTGACCAGCGCGTCGACGCGGCCGAAGGTCTCGTCACAGGCGCGCACGACATTCTGTGCATCCTCGACCTTGCCGAGGTCGGCCTTGACGTAGACGATCCTGGCGCCGGTCGCAGCCGAAATCTCCGCCGCCTTCGCATTGCCCTTGGTTTCATTGCGGCCGCAGATGATGATGCCTTCCGCGCCGCGTTCGGCGAAGAGGCGGGCAATGGTCGCGCCCAACCCTTGCGTGCCGCCGGTGACGATGGCGATCTTGCCGTCGAGGCGGCCGTGGTCTGTGCTCATGTGGTTCCTCCATTTGCGATGACATACGAATGGCCTCCCGCGGGTGCGGAAGTTTTTTATGTCAGTGCGGATGCCCCCTCATCCGCCTGCCGGCACCTTCTCCCCGCTGGGGAGAAGAGATTCGCAGCAACGTCTCGATTTCCCTTCTCCCCTCGGGGAGAAGGTGCCCGTAGGGCGGATGAGGGGGCTCCAGCCTCCAAGTTAGCTCAACTTCTTGCCCGCCTGCTCGGCAAGTGCTGCCGTAAAGGCTGCATCGCTCCAGCCTTCCTTCAGCGCCTCATGCATCAGCTGCGCCTGTGTCTTCGGCGCCAGTCCGCCGAGCGGCGGGTCGCGGTCGAGGTTGGTCGGGAAGGAGTAGCCCTCGGCACAGGCGGCGACGGCGTTGGCGATTTCGTCAGGCGAGAGCCTGCCCTGCAAGGCCTTCAAGGCGGGAAACAGCCTGGCGGTCATCCTCTCGCGATTGACGGTTTCCATTGCCCGGCCGAAGGCGGAGGAGACCTGCAGGAGGTTGGCGACACGTTTGATGTCGGCCGAGCGGTTGGTGCCGGCGGCGTGGAAGAGGGCGGGATTGAAGAAGACGACGTCACCCTTTTCGAGTGGCAGCTGGACATGGTTGGTCTCGAAATAGTCCCGGAACTCCTGCCGCTTCAGCGCGAGATAGCCCGGTACATAGGTCTGGCTGTACGGCAGGAAGAGCGTCGGGCCACTTTCGAGCGGCATATCGCAATGGGCAACCGCACCCTGCAATGTCAGTACCGGCGAGAGCCGATGTACATGTGCCGGGAACTGCTCGATTACCTTTGAGGACTGAAAGCCGAGATGGTAGTCGCGATGCGCCGACTGCGCCGAACCGCCCGGATTGACGCGGTTGACCTGCGCCGTCATCTGGTAGCTCGGACCGAGCCATGCTTCGCTGGCCAGAGCGACGATGGTGTTGCCGTAATATTCGGCGAAATTTGTCGGATCGGCGAGGCAATGTTTTTCCAGCGAGTTCCAGATACGGTCGTTGGCACCGGGCTTGGCGAAGTGATCGCCGCCCCCGGTCGAGGTGCGGTGCTGTTCCTCGATGATCGCATCGAAGATCGTGCTGGCGCGGTCGATGATGCCGGTGTCTTCGGAAGCGCGCTTGAACACGACGACACCAGGACCCTCGCCGAAGGCGTCACAGATTTCCGCCAGCACGGCGCGTCGGCCTTCTGGCGTTGCGGCCGCCGTCATCACCTTGCGGCTGTCATAGATCAGCACGTTTTTTTCGACCGCAGACGCCGAGGGGTAATCGGTAAGTGCCGTCGTCTTTTCCGCAAGGGCGCGAAACTCATCGAGATCGCAGGCGTCTTCGCTCAGCCAGACGCGGTCAGCGCGCAGTTTCTGCTGGTTGTCGGTTTTCATGGCGGGCTCCTCCCTCTTTCCAATGGAGGCACTATACGCCGCGATGCCAGGTGTTATAGATCAGAAATCCATCAAAAAACCATCAGGCCGGTCATATGGCACATCTCTTTCTCGTCAAGGATATCGCCTTCCAGGCAGGGCTCAGCACCGCGACCGTCGACCGGGTGCTGAACGGCAGACCGGGTGTGCGCCGGCAGACCGAGATGCGGGTGAAGGCGGCGATCGCGGAGCTTGAGAAGCAGCAGGCCGGGGCGATGGGCAGCGGCCGCATGCTGGCGATCGATATCGTCATGGAGACGCCGCAGCGTTTCAGCGATGCGGTGCGGGCAGCCTTCGAGGCCGAGATGGCGACCTTCCTGCCAGGCGTTTTCCGCTGCCGGTTCCATTTTGCCGAGGTGATGAAGCCGGCCGAGCTGGTGCAGCTTCTCGATCGCATCCGGCTGCGCGGCACGCACGGCATCGTGCTCAAGGCGCCTGACGTCGCCGAGGTGGCGGCCGCCGTCGCGCGGGCGGATGCGGCCGGTATTCCTGTCGTGACGCTGGTGACCGACCTGCCGAATTCGGCCCGCATCGCCTATGCCGGCGCCGACAACCGGGCGGCGGGAGAGACCGCCGCCTATCTGATCGGCGAATTCCTCGGCAGTGATGGTGGCAAGGTGCTGGTGACGCTGTCGAGCGGCCGGTTTCGCGGCGAGGAGGAGCGCGAAATCGGCTTTCGCCGCGTCATCCGCGCCCGCTATCCCGATATCGGCATTACCGAGATCAGCGAGGGCCACGGCACCGATGCGGCGACGGGAACGCTTGCCGCGGTAGCGCTTGCGGCAGATCCTGCCATTAACGCCGTCTATTCGATCGGCGGCGGCAACCGGGCGGTGCTTGCGGCCTTCGACGCGGCCAAGCGCCCCGTCCGTGTTTTCGTCGCCCATGATCTCGATGCAGATAATCGCGCCCTGCTTGCGGCGCGTCGGATCGGCTTCGTGCTGCATCATGATCTCAGAACCGATGCGCGTTCGGCCTTCCGGGCGATCATCAGCCGGGCGACTGCCTTGCCGCGCGCGGTTACGCCCTCGCTTTCATCAGTCGAAATCGTCACGCCCTACAATATGCCCGCGGCCGATTGAGCCAATTGGCTTTCCTTCGATGTCGAATTCGCGCTACAGCTTTGGCACGAGTTTAGGTGAGCGACATGGATTACAGCGACGTCAGCACGATTGCAGCCTGGATTACGGAGCAGGGACTGAAAGGCGTTTCGGAGGCCGAACTCATGACCGGTTTCTGCTCGGCTTGCCGGGATGCCGGCCTGCCGCTCGACCGCGGTCTGGCGCTGATGGATACGCTGCATCCGGTGCATGAGGGCCGCGCCTTCCGCTGGGACAGCATCGAGGAAATCCAGACCGAGTTCGAATATGGTCCGACGATCTCGGGGGAGGCGGCGTCGAACTGGCAGCGTTCGGCTTTCTTTCATCTTTGGTCTCGCAACGAGCGGGAGATACGCCGGCGTCTCGGCTTCGGCGATCCGATCGATTTCTCCATGCTCGATACGATCGCTGAAGCCGGTCACACGGATTTCGTGGCGATGATGCATCGTTTTTCCGAGGCCGGCACGATCGGCGAGATGGATTGTTTCTTCTCGCATTTCGCGACGAAACATTCTGAGGGCTTTTCCGACCACGACCTCGCCATCCTGCGCAAGCTGGTGCCGGTGCTGGGGCTGGCGATCAAATGCATCGCGCTCGGGCGTATCGCCCGCACCATCGCTGAGGTCTATCTCGGCGAGGACGCCGCGCGCCAGGTGATGGAAGGCAAGATCAGCCGCGGCAAATCGGAGCGGATTTCCGCGGCACTCTGGTTTTCCGACCTGCTGAACTACACGAAGATCTCCGACAGCGTGCCGCCGGAGGAGATCATCCCCCTGCTTAACGACTATAGCGAGGCGGTGATCACGGCGATCCACGAGTCCGGCGGCAACGTGCTGAAGCTGATCGGCGACGGTGTGCTCGCCATCTTCAAGGGCGAGGTGCCGGCGGAGACCTGTCGTGCGGCGCTGAGCGCCGAATCGCTGCTGCGGGAAAAGCTCACTACGCTGAATGCCGCGCGTGCGGCTGACGGCCGGGCGACGACCGACGTCTATATCGGCCTGCATATCGGTGATGTCTTCTACGGCAATATCGGGAGCCAGGATCGGTTGGACTTCACCGTCATCGGGCCTGCTGTCAACGAGGTCAGCCGGATCGCCTCGATGTGTCGTTCCGTTGATCTCAACCTGTTGATCTCCTCCGATTTCGCCGCGGCGATTCCGGAGCAGCAGCGTACCGCCCTCGCCTGCGTCGGACGCTATGCGTTGCGCGGCGTGCAGCGGGCGCAGGAACTGTATACCCTCGACAGTGCCCAGCTGAACGGCTGAGTTCTTGACTGCAAGGGCTATCGCAACAGGCCCTGGCCGCCGTCGATCCAGATCGGCGTACCGGTGATGTGCCGTGCGCGGTCGGAGGCGAGGAAAAGGATTGTTTCGGCGACATCCTCGCTCTTGCCTGCCTTGCCGCCGGCAATCGGGATATCGCCCTCAGGCCAGATGACCGGAACCTCCGTCTCCTCGCGGCGGCGGCTGTCGGTATTGGCGCTGATATTGGTCTCGATCTCGCCAGGGCAGACGGCATTGACGCGGATGCCGTGTCGGCCGAGTTCAAGGGCGAGCTGCTGGACCATGGCGACCTGGCCCGCCTTGGTTGCGGTATAGGCGGTGGCGCCCGGCGTGGTGAAGGTACGGGTGCCGTTGATCGACGAGACGACGACGATCGAACCGCCGCGACGCTTCAAATGCGGAACAGTGAGATGCAGGGTCAGGTAGGTGCCGCGCAGATTGACGGCGATGGTCTTGTCCCATTCTTCCGGTTTCAGATCGTCGATCGGCGCCCAGACGCCGTTGATCCCAGCATTGGCGACAACGATGTCGAGGCCGCCGAAGGTGTCGGTCAGTTGCGCGACCGCGTTCCGCATTTGAGCTTCGTCGCTGGTATCTGCGGTCAACGCGATCGACTGGCCGCCGGCGGCCTTGATTTCGGCGCAGGTCGTTTCGACCTCGTCGGCGGTGCGGCTCAATGCTGCGACCTTTGCACCTTCGGCGGCGAGGCGCAACGCGGCCGCTTTGCCGATGCCGGAACCTGCGCCTGTTACCAGTGCGATCTTTCCCTTCAGCTCCATGGGCAGGCTCTCCTTGCCGTTTTGCCGCTAAGCCAATGTTCGAAACGGGCTGTTGGTTCCGAAAGGAGAGCGGATCGTTAGAGCCTCCTGAGCAGGCGGTGTTGCAACGCCCATCTCTCCGGCCCGTGGACGGCGGCAAAGAGCAGACCGGCGAGGAAGGTAAAGTGATCGACGAAGAAGCCGAACTCGGCCTGGTTCTGCTGCCAATGGGACGGACCGTGGAAGGCAAAAGCGAGGAAGATCACATAGACGGCTGCGAGCAGGCTGGCCTCGGTGAAGAAGGCCCCTGATATGAAAGCGAGCGCCAGCGCGATCTCGAAGAAGGCGGCGATCCAGGTAAGGAATGTCGCCATCGGAAAGCCGGCAGCGGTGATATAGCCCGCTGTTGCGCCGATATCGGCGAACTTGAAGCCGGCGGCCATGAAGAAGACGAAGCTGAAGATGATGCGGGCGACGATGATCGCGATTGCTTTGGCCATCCTGAAATCTCCTCTTGAGTTCCACTATGACGGACGAGACCCCCGATATCCTACACGGTGAATGAAAAGGGCCGCTTGCGCGGCCCTATCACTTTGAATTGCGCACAATCCTTTCCGAAAAATCGGCTTCGATTTTCGGGGTTATGCGCTCTCACCATTCGGCGAAGCTGCCGTCGGCATGCCGCCAGATCGGGTTGCGCCAGCGGTGGCCCTCTTTGGCGCGCTCGATGACATAGGCCTCGTCCACCTCAATGCCGAGCCCTGGACCCTGCGGGATCGAGACGAAACCATCGGCATATTGGAACACCTCCTTGTTGGAGATGTAGTCGAGGATGTCGTTGCCCTTGTTGTAATGGATGCCGAGGCTCTGTTCCTGGATGAAGGCGTTGTAGCTGACGGCATCGACCTGCAGGCAGGCGGCAAGCGCGATCGGACCCAGCGGGCAATGCGGTGCCAGCGCCACGTCATAGGCTTCGGCCATCGCCGCGATCTTGCGGCATTCCGTGATGCCGCCGGCATGGGAGAGATCCGGCTGGATGATGTCGACGTAGCCGTCCGAAAGGACCTGCTTGAAGTCCCAGCGCGAAAAGAGGCGTTCACCGAGTGCAATCGGCGTCGAGGTATGATTGACGATATCGCGTAGCGCTTCCTTGTTTTCGGACAGCACCGGCTCTTCGATGAACATCAGCTTGTAGGGATCGAGCTCCTTGGCGAGAACCTTGGCCATCGGCTTGTGCACGCGGCCGTGGAAATCGACGCCGATGCCAATATGTGGGCCGATCGCCTCGCGGATGATGGCGATGGTCTCGACCGCCTTTTCCACCTTCTCATTGGTGTCAACGATCTGCATTTCCTCGCAGCCATTGAGCTTGATCGCCTTGAAGCCGCGGGCAACCACTTCCTTGGCATTGTTGGCGACATCCGCGGGCCGATCGCCGCCGATCCAGGAATAGACCTTGATGCGATCACGGAGCTGGCCGCCGAGCAGAGAATGGATCGGCTGGCCGAGCGCTTTGCCCTTGATATCCCACAGCGCCTGGTCGATGCCCGAGATCGCGCTCATGTGGACGGCGCCGCCGCGATAGAAGCCGCCACGATACATCACGGTCCAGTGGTCTTCGATCAGGAAAGGATCCTTGCCGATCAGGTAGTCTTCCAGCTCATGGACGGCGGCCTGAACGGTGAGCGCACGGCCTTCGACGACCGGTTCGCCCCAGCCGATAATGCCCTCGTCGGTCTCGACCTTCAAAAACAGCCAGCGCGGGGGAACGATATAGGTGGTGAGTTTGGTGATCTTCATCGCTGCTCTTTCAGTCTCTTCCCGGGTTTGCGATCGGCGGCGCGTCCGCAGATTTGTCGTGATAGTTCATTTCGTTCTGCCGATCGCTTTTTCGGCGGCGGCAAGATCGCGCACCGCAAGATCAAGCATGCGGTTGGCGCATTCGCGGGCGCCCGCCTTGTCGCGCATGCGCAGGGCCTCGACCAGCTGGCCGTGAACGAGCACCGCATCCTCGCGATTCTCGACGCCGATATTGGAGGCATGCAAGGCATATTTCAGCGCCGCGTGAATGGCGCTCGACAGGCGGCGGAAGACCTGGTTGTGGCTGGCGGTGAGCAGCACCGTGTGGAACATGACATCGGCATCGGTGAAGCTTTCCGGGTCGCGGGCGCTGTCGCGCATCTGCCGCCAGGCATTGTCGAGATCGGCGATCTCCTGGGCGCTGGCGCGCTCGGCGGCATATTCGGCGGCTGCCGGCTCGATGGTGCGGCGGGCTTCGAGAATGCAGCCGAGCAGGTCGAAATCCTTGATATAGGGACCCATCCATTCAAGCACGTCGGCGTCCAGGATATTCCAGTCGTCCTTGTCGCAGACGGTGGTTCCGATGCGCGGCTTGCCGCGGACAAGGCCTTTGGATTCCAGCACTTTCAGCGATTCGCGAATGACGGTGCGGCTGACGCCGTAGAGCTCGCAGAGATCGTTCTCGCGGGGCAGCGGCGAGCTCGCGGGATAGCGGTCCGCACAGATATCCTGAGCGATCGCCGCCGTGACGTTCCGGCGTACGCGCGGGCGGCGCTCGATGCGGCGGCTTTCGGCCCCGCTCTGTCGCTCGATTGTTTCCAACTCACCTCTCCGCTCTGTCTCGCGTGCTAGGCAACCAAACCTGATTATCCGAATTCGATCCGCTTTGCGACGCTTCCTCCCGGCACTCCGTCAATAATCCTATTATTCCAATCATCATACATTGGCAATTGACTGGTATGATGATTTGTCATAATTCAGTGGACGTTGCCTGGGAGGCAGCGGCTCGGTTTTTGAGAGTTAGGGAGAGAGACATGCGCTTGTTCAAAGCAGCCATTTTGGCTGGCACTTTCGCCATTCTGGCAGCCGGCTCGGCATTTTCCGCGGACGTCAAGATAGGGTTCATCGTCAAGCAGCCCGAGGAGCCTTGGTTCCAGGACGAATGGAAATTCGCCGACCAAGCCGCCAAGGAAAAAGGCTTCACCGTCGTTAAGATCGGCGCCGAAGACGGCGAGAAGGTCCAGTCGGCGATCGATAATCTCGGCGCCCAGGGTGCGCAGGGCTTCATCATCTGCACGCCCGACGTCAAGCTCGGCCCCGGCATCGTCGCCAAGGCCGAAGCCAACCAGCTGAAGCTGATGACGGTCGACGACCGCCTCGTCAGCGCCGACGGCAAGCCGCTGGAAGACGTGCCACATATGGGCATTTCAGCCACCAAGATCGGCGAGACCGTCGGCCAGGCGATCGTCGACGAAATCAAAAAGCGCGGGTGGGACATGAAGAATGTCGGCGCCGTGCGGGTCTCCTATGACCAGCTGCCGACGGCCGTCGACCGCGTCGAAGGCGCGATGTCGGTGCTGAAGTCCGCCGGCTTCCCGGTCGAAAACATCTATGATGCGCCACAGGCGAAGACGGATACGGAAGCGGCGCTCAACGCGGCGACCACCGTTCTCAACAAGCATGCCGACGTGAAATACTGGGTCGCCTTCGGCCTCAACGACGAAGCCGTCCTCGGCGCCGTCCGTGCTTCCGAATCGGTCGGCATTCCGGCGGCCAACGTCATCGGCGTCGGCATTGGCGGCGCGGAGTCGGCAATCAACGAGTTCAAGAAGCCGGCGCCGACGGGCTTCTTCGGCACCGTCATCATCTCGCCGAAGCGTCATGGCTACGAGACGGCGCTCAACATGTACGACTGGATTGCCAACGACAAGGAGCCGGCAAAGCTGACGCTGACCTCCGGTTCCCTGGCACTGCGCGACGATTACGAAAAGGTCCGCAAGGATCTTGGCATCGAGTGATCGTCCTTCCAAGATGATATCGTCCGGCGGCCGCTCAGCGTGCCGTCGGGTCTTTCTCGACGGAGCGATGATGGCTTTCCTCGAATTCAGCAATATCTCCAAGGGTTATCCCGGCGTGCAGGCGCTGGCGAATGTTTCCTTCACGGTCGAGAAGGGCGCCGTCCACGGCCTGATGGGCGAAAACGGCGCGGGTAAATCGACGCTGATCCGGGTACTGTCAGGCGATCAGGCCGCCGATGCCGGCAACATCCTCGTCGACGGCAAGGAGCAGAAATACGCGTCCGTCCGCGACGCCTTCCATGCCGGCGTCATCGTCATCCATCAGGAACTGCAGCTCGTTCCGGAGTTGACCGTCGCCGAAAATCTCTGGCTCGGACGCTTTCCGGCCAAGGGCGGCGTCATCCATTCGAAGGCGCTGATCGAGACGGTGCGGTCGAAGCTCGAAGAGATCGGCATCGATGTCGATTCGTCGGCCAAGGTCGCCTCGCTTTCGATCGGTGCGCGGCAGATGGTCGAGATCGCCAAGGCCGTCATGCTCGATGCACGGGTGATTGCGCTCGACGAGCCGACCTCCTCGCTTTCCTCGCGCGAAAGCGAAATCCTGTTTTCGCTCATCGACAGGCTGAAGGCGCAGGGAACGGTCATTCTCTACGTCTCGCATCGTCTCGACGAGATCTTCCGTCTTTGCGACAGCCTGACCGTGCTACGCGACGGCAAGCTCGCCGCCCACCATCCTCAGATCGCCGAAACCACGCGCGAACAGATCATTTCGGAAATGGTCGGACGCGAGATCAGCAATGTCTGGGGATGGCGCGAACGTCCGCTCGGCGACGTCCGGCTGGAGGTCAAGGGCCTGTCGGGGCCGAGGCTGCGCCATCCGATCAGCTTTTCGGTCCGCCAGGGCGAAATCCTCGGCTTCTTCGGCCTGATCGGCGCCGGCCGCAGCGACATGGCGCGGCTGCTTTACGGAGCCGATGCCAGGCATCAGGGCCAGGTGACGATCGATGGCGTTGCCGTTTCGCCGAATAATCCGAAGGCGGCGATCAATGCCGGAATGGTGCTCTGCCCCGAGGACCGCAAGTTCGACGGCATCATCCAAGGGCGATCAATCGAGGAGAATATCGCGATCTCATCGCGCCGGCATTTTTCGCCTTTCGGCATTCTGAGCCCGAGACGAGAGGCGGCGCTGGCAGATCGGTTCATCGCCAAGCTTCGGGTGCGGACGCCGTCGCGCAAGCAGGACATCATCAACCTTTCGGGCGGCAACCAGCAGAAGGTCATTCTCGGCCGCTGGCTGTCCGAGCAGGGGATCAAGGTCCTCGTCATCGACGAGCCGACGCGGGGCATCGACGTCGGAGCGAAATCGGAAATCTATGAAATCCTCTACGAGCTTGCGGCCGGCGGCATGGCGATCGTGGTGATATCAAGCGAGTTGCCCGAAGTCATGGGCATCTCCGATCGCATCATGGTGATGTGCCAGGGCAGGGTGGCGGCCAATGTCGCCCGCCAGGATTTCGACGAGCGCAACATCCTGACGGCAGCACTTCCCGACAAGAACGCCGCAGGCACCCTTTAGGACCAGGAATACGGACGATGAATTCGTTGAAAAAAATTCTTCTTGGCGAACAGGGGCTGGTGGTGATCTTTGCTGCCGCCTTCGTGATCGTCTCGCTCTTCGTTCCGAACTTCCTGACCGAGCGAAACATGCTGGGGCTGCTACAGTCGGTCGTCACGATCGGCATCGTCGCCTGCACGATGATGTTCTGCCTGGCCTCGCGCGATTTCGATCTTTCGGTTGGATCGATCGTCGCCTTCTCCGGCATGATCGCGGTGATGGTCTCGAATGCGACAGGCTCCATTCCCGTCGGGCTGCTCGCCGCCCTGCTGTGCGGCGCCGTCGTCGGTTTCGTCAATGGTATCGTCATTGCGCGGTTCCGCATCAATGCGCTGATTACCACGCTTGCGACCATGCAGATTGTGCGCGGGCTGGCGCTGATCGCGTCCGATGGCCGCGCCGTCGGCATCAATGATCCCGATTTCTACCAGCTTGCCCTGTCGCGATTTCTGACTGTGCCGACGCCCATCTGGATCATGCTGATCCTTTTCATACTCTTTGGTTTCGTGCTCAACCGCACCGTCTTCGGCAAGAACACCCTGGCAATCGGCGGCAATCCCGAGGCCTCGCGGCTTGCCGGCGTCAATGTCGTCAACATGCGGGTCTGGATCTTTGCGCTGCAGGGGCTTGTCTGCGGCATTGCCGGCATCCTGCTTGCCTCGCGCATCACCTCCGGCCAGCCGAATGCGGCGACAGGGCTTGAGCTTTCGGTGATTTCTGCCTGCGTCCTCGGCGGCGTTTCGCTGGCCGGCGGCCGGGCGGCAATGAGCGGCGTCATTGTCGGCGTGCTGATCATGGGCATTGCCGAAAACGTCATGAACCTCTTGAATATCCAGGCGTTCTATCAGTATGTGGTCCGCGGGCTGATCCTGTTGATCGCAGTGTTGCTCGACAATTTGAGGTCTTCGGCTGCGGGACGGCGCGGATGAACCAGGAACAAACCGGCGATGACATCGAACTGAGGCACGGCGATCTTGCCGTTCGGGTCAGCCGTCGGGGTGCGGCCGTCACCGCCGCGACCTATCGAGGCGTGCCCTTTCTCGTGGCGGCTGGCGGGCCGGATGGAGCGATGGCGAATTTCGCGATGGTGCCGTTTGGCAACCGCGTGGAAGGCAATACCATGTCCTTTGCCGGACGCGACTATGCCTTCCGGCCGAATACTTCCGATCCGCTCTATCGGCACGGCGACGGCTGGCTCAGCCTCTGGCAGCTTGAAGACTCCAGCCCGGAGCATGCGCAATTCTGCTTTTCCCGCAGCGCCGACAGGGTTTCACCTTATGCCTATCTCACCCGGCAGGAGATCCGTCTCGCCGGCGATGCGCTGGTGCTGACACTTTCCGTGGAAAACCGCGGCGAAGCCGCCCTTCCTTTCGGGCTCGGTCAACATCCCTTCTTTGCGCGCACGCCAAAGACGCGGCTGACGATTGCGGCCGATCGCTATTGGAGCGAGCGGCCGGACCACCTGCCGGAGATGCCTGGCCCTGTGCCGGGTTATTTCGATTTCAGATCCGAAAAGCTTTTGCCGCAGAGATGGATGAACAATGCCTTCGAGGGTTGGAATGGGCGAGCTGCGATCGCCTGGCCGGAACTTGGAATTCAGACGGCGCTGGAAGCCGGTGGTGCGCTCGATCGCTTCATGCTGTATATGCCGGTCAACCGGAGCGACTTCTTCTGCCTCGAGCCGATGAGCCACCTGCCGAACGGCCATCACCTTCCTGATTTCGGTGGGCTCGCGCCACTTGCGCCGGGGGAGGATCTTGCCGGCACGGTGACGATCCTGATGTCGGCGCTGCCGGTTCGGTCGGAGGAGGGATAGATGGGCGGCCGTCTGCAAGGCAAGAACATCCTGATAACAGGTGCTGCGCAGGGTATCGGCCTTGCGATCGCGAAGGCTTTCCTGCGGGAGGATGCCGCCGTCTTTCTCGTCGATCGCGATGCGGCGCTGCTGGCGCAGGCGGCAAAAGAGCTTCAGAGCGGTGGCGGCCGGCTTGGTTATCTGCCGGCCGATATTACCGATACCGGCACGATCACCACATTGGTCGCCCAGGCGAATGAAGAAATCGGACAGCTGAACGCGCTCGTCAACAATGCCGGGGTCAATGTCTTCGCCGAACCGCTCGAGACGACGGACGAGGAATGGAACCGCTGCTTCGACATCAATCTCAAGGGCGCATGGAACTGCTGCAAGGCGGTGCTGCCGGGCCTGATCGAACAGGGCGGCGGCGTCATCCTCAACATCGCCTCGACGCACGCTTTCACCATCATCCCGCATACATTTCCCTATCCGCTGGCCAAACACGCCCTGCTCGGAATGACGAAATCCTTGGGGCTCGAATATGCCGCCCGCAATATCCGCGTGAATGCGCTGGCGCCGGGCTACGTCTCGACGCAGAAGGTGATCGATTACTGGAACGGCTTCCCTGATCCGAAGGCGGCAAAGGCCGAGACGATGAAACTGCATCCCGGCGGGCGCATCGCGACACCGGAGGAGATCGCCATGGCGGCCGTTTTCATGATTTCCGACGAGTGCCCGTTCATCAATGCCACCTGCCTGACAATCGACGGCGGCCTCAGCGTCCTGCAGCATCCCGTTTGAACGGGCTTCGACCCCGGCAATTTTTACATGCCTGTCGTCTTCTCGGCATAGAGCATTATATTGCCCATCGGGAAGGCTATCTGATCTCCCGCAGGCACAGAGCGGCGCCCTGCCGCTTTCTGGAAACAGTTGGAGCATGATGTTGTCCGAAAACCGCGCACACTTTTCGGCATCATGCTCTGAAAGCACAATCGAAAACAGGAGGACGGCATGCAGATCAATCGCACGGCTTCGGCCCATTGGACCGGTGGCCTCAAGGACGGCAAAGGCCTGATCTCGACGCAGAGCGGCGCCCTGAAGGACTATCCCTACGGCTTTGCAAGCCGCTTCGAAGGCATCCCCGGCACCAACCCGGAAGAGCTGATAGGTGCCGCCCATGCCGGCTGCTTCACGATGGCGCTGTCGTTGATCCTCGGGGAAGCCGGCTTTACCGCCGAGCATATGGAAACCTCCGCCAAGGTGACGCTCGAAAGCGTCGAGGGCGGCTTCGCCATCACCGCCATCCATCTCTCACTCTCCGGCCGTATTCCCGGTGCCGATGAAGCGACCTTCACCGAACTTGCCAACAAGGCGAAAGCCGGCTGCCCGGTTTCCAAGGCTCTCGCATCCGTTCCGATCACACTCGACGTCAAGGTCGTCTGACTCGTCACTCCATCAACGAAGTGCCGCGCGCTTGTCGCCGCGGCGCTTTGTATTTGGTGCACCCATTGTCGGCGCCCCTTATTCCAGCTCGAGTTGTTGCTTCCGCCGGACTGCCCTCGTTTCGCAAAGCCTTATGTTGCGCGACAGTTGACAAATAACGCCTGATATTTTACGACTGACGAAATTCGAAAATCGTCAGTCGTAATTCAGGTCCCGAAGCTTATGAACGACATCGCGGAAAATACGCTGGACATTGCGCGGCAGGAGAATGTCACGCGCATTCTTGATGCGGCCGAGCGGCTGTTTCGGCACTATGGCTACAGCAAGACGACGGTGGCCGATATTGCCCGCGATCTCGGCATGTCGCCGGCCAATATCTATCGTTTCTTCGCCTCCAAGGTGGAAATCCACCAGGCGCTCTGCGGGCGTATGCTCGCGACTGCCTATCAAATCGCCTACGACATCCGTCATCAGCCGATCAGCGCCAGCGAGCGGCTGCGCCGCTATGTCGAGACCCAGCATCAGTTGACGCTTGATCTGATGCTTGACGAGATGAAGGTGCACGAGATGATCGTGGTCGCCATCGAGCGCGACTGGCATGTCATCGAAAAACACATCGATCGTGTTCATGACCTGATCGCCGAAATCATCGCCGAAGGCATTGCAGCCGGGGAATTTGCCGAGCAGGACCCGGTCGTTGCCTCGCGCTGCTTCGGCGCGGCGACGATCAATCTCTGCCATCCGCAGATGGTGGCGCAATGTCTTGCCAAAACCAACCGCGCGAGCGTCGACGAACTGATCAATTATGTGATCAGGGCGCTGAAGAAATAATGGGCGGCAGCCGCCGTCGAATCCCGAAACAATCCAGGAGTGCGGAAGATGTTTTCGCTCAAGACCCTCAGCCATCGCATGCCGTCCGTCGCCAGTCTCATACTCGTCGGCGCCATCGGCATCGGCGTTTCCGCCTGCTCGGAAGAGAAGGCTGAGGTCAAGCAAGTCATCCGGCCGGTGAAGGTCGTCGAGATCGCCAAGGCCGGCGACACCCGCAAGCTCGACTATTCGGGCTCGGTCAAGGCGCGCACGGAGATGAACCTCGGATTTCGCGTCGCCGGCAAGATCACCGAACGCCTCGTCGATATCGGCGACAAGGTGAAGCCGGGCGACGTGCTCGCTCGGATGGACTCCACCGATTACCAGTTGGCGGTCAAGACGGCGGAAGCCAATCTCGCAGCCGCTGAAAAAGGCGTGGAAACCGCCGATCTCGTGAACAAGCGCAATCAGCAGCTGTTCGACAAGAATGTTTCGCCGAAATCCCAGCTGGAGCAAGCGTCGCTCAGTTACGATCAGGCCGTTTCAAGCCGCGATGCCGCCGTCTCGGCGCTCGATCAGGCGAAGAACCAGGTGAGTTATGCGGAGCTGAAGGCCGACCACAACGGGATTGTCACGACGATCAATGCCGATGTCGGCCAGGTCGTTGCGTCGGGCACTCCCGTCGTCGCCGTTGCCGTCGACGGCGAAAAGGAAGTGCAGATCGCCGTTCCGGAAAACGACATTGCCGAATTCAAGCCGGGCAAAACAGTCAAGGCAAGCTTCTGGGCCGACGACAGGCTGGTGCTCGACGGCAAGGTGCGGGAGGTTTCCGGAAGCGCCGACCAGCAGTCGCGTACCTTTGCGGTCCGCGTGAGCCTGCCGAACGATCCGCGCGTCTTGCTCGGCATGACGGCGACGATCGAGGCCGACGTCAGCAATAGCAACAGCTATGTCTCGATCCCGCTCAGCGCACTGGCTGAAAAGGACGGCAAGCAGATGGTCTGGACCGTCGACCGCGACACGGCGACCGTGCATGGCCGCGACATCAAGGTCGCCGATTTCACCGGCGACGGCGTGCATGTGACTGAGGGTCTCGATACCGGCGATCTCGTCGTTTCAGCCGGCACGCAGTTCATGAGCGAAAACCTGAAGGTGAAGGTGCCGGACCAGCAGTCGGCCCTGGCTGCCACGGACCAGACCGTCCGCTGAACGCGCGATAAAGAGAGAACAGGACCATGGAAGCCACCACCGAAAAGCGGCCCTTCAATCTGTCGCGCTGGGCGATCGGACATCCGAGCATCGCCCGCTTCCTCTTCGGACTGATCATCATCACCGGCGTGCTCGGCCTGATGCGCATGGGCCAGCGCGAGGACCCCGAATTCACCTTCCGCGTCATGGTCGTTCAGGCGATCTGGCCGGGCGCTTCCATTCAGGAAATGGAAGATCAGGTCGTCAACAAGATCGAGCGCAAGCTGCAGGAAACACCGCATATCGACTGGGTCAAGTCCTATACGCGTGCAGGCAGCGCGATCATCACCCTGCAGGTCAAGGGCGACACGAATTCGGAAGAAGTGGCGGATGCCTTCTACCAGGTACGCAAGAAGGTCGGCGACATATCCAGCGAGCTGCCGCAGGGCCTGCTCGGCCCCTATTTCAACGACGAGTTCGGCGACACCTTCATCACACTGCATTCGATCAGCGGCGACGGTTATTCCTATCCGGAACTGAAGAAATTCGCGATCCAGGCGCGCGACATGCTGCTGACGACGCCGGGCGTCGAGAAAGCCGTCATCATCGGCGACCAGCCTGAGAAGATCTATATCGACGTCTCATCCAAGGCGCTCGCCGAGCGCGGCCTGACGATCCTCGATCTGCAGAACGCCATCAAGGGCCAAAACAATGTCGATCCGGCCGGCTCGGTCGATACCGGCCTGCGCTCGGTGCGCATCTCGGTCGAAGGCGACGTGAAGAAGGCGGCCGATATCCGCGAGCTGCGCCTTCGCGCCGGCGGCCAGGTGACGCGCCTCGGCGATATCGCCACCGTCAGTCCCGGTCTCGAAGATCCCTACCAGCGCAAGTACCGTTTCAACGGCCACGACAGCGTTCAGGTCGGCGTCGTGATGGCCAAGGGCTTCAATGTGACCGATGTCGGCAAGGGCGTAGAGGCGACCTATCAGCGTTTCGAAGAGGCGCTGCCCTACGGCGTCGCCGTCGATCAGATCGCCAACCAGCCCGACGTGGTGACGGATGCGGTCCGCGAATTCATGCATGCGCTCGGCGAAGCTCTCATCATCGTGCTGGTCGTCTCGTTCGTGTCGATCGGCTGGCGATCGGGTCTCGTCATCGCCATCGCCATTCCACTGGTGCTCGCAGCCACTTTTGCGCTGATGTACGAACTCGGCATCGACCTGCAGCGCATCTCGCTCGGCGCGCTGATCATCGCGCTCGGCCTGCTTGTCGACGATGCGATGATCGTCGTCGAGATGATGGAGCGAAAGCTGGAGGAGGGGCTCGTCAAGATCGAGGCGGCAAGCTTTGCCTATTCCTCGACCGCCTTCCCGATGCTGACCGGCACGCTGATCACCACGGCCGGCTTCATTCCCGTCGGCTTCGCCGCCTCGACGGCCGGCGAATATGTGCGGTCTCTGTTCTACGTCGTCGGCATCGCGCTCGTCACCTCGTGGTTCGTCGCGGTCTACTTCACGCCGTGGCTCGGCTATATGATCCTCAAGCAGCGCCATCACGCTGGCGAGCATCACGACGCCTTCGACACCGGCTTCTACCGTCGGCTGCGCAGCACGGTCGGCTGGGCGGTGCGCCACCGCGTCATCGTGCTGCTGCTGACGCTTGGCACCTTCGTCACCAGCCTCTGGGCCTTCCAGTTCATTCCGCAGAATTTCTTCCCGCAATCTTCGCGGCCGGAAATTCTCGTCGATCTCTGGCTGCCCGAGGGCACCAGCATCAAGGAAGTCGAGGTGCAGGCAAAGGCGCTGGAAGCCAAGATGATGGATGATCCCGACAAGCGGTTCATCGCCACCTATATCGGCGAAGGCGCGCCGCGTTTCTTCCTGCCGCTCGACCAGCAGCTGCGCAATCCGAACTTCGCTCAGCTGCTCGTCATGGCCAATGACGAACCGGCACGCGAGCGGCTGATCGTCAGGCTGCGGACGATCCTTGCGGAAGACTTCCCCGATATTCGCGGCAAGGTCGACCGCCTCTTCCTCGGTCCGCCGACCGGCTGGCCGGTGCAGATGCGCGTCATGGGGCCCGACCGCCAGGAAGTCAGGGAGATCGCCGATCAGGTAAAGGCGCGCTTCCAGGCCAATCCGATGCTCGGCGCCATCCATGACGACTGGCTGGAAGAGGTGCCGGGGATGAAGCTGGTGATCGACCAGGACCGCGCCCGGGCACTCGGCGTCACCTCGCAGCGCGTGCGCCAGATGCTGCAGACCGCCATGTCGGGGGCTGCGCTCGACGATTTCCGCGACGGCGAGGAGACGGTCTCGATCGTCGCCCGCGAGCCGGATGCCAGCCGCTCGCTGCTGTCGGCGGTCAACTCGGTCTATGTGCCGACGGATTTCGGCGGCTTCGTGCCTGTCTCGCAGGTCGCCAAGGTCGTGCCCGTCATGGAGCAGGGCATCGAATGGCGGCGCAACCGCCTGCCGACGATCACCGTGCGCGCCACGCTGCCTGACGATGTGCAGGCGAACGATGTGGTGATGAAGATGTATGCCGACATGAAGGACCTGCGCGACAGCCTGCCTGCCGGCTACAATGTCGAGATCCAGGGCGGCGCCGAGGATGCGGCGGAAAGCCAGATGTCGATTGCCGCCAAGGCGCCGATCATGCTCGCCGTCATCATCGTGCTGCTGATGGTGCAGCTGCAGCATTTCGGCAAGGCAATGCTGGTGCTCGCCACCGGTCCGCTCGGCATCATCGGTGCGGCTGCCGCATTGCTGATCAGCGGCGCGCCCTTCGGCTTCGTGGCGATCCTCGGGGTCATCGCGCTGCTCGGCATCATCATGCGCAACTCGATCATCCTGGTCGATCAGATCGACCAGGATATCAAGGCCGGCATGCACCGGCAGGAGGCGATCGTCGGCGCGGCCGTGCGGCGTTTCCGGCCGATCATGCTGACGGCGCTGACCGCCGTGCTGGCGCTGATCCCGATCTCGCGCGGTGTCTTCTGGGGTCCGCTCGCCTACGCCATGATGGGCGGCATCCTGGTTGCGACCGTGCTCACCATTCTGGTTCTGCCCGCCGGTTACGCCCTTTTCTTCGGCCGGGAGCCGAAGAAAAAGGACGAGCCAGGCCAGCATGCCGACGCCATCCAGGAAGAGGCGGATGACAGACATCCGCCGGCGTTGGCAGCAGAGTGAGGACGGCGCGGCGCAAGCCGCGCCGTTTTCCTTGCAGGCCACAGCTTCCTCATCAGAGAGCGTTTCTGCTTAGCCCCGGCTCGGCAGCCAGCCTTTGAACGGGTCATTGCTGTCCGCTCCGCACCCGGGCGCCGATTTCAATGCCGCCTTGAAAAAGCTAAGCTGCGAAAGAATGCCGGGGGACCAACTGCGATCCCGGCCCACTCAGCGACGAGGCAGGGCACGACCATGGCCGATCACCATCTGGACGCAAGCTGGAGCCCGATTGAGGGCAGTTTCGGGCGCCTCACCTTCATGCTTTTCAATCTTTCGACCGAACCGCTGTCCGGCTTCTCACTCGCCTATACGTCAGAGACGCGGGTTGCCGACAAACAAGTCTGCGACGGCGGCAGCCTGAAGCGGCGGGTCGCGCATTTCCACGAATTCCTGCCGCCCGAGGGGCTGAGCGTGCCGCCCGGCGGGCGCTGGCGGTTCACCGTCGAGGGGCTGACCAGGGCGCCGAAACATACGACATCGGGCGTCAAATCGGCCTATCTTACACTTGGCGACGGACGCCACGTTCCTGTTGGTTTCGGCGATCTCATGCTCGAAGGCCGGGATGGTGGCGTAGCTCCGGCGCTTCTGCCGCCGGGCCGGGCCGAGGAACCCTATTCGCTGCTGCCCTGGCCGCTGGCGCTCGGGCTGAAGGCTGGAGAGCTGCCGGTCGTCCTTTATCCGGTTGCGCGGACGCGGGCCGATGCGGTCAAGGCACTCTCGCTGGTTCTTGCGCTTTACCAGCGGCTCTACCCGGCCGACAATATGCCGTTTTCCCTCAGTGCCGTCGAAGGTGGGCGGGCCATTCGTTTCGTCACCGAATCGTCGATCGCCGCCTTTGCCTACGAATTGCGCTTTACGGCGCATGAGATCGTGCTTTCGAGTGCGGGTGACGCCGGGCGGCATTACGGGCTGATCAGCCTGGCGCAACTGCTGCACGGTGCCCGCGCCGATCGCGAGCGCTTCAAATTTCCCAATTTCGGCACGATAGCCGACCAGCCGCGTTATGACTGGCGCGGCTGCCATCTCGATGTGTCCAGGCAGTTCTATCCAGTGACAGACGTCATGCGGCTGATCGATATTCTCGCCTGGAACAAGCTCAACATCTTTCACTGGCATCTGACGGACGACGAAGCATGGCGGCTGGAGATCAAGGCCTATCCCGCGCTGACGGAGATCGGCGCCCGGCGCGGGCCGGATGAAGTGCTCGTGCCGCAGCTTGGCGACGGAGCGCAAACGCGCGCCGGCCACTACACGCAGGAGGACGCCAGCCGGATCGTTGCGCATGCAGCCTCGCTGCATATCGAAGTGGTGCCGGAAATCGATATTCCAGGCCACAGCATGGCGACGCTGTTCTCACTGCCCGAGCTTGTCGACGGGCAGGAGGCGCCGGACAGTTACCGCTCGGTGCAGGGTTATCCGAACAACGCCCTCAATCCGGCGGTGGAATTCACCTATGAATTTCTCGGCAAGGTGTTCGACGAGATGGTGACGCTGTTTCCCGGCGAATATCTCCATATCGGCGGCGACGAAGTGGCGCATGGCGCCTGGCTTGCCTCGCCGCTCTGCAAGGCACTGATGGAGCGGGAGAAACTTGCCGGCACTGCCGAGCTGCAATCTTATTTCCTGAAACGTATCAAGGCCATGCTGTCGGAGCGCGGCAAGAAACTCGTCGGCTGGAACGAGGTCTCGCACGGCGGCGGTGTCGACCGCGACGGCACGCTGCTGATGGCCTGGGAAAAGCCCGCCGTCGGCATCGAGCTCGCGCAGGAAGGTTACGACGTGGTGATGACGCCGGGGCAAGCCTATTATCTCGACATGGCGCAGGCCGAGGCCTGGGCCGAGCCCGGCGCCAGCTGGGCGGGCTACGCGCCGCCGGAATATACCTACGCTTACGAGGCCGAGGGCGAGCTGCCGGAGGCGCTGCAGGAAAAGATCCGCGGTATCCAGGCCTGCATCTGGACCGAAAATTTCCTTTCCCGCGCCTATTTCAACCGGCTGGTTTTTCCGCGGCTCCCGGCAATCGCCGAGGCTGCCTGGACGCCTTCTGCACGCAAGGACTGGGATCGATTCGCCGCGATCGTCCGGATGTGGCCGGTGCTTTAAAGAGCCGCGGCTTCCGCCTTCAGCCCCAAAAGTGCCGCGCCGATCAGGCCGGGTTCGATGCGGCATTCGCTGCGCACTACCAGTGGGCGGTCGAACTTGCGCAGGATGCGGGCGCGCACGGCGTGGTCGAGCTCAGCAAGCAGCGGCTCGACATTGGAAAGCCCGCCGCCGACCGGCACGATGGTCGCGCCGGTGATATTGATCGTCAGCGCTAAGGGCGAGGCGACGAGATCGACATAGACGTCGATCGTCCGTGTCGCCTTCTCCTCTCCATGGCCCCACTGGGCGATGATCTCCTCGCTGGCAAGGTCGAGATCGTGCAACGTCTTGTGTAGGCGCTCCAGGCCGCGGGCGCCGCCCACGGTGTCGACGCAGCCCCTCTGGCCGCAGCCGCAGGCATAGGCGGGAATGGCGACGGGGGGATTGCCGGCTGCCGATGCGATGATCGGCCCGTGACCCCATTCGCCGGCAAATCCGCCGGCCTCGTTGACGAGGCGTCCATCGGCAACCAAGCCGCCGCCGACGCCGGTGCCGAGGATGGCGCCGAAGACGATGCGGTGCCCGCGGCCGGCGCCGAGACCGGCTTCGGCCATGGCGAAACAGTCGGCGTCGTTGGCGATCAGCACCGGCACGCCGAGCTCGGCTTCGAGGTCGGCTGCGAGTGCGCGGTTGTGGATGCAGGGAATATTGGCGCAGATCAGCCGCTGTGTATCGGGATCAACGACGCCGGCGATGGAAAGGACGATGCGGCTCGGTTGCTCACCGGTCTCGGCTATGACGCCGCGCAGGGTCTCGACGAAAGCGGCAAAATCATTGCTGGGCGTCGGGCGGCGGCCGAGGGGAAGGATGTCTGTCTCGGAGCGGGCGATGCCGCCTTTGATGGCGGAGCCGCCGATGTCGAATGAAATGATCATTGCCACTCTGCCGTTTCTCTGGTCTCCCGCGTCTGCTTGCATTATTGGTGTGGAATTTCAAGCGCTCATTCGGCGGTGGTGTCGCCGGCTTTATGGTCGTGCCCTGTGCCGCCCCCTGTTCTGCCGGACATCTCTCGCACGGGTGGGGAGATCGGATAGGCGGGACGGGTTTCCATCTTCCATTCCGTCATGGCAAGACGTTGGAGAAATCTGGTGAGCTTAAGCCTCCGATCGCAGCCGCAATTTCTAACCCCGCAAGTCATTCAATTGGCATATTGCATCGCCAGAATCCAGCCCTACACTTTCATCAACTGCCGGACCCACGACCATCGATACGAGAGAAAACAGTACCATCCGAAGAGCACGTCCCAAAGGCCGCCGCCTCTCATCCATTTTGCGACAGATGGCCGCCGATCAGAGCCGCGAACGGATCTCGATCGGCGATATATTCGACACGATGGGTGACAGGGCGATCAGCGCGTTGATGCTGATCTTCGCGTTGCCGAACGCCTTTCCCACTCCGCCAGGCACCTCGGCCGTGCTCGGGGCGCCCTTGGTCTTCCTGGCAGCGCAGCTGACCTTCGGGCTGAAACCCTGGCTACCGAAGGTGATTGCCAACCGTTCGATGCGGCGGGAGGATTTCGAGACCATTGTCGGCCGCATCCACCGCTGGCTCGCCTGGGCCGAGCGCATGTTGAAGCCGAGGCTTGCGATCTTCGCCGAACCGCCGGCGGAATATCTTGCCGGGGCGGCATGCCTGCTGCTGTCGATCGTGCTGCTGCTGCCGGTCCCGCTCGGCAATATCCTGCCGGCGGTCACGATCTCGGTCTTCGCGTTCGGGATCTTGGGCCGCGACGGGCTCTTCGCGCTCATCGGCTTCGTGATGACGGCCGTGTCGCTCGTCGTTGCCGGCGGGGTGATTTACGGTCTCGTGAAGGCGGGGATCTATCTCGTCGTGCAATGGTTTGCCTGAGTGGGTTTGCCCAAGCGGGATTTGCTTGCGTGACGGCGGTTATTTGGCGGGGCTCCTTGCAACAGGCTCGACATTTGCCGGAATTTTGTTTTGATCTGGCGCGATACAGACTCAAATCATGTTCGGCGGCGGCACGCCGGCTCATTTTGCGCGGTAGGCATTAGATGGTAAAAAGATCCGAGACCCCTGCACGGCTCGACGACGCGGCGCGTGCCGGCTGGCTCTATTACGTCGCCGGGCGTACGCAGGATGAAATCGCCGCTGCGATGGGCATCTCGCGGCAATCGGCGCAGCGGCTGGTGTCGTTGGCGGTCGCCGAGCGCCTGATCAAGGTGCGGCTCGATCATCCGATCGCCGCCTGCCTGGAGCTCGGCAGTCAGCTGCGTCGGAAATTCGGGCTGAAACATGTGGAGGTGGTGCCGAGCGATCCCACGTCGTCGTCGACGACGGTCGGTATCGCCGAGGCGGCCGCGGCCGAGATCGAGCGATGGCTGAAACGGGCCGAGCCGATCGTGCTTGCCATCGGGACCGGCCGCACGCTGAAGGCTGCC
The DNA here is from genome assembly GCF_002008165.1 of Rhizobium laguerreae. Classification (GTDB taxonomy): domain Bacteria; phylum Pseudomonadota; class Alphaproteobacteria; order Rhizobiales; family Rhizobiaceae; genus Rhizobium; species Rhizobium laguerreae. The sequence goes on from NZ_MRDM01000017.1 coordinate 36,745, forward strand.
GTCGACCAGCTGCCGGCGATCGAATGTCCCAATCACCGCATCGTTTCGCTGACCGGCAATATCGCCCCGGACGGATCGGCCGCCTATTACAACGTCATTTTCAGCATGGCCGACGCCGTGAAGGCGCGGCACTATCCGATGCCGTTGCCGGTGCTCGTCACCTCGGCCGAGGAACGGGAGCTGCTGCATGGCCAACAGCTGGTGCGCTCGACGCTGAATATGAGCGCGCAAGCCGATGTCACCTTCGTCGGCATCGGCGAGCTCGGCATCGATGGGCCGCTCTGCGTCGACGGTTTTCTGGAGAAGGACGAGATGATGGAGCTGATGCGCGGGGGTGCCGTCGGCGAGATCTGCGGCTGGATCTTCGATGTCGACGGCAGGTTGATCGACAACCCGATCAACGAGCGCGTCGCGTCGGCGCCGATCCCGTCCCGCGACGCATCGATGGTCATTGGGCTGGCCAAGGGCAAGCGCAAATTCAAAGCGATCAGGGCTGCCGTTGTCGGCCATCAAATTAATGCTTTGATCACCGATGAAGAGACGGCTGAGTTTTTGCTCAGGAATTGAGCAAAAAATATTCTAATAAAATCAAATGGATGACTGTCGCCTTCGGCATCGCAGCAACGATTGTCGATTGACATTCTTTGTTGTTTGTTGAGTAATTGCCCATGAGCGAAGCGAATGCTCACACCCCATCTTCTGGGAGGAAGATTATGACATTGAGAACTTTTCTGCTGGGCGCCTGCTCAGCAATGGCGTTTGCCGGTATGGCTTCGGCCGAAACGTTGACGATTGCGACCGTGAATAACGGCGACATGATCCGGATGCAGAAGCTGACGGATGATTTCAAGGCGAAGAATCCCGGTATCGACCTTGAATGGGTAACCCTGGAAGAGAACGTACTGCGCCAGAAGGTCACGACCGACATCGCGACCAAAGGTGGCCAGTACGACGTCTTGACGATCGGCACTTATGAAGTTCCGATCTGGGCAAAGCAGGGCTGGCTGGTGCCGCTCGACAATCTCGGCGCCAATTACGACGTCGACGACCTGCTGCCGGCGATCCGCAGCGGCCTGACCATGGACGGCAAGCTTTATGCGGCGCCGTTTTACGGCGAAAGCTCGATGGTCATGTACCGCAAGGACCTGTTCGACGCTGCCGGCCTGAAGATGCCGGACGCCCCGACCTGGGACTTCATTGCCGACGCTGCCCGCAAGATCACCGACAAGGACAAGGAAGTCTACGGCATCTGCCTGCGCGGCAAGGCCGGCTGGGGCGAGAACATGGCATTCCTGACGGCGATGTCCAACTCCTTCGGCGCCCGCTGGTTCGACGAAAGCTGGAAGCCGCAGTTCGACCAGCCGGAATGGAAGGACACGCTCGACTTCTACGTCAAGCTGATGAAGGATGCCGGCCCTCCGGGCGCTTCCTCCAACGGCTTCAACGAGAACCTGGCGCTCTTCCAGACCGGCAAGTGCGGCATGTGGATCGATGCCACCGTTGCCGCATCCTTCGTCAGCAACCCGAAGGAATCGACCGTCGCCGACAAGGTCGGCTTTGCGCTCGCTCCCGACAAGGGTCTCGGCAAACGCGGCAACTGGCTGTGGGCCTGGAGCCTTGCCATCCCGGCAGGTTCGCAGAAGGCCGAAGCCGCCGAGAAGTTCGTCGCGTGGGCCACGAGCAAGGATTACACCAACCTCGTCGCCGAGAAGGACGGCTGGCTGAACGCACCTCCGGGCACCCGCGCCTCGCTCTATGCGAATGCGGAATACCAGAAGGCGGCTCCCTTCGCCAAGACGACGATCGACTCGATTAACTCGGCCGATCCAAGCAAGCCGACCGTCAAGCCGGTCCCCTATGTCGGCGTCCAGTTCGTGGCGATCCCGGAATTCCAGGGTATCGGCACGGCGATCGGTCAGCAGTTCTCGGCAGCCCTTGCCGGCCAGCTTTCGGTCGATCAGGCGTTGCAGAGCGCACAGCAGCTGGCCACCCGCGAAATGACCAAGGCCGGCTACATTAAATAAAACCTCCTGAGCAAGAGGCGGATCCTTGACAATCCGCCCCTCTGGGCCGCCGATTGCCCGAACTGCATCGGCGGCCGCTTTTTTCCAGACAAAGCTGCCTTGCGGCCGCTCCCCGCTTCAGTCCAGATCGGTGATTGCCATGGCAACCTTACATACCCGCTCCTCCGCGCGCCTGATGATTGCGCCCTCCGTGCTGCTGCTCTTTGCGTGGATGATTGTCCCGCTGGCGATGACGATCTATTTCTCGCTGCTGAACTACAATCTGCTCAGCCCCGGCATGGAAAGCTTCGTCGGTTTTCTGAATTATCAGTACTTCCTGACGGATCCGGCCTTCTTCGCCGCGCTGATCAACACGCTGCTGCTTGTCGCCGGCGTGTTGTTGATCACCGTCATCGGCGGCATCGCCTTTGCGCTGCTGCTCGACCAGCCGATGTACGGCCAGGGCATCGTGCGCATCCTGGTGATTGCGCCGTTCTTCGTCATGCCGACGGTGGCAGCACTCGTCTGGAAGAACATGTTCATGAACCCGGTCAACGGGTTGTTTGCCCATCTTGCCAAGGCGCTCGGCCTGCAGCCGATCGACTGGCTGGCCAATGCGCCGCTGTTTTCCGTCATTCTGATCGTCGCCTGGCAGTGGCTGCCGTTTGCCACCCTCATCATGCTGACGGCGCTGCAGTCGCTCGACGAGGAGCAGAAGGAAGCCTCCGAGATGGACGGCGCCGGGCCGATCTCGAAATTCATCTACATCATACTGCCGCACATGGCCCGTGCCATCACCGTGGTGATCCTGATCCAGACGATCTTCCTGCTTTCGGTCTTTGCCGAAATCCTCGTCACCACCAATGGCGGGCCGGGCACCGACAGCACCAACCTCACCTACCTCGTTTATGCCCAGGCGCTGCTGCAGTTCGATATCGGCGGCGCATCGGCCGGTGGGATCGTGGCTGTTATCCTCGCCAATATCGTCGCGATCTTCCTCGTGCGCCTCGTCGGCAAGAATCTGGAGGCTTGAGATGGCCAGAAAAGTCACAACCAAGCGCAAGCTCATCGTCACCGCGATCGCCTGGACGCTCGGTATCCTGATCTTCTTCCCGATTCTCTGGACGTTTCTCACCAGCTTCAAGTCGGAAGCCGACGCCATCGCCTCGCCGCCGCAGTTCCTGTTCTTCCACTGGACGACGGAGAACTACGCGGAGGTGCAGAGCCGGTCAAACTATCTCGGCCACTTCATGAACTCGGTAATCATCTCCTTCGGCTCGACGCTGATCGGCCTGATCATCGCCATTCCTGCCGCCTGGGCGATGGCGTTTTCGCCGACCAAGCGGACCAAGGACGTGCTGATGTGGATGCTGTCGACCAAGATGATGCCGCCGGTCGGCGCATTGATCCCGATCTATCTGATGTTCCGCAATTTCGGCCTGCTCGACACGCGCACCGGCCTGGTGATCGTGCTGACGCTGATCAACCTGCCGATCATCGTCTGGATGCTCTACACCTACTTCAAGGAAATCCCCGGCGAGATCCTCGAAGCTGCCCGCATGGACGGGGCGTCGCTTGCCAAGGAAATCATCTATGTGCTGACGCCGATGGCGGTGCCCGGCATTGCCTCGACGCTGCTCTTGAACATCATCCTTGCCTGGAACGAGGCGTTCTGGACGCTCAACCTCACCGCCTCGAAGGCAGCACCACTGACGGCCTTCATCGCCTCCTATTCCAGCCCCGAGGGCCTGTTCTACGCCAAGCTCTCGGCGGCATCGACGATGGCGATCGCGCCGATCCTGATCCTTGGCTGGTTCAGCCAGAAACAACTCGTCCGCGGCCTGACCTTCGGCGCTGTGAAATAACATAAAAGGGAGAGAAACATGGGCAGCATTACCCTTCAGAAGGTTTCCAAGGTCTTCGGCGAAGCCAAGGTCATCCCTTCGATCGATCTCGACATCAAGGACGGCGAGTTCGTCGTCTTCGTCGGCCCGTCGGGCTGCGGCAAGTCCACGCTGCTCCGGCTGATCGCCGGGCTCGAGGATGTCTCCGGCGGCAAGATCGTCATCGACGGCAGGGACGCCACCGAAAAGGCGCCGTCCGAGCGCGGCCTTGCCATGGTGTTCCAGTCCTATGCGCTTTATCCGCATATGAGCGTGCGCAACAACATCGCCTTCCCGCTGAAGATGGCGGGCATCGACAAGGCGGAGATCGACCGCAAGGTGAGCGATGCCGCCCGGGTGCTGAACCTTACCGACTATCTCGAGCGCAAGCCGCGCCAGCTGTCCGGGGGCCAGCGCCAGCGCGTGGCGATCGGCCGCGCCATCGTGCGCCAGCCTTCGGCCTTCCTGTTCGACGAACCGCTGTCGAACCTCGATGCCGCTCTCCGCGTCAACATGCGCCTCGAAATCAGCGAGTTGCATCAGCAGCTGAAGACGACGATGGTCTACGTCACCCACGATCAGGTCGAGGCGATGACCATGGCCGACAAGATCGTCGTCCTGAACCGGGGCAATATCGAGCAGGTCGGATCGCCGCTCGAACTCTACAGCCGTCCCCGCAACCTCTTCGTCGCCGGCTTCATCGGATCGCCGAAGATGAACTTCATCACCGGCCAAAACGCCGCCGCGCTCAACGCTCATACCATCGGCGTCCGGCCAGAACATGTGCTGCTGTCGATGGAGAGCGGCGACTGGAAGGGCAGGGTCGTGGTCGCCGAACATCTCGGTTCCGACACCTTCCTGCATATCGATGCTGATGGCATCGGCATGCTGACGGCGCGCGGAAGCGGCGATTTCGCCGCCAAAGCGGGCGATACGGTCTTCCTGACGCCGGACCGTTCGCGTATTCACAAATTCAACGAGGGCGGCCTTGCCATCTGAGGCAGGCGGCCGGGCTGGGGGCAGGCATGCGAGCCGGACGATATCGCCCGGCCGTCTCGGCAAGACCTTCAAGAGGACTGAAACATGACGTGCAAACTATCGCTGGCAACGCTTTCGGATGTGGCGCGCACTGCTGCCATCCCTGGATATGACAGGGCGTCGCTGAAAGCCGGCATCGTGCACTTCGGCGTCGGCAATTTCCACCGTGCCCATCAGGCGATCTATCTCGACGATCTCTTCAACGCCGGCACGGATCACGACTGGGCGATCGTCGGCGCCGGCGTGCTGCCGTCGGATGCCGCGATGCGCGAAAAGCTTGCGGCGCAGGATTTCCTGACGACGGTGGTCGAACAGGACAACAACAAGACGGCGGCGCGCGTCACCGCACCGATGATCGACATCCTGCCGGTCGGCGATGCCGTTGCGATCATCGCCAAGCTTGCCGATCCCGAGATCCGCATCGTTTCGATGACGATCACCGAGGGCGGTTATTTCATTGATGCATCAGGCACGTTCAATCCTGCCCATCCGGCGATCGCCGCAGACGGAGAAAACCCCAAGGCGCCGAAGACGGTGTTCGGCCTGATCGTTGCCGGCTTGAAGGCGCGCAAGGACAAGGGCATCGGCCCCTTCACCGTCATGTCCTGCGACAATATTCCCCATAATGGCATCGTCACCGCCAATGCCGTCGTCGGCACGGCGGCACTTTCGGACCCCGCCTTTGCCGACTGGATCCGGGTGAATGTCGCCTTCCCGAACGCCATGGTCGACCGCATCACGCCGGCGACCAGCCAGCGCGAGATCGATTTCCTCAGGGACAATTTCCAGATCGAGGACAGTTGGCCGGTCTATTGCGAGGAATTCAAGCAATGGGTGCTTGAGGATAAGTTCACCGCCGGCCGGCCGGCGCTGGAAAAGGTCGGCGTCACCTTCGTTGCCGATGTCACGCCTTACGAGCATATGAAGATCCGCATCCTCAACGGCGGACATGCCGCGATCGCCTATCCGGCGGCGTTGATGGACATTCATTACGTTCATGATTCCATGGAAGACCCGTTGATCCGCGCCTTCCTCGCCAAACTCGAGAAAGACGAAATCATCCCGATCGTGCCGCCGGTGCCGAACACGTCGCTGGCGGATTATTTTGCGCTGATCGAACATCGCCTGCTCAATCCGAAGATTGCCGACACCATTCCGCGGCTGGCGCAGGACGGCTCGAACCGCCAACCGAAATTCATCCTGCCGTCGACGCTCGACAATCTGCGTCAGGGCAGAGACGTGGTCGGTCTGGCGCTGGTTTCAGCACTCTGGTGCCGTTATTTCGCCGGCACGACCGACAGCGGCAAGGATATCGTCTTCAACGACGCGAGCGCAGAGCGCCTGCATGCGGCAGCGCTGAAAGCCAAGGACGATCCGTCGGCCTTCCTCGTCTTCGACGACATTTTCGGCGACGTGGCAAAATCCGAACTTTTCCGCAAGCGTTTCGCCCATGCTCTCAAAACCCTGTGGGAAAAGGGCACGCGAGAGACGCTGCAGCTCTATCTCGACGGCAAGCTCGCAGTGTAAGGAATCCGGATGGCGGTCTCTACTGCCGCCATTCATCCGGCCTTGCGAGTGGAGCGGGACGGTAAGCGTCCGAATTGAACTCAGGTTGGGTCTTGCATGGCTGATGCTGAAACACGGCTGGTGATCTTCGATTGCGATGGCGTACTCGTCGACAGCGAGCCGATCTCAATCAGCGTGCTCGTCGGGGCAATGAACGATCTCGGGGTCTCGATCACCGAGGACCAGGCCTATGAGCGTTTTCTCGGCCGCAGCCTGTCGACCCTCATCGATACGCTGGAAACCGAATTCAACGTCCATGCCGACGAGGAATTCCTCGAGCGTATCCGCATCGAACTCTACGCTCGTTTTCGCACGGAACTGAAGCCGATCGACGGTATCGCCGCGGCGATCGACGGGCTGGGCGTTCGCTGCTGCGTTGCCTCCTCCAGCCAGATGGAGCGAATCCGGTTGTCGCTGTCGGTGACCGGGCTTCTCGACAGGCTGCCCGACATCTTCAGCGCAACGATGGTCAAGCGCGGCAAGCCGGCGCCCGATCTCTTCCTGCATGCGGCGCGTGAAATGCAAGTCGAGCCGGCTCATTGCCTTGTCGTCGAAGACAGCCCGGCCGGCATTGCCGCCGCCAAGGCGGCAGGCATGACGGTCTTTGCTTTCACCGGTGGATCACACGCGAATTTCGCCGGATATCGTGCCGAACTCGACCGCCTTTCGCCGGAAGTGGTGTTTGACGCCATGCCGGATTTGATACACCTTGTCCGCGACCATAAGCTGGACGGGACCAAGACTTGATGCGTGATCATGTGGTTGCGGTGGATATCGGCACGGGCAGCGCGCGCGCCGGCGTCTTCGATGCACGCGGCCGTCTGCTCGCCAAGGCCGAGCATCCGATCGTGATGAACCGGCCGCGCGAAAACCATGCCGAGCATGATTCCGAAGACATCTGGTCGGCCGCCTGCACGGCGGTGCGCAGGGCGCTGGAGCAATCCGGCATCGCCGCCGCCTCGGTCGGAGCGATCGGCTTCGACGCCACATGTTCGCTCGTCGTCCGTGACCTCGAGGGTCGGCAGCTCAGCGTTTCCACAGGCGGCGAGAGGCGTTTCGACACGATCGTCTGGCTCGATCACCGGGCGCTGAAGGAAGCCGATTTCTGCACGGCGACCGGGCACAGGGTGCTCGAACATTCCGGCCAGGTGATGTCGCCGGAAATGGAAATGCCGAAGCTGATGTGGCTGAAGAAAAAGCTGCCCGTCACATGGGAAAAGGCCGGCTTCTTCTTCGATCTCGCCGATTTCATGACGTGGAAATCGACCGGATCGCCCGCCCGTTCGCGCTGCACGCTGACGGCGAAGTGGAATTATCTCGCCCATCTCGAAAAGGGCTGGCAGCAGGACTTCCTGGAGCGGATCGGCCTTGAGGACCTCCAGGCGCGCGGCCACCTGCCGGATGAGACCACGCCTGTCGGAGACAGCGTCGGCCGGCTGACTGAGGAAGCGGCGGAAGCGCTGGGGCTGACTGTGGACTGCCGCGTCGCTGCCGGGATGATCGACGCCTATGCCGGCGCACTCGGCGCGCTCGGCGGTTATGCCGCTGATCCTGTGAAACGCGAGCACCAGCTGGCGCTGATTGCCGGCACATCGAGCTGCATCGTTACCTTCTCGCGGGAGCGCAAGCCGAGCCATGGCATGTGGGGTCCCTATTACGAGGCTGTCTTCCCGCAATCCTGGCTGGTGGAGGCCGGGCAATCGGCGACCGGCGCGCTACTCGACCACATCGTTCGCATGCATGCGGCAGGCGGTGAGCCGACGGCGCCGCTGCATCAGAGGATCGTCGCGCGGATCGCCGAATTGCGGGCCGAGGAGGGCGATGCCTTCGGTGCGCGGATCTTCGTGCTGCCGGATTTCCATGGTAACCGCTCGCCGCTCGCCGATCCGCATGCGGTCGGCGTCGTCAGCGGACTGACGCTCGATACGTCCTTCGACGGGCTCTGCGCGCTTTATTGGCGCTCTGCGGTGGGGATTGCGCTCGGCATCCGCCATATCCTGGAAATGATGAAGGAATACGGCTACATGACCGATACGCTGCATATCGCCGGCGGGCACGTGAAAAACCCGGTACTGATGGAGCTTTATAGCGATGCGACCGGCTGTAAGGTCGTGGTGCCGAAGATGAACGAGGCGGTGCTGCTCGGTACCGCGATCGCAGCATCCGTCGCTTGTGGCTTGTACAAGGATCTGGCGGCGGCCGGCGAGGCGATGTATCCGGGCGCCGACGAACGGCTTCCCGACAAGGCGAAGCAGGCGCTCTACGACCGCGACTACCGCCGTCTTCTCGCCATGCACCGGCACCGCGTCGAATTGGAATCGATGCAATAGATTTTGGTTTTACGCATGTCCTTGTCGCAAAACCGCCGGCCGTTTTGGGCGACATGCTTTAGTGACTGGCGGTCTCGCCGAGGACGGTCGCGAATTCCATCATGCGGCGGCGGCGAAGTGCCGCCTCCTCTCCGACTTGGAGGATGACGGATTCCGACAGGCAATCGAGCAGCGCGATCAGCGGCGGAAGATTGTCGAGATCGGGGGCGCGCGCGGGCGGCAAGGACAGCATGACGTTCGACTGGTCCGCCATCCAGTCCGCCTGCTGCGGCGAAATGAGTACCACCTTATAGCCGTAGCGCCGCGCCGTTCTGGCAAGCAGCCGTGCCTTGGCGAAGCGGCGGCAATCGATGATGACGAGCAGCGCGTCGTCGACCGCCAGCCGGGCGAAGAGTTCCGCAAAACGGTTGTCGGCGGCGTCGAGCGTGCGCACGCCGTCGCGGGCTTGTGTCAGCCGCTGGCAGAAATGATTGGCCAGGCTTGCGAGCCGCGCATGAGTGGCGATCGACACTTCGCGGGCAGTGCTGATCAAGCCGACGGCTTCCGACCAGTGCGGCTGCGCCGTCAGATGATAGATATGATGGAGGGCCTGGATCTGTTCGGCAACCAGCACGGCGAGCGGTTTGCCCTCCGCGGCGTCGGCATGCAGCTCGCTCATGGCGCTCTGCAATTGCGCCGGCGATGTCGTCACGGTCTCGCGAATCTCCACCTTGACGCTGTCCAATCCCTGATAACCGAGCGAGCGCAGGAAGCGCCCGACGGTCATCGGCGAGAGATCCAGCCTGTCGGCAACGGACGCAGCCGTCTCGAACGGCAGGTCGTTCAGATGTTCGGTAAAATATTTCGCGATACGTCGCTCGGCCGGTGTGCCGGTTTTTGCGTATTGCCTGAGTTTTTGCACAAAGTCTTCCACGTCAGCCTCCCCCGTGTTCCTCAGAGGCGTTCCGTGGATGCGCTGTTGCGACCCCTTGTCTTTGCAACTATTTCGGAAGCTGCTTCTCAGGCCTGTGCGTATTTCATGTATGTCACAATATTATATTAGTATTTAGTTTTCGACAAGTTTTCTATTACTGAATGCAATTTTATTCTCTCTTGTCGGTGGCCTCCATCTTTCCTACATCTTCGGCGCAACCCGGAGACGCCTGAGACATGATTCTTGACGCCGCTCGACTTTCGCTCGCCAACCTGTTCGCATCGGAAACGCGTTCTGTCTTCTGGAAGGTGCTCGGCCTGACGATCCTCGTGCTTGTCGGCCTCTGGTTCGCGCTGCGCGGAGCCTTCATGACCTTTCTCCTTCCCTGGCTCACGAGCTTCTTTCCCGATATGCCGGATTGGGCGGGGTGGTTCGCTCTCATCTTCGCAATTCTTGCCGGTATCGGCCTTGCCCTCATGCTGGCGTTGCTGCTGTCGCCGGTGACGGCGCTGATCGCCGGCCTGTTTCTCGACGACGTCGCCGATGTCATCGAAAAGCGCGACTATCCCAAGGACACGCCGGGCACCGCCATGCCGCTCGGTCCGGCGATGGCAAGCTCGATCAAGTTCCTCGGTGTGGTGATTCTCGGCAATATAGTGGCATTGCTGTTGCTGTTCATCCCCGGCGTCAATCTGGTCGCGTTCTTTCTGGTGAACGGCTATCTGCTCGGACGGGAATTTTTCGAATTCGCCGCCATGCGCTTCCGTTCGCCGGATGAGGCGCGGCTCTTTCGCGCCAAGCATGCCTCCACCGTCTTTCTCGGCGGGCTGATGATCGCCCTTTTCCTGGCGATCCCGATCGTCAATCTTCTGACGCCGCTTTTTGCCGCCGGCATGATGGTGCATCTGCACAAGCTGGTCTCCGCCAAGGATCCCGGGTTGTGAGGCTCAAGCGGGCAGGGCGGAGGCGTCATACATCGCCGCGAATTCGGCGCTCGGCGGGATCGGCTTGATGATGTCGATCAGCACGCCGTTCGGATCGGCGGTGATGAAATGCCGCTGGCCGAAATCCTCGTCGCGGATTTCTCTGAGAATTGGCAAGCCGGCGCTCCGGCAGGCTGCATAGATCGCATCGACATCGGCGACCTCGAAATTGAGGAGCAGGCCGGACACCCTGCCGCGGGCTATGGCCGGGATGGTCTCATGGCTGCCGTCAAGGATGGCAAGCGCGATATGCTCTTCCTCTGCCGATTGCAGGTGAACATACCAGTCGCTTTCGAACAGAGCTTTGAAGCCGAAATGCGTGCAATAGAAGCTGGCGGTGCCGTCAACGTCGTCGGTCATGATGACAGGATAATAGCTCGTCGATTTCATCTCGTTTTCCTCCTTTTGTCTACATACAATGTATATGTTTTTGGCTATTAACATACATTCTGTTTGTATGTAAAGAGGCGTGCATGAGCCGCAGCAATCGCGAGAGAACGGAGCAGACGAGACAGGCATTGATCGATGCCGGTCGACGTCTCTTCGTCGAGAAAGGCTATGCCGAAACCGCGACGCCGGAGATCGTCACGGCGGCGGGAGTGACGCGTGGCGCGCTCTACCATCATTTTGAAGACAAGAAGGCGCTTTTTCGGGCGGTTATCGAATGCGAGGCGCGCGCGGTGGCCGCGGCAATCGAGGCGCGCTCGGCATCCTACGACGCGCGTGCCATGCTGATCGCCGGTGCCTCGGCCTATTTCGATGCGATGATGGCGCAAGGGCGCACGAGGCTGCTGCTGATCGAGGCACCTGCCGTTCTCGGCCCGCTGGCGAGTGCGGCGATCGATGCAGAGAATGCGGAAGCGACGCTGCGGGCAGGGCTTGCAGCGATGCTTCCGGAGGCCGGCGCTATGCTCGAACCGCTGACGTCGCTGCTATCGGCGGCCTTCGATCGCGCGGCGATCGCGATCGAAGCGGGCGCTGAAAGGCGGCATTACGAGCAGGTGATCGCTGTCCTACTCGACGGCCTCGCCGATCACCTGCGGCGGTAGCTCGATCAGCGGCGCCGGCACATCCCAACTCTTCTCAGGCGATTTGCAGAGGTCGGCGATGATACAGCGCTCGCATTCGGGGCGGCGCGCCTTGCAGGTGTAGCGGCCATGCAGGATCAGCCAGTGATGGGCGTGATAGAGGTAATGGCTGGGGATCACCTTCATCAGCCGCGCCTCGACCTCATCGGGCGTCTTGCCGGGGGCAAGCCTGATACGATTGGCGATTCGGAAGATGTGCGTGTCGACGGCCATCGTCGCCTGGCCGAAGGCCATGGAAAGCACGACATTGGCGGTCTTGCGGCCGACGCCCGGCAACCTCACCAGTTCGTCGCGCGTCTCCGGCACCTTGCCGCCGAATTGGTCGACCAGCATCTGTGAGAGCGCGATGACGTTTTTCGCCTTGTTGCGGTAGAGGCCGATCGTCCTGATGTAATCGCGCAGCCGCTCTTCGCCGAGGTCGAGCATCTTTTCCGGCGTATCGGCGACCTTGAAGAGCGCGCGCGTCGCCTTGTTGACGCCGACATCGGTCGCTTGCGCCGAAAGTGCCACGGCGACGACGAGCGTGAAGGGGTTGGTGTGCTCGAGTTCGCCTCTCGGTTCCGGCCGCTGTACCGAGAAGCGGCGGAAGATCTCCTCGCGCTCGGCCAGCGAATAGGCCGTGCGCACCGCTCCCGCCGGTTTGCGGCGGGCGATCACATTCGCGTCCTGCGGCGTCTTGGTAACGGATTTGAGTTTCGGATTCGCCATGGAAACTCTATACTCAGCAGCCATGATGGAAAGCAACGCCGACAGCTTCAACGAGCAGCCTGTTTTCGCTGCCGAGCTCTTTCCCCACCGATCGCTCGGCCGCCGGGGCTTCAAGGTGCTGCTTATCCTATCCGGTGCCGTCTGCTTGCTTTACGGCACGTTCTTCATCGCGACGGGGGCCTGGCCGATCGGCTTGTTCTTCGGAGTGGATTTTCTGCTTCTCTACGGCGCCTTCTGGCTGAATTACCGCTCCGGGAAAGCGCGCGAACAGGTGACGGTATCGCGCACGGACGTGTCGGTGCGCAAGTTTGCGCCCTCGGGACGGATGGTGGAGCATCATTTCAATCCGTTCTGGACGCGCTTCCTTGTTCGCCGGCACCAGGAGATCGGTATTCTTTCCATGCATATCTTCGGCGAAGGCCGGCGCACGGATATCGGCTCCTTCCTCAATCCCGATGATCGCGAAAGCTTCGCCAAGGCCTTCAAGGGGGCGCTGGCGACGGTCAAGCAGCGGATCTGAACTAGAGCGGTTCAGCTTTTAACGGAAGCGCAGAACCGCTCCAGCTTTTGTTTTTACGCAATTCCCGGCAAAAGCGCTTCGCGCTTTGCCTGGCATCGCTCTATCCAGCGGCTACGCAAGAATCGGGTGGTTTGCTCACCCCCTATTGACTATCTCCTTGTTACAAGGAGAAAGACGATGAATATGATTGCCAACCTGCAGACAGACATCACGCCTGACGGCCCTGATTATGACATTGTCCGTCGGGTGATCGAACTCATCACCGAGGATTACCGCGACCAGCCTTCGCTGGAGGCGATCGCGGCGCGGCTCAACCAGTCGCCGACCCAGCTGCAGAAGACCTTCACCCGCTGGGCAGGACTATCGCCCAAGGGCTTCCTGCAAGCGGTGACGCTCGACCACGCCAAGCGGCTGCTGCGCAAGGAAGACATGCCGCTGCTCGAGACCTCGATCGAGGTCGGCCTTTCCGGGCCGAGCCGCCTGCACGACCTTTTTGTCACCCATGAGGCGATGTCGCCCGGCGAATGGAAGGCGAAGGGCGGCGGCCTCACCATCCGCTACGGCTTCCACATCTGCCCCTTCGGCGTGGCCCTGATCATGGTGACCGACCGCGGCCTTGCCGGCCTTGCCTTCAGCGATTCCGGCGACGAGAGGGCCTGCCTCGAGGATATGACCTGCCGCTGGCCGAACGCCTGTTATGTCGAAGACCTGCAGGCGACGGTTCCCTATGCCGCGCGCATCTTCGAGCCCGGCAAGTGGTCTTCGGACCAGCCGCTGCGCGTCGTGTTGATCGGCACGGACTTCCAGGTGCGCGTCTGGGAGAGCCTGCTGAAAATCCCGTTCGGCAAGGCCGTCACCTATTCCGATATCGCCAACGATATCGGCCGGCCGACGGCGCAGCGCGCCGTAGGTGCGGCGGTCGGGGCAAACCCGATCTCCTTCGTGGTGCCCTGCCATCGGGCGCTCGGCAAGAACGGCGCGCTGACGGGCTACCATTGGGGCCTCACCCGCAAGCGGGCGATGCTCGGCTGGGAATCGGCGCACGCCTGAGGGGTTTCCAGGACGGAGCGGCGTGGTCGCCGCTCATCGCTCCGGCACTTCTCCCCGCTGGGGAGAAGAGACGGGCGGCGAGGCTTCTGCCAATTCCAGCAATGCGCGTGCAGCACTTTCATCGGTGATCAGCGTGTTGCAGCCGATGCGCTTGATCGTCGCACGGATCGCCACGGCCCGATGGGCGCCGCCGGAGGAGAGCACGATGTGTTTTGCCTCCTTCAGCGTGTCGAGATCGACGGACATGACGCGCCGATTGATCGAGTGGTCGACCGAATTGCCGTCCTTGTCGAGGAAGTTGAACATCGTGTCGCAGACGCAGCCGGCATCGATCAGTTCCTGCAGCTCGGCCTTCGAGATCCAGCCCTCCGACAGCGAGGTCGAATGCGGGCCGATATCGCCGCAGCTGACGATCGCCAGATCGAGGTTTTCGGCGAGACGATAAATCGTGTCCAGCCCGCATTTCTCGATGAGGTTGCGCTTGGTCTCGATGGAATCGACGAGAAGCGGCGCCAGGAACATGTAGCATTCGGCGCCAAGCTGGTTTGCCAGCCGCCATGTGTAATCAATCGGGTTCGTCTGATGCACGGCAACGATGCCGCCGAGCAGCGAGACGACCTTGCAATTGGCGCGGCGCGGCGGCCGGAAGCTCGACAGCGAGGCGGTCATGGTGCGGCCCCAGCCGACGCCGATGGTGTAATCGTCGGGGATGGCTTCGGAGAGGAACTGGCCAAGCGCCAGACCGACATTTTTAGCCAATGAATTGACGTCGCCAGTGACCGGCGCAGGGACGACGATCGCCTCGTCGAGGCCATAGGCGCGCTCCAGCTTCACCGAAAGTTCAACGCAGTCGCCGATCGAATCGTTGATCCAGATCTGGACTTCGCTGCGTTTCATCGCCTCGTCGAGCAGGCGGATCACCGTCGTGCGGCTGATGCCGAGCTGTTCGGCGACGTCCTTCTGGGTCAGGCCCTCGTTGTAATAGAGCCATGCCGCCCTTAGCCGCAGCGAGGATGCCTCCGAATAGGCCGTGTGCGTGCCGCGTTTGAGCTTGACCACATCTCCTCCGCACGATTTCCTGCCCTAGATCCCTCATGGGATGAAGGCCTTAGCGACACTTTTGTTGCCGGGGATAATGACGGGTGTGACACTTATGTCAATTGAAATGCACAAATGTCCTTGACTTTTCGCAAGGCGAATGGCGATAGTCCGGGTGACACACGTCGTTCTTGTCCGTCCGAGGAGGACATAGTGCGGGCATGCCGAAAGTCACGACCGGCCTTCCAGCCGCAAGCGGTATCGCTTGTGTGCGAGCAGCCGTTCGTTCGCGGCCGGAACACGGCCAATGTCCTTCACGTTTATGAATCATCCGTGACGGATGGGCGCATTTTCGCCTGCAGCAGCAAACAACCTGTCGGTAGATCACCTTTGCCCGGCGGAACTCGCGCCGGTCGCAGCCCAAGTTCAACAAGGATTATTGACCATGACATCGAAGCTTGACCAACTCCGCGAGATTACCACTGTTGTCGCTGACACCGGCGATATCGAAGCCGTCGCCCGCCTAAAGCCGGTCGATTGCACGACGAACCCGAGCATCGTGCTCAAGGCTCTCGGTACGCCGATGTTTGCCGACGCAGTCAAGGAAGCCGTCGCCTGGGGCAAGAAGCAGGGCGGCAATCCCGAAGCCGTTGCTCCCGCCGTTGCCGATCGCCTCGCCATCTCCGTCGGTGCAGCGCTGGTGAGACTCGTTCCTGGCCGCGTCTCGACCGAAGTCGACGCCGACCTTTCCTTCGATACCGAGGCTTCGCTTGCCAAGGCGCGCGCGATCATCGCCGCCTACAAGGATCGCGGCATCGGCCAGGACCGCATCCTCATCAAGCTCGCTTCCACCTGGGAAGGCATCCGCGCCGCGGAAGTGCTGCAGAAGGAAGGCATCGACTGCAACCTGACACTTCTCTTCAGCAAGGCCCAGGCGATCGCCTGCGCCGACGCCAAGGTTTTCCTGATCTCGCCCTTCGTCGGCCGCATCCTCGACTGGTATAAGAAGTCGACCGGCAAGGAGTTCACCCCCGAGGAAGATCCGGGCGTCATCTCCGTCCGTGAAATCTACAACTACTACAAGACCAACGACATCAAGACGATCGTCATGGGCGCCTCCTTCCGCAGCGCCGGAGAAATCGAAGCTCTTGCCGGCTGCGACCGCCTGACCATCAGCCCGAACCTGCTCGACGAGCTCGCCAAGGATGAAGGCAAGCTGGAGCGCAAGTTGTCGCCGGACAGCCGCAAGCCGGATCCGAAGGTGTCCGTCGACGAGAAGACCTTCCGCTGGATGATGAACGAAGACGCGATGGCGACGGAAAAACTCGCCGAAGGCATCCGCGCCTTCGCCAAGGATCTCGGAACGCTGCGCACCATGGTGCAGAAGGAACTGCAGCTCGCCGCCGCCTGATAAGGCTCGGCCACAATCGGAGGCGCGGCTGCCGGCTGGCAGGCGCGCCTTTTTCATGCTGTTATCAAGGGCATATGCTGTCGGAGACCGATATGGCGGATGAGGAACGGGCAAATTCGCTTGCGGCATTTGCCTACAAGCATGCGAGCTTCATCCTCGCCGTTGTTGCCGGACTGGTGGTCTTCTTGGCGCTGACCTCGCGCGAAGTCAGCGCCGGCAATATCCTGTTCGGCTGGAATGTCAGCGCCGGCGTTTTTGTCGCGCTCAGCTGGCGCAAAATGCTGCGGGCGACGGTTGATAGCATCCGGAAACGTTCGGAGGATCTCGATTTCTCCGACACCGTCCTGCTGGCTCTTTCGATCGGTGCGGCACTTGCCAGCATTGCCGGGATCGGCCTCGAGCTTCATTCGATCAAGGAGGCGGCACCCGACGTCGCGCTGGCGCGGGCAGGTGTTGCGGTTCTGACGATCCTGATCTCCTGGATCTTCCTGCACACGCTTTTCACCATACATTATGCCCACTATTTCTACGGCGGGGCGGAAGAGGAGGGCGGGCTGAAGTTTCCCGACGGGATCGAAGAGCCGGGCTACTGGGATTTCCTCTATTTCTCCTTCACCATCGGCGTTGCCGCGCAGACGGCGGATGTCGCGGTCAGTTCGACCAGCATGCGCAAGCTGACGCTGTTGCATGCCGTGCTGTCGTTCCTGTTCAATACGACGATCCTGGCGCTGGCGATCAATGTCGGGGCGAGCCTGCTATAATGCATCTTGCCATGAGCGGCTAACTGCCTGCTTTTCAAACCGGAGGATATGATGGAAAGCGCCTCAAGCCGGCCCCGACTGGCCGATCTCATTCTTCTCCTCGGCAGGCTTCTGCTGTCGCTGATCTTCCTGCACGAAGGTTGGTCGCTCGCGGCAGATATCACGGCGACCGTCGACATTTTCGCAAAACTGGGGCTATCGGCGCCGGTGGCGCTTGCCACCATTGCCCTTCAGATCGGCGCCGGCCTTTCCGTTGCGGCAGGCTTCCTCAGCCGGCTTGGCGCATTGGCGCTGGCACTCTTCTGCCTGGCGACCGCCTTGCTCTTTCACACAAATTTAGCGAGCCAGAACGAACTGCTGCATTTCGAGAAGGACCTGGCGATTGCCGGCGGCATGTTCGTCCTGGCTGCTTCGGGTGCGGGATCGATATCGATCGACAAGCTACTGAGAAAGCGAACGAACAAAATGCCTCCCTGGCTCAGGGCGGTGTTGTCGTGAATATGCACCGCGGTCAGGTTGCCTTGGTGAGAGAACTAATTACGGTGGCATATGGAATATCCGGGATCAAACGGGTCGCCGCCCATTACCGGAAGGCCGAGTAGAAGGGGCGAGGGGCCGCGCCGCCTATCTCAACCTCTCCGAATCGTGTGTCGCAAAGGGCCGAAAAAGCGTCGCGATCTCTTACACTCTCTTGCGACGTTCAGGTCCTCGCTTTCCACATGTCGTGTTCGCAAAACTGCTCCACAGTTTTGCGCGACATGCTTCAGGCTGCACGCCGCGGTCCGCAACGGTTCACAAGATCGCCTGGCCGGCCATCAGCGCAAGGACGAGGAAGATCAGGAAGATCACCAGGGCGATGCCGAAGAGAACGCGGGCGATCGTCGCGGTGGCGGCGGAGACGCCGGAGAAACCGAAGAAGCCGGCGATGATCGAAATCACGAAAAATATCAGAGCCCATTTCAGCATGACGTCATCCTTTGCGGTTGCCTGAGAAAGACGCGGCAACCGGGAAATTGTTCCAGATCGTTTGAAACGGGATGGCGTTCAATTCGGAGAAATGCGGAAGAAGTGCAGGTCTTCAAAACCCGCATGATCTGTTTCAAGGAACTATCGATTTGCCCCATCGATGAAAGCTCCGTCATCATGCTGGCCTTTCTGGACCAGCATACGATTTCCGGCCACACGGTCTGAGATATTCCCATTAGATCTTCAGGCCAAAGAGAAGCGAGATCAACTGCGACTGGCGCTGCGTTCCGGTCTTGGAGAGCACCTTCTTGACGTAGCCGCGCGCCGTTTCATAGGTTAGGCCGCAGATCTCGGCGATTTGGCGAGGGGAGGAACCTTCCATCAGCAGGCGTGCGACGGTCGCCTCCTGCGGCGTCAGGGCGAAGAGCCGCCGCAGAAGATCGCC
This sequence comes from Rhizobium laguerreae, assembly GCF_002008165.1. Classification (GTDB taxonomy): domain Bacteria; phylum Pseudomonadota; class Alphaproteobacteria; order Rhizobiales; family Rhizobiaceae; genus Rhizobium; species Rhizobium laguerreae. The sequence goes on from NZ_MRDM01000017.1 coordinate 55,448, forward strand.
GTCCGCTCTTGCGCGTTCGGAAAGGTCGGTAACGATTGCAACAGCGTGCGAATGGGCGAAGAGATCCGCCGGCAGGCCTCGCAGGAGCTGGGCACGAATGACGAGCGGTGCCTTGCCGGGGCGTGAGAACAGCACCGGCGTCGACACGGCAGGACTGAGGAAGGTGTCGCCGCCGAGACCGCCTTCAGATGCCGTCGCAGCAGGCCGGTCTCCTCCTGGCTGGCGGACGTGAGTTCGCGATCGACGATGCGGATATCGCCGTCGAGCAGCCGTTCGGCGCGACTGTTCAGATGGCTGACGCGGCCGGTGCGGTCGAAGAAGACCGAGGCGGTGCCGCTGAGCTCGAAGGCCTCGCTCATGCTTTCGATCTTTGCAGCTTGCAGCGAGCGGATGATCTCGGCCGAGGCGGTCAGCTTCGATCGCATGGCAAGTAGGATCCGCTCCTCCTCCCGGTCGAAAGGATGATCGTCGACGCGGCGCTGCAGGTTGAGGCTGAGCAGCGTATCACCCGAGGTAAAGCCGATCATCACGGAATAACGCAGACCGAAGCGAGCGAGGAATTCGGTGTAGAATTCCTGGCGCCGGAACTCGTCTTCCGAGGCGATGTCGTGCTCGATGACGATGCCCTTGGCAAGCGCGACCGAAATCCCGCGCTCGCGGAAATCCCGCTTGTACCAGTCTTCGGCGAAATAGACGTCGAAAGGTTCGAGCAGGTTTGGCGTTGTCAGGAACCCCGGAGAAAACTTGCCGGCCGCCGGCATGATGTGGGCGCCCACCGAGCCGGTCGCCCGAGAGATCGCTTCCAGCGTGCCGGCCCATCTTTCCGGGACGAGGGCGGATTCCAGCAATCCGTCCATGGCCTTTTCGAGCTCGGGGATATCGATGCGCGTCGCCATGAACAAAGACTGCCTGACCGAAGCTATTGCCGACCCGGCTTTCGAGCCGGAGGTCGACTATGGAGTGCCCGTATTGCCGCAACAACAAAATAAGACAATAGCAGGCGATATTTATCGGCTGAATGTTCCGTTTCAACAAAAGTTGCCTGGTTGCTATCGGCGCACCTTATATCCACGGAATATTCTGCCCTTTTGCCGGTTAGCCGTGATTGATCATCACGTGGCGTACGGCGGTGTAATCTTCCAGAGCGTAGACCGACATGTCCTTGCCGTAGCCTGACTGTTTGAGGCCGCCATGCGGCATCTCGTTGGTGAGCATGAAATGTGTGTTGATCCAGGTGCAGCCATATTGCAGGCGGGCAGCAGTCTTCATGCCGCGGCCGATATCCTTGGTCCAGACCGAGGAGGCCAGGCCATAGTCGCTGTCGTTTGCCCAGGCAACGGCTTCGTCGGCATCGGAAAAGCGGGTGACCGAGACGACCGGGCCGAAGACCTCGCGGCGGACGATCTCGTCGTCCTGTGTGGCGCCTGCAATGACAGTCGGCGTGAAGAAGAAGCCCTTGTCGCCGGAGACCTTGCCGCCGGTGGTGACTTCCATGTGCTTGTGTTCGGAAGCACGGGCGACGAAGCTTTCGACGCGGTCGCGCTGGCGCTTGGAGATCAGCGGACCGATCTCGTTTTCGGTATCGTCGGCCTGGTTGAAGCGAATGCTCGAGACGGCCGAGGAGAGATCGGCGACAAAATTATCGTAGACCCTGGCATCGGCATAGATGCGGCAGGCAGCGGTGCAGTCCTGGCCGGCATTGTAATAGCCGAAGGTGCGGATGCCGGCGACGACGGCATCAATATCGGCATCATCGAAGACAATGACCGGCGCCTTGCCGCCGAGTTCCAGGTGGGTGCGCTTGACCGTCTTGGCCGCGGCCTGCAGCACCTTCTTACCGGTCGCAACATCGCCGGTGATCGAGACCATACCGATCTTGGCGTGATTGATCAGGGCGTTACCGACACTTTCACCGCGGCCGAGGATGACGTTGACGACGCCTTCGGGAAGGATTTCGGAGAGCAGCTTGGCCATTTTCAGTGCCGTCAGCGGCGTCTGCTCCGAAGGCTTGAAGACCACGGTATTGCCGCCGGCAATGGCCGGCGCCAGCTTCCATGCCATCATCATCAGCGGATAGTTCCACGGCGCGATCGAGCCGACGATGCCGATCGGATCGCGGCGGATCATCGAGGTATGGCCGGGCAGATATTCGCCGGCCGCCGGTGCGTGCAGGTTGCGCACGGCGCCGGCAAAGAAGCGATAACAATCGACGATCGCCGGGATTTCGTCGTTCAGCACCGCATTGATCGGCTTGCCGCAGTTCAGCGCCTCCAGTGTGGCGAAGCCGACGGCATCCTTCTCGATCGCGTCGGCGATCTTCAATAGGTAGCCGGAGCGCTCGCCCGGCGTCGTCTGCGACCAGCGTGTGAAGGCTTTTTCGGCGGCATCGACGGCGGCGTCGATCTGGGAGAGCGAGGCTTCCGCAAGGTCAATCACCGTCTCGCCCGTCTTCGGGTTCAGAATGTGCTCTTCCGTCTCGGTGCCTTTTTCGAAGCGGGAACCGATCAGCATTTGGATGTCCATGATGTTCTCCCTTTATTTGCCGGCGCCGGCGATCTGGTCGCCATCGCGGGTGAGGTAATAGGCTGCCAGGATCGGCAGGAAAGTAACGAGCACCACGACCATGGCGACCACATTGGTGACAGGGCGCTGGCGCGGGCGGATGAGTTCTTCGAGCATCCAGATCGGCAAGGTCGATTGCTGGCCGCCGGTGAAGGTGGTGACGATGACCTCGTCGAAGGACAGGGCGAAGGCAAGCATGCCGCCGGCCAGAAGGGCGGTGCCGATATTCGGCAGGATGACATGACGGAAGGTCTGGAAGCCGTCAGCGCCGAGATCCATCGAGGCCTCGATCAGCGAGCCGGAGGTGCGGCGGAAGCGGGCGACCGCATTGTTGTAGACGACGACCACGCAGAAAGTGGCGTGGCCAAGCACAATCGTCCAGACCGAAAACGGGATGTCGAACAGGCTGAAAGCGGAGCGGAGCGCAATGCCGGTGATGATGCCGGGAAGGGCGATCGGCAGGATGACCAGCAGCGAGATCGCCTCGCGGCCGAAGAATTTCGTCTGGCTGACGGCGGCCGCACAGAGCGTGCCGAGGACCAGCGCGATCGCCGTGGCGATGACGGCGACCTGTACGGAAAGGCTGAGCGCCGACCAGACGTCCGGCCGGTTCCAGGCAACAGTAAACCATTGCAGAGTCAGCCCGGGCGGCGGCCATTGATAGCTCTTCTCCTCCGTCGTGAACGCATAGACGAAGATCAGCAGGATCGGCAGGTGCAGGTAAAGCAGTCCGGCGGCTGCGGCGATTTTCAGGGGCAGTGGCGATCTCTTGAGGTCAGAGCGCATCGAAAGCCCCCAATTTCCTGGCGAGCGACAGATAAAGCGCCATGATGACGATCGGCACGACGGAGAAGGCGGCGGCGAGCGGCACATTGCCGGCCGTTCCCTGCTGGGCATAGACCGCCTGGCCGATGAACAGCCTGGACGAGCCGATGATCTGCGGGATGATGTAATCACCCAATGTCAGCGAGAAGGTGAAGATCGAACCAGCGACGATGCCGGGGAGCGCTAAGGGCAGGAGCACGGTGCGGAAGGTCTGGCGCGGCGTGGCGCCGAGATCCGCCGAGGCCTCGATCAGGTTGCCGGGCACACGCTCGAGGGCCGCCTGCGTCGGCAGGATCATGTAGGGAAGCCAGATATAGACGAAGACGATGAAGGTGCCGAGGTAACTCACCGAAAGCGAATTGCCGCCAATCACGGGCAGGTTCAGGGTCGCGTCAAGCAGCCAGGAGAGATGGAGCTTCTCGAAGATCCAGGTGAGGATGCCTTCCTTGGCGAGGATCAGCTTCCAGGCGTAGATCTTGACGAGATAGCTCGACCAAAGCGGCAGCATGACGCCGAGATAGAAGAGCGCCTTCCATTTGCCTTGCGCATAACGCGCCGCATAGTAAGCGATCGGGAAGCCGATCAGGGCGGCAGCGAGGGTGACCAGCGCCGACATCACAAGGGTACGGATGATGATATCGAAATTTACAGGATTCAGCAGCTGGGCATAGGTCGAGAGGGTGAATTCGGTATTCACCAGCCCGGAGAAATCGTCGATCGAGAAGAAGCTCTGGAGAAGCAGGGCGATCAATGAGCCGATATAAATGATGCCGAGCCAGAGCAGCGGCGGCGTCAGCATCAGGAAGAGCAGCAGTTTCGGGTGCCGCCAGAAGGCATCGGACAGCCGGCCGAAGAGGCCGCCGCGCCCCGGAAGGATCGATGTCTTGCCGCCTGACATGGTGAGCGCCGTCATGCCGCATCATCCATGTAGTGGATATCGTCGGGCTGCCAGGCAAGTCGTATGTCGGCGCCGACGACAGGCACATCTGCGCCCGCCGGCAGCATCACATGCAGCCGCGCCCCCCGGAGGCCAACGGTGAGGCGCGTGGCTGCCCCGAGGAAGCTCGCATTGTCGACCTGCGCCTCGACGCCGTCGCCTGCCAGCCGGATTGCTTCGGGACGGAGGCTTGCCCAGCGTCTTTCGCCGCCGAGCGAGGCCATCAGATCAGGCGCGATGACGTTCGACGAGCCGACGAAATCGGCGACGAAGCGGTTTTTCGGGCGGCGGTAGATATCCTGCGGCGTGCCCTCCTGGACGATGTTGCCGTCGTTGAAGACGGCGACGCGGTCGGCCATGGACAGGGCCTCGCCCTGATCGTGGGTGACAAAGACGAAGGTGATGCCGAGCGCGCGCTGCAGGCTCTTCAATTCTTCCTGCATCTGCTCGCGCAGTTTCAGGTCGAGCGCGCCGAGCGGCTCATCGAGCAACAGCACCTTCGGCTTGTTGACCAGCGCGCGGGCGAGCGCCACGCGCTGCCGCTGGCCGCCGGACAGCTGGCCGGGGCGGCGGGCGCCGTAACCCGGTAGCTTGACGAGCTCGAGGGCTTCACCTGCCGCCTTCATCCGCTCCGCCTTGCCGACGCCTCTGACCATCAGTCCATAGGCAACATTGTCGAGGATATTGAGATGCGGAAAGAGCGCGTAGTCCTGGAACACGGTGTTGACGTTGCGGCGATAGGGCGGAACGCCGTCAGCCGTCTCGCCGAAGATCTGGATATGGCCCGCGGTCGGCTGTTCGAAGCCGGCGATCAATCGCAGGCACGTCGTCTTGCCGGAGCCGGATGGCCCGAGCATGGCAAAGAATTCGCCGGGCGCGATCTCGAGATCGACGCCGTCGACGGCGCGAACCTGGCCGAAATGGCGCGATACCTGCTGGAAGCGGACGGCTGACGTCATGGGGGCTCCGGGTCGTGTGTGTTCAGAGAGGGCTCGGTCTTGGCCAACAAGGACCCCGCCCCAAACCCCTCCCCACAAGGGGGAGGGGCTTAATCTGCCGTACCCCTTTCGCAAATACCTTGGCGTTTCGGCAGGAATCGGCGGTGCCACTCGGAGCCCCTCCCCTTGTGGGGGGGTGGGGAGGGGTCTCACGCTACAACGGTCATCTCAGTGAGGACGTAAATTACCGCCCGCCGATCACGCCGATATAATCCGACACCCAGCGATGATAGGGCACGCATTCGCTCTGCGTTGTGCATTTGGCGACCGGGGTCTTCCAGAACTTGATCTTGTCGAAGTGATCGAAGCCGTTGGTGGCGCAGCCGCTATCACCCATCAGTTCGTTGCCCTTACAGGCGGCGGGAACGGAGGGCACGGCACCGAACCAGGCGGCGGCGTCACCCTGGACCTTGGCCTTCAGCGAATGTTCCATCCACATATAGGCGCAGTTCGGATGTTCGCTGTCGGCGTGCAACATGGTGGTGTCGGCCCAGCCGGTGACACCTTCATCCGGGAAGGTGGAGGCGATCTTCTGCTTGTCGGCCTGCAGCAGGTTCACCTGGAAAGGCCAGGAGCCGGAGGCGACGACGCCTTCATTCTTGAAGTCGTCGATCTGGATCATCGCGTCGTGCCAGTAGCGGGACACGAGCTTGCGCTGGCCGCGCAACAGGTCGAGGGCGGCCTTGTACTGGTCCTCGTTCAGCTCGTAGGGATCCTTGATGCCGAGATCCGGCTTGTGGGCCATCAGATACACGGCGGCATCGGCGATGTAGATCGCGCCGTCATAGGCCTGGACGCGGCCCTTGTTCGACTTGCCGTCAGGCAGTGTCTGCTCTTCGAAGACAACGTTCCAGCTGGTCGGCGCCTTGTCCTTGAAGGCATCGGTGTTGTACATCAGCACATTCGGGCCCCAGAGATAGGGCACGCCGTAGTGCACGCCGCCGACCGTATACCACGGGCCGTTCTGCAGGCGCTCGTCGACGGTCTTGAAGCTCGGGATCAGATCGGTGTTGATGGGCTGGACGCGCTTACCGGCGATGAGGCGGAGCGAGGCGTCGCCCGATGCCGTGACGAGATCGAAGCCGCCCTCGTTCATCAGCGACACCATTTCATCCGAGGTGGCGGCGGTCTTGACGGATACATTGCAGCCGCTCTCCTTTTCGAAATCGGTGACCCAGTCGTAGTTCTTGTCGGTTTCGCCGCGTTCGATATAGCCGGCCCAGGCGACGATGCTGACCGCACCTTCGCCCTTGCCCAAGGCCTTCAGCGGTTCGGCGGCGATTCCTTGGGTCGCGAAGCTCAGGCAGGCGAGCGTTGCCGTGCAGGATTTCAACAGATTCGTCATCATCCGTCTCCCGGTTTGCCACTTTTGTGGCGGATTGTTCCCGGACGAAAAGGTGACGCGAAAAAGCCGCTTTCGCAAATTCATTTATCAGAAAGGCGGTATCGGAAATTCCGATATCAGCGGATACGCCCGGAGCGCAAGCTTTCGGCGATGCCGACGAAATCGCGCGCCGCCTGCGGCAGGCTGGAGCCCTTGCGCCAGACCATGCCGACCTGGACGACCGGCAGCGATCCCGAGACGTCGCGGCTCTCGATGCGGTCGCCTTCCAGCGACCATGGTCGATAGACGAGATCGGGAAGCAGGGCTACGCCGGCGCCTGTTGCAACCAGGCTGCGTACCGCCTCCACCGAGCGGGTGCGGAAGGCGACATGCGGGCGGGCGCCGAGAGCTGAGAGCAGCTTGCCGGTATTCTCTTCAATTTCGTCGACCGTCAGCATGATCAGCGGCTCGCGGGCGATGTCGGCGACCGAGATGATGTCGGCCGACACCAGCGGATGGCCCATCGGCAGCCATAGTCGATAGGGCGAGGTTTCGAGGATTTCCGCCTGCAGCGCCATGCGGTCGCGCAGGTTTGATATCACCATCACGGCGACATCCAATTCGCCGCCGACCAGGAGATGTTCGAGGTAACCCCCATTGTCCTCGATGGCGCTGACCTCGATGCCGGGACAGGCACGGCGGTATCGCGCCAGGAGATCGGAGAGCACATAGCCGGCGACAAGCGAGGTGACGCCGATGTTCAGTGTGCCGGAGAGGGCGCTTTGCTGGCCGGAAAAGCTGGTCCGTGCATCGGAGACGGAGGCCAGGATCTTCGTCGCATGACGCAGGAACTGGTGTCCGTTATGGGTGATTGTCAGGCCGCGTGGATGGCGCTCGAAGAGCTCGACGCCGAGGTCGGTTTCGAGCTCCTTCAGCGCTTCCGTCACCGAGGATTGCGAGATCGAAAGGTTCTGTGCGGCTCGCGTCACCGAACCTTGTTCGGCGACGGCAACAAAATATTGAACCTGGCGAAGCGTGAAGGCCATGGGGTTTTAGAGCATGGCGGAACGGGCCGTGGCAAGCGGTCGGAAAAAGTGGACCTTTTTTGGTGTTTTCCTAAAATGGAGCGGGCTTCGCATGCCCACTTAAACTTTCGGAAACGTCATTTCCTTAGCGTTCTCGGCACTTGTCCTGCGTTGGAGTTTCAGATGGCGGAGCAGTTGGCGTGAAGGCCTTACTGCGCATATTCCGGCCTTCCCGGAAATTGGCAATCATCATTGGCGGACTCGCTCTTCTGACGGGCGTGTCCGGCGGTGCGGCGGTCTATGTCGGCAAGGACAGGCTGATCGGTGCAACTGGTGGTGGCTACGGGCTCGAATGCAGTGACGTCAACCTGGTGACGATCCGCAAGCAGGACCACGTCTGGGTGCGCAAATACATCAGGACCGAACCGACCGACGGGATGACGCGGGTCAAGACCGCACTTCGTGTCGCTCAAGCGGTTTATGCCGCGCAGAAGCCGGATCTGGTGCAGGTTGTGGTGCTCGACGAAAACGGACCGACGATGCGCGCCGATATTCGCGGCCGGGCGATCGGCGCTGATGTCGTCTATATCCCGCGTCCCGACAAGACGGTTCCCGGCCTCGACGACAAGTCCTATACAGCGCGCTACTACGACGGCAAGGCCAGCGAAAACGGGCTGTTCTTCGGCGAACGGATAGAGATGCCGTTCGACGAGATCGCCATGATCAGCGCCGCTTTCAAGGATCCCGAGGATTGCGTCGACCCGGTCGCGGTTGCCTCGACTAAAAGCGAGGAAAAGGGCAAGAAGGCCGCAGGCGGCGGGCATGGCGCAGCGCCGGCAGCAGAAAGCGAAGCCGCGCCGGCTGCAGGCGGCCACGGCGCAGATGCGCCGGCCGAAGAGCCGCCGGCTGAAGCCGCCAAGACCCACTGAACAGCTGGCATGAAAAAGCGGAGCGCCGGGAGGCACTCCGCTTGGCATTTTCGACCTGTCTTCCGGTCAGTCGGCCTTGCTGCGGCGGGCCGGGAAGAGGATGACGTCGCGGATCGACGGTGCGTTGGTCAGCAGCATGATGAGACGGTCGACACCGATGCCGAGGCCACCTGCCGGCGGCATGCCCTGGTCGATCGCGTCGAGGAATTCCTCGTCCAGCTGCTTTTCCTTTTCGCCACGGGCATGCGCCTGTTCGAGCTGCTCGACCATGCGGCGGCGCTGCTCTTCGGGATCGTTGAGTTCCGAGAAGGCGTTGCCGAGTTCCCAGGCGTTGCAATAGGTCTCGAAGCGCTCGACGAGGCGCGGCTCGCCCGGCACTTCCTTGGCGAAGGGCGAGATATCCTTCGGGAAATGCGTGACATGCGACGGCTGGATCAGCGTGGATTCAACCTTTTCCTCGAAGATGAAGGCGAGGCATTCACCCCAGGTCCAATCCTTCTCGACCGCGAAGCCGGCAGCCTTGGCGGCGGCGCGGGCCTCTTCATCGGTTTTGATGGCGCGGAAATCGATGCCGGTCGCTTCCTTGACGGCGTCGGGCATCGGCACGCGCTTGAACGGACCCTTGAAGGACATGGTCTTGTCGCCGAAGGGGAATTCCGTGGTGCCGTGAATGGAGAGCGCCAAGCTCTCGAACAGCCGCTCGACGAGGTCCATGATGTCCTCATAGTCGGCATAGGCCCAGTAACACTCCATCATAGTGAATTCGGGATTGTGCCGGGTGGAGACGCCTTCATTACGGAAGTTCCGGTTGATCTCGAAGACCTTGTCGGTCAGCCCCGAAACCAGCGTACGCTTCAGGAACAGTTCCGGCGCGATGCGCAGGTACATGTCGAGCTTCAACGTGTTGTGATGCGTCTTGAACGGCTCGGCGGTGGCGCCGCCATAGACCGAATGCAGCATCGGCGTCTCGACTTCCAGGAAGCCGTCATTTTCCATGAAGCGGCGGATGCCGGAGAGGATCTTCGAGCGCTGCTGGAAGCGGAGCTTCGAATCCTCGTTGGTCATGATGTCGAGATGGCGCTTGCGATATCGCAGCTCGATGTCGGAGAGGCCGTGCCACTTTTCCGGCATCGGCAGCAGCGACTTCGTCAGCATGGTGATCGTCTGCGCGTTGATCGTCAGCTCGCCGCGCTTGGTGCGGCGTACGATGCCGGTGACGCCGATGATGTCGCCGATGTCGATCATCGGCAGAAGCGCACGGGCTTCTTCCGGGGTGGTGTCCTTGTGACTGAAAATCTGGATCTTGCCGCCGGCATCGTGGATGTCCATGAACATGCCGGAGTTGCGCGATGAGTAGACGCGGCCGGCGACGGTGACGACATCCTGCGTCTCGACGTCAGGTTCCAGGTTCTCATATTTCGCGATGAGCTCGGCATTGGTCATCGTGCGGTGGAAATGCGCCGGATAGACCTCGCCGATCTGCTCACGCAGCAGCTTCAGCTTCTGGGCGCGCACTTCCGTCGCGTCGGAGGAAAGGGTGTTTTCGGTCTTGTTGTCAGCCACTGTCGAAATCCTCTGACTGTTCTTACTTCGAGCCGACGAGGGCGGCGACCGCCTGCGAGGCGAGCTTCAGGCGCTGACGCACAACGGACCGGCCGAGGATCGCCATGGAATCGAAGAGCGGCAGCGAGCGCGACGAGCCGGACACGGCGACGAAGAGCGGCGAGACCACGACCTTCAGCTTCTTGCCCATGCGGTCGGCGATCGCGCGCAATTCGGCTTCGATCGTCTCGACGTTCCATTCCAGGATCTTTTCGAGATCCGGCTGAACGGTGTTGAGGATCTCCAGGATCTCTTCCGGCGGCGACTTGATCTTGGCGAAGTCGGAGGGCTGCAGGCCGAGATCGGATTTCAGCAGGAAGCCGGCAAGATCGGGCAGGTCGCCGAGCTTGGAAATGCGTGTCTGCGACAGGCGCAGGCCTTCCTTCAAGCGATCGTTTTCCATTGCCCAAGTCAGCACGCGCGCCTGGAATTCCTCTTCCGACAGTTTCTCGCGGATCCAGCGGCCGTTCAGCCAGTCAAGCTTCTGAATGTCGAAGATCGCGCCGGCCTTGGAGAGGTTCTCCGGATCGAACTTCTGGGACAGATCTTCCATCGTCAGGAGCTCTTCGCCTTCGGCGATCTGGATGAAGAACAGGCCGAGGAAGTTCATCAGCGCTTCCGGGATATAGCCGAGCGCGGAGTAATAGGAGATCGAAGTCGGGTTCTTGCGCTTCGACAGCTTCGACTTGTCGGCGTTGCGCATCAGCGACAGATGCATGAAGACCGGCTGCTCCCAACCGAAGTAGCGATAGAGCAGGATATGCTTCGGCACCGAAGCCAGCCATTCCTCGCCGCGGGCCACATGAGTGATCTTCATCAGATGGTCGTCGATGACGTTGGCCATATGATAGGTCGGCATGCCGTCGGCCTTGACGAGGACCTGCATGTCGACCGAATCCCACGGGATGCTGACATCGCCATAGACGCCGTCGGTAAAGTCGCAGGAGCCTTCGCCCGGGATCTTCATGCGGATGACGGTCGTCTCGCCGGCAGCCATGCGCGAGGTGACCTCTTCGGCCGCAAGATTCAGGCAGAGGCCGTCATATTTCGGTGGCTTGCCGGCGGCACGCTGGGTTTCGCGCATCTGTTCCAGGCGCGCGGGCGTGCAGAAACAGCGGAAAGCATGGCCCTTGTCCAGCAGCTCCTGTCCATAGGGCTGGTACATCGGCTTGCGATCGGACTGGCGATAGGGGCCGTAGGGACCGCCAATATCAGGGCCTTCCTTCCATTCCAACCCGCACCACTTCAGTGCGTCCAACACCTTCGTTTCGAATTCAGGGGTCGAGCGCGTCGCATCTGTATCCTCGATGCGCAGGATGAACTCGCCGCCGTGCTTCTTGGCGAAAAGGTAGTTGAAGAGAGCGATGTAAGCGGTGCCGACATGCGGCTCGCCGGTCGGCGAGGGAGCGATGCGGACGCGGACGCCGGTGGCTGTCCCGGAAACTGTCATTGTGTGTGCCCGTCAATGAATGCCGGACGGCTTTCATCGGAAAGCGACGTTCGGCCGGAAGGATGCAGATAGCTTCATCGGCAAACCGGCCGGAAAAAGGGCATGCGCCCGCACTATCCGCCGATCGTCCGTTCGGCTGGCCTTAGGCCATATTCAACCGGGCGCGTCAAGAAAAACCACGCCCGCAAAGGCCTGATAGCGGTGCGTGAGGGCGCGCCGGTTCCGCCGCGCCCTCCTGTCCAAGCCTCAATGCGCGGCATCGCGTTTGCGTTTGCGGGCGTTGCGCGCGAACATGTTCAGCACCTCGACCAGCGCCGAGAAGGCCATGGCGGCGTAGACGTAGCCCTTCGGCACGTGGAAGCCCATGCCATCGGCGATCAGTGTCGTACCGATCATCAGCAGGAAGGCGAGCGCCAGCATGACGATCGTCGGATTCCGCTCGATGAAGTTGGCAAGCGGCGTCGCGGCGACCAGCATGACGGTGACGGCGGCAACGACGGCGACCACCATGATCGGCAGATGCGGCGTCATACCGACGGCGGTGATGATGCTGTCGACGGAGAAGACGAGGTCGAGCAGCAGGATCTGGCCGATGGCCGATGCAAAGCCTGTCGTGGCCGAACTTGCGATGAAGTCCTCGCCGTGATCTTCCGGATCGACGCTGTGGTGGATTTCCTTGGTGGCCTTCCAGACGAGGAACAGACCGCCGGCAATCAGGATCAGATCCTTCCAGGAGAAACCGTGGCCGAAGGCTTCAAACAGCGGTTCGGTCAGTTGCACGATCCAGGCGATGGTGCCGAGCAGGACGAGACGCATGACGAGCGCAAGGCCGATGCCGATCTTGCGGGCCTTCTCGCGGTGCTCGGGCGGAAGTTTGTTGGTGAGAATGGAAATGAAGATCAGGTTGTCGATCCCGAGAACGACTTCCATCACCACCAGCGTGATGAGCGCCACCCAGGCGGCCGGATCCTGAATGAGCGTCATGATTTCCTGCATCAGCATATATCCCCTTTGCGTCACATGAGTAGTAACGCCCGCTATGTAATGTCGCCGGCCTGCCAGGCAAGCGCCGCAAGGGGGTATACGAAACCGATGTGAATTTTATTCCCCAGAACAGGATGATTTAAGGCCGGGGCGGCCTTAAATTTGAATCCTGTTCCAGATTAAAGAGTTAGAGCATGATGTCGTCCGAAAACCGCTGACATTTTTCGGCATCATGCTCTGACCGGCAACCAGATTTCGGTGACGCCCATGCCGGTATAGGGGTCGAAGCGCTCGTCGTAGCGTTCGAACATGTCGGGTGTCTCGCCGTGCTCCAGGCCTGAGGTTGGCCACCATGCGCCAAATATCCGGTTCATGGTCGCCGGAATGCCGGAGACATGGCCGCGATGGGCAAAGACGACGTAACGCTGGCCCGGAAGCTTGAGCGTTGCAAAATCCGCCGGCAGATCGCCGGCATCGGAAATTTCAACCGCGGCCAGATAGCGGAATTTCTCTGCTTCACCATCGATATGGGTGCAGATGCCGTAGGCGACGTTGCCTTTCTGGCCGGAGATATGACCGAAATGGGCATTGAATTTCTGCCAGAGGGAGGGGATGGCGGCATTGCCGCCATAGGGGTAGGTCTCCTGCAAGCCGGCAAACAGCATCGGTTGAAGGGTTTCGAAGCGGGGCGGTTCGAGGTCGTTGAGGTGGGCGGGGTCCATTCTGATCGGCTCCAGCAAGACAAGGTTACGGGCGTGCCCTTGTCTGCGCACCGCATCCGGCGTCATGCCGAACTGGTCGCGGAAGGCACGGGTGAAGGCTTCGTGCGAGCCGTAGCCGGCGCAAAGCGCAACCTCGAGAATGGTGGATGAACCGCCGACCAGTGTCGGGACGGCGCGGCTGAGGCGGCGCCCTCTTATATAGCCGCTGATCGAGTGGCCGGTGACGAGCCCGAAGACGCGCGACAGATGGTAGCGCGACAATCCGGCTGCTTCCGATATCTCTTCCAGCGATATATCGCTTTCGAAATGGCTCTCGATGAACCAGATCGCCCGTCCGACGGCGCTCATTCTCACTCCCCTGGTTGCGGCTTCTTCTTTAAAGAAAAGCCGGCAGCCGGGTTTGATCGTAGTTGCGGAATTTTGGCCGATGGAGGACAGCAATCAAGGGTGCAGTCAGGCCGTCTCGTGCCGGCGCGCGCCGTAGGCGGCCATGAAGACCCGGATCGCGCCGCGGATGACGCGCTCGATTTCGTCAAGCGGCGGCGGCTCTTCCATGCTTCCGAACAGGCGCAGCTTGAAGAAACTGCCGCTGGCAAGATCGAGAAACTGGCCGGCGGCGAGATCGATGTCATCGATCTCGAGTGTGCCTTCGGCGATATGGCGTTCCAGGAAATCGCGCATGATGGTGCGCAGATTGACCGGCCCCTTGAAGAAGCGTTGACAGAGCTCAGGCATGCGGTCTCGAACGCCGAGCACGGTGCGCATCGCGCTGATGACCTTTTCATCGGTCATATGGGTAACGAAGCTTATCCCGAATTCGTACAGGCCGGCTTCGGGATCGTCATGTTCGGCAAGCGCCGTGCGCACAGCCGCCACGAAGGCGGCGCGCTCGGTCTCGATCATCGCCGAAAACAGTTCTTCCTTGTTGGTGAAATAGACGTAGAGCGTTCCCTTGGAGACTCCGGCCTCGCGGGTCACGTCGTTCATGCTGGCGGCGTCGAAGCCCATCTTCATGAAGACGCGCTTGGCGCCGGCGAGGATCTGCTGGCGCTTGGCCGGATCTTCGCCTGCGGCAAATCGGCCTCCGGCAGCGGGAGGACTGAATACGGCGGCGTGGTCGGGTGTCAGCGTCATGTCCTCTTCACCGTGTTGACGGTTTCGCATGTTCTTTAAAAGAAATCGAACCGATTGGTTCTATGCATCTTGATATGACGATAAAACAGGTTTAAGTCAACTGAACCGAACCGTTCAGTTCGATTATTTACTCCAGATCGGTAAAGTGGCCATGTCGAGCAACCAGAAGAGCAACGTCGCGCGTATCGTCAGCGAAAACGCCGGGACCGAAGAGGTAAAGGCCGATGTCGCGGCCGTAGAAGCTCCGACGGCGGAAGCCCGCGAAGTTCCTTCAGCTCCCGCGCAGTCGGCGCCGGCTTCGGTCACCGCACCCGCGGCTGCGAAGAAGCGCCGCAGCCTTGTGCTGCCGATCGTCGTGCTCGCCCTTCTCGCGGGCGGCGGCTGGTATGGTTACGAATGGTGGACGAACGGCCGCTTCATGGTGTCGACCGACGACGCCTATATCGAAGGCGATATCGCAACGATTTCGCCGAAGGTCACGGGCTACGTGGCGAAGGTGAACGTTGTCGCCAACCAGGAAGTCAAAGCGGGCGACGTTCTTGCCACGCTTGATAACGGCGACTATCAGAACGCCCTCGACTTGGCCCAGGCCCAGATCGTCACCGAACAGCTTTCTCTGCAGCGTATCGACGCGCAGATCGAAGGCGCGAATGCGAGCCTCGTGCAGGCGCAGGCGCAGAAGGTGGCACTCGAAGCGGCCGTTCGCGGTGCCGAGATCACCCAGAAGCGCCAGAGCGACCTTCAGGCGAAGTCGGTCGGCACCGCCGCCGATCTCGACAACGCCAATATCGCCCTCGACCAGGCCAAGGCCAACCTTGCTGGCGGTGACGCCAACATCACCGCCGCACAGGCCAACATCACCATCCTCCAGGCCCAGCGCAAGGAAGCCGAAGGCTCGGTCCGTTCGCTTGAGATCTCGCGCGACAAGGCCGTCCGTGACCTTTCCTTCACCGTGCTCAAGGCGCCTTATGACGGGATTGTCGGCAACCGCTCCGTCCAGGAAGGCGACCTCGTCTCTCCCGGCCAGCGCCTGATGGCGCTCGTTCCGGTGCGCCAGCTCTACATCGACGCCAATTTCAAGGAAACGCAGATCCAGCATCTGGTGCCGGGCTCGAAGGTCAACGTCCATGTCGATGCCTATGACGACCATCCGATCGTCGGCATCGTCGAGTCGATCTCGCCGGCTTCCGGCTCGGTCTTTTCGCTGCTGCCGCCGGAAAACGCTACCGGCAACTTCACCAAGGTGATCCAGCGCGTGCCGGTGCGCATTGCGCTGCCGCAGGATGCACTCGACAGCGGCCGTCTGCGCGCGGGCCTGAGCGTCGTCGTCGATGTCGACACCCGTACGGCGCCGAGCAAGTAAGCCTTCAGGAAAGGCAGAGGTGATCTGATGGCCGGCAGCGCGACAGCAACGGCGGGAATGATGCCGGCGGCACCCGCCCATGCCGACGAGCGCATGGATCCGAAGAAGCTTATCGCCTTCTTCGCGATGGTGGTCGGCATGTTCATGTCGATCCTCGACATCCAGATCGTCTCGGCCTCGCTTGCGGAGATCCAGGCCGGCCTTTCGGCCGGCAGCGACGAGATCGGCTGGGTGCAGACGTCCTATCTGATCGCCGAAGTGATCATGATCCCGCTTTCGGGCACGCTGGCGCGCATCATCTCGACGCGTTATCTTTTCGCGATCTCGGCTGCCGGCTTCACCATGGCGAGCGCGCTTGCCGCGACCGCGACGAATATCGACCAGATGATCGTCTACCGGGTCATCCAGGGCTTCATCGGCGGCGGCATGATCCCGTCGGTCTTCGCGGCCGCCTTCACCATCTTCCCGCCGTCGAAGCGCAGCATCGTCTCGCCGATCATCGGCTTGATCGCCACGCTGGCGCCGACCATCGGCCCGACCGTCGGCGGCTATCTCAGCCACGCCTTCTCCTGGCACTGGCTGTTCCTCGTCAATATCATTCCGGGCATCATCGTCACGATCGTCACCTGGAACTTCATCGATTTCGACAAGCCGGAACTGTCGCTCTTCAAGAAGTTCGATTGGTGGGGGCTGTTCTCGATGGGCGTCTTCCTCGGCGGCCTTGAATATGTGCTCGAAGAGGGCAATTCCAACGACTGGTTCAACGACAGCTACATCACCATAGCGGCAGTCGCTTCCGGTGCTGCAGCCATCGTCTTTTTCTATCGCGCCTTCACGGTGGATTTCCCGGTCGTCGACCTCAAGGCCTTTGCGAACCGAAATTTCTCCTTCGGTTCGGTGTTTTCCTTCGTCATGGGCATCGGCCTCTATGGCCTCACCTATATCTACCCGGTCTATCTCGGGCGCATCCGCGGCTATGACTCATTGATGATCGGCGAGACCATGTTTGTCTCCGGACTTGCGATGTTCTTCACCGCGCCCATCGCAGGGCGGCTGTCGACCAAGATGGACCTGCGCCTGATGATGGTGATCGGCTTCGTCAGCTTCGCCGCCGGCACCTTCATCATGATGCATCTGACGGCGGATTGGGATTTCTACGAACTCTTCATCCCGCAGATCCTGCGCGGCTTCGGGCTGATGATGTGCATGGTGCCGATCAACAACATCGCACTCGGTACGATGCCGCCCTCGCGCATCCGCGGCGCTTCCGGCCTGTTCAACTTGACCAGAAACCTCGGCGGCGCCGTCGGCCTCGCGGTCATCAACACCGTGCTCACCAACCGGCAGGACGTGCACTACGAGCGGCTGCGGGAGAATATGGACTGGGGCAATCCGGCGGCGATCGACCAGATGAACAACATGGCCGCCAACTTCAACACATATGGCATGGACGGCGCCTCGGTTGCGATCAAGCAGATGGTCGGCCTTGCCACCAAACAGGCGATCATTCTTTCCTTTAGTGACGTGTTCCTGATCCTGACCGCACTCTTCCTTGCCATGATCCTCGGCGTCGCCATGATCAAGAAACCTGCGCCGCAAGGCGGGGGAGGCGGTGGCGGCCACTGACCTCCGGCCTGCCACCCCTTGAAAAGACCCTCTCCGGAGGGCCTTTTTGTTGGTGTTTTCCGGCTGCTGGCTGGATCGGTCCGAAGCGAAGAGGAAATGCCGGGAAAACGATGCGGAAACCAGCCCGTTCGATTTTTTGATTTACGTACATCAAAATTGGCGGTAATGGTCTCGTCAGGAGGAATGATGAGGCCAACTGTTCACGATATCGCCGCCGCCGCCGGTGTCAGTCTGGCGACTGTCGACCGGGTTCTCAACCAGCGTCCCGGTGTGCGCCACGTCACACGGGAAAAGGTCGAGACCGCGATCCGCGAGCTCGGTTATGTCAGAGACGTCGCCGCCGCCAATCTTGCCAAAGGGCGCACTTATCCGCTGGTTTTCATCCTGCCGGCCAGCGACAATTCCTTCATGCACGGTCTCAACGCCGAGATTCGACAGGCGGTCCTCCGCTCGTCGGCCGAACGCACCGACATCCGTACCATTGAGGTGCCGGCCTTCGATCCCGCCGCCCTTGTCTCCGTGCTCGAGGGTCTTTCCCGGGAAAAGCCTTGTGGCATCGCACTGGTTGCGACCGATGCGCCTGAGGTGCGCGCCGCCGTCGACCGGCTGGTGCGCGAGCGCTTTCCCATCGTCACCCTGGTGTCCGATCTCACGGGGTCGCTACGCCATCACTATGCCGGCGTCGACAATATCGCCGCCGGTCGCACAGCCGCCCGGCTGCTCGGGCGATTTCTTGGGTCGCGAAAGGGCGAAATCGCCGTGCTCGCCGGCTCCATGCTGGTGCGCGACCATCGCGAGCGGCTGGAGGGCTTCGCCGCCGTCATGGCCGAGGAATTCCCGGCTCTTGCGATTCTGCCGGTTCTCGAAGGCCGCGACGACCCCGAGGTCGCCCATATGCTCGTCGCCGACGCGCTCTCCAGACATGCCAGCATCATCGGCGTCTACAGCCTCGGCGCCGGCAATCGCGGCCTGATCCGAGCGCTGAAGGAGAAGGCCGTCGACCGCGTGCTGACCGTGATTGCCCACGAACTGACCGCCCATACACGCGCAGCACTCATCGACAACACGATCGATGCGATCCTCAATCAGGATGCCGGACATGAGGTGCGCAGCGCGATCCGGGTGCTGAAAGCCAAGGCGGACGGACTTGCCGTCATCGAAGCGCAGGAGCGCATCCGCCTCGACATATTCCTGAAAGACAATCTGCCGTAACGGCAAAGGGAGAAACACCACATGTATCTGGGTCTCGATCTCGGAACCTCCGGCGTCAAGGCGATGCTGATCGACGGTGATCAGAAGATCGTCGGCTCGGCCAACGGTTCGCTCGACGTGTCGCGTCCGCATTCCGGCTGGTCGGAGCAGGAGCCGGCCCACTGGGTGCGCGCCACGGAGGAGGCTGTCGCCGGCCTCAAGTCAAAACACCCGAAGGAGTTGGCGGCGATCAAGGGCATCGGCCTTTCCGGGCAGATGCATGGCGCAACGCTCATCGATGCTACCGACAAGGTCCTGCGCCCCTGCATCCTCTGGAACGATACGCGCAGCTACGTCGAGGCCGCGGCACTTGATGCCGATCCGCGCTTTCGCGCGCTCACCGGCAACATCGTCTTCCCCGGCTTTACGGCGCCGAAGCTCGCCTGGATCGAAAAGCATGAGCCCGATGTCTTCGGCAAGATCGCCAAGGTGCTCTTGCCGAAGGACTATCTGCGTCTCTGGCTGACCGGCGACTATATCTCGGAAATGTCGGATTCGGCCGGCACCTCCTGGCTGGACACCGGCAAGCGCGCCTGGTCCTCCGAACTGCTGGCCGCCACCAAGCTTTCCGAGGAGCAGATGCCGGCGCTCGTCGAAGGCACCGAGCAGGCTGGTAAGCTGCGGTCCGAACTGGCGGCGCAATGGGGTATATCAGGTGATGTCGTCGTTGCCGGCGGTGCCGGCGACAACGCGGCCTCGGCCTGCGGCATGGGCACGGTCAGCGATGGCGCCGCCTTCGTCTCGCTCGGCACATCAGGCGTGCTTTTTGCCGCCAACGGTTCCTATTTGCCGAAGCCAGAAAGCGCCGTGCATGCCTTCTGCCACGCGCTGCCGAACACCTGGCACCAGATGGGCGTCATCCTATCGGCGACCGATGCGCTGAACTGGCATTCCGGCGTGACCGGCAAGTCGGCCGCCGATCTCACCGGCGAACTCGGCGAAACGCTGAAGGCGCCTACCGGCGTCACCTTCCTGCCCTATCTCTCCGGCGAGCGCACGCCGCACAATGATGCCGTCATCCGCGGCGCCTTCATCGGCCTTGAACATGAAAGCAGCCGTGTCGTTCTGACCCAGGCGGTGCTCGAAGGCGTCGCCTTCGCCATCCGCGACAATCTCGAAGCGCTGCGTTCGGCCGGCACCGGCATATCCCGCGTCACGGCAATCGGTGGCGGTTCGCGCTCGCGTTACTGGCTGGCGTCGATCGCGACCGCGCTTGGCGTTCCGGTCGATCTGCCGGCCGACGGCGATTTCGGCGCGGCCTTCGGCGCTGCCCGCCTCGGCCTGATCGCGGCAACGGGCGCAGATCCGATCACGGTCTGCACGCCGCCGGTGACGGCGGGCACGATCGAGCCGGTGGCGTCGCTGAGCGGCGCGTATGAGGATGCTTACAAGCGCTATCGTGCGCTGTACCCGGCGATCAAGTCGCTGGCGCACTGAGAACTGAGACGGCGGCCCCCTCATCCGACCCTTCGGGCCACCTTCTCCCCCAGGGGAGAAGGGAAAAGAAGCGCCGCAGCGAGTCTCTTCTCCCCATCGGGGAGAAGGTGCCGGCAGGCGGATGAGGGGGCCCTGGCGTAGACAAGAATTCGGAACTGCCAACAGATACGAACCCAAGGAGAACCAAAATGAGCACCGGATTTTTCGGCGATATTCAGAAAGTAAAATACGAAGGCCCGGACAGCACCAATCCGCTGGCCTTCCGCTATTACCAGCCGGACGAGATCGTCATGGGCAAGCGCATGGAAGACCATCTGCGCTTTGCGGTGGCCTACTGGCACACCTTCACCTGGCCGGGCGGCGATCCCTTCGGCGGGCAGACCTTCCTGCGTCCCTGGTTCGAGGACACGATGAAGGCCGCCAAGCTCAAGGCCGACGTCGCCTTCGAATTTTTCTCGCTGCTCGGCTCGCCCTATTACTGCTTCCATGACGCCGACGTGCGTCCGGAAGGCAAGACTTTTGCCGAGAACACTAAAAACCTCAACGAGATCGTCGATTATTTCGCCGAGAAGCAGGCCGCAACCGGCACCAAGCTGCTCTGGGGCACGGCGAACCTCTTCTCCCACCGCCGCTATATGTCGGGCGCTGCGACCAATCCGGATCCTGACGTCTTCGCTTTCGCAGCCGCGACGGTAAAGACCTGCATCGACGCCACGCAGAAGCTCGGCGGCGAAAACTATGTGCTCTGGGGCGGCCGTGAAGGCTACGAGACGCTGCTCAACACCGATATCGGCCGCGAGCTCGATCAGCTCGGCCGCTTCCTCAACCTTGTCGTCGAATACAAGCACAAGATCGGCTACAAGGGCACGATCCTGATCGAGCCGAAGCCGCAGGAGCCGACCAAGCACCAGTATGACTACGACGTCGCGACTGTCTACGGCTTCCTCAAGAAGCACGGCCTTGAAAATGAGGTGAAGCTCAATATCGAGCAGGGCCACGCGATCCTTGCCGGCCACTCCTTCGAGCACGAGCTGGCGCTTGCCAATGCTCTCGGCATCTTCGGCTCGATCGACATGAACCGCAATGACTACCAGTCCGGCTGGGATACCGACCAGTTCCCGAACAATGTTCCCGAAATGGCACTCGCCTATTACCATGTTCTGGCTGGCGGCGGCTTCAAGACCGGCGGCACCAACTTCGACTCGAAACTTCGCCGCCAGTCTCTCGACCCGGCGGATCTGCTGATCGGCCATATCGGCGGCATGGATTGCTGCGCCCGCGGCCTGAAGGCCGCCGCCAAGATGATCGAGGACAAGGCTCTGTCGCAGCCGCTCGCCGATCGTTATGCCGGCTGGGAATCTGCCGAGGCGCAGAAGCTCTTCCGCGGCGAGTATTCGCTGGATGAGATCACCCACTATGTCGAGAGCCACGACGTCAACCCGCAGCCAAGGTCGGGCAAGCAGGAATTGCTTGAGAACATCGTCAACCGTTACGTTTGATAAAGTGCGTCGGCGGCCATTGGTCGCCGGCGCAATTTTGCCGGCTAAATGCGCCTTAAGCGCTCAGCGATATGGGTTCAACGCTTCGACCAGTTGCGCGACGGCGCCGAGACTGAGTTCCGAACCACCAGATCCGGCCTCAGCAGGATTTCCGTTTCGGCCGGCCGGCCATCGGACAGAAGTTCCAGCAGCAGCGCCATTGCCTGCTTGCCGATTGCCGTTCTCGGCTGGCGGACCGTGGTCAGCGGTGGGGATATGAAGACGGCCTGCGGCACGTCGTCGAAACCGGTCACCGAGAAATCCCGCGGAATGTCGTAGCCTCGCGCGCCGAGACCAATCATGACGCCGATCGCCGTCTGGTCGTTCACGCACATGAAGGCGGTTGGAAGCGTGTCGCGCATGAAAAGCTGTTCGACCGCATGCCGCCCGCTTTCGATCGTGCCGTCGCCTTCGAGCACGATCCTGGTGTCGGGCGGGATGCCTGCTGCGTCGAGACCGGCATCGTAACCCATGCGGCGTCTGGTATAGGCAAGCCGGGTGCGCGAATCGCCGATGAAGGCGATCTTGCGATGCCCTTCGGCCAGCAGCAGATCCACCGCTTTGCGAGCGCCCTCGGTGTCGTCGACGCCGACATAGGGAATGCCGCCGTTGAAGACGGGCTCGAAAACGCCGACGCTCGGCGGCAGCCGCGCGGTCATGGTCTGATGCCCGAAGGGCAGGATGCCGGTGAACAGGATCAATCCGGCCGCCTGGTTGGAATTGAAGAATTTCAGATATTCCAGACCGCGCTGCGCATCGTTCTGCGTGTGGCCGATCAGGATGCCGTAGCCGTGAGCTCGCGCTTCGTTTTCCAGCCCGACGAGAATGTTGGAGAAATTGGGATCGCCGATATCGGGCGCCACGACGAGGATCATGTTGGAGCGGCCAAGCCTCAGGCTGCGCGCCATGGCGTTGGTCGTATAGCCGGTGATGGCGATCGCCTGGTTGACCTTGAGGCGGGTGGAGTTGGCGACCTTCTCCGGCATGTGGATTGCCCGGGAAACCGTCGCGATGGAGACCTCGGCGATCCGGGCGACGTCTTCGATGGTTGCGGGCGTGGAATTCGACACTTGGCTCTGCCTTGGGGCTGTCTTCGCCGCGACACTACACAGACTTGTCGAGAGGTCAAAGGCATGCTTCAACTGATCTGTGTAAATCAACGATGTAAACCTTTACATGATGTATGTAAAGGTTTACATAAGCCCCAGAGCGGGTGGGATGCCGCTTTGGGAGGACCGGATGACTGTGGAAGCTGCCGACACCGCACCCGTGGTGCTGTCCGCCAGGCGCATATGCAAATCCTTCAGTGGAGTGCAGGTTCTCTTCAGCGTGAACTTCGATCTCCGCGCCGGCGAAATCCATGCACTCATGGGTGAAAATGGCGCCGGAAAATCCACGCTCGTCAAGGTATTGTCCGGTTTCGAACAGCCGAGTTCCGGCGAAATACTGCTCGACGGCAAGCCGGTCGTCCTGCCGCCGAATGGCGCCGCCGAGGCGCTCGGCATCGTCATCATTCACCAGGAATTCAACCTCGCCGAACATTTGACCGTGACGGAGAGCCTTTTTCTCGGGCGCGAAGTCACGCGCTTCGGCGTGCTCGATCGCAAATATATGCGGTCGGAGACACGCAAGGTTCTCAATGTGCTCGGTTCGCATGTTGATGAGAATGCGCTGATCAGCACACTTTCCATCGCCGACAAGCAGATGGTCGAAATCGCCAAGGCAATCAGCCGCGATGCGCGCGTGGTGTTCATGGACGAACCGACCGCAGTGCTGTCGAGTGAAGAGACCAGCATGCTGTTCAAGCAGGTTCGCAAACTTCGCGACCAGGGTACCAGCTTCGTCTTCGTGTCCCACAAACTCGACGAAGTGATGGAGTTGACCGACCGGGTCACCGTCCTTCGCGATGGCCAATGGATCAAGACTTCACCGACATCCGTTCTGGACGGGGAATCGATCGCGCAGCTGATGGTCGGCCGCGAACTCTCCAGCCTCTATCCCGCCAAGGTCGAGCCTGATATCGACGAGGAGATTGTCCTCAGGGTCGCGTCGTTGTCCACGGGCTATGTGAATGACGCGAGCTTCGAGGTGCGCAAGGGCGAGATCATCGGTTTTTCAGGCATGATCGGCTCCGGCCGCACCGAGCTGATGGAAGCAATCGCCGGGTTGCGGACCCGTCTCGAGGGCGAGGTGGTCATCAAGGGCGAAACGGTTCCCTCCGGCGACGTCCATGCCGCCAATCGCTGCGGGCTCGCCTATATGACCAAGGACCGCAAGTCGAAAGGCCTCTTGCTGCGCTCCGGCATGGTGACCAATCTGACACTGCAATCGCTTGGAAGGCACGCTCGCCACGGTTATCTCAGCCCGGGCAGCGAGGCGGCCGCGATGGCAAAGGCCAAACGCCGCTTCGATATCAGGGTTCGCGACAGCAATATCGTCGCCGGCCGGATGTCGGGGGGGAACCAGCAGAAGTTGCTGCTCGCCAAGGTCATGGAGACCGAACCTCAGATCATCATCATCGACGAGCCGACGCGCGGCATCGATGTGGGCACCAAGCAGCAGATCTATCATTTCATCTCGGCACTCGCCCGGGACGGCCGGTCAATCATCGTCGTGTCGTCGGAGATGCCGGAGGTCATCGGCCTCTGCACGAGAGTGGCGGTGATGCGCGAAGGGCGTATCGTCGGCGTGCTCGAGGGCGAGGAGATTTCCGAGCAGGAGATCATGCGTTACGCCGCCGGGCTCAAGAAGAAGGCGGCTGCCTGAAGGCTGAAGCAGGGCTTTGCCGATCAGGGCGACACATTAAGATTCCCAGAAAATATGGGACGGGAGGTTGGTTTTGGAAATGAGTGTCAACGAGGAGACCAGGGAAATCCGGCGCCGATCCTGGCGGGATGTCGACCTGCGTGCGGTCGCGCCCTTCGTCGCCCTGGCGCTCCTGCTGATCGTTGGAGCCCTGGTCAACCCTAATTTCATCGGCATCACTAACCTTGCCAATGTCGCGACGCGAAGCGCATTCATCGCCATTATCGCGGTCGGTGCGACCTTCGTGATATCAGCGGGGGATCTCGACCTTTCGGTGGGCTCGATGGTGGCCTTCGTCGCCAGCCTGATGATCCTGCTGATGAACTCAGGCGCCATCGAAAACCCGGCTTTGATGCTGGTGGTCGCGGTCGTCTTCACCATGGTTGCCGGCGCACTCTGCGGCCTGGCGAACGGCCTGATCACGACGGTCGGCAGGATCGAGCCGTTCATCGCGACGCTCGGCACGATGGGCATCTATCGCGGCCTGACGACATGGCTGTCGCAGGGCGGCGCGATCACGCTTCGCTCCGCGGATATCCAGACGCTCTATCGCCCTGCTTATTTCGGCAATATCGCCGGCATACCGGTGCCGATCGTAGTGATCCTGGCGGTGACGGCGGTTGCTGCCTTCATCCTCTACCGCACCCGTTACGGGCGCCACGTCGTCGCGGTCGGATCAAACAGCGATGTCGCCCGCTATTCGGGCATCGCGGTCAACCGTGTGCGGACGATTGCCTTCGTCATCCAGGGATTGTGCGTCGCCATTGCCGTGCTGCTCTACGTTCCCCGTCTTGGCTCGACCTCGGCGACGACAGGTATCCTGTGGGAACTGCAGGCGATCACCGCCGTCGTCGTTGGCGGCACGGCGCTCAAGGGTGGCGCGGGCAGGGTCTGGGGCACGATCTGCGGCGCCTTTATTCTCGAATTGGTCGGCAACATCATGCTGCTTTCGAATTTCATCAGCGAGTATCTGATCGGCGCCATCCAGGGTGCAATCATCATCATCGCCATGTTCGTCCAGCGCTCGCTGGTGCGCAAAGCCTGAATTGCCAAATCATGAATTGACCGGACTTACAGGGCGTCCGGTCCCGTATGGAAAAGTCCCTGACCTTATTGGGAGGAAATAGCATGCGTAAATTGATGTTGGGTCTGGCGGTTGCGGCGGTGACGTTCGCCGGCGCCGCTCACGCCCAGGACAAGAAATTCACGATCGGCGTATCCATTCCGGCCGCCGACCACGGTTGGACGTCGGGCGTCGTGTTCCATGCCGAACGCGTCGCCAAGCTTCTGATGGCCGAACATCCCGGTCTCAACGTCATCGTCAAGACCTCGCCGGACGCCGCCAGCCAGGCCAACGCCGTGCAGGATCTCGATACGCAAGGCATCGACGCCCTCGTCATCCTGCCGTCGGACCCGGATCCGCTCGTCAACGCCATCAAGGAAGTCAAGGCCAAAGGCAAGTTCGTCGCCCTCGTCGACCGCGCGCCGAGCAACAATGACAATTCCGTGCGCGACCTTTATGTCGCCGGCAACAACCCGGCTCTCGGCGAAGTCGCCGGCAAGTACATCAAGGACACGACGCCGGACGCCGAAGTGGTCATCATCCGCGGTCTGCCGATCCCGATCGATCAGCAGCGCCAGGACGGCTTCGATAAGGGCATTGCCGGCTCGAACGTCAAGGTTCTCGACCGCCAATATGGCAACTGGAACCGCGACGATGCCTTCAAGGTCATGCAGGACTACCTGACCAAGTACCAGAAGATCGACGTCGTATGGTGCCAGGACGACGACATGGCCGTCGGCGTTCTTCAGGCGATCGAGCAGGCCAAGCGCACAGACATCAAGTATGTCGTCGCCGGCGCCGGCTCCAAGGACATGGTCAAGAAGGTCATGGACGGCGACAAGATGATCCCCGTCGACGTTCTCTATCCGCCGGCAATGGTCGGCACGGCAATGGAGCTGACGGCGGCGGCCCTCTACGATCAGGTTCCGGTTCATGGCAGCTACATTCTGGATGCGACGCTCGTCACCAAGGAGAATGCCAAGGACTTCTATTTCCCGGATTCGCCGTTCTAATCCATCGACTTGAGACAAGCGCCCATTCGAAAGGATGGGCGCATTTTTTATGCTTCCATACAGCGGCTGGCCGAAAATGCTGCACGTACCTCTTGCCCGCCAAAGCCCATCATGATTAGCTCGCAGCCATATCGCATTTGGCCTCGCGCCAAATTCGACGCAAGGGCGAGGAGGCGCCTTGCTCCCGCCAAATAGCGTGCTACAACACTTCAGAAACGTTTACGGTCGATATTCAGGGAGGAATCTGACATGAAGACGATCAAGGGCCCCGGCCTTTTCCTTGGCCAGTTCGCGGGCGATACTGCTCCTTTCAATTCGTGGGACGCCATCACCAAATGGGCGGCCGACATCGGTTACAAGGGCGTCCAGGTGCCGACCTGGGCCAGCCAGCTGATCGATCTGAAGAAGGCTGCCACATCCAAGGCTTATTGCGACGAATTCGCCGGCAAGGCGCGCGAAAACGGCATCGAGATCACCGAACTCTCCACCCATCTGCAAGGCCAGCTCGTCGCCGTTCACCCGGCCTATGACGAAGCCTTCGACGGGTTTGCTGCACCGGAGGTGCGTGGCAATCCGAAAGCGCGTCAGGAATGGGCGGTCGAGCAGGTCAAGATGGCGCTGACCGCATCCAAGAACCTCGGGCTTACGGCGCATGCGACCTTCTCTGGCGCGCTTGCCTGGCCCTTCATCTATCCCTGGCCGCAGCGTCCTGCCGGTCTGGTCGAGACTGCCTTCGACGAGCTTGCCCGC
Organism: Rhizobium laguerreae; assembly: GCF_002008165.1. Classification (GTDB taxonomy): domain Bacteria; phylum Pseudomonadota; class Alphaproteobacteria; order Rhizobiales; family Rhizobiaceae; genus Rhizobium; species Rhizobium laguerreae. The sequence goes on from NZ_MRDM01000017.1 coordinate 82,786, forward strand.
CGCTGGACGCCGATCCTCAACCATGCGGACGAGAACGGTATCGACGTCTGCTACGAGATCCACCCGGGCGAGGACCTGCATGACGGCATCACCTTCGAGATGTTCCTAGAGCGGGTGAAGAACCATCCGCGCGCCAACATGCTCTACGATCCCTCGCACTATGTCCTGCAGTGCCTCGATTATCTCGACAATATCGACATCTACAAGGACCGCATCAAGATGTTCCACGTCAAGGATGCGGAGTTCAATCCGACCGGACGCCAGGGCGTCTACGGCGGCTATCAGGGCTGGGTCGAACGCGCCGGCCGGTTCCGCTCTCTCGGCGACGGCCAGGTCGATTTCGGCGCGGTGTTTTCGAAGATGACGGCGAATAATTTCGACGGCTGGGCGGTGGTCGAATGGGAATGTGCGCTGAAGCATCCGGAGGACGGTGCCCGCGAAGGCGCCGAATTCGTTGCCGCCCATATCATCCGCGTCACCGAGAAAGCCTTCGACGATTTCGCCGGCAGCGGCACAGACCAGGCGGCCAACCGGCGGATGCTGGGGCTTTCCTAAATCAGTTCATATTGGTTGGTTGCCCCTCACCCTGACCCTCTCCCCGTAAACGGGGCGAGGGGACTTGCCCGACCAAGCGTCGAGAGCGGAAAAGACGCCGCGGCATACACCTTCTCCCCGCGAGCAGGGAGAAGGTGGCGGCAGTCGGATGAGGGGCATATCCGCACCAAGTTCAAATTTCAGGAGGAATCAATGGCAATCGAAGCATCATCCGAACAGACCCGCGAGCCGCGCATCCGGCTCGGTATGGTGGGCGGCGGCGCGGGCGCGTTTATCGGCGCGGTGCACCGTATCGCGGCACGCATCGACGATCAGTACGATCTCATCGCCGGCGCGCTGTCGGCTTCGTCCGAAAAGGCGATCGCATCCGGCCGCGACCTCGGCCTCGATCCGTCGCGGACCTATTCCAGCTACCGCGAGATGGCAATCCGCGAGGCGAAGCTGAAGAACGGCATCGAGGCGGTGGCGATCGTCACGCCGAACCATGTGCATTACGATGCAGCCAAGGAATTCCTGAAGCGCGGCATCCATGTCATCTGCGACAAGCCGCTGACGTCCAACCTTGCCGATGCGAAGAAGCTGAAGAAGATCGCCGACGAGAGCGGCGCGCTGTTCGTGCTGACTCATAATTACACCGGCTATCCGATGGTCCGCCAGGCGCGGGAGATGATCGCGAATGGCGAACTCGGCGACATCCGCGTCGTCCAGGCCGAATATCCGCAGGACTGGCTGACGGAAGCGGTCGAGCAAACCGGCCAGAAACAGGCTGCCTGGCGCACCGATCCGGCACAGTCCGGCGTCGGCGGCTCGACGGGCGATATCGGTACGCATGCCTATAATCTCGCCGCCTTCATCACTGGCCTGGAGCTCGACAGCCTCGCTGCCGATCTCGACAGCTTCGTTCCCGGCCGCCGGCTGGACGATAACGCGCATGTCATGCTGCGCTTCAAGGCGAAGGGCTCGGAGAAGCCAGCCAAGGGCATGCTCTGGTGCAGCCAGGTGGCGCCCGGCCATGAAAACGGTCTGATGGTCCGCGTCTACGGCACCAAGGGCGGGCTCGAATGGACCCAGAAGGACCCGAACTACTTGTGGTACACGCCTTTCGGCGAGTCGAAGCGGCTGATCACCCGGGGCGGCGCCGGTTCAGGCGCGGCTGCCGGCCGTGTCACGCGCGTGCCATCCGGGCATCCGGAAGGTTATCTCGAAGCCTTCGCGACGATCTATACGGAAGCCGCACATGCGATCAACGCCCGCAAAAAGGACAAGGCCGTCGACAAGGCAGTGGTCTACCCCACAGTCGATGACGGCGTGAAGGGCGTGGCTTTCGTCGAAGCCTGCGTCGCGTCTTCGAAGAAGAACGGCGCCTGGGTCAAGGTCTGAATTAACGATCTGGATTGCGCCATGAAAGCGCCGAGGCGGGGTCAAGCCGTCTCGGCATTTTGTTTATTTGGTCAGGCAGTAGCAGTGCGCCCGCGCTTCAGCAGATTGTCGACGCTCAACGGTCCGGCACCTGCCGCCACCAGATAAAGAAACACGAAGCAGAACAGGATCGCCGCGACGCCGCCGTTCTGCGCAGGATAGATGCCCTTCGACGCGTGCCCGATGAAATAGGCGAAGGCCATCAGGCCCGAGAGCACGAAGGCTGCGATACGAGTCTGGAATCCCACCAGGACCAGGAAGCCGAAGGTGAGTTCGAGCAGCCCGGCAATCCAGGAAAGCGAGCCCGCGGGCGGTACGCTTGCCGCAGCCGGAAAATGCAGGATTTTCTGTGTTCCGTAGCTGAAAAGCACGAGTGACGAGACGATGCGCAACAGGCTCAGCAGATGAGGCTGCAGCGAATGGAACGAAGAGAGCATTGGATTCCTTTCACATTTGTGATTCCATTTCCCGTGTAAGGATCTCCGTCTCAACGGCCAAGTCACGACTGCTGACAATGCCGTTATGAGGGTGGTTGCCCGGATAGGGAGCGGCGTTGCAGCTGTTCTGTTTTTCCTCCTGCAACGTTGCAGATTTTCTCGCCGCCAGCCTGTACTTTACACTCGGGCTTGGCTAAATCCGGCGCAAACGGCTGAACCTGAGAGATAGGATTTGCAGATGATCGATCCGAAGAAACTCGCGGAGCGCTTTCCCGGCGACTTCACTTTCGGCGTTGCCACCGCCGCCTTCCAGATCGAAGGCGCCAGCAAGGCCGATGGCCGCAAGCCATCCATCTGGGATGCTTTCTGCAATATGCCCGGTCGCGTCCATAATCGCGATAACGGCGACGTTGCCTGCGACCACTACAATCGCCTGGAGCAGGACCTCGATCTCATCAAGGAGATGGGTGTCGAAGCCTACAGGTTCTCGATCGCCTGGCCGCGCATTATCCCCGACGGTACGGGTCCGGTAAACGAGGCCGGCCTCGATTTCTACGACCGGCTGGTTGACGGCTGCAAGGCGCGGGGCATCAAGACCTTCGCGACGCTCTACCATTGGGATCTGCCTCTGTTGCTCGCCGGCGAGGGCGGCTGGACTGCGCGCTCGACCGCCTACGCCTATCAGCGCTACGCCAAGACGGTGATGAACCGCCTGGGGGATCGCCTTGACAGTGTCGCCACCTTCAACGAGCCCTGGTGCATCGTCTGGCTCAGCCACCTCTACGGCATTCATGCTCCTGGCGAGCGCAACATGCAGGCCGCCCTTCACGCCATGCATTACATGAACCTGGCACACGGCCTCGGCGTCGAGGCGATCCGCTCGGAAGCCCCCAATGTGCCGGTCGGCCTCGTGCTCAATGCCGCCTCGATCATTCCCGGCTCCGACAGCCCGGCCGATCGCGCCGCCGCCGAGCGTGCACATCAGTTCCACAACGGCGCCTTCTTCGACCCCGTCTTCAAGGGCGAGTATCCAAAGGAATTCGTCGAAGCGCTCGGCGATCGCATGCCCGCCATCGGGGATGGCGACATGAAGCTCATCAGCCAGAAACTCGACTGGTGGGGTCTGAACTACTACAAGCCCGAGCGCGTCACCGACGATGCCGAACGCAAGGGCGATTTCCCCTGGACGGTGGAAGCGCCGCCGGCAAGCGACGTCAAGACCGATATCGGCTGGGAAATCTATGCGCCGGGCCTGAAGCTCTCGGTCGAGGACCTTTACCGCCGCTATGACCTGCCGGAATGCTACATCACCGAGAACGGCGCCTGCGACAATACCGATGTCGTCGACGGCGAGGTCGACGACGTGATGCGCCTCGACTATCTCGGCGATCACCTCGACATCGTGGCCGGCCTCGTCAAGGACGGCTATCCCCTGCGCGGCTATTTCGCCTGGAGCCTGATGGACAATTTCGAATGGGCGGAAGGCTACCGCATGCGCTTCGGCCTCGTCCATGTCGATTATCAGACGCAGTTACGCACGGTAAAGAAGAGCGGCAAGTGGTATCGCGAACTGGCGGCTCAGTTCCCGAAGGGCAATCACAAAGCGGGTTAGCGCAATTACTCCAGCGGGCACTTGATCCAGGCGCCTTTTGAACTTGCCCGTCCGGCGGCACGGCAAGCTGACGCTGCTTGCCGTCAATTTCGCGACCACCGGCGGCACGGACAAAAATCGATCGTCAGACACGTGCAACAGGCGGTTGTTTAAACGTTTTTGAACCCTTGGCTGGCAAAGTGCACCGGTCAGGGAGCTGTTATGCAGGCAGTCGGAAAGTCGCAGAGCAAGGGATCGGGAATAGGCCGTCACATTACCGTCACCGGCGTACTTTTCTCCTTCGCGGTCATCGTCGCCGTCGTCACCGTCATGGTGCTGACGGCACTCGAACGCGTGACCGAAAACGCCAATCTCCTCGATGACGAGCGCTCGCGCGAAACGACGATCGGCGCGGTGAAGACATTCGAGGATCAGCTCGGCGCGACGCTCGACGATTATGCCGCCTGGGACGATGCCGCCGCCAACGTCTACGCGCCGGACGGTATGGCCTGGACGGTGAGCAATTACGGCGAGATGTCGGTCAATAGCTCGCTGTTTGACGTGGCGATCGTCATCGATGGCGAGAAGAAGGCGATCATGACCTATCGCGACGGCAAACCGATGGAGGAGCCGCTCACGGATTTCTTCGCGCCGTCGCTCTGGGTCCTGCTCGACAGGGTGAAGGCGGCCGGCCCGGCCGATCGTCCTCAAGCGGTCGGCTTCGTCACCACCAAACGCGGCATTGCCGCTGTCGGCGTGGCATTGGTGCGGGAAAAGTCCGGTGCGCTGGATGCGCCCGTCGGCCAGCGCCGCTATCTTGTTTTCGCCCGCCATCTCGATGACGACAGAGTGACCGCGCTCGGCCAGACCTATGTCATCGGCGGGCTGAGGCTGGCGCCGCCGAGTTTTGCTGCCGACTATCGCGTACCGATCGTCGATCCGACGGGGGCAACGCTCGGCAAGCTCGTCTGGACCTCGCGTTCACCCGGCGATATCGCCTATGCTCAGGTGCGGCCGATGGTCATCCAGGCTCTCGGCCTCGTCGGATTGTTCTTCGTAGTGCTGCTGGTCATCGGCTGGCTTGCCGGCCGCCGCCTGAGGGCAGAGGAAGGCAGCGCCCGCGAGGAGGCGTTGCGCGACAGGTTGAGCGGTCTTTCCAACCGCGATGGTCTCGGGCTCGCCGTCGATCGCTTTGTCGTCGAGGCATGCCAGGCCAAGCGCAACGTGCTGCTCCTCTATCTTGATCTTGATGGCTTCAAGGAAGTCAATGACAGTTATGGCCACGGCACCGGTGACCAGCTGATCCGTGCGGTCGCGGCCGGGCTCGCTGTGCTCATTCCGCAGGGTGCGGTTCTCGCGCGCATCGGCGGCGATGAATTTGCGATCGCCTTTCTCTCCGACGGCGAGAATGCCGCCGCCCTGCAGCTTGCCGAACAGATCCTCGATTTTCTGGTCGAGCCGCTAGAGATCGGCCGCCGCGTGGTCGTCGTCGGAGCCAGTATCGGCATCGCCATGTCGCCTTTGGGTGCGGTCGGGCGCGAAGAGCTGGTGCGCCGCTCCGATCTTGCCATGTACAAAGCGAAGGAGGCCGGCCGCGCGCGGATGATGCTCTATGATCCGTCGATGGATGCGGATCGGGAGCAGCGTAATGCGCTGGAGCTCGATCTCCGGATGGCGATCGAAAGCGGCGACCTGACGCTCGCCTACCAGCCGCTGATCGATGCGAGCACACATGCGATGACCGGCGTCGAGGCTCTGGTGCGCTGGAACCGCCCGGGCCATGGTCCTGTCTCGCCCGAGCTGTTCATCCCGATTGCCGAGACCAGCGGCCTCATCGAATCGCTCGGCCTGTTCGTACTGCGCAAGGCCTGCGAGACGGCCAAGCAATGGCCGGAACTCAATGTCTCGGTTAACGTCTCGCCCGGCCAGTTCCGCAATCCCGCCTTTACCGACTATGTGCGCTACGTGCTGAAACAGACGGAGATCGAGGCCGACCGCATCACGCTCGAGATCACCGAAGGCTACATGATCCAGAATCCGCAGCGCACCCGCCAGTCGATCGAACGGTTGAAGGGGCTGGGGGTCAAGGTGGCGCTCGACGATTTCGGTTCCGGTTTCTCCTCGATCGGTTATCTCAGGCAGTTCGGCTTCGACCGCATCAAGATCGACCGCTCGCTGGTCATGGGTGTCAACGACAAACGCCAGCGCGAGATGCTGCAGGCGACGGTAGCACTTGCCCGTTCGCTCGATATTCCGGTGACGGCCGAAGGTATCGAGACCGAGGAGCAGGCGATCGCCATGCGCCTCTTCGGCTGTGACTGCCTGCAGGGCTATTGGTTCGCAAAGCCTGTGACATCGGACCTTATCACCGAGATGCTGCAGGAGCGACGCAAAGCGGAGCCTGCGGCCCGGCGCCACGTCGGCGCAGCTCGACCGGCAGCCTGATCCTCAGGCCAATCAGAATTCCGGCTCAGCTGCCGATATGTCGCTGGCCGCGCTTTTTCGCCAGGGCGATCTGATGCTGACGCTGACGGTAACGCAGCCGGTCTTCCTCCGTACGCATGTGGTAGCAGTGGCTGCAGGAAACGCCTTCCTCGTAAAGCGGCGAGGTGATTTCCTCGGCGGTGATCGGGTTGCGGCAGGCGTGGCAGAGCCGGTGTTCGCCTTCCTTCAAACCGTGCTCGACGGACACGCGCTCGTCGAAGACGAAGCAGGTGCCATCCCAGAGGCTCTCCTCCTGCGGCACTTCCTCCAGATATTTCAGGATGCCGCCCTTCAGATGATAGACCTCGTCGAAGCCCTCAGCCTTCATGAAGGCGGTGGCCTTCTCGCAGCGTATGCCGCCGGTGCAGTACATGGCGACCTTTGGCTTGTTGTGCAGACCGGGATTCTGACGCACCCATTCCGGAAACTCACGGAAGCTCTTGGTCTTCGGGTCGAGCGCGCCGCGGAAGGTTCCGATCGCCGTCTCGTAGTCGTTGCGGGTGTCGATGACGATGGTGTCGGGGTCGGAAATCAGCGCGTTCCAGTCCTTGGCAGCCACATAGGTGCCGACCACCTTGTTGGGGTCGATATCTTCGACGCCCATGGTGACGATTTCCTTCTTCAGCTTCACCTTCATGCGCAGGAAGGGCATTTTCGAGGCGCGGCTTTCCTTGTGCTCCAGGCCCGAAAATTCCGGCTGGGCGCGCAGGAAAGCGAGCACGGCGTGAATGCCGGCATCCGGGCCTGCGATCGTGCCGTTGATGCCTTCATGCGCCAGAAGCAGCGTTCCCTTGACGCCGTTCTCCTCGCAAAGCGTCTGCAACGGCGCCTGCAGGCCGGCAAAGTGCGGCACGGAAACGAAATGGTAGAGTGCGGCCACGAGGAACGGGCTGGTGTGTGTCAGGCTGTCGGTCATGGGCGGGAAATACAGAAAATCGGCGGGCCGCGCAATTGCCTTCGCCAGTGGCGGCCTTCTCTCAGTTTCCAGTCATCAACCAGAGAAGCTCGATGCGCTGGGCTTCCTCGTCGGCATCATCGGCGAAGACCGCTTCGGCTTTGACCAGCGCTTGCCGACGCTCTTCCTGCTGGCGGAAGATGATGATGTCGAGCAGATGCGCCAGGTCGTCATTGCGGGTGAAGAGCTGCGGTTCGGCCTCGACCAGTTCGGAGAGCACGGTGAGATCGTGGATGTGGCCGAGATCCTCGACAAGTTCCTTGGCCGCATAGCGCTTGGCCTTCATCGCGCCCGGCCAGACGTCACGCAAAAGCGCATGGTAGAGCCGATAGTCGTAGGTGCGTTTGCGCAGATCGTGGAAAACGTCGGCCGTTGCCTCGCCATGGCAAGCCGCAAGCGCGGTCTTGGCCTTCCGCGCCGTGCGTCGCCAGCTCTTTGCCAGCATGCGGGCATTCTTGCGGTGGCCGCCATCAAAGGAGACGGCATCCAGGGCGGTGATCGCTTCCTTCAGAACGTCGGAGGTTTCCGCGAGCCGCTGTTCCAGGCCGCTTTCGGCCTGCACCATCCAGTCACGGCGTCCTTCGAGAATGGTGACGATGCGGCCGAGCGCCTCGCTCTCCTCTTTTCCGCGGGCTGCGTGCTGCAGATATTCCGCGGTGCCGATGAGGGCGGCAGCGTCGCGGATCGCCGAAAGCGAGCGTGCGGTATCGCGCAGCCTCGCATTTTCCTGGGCCTGAAAATCCGGCACCTCGCGGGCCACGAGGCGGTAGAGCGAGCGTAGCCGTTTCAGGTTCTTGCGGAAAGAATGGATCGCCTCATGCGCGCCGTCCGGGCGTTCCTCAAGGATGGTGACGGCGCGTTCCAGCTGCTCCGTCGCAACGCTGCGGAATGCCTTGGTGAAATCGGCGTCAGGCCGAATGCGATAGGCCATGCCTGTCGTGCCCGTATTCTGTGGCAAGGGCCTGGTTGGAATAGCGGAAATCGCCGGTCACTTCGCGGCCGAGCCAGGTGGGCAGGGCCGGATCATCGGTTTCTGCCGTCATCTCCACCTCGGCGATCACCAGTCCGCGATGCTCGCCGGTAAAGACGTCGACTTCCCAGACGAAGTCCTCATGCGGAACGCGATAGCGCGTCTTCTCGATGACGACGCCGATCGCGTTCTGCAACAGCTCTTCGGCATCGGCGATGGGGATGTCATATTCGAATTCGTCACGAGTGATGGCGCTGCGGCCGATCTTGATCGTCAGTTTCGCCTTCCTGCCGTCGAGGATGCGCACCCGGACGGAGCGGTCTTCCATCGAGGCAATATAACCCTGCCTGAGGACAGACTTCGTCTCGACGGCGGAACGCCATCCATCGCTGCGTACAAGAAACTTCCGCTCGATCTCTTTCGCCATACCGGTGAACCTTTTGTGACGATTGCGGCACGGTAGCCCAATTTCCACGCATTTCATACCCTTCTCGATATGCGGTCCGGTTTTATCTCGACAAGGTTCCGCGGGGGCGTTATTCGGGGTCCGAATTCAATCGTTTCAAGGAGGTCGCGCGACCATGGGCGAGAAAACAGAGAAGCTCCTTTCCATCCTGAAACTCCAGCCTGTCGTTCCGGTCTTGATCGTCGACGATGCGAAGACGGCGGTGCCGCTGGCCCGTGCGCTCGTCGCGGGCGGCCTGAAGGCGATCGAGATCACCATGCGCACGCCGGCGGCGCTCGAGGCGGTGCGCGCCGTCGCCGCAGAGGTCGAAGGCGCCGAAGTCGGCGCCGGCACGATCCTTAATGTCGCCCATTGGGAAGCCGCCGTCGAGGCCGGTTCGAAGTTCATCGTCAGCCCCGGCACGACGCAGGAGCTGCTCGATGCGGCTGCGGATTCCGACGTGCCGCTGCTTCCGGGGGCTGCGACCGCCAGCGAAGTCATGGCGCTGCGCGAAGAAGGCTACCAGGTGCTGAAATTCTTCCCGGCCGAGCAGGCTGGCGGCGCCGCCTATCTCAAGGCGCTGTCCTCGCCGCTTGCCGGCACGCTGTTTTGCCCGACCGGCGGTATTTCGCTGAAGAATGCCAATGATTATCTCTCGCTGCCGAACGTCATTTGCGTCGGCGGCTCGTGGGTGGCGCCAAAGGAACTGGTCGCGGCCGGCGACTGGGCCGGCATTACCAAGCTCGCGGCAGAGGCGGCGGCGCTGAAGGCCTGAGTTTCGGCAAGGGCGGGTGAGCCTCACGGCTCAATCCCGCTTCCCAAGTTTGTATTTCAACCGTCGCAAACCTATGTTCTTCTCCAGCTTCAACAGGGAGATGACGAGGAATGTTCGACGCAAAAAAGCTTCTCGACCAGTTCTTGGGTTCGCAGGTGCCGGGTCTCGGCGGCTCGGTCCGCGACAGGGCGGGTGATGCCGTTCAGACGGCCAGGAACAATCCGATGAAGACCGGCGCCATTGCTGCCGCGCTCCTCGGCACCAAGACCGGCCGCAGTATTGCCGGCAATGCACTGGCGATCGGCGGTCTTGCCGCGATTGCCGGCCTCGGTTACCAAGCCTACAAGAATTACCAGGCCGGGCAGGCCCCCGCTGCCCCTTCCGATGCACCGTCCGCCAATAATCCGGTGCTTCTGCCGCCGCCTGCCGAATCCGGTTTCGGGCCGACGTCGCCTGCCGGCAGCAATGAATTCGCCCTGGTGCTGATCCGCGCAATGATTGCCGCCGCCAAGGCCGATGGCCATATCGACGATGCCGAACGCGCCCTCATCATGGAGAAGGTCAAGGCCGCCGATGTCAGCGGCGAGGCTGCGGCCTTCATCGAGCATGAACTCGCCTCGCCGACGGATATTGATGCGCTCGTGGCCGCCGCGGTGACGGAAGAACAGCGCGTCGAGATCTACACCGGCTCGCGGCTCACCATCGAGCCGGATTCACGCGCCGAGCGCGGTTATCTCGATCTGCTTGCCGGCCGCCTCGGCCTTGCCGACCAACTGGTCGACCATATCGAGGCGACGGTATCCTCCGCCAAGGTGACCTTGTCACAGTGACATCTAGGCCGGTTGCCTTTGTCGGGCGGCTGGCCTATCCACTCTTCCGAAAAGGGGAGTGAACATGCGCGATCTTGCAAATTTCAAGGGCTGCCCGGCGCCGAAGCCGGTGACGCTGAAGGGCCGTTTCGTCACGGTTGAACCCTATCGGCGCGCGGAACATCTCGAGGCGCTGTGGGACGGGCTCGGCGGCATGGGCATCAACCCGCTGCTTCTCTATTTCGCGCAGGACGATTTCTCCGGTATCGACGATTTCGCCAGCTGGCTGGAAACCGTCAATACCAAGTCCGGCTGGCTCACCCATATCTTCCGCGACAACGCCATCGGCAAGATTGTCGGCATGGCGAACTACATGCGCGCCGACCCGGCAAACGGCGTCGTCGAGATCGGCGGAGTGGCGCACGGGGCCGAGATGAAGCGGTCGCCGCTTTCGACCGAGGCGCATTACCTGATGGCCAAGCACGTCTTCGAGGATCTCGGCTACCGCCGCTACGAATGGAAATGCGACAATAAGAACGAGGCGAGCAAGACGACGGCCGCGCGTTACGGCTTCAGCTTCGAAGGGGTCTTCCGCCAGCACATGATCTCCAAGCATCGCAACCGCGACACCGCCTGGTTCTCGATGATCGATGCCGAATGGCCGGTGATCAACGATGCCTTCGAAGCATGGCTTTCCCCCGCGAATTTCGACGCCGAGGGCAATCAGATCCGCCGCCTGCAGGATATCCGCGCCGATCTCGAAAAGGAAAGGCTCGTATGAGCCCGGAAAGCCGCTCGCAGGCGACCGCCGCCGGCATCATCCTGCTTAGCGCTGCCCTCGTCATCTACTTCCTGCCGACCATCGTTCTGTGGATCGGCAACTTCTCGCCGACGTTGGCGATCGTCGTCGGCGTCTGCCTGATCATGGCGTTTTTCGCTGTCTTCTGGTTGCGGGCGCGTTACCAGCGCAGCCGGGGGAAATAGGTTTAACCCTGCAGCGAGGCCCCAAGCAGCAGGGCACCCATCAGCATGACGAGCACGGCGCCGAGGATTTCGATGGCATTGCCGACCCAGATCGAGGCGGTCGAGCCGCGTCCGGAGAGGCGGACGGCCGCGCTCTTGGCAGTGACGGCAAGTGTGGCAAGTAGGGAAACGGTAATCGCCGTGCCGAGCGACATGGCGACGATCGACAGCACGCCGCCGAGATAGAGCCCGTTCAGCAGTGAGAAGGTCATGACCAGCAAGGCGCCGGAACAGGGGCGCAGACCGACGGCAACGATTGCCGACCAGGCCTCGCGGACGCTGAACTTATCGCCGCCGAGCAGGGCCGGGTCGGGCACGTGGGCATTGCCGCAGGTCTCGCAGACCATGCCGGGAACAAAGGTGTGGCCGGCTTCGACAGCCTGCGCCTTGCCGTTGAAGGCATAGGCCTGGCGTTCGGCTGCATTATCCTTCCAGTCGAGCATCATGCTGACCGGGCCGGCAGGCGTCGCCATCAGCCGGCGCCGTGGCATATTGCCGGCTATCGAGCGCAGTTTGCGAAACAGCAGCCAGCCGCCGAACAGGATGACCATGATGAAGCTGGCGATCTCCATCGCGTGGGTCGCTGCCGTCAGCGTGATGCCGGTGCCGCGCAACACCAACCAGGCGCCGCCGACCAGCGCTACCGCCACCACGCCCTGGATGAAGGCCGAAATGAAGGAAATCATCACGCCGCGCTTCAGCTCGATCTCGTTGGCAATCATATAGGAGGAGATGACCGCCTTGCCGTGGCCCGGGCCGGCTGCATGGAAGACGCCGTAGGCGAAGGACAGGCCGATCAGCGATGCCAGTTGCCATGGGTCTTGACGCATCGCCTTTAAGGCGCCGGTCAGCGCCCGGTAGAAGGCCTGCTGTTCATAATTCACATAGAGCAAAAGCGGTGCGAGCGGACCGCCGGTCGGCTGGAAGCTCGGCTCCGCCGTGCCGATGCCAAGCGGAGATTGCGCATGGGCGAGACTTGCCGCCGCTAGGAGCGCGAGGACGACTGCGCAAAAAATGAGGGGCAGGCGTTTTGTCAGCATGTGACCTCCAGCCGGGTGGCGAAGAGTTTGGACATGTTGGTGCCGGTGGGATCGTTGAAGAAAGCGTCCGTCAGCGACTGTTTGTTTTCCGATATCACCTGGTCGGCATCGGGCCGCACTACCTGATGTTTGCAGGCCTTGAAGCCGTCTCCGACGATCGCGAGCTCACCGTCCGTGGGAAAGTCGATCGAGGTATAGAGCGTCGGGTCATAGACGCCGAAGCTGAGCCTGCCCTTGAGTGGCATCTTCTCCACCGGCTTCACCGCAAAGAACATCAGCAGTTGACCTTCCTTGTAGTCGACATGGATGATGTCAGGCTTCTGGACGGTGATGTTCTTCCCGTTGATCGTCAGGTTCATGTAGTAATCGTAGTCGGCAAGCGACTGCTTCACCGTCTTTCCGACCTCCGCGAGCTCGTTCGGCTCCAGCTTCAGGTCGGTGTTCTTGTCGAAATCCATGACGACGGAGGACGAAAAGACCTCGTCGAAGCGCCAGACATTGCGCAGCTCCTCGACACTGCCGTCCTTGCCGGCCACGACTTCGAGGCGCGCTTCCACGAAGATGTGCGGATGGGCAAAGGCGGCGGCCGGCGCCAGCGAAAGAAGCGCCGCCATCAGTATCGTTGAATGTTTCATCTATTCCGCTGCTCTGTTCGGTGACCCTGACTTCTTGCCAGAAATTGGGACGGAATTGGGACGGGCTTCACTGGCGGTTCCCCGATCGTCGCCGATCGTCTCAGCCATGTGGATCAACATGGAACCTGTTGTCGCATCATGGGTGCTTCTTGAACCAGTTGTGCAGGTAATCGACGAAAATCCTCACCTTGGCCGGCAGGTAGCGCCGGTGTGGGTAAACGGCATAGATGCCGCGGTCGGTGGGGATGTAATCGTTGAACAGGGTCACCAGTTCGCCGCTCTCGATTGGCTTGCGGGCGATGAAATCCGGGATGAAGGCTACGCCGATGCCGGCCAGTGCTGCGCGTAATGTCGCATGCGGGCTGTTCACCTCTATCGGTCCGGAAACGGCAACTGCGAACGAGGTGTTGTCGGGATTGTGGAAGCGGATGCTCGCCTGGGTGCGCGCATTGGTATCGACGATGAAGGGGACGCTGGAAAGGGCCGCCGGGTGATCGAGATCGGGATAGCGCTCGAGAAATTCAGGGGTGGCGCAGATATGGATGCGGAAATCCGAGATCTTGCGGGCGATCATGCCGGAATCTTCGAGCTTGGTGATGCGGATCGCCACGTCGAAGCCTTCCTCGATCAGATCGACGAACCGGTCGTCGGCGGCGATCTCCAGCGAAAGGTCCGGGTTCTCCTTGGCGAAGTCGATCAGCGACTGGCCGACATCGGCATCGACGAAGGTGCGCGGCACCGAGATGCGCAGCCGTCCCTTGAGCTGCGCATTGTTTTCACGCACGAGATCGGCGAGGTTGTCGATCTCCTTCAGGATATCGGAGGCGGTGCGGTAATAGGTATGGCCGGCCTCGGTCATCGAGAACTGACGGGTGGTGCGGTTGAGCAGCAGCGCACCGAGCTCGTCCTCCAACTCGCGCACATATTTGGAGAGCAGCGCCTTCGAGCGGCCGGTGCGCCGTGCCGCAGCGGAGAAGCCTTCGGCCTCGACGACATCGATGAAGGCGCGTATGCGGGTCAAGGTATCCATGGCACCCCTCAGGCTGTTTCGGAATGTTGAACAAATTGGCTCGTCTTGTTCAATAATTTTTTTAGCCCCAAGATCAAAAAATCGCTTGATTATGAAGGCGAATATTCTTATTTCCCACTCAGCCCAAAGTCGCACGTGCCCATGGGTGTCCGCCGAACCCTCGAATTGGTGAGGAAATCGGTAAGGTACCTGGAATTAACCCCTCCAGTCGCTATTCCGGCCAACCGGAAAATGCGAGGACGCCTGAAGCAACGACGGTGCGGGCCTTTTTGTTCTCTCCCTGCTTTCCATCAGCGGGGGTTACTGAAGAGGCACACCATCATTGCCGGAAGTGCGGTTGGGATTCTCCCTCCAATCCATGGCAGACAAAGCCGAACTTACACCGCATCGCGGCGTTGGTTCACTATCTGCGCATCGAGCGCTTGCTATGGTTCCGGGGTCTCCACCGGCTGGTTCCAATGCGAGCTATCGTATGCCCTTTGTCCTCCGGTTCATGCCGGAGCTCTGGAATTGGAAGAGGGAATCGATATGACCACTCAGCGCATCCGCGACTTTCTCGCAACCCGACGTCCCGATGGTCCCTGCCTCGTGGTTGACCTCGACGTCGTTCGCGACAATTTCCACGCCTTCCGTCACGCCATGCCGGACAGCGCCATCTATTATGCCGTCAAGGCCAACCCGGCTCCCGAAGTGCTGAAGCTGCTTGCAGGCCTCGGCTCCAATTTCGATTGTGCATCCGTTGCCGAAATCGAAATGGCGCTCGAAGCCGGTGCGACCGCCGCCCGCATCTCCTATGGCAACACGATCAAGAAGGAACGTGACGTTGCCCGCGCGCATGCGCTCGGCGTCAGCCTCTTTGCCGTCGATAGCCACGAGGAAGTCGAGAAGATTTCGCGCGCCGCTCCCGGCGCCCGGGTCTTCTGCCGCGTGCTCACGGATGGCGAAGGCGCCGAATGGCCGCTGTCGCGCAAGTTCGGCTGCGTTTCGCAGATGGCTGTCGACGTCCTCGTCTACGCCCATCAGCTTGGCCTTCAGTCCTATGGCGTCTCGTTCCATGTCGGTTCGCAGATGACCAAGGTCGATGCCTGGGATTCGGCGCTCGCCGATGCCAAGCGCGTCTTCGTATCGCTTGCCAAGCAGGGCATCCACCTGCAGATGGTCAACATGGGCGGCGGCTTCCCGACCAAGTACCTGCGTGACGTTCCGTCCGCTGAAGCTTACGGCAAGTCGATCTACCAGGCGCTGCGCACGCATTTCGGCAACCAGATCCCGCAGACGATCATCGAGCCGGGCCGCGGCATGGTCGGCAATGCCGGTGTCATCAAGGCGGAAGTCGTTCTGATTTCGAAGAAGTCGGACAATGACGATGCCCGCTGGGTCTTCCTCGACATCGGCAAGTTCGGCGGTCTCGCCGAGACGATGGATGAAGCCATCCGCTATCCGATCCGCACGGAACACGACGGCGACGAGATGGAGCCCTGCGTCATTGCCGGTCCGACCTGCGATTCGGCCGACGTGCTCTACGAGAAGAACCTCTATCCGCTGCCGATCTCCCTTTCGATCGGCGACGAGGTCCTGATCGAAGGCACCGGCGCCTATACGACGACCTATTCGGCGGTCGCTTTCAACGGTTTCGACCCGTTGAAGTCCTACGTCATCTAAGGTCGTTTCCGCCGGCCCCGTAACCAGCCGGGGCGGCAACTTCACAATCTTCCTTCATCGCCGCTGATAACGGTATTGGGTACGGGAGGCCAAGATGGCCGCTGTTCTTGATTCTGTCCGCGCATTCTTTGCGCCTACCACTTTCGCCATCGACGCCGAAAATCCCTCGGATGTCGTTGCGCGTGAAAACCTGCTCGACCGCGTCATGGGCCCGGATCGCCGCAAGAAGTCGTCGGAGAAGATCCGCCGCAACCGCGTCCCGGCCGAGGGCCTTGCGCTCGTCGCGCGCGATCGCGACGGCCATGTCATCGGCTCGGTGCGGCTCTGGAACATCGAGGCCGGCGTCAATGACGAAGGCACGCCGATCAATGCGCTGCTGCTTGGACCGCTCGCCGTTGCGCCCCATCAGGGCGGCAAGGGCATCGGCTCGGCGCTGATGCGTGCGGCGCTTCTCGAAGCGAAGAAGCGCGGGCACGGCGCCGTCCTGCTCGTCGGCGATGCTGCCTATTACGAGCGCTTCGGCTTCTTTGCCGAAAAGGCTCGCCATCTCGTCATGCCGGGTCCGTTCGAACGCTCGCGCTTTCTGGCGCTCGAGCTCACGGACGGCTGGCTTGGCGGCGCGGCCGGCATGATCGTCCCCTCGGGACGCATGCTGACCGGTGCCCCGGTTCGCCGCGCAGCCTAGAACGGGATTGGGCCGGATCGGCCTGAAACGTCACGCGGAGCCGTAAGGCTGCTCCGACCGGCCGGCCAGGTTGAGAATTTTTCCCCCGGCTGGCAATATCCGCGCCGTTTGACCACGCAGGCAGGCGGGCCTGGTGTAGTTGCGGCGCGGATTGTCTTTCTGGCATCAAGTTTCGAAAAGGCGCCGGCAGCACGCGGAAACACAATCGCGTGAAAAGGGGCGCCTGCCCGCGAACATATCGCGGCGATATCCTATCTTGCGTCGCATGATCCGCCTTCTTTCCCTTCTGCTTTTCTTCTGCCTGCCGCTTGCTGCAACGGGGCCAGCGACTGCCCAGAGCACGGCTTCCGGCGTCGGCGGGCTTGGTCCGCGTCTCGATCGCGCGGCGAGCGACCCCGCGATGAGACCTCTGAAGACGGTGATTGTCGCTCGCGACGGGCGCGTGCTCAGCGAACGTGGGTTTCATGGTCATTCGCCCTCGGAATCGACCAATATCAAATCCGCTTCGAAGTCGATCATTTCGGCGCTGGTCGGTATCGCCATCGACAAAGGCCTGCTCGAGGGGCCGGACCAGAAGATCGCGCCGATCCTGAAGGCCGATCTTCCGGCAGCACCAGACCCGCGCATCAACGACATCACCATCGGCAATCTTCTCTCCATGCAGGCGGGGCTCGATCGCATGTCGGGGGCGAACTACGGCCGCTGGGTCTCCTCGCGCAACTGGGTGCGCTTTGCACTGTCGCAGCCTTTCGTCGATCAGCCCGGTGGCGAGATGCTCTATTCCACCGCATCCACGCATCTGCTTTCGGCCATTCTCACCAAGGTCGGCCGGCGGCCGACGCTGGTGTTGGCGCGCGAATGGCTGGGTCCTGTCGAAGGTTTCCGCATTGGCGCATGGGAGCGCGATCCGCAGGGCATCTATCTGGGCGGCAATCAGATGGCGATGAGCGCCCGGTCCCTGCTTGCCTTCGGTGAACTCTACCGCAACGGCGGCAAGACCGCCAACGGCCGCCAGATCGTTCCTGCCGACTGGATTGCCCAGTCGTGGCAGCAGCGCACCAACTCGCGTTTCTCTGGCGATGAATATGGCTATGGCTGGTTCACGCGGCAGATCGGCGGCGAGCAGGTGCATTTCGCCTGGGGATATGGCGGGCAGATGCTCTACATCGTGCCGTCGCTTGATCTCACCGTCGTCATGACCTCGGAAGAGAGCGGTCCGTCTGCCCGAAGCGGCTACAGGGACTTGCTGCACGGTCTGTTGGCGGACATCATCGGCTCGGTGCGGGCCGCTTGATGACAGCGCCGCGCGTCTTTCAGACGCGCCAAGGGTCTGTAGCATTTAGAATTATACAGCAGGGAAAAACCCGCGATCGTTAAATTTTTAGCGAAGGCTCCAATCAAACCGCAAAACGCTTCCTGTAAGTTCCGCGAGAATTTCGGGAAAGCGCCATGCTGCTGGATCTCAGGACAATCTATTTCATTGTTGCCGTGAGCTGTTTCGTGCTGGGCGTTCTCCAGCTTGCAGCCTATGCGACGGGTCGCTTCGAGAGGTGGCCGCTCTGGTGGGGCTTGAGCAACCTTCTTGTCGGTGTCGGCTCGTTTCTCGTCGCGCTGCGCAATCTCGTTCCCACCTCCGTCTCGATCGACGGCGGCAATATCGTCACCATCGCCGGCTATATGCTGATGTTCTTTGCCGTGCGCGTCTTTTCGGGACGAGCGCTCGACCAGCGCACTTTCTGGCTTGCGATCTTGCTCATCAGCGTTCCTGTCGTCCTCATCGTCAGCGATTCATCGGCAGTCTCGGCGAGGCTCCTCTACGTCTCCGTCATCTGCTGCCTCTGCGATCTTGCCGTTGCAAGGGAGGCGATCGGCATTGTCCGGCGCGAGAGGCTTTATTCGGCAGCCTTACTTGTCGGCCTCTACGCCTGCACTGCCGCGATCTTTGCGGTTCGCAGCATTCTCGCGGCGACCGGTGAGATCGGAGGGCCGGATCCCTTCGGCGGCAGTGCAATTCATAGCTGGATGGCGGTATCGGCGGTCGCCTTCATCATGCTGCGCAGCATGGCCATGGTGCTGATGGCCGCCGAGCGCAGCCGAAATCAGCTGACGGAACTCGCTCACCACGATCCGCTGACCGGCGCGCTCAATCGCGGCGGCCTTGCCCAGCATCTGCCTGCTCTCGGCTCCCAGCCGGTATCGCTGCTGATCATCGACATCGACCATTTCAAGCAACTGAACGACAGGCATGGCCATGCTGCCGGTGACGACATCCTGCGGCTTTTCGCCAGTGTTTCGAGAGGCATCATGCGCTCCGGCGACCTGCTCGCCCGTCAAGGTGGGGATGAATTCCTGGCGGTGCTGAAAAACGTTTCCCTGGAGGAAGCGATGGCGATTGCCGAGCGCATCCGTCTCGCTTTCGCCGCTGCCGTCATGCAGCGGCCGGATCTGGCCGTCTTTCCGACGCTGAGCATCGGCGTTGCCGCTCGTGCGGAAAGCGGTGGAGATTTTGAGCGGTTGACGCAGAAGGCGGACGAGGCGCTCTACCGTTCGAAGCGCGAAGGCCGCAACCGGGTCGAAGTCTTTGGAGAAAATCAACAAGCTGCGTAGGAACGGGGCGGCCCTAGATATTTTGGTCCATCGTCTCGGCCGGAATTTCGTCGGCGCGGTGGATGCGCACGACCGTTGCCGGCACGCCGGCAACCGTGCAATGCGTGGGAACCGGTTTGAGCACGACGCTGCCGGCGGCGACCTTGCTGAAGGCGCCGATTTCGATATTGCCGAGGATCTTGGCGCCCGCGCCGATCATCACGCCGTGGCGGATCTTCGGGTGGCGGTCGCCGGTCTCCTTGCCGGTGCCGCCGAGCGTGACGTTCTGTAGGATAGACACTTCATCCTCGATGACAGCCGTTTCGCCGATGACGATGCCCGAACCGTGGTCGAGCATGATGGATGCGCCGATCCGTGCCGCCGGATGGATATCCGGGCCGAAGACCAGCGAAACGAGATTGGCGAGCCAACTGGCGATCTCCGGACGGCCGGCGATCCAGAGCGCATGGGCGATGCGATGCGTCTCAAGCGCATGAAAGCCCTTCAGATTGAGAAGCGCGTGCAGAAATGTCGTGCAGGCCGGATCGCGCTCGCGCACGGCGATGAGATCGGCCTCGACCTTCCGCATGATATCGTCATCAAGTGTGGACAGGATGAGATCGAACAGATCACCCGTTTCCACCTGCGCTACGGAGAGCCGCGCGGCCAGCACGCAGGCGATGATCTCATCGTTGTTGGCAGTGTCCGTTACCTGAGCGGCAAGCAGCTGCCGCAATATCGGCTCGCGCGCGGCGAACTCGGCCGCCTCGGCGCGGATCACGGTCCAGACGGATGCGTGGGCCAAAGCGTGCGGCTGTTGCCCGGCTAAACCGAGGCGGGTCGATTTCGACATTTCCGTTTCCTCTGTCAGCCACGGCAGCGGAAAGCGCTTCCTGCTGGTGGTTCATGTTTCGCCCGGGCACGGCGTTTGGCAAGCCCCGATATCCTACGGACTTGAGTCCGATAGCATATTCTAACCACCGGATGGCTGCGGGCGAGGAGTCAGCTCCGGAAGCCGGCGCCAATGATAGAGCACATCAGGCTCCCGCTCTTCGTTGTCGGCGCCATCGGTCTCC
The DNA here is from genome assembly GCF_002008165.1 of Rhizobium laguerreae. Classification (GTDB taxonomy): domain Bacteria; phylum Pseudomonadota; class Alphaproteobacteria; order Rhizobiales; family Rhizobiaceae; genus Rhizobium; species Rhizobium laguerreae. The sequence continues at coordinate 102,963 of NZ_MRDM01000017.1, forward strand.
TTTTCAGCGGTAAAACCATGCCGTTCGTAGAAAGCACGAGCGCCTGCATTACGCTTAAACGTCCAGAGCCTGATCTCGTTCATCTCCTCCTTGGCGCGGCCGAGGAGTGAAGAGCCGATGCCCATGCCCTGGAAACCGGGGAGAACGTAAAGCTGCTCTATCCAGTTGTCGCCATAGGCGATGACACCGACGAGCCGGTTGCCCATGGCAGCGCCGAGGATGGAGCAATTCGGCAGCAGATGCATGCGCCAATACTGCTCTTCCTCCTCGGGCGTATGCACATCCGGCAGCCAGGGCAGCCGCTGCCACAGGGAAGCACGTCTGATTGCGGCCGCGGCTTGCATGTGATCGGCGGTGAGCGCCATGATTTCGGGTTCCATCAGGGCGTCGTCCATGCCGGCAACGGCCTCAAGCCGAAATATCGATGACACCACAATCGCCGGCTTCCGAGCCGAAGGCGAGCAACTTGCCGTTTTTGCTCCAGCTCATCGCTGTGATCGCACCCTTGCCGGGCCGGCGCAGCAGCGCTTCCTTGCTGTCGGCGATGCGCACGGCCAGGATCATGCCGTCGATGAAGCCGATGGCGAGGATGTCTTCGAGCGGATGGAATTTCACCGCGGTTGCCATGATATTTGCGCGGGTGCCGAGCTCCAGCGGCGCCTTGCCCATCGGCCCGTCCTTGCCCTGGAAGGGCCAGACGATTGCCGCAGGCGCGCCTGAAGACGCGAGCCACTTGCCCTTGACCGACCAGGAGAGCGATTTCACCTTGGAAGGGTAGCCGGTCATGCGCATGTGGCGGGCTTCGGTGCCGGGCTTGATGTCGAGCTTCCAGCCGTGCAATGCGTTTTCCTGCATCGAGGTGACGAGGAAATTACCATCAGGCGAGAAGGTGACGCCGGTATGCGCACCCTTCCATTCCAGATCGATCGGCTTGGCATTCATGCCGATCCAGTGCAACGACACACCGTTGTAGCGCGCGGCCGCGATGCGCAGGCCCTTCGGCGCAAAGGCAAGACCTTCGACGGTGCGCTCTTCGGGGAATTCCTTGGTCGTGCCATCGGCAAGGCGCACGAGCGAACTCTTGCCGTAGGAATAGGCAACGGCGCCCTGCGGGCCGGCTGCCACCTGCGAAATCCACTTGCGCGGCGCGGTCGCGATCTCGCTGACGCTGCCGTCGGCGGCAATGCGCAGCACCTTGCCGTCCTCGCCGCCCGAAATCAGGCTCTCGCTGTAGGGGTCGCGGATCGCGGTTAGCATGCCCTGGTGGGCTTCAGAAACCCTGTCGCCGCCGTCCAGCCGGTGGAATGTACCGTTTGCGCTTGCGAAGAAGGGAACATCACCTAAAAATTCGACGGCCAGAACGTGGCCGTCGAGATCAAGCGGTGCAACTGTCGGCATCAGGCGGCTGCCTCGCATGCCTTGAAGGAGGTTTCGAGCTTCTCGCGGTCGAGTTCGCGGCCGATGAAGACGAGACGGCTCTCGTGCTTTTCGCCTTCCTTCCACGGCCGCTGGTGATCACCCTCGATGATCATGTGCACACCCTGAACGACGTAACGCTCGGGATCGTCCTTGAAGGCGATGATGCCCTTGAGACGCAAAATATTCGGCCCCTGCGTCTGGGTGATCTTCTGGATCCAGGGGAAGAAACGCTCCGGGTTCATCTGACCGCCGCGTAGCGACACCGACTGCACCGTCACATCGTGGATCGCCGACATCGCGCCATGGTTATGGGCGCCATGGTGATGATGGTCGTGGCCGTGATGATCGTGATCATGGTCATGATGGTGGTGGTCGTGATCGCAATCGGGGCCGCAGACGTGGTCGTCATGGCCGTGCTCCAGGAAATGCGGATCGTTTTCGAGCGCGCGCTCCAGGTTGAAGGCGCCCTGATCGAGCACGCGGGCGAGGTCGACCCCGGAGCGGCTGGTCTTGTAGACGCGGGCGGCCGGGTTGATGGCGCGGACGATATCCTCGATCACATCAAGTTCTTCCGGGGTCACCAGGTCGGTCTTGTTGATGATGACGACGTCGGCGAAGGCGATCTGGTCTTCGGCCTCGCGGCTGTCCTTCAGGCGCAGCGGCAGGTGCTTGGCATCGACGAGGGCGACGACGGCGTCGAGCTCGGTCTTGGCGCGCACATCGTCATCCATAAAAAAGGTCTGGGCGACCGGCACTGGGTCGGCAAGGCCGGTCGTTTCGACGATGATGCCGTCAAAGCGGCCGGGGCGGCGCATCAGGCCTTCGACGACGCGGATCAGGTCGCCGCGCACCGTGCAGCAGACGCAGCCGTTGTTCATTTCGTAGATTTCCTCGTCCGACTCGACGATCAGGTCATTGTCGATGCCGATTTCGCCGAACTCGTTGACGATGACCGCATATTTCTTGCCGTGATTTTCGGAGAGAATGCGGTTGAGCAACGTCGTCTTGCCGGCGCCGAGATAACCGGTGAGCACGGTAACGGGAATGGGCTTCTGGGTGGAGATCGCGTCGGTCATGAGAACCTCTAGGATTAGGCGTGCGGCCGAGCGGCTTGGGATCGGCTGCTTGAACGGTTGGTCTCATATAATGGCTTGAGCGTGGCAGTTCAAAGGGTTTTATAATGTTATAAGATCACATCGTCTGGCCGGTGCAGATGGCCCATATTCACCTGAGTTGCGCGACATCGAATGCATCGACATCGCTCATCAATTCCATCAGTCCTTTTACCGCATGGGCAATCAGCGCCTCACCTTTTTCTGCCGTCGCAGCCGCGGCATTGCCCGCCACGCCTTGCCTGTTGAGATCCGACATCTTCCAGCCGAAGGCGTGCGGCCCGTAGGCGCGCAGATGCTTGAAACGCTCGGCGAATTCCGTCTGTCGCGAGGAAAAGTCCGCCGCCTTCGCCATATCAACCTTGTCGGGATGAAGGGCCAGCATCACCGAGGTCTCGATATCGCCGCCGTGGATACCGATCGCCTTTTCCTCCGGCGTGACCAGGCCATCCGGCACGCCGAAACGGGTCCAGCTCGTCGCCACCGCCAGCATGGCAAAGCGGACCCGCGCCTCGGTGGCGACGATTGATATGACGGGCGAATTGCCGCCATGGGCGTTCAGCATCACGCATTTGCGGATGCCCTGCTTTGCCAGGCCTTCGGCGATGCCGAGCCAGCGGTATACCGCTTCGTCGAAGGCAAGCGTCTTCGTTCCTTCAACATCCATATGCTCTATGGAATAGCCGATGGATTCGGCGGGCAGGAAGGTGACCGGCAGGCCAGCGGGCAGGGCCATCTTCAATCGCCCGGCGATGCCTTCGGCAATCAGTGTGTCGGTTTCGAAGGGCAGGTGAGGGCCGTGCTGTTCATGGGCGCCGAGCGGCAACACGGCAATCAGACGGCGCCCGTCAGGTGCAAAGGTCGGGTTGCTGTCCTCGAAGCGCGGCGAAGGTGTCATCATCCGGTCGTTGCCTCTTGTTTATGACGAGATCCTGAGCAATGTCATATCGCAGCGGCGTCGGGGCTTAAAGATCAAAGGGATGGCTATGGGAAAGAAGCACAAGGACGGCAAAAAGAACAAGTCCAAGAAGAAGGACCAGACCGAGTATACGCTCGTCGATCTCTCTCCGGCGCTCACCCAGGCGGCGCGTTCCATGCGGACGGTGCTTTCGCGCAACCTGCTTGAAAGCGGGCTCTATGCCGGCCAGGACGGCGTCATTCTCTCGCTTGCCGAGAGCGACGGCATGACGGCAGGCGGTCTTGCCCAGAAGCTCGGGGTCAAGGCGCCGACGATGACGCGCACGATCGGCCGCATGGAGGCGCAGGGATTTCTCGAGCGCAAGCCCGATGCGGAAGATGCGCGCCTAACCAAAGTCTATCTCACCGAACTCGGCCGCGGCAGCGTTCAGGGGATCGAGATGGCGGCCTCGGCCTGCGACAGGCTGGCGACGCAGGAGTTCTCCGAGAAGGAAATTCGCAATCTCGTCCGACTGCTGAAGGCGATCGATGCCAATCTGCAGGCCGAAGCCATTCATATCGAAGAACCGGACGAAGACTGAAATTTCCCCGAAAGACGAATTGCTTCCATCGATTAAATCTTTTAATTAAACATTTTAAGGGCCGCGCCGGTTTGACGGCGGGGTCTTGCTGCTTGCGTGCTGCCTGGAGGAGGACACGTGGTCCAGAAGATCAAGCTTTCGACAATCGCCGAAACGCTCGGCATTTCAACGGCGACCGTATCGCTTGCCTTACGCGACAGTCCGCTCGTCGCCGGCAATACCCGGGAGAAGATCAAGGAACAGGCGCGCGCGCTCGGCTATATCTACAATCGCCGTGCCGCCAGCCTTCGGACCTCCCGCTCCGGCATCATCGGCGTCGTCGTGCACGACATCATGAACCCCTTCTACGGGGAGATTCTGAAGGCAATCGAAAGCGAGCTCGATCGTAGCCGCCACACCTTCATCCTTTCCAACCATTACGACAATGTCGAAAAGCAGCGCACTTTCATCGAGACGCTGCTGCAGCTCGGCGGCGACGGCGTCATCATGTCGCCGGCGATCGGTACGCCGCCGGAAGACGTGCAACTGGCGGAAGACAACGGCATGCCGGCGATCCTGGTCGCCCGCTCGATGGAAGGGCAGGACCTGCCGACCTATCGCGGCGACGACAGCTACGGTATCTCGCTTGCCACCAACCACCTAATCGGCCTCGGTCATCGCTCGATCGCCATGATCGGCGGCACGGACCAGACATCCACCGGCCGCGACCGCTACCAGGGCTACGTCAATTCGCTCCGCAAGGCCGGCATCGAGGTCGATCCGAACCTGCGCATTCCCGGTCCGCGCTCGAAACAGGGCGGTTTCGAGGCTGCAGTGCATTTCCTTTCGCTGCCGCAGAAGCCGACCGCAGCCGTCTGCTGGAACGATCTCGTGGCGATCGGCCTGATGAACGGCATTGCGCGCGCCGGCCTGGTGCCGGGACGCGATATTTCCGTCACCGGCTACGACGATCTCGAGGAGGCCTCGATCGCTACGCCCGCGCTAACGACCGTCTGGAACGGTCAGGCCGAGGTCGGGCGCCTGGCCGCCCGGGCGCTGCTCGATCGCCTTGCCGGCAGCCATGAGCCTGACGGTATGCATCTGATCAAGCCGGAAATGCGCATTCGCCAGTCCACCAGTCCCCATCGGCCGCGCGCCTGAACCAAGACCGCCATCCAAGAGGAAAAGCCATGTCCCGCATCGCCATTCTCGTTCCTGGGAAGATACACGAGCGTGTTCTCGACAGGTTGAAGGATCGTTTTGAGATTGTCGCCGTCCCGCGCGAGGAGACGCTTGCGCTTGACGGCGAGATTGCCGGCCGCATCCGCGCTGTCGCCGTGTCCGGCTCCTTCCCGGGCGCCTGGATGGACCAACTGCCGCGTGTCGAGGTGATCGCCAATTTCGGTGTCGGTTATGACGGCGTCGATGTAAAACATGCCGCCGAAAAAGGCATTGTCGTCACCAATACGCCCGATGTGCTGAACGACGAGGTCGCCGATACGGCGATCGGCCTACTGCTGAACACAGTCCGCGAGTTGCCGCGGGCCGAAGCCTGGCTGCGTGCCGGTAACTGGAAGCCGGGCACGGCCTATCCGCTGTCGCGCTTCTCACTCAAGGGTCGCCACGTCGGGCTTTACGGCCTTGGCCGCATCGGGCTTGAAATCGCCAAGCGGCTGGAGCCGTTCAAGGTGAAGATCAGCTATCACACACGTTCGCGCCATGCCGATGTGTCCTACGATTATCACCCGACGTTGAAAGGGCTCGCGGAAGCGGTGGATACGCTGATCGCCATCGTTCCGAAGACGCCGCAGACGCACAAGACGATCGATGCCGATATTCTGGCTGCCCTCGGCCCTGACGGCATTCTCGTCAATGTCGGCCGCGGCTGGACGGTGGACGAGGAGGCGCTGAGTGCGGCGCTTGCTTCCGGCGCGCTCGGTGCTGCCGGTCTCGATGTCTTCTATGAAGAGCCGACCGTGCCGGCCGACCTGCTGGAACCGACCAATGCCGTGCTGCTACCGCACGTCGCCTCCGCGTCCGTGCCGACACGCAATGCGATGGCCGATCTCGTCGCCGACAATCTCATTGCCTGGTTCGAGAAGGGTGCGGCGCTGACGCCGGTGCCGGAGACGCCGCAGAAGGCTTAGGCGTAGCTGGCTCCGCGGACGATGCTTGCCGAGTAACAGACTAGCGCTTCGCGGGCGCCTGGAGTCAGGCAATCGCCTGCGCGGGGATTATCGGCAGCTTGGCGGCGGCATAGCTGCGGACGGCGTCACCGAAAGCGGCGAACAGCTGGTTCGAAGACTTATCGGTCTCAGCCCAATATTCCGGATGCCATTGCACGCCGATGGCAAAGGCCTTGGCGTCGATGACGGAAACGGCCTCCACCGTGCCGTCTTCGGCGATCGCTTCCACCTGCAGGCGTGGGGCGGTTCTGGCGATTGCCTGGCGATGCAGGGAATTCACGCGGATCTCGCCCGGACCAAGAATGCCTGCGATGCAGGAGCCTTCCTTGACGTGGACGGTCTGGCGAATGGCGTACATGCCGTCCCGGTCGACGCCTTCCGGCCGGCGGTGGTCCCAGATGCCGGGTTGCTCCTGGATCTCGCTTGTCAGCGAGCCGCCGAGGGCGACATTCAGCTCCTGGATGCCGCGGCAGATGGCAAGCAGCGGGACGGCGCGGTCGATGGCGCGGCAGATGAGCGGCAGGCTGGTGGCGTCGCGGGCGGGGTCGAACGGGCCGTGCTTGTCATTCGCCTCGGTACCGTAGAGCGAGGGATGAACATTGCTGGCCGAGCCGGACACCAGCAGGCCGTCGACGCGGTCGAGGATCGCATCGGTATCGTAGCCTTCCTCGAAGGCGGGGATCATGAAGGCCATGACGCCGGCGGCATTCAATGCGGCACGCAGATATTGATGCTGCACGGCATGCCAGGTTGCGCCGTCGAAGCTGCGGATATCGGAAGGAATGGCAACGATCGGTTTCGTCATATCAGCCCCGGTGAAATCTTTGTGCTTGCCGTTTCTGCCGCCAGAACGGCCGTCAAGTCAACGCTTGGCTGCGTGAGGTGGCCAAATTGCGGCGGAAGCGATAGGGAAGCTCTCCGGTTTGGGCTAAGCCGCTGATTTTGATGGGCGCCTGGGGCCGCCTTATTGCCGTCTTGATGCCAAAGGCTAATAGACTAAAGCTTGAATCGCGGCCCCCGCCATGCTTAGGTTTGCCCTTGCTGCGGGTAGGGGTGAAGATCGCCCGCGCAGTACCATCTATACGGGAGGTTTTTGATGGATCGTCGTTCGTTTTTCAAGAAGGCGGGAACCGCCGGCGCCGGTGCGGTTGCCGCAACGGCATTGGCAGCGCCTGCGATCGCGCAGGAGAATCCGAAGATCGCGTGGCGCATGACATCGTCGTTTCCGAAGAGCTTGGATACGATCTACGGCGGCGCCGAGGACATCGCCAAGCATGTCGCCGCCGCGACGGATGGCAATTTCACGATCCAGCCTTTCGCGGCGGGTGAAATCGTGCCGGGCCTGCAGGCCGTCGATGCCGTTGCCGCCGGCACGGTCGAGGCAGCCCATACCACCTCCTATTATTTCGTCGGCAAGGACCCGACCTATGCCATTGGAACGGCCATTCCATTCGGGCTGAACAGCCGTCTGACCAATGCCTGGTACTATGAAGGCAACGGCAACAAACTGATGAACGAGTTTTATGCCACGCAGGGCATGTATGCCCTGCCGGCCGGCAATACCGGTGCGCAGATGGGCGGCTGGTTCCGCAAGGAAATCAATACGCTCGATGACCTCAAGGGCGTCAAGATGCGCATTGCCGGCCTTGCCGGCCGCGTCATGGAGAAGGTCGGCGTCATCCCGCAGCAGATCGCCGGCGGCGACATCTATCCGGCGTTGGAAAAAGGCACGATCGATGCGGCGGAATTCGTCGGCCCCTATGACGACTTGAAACTCGGCTTCCACAAGGTGGCGAAGTACTACTATTATCCGGGCTGGTGGGAAGGTGGCCCGACGGTGCATGGATTCTTCAATCTCGAAAAGTGGAGCAGCTTGCCCAAGCATTATCAGGCGGCGCTGACCGACGCCTGCGCCTTTGCCAACACCAACATGCTGGCGAAGTACGACACGAAGAACCCAACCGCGCTGAAGCAGCTCGTCGCGGAGGGCGCGACGCTGCGCCCATTCAGCCAGGAGATCATGGAAGCCTGCTTCCAGGCAGCCACGGGCATCTACAGCGAAATCTCGGGCACGAACCAGTATTTCAAGAAGATTTACGACGACCAGACCGCCTTCAAGCGGGACGCCTATCTCTGGATGCAGCTGTCGGAATACACCTTCGATACGTTCATGATGATTCAGCAACGGGCCGGAAAGCTTTAAGGCTTTCCGCCGTCGACGCTTCAGACGAGCGCAATAACAAAACCCCGGATCTCCATCCGGGGTTTTGTTATTTCTGGACTATTTTGCCGGTGGCGGCGGTGCTCCCGGCAGGCCGTTCAGGGGCGGCAGGCTCAGGCCGGGGATCTGCGGTGAGCCATTGCCGCCGCCGCCCAGTGGCGGCAGGCCGAGCTGGCCGCCGAAGCCTGGGATTTCGATCTTGATCGCGTTCGGGTCGACCTTCGGGCCGTGATCCAGCCAATAGGTGACCGATTGCGGCCAGAAAATCACGATCGCCACCAGGATCAGCTGCATACCGACCCAGGGGAGCGCACCCATGTAGATATCCGAGGTCTTGACGTCCTTGCTGGCGATCGAGCGCAGGTAGAAGAGTGCGAAGCCGAAGGGCGGATGCATGAAGCTCGTCTGCATGTTGACGCAGATCAGGACGCCGAACCAGATCAGGTCGATGCCGAGACTGGAGGCAACGGGTGCGAGCATCGGGATGACGATGAAGGCGATCTCGAAGAAGTCGAGGAAGAAGGCGAGCACGAAGATGAAGATGTTGACGAAGATCAGGAAACCGACCGGCCCGCCGGGAATGCCCGACAGCATGTGCTCGATCCAGCGCGAGCCGTCCATGCCCTGGAAGACCAGGCTGAAACAGGTGGAGCCGATCAGGATCATCACCACCATGGATGTGATGTGCGTGGTCGATGACATAGCTTCGCGGATCAGCGGCCAGGTGAGGCGGCGATTCATGGCGGCAAGCACAATGGCGCCGACGACGCCGAGCGCGCCTGCTTCCGTCGGTGTTGCAAGGCCCATGAAGATCGTGCCGAGCACCAGGAAGATCAGCACGATCGAGGGGACCATGCCCATCAGCACCCTCACGAGCAGAGCCCAGTTGAAATCGCCGCGCACCTCTTTCGGCAGCGGCGGCATCGATTTCGGCCGGATAATCGACATCACCAGGATGAAGAGCACGAAGATCGTCACCTGCAGGATTGAGGGGCCGATCGCGCCGAGATACATGTCGCCGACCGACCTGCCGAGCTGATCGGCGAGAACGACGAGCACGAGCGAAGGCGGGATCACCTGTGTGATCGTGCCCGAGGCGGCGATGACGCCGGTGGCAAGGCGCGGGTTGTAGCCGTAGCGCAACATGATCGGCAGCGAGATCATCCCCATGGTGATGACCGAGGCAGCCACCGTGCCGGTGATCGCGCCGAGAACGGCGCCGACGAGGATGACGGCATAGGCGATGCCCCCGGGTATGCCGCCAAAGAGCTTGCCGGTGCCCTCGAGCAGGTCCTCGGCTAATCCGCAGCGCTCCAGCACCGCGCCCATGAAGGTGAAGAAGGGAATGGCGAGCAAGAGATCGTTGGAAAGGATGCCGAAGAAGCGTAGCGGCAGAGCCTGCAGGAAGACCTCGCCGAAATGGCCGGTGAAGATGCCGATGATGGCGAAAAACAAGCCGACGGCGGCGAGCGAGAAGGCGACCGGAAAGCCGTAGAGCATGAAAATGATCATGCCCAGGAACATGGCCGGCGGGATGATGCCGAAATCAAACAAATCCGTGTCTCCCAGCCCGCGTTACTGCAGCGGCTTTTCGTATTTCGTATCGATGCTGAGATAGCCGGTGAGCGCTGCGATCCGCTTGACCAGTTCCGAGACGCCCTGAAGGGACAGCAACGCGAAGCCGGCGACGAGGATCAGCTTGACGGGCCAGCGGATCAGCCCGCCGGCATTGCCCGATATTTCCCCCTGGTGGTAGGAGAGCGCGAAGAAGGGCCAGCACAGCCAGGTGAGATAGACGCATGCGGGAAGGAGGAAGACGATGAGGCCGACGATGTCGATCCAGATCTTCGCCTTGTCGGAAACCGAACCATAGATCAGATCGACGCGGACATGTTCATTGTTGCGCAACGCATGCGAGGCGCCGAGCATGACGACGAAGGCGAAGAGATACCACTGGATCTCCAGCCAGCCGTTCGAACTGTAGTTGAAGGCATAACGGACGATGGCGTTACCGGCGCTGATCAGACAGCAGAACAGCACCATATATTCGGAAAGTTTGCCCATGAACTGACTGATCGAATCGATCAGCCGGCTTGCGGCCAGAAGTACCGACATTCGCCTCCCCTTATTCTTGTCCCGCCGGTTTTCCGGCAGCTTTTCTCTCTTGCAATCGATGTAGACCACGGCCTTTGAAATTGGAAGGATAAATGCCTCGCGTTGGAGTATAGTCTTAAGTGCGCAGGTAGGATCATATGGCCGTCGAATATTTCAACAACCCAGGCGTGGATAAATTATTTCAGTAATCTCGCCGGTAGGCTGCATTAACTCGCGTAGGCTGTGCGGTTCATCCTGTGGTTTTAGAAAATTTGACCAAATGTTTGATTCCATTGAAATCAATTTTTAAAGGGTTGGGCTTAGAATTCCCGCGCACAGGGAAAGTGTGGATGAAGCCAGATAACCCGAACAGGGTCCCAATAGATGTGTATCTGTCGTTTGTGAGTTCCCTCTCCGGGAATCGCATGACGCTTCTTGTTGGCGTGATTGTACATGTTGCGACGTGCCTTGCCGTGGCTGCCAAGACACAATACTCCATCTACATCCTGCTGTCGGTCGCCTTCCTTCTGGTCTTCGGCGCTCGCATGGCCATCTTCCGGCAGTTCGATCGTGTCGACAAGCAGAGCCTGTCGCACGCCGGAATCGAACGGTGGGAGCGGATTCTCGTTGCCAGTGGAGCCTGCACCACGGCGCTCCTCGGCATCGCCAGCGGCTACGCCATCTTCGTCGTGCGCGATTCCTTTGCGGAGCTTGCCTGCATTTCCGTCACCATGGCAACCATGGTTTCCGTCGTCGGCCGCAACTACGGCTCGCGCTTCGCAGTCGACCTCCAGACGTTCTTCTGCTGCCTGCCGATGATCGTCTGCAGCCTGCTGGTGCTAGATTTCTATCGCGGCGTTCTGTCGATCTTCCTCATTCCTTTCTGGCTGACGACGCGGGCCATGGCGAACGGCGTGCGCGAGTTTCTCTATGAGAACGTCATTGCGCGCCGGGAAATCACCATCATTGCCGACCGTTTCGATACGGCTCTCAACAACATGCCGCACGGCCTCGTCATGGTCGATGCCGAAAACCGCATCCAGGTGGTCAATCGCAAGGCCTGCGAGCTTCTGAAGATCGGTGCGCCGGAGCGGCTGAAGGACCGCGACCTCGGCGCCGTGCTGCGCTACGGCGCGCGCTACAGCTTCATGGATGCCTCGCAACCGGAGCTCATCCTGCGCCAGCTCACCCAGGTCGCCGAGGGCAGCCTGTCGCGCACGCTCATTCATTTTCCCGAGAGCCTGTCGCTCGAATTCTCCGCCAGCCGCAGGGCCGACGGTGGCGCCGTGCTGATCTTCGAGGACGTGTCAAGCCGGGTGAAGGCGGAGCAGAAGATCCTGCACATGGTGCGCTTCGACGCGCTGACCGGCCTGCCCAACCGGCAATATTTCGGCCAGTTGGTGCAGGAGTATTTTGCCAAGTATCCGAAGAAGAACGGGCCGCTCGGCTTCATGGTGCTCGATATCGACGAGTTCAAACATGTCAACGACATGCGCGGCCATGTGACCGGCGACCATCTGCTCTGCGCTATCGCCGCCCGCATCAAACAGGCTTCCGGTAATGCCATCCTCGGCCGGCTGATGGGCGATCAGTTCATTCTGTTCTTCCCGCGTGCGAAGGAGCAGGTCTCGCTCGACCGCGAAATCCGCCGCGTTCATGCCGCGATCCAGGGTAACTACGAGGTCGACGAAGTGACTTTTCTCGTTTCGCTCAGCGCCGGCTACGCGATTCTCGAAAGCGACGCGTTCGCGATGGACGAATGGAGCGTCAAGGCGGATCTTGCCCTGTTCGAAAGCAAGTCGCGCTTCAAGGGCGGCATCTCAGGATTCGAGCGGGAGATGGACGGCCGCTATATCGAGCAACAGAAGCTGAAGGCGGATCTGCGCGATGCGGTCTCGGCGCAGGCGCTGCATCTCGTCTTCCAGCCGATGTTCCGGGCCGACGGCTCGCGGATCGAATGTGCCGAGGCCTTGGCGCGCTGGGTGCATCCGGAGAGGGGCTCGATCCCCCCCGATGTCTTCATCCGGCTCGCCGAAGATATGGGCATCATCTCCGACATCACCCGCTTCGTGCTGTTCAAGGCCTGCAGCGAATGCATGACCTGGCCGGAACATATCGCCGTTTCGGTCAACCTTTCGGCGCGGGATCTGCGCGATGCCGACATCCTTTCGGTGGTTGCCGAGGCGCTTGCCCATTCCGGCCTCGCCGCGGCACGACTGCATCTCGAAGTCACCGAGAGCTGCCTGATCGACGAGCCGGCGGCGGTGCGCGCCATCCTGGCGGAGCTCAGGTCCCGCGGCATCACCATTGCCATCGACGATTTCGGCACCGGTTTCTCCAGCCTCAGCTATCTCGACACGCTGCCGCTTGATATCGTCAAGATCGACCGGTCCTTCGTGCGCAACATCGTCGAGGATGCGCGCCGCCTCAAGCTCTTGCGCGGCACAGTCAATCTCGCCCGCGAACTGGGCCTGAAGATTGTCATCGAGGGCGTTGAGACCGAGGAGCAGCTGGCGCTGCTCAACAAGCACCGCAGCGCCGATCTCGTGCAGGGTTACGTTTTCTCGCGGCCGGTGCCTTCCCAGAACATCACGCTGCTACAAGAGGGCATCGGCCGCCGCACCGTCCAGCGCCGTCGCAACAAGGTCGCCTGAGCCGCCTGCAAATGACTGGTTATCCCAGCTTAAAATCTTGCGCGCCGTTAACCTTAATAGTTTAAATTCAACCCAAATTTTCAGATTTTCTTGCCTATATATCGGCGGCGTATGATTAATGATCCGTTAACGAGCGGATCGAGAGAATGTCAGACACACTTTTTACGCGTAGCGATTTCAGCAGGAAAATCCTTGAAATTCTAGATCACGTCGAATATCGCCGGGTCGAAAGCAGTGAAGACATGGAGGACGTGGAGCGGCTGCGCTACAAGGCCTACAAAGCCCACGACGCGCTGTCGCTTGCCCCGGAAGGTTTATTGGACGATGTCGATTTCGACAGCCATGCCTATATCTTTGGTCTCTATTATTATGGTGAACTGGTCAGTACGATCCGAATTCACTATGTGACGCCGGAGCATCGTATCAGCCGGTCCGGAGAGGCCTTTCCCGAGGCGATGGATGAGCTTTTGGACGCCGGGCTGACCTTGATCGATCCGGCGCGTTTCGCGGCCGATCCGGAGCTCACCGCCGATCTGCCGTGGGTTCCCTATCTGACGCTGAGACCCGCCATCGTTGCGGCAGCGTATTTCCGAGCTGACCGCGTTATTCAGTCCGTCCGGCCCCCGCATGCCGCCTTCTACAAGCGGGTCTTCTATGCCGATACCATCGTGCCCGGCCGACTGGCGGAGAGTTACGGGGTTGACGTGACGCTGATGGCGACGAATGTGATCGAGGTCGGACGCAAGCTGCTGACGCGCTATCCCTTCTTCATCTCCAGCGCCAGCGAGCAGCGTATGATGTTTTCGCGCACTCCGAACGACACGCTACCGCCGCTCACCATCATTCCGACGGCGCGTTTCGTGCCGCCAGGCGAACTTGGCACCGATCTGCCGCTGTGATTTCCCTTTCTCCGCGATAGAGAGGCGATGCCGTCAGGGCAGATGAGGCGTGGACGACAGGCGAAAACCGCATCTGTCGCCGGACCTCCTTTCATCCGATCGTTGAGGTCGTCTTCTCGTCCGGATGAGGTCGCTGCGAGGCGCGCTCGCGGCATTCTCATGCATTGCGCTTTTGCCTGTCATTGTGTAATTCCTGCAGGAAGGGATTTCCCTCGCTCAGGCTAGGGAATCAAGCAGCGCAGAGGCATTTCAGGGAGACGATATTTATGGCCGAACATCATACCGGACCGGTCGAGACCGGCGCGCCGATGGACTACAAGGAACATGAAAAGACCTACGACATGTTCGTCGCCAGCGCGAAATACGGCTCGATGCTTCTCATCGTCCTCCTGCTTGCAATGACCGCCGGTTTCTTCGGCGGCGCCGGCCTTCTCGGCGGTCTCCTCGTCTTTATCATTCTACTCGCTGCCGGCATCTTCCTGCTCCGCTGATCGCGTAGATTCAGAGGGTCAGAGCGCCCTTTGTGCGTCCGAAAGGACGCACGGCGTTCTGAGGGGAGGAGAGCTTCTCCGAAGCTTTTTGAATGAGGTGCTTGGCCCGCGCAGGGAAAGCCTGCGGCGGTCTGGCTGACCCGGAGGAGGGGGCAGTTGGGCAATATCGTTTTCGTTGCAAGGGAAAACACGGGTGAGGAGACGCGCGTCGCGGCCTCCGCCGAGACCGTGAAGAAGATGAAAAGTTTCGGCTTCGACGTCGTCGTCGAAGCCGGTGCCGGTGCGGCTTCGCGCATTCCGGACGGGGAGTTCGAGGCCGCCGGCGCCAGGATCGGCAGTTTTGCAGATGCAGCCTCCGCCGACGTGGTGCTGAAGGTGCGCCGTCCCAGCGGATCGGAAATCTCCGGCTATAAAAGCGGCGCCGTGGTCATCGCCATCATGGACCCCTACGGCAATGACGAAGCGATCGCGGCACTGGCAAGTGCAGGGCTTTCGGCTTTCGCGATGGAACTGATGCCGCGCATTACCCGCGCTCAGTCCATGGACGTGCTGTCGTCCCAGGCCAATCTCGCCGGTTACCAAGCCGTCATCGAGGCGGCGGCGGTTTATGACCGCGCTATGCCGATGATGATGACGGCGGCCGGCACGGTGCCGGCCGCCAAGATCTTCGTCATGGGCGCCGGCGTCGCCGGTCTTCAGGCGATTGCGACCGCGCGTCGCCTGGGTGCTGCGGTCTCGGCCACCGACGTTCGCCCTGCCGCCAAAGAGCAGGTCGCCTCGCTCGGCGCCAAGTTCATCGCCGTCGAGGACGAGGAGTTCAAGGCGGCGGAAACGGCCGGCGGCTATGCCAAGGAAATGTCCGCCGACTATCAGGCGAAACAGGCGGCTCTGGTGGCCGAACACATCGCCAAACAGGATATCGTCATCACCACCGCGCTGATCCCCGGTCGTGCGGCGCCGCGCCTCGTTTCGCGCGCCATGCTCGCTTCGATGAAATCAGGTGCGGTCGCCGTCGACCTTGCGGTCGAGCGCGGCGGCAATATCGAGGGTGTCGTCCCCGGCGAGATCGCCGACGTCGAAGGCGTCAGGGTGATCGGTTTCGCCAACATGCCGGGCCGGGTTGCGGCCAGCGCTTCGGCGCTCTACGCCAAGAACCTCGTCACCTTCCTCGAGACCATGATCAACAAGGAAAGCCGGAGCGTCGTCGTCAATCTCGACGACGAGCTCGTCAAGGCGACGATGCTGACCAATGCCGGCGATGTGGTTCATCCCGCCTTCGGCGGCGCGAAGAAGGGAGACATCTGATGGCCAGTGAAGCAATGGACAGAGCGCTGGAGCAGCTCGACCAGGCGGTGACCGCCGTCATCACGGCGGCGGCCCAGGCACCGGAAGCGGCAAGTGCTGCGACCGGCGGGGCGATCGATCCTTTCGTCTTCCAGCTCGCCATCTTCGTATTGTCGATCTTCGTCGGCTATTACGTCGTGTGGTCGGTGACGCCGGCACTGCATACGCCGCTGATGGCCGTCACCAATGCGATCTCCTCCGTCATCGTCGTCGGCGCGCTTCTGGCGGTCGGCATCTCGACCAGCGGGCTTGCGACCGGCTTCGGCTTCGTCGCCCTCGTGCTCGTCTCGGTCAACATCTTCGGCGGTTTCCTCGTCACGCAGCGGATGCTTTCGATGTACCGCAAGAAGGACCGGTGAGGGACCGATGACCAATATCGCAGCCTTCCTCTACCTCGTCTCCGGCGTGCTCTTCATCCTGGCGCTGCGCGGCCTGTCGCATCCGGCCACCAGCCGCAAGGGCAATCTCTACGGCATGATCGGCATGGGGATCGCGATCCTGACGACGCTGGTGCTGGCGACGCCTGACTTCGGCGGCTTCGTGCTGATCGTCCTTGGTCTTGCCATCGGCGGCAGCGTCGGCGCCTATGTCGCCCGCACCATCCCCATGACCTCGATGCCGCAGCTCGTCGCCGGTTTCCACTCGCTGGTCGGCCTTGCCGCCGTGCTGGTCGCGGCCTCTGCGCTCTACACGCCTGCTTCCTTCGGCATCGGCGAGATCGGTCACATCCACACCGAGGCGCGCGTCGAGATGGCGCTCGGCGTTGCGATCGGGGCGCTGACCTTCACCGGCTCGATCATCGCCTTTCTGAAGCTCGACGGACGCATGTCCGGCAAGCCGATCCTGCTGCCCTACCGGCATGTGATCAATGCGAGCCTGCTGGTGCTGATCGTGCTCTTTATTATCGGGCTTGCCGCCACCGAGAGTCATTTCGACTTCTGGGCCGTCGTCGCGCTGTCGCTGGCGCTCGGCGTTCTGCTGATCGTGCCGATCGGTGGGGCCGATATGCCGGTCGTCGTCTCGATGCTGAACTCCTATTCAGGATGGGCCGCGGCCGGCATCGGCTTCACGCTCGGCAATCTGGCGCTGATCATTACGGGTGCGCTCGTCGGTTCCTCCGGCGCGATCCTCTCCTACATCATGTGCAAGGGCATGAACCGCTCCTTCGTTTCCGTCATCCTCGGCGGTTTCGGCGGTGAGACGGCGTCCGGCGGACCCGACACATCAGACAGGACGGTCAAGCTCGGCTCGGCCGAGGATGCGGCCTATCTGATGGCCAATGCATTGAAGGTCATCATCGTGCCGGGATATGGCATGGCGGTCGCCCAGGCCCAGCATGCGCTGCGCGAACTCGCCGACAATCTCAAGAAGAACGGCGTCGAGGTGAAATATGCGATCCATCCGGTCGCAGGACGTATGCCCGGCCACATGAACGTGTTGCTCGCCGAAGCGAATGTTTCCTATGACGAGGTTTTCGAGCTTGAGGACATCAACTCGGAATTCGCCCAGGCCGACGTCGCCTACGTCATCGGCGCCAATGACGTCACCAATCCGGCGGCGCGCGACGACAAGACCTCGCCGATCTACGGCATGCCGATCCTCGACGTCGACCGGGCCAAGACCTGCCTCTTCGTCAAGCGTTCGCTCGGCTCGGGTTATGCCGGCATCGACAATACGCTGTTTTACAAGGATGGCACGATGATGCTGCTCGGTGACGCGAAGAAGATGACCGAGGATATCAACAAGGCGCTCGCGCATTGATCGCTGCAGCCGCCCTTCGGGCGGCTGTTTGATTCATGCAAACAGTTAACTGCTGTCCACCTTGGCCGATGCGGCTGCTTTCGTCAGGTCTCGCCCGGCACGAGGGTCATTTTCTCGACGCCGATCGCCAGGTTTAAACCTTCCTGAGCCTGGACATTCAACGGCTGCAGCATGAAGGCCTTGTCGGTGCCGCCGGCGATAACCTTGGCGCCGGCGCCTGCACCGATGCTCGCATCGGCGCCGATCCCGTAATATTCGCCGGCAAGGGCGAATTGCGGGATATCTGTGCCGGTCTTTGCCAGCACCTGCCAGATCATGACGCTCTTGCCGGTCAGGCCGATATCGAGGCCGAATTTCTCGATTTTGCCGGCATAGACCGCCTTGGCGCCGCCGGCCGATGGCGTATAGGTGCAGATAAGGTTCTTCTGCGAGGTGACGATCAGACCCTGACCGCCATCCGATCCGCAGACCAGACGGCCAAGCGTGACATAATTTTCCGCGCCCGCCGGGTTCGCCCAGGCAACGGCTGTCAGCGCCGCGGCTGCGATCATCGTTTGCTTGAACATGTTCCTTCTCCTTTGGAACGACCTGTCCGAAACGGGTGGAGGTAGCGATTGTTCCGGGACTTTTACTCCCGCTCCAGCGTGGCGCGCTGCGCCGTCAGCACCCATAACAGGCCTTCGGGCCGGAAATCGATCTCAACCGTGCCGCGAAAGGCGGAGGCGGCATGAGCCTTGATAACGGTCGTGCCGAAGCCCGAGCGCGATGGCTCGGTGACCGGCGGGCCGCCGCGCTCTTCCCAGGTGAAACGAAGCAGGGCATCCGGCTTGCCCGCCTCGCTGACGTCGCGCCATTCGAAGCGGACACGGCCCTGCGGTACGGAGAGTGCCCCGTACTTCACCGAATTGGTGGCGAGTTCGTGCAAGGCGAGGCCGAGATTCTGCACGGCATCCGGTCTCAGCACGAAGTCTTCGCCGCTGATGTCTATCTGGTCGCGCGATTGCGGGAAGGCGTGCAAATGGATGTCGACGACCCGCCGCAGCGATACCCCTCCCCATTGTTCGCTGGTCAGGAGCTCGATCGAACGCACCAACCCCTCGAGGCGGTCGGCGACGGCGGCGCGGAAGGTCTCGACGCTGTCGGACTGCTTGGCGAGCTGGCGCATCATTGCCTGGGCAAGCGTCAGAAGATTCTTGGTGCGGTGGACGAGTTCATGCATGACGAAACGCAGCCGGTCTTCGGTCTGGCTACGGTCGAAAGAGGCATTCGAAAGGGCAATCGCCACCTGGTTGGCCTCGATGACGCTGGTCTCGACCGGCGAGACGATATGGCCTTCGCCCATGCGGTTTGCCATGTCGGCGATATCGCGGATGGTGGTGCGGACCTGTCTTGCGACGGCATAGGCGGCCAGCACCGCGACAAGCACCAGTGCCACGCCGCCGATGATCAGGAAACGCCAGGTGCTGAGGATCGAAGCCTGGGCGATCGGTCCCCAGATTACCGTCTTCCACGACCAGCCGGGAATCTGGGCATAACCGAGGAGCATGTGCGGCAGGATCGCCTCGTCCTCGAAGACGCCGCGGGACACGGTGAGCGCCGGCAGAATGCGCGGATCGAAGGGCGTGCCGGGTTCGAGATTGGCGGGGCCAGTGGCCGCGACGACGTGGCCGCTCTCATCGATGACGGCGGCCGACCAGCCGGGGCCAAGGCCCTCGGTGGTCACAAGCTTGCGCAGATCCTGGGCGTTCTGCGTGATGATAAGGGCTGCGACCGGCTCATTCTTCCGCGGCAGGGTGACGTTATAGACCCATTCGCCGCTGGTCCGGCCGCGAAAGACGTCGGACGCTTCGATGCGACCGGACGCCATGGCCGCCTCGAGAGCTGTCATGTTCGCCGTCTTGCCGAGCGGCGTGCCGAACGCCCGACGGGTGTTGAGCAGCTGCTGGCCGGTGCGGTCGACGGCGATGACGAAAAGCGTGTTGTCTCTGAGGGCCGTTTCCGTGCGCTCATGGAAGGAGGCGAAATTACCGTTTTCAAGCTCCGGCGAACTCGAAAGCAGCCGCAGGGTCGTCGCCATGTCCTGAAGCTGGCGGTCAATGATGCGTGAAAGGGCAAGCGCATCCTGGGCGGTCTCGCGCTTCAGCGCCGAACGCTGGTTGTCCTCCAGCTGCAGCAGAAGCAGCGCTACGAAGGCGAAGATCGGCAGTGCGATTGCCACGGCCATGGCGACGAGGTAGGTGCCGATCGAAGCCTTGGGAAAGAACAGGGTGACGATCTTCATCTGTTGCGCCAGATGGCATGCGCCTGAAAAGACGCGCGGCGCTGTAATGCGCATGGCCCGCAACGGTTTTCGCTTGCGGCCAGGAAAGCAAAGATCCGCATCTCTCGCAAACCGCCCTCAACCCGTGTTCGAACGCCCGATAGCAGGCTATCGAAGCAGGTCCATGTTAGGGGGAGCAAGAGCAGGTTGCAACATACTATGAGACGCCGCCGACGATGACAGGCGCTTTTCCGCTTTCTCTTTTTAATGCGGTGCGACCGGCGAAAGTCCGTTCGGCTGCCCGATGTTCCGGGCCGCCCAACTCAAGTCCTTAGCCGGCTGGGGCGACGCCGACGCGAGCAAGGCCGTCACGAGCCGGCTGGTACTTCGGATCGAGGCCGATCGCGTGGCGATAGGAGCGGGCAGCCTTCGCCTTGTCGCCTCGGCGTTCGTAGACGAGCGCCTGGTTGGCCCAGGATTCGGCGATGTTGCCGTTAAGCTCGATCGCATGGTTGAAATCGGCAAAGGCGTTGTCGTCGTCGTTCAGCGCGATATAGGAAATGCCGCGGCCATTATAGGGCTCGGCCGAATTCGGGGCGAGGGAGATCGCTTTCGAGAAATCGTCGATCGCCTTATCCTGCTGATTGCGCTTCTGGTAAATCAGGCCACGATTGTGATAGGCGCGGCCATCGGTGGTGCCGAGCTGGATCGCCCTGTCGAAATCGTTGAAAGCCTGGTCGTCCTGGCCAGCCATGCGATAGACATTGCCGCGGCCGATATAGGCGACGTCGTAGCTCGGATTGATCTGCAGGGCGGCATTGTAATCGGCAATCGCCTGAGCCTGCTGGCCCATGTTGCGATAGACGAGCGCGCGGTTGGCGTAAGCCTGGAAAAACCGCGGATTGATCTGCAATGCCGTGTTGAAATCGTTCAGCGCCGGGCGGAACTGGCCTGCGCGGCCATAGGCGGAACCACGGACGTTGTAACCTTCGGGATCCCTCGGATTGGCGTTGATAACAGCCGTCAGCGAGGCGATATTCTCTTCCGAGCCCTGCGCCTTATCGATGCGGATCACGGCATCCGTGGTATTGGTCGTTTCGCAGCCGGCGAGGCCGAACATTGCCGCCAGCGCCAAAGCGGGCAGGAATGCCGTTTTCTGCAAGCGCAAAGCGCGGGACGGATTAAAGGTGTTGACAGCCATTCGGGCTCGCTTTCCCCATGCGGCATATCCGGTGCGCGGATATGCGCTCTTCAGCGGCAAACTAAAAAAGGCGGCGGCGAACCCATCGCCCCCGCCACAATGCATCTGAAAACGTCGAAAAAACGACGGCAACGCTCAGCGTGCTGCGACCAGACCTTCGCGCTGGGCGCGCTTACGGGCCAGCTTGCGAACACGACGAACAGCCTCGGCCTTTTCGCGAGCACGCTTCTGCGACGGCTTCTCGTAGTAGTCGCGCATCTTCATTTCGCGGAAAATGCCTTCGCGCTGCATCTTCTTCTTGAGAGCGCGGAGAGCCTGATCAACATTGTTATCGCGGACAAGTACCTGCACGAGAATCACGTTCCTTTGGTTGGTTGATGCCGGAGGCGGCGCAGCGGCCAGAGGCAAAACAATAACGTTCGCGCGGCCGCAGCCTTGCGATTGGTGATGCGGGATAGCAGATTGGGTACGGGAAGTCCAGATGGATATGGAAGGCGGGCGGAAAAATCACGCTTCGCCTGATCCGGTCATGATCCGGTCGGTTCGGGGGCGGCTTCATCCAGCGCGGCGATTGCCTCATTGAGAGCCGTCCTGACCCTGAGGCGGTCGGCAGGCTCAAGCCGGCTCATATCCAGGTGCAGGTCGAGGCCGGAGAGGTGCTCGCTCAGAACGCGGCTCTTGTGGTCAGCACTGAGCGTCAGCCCATCCACCCCATAGGGCACGATCTCGCGCTGTATGCCCTTCATCGTGATCGGCGGCAAGGGATGAGCGTCGACGATTTCGTTCACCAGCGCATAGGTTTCGTAGCTGATGACGATCTCTCCTCCCTCAGCGATCGATTGCAGCCGGGCTGCGAGATTGGCCTCCGCCCCGATGATCGTATAGTCCATGCGGTCGCTGCTGCCGAAATTGCCGACGTTGCAATAACCGCTGTTAATTCCCATACGGACGACGAAAGGCTCTTCGGTGCCGTTTCTGCGCCACCTGTCTTTGAGTTCGCCGAGACGGCGTTGCATGTCGACGGCCATACGCAGACATGCTTTCGCATCCTCCTCCGGCCCCTTGGTTTCGGGATCGCCGAAGAAGACCAGCATCGCGTCGCCAATGAATTTGTCGACCGTGCCGCCATGCTCCAGGGCAATGTTCGACATCTCGGTCAGATATTCGTTGAGCATTTCCGTCAGCGCTTCCGGCTGCAGCCGCTCGGTGGTCGCGGTGAAATCCTTGATGTCGGAGAAGAAAATCGTCAGGCGCTTGCGCTCGGTATGGACCACGACGTCTTTCTGTCCGCTGAAGATGCTCTTGTAGATCTGCGGCGAGAGATAGCGCGAAATCTTCAGGGAAACGCTTGCCAGGAATTCGTTCGCCGCTTCAAGGTCCCGGTTGGCGCTATGGATCGCGCGCGCCTGCTGCCGCTGCAGCAGAATGAAGCTGAGGCCGATGATGGCGACAAATAGAAAATAGCAGAGCAGATATTTGAAGGCGAAGACGTTGCTTACATAGGGTTGCTTGATGACCACTTCCTGAATGCCGCGGACATCGCCGACCTTCCAGTCGGTCTTCGGGCTTTCCGGATGGCTGTTATGGCATGCAACGCAGGCTTGCCCCATGAGCACTGGGGTGATGAACCGCACGGTATCAGTCAGTCCGACGCGGGTGAGGTCGTTCAGCGTCTGCTGCGGATTGGCACGCAGCTCGGCCAGCGCTCGTCTCTCGAAATCGTCGAGCTCGTGGGAAGCGCGGCTTTTGAACGGCAGGTCGGAGACGAAACGATAGGTGATATTGGCCTGCTGCTCCTTGATGACGTCGCCGAGCTCCAGGGAAAGCGTGGCCGGCAGCGGAATGGCGCCTGATATATTGGCGTAATTGTGGGAGACAACCGTGCCTGCAGTTGCGCCGCTGGCGTGCGCGGCCAGGACGCGCCCCACGACATTGGCGGAATAATACGAGCGGATGCTTGATATCAGCGAGCTCATGTCGCGCGCCTGGCGCCTGAGCGTGTTTCCGGAGAGATCGCTGATGTCGAGCCAGACGGAAAGCGGCAGCCCGGCGAGCATTGCCAGAACGACGACAATCAGCCAATAGCCGCTGCGGCGCGCGGCGGTTTCCGAAATCACGGGAGCCTCTCATTATCTCATCTAAAACGCATTCACCCTTCGATCGTTACAAGAACATTTCGTTCCTCGCCCGGCAAGATCGGACCCCTTGTCGTCCAAGCAAAAACTTAGCCGAACTGGCGGCGTCGCTGAATTTGAAGATGCTGTTGCACCGGTGGACGGAAAGAAAAGGCGGGAAACCGAAAAGAAGCGCCTGGAGCGCAGGTGCGAATGGCGTTCGGGCTGAAAGCGGCGTAGCCTGTCAGCCGGCAGTGCGGGGCCGCTCGAGCGGCCGTGGGAGGGACAGCCGGTGAGATCATGACGCGCGAGCAGCAAATCGGTGTCGTTATCGGTCTGATCATCGTGACTCTGCTGACGATGCTGCGCGCCGGCGATCCCGGGATGTTTAAGCTGATCCGCGGCGTGACGTTCGATGAGTATCAGCGGCTCGTTCCCAGGATCTTCGAGCCGATGCCGGTTCGTGTCATCGACATCGACGAGACTTCGCTCAGCGAATTCGGCCAATGGCCGTGGCCGCGGGATCGGCTGGCCCTGTTGGTGGACCGGCTCTCGGAAATGGGTGCCGCGGCCATCGCCTTCGATGTTCTCTTCTCCGAGCCGGATCGGTTGTCGCCGCGCAATGTCGTCCGTGAGGTGGTCGGGGTCGATCCCTCGCTTGCCGAAAAGCTACCCGACAATGACGAAATATTCGCCCGTTCGATTGCCGACAAGCCCGTTGTGCTGGGCTTCGGTCTTTCCAACGCAGGCAATTACCGGCCGCCCGTAAAAGCGGGCTTCGCATTCACGGGCGAAAGCCCCATCTCGGCCCCGCCCCGTCTCGGCGCTTCGACGCCGCTCAGACCGCAACTGGAGGCCAACGCGGCGGGCCTCGGCCACATCAGCCTCAACCCGGGAAACCCTTCGCCGGTGGTGCGAGCGGTCCCGCTGTTCCTGACCGATGGGGAACAGCTCTATCCGAATCTCGCGGTCGAGGCGCTGCGCGTCGCGCAGGAAGCATCGACCTACGTGGTATCGGGCGCGCCCGACCACGCGGGTATCATGACATCGGCTAAGATCGGCGATTTCGTCGTGCCGCTGACGGCGGCGGGCGAGCTCTGGCTCTATGTCACTCCCGACCGGGCCGAGCGGTATATCTCCGTCCGTCAGGTGCTTTCGTCAGGTGGCGCCTCCGCAGAAGTCGAAGCCGCCATCGTCGGAAGCATCGTCTTCGTCGGCACATCGGCGGCCGGCTTGCAGGACATCCGCGTTACCGCACTGGGCGAGAACGTTCCGGGTGTCTCGCTGCATGCGCAAGCGGTGGAGCAGATCCTCTCCGGCCAATTCCTATCTCGGCCCGACTGGGCGGATGGCCTTGAAATCCTCGTCATCGCAGTGCTTGGATGCCTGCTCGTTGTGGTGACGACTTTCGTCAGCCCCGCCGTCGCGCTCGTCTGCGGTTTGCTAATTACCGCTATGGCGCTTGTCGCGTCGTGGCTCGCCTTTCTTTATGCAGGACTTCTCTTCGATCCGCTGGCGCCGATCATCAGCGGATCGATCACCCATTTTGCCGCGACCTCGTTCAAGATCCTGGTGATCGATCGAGAGCGACGCGAGGTGCGGCGCGCCTTCGGACATTATCTTTCCCCGTCGCTGCTCCACCGTATCGAGCATAATCGCGATGCATTGCGTCTCGGCGGAGACGATCGCGAGTTGACGATGATGTTCGTCGACGTCAGGAATTTTACCGAAATGAGCGAGCGGCTGGCGCCGACGGATGTCGTCGCTTTCCTCAACACGCTGCTCGATGCGTTGAGCCGTCATGTCGTGGCGAATGAGGGCACGCTCGACAAGTTCATCGGCGACTCGATCATGGCATTCTGGAATGCGCCCGTCGATGTGGCGGATCATGAAGCCAAGGCTGTTCGCGCAGCGCTTGCCATGCGCGAGACACTCGCTGAATTGAACGCCGCCGACGCCTTTGGCTTCGGGCCTGATCAGGAGGTCAGCATCGGTATCGGCATACATACTGGCCTTGCCTGCGTTGGCAATATGGGCGCCAAGACCCGCTTCAACTATTCGGCTGTCGGAGATGCCGTCAACGTTGCGGCTCGGATCGAGTCCTCCTGCAAGGAGGTCGGCTTCGATATCCTCATCTCCGACAGCACGGCACGGTCAGTGCCGGAAATGGCGCTGATCGAGGCCGGCGCGCTCCCGCTAAAGGGGAAGAGCAACCGCACACAGATCCTCGCCGTTGTCGGCGATGAGCGGGTCGCGGCATCTCAGGAATTTGCCTCGCTCAAGGTCGTCCATAACCAGTTGATGCAGGCCCTGCAATCACACTCAAGGAATAGCCGGAAGCTTATCGGTACGGCAAAGCTCAGGGCTGTGCAGGTGATCGGCGGTCTGGCTGAATTCTACGAGCGCGTATACCGCAGGGCCGATCATTTCCGCGAGGTGCCGGAGGAGGTCGAAAAAAGCGCCGCAGACTGACAGGCCTCAGCGACCGCGATTGAAATTATGACCCCTGTCGTGGTTCCGATCGTTGTCGTGATCGCGATCTCTATCATGGTGGCGCTCGTGCCCCCGATGATCCAAACCGTGATTTCCGGGCTTGCCGTCATCGTCATGCCGGCCATGGCCATCATGCTTGTCGGGCCTGTCCGGTTTGTCATGATGGGGCTTATCGTGGTGCGGCCTGTCATGATGAGGCTTGTCATGATGCGGCTTGTCGGGCTTGTTCGGTCGCTCCTTTTGCGGCTCGGCCTGTCTCTGTGGCGGATCCTGCCTTTGCGGAGCAGGCGCAACTGCCGGTGGAGGCCGCGTTCTGTCTTTTCTTTCCGGCGCAACGGAGGCCATATTGCAGCCGCCGAGCATGCCGATGCCGCCCGCAAGTCGCTGATTGCCGGAGAGGAAGGGTAGGGCGCGCTGATTTCCGAGCGTCGCGAGGATGCTGGGGTCGACCCGGCGTGCCGCGGACATATCGCCATTCGGCTTGGCCACCACGCAATCGCAGCGTTGCTGCAACTGCCGGCAGCCGCCGGGGCCGCAGAAACGGGCAGCACCATTCAGCAACACGATGGCGGTCGTGCCATCCGGGCCGACGTAGAAATCGAAAGCGGTGCCACGTACGCCGATCGTGCCGGCGGGAGTCAGGATCTGGTAGGCCGAGGAGTTGGAATTGCCGCTGACCCAGCGGAATGTGCCCTTTGCCGCCCTAATCGTCAGTTTCTTGACCGATTGGGAATCATCGAAGACATATTTGTCGATCACGACCGACGAACCCCAGCCGACCGCGAGCTTCGTGCCGTCACGAAACACGAATTGGCCAAGCCCCGATTGCGACGTCTTGATGCGTTCGTTGCGATGAACGCGGGTGTCGACCTCGATCGGCCCACTCTGTCCCGTCACCTGCGTCTTGACGACGACGGCCTGGCCGACCGGCTCGGCGGCGAGCGCCGGCCATGCGCCGTTTAACGCGATGCAAAGCGTCGCGACTGATACTGAGCGCCAACCCCACATGATACACATACCCCACAACATGTGATTGTTAACATTTTAGTAATTGCTTGTCTTCTAACCCTCTTGGGTTAGGCGGCCGGTCGACGGACAAGCAGAAACGCTGCCGCTTGCGTCATTCGCCTGAAGCGGCATTCTCTTCAGCGTGTCGAAACCAAAGCTCTCGCGCGTCGCAAAAGAACCGTTGTGCCGCATTTGGATTTGCGATTTGTATGAGCGCGGAGAACAAGCCCTTTCCCGAAGGAGAAGAAGGCGGATGCGGAAATATTCGGTTTTTGCCGTGGCACGGGAGGCCCTTCGCGGCCACAGGGGCTGGGAGAAGCAATGGAATTCGCCTGAGCCGCGCGCCGAATACGACGTCGTCATCATCGGCGGCGGCGGCCACGGGCTGGGTGCTGCCTACTATCTCGCCAAGGAGCATGGCATTACCAATGTGGCGGTGATCGAGAAGGGCTGGCTCGGTGGCGGCAATACCGGGCGCAACACCACCATCATCCGCTCGAACTATCTCTACGAAGAGAGCATGCACATCTACGAGCATTCGATGAAGCTCTGGGAGGGGCTTTCCCAGGAGCTCAACTACAATGTGATGTATTCGCCGCGCGGCGTGATGATGCTCTCGCACAATATTCACGACCAGCAGTCCTTCAAACGGCATATCCATGCCAACCGGCTCTACGGCATCGATAATGAATGGCTGACGCCGGAGCAGGCGAAGGCCTATTGTCCGCCGCTCGATATCTCGGCCAGCGCGCGCTACCCGATCAACGGGGCGGCACTGCAGCGGCGCGGCGGCACGGCCAGGCACGACGCGGTTGCCTGGGGTTATGCGCGGGCCGCCTCAGACCGCGGCGTGCACATCATCCAGAATTGTGAAGTGACCGGCATCCGGCGCGGTCCGGACGGACGGGTGACCGGGGTCGAGACCTCACGCGGCTTCATCGGCGCCAAAAAGATCGCCGTCTCGGCGGCCGGCCATACGACAACCATCATGCAGATGGCTGGTGTGCGCGTGCCGCTGCAATCGAGCCCTCTACAGGCGCTGGTCTCCGAGCCGCTGAAGCCAATCTTTCCCTGTGTCGTCATGTCGAACACGGTGCATGCCTATATCTCCCAGTCCGACAAGGGAGAGCTCGTCATCGGCGCCGGCACCGACCAGTATAATTCCTATTCCCAGACCGGCGGGCTGCAGATCATCACGCACACGCTCGACGCCATCTGCGAGCTCTTCCCGATGTTCCGGCGCGTCAAGATGATGCGGCAATGGGGCGGCATCGTCGACAATACGCCGGATCGTTCGGCGATCCAGTCGAAGACGCCGGTTCCCGGGCTTTACGTCAATTGTGGCTGGGGTACCGGCGGCTTCAAGGCGACGCCGGGCTCGGCCAATCTCTTCGCGCATCTGATTGCTCGCGACGAGCCGCACAAATTCAACGCCGGGCTGACGTTGGAGCGCTTCCGCAGCGGCCGGCTCATCGACGAAGCGGCGGCGGCGGCGGTGGCGCACTGATGTGGACGGCGGCTTTCCTGACGATCGGGATCAGCGGCGCGGCAATGCCGGCCGGTGACGTCTTTCCCGGCGTCGGGGATTTCCGCCTGCAGGAGATCCACAGGGCTGCCGGCGAAAGCGAATGGCCCTTCGTTGCCGAGAGCGGCACGCTGCTTTGCGCGATGGTCCTGCGCCAGCCAGCCGTCTATTTCGTGCCTGAGGTCGGCGGAACGCCGGGACGTGCCTTCGTGATCGACAACGATATCGCCAAGATGGCCTTTGCGAACATCGGCATGACCGGTGTGCTGGAGCCCTATGACAATTTCGAACAGCTTCTCAAGCGCCTCATCCCCTATGTGACGATGGGAAAGCGTCTCTGCAATCAACCTCCTGGAACCAATGTTTCCGGATCGGAACTCTAAGACGGGTAACACATGCTGCTGATCTATTGCCCCTACTGTCAGGAAGAGCGCTCCGAGCTCGAATTCCGTGGCGCGGGTGACGCGCATATCGCGCGGCCCGCCGACATCGCCTCGATCTCGGACGAGGAATTCGAGGCCTATTTCTTTCTGCGCGACAATCCGAAGGGGCTGATCTTCGAACGTTGGCGGCACATCCACGGCTGCGGGCGCTTCTTCAATGCGGCGCGCGATACGGTGACCGACAAGTTCATCGTGACCTACAAGGCGGGTGAGCCGAAGCCTGAGATCGGCACGGCGGCCCAGCAGCATGGGCCTGTCGAAACATATGAAGCCGTGGAAGGAGAGGCGCAATGAGCGGCGTGAACCGTATCGCCGGCAAGGGGCGCCTGACACCGGCCAGAACCGCGCGCTTCAGCTTCGACGGCAAGAGCTATACAGCGCTCGAAGGCGATACCGTCGCCTCGGCGCTGATCGCCAATGGCGTGCATCTTGTCGGTCGTTCGTTCAAATATCACCGGGCCCGGGGCATTCTGTCGGCAGGCGCCGAGGAGCCGAATGCGCTTATCGACGTTTCCCGCGATACGGCGCGCAAACAGCCGAACGTGCGCGCCACCGTGCAGGAAGTCTTCGACGGCATGATCGTCAGCTCGCAGAACCGCTGGCCCTCGCTTGCCTTCGACATCGGCGCGGTCAACAACCTGATGTCGCCGTTCTTCGCGGCCGGTTTCTACTACAAGACCTTCATGTGGCCGCGCGCCGCATGGAAACACGTCTATGAACCATTCATCCGCCGCGCCGCCGGCCTCGGCGTCGCGCCGACGGAGGAGGATCCGGACCACTATGCCAGCCGCTATGCGCATTGCGACGTGCTGGTGGTCGGCGCCGGCGTGGCCGGGCTTTCGGCGGCGCTGGCTGCGGCCGAGACCGGTGCCCGGGTGATCCTTTGCGACGAGCAGGCGGAAGCGGGCGGCGCATTGCGTTACGGCGCCAGCATCAGGATCGACGGCGAGGACGGCAATAGCTGGGCGCAGAAGACCGTGGCGCGGCTGAAGGCGATGGACAATGTCGAGGTGCTGGTCCGCACGACAGCTTTCGGCTACTACAACCACAATTTCGTCGGTCTTGCCGAGCGCGTCACCGATCATATCGCCAAACCTACCCGCGATCTGCCGCGCGAGCGGCTTTGGCAGGTCCGGGCGAAGCGCGTGATCCTTGCCACCGGTGCGATCGAGCGGCACATGGTATTTCCGAACAACGACCGGCCGGGCATCATGCTCGCCTCGGCGGGGCGGATGTATCTCAATCATTACGGCGTCGCCGTCGGGACCAAGGTCGGCATCTACACGGCGCATGATTCGGCCTACGAGGCGGCCTTCGATCTGAAACGATCGGGTGTTTCGATTGCCGCGATCGTCGATAGCAGGCAGGCGCCGGGAGCGGCAGTGCTGGCGGAGGCGCGTGCGCTCGGCATCGATGTTCTGGCCGGCCAATCGGTCGTCAACACGTCGGGGCGGCTGCGCATCTCGTCGATGACGGTGGCTCGCAACGGCGGCAGTTCGCCGCGCAAGATCGCGGTCGATGCGCTGCTGGTTTCGGCCGGCTGGACGCCGTCCGTCCATCTGTTCTCGCAGTCGCGCGGCAAAGTGGCCTTCGATGCAGAAAGCCAGCGTTTCCTGCCCGGCTCCTATGCGCAGGACTGCCTCTCGGTCGGCGCCTGCAACGGCACCGACGATCTGCAGCGGACGATCGAGGAATCGCTTGCCGCCGGCGAGCTGATGGCACAGGCCACCGGCAGAAGCAGCGGCGAGAAGATCGCAATTTCGGCCGAGCAGGCTTATGACTGGACGGGCGGCATGATCGGCGCTGCCGAAGGCGCCGGGCCGAAGACCAACGCCAAGGCCTTCATCGATTTCCAGCACGACGTCTGCGCCAAGGATATTCGCCTTGCCGTGCGCGAGGGCATGCATTCGATCGAGCATATCAAGCGCTTCACGACCAACGGTATGGCCTCGGACCAAGGCAAGCTCTCCAACATGCATGGCCTGGCGATTGCCGCCGAAATGCTCGGCAAGGAAATCCCGCAGGTCGGGCTCACCACTTTCCGTGCGCCCTATACGCCGGTCACCTATGGTACGCTGGTCGGCCATTCGCGCGGAGAGCTGTTCGATCCGACACGCAAGACGCCGCTGCACGGCTGGGAAGAAGCTCATGGCGCGGTCTTCGAGGATGTCGGCAACTGGAAGCGCGCCTGGTTCTATCCGCAGGCCGGCGAGAGCATGCACCAGGCGGTGGCTCGCGAATGCCGGACGGCACGCGAGGCGGCTGGCATCTTCGACGCCTCGACGCTCGGCAAGATCGAGGTGGTGGGGCCGGATGCGGCGGAGTTCCTCAACCTCATCTACACCAATGCCTGGGATACGCTGAAGCCCGGCAAGGCCCGCTACGGCATCATGACCCGCGAGGATGGCTTCGTTTATGACGATGGCGTTGTCGGACGCCTGGCGGACGACCGTTTCCATGTGACGACGACGACCGGCGGTGCGCCGCGCGTTCTCCATCACATGGAAGACTACCTGCAGACGGAATTCCCGCATCTGAAGGTATGGCTGACCTCGGTAACCGAACAATGGGCTGTCATCGCCGTGCAGGGGCCGAAGGCGCGCGAGATCGTCGCGCCGCTGGTCGAAGGCCTCGATCTTTCGAGCGAGGCATTCCCGCATATGAGCGTTGCCGAGTGCACGGTCTGTGGCGTGCCGGCGCGGCTCTTCCGCGTCTCTTTCACCGGCGAAACCGGCTTCGAAATCAATGTGCCGGCCGACTACGGCCAGTCGGTACTCGAAGCGGTCTGGTCCAATGCCGAGCCGCTCGGCGCCTGCGTCTACGGAACGGAGACGATGCACGTTCTTCGCGCCGAGAAAGGCTACATCATCGTCGGGCAGGATACGGATGGGACGGTGACGCCCGATGACGCCGGGCTTTCCTGGGCTGTTTCGAAGAAAAAGACGGATTTCGTCGGCATTCGCGGACTGAAGCGGCCGGATCTCGTCAAGGACGGGCGCAAACAGCTCGTCGGCCTCGTCACCAAGGACCCGAAGCTGGTGCTCGAGGAAGGCGCGCAGATCGTCGCGAGCCCGAACGAGCCGAAGCCAATGACCATGCTCGGCCATGTCACATCTGCCTATTGGTCGGAAAATTGCGGCCGGTCGATCGCGTTTGCGCTCGTCGCCGGCGGCCGGGCGCGGATGGGCGAGACGCTCTATGTGCCGATGCCGGACCGGACGATCGCCGTCGAAGTGACGGATCTGGTATTCTTTGACAAGGAAGGGGGCCGCATCCATGGCTGATGTCGCAATTCGCAAACCGGCGCTTGCCGGACGTTTCGGCGGCTCCGCAGCGGTGCGGCTGACGACCGCTCCCACTGCCAGCCGGGTGGCGCTGCGCGCGCCGGCGGAATCGCTTGCAGCACTTTCCTCTGCTCTCGGCCTGGCGCTGCCGGATGCCCCGAAGACATCCGGCCGGGCCGGCGCCCGATCGGCGCTCTGGATTGGGCCGGACGAGTGGTTGGTGATCGACGAGGCCGGCGCCGATCTGATGGCAACACTTTCCGGTGCCGGCACGCTGCATTCGGCGACCGACGTTTCCCACCGCAATGTCGCGATCATCGTCTCGGGACCGGGTTCGGAGGCGACGCTTTCGGCCGGTTGCCCGCAGGATCTGTCGCTTTCTTCCTTTCCGGTAGGGGCTGCATCGCGCACGGTGTTCGGCAAAGCGGAAATCGTTCTTTTCCGTACGGAAGAAGACACGTTCCGAGTGGAGTGCTGGCGGTCGTTTTCGGATTATGTCTTCGGGCTGCTGAACGAGGCGGCTGAAGACGCGGGGCACTGAGTCTCAGCCATCGCGGGCGTTTGCTCATTCAAGGAGTAAGCGAATGCTGCACCATGCCTCCCTCGGCGTTTCCGACATCGAGTGGTCTGCGGCATTTTACGATGCCGCCCTCGCCGCGCTCGGTTATGTCAGGGTCTGGGACGATATCAGGCCGGGACAAACGGGGCAGGCCGTCGGCTACGGCCTTCCCGGCGGCGGAGATAAACTGGCGATCAAGCATCGCCCGGATGGCCAGCGTGCGCCCGGTCCCGGCTTTCATCTCGCATTTGCTGCTCCGAATCGGCAGGCGGTCGATCGGTTTCATGCGGCGGCAATCGCGCATGGCGGCAGTGACAATGGCCGCCCCGGCCTGCGGCCCCATTACGGTGAACACTATTATGCTGCGTTCGTCATGGATCTCGACGGACACGCTCTCGAAGCCGTGTTCAATTCAGCCGAGTAACAAAAGCAGTCTTGTTCAGACGTCCTCGGGACGGTCCTTCGGGTCGAATTGGATGATGGTGATCCATTTTGCCGTCAGCGCCGGCTTCTTCTCGTTTTCGATCTCGATCGTGACGTCATAGGTGGTCATCAGCATGCCGGCGCCGCGGAAGCGGGCTTCGGAAAGCAGGAACCGGCCGCGGACACGGGCGCCGCTTTTCACCGGCGTCATGAAGCGGACGCGATCGAAGCCGTAATTGATGCCGAGGGTCTGTTCGCGCACTTTCGGCAGGCAGTTGTAGTTCATCGTCGACAGCAGAGACAGGGTCAGGAAGCCGTGGGCGATGGTACCGCCGAACGGGCTCTCGGCCGCCGCGCGCTCAGGATCGACGTGGATGAACTGATGGTCGTCGGTCGCCGACGCGAAGGCGTCGATCATCGTCTGGTCGACGGTGACCCAATCCGAAAGGCCCGTCTCCATGCCGATCAATCCCCGCACGTCGGAGAGAGAAATTTCCGTGACCATGAATTCCTCGTGAAATAAGCCGCCGCGGCAAAGCCTTATCGTGCATTTGTGACGATTGCGACAAGGATTTGCGCAAGCGAGGGGAGGCGATCAATTTTCTACGAAAAAGGCAATCGAGCGCGGCCCAACGGTTGCGCGGCCACCGGGTTTCTTCGCTCCATCCGGGGTCAACTGGCGCCAGCCCGGTTCGCCCTCAGAAGGCAGCGTGAAAAATTGGCGGCTTCCCGAGCGGTTGAAAAGCACGCCAAGCCGGGTTTGCCTGCCGCGAGCGGAACGGTCACCGGTCGATAGCAGCATGCCGAGGGTGGAGAGCGACGGCGTCTCCCATTCGGCAACGGTCATCGGCTCGCCGGAGAGCGAAATCCATTCGACATCGCCGTTTCCTGACAGGAAGTCCCTTTCGGAGAAGACGGTGAAGCGGCGCCGCAGCCCCGCAACGAAGGCGGTGTGGGCGATGAGATCCCCGTCCAACGCTTTCCAGTCCAGCCAGGTGATCTCGTTATCCTGGCAATAGGCGTTGTTGTTGCCGTGCTGGCTGCGGCCGCCCTCGTCGCCCGCCGTCAGCATGATGCTGCCGCGGGTGGCAAAAAGCGTTGAGATCAGCGCCATCACATCGTCCCGGCGGCGCTTGCGGATCGTCGGGTAGACGGTTTCGCCTTCGACACCATTGTTCCAGGAATGGTTCTCGTTATGGCCGTCGCGATTGTGTTCGCCGTTGGCGTCGTTGTGCTTTCCGGTATAGGAGACGAGATCGATCAGCGTGAAGCCGTCATGGGCGGCGAGGAAATTGACGCTGCGCGTTTCCCGGCCGTCGTTGCGCGAGAAGATGTCGGAGGAGCCGGCGAGTGCGGTTGCCAGCGCGCCGGTCTTCCAATCGTCGCCGCGCCAGTAGCAGCGCAGGTCGTCGCGAACCCGGTCGTTCCATTCAAGGAAGGGCGGCGGGAAATTGCCGAGCTGGTAACCGCCGGGGCCAATATCCCAGGGTTCGGCGATCATGATCCGGTCGGCAAGCACATCGTCGGAGAGGATCGCGGCCAGTGTTCCGTCGCGTTCAAAACCCGTCGCGGTGCGGCCGAGCACCGGGGCGAGATCGAAGCGAAAACCGTCGACGCCGGCGTTGAGCACGAAATGGCGCAGGCTGTCGATGACGAGGCGGCGGACTTCAGAATGATCGCAGGCGAGCGTGTTGCCGGTGCCTGTGTCGTTGACGAGTTCGCCCGGGCAATTCTGAGCGTGGCGATAATAATGCAGGTTGTCGAGGCCGCGCAGCGACAGCGTCGCGCCGTAACGGTCGCTCTCGCCGGTATGATTGAAGACGAGGTCGAGGATGACGGCGATACCTTCGGCGTGGAGGGCCGCGACCGTCTCGCGCAGCTCCGTCATGCCGCCGGGGACGAGCCGCGGATCGAGCGCCATGAAGGCGACGGGATTGTAGCCCCAACCGTTGGTGAGGCCGAGCGGCGGCAGATGGCGTTCGTCGATCCAGGCGGTGATCGGCATCAGTTCGACAGCGTCGACACCGATCCGCTTCAGATGTGCGACGACGGAGGGATGGGCAAGCGCTGCGACCGTGCCGCGTTGAGCCTCCGGTACGTCGGGATGAAGAATGGTGAAGGGCCGCACCGCCACCTCATAGATAAAGCCGCCCGGCTTGAACAGCGGCTTGCCGATCGCGGCTCGGGTATCCGTGGTGACAATCACCTTCGGCATCAGATCCTGGCTGTCCTCGCCATAGATGCCGAGGCGGGGATCGTAGCGGAACGGCCTGTCGATCTCCTTGGCGTAGGGATCGATCAGCAGTTTGGAAGGATCGTACCAGAGGCCGTTATCGGGCGCATAGATACCGTCGGCGCGATAGCCGTAGCGCGCGCCCTCCTTCAGTCCGTCGACAAAGAGACGATGGAAGTAGTTGCTGTCGCGCGCCATCGGCAGGCGCGCGAATTCCCTGTGGCCGTCATCCTCGAAGAGGCAGAGTTCGATTTGTGCGGCATGATGCGACCACACGGCAAATTCGACGCCGGTCTCGAAGACGATCGCGCCGGCCTGCGCCGAACTGCTTCCCCGCATGTTTCCCCCCGGATCAGGTGATCACGGTTGGCGCATCGCGTCCCGTGCGTTCACGAATGCTGGCTATGCTTTCGGCGGCGGCGATCAGATCGGCGAGCGCTTCCTGCGTTTCGATGTTGTGGCGAGTCGAATCCGGCTCGTAGCGCTCGATATAGACACGCAAGGTTGCGCCAGACGTGCCGGTGCCGGACAGGCGAAAGACGACGCGCGAACCGCCCTCGAAGAGCACACGGACACCTTGGTGGTCACTCACCGATTTGTCGATCGGATCGTGGTAGGCGAAGTCGTCCGCCTTCTCCACCTTCAGGCTGCCGAAGCTCTTGCCGGGCAGGGTGGGAAGCTGGCTGCGGAGATTATCCACCAGGCCGTTCGCCGCATCGGTGTCGAGGCCTTCGTAATCATGGCGCGAATAATAATTGCGGCCGTAGGTCTGCCAGTGCTGGGTGACGATATCGGCGACGCTCTCGCCGCGCACGGCAAGAATGTTCAGCCATAGCAGCACGGCCCAGAGGCCATCCTTTTCGCGGACGTGACTGGAGCCGGTGCCGGAGCTTTCCTCACCGCAGATCGTCGCCATGCCGGCGTCGAGCAGGTTGCCGAAGAACTTCCAGCCGGTCGGCGTCTCGTACATGCCGATGCCGCGCTTTTCGGCGACGCGGTCGGCAGCACCCGATGTCGGCATCGAACGGGCGATGCCGGCAAGGCCGCCGGAATAGCCGGGGGCGAGATTGGCGTTGGCGGCAAGGATCGCCAGGCTGTCGGAAGGCGTGACAAAGATGCCGCGGCCGATAATGAGATTGCGGTCGCCGTCGCCGTCGGAAGCGGCGCCGAAATCGGGCGCGTCATCGCCCATCATCTCATCGAAGAGCTCCTTGCAGTGCACCGGGTTCGGGTCCGGGTGATGGCCGCCGAAATCCGGCAGCGGCATGAAATTGCGCACCGAACCCGAGGGAGCGCCGAGACGATTTTCGAAGATTTCCTTGGCATAGGGGCCGGTGACGGCGCTCATCCCATCGAAGGCAATGCGGAAGCCGAGGCTGATCAGATTGCGGATGGCGCCGAAATCGAACAGCTCTTCCATCAGCGCGGCATAGTCCTCGACCGGGTCGATGACCGAGAGAATCGTGCCGCCGGGAAGCTCGTCCTTGCCGATGCGGTCGAGATTGACGTCGGCGAAATCGGCGATCTTGTAGCTGTCGATCGTCTTGGAGCGCGCATAGATCGCGTCGGTGATCTTTTCCGGCGCCGGGCCGCCATTGTTGATGTTGTATTTGATGCCGAAATCTTCGGTCGGGCCGCCGGGATTGTGGCTGGCGGAGAGGATGATGCCGCCGAAAGCCTTGTATTTGCGGATGATGTGAGAGGCGGCCGGCGTCGACAGAATACCGCCCTTGCCGACCATGACCTTGCCGAAGCCATTGGCCGCGGCCATCTTGACCGCCTTCTGGATGACTTCGCGATTATAGTAGCGTCCGTCGCCGCCGATGACGAGGCACTTGCCCTGGTAGCCTTCCAGCGAATCGAAGATCGACTGGATGAAGTTCTCCGCATAGTTCGGCTGCTGGAAGACCGGAACCTTCTTGCGCAGGCCCGACGTGCCGGGTTTCTGGTCCAGATAGGGGGTGGTGGAGACGGACTTGATCATTTTAGGTCACATGCCTTTCGAGACGAGGCTTGAATAGAGGGCAGCGTAGCGTTCGGCGCTCTTCTCCCAGGAGACATCCGATTTCATGCCCTGCTTTTGCAATTGGGTCCAGAGTTTTCGGTCCTGGTAAAAATGCATCGCACGGCGGATTGCCTGTAGCATGCCCGTTTCCGTCACGGGGGCAAATTGTATGCCGGTTGCGACTTTCGCTGCAAGTGCGGCGTGATTGGCGTCGATCACGGTATCATTCAACCCGCCGGTGCGGGCGACGATCGGCACGCAGCCGTAACGCAGGCCGTAAAGCTGGGTGAGGCCGCAGGGCTCAAAACGCGAGGGGATGATGATCGCGTCGCAGCCGGCCTGCATCAGGTGCGACATCGGCTCGTTATAGCCGATCGAGACGCCGATGCGGCCGGGATGGCGGCTGGCGGAGGCGAGCAGCGCGCCTTCAAGCGCGGCTTCGCCGGAGCCGAGCACGACGAGCTTGCCGCCCATGGCGACGATCTCATCGGCGACGTTGGCGACGATATCCATGCCCTTCTGCCAGGTAAGACGGCTGATGACGCAGAATATCGGGGCGTCGTCATTGTCGAGATGGAAGAATTCGGCGATCGAGCGACGGTTCTCCTCGCGGTTCTTCAGCGTCGTCGGGCCGTAATGGGTGTGGACGACCGGATCGGTCGCCGGGTTCCAGATATCGGTGTCGATGCCGTTGACGATGCCGTGCAGATCGTCGATGCGGCTGGCGATGACGCCCTCGAGCCCCATGCCGAATTCCGACGTCAGGATCTCATCGGCATAGGTCGGGCTGACCGTCGTGATCGCATGGGCAGTCTGCAGGCCGCCCTTGAGGAAGCCGACAGTGCCGTAATATTCGATGCTTTCGGTGGCGAAGGCATGGGCAGGCAGGCGCAGGCCGGGAAAAATCTCGGAACCGAACTGGCCCTGGAAGGCAATGTTGTGGATGGTCAGCACGCTCGGCAGTTCCGGCGTCGGGTAGTAGCGCATATAGACCGACGTCAGCGCCGCCTGCCAGTCGTGGGTGTGGACGAGATCCGGCCGCCAGCCGGGCAGCAGACCGGCGGCGATCTCGGAGGCGGCAAGCGACAGAGCGGCGAAACGGCGCCAGTTGTCCGGATAGTCCTTGCCGAGTGGATCGAGATAGGGTCCGCCCGGCCTGTCGTAATAGGCCGGCGCATCGAGGATGAGCAGATCGAGCCCCTCGTGCTCAACCTCGAGCACGGTCGCCCGCTCACCGAGCAGGTCGGGGAATTCGAGCCTGACGACTGGGTCGCGAATGACCTTCATGACGGCGGGATAGCCGGGCAGCAGGGTCTTGGTCTCGACCCCGAAGGCTTTCAGAGTAATCGGCAGGGCGCCGGACACATCGGCCAGACCCCCTGTCTTGATCAAAGGGAAGACTTCGGACGAAACCGAAAGAACTTTCATACGTCAGATATCCAGCTTGTCGATCATCGGTTGCGTGATCAGGCAGATGCCGCTTTCCGTCCGCCGGAAGCGCTTGGCATCGAGCTCGGGATCCTCGCCGACGACCAGGCCTTCCGGAATGACGACACCATGGTCGATCACCACATTCTTGAGCTGCGCGCGCCGTCCGATCTTCACGTTCGGCAAAATGACCGCACCTTCCATCTTGGAGAAGGAATTGGCCCTGACGCCGGTGAAGAGCAGGCTGTTGTTGAGCATGGCGCCAGAGATGATGCAGTCACCTGACACAACGGAGGAGGTGGCCGAGCCGCGGCGATCCTCGTCGTCATGGACGAATTTTGCCGGCGGGGTGATCTCTGCATAGGTCCAGATCGGCCAGGACTTGTCGTAGATGTCGAGTTCGGGAACGATCGCCGTCAGGTCGATATTGGCCTGCCAATAGGCGTCGATCGTGCCGACGTCGCGCCAGTAGGGCTCGTGCTCGAAATCGGAACGGACGCAGGACTTGGCGAAGCGGTGGGCGACCGCCTTACCGTTCTTGACGATATAGGGGATGATGTCCTTGCCGAAGTCGCGGCTCGAGGCCGGGTCGGCGGCGTCGCGGCGCAGCGCATCGAGCAGGAACTTGGTGTGGAAGACGTAGATGCCCATCGAGGCGAGGGCGAAATCCGGCTTGTCGGGAATGGGCGGCGGATCGGCCGGTTTCTCCACGAAGGCGATGATCTCGTCCTTCTCGTTGACATGCATGACGCCGAAGCCGACCGCTTCCATGCGCGGCACTTCCAGGCAGCCGATGGTGACGTCAGCGCCCGAATCGACGTGCTGCTGCAGCATCCACTCATAGTCCATCTTATAGACGTGGTCGCCGGCAAGAATGACCATGTATTCGACGCCGTAATCCTGGATGATGTCGATGTTCTGATAGACGGCGTCGGCCGTGCCTTCATACCATTGCGTCTCGGAGACGCGCTGGCTGGCCGGCAGAATATCGAAGCTCTCGTTGCGCTCGGGGCGGAAGAAGTTCCAGCCGCGCTGCATGTGACGGATCAGCGAATGCGCCTTGTATTGCGTCGCGACACCAATGCGGCGGATGCCGGAATTCAGGGCGTTCGACAGGGCGAAATCGATGATGCGGGCTTTGCCGCCGAAATAGACGGCCGGCTTGGCACGCCGGTCGGTGAGTTCCTTGAGACGGCTCCCCCTACCGCCCGCCAGAACATAAGCCATTGCATCGCGGGCAAGTGGCTGAACGCGCTTTTCTACCATTTTCTCCTCCCACCAGTCACTAATTTTCAGGTTCAAGCATGATTGTCGCCAAGGGCGGCAAGGTGATCGAGCAGGTGATGTTGCCGCCGGCATCGACGGCCTGCACGCGCCCGCCATTGCCCTTGCCGCTGCCGCCGTAGATGTCGGCATCGGTGTTCAGGATTTCCCGCCAGCGGCCTGCGGACGGCAGGCGGATCGAGTAATTCTCGCGATAGACAGGGGTGAAATTGGTGATGACGGCGACCGGCTTCTGGCCCGGCGCCTTGCGCAGCCAGGCAAAGACGGAATTCTGGTGGTCGTCGGCGACCAGCCATTCGAAACCTTCGCCCTCGCAGTCACGCTCATGCAGTGCCGGCTTGCTGCGATAGGTGAAATTGAGGTCGCGCACCAGGCGCCGCATGCCCTCGTGCATACGATATTGAAGCAGGTTCCAGTCGAGTGCCTTCTCTTCGCTCCACTCGCTCCACTGGGCGAATTCCTGGCCCATGAACAGCAGCTTCTTGCCGGGATAGCCCCACATATAGGCGTAGTAGGCGCGCAGATTGGCGAACTTCTGCCAGTCGTCGCCCGGCATCTTGGCGATCAGCGAGCCTTTTCCGTGCACAACCTCGTCATGCGAGAGCGGCAGGACGAAATTTTCCGAATAGGCGTAGAGCAGGCCGAAG
This sequence comes from Rhizobium laguerreae, assembly GCF_002008165.1. Lineage (GTDB taxonomy): Bacteria > Pseudomonadota > Alphaproteobacteria > Rhizobiales > Rhizobiaceae > Rhizobium > Rhizobium laguerreae. The sequence goes on from NZ_MRDM01000017.1 coordinate 143,529, forward strand.
GTGAGTTCGTTGTGATGGTGCCCGCGATAGATGGGATCGCGGCTCATGTAGCTCAGCGTGTCGTGCATGAAGCCCATGTTCCACTTGAAGCCGAAGCCGAGGCCGCCTTCATGGACGGGTTGCGAGACCTTCGGCCAGGAGGTCGATTCCTCGGCGATGGTCATGACGTTGGAATTTTTGCCGTAGATGCGGATGTTGAGATCCTGCAGAAAACGGACCGCTTCGAGGTTCTCGTTGCCGCCATATTCGTTCGGGATCCATTCGCCGTGCTTGCGCGAATAATCGAGGTAGAGCATCGAGGCGACGGCATCGACACGCAGGCCGTCGAGGTGGAACTTTTCGGCCCAGTAGAGCGCGTTGTTGACGAGATAGGAAACGACCTCGGTGCGGCCGAAATTGTAGATCGCCGTGCTCCAGTCCGGATGGAAGCCCTTGCGCGGGTCTTCGTGCTCATAGAGTGCCGTGCCGTCGAACCAGCCGAGGCCGTGTTCGTCGGTCGGAAAATGCGCCGGCACCCAGTCGAGGATGACGCCGATTCCGACCTTGTGGCAGCCGTTGACGAAACGGGCAAAACCCTCCGGCTCGCCGAAACGGGCGGTCGGCGCGTAGAGGCCGGTCGTCTGGTAACCCCAGGAGGGATCGTAGGGGTACTCGGTGATCGGCAGGAATTCGATATGGGTGAAGCCCATGTCGGCGCAATAGGGGATAAGGCTGGAGGCGAGCTCGTCCCAGGACAGCATCGTGCCGTCCTGCCGGCGCTGCCAAGAGGCGGCATGCACCTCGTAGATCGAGATTGGCTGGCGGCGCTTGTCGGTCTCGCGCCAGTGCTTCAGATGGGCCTCGTCTTCCCACTCCTGCTCCAGCTCGGCGGCGGTGATCGAGGCGGTCTTCGGTCGCAGCTCGCTGCGCCGTGCAAAGGGATCGGCCTTCAGCGGCAGCAATACGCCGTCCTGGCCGCGGATCTCGAACTTGTAGGCAACGCCGATCGGTACATCAGGGGCAAAGATTTCCCAGATGCCGCTGTCGGCACGGAAGCGCATCACGTGGCGGCGGCCGTCCCAATTGTTGAAATCACCGACGACCGAGACGCGCTGTGCGTTCGGCGCCCAGACGGCGAAATGGATGCCCTGGGCGCCGTCATGCTTGATGAGGTGAGCGCCCATCTTGTCGAATAGTCGCAGGTGCGAGCCCTCTCGGGCGAAATAATCGTCCATCGGTCCGAGCACCGGACCGAAGCTGTAGGGATCGGTAACAGCCCATTCGGCATCGCCGCGCCGGGCGCGGTAACGCACCGGCTGGACCTTTGTGAGGGAAACTGGGCCGGCGAAGAAGCCGTCGACGTGAAGCTGCTTCAGTTCGCCGATGACGCCACCGTCGAGCGTCATGGTGGTCACTTCCTCCGCGCCCGGGATGAAGCACCGGGCGACGAAGGCGTCGCCGGCCTGGTGCACACCTAGGACGGCAAAGGGATTGGAATGCGAGCCAGCAAGGATTGCCGTGATTTCATCTGCCGAAATTTCCCAGGAAAGCTTTACTTCAGGGACGGTTTTCGGCGTTTTCATCCGGCTCTCCAGATTTCGTCTGCATATTGCCTGATCGTCCGGTCGGAAGAGAACCAGCCCATCCGTGCCGTATTGTTGATCGTCTTGGTGTACCAGGCGGACTGGTTGGTCCAGATCTGGTCGACCTCGCGCTGGGCCTGGGCATAGGCGTCGAAATCGGCCGCGACCATGAACCAGTCGTGCGAATAAATGCCGTCGATCAACGATGTATAGCGGTTGCGGTCATCGGGCGAGAAGACGCCGGAGCCGATGGCGGCAAGCGCCTGAGCGAGTTCGCGCGATCCCTCGATGATGGCGCGGGGATTGTGGCCATCGCTGCGGACTTTCGACACCTCGTCGGCCTTGAGGCCGAAGATGACGATGTTGTCCTCGCCGACATTGTCGCGCATCTCGACATTGGCGCCATCGAGCGTACCGATCGTCAGCGCGCCATTGAGGCCGAACTTCATGTTGCCGGTGCCGGATGCTTCCATGCCGGCGGTCGAGATCTGCTCAGAGAGGTCGGCGGCCGGAACCATGACTTCGGCGAGCGAGACATTGTAGTTCGGGACGAAGACGATCTTCAGCAGACCGCGTACCGACGGGTCGTTGTTAATCGTGCGGGAGACGTCGTTGATCAGCTTGATGATGAGCTTGGCGTTGTAGTAACTCGGCGCCGCCTTGCCGGCGAAGAGTTTCACGCGCGGCACCCAGTCGAGCTCCGGATGCGAGCGGATCTGGTCATAGAGCGCGACGGCCTCGATGATATTCAGCAGCTGGCGCTTGTATTCGTGGATGCGCTTGATCTGGATGTCGAACATCGCCGACGGATCGAGCTTCACGCCCATGCGGCTGGCGACGAGGTTGGAGAGTGCCACCTTGTTGGCGCGTTTTATCGCTGCGAATTTCTGCTGGAAAGCCGGATCGGAGGAATGCACGTCGAGCGCACGCAGCTTCTCGGCATCATCGAGGAATTCGTCGCCGATCGCCTCGCGGATCAGGCCGGTGAGGCCGGGATTACACTGCTGCAGCCAGCGGCGCGGTGTGATGCCGTTGGTCTTGTTGTTGATGCGGTCGGGATAGAGCTTGTGCAGATCGGCGAAGACCGTGACCTTCATCAGGTCGGTGTGCAGGGCCGAGACGCCGTTGATCGAATGCGAGCCGACGAAAGCGAGGTTGCCCATGCGCACACGGCGGTCGCCGCTTTCATCGATCAGCGAGATCGAGCGGATTTCCCCATCGGAGAAATTCTTGCCCTTACGGGCGTCGATCAGGATCTTGGCATTGATCGCATAGATGATCTGCATGTGGCGCGGCAGCAGACGCTCGAACAGCGGCACCGCCCAGCTTTCCAGCGCTTCGGGCAGAAGCGTGTGGTTAGTATAGGAGAAGGTGCGGCGGGTGATGTCCCAGGCCTGGTCGAAATCCATCCCGTGTACGTCACAGAGCAGACGTACGAGTTCGGCGACCGAGACGGCGGGGTGAGTGTCGTTCAGCTGGATCGCCACCTTGTCCGGCAGCGAAGTGAAATCGTCATATTGCTGCAGATGGCGGCGCAGGATGTCCTGCAGCGAGGCCGACGAGAAGAAAAATTCCTGGCGCAGGCGCAGTTCTTGGCCGGCCGGGGTGGCGTCGGCAGGATAGAGAACCCGGGTCAGGCTTTCGGCCTTGTTGCTTTCGCGCAGCGCCCCGATGTGGTCGCCGGCGTTGAAGGCATCGAGCAGGATCGGATCGATCGGCTGCGCCGACCAGAGGCGCAGCGTGTTGACGCGCTTGCCGCGCCAGCCGACGGCCGGCGTGTCGAAGGCGGCGGCGATGACGCGCTCGGCCGGTTTCCAGACGTAGCGCGGCTGGTCGTCATGGGTGGTAATGAATTCGACGGCGCCGCCGAAGCCGATTTCATAGGAGCTTTCGCGGCGCTCGAATTCCCAGGGATTGCCGTGGGCGAGCCAGTTTTCCGGCAGTTCCACCTGCCAGCCGTCGGCCAGCTGCTGGCGGAAGAGGCCGTGGACATAGCGGATGCCGTAACCATAGGCCGGAACCTCCACCGTCGCCATGCTCTCCATGAAACAGGCAGCCAGTCGGCCGAGGCCGCCGTTGCCGAGTGCGGCGTCCGGCTCCAGGCCGGCAATGACGTTGACGTCGACGCCGAGCGAGGCGAGTGCATCGCGCACCTCCTCCATCAGGCCGAGATTCGAGATGGCGTCGCGCATAAGCCGGCCGATCAGGAATTCGAGAGAAAGATAATAGACGCGCTTGGCACCGGTCGCATAGACCTCGCGGGTGGAGGCCATCCACTTGTCGATGATGCGGTCGCGCACCACCAGGATCGTCGCGGTCAGCCAGTCATGCGGCTTTGCCACCTTGGCATCCTTGCCGATGCGGTAGGTCAGACGTTCGATAATTTCTTCAGCGAGAATTTCCGGCCTTGAACTGCGAGGGGCGGGGGAGGGGATGATCGGCTTGGAAACAGTGTTCATCGTCAGGTCTCGCCAATTTTAATTTGGTTTCAGGATGTTATGCCTGATTCAATCAATTTGTCGCTTGCACCAGTGACAGTTTATGCATCGTTACTAAGCACTTGCAACAAAGGATTTGGACAAACGAAAAATTTGCGAAACCTTCATATTCACGCGGGTCGAGAGGGTTGATTTCAATCGTTTTTCCCGATCTGATGCGCCGAACGAGCACAACGAAAAGCCGCTCCGGTTTGTTCCGGTGCGGCTTTTTCGTTAGGCTTTTGCCGGGACATATCGTCAGTTGGTCAGGCGCGTCACCTGCGCGGAGGCCTTCGCTCCGATTGCCTTGAAGGCGGCAAGAAGGTCTTCCATTTTTTCCGGCTGGAAATAATGGGAGTCATCGGAGGCGCAATAATGCAGCAGTGCCTGTCCCCCCTCGGGCGCCATGAAGGCAATCGTATAGATTTCGATGCCTTTCAATTTCGCGTCGTCGCATGTCTTCTTCGTCGCGGTGTCGTAGGAACGGCCGCCGCTGCTATCATTATTATTGTCGCCGTCCGTCATGAAGACGATGTACTTCTTGGGTACCTGCCCGGTTTTCTGCTGGTGGGCGGCGTCTTCGGCGTCATTCCCCGCAGCGTTGTTAGCGGTCAGGGCCGAATAGGCCGTGTTCATTGCGCCACTGGAGTTCGTGCCGCCATCAGCTTGAAGCGCGCTGACATAGCTTGAGACAGCGGCGGTTCCCCAAGCGAGACTGCTGGCTGGGTATTCAACGATATCGTATGATACCGCGCCTGTGCGTACATATTCGGCATTGGGATCCGCGCTATTGAGCTGATCAAAAAGATTGCCGGCGGCGAGCTTTAGTGCTTCTATTTTTGTGTAATAACGCGTACGCGTGCCGGTGCAGGTGTCGGAGACTGTCTTACCGTTTTTGTTGAGGTGGGGGTTGCATTTATAGGTGTATGATTCCGTCGTGACCGTCGTGGTAGGATATCCCATCGACCCCGATTTATCGAGTGCGAGGAACATAGAGATCGAGCCTTGGGTCTGCGAATGCCCGCCGACCGTCGTTCCAGAGGTCGAGAGATGCTGTGTCTTGAAGCCGACCGCCTGCATCAGCGGATTGACCGTGAGGTCGTAACTCGGCGAAACCGTTACCTGGTAGGATGTTGACTTGCCCGATGTCGTTGCCTGGACATTAACGGCCGTCCTGCTCTTGATATCGGTACCGCTCTGCAGATAATTCGCCATCTGCCCAGCGACGAAATTCCGGGCAAAGGCTTCAGCCTCAGAGGTTTGGATCGTGCCATTCGCCAGTGCGGTGGCGGTCGCAAGCGCTGCCGAATCGGCTGCTTCCTGCAGTTGCTGCTTCGACAGCAGCATATCACCGACTTGGATCGCCATGCCGGCAGCGCCGAAAAGAACGGGGATCATGATTGCCGTCATGATACCGAAATTACCGCCTCGATCGCTGAACATGCGATGCAGGCAGGGACGCAAAAAGGAGGTGTTCATCATGTTCACCCAACTGGAAACCCTGTGAGGCGATTTAGGCATGCTGCTTCTTTACGCGGTCCTTACGGCGTCAATACAATTTTAACGAATCGTCGGATTTTTCCAGTTTTGGGATTATTTCAGCGGGATCACGTCGACCGCCTGGACGGCGCGGTGGCCGCCGTAGCTCTTCAAGACGCCGATGACGGGGACGACATCGGAATAGTCCCGGCCGTAGGCGACAACGATGTGGTCCATGCCGGCGGGAATGTTGTTGGTCGGATCCAGTTCAATCCAGCCGATCGTCTCGCCGCACCAGATGCGCACCCAGGCATGCATGGCGTCCGCCCCTTCCAGCCGTTCCTTGCCGGGTGGCGGGATGGTGCGCAGGAAGCCGGAGACGTAGCCGGCCGGAATGCCGAGGCTTCTGAGAGCCAGGATCATCACATGGGTGAAATCCTGGCAGACGCCGCGCTTCAGCTTGAACGCCTCGATCGGCGTGGTGTCCACCGTCGTTGCCTCCGGGTCGTAGGTGAAATCCTTGTTGATGCGGGCGCAGAGCGCATGAGCAATCTGCATGGCCGTCAGATCAGGCGTGGCGCAGCTTCGCGCATAGTCGGCGATCTCGCGCGCTTCGGTGAGGCGCGGACTGTCACCGAGGAAATGGTGCGGCGAATCCGGCGCCAGCGACCACATGCCTGATATCTCCTCCGGCAGGTCAGCAAGCAGCGGCGAGAAATCGGCGGCGATCGGCTGGCTTTCCACCTGCACGCGGGCCTGCATGCGAATGTCGAGCGTTTCGTGCGGCGCGCGCAGCAGGAAGGAGGTAGCGGGATGATGGAAGAAATCGACGAAATGCGACTGCTCGTCCGGCGAGGGCGAAATGGTAATCGAGCCGGCGATCAGCCGCTGCCGATTGGCCAGCGACAGCGGCATCAGGCGCATGATATGGCGGGCGCCGGAGGCCGGCGCGTCGTAGCTGTAACCCATGTGGAGGGAGAGATCGTAGAGCACGGCCATCACCCGAGATAGGTCTGGGCGAGCAGATCGGAGAGCTGCTCCAACTCGCGTTCCAGTCGCTGATAGACCTCGACGCCCATGCCCTCCGGCGTCATCACCGCCAGGCCGGAATGGAGCCGCATCGCCTCGCGGTAGAAGGGCGACATCTGGCCGTTGATCATGGCATTCGGCAGCTGCTCGACCTCGTGATGGATCTCGTTCACCTGGAAGAGGACCGAACGCGGGTTGAGCGGGTCGAGCGCCAAGAGGTCGGTGACAGTCAGCCGTGCGGTGTTGACGTTATAGCGGCGGCGATGAGTCATGACGCTGTCGCCGATCTCCAGCAGCATGTCGAGCGCGCCGTCAGGCGCTTCCGGGCCCGACATGTGGCCGAGCAGGCGCGTCATGTGCAGGCCGCGTTCGATATAACGGCCGAGGGAAAGGAACCGCCAGCCGGTGAAGCGGTACATGTTTTCATGCATGAGACCGGCAAAGCCTGCAAGCTTCCGCAAGAGGATCGTCATCGCGTGGCTGGCGTCGTCGCCGGCAGCGACGGTGACGTGGAAGCGGCGGGCGGTCTTGGCGAGATCGTTGAGCGCCAGCCAGCCGTCCGGCGAGAAACGGTCGCGGATGTTGCTGGCCGAATAAACGGCGCTGTCGATGTTGCGCAGCAGCGTTTCCGGCACGGCGTCGGCGGTATCGATATCGACGGCGGCAAGATAATCGGAGACGTCAGCGAGCAGTGGCTGGCTCGGATCGGCAGCTTCGGCGAAACGGGCATGCCAGGCGCGCAGGATGCGCAGCGCCCCTTCGGCGCGCTCGATGTAGCGGCCGAGCCAGAACAGGTTGTCGGCCGCCCGGCTCGGCAGGCTGCCCGGCATGTTGCGGGTGAAGCTGCCTTCAGCGGGCAGCAGCGTGTGGCGCTCGACCGGTTTGTCGCTGACGATCCAGACATCGGCGGCGGCACCACCGGACTGCATGGCGATCGCCGCGACATCGGCGCCGGAGCCGATGCGGGCAAAACCGCCGGGCATGATCTGCCAGCCGTTTGCGGTGCGCGCGGCGAAGACGCGCAGCGACATCGGCCGCGGCACGAGCTTGCCGTCCACCCAGGCGGGTGTGGTCGACAGCGTGACAACTTCCTGGCCGACGAGCTTCGGGCCGTCGGAACTCAGCCAGTCGGTTATCGAATCCTTGGCAGCCGCACGCAGCGATGAGCCGAGCACGGATTCGCCGTTATCGTCGAAGAAGGGAGCGCGGGAATAGGCCGGGCCGATTACCATCTTTTCGATGTTTTTTGCCACGTGCTCGCGCTCTTCCTCCTGACCGCACCACCAGGTAGCGATCGAGGGCAATTGCAGATCCTCGCCAAGCAGATGGTGACAGATGGTCGGCATGAAGGCGAGAAGCGCCCGGGTTTCAAGAATGCCGGTGCCGAGCGCATTGACGATGGTGAGGCTTTCGGCGCGCAGCGCTTCCACGAGGCCGGGCGTGCCGATATGCGAATTCTGGTTCAACTCCAGCGGGTCGGCAAAAGCCGAATCGAGACGGCGCCAGAGCACGCCGATCGGCTTTAAGCCGGCGACAGTGCGCACCATGACGCGGCCCTTGACGACGGTCAGATCCTCGCCCTCGAGCAGCATGAAGCCGAGATAGCGGGCGATGTAGGCGTGTTCGTAGTAGGTCTCGTTGGCGGGGCCAGGTGTCAGCACCGCGATACGGTCGTCGCCGGAATGTTTCATATCCTGAAGCGCATCCCGGAAGGCGCCAAAGAAGGAGGCAAGGCGATGGACCGGGGTTTCGGCATAGATATCCGAGAAGGCACGGGTCGTCGCGACGCGGCTTTCCAGCGCGAAACCAGCGCCTGAGGGAGCCTGCGTCCTATCGGCGAGCACCCACCAGTTGCCGTCAGGCCCGCGGCCGATTTCGAAGGCGCAGAAATGCAGATAATGGCCGGATGCCGGCTTGATGCCGGCGAGCGGGCGCTGGAATTCGGGATTGGCGGCGATCAGTGCCGGCGGCAGGAACCCTTCCTCTACCAGCCGGTTGTCGCCGTAGATATCGGCGATGATCGCTTCCAGCAGGTCGGCGCGCTGGACGAGGCCCGCCGACAGCGTCTGCCATTCGCGCTCGTCGATCAGCACCGGGATATGCGAGATCGGCCAGGCTCGCTCGCCGGTGCCCTTGCTGCCATAGGCGCGATAGAAGACGCCGGCATCACGGAGATAGCGGTCGGCGCGGGCGAAGCGCTCGGCGAGATCCTTTTCCGGCATTGCGCTCAGATGCGAGAGGAAATTCTGCCAGACGGGGCGGACGGCGCCGTCGTTGTCGACCATCTCATCGGCGGTATCGGGAAGCGGCGCATAGTCGAAGGCCGCATTCTTGGCGATGCGGTCCTCTGCCTCTTCCCTGCGCTCCACTGCCGGCTTCTTGCCCATCAAAACTTAAGCCTCAAACCCTCGGCCTCAAACCCCGGCGGGCCGCCTCAGATCCAGCGTCAGCGGGAATTCCGGCGAACCCGTCTCGACGCGCGGAATGTATCCGCCCGCCGTATGCCCCCACGGCTCGAATCGGGTGAGCCGTCTTGCTTCCGCCTCGTTACCGTTGACCGGGAAGGTGTCATAGGTCCGGCCACCTGGATGAGCAACATGATAGATGCAGCCGCCGATCGAACGCTTCGACCATGTATCATAAATGTCAAAAGTCAAAGGGGTGTTGATCGGCAGGACGGGGTGCAGGCCCGAGGCCGGCTGCCACGCCTTGTAGCGGACGCCGGCGACCGACACGCCCGATGTACCGGTCGGCGTCAGCGGCAAGGTGCGGCCGTTGCAGGTGACGGTATAACGCGAGGCATTGCCGGTTTCGAGTCGCACCTGAAGGCGTTCGACGGAGCTGTCGACGTAGCGGGCGGTGCCGCCCGGCGCGCCTTCCTCGCCCATGACATGCCAGGGCTCCAGCGCCTGGCGCAGTTCCAGCTTCGAGCCCTCGTATTCGACTTCGCCGCAGAAGGGGAAGCGGAATTCGAGCTGGGCCTTGAACCATTCCGGGCTGACATCGAAGCCATTTTCGCGAAGGTCGGCAAGCACGTCGAGGAAGTCGGCCCAGACGAAATGCGGCAGCATGAAACGGTCATGCAGGGTCGTACCCCAGCGGACGAACTTGCCGTCGACTGGATTGACCCAGAAACGGGCGATCAGCGCGCGCACCAGCAATTGCTGGGCAAGCGACATGCGTGCGTTCGGCGGCATCTCGAAACCGCGGAACTCGATGAGGCCGAGCCGTCCTGTCGGGCCGTCGGGCGAGAATAGCTTGTCGATGCAGATCTCGGCACGGTGGGTGTTGCCGGTGACGTCGGTCAGAAGATTACGGAACAGGCGGTCGACGAGCCAGGGCAGCGGCTGCTGACCGCGGCTGGGGTCGATCTGCGCCATGGCGATCTCCAGCTCGTAGAGGCTGTCGTGACGAGCCTCGTCGATGCGCGGCGCCTGGCTGGTTGGGCCGATGAACATGCCGGAGAAGAGGTAGGAGAGCGAGGGGTGGCGCTGCCAGTGGAGGACCACGCTCTTCAGGAGGTCGGGACGGCGCAGGAAGGGGCTGTTGTTCGGATTGGCCGCGCCTACGACGACATGGTTGCCGCCGCCGGTGCCGGTATGACGGCCGTCGATCATGAACTTGTCGGCGCCGAGCCGGGTGGCGCGGGCCTCCTCGTAGATCGCCGTGGTGATGTCGACGCAGTCCTTCCAGTTCGAAGCCGGATGAATATTGACCTCGATGACGCCGGGATCCGGGGCGACGCGGATGACGTTGATGCGTTCATCCTGCGGCGGCGGATAACCTTCGATATGGACGGGAAGCTTGAGCTCGGCGGCGGCGTTTTCGGCGGCTGCGATCAGCTCGAGATAATCCTCGATGCGCTCCACCGGCGGCATGAAGATGCAGAGCCTGCCGTCGCGCGGCTCGACCGACATGGCGGTGCGCACGGCGCCGCGAAGCTCGCCGAGCGTCTGTTCGACCCGGCCGCGATTGCTCTCGTCGGCATGGAAGGAGGCTTCCGGCATGGCCCGGCCGGCCGGTACGAAGACATCAGGCAGCGGTCCCCGCGGGATCGTCGGGTCGGCGGGGTGGATATAGGGGTAACGCGCCGGGGGAACATAGGGCAGAGTGCCGAGCGGCAGGCGATATCCAATCGGACTGTCGCCCGGGACGAGGAAGATCTTGCCGCGGCGGGTGCGCCATTTCTCGCTGACCCAGACCCGTGTTTCGGCTGCTTTGGCGTTCCATGCCTGAACCGGAAGGACGTAACCGGTCGGGGTCGTGAGGCCGCGGGCGAAGACGCGGGCGATGCGGCTGCGCTCCTCGGGATCCTTCAGCTTCGAATTCGACGGATCGACATTTTCGGGAAGGCTGCCTTCCTTGATGATCCAGTCGGCCGGATCCTCATAGGCCGGCTGCACCATGTCAGGCTTGATCGCCAGCTCCTTTGCGATTGCCGTCAGGAGCTTTTCGGCATCCTCGGCTTTGACGCCGGTATCCTTGCCTTCGGCGGCGACCAGATCGAGGTTCTGCCAGACCGGCTTGCCGTCGCGGCGCCAGTAGAGCGAGAAGGTCCAGCGCGGCAGGCTTTCGCTCGGATACCATTTGCCCTGGCCGTAATGCAGGAAACCGCCGGGGGCGAAGCGTTCTTGCAACTTGCGGATCAGGATGTCGGCCTTTTCGCGCTTGGTCGGGCCGACCGCGGCGGTGTTCCATTCCTCGGACTGGAAATCGTCGATCGAAACGAAGGTCGGTTCGCCGCCCATCGTCAGATGTACGTCCTCGGCTTCGAGGATACGATCGACTTTCTCGCCGAGTTCGTTGAGCTCCTCCCAGCTTTCATCGGAAAAGGGCTTGGTGATGCGCGGGTGCTCGGCAACGCGCGAGACCTTCATGTCGAAGGCGAATTCGGTTTCAGCCTCGCCAAAATAACCGCCGGAGATCGGAGCGGCGTTGCGATAATGCGGCGTGGCGGCAAGCGGGATGTGGCTTTCGCCGGTCAGCAGGCCGGACGTCGGATCGAGGCCGACCCAGCCGGCGCCAGGCAGATAGACCTCAGCCCAGGCATGCAGGTCGGTGAAATCGACTTCGGTGCCGGAAGGGCCGTCAAGCGCCTTCAGGTCCGGCGTCAGCTGGATGAGGTAGCCGGAGACGAAGCGGGCGGCGAGACCGAGATGGCGCAGGATCTGGACGAGCAGCCAGCTGGTGTCGCGGCAGGAACCCTTGGCGCTTTCCAGCGTCTCCTCCGGCGTCTGCACGCCGGTTTCCATGCGGATGACATAGCCGATCTGTCGCTGCAGACGGGCATTCAGGCCGACGATCATATCGACTGTCGGCTGGTCGGGCGACCAGTCGAGCGTCGGCAGCAGCGCCTTGAGGCGCGGACCGGCCGGCTCCGGCGTCATGTAGATCGACAGATCCTCCTGGATCGTTTCAGGGTATCCGAAGGGCCACTTGGTTGCCTCTTCCTCGACGAAGAAGTCGAAGGGATTATAGACCGTCATGTCGGCGACGAGATCGACCTCGATCTTGAACTCCGTCACCGGGTCCGGAAAGACATAGCGGGCAAGGTAATTGCCGTATGGATCCTGCTGCAGGTTGACGAAATGGTTGGAGGGCGTGACCTTCAGCGAGTGGCTGAGCACCCGTGTCTTCGAATGCGAGGCAGGTTTCAGCCGGATGATCTGTGGGCCGAGGCGGATCGGCTTGTCATAGGTATAATGCGTCAGATGATAGATGCTGGCTTTGATCGACATATTTCTCTTTTTATCCGGCTCGCATCGTCGTGCGGCTTGCTGTTCCCGAAAATCAGTGTGTGCAATGCAGCGAAAGAAAGCAAGGCGGAAAGGTCGACGGCTCTTACGCTGCCTTGGTAAAGGTAACCGCCGCTTTCAGGCCCTTCCCGCCCGTGCCCGGCTCCAGCGTCAGCGCGGCATTGAAAAGATTGGCGATTTCTTCGACGATCGGCAGACCGAGACCGGCACCGGGCGCACTGGACTCATTGCCGCGCGAAAAGCGCCGGCGCACCGCCTCCAGCTTTTCGGGCGGGATGCCGGGACCGTTGTCCTCGATTTCGAGGCGGATCGTCTCTGACGCGGCGATGATACGGACGGTGACCTCAGCTCCCTTGCCGGCATAGGCGATGGCATTGCCGGCAAGGTTGCGCAGCATTTCGCCGATCAACAGCGGCTCGGCGCGGACCATCGCCGGGCTCTCGCCCTCGAAGCCGAGATCGATGCCGGCGACGGCGGCCGTCGGGATCTGCTCGCCGGTGATTTCCTGGGCGATGGCGGCGAGATCGATGGCGGAGGCGGTGAGCGCCTCCTTGGCGGTGGCGGCGTCGATCTTGGCCATCAGCAGAAGCTGGGCAAGGATGCGTTCGGCATGCGCCACCGCCTGGTCGCCCTTCAGTGCCGCCGCCTGCGCCTCATCAAGCGAGCCGGCACGGGCGGAAAGGGCAAGCTGGGTGCGGATGATTGCCAGCGGTGTGCGTAGCTGATGGCTGGCATTGCCGGTGAAATGGCGGAGCGCATCGAGCGCCGATTGCAGGCGGACCATGAAGGAATTCACCGTATCGACCAGTGGCTCGACCTCGCTCGGCACGGTCTGCCTAATCGGATGCAGGTCATCGGGGCTGCGTTCGCCGATGGCGTCGCCGAGCTTGTAGAGCGGGCGCAGAGCCACCGTGACCGAGATCCAGACGATGACGGCGGCGCCCGCGATCATGAAGGCAAGACGGAGTGCGGATCGGACGAGGATTGCCCGCGCCAACTGCCGGCGGGCGATGGTGGTTTCGGCGACCGTCACCACGAAGGGCACCGAGCGGATGCCTGTCGAGGCCGAGCGTTCGAGTGTGGCGACGCGGATCGGCTCGCCGCGGAACGTATCGTCGGCGAAGGCGGCGGCATCGCCCGGCGTCTTCTTCAGGACCGGCAGGGACTGGTAGCCGGTGATGAATTGGCCCGGCGGGCCGTCGACGCGGTAGAAGACGCGATCCTGCGCGGCCGAGGTCAGCATTTCAAGTGCGACATAGGGGATATCGACCTGCAGCGTGCCGTCCTCGGCGACGACGACGCGCTCGGCGATCGCCAGCGCGGAACCGGCGAGCACGCGATCGGAGACGATATTGGAGGTCTGGACCGCCTCGCGATAGGTATCGGCGAGTGCCAGCGTGCCGATGACGGCGGTGGAGACGAGCAACCAGAAGAGCAGCCGGCGCCTGAGGGAATAGGCGGCTTTCATGAGGCCTCGGGCAGCTTGTCGAGATAATAGCCGATGCCGCGGGCGGTCTTGACGGTCAGGCCGTGCGGCGACAGGCGCTTACGCAGACGGCTGACATATTGCTCGATGGCGTTTGCCGAAATGTCGTCGTCGAAGGCGGTCAGCGATTGAATGATTGCCTCCTTGGCGACGACCTTGCCGGCCCGCATGAAGAGGATTTCGAGCAGGCCGAGTTCGCGGGCGGGAATATCGAGTGGCGTTGCGCCTGATGAAAAGGTGCGGGAATTGAGATCGAAGGAGATGCCGCCGAAGCCGACGGTCGCCGAACGCAGCCCGGCCTGGCGGCGCAGCAGCACGCGCACGCGGGCCTCGAATTCGGCGATATCGAAGGGCTTGATCAGATAATCGTCAGCGCCGAGATCGAGCCCCTTCACTCGCTCTTCCGGCGTGCCGCGCGCGGTCAGGATGAGGACGGCCGCCTGGTTCTGTCGGGCGCGCATGGCGCGCAGCACGTCGAGCCCATCCATCTCGGGCAGGTTGAGGTCAAGGATCACCAGATCGAAATTTTCAGCGGCGATGACCGCATCGGCGGACGCTCCGTCATGGACGACATCGACGGCATGGCCCGTGCCGCGCAAGATCGCCGACAGGCCGTCGGCCAGCGCGATATTGTCTTCGGTGAGCAGGATGCGCACGGATGTTTCCCCTGTTTTTCAAGGGAGATTACAGAGATGAAGCAGGGATGTCACAGCGATTTTCAGGCTTACAGCGACGCGCGTCCTTCAGACGCGCAAAGGACGCTGTAACACTTTGAATCTACGCATCGTGCTTTCCGAAAATCGATTCCGATTTTCGGGCCGATGCGCCAGTGAACGGCCGGGAAAAGCTCGACCTCAGCTCCCGGTCCTTTCGATACGCTCGCGCTGCGTCATCGCGGCGGCGAGGAGTTTCTGGAAGCGGGGATCGTCGCGGATGTTGTCGAGATCGGAATCATTATCGAACCATTTGATGTGGTAGACGGAGCTGTTCGGCAGCAGCTTCTCCAGCAGATCGATCGCCTGGTCGACGTCGCCGAGGACGGAGTAGACGCAGGCGAGATTATACTGCGCGACGATGTCGTCGGGATCGATGGCGATCGCGCGGTCGGCCCAGTCGCGTGCCCTTGCCGCATCGCCGAGATGGGCAAGCGCCAGCGCGCCGCGATGGGCGGGGCCTGAATTTTCTGGATTGAGGTTAAGGGCGCGTTCGGCGCGCAACAGACCGAGGCGCGCCCAGTTTTCCGTATCCAGCACCCTTCCGAGCGAGCGATAGGCGGACATCAGATGGATCGGCGAGACGTAGTCATCAGAGCGGATTGCGGCGGCGCGGGTGAAATATTGCACGGATTCGGCGAAGTTGCCGTGCATGAAGAAGAACCGGGCATAGTGGAAGTTCGCCTCGAAGAGGTTCGGGTCGAGCGCCAGGGCACGTTCGAAGGCCGCCGCTGCCCTATCGTCATAGCCGCTCTGATGCAGGGCGAGACCATGGGAAGCGTGGGCTTCGGGAAGGTCAGGATCGAGCGCCAGAGCGCGAGCACTCATCTCGAGGATGCGCCTCAGCGGCACGTCATCAGGCGCCCAATCGCGGATCGCCGCGTCGCAATCGGCGATGCCGGCATAGGCGCGGGCATAATCCGGATCGAGCTCCACCGCCTTGCAGAACATGCGCCTTGCGAGCTCCAGATAGGATTTGGTCCAGGTGTGAGAGAGCTGGCGGCCTCTGAGATAATAGGTATAGGCCTCGACATTAGCGGTCGGCTCAGTCGCGATCGCCTTCTTCTCCTCCGGCAACAGACGCACCTTCAACTGGCCGACGATCGCATGGGTGATCTCGTCCTGGATGGCGAAGATGTCGGTCATGTCGCGGTCGTAACGCTCGGCCCAGAGATGGTCGCCATTGGCGGTGTCGATCAGCTGGCCGGAAATGCGCACGCGATTGCCGACGATGCGCACACTTCCCTCGAGCACGTAGCGCACGCCAAGCTCCTGGGCGAGGCGCTTCACCTTTACCGATATGCCCTTGTAGGTGAAGATCGTATTGCGCGGCACGACGTGCAGGCTGGAGATCTTGGAGAGATCGGTGATGATGTCTTCGGTGATACCGTCGGAGAAATAATCCTGGTCGGCATCGCCGCTCATATTGGTGAAGGGCAGCACCGCGATGAAGCAGGTGTTGCGGTTCTGCGCGACCAATCTGGCGGAGGAAGGCGGCGCTAAGCTGACGGTGTAGACCTGAACGGGCTGCCGGATGTTCTTCAGCATATGTTCGCCAATGAATTCGAAGCCGAGATTGAGGCGCGAGCCGACCTGCTCGCGCACCGAGGCCGACACGGCGATGCCGCCCGGCGCTGCGATGCGCTCGAGCCTGGCGGCGAGATTGACCCCATCTCCGAATATGTCGCCGTTCTCGACCACGACGTCGCCGAGATTGATGCCGATGCGAAATTCGACGCGCTCGTCCTTGGGCACGTTCTCGTTGCGGGCCGCCATGCTGCGCTGGATTTCGGCGGCGCAGGCGACCGCATTCACCACGCTCTGGAATTCGGCAAGGATACCGTCGCCGGTGAGTTTGACGATCCGGCCCTTGTAATCCGAAATACGAATGTCGACCAGCTCGCAGCGATGGCGGTTCAGCGCCTGCAACGTGCCGGATTCATCGATGCCCATCAGTCGGCTGTAGCCGACGACGTCTGCAGCAAGAATAGCGCTCAGTCGTCGTTCCATGACCCCTCCCATGGATCTTTCCAGTTTAGTCTAGCTTTTCATAGAGTTTTTGTCGCGTAGAGTCGTCCCCCGAATAATAAATTCGGGCGGTCTCGACGTTTTTAACGCGGCAGCGCGACCATATAGCGTCGTCGATCTTCATCAATACTCTAAACGGGTGAAGGACGGAGCCAATCCCTAATCCTTTGTGATGAAAAGACAATTCACATCGGAGAAAAATGGAATGTTCTGCTTTGGCCGACACTTTCTGAACCGACATCATAAAGCCGATCGCTGATCAATTTAAGGCTTGAGCCGGACCCAGGAGCATGGATTGGAAGACGAAACGCGAGAATATCCAACGCGGTATGCAATGTGATTCGCGGTTGCTTCAGCGATTGCCATGAGGCGAGCGAAGGGTATTGTGGCGACGTTTCATGCCCGACGGGGATTTGAATGACAGGTTCGGCCCGGAATTTTCTGGAGTTTCAAGATATTCCGGAGGCCGGGCTTCGGTCGATCATCGGTCGCGCCAGTGAGCTTGCCAAAGCCTGGGATGAGCGCACGATGCCGCAGAGCCTTGCGGGCAAACGCGTCGCCCTGATTGTCGATGACGGCGGATGGCGCAATACAACCGCCTTCGATCTCGGCATCCAGGCGATGGGCGGCATCTGCGCGCATGTGCCGATCGGCTTCAATACCAGGGAGGAAACCGGCGATCTCTCCGGGTATCTCGGCAACTGGTTCGACATGCTGGTGATCCGCACGAAGGAATTTGCGACATTGAAGGCGGTGGCGGCAGCCTTGCCGGTGCCTGTCATCAATGCGCGCACATGCTACAACCACCCTTGCGAGACGCTCGGCGACCTTGCCTATATCGACAGCCGGCGTGGCTCCATCGACGGGTTGAAGGTGGTCGGCGTGGCGGCGGACGCAAATATCCTTCGCTCCTGGGCCGAAGCATCGATCGCGTTGCCGATCGAGGTGGTGCAGGTCTATCCCGAACGCTGGCACATCAGCGATACCGCGCTGCTCAATGGACGCTTCCGTGTGAGCACCGATATGGGCGAACTATCGGATGCCGACGTCGTCATCACCGATTCATGGCCGGGTGACGCTGCCGAGGAGGCGCTTGCCGGTTACCGGATCGGGACCGATGTGCTCGATCGTTTGCGGGAGGATGCGATCTTCCTGCCGTGCCCGCCGGTTACGCGCGGCCAGGAGGTGGCGGCCGAGGCGATGGAACATCCGCTCTGCCGGAGCCGCGCCGCCAAGGCTTTCCTGTTGCACGCGCAGAATGCCCTGATGGAGTGGGCATGCGCCTAGTCCGGAGCCCTTGCTCCTCCTGGCGCGCTCAGGCATTGTTGCTGCATGAGGAGAGTTTTCATCTTGCTGCTGGCGTTCTGGCCGGGCTTTGCGCTCGCCGATCCGGTCTTCTATCCGGCGAAGTCGGGCAATGCCGATGCGCCGGTGCTGACGGTTTATTCTTCGCTCGACGAGCCGCTGGCGCAACCGATGATCCGGGGTTTCCAGGACGCCAATCCCGATATCGCAGTCAAATATGAGGATATGCTGACCGGCGACATCTACGACCGGATCGTCAGGGAGACGGATGCCGGCAAGAAGACGGCGGATTTCGCCTTCTCGTCGGCAATGGACTTGCAGGTGAAGCTTTCCAACGACGGGTATGCACAGGTCAGCAACCTGCCGATGAGTGCTGCGTGGCCGAAATGGGCAAACTGGCGCAATACCGCCTATGCGCTCACCTTCGAGCCGGCGG
The DNA here is from genome assembly GCF_002008165.1 of Rhizobium laguerreae. GTDB lineage: Bacteria > Pseudomonadota > Alphaproteobacteria > Rhizobiales > Rhizobiaceae > Rhizobium > Rhizobium laguerreae. The sequence goes on from NZ_MRDM01000017.1 coordinate 161,800, forward strand.
TGTTCGTCTATCACAAACCGAGCTTTGCGCATGAGCCGGTGCCGAGTTCGCGGGCTGAATTCGTCGACTATCTGAAGCGCAAGGGCAACGAGGTCTACGGGCGGATCGGCACCTACGATATCGAGCGTTCCGGCGTCGGCTTTCTTTTCATGGCGCGCGACCAGGAGCAGTTCGGCGACATCTGGTCGGTGATCGGGGCGATGGGGGCTGCCGGCGTCAAGCTTTATTCGACGAGTTCGGCGATCCTCGAACGCGTTGCCGACGGGCGCTTTGTGCTCGGCTACAATATTCTCGGCTCCTATGCGGCCGACTGGGCCTCGCGCTATCCCGAAGTCGGCATCGTGCTGCCGAAGGATTATACGGTGGTGATGTCGCGGATCGGGCTGGTGCCGCAGGCCGCCGCCGAGCCGGAGCTCGGTCGGCGTTACCTTACCTTTTTCATGTCGAGGGAAGGGCAGACAATCATGGCGCGCGAGCTGCAGATCCCGGCCGTCAGCCCCGAGGTCGCGGGGGAGAATACCGCCAATACGCTGCAGGAACTGCTCGGCGCCCAACTGCGGCCGGTGCCGGTCAGCCCCGGGCTGATGGTCTATCTCGACCAGGTGAAACGGGCGCGGTTGATCGCGCACTGGAACGAGGTTCTGCGGACGCAGTGAAGGCGTCAGCTTTCAGCCGGTTCGCCCTCTTTACAGAGCTTTGGGTCGCTCCGCCCGTAGCTCTCGTCGGATGAGGCTCGCAGCCGTACTTCGGCGGCGGGTAATGCATTCGCCATCGGCAGTGATGAACCAGGAATTAGATCGGCACCTGCCAATTACGGCAAAAAAGTGTCGTCTCCTTCTGGATATCCCGCCGATGTCAGCTAAATGACAGGTTGTTGTGGTCGCTTTGGCTACTTCTTCTCCGTGGAGGCGGAGAGCTGAAGCCTTGGGAGGTATTCCGCTCGTCATTCAGGACGCTTGCGTCCGCTGGCCGGCCCATTCCTCCCGATTCCCAGAGAACAACAGGCGGTTTGCTCAGCCGCCGACGGAGGACACATCGTGAAGCATACGTTCATCGCAACCCTTCTTGCAGCGACCATCGCGCTGCCGGCCTATGCGGCCGACTACACCATCATCGCGCCCGCCGCTCCCGGCGGCGGCTGGGACCAGACGGCCCGTTCGCTGCAGACCGCGCTGCAGCAGGAAAAGATCTCCGGTAACGTGCAGGTCCAGAACGTCCCAGGCGCCGGCGGCACGATCGGGCTTGCGCAGTTCAGCAGCCAGGCTGCCGGCAACCCGAATTCGCTAATCGTCGGCGGCTATGTCATGGTCGGCGCGATCCTCACCAACAAGTCGCCGGTGACGCTCAAGGACGTTACGCCGATCGCCCGCCTGACCGGCGAATATGAGGCCGTCGTCGTTCCCGCTGCATCCGAGATCAAAACCATGGCTGATCTGGTCGCGGCGCTGAAGAAGGATCCGGGTTCGGTTTCCTGGGGTGGCGGTTCGGCCGGCGGCACCGACCATATCACCGTCGGCCTGATCGCCAAGGCTTCCGGCGTCGATCCGACCAAGATCAACTATGTCGCCTTCTCCGGCGGCGGTGAAGCGCTCGCCGCAATTCTCGGCGGCCAGGTCACGGCCGGCGTCTCGAGCTATAGCGAGTTCGAATCGCAGGTGGAGTCAGGCACGCTCCGCCTTCTCGCCGTCTCCAGCGAAAAGCGTATCGACGGCGTCGATGCCCCGACGCTGAAGGAAGCCGGCACCGACGTCACCATACAGAACTGGCGCATGGTCGCCGCTGCCCCCGGCCTGTCGGCAGAGCAGGTGGCAAGCGTCACCGCGGATTTCGAGAAGCTGCACGGCTCCGCCACCTGGCAGGAAACGCTGAAGACCAAGGGCTGGGCCGACACCTATCTGTCCGGCGACGCCTTCAAGGCGCAACTCGAAAAGGATATCTCGGCCACTGAGAGCATTCTCAAAGACATCGGACTTGTTCAATGAGCGAGGATAACACCTCCTCGGCAACCGAACGCCGCCCTGATTGGGCGGCGTTCATCATTGCCGTTTTCCTCTTCGTCGTCGCCGGCGTGATGGCCTGGGATGCCTTGCATCTGAAAACGATCGCGCAATACGATCGCATCGGTCCGGCGACAGCGCCTCAAATGGTGGCATTTGGCCTCTTCTGTCTCGGGATCTGGACCGCCTTCGAAGCCTGGCGCGGCGATTTTCCGGAGCGTGACCGGCAGGAAGTCGCACCCGTCATCTGGATCGTCGCCGGTCTTGCCGGCCAGATGCTGCTCCTGCGCGTCGCCGGCTTCTCGATCGCAACAGGCATCCTCTTCGCGCTGACGGCACGCGGATTCGGCAAACCCAAGCTCTGGATCTCGCTGCCGCTTGGTATCGTCCTCAGCTTCGTAGTTTGGGCGATCTTCTCGCAGCTGCTGCAGCTGACGCTGCCGGCCGGGCCGCTGGAACATCTGTTCTTCTGACCGCGCGGGACGCGCTGTCAGCTCTTTTGATTTTGCGCGGCGCCCGGTTGCGAAACGCACGGCCGGGAATGCCGCTTGGGACACCAAGATGAGCACATTCGAATTTCTATGGCAGGGTATCCTCGTTGCGATGCAGCCGATGAACCTGGTTTATGCGCTGGTCGGCGTGACGCTCGGCACCGCCGTCGGCGTGCTTCCCGGCATCGGCCCGGCACTCACCGTGGCGCTGCTGTTGCCCGTCACCTACAAGCTCGATCCCGGCGGCTCGCTGATCATGTTCGCCGGCATCTATTACGGCGGCATGTATGGCGGTTCGACGACCTCGATCCTGCTCAACACGCCGGGTGAAAGCGCTTCGATCGTCACCGCGCTCGAGGGCAACAAGATGGCGCGCGCCGGGCGCGGCGGACCGGCGCTAGCGACAGCGGCGATCGGCTCCTTCGTCGCCGGCCTGATCGCCACACTGGGGCTTGCCTTCATCGCGCCTTATATCGTCAAGCTGGCGCTGGTCTTCGGTCCGCGCGAATATTTCGCGCTGATGGTGCTTGCCTTTGTCACCGTCTCCTCGGCCTTCGGCGATTCGGCATTGAGGGGTCTGACCTCGCTGTTCATCGGCTTTGCGCTCGCCATGGTCGGCATCGACCAGCAGACGGGGCAGGCCAGGCTTACCTTCGGCATTCCCGACCTGCTCGACGGCGTCGAGGTAACGACGCTTGCCGTGGCGATGTTTGCGATCGGCGAGACGCTTTATATAGCCGCGCAGGGCAACCGGATCGCGGAGAAGGTCGAGGCGGTCAAGGGTTCGCTCTGGATGAATGCGCAGGACTGGTCACGTTCGTGGAAGCCGTGGCTGCGCGGCACGCTGATCGGTTTCCCGATCGGCGCAATGCCGGCGGGCGGCGCCGAAATCGGTACCTTCCTCTCCTATGCCACCGAAAAGCGGCTGGCGAAAAACCCGGAAGAGTTCGGCCATGGTGCGATCGAAGGTGTCGCCGGCCCTGAAGCGGCGAACAATGCATCGGCCGCCGGCACACTGGTGCCGCTTCTGACGCTCGGCCTGCCGACGACGGCGACGGCGGCGATCATGCTTGCCGGCTTCCAGCAATACGGGCTGCAGCCGGGGCCGCTGCTGTTTGCCACCAATCCGCAGCTCGTCTGGGGGCTGATCGCCAGCCTGCTCATCGCCAATGCGATGCTCTTGGTGCTGAACCTGCCGATGATCGGGCTCTGGGTGCGGCTGCTGACCGTTCCGAAGCCGTGGCTCTATGCCGGCATCCTGCTGTTTGCGACGCTCGGGACGATCGGCGCCAATCCGTCGGTGTTCGAGCTCGGCATGCTGCTCGCCTTCGGCCTGCTCGGCTATGTGATGCGGCTCTTCGGCTATCCGATCGCGCCTGCCGTCGTCGGCCTGATCCTCGGGCCGCTTGCCGAACAGCAGCTGCGCCGGGCGTTGGCAATCAGCCAGGGCGATGTGACGACGCTGGTGATGTCGCCGATCGCGGCCGGCCTGCTCATCGTTGCAGCGGCCGCCTTCCTCATCCCGCTGATCCTGCGGCTGCGCGGCAGGGGCCAGGTGCTCTCGCAACTGGCGGCAAACGAAGACTAGCGCATCGGCCCGAAAATCGGTTCCGATTTTCGGAAAGCACGATGCGCAGATTTCAAAGTGTTAGAGCGTCCTTTGTGCGTCCGAAAGGACGCACGGCGCTCTAAGAACAAAAAGACCACCCACCCCTCCCTCGAGGTCGGCCATGGAGACATGCGCCGGCCTCCTGTTTTTGCACGGCTGAGGTGATTTTCTGAGCATTGTGGAGGTCTGTGCGCGATGCCATCTATGAGTGGTCAATCATAGAGCAAGAGGAAAAGGACAATGTCCGCACTTCGCAATTCAGTCCGTACCGGCTTCTTTGGCCGCGCATTCGCCGTCCTTGGTGCCGCAAACGCCGTCAGCGCTGCTGTCGAAGCCGGTCGCCGCCCGCGCGCCAACGACCTCACCACACTCGGTATCGACCCGGCCTCCTTCGGTCAGGTCTCCCGCTAACACCTTCAAGTCATGCATGAATGAATTAGCCCGCAACCGGATGGTCGCGGGCTTTATTTTTAGCTGCAAGGGCGTCGCACACTGCGGCTTCCTGCATCGTCAGGCGTGAAGCTCCTCCTGCCGGGCGCCGTGATCTTCCACCTTTTCGCGCCTGTTGTGGCGGATGGACGACCAGAGGGACAGGCCGATCAAGGCCGCGCCGCCGAGGCCGGTGATAACCTCGGGGATATGGACCAGGGTCTGCGCATACATGATCACCGAGAGAATCAGGATGGCGTAGAAGGCGCCATGCTCGAGATAGCGGTATTCGGCAAGCGTTCCCTTCTCCACCAGCATGATCGTCATCGAGCGCACGTACATGGCGCCGATGCCAAGGCCGATCGCGATGACGAAGAGGTTCTGCGTCAGCGCGAAGGCGCCAATGACGCCGTCGAAGGAAAAGCTTGCATCCAGCACCTCCAGATAGATGAAGGCGCCAAGACCGCCCTTGGCGGCAGCACTCATCGTCTTTTGCGAGGCATCGAGCAGCCCGCCGACCACCTCGACCGCGAGGAAGGTGAGCAGGCCGTAGATGGCGCAATTGACGAAGACGGTGGCTTCCTCCCCGCCGATCAGCCAGGAGAAAACCAGCATCAGCGCGAGCACGACGGCGATTTCGATACCCTTGATGGCGGCCGAACGCGCCATTACCCTTTCCAGGCCGGGAAGCCAGTGGATTTCCTTCTTGTAGTCAAAGAAGTAGTTAAGGCCGACCATCATCAGGAAGGTGCCGCCGAAGGCTGCGATCGGCAGATGCGCGTCGTTCATGATGCGGGCATATTCGGCCGGCTCGCGTGCGGCAAGCACCAGAGCATCCCACGGGCCGATCTGTGCCGCGATCGCGACGATTGCCAGCGGAAAGACGATGCGCATGCCGAAGACGGCGATGATGATGCCCCAGGTGAGGAAGCGCTGCTGCCAGACCGGCGTCATCTCCTTCAGCTTGTTGGCGTTGACGATGGCATTATCGAAGGAGAGCGAGATCTCCAGCACCGCAAGCACCGTGCAGATGAAGAAGACGGTTGCCATGCCGCCGATCGTACCGGTCGTCTGCCAGCCGAGCACCGCGCCGAGAACGAGGCCGAGGGCAGTGACGATGAAAGCCCAGCGGAAATAGCTGAGCGCGGAGTTATGGGTCACGGGTTGATTCATGGCCGCACCTCGCGGCCGCAAATCGTGTTGAAGAGGGTCGATATATTGGAAAAACGCGGCACGCCACAACGGGCACGCGGGTCAGGCATGGTGAGCTTGTTCATCGATGAAAAATCCGCCGGCTAAGCTGCAGGCGGTACCGACATCACGAGAGCGCCGTAAAAACTCTCGCCAGAGGGGCCCGGCACCAAAGTTCCCCGTCAGCCGATGTCTGGAAGGCCGCGGGATAGGCTCTAGGTAATGAACTTCGCGGGCCAGTCAAGGCCGGTCGTCACACCGGGATTGGGTGATTTTTATTGGAACCATTCCGACGCCCGCCCGTTAGGCCCTGGTTGAGCTTAAAAAAGGAGGCCGATGATGCACACTTCGACCCATCTTCCCGACAAACGCACGGAGGCGGCCGACCGCATGAAGCGGGCGAAGCCGAACCGCATGCAGAAGGCGCAGGTGCTGCCGCCGCATCATGTCGACCTGACGCTGACGCCCGGCGTCTACCACGACATTCACGTGCCGGCCCATGTTACCGGCGCCGATCTTTCCAAGGGCGGCCCCGACATCAAGGGCAATGCAGGGACCAAGAAATAACGGGTACTCCGGAAGCCTCCGGCGCGAACGGTAGATTTGAAACAGGGTGAGAAACATATGACGATCAACTTTGTGCCCCGCGAGATCTTCATCCGGCACGAAAATGAATGGCAGGCCGTACGTGAGGCGGCGGACGAACGCATCAATATTGGCAAACGCCAAAAGCCGCTCTCCGTCGGCGGCACGGCATTGGTTGGGAAAAGCGATCCTTCGGCCACACGCGCTGAACGACCAACAGCCGAATGACCAACTGAAGCGCACGTGACACGAGCGCCCGGCGTGATGCCGGGCGCTTTGTTTTTCTATTTGTGTTCATCGCGATCGACACGCTGTCCGGAATTATAGCCGAACCATTTTTCGAGCTTGCCGAAGGCGAAGAGCACGCAGATGGCAGCGAGCGTGGTGAAGAAGGCGATCGGCCAATAGCCGAAGCCCATGGCGAGGCCGATCGCGCCGGAGAGCCACATGCCGGCGCCCGTCGTCAGCCCGTGCACCCGACCTCTTGCAAAGACGATCATGCCGGCGGCGAGGAAGGCGACGCCGGCGGTGACGGCTTCTATGACGCGCAGCGGATCGATGCGCACCTGATCGTCATCGGTAAAACCCGGCATGTGCACTGCCTCGATCGAGATGATGGCAAAGAGGGCAGCGGCAAGACTGATCAGAATATGGGTGCGGAAGCCCGCCGGGCGGTCGCGGGCCTCACGTTCGAAACCGATCAGCCCGCCGAAAACGATGGCGCCGAAGAGGCGGGCGAAGATGACGGGATAGTGGATACGCGACGCCGGTATTATGTCGGCGATAATCAGATCCATGGAATTTTCCCCCAGAGAGATGGAATTTTTCGCTGGCTAACGTCTGGGCGCGGAATTTGTTCAGCTTTTCCCTGTTGCGTTTCGGCAGTGCCGTTGGCCTCTCCGGTGCGTTCAGGTCATTGGAAGGAAAGTTCGGCGAACCAGGCGTCATCCTGTCGCCGCCAACCTTTCGGAAAGGATTGAGCAGCGATAATCCCGGCATCACGGGAATCGGACAGATGGCCAAGACAGCGACACGAGGCCGCCGCAAGGCGCCGGCAAGAGGAAAGAGCAAAGCGCGCAGCAGCGGGGGCGGATTGCTGTCCTGGGCGGTGATCGGCATTGCCGCGATCGGCGGCATCGTCGCCCACGACCATTGGAAGAGCATTCAGCCGATGCTTGCAAGGCAATCGACGCCGATCACACGGGACACGGCGGAGCCGAGGCCTGTCGTCAAGAAGGACGCGCCGCCGAAGCAGGTGGCGCTTGCCGCACCCGCTCCGAAAGTCCCAGTACCGCAGTTGCTGCCGCAGCCGCAGCCGCTGCCGCCGGCCGCGATCCCGACGCCGATGATCCAGCCGATAAAGGCAGTGCCGTCGCCGGCCTCCGCTGCTGTTTCGGAAGCCAGGACAGTCGCCTTCGGCTATTGCGGGCAGGGCGCCCATATCAATTGCGTCGGCGACGGTGGCGTCTTCTGGTACAAGGGCGAGAAGATCGTGATTGCCGACATGGCAAGCCCGGCGGTCGACCGGGCGCGCTGTGACGGCGAGCGCCGGGTGGCCTTTGCCGCCAAGTCGCGGCTGCTGGCGCTTCTGAACGCCGGGCCTTTCACCATGAATGCGGCGGGTAAGGCCGAGTCCTCCGGCGCGCCGCGCGTCGTCTCGCGCGACGGGCGCTCTTTCGGCGCGCAGCTGATCAATGAGGGCCTGGCACGCAAGCCAGGGGCCACCGGCAGCGCCTGGTGCGCCTGAGGGCGGCTACTCACCCTTCTTCACCAGCTTGCCGCCAGTGCGGAAGCTGCCGGTGAAGGAGGAGTCCTTGCTTTCGGCGGTGCATTCGATCGCGATCGGCTTGCCGGCATAGGGATTGCCGAAGGTGCAGAAGCCGGCAACCTTGACCTCTCCGGTCATCTTGTTGCCGACACCCGTGGAGACGAGGCTGAGCGGCAGGCGGGCATTGCCGTTGGAGGCAGGCTTGATGCCGCTGCCGTCGCCCTGGAAGCCCAGCGCCTTGCCATCCGAGGTGAAGATGAAGGTCACCATGCCATTGGCCAGCGTGACACTGGCAAGCTCGTTCTTGCAGCCCTTGGTGGCGTCGAACTTGGCGACGACCAGCTTGGCGCATTTGCCGGAAAGCGTAATGACGCCGGGCGCACCAGGAAAGGTCTCGGCGGGTGCGGCGGGCGCGGCAGAGGCCGGCAAGGCGAGGACGGCGGAAAAAAGGGCGGCAGCGGCAAGCGCGGATAACTTCATTTCGATCTCAAACCCCATGTCGCGGCGAGGCGAATCATTACCTCACCCTCGGTTCGCCATGGCATGGCTCTGTGTCCGAATTTGGCGCGCCGTTATTGCTGAGGTGAAAAAATTTTGTCGGCCGCGGGGCTCGCTCGACGATCGGCGGCAGATCAGTAAAAAAGCTGGTTGCGCTTGCTGGTTACAAGATCCGGCAACGACATAGACTGCCGGACATCGGCAACGAACCGATGTGACACGACAATGGCAAGGCACTCGTCGAGGTGCCGTCTTGGACGCACGTCTGGTCAAGGGGAATGGGCCCAGGCAGGGAAGTCCAGGCCCATTCTTTCCCGATCGGAGGTCAGTCAGATCAGGAATTTGTAGCTGCCGGTCCAGAGCATGATGCAGAAAAGCGTGAACGGTTTTCGGATAACATCCTGTTCTAGCCGGCAGCCCTTTATCAGAACGCGCGCTGCAGGCGGAGGAAGCCCGAGGTAACGTCGCTAGCATTGTCCGGATCGAGGTACTGAACCGAAATCTTCGTGGAGAGGTTGTCGACGATCTGGTAGTCGATCGTCACGCCGGCCTTCCAAGCGTCAACGTCGTCGTTGAACTCGCCAGCAGTGATGCCGTAGTTGTTGTAGTACTGAACAGCCGGGGTGATCTTCAGCTTGTCAGTCGCCTTGATGGCGTATTCAGCAGCGACCGCCCATTCAGCCTTGTTGTAGTAGGCGTTCGGGTTGCTTGCGTAGACAACTGCGAGGCCGAGCGTGCCCGGACCGACAGCAACCGTACCCATAGCGCGGATGGCGCCTTCTTCGTTGTCGGTGTCGTAACCGGCAGTGATCTGGTAGCTGAATGCACCAGCCTTGCCGCCGAGACCGACTGCAACGCCGACGTTGTTGGCGGTTTCGCCATTGTAGAACGGGCTGTCTTCCAGCTCGTCAACGCTGATGCCAGCGTAGAAGGCGTCGGTTTCGTACTGATAACGGATGGAGTTGTGCAGCGTGACCGGAGAACCGATATCGTCCGTTTCGCCGGAGAGACCATCGTCCCACCAGGAGTAGAACAGACCAGCGCGGAAACCTGCGATGTCGATGTAAGCAGAGTCCAGCTGAGCCTTCTGGGCAGAAGCGTTGTCAGCATTGAACTGCATGACGATGACGCCGGTCAGCGGACCATATTCTGTGTCGCTCTTGGCCGTAAACTGAACCTGACCGCGCGTACGGGCATCCCAGTCCGAGTCGTTGGCGACAGAACCACCGCCGCCGGCGCCGATCGAGCTGGCGTTCGGAGCAACGTCAACCTGGAAACGGACGTAACCGTTGATCTTGAGGCAGGTTTCGGTGCCCGGGATGTAGAAGTAGCCGGTGCCGTAAGCGTCGCAGACGCGAACGTATTCAACCGGTTCCGGCTCGGCAGCAACGATAGCGTCGGCAGCCTGAGCGCCGGATACTGCGGCAAGTGCTGCAGCGGAGCCGAGAAGAAGGCTCTTAATGTTCATGGAATAACCTCCAGTTCAGATGCAGAAGGATGAAGACCGTTGCCATCGGCAGTCCCTACGTATCTTCAACCCGTGTGAGCGAAGCGGCGCCTTTTGACCCGGTGCCTGCCTCGCCGCGGTAGTTACACAGCGGCATGTTGCGTCGCAATAACGATGTCGATCATGACAGCAGGGCGTGGCTTCTATGTTGCTGAAATAACACGATTTTTGTCATAAACTCGTCATCTATCCGTCACAAAACCGGCAGCTCTGGATGCTTGACCAACGAGGGGCTGAAACTTGAATACGCTAATGCAAGTGACGAGCGCGTGAGCATGTTCTCATATGCGATCGCGCCGTCGCTGCAATGCGCGCGAGCCGACCGCAATCCGTTAGCGACGACGATGTGGCAAGCAGATCTGGAGCTTTGGTGCTGCCCGGAACGGGCTTCGGACGCTCGACGCAATTTTACGGCAAGGATATAGTTGCATTGGGGATGGAAGCGGGACGCAGGGATGCATCCAAAATGTTGTTTCACCGAAACTCGGCATTTCGGGTACTTCTTCAATAAGCAGAACGGCTTGCCGCACGCACTATGAGGACGGTGCAGATCGGAAAATCTAAAAAGCAAACGGCCTCTCGATTTTTCGAAAGGCCGTTTGCTTTTTAGTGAATTAGGATGGTGGGCGTGACAGGGATTGAACCTGTGACCCCTACGATGTCAACGTAGTGCTCTCCCGCTGAGCTACACGCCCATCCGATGGCGGCGCATAGATCACAAAACCTTCGGAGCCGTCAATAGGCTTTTTTCAGTTTTGTGACGCGCCGCCCGCAGGCCTTACGCGGCAAGCATCTTGTTGACCTCGTCGACGAGGTCGCGCAGGTGGAAAGGCTTGGAAAGGACCTTTGCATCCTTCGGCGCCTTCGAATCAGGGTTCAGCGCCACCGCGGCAAAACCGGTGATGAACATCACCTTCAGGTCGGGGTCGAGCTCGGTGGCGCGGCGCGCCAGCTCGATGCCGTCCATCTCGGGCATGACGATATCGGTCAGCAGCAGGGAAAACGGCTCCTCGCGCAGCCGGTCATAGGCGCTGGCGCCATTATCATAAGAAAGGACCTTGTAGCCGGCCTTTTCGAGCGCTTTCACCAGGAAGCGGCGCATGTCATTGTCGTCTTCGGCGAGAAGTATCTTCTGAGTCATCAATCCAGACCGCGATCCATAGGTTTTTGGTGGGCTGCCAGCCGTTTACACTAATCTCGCTCCGGTAAACAACCGGTGAATTGCCTGTGCGTGACCGCCATCCCTTCTACATAGTATGGACTTGCGGCCGGGCAACTGGCAACATACGCGAAGCAGTCAGTTCATGACATGGTAAAGAGGGCCGAAAGTGCCGGAAATACGCGAATACGAGCTTTTTGAGGTCCATGAGCCCGTGTCGCAGACCATTCCCTTCGTCTACAACTCCCCCCATAGCGGCCGTATTTATCCACCGGAATTTATCGCTCAGTCCAGGCTGGAGGGCATCGCCATCCGCCGTTCCGAGGATCACTATGTCGACGAGCTCTTCGGCTCGGCGGTCGCACTCGGTGCGCCGCTTTTGGCGGCCAACTTCCCGCGCGCCTATCTCGACGTCAATCGCGAACCCTACGAACTCGATCCGCGGATGTTCGACGGGTTGCTGCCGCCCTATGCCAACGTCAATTCGCTCAGGGTCGCCGGCGGGCTCGGCACCATTCCGCGCATCGTCGCCGAGAACATGGAGATCTATGCGCGGCGCCTGCCGGTGCAGGAGGGGCTCGACCGGGTTGAAGCGGTCTACAAGCCCTATCATGCGGCGCTCCGCCGGCTGATCGCGCGAACGCATGTGCAGTTCGGCTTCGGCGTGCTGATTGACTGCCACTCGATGCCCGGCAATGTGCGCGTCGCCGGCAGCACTGCGCGGCCCGATTTCATCATCGGCGATCGCTACGGCACCAGCGCTTCGGCCGAACTTTCGCGCGCGGCCATCGCCATCCTCGAGGAGATGGGTTTTGCGGCGATCCGCAACAAGCCCTATGCCGGCGGCTTCATCACCGAACATTACGGCCGGCCCTCGCGCGGCCTGCACGCGCTGCAGATCGAGGTGAACCGGGCGATCTATGTCGATGAGCTGACGCTGGAGAAACGCGGCGATTTCGCCGCGGTGGCCGATGCCGTCGCGGACTTCATGCAGCAGATGGCGGACTATGTCGAGAAATTCGCCGGCGAGCGGGCGCTGGCCGCCGAATAGATCCGTTTTTCGATTTTGCTGACGTGTGGCCTTCCCCGGCCAAAAAAAACCGCGCTTGTGAGCGCGGCTAAGTCTAGGGAGGAAACACCCAAGGAGGGTATTTACAGTCAGAAGACTGTATGAAGACACTACTATTGCATTGCACAAATGTCAAGCAATTTATTGCGCTGCGATATCTTTGTGCAACTAAACTCAATTTGCCTGCTGCGTTTGCATTCCCGTTGCTTTTCGCTATGAAAAGCGCCACTCCCGCCAGCCAAACGGATCCAACATGTTTCCTGACCGTTCGTTCTTCAATCGCCTGGCGGAGGCTGCCCGCGCCGAAACGCTGCCGCGTTTCCGCTCCGGCCTCGATGTCACGAACAAGCTTTCTTCCGGTTTCGATCCGGTGACGGAGGGCGACCGGGCGGCCGAACTCGCCATCCGGGCGCTGATCGAAGAGAATTTCCCCGACCACGGCATTCTCGGCGAGGAACATGGCGATATCGGGCTCGACCGCGAATATGTCTGGGTGATTGATCCGATCGACGGCACCCGCGCCTTCATCTCCGGCGTGCCGGTGTGGGGAACGCTGATCGGCCTGCAGAAGGCGGGTCGGGCGATCATGGGCATGATCGAGCAACCCTTTACCGGCGAGCGTTATTTTGCCGACCAGAACGGCTCGATCTATACCGGGCCGGAGGGCGAGCGGCGGCTGGCGACGCGCCAGTGCGACACGCTTTCGAACGCCATCCTGTTCACCACCTCACCGCATCTCTTTGCCGGTGAGGAAATGGAGAAATACCGTGAGATCGAGAGCCAGGTACGGCTCTTCCGCTACGGCTGCGACTGCTATGCCTATGCGCTGCTTGCCGCCGGCCATGTCGATCTCGTCGTCGAAAACAGCCTGAAGCCCTATGATGTCGGCGGCATCATTCCCGTCATCGAGGGAGCGGGCGGCATCATCACCACCTGGGACGGCGGACGGCCGGAAAACGGCGGCTCGATCATCGCCGCCGGCAGCCAGGCGGTCTACGAACAGGCAATCGCCATCCTGCAGCGCTGATCCCTCGGTCAGCAGCGCTGATCCCCCAGTCGGCAAAGCCGATCCGTCTCACGTACCGAGGGCGGCGACGTCCTGGTTTTCTTCGGCATCGCTGCCGGGAATAAAGGCGTGGAAGGCGGCAAGGGCGGCAGCGCGATAGATATCGCGCTCCTGGAAGATCTCGTGACGGGCACCGTTGATCGGCACCAGCTGGCCGGCGCGGAAGTAACGCGAGAGCCGCTCTTGCGCCGTGTAGGGCACGACACCGTCACGCGTCGGGGCGATGACGATGGTCGGGATAGTGATCGAGAAGAGATGATAGGGTGAGGTGACCCGGTCCATGGTGCGGAAAGCCTCGATCAGCCAGCGGGCCGTCGGCGGCCCGAGCGTCAATTCCGGATAGGCCTTCATCATTGCAACATTGCGCTCGAAGCGGTGTTCGTCCGAGGTCAGAGGGTTGTCGCTGAAGTTCGGCTCCTTCAGTTTCGAGGTCAGCGGCAGGAAGCCGAGGCCGACGGCGGTCAGCGTGCCGGCGAGAGCGCGGATGACGCGGGGCGAGGCCGACTGGCCGGTCAGGCCGATAAAGGGCGCCGACAGCACCATGCGATCGATACGGGTGGTGAGATAGGGCGCGGCCGAGAGTGCGATCAGGCCGCCTGTGGAATGGGCGAGCAGATAGAAGGGCAGGCGGGTATCCGGCAGCACCACCCTTTCCAGGAAGGTATCGAGATCACGCTCGTAATCGGCAAAGCGGCGGATGTGGCCGTGGTTGCGACGTTTCATCAGCCGTGATGAACCGCCCTGGCCGCGCAGGTCGAAGGTCGCGACCCAGAGACCCTTGGCCGTCAGGTCGCGGATCGTTTCGAAATATTTCTCGATATATTCGTTGCGGCCGTGCAGGATGACGACGGTGCCCTTGGCAATCTGGCCACTCGAGCGGAAGACGGCGTAACGCAGCTGCTGGCCGTCATGGGTTTCGAAGAACCCCTCTGTGCGGTTTTCCGGGGCGGGATTATCGGGCGTCGAATAGAGAACCTGATCCATGACTTTGCCAATGCGCCGCTGCTGACTGCTTCGCATCAGGGATAGCGCATGGCATCCGGCTTGGAAAGCGGTGGGGAAAAGGGCCGGCAGGAGCATGAGGGTGCTCGCGGCCGGCCGAAGTTGAGGCTGAAGAAGAAGGGACGATGCACTTCAGCCATCGGGACCAGATTCACCCGACGCCTAAATCCTAGGCGAATGCGCCTGAACGCGCTCCGAACCGGCCGTTCATGCGGGGTTCACGGGCCGATCAAGGCGATTGCAAAAGGTCTTGAACTCGTCAAATCCCATCACCATCTCCTTTCTGCGGGTGCCGAACAGGGCCTGCGCAACCGTCCCAAGGCCGCCAAAGATGGGGTCTCAGGGGCATTTCATCGCAACACGTCGCTTCCACAGGAGGACATCATGCGTCACGTAGACTTCTCTCCCCTTTATCGTTCGACCGTCGGTTTCGACCGGCTCTTCACCATGCTCGACAGCCTTGCCCAGCCGGAACAGGCGCAGACCTATCCGCCCTATAATATCGAGCGTACCGGTGAAAACACCTATCGCATCACCATGGCCGTTGCCGGTTTCGACGAGACAGAACTTTCGATCGAAGCCCATGCCCATGTGCTGTCCGTGAAGGGTGAAAAGAACGAGGAACCTGCCGAAAGCGGCGAATTCCTCTATCGCGGCATTGCCAAGCGCGCCTTCGAGCGTCGCTTCCAGCTTGCCGATCATGTCGAGGTGACCGCCGCTTCGCTGAAGAACGGCCTGCTGCACATCGATCTTCTGCGCAATATTCCCGAGGCCATGAAGCCCCGCAAGATCGCGATTGCCGCAGAACCGGTCGAGGCTCCGAAGGCCATCGAAGCGCAGATCATCAACGGCTGATTGATCCCCCTTACGGGTAAAACGGACGGCGCTCCTATGGGGCGCCGTTTTTTATTTGGGCTCAGGCCGGGCTGGTTGCCTCGTCGATTTCCTTGTCCGTTGCGCGGCGGACCGCGGCGGCGGCGTATTTCTGTGCGATGACGGCGCAGACCATCAGCTGGATCTGATGGAACAGCATCAGCGGCAGCACGATCGCGCCGATCGACTGGCCGGCGAAGATGACGTTCGCCATCGGCACGCCGCTTGCGAGGCTCTTCTTCGAGCCGCAGAAGGTGATGGTGATCTGATCGGCCTTGTTGAAGCCCAGCCACCGGCTGCCGAACATCGTCAGCACCAGAACAATTGCCAGCAGAACCATGTCGGCGACGATGACGACGGCGATATCGGCGATCGAGAAGGTGTGCCACAGTCCCTCGACGACAGCCGTGCTGAAGGCGAGATAGACGACCATCAGGATCGAGCCGCGGTCGACAGGCATCAGGATCTTCTTCTTGGCGCGAATCCAGTCGCCGATCCAGGGCTGCAGAACCTGGCCGATGATGAAGGGGGCAAGCAGCTGCAGCAGGATCTGCTCTAATGCGTCGAAGGAGAAGCCGCCACGGCCGCCGACGGAAAACAGCAGGCCGACGAGCAGCGGCGTCAGGAACATGCCGAAGATGTTGGATGCCGAGGCCGAGCAGATAGCGGCGGGCACGTTGCCGCCCGCCATCGAGGTAAAGGCGATCGACGACTGCACCGTCGACGGCAGCACGCAGAGGAAGAGGATGCCGAGATAAAGCGGCTGCGGCAGGATCGTGTCGGGGATCAGCCCGAGCGTCATGCCGAGCAGCGGGAAGATGCCGAAGGTCGTCAGCAGGATGACGATATGCAGGCGCCAATGCAGCAGGCCTGATAAGACCACGTCGCGCGACAGGCGGGCGCCATGCAGGAAAAACAGCAGAGCGATGGCAAGGTCGGTGGCGATGCCGAAATAATCCGCGAAGGTACCGCTTGCCGGCAGCAACGAGGCGAGGATGACGGTGCAGACGAGCAGGATGGTGAATGTATCGGGCAGAAAGCGGCGCATGGCGGTCTCGCGGCTTGATAAAACAGTCATTGTTCTGTCGTCCATTATGATCCAGGATGCAAGGAATAACAGTTATCGAGAAGCTGGATCATGTTGGACCTTTCGCAATTGCGCAGTTTCGTCGCCGTCGAACAGATGGGCAGTTTCACGCTCGCCGCAGAAAGGCTGGGCCTCGGGCAGTCGACGGTCAGCCAGCACATTCAGCGACTGGAGGCAGCACTCGGGCGCAGGCTGCTGGCACGCGACACGCATAAGGTGATGCTCACCGGCGATGGCGAGGCGCTGCTGTCCCATGCGCGCGCCATGCTTTCGATCGAGGGGCAGGTACAGTCGCTGTTTAAGAACAACAGCCTGCGCGGCAGTCTGCGGCTCGGCGTGTCGGAGGATTTCGTCACCAGCCAGCTGCCGGCGGTGCTCGAGGATTTCGTTCGTTCGCACCCTTCGGTAGACCTCGAACTGACAGTGGCGCTGTCCGGCGTTCTTTACGAGATGCAGGACAATGGTGAGATCGATCTGGTGCTCGCCAAGCGCCGGCTCGGCGATGCGCGCGGAAAACTCGTCTATCGCGAGCCGCTCGTCTGGCTGGCGCGCGATCCTGAGCGTGTGCTTGCCTCCGGCCCTTTGCCGCTGATCGCCTTTCCGCCGCCGAGCGTCACACGGGTGATCGCGCTGGAAGCACTCGGGCGAAACGGCGTACCCTGGCGGATCGTCTGCACCTGCGGCAGCCTGAGCGGTCTGACGGCGGCGGCGCGGGCCGGGATGGGCGTGCTGGTGCAGCCGCGCAGCATGGCGCCCTCAGGTCTGAAGGAAATCGCTGCGGGAAGACTTCCGGTGCTGGAGGATGTGGAATTCGTGCTGGTGCCGCGTAAGGGTGCGGACCAGACACTGGTTTCAGCACTGTCGGAGGATATTCTGCAAAAGGTGAGGGGACTGAGGTCGGCGTGAGGCTTTGCCATCACCGAAAGGCCGCCGGAGAGGCAGGCCTTTCGGGGGGATCAGGCCGCCAAGCACTTCAGGAAACCATCGACATCCGCTTCCGTGGTCGCGAAGCTGGTGACGAGGCGGATCAGGGTTTCGCTTTCGGAAACGAGTTCGGGCATTGCCGCCGGGATCGGCCATGCGTAAAATTTCGCGCCCTTTTCCTCCGCGATTTTTGCGGCACTTTTGCTGACGACGGCAAAGACTTCGTTGGACGCGGTCGGCCAGGCGAGGCGGGCGGAGTTGCTGGTGGCGATGCCGGCGCGCAGCCTGTCGGCCATGCCGTTCGAATGGCGGGCAAGATCGAGCCAGAGACCGTTTTCGAAATAGGCATCGAACTGGGCGGCGATGAAACGCGACTTGGAGAATAGCTGGGCGGCGCGCTTGCGGATGAACGGCATTTCCCGGGCCTGATCCGGATTGAAGAAGACCATCGCTTCGGCACACCAGCAGCCGTTCTTGGTGCCGCCGAAGGACAGCATGTCGACGCCGCGCTTCCAGGTCATTTCGGCCGGGGTGGCGCCGAGTGCGACCAAGGCGTTGGCGAAGCGGGCGCCGTCCATGTGGAGCGGCAGATTGCGCTGCCTTGATATGGCGGCGATCTCGCCGATCTCCGGCAGGGAATAGACGGTGCCGATCTCGGTCGCCTGGGTGATGGTCACCGCGCTGGCGCGGCCGTGATGGACGGCGTCCTCGGGAAAGCTTGCGATCTTCGCCGAAAGCTTTGCCGGATCGATCTTGCCGGCTTCGCCGTCAACGGCAACGAGGCGGGCGGCGCCGGAGAAAAATTCCGGCGCGCCGCATTCATCCTCGATCACATGGGCCTCCGAGTGGCAGAAGGTGATGCCGCCGGGGCGCTGGACGCTTGCCAGCGACAGGGAGTTGGCGGCCGTGCCGGTGGCGACGAAGAAGATCGAAACCTCACGCTCGAAGATCTCGGAAAAACGGGCCTCGACCTTCCTGTCGAGATCGCCGGCGCCATAGGCCGCGGCAAAACCGGTCGATTCCGTCAGCAGACGTTCGGCAATGGATTTATGGGCACCGGCCCAGTTATCGGAAGCAAAGAACATGGGGAAACCGTGGAAAAGGAAGGGGTTGGCAAAGTCCGCAGCGGACATTACGCCAAAGCTTCACAGGATCAAGGTTGTCGCCCGCGACACATCACAGAAATTGAACTACGCAATCAATAAACAAAATAGTACTTCTTGACGTAATTTTATTTCGTCATCACCGCTGCGCAGGCAATCTTCCGTCGCAAATTGACGTTTTTTGCCGGGGCGCTCTTGCAGAGCCGAATGCTTTCTGGCATAGAACTGATGAATTAGGACAGTGTTGCTGTCCTATTTTGGCCTTTATGACCGAAGAGGCGCCGAAAGCCCTGGAACAGACCGGCTTTCACGCTATAGTTCTTCCGAGTGTCAAGCCTCAAGGGGCGGCGCGCGGAGGCGAATGGCAGGCGCGGAACGCGACGGTTTGCTTTCCTTCAAAGCAGATGTCTGCGGCCGATCTTCACAATGCAACAGCGCTGTCATGCGCCGAACCTATCTTCGGGTTGCGGCGCGGGACGAAAAGCCGCCCGTGGCCCCGCGGGCTTCGACAGGAGGAAAGATGATGACGAAGACGCCATCCATGGAAGTTGACCGGTTTGCTGCCGCAGAGCTGCGCGCGACGGCCAATATCTCCAAATCCGCCTCCGGCCTGCCGAAGAAGCAGGGCCTCTACGATCCGCGCAACGAACATGATGCCTGCGGCGTCGGCTTCGTCGCGCATATGAAGGGTGAGAAGTCGCACCAGATCGTCAAGGATGGCCTGTTCATCCTCGAGAACCTGACGCATCGCGGCGCCGTCGGCGCCGATCCGCTGATGGGTGACGGCGCCGGCATCCTGGTGCAGATCCCCGACCGTTTCTTCCGTGAGGAGATGGCCGAGCAGGGCATCACCCTGCCGCCGATCGGCGAGTATGGCGTCGGCCATATCTTCATGCCGCGCGATGAAAAGCAGATCGAGCACTTTAAGAAGGTGATCAAGGACGTTATCACCGAGGAAGGCCAGGTCTTCATCGGCTTTCGCGATGTGCCGGTCGACAATTCCTCGCTCTCCAAGGCGCCGGCCATTGCCGCAACCGAGCCGCATCATGTGCAGGTCTTCATCGGCGCCGGCGAGGATGCCGAAAACAACGACGAGTTCGAGCGCCGGCTGTTCACGCTGCGCAAGGTGATCTCCAACCGTATCTATGACGAGTTCGACGGCGAGGAGAGCAATTTCTATCCGGTGTCGCTGTCGTCGGCGACGGTGGTCTACAAGGGCATGTTCCTGGCCTATCAGGTCGGCGTCTATTACAAGGACCTGTCGGATCCGCGTTTCGAAAGCGCGGTCGCCCTGGTGCACCAGCGCTTCTCGACCAACACCTTCCCGTCATGGAAGCTCGCGCATCCCTACCGCATGGTCGCCCATAACGGCGAGATCAACACGCTGCGCGGCAACGTCAACTGGATGGCGGCCCGCCAGGCGTCGGTCTCCTCGCCGCTGTTCGGTGAGGACATCTCCAAGCTCTGGCCGATCTCCTACGAGGGGCAGTCGGACACGGCCTGCTTCGACAACGCGCTCGAATTCCTGGTGCGCGGCGGTTATTCGATGGCGCATGCGGTAATGATGCTGATCCCGGAAGCCTGGGCCGGCAACCAGTCGATGGCCGCCGAACGCAAGGCCTTCTACGAGTATCATGCGGCGCTGATGGAGCCCTGGGACGGGCCGGCTGCCGTTGCCTTCACCGATGGCAAGCAGATCGGCGCGACGCTCGACCGCAACGGACTGCGGCCGGCGCGCTACCTCGTCACCGATGACGACCGCGTCATCATGGCGTCCGAAGCCGGCGTGCTGCCGGTTCCGGAGGAGAAGATCATCCAGAAGTGGCGCCTGCAGCCGGGCAAGATGCTGCTGATCGATATGAAAGAAGGCCGCATCGTCTCCGACGACGAGGTGAAGTCGCAGCTCGCGACAGCGCATCCTTATCGCAGCTGGCTCAACCGCACCCAGCTCATCCTCGAAGACCTGAAGCCGGTGGAGCCGCGGGCGCTGCGCCGCGACGTGTCGCTGCTCGACCGCCAGCAGGCCTTCGGCTACACGCTCGAGGATACACGCATCCTGATGTCGCCGATGGCGACGACGGGCCAGGAAGCGATCGGCTCGATGGGCACGGATACGCCGATCTCGGCGATGTCGGAAAAGCCGAAGCTGCTCTACACCTATTTCAAGCAGAACTTCGCGCAGGTGACCAATCCGCCGATCGACCCGATCCGCGAGGAACTGGTCATGAGCCTGGTTTCCTTCATCGGGCCGCGGCCGAACATTCTCGACCATGAGGGGGCGGCGAACGCCAAGCGGCTCGAGGTTCGTCAGCCGATCCTGACCAATGGCGATCTCGAGAAGATCCGCTCGATCGGCCATACGGAAGACCGTTTCGACACCAAGACGCTCGATTTCACCTATGATATCGAGCGTGGCGCCGAAGGCATGCCCGAGATGCTCGACCGGCTCTGCGAGCGCGCGGAAGCGGCCGTCAAGGGCGGCTATAACATCATCGTGCTCTCCGACCGCCAGATCGGGCCGGACCGGATCGCCATTCCCGCGCTGCTCGCTACAGCTGCCGTGCATCACCATCTGATCCGCAAGGGGCTGCGCACCTCGGTCGGTCTCGTCGTCGAGACCGGCGAGCCGCGCGAAGTCCATCATTTCTGCCTGCTCGCCGGCTACGGCGCCGAGGCGATCAACCCCTATCTCGCCTTCGACACGCTGCTCGACATGCATGCCAAAGGCGAATTCCCGAAGGAAGTGGATGCCTCCGAAATCGTCTACCGCTACATCAAGGCGGTCGGCAAAGGCATCCTCAAGGTCATGTCAAAGATGGGCATTTCGACCTACCAGTCCTATTGCGGCGCGCAGATCTTCGATGCGATTGGCCTGCAGTCGGAACTGATCGACAAGTATTTCTTCGGAACCGCGACGATGATCGAAGGCGTCGGCCTCGAGGCGATCGCCGCAGAAACCGTCGCCCGCCATAACGCGGCCTTCGGCACGGACCCACTTCTTGCCACGACGCTCGACATCGGCGGCGAATATGCCTACCGCATGCGCGGCGAAAGCCACGCCTGGACGCCGGATGCGGTTGCGGCCCTCCAGCATGCGGTGCGCGGCAATGCCGAGGACCGCTACCGCGAATTTGCCGACATGATGAACAATTCGGCGCTGCGCATGAACACGATCCGCGGTCTCTTCAAGATGAAGAGCGCCGAGGCGCTCGGCCGTACGCCGGTATCGATCGACGAGGTCGAGCCGGCGGCCGATATCGTCAAGCGTTTCTCGACGGGGGCGATGTCCTTCGGCTCGATTTCCAGGGAGGCGCATACGACGCTGGCGATCGCCATGAACCGGATCGGCGGCAAGTCGAACACCGGCGAGGGCGGCGAAGAATCCGACCGTTATATACCGCTGGCCAATGGTTCGATGAACCCGGAACGTTCGGCGATCAAGCAGATCGCCTCGGGCCGCTTCGGCGTCACCACCGAATATCTTGTCAATGCCGACGTGCTGCAGATCAAGGTGGCGCAGGGCGCCAAGCCTGGCGAAGGCGGCCAGCTGCCGGGTCACAAGGTTGACGCGACTGTTGCAAAGACCCGCCATTCGACACCGGGCGTCGGCCTGATTTCGCCGCCGCCGCACCACGACATCTATTCGATCGAAGATCTGGCGCAGCTGATCTACGATCTGAAGAACGTCAACCCGACCGCCGATGTTTCGGTCAAGCTGGTCTCGGAAGTCGGCGTCGGTACGGTTGCTGCCGGCGTCGCCAAGGCGCGCGCCGACCATATCACGGTTGCCGGCTTCGACGGCGGCACGGGTGCGTCGCCGCTGACCTCGCTCAAACATGCCGGCAGCCCCTGGGAAATCGGCCTTGCCGAGACTCAGCAGACGCTGGTGCTGAACGGCTTGCGTTCGCGCGTCGCCCTGCAGGTGGACGGCGGCCTGAAGACCGGCCGCGACGTCATTATCGGGGCGCTGCTTGGAGCCGACGAGTTCGGCTTTGCCACCGCGCCGCTGATTGCCGCCGGCTGCATCATGATGCGCAAGTGCCATCTCAACACCTGTCCGGTGGGCGTGGCGACCCAGGATCCGGTGCTGCGCAAGCGCTTCAAGGGCGCACCGGAGCACGTCATCAACTACTTCTTCTTCGTCGCCAACGAAGTGCGCGAAATCCTCGCCTCACTCGGCTTCACCCGGCTTGACCAGATCATCGGCGCCTCGGAGTTGCTGGAGAAGGACGAGATGCTGAACCACTGGAAGGCGAAGGGCCTCGACTTCAGCCGTATCTTCCACAAGGTCGACGCTCCCAAGGAAGAGACCTTCTGGACGAGCCGGCAGAAGCACCCGATCGACGACATTCTCGACCGCGTGCTGATCGAACAGGCGCAGCCGGCACTGACGGCCAAGACACCCGTCGCCTTCGAGGTCGGCATCAAGAACGTCGACCGTTCGGTGGGCGCTATGCTTTCCGGCGAGGTCGCCAAGCGTTATCGCCATCGCGGTCTGAAGGAGGACACGATCAATGTGACGCTTCGCGGCACGGCGGGACAGAGCTTCGGCGCCTTCCTGGCACGCGGCGTCACCTTCAACCTGATCGGCGACGGCAACGACTATGTCGGCAAGGGGCTTTCTGGCGGCAAGATCATCATCCGGCCGCCGGAGAATTCGAGGATCGTGGCCGAGGACTCGATCATCGTCGGTAACACCGTGCTCTATGGTGCGACCGAGGGCGAATGCTATTTCCGCGGCGTGGCGGGCGAACGTTTCGCCGTGCGTAATTCGGGGGCGATCGCCATCGTCGAGGGTGTCGGCGACCATGGCTGCGAATACATGACCGGTGGCGTCGTCGTCGTGCTCGGCGCCACGGGCCGCAACTTCGCGGCCGGCATGTCCGGCGGTGTCGCCTACGTGCTCGATGAAACCGGTGATTTCGCCAGCCGCTGCAACATGGCGATGGTCGAGCTCGAGCCGGTGCCCGAGGAGGACGACATGCTGGAGAAGCTGCATCATCACGGCGGCGATCTCATGCACAAGGGACGCGTCGACGTCTCCGGCGACATGACGCGCCATGACGAGGAGCGCCTTTACCAGCTGATCTCCAACCATCTGCATTATACGGGCTCGGCGCGCGCCACTGAGATCCTCGACAACTGGGCCGATTACCGCCCGAAATTCCGCAAGGTCATGCCGGTCGAATACCGGCGTGCGCTCGAGGAAATGGAGCGCAGCCGGATGGGTATCGCCGCGGAATGAATTGCACCGGACATCCGTCACCTGACGACTGCAGGTGACGGATGACGAAAATATCTCGATGACCCGTGACGATCATACCGACGGCGAAAGCTGTCCAGATCGCCCGGATGTCTTCCAGGGGATATGGTCCAATGACGGTCAAGACAAGCAACTTGCCCCGGGTACCGGGACTGACGATAGACAGATTGGCTGCGGTGAGGCGGTCATGAGGGTAAGGGACGAAGATATGGGTAAGGTAACAGGGTTTCTGGAAATCGACCGGCAGGTGGCGAAGTACCAGCCGGCGTCGGATCGTATCCGTCATTTCCGCGAGTTCACGATCCCGATGTCGGACCCGGAAGTGCAGAAACAGGCCGCGCGCTGCATGGATTGTGGCATCCCCTATTGCCACGGCCCGACCGGCTGCCCTGTTCACAACCAGATTCCCGATTGGAACGACCTCGTTTACAACAACAATTGGGAAGCGGCGATTCAGAACCTGCATTCGACTAACAATTTCCCCGAGTTCACCGGCCGCGTCTGCCCCGCACCCTGCGAGGAAGCCTGCACGCTGAACCTCGAAGATGCACCGGTCGCCATCAAGACGGTCGAACAGGCGATCGCCGACAAGGCCTATGAGCTCGGCTTCATCCGGCCGCAGCCGGCCACGGTCCATACCGGCAAGAAGGTCGCCGTCATCGGCTCCGGGCCTGCCGGCATGGCGGCCGCCCAGCAGCTCGGCCGCGCCGGTCACGAAGTGCATCTCTATGAGCGCGAGACCAAGCCGGGCGGCCTGCTGCGTTACGGCATTCCCGATTTCAAAATGGAGAAGAACTTCATCGACCGCCGCGTCGAGCAGATGAAGGGCGAGGGCGTCACCTTCCATTGCGGCGTCAATGTCGGCGTCGACGTCAAAGTCGAGCAGCTGCTCGCCGATCACGACGCCGTGCTTTACTGCGGCGGCTCCGAGACGCCGCGCGAGGCGGGCATTCCGGGCACCGACCTTGCGGGCGTGCATGATGCGATGCCCTATCTCGTGCAGCAGAACCGCCGCGTCGGGCGCGAGAACATCGACAGCGTCGGCTGGCCGTCGGACCCGATCCTTGCCGGCGCCAAACATATCGTCGTCGTCGGCGGTGGCGATACGGCTTCGGACTGCGTCGGCACGGCGTTCCGCCAGGGCGCCGTCAAGGTCACCCAGCTCGACATCCGGCCGCAGCCGCCGGAGAAGGAAGACAAGCTTGCCGTCTGGCCCTTCTGGGCGACGAAGATGCGCACCTCTTCCTCGCAGGCCGAGGGCGCCGTGCGCGAATTCCAGGTGGCCACACTTGAATTCGTCGGCGAAGACGGTGTGCTGACCGGCGTCAAGTGCTGCGAGGTCGATGAGCGCCGGCGGCCGGTTCCAGGCACGGAATTCGTCATCCGGGCCGATCTCGCCTTCATCGCCATCGGTTTCCGCGGGCCGTTTACCGGCAGCGTACTGAAGGAGCTCGACGGCAAGCTGACGCTCAACACCGACAAACGCGGCTCGACCAACGTCGTCGCCAACGATCGCGACTACAAGACTTCGGTCGACAAATTCTGGACGGCGGGCGATGTGCGCCGCGGCCAATCGCTGGTGGTCTGGGCGATCCGTGAAGGCCGCCAGGCGGCGCGCGCCATCGACGAGGAGCTGATGGGCTCGACCGTCCTGCCGAACTGAGCGTCAGCTGCACACCTTTCCGAAGACAAGAACTCCGCCCCTCCGGCGGAGTTTTTTTATAGCGCCGCGTGTTTGACAGGACGCGGGAGCGACATTCTCGAAGCGGCGAGCCGCCTCGCGCGGCCTTTTCACTTGACCGAGACTTCGGCCGGTGCTTTTGCCACCGGCAGGCGGTAATCATCGACGCGGCCGGGAGGCGCCGGCGTCATTTCGCCCTGCTCGACCAGGAGGTCGCGTGGCGACCTCGTCAAGGCCATGGGCGGCGGCCTGGCGCCGAGAAGTTCGGCGCCGCCGTCGAGATTGGGATCGGAAAGACTGATCGGCACGGTATGTTCGACCGGATTGGCGGGAAGGCCGAGACCGGGCAGATTGCTGGAGTCGAGGCGGACCAGATCGGGGCTTGCCTGGGTGCCGAGAAGACGCCGCGCCGGCTTTTCCACGTAAAAGGCAAGCTTGCGCCGACCGGCCTGGGTCAGGTTGATTCCGTCGGAGGTGCGCAGGCGCACCTGCTGGCCGTTCACATCCGAACCGGTGACGACGAAGGTGCCGTTTTCATCGACGAAACCGTCCCAGATATCGACGAATTCGCCGCCGATGCTTTCGACCTGGTTGCGGTAGAGCTGGTTCATCTGCACGGCATCGGCCGTCATCGAATCGGATTCGAAGGCGGGAAGGCCGACCCAGAGCAGCGGGATCTTGCGGTCGGTGACCTCCTTGCCGAAGGAAAGCACGCGGCGGCGGTATTCGGTGAACCAGCCATCGGTGCGGAATTTTTCCTTGGCGGTGTCGGTCACCATCTGCTGGCGGTCGTTGGCGCCGATCATGACGACGACCATTGCCGGCTTCAGCTCATCGATCATCTTCGGCAGCTGTTCCGGCCAGTCGTAATAATCGTCGCGGACAAGGCCTGAGGAGACGTTGCCGCGGGCTTCGACGACGACACCCGGCGAGGTCTCGAAGGCGGCGGTGAGGCCGTCGCCGAGGCCGCTGGCCAGGAAATCGCCGACGATCAGGATCTTTCGGGCGTCGCCGAGCTTCTGCACGGCCGGCTCCTCCTCCTGTACGGGAGCGCGGACCGGCGGTGCAGTGCGGGTATTGACGATGGCTTTCTGCGCTGGCGGGCGTTTGCGCTGCTGGCGTCTCGGCTGCTGGACGTCAGGAGCTTGCGGGCCGTCGTCGAGATAGCGTCGGCCAAGGAAGAAATCGAAGATCGACCGGCGCTGATAGCGCTGCTCCTGGGCTTCGGCGACATGCACCGGCGCAGACACGCCAAGGCACAGCGAAGCCGCCGCCAAGGCGAGCACGAGCCAGCGGATTTTACGGGTCCGATCAGTTTTCTTCGTCATGGGCAGTTCCGCATCTGCCGGCATCTTGCACGCAGGGCAGGCCAGCGTCCACTCCCACTAATATCTAGATCGCGGTTCTGCCGCTTCCAATGCGGGTTCGCCAAAACCGTGCGGCAGGACGGGGCGACCTGCATGAGACAAAGACTTGAAGCGCCCTGCATGATTCCCGAACCGACGCGAACTCTAGCGGCGCAAGGCGTTCAGAAGCGGTAGCGAGGGCTCGCCGTCCGGCTGCATGCCGATGCGAGACTGCACGGCCGATATCGCCGCCTTCGAACCCGAGCCGAAATTGCCGTCGACCTCGCCATTGTAATAGCCGAGCGTCTTCAGACGGGTCTGCAGCTCGAATTTCTCGGTGATGTCGAGTGCGCCGTTCGGGCGCGGCCAACGCTGCTGCATGCCGCCGTAGCCGGCGATCTGGTCGGCCAGCAGGCCGACGGCAAGCGCGTAGCTGTCCGAGGCATTGTAGTTCTTGATGGTGAAGAAGTTGGCAGTCATCAGGAAGCCCGGGCCACTGGGCCCGGCCGGCATCTTCAATACGGCTTTGGTGCCGCTCTCGCGGAAGGCCTTGCCATTCGGGCGTGTCAGGCCGAGTGCCGCCCATTGGGCCAGCGTGTGGGTCTTGCCGGCCTGCTTGGCGGCGGCTGCGGGAACGACGACCTCGTAGCCCCAGGTCTTGCCGGTGTCCCAGCCGTTCTTCATCAAGAGATTGGCCGAGGTCGCCAGCGCGTCGGGGATCGAGTTCCAGATATCGCGATGGCCGTTGCCGTCGGCATCGATTGCATAAAGCAGGTAGCTTGTCGGAATGAACTGGGTGTGGCCCATGGCGCCGGCCCAGGAGCCGGTCATCTCGCGTGCCGGCACGTCGCCGTTCTGCAGGATCTTCAGCGCGGCGACCAGCTGTTTCTTGGCGAATTTGGCACGGCTCGGATCGGCATAGGCAAGCGTTGCCAGGGCGCGCGGCACATAGTGCAGCCGGTCGTCCTTGTCGAGGACCGCGCCGTAATTCGATTCCATCGACCAGATAGCCAGCAGTATGGTCTTGTCGACGCCGAAGCGCTGCTCGATTGCAGCGAGCGTTCTTGCGTGCTTGGCGGCCATCTCGCGGCCGATCTTGACGGTATAGGGATTGACGCGGGAATCGACGTAGTCCCAGATCTTCGAGGTGAATTCCGGCTGGTAGGCCGCTTTTTCGAGCACGGTCGGATCGGGCTCGCTCACCCCGGAAAAGGCCTTTTGATAGGTTGCCTTACTGATGCCACTCTGAGCGGCAGTTTGGTAAAAATCCGCGATCCATTTCTGGAACCGGGAATCAGCTTTCGCGTTGTCGGGGACCAGTCCTACCTGGGCTGCGACAATGAGCGCGAGCGCAAGACCACGAAGGGAGTTTTTGTGATTCTGGGTCATCGACAGTCGTATCCCACATCTTCAGTTTCAGGCGTAGCAGGGCGTCATGTCCGCCCAGACCCGAGACTACAGGAACGGAGTCAACAAAATCTTTACCATGACCGTCCGCTGAGGTCACCAGTTGCAAAACAGTTGCAATTCTATACTAGTCAGACGTGAACGGCTTTATTTAAAAGGCGATATAGTCAAAGCAGGAGGCCTGTGTGGCGCATCACAATAAAGTTCGTAAGGCAGTTTTCCCGGTAGCAGGGTTGGGGACGCGGTTCCTTCCGGCAACAAAGGCTGTTCCGAAGGAAATGTTGACCGTGGTCGACAAGCCGATCATTCAATATGTCGTCGATGAGGCGATCGAAGCCGGGATCGAGCATCTGGTTTTCGTCACCGGACGCAACAAGCACGTCATCGAAGATTATTTCGACATTCATTTCGAACTCGAGCAGACGCTCAAGGAGCGCGCCAAGAAGGCGGAAATCACGCTCCTGCAGCAGCAGCTTCCAAAGGCAGGTACGGTGAGCTTTACCCGCCAGCAGGAACCGCTCGGCCTCGGCCACGCCGTATGGTGCGCCCGCGAGATCGTCGGCGACGAGCCCTTCGCTCTGCTGCTGCCCGATATGATCATGAAGGGCGAAAAGGGCTGCATGAAGGGCATGATCGACCTTTACGGCCAGAGCGGCGGCAATATCATCGCCGTCGAGGAATGCGCGCCCGACCAGGCGCATAAATACGGCATCGTCGGCGTCGGCGAAGCGATCGGCGACGGATTCCGCATTACCGGCATGGTGGAAAAGCCCGCCAAGGGGACGGCGCCTTCTAACTTCTTCATCAACGGCCGCTATATCCTGCAGCCGGAGATCTTCAAGATCCTCGAAACCCAGGAGCGCGGTGCCGGCAACGAGATCCAGCTCACCGACGGCATGCTGAAGCTGCTGAAGGAACAGGATTTCGCCGGTTACCACTTCCGCGGCGCGACCTACGACTGCGGCGCCAAGGACGGCTTCATCCTGGCAAACGTCGCCTTCGCCCTCGAACGCGCCGATATCCGTCCCACCGTCGAAGGCGGCTTCAAGGAACTGCTTGCCGGCCTGAAATAAGTTGCAGATTCAATGCGATAAAGCGCCGCGTGTCCTAACGGATGCGCGGCGCTCTATTTTCCGACATTCTTAGCGTTTCAGCTTGAGACCGACGCCGGCTCGCCATTGCTGCGAATCGCTGCCTTCCTTGCGCGTCGTCAGCTCGTAGCCGAGCGTGCTGGTCAGATCGAGATAGCGGTTGATGTTCCAGGTCAGGCCGGTTGCGGCGGTATAGACGAGCTCGTCGTTGATGGTGCTATCCGTGGGATAATCGCGCCATATGACCCCGCCGATCATCGTCCCGACCAGGTTGTCGCGCAGTTGGTGGGTGACCGTCGTCGTCAGCGCGTGCGAGACGTAGCCGCTTTCGCCTGCCGTGGTCGAGGGTTGGATGCTTGTCTGCAGGTCTAGATTGACATCGGTGCCGCGGATCGGCGACCAGAGCAGGCTCGCATCGAGCGTGGCGGTATCGATCGAGGACAGCCGGCTGTCTTCGAAATCCGCCATCTCGTAGCCGACACCGACTTCACCCTTCAGTTTTTCGCCGAGATCGACCTCGACGCCCGCCTTGGCGCCATAGCTATGGCCGGAACGCTCGTAACCGGCGGAATCTTGCGTTTCGTCATAGACCGTGCGGCCGATGTTGGCCTCGATGAAGGGGATGAGCGCGGGGGACAGTTCGTAGCCGACGCGGCCACGCAACGTGCCCGTCGTCTGATTGCGGTCGCTGAGGGAGACGGTCGTGCCGTTCGAAAGTTTAGCGTCCGAATAAATCGAGCGTGTCAGCGCAAGTGCCGTCGTGCCACGCAGGATCCCAAAATCGCGCTGGACGGAGGCGCCGGCCGAAAATTCCTGGACGTCCGACTGCTGCGCGGCGTTGGTAATCGCGTCGGGATCATCGGTGTCCTCGCGGTAGAAATTATAGCCGGCGATGAGGTGCGCCGTGGTGTCGTCGGGAAGATCGAGCCTGAGATCGCTGTTGATCTTGAAGGAGGGCTGTTCCTCACCCTCGCCGCTGACATTCTTCTGCCAGGCGCCTTCCGAGGTCACGGTCAACTGATGCCGGCCCCAGTCGGAAGTCAGTGTCGCTGCCGCATCCGTTTCGAGAAAGGCGCGCCGCTGCCTGGTATTGCCGTCCTTGGTGGTCTCGGTATTGATGCTCTGGGTGACGCTCGGGCGGAGCACGAAAGTGCCGATCGGGATTCCCGGCGTTTCCGCTGTCGAGGCACTTTCGGCAGTCCTGCGGCGCGGCAGCGCCTCGTCGACCGGCGCTTCACGGGTGTTCAGCCGGCGTATCTCTTCGTCGAGGATGGAACCGGTAATGTCGTCGCCGGCTTGCGCGTCCGGTATGGCAGGCCGCTGCTGGGCATCGTCCGCGTTCGCGGTCGCGCCGTTTGCCGCAGGAGTGGCGGTATCGCCGGTCTCGTCCTCGAAACCGGGGGCGGATGCGGCATTGTTGGTGGCGCGGTTATCCTGAGAGGCGGCGGAGCGGCCGGTTGCCGCCTGCGACGAGGCGGACTGCGCGAAGGCTGCCGTCTGGCTGAGAAGCAGGGTACCCAGCACGGCAAAAGAGACGGCACGGCTCATGGCGCGGAGCGGCGTCACACTGCTCGTCTGTTTTGGCTGGCCCATGCAATTCGCGCCTGACATGCTTTCGGTTCTTACCCAAAGGTAAAGCCTTGTGGTTAACCATTCGTTGCCGGCGGCGGGCGCTGTTCACAATTCGGAAAGAGTGGGGGATCGGAAAGAGTGGGGGTCGGAAAGAGTGCAGGGTGGACTTGGAAAGTGAAAAGGTCTAACGCAATTTCATGAACAGAAGAGCGATCAACCTCGTTGAAAACAGCGTGCTCGAATCGGCAAAACGCACGATAGAGACCGAAAGACGCGGTCTTGAAGCGCTCGAACAGGCTTTTGACAATGGATTGGCCGGTCCTTTCACACGGGCCGTCGAAGTCATCGGCGACATCTCCGGACGTGTGATCGTCACCGGCGTCGGCAAGAGCGGGCATATCGGCGCCAAGCTCGCGGCGACATTCGCGTCGACCGGAACGCCCGCCTTTTTCGTACATGCGGCGGAGGCCAATCACGGCGATCTCGGGATGATCGCGCGCGACGACGTCGTGCTGGCGATTTCCAAAGGCGGCGAGAGCGCCGAGCTCAAGAGCATCATTTCCTTCACGCGGCGCTTCTCCATTCCGCTGATTGCGGTCACCTGCAGCGAAGGTTCTTCGCTCGCGGCCGCCGCCGATATCGTCCTTCTGATGCCGAACGAACAGGAGGCCTGCCCCAACGGGCTGGCGCCAACGACCTCGACGCTGATGCAGCTTGCAATCGGCGACGCGCTGGCGGTGGCGCTTTTGGAGGCGCGCGGCTTTACCGCCACGGATTTCCACGTCTTCCATCCCGGCGGCAAGCTGGGTGCGAGCCTCATGCATGTCGCCGATGTCATGCATACCGGCGAGCGGCTGCCGCTCGTTGCCAAGGGCACAGCGATACCGGAGGCGATCACGGTGCTGTCGCGCAAACATTTCGGCTGCGTCGGCGTGCTTGATGAGGATGGGCGGCTCTGCGGCATCGTCACCGAAGGCGACATGGCGCGCAATCTGACGCGCAATCTCTCTGAACTTGCCGTCGACGACATCATGACACGGACGCCGAAGACGGTAAGGCCGACGGTGCTGGCGACAGCCGCCCTGGCGCTGCTCAACCAGCATCACATCGGCGCGCTGATTGTCATCGACGACGACCGCCGGCCGGTCGGGCTGGTGCATTTCCACGACCTGCTGCGGATCGGCGTCGCCTGATCAGGTTCTTTTGATCGGAGTTATTTGATCAGACCGGCTCCACCGTCAGGTCGCGGCCGTTGCTCGACACTACCTTCACCTGCGTTCCGGCGGGCAGGTCGGGTCCCATCACCTGCCATAGTGTATCGTCGAGGCGGATGCGGCCGCGGCCTTCGCGGATCGGTTCGTGCAGCGTCGCCGTGCGGCCGACGAGGCTGGCGCCGCGCTGATTGAGGAAGGGTTCGTCGGTTGTGGCGTTGCGCAGCGTCAGCCGGCGGCCGGCGAAGGTCGTGGCAACGGCGAGAAGCGCAAAAAGGATCGCCTGCAACTCCCAGACCCAGAAAGCGCTATCCCAGAAGAGCAGCGACAGCGCGCCGACGATCAAGGCGGCAAGGCCGATCCAGACCAGGAAGAAACCGGGAACGATCATTTCCGCGGCGAGCAGCACGAGGCCCGCGACCCACCAGCTCCACGGACCGAGTTCGGCGACGATCTTCGCCAGCATGGCTTAGCGCTCCTGCTCGGGATTAAAAGGATTGGGGGTCGATGGATTGATCGGCGGCGTCGAGCGCGCCGGAGCGGGACGCGGACGCGGCGGTACCGGCAGTGGCGTTGACGGGCTGTTGCCGGCATCGCCGAAGACTTCGCGAGCAATGGCGCCGATACCACCGAGCGAGCTCAGGATGGAAGAGGCTTCCATCGGCATCATCACGATCTTGGAATTGGGCGCCGAACCGATCGAGGTGAGCGCCTCGGTATATTTCTGGGCGATGAAATAGTTGATCGCCTGAATGTCGCCGGCGGCGATCGCTTCAGAGACCATCTTCGTCGCCTTGGCTTCGGCCTCGGCCAGGCGTTCGCGGGCTTCGGCGTTGCGGAAGGCGGCTTCGCGCTGGCCTTCGGCCTGCAGGATGGCGGATTGCTTGGCGCCTTCGGCCCTCAGAATTTGTGCGTTGCGCGAACCTTCGGCTTCCAGCACCTGGGCGCGTTTCTCGCGCTCGGCCTTCATCTGGCGGGCCATCGCATCGACGAGGTCGCGTGGCGGCTGAATGTCCTTGATCTCGACGCGTGTGACCTTGATGCCCCAGGGATGCACGGCCTCGTCGACGACGCGCAGCAGCCGGTCGTTGATCGCATCGCGGTTGGAGAGCAGTTCGTCGAGATCCATCGAACCCATGACCGAGCGGATGTTGGTCATGGTCAGATTGAGGATGGCATTTTCGAGGTTGGCGACCTGATAAGCGGCCTGGGCGGCGTTTAGCACCTGATAGAAGGAGACGGCATCGGCCGAAACCGAGGCGTTGTCCCTGGTGATTACCTCCTGGGTCGGCACGTTCAGCACCTGCTCCATCACATTCAACTTGGCGCCGACGCGCTCGATGAAGGGGGTGATGAGGTTGAGGCCGGGCTCCAGCGTGCGGGTATAACGCCCGAAGCGCTCGATCGTATAGCGGTAGCCCTGCGGCACGGTCTTGATCCCGGCAAAGAGCACCAGGATGACGAAGATGACCAGCACGATCACGACGATGTCGAAGCCGCCGAACAACATGAAAAATTCCTCCTATCGGCGCATGCGCCCATACACTGATGTGGTGGGGTAGCATGTTCTTTGCGAGGAAGAAATGCCACACGGATGCCACACATCCGTGTGAGACGGAGGTTTCGTCCCGGTTGGGTTATTCGGGTCTTCGCCAGCTATCCGTGCGGCGCTGCTTTCTGAAAAAGTTTCTCAGACCCAGCCCTGCAATTCGCGGCGGACGACCTTTTCCAGCACCTTCATGCCGTCCTCGCCGTCGTTGAGGCAGGGAATATGCGCGAATTTCTCGCCGCCATTCTCGTGGAAGGAATGGGCGGCCTGTTCGGCGATCTCCTCCAGCGTCTCCAGACAGTCGGAGACGAAGCCGGGATTGATGATGGCGATGCGCTTGATGCCGTCCTTGGAGAGCTTCTCCACCGTCTTGTCGGTATAGGGCTGCAGCCATTCCTCCGGCCCGAAGCGGGACTGGAAGGTGACCATGAAGTTTTCCTTGGTGAGCCCGAGCCGCTCGCGCAGCAGCCGGCCGGTCTTCTGGCATTGACAGTAATAGGGATCGCCCTGCTTGAAATAGGACATCGGAATGCCGTGGAAGGAAGCGAGCAACATCTCCGGCTTCCAATCGAGGGTCGAAAGATGCCTGTCGACCGACGCGGCGAGCGCCTCGATATAGGTCTCGTCGTCATGATAGGCGGGAACGGTGCGCAGCGCCGGCTGCCAGCGCATCGAGAGCAGCTTCTGGAAGGCCTTGTCGTTGACGGTGGCGGTCGTCGCCGCCGCATATTGCGGATAGAGCGGGAAGAGCACGATACGGTCGCAGCCCTGTTCTTTCAGCGCGTCGATGCGCGAGGCGATCGACGGCGTGCCATAGCGCATCGCCCAATCGACCTTGACGTTATCAAGATCCTTCAGGCGCTCGGCCATCAGTTCCGACTGGTTGCGGGTGTAGGTGCGCAGATAACTTTCGTTCTGCTCCTTGTTCCAGATCAGCTCATAGGCCTTGCCGACCTTCTGCGGGCGGGTGTTGAGCACGATGCCGAACAGGATCGGATACCACTTCCAGGGCGACCATTCGATGACGCGGCGATCGGTCAGGAATTCCCTGAGGTAGCGGCGCATCGAGGTATAATCGGTGCCGTCAGGCGTACCGAGATTGACCAGCAGCACACCCACCTTACCAAATTTGACGGCCGGATGGTCGGCCGGGCGGAGTGAAATATCTGCTGTCATTTTGACCCCAACGTTCATTTGTCCCATCGGCTCATACGCAGCCCGGAGATCGTGGTTCACCCTATAGAAAGAAAAGCCGGCCCGGAAAACCCCGGACCGGCCAGTGGCATCGAGACAAATCGTCTTACTTGGCGGGGACCTCGATCTCCTTGCCGACCGTCAGATGACGCGGGTTCGGGCTGCCATTGGCCTCCGAAAGTTTCCGCCACAGCGTGCCGTCGCCGTAGAAGGTCACGGCAAGATCCCAGAACGTATCGCCGGCAACGATGACATGGGTCGATGGTGTTGCAGGTGCTGACGTTGCCGGAGCCGGTGCGGGCTCGGTCGAAGGCGCCGGTGTGGCGGGTGCCGGAGCCGGTTCTGCGGATGGGGCAGGTGCTGCCGGAGTCGGGCTGGGCTCTGCAGATGGGCCTGGAGCTGCAGGGGCCGGAGCTGCAGGGGCCGGAGCCGGCTCTGCAGACGGAGCGGGAGCAACGGGTGCAGCAGGCGCTGGCTCGGAAGCGGAGGGAGCAGGCGCTGCCTGCGCCAGTTCGGTGACGCGGCCGTCCGTGTAGGGCTTGTAGGGCGAATGTGCTGCGACATATTCGGCGGTCACGTCGGCAAGGTCTGGACCGAAATCATAGGCGTTCTTGCCGTCCTTGAAGATCGAATAGCCATCGCCGCCGCCCCGCATGAAGTTGTTGGTGGCGACCTTGTAGGTCTTGGCCGGATCGATCGGAGCGAAGTTGTCGCCCTCCTTCACCTGGACATCGCCGACGCGGCTGCCGACGGGCTTCGACTGGTCGAACGAGAACTTCAGGCCGGCGACTTGCGGGAAGCGGCCGGCGCCCTGGTCGATCTGGCTGACGCCGTTTTCGAGCGCCTTGACGATGTCTGCGCCGGTCAGCTCAAACGTAGCGAGCGTGTTCTGGAAAGGCAGGACGGTGATGACCTCGCCCTGGGTGATCTCGCCGCCGTCGATCGAAGCGCGTAGGCCGCCGCCGTTCTGAACGGCGATGGTGACGCCCTGGTTCTTGGTGCGATCGAGCATGGCGTCGGCCACCAGATTGCCCATCGAGCATTCCTTGACGCGGCAGACCTTGCGGTCGCCTTCGATCGGGCTTTCGGAGGAGCCGATCACCTTCTTGCGCAGTTCCTCGATCGGCTTTGCCAGTTCGGCAATGCGGGTAATGAGGGCGGGATCGGGCGTGAAGCTGGAATCGATCAGGATCGGATCGCCCTTGGCATCCTTGACCACGCCACTATCGTCGAAATTGACGACGAGATCGCCGAGATACTTGCTGTAGGAGGCAGCCTGGACGACCGGCACTTTGTAGCCGCCGGGATTGTCGACCATCGTCGGGTAGGGGCCTTCGGCCTTCGGATCTGTGTTGGAGAGCAGGCTGTGGGAATGGCCGCCGACCACGACGTCGACATCCGGGATCTTGGCAATCAGAGCGAGATCGCGGGGGTAACCGACATGGGTCAGCGCGATGATCTTGTTGACGCCCTGGCCCTTCAGATCCTGAACGGCCGCTGTGATGGTCTCAACGTCATCGGCGATCGTGACGTTTGGGCCGGGGGAGGAAAGCTCTGCCGTATCATTGGTGACGGCTCCGACGATGCCGATCTTCTGGCCGCCGACATCGAGCACCAGCGACGGCTTGATGCGGTCGCCGAGCTTGGAGGCGGCTGTCGCCTTGACGTTCGCCGTCACGACAGGGAACTGCACCTTATCGAGGAAGGTCGCAAGCCCGTCCTCGCTGTCGTCGAATTCATGGTTGCCGACGGTCATGGCGTCGAACTTCATCAGGTTCAGGAATTCGGCTTCGGCGGCCCCCTTGTAGGTCGTGTAGAAGAGCGAGCCCTGGAAATTGTCGCCGGCATTGAGGAGGACGACGTTCTTGCCGGATAGCGCCTGACGGCGCTGGTCGATCGCGGTCTTCAGGCGGGCAGCACCACCGAAGCATTCCTTTTTGCCTTCCTCCTCGGCCGAGCAGGTGGAGTCGAATTTGTTGATCGATTCGATGCGTGAATGGAAATCGTTGATATGAAGAATATTGAGTTCGTAATCCGCAAAGGCGGCGCCCGCGCTCAGCGCCAGCATGGACGCGGTCAAAAGACCGAAGCTGAAAGACTTCGTCATCCCTGTTCTCCTGATTGAGGCGAAAGATCCCCCTGATCCTCGCCGATCCCTTTCATCATGCGCCGGGGCGGTTTCCCGGCCTGCGGATGTTCCATCAGACGATGCACGACCGCAAGAGAAAGCTGGGCCAGGCGAGGCGCTTTCCAAGGGGGCGGGGCAAAAAAGCCGGGCTGCTTATCCCCGGCATTCGCCGTCCGTGGCGTTTCGATAGAGTTCGTGCACGGCCTCTGCAATATTCGGGACCGTCGCGAGCGCGATGATCAAGCAGAGAAGGGAAACGAGGCGATGAAAGCGCCGGCCGGCCCGATAGACAAGGAGCGCGCCTGCAGCATAGATCAGGATTGCTGGTAGGGCGAAGCTCAGCACCTGCAGCGGTCCGTCGCAATCGGGAGCGGCGATGCCCTGGGCACGATATTCGTTGGCCGGCGAAACGATCGCAAGCGCCGCAAGCGGCATGGCGAGCAGCAGGACGAGGTAACCGGCGACGGCCTGCATGGCGTGCTTAGCCTATCGCCGAATCTTTCAGCCGCGGCGGGAAAGCGTGAATTGTGCTCCGGAATCGGAGGTGCAATTGAGCTGGCTCGGGTTGACGAGGGCGCAATTGACCTTGGACTGCGTCTTGCGCACCAGCGAGGTCATGTTGATCTCCACCAGGGTCGGTGATGTATTGATATAGGTGCCCGAGGCAAGAAGCTGGTTGCTGTCGGTCGTGCGGGTGGTGAAAGTACCGCCTTGGAAGGTGGAAACGATGCCGTTCGGATCGCTCCAGTTGCCTTCGACACCGGTGGCGGCGGGCGAGGTTGCAACCGGCAAACGACGCGGCTCCGATGAAACGCAGGCGGCAAGAGCGGCCGCTGCACCGACAAGAACGAGACCAGTTCTAATTTTCATAAGGCTTCTCCCGGCGAATCGGCGCGGCGGACAGCCGCCAAGTTCGGGCAAAACATGGCGCGCGCCCGGCGTGAAGGCAAGCCTTGGTGAGGCGGCGAGCGGCATTTAGACAGCCGGCGTTACAAAAATGCCCGCCTTGCGGCGGGCATTGTCAAAGCCGTGCAGACAATCTCAGCGAACGAGAATGTTCCTGAACTGCCAGGGATCCTTGGTGTCGATATCCTCGGGGAAGAGGCCCGGACGGCCGTCGAGCGGGGTCCAGTCGGTGTAGTGGCCCTCGACCGGGCCGAGATAGGGCATCTGCACTTCAAGGCAGCGCTTGTAATCGATCTCGTCGGCTTCGACGATGCCGGCATTCGGGTTTTCGAGCGCCCAGACCATGCCAGCGAGCACGGCGGAGGTCACCTGCAGGCCGGTGGCGTTCTGGTAGGGCGCGATGCGGCGAGTTTCTTCCAGCGACAGGCGCGAGCCATACCAGTAGGCATTCTTCTCGTGGCCGTAGAGCAGGACGCCGAGTTCGTCGATGCCGTCCTCCAATTCGTCCTCGTCGAGAACGTGATGGACGGGCTGCGGCGTACCGCCATTGCCGAACATCTCGTGCAGCGAGAGCACGGCGTCGTTGGCCGGATGGTAGGCATAGTGGCAGGTCGGGCGGAAGGTCACTTCGCCGTCCTTGTCGCGGACCGTGAAAAAGTCGGCGATCGAGATCGACTCGTTGTGGGTGACGAGGAAGCCATATTGCGGGCCGGGCGTCGGGCACCAGGTGCGCACGCGGGTGTTGGCGCCCGGCTGCTCCAGATAGATCGCCGCCTTGTTGCCCTTCTTGTGCTTCTTGGCGTTTTTCGGCATCCACTCTTCATGCGTGCCCCAGCCGAGTTCGGCCGGCTGCAGGCCTTCAGAGATGAAGCCTTCGACGGACCAGGTGTTCCAGAAGACGTTGAGCGGCTTCGGATGCTTGGTGCGCTGGGTGTCGCGCTCGGCGATGTGAATGCCCTTGACGCCGACCTTCTTCATCAGCTTTGCCCAGCCTTCGCGATCGTGCTGGTCCGGCTCCTCGAATTTGAGGCCGATGTCGTTGGCGAGGTTGACGAGTGCCTGCTTGACGAACCAGGAGACCATGCCCGGATTGGCGCCGCAGGTGGACACGGCGGTGGCGCCGCCCGGGTTCTTCGCCTTTTCCTTGCGCATGGTTTCGCGCAGCGCATAGTTCGTGCGGTCGGCATTGCTCATGCCCTTGTCGAAATAGAAGCCGAGCCAGGGCTCGACGACGGTGTCGATATAGGGAACGTCGAGTTTGCGGCAGAGCTTGATGATGTCGAGCGAGGAGGTGTCGACCGAGAGGTTGACGCAGAAGCCCTGACCTTCGCCCTCCGTCAGCAGCGGCTTCAGCAGTTCCTTGTAATTGTCCTTGGTGACATGTTCCTTGATATGGCGAACGCCGTGCTTCTTCAGGATCTCCATGTCGGAGGGCTCTTCACGAGGGTCGATGACGACCATCCGGCTCTTGTCGAACTTGAAATGGCGCTCGATCAGGGGCAGGGTGCCGCGGCCGATGGAGCCAAAGCCGATCATTACGATCGGACCGGTAATTTCGGCATATACCGGATAATTCTGTTCCGTCATTCTTTTCTCCTGTGGAAGGCGACGAAGGCGTTCAGCCCGAAGAATTGTTTTGAAATTGCCGCAGAGAGTGCGAGGTGACCGGCTCTAACCATAAAACGGCGTCACAATAAAGAGCGTTGACGGGGAAAGGCCAAATATCGGGTGGCGATAGGGGCGGGCGAAACCGTCCTGGGGATCGGCAGCTCGATGGATTGGCTTAACCGATGACGGTTCCCTGGTGGAAGAGCATGCGCCAGTGCCCGTCCTCTTCCAGCCGCCAGATGGAACTGCGCAGCGTTCGCCTTTCGCTTCCGTCGGTGTCTGTGTAAATGGCGCGGTAGGTGACGAGCGCGATGTGCTCCGCAAGTCTTTGGGTTTCGAAATGCTCGCCGCGGGACGTTCCCGTCCGTTGTTCGGCCAAAAGACTGGGCACAATGACGTCGAAGGTATAGAGCCGTCCGGAACTGCCGATTTCACGGAAATCGCGCGAGAGCAGTGTCGTCAGCATCTCCCGCGAGGCGCGAACGGACGGGTCGAAGAGTTTTTCTTCGAGCTCTTTCAGATGAGCTGCGAGATCATGCACGATTTGCTCCCGCAAATTCAGTGCTTCAGGATTTCCAGTCCTTCGGCCGTCGTCGTTACGGCAAGCTCGGTGATGTCGTATTCGGCGATGCCGTGGATGGTGAAGGGATCGGCGGCGATATAGGCCTCGATTGCGGCGCGCTCGCCGATTGCGAGGATGACGCCGCCGGTGCGCGGCACCTTGCGGCCTGAGGCGAGGAACCAACCCTTGGCATAACCCTCCTTCACCCAGGCCATGTGCGGCTCCATGTGCCTGTCGGCTTCATCGTTGGGTTTCACATAGGTGAGGGAGAGAATGTACACGGTCAGCTCCTGACGAGATTTGCGCGGATCAGGCCGCGCAGCGAATTGCCGATATAAAGCGTGCCGGCATCGAGATCGGCAAGCGTGATACGGCCGACGCGGGCCTGACGCCGGCAGATGAACTCGGTGCGCAGCACGCCGGCGAGCAGGCCGCAGGAAATCGGCGGGGTGCGCAGGATACCGGTTCCGTCGTCCAGGAAGATCGAGGTGATGGTGCCTTCACAGACTTCGCCGCGCTCGTTCAAAAGGATAACTTCATCGGCCTCGGCTGGCGTGTATTCGGCGCGTGCGGTCTCGTAGATGGCGCGGCGCGTGGTTTTAACACGCAGCAACCTATCAGCAGAATCGAGACGGGATTCGGCGAGGCGGACGGTCCAGACCGTGTCCGGTGCGAGCGGAACAAAGGCGGCGCTCGTCACCTCGATGTGGCCTAGCGCGTCGAAGGTCAGGCGGACGCGCAGCGGACCGGCAGCACCTGTAACGGCTTCGTCGAGCTTGGCCGCTGCCTCCGTCGGTTGCGGGAAGCCGAGCCGACGGGCGGAGCGCGAAAGCCGGGCGAGATGCAGCCGCAGCCGGATGAAGCCTTCGCCGGGCTGCCAGCGCAACGTCTCGATCAGCGAAAAATCGATCATCGCGCAATCCATTGGTCGCCGACAGCGAAGCGGGCCTTGAGCAGGCATTCCTCATATTCGGCCTCGGCGGTCGAATCGAAGACGATGCCGCCGCCGACATTGAAGACGGCCCTGCCGCTCTGAAAAAGCGTGATCGTGCGGATGGCGACGGAAAAACGCATGGCGCCGGTGGGCGAGATCATGCCGATCGCGCCGCAATAGGCGTCGCGCGGGACATCCTCGAGCGCGCGGAGGATTTCCATTGCCCGAATCTTCGGCGCGCCGGTGATCGAACCGCAGGGAAAGAGCGCGGAGAAGATGTCGCGGATCGAAAGATCGGGGCGGAGCCTTGCCTGGACATGGCTCACCATCTGGTGGACGGTCGGATAGGTCTCGATGTCGAAGAGCTTCGGGACGTCGAGTGTCCCGACCTCGGTGATGCGGGAGATATCGTTGCGCAGGAGATCGACGATCATGCGGTTTTCCGCCTGCGTCTTGATATCGTGGCGCATCGCCTCGATGATTTCGGCATCCTCGGCGGCCGTCGTGCCGCGTTTTGCCGTGCCCTTCATCGGATGGGTCTCGATCCAGCCCTCTTCATCGGTGCGGAAGAAAAGTTCGGGCGACCGCGAAAGGACGATCGGGCCGCCGAGATCGGCCAGCGCGCCATATTTGACCGGCTGGCGTTCGATCAGTGACCAGAAGGCGGCACGAGGATCGCCGTTCCAGCGAGCCTCGACCGGCATGGTGAGATTTGCCTGATAGGCGTCCCCGAGCCGCAGGTGCCGGTGAAGACGGTCGAAGCGCTCTTTATATATAGGGAAATCCCAGGCAGCTTTCGGAGCAGTGAGGAATTCCTCGTTTTCGAGGCGCTGTTTTGGCTGGGCAAACGGATGCGTATCGGCCTGCGGAGCGTCGAACACGCCGAAACAGATGAGTGGGGTCTCGCGATGTTCCCCGGCGAAGGGAGCAAGTTTTTCCTCGAAGAGGTATCCGGCCTCATAGGCCATGTAGCCGGCAAGCCATTTGCCTGCTGCCTTGGCCTGCTCCATCCGGGCAAGGCCTGCAAAGAACTCGGCGCGCGTCCTGGCAACGATGATCTCGGCCGGTTCGGCAAA
This sequence comes from Rhizobium laguerreae, assembly GCF_002008165.1. Taxonomy (GTDB): domain Bacteria; phylum Pseudomonadota; class Alphaproteobacteria; order Rhizobiales; family Rhizobiaceae; genus Rhizobium; species Rhizobium laguerreae. The sequence continues at coordinate 203,686 of NZ_MRDM01000017.1, forward strand.
GAGCATCACCTGTCCGGTCACGTCGTCGCGGAAGAGAATAGTGGGTTGGGTTTCGGCCATCGGCGGCGTCTTTTTCTTGGAGCGCGATCCCTCGTCCGCCTGCTGGCGCCTCTTCCCGCTTGCGGGAAGAGGTTTAGCGTGGGGACAGGGCTGATCAGGCCGCTCTATCCAACGCTTCCAGTTCGTCGATCAGCCCTTCGATCATCGCCAGGCCCTGGCTCCAGAACGACGGATCGGTGGCGTCGAGGCCGAAAGGCTTCAGCAGTTCCGAGTGATGCTTGGTGCCGCCAGCCCTCAGCAGTTCGAAATACTTCTCCTGAAAGCCCTTCTCCGCCTTCTGGTAGACGGCATAGAGGGAATTCACCAGGCAATCGCCGAAGGCATAGGCGTAGACATAGAAGGGCGAGTGAATAAAGTGAGGAATATAGGCCCAGTAGGTCTCGTATCCCTCGGAAATGCTGATCGCCGGCCCAAGGCTTTCCGACTGGACGGAGAGCCAGAGTTCGCCGATGTCGTCAGCTGTGAGTTCGCCAGCCTTGCGGGCGGTGTGCAGCTTGCGCTCGAATTCGTAGAAGGCGATCTGGCGCACGACCGTGTTGATCATGTCCTCGACCTTCTGGGCGAGCATCGCCTTGCGCTCGCGCGTATCGGTGGTCTTTTGCAGAAGCGCGCGGAAGGTCAGCATCTCGCCGAAGACGGAGGCGGTTTCGGCAAGCGTCAGCGGCGTCTGGCACATCAGTGCCCCTTGCGCACCGGCGAGAACCTGATGCACGCCGTGCCCGAGTTCATGGGCAAGCGTCATTACATCGCGCGGCTTGCCCATATAATTGACGAGCACATAGGGATGGGCCGAGGGAACCGTCGGATGGGCGAAGGCACCTGGCGCCTTGCCGACACGAACCGGAGCATCGATCCACTGTTCGTCGAAGAACCGCCTGGCGATAGCAGCCATCTCCGGGGCAAAATTGCCATAGGCCGAAAGCACAGTGTCCTTCGCCTCCGGCCAGGAGATGATGGCGCTGGAGGTTTCCGGAAGCGGCGCGTTGCGGTCCCAGAAATTCATCTGCTCCATGCCGAGCCATTTCGCCTTCATCTTGTAATAGCGATGCGAAAGGCGGGGATAGGCTTCGCGGACGGCTGCGGCCAGCGCATCGACGACCTCGCGCTCGACGCGGTTTGCCAGGTGGCGGCTGTCGGCGATGTCTTCGAAGCCGCGCCAGCGGTCGGCGATCTCCTTATCCTTGGCAAGCGTGTTGGTGATCAGCGTGAAGGTGCGGATATTCGCCTTGAAGGTTTCGGCGAGCGCCATGGCTGCCTTGCGGCGCACTTCCGGATCCTTTTCCTGCAGCTTGTTCAGCGCGACTTCGAGCGGCACTTTCTCGCCATCGATGTCGTAGCGAAGTTCCGCCATGGTTTCGTCGAAGAGGCGGTTGAAGGCCGCGGCCGATGTCATCGACTTCTCGAGGAATAGCTGTTCCAACTTGTCGTCGAGCTGATAGGGCTTGTCCTTCCGGAGGTCGAGCAGCCAAGGGCGATAATGTCCGGCGGCGGGATCATTCGCCATGCAGGCGTCGAGCACCGCGTCGTCGATGCGGTTCAGTTCCAGCGCAAAGAACAGGAGATGGCCGGAAAATTCGGTGATCTTGGTCTGTACGTCGCCGTAGAGCTTGCCGTTTGTCGGATTGGTGGTGTCGGAGAAATAAGTGAGGCCGGCGAAGGAGCCGAGACGGCCGATGATGTCGTCTAGCGCCTCATATTCCTTCAGCGCCGCGCCGATGCCCTCAGCGCCGGTCTTCGCCGCCGCCTCAGTGAGTGTGCCCTTCCACTTTTCTTCAAAGGCGATCGCTGCCTTGCCGGCCTTTTCCATGTCGGCGACGAAGGCGGTGGAGGTGGCGGAGGGATAAAGATCCTGCAGCTTCCAGACCGGCAGCTCGCCGAGCGCCGGGTCGGCGGCTCCGGCTGGCGCTGCTGCCGATAAAAGAAGGCCGGCGTGCGGGAGCTTGATTTTCATGGGCGCAATTCCTCTCCACTTTCATAACAGGTCTGATTGTCTACCGCATCGGCCCGAAAATCGGAATCGATTTTCGGAAAGCACGATGCGTAGGTTCAAAGTGTTACAGCGTCCTTTGCGCGTCTGAAAAGACGGCGGCGCTGTAAGCGCGGGAAGGTCCGGCATCAAGGGGCTTTCGGCGCATGAAAGGCCTCGCTTCGGCACGAAAACGACGCGTGGCAATCGTTAAAATGCAATTGTTTCTCAAAACTGGATGTTCAAGCCTTGCTGTCAGAGTGCGCTTTATGGTTTCGCATGAAGTGAGGCGACAATGACCGGTTACAATGAGCTCAAGGGAGCAGGGCAGATCCTCGTGGTCGAAGACGACCCCGTGCAGCGCCGCCTGCTCAAGAACGCAATCGAGCGTCACGGCCATGTCGTGCACCAGGCGGAAAACGGCCGCATCGGCCTGGAAATGGTCAAACGCGACAGCGGCCTTTTCAACGTCATCGTGCTCGACTTGATGATGCCGGAGATGACCGGCCTCGAATTCCTCGATGCGCTTCACGAATTCGGCACGCAGATCCCCGTCATCGTGCAGACGGGGCAGGGCGGCATCGAAACGGTGGTGCAGGCGATGCGCGCCGGCGCCTTCGATTTCGTCGTCAAGCCGGTCTCGCCCGAACGCATCGCCACTTCCATCTCGAACGCGATGAAGCTCGACCAGCGCGAGGTGAAGGCGCGGGCCGGACGCCGGTCGCGCTCAGGCTCGGTCGGTTTCGACGACATCGTCTCGGCAAGCCCGGCGATGCTCCGTGTCATCGATCTCGCCCAGCGGGCGGCTCAGTCCAACATTCCCGTCGTGCTCGAAGGCGAATCCGGCGTCGGCAAGGAGCTGGTGGCGCGCGCCATCCAGTCCGGCGGCGACCGCTCGAACAAGCCCTTCGTCACGGTCAATTGCGGGGCAATCCCGCATAATCTGGTCGAAAGCATTCTCTTCGGTCACGAGAAGGGCGCGTTTACCGGCGCGACCGAGCGCCATATCGGCAAATTCATGGAAGCCGATGGCGGCACCATCTTTCTCGACGAGATCGGTGACCTGCCGCTTGAGGTGCAGGTGAAGCTTCTGCGTGCCGTGCAGCAGGGCGAGATCGAGACCGTCGGTGCGCGCACCGCGCACAAGGTCAATGTCCGACTGATCTCGGCGACCAACAAGGATCTGATCGAGGAGGTCAAGAACGGCCATTTCCGCGAGGATCTCTATTATCGCCTCAACGTCTTCCCGATCACCATTCCGGCGCTGCGCAAACGTAAGGAAGACATTCCGCATCTGGTGCGCGTCTTTGCTGACCGCTTCTCCAGCGAGCAGAAGAACGGCCGCCGCATGACGGTGAATGCCGGCACGCTGGCTTTGCTGACGGCCTATGACTGGCCGGGCAACATCCGCCAGCTCGAAAACGCGATCTTCCGCGCGGTCGTCTTGGCCGAAGGGCCGGAGTTGACCGAAGCGGATTTCCCGCAGATCGCCGCCCAGCTTCCGGAATATGACGTGGTGGATCACCTGGCGCTCGTTGCCGACAATACCGGCCTCGATCCCGACAGCGGCTATGGCGAGGACTTCAGGGCGTCGATCTCAGGCGAGGTGCACCACCACCGGCTGTCCGAGGCCCCTGAAAACGCCATCGCCAGCGTCAATCCTGCCGGAGACGTGCGTAGGCTTGCCGATGTCGAGGAGGAGCTCATCCGATTCGCGCTCAAATTCTACCGCGGGCAGATGAGTCAAGTGGCGCGCAAGCTCGGCATCGGCCGATCCACACTTTATCGCAAGCTCAAGGACTACGGCATAGATCCTGACAATCCCCAGAAAGATGCGGCTTAAGCGCTTTTCATTAAGATTAAGGCAACCACGTTTTGTTACTAGTCATAAACCACTTGTTAGTGGCGCGTTCACTATGTAAAGAAAAGGTTGATCATGTGTGGCATTTTTGCCATCGTGTGACCGCATTTGACAGTCATCTGAGACAGTACGGGACATTGTCTGTCTGACGGGGATCGAGTTGCCGAATCTGAATGGGAATTCCAAGCCTTCGCGCTTGAGCTGGCGTTTGTTGTGCGCCGACATTTGCGGAAAGGCAATAAGGACGGTAGCGGCCGCCCTTCTTGCGCTCGCGGTTTCCTCACCGGTATTCGTTGGTACGCCTTCGCAGGCAGCGGGCGACACCCGCAGCCTTAAGCTTTATTTCATTCATACCGGCGAAAAAGCCGTCATCACCTACAAGCGGAACGGCAAGTTCGACCCCAAGGGTCTGGAGCAGCTGAACCGCTTCCTGCGCGACTGGCGCAAGAACCAGCCGACGAAGATGGACCCGCGCCTGTTCGACCTGATCTGGGAAGTCTATCGCCAGAGCGGTTCGAGGGATTACATCAACGTCGTCTGCGGTTTCCGTTCGCCGGGGACCAACGAGATGCTGCGTGGCCGCTCGCGCAAATCCGGCGTCGCCGAAAAGAGCCAGCATATGCTCGGCAAGGCGATGGATTTCTTCATTCCCGACGTCAAACTGGCGACGCTGCGCGCCATCGGCATGAAGATGCAGGTCGGCGGCGTCGGCTTCTATCCGAAATCGGGCTCGCCCTTCGTGCATATGGATGTCGGCGGCGTTCGCGCCTGGCCGCGCATGAGCCGCGACGAACTCGTCAGGCTTTTCCCCAACGGCAACACCATCCATATTCCGGCCGATGGCAAGCCATTGCCGGGCTACCAGCAAGCGATGGCCGACTATAAGCGCCGCGGCAGCGGCCCGCAGATCCAGATCGCCAGCGCTTCCGAATCGGCGCCGAAGCACAAGACGCTGTTTGCCGCGCTCTTTGGCGGCGGAGCGGACGAGCAGGAAGACGAGTCGGACGATTCCACGCCTGTCGCCGTCGCCAAGGCGACGCCGCCGAAGGCCGAGCCCGCTCCTGCCGAGCCGCAGCAGACCGAAGTCGCCGATCTGAACGCGCCGGTGCCGCAGGTTCGCCCGGCATTCAGCAACCAGCCGACGGGCAGCGAAGTGGCGAGCGCGCTCGTCGCCCCGCCTTCGGGTAATGCCGCACAACAGGCTCTTGCGGCGGCCCTTCCGGCCGATCAGGCCCAGCCGCAGCAATTCGCCGATCTCAGCGCCTACAGCATTCCGGTTCCCTCGCTTCTCGGCCAGCGCCGCGTGCCTGGCGATGCCCAGGTTGCATTGGCCGATCCCATGCTGACGGGCGCGAATGCGCTGCCGGTTCCGACGCCGATCGAACGCCCCGCGGTTGCCGAGAACCTTCTTGCCGCGGCCGATGCCGATCCGGAAGCAGAGGCCGACGAAGCCGATCAGGACGCGCTGTCTCCTGCCCTTGCCGATGCGCTCGACCAGCAGCGAAACGAAGAGGAAAGCCAGATCGCGTCGAATGCGCCGCCGCAGACGGTCGAGCAGGCGATCAAAGCCGCGATGACGCAAAAGGCGCCTGCCGCAAAGCCGCCGCTCGAACTCGCCGCATTGGCGCCGATGACCAAATCGGCAAGCTTTGGCGACGGCTTCGACGAACCGGCTGCCGAAAGCGCCGTGGCGCAGGGGCTTCCTGCCAAGGGTGGTCGCCCGACGCATAAGGAAGCCGCGGCAGCGGGTGCCAGCCGTACAACGGTGCGCACCGAACCGAAGCTGACGGAAAAGATGATCTCGCAGTGGGCGCTCACCAATGCCCGCCTCGAAATGGCCTCCAAGCAGGTCAAGGCGCCGCGGTTCGTCAGCCAGACGATGCGTGCCCAGCCGATCGCCGTCTATGCCGAGGGCTTCAACGTCAAGACCGCTTCGGTCGACCCGGCCCGCTTCAGCGGCACGGCTGTGAACTTCATGGAAGTGCGCAAGTTCAACACGAACTGAGCCTGCCAATCGAGGAAAAGTCGAAAACCGCCGGAGCGATCCGGCGGTTTTTCTTTTTTATTTCGATCCGGCAAGCTGGCTGTTTAGGCAGTTGTTTCCACCGCAAAAGAAAAGCCGCCGGGAGGCCGGCGGCTTGTCGACATCGGTAATATGCCGGAAGGATCAGCCTTCCGGCGGCGACTCGATCATGCCGAGCGCGAGCAGGTAGGTGTCGAGGATTGCTTCCTCTTCCATGCGTTCCTGCTCGTCCTTCTTGCGCAGCGCCACGACCTTCTTCAGAATCTTGGTATCGAAGCCCATTCCCTTGGCTTCGCCATAGACGTCCTTGATGTCGTCGGCGATGGTCTTCTTTTCTTCTTCCAGCCGTTCAATGCGCTCGATGAAAGCGCGAAGCTGATCGCGGGCGACGCCATGAGCATCAGACATCGTGTTCTCCTGATTTTTCGGTGATCAATTTTGGATGCCAGTGACTGCCGCGAAGCGGCGCCACGGTCAAGCCTGTTCGCGGCCGGGCAGGTTATTTGTGTGGATTGTTCAGGTCAAAAGCAGCCTTTTGCACAGGCGAGGCCTCGTTCTGGTGAAGATTCTTCCAGTCCTCATAGGGCATGCCATAGACCATCTCGCGCGATTCGTCTCTGGTCACCGGGACACCTTCTGCCTCGGCGGCTTCCCGATACCAGTTCGACAGGCAGTTGCGGCAGAAGCCGGCCAGATTCATTAGATCGATGTTCTGAACGTCGCTGCGTTCGCGAAGATGTGCGACGAGGCGGCGGAAGGCGGCAGCTTCGAATTCGGTTTGTTGTTCCTTGCTGAGCGCGGTCATCTCGCTTTCCTCTCGTTAAGTGTAGCCTTCGTTCAATAGGGGCCGGTGCGCGACAGGCGGACATCGTATTCGTGCAAGGCGGGATCGGCATTCATCGCCGCAAAGATCGGCGCCAGGCGTTCGGCCCATGCCGATATGCCGGTCTCGTCTCCGATCAGGTCCTGCCGCACCTCAAGCAGCGCATGCGGAATGCCGGTGATCATGCAATGGCGGTACATGGTATCGCCCTTCAGCGCGCCGTCATAGGGTTCGTTGTCGCCAACGGCGAGATCGGGATCGGCGCGCAGCATATCGAGCAGCGGGCCGACGGCGCGATGGTCGCTATCCCAGAGCACGGCAGCATGCCAGGGACGGGGGATGCCTTTCCAGGCTGGCGTGAAGGAGTGCAGCGATAGCACCAGCGGTGCCTTGCCGGTGGCATTCGCCACGCTGTCGATCGTTGCGGCGACAGCGTCGTGATAGGGGCGATGGAAGGTTTCGATCCGGTAGTTCCATTCCTGCGGCGTGATCGGATGATTGCCTGATATGACGGCGCCGTCGGAGATCTTCATGATCAGTGTCGGATCGTCTTCACCGCGATTGGGATCGATCAGCAGACGCGAAAAGCCACCGAGCACGGCGGGAACGCCGAGTTTTTCCGAAAGCTGCCGCGTCAGGCCCTCGATGCCGATGTCATAGGCGATGTGGCGGGCGAAGGCCGCGTCGGGCAGTCCGAGCCGGCCATATCGCGCGGGAAGGCGGTTCATCGCGTGATCTGCGAGGATCACCATGCCTTTGTCATGTTTGCCGGATAGGATTTCGAAGGATTGGAAGTCGTCCATCAGGGAATTGCCGTTCGTCATTGCGCCGTCGGGCGCAGTGATCGCATGCACCTGCGGCAGGTTCAAGCGCGGCAGGGTGGGGAGAGGTTAAGTCGGACCCTCGACGGTGGTTATGAAAGGAAATATAATCGATTAGCATTGCGTTGACTTTCGGTTGACGGCGGCGCAAGAAGACACGGATACGAATAACCGTGGAGCTATTTGGGAGCCGTGTTGATCCAAGCCGCGCCAAGTTTCCTCACGCGGTCCAGACCTCTGGTCCGTCTCGCTCTGTTCGCTCTTGCAGCCGCCATGCCGTTTTTCATCGCAGATGCCGCACGCGCCGATTTTCGCGTCTGCAACGGAACACAGAATCTCGTCGGCGTTGCGATCGGATACCGGGCCAAGGATGGCTGGGTGACGGAGGGCTGGTGGCAGGTGCCGGCAACGACCTGCGCCACGCTGATCGAGGGAGAATTGCAGTCGCGTTATTATTACCTCTACGCAGAGGACGCCGCCCGGGGAGGACGATGGACGGGTGACGTGCAGATGTGCGTGGCGGAAAATGAATTCAAGATCTCGGGTGTGCAGGATTGTTATGCCCGCGGTTACCAGAAGATGGGATTCAAGGAATATGATACGGGCCGCCAGGGTAGCTGGATGGTTCAACTCTCCGACACCCCAGGGACGCAAGAAAGCCAGAATTGATGAAGCGTAATCGCAAAGTTAAAATCCTCGCCACCCTCGGGCCAGCCTCCTCCGAGGAATCGATGATCGAGAAGCTGCACCAGGCTGGGGCCGATGTCTTCCGCATCAATATGAGCCATGCGAGTCACGACATGATGCGTATGCTCATCCAGCGTATCCGCTCGGTCGAGGCGCGCTCCGGCCGGCCGATCGGCATTCTCGCCGACCTGCAGGGACCGAAACTGCGTGTCGGCAAGTTCGTCGACGGCAAGGTGGATCTGAAGCCCGGCCAGACCTTCACGCTCGACAACAACGAAGCCCTCGGCGACCAGAACCGCGTCTATCTGCCGCACCCCGAGATCCTGGAGTCGGTGCAGCCCGGCCATCGTCTGCTGATCGACGACGGCAAGCTCGCGCTGCGCGCAGAAAAATGCGACGGCAAGAGCATCGTCACGACTGTTATTTCAGGCACGCGCATCTCCGACCGCAAGGGCGTCAGCCTTCCCGACACGCTGCTCGGCGTCGGCGCGCTGACGGACAAGGACCGCGCCGACCTCGACGCCGTGCTTGCCACCGACGATGTCGACTGGGTGGCGCTTTCCTTCGTCCAGCGTCCCGACGACCTTGCCGAAGTGCGCAAGATCGCCCGTGGCCGCGTCGGCCTGATGTCGAAGATCGAAAAACCGCAGGCTCTCGAGCGCATCGAGGAAATCATCGAACTGTCCGACGCATTGATGGTCGCCCGTGGCGATCTCGGCGTCGAAATGCCGCTCGAATCGGTTCCCGGCATCCAGAAGCAGCTGATCCGCGCCTGCCGCCGTTCGGGCAAGCCGGTGGTCGTTGCCACGCAGATGCTGGAATCGATGATCTCCGCGCCGGTGCCAACACGCGCCGAAGTTTCCGACGTCGCGACCGCCGTCTTCGAAGGTGCGGATGCCGTCATGCTCTCGGCCGAATCGGCCTCGGGCGACTATCCCGTCGAAGCCGTCGCGACGATGGCGTCGATTGCCACCGCCATCGAGCGCGAGCCGCATTATCCCGGCATCATCTATGCCCAGCGTGCCCAGCCGGAAGCGACCGGTGCCGATGCGATTTCGCTTGCCGCCCGTCAGATCGCCGAAACGCTGAAGCTATCGGCTATCGTTTGTTACACCTCGTCGGGCACGACAGGCCTTCGTGCCTCACGCGAGCGTCCGCAAGTGCCGATTCTGGCGCTGTCGCCGATCATCAAGACGGCGCGCCGTCTTGCCGTCGTCTGGGGCCTGCATTGCGTCGTCACCCATGACGCGACCGATCTCGACGACATGGTCAACCGCGCCTGCCGCATCGTCGCCGACGAAGGCTTCGGCAAGCCGGGCGACCGCATCATCATCTCAGCCGGTGTGCCGCTCGGCACGCCCGGCGCCACCAACATGATCCGCATCGCCTATATCGGCTCCGACGGCCAGAGCGGCGTCTGATCCAATCGCATGCCTTCGAAAGTCCGCTGCGTGAAGAGGCGGCGGGCTTTTTCGTTGACGGACTTGCATTGCCAAGCTTGGCGACGCATGCAAGTTTCGCTCCCTGGAGCTGGACATGCTCCGGGTTCGGAGGAGCATCATGGATATCGTCACGCTTCTGGCTTTTGCAGCCGTTTCTTTTGTCGGCATCGCGACGCCCGGGCCAACCGTGTTGTTGGCGCTGACCAACGGTTCTCGGCATGGCCTGCGCCGGGCAGTTGCTGGCATGATCGGCGCGGTGCTGTCCGATTTCGTGCTGATCGGCGCCGTCGCGATCGGGCTCGGTGCGCTGCTCGCTGCATCGGAATTCTGGTTCTCGATGCTGAAATGGGCGGGTGCCGCCTATCTCGCTTTTCTCGGCATCATGTTGCTGCGCTCGAAGGGCACGATCGATGCGGCGTTGAAGTCTGGAGCGCCTGCGGGCGCGACTTCGCCCTTCTCGATCGGGCTGAAGAGCTTCATGGTCGCGGCGACCAATCCGAAGGGCTACCTGTTCTTCTCAGCCTTCCTGCCACAGTTCATCGACCCGACCCTGTCGCAGGTAACGCAATACACGTTGCTCGCGCTGGTCTTTGCCGCGCTCGATTTCCTCATCATGTTCGGCTACGCCTTCTTCGGTTCGCAGGCCGTGCGTTTCCTCAAAACCTCCGGCGCCATGTGGCTGGAGCGGGCCTGCGGTGGCGCGCTGCTGGCGCTTGCCGGCTCGCTGGCATTTTATCGTCGGGCAACCGTCTGAGTTCAGGGGCGAGCCAGGGATAGGTGACCGACGCGATAGGCCCGCGTATGCTCGCCGATTTCCGGAACCTCGCGCCATAGCTTGAAGCGTATTCGCGTCCATGTCGTCGGTTCGAAGCCGGAGACGGAGGCGAGCGCGCCTGTTGCCATATCTGCATCGGCCTCCGCGCTGTTGGCCCCGCGGAGATCGATGAGCGGCGCATAGGATTCCGTCTGCTGGATATCACAGGTGGCGAACTTGGCTGCGGCGATATCAGGCGAGATTTCGGCCTGCCAGACGATCCAGGTTTTGACCTGCGGCCAGCCGAAGGCGCCTGTTAACGCCTCAAACCCAGGACCGCAAAGGAAGTCGCTTACCCCTTCCGGCGTCTGCCAGAGGTAGAAGGGCGCGTAGAGGTTTTCGCGACTGCCAAATTCACTTTTGCGCGCTTTGAGATAGGCCTTGAAACCGAGATTGGGAAAGCCGTCGAGCAACGGTCCCTTGTCGCGGATGCGGCGGCCGATGATCGACATGTCGTAATCGGCTGGCAGGGTGAAGCTGTACTGCATGGCAATCATTGCCGATCTCCGATTGCACGAAGCCGCCAGTCGGGGTCGGTCATCTGGGCAATGCCATTGCCGAAGGACCAGTCTTCCGGTGTACTGGTGCTGATGACGATCATCACGTCCTCGGGCCGGAGGCCCGGTGACTGCGCCAAGAGATCGGCGAGCCGCCGATAGAGCGCCGCCTTCATCTCGACGGTGCGAGGCCTGCCGATCGTGATCGAGATATAGACGAAGTCGTCCGAGCGCGGGCCGGCGAGATAGCTGCGGTCGAAGATCAATTCGTTCCCGTCATGCTGATGAATGGCCTGGAAGCGGTCGTTTTCGGGCACGTCGAAGGTCTCGACTAGGGCGCGCTGGATGCTGTCGGCCAGTGCCATGAGGTAGTCCGGCGACTTGCCTTTGTGAAGGGAAATGCGAACGAAGGGCATCGGGATCTCCATGGTTCAGACCGCGGTCGGCCTTGACAGCAGAACCATCGCACGGCACGATGATGCTGAAAATCAGAATTTTATGGATAAACGGTCCTGAAAATCGGGATAATTCAATGCGACGGACGATCTTCGATCTCGACGTGCTTCGAACCTTTTCGACCGGCATGGAGCTTGGCAATTTCGCCAAGGCGGCCGCGCGGCTCGGCCGTTCGACCTCTGCAGTCAGCGCGCAGCTGAAGAAGCTGGAGGAGCAGGCGGGTACGCCGATCTTCCGCAAGGCGGGGCGCGGGCTGGCGTTGACCGATGCCGGCGAGACGATGCTCGGTTATGCCAGGCGGCTGCTGGAACTCAACGACGAGGCGGCAGCAGCCGTCAACAGCGTCGAGCTGGAAGGCTGGGTGCGGCTCGGCCTGCAGGAGGATTTCGGTGAGAGCCTGCTGCCTGATGTGCTCGGCCGCTTTGCGCGCGCTCATCCGAAGGTCCGCATTGAAGCGCGGGTGGTGCGCAATGCCGAGCTGCTCGAGCGCGTCACTTCGGGCAAGCTTGATCTGGCGCTTGCCTGGAGCGATGGCACGCTGACGGCGCATTGCGAGCGGGTCGGCGAAGTGCCGATGCGCTGGATCGGACCTGCCGAGGGGCAGCCGTGCTGGCAAGCCGTAAGCGGCGAGCCGATACCACTCGCTTCGCTGGAGGCGCCGTGCCTGCTGAGGAATGCAGCGACCAAGGCACTTGATGAGGCGGGCATTTCCTGGCGGCTCGCCTTCGTCAGTCCCAGTCTCGGCGGTCTCTGGGCCGCGACAGCGGCAGGCCTCGGCCTCACCATCCGCACGCCGATCGGCCTGCCGGCGAAGGTCCGGCCGCTGGCGCCGGAGACGATCGGCCTGCCGGATTTGCCGAAGCTCGGTCTGGTCCTGCATCGGGCGGAAGCCGAACCGCAGCCGGCTGCCGCCCGGCTTGCCGAGCTCGTGCTTCAGTCGGTGCATGGCGCGCTGCGCGAGGTGTCGGCTTGACATCTCCGGATTGACCCCTCGGGCGCAAGCCTGTAGCCTCGAACTGCTATGAAGATGTTCACCCTCAATATCGCTTCGGTCTTCTTCTTGAGCCTCTAAGGGCTCTGCCTTCGGGCATCAGAAGATGCGGCCGCTGACAGCCTTCGTGGCTGTGCGTTGCCGTGAACTGTAACCACCCTGCATCTGGCCAAGGAAAGAGCCAGCAGGTTTGGCGATAGAGAGATTTTTCATGACAGCAGATGTTTACCCGCCGGCACTGAGTGCCGCGCAGATCGAGCGATTCATCGATGACGGTTTCGTCAGGATCGACGACGCTTTTCCCCGCGAATTGGCCATGGAAGCTCGTGCCATCATGTGGCGCGATATTCCTTTCGATGCGGATGATCCAAGGACGTGGACGCAGCCCGTCGTGCGGCTTGCCGGTTATGGCGGCGGGCCTTTCGAGAAAGCCGTCAACATGCAGGTATTGCATTCGGCCTTCGACCAGCTCGTCGGCAAAGGACGCTGGGTGCCGCGCAATGGGCTTGGCAGTTTCCCGGTGCGCTTTCCCCATCGCGATGATCCAGGCGATGCCGGATGGCATGTCGACCTCAGCTTTCCCGGCGAGGATTCCAATCCGGATGAGCAGCGGGACTTTTCCGCCTGGCGGGTGAACATCACCTCGCGCGGCCGGGCGCTGCTGATGCTCTTCCTGTTCTCAGATGTCGGGGAGGAGGACGCGCCGACCCGGATCCGCGTCGGATCGCACAAGGATATCGCCCGCCTTCTTGAACCGGCGGGCGATGCAGGGATGGCCCACCTCTGGCTGGAGCGTGTCGGGGAGGAGCGGCCGCTGGCGTTGGCGACAGGACGGGCTGGCACGGTCTATCTGTGCCATCCGTTCCTCATCCATGCAGCGCAGATGCACCGCGGCAAGCAGCCCCGTTTCATGGCGCAGCCGGGCCTTGCACCTTCCGAACCACTTCGGCTCGAACGGGAGGACGGCGCCTATTCGCCGGTCGAGACGGCGATCCGCCGGGCGCTTCAAGAGCGGTAACGAGAACAGGATGCGTCCTGCCGTCGCAGGCTGGATGTATCACATCTGCAGCTCCTGCAGGGCGGCGCGCCGAATTGCCTGCGGCGGCTGGCCGAAAGCGCGAAGAAAGGCGCGGCGCATGCGCTCGCGATCGGCAAAGCCTGTTTCGCGGGCAACGACATCGATCGGGTGGCGGCCCTGCTCCATCATCAGCCGGGCCGCTTCCAACCGCAGGTTCTCGACGGCCTTGGCCGGCGATTGGCCGGTTTCAGCGCGGAAGGCGCGGCTGAACTGGCGGGGGCTAAGATGGGCCGCTTCCGCCAACTCCTCGACTGAAAGCGCCGATTTCAGATTGCTGCGGGCGTGGGCGAGCGCCTTCTGGATGCGGTCCGATTTGGGCTCCAGTTCCAGAAGGGCGGAAAATTGTGACTGGCCACCGGCGCGGCGGTGATAGACGACAAGCATGCGGGCAACGGCGCGCGCCACTTCAATACCTTGATCCTTCTCGACCATCGCCAAAGCCAGATCGAGACCGGCCGTCATGCCGGCGGACGTCCAGACGGAACCGTCGATGATGAAGATCCGGTCTTCCTCCATCTTTATTTTGGGATAGCGGCTTTGCAGTTCGCGCGAGACATACCAGTGCGTCGTTGCGCGGCGTCCGTCAAGGATGCCGGCTTCGGCAAGAAAGAAGGCGCCGGTGCAGATCGAGGCCAGGCGACGTGTGGCGGGCAAGGCGGCGCGGACGAAGTCGGTTTCCGCCGCATTCGGCAGTCTGATGCCGGGCGCTCCCGCCACGATCAGCGTGTCGAGGGCTAGGTCCCCAAAGGCCTCCGTCTCCATCGCCATGCCAAGCGAGTTGGCAATTGGCCCGCCATGTTCGGAGAGATAGTGGACCTCGTAAACCTTTTCCTCGAGTTCGATATTGGCGAACTCGAAGGCCGAGACGGCAGCCAGGCTCATGATCTGGAAGCCGGGATAGAGAAGAAAGCCGACGTGCTGCATGACCATCGCGTCCTGAAATGATTATGTCCTGAAAGGTGGTATATATGACATTTGAGACATTCGCAATCGGACGTAAAACTCTCCTCAAGCGCAGGGCATCGGGCCGGCGTATTCATGGAGACGGATCATGACACAGGAACATAAGGGCACGGCTCTGGTAACCGGCGCATCCTCGGGCATCGGCGCGATCTATGCCCATAGGCTGGCGAAGCAGGGTTACGATCTCATCATCGTCGCCCGCAACGGCGAGCGGCTGCAGGCGCTGGCAAGTCGGTTGAGTGATGAGACCGGACGGACCGTCGAGACTGTCGTCGCCGATCTCGGCAACAGGGCCGGCCTAGCTCGCGTCGAACGCGTGCTGAAGGAAGATCGGAGCATCACACTTCTCGTCAACAATGCCGGTTTCGGCGGGACGGCGCCGCTGCTTGCCGCCGATGTCGACAAGATGCAGGAAATGATCGAACTCAACGTCACGGCGCTGATGCGGCTGACCTATGCCGCTGTTCCTGGCTTCGTTGCGCGTGGCGGCGGTACGATCATCAACATTGCGTCTATTGTCGCGATCGCACCGGAACTCTTGAACGGCGTTTATGGCGGTACGAAAGCCTTCGTGCTCGCCTTCAGCCAATCGCTGAAGCATGAGCTGGCGGAGAAGAACATTCGCATCCAGGCAGTTCTGCCCGGTGCCACGGCAACGGAATTCTGGGGCATTGCCGGCACGCCAGTCGAACACCTGCCCAATGAGATCGTAATGTCGGCGGAGGATATGGTCGATGCGTCGCTCGCAGGCCTCGGGCAGGGCGAATTCGCGACCATTCCGTCGCTCGAGGATGCCGGTCTGCTTGCCGCCTATGAGCAGGCGCGCGAGGCGCTGATGCCGAACCTGTCTCGCAGCGTGCCGGCGAAACGCTACAAGATCGCCTGACCTTAAAAGATAGAAACCATCCGCTGCTACTGCTGCGGATGGTCAACGGCGTTCATTTGCAACGATATTTAGCCGAACCGTTCCAGAGCCATGGCGAAGATATCGGCATCGACATTGCCGCCCGAGGTGACGGCGACGATCGTGTCGCTTTCCAGGGCGTCGCCATGGAAGAGGGCGGCGGCAAGCGCCACGGCGCCGCCGGGCTCGACGACGATCTTCAGCCGTGTGAAGGCGAGCGCCATGGCGTGCAGTGCCTCCTCGTCGGTGACGACGATGCCGGCGCCGGCGAGACGCTTGAGGATCGGGAAAGTGATATTGCCGGGTTGCGGCGTGACGATTGCATCGCAGATCGAGCCTGATACCGACGTGTTGCGTTCGATCTTGCCGGAGGCGAGCGAGCGGGTGGTGTCGTCGAAATCCTTGGGCTCGCAGGGGCGGACGCGAAAGCCGGGGGCGCTCGCTTCGAGGGCGAGCGCAATGCCTGAGGTCAATCCGCCGCCGCCGCAGGGAACGAGAACTTCGGCTGATGTCACGCCTTCCTCTTCCGCCTGTTCGGAGATTTCGAGACCGGTCGTGCCCTGACCGGCGATGACCAGCGGTTCGTCGAAGGGCTTGATCAGCGTCAGGCCGCGCTCGGCCGAAAGCCTGGCGCCGATCTCGTCGCGATCCTCATTGACGCGGTCGTAGAGCACCACTTCGGCGCCGAAGGCGCGGGTGTTGGCAATCTTCAGCTTCGGCGCATCGCTCGGCATGATGATGACGGAGGGGATATTGTGCAGCTTGGCCGCAAGCGCAACGCCCTGGGCGTGGTTGCCGGAGGAGAAGGCGATGACGCCCTTCGAACGCACCGCAGCATCGAGGCCGGAGACGGCCGACCAGCCGCCGCGAAACTTGAACGAGCCGGAATGCTGCAGACATTCCGCTTTCACGAACAGACGCCGGCCGGCAATCTCATTCAAAAAAGGAGAGGAGAGAAGCGGCGTGCGCCTTGCATGACCGCGCAGACGGGCGCGGGCTGCGACAATCATTTCAATGCTGGCCATTCGGGAATCTTTCTGCTTGCGGGTTCGCCCATGCATAGGGCGCGGCAGGCCAATTGTGAACGGCGACTTTGTCACGGTGACATGAATGGTGCCACCGCTGCTTCTCGAGCCGCGTTGCGCTTCCGCCGACCGTTTGATCAGGCGATCCCGAAGCGTCAGTAGCCGCTTGCAGACCCTTCCGTTGCGCGGCTGTCCATGGCGCCGTTATACCGGGCGCCGCCGCCCTTAGCGATGGCGGCAAGGCTCTTGCCGCCGACGAGGATGCCGGCGGCCTGGCCCCATTGCGGCGTGTCGTTGCCGCCGTCGAAGCTGTAGCCCATGGCGGCGAGCGTCTTTTCCGTATCCGGCGAAAGCGCATAAGGTTCGAGAAAGACCTTGTCGGGCTGCCATTGGTGGTGGAGACGCGGGGCATTGACCGCCTGACTGATATCCATGCCGAAATCGACGACATTGAGGATCGCCTCCAGCGTGATGGTGATGATGCGCGAGCCGCCGGGGCTGCCGATGACCATGAAGGGCTTGTCGTCCCGGGTGACGATCGTCGGGCTCATCGAGGAAAGCGGCGTCTTCTTCGGGGCGATGGCATTGGCCTCGCCCTGCACCAGTCCGTAGAGGTTCGGCACGCCGGGCTTGGAGGTGAAGTCGTCCATCTCGTTATTGAGCAGCACACCGGTGCCGGGCGCTACGACCGCGGCACCGAAGGAGCCATTCAGCGTATAGGTGACGGCGACCGCATTGCCCTCGTCGTCGATGATCGAATAATGCGTGGTCTCGGTGCTTTCCTTGCCGCCGAGCGGCTTCAGGTTCGCCGAGGTGCCGGCCTTGTAAGGGTCGATCTTGGCGGCGATCTCCAAAGCATACTTCTTATCGAGCAGCTTTGTGATCGGGTTCTCAACGAAATCGGGATCGCCGAGTGCAGCATTGCGGTCGACATAGGCATAGCGCATCGCCTCGACCATGATGTGCACGGTTTCGGCCGAGTTATAGCCGAGATAGGAAAGCGGATATCCTTCCAGAACGTTGAGGATCTCGCAGATGATGACGCCGCCGGAAGACGGCGGCGGCGAGGAGATGATGTCGTAGCCGCGGTAATTGCACTCGATCGGCTTCAGCTCGCGCACGGCATATTGCTCAAAATCCTCCTTGGCGAGGATGCCGCCCTTGGCCTGGCTCGCCTTGACGATCGCCTCGGCGGGTGCCGACTTGTAGAAGGCGTCGGGACCTTTTTCGGAAATGCCTGCAAGGACTGCGGCAAGATCCGGCTGCTGGAGTTTTTCGCCGGATGCATAGGGTTTACCATCCGCTTTCAGGAAGATCTTTGCCGTGGCTTCATCCTTGGCGAGGCGTTTGGCGTTGCTGGCGAAACTTGCCGCGTCGCCCTGTTCCAGCGTGAAACCTTCCTTGGCGAAGCGGAGTGCCGGCGCGATCAGTTCTTCGCGCGACTTGGTGCCGTATTTCTCGCGCGCGGTCTCGAAGCCCATGACGGAGCCCGGCACGCCTACGGCAAGATACCCGTCGAGGCTGGCACGCGGCACGATATCGCCCTTGGCGTCGAGATACATCGTCTTCGTTGCGGCAAGCGGCGCGCGTTCGCGGAAATCGAGGAAGGTCTTGGTGCCATCCTTCAGGCGGATGGTCATGAAGCCGCCACCGCCGAGATTGCCGGCCGAGGGATAGACAACCGCCAGCGCATAACCGACGGCGACCGCCGCATCGACAGCATTGCCGCCGCCTTTCAGCACCTCGACGCCGACATCGGTCGCCAGATGCTGGGCGGTGACGACCATGCCGTGCTCGGCTTCGACGGGTGCAGGCGAGGCGGCAAAAGCCGAGGTCACGCTCAGCGACAATGCTGATATGACGGAGATCGTCCCGATATGCAGGCGGCCCATGATTTCCCCTCCTATGGACAATGATGGAAAAACATATGGGACTGCCTGGGCCCGAGGCAATGCAAGGGGTTGGCTTTAAATCATGTCGCGTAAAACTGTGCAGCGGCTTGCGACAACGACCTGCGTAAAAACAAAACCTAAAGCGTCAGCAGTTCGGTGAGTTTCCGGTGTGTCGGCGTTATCGAGCGGTGTATCGACGATGATCCTTATCTTCGCCGGCTGGGTCAGCGTCAGGTCGGTCGAAGGACATGCGGCCCTTGGCCGGATAGTTATACATTTCAACGTGCTACAGCGTATTTTGCGCGTCTGAAAAGACACGCGGCGCAGCAGGCGCCAGCGCGGCTGCGGCCCTCTGATCGCGAGAGGCGGCGGCAAGCCTCTCCTCGGCTCTGCGGGCAATTGCCTGCAGGTCGCGCGGCTTGCCTGATATCTTGTCAATGGCGGCGACGGCGACATCGGTTGCGAGATAATCCGGCTTGTGGCCGACGCCGCGAACGGTAATGAGCTCGGAGCCTGATATATCGCGGGCAAGGCCGCGTGAATGCAGGTGTTCCCAGACAATCTCGTCGCGGTCGCCCGTTATGATGACGGTCGGCGCGGTGATCTGCGAATAAAGCAGCGACTGCTCCTTCACATAGGCGAGCAGTCTTTTGAAATCGGCGGCATTGTTGTGGAAGGCGCTGGGGCGCAGCACCAGCGACGGACCGGTTTTTTCGATGTAGTCGGCCGGGCGAGGGTTGGGGCGGAAGACATTCAGCGTGCCGCGCTCCAGCCGGCTGAGCCCGAGCGGCACAACGATTGCGTGAGTGAAGAGCCAGCCGACGATCGGCACGGTTGCCACATGATAGTACCAGTCGATGCCGCCCGGCCATGGATGGGTGGCGGGCGCGAGGAAGAGCAAGCCGGCGGTCTTGTCAGGATGGCGCAGGCCGAAGGCGGCAGTGATCGCGCCGCCGAAGGAATGGCCGACGATGATCGCCTTCCCGATGCCACGCTTCTCCATCAGCCTGGCGATTGCATCTGCCTGGCCGGAGGGGACGGCGTTCTCAGGGCCGCCGCGTTCGGAATAGCCGTGACCGGGACGATCGACGAACAGCATTTCCGCCCGGCCTTCGAGCGCGGCACGAAAGGCGACGACCTGATCGAGCAGATTGCCGCTGGCGCCGTGGATGAAGACCAGCGCCGGCAGATCCGCATTTTCGGGACGCTCGACGTGGACGGCATTCATGCGGAAGCCGCCGACATCCGTCAGTTCGCCGATATTCGGATAGGCGTGTTCGAATTGCCGCGCCTTATATGTGGAGTAACCGATGGCGGCGGCGAGTGGGGCGAGAAGAGCGGAAACTTCTGCAAGCATGATCTCAACGAGCGATAATTGGGGGACGACCGGAGGCTGACAGCCGCCACATCATTCCCTCTCTATTCTAAAATTGTGCGCCACGATCCAACGTCAAGATGGCCGGCCGGGAATCAGGTGCGGTTGCCGGCAAGTTTTTCCGCAAGCGTGTTAGCCTGTTCCTGGGCGGTGCGTTCGGCGGGATAGATATCGAGAAAACGCTCCCACGCCTTCAAGGTCAGCTGGTCGTTGCCGGAATTGCTGAGGATCGCCGCCATGCCGGAGAGCGCACCGAAATGGCGCGGCTCGAGATCGAGCACACGCTCGATATCGGACATCGACTTGCGATAATTGCCCATGACGAAATTTAGCGTGGCGCGGCGGTTCCAGCTTTCGGCATAATCGGGCTTCAGCGCAATCGCCTCATCGAGGAAATCGAGGGCGGCGGGGTTGCGCTTTTCCTCGATCGCCTTGTCGGCCCACTGCATCAGCAGATTGACGGTGGCGCTACCGGAATCGTTCCATTCCATGCGGATTTCATTGGCGATGCCGCTGGCCTTTTCGGGATCGCGTTCACGCTTCAATTGGCTGAAGAGCTGGTCGAGGTGCTGCTTCGGCGAATTGTTAGTATCCGCCTGCTCGACGATGACGTCCTTTTTCGCCGTGGCGGCCGGCTGCTCCGCGGCGGTAGCCGGAAAGGTGGAGGCGAACAGGATGAGGGCGAGCGGCAGCGCCGCTGATGTCAAAGCAAAAAAGCGCATGGCGGACATATTAGCCCGCCAGCGCCGAAGATCAAACAAATTTGACGTGATCACCGCAGCGACCCACCGGATATATATGCCCGCGCAAACTCATACGCAGGGCGATCCGACGCGCGAAATCAGCCCTGACGAGCCTTGAAGCGCGGGTTCAGCTTGTTGATGATGTACATGCGGCCCTTGCGGCGAACCAGACGGTTGTCACGGTGACGAGCCTTGAGCGACTTGAGCGAATTCTTGATCTTCATTTTTCTGATCCGCGATCTCTATGGGGGAATTCACATTCGCCCGTATCTTTAACAATCAAAAGCGCGCCATCGGGCGCGCTGTTTAGGTGGGGAGCAGATACCCCGTCACCTTTTCCGTGTCAACCACATGAAGGTGTTTTTCCCAAGGCGCAGGGGTGTTTTCTCAGGCCAAAACCGGCGATTTCGGCGTCAGGGTGGTGACATGGCCCATCTTGCGGCCGGGGCGCCACTCGGTCTTGCCATAGAGATGAACCAGCGTATCGGGGCGCCGCAGCCAGTCGGGAACGGCAAGGATATCATCGCCGATCAGGTTCTGCATGACGCAGTCGGAATGGCGCTCGGCATTGCCGAGCGGCAGGCCGGCAACGGCGCGGATATGCTGCTCGAACTGGCTGACGACGCAGGCGGCTTCCGTCCAGTGACCGGAGTTGTGGACACGCGGCGCCATCTCGTTGGCGATCAGTCCGCCATCGGCAAGTACGAAGAATTCGATGCCGATGACGCCGACATAGTTCAATGCAGCAAGGATTTTCTCGGCCGATTGCCGCGCGGCGTCCGCTGCCGGCGCCGAGATCGCAGCGGGAACCGTCGAGGTGTGGAGAATGCCGTTGCGGTGGACATTCTCGGCGGGATCGAAGCAGACGACCGTACCGTCGGGGGCGCGGGCGGCGATGATCGAGACCTCACGCTCGAAGGCCACGAAGCTTTCGAGGATGAGCGGCACGCCGCCAAGTGCTGCATAGGCGCCATCCGGACTGTCTGCGGCCGAGCGGAAAACCTTCTGGCCCTTGCCGTCATAACCGAGACGGCGGGTCTTCAGCACGCCCTGGCCGCCGAAATCCTTCAGTGCCGTCTCGAGATCGGCCTGGCTGTCGATCGCATGGAAGCGGGCAGTGGTTATGCCGCACCCATTGAGAAAGCGTTTTTCGACGAGACGGTCCTGGGCGGCTTCCAGCGCCTTCGGCGGCGGATAGACGGACACGCTCGCCGAGAGCGTTTCGGCGGCTGCGACGGGCACGTTCTCGAATTCGTAGGTGACGACGTCGCAGATATCGGCGAGTTCGGCCAGTGCCAAGGGATCGTCATAGGCGGCGGTAATCTGCCGGTTGGCGAGCTGGGCGGCCGGACAGTCCGCCTGCGGCTCGAGGATGACCGTGCGAAAATTCAACCTGGCGGCGGCAATGGCCAGCATGCGGCCGAGCTGGCCGCCGCCGATAATGCCGATCGTTCTCGCCGTCATAGATCGTCCATCGGGTATTCGGCGACGGCAGCACTCTGGCGCTCGCGCCATTCGTCGAGCCGGTCGGCGATTTCTTCGTCGGAAAGGGCAAGCACGGCGGCGGCGAGAAGGGCGGCGTTGACTGCGCCGGCCTTGCCGATGGCGAGCGTGCCGACGGGAATACCGGCCGGCATCTGCACGATGGAAAGGAGGCTGTCCTGGCCGGACAGAGCTTTTGATTGGACCGGCACGCCGAAGACCGGCAGCGGCGTCATTGCGGCGGTCATGCCCGGCAGGTGGGCG
Organism: Rhizobium laguerreae; assembly: GCF_002008165.1. Classification (GTDB taxonomy): domain Bacteria; phylum Pseudomonadota; class Alphaproteobacteria; order Rhizobiales; family Rhizobiaceae; genus Rhizobium; species Rhizobium laguerreae. The sequence goes on from NZ_MRDM01000017.1 coordinate 225,853, forward strand.
GCGCCGCCGGCGCCGGCGATGATGACCTTGAAGCCCTCCGCACGTGCGCCCTTGGCGAAATTGACCAGCCGGTCGACTGTGCGGTGCGCCGAAATGATGCGCGCGTCATAGGGAATTTCCAGCGCCTCCAGCGTGTCGGCGGCGTTTTTCATGGTCTCCCAGTCGGACTGGCTGCCCATGATGATGGCGACGGGCGGTCTGTCTGTCATCGTTGCTGCTATTCCCTCTCAGGCGATGATGTCAGGGATGATCTGATCTTCCAGCTTGGAGAGCCTGTCCTTGATAACGAGCTTCTTCTTTTTCATGCGCTGGATCCGCAGAGCATCGCATCCGGTCTGAATCATGGCGTTGATCGCGGCGTCGAAATCCTCGTGCTCCTGGCGCAGGCGCGCCACTATGAGCCTGATTTCCGCCTGTTCCTGATCGGCCATATACATTCCCCGTTTATCGTCCTTGGACCTTGTCCGATCTGGCGATGATTTCCGCAAGCTCCTATCACCAAATACAGGTAACGGCTAGTTAGTCTTGATCATGAAATTGCCATGCAGTCTTCATCTTTTGGCCTTCGACAAGCCGTCAAAAATATGTCACAGTCCCGCCCGTTGACACCTTGATCCCCGACGATGTTGGCCGGGGAGGGTAAGAGGAAGGAAGGGTCATATGACTGTTCAAGCTCATCTTGAGTCACTCCAGAAAAAGCATGTCGCTCTCGAGGAGGAGTTGCACGCGCTCAGAACATCTCCCTCTATTTCCGATACGGAACTTGCCGAATGCAAGCGCCGCAAGCTGCGCATCAAGGACGAGATTCAGCGTCTTAAGTCATCCGTCCACTAATCTTCCCAAGGGTCGCCGGGCGATCATCTTGCGCAACAAGGTAAATCCATCCATTCCACCAAAAATTTGCAAGAACCGGTGATTTGACACCATATTTGCGCCAGTCCGATGCATCCGGCATCGTGGCTGGCGCATTTGCGTCTGTCACGTCTCACATCGCATCCTTATGATTCGCATCGTATCCCCAGATCTTACGGGAACATGCATCAGGCCCAGAACTGATCCAGCCACAAATTGAGCTTGTCGAAGCCACGGTTATTGACTGCATAGATGCGTTTGGTGCCTTCCGAGGTCACGGAAACGAGATTGCTGTCGAGAAGCGCCTTCAGGTGCTGCGAAACAGCAGGACGGCTGATCGGCAGGCCTTCGGCGAGCTCGTTGACCGTCCGTGGCGCGCGACGCAATTCCTCCAGCAGAAACCGCCGGTTCGGATCGGCAATCGCAGAGAAAGGGTCCGTGTTCGACATGGCGGGAACGCTACGTCAAACCGGCGGCACCAGCAAGGAAATTGTGCATTGCAGCGTGTTGCCGCAAAATTCCTTAAATCGAGATCGATCTAAGGAATTATGCAGCAATTCAAAGTGCTGCAGCGTCCTTTGCGCGCCTGAAGAGACGCGCGGCGCTGTAGGGCCTCTTACCAGCCAAGGCCCTCGCGCACGATCAGGAAGGCGGCGATCAGCGCCATTGCATACATGAAGGGATAGAAGATCTGTGGCTTCATGCGGCGCACGCACCAGGCGCCGGCGATGGTGGCGAGCGGGGCGAAGGGCAGAAGCGTTGCGGAGGTCGCAAGGTTCTGGGTGCCGAGCTGACCGAGCGCGAAATAGGGGATCAGCTTGATGGCGTTGAGGATTGCGAAGAAGCGCACGCTGGTGCCGGTATATTCACGTGGCTGTAATTTGAGCGGCAGGGCATAGATCTGGAAGGGCGCGCCGCCGGCATGGGCGACGAAGCTACCGTAACCGGAAAATGTGCCCCAGAGGTTGGCGGCCACCGGCCGTTGGCTGCGCGGCGGCACCACCTTGCCGGCGCCCGGGCCGAAATTGCTCCAGAAATAGCGCAGGCAGAAGAGGATGGTCACCGCGCCGATGACGATACGCAGCATGTTGCCCGGAACCAGCGCCGAGGTCGCCCAGCCCAGCGCAATGCCGATGAAGGCGCCTGGCAGCATGATCTTCAGCGTCGCCCAGTCGCCATGCTTGCGCCAGATGACAAGCGAAATCATGTCCATGAAGACCAGGATCGGCAGCAGGATGGCGGCCGCCTCGACCGGCGAGACGACGAGGGCGAGAAAGGGCAAGCCGATCAGCGACAAAGCGTCGCCCATGCCGCCTTTTGCGAGGCCCACCAGCAGAACGGCGGGCACGGCGGCGTAGTAGAATGACAAATCCTGCGGCATGCTTTCGACGTCCTCCTCTTGCAAGCCTCGTCTAACGGAACTACTCACACAAAACGAGTGCGGATCCCTCATTTCGAAGGGGAATTCGCAGGAAACGGAAAGACCCCATGACCGAACCGGAAAACCGCTGCCGCCTTGTGCTCATCGTAGCCGATATCGCCGATGCCGATGAACAGGCAAAGATCGTCGCCGACGCGCTGAAGGGCGGCGATGTCGCTTCGGTGATCGTGCCGCAATATGGGCTTGACGACGGCACCTTCCAGAAACATGCCGAAAAGCTGGTGCCGCTGATCCAGGACGCTGGCGCCGCCGCGCTGATTGCGGGTGACAGCCGTGTCGCAGGCCGGGCGAAGGCCGACGGCCTGCACCTTTCCGGCAATGCTGAGGCCCTTTCGGAGGCGATCGACAAACATGCGCCGAAGCTGATCGTCGGCGGCGGCAACGCAGCTGACCGGCACCATGCGCTGGAGATCGGCGAAGTCAGGCCGGACTATATCTTCTTCGGCAAGCTCGACGGGGACATCAAGCCGGAGGCGCATCCGAAGAACCTGGCGCTCGGCGAATGGTGGGCCTCGATGATCGAGATCCCCTGCATCGTCATGGGCGGCACCGATCCAGCCTCGGCGCTCGCCGTCGCCGAGACCGGAGCGGAGTTCGTGGCGATGCGGCTGGCGGTTTTCGCCGAGCCCGCCCGGGCGCCGGCTATCGTTGCCGAGATCAATGCGTTGCTTGACGAAAAAGCGCCACGGTTTGAGGATTGAAATCGCGCTCATGCCGATCCCGCCCGCCCGTCTTTTGAAATATTTCCTCGCCGGTATGGCCGCCTTCCTTGCGGCCGGGCCGAATGTTGCCATGGCGCAGGTGCCGGACAGCGTCATCAGTCAGCCGGGTACGGGACCGGCTTCGACCTTCCGCACCGACCGGCCTTCCAGCCCGGGCGTGCAACCCTCCGATGGTGTCGGCGTATTCGACCGCATGGGCGCGAAGCTGCCGGACCTGCCGCCGGAGAAGGATTACAAGGGGCCGATCGACGAGGCTTACGGCGCCTTCCAGCGCGGTTATTACCTGACGGCAATGGACAAGGCGCTGCCGCGCGCCCAGCTCGGCGATCCGGCGGCGCAGACGCTGATCGGCGAAATCCTCTCGCAGGGCCTCGGCGTCAAGAAGGACGTGAAGAACGCTGCCTTTTGGTACGGCAAGGCGGCCGAAGGCGGCGACGCGGCGGCGATGTTCAAATATGCGCTGATCCTGATGGAAGGCGAGGGCGTGCCGCGTGACAAGGTCAAGGCCGACGACTACATGCACAAGGCGGCCGAGGCGGGCAATCCTTCGGCGGAATTCAACTGGGCACAGCTTCTCATCGCCGACAATCCCGGCGAAAAGGGACTGAAGCTGGCGCTGCCATTCTATGAGAAATCGGCCGAGCAGGGCATTGCCGATTCGCAATACGCCGTGGCGCAGATCTATGCGACGCTGAAGGACCTGCCGGAAGAAAAGAAGAAGCTCGCCCGCGAATGGATGGTACGCGCCGCGCGCGCCGGCTTCGACACGGCCCAGCTCGATCTCGGTATCTGGTTCGTCAACGGCGTCGGCGGGCCAAAGGATTACGTCAAGGGCTTCGAATGGCTGAAACTTGCCGCCAATGGCGGCAATGTCGCCGCGCAGAACAAGCTCGCCCATCTCTATATCAACGCGATCGGCACGGCGCCCAATCCGATCGAGGCGGCGAAGTGGTACGTGCTGTCGCGCCGGGCCGGGCTCGCCGATCCCGCGCTCGAGGATTTCTACCTCGGCATCGAGGACACCCAGCAGAAGGCGGCGATCGACGCCGCCAACAAGTTTCGGCGGCGATAGCGGCCGCTTGGCGACCCGGCCGACGAGGCGGACGGGCTCCTGCATAGTCCCTTAAATCTGAATCGATTTAGGCATCATGCGGCTACAGCATCCTTCGCGCGTCTGAAAAGACGTGCGGCACTGTAGCGGTCCAACCTAAAAAAGCGCATCGGCGAAGAGGTCTTCATCGTTTTCGGCTTTGGCGGTTTCGGCGGGAGCGGAGGTGCTGTCCTCGCTCGCCGGAATGATGCCGCGATGAATGCTGCGCTCCTGGACCATCGTATAGTGTTTGAAGATCTTGCGGTCGAGCGGTGCGATCGTCTCTGCGAGATCGGAGATATCGGCGACATCGGTGCCGACGACGCCTTCGAGCATATCGGCGCAGCCGGCAAGGACTTCCCCCAGATTATGCTGGAAATCGAGCTTGCCGATCAGCAGGCTGATCTTGGTGGCGACCTCGCGACCATTCTCGGCGAGCACCTTCAGCTCGTTTTCCATCACGTTGGCTGCAGAGCGGATGTTGCCGACGGCCGAGGTCAGGCTTTCTCCGAGGTTGCCGGCTCCGGCATCCGTGGCGGGGGCGACGCGCCCGGCCGCAGCTTCGAGCGCCGGCAGGCCGTTGACGATGGCGTCGGCGGAATCGTCGAGCTTGCCGGCGAAGATACGCAACTCGGCGGTGACGACGTTGATCGACCTGCCTTCCTCGCCGAGCCGGCTGCAGCGCAGGTTGGTATTCAACGCCATATAGTGAATGTCGGTCTTGACGGCGCGGATGTTGCCGATCGCTTCGGAGAGCTTGGCTGCCGTACCGATCGTCGACTGGCTCACCTGGTCGGCCTGGCGGCTTGCCGTATCGACCTGCTTGACGATTTCATGGGCGGCCGAAACGCTGGATTCCAGCGCGCGCATGAAGTTGCCGCCGGCCTCGCCACTCTGACCGCTCATCTGATCGCGCAGCTTGAGAATCTCCCGCATGTCGTGGTCGAAACTCGCGATAGTCTTGACGACGTTTTCAGACTCCCGCTGGAAATTTGCGCACATGTCGCTCATCTGCGCCGCTGTCAGATGGTGAATGACGTTCTGGAGGCGCTGGCGCGCGCCGGCGTCGAGTCTGGCGCCATCTTCGCCGGCAAAGAAATCTTCAAGCAGCGAAAAGGTAGCCTGCACATGCTCGATGCGCTGGCGGGTGATATCGCCGATCTGCAGGGCGGACAGCGTCGAGGCGACCTTGCCCTGGACGGCGCGAGCAATTGCGCCGACCTCGCGGGCGATGACGCCGAGATCCTTGCGGTGTCCGGCGATCTTGGCGGCATCATCGCGCAGGGCTCCGGCGACGGCCGGAACAGTATCGGCATAGCTCTTGGAAACACCGGCGCCAAAGGAGGCGGCGAGCTTGACCTCCTTGTCGAGACTGTCGAGGTGCGTGGCGAAACGATTGACCTCATCGGTGCCGGAATAGATGCGCTCCAGGATCTCCTGGGCGAAGCCGGCGAATTCGGCAAGGCCGGCACCGGTGATCTTCACGGTGACCGCGAAGGTTCTCAGATAACGCATCGTCTCCTGCATGTCGGCGACGTGCTTGCGCAGTTCCCTGCCGGTATGCGCCAGCGAGACCAGCGCCTGCTGCCGGTTTTCCTCGGTGACGGGCAGCGCCATCAGGCTCTCCACCGTGGCGCGGAGATCGGCGCTGGTGTCGCTCGCCTCCTTGTTATCGAGCGCCGTGGTGACACTCTCGAGCGAGTTCAACAGACGGTTGAGGACATCCATCACCGACAGCAACACGGTGCCGCCTTCGAGGAAACGTTCCTCGACCTCGCTACGAGCAGATTCCAGGGTCTGGCTGATGTCCCGCCCTGACGTGTAGGCTACAGCGTTCGATGGTGCCAGAGCGTATGCCAATTTTATACCTTTTCTCAAAATACAGGCAATTCGACTCTATTTTTACGAGCAGGATGGAAACGTCCGGTAAACGCGCCGGGACTCGCCAGCGTTGTGATTAACGAAAGATGTCGATGGGGTGCCGGTGAAAGCGTCACTGTCGCGCGGGGTAGTTCAACATGCTGTTTTTACTTTATTTATTTCTAAATTTTGAGGAAAAATATAACTTATCCCGGATGAGAATTGGGAGTCGCGGAACGCGCTATACGGCAGTTTCCTACAACCGCTGTTTACTCTGCATTAACGCTGCCGTGAGAGTCCTTTTAGGGTCATCAAGTATTTCCCTGGCCCAGGAGGCTGCATTGGATACTCAAAAACAATATTACGAATCTATAATTTTGCCGGACGTGCTCAATATTCGCAACATTCCCGAACTATATTCAAAGGTTACTGATGAATTTCGCAGCAATGATACAATCATCGTCAGCATTCCCGAAGGCGCGGAAGCGGATCTGAGTTTCGTTCAACTCATCGAATCCTCGCGCCGCCAAGCAAAAGCCAAGGGAAAGACGTTCAAACTTTCTTCGCCAGCCAGCGGCTCTGTCCTGAAGGTACTTGAACGCGCAGGTTTCATCGAATCCTTCGATCACGAAGACGCGAATTTCTGGTTGCATAAAGAGGTGACGTTATGAGTGCAAATATCCTGACTGTCGACGATTCCGCCAGCATCCGTCTGACCACCAAGGTCACGCTGACCAATGCCGGCTATAGCGTCACCGAGGCGGTCAACGGGGCAGAGGGCCTGGCGACGGCTAAGGGAAGCAGCTTCGATCTGATCGTGACCGATCTCAACATGCCTGTCATGGACGGGCTGACGATGATCGAGGAACTGCGCAAGCTGCCGGCGCAGGCCGGTGTTCCGATCATCTTCCTGACGACGGAATCGGACGCCGATCTCAAGGCGCGTGCCAAGGCCGCCGGCGCCACAGGCTGGCTGACCAAGCCGTTCGACCCGGAAAGCCTGGTGAAGATCGTGAAGAAGGTTCTCGGACGATGAGTACGCTCGATCCGGTTGCCGTATTCCGCACCGAAGCCGCCGAATGCCTCGAAGCGATCGAGGCCGGTCTTCTCGACCTGACCCACCAGCTCGACAACAAGGATCTCGTCGACGCCGTGTTCCGCGGCCTCCACACGCTCAAGGGCTCCGGCGCGATGTTCGGTTTCGAGGCGCTTGCCGCCTTCACCCATCATTGCGAAACGGCCTTCGACCGTGTCCGCAAGGGCGAGGTCGCGGCGACCAGCGAACTCGTCGCCGCCGTTCTCGCCGCCCAGGACCACATGCGGGCCCTGGTCGACCAGCCGGACGCCGATCACGGCGATATCGGGCATAAACTTCTGGCGCAGCTGCAAGCTGCCGTCGGCGGCAAGGAAGCAGCGCCGGCCGCTGTTTCCGTACCCGCAGCCGTGCGCGACGCAGCGGCGAAGAAGAAGAAGAACAGCTGGCGCGTCCGCTTCAGCCTGCCCGCCAATTCGATGGCCAACGGCACCAACCCGCTCGGCCTGCTGGACGAGCTGCGCGATCTCGGCGAATGCACCGTGCGCGCCGACACCTCGGCCATTCCGCCCCTCGACGCGCTGGCTCCGACGGAACTCCACATTTCCTGGGACGTGACGCTGACCAGCGAACAGGACCGCTCGGCGATCGACGACGTCTTCATCTTCGTGCTCGATGACATGGAACTCAGCGTCGAGGAGATCGACGCGTCGGCAGCGGCAACCGCCGCTCCGGTCGAGGAAAAGGCTGCACCTGCCCCTGTCGCCGCAGCATCGGCGGCCCCCGTTTCACCGACCACTGTCGCGGAGTTCCGTCCCGTCGAGGCGGTTCCGGTCAAGCGCGAAGTGCCCGCCGCCGTCAGCCAGGCGAAGGCGGCCGAGAATGTCCGCGTTCCGGCCGAACGTCTCGATGAGCTGATGGACCGCGTCGGAGAACTCGTCATCGCGCAATCGCGCCTCAGCCAGCTCGCCAGCGCCAGCACCGATATCGCACTGCGCTCCGTCTCGGAAGAGATCGAACGTCTCTCCGGTGAATTGCGCGACACGATGATGGTGCTGCGCATGGTGCCGGTCGCCACCCTCTTCTCCCGTTTCCGCCGCCTCGTTCACGATCTCGCTCGCGAAACCGGCAAGGTGATCGAGCTGGTGACGGAGGGCGAGAGCACCGAAGTCGACAAAACCGTCATCGAGCGTCTGGCCGATCCGCTGGTGCATCTGGTGCGCAACTCAATCGATCACGGCCTCGAAACGCCCGCCGACCGGCTTGCCTCCGGCAAGAGCGAAGCCGGTACGGTGACGCTTTCGGCCCGTCAAGCCGGCGGCGAGGTGATCATCTCGATCAAGGACGACGGCCGCGGCATCAATCGCGAACGGGTTCGCGCCAAGGCGGAATCCTCGGGCCTCATCCAGCCCGGCCAGCCGCTTTCCGACTCCGAGCTGCTGCAATTGATCTTTGCTCCCGGCTTCTCGACGGCGGCGGCGATCACCAATCTGTCCGGCCGCGGCGTCGGCATGGACGTCGTCAAGAAGACGGTCGAAGCGCTTCGCGGCGCGATCGACATCGTCAGTGTGCCGGGACAGGGTTCGGAAGTGTCGCTGCGCATCCCGCTGACGCTCGCCATCATCGACGGCCTGCTGGTGCGCGTCGGTTCCGGCCGCTACGTGATCCCGCTCTCGGCGGTCGAGGAATGCCTCGAACTGTCGCTCGAGGAAGATCTTCGCTCGCGCGGCCGCAGCTTTATCTCGCTGCGCGACAGCCTGGTGCCGTTCCTGCGCCTGCGCGATCTCTTCCGCACCGGCACCAAGCCCGACGTGCATCAGAAGGTCGTCGTCATCTCCACAGGCACGGAGCGCGTCGGCCTCGTCGTCGACCAGATCATCGGCGACCACCAGACGGTCATCAAGTCGATGTCGAAGCTGCACAACAACGTCGCGACCTTCTCGGGCGCCACCATTCTCGGCGACGGCAGCGTCGCTCTCATTCTCGACGTCGGGCACCTGGTTGCCGCGGGTCAGCAACAGGAGGCGCAGTTGCGTGTAGCAGGATGAGTGCAACAGCAGCAGCCGAACGATTTGACAACCACTGGAACTATGCCGAGGAAGTCGAGGTCCTGACCTTCGATCTCAACGGCGAAACCTTCGCGCTGGAAGCTGTCATCGTCCAGGAAATCCTGGATCTGCTTCCCGAGACCGCGGTGCCGGGCAGCCAGCCCTTCGTCGCCAGCGTCATCAACTTTCGCGGCAAAGTCATTCCGCTCGCCGATCTGCGTCTCGCCTTCGGGATGGAAGCAGCAGAGGCGACGATCGACAGCCGGTTCATCGTCATCGAGATCGATCTGCAGGGCGAGCCGACGCTCGTCGGCCTCAGGACCGATAAGGTGAACGAGGTGACGACGCTTGCAAAATCCGCCAGCGAGGCGCCACCGAGCGTCGGCATGCGCTGGCGCGCCGATTACATCAACTGCCTGGTGAAGAGGGGCGGAGAATTCATCATTCTCCCCAATCTGCAGGCGATCTTTTCATCGAGGCACGACGCGGCGGGAGCCGCCAGCTGATGTCGGCTGAGTTCAAACTGGGGTTAGACCGATGCGATTGACAATCAAGACAAAACTGGTGACGGCGTTCACTTTCATCATCCTCATGCTTATGGGCACCGCTGCCTACGGCATTTTCAGCCTAGGATCGCTGAACGACACGATTGGCAATCTTCTCGCCGGTCCCGCAGCCCGTCTCGACCTCGCCCAGCAAATCAACATTGCTCAGCTCGAGGCCATCCGCCAGCAGAAGAACCTGCTCGCTGCCCGCACTGCCGACGAAACCGCAGGTGCGATCGCCAAGGGCAATCAGGCCCGCAAGGACTTCACAGATGCCTTCGGCCAGGTACTGGCGCTGGCAACCGAAGAAGGCAAGGCGCGCTGGGCTCGTATTGCCGAACTTTCCAAGAGCTTCACGGCAGCCGACGATCAGATTCGTGACTACGTGAAGGCAGGCAACGCAGAAGGCGCAAATACCGTCTCCGTGACGGCGGCGCGGGCCGCTGTCAACGATATCGACTCGACGCTTAGCGAAATCCTGGCACTTGAAAAGCAGCGCATGAAGGCCGCCGACGATGATGCCGACGCGCAGTATGCGGCCACACGCACCATGATGATGGCGGTGGCAGCTGTTGCTCTGCTGGTTGCTGCGATTACCGCATTCTGGATCGCCAGCACGATCAGCAAGGGCCTTAGCCGTGCCAACGCCGTGGTTCGGGAAGTGTCCGAAGGCGATCTGACGAAGATGGCCGATATCACCAGCCGTGACGAAATCGGCGAACTTCTGGGCAACGTCAATACCATGATCGAACGTCTGCGCGGCGTCGTTGCCGACGCACTGTCGGCCGCCGACAATGTCTCTTCCGGCAGCCAGCAGCTTTCGGCGAGTTCGGAACAGGTATCGCAGGGTGCCACCGAGCAGGCGGCTTCCGCCGAAGAGGCTTCCGCCTCGATGGAGCAGATGGCCGCCAACATCAAACAGAACGCCGATAACGCCGCCCAGACCGAAAAGATCGCTCGCCAGTCGGCCAAGGATGCGGAGATGAGCGGGGAAGCGGTGACGCGTGCCGTGGACGCGATGCGCACCATCGCCCAGAAGATCGGCATCGTCCAGGAAATCGCCCGCCAGACCGATCTCTTGGCGCTCAACGCTGCCGTTGAAGCTGCTCGTGCCGGCGAACATGGCAAGGGTTTTGCGGTCGTCGCCTCGGAGGTGCGCAAGCTTGCGGAACGCAGCCAGTCGGCTGCCGCCGAAATCAGCGCGATGTCGACCGATACGGTCAAGGCTGCCGCCGATGCCGGCGACATGCTCGGCCGTCTGGTGCCCGACATCCGCAAGACGGCGGAACTCGTTTCCGAAATCAGTGCCGCCTGCCGCGAGCAGGATATCGGCGCCTCGCAGATCAATGAAGCGATCCAGCAGCTCGACAAGGTGACGCAGCAGAATGCCGGCGCTTCCGAGCAGATGTCGGCAACTTCCGAGGAACTCGCCTCCCAGGCCGAAGAGCTGCAGACGTCGATCGCCTTCTTCAAGGTCGATACGGCAGGCAGCGCACGGCCCGGCGCCTACAAGGCGCAGCCAAAAGCTTCGACCAAGGTGATCAAGGCCCCAGCCGCTGTCCGCAAGCCCGCGCAGCAGGCTATCGGCCAAGGCCGTGGCCAGACGGTTTCGGCTCAGCAGCAGCGTCTCAAGGGCTTTGCTCTCGATATGTCGATGGGCGGTCCAGACGCCGGCGACGACGACTTTAGGGAGAGCGCATAGGCGCTCCCCTGGGGAAAGTGCATAAGCGCTCCCCCTGGCAAAAGCACCCGAACGCTTTCGCCATAATCCCTCGGGCTGTTCCGGTGGCCCGAGGTGGGAATATCCCCCAACGCATGTAGGCGTTGGCGCTGCGATCGATAGATGTCCGGCTGCCGGGAAGTGAATGTAGTCGCTTTCCCCCTTTTCAGACACATCACTTTCAAGCTCGACGCCCCACCGATGGGACGTGTCTCTATCCATTCGTTTTGACCGTAAATAGGGGTATCACATGCGTTTCACCATCAAACTCAAGCTGGGTCTTGCCTTCGGCATCATGACGCTGCTGCTGATCGGCATCGCGGTTTATGGAAGCCTGAGCCTCGGCACCTTGAACGAGGCAAGCGGCAATATGATCGCCGGCCCGATGCGCCGCCTTGAACTTGCGCTGAACGCCAATGTTGCCGAAGTCAATGCCATCCGCGCCCAGAAGAACGCTCTGCTTTCCACGGATACCGACGTGGCTGCCGGTTTCTACAAGGAAGCTGATCAGAATCTACAGGCCATGTTCGACGCCGTCGATGGCGGCCTTGCGATCGCCTTGCCGGAAGGCAAGCCCCATTGGGAAAAGCTGCGGACGGTCGGCGAGAAATTCCGTGAAAAATCCGCCGAGCTGCAGCAACTTGATGTTAAGGGCGACAAATCAGGCGCGCTGGCGCTTTCACTCGGTGATCTCCGGGCGATGACCAACGACATGGGCGATGCGATCGCCGCCCTTACCGAGATCCAGCGCAAGGGCATGCAGGCGACCGATCACTCGAATACCGAACTTTATAACTCGACCAAGCTGATCCTCGCCACCGCTTCCGGCATCGCCGTGCTTGTCGCACTCGGCGCCGCCTTGTGGATCACGCTCGGCATCAACAACGGCCTGCGGAAGATTACGACTGTTGCAAACGCAGTCGCGATCGGGGACCTCAACCAGAAGGTCGATGTCAAGAGCAATGACGAGATCAAGGATCTCATCAATACGGTCAATGCCATGACTGCCAATCTGCGCGCCACGGCAGCACTCGCCGATCAGATTGCCATGGGCGACCTCAGCACCGATGCCAAGCCGCTTTCGGACAAGGATACGCTCGGCATCGCGATGCAGAGCATGATCTCCAACCTGCGGACCACCGCCGGCATCGCCGATCAGATCGCGAACGGCGACCTGACGGTGTCTCCAAAGCCGCTCTCCGACAAGGATGCACTCGGTATCGCGCTCGAACAGATGGTCGAACGCCTGCGCGGCGTCGTCGCCGATGCGATCTCGGCCGCCGAGAACGTCTCTTCCGGCAGCCAGGAACTTTCGGCAAGCTCCGAGCAGGTGTCGCAGGGCGCCACCGAACAGGCGGCTTCCGCCGAAGAGGCGTCCGCCTCGATGGAGGAAATGGCGTCGAACATCAAGCAGAACGCCGACAATGCCGCGCAGACAGAAAAGATCGCCCGTCAGTCGGCCAGGGATGCGGAAGCCAGTGGCGAGGCTGTCTCCCGCGCTGTCGACGCCATGCGTACGATTGCCCAGAAGATCGGCATCGTCCAGGAAATCGCCCGGCAGACCGACCTTCTCGCCCTCAACGCCGCCGTTGAAGCCGCTCGTGCCGGTGAGCACGGTAAGGGTTTCGCAGTCGTTGCATCCGAAGTGCGCAAGCTTGCTGAACGCAGTCAGTCGGCCGCCGCCGAGATAAGCTCAATGTCGAGCGATACGGTGACCGCGGCCCAGGAAGCGGGCGAAATGCTCGGCCGCCTGGTGCCCGACATCCGCAAGACGGCGGAACTCGTTTCCGAGATCAGTGCTGCCTGCCGCGAACAGGATATCGGGGCGGCCCAGATCAACGAAGCTATCCAGCAGCTTGACAAGGTGACGCAGCAGAATGCCGGAGCCTCCGAGCAGATGTCGGCAACCTCGGAGGAACTCGCCTCCCAGGCTGAAGAGCTGCAGATGTCGATTGCTTTCTTCAGAGTCGACATGGCAGGCGGGCGCCGCGAGCGCGCACCGGCTACAAAACTCACCGTTCGCAACCGGGTTCCGGCCGCACCGCGCAAACCGGCTGGCAAGGCGCCTGCCAATACGGTCGCCGGCCAGCAGGCCCGCGTGAAGGGCTTTGCCCTCGATATGTCGATGGGCGGTCCCGATACGACCGATGACGAGTTCCGTGAAAGCGCATAGGGCTTTTCCGATGCAGAAGCGGGGGGCCGCGGTGGATAGCGGCCCTCGATTGAACCGGTGCATGGACGCACCTGGTCATGCCGGCTCCGCCGGTGACGCATGAAGCGTTTTTACGACGGCACGATGTGCGATCTGGCGGAATATCCGCCGCGGTACTAACGGGGGTTCTGAAATGCGCTTCACAATCAAATTAAAACTGAGCCTAGTGTTCGGTTTCATCGTTCTCCTGACCTGTGCGATGGCCGGTCTTTCGATCTATAATCTCTCGTCGCTGAACAGCGAGATCTCGATCATGGTTGCCGGTCCGGTCGCCAATCTGCGCGATTCCGGCGATCTCTCCGACGCCGTGATGCGCTCGATCCGCGCCGAAAAGGATGCGATCATCAACACCGATCCGACCAAGATCACCGGTTATGTCGATGAGATCTCGCAGCAGCGCGAGCAGATCAAGACATTGCAGGCTCGCCTCGCTGCTTCGGAAGACCCTGATATCAGGAATGGCATGAGCCAGTTCGGCGACCTCTACGGCAAGTGGACAGCGCTGCAGGATCGCGTCGCCGGTCTCGCCACGCAGAACACGACGGAGTCCAACACTCAGGCCGGCGTCATCTCGATGGGCGAAGGCCAGCAGGTGACGACCCAGCTTCTCGGCATCCTCACCAAGCTGAACGACACGGTGACCGGCAATGTCGCCGAAACCGACGCCGCCACCAACGATCAGTATGCGCACTCGCGCAATCTGCTGGTCATGATGACGATCGGCCTGATCATCGTCTCGTCGGCAGCAGCGATCTGGATCCTGCTCAACATTTCGCGGGGCCTGAAGCGCGCCGTCAACCTTGCCGATGCCGTCAGCATCGGCGACCTCGAACAGAACATCGAGCACAAGAGCAACGACGAAATCCGCGATCTCGTCCATTCGATGAGCCGGATGACGGCGAACCTGCGCACTACCGCAACGATCGCCAATCAGATCTCGAACGGCGACCTGACGGTTTCTCCGAAGCCCCTTTCGGAGAAGGATATGCTCGGCATCGCGCTGGAACAGATGGTCGAGCGCCTGCGCGGCGTCGTCGCCGATGCGATCTCAGCTGCCGAGAACGTCTCCTCCGGCAGCCAGGAGCTTTCGGCAAGCTCGGAACAGGTATCGCAGGGCGCCACCGAACAGGCGGCTTCCGCCGAAGAGGCTTCCGCCTCGATGGAGGAAATGGCGTCGAACATCAAGCAGAACGCCGACAATGCCGCGCAGACAGAAAAGATCGCTCGTCAGTCGGCCAAGGATGCGGAAGCCAGCGGAGAGGCTGTCTCCCGCGCTGTCGATGCCATGCGTACGATTGCCCAGAAGATCGGCATCGTCCAGGAAATCGCCCGCCAGACCGACCTTCTCGCCCTCAACGCCGCCGTTGAAGCCGCTCGTGCCGGTGAGCACGGTAAGGGTTTTGCGGTCGTCGCTTCGGAGGTGCGCAAGCTTGCTGAACGCAGCCAGTCGGCTGCCGCCGAAATCGGCGCGATGTCCGGTGATACTGTCAAAGCCGCCCAGGAAGCGGGCGACATGCTCGGCCGCCTGGTGCCCGACATCCGCAAGACGGCGGAACTCGTGTCCGAGATCAGTGCGGCCTGCCGCGAACAGGATATCGGCGCCTCGCAGATCAACGAAGCGATCCAGCAGCTCGACAAGGTGACGCAGCAGAATGCCGGCGCCTCCGAGCAGATGTCGGCAACCTCGGAAGAGCTCGCCTCCCAGGCCGAGGAATTGCAGACGTCGATCGCCTTCTTCAAGGTCGATATGGCGGGCGGCCGCCGTGACCGCACGCCAGCTGCCAGGATGACGGTGCGCAGTCCGGCTCCGGCCACCGCCCGCAAGCCGGGGGCCAAAAAACCAGCCGCCAACAGCGTCGCCGGTCAGCAGGCGCGGGCGAAAGGCTTCGCTCTCGATCTCTCCATGGGCGGTCCCGATGATGGGGACGCCGAATTCAAGGAAAGCGCATGATCATGGCCACGACCTCCCTGGAAGCGCAATTCGTGACCTTCAGCCTCGGCGAGGAGATCTTCGCCGTGCCGGTTGAGGTGGTGCGGGAAATCCTCGACTATGCGGAGGCCTTCAAGATTCCGAATGGTCCTGACTATTTGCTCGGTCTGCGCGACGTGCGCGGGCAGGGCGTGCCGACGATCGATCTTCGCTTGAAGCTCGGCATGACGAAGACCGTGCCGACGCCGCATACGCGGGTGCTCGTCCTCGACGTGCCGATGGAAAGCCGGCTTCTGACCCTCGGCCTCGTCGCCGACCGGGTCTTCGAGGTCACGCCGTTCCGGCGCGAGCAGATTGAGGCGGCGCCCGATATCGGCGTGCGCTGGCGCTCGGACTATATCGCCGGCGTCGTTCGCCGTGAACACGGCTTCGTCGTCATCATCGATCTTGCACGCTTGCTGTCGCGCGAGGACGCCTCGGTACTGCAATCGGCGGCCTGATCCGCGCATCAATTCGGAGTACTGCATTCTATGAGTATGGCAGCAGCGGTGGAAACCCAATTGCCGGGCGACCGGATCAGCAAGCGCAATTTCGACAAGCTTGCCCGGTTCATCTACGACTATAGCGGCATCAAGATGCCGCCGACCAAGCTGACGATGCTCGAAGGGCGGCTGAGGCGCCGCCTTCGCGCAACCAACCACGCGACCTTCGACGACTATTGCGACTTCCTGTTCTATGAGGATGGCCTCGCCCAGGAAACCGTCTACCTGATCGACGTGGTGACGACCAACAAGACCGACTTCTTCCGCGAAGCCAAGCATTTCGACTATCTGCAGAGCGTGGCGTTGCCTGCGATCACCAACAGCGGCGTGCGGACCATCCGCACCTGGAGTGCGGCTTGCTCGACGGGGGCCGAACCCTACACGATGGCGATGGTGCTGGCGGAGTTCGCCGAAGGCCGCAACGACGTCTCCTACAGCGTAATGGCGACCGACCTTTCCACCGACGTGCTGCAGACGGCGCGCCGCGGCATCTATCCGGAAGACCTCATCGCACCCGTGCCGCGCGACCTGCAGCGCAAATACGTGCTGACGGCCAAGCAGCCGGGTCGGCGGGAGGTGCGCATTACGCCGAAACTGCGTAGCAAGATCGGTTTTGCCCGTATGAACCTGATGGACGAGAAATACCCGATCGGCGAGCCGATGCACGTCATCTTCTGCCGCAACGTGCTAATCTATTTCGACAAGCAGACTCAGGCTGGCGTTCTCAACCGTCTCTGTGATTGCCTGGCGAAGGGCGGCTACATGTTCATCGGCCATTCTGAATCGATCACCGGCTTCGATCTGCCGTTGAAGCAGGTCTCGAATACGGTGTTTCAGCGTAGCTAAAGCGCATCGCGTCATCTCAAAACGGCTGCGCACTTCTGGACGGCATGCATTAGGGGTATTCATGGCTAAGAAAATCCGCGTTCTCATCATCGACGATTCCGCCAGCATCCGCCAGACGCTGACCCATGTGCTGGAGCAGGATCCCGATATCGAGATCATGGCGGTCGCATCCGACCCGTTCATGGCGGCGCGGAAGCTGCAGGAAGAGATCCCCGATGTCATCACGCTCGATGTGGAGATGCCGCGCATGGATGGCATCACCTTCCTGCGTAAGCTGATGTCGCAACGGCCGATCCCCGTCGTGATGTGCTCGTCGCTGACGGAGGCGGGATCGGAAACGCTGCTCCAGGCGCTGGAGGCCGGTGCCGTCGACGTCATCCTGAAATCGAAGATCGGCGCCGCCGACAGCCTTTCCGACGATGCGATGCGTATTCGCGAAGTCGTCAAGAGCGCCTCGCATGCACGGCTTTCCAACGTCCGCCGCGCCGCCGGAACCATCCGCTCTGCCTCAGTCGAAGGGCCGGCCAAGAAGCTGACGGCGGATGTGATGCTGCCGCCGCCGACGGGGCGGGCCATGGCGAAGACGACTGAGATGGTCGTCTGCGTCGGTGCCTCCACCGGCGGCACCGAAGCACTGCGCGAGTTCCTGGAGGAACTGCCGGCCAATGCGCCTGGCATGGTGATCGTCCAGCATATGCCGGAGAAATTCACCGCCGCCTTCGCCAAGCGGTTGAACGGGCTCTGCGAGGTCGAGGTCAAGGAGGCCGTCGATGGCGATCCGGTGCTGCGCGGCCATGTGCTGATCGCGCCAGGCGACAAGCACATGCTGCTCGAGCGCCAGGGTGCGCGCTACTATGTGAGCGTCAAGACCGGGCCGCTGGTGTCGCGACACCGGCCTTCCGTCGACGTACTTTTCCGCTCGGCGGCGCGCTCGGCCGGCTCGAACGCCATGGGGATCATCATGACCGGTATGGGCGACGACGGCGCGCGCGGCATGCTGGAAATGCACCAGGCCGGCGCCCACACGGTGGCGCAGGACGAGGCGAGTTCCGTTGTTTTCGGCATGCCGAAGGAGGCGATCGCCAAAGGCGGCGTCGATCGGGTCTTGCCGCTCGATCAGATCGCTCGCGAAGTGCTGATGACGCAGCAGAAGTTCTAGGAGCTGTTTGAAACAACCGGACCGTCTCTTGATATCACCCTACAGGTTTTCTGTTCAGGCAAGATAACCGCCGTCGATCGTCAGGCTGGCGCCGGTGACGAAGGCGGCCTCGGCACTGGCGAGATAGGCGGCGAGGCCGGCGATCTCGCGGTCCTCACCCAGGCGGCCAAGCGCCATCAGCGGCTTGAGGCGCTCATGATCGTCCTCATTGGGGTTCATGTCGGTCGCCGTCGGGCCGGGCTGGATGTTGTTGACGGTGATGCCGCGTGGGCCGAGATCGCGGGCGAGGCCGCGGGTCATCGAGGCGATCGCGCCCTTCGTCATGCTGTAGACTGCGGAGGTCGGAAAGCCGCTGCGATCGGCGGTGACGCTGCCGATGGTGATGATGCGGCCGCCTTCCTTCATATGTCTTGCCGCTGCCTGGATGCCGACGAAGGCAGCGCGGACATTAACGGCGAACATCCGGTCGAAATCTTCGAGCGAATAGTCGTCGAGCGGGTTGAGGATGAGAATCCCGGCATTGCTGACGAGAATGTCGAGACCGCCGAAGGTCTCGGCTGTAAGCACGACGGCATCCTGTACGGCTTTCGCATCGGCACTGTCGGCCCGGATCGCCAGCGCCCTGCCGCCGGCAGCCTCCAGCTCGGCGACGATCGCCTTCGCCTTGTGCTCCGAACTGGAATAGGTGAAGGCGACCGCGGCTCCGTCAGCGGCGAGCCTTCGGACGATGGCGGCACCGATGCCGCGCGAGCCGCCGGTAACGAGGGCGATCTTGGTGGAAAGAGGTTGAGGCATGCGGATTTCCTTCTGTTTTTTTTGGATCGATCAGTCTAGAATTACTCATGGAAAATCAGCTCGGAGTTGTTCTCGTCAGCGGAGGCTTCTGATTGCCATGCGTGCGATAGCGCGGAGCGTCGCGGGTGGGGCGCCGTTTCGGGCACTGACTTTCATGCCCGACAAGGCAGCGCCGAGAAACCGAATGGCGTCGGCGATATCGATATCTGTTGCGAGTTCTCCGGTCCTGCGAGCCTCCCCGAGAAGGCTCTCGATCGCCGCGTGAAGCGCGTGGCCGGCGCTGTCGGTAAGAGCTGCGACCTCGGCATCGGTGCGGCCGAATTCGCAGATGGCGCTGACACCGAGGCAGCCGCGCCGCGCCTCGGCAGCGGGACGTGAGGCGAAAGCGACGAGAGCGCCTTCCAGCGCCTCGATCGGCCGGCCTTCGCGGCGAAGATCGGCGATGATCTTGTCGATGCTCTCCACATTGTAGCGCTTCAGCGCTTCCAGATAGAGACCGCGCTTGTCGCCGAAGGTGTCGTACATGCTTTGCCGGCTGATCTTCATCGCCGTCAGCAGTTCCTCGGTCGAGGTGCCTTCATAGCCGTGCTCGGAAAATACGCCGATGGCGGCATGAAGGGCGGTGTCGCGATCGAATTCCTTGTGTCGTGCCATGACGAGGCTTCTACTCTTATTGGACTGATCTGTCCAGAATAAAATTGATGGTTTCCGGCACCGCAGGGCAGCCATGCGTGCCTCCCCTTGAAATTTCCCTGATTTTGTGGTCTTGAGGCCGCCAATCTTCGCAGCGCTGCCTGTTATGCATGTTCAGGGACACTTCCCGCCCCTGGCAGCGCGCGCGCCCCGTATCAGTCCCAAGGAAAAATGCGCCGATGGCCCGTTCAGCTCTTCTCAATGTCATGGTTCAGGCTGCCCTCAAGGCAGGAAAGTCGCTGGGACGTGATTTCGGCGAAGTGCAGAACCTGCAGGTTTCCGTGAAGGGACCGGGCGACTTCGTTTCCACCGCCGATCGCAAGGCCGAAAAGATCGTCAAGGAAGAGCTGCTCAAGGCGCGTCCGACCTATGGCTTCCTCGGCGAGGAAAGCGAGGAAATCAAGGGCACCGACGGCGCGCATCGCTGGATCGTCGACCCGCTCGACGGCACGACGAACTTTTTGCATGGCATCCCGGCCTTCGCTGTCTCGATCGCGCTCGAACGCAATGGCGAGATCGTTGCAGCCGTCGTCTTCAATCCGGCGACCGACGAACTCTATACCGCCGAGCGCGGCGGCGGCGCCTTCCTTAACGACCGGCGCCTGCGCGTCGCCGCGCGCCGGGCGCTGTCGGATTGCGTCATCGGCTGCGGCGTGCCGGCGCTCGGCAAGCGCAATCACGGCAAGTTCCTGGTCGAGCTTCGCCACGTGATGGGCGAAGTGGCGGGCATCCGGCGCCTGGGCTCGCCGACCCTCGACCTCGCCTATGTCGCGGCCGGACGTTTCGACGGTTTCTGGGAGGCCGAGCTTGCGCCGTGGGACATGGCGGCCGGCATCCTGCTCATCCGCGAAGCCGGCGGTTTCGCCACCGACTGGGACGGTGGCGCAACGATGCTGGAGAGCGGCACAATCGTCGCCGGCAACGAGATTATCCACAAGGCGCTGATCGAAGTCGTCAAGCGGCCGGTTCCCGCCAAGTGACCGAACGAAAATCTGGCTGTTGTAAAGTCACGGTTTTCTCCCCGGCATACTTCAATTCGGCACAATGTTGTTCTAGTCTCCGCCAGCAGGGAATCCGGAGGCTGCGTAACCTATGGAAAATGTGAATGTGGCGGAGATCGGCTCCACCGAAAAGACGGCGGGCACTTATGCCTACAGGCTTTCGAGCCCCATGCCCTTCCTCTGGACGATGCTGCTTTTCCTCGTCATCGTCGGTTTTATCGCCGCCATCCTCTTCCGGCAGACGCAGACCGCCTTCATGCACAATCCGGGCCTCAACGGCCTGATCCTCGGCGTTCTCGCGGTCGGAATCATTCTTGTTTTCAATCATGTACTGGCGCTTCGACCCGAGGTGCGCTGGTTTAATTCCTTCCGCGCCGCCGGCAGCGCCGACAAGGTCAACCGCAATCCGCGGCTGCTTGCGCCAATGCGGGCGCTGCTCGGCAGCCGCAAGTCCTCACTGGCACTGTCGACGACAGCGCTGCGTTCGATTCTCGATTCGATCGCCACCCGCCTCGACGAATCGCGCGACGTTTCGCGCTACCTGATCGGCCTCTTGGTCTTCCTCGGCCTGCTCGGCACATTCTGGGGCCTCATCGGCACGATCGGTTCGATCAGCATTGTCATCCAGTCCCTCGATGCCGGCTCCAACGGTACTGGAGACGTGCTCTCGGCGCTGAAGGAAGGGCTTTCCACGCCGCTTTCGGGCATGGGCCAGGCCTTCTCCTCCTCGCTGCTCGGCCTTTCCGGTTCGCTCATTCTCGGCTTTCTCGACCTGCAGGCGGGCCGCGCGCAGAACCGCTTCTACATGGAACTGGAAAACTGGCTGTCCTCGGTCACGGATGTCGGCTCCGATCTTGCGCCGGCTCTCGACGCCGTTGCCGGCGCTTCCTCGGACGACATGCGCGCGCTCTCCGATTATCTGCGTAAGGTCTCCGAAGAGGGCGGCGCCGGCAGCCAGCGCTCCGTCGCCGCCATGGCAAGCCTTGCCGAAGGCATTCAGGGCCTCGTCAAGAACATGCGCAACGAGCAGCAGATGCTGCGCGACTGGATCGAGGCGCAGCAGGACGAGGCCAAGGCGATGCGTCGCACGCTCGACCGGCTTGCCGAACGCATCGGCGTGCAGGAGCGCGGCGGCGAGAGGGGCGAGCGCTTGCGCGACCGCGCCAGCCAGGCAGAAAAGAGCGAGGGCAAGTAAGCCATGGCTCTTGCCCGCAACCGGCGCCGCGAACGCACGGTGGATTACTGGCCGGGTTTCGTCGACGCGCTGTCGACGCTGCTCATTTCCATCATGTTCCTGCTGACGGTCTTTGTCGTCGGGCAATTCATCCTCAGCCGCGAGATTAGCGGACGCGATGAGGTGCTCAATCGTCTCAACAGTCAGATCAACGAGCTGACGCAGCTTCTCGCGCTTGAAAAGGGCAGCAATCAGGATCTCCAGGATTCGGTCGCCAATCTGCAGGCCTCGCTTGCCAGCGCCGAAGGTGACCGGTCGCGACTGCAGGCGCTGCTGAATGCCGGTTCGGGTGGTCAGGATGCGGCGCAAAAGCGGATCGGCTCGATGACGCAGGAGCTCGACGAGCAGAAGCAGGTGAGCGAGCGGGCGCTCAGCCAGGTCGAGCTGCTGAACCAGCAGATCGCAGCGCTTCGCAGCCAGATTGCCGCCGTCGAAGCAGCCCTTCAGGCCTCGGAGGAGAAAGATCGAGTCTCGCAGACCAAGATCGCCGACCTCGGCAGCCGCCTCAATGTGGCGCTCGCCGCGCGCGTTCAGGAGTTGAACCGCTACCGTTCCGACTTCTTCGGCCGGTTGCGCGAGATCCTTTCGGACCGCGAGAATATCCGCATCGTCGGCGATCGGTTCGTCTTCCAGTCGGAGGTGCTGTTTCCCTCGGGCGGCGCCGATCTCAACCCGGAGGGGCAGACCGAGATGGCGAAGCTTGCTACCGCCCTTCTCGATCTCGCCAAGGAAATTCCGCCCGAGATCAACTGGGTGCTGCGCGTCGATGGCCATACCGACAATGTGCCGCTTGGCGGAACGGGCCGCTATCGCGACAATTGGGAACTCTCCTCGGCGCGCGCGATTTCGGTCGTCAAGTTCCTGATCGCACAGGGCGTGCCGGCCGACCGGCTGGTTGCCGCAGGCTTCGGCGAATTCCAGCCGATCGCGCCTGGCGATACGCCGGATGCGCGCTCTACCAACCGCCGCATCGAGCTGAAGCTGACCGAGAAGTGATTAACTTGATATCGCCTGCCGCGCTTCCTTTAGCCGGCCGGTGAGAAAATCGCGCACGGCGGGGCTGTCGCTAAGGCCGATGGCTGTCATATAGGCATCGGCTGCCGCGGTATCATCGCCGGCCTGGGTCAGGAGAAAGGCACGCGCCGCCCAGTAGGGCTGGTAGCTTGCGATGTCGCGCGGATCGAGCTTGTCGAGTTGCACCAGGCCGGCAGTCGCGCTCGTGGCCCTACCGATCACCGCAGCCTGGCTGACACGCGCACCCAGCGTCGGCTTCATCATCACCAGCGCTGCGTAAAGTGTCGTCAGCGCCTGCCAGTCGGTCGTTCCCGACAGCCGGCGCGCTGCATGCACGGATTGGATCGCCGCCTGGCACTGGAAGGGGCCGAAACGGTCGAAGCCGCTGGCCTTCCGCAGCAGTGCATCCGCCTCGGCAATCATGATCACGTTCCACGCGGCCGCGTCCTGCTCGTCCAGTGGCACATATCGACCGCTATCGTCGCGCCGGGCGCTGCGGCGGGCTTCGCAGTGGAGCATCAGCGACAGTAGGCCGATCGCTTCCGGTTCATCCGGCAGCACCGCCAGAAGCGCACGGCCGAGCCAGATCGCCTCGCCGGCGAGCGAATGGCGCTCTTCCTCACCGTCGAGACCGTCCCAGCCGAGACCGTAGGCCGCGTAGATCGCCGAAAGCACCGTGACGAGCCGCCCGGGCAAGGCGGGGCGAGGCGGGACGGCGAAGGGAATGCCGGCATCGCGGATCTTCACCTTGGCCCGCACCAGCCGCTGGCTCATTGTTTCCGGCGAAACGACGAAGGTCCGTGCGATGGTTCTCGCCTCGATGCCGAGAACGGTCTGCAGCATCAGCGCCGTATGCACGGAGCTGTCGATGGCGGGATGGGTGCAGGCGAAGAGCAGTTTGAGCCGCTCATCGGGAAAGACGGCACTGCCAGCCGCATTCATGCGTTCCTCCGCCTCCTCGAAGGCGACCGATATCGTCGTTTGTGCATTGGCCTCGACAGTGCGGTGGCGAGCAGCCTGCATGAGGTTGCGGCGGGCAGCCACCAGCAGCCAGGCTTCCGGATTGCCAGGAATGCCGCGCTCCGGCCAGACGCGAAGCGCCGAAGCCAGCGCTTCCGACAATGCATCTTCTGCCGCCGGCACGTCGCGCGAGCGGGCGGCGAGAAAGGCGATCAGCTTGCCGTAGGACTGACGCGCCACCTTTTCGGCAGCGCGTCCGGCATCGGGCGGCATGACCACCTCACATCTGCAGGCGCGGGCGCACCTCGACCGAACCCTTGTCGGAGATCGGAACCCGGGTTGCCCATTCGAGCGCGGTGTCCATGTCGGGGACGTCGATCAGATAGAAGCCGCCGAGCTGTTCCTTGCCGTCCGGATAGGGGCCGTCCTGCACATCGTGGTCCTCGCCTTTGCGGCGCACGATCGTGCCGGTCTCCGGGCCGGTCAGCCCGGCGCCGCCAGTCATGATCCCTGCCTGAGCGAGCGCCTGGCTGTAGGCGACCCAGCCGTCGCGATAGGCGGGATCGCTGCGGCGGGCGAAATCCTCGGCGGCTTCGCGAATGATGAGAGCATATTGCATGGAAAACTCCTGATCTCGTTGCTGACGTTGATCCGGGCATGCCGGCGTCGGGGACCGATATCCCGAAAGCCGTGAAGCCCGGCGGAGCGGCGGAGCCGTTCCAAAACAATGAGGCGCGGCCACCGGTCGTTTCGACATGGCTTTCAAAAAAATACGCGAAAAAGAAAAATGGCGCTGAAAATCGCAAGTGCCGGGCTCAAGGGCACCGGCGCTGCTTACGGACGCGAAAGGGCAGGGGCGGCAATCACGCCGCCGCTGCCGGCCTGCTCAGGATTCGGCCTTCGTCTGATCGACGATCTCGGCGCTTGGCGTGTTCTTCTTGATGGATTCGATGGCACTCATGGCGGACGCCTTCGCCTTGTAGCCCTCGGAGGAGAACATGGCTTCCCCGTTCGATGCTTTGAAGCGGAAGCGGAACTCCCCGCCCTTATCCTTATAGACTTCGAATTTATACATAGATGTCTCCCGAAATCCCAAAACGCTGAATTGCAACCATCAGCTTAGCGGAAGCTAGATCAAAATGGCGAGCTTTTCCACTGCCTTAATCAGGATTGGGTTGCTTAGCGTCCAATTGCCACCGTTTCCATTGGACGCAAGCGAATGAGGGCGCCAGCGCCTATACAGTCTGGGTCACTCCATCTGGATGTTCGCGCCCTTGACGACCGGTCCCCATTTGGCGAGTTCGGCCTTCACATGGGCGGCGAGTTCCTCCGGCGTCGAGCCGACGATGGTGGCGCTGAATTCTTTCATCCGTTCCGCGACGGCTGGGTCGGCGAGCGCCTTTTTAGCCGAGGCGTTGAGGCGCATCACCACCTCGCTCGGCGTCTTGGCCGGGGCGAAAAGCGCGTTCCAAGTATAGGTCTCGTAACCTGGAATGCCTGACTCGGCGACGGTCGGTACGTCGGGGAAGGAGGGCGCGCGCTCGGCCGTGGTCACCGCCAGCGCCCGCAGAGTGCCGGCCTTGATGTGGCTCGACGAGGAGGGCAGGTTGTCGAACATGATCGGCACCTGGTTGCCGATGACGTCGTTCAATGCCGGACCAGCACCCTTATAGGGGATGTGCTGCATGCTGACGCCGGCCATGGACTTGAAGAGTTCGCCGGAAAGATGCAGAGGCGTGCCGTTGCCCGATGAGGCGTAGCTGTATTTGTCGGGCTCGGCCTTCAGCAGGGCGACCAGTTCCTGCACGGTCTTTGCCGACAGTTCCGGATTGACGACCAGCACATTCGGCACGACGACGAGCAGCGAAATCGGTGCGAAATCCTTTTCGGCGTCATATGGCGTCGATTTCAGGATCAGCGGATTGAGGGCGTGGGTCGCGACCGTGCCCATCAGGATGGTGTAGCCGTCCGGTTCGGCGCGGGCGACGTTACCGGCGCCGAGATTGCCGCCGGCGCCGGCGACGTTCTGGACGATCACCTGTTGGCCGAGATCCTCCGACATCTTCTGCGCGACGATGCGGGCGACGACATCGGTCGAGCCGCCGGCCGCGAAGGGCACGACCATGGTGATCGCGCGATCGGGAAAATCCGCAGCGGTGGCAGAGGCGCCAGCGGCAATGGCCGCAAGCATACCGAAACCGAGCGCAAGGCCCGCACGTCGCGTCATATCGGAAAGCGCCATTCCTATCTCCTCCCAAGGATTTCAGCAGCAATATCCCCACCCGGGGAATGAAGAGCTTAGGGCAGGACGCGCGAAAGACAACCGTAGAGAAGCGCGGCGGGTTCCAACTTTAGTCGCTGTTGGCGGGAGAAGTGCGCGCCGGCTATTTCGCGGCAGCGAGCACATCCTCATTGGCGGCGTCGAATTGCAGCCGCGCCAGCCGCGCATAGATGCCGCCGTGGCGGATCAGGCTCTGATGCGTGCCCTCTTCGACGACCCGGCCCTGATCCATGACGAGGATACGGTCGGCCTTCAGCACCGTTGCCAGGCGATGGGCGATGACGAGCGTCGTGCGGCCGTCAACCAGTCCATCGAGCGCCTTCTGCACTAACGTCTCGCTTTCGGCGTCGAGCGCCGAGGTTGCCTCGTCAAGCAGCAGCACGGGCGCGTTCTTCAGGATGGCGCGGGCAATGGCGATGCGTTGGCGCTGGCCGCCGGAGAGCGTGATGCCGCGTTCGCCGACCTCGGTCTCGTAGCCCTGGTCCAGCCGGGCGATGAATTCATCGGCCTGGGCGGCAAGGGCTGCGGCGCGGACCTCGTCACGCGAGGCACTGGGACGGCCGAAGGCGATGTTGTCATGGATCGAGGCGGCAAAGATGGTGACGTCCTGCGGCACGATGGCGATGCGCTGGCGCAGCTCATCGGGTGTTGTCAGCTGCGCGTCGACACCATCGATCTTCACGCTGCCCTGCTGCGGATCGTAGAAGCGCAGCAGCAGCGAGAATACGGTGCTCTTGCCGGCACCGGAAGGGCCGACGATGGCGACGGTCTCACCTGGCGTGATCGCGAAGCTTAAGCCATGCAGCGCCGATTTGCCGGGGCGCGAGGGATAGGCAAAATGCACGCCTGAAAATTCGACGCGGCCGCGGCTGGGCGAAGGAAGCGGCTCGGGGCTGGCGGGGGCTGTAATCGGCGAGACCTCGTCGAGAAGCTCGCTTAGCCGGTCTGCAGCACCGGCTGCCTGCGAGAGTTCACCCCAGACTTCCGACAGCGCACCCAGCGAACCGGCGGAGATGACGGCATAGAGCAGGAACTGGCCGAGCGTGCCGGCCGAAAGCGTGCCGGCAAGCACGCTGTGGGCGCCGACCCAGAGCACGGCGACGACGCTGCCGAAGATCAGCGTGATGGCGATTCCGGTTAGCAGTGCGCGCGAGCGGATGGCGGCGCGGGCGGCCTCATAGGCGGATTCGACGGCGGTGCCGTAACGCGTCGCTGCGGCATCCTCGCCGTTGAAGGCCTGGACGGTGCGGGTTGCGCCAATCGTCTCATTGGCGAAGGCGGAGGCATGGGCCAGCGTATCCTGGGCGGCGCGCGAGCGCTTGCGCACCGAGCGGCCGAAGGCGACGAGCGGGAAGACGATCAGCGGGATCGCTCCGATGACGAGGCTCGAAAGCTTCGGCGAGGTGACGATCATCATGCCCATGGCGCCGATACAGAGGATGAAGTTCCTGAGCGCTACCGAGGCGGTGGCGCCGACGGCGGACTTGATCTGCGTCGTATCGGCGGTCAGCCGCGAGACGATCTCGCCGGATTGGTTGACGTCGAAGAAGGAGGGCGACAGCCTGGTCACATGGGAAAAGACGTCGCGGCGGAGATCGGCGACGATGCGCTCGCCGATGGTGATGACGAAATAATAGCGCAGCGCGCTGGCGACTGCGAGCACGATGGCCATGACCATCAGCATGGCGAAGTAGCTGTTGATGAAGCGGCCGTCGGACTGGGTGAAGCCGTGATCGATCATGCGACGCACGGCGAGCGGCAGCGCCAGCGAGGTGATGGCGGCAAGCGCCAGCGACATCAGCGCACCGGCCACCAGGCCGCGATAACGCATGACATAGGGCGTCAGCCTGCCGAGCGGTCGCAGCGATCGCGTCTTGTTTTCCTCAGCCCGTGCCTGCTCTGCCAAATCGTCTCCGATCGCCCGCAGGACCCGCGCAATGCGGCCTGTTGGCTCTTGTTATCTAGGCGTCCTTCATGTATAGGCACCGCATCCTAATGGGAAGCCGTAGCCATCCGACTGCGGCTTCATTTATTCAATCGGTTCGTTGGCCGCAACTGCATGCGGCAAATTGAACTCCGGTATCGCAGGAAGATTGTTATGAAGGCAGGCATCCATCCCGAATATCACATGATCAAGGTGGTCATGACCGATGGCACTGAGTACGAAACCCGCTCGACCTGGGGTTCGGAGGGCGCTGTCATGAACCTCGAAATCGATTCCAAGTCGCATCCGGCCTGGACCGGCGGCAATCAGCAGCTCATGGACCGCGGTGGCCGCGTCTCCAAGTTCAACAAGCGTTTCGGCGGCCTCGGCCTCTAATCGCTTTTGCTCGACGGAATTCGAAGAGCCCGGTTTCGCCGGGCTTTTTTGCGTTCGCAACGGCTTACAGCGCCGCGCGTCTTTTCGGACGTGCAAAGGACGTTCCAGGGATGCCGGTGGTGAGCGGCAAAACAAAAAAACCGGCCGCGTAAGACGCAGCCGGTTTGTATTCGAATTCTTGCAAGTCCGGTCAGTTGTTGCCGAAGGCGGTCTGCAACAGGGAAAGCTGGGCCTGGACGCTGTTCTGATTGTCATGAACGATCACCGCTTCGGACGGGCGGTAGATCTCGCGGTCAAGCAGGGCAATGCGGTTCTGCAGACGCAGCGAGCGTTCGACGAGGTCGCGGAAGGATTCCGGCAGGTCGCCCCAGCCGGGTGCGGCGCGGTCGACGTTGAAGCCGTCGAGGCGAACCTTGTTCTTTTCAGCCAGCACCTGATCGCGAGACATTTCGCCATTGTTGACGGCGCGCTGCAACAGCAGCCAGGAGGCCATCTGCATCAGGCGGGTGGTGAGACGCATCGATTCCGCCGCGTAGAGAACCGAGGCCATCCGCGGCAGAACCTTGGAGGCGGCGCGGCCCTGACCGTCGAGATAAGCGGCAGTCTCTTCAACCAGCGACATGCCTTCCGCATAAAGTGCCTTGAACTGCGAGGATGCAGCGGCGCGGCCTGCAAAACTGATCGTGTTCAATCCAACTTCCGACATCGCAATAGTCCCTGTTCGCACGCAGCTACATATAGTCAGGTAACGCCGGTGCCGACGGAAAAGTTTCCAGGCCCGGTCTTTATGACTTTAAGATGGTATCATTAGCCCAAATGCGCAAGCCGTTTCTTAAGAAAGGGTTAATCTCCACAGTTTGGTGGAAGTGCGCCGGCCATAGGAAAAAGAAGAGCCGCAAACGCGGCTCTCAAGGTAAAACAGGGAGAAAAATCAGACCAATTCACCGCTTGGAAAACTGTCTGAGATCCAGAGGAAATCCGGATGAATACAGTAATACCTTATAAAGCTTAATATTTTATTAACATTGTGCCGGATTAAGACTTGAGGCGGGCTATTTCATCCGCCTATAGCCTTGTTTTTCGAGGTTTTTATCGGATCACGAGCGGAAGAAGCTTTCCGCCGCCTGCCGCCCGGAGGCTTTGCGGGCGGCCTCGGCCTCAAGACGGGCGATCTCCGTCTTCAGCAATTCCACCCGCGCCTTCAATTCGTCGACCGAAAGCATGGAGAGATCGGCGCCGATCTCGTGGGCGACTTTCTTCTGCGGCCGGTCATCATCGATGAAGCTCATGGTTCGTCCTCCGTTCGCTGCCTAACCAAACTTTACAGCAGGATCGTCGCTTTCGGGAGACTTTCCGGCTTCGGGAGGTTTGCCGGCGCCGCGATCGGCAAGCGACATGCTTTGCGGTGTCAGGATCGCCGAGGTGCCGGTCGGGATCGTCGTGTAGGCGTCGCGGTCGCTGGCGGGGACCGCGGCGCGGATGCGGCTCCTGATGATGGCATAAACGGTGATCAGCACATGGGCGATGGCGGTGACGAGGAAAAGCGCATGTGGTGTGATCGCCGACATGACGGGACCGCTGAGCGTCGGGCCGATCACCGTGCCGATGCCATAGAGCAGCAGCAGGCCGCCAGAGACCTTGACGAAATCCTCCGATGCCGCGAAGTCGTTCGCGTGGGCGACGGCGATCGGATAGAGCGTATTCGCCACGGCGCCGTAAAGGACGACGAGCCCGATCAGCAAGGCGGGGGACGTCGGGTGGAGCAGGAAGATCAGCAGGCCGGCAAGGGCGGCGATCCCCGACATGGCAGCGAGCACGTAACGCCGGTCGATGCGATCGGAAAGCCGGCCGGCCGGCAGCTGCATCACGGCCCCGGCGAAGATGGTGGCGCTCATCATGACGGCGATGCTGGTGTCGGAGAGGCCGGCGCCGGCGCCGAAGACGGCGCCGAGCGTGCCGTAGGCACCGTTGGCGATGCCGACGAGCAAGATGCCGAGGCAGGAGACCGGCGAGTTGCGATAGAGCGCCGGCAGGTCGAGGCGCACCGCCTTCAGCGGCTGCGGCGAAGCGGCGGTCGACAGCGTCGTCGGCAGCATGGCGATGCAATAGAAGATGCCGCAGATCATGAACAGCACCGGTGTGCGCACATCCTCGAGCGGGATCATCATCTGGCCGCCGACGACGCCGATGAGTGTGATGCCGATATAGAGCGAGAAAATCGCGCCGCGACTCTCGTTGCTGGCGCGCTCATTCAGCCAGCTTTCGATGATCATAGACGTGCCGGCGGTGGAGAAGCCGGTGACGGCGCGCAGGACCACCCACCAGATCGGATCGATGATGATGCCGCTGACCAACGCAATGATGGCGATGATCGAGATGAAGCCGGAAAAGGCACGCACATGGCCGACACGGCGGACGATCTTCGGCGCAACCAGGCAGCCGATGACGAAGCCCCCGGCCCATGAGGTGCCGAGCAGGCCAAGCGTCGTCGTTCCGTAGCCTTCGAGATTGCCGCGCACCGGAAGCAGGATGCCCTGCAGGCCGTTGCCCATGAAAAGGAAGAGCGTGCCAAAGAGCAGCGCGGCGACGGACAGCAGATTTCTCTTCATTTCCCCAGACTCAGTCTTAGCGATTTGCAATGACATAAGGCAGGACCTGCGTCAGCCCAGCCTCAAGATGATTGATTGTGCCCCGGAATGTCTTTACGGCGTGTCGAGATCCTCTTGTTCGCGCGGAAAAATGTCCGTCCTGTGACATTCCGAAAAACGGAAAAAATAAAGCATGACAAAGCTGATAGCCTTGCTGCTCATCCTTGCCATGGCGATACAAGTGATCAAGCCGCTCGGGCTTCCCGGCCTCAGGCGGCGAATGGATTTCTGGAAGCTCGCGCTGATCGCTTTCGCCGTATGGGCAGTGGCTCTGCTTTCGCGCGATTTCCTGATGTAACCCCGGATTACGTGTAACGCGGGGGTACGGTCCGGGCTGCGACCGTCAGTCTTGCAAGCTAATTTCGCCGCGCATGACGGATACACAGCCTCCCGAGATGACGACATCGGTGACGATGCCGTCGGATTTCACGACATCAAGGGTGATGACGCTGCGGCGGCCCATTTCGACGCCCTGTTCAATGGCGATGCGGACTTTCATATCGGCCTCCAGCGCAAGCGAGACGAGATAGGCGCCAAGCGCGGCAGAAGCGCTGCCCGTTGCCGGATCCTCGGGCACATTGTCGAGGGGCGCGAACATGCGGGCGCGAATATTCCATGGATCTTCGGCTGTCCTCACATAGAGGAAGAGCGAGAAGTCGTGGCCGCTGGTCGCCTGGCGGCCGGCAGCTGCCTGGAACCCGGCAAGGTTTGGGCGGACGGCGGCCAGCGCCTCGAGCCCATTCACTTCTGCAACGGCGAAATTCAGGCCGACGGATGCAAAGGCCGGGGCATGGGTGGTGCTGACGATGACACCGGGGTCGAGCGAGACACAGCCGGCGATGGTTTCCGCGGCTATGGTGTCGCCGATCGTCAGCGGCTGCGGCGCGCGGATGGCGGCACCAGCAACCTTTCCGCCGCTGCGTTTCAGGCTGACTTCGACGATGCCGGCCTTTTCCTCGAAACGCAGCGTATCGCCGACCGGCTTGCCGAAAATCTCCGCCTGCTGGCCGAGCACATAGGCGGTGCCGACGTTCGGATGGCCGGCAAAGGGTATTTCCATCGTCGGGGTGAAGATGCGCACGCGGGCGGAATTTTGCGGGTCTTCCGGCGGCAGGACGAAGGTGACTTCGGAATAATTGAACTCGGTGGCGATCTTTTGCATCGCCGCATCGCTCAGACCGCGCGCATCGGAGATGACAGCAAGCGGATTGCCCTCGAAGCGGGTGGAGGTGAAGACATCGACGGTGACGTAGGAGAGGGTGTTCATGGCGGCTCCTGCTGTGACAGGGCGCTATGAGTAATCACGGTTTTTCGCGGAACGAAGCGGTTTCTTGTCGCCGTGACAATGAGAGGGAAGGAAACGGCAGAGAGGGCAGGAAGCTGCGTTCGCCGCTCCCTGCCCATTAGTTCAAACCTCCAAAAACTCAGGCGGCCTTTTCCAGGTCTTTCTTCCAGCTGCCCTTGGCGGCAAGGCTGTTCATCTCGGCGCGGTGGGTGAATTCGCGTTGGCCGGCAGCGACGTTTTCCTGCTTGCCGTTCCAGGCCCTGAGCGCGCTGTCCTGCAGGGCGCGGCCGTAGGAGAAGGTGACGAACCAGGGCAGGTCGCCGCTGGCATTGATCGCCGAAAGATGGGCTGTCGCTTCTTCGGTCGTCTGGCCGCCGGAAAGGAAGGCGATGCCGGGAACAGCGGGAGGTACGGTCGCCTTCAGCACCTTGACGGTGCGTTCTGCAACTTCGGCGACCAAGGCCTTGCGGGCGTTCTTGCCGTCGATCACCATGTTCGGCTTGAGGATCATGCCTTCGAGGTTGACGCGGGCCTCGGCCAGTTCCTCGAAAACGATGCGCAGCGTGGATTCGGTCACTTCGGCGCAGCGGTCAATATTGTGGTCGCCCGGCTTTCCGTCCATCAGGCATTCCGGCTCGACGATCGGAACGATCCCGGCTTCTTGGCAAAGTGCGGCATAACGAGCAAGCGCCTGAGCGTTGGCGCGGACGGAACCGCGGGTCGGCAAGATTGACGAGATGGCGATGACGCCGCGCCACTTGGCGAAGCGGGCGCCGGCTTCATAATATCTGGCGAGGCGCTCGCCGAGGCCGTCGAGGCCTTCGGTAATGGTTTCAGCGGGATATTTGGCCATCGGCTTGGCGCCGGTATCGACCTTGATACCGGGGATGGCGCCGGCTGCGCGGATGATATCGACGAAGGGCGTGCCGTCCGCGGCCTTCTGGAACAACGTCTCTTCGAAGAGGATGACGCCGGAGATATATTTCTTCATCGCCTCGTCGGAGCGGAAGAGCATTTCCCGGTAGTCCCGCCGGCTCGTTTCGGTCGATTCGAGGTTGATCGTGTCGAAACGCTTCTTGATGGTGGAGGTCGATTCATCGGCGGCGAGCAGCCCCCGGCCGCCCGCAACCATCTGCACTGCAATGTCTTCCAGTCGTTCGCTCATTTCGTTCTCTCCACAACAATAAACATCGGCACTTGAGGAATATAGAACGCGGATAACAGAAGTTGATAGCGAGGAAAATGGAAGGCTAAGTCATTGAAACGATTGAATCCAATTCAATCGTTTGAAAATTTGGGATTTTTTTCATCATCTGAGCAAAAGACCGCGGAAGCTTCTTTTCTTCCACGGTCTATCCACATGTAAAATCTGCGAAATCAGTCTGGGTAGTTATCTAGCAGCGTTGAGGACGGCGACGCCGGGAAGCTCTTTGCCTTCCATCCATTCGAGGAAGGCGCCGCCGGCGGTCGAAACATAGGTGAAATCGTCGGCAACGCCGGCATGGTTGAGCGCCGAGACGGTGTCGCCGCCGCCGGCAACGGAGGTGAGCTTGCCGGCTATGGTGCGCCCAGCGGCGTATTTCGCGGCAGCGACCGTTGCAGCATCGAAGGGTTCGATCTCAAAGGCGCCGAGCGGGCCGTTCCAGACCAGGGTTGCGGCGCGCTCGATCCAGGCATTGATGGCCTCAACGGATTTCGGGCCGACATCGAGCACCATGGCATCGGCAGGAATGGCGTTGATATCGACCGTCTCGTTGGCGGCACCCGCCTTGAACTCGCGAGCGATCACGCCATCCTCGGGCAGGATAATGGCGCAGCCGGCGGTAGCCGCCTCGATCATGATCTGCTTGGCGGTCTCGGCAAGATCATGTTCGCAGAGCGACTTGCCGACATTGGTGCCGCGGGCGGCGATGAAGGTATTCGCCATGCCACCACCGATGACGAGCGCATCGACCTTCTTCACGAGGTTCATCAACAGGTCTATCTTGGTGGAGACCTTGGCGCCGCCGACGATCGCGACGACAGGGCGAGCGGGATCACCGAGGCCCTTTTCCAACGCTTCCAGCTCGGCCTGCATGGTGCGGCCGGCATGGGCCGGCAGGTGGTGGGCAAGACCCTCGGTCGAGGCATGGGCGCGGTGGGCGGCCGAAAAGGCGTCGTTGACGTAGATGTCGCCGTTGGCGGCAAGCGCCTTGGTGAAGTCGGAGTCGTTGTTTTCCTCGCCCTTGTGGAAGCGGGTGTTTTCCAGAAGCAGGATATCGCCGTCATTCATCGCGGCAACGGCGGAGGCGGCGGCTTCGCCGATGCAGTCGGAGGCCGTCAGCACGGCATGATCAAGCACTTCCTCGACGGAAGGGGCGATCAGCGACAGCGACAGCTCCGGCGAAGGGCCATCCTTCGGCCGGCCAAAATGGGCCAGCAGGATCACCTTGGCACCCTTTTCGGACAATTCGAGGATCGTCGGCGCCACACGCTCGATGCGCGTCACATCGGTGACCTTGCCGTCTTTCACCGGGACGTTGAGGTCGACGCGGACGAGAACGCGCTTGCCGCGGATGTCGGAAAGATCGTCGAGGGTCTTGAAAGAAGGCATGGGGAGGATCCTGTCGTGGTTGGCGAAAGTTGCGCCGAACATAGCAAGGATCATTCGAGACGCAAGGCGTTCAGCGGCCGTTTTCGCGTGTGCCTTCGTCGCGTCCGGCTGGTGGTTTCGGTGTGCTTTCGGAAGCTGCGGTTTCCCGGTTCCGGCGTCCGTTCAGTCGGTCGCGGATGCGCTGGATGATGTCCTTGAGATTGAGGAAGATCGGCAGCGTAATTGCCGGTTCGACTGCTTCGAGCGACATGCCGACGGAGGTGATGTGATCGTGCTCGTCGAGATCGCGGACGATGAGGATGATCGAGCCGAGGCGGACGCGGTCGGCATAATCGGCCTTGCCGCCGAGCCGCTGCCGCATCAATTCGGCGATCGTCAGGCCCTTTTCGGATTCGTTGAGCAGGCCGGGGCCATAGGCGGCGTCGAGATCGGCGGCGGGGCGGGCGGGAGAGAGCGCGAAGGCCCCGAAGAATTCGGCATCGTCGTCATCGACAGGCGCCCGGCTGGCGAAGAGCCGGTCGAGCAGGCGGGAATAGCTCGGCACGATGAAGAGGTAGACGAGATCGTGCTCGCGCAGCCGCCCGGCATATTGATAGCGCATCGACTTGCCGTCGCGGATGACGAGCGAGGGGGTCGCCCAGCGCGGAATGCGCTCGCCGCGCAGCACCGGGCTATCCTTGATGACGCGGTAGGAGAGCAGTTCGTGGTTGGCTGCGCCCGGCAGGTCGACCTCAACCTTGTCGACGGCGCCGATGCGCGGCGGAATGATCAGCCCGAGCTTCTTGGCGACGGGTTTGATCGTCCAGCCCTGGAGGAGCAGCGAGACCAGCACGATGATGAAGGCGGTGTTGAAATAGATCTGGCCGTTCTCAAGCCCGCCGAGGATCGGCATGATGGCAAGCAGGATGGAGACGGCGCCGCGCAGGCCGACCCAGGCAACGAAGCCGATTTCCTGCTGCGTGTAATCGAAGGGAAGCAGCGACAGCCAGATCGCCAACGGCCGGGCGACGAAGATCAGGAAGAGGGCGAGCAGGATGGCCGGCACGATGATGGCAGGGAATTGCGACGGCGTGGCGAGCAGGCCGAGCACCAGGAACATGATGATCTGCGCCAGCCAGGTCATGCCGTCCTGGAAGCGCTTGATGGTGCCGATCGCCTGCATCTTGCGGTTTCCGGCGTAGATGCCGGCAACATAGACGGCGAGGAATCCGCTGCCGCCAACCGCGCCGGTGAAGGAGAAGACGAGAAGAGCGAGCGCCAGCACGAAGATCGGTGTCAGGCCGCGATCGGTATCGAGCTTGCTGACGATCAGCACGATCATCATGCCGCCGAGCAGGCCGAGAATGACGCCGAGGCCCATCTGCTGCACGAACATGGCGAGCATGCCGATATTGATGCCGGCATAACGCTCGCCGCTCGCCAGCACCTCGACGAGGGCGATGGTGAGGAAGATCGCCATCGGGTCGTTGGTGCCGGATTCGACTTCCAGCGTCGAGCGCACCTTGTCACGGATGTTGATGCCGCCAATGCGCAGCAGGAAGAAGACGGCGGCGGCATCCGTCGATGCGACGATCGAGCCGAGCAGCAGTCCTTCCAGCCAGGTGAAATTCAAAAGCCACATGGCGGCGAAGGCAAAGAGCGAGGCGGTGATCAGCACGCCGACCGAGGCGAGCGCCAGAGAGGGCACGGCCGCCAGCCGGAAGGCCTGTATCGGCGTGCCGAAGCCGGAATCGAACAGGATGACGGCCAGCGCGATGGAGCCGAGAATATAGGCGAGATAATTGTTGCTGAACTCGATGCCGAGGCCATCGACGCCGGCAGCAAGGCCGATCATCAGGAAGAGCAGCAGCAGGGGGGCGCCGAAGCGGAAGGCGAGCAGGCTCGAAAAAGCGGCAAGAAGCACGAGTGCCGTCGAAACCAGCACCACGATATAGAACGCT
Source organism: Rhizobium laguerreae (assembly GCF_002008165.1). GTDB lineage: Bacteria > Pseudomonadota > Alphaproteobacteria > Rhizobiales > Rhizobiaceae > Rhizobium > Rhizobium laguerreae. The sequence continues at coordinate 262,617 of NZ_MRDM01000017.1, forward strand.
TCCATGCCCACCCCTTTCCATCGACTGCTTCGCGAACACACCCGCCCGGCCGATCCGCCTTAATTCACCCCCTCCGTCACGCGCGGCGATCCGTCAGTAAACGGCAAAACGTCAGAGAAGGGTAGGCCTTGCGGCTTAACCTCGTCGCGATGCTGCTTCATGCTGCTGAGCTGCCGGACGGCCAACCGACACGGAATGCTACGGGAGAAAGTCTCTATAAAGAATGTATAGGAAAATCAGGCGAGAGCAGGGCAAAAGAGACAGGCTCGGATTTTTCCTGCCGGTATCTGCGAATGGCAACAACATAAGACACGCTCCTCCTTTCACGCGGCCCGTTTGCCTTGTCCAATCACGGGAAGACTGGATTGCACGCGCGGATGCGGAGAGGGGAAAATGAGCGCTGAGATATTTCGATATCGGGTGGAAATGCCGGCCGGCCAGCGAGAGCCGCCGGCTGTCGTTTGTGCCGGAAGCGGCCGGCCGGCCATTGCTCTGCTATCCCAACACTGCCTGAAGTATGACGATGGCGAGAAACGAGAGGCCAATGAACGCGGCAGCCGAGATGACCAGACGATTGGCCTTTGCCAGCACGGCAGGTCTGACGTCCCGCTTGGGGTGAAACCGCTGCCGCCGTTTGAGAGTGGTATGGGACAAGCGCTTTTGTGCCTCTGCCATTTATCACCTCCCTTGGCTCATTAGCCATTGTGCAGCGCTGCGTATTTCTTCAATCTAGCACGCTTGGCCAGCGGATTGCCAACCCGTGCAGCGAAGCCGGTGCGGATCGGCGCTCAGTCTTCTGTGTCCTCGCCCTCGTCGGTCAGATCCGCGACCGGGACCAGGAAAACGACGAACTCGTCCTCGATGGTCCGTTCGGGATCGTCGTCGAATTCATAGGCGTGCTCGACTTCGCTTGCTTCCTCGGCCGTTGCCTTGCGCAGGCTCAGGGTCGCTTTGCGGTCCCAAAGAGGCTGGCCTTCGGATTCCAGGACGGTCAAATCGTCGCGAAAGTCTTCCGCCTCGAAGAAATGCGTCGCTTCCTCGTGATTTTCCGAGCGAAAACTGGCAATGGCGCGGCCGGCGATTTCAACGGTAAAGTAATCCATCCATCTCTCTCATTTTCATGCGGGCGACAGTGCTGACGCACGGTATTGGCGTTCCGTACCTGGCCGGTGGCCGATGCGGCGTGAGGAAACTGGGCATTTTGAAATGTCCAGGTGACGTATTCTAACAGATCTCACCCGGGCAAGGGGCGAAAAGATGCCAGTGCGGGAAGGCTGCCTTCGTTTGGAGGCACGGCAACAAAAAGCGGCCCGGTTTCCCGGGCCGCTTGCATGTCGATGCCTCAAGAGCGCTCAGATGAGCTTGGCGAAAGCGACTGCCGTGTCGGACATGCGGCTGGAGAAGCCCCACTCGTTGTCGTACCAGGACAGGATGCGCACGAAGTTGCCTTCCATGACCTTGGTCTGATCGGTTGCGAGGATCGAGGAGTGGCTGTCGTGGTTGAAGTCACGGGAGACGAGCGGCTCGTCGGTGTAGCCGAGGATGCCCTTCAGCTTGCCGTTGGCAGCAGCCATGATGGCTTCGTTGATTTCGCCAACGCTGGTCGCCTTCTTGGAGACGAACTTGAAGTCGACGACCGAAACGTTCGGGGTCGGAACGCGGATCGAGGTGCCGTCGAGCTTGCCTTTCAGATGCGGCAGAACGAGGCCGACTGCCTTGGCTGCACCCGTCGAGGTCGGGATCATGGAAAGGGCGGCCGCGCGGGCGCGATACAGATCCTTGTGCATCGTGTCGAGCGTCGGCTGGTCGCCGGTGTAGGAGTGGATGGTCGTCATGAAGCCGTGGTCGATGCCGACGGCGTCGTCGAGAACCTTCACGACCGGTACCAGGCAGTTGGTGGTGCAGGACGCGTTGGAGATGACCAAGTGCTCCTTGGTGAGCTGGTCATGGTTGACGCCGAAGACGACCGTGAGGTCGGCACCATCGGCAGGCGCCGAGACGATGACGCGCTTGGCGCCGGCCGTCAGGTGAGCGGCAGCCTTGTCGCGGGCGGTGAAGATGCCGGTGCATTCCATCGCGATGTCGACGCCGAGTTCGCGGTGCGGGAGCGTTGCCGGATCCTTGATCGCCGTGACCTTGATCGGCTTGCCGTTGCCGACGATGATCGTGTCGCCCTCGACCTTCACCGTTGCCGGGAAGCGGCCGTGGATCGAGTCGTAGCGCAGCAGGTGGGCGTTGGTTTCAACCGGGCCGAGATCGTTGATGGCGACGACTTCGATGTCGGTGCGGCCGGATTCGACGATGGCGCGAAGGACGTTGCGGCCGATGCGGCCGAAACCGTTGATGGCAACCTTGACTGTCATGTTCATTCACTCCCGATAGAGTAGGGCCCGATAGCGAGGGCCTGGAATTGAGGAGATGGAGAGCGCCTCAAGGCGCCCTCATTAAAGCTTTGCTTCGGCGGCCGCAACGACGGCGTCGGCGGTGATGCCGAAATGCTTGTAAACTTCCTTGACCGGGCCGGAAGCGCCGAAGCTCTTCATGCCGATGAAGGTACCTTCCGGTCCAATGAACGCATCCCAGCCTTCGCGAACGGCGGCTTCGACGGCGATCTTGACCGGCGAGTTGCCGAGAATTTCCTTGCGATAGGCTTCCGGCTGCTCGAAGAACAGTTCCGTGCAGGGAACCGATACGACGCGGACGGTGACGCCCTTGGCTTCGAGTGCCGTACGCGCCGCAACGGCGATTTCGACTTCCGAGCCGGAGGCGAAGATCGTCACCTTGGCGTCGGCTTTGCCGGCCAGCGTGTAGGCACCCTGTTCGCAGAGGTTCTTTTCGCTGTATTCGGTGCGGGACGGCGTGAGGTTCTGGCGCGTCAGAGCAAGGCCCGAGGGACGGTTGTGCGTCTTGATGGCGATCTGCCAGCATTCCGCCGTTTCCGTGGCGTCGGCCGGACGGAAGACCATCAGGTTCGGGATGGCGCGCAGACCGGCGAGCTGCTCGACCGGCTGGTGCGTCGGGCCGTCTTCGCCGACGCCGATCGAGTCATGCGTCAGGACGTGAATGACGCGGATGCCCATCAGCGAAGCAAGGCGGATGGGCGGGCGGCAATAATCCGAGAAGATCAGGAAGCCGCCGCTATAGGGGATGAGGCCGCCATGCAGCGCAATGCCGTTCATAGCAGACGCCATGCCATGCTCGCGGATGCCCCAATGCATGTAACGACCGGCGAAATCCGTCGGGGTGATCGAATGCATCTGGCTGGTCTTGGTGTTGTTCGACGGCGTCAAGTCGGCGGAGCCGCCGAGCGTTTCCGGCAGGAAGCCGTTGATGACCTCGAGCGCGTCTTCCGAAGCCTTGCGGGTCGCAACCGTCGGCTTGGTCTCGGCGAGCTTCTTCTTGTATGCGCTGATCGCGGCGTCGAAGCCTTCCGGCAGATCGCCTGCCATGCGGCGGGTGAACTCGGCCCTGGCCGGAGCCTTGGCAAGACCGTCTTCCCAGGACTTGACGAGGTCGGCCGAGCGAGCGCCGGCTGCACGCCAGCTGTCGAGCACATCAGACGGGATGACGAAGGCTTCGGATTCCCAGTTCAGAGCCTTGCGGGTGGCGGCGATTTCCTCGGCGCCGAGCGGGTTGCCATGAACCTTGTGGGTGCCCTGCTTGTTCGGGGCGCCAAAGCCGATGATCGTCTTGCAGGCGATGAAGGTCGGGCGGTCGGACTTGTGGGCCGCTTCGATCGCGTCGGCGATGGCGGCCTGATCGTGACCGTCGATCTCGATCGTGTTCCAGTGTACCGCCTTGAAGCGGGCGACCTGGTCGGTGGAATCCGACAGCGAGACGGCGCCGTCGATTGTGATCGAGTTGTTATCCCAGAACAGGACGAGCTTGTTGAGCTTCAGGTGGCCGGCGAGCGCGATGGCTTCGTGGCTGATGCCTTCCATCAGGCAGCCGTCGCCGCAGATCGCATAGGTATGGTGATCCTGGAGATCGGAGCCGAACTCCTCGCGCAGCTTGCGTTCGGCAATCGCCATGCCGACGGAATTGGCGATACCCTGGCCGAGCGGACCGGTCGTCGTTTCGATGCCTGTGGCATGACCGTATTCCGGATGGCCGGCGGTTTTCGAGCCGAGCTGACGGAACTGCTTCAGATCCTCGATCGTCATATCGGGATAGCCGGTCAGATACAGCAGCGAATAGAGCAGCATCGAGCCATGGCCGGCCGACAGCACGAAGCGATCGCGGTTCGGCCAGTGCGGCTTCTTCGGATCGAACCTCAGATATTTGGTGAACAGGACCGTCGCCACGTCAGCCATGCCCATCGGCATGCCCGGGTGGCCGGAGTTCGCCTTTTCAACGGCGTCCATGGCGAGAAAACGGATCGCATTCGCCATCCGGTCGTGTTGTTCGGGAGAGGTCATGGCTTTTCCGCAAGTTCCGGGTGTCGGGGGATGGCCTCGAGCCTCCAAGACCATCGAGTGAAAGCGGCAGAGACATAGCAGTTGGGACGGGCAAGTCAATAAATGGCAGGCCAAATCCGGGCGTGCAGCGGCGATTTTTGACATTTGATCGCGCGATTGTACAAATGACGAATCTGATGTGGCGGACATGTGTAAAACGCTCATCCACAGGATAGGCCGGTGGGCAAGTGACAGGATTTATTGACGGGCCGTTTACGAGCGGCATATCCTTTTGAAAACGCAGGATCGGCGCGGCGTGCCGATTCGCGGATCCTGCGCGGGAATCGGAAAGACATGATGCCCACAGGCAAAACCATGGAAGCAGCGCTCAACGAATTGAGACAGGCGATATCGAGCCTCGAAAACGCCGTCGACATGCGCGTCGAGCGCCAGCGCGAGCAGGGCGAGATCGAGGGCGAGGTGCGGCGCGTGCATGCCGATCGCTCCCGGCTGGCGCAGGAGCTCGACCAGGCCGAATTCCGCGCCAACCGGCTGGAAGAGGTCAATCGCGAGGTCTCGCGGCGGCTGGTGACGGCCATGGAAACGATCCGCGCGGTTCTGGATCGCTGATGAGAGAGAGTTTCGCATGGCGCAGGTGACGGTTACGATCGACGGCAAGGCCTATCGCATGGCCTGCGAAGAAGGGCAGGAGGATCACCTGACCGATCTCGCCAACCGCTTCGACGGCTATGTCGGCCATCTCAAGGATCAGTTCGGGGAAATCGGCGATCTCAGGATCACCGTCATGGCCGGCATCATGGTTGTGGATGAAATTTCCGAACTGACGCGCCGCGTCGCCGGATTGGAATCCGAGCTCGAGACGCTGCGCGGCAACCGCGATACGGTGCTTGCAGCGACCGCCCGCACCGAGGAAAACCTAGCCGCGGCGCTCAGTGAGGTTTCGAGCCGCATCCGCGGCATCACCGACAAGCTGAACGGCCGGCCGGCCCCCGAACTCAATTGATCTCAATTAAATAGGGGCCGCCTTCCGTCGCCACTGGCGCGCCAGCACAAACGACCTTATATATCGCCATGCGGTCTGCGCCTCTCGACAGGAACCACAATCCCTGGGGCCATACTCGATCCAAAGGGAGCTGTCCCTGGCCAGGCCCGTGGGCCTGGACACACGGCGCCCACCTACGTTTGTAGGCACCCAGGATCGTAAACATCCATCGGTGGTCGTGGATCGCACCCTTTCCTTCTGTTTTCAGCGAAGACGCGGGATCGACAGCGAGCATCAGGAAGGTTCTTGTCGGAAAGAGCAACGATTTCGCTCTCAGCGGCGATCTTCGTCTTGTCCTTGGCATACCGGGTAAGGTCCTTCGGCGAAGACCTCGTCGTGATAGCCCTTGGAGCCGACATTCAGCGCCAAAGGGCTTCGCCACTCCCTGTTGTCGCGCAGGCAATCAAGCACGAAACGGAAATCATATCGCGGCTGCCAGCCGAGCTCCCGCCTTGCGCGTTCGTTGACGTAGACGCGGTCGAGTGTCGGGAACATTTTCCAGCCGCGTGATGCGTAAAGGGCGCCTGCACCTGGGAACAGTCGTTCGACGACGTGAGGCGCATCGCGCCGGATCGCGGCGAGATCACTTGCCGAAAACGGCGTCGTGGCGGAGATGATGTAGCGGCCAAAGCCGATTGCCGGCGCCTTTTCGAGCGCCAGCAGATGGGCGCCGACCACGTCGCTGATATCGACGCGGCGGTGAAGAAGCTCGTTGGCCTGGGCATTCTCTGCCGAATAGCTGTTGCGAATGTCAGGATCGTCGTCGTTTTCGGGGAAGAAGCGCGACGTTCTGAGAATGACCACCGGCAGGCCGAATTTGCGGGCGAAGAGTTCGCACAAACCTTCGGCGGCGAGTTTCGTCACGCCGTAGATGTTTTTCGCGACGGGAAGCACGTCCTCGGTCACCCATGCCGCCGGTTCGCCGGCAGCCGGCGTCAATGCCGCACCGAAGGTGCTGGTGGTGCTGGTGAAGACGACGCTGACAACGCCTGCGGCGACCGCTTCTTCGAGCAGGTTGAGGGTGCCGGCGATATTGGTGTCGAGAAAATCGTAATTGCCGTGGGTTGCCACATGCGGCTTGTGCAGCGTTGCGGCATGGATGACGTGGCTGATGCCTGACATTGCCTGCCGGACGAAGGCGCGATCACTGATCGAGCCGACCATGTCGGTAAAAGCCGAGGGCTTGATATCGATGCCGCGCACCCAGCGGCTTTCCGCCCTCAAGGTCCGCATCAGCGCCTCGCCGAGATGGCCGGCACTTCCCGTCACCAATATCGTCATCACATCGTCTCCTGACCGTTCGGCGGCGGACGCTATAAAGACTGATGTTTCCGGACAACGCATAAATTATGCATGGGAGTGCAGGAAAGCTTGAGGCTCAGCCGATGGTCGTAACAAGGCGGCCGGCGCTGCCGTCGGAAAGCATGATCCGTTCCCAAGTCACGCGGCCGGCGGCGATCGGCAGCAGCGCATTGCCGTTGGCGCCGGTATCGAGGGTCAACGACGAGAGCCTGCCCTCATGCCAGCCGCGCTCCTCCAGCGACTGCTCGGCGGCGGCGATTTCGGCGGAGGCATAAGAGAACAGAGAACGGCCGAGAAAGGCGCCGAGCGGCGCCCGCCACTCCGCCTGTCGTGGGCGAGAGGCGGAGAGCAGACGGTGGGTGCGGTCGCAGATCAGATGCACCGGCCGGACGGAATCCTCGACCAGCCGCTTCAGCGCCGCATCGACTGCTGCATATTGCGGGGAGGCGAAAATCCGTTCCAGCTTGATGGCCTGTTCGGGCGAGAGAGCGAGCTGATTACGCTCCCAGCGCGAGACCGTCGCCTGGTTGACGCCGAGGAGTTCGGCGAGATGTTCCTGCTTCATGCTGCGCAGCAGCCGCATGCGGCGTAAGCCGGCGCCCGATATCGTCATTTGCCTGATCCCGTGCCGTTTTGGCCAGCATAAGGCTTCGGCTGACCGACCGGCAAGCTGTTGGGCGGCTGGATCATTATTCGGGCTGCCCATCGAGGTCGCCCTTCAGCCGGTCGAGAATCGACAAGGAATGGCCGGCATAGGCGCTGATCCAGCGGTCATAGATGTGTTTGATCGGCAGGCTGTTCAGGTGGTTCCAGCGCTCGCGGCCTTCCTTCCTGGCGATGAGCAGGTCAGCCTCTTGCAGCACCTTCAGATGCAGCATCACCGTACAGCGATCCATCTGCGGAAACATCTCGCAAAGGGTCCCTGTGGTTTGGGGGCCATCCTTGAGCAGATCGAGGATTTCGCGGCGGCGATGATGCGCCAGCGCCTTGAAAACGGGGTCGTCGGTTGATTCGCTTGACATGTTATATTTTTATAACATAATGGTGCCAGGCACAATGGAGAAGAGGAGAAGTGTCATGTCTCTTGGAATTCGCGTTTCCGGCCGTATCGGCCGCCCCGTCGCCGAGGTTTTCGACGCCGTCGTCAACCCGAAGAAACTCAGCAGCTATTTCACCACGATCGGCGGAGCGAGTGCGCCGCTCGTGAAGGGCACGACGGTGACCTGGTGGAAGGATGCGCCGGTCGAGGTCGTCGATCTGGTGCCGGAAAGCCGCATCGTGCTGCGCTGGGATGGCGGCACTGGCGAAGACAAGGCGACCTACAAGACGCTGGTGGAGATGGACTTCAAGCCGCTGGAGGATGGTGGCACGCTGGTGACGATTGCGGAGAACGGCTGGCGCGAGGACGCGGCCGGCCGGCGCGGCACCTATCTCAACTGCGAAGGTTGGACGCAAATGCTCTGCAGCATGAAGGCCTTCGTTGAATATGGCATCAATCTGCGCGAAGGCATGTTCCTCAGCGAAATGAAGGGCGAGCCGGCCAGCGCGCCGGACGTTTGAGGAGAAAGGTCATGACGGAACTTCTTTATGGCGGCGTCGATATTGCGATGAAGGTGCCGCCGCACCAGTATCAGGCGACGGTCGCCTTCTATCGCGATGTCATCGGCCTCAAGCAGATCGGCGAAGGGGATGCGGCGCTGTTCGCTCTCGGGCCGATCCGGCTCTGGATAGACGAGGTGCCGGCGATGAGCCAGGCCGAGCTCTGGCTGGAGTTGATGACACCGGATCTCGAGAGGGCTGCCACGCATCTCGAAAGGGCCGGTGTCATTCGCTGCGATCCGATCGAGGCGTTGCCGGAGGATCTGCGCGGCGCCTGGATCGTCAATCCGGCCGGTATCGTGCATCTGGTGCGCGAGGCGCAATAGTCGCATTCGTCAATATGACCGAGACTTCGCTTGCCTGTCACACCGCGGGTGCTAATTTCCGGATTCGATACTTCATTTTCGGTTTCCAGGAGATTCATTATGCAGCTTGGCATGGTTGGTTTGGGCCGCATGGGCAATTATATGGTCCAGCGCTTGATGCGAGGCGGTCACGAATGCGTTGTCTATGACGCAAGGCCGGAAAGCGTTGCCGAGCTCGCAGGCCTCGGCGCGACCGGCAGTGCTTCGCTCGCGGAATTCGTCTCGAAGCTCGCCCATCCGCGCGCGATCTGGCTGATGCTGCCGGCGGCGATCGTCGACAAGGTACTGGCGAGCCTGGTGCCGTTGCTTGAGAATGGCGATATCGTCATCGACGGCGGCAACTCCTATTATCATGACGATATCCGCCGCGGCGCCGACCTCATCACCAAGGGCATCCACTATGTCGATGTCGGCACCAGCGGTGGCGTCTTCGGCCTTGAGCGCGGTTATTGCCTGATGATCGGCGGCGAGAAGGGCATCGTCGAACACCTTTCCCCAATCTTCGCGACGCTGGCGCCCGGCGTCGGCAAGACCGAAGCCTCGCCGAACCGGAGCCCCGAAGCGGCCGCGGTCAGCACCGCGGAACAGGGTTACCTGCATTGTGGCCCGCATGGTGCCGGTCATTTCGTCAAGATGGTGCATAACGGCATCGAATACGGCCTGATGGCTGCCTATGCCGAAGGTATCAATATTCTGAAACATGCCAATATCGGCGCTGCCTCGCACGAGGCGGATGCGGAAACCGCGCCGCTCGCCCATCCGGAACATTTCCAATACGACTTCAACCTGCAGGATGTCGCCGAAGTCTGGCGCCGCGGCAGCGTCATCACCTCCTGGCTGCTCGATCTCACAGCCGATGCGCTGCATGCCGATCCGGCACTGGCCAAATATGCGGGCCGGGTTTCGGACAGCGGCGAAGGCCGCTGGACCATCATGGCGGCAATTGACGAAAGCGTGCCGACGCCGGTGCTGAGTGCTGCGCTCTACGGCCGTTTCTCCTCGCGCGACAATGACGAATTCGCCAATAAGGTGCTGTCGGCGATGCGCGCGGGCTTCGGCGGCCATGTGGAAAAGCCGGCCGCGAAATCCTGAAACAATCGAAAGTGCTACAGCGTCCTGCGGCTCTCGAAAGACGCGTGGCGCTGTAGCGCGCGCCGTCATAGCCGAGCCGACGGTGCAGGTAGCGGGCGACCGCGACGGAGGCGGATGCTGCCGTCGCGCGCTACGCCGCGCATGCACGGGCAGGCGCCGAGCCGGCGGCATGACTGCTTCACATCGCGCCGGCGGCTGCGATCAGCAGACCGCCGATGATTGCCATGTTGATTTTCCAGGTATTGATGGCGCTGTCGCGCGCCGTTCCCTGCATGTCCCAAAAATTCAGCAGCATGATGGTGGCGGCCAACGTGAAGACGATGAGACCGAATGCCGCTGCCGTGACGAACAGGCCGAGCATCAGCAGGATTCCGACCACGATCTGGAACATACTGCCCAAGAGCAGCACCCCTTTGGCAAAAGGAATGCCGCGGGCTTCGATCGCGTCGGTTAGCGGCACGATGACGAAAAAATGTTGAATGCCGCCAGCGACATAGAGGCCGCCCAGCAGCAGGCGACCGAGAGCTAGCATCACGAAAGCGGCATCACCTTGCATATTGAACCTTCTCCCGCGTCTCAACTCTCCATCGAGCGCAAGGCTCTGCCGAAGCTTACGAAAATGCAATGTGCCGCGACGCCCGGCTGCGCAAATTCGCCCCAATTGAGGATGATTGAGGCGCAGGCAGCGGGGCTGGGGTAGCGGCGGCATGGCTTCATAGAGCTTATATGCCTCTCATGTTACGTCATCTGAAATGATTCCCGCCAAGCTGGCAGTTACAGTAGGTACGAATGTCGGGGCACGGCAATTTGGAAGAGATTGAAGAAACGGACGGGTTTTCTTTTGGCGGGCTCTTCAGACGGTACAGAACGCCGCTGTTGGCAGCCGCGTCACTCGTGGTCTTCTGCCTCGTCGGTTACGCGATCATGCAGCTCACCAACGAGGTGCGCTATGACGACGTCGTCGGTGCGCTGGCCGCCACCAGGCCGAGCGCGATCCTGCTTGCGTTGTTTTTCACGGCGCTCAGTTTCCTCGCGCTGATCTTCTACGATCTCAACGCCATCGAATACATCGGCAAGAAGCTGCCCTTTCCGCATGTGGCGCTGACGGCGTTCAGTGCCTATGCCGTCGGCAATACCGCCGGTTTCGGCGCGCTTTCGGGTGGTGCGATCCGCTACCGCGCCTATACGCGCCTCGGGCTCTCGCCGGAGGATATCGGCCGCATCATCGCCTTCGTCACGCTGTCCTTCGGATTGGGGCTTGCGGGCGTCGCAGCAATCGCCCTCATCGTCATCGCCGACGAGATCGGCCCGCTCATCGGGGTCAGCGCCTTCCTTCTGCGGCTAATCGCCGGTTCGATCGTCGCCATTCTGGGCGCGGTGATGATTATCGGCCGTGACGGGCGCGTGCTCGATCTCGGCCCTGTGGCAATCCGCCTGCCGGATTCGCGCACCTGGTCGCGCCAGTTCCTCGTCACCGCCTTCGATATCGCCGCCTCGGCGTCGGTACTCTACGTGCTGCTGCCGCAGACAGCCATCGGCTGGCCGGTCTTCCTCGCCGTCTATGCGATCGCCGTCGGTCTCGGCGTGCTCAGTCATGTTCCGGCCGGGCTCGGCGTGTTCGAGACCGTGATCATCGCCTCGCTCGGCAGCGCGGTGAACATCGATGCCGTGCTCGGATCGCTGGTGCTCTACCGGCTGGTCTACCATGTACTGCCGCTGCTGATCGCCGTGCTTGCGGTCTCGGCGGCGGAGCTGCGTCGTTTTGTCGACCATCCGGCCGCCTCGAGCATGCGGCGCATCGGCGGACGGCTGATGCCGCAGTTGCTGTCGGCTCTCGCACTGCTGCTCGGCGTCATGCTGGTGTTTTCGAGTGTCACGCCGACGCCCGACCAGAACCTCGAATTCCTCTCCAACTATCTGCCGCTGCCGATGGTCGAAGGAGCGCATTTCCTCTCCAGCCTGCTGGGGCTGGCGCTCGTCGTCGCCGCGCGTGGCCTCGGCCAGCGGCTCGACGGCGCCTGGTGGGTGGCCGTATTCTCGGCGCTTGCCGCGCTGACTTTATCGCTGCTGAAGGCGATCGCGCTCGTCGAAGCCGCTTTTCTCGCCTTCCTCATCTTTGGGCTCTTCGTCAGCCGCCGGCTCTTTACCCGCCAGGCCTCGCTGCTCAACCAGGCGTTGACGGCATCCTGGCTGATGGCGATCGCGGTGATCGTCGTCGGCGCCGTCGTCATCCTGCTCTTCGTCTATCGCGACGTCGAATACAGCAATCAGCTCTGGTGGCAGTTCGAATTCACCGCCGAGGCGCCGCGCGGGCTGCGCGCCGTGCTCGGTATCACCATCATCTCGTCGGCGATTGCTGTCTTCAGCCTGCTCCGGCCGGCGAGCTTCCGGCCGGAACCGGCGACGGACGAGGGACTGGCGCGTGCCGTCGAGATCGTCATGAAGCAGGGCAATGCCGACGCCAATCTGGTGCGCATGGGCGACAAGAGCATCATGTTCTCGGAAAACGGCGATGCTTTCATTATGTATGGTCGGCAGGGGCGCTCGTGGATCGCGCTGTTCGATCCGGTCGGCGACCATCGCGCCGTGCAGGAACTCGTCTGGCGTTTCGTGGAAGCGGCGCGCGCCGCCGGCTGCCGGGCCGTATTCTACCAGATATCGCCGACGCTGCTGTCCCACTGCGCCGATGCCGGCCTGCGCGCCTTCAAGCTCGGCGAACTGGCGGTGGCCGATCTCAGGACTTTCGAGATGAAGGGGGGCAAATGGGCGAACCTTCGCCAGACGGCAAGCCGCGCCCAGCGCGACGGGCTGGAATTCGCCGTCGTCGAACCGCAGGACGTGTCTTCGGTCATCGATGATCTTGCCGCGGTTTCCACGGCCTGGCTCGAGCATCATAATGCCAAAGAAAAGGGCTTTTCGCTCGGGGCCTTCGATTCCGATTACGTCTCCTCGCAGCCGGTCGGCATCCTGAAAAAGGGCGGCAGGATCGTCGCCTTCGCCAATATCCTCGTGACCGAATCCCGACAGGAGGGCACGATCGATCTCATGCGCTTCTCGCCGGACGCGCCGAAGGGCTCGATGGACTTTCTCTTCGTGCAGATCATGGAATATCTGCGCGGGCAGGGTTTCACCCACTTCAATCTCGGCATGGCGCCGCTCTCCGGTATGTCGAAACGCGAGGCGGCACCCGTCTGGGACCGCATCGGCAGCACCGTTTTCGAACATGGCGAGCGCTTCTATAACTTCAAAGGCCTTCGGGCATTCAAATCCAAGTTTCATCCGCACTGGCAACCGCGCTATCTTGCTGTCTCCGGAGGGGGCAATCCGATGATCGCGTTGATGGACGCGACATTTCTGATCGGGGGCGGATTGAAAGGGGTAGTGAGAAAATGATCAGGACAATCCTTCTTGCCACGGCGTGCGCCTGCATGCTCGCGGCCGCACCGGCGACCGCTGCCGAGGAGACCACGCAGAGCTTCGAAACCGGGCTCATTCCGTCGCCGCACATCTTCCTGCCAGAAGGGGAGGTGAAGGGCACGGTGATGCTGATCTCGGATGCGGCCGGCTGGGGCGACTATGAGAAGGGCGAAGCCGACAGGTTGGTCGCCGAAGGCGCCGTCGTCATCGGCGTCGACTTTCCATCCTATATCCAGGCGCTCGGCCGGTACGACGTCAGCCTCAACGACGGCTGCGTCTATATGGTCTCGGACATCGAATCGCTGAGCCAGCAGGTGCAGCGCGCGACCGGCAACAACGCCTATCACCTGCCGATCGTCGCCGGCATCGGCGAGGGCGGGGCCTTGGCGCTGGCGATCGCCGCGCAAACGCCGGATGCGACGATCGGCCAGACACTTGCCGTCAATCCGGTCGCCGGCATTCCGCTTGCCAATGAGCTTTGCACGCCGGCGTCGAAGCAGGTGGTCGGCGAACGCACGGTCTACGGCCTCAGCGACGGCGTTCTGCCGGACCCGATCATATCAGTCTTCACGCCTGAAGCCGACAAGGATGGCCGGGCGCATGCCGAGGCGCTGAAGAAGGCCCATGACAAGATCGAGATCCGGGATTCCAACGACGATGCGCAAACGGCATTTGCCGATACGCTCGACGACCTCGTCACAGCCTCCGGCGCCTTCGGCAACCCGCTCGGCCTGCCGCTGGCGGTGCTCGAGACAACGCCCGCCTTCGATACGATGGCGGTGATCTATTCCGGCGACGGCGGCTGGCGCGACATCGACAAGGAGGTCGGCGGCACGCTGCAGAAGGAAGGCATTCCGGTCGTCGGCGTCGATTCGCTCCACTATTTCTGGTCGGAGCGCAAGCCGGAGGAGACTGCCGCCGATCTTTCGAAGATCATCGATTTCTACCGCAAACAGTGGAAGGTGAAGCATGTGCTGCTCGTCGGTTATTCCTTCGGCGCCGATGTCGTGCCCGCCACCTACCAGCTCCTCAAGCCAGCCGAAAAGTCGGCGGTGGCGCAATTGTCATTGCTGTCGCTTTCGCACCAAGTCGACTACGTCATCTCCGTTCTCGGCTGGCTCGGCCAGAAGACGGAAGGGGCGGGCGGTGATCCCGTCGACGATCTGAAGAACATCGATCCGAAGCTCGTGCAATGCATCTACGGCAAGGACGACGATGACGATGTCGCCTGTCCGGCGGTTAGGGATAGCGGCGCCGAGGTCATCGAGCTGCCCGGCGACCATCATTTCGACGAGAATTACGACCTTCTCACCAAGACCATCATCGATGGGCTAAAGAGACGGCTACAGAACTAACGCATCAGAGTTTCTTCGCTCCAGCCGAGCCCGGCAAGTTCTTCGCCGCGAAAACGCGCGTCGTCGGCGACGATGAATTCGTCGAGTTGCGGCGGAGTGACGCTGGTGCCGGAGAGCATCGCATGCACCTGTCCGCGATGATGGGTCTGATGCTGGAAGAGGTGGCCGAGCACGTCCTCCATCCGCTCTTCCTGGATGCGGGCGCCGCGATGCAGGCTGATGGTCGAGGTGAGCCTCTCCGGCGTCAGGGCCTCGCAAAGCGCCGTCAGGCGCTGATCGACCTTCGCCTGCGCTTCTGCGAGCGAGGAAACGTCATCGAACGGTTCGTCGACCTCGAAGGCCTTGAGGCCGAGCGTGCCGCCTTCCAGACCGTCGACATAGAACCAGTCGACCGTGATGATATGGTTCAAGGTTTCCTTGATCGAGGGGAAGAAGCTGGTGCGTGGCGCCTCGAACTCGCCGGGCTTCAATGCCGTGCAGGCCTGAAGCAGCCGGCGGTTGGCGAGAGCATTGTTATAGCCAAGTTTGCGGAATGGCCTGACGGGATCGAAGGTCGGCATCGACGCATCTCCTAGCTTGCATCAGTTCTTGTCATCGAGATCGCCGTCGCGCCAGACGAGATGACGCGGCGCAGCAGGCAGCGTGTCGATTTCATCGGCGATGAAATAGGGCGGGATGTCGAGGTCGGTCAGCGCCTCGCGCGTCGCAAGCACCCATTTGAATTCGAGATGGTTGTCGCCGTCCTCGACCCGGTGGATGATCTCGCCGGGCTGGAAGGGAAATTTCGGCGGGATCTCCATCAGGTAATAGAGGCCGAGTTCATGCCAGTTGCGCTGTTCATAGCGGAAAAAATTCTCGACGATCCACAGTAGACGTGAGACGGTGACGTCGACGCCAAGTTCCTCCACCATCTCCCGCTTCAGCGTTTCCTCCGACGTCTCGCCGATTTCCGCCCTGCCGCCCGGAAAAGTCCAGAAGGGCTCATGCACGGCACGGTGAACGAGCACGTGGCCGTCGCGAAAACCCAGGCCGGCAATGCGATAGTTGAAACGCTCAGCGCCCGCATTCAGGCGGATGAGAGTGCGTTTGGTCATGTCATTCTATCCAAGATCGATGACGACGATTTCCGGCGGTACGCCAAAGCGCACCGGTGCGATGGAGCAGCCGAGGCCGCCGGAAACGATGATATTACGCCCCTCCTCGATCATATGGCCATAGGCGTAGCGATTGCCATAACGCGAGGGAACGATCGGCGAACGGCCGAGGAGGCGGATCTGCCCGCCATGGGTGTGGCCCGATAGCGTCAGCGAGACACGCTCGGGCACGCGCGGAAAGATATCGGGCTCATGAGCGAGCAGGATGACGGGCGCATCGTCCGTCACCTGAGCCATCGTTCCCTCGAGATCGTCGAGTCCGAGTATATGCGCGCGACCCCATTTCCTGCCGGGCAGCAGCGCCAGCTGATCTTCGAGGCCTGCCAGCCAGAAGCCGCGGCCATCCTTTTCGAGCCGAACGGAGCGGTTGCCATAGACCGGGATGCCGACGTCGGCGAGGGCCCGATGTCCAAATGTTTCCATCCCGCCGTTCTTCTGGGCGGTCCTGTCCTCCCACCAATCGTGGTTGCCCATGACCGCATGGACGCCGAGAGGAGCCTGCAAGGTGGCAAGCGCCTTCGACCATTGGCTCGAATGCACGTACTGTGTCACCATGTTCATGCCGGCGGCATAATCGCCGAGCAGGACGGTGACATCACCTTCGAGTTCATTCGCCGTGCGGCAGATCGCGGCAATGCGGCTTGCCGACATCCAGGGTTCGCAGGCGTGGAGATCGGCGAGCGCAACGACGCGCAGCTTGAGCCCTGGCGTCCATCCGGGCGGCGTCAGCCGATAGCGGGTGATGGCGAGCCGCGCGAGCGGTTCATAGGCGAAGGCATAACCACCGAGCGACATGACGCCTGCGACACCGCCGCCCAGAACCTTGAAAAATCCGCGGCGGGTGATCACTCAGTTGTCCTCCTGGAACAGCCGGAACTGCGCAGCCTCCATATCCTTGGGCGGTTGCATTCCCAGATGTTTCCACGCGATTGCGGTCAGAACACGGCCGCGTGGCGTGCGCTGGATGAAACCCTGTTGGATCATGTAGGGCTCGATGATATCTTCAATCGCGTCGCGCGGCTCCGAAAGGCCGGCGGCGATGGTTTCGATGCCGACCGGGCCGCCGCCGAAATTGACGGCAATCATGTTGAGGTAACGTTTGTCGAGCTGGTCGAAGCCGACATTGTCGACCAGCAGGCGGGTCAGCGCCTCGTCGGCGATCTCGCGGGTGACGGCTTCCGCTCTTGCCACCTCGGCGAAGTCGCGCACGCGCCGCAGCAGCCGGCCGGCGATGCGCGGGGTGCCGCGGGCGCGTCTTGCGATTTCGCGGGCGCCCTCCTCGGTGATCGGCAGGTTCATCAGCCGCGCGCCACGGCGCACGATCAGTTCCAGCTCCTCGACGGTGTAGAAGCTCAGGCGCACCGGAATGCCGAAACGGTCGCGTAGCGGCGTCGTCAACAGGCCGAGGCGGGTGGTGGCCGCCACCAGCGTAAATTTTGACAGGTCGATCTTCACCGAGCGAGCGGCAGGGCCTTCCCCGATGATCAGGTCGAGCTGGAAATCTTCCATGGCCGGATAGAGGATTTCCTCGACGGCCGGATTGAGGCGATGGATTTCGTCGATGAAGAGCACATCACGCTCCTCGAGATTGGTGAGCAGGGCAGCGAGATCGCCGGCCTTGGCGATAACCGGGCCCGACGTCGAGCGAAAGTTGACGCCGAGCTCTTTGGCCATGATCTGCGCCAGCGTCGTCTTGCCGAGGCCGGGCGGCCCGACGAAGAGCACATGGTCCAGCGCTTCGCCGCGGTTTTTCGCCGCCTCGATGAAGACCTTGAGATTGGCGCGCGCCTCCGCCTGGCCGGTGAACTCGTCCAGCGATTGCGGGCGCAACGTGATATCAAGGTCTTCGCCCCGCTTTTCCGGCGATATCAGGCGGGCGGATTCGCTCATGTCAAAAGTTCCATTCCAGGTATGGTTTTTGCGGCTTGGGCATCAAATGTCCTGGTTGTCACGCAGCCCGCATCACGATTACGAAGGGCGATGAAGACATCTGCGAATTCCGCATTCGTCCGCACCATGATTGCGAGCGTCTCCTCGACTACTCTTTCATCTTCAAGGATCAGGTCGGCCGAGTCCAACAAGTCCGAAATCGCCTCCATGATCTGTTCTCTCTTCAGCTTGATCCGTTGTCTCAAGAACCACGCGCATTCCATCAGCGTGATGCAACTGATATAGCCGGGTGCCCTATCGGACAGGCTCGCGAAGAGCGTTGTGACCTTCTCCGTCTGGACGACATCGTCCTTCAGGAGGAAGCGCAGCATAATATTGGTGTCGAGGCCAATCATCTTGCACTAGTCACGTGATCGGCGATGGCTTCCCCAATCGCCTCGTCCATTTGCGTCAAAGTGATCGTCGGTCGGTTCGGATCGTGAAACTTGCCTGCAAGGTCGATGGCGCGTTTGTTCTTGGCTTTCATGATGATTTCGCCATCGCGGTTGATGTAGCGGATCCTGTCTCCGGACTTCAGATTCAGCAATTCACGAACTTCAGCCGGAATTGTTGTCTGGCCCTTCGATGTCATCGTACCGTAGTAGATATTCATGCGGATCTCCTTACCATTCGAGTTTAGTAAGGAATTGCGATATATTCAAGGAGGTCACCGCGCCAGTTCCTTCAGCCCCAACCTGATCAGCTTAGCGCTGTCGGCGCCATCGCCCGCCGTCTTCATGGCCGCGGCAATCGCGTTCGCCGCCTGGTCGCGGGAGTACCCGAGATTGGTCAGCGCGGAAACCGCATCGGCGACAGGCGCGGCCGCGACCCCTTCGCCGAGTTCCTGCTTGAGGGCGATATTGATCGCTTCCCCGGCAAAGGCCGGCGCCCGATTCTTGAGTTCGGTGACGAGGCGCATGGCCACTTTGGGACCGACGCCCGGGGCACGGGAGACGGCGGTGCGATCCTGCAGGGCGATCGCATTGGCGAGTTCGCCTGGGGTCAGCGTCGAGAGCACGGCGAGCGCCACCTTGGCGCCGACGCCCTGAACGCTCTGGAGCAGGTTGAACCATTCCCGCTCCAGCGCTGTCATGAAACCGAAGAGCTTCAACTGGTCCTCGCGCACATAGGTCTCGATGAACAGCACGCAGGCCTCGCCTGCCGAGCCGATTTTCGACAGGGTGCGGGCCGAACAATGGGCGACGTAGCAGACGCCGTGCACATCGACGAGCACATAGTCTTCGCCGATCTCGTCTATGGTGCCTTTCAGCTTGCCGATCATGGGTCGCGGTCTCTCAAGGATGCGTTTCGGGAGAAATGATGTCTAACTCAGGGAAATAGGAGCGGTAGCGCGCGCCATCGCGCGTCAGAAGGCGGTGCGATCTCACCAGGGCATGAGCACCGATGAAAAAATCCGGCAGGGTGCGCTCGCGCAGGCCGCCGCTTCTCCGGTACTGCGCATGTGCCATGCCGGCCCGGTAAGCGGCGGGAAACGGCAGGGCCTCGCGGATCAGGTTTAGCCGCGACAGGAGAAACGCAAGGGTTTCCTCGCGCGGGGTCATGCTTGCCAGCTCCGCCCAGACGACCGGTGTCATGATGAATGGCGAGTCCGGACGCAATACGCTCAACGCCCGCGCGGACCATTCCCTGAAAGGACTATCCGGTCCGAAAATATCGATGAAGATGTTCGTATCAACGAGGACCGAGGTCATCACGTGGTCCCCTCAACCATTCCATGAATTCATCGGTCGTCATGCCGCTGGTGTCGAAGGTTCCGCTCATACTGCCGAGCCAGGATTCAAAATCGTCCTGTGATGGCTCTATCCTGCTGGATAGAACAACGAGGCGGGCACCCTTTTCATCGGCAACGAAATCCACCTCGGATCCGGGGCCGATCTTCAAGCGGTCTCGGATGTCCTTGGGAATTGTCACCTGGCCTTTTTCCGTCACGCGCATGGTAATACCTCCGAGGTATTACTTATCATCGAATGGGAACAAGTCAAGAACAGATTAGCCGGCCAACGCCTGCCGCAGCTTGTTGCTGCCGCGATTATGCGCATGGCAGATGGCGATCGCCAGGGCGTCGGCGGCGTCGTTGCCCTTGAATTCGACCTTCGGCATCAGGATCCTCAACATCATGTGGATCTGCTGCTTTTCGCCATGGCCGACGCCGATGACGGCCTTCTTCACGGCGTTCGGGGCATATTCGGAGACCGGCAGCCCGGCGCGCGCCGGTACCAGCATGGCAATGCCGCGGGCCTGGCCAAGCTTCAGGGTCGCCACCGCATCCTTGTTCACGAAGGTCTGTTCGACGGCGGCCTCATCCGGCTTATAGCTGTGGACGATCTCCGCCAGGCCGTCGTGCAATTGGCAAAGGCGGGAGGCAAGGTCCATGTCTCCATCGGAGGTCACGGTTCCGGATGCCACAAACCGCAGGGAATTGCCTGATATCTCGATGATGCCCCAGCCGGTGCGGCGAAGCCCGGGATCGATGCCGACGATGCGAATCGTATTTTGCATGGTTCAACCTATAGCGATTGCGAAATAACTGCCATCGATATGTGAACAAAACAAAAACATTCCTGGATTTCGGCCGCGCCATTTACCGCGAATTAAAACAGATGCCCGAATTCTAGTCACCGAATACGAGAGAGGCTTCTTTTCGCGAAGAGTTAAGCCTCCGATGTTCTGTTTACAGGTCAGTTGATCAGGCATGCGCTGGCAGGCACGTTCAGAAGGGGTTCGTCGTACATGGCTCGGAGATTTCAATCCCTGTCCTTCAAGGTCATCGTCACATTCATTCTGCTGACCGTGCTGTCGATTGCGGTCATCGATGTGCTTGCCTATTTCGCCAGCAGCCGCATTTCTGACGAGCAGGCGCTGAAGGCCAAGGAAAGTGTGCTGATCTTTCGCGGCGACATGCTGCAGGACCAGCTGACCCAGCTTGAAAACCAGGCCAATTCCATCGCGCGCATCGAGGCGCTGCAAATGTCGATCACCAATCTGAAGAGCGGCTGGAAGACCATCGAGAAGACCTCGGGCGATGCCCGTGCCGAGCTGAAGAAGGTTTTCATAGCAGGCAACCCCAACCCCGCCGACCAGCGCGAGAAGCTCATCAAGCCGGAAGGGCCGAGCGGCTTTTATTATTCGAGCCACGAAAAGACGCAGGGCGAAGTCGCCCGCGACCTCGAGGATACCGCCTTCAGCGATCTGCTGATTGTCGATCTCGAGGGCACCGTGCTCTATTCCTATAAGAAGGAAGATGATTTCGCCGAAAATCTGAAGTCGGACACCTGGAAGGCGACCGGCGCCGGCATCGCTTTCGCCAAGGCGATCGAGAATACCGCCAAGGCGACCGATGACGCCGCGCCGACAGGCTTTTCCGGCCTTCGCGTCGATGCCGGCAGCGGCAAGTCGGCGATCTTCTATGCCGTGCCGATCGTCAAGCTTGGGGCGGCCAAGGGCATCATTCTCTTCAAGGTGCGCGACGACATCGTCACCGGCATCCTCGCCAAGGGCATCGTTCAGGGCAGCACGGCGCGGGCGGCGATCGTCTCCGGCGATGGCTCCGCCGTCGGGCTCGACGGAAGCGGCAAGCTCGCGACGCTCGATGTTACGCCCTTCACCTTCATCAAGGATGCGCTTGCCAGTTCGGCGATGACGGTTGCCGATTTCGACCGGGCGGATGGTGCGGCTCGTGCCTATGTCCGCGGCATCGACTATCGCGGCGACCGCTTCCTCGTGGTCGAGAGTGTGCTCCTGAGCGAGCTCAATGCCGGCTCGATCGAGATCGCCACCCTGCTGACGATGATCGGCATCGGCGTGCTCGTTGTCATGGCGATCACAACCGGGCTCGTTACCAATTTGCTGTTTTCGCCGCTTGCGCGGCTTGCCGGTGTCACCCGCGATGTCGCCGACGGCAAGCTCGACAGCGAGATCGGCAGCCTGAACCGCAAGGACGAGATCGGCACGATGGCCAATGCGCTGGACCGCTTCCGCCACTCGCTGATCGAAAGCCGCGAGCTCGAAGCCGCCAGCGAAGAGACGCGCCTGCAGGCCGAGCAGGATCGCCAGCAGAATCTGGCCGAGCGCGAGGCCGAGGCCAAGACGCTGCAGCAGGTGGTCGAGGCGATTGACGAGGGCCTGCATCATCTGGCGAACGGCGATCTCGCCTATCAGATCGATAGCCGCTTCCCGAACGAGCTTGAAAGCCTGCGCGTCAATTTCAACGAGGCGCTGGCGACACTCAGCGAAACCATGACGGCGATCGGCGGCAACTCGATGGCGGTGCGCGCCGGCTCCGAGGAGATGCGCACCGGCGCCGACGAACTTGCCGGGCGCACCGAGCGCCAGGCTGGCTCGATCACCGAGACGGCGAATGCGATCAGTGCCATCACACAGTCGGTCCGCCGGCAGATCGAGCGGGCCGAGCAGGCCGAGCGCATCGCTCGCGACGCCAAGAAGGAGACGACCGGCTCAGGCCAGATCATGCGCGAGACGATCGCGGCGATGGAGGCAATCCAGGCCTCCTCGCGCCAGATCAACACGATCATCTCCGTGATCGACAACATCGCCTTCCAGACCAACCTCCTGGCGCTCAATGCCGGCGTCGAGGCGGCGCGCGCCGGTGAATCCGGCAAGGGCTTTGCCGTCGTCGCCATGGAAGTGCGCGAGCTGGCCCAGCGTTCGTCGAGTGCGGCCAAGGAGATTTCCAGCCTGTTGCAGAAATCGACGCATGAGGTCGAAAGCGGCGTTACGCTGGTGGAAAAAGCGGGCGTCGCGCTGACGGGCATCGGCGCCCATGTCGAGGCGATCAATGGCCAGATCAACGAGATCATGAGTGCGACCCGCGAGGAGGCCAATACGCTGCGCGAGATCAATAGCGCCGTTGCCGAACTCGACGCGATGACGCAGCAGAACGCCTCGATGGTCGAGGAGACGACAGCGGCGATCCACCGGCTGGCGACCGAAGCCCTGGAAATGGATCGCCAGCTCGGCAATTTCACGCTGCCGGCCGGCCACCACCAGCCGAGCGCTGAGGTGCATGTGCTGCGCCGCCATCGGTAAATGATTGCTTCTGATCTTGCACAAGGGGTCGCGCTCGCGCGGCCTTTTTTGTTTGCGCGGATGGTTTGGAATGGTGCGGGCGCGAACCTACATAGACTGCATCGTTCAACTGCCCGGCAGGTTTTCCATGGTTCCCTTCTCCATACTCGACCTTTCCCCCGTTGCCGATGGCAGCAGCGTGCGCCAATCCCTCGATGGCTCGGCGCGGATGGCTGTGAAGGCCGAGGAATTCGGTTACAAGCGCTTCTGGCTTGCCGAACATCACGGCATGCCGGGGATCGCCAGCGCTGCCACATCAGTCGTCATCGGCCATGTCGGCGCTGCGACCAAGCGCATCCGCATCGGCTCCGGCGGCATCATGCTGCCCAATCATTCGCCGCTTGTTATCGCCGAGCAGTTCGGCACGCTGGAGGCGCTCTTCCCCGGCCGTATCGATCTCGGCCTCGGGCGCGCACCGGGAACGGACATGCGTACGGCACAGGCGCTACGGCGCAACCTCGAGGCCGGCGCAAACAGCTTCCCGAACGACGTGGTGGAACTGCAGCAACTTCTCGATACGCCGGTCGAGAACCAGGCGATCCTCGCGGTTCCCGGCAATGGCTCACATATCCCGATCTGGCTGCTCGGCTCCAGCCTCTACAGTGCCCAGCTTGCCGGCATGCTGGGGCTTCCCTATGCCTTCGCTTCGCACTTCGCGCCCGACATGCTGCTCGATGCGATCGCGATCTACCGCGACCGCTTCCAGCCCTCGGCGACGCTCGACAAGCCCCATGTGATGGTTGGCGTGATGGGTGCGGTGGCGGCGACAGATGAGGAGGCTCGCTACCATTTCACTTCTGCAGAGCAGCAGTTCGTCAATCTGCGCCGCAATGTCCGCGGCCGGTTCCCGCGTCCGGTGGCCGATATGGCGGACTTCTGGTCGCCGATGGAGAAGATGAATGTCGAACACACACTGCGTTATGCCGTGGTCGGCTCGCCGAAGACGGCGGAGGCGAAACTGACGGAGTTTCTACAGGAAACGCAGGCAGACGAGGTGATCATCTCGATGCCGATCCACGACATCGAGGCGCGGCTGACATCGGTGGAACTATTCGCGGGGCTGGGAAATTTCATGCGAGCCGCCGCTTAGGATCTACGCAAGGCGCACTCTGACGGCGCCATCTTTCCGGCAAATAAAAACCCGGCGTTGTGCCGGGTTTTTATTTGATACCTGCCTGAGGAGATCAGGCCGAGAGCTTCGCCAGCACTTCTTCCGAGACCTCGAAGTTGGAATAGACGTTCTGCACGTCGTCATCGTCTTCCAGGCTGTCGATGAGTTTCAGCAGCGACTGGGCTTTTTCCTCGTCTACCGGCACGTTGTTCTGGGCACGCCAGACGGCCTTGACGGTTTCGGCTTCGCCGAGGTTCGATTCCAGCGCTTTTGCCACTTCGCCGAGGGCTTCGAAGGCGCAGGTGATGTAGTGGCCGTCTTCGTCGGTCTCGACGTCGTCGGCGCCGGCTTCGATCGCGGCTTCCATCACCTTGTCGCCATCGCCGACGGAAAGCTTGTAAGTGATTTCGCCGACATGGTCGAAGGAGAAGGAAACGGAGCCGGTTTCGCCGAGAGCGCCGCCGGCCTTGGTGAAGCTCGAGCGGACGTTGGAGGCGGTGCGGTTGCGGTTGTCGGTCAGGGCTTCGACGATGATCGCCGTGCCGCCGGGGCCATAACCTTCATAGCGGACTTCATCATAATTTTCGCCGTCGGCACCGGCTGCCTTCTTGATGGCGCGGTCGATATTGTCCTTCGGCATGGACTGGGCCTTGGCGTTCTGGATCGCCAGGCGAAGGCGGGCGTTCATCGTCGGGTCGGGCAGGCCGGCCTTTGCGGCAACGGTGATTTCGCGCGCAAGCTTGGAGAACATTTTCGACCGCACGGCATCCTGACGGCCTTTGCGGTGCATGATGTTTTTAAACTGTGAATGGCCAGCCATGGCACCCCTGTTCACGTCTCATTGTTCGGAATGGGCCGCCTTATAAGAGCGAAACGGCACCCGTTCAAGGAAAAAGCAGTTCGGAACAAAGGTGAGGGGATGACGTTTCAACCGAACTCCATCCAACGGAAAGGAACGGTCATGGCAAGTCTCAGTGAGGCGCAGGAACATCCAGCACGTCAGCTCTGGGATCAGGTCAACGATGTTCATGCCGGCATGCTCGGAATTTCCGGACTGGACATGCACATGCAGCCGATGGCGCCGCATGCCGATCCCACCACCAACACAATCTGGTTCTACACCAAGACCGATGCCGACATCGTGCGTGCCATCAAGCCCGGCAGCCGCGCGCATTTCTGCGTTATCGGCAAGGATCACGACTATCACGCCTGCCTCGCCGGTGTGATCGAGGTGCATCCTGACCCCTCCAAGATCGAGGAATATTGGAGCTCGATCGTCGCGGCCTGGTATGACGGCGGCAAGAAGGACCCCAAGCTCACTATGCTGTCCCTCCATGTCGACGATGCCGAGATCTGGGTTTCCACGGGCAACAAGCTGAAATTCGGCTGGGAGATCGCCAAGGCCAATCTCGACGACGACAAGATGCCGGATGTCGGCATCAAGCGCCATCTGCAGTTCGCCTGACGCGCAGTGCTCCTGCATAATTCAAAGTGCTACAGCGTCCTTTGCGCGTCTAAAAAGACGCGCGGCGCTGTAAAGTAGGAAAACCGCGGGGCCTTTTTACTGCACGCCCTTCAACACATAGATCAGCGGCTTTTTCGGCAGCGTACGCATCGAGACGATGATGCTGTCATCGGGCGCATTGGCGACGTCGAAATCCTTGCCGAACATCGAGACGAAGGCTTCGACCGGCGGGCCGCGCCGGTGCATCGGTAGGATCAGCGACGAGCGTAGCCGCTTGATGACGCGGCTCATGCTGTCGGCGCCCATGGTTAGGCCGCCATCGACGGGGACCATGACGACGTCGAGGCGGCCGATCTCGGTATAATGGGTATCCGTCAGTTCGTAATGCAGGTGGCCGAGATGGCCGATGCACAGGCCGGCGATCTCGAAGATGAAGATGGAATTGCCGTTCTCGTGCGAGCCGCCGAGGCCATAGCTGAAGCGGATATCCGTCGTGACGTTGCGGATATAGGCATCGCCGACGACCAGATTCACATTGGCCTTCTCGTCCGGAACATCGCTCCACCCGTGCAGTACGTGCTTGATGCCCGGATCGGGCGCCAAGGTGAAGTGGGTCGAGTGGGCCTTGTTCATGGTCACGACGTCGGGCATCGTCGCCGGCCTGTACCAGCCATTATAGTCTGTCGCGATGACGATGCCGCCCGGGGTCTCGATCGCGAAGGTGGAGTGGCCGAGGAAGGTGAGTTTGACGTCCTCGCCCTCGGAGACGGCAGGCACCAGCGGCGGGGTGCCGGAAAAGCTTGCGAAGGTCACTTTGGGGATGGTTTGCGCGATCGCCTGGCACTGGCTGACCGGCGGCCGCTGCTCTTGTGCCCCGGCGAGATTCGGCGCGGCGAAGGCCGCAAGGCATGCGATAGCGAGGACAAGATATCGCGGCTTCATGCCACCCCTCCGGCGCTCTATCACCCTTCAATCGGCGCATAATCCTTTCCGAAAATCGATCCCGATTTTCGGGGTTATGCGCGAGTGGCGGGGAGGATGCGGCATGAGGCCGCAGGGGTCCAGACCGAGGATGCTCACAATTGCGTGTTGGACGGTCGCGCGCCGCCTGTTACCGCCAGAATTCCGGCACCGTTTCGGCCAGCCGGGGTCCGAGCCGGAGTGGCGCGATCTTTTCGGCAAGGCCCGTCGTATCCGAGATTTCCACGCCGACGCCGCAGATCGTCGCGGGGCCGTTTGCGGCTTCCATGCGGCCCTTCGGCATCTTGGAGATGAAACGATTGAGCGGCTCCTCCTTGTCCATGCCGAGGGAGGAGTCATAGTCGCCGCACATGCCGGCATCCGACATATAGGCGGTGCCGCCGTTCAGGATCTGTGCGTCGGCGGTCGGCACATGTGTGTGGGTGCCGACGACGAAGCTGGCGCGGCCGTCGACGAAATGTCCGAAACACTGTTTTTCGCTGGTCGCCTCGGCATGGAAATCGAAGATGATCGCATCGGCCTGTTCCTTCAGCGGGCAGGCATCGAGGATGACCTCCGCCGATTTGAAGGGGTCGTCGAGTTCCGGATGCATGAAGACCCGGCCCATGACGTTGGCGACGAGCACGCGCGCGCCGTTCCTGGCATAGAAGAGGCCGGAGCCGCGGCCGGGCGTGCCTTGCGGATAGTTAGCTGGCCGCAGGAATTGATCGTGGCGGCCGGCAAAAGCGACGGCTTCCTTCTGGTCCCAGACGTGATTGCCTGTCGTCACCACGTCGGCGCCGGCATTGATCGTTTCCAGAAAGATGTCCTCGGTGATGCCGAAGCCGCCGGCGGCATTCTCGCCGTTGACGATGACGAAATCGAGCTTGAGGTCGGAAATCAGGCCGGGGAGGCGGTCCCACACCGCCGTGCGTCCCGTCTTGCCGACCATGTCACCCAGAAAAAGCAGCCGCATTCCTTATCCAATCCAAGAGGCAAAAAAGCGAAGGCCGCTTTCTGTCAGGATGGCATCCAGGCTTATATCATGCGGCTCGTCGGGCACATGTGCCACTTCCTGGCAGTCGAATGCAATGCCGATCAGCTTCGGATGCAGGCCTTTTTGCCTTAACCGGCTGATGGCGCGGTCGTAGTGGCCGGCGCCGTAGCCGATGCGGTGGCCGCGGGCATCGAAGGCCGAAAGCGGCACCAACATGATTTCGGGATCAAGAATGGCGGCATCCGCACTGGGGCCGACCGTGCCGAAACCGGTATCGACGAGGGGCGCACCTTCCGCCAGCTCGCGAAAGACGATCGTCTGCCGATCGAGGATCGCCGGCACGCAGAGCCGCGCACCGCGCACGGCAAAGCGCGCCATCAGCGGCCTGAGATCGGCTTCCGAACGGATCGGCAGGAAGCCGGAGACGATCGTATCCAGCGCAAAACCGACGGCCTCGCCGGCATGGTCGGCCATTGCGAGGCTTTTGGAGGCGCGTTTCTCGGCGGGGATGGCGTCGCGTGCGGACAGCCGTTCGTCGCGCAGCTGCGCTTTCAATTCTTTCGCGGTCATTCGATCTGCCGGTTCTGAGAGATTTGACCGAGCATAGACGGCTGAATGTCCGATGCAAATGCCGGATGCGACGGTATCACGCTCGTTTCACGCCTCGGCCGCCGGCGGCAGCGATGGTCAGACGACGATGCTTGTCGGTATTGTCGCCGTGGCGATGGAGAAGCCTGCCATATTGGCCCCGGCCTGCCGGTCCTGCTGCCGCAACTCGCGCATCGCCTTTTCGAGTACTTGCTTGAGTTCGCGCACCACCGCCTTGAACTCTTCCATCGTTTCGCGATCATCGGCCGAGATTCCTGAGAATTTCGGGGCATCCTCGGCGACGCTCGCATAGGCTTTGCGGGCGTTGGCGGCGGCGTCCGGTTCCTGCGAGCCGGTCTCGCCGGCCGCAGTTTCTCCTGAAGTATCCGTCAGCGCAGCAGCGGCCGCGCTCGTTGCGACGGCCGCAGCGCCCGTGGTTGCATCCATTGGAACAGCCGTTGCCGGGCTGCCGGTCGCGACCGATGATGCGAATTCGGAGGCGGCGGTGCCGACCTTGCGCGCCAGTTCGGCGGCCAGCCGGGCGACCACCTCAGGAGCCATGTTGGAGCTGCGGAGCATCTCCAACTGCTGTTTTGCCTCGTCGAGCCTGCGTTGCGCCTTCGCCTTGGCCTCGTCTCCCGAGTTCGCCAAGGTCTGGCGCATCTGCTGCAGCGCCTGGGTGGCGCGCTGAAGCTTCAGCACGCCTTGATCAGTCTCGTTTCCAGCGGCTGACATGGCTGCCGTCGAAGACGCGCCGCGCAAGATGATGGAGGCAGACGTGGTTGCGATCTGCATGAACAATTCCCCGATTTTTAATTCAGGCCCCGATTGCGATTCGGGCGCATTCTGCAGCGTCAGACTTGCGTGGACCTGTGTCTTGGGGATCCGGGAAGCGCAGCGGCCAGCCGCTGCATCGTCTCCTCGAACAGAGGGGCTCCGCCGGGCGCCCAGCCGAGCGCGCGGATTTTCGCAGTGCTCATGGGATTGATCGCGACGTTATCGACAGGGGCCGGTAACGCGTGCCGACAGCCCGTCTCGCGGCGGATGGATGAAAGGATATCGCGCGTGTCGACTGACAGGTCCGAGACGTTGAAGACCTCGCCGGAGATACGGGTACTTTCCGTCTCCAGCATCAGCCGTACCGCCCGACCGAGGTCGCGGCCGTGAACTTCCGTTCCCAGGCGGGCAGCAACCGGCCGGCCGGCGAGGTAATCGGCGATGAGGCCGTCCCATTTGTTCGGCGCGAGATCGCCATAGACGCCGGTCGCCCTCAGGCTTACGCCGGCAAAGCCCGGCGTGGAGAGATGGGCAAGCGTGCGCTCGGCATCGAGCTTGACCTGGCCGTAGAGTGTTTCGGGCTTGGCCAGCATCGTCTCCGTCAGTTCGGTTGCCTCGGGATGTTCGCCGTAGGCGGCGCGGCTGGACAGGAAGACGCAACGGCGCGTGCCAGCGCGTTTGGCGGCTTCGAAAAGCCGGACGGTGCCGTCGAGGTTCAACCTGTGGAAGGTCTTCGGATCGTCGCCTTCGCCGCCGCGATATTTGCCCGGAACATGACTGAAAGCGGCGTGGACGAAGAAATAGGCATCATCGAAGACATCGATCTGATCCTTGTCGGGATCGAGCGAAAGCGCTGCGAACTCGACCGAGCGGGAGAAGAGGCGGGGCAGTGGCGCGCGGCGCCCGCCGACGATCACCTGATATCCGGCGGCCAGCAGTTCCTCGACGACATACCGGCCGACGAGACCCGTTCCACCCGATACCAGTACCTTCATGCTGCCCCTTCCGGATTGTCCAGCGCCGTGATCTCAGGCACGTCGCCGCCATCGTGGAAACGGTGCCACAGATCGATCAAAGGTTGTAGTCGCGCTGCCTTGGGATGATCCTTTTCCCACGGTTTTTCATACTGGTAGTGCAGGATCGAAATGCTCTTCCAGTCCCAAAGCTCCGGCATGGTGAACCATACATATTGCAGCATGTTGAAATAAACCGGCAGGCCGTGCCAATCCGGGAAGAATGTCTCGAGAAAGGTCTGATCGGTGCGCCGCCAGAAAGCGTTCGGCCTGTCGAGCCTTTCGAGCATGTGCCGGAACGTGTCATGCGAAGGCGTGGCGACAAAGACGCCGGAATTCATCCGGCGGAAGTCGGCGAGGTTTTCGTAGACATTCGGGGCGGCGGAAAATTCCGGATAGAGGAAGAGCCTGTCGACGTTCTTCAGCACGAGGGCATCGGCGTCGATGAAGACGCAGCGCTGGTATTCGACGAGCTGCCAGAGCCTGAGCTTGCAGAAATTGTCGAGCGGCGAATGGAAATCCGGCTTGCGGCCCTTGGTGAAAGGAGCTGTCGAATGGAGCTGACCGCGGGCGTGGCGCTCGTTGAAGGCCGCAGAGAGCGGCAGGTGCTCGACCTCGATCAGGCGACATTCGAGCGCTTTCAGGGGCAAAAGGGCGGCAGCATCGACGCCGCCGGTGTGGAGGATGACAATCTCAGCCCCAGTCTCGGTTCGTCGCAGGGAGCGGGCAAGCGCGGTCGCGCCCATGGCGTAGTCGACATTGGTGACGAGTGTGACATAGGCGAAACGGGCTGGTGTGCCGCTGGCGCTCGTCATATTGCAGGACTCATGAAACCGACTTCAGCCGCTTGCCTTCCGGATCGTGGTTGATCGTCGCGGCGATGTCCTTGGTCCAGGCGGAGACGGCCGGCACTCGCGCGCGGTCGACGCGATAGGCGAATTTCTTCGCGACGTCGACGATCTCGCCGAGCAGGCCGGCTTCCAGCGTGATCGGTTCGAGGCCGAGATCGCGGAATTTTTCGTTCCGGACGATCAGCTCGTTCTCGGCGGCTTCCTTGCGCGGGTTGGGCAGCCAGGCAATCTTGGTGCCGCTCATCCTGGCGATCATCTCGGCGAGGTCGCGCACCCGGTGGGTTTCGGTCATCTGGTTGAAGATCTCGACGCGGGCGCCGCGGGCCGGCGGGTTTTTCAGTGCCAGCTCGATGCAGCGCACCGAATCCTGGATGTGGATGAAGGCGCGGGTCTGGCCGCCGGTGCCGTGCACCGTCAGCGGATAGCCGATCGCCGCCTGGATGAGGAAGCGGTTCAGTACCGTGCCATAATCGCCGTCATAGTCGAAACGGTTGATCAGCTGCGCGTGGCGGCGCGTCTGCTCGGTATGCGTGCCCCAGACGATGCCCTGGTGCAGATCGGTGATCCTTAGGCCGTCATTCCGCGCGTAGAACTGGAAGAGAAGCTGATCCAGGCACTTGGTCATGTGATAGATCGAGCCGGGATTGGAGGGGTAGAGGATCTCCTGGCTGACCGTCTCGCCGCCTGCAGTCTCGATGCCGACCGGCAGGTAACCCTCTGGGATCGCCGCCCCGACCGTCGAATAGCCGTAGACGCCCATGGTGCCGAGATGGATGAGATGGGCATCGAGATTGAGTTCCGTCAGTGCGTTCAGCAGGTTGTGCGTGGCGCTGACGTTGTTGTTGACCGTGTAGTTCTTGTGGCGGTCGCTCTTCATCGAATAGGGCGCGGCCCGCTGTTCGGCGAAATGGATGACGGCATCCGGGCGATGTTCGGAAAGCCAGTTCTTCAGGAGTTCGTAATCCTTGGCGAGATCGATCAGATTGAAGTGGATGCGGCGTCCGGTTTCGGCATGCCAGATGCGGGTGCGCTCCTGGATCGAATCCATCGGCGTCAGCGACTGCACGCCGAGTTCCGTGTCGATCCAGCGGCGCGAGAGATTGTCGAGGATATGGATGTCGTGACCGGCATCGGAGAGATGCAGCGACGTTGGCCAACCAATGAAACCGTCTCCGCCCATAACCGCAATCTTCATCGCATCGTCTCCTGATTGGTCGCTCATTATCGGGAATAGTTAGGAATTGTGACAATCATTCAATGCTTGCCTGTCTGGAAGCGTTGCGCCAAACAGGGCACCTCAGTTTGGAGAAAATTATGACGGAACGCCCTTTTTCCATTTCGGGAGAGCTGACGGAGGCCGGACACCGCCTTGTCCAGCGGGTCTATTATGAAGATACGGACTTCTCCGGCCTGGTCTATCACGCCCGCTACCTGCATTTCCTGGAGCGCGGCCGCACCGATTATCTGCGCTGCCTCGGCGTCGAGCAGCGCGAACTCGTCAGCGCCGACGAGGAGGGGCTGGTTTTCGTCGTTCACCGCATGGAGATCGACTTCAAGAGCCCGGCGCGCATGGACGATGTGCTGACGATCCTGACGCATACGGAAAAAGCCGGCGGCGCCAAGATGGTGCTCAATCAGCAGATCAGCTCAGGCGAGACGCTGCTGATCGCCGCCAAGGTGATCATCGCCGTCATCAACGCCCGGGGGCGGCCGAGGCGGCTGCCGGAAACACTGGCGGTGAAATTCCTGGAGGGCAGCACGCCGTTGTAGTGAGAATCGCTTGAAATTCAGGTCTTGTCAGAACTTGAGTTTTATGTGAAGGAATTCCCGCGCCGCAGGATGAGCGCTCTTTCGGCAGCCGGACCTTGCTCCGGTCAAGTAATCCATGGAACGAAATCTTCCAAACACAGGCTTACTGTCACAGTCCGGCACTAACGATCTATTAACCATAATAGTGTCTTACTGGGAAAGTCGGGGTTTGTGCGGTGCACGCCTTCCTTTGACCAAATTTGACGGCAAGAAGGCGGAAGATGAGCTTGGAAGTTTGACCAGGGCTTTGGGCGGCGGCCGCCGGACACTTCTTGCGAGATCAGTTTGTGCCGCCCGGTCCAGCACCGGGCGTTTGGATTCGGGGATTTTGGACCAATGGAACAAGTAGGATTGGCAGCAGCAACGACGGACGTCAGCCTCTGGTCGCTTTTCATGCAGGCCGGCATCGTCGTCAAGCTCGTCATGCTCGGGCTCATCGCGGCCTCGGTGTGGACGTGGGCGATCGTCATCGACAAATACCTGGCCTATGGCCGCGCACGGCGCCAGTTCGACAAGTTCGAACAGGTGTTCTGGTCGGGCCAGTCGCTGGAAGAACTCTACCGCTCGCTGTCGGAGCGCAACAATACAGGGCTCGCGGCAATCTTCGTGGCCGCCATGCGCGAATGGAAGAAATCCTTCGAACGCGGCGCCCGCTCGCCGATCGGCCTGCAGATGCGTATCGATCGCGCGATGGACGTGACGCTCGCCCGTGAGACCGAATTTCTCGGCGCCCGCCTTGGATCGCTCGCGACCATCGGCTCGGCCGGTCCGTTCATCGGTCTGTTCGGCACGGTCGTCGGCATCATGACCTCGTTCCAGGCGATTGCCGGTTCGAAGTCGACCAACCTTGCGGTGGTTGCGCCCGGTATCGCCGAAGCGCTGCTTGCCACCGCGATCGGCCTCGTCGCCGCTATCCCCGCGGTTATCGCCTACAACAAGTTCTCTGCCGATGCCGGCAAGCTCTCGGGCCGCATGGAAGGTTTCGCGGATGAATTCTCCGCCATACTTTCGCGCCAGATCGACGAGAAACTGCAGCCGCGCGCTGCCGCTCAGTAAGCAACGGAGTATTCTGACATGGGTATGGCTGTTGGAGGCAATGGCGGCGGGGGCGGCGGACGCCGCCGTCGCGGCGGTCGGAACAGGGCCGTGATTTCCGAAATCAACGTGACGCCGCTTGTCGACGTCATGCTGGTGCTTTTGATCATCTTCATGGTCGCGGCACCGATGATGACTGTCGGCGTGCCGATCGACCTGCCGGAAACGCAGGCCAAGGCACTGAATTCCGAGACGCAGCCGATCACCATTTCCGTCAAGAATGACGGCGAGGTGTTCCTGCAGGAAACACCGATCCCGGCAGCGGAGATCGCCGCCAAGCTCGAGGCGATCGCCACCACCGGCTATAACGAACGCATCTTCGTGCGCGGCGACGCGACAGCGCCTTATGGCGTCATCGCCGACGTCATGGCCCGTATCCAGGGCGCAGGCTTCAAGAATATCGGCCTCGTGACGCAGCAGAAGAAGGACCAATAGCGCTCAAAATGAAGGCCAGTGTCATCACATCTGCTGTTTTGCACGGCCTGGTGCTTACCTGGGCGATGGTGTCGCTCGGCGCTCCGGAATCCTTCAAGGTAGAGGATTTCGAGGCGATGCCGGTCGATCTCGTGCCGGTGGAGTCCATTACTCAGATGCAGCAAGGCGACAAGAAGGCTCCGAAGAAGGAGACTTCCGCGCCCGTGCCGACGACGCGGCCGCCAATCGCACAGCCGGCCGAGAATGCCGGCGACAACAATGTCGACTTGAAGACGCCGCCGGTCCCGAACGCCAAGCCCAGCAATAGCGAAGCTGCCGCGGCGAATTCGAGCGAAAAGCCGATGCCGAAGACCGATCCTGTCCCGAATGATGTCAAGGACATCATCAAGGAGGAAACGGAAGTCGAGCAGCCGAAGCAGGTCGCCTCCATTCCGCCGCCGAAGCCGGTCGAAGTAACGCCGCCGAAGCCTGAGGAAAAGCCGCCGGAAGAGCAGGCCAAGCCCGAGGAGCCGCCGAAGCCGGACGCCGAGGCGCTGCCGGACAATGTGCCGACGCCTGTCGCCAAGCCGCAGGTGAAACCGCCGGAACCGCAGAAGCCCGCCGAAAAGCCACCGGAAAAGACCCCGGACCAGCCGAAGACCGCCGACGTGCCGACCGACAAAAAGAAGGCGGACAAGAAGCAGGAAACGGCGAAATCCGCTTCGTCGATGAAGAGCGACTTCAATGCTGACGAGATTTCGATCTTGCTGAACAAGACCGATCCTTCCGCCGGCGGCGCCAAGCGCTCGACGCAGGAAGCGTCGCTTGGTGCGAAGAAGAGCAACGGTGGTTCCAAGCTCAGCCAGAGCGAAGAAGATGCGGTGCGCGGCTTGATTGAGGGCAATTGGCTTGTCACCCCGGGGATGGAAGGCCTTTCCGGCATGGTCATTAAGGTGCATATGAAACTCGACAAGGATGGCAATATTATTGGTCAGCCAGAAGTCGAGTCATCGGGCGGCAGTAGCAGCGATGCCACACGCCGTGCGTTGGAAGGCGGGGCCTATAGAGCTGTCATGAAGTCCGCCCCCTTCTCGATGCTTCCTAAGGACAAGTATGAGGCTTGGAATGAGTTCGACCTGAATTTCGATCCGAGTTCCATGGGAATCTAGATGCTGACGGATCTGTCCCATGGCAACAAGCCTTTTGCAGCCGCCATCATGCTTGGAGCGATTCTGGCTTGTGCGCCTGAGGCGTTGGCACAATCGGTCGACGCGGCGACCTCCAAGAAGTCAGCCATGGATTTACAGCACGCAATTGCTTCCTCCTTCGATGTTCCTCCGGGGCAGGCAAGGGGCGGCAGAGTTTTGATCACCGTCCATCTGCGGCTCGACAAGAATGGGGCGATCGTTGGTTCACCCGAGGTAACAGCCTCGGGCGGCAACGAAGCTGCTCGAGAAAGCCTGTCGGCTGCGGCGCTCCGGGCGGTACAGCGCTCGTCGCCATTCCCGATGCTCCCGAAAGAAAAATACGAATCCTGGAACGAAGTCGTCCTGCACTTTGAATCCGGCGATCCGACTCCATAGATGCTGAAAGGCTGTTTGGTATGACAAAGTGTTCCTTTTTCCGCGCCATTTTGGTTGCAGTCGGTCTGATGACCACTGCCGTCTTTGCAACGCCGGCCAACGCGCTGGTCACCCTCGACATCCGAAAAGGCAATGTCCAGCCGATGCCGATTGCGGTGACTGACTTCCAGGGCGACATAGGCGCGCAGGTCTCGCAAGTCATCGCCGCCGACCTGCAGCGTTCCGGCCTGTTTGCCCCGATCAACAAGACAGCCTTTATTGAAAAGATCTCCAATCCTGATGCCGCGCCGCGGTTCGAGGACTGGAAGGTCATCAATGCACAGGCGCTGGTCACCGGCCGGGTTACCAAGGAAGCGGATGGCCGCCTTCGCGCCGAGTTTCGCCTCTGGGACCCGTTCGCCGGACAGCAGATGACCGGCCAGCAGTTCTATACCCAGCCGGAGAACTGGCGGCGTGTTGCCCACATCATCGCCGATGCGATCTACAAGCAGATCACCGGTGAGGAAGGCTATTTCGACACCCGCGTCGTCTTCGTCTCCGAATCCGGCACCAAACAGCAGCGCAAGCGTCAGCTGGCGATCATGGATCAGGATGGCTTCAACGTGCGGATGCTGACCGATGGCAGCGATCTCGTGCTGACGCCGCGCTTCTCGCCGAGCCGGCAGGAAGTCACCTACATGTCCTTTGCCAACCAGCAGCCGCGGGTCTATCTGCTGCAGCTAGAAACCGGGCAGCGCGAGGTCGTCGGCAACTTCCCGGGAATGACATTCTCGCCGCGCTTTTCGCCTGATGGTCAGAAGGTGATCATGAGCCTGCAGCAGGATGCCAATTCCAACATCTATACGATGGACCTGCGTTCGCGCACGACGACCCGGTTGACCTCGACGGCGGCGATCGACACGTCGCCCTCCTATTCGCCTGACGGCGCACGCGTCAGCTTCGAAAGCGACCGCGGCGGAAAGCCGCAGATCTACGTGATGAACGCCGATGGCTCGGGCCAGACCCGTATTTCCTTCGGCGACGGCTCCTATTCGACGCCGGTCTGGTCGCCGCGTGGCGATCTCATCGCCTTCACCAAACAGGCCGGCGGCAAGTTCTCGATCGGCGTGATGAAGCCGGATGGTTCCGGCGAGCGCATCCTGACGACCGGCTTCCACAATGAGGGCCCGACCTGGGCGCCGAACGGCCGCGTGCTGATGTTCTTCCGCCAAGCTGCGGGGTCGGGCGGTCCGCAGCTCTATTCGATCGATCTGACCGGTTACAACGAGCAGCTCGTGAAGACGCCGACCTACGGCTCCGACCCGGCTTGGTCGCCGCTTATGGAGTAGGCGATGCGCTGCTGCCTTCTTGTCGCCTCAAAGTCATGGAACCGAGCGGCCAAGGGACAAAGTAGCGAATTGTTAACCATAATCTTTGAGGGGCGGTTAACCGAGTGCGGTTACTGTCCGGAAACCCTGATGAAATCGCAAGGAGACCGGCCATGAGCCGAATTCATACCCCGGCAATGAGCCGCATGCAGAATTTCGCCCGCAACCCCGTCATGATCGCGCTTATCGCCGGCCTCGCGCTCGCAAGCTGCGCCAAGAAGCCGCCGAACAGCGCCGGCGACCTCGGCCTCGGCACAGGTGCTGGCGGCGCTGCGACGCCGGGCTCGGCCCAGGACTTCACGGTCAACGTCGGCGACCGTATCTTCTTCGATACCGACTCCTCGTCGATCCGCGCCGATGCCTCGCAGACCCTCGACCGTCAGGCGCAGTGGCTCGGCCGCTACCCGAACTACCAGATCACCGTCGAAGGCCATGCCGACGAACGCGGCACGCGCGAATACAACCTCGCGCTCGGCGCCCGCCGTGCCGCTGCCGCCAAGGATTATCTCGCTTCGCGCGGCGTCCCGGCACAGCGCCTGAAGACGATCTCCTACGGCAAGGAACGTCCGGTCGCCGTCTGCGATGATATTTCCTGCTGGTCGCAGAACCGCCGCGCGGTTACCGTGCTTGGCGGCGCCGGCATGTAATTGCCGAGCGACAATTCGCTTTTTCGAAAGGCGGTCCCCTCAGGGGCCGCCTTTTCTTTTTGACCACACTTTGGCCAGACTCCGTTGCTTTTTGAAAGCAATTGGAAAAATCTCCTGTTCGTGCCATCGAGGTGCGAAGAATCACTGGGACAGGACGATGCATATGAAGAAATTTGTCGTGGCAGGCATGCTGTGCCTCGCGGCTGTGACCGGAAGCGAACGGGCGGCCTATTCGGCCTCGTTCTTCGGGCTACATCTCGGCGGCCGATCGGCGGAAAACCAGGCGGCGCCGCCC
Source organism: Rhizobium laguerreae (assembly GCF_002008165.1). Lineage (GTDB taxonomy): Bacteria > Pseudomonadota > Alphaproteobacteria > Rhizobiales > Rhizobiaceae > Rhizobium > Rhizobium laguerreae. The sequence continues at coordinate 300,368 of NZ_MRDM01000017.1, forward strand.
GTCGTCAAGGTGCAGAGCGGCGATGCGGAGGTCCGCGTGCAGCAGCTCGAAGAGCAGCTGCGGCAGTTGAACGGCCGGATCGAGGAGATGAGCTTTCAGCTTCTGCAGATGCAGGAGACGATCCGCAAGCAGCAGGAAGACAATGAATTCCGCTTCCAGCAGCTCGAAAAGACGGGTGCCAGCGGCGGCGGCAAGGCTCCTGTCAAGAAGAGCGAGACCGATGCTGCTCCGGCAGCCTCCGGCGGCGACGACATTGCCAAGGTGATCCAAGCACCGCAGGGAGCCGAAACGGCTCCCTCTACCAGCGTGCCTGAGAATAGCGGCCTCGGCCAGCCGCCCAAGGAGCTCGGCTCGATCGATTTCGATCAGAACGGCAATCCGATCGGCGGAAGCGTCGACGAAAACGCCACGATCGGTTCCGGGCCGATTCCCGATGCCAGCCGCAAAACACCGCAGCAGACCGCCTCGCTCGGCAGCGAGGCCGACCAGTACAAAGCCGCCTACGGCCACGTGCTATCCGGCGATTACAGCACGGCCGAACAGGAATTCACGCAGTATATCGCCCGCTACCCGAGCAGTGCGCGGGCGGCGGACGCCAATTTCTGGCTCGGCGAAGCGCTCTATTCGCAGGGCAAGTACAATGAGTCGGCCAAGACCTTCCTCAACGCGCATCAGAAATACGGCACATCGGAAAAGGCACCGGAAATGCTGCTGAAGCTCGGCATGTCGCTTGCCGCCCTCGACAATAACGAGACGGCCTGTGCAACGCTGCGCGAAGTGTCGAAGCGTTATCCGAAGGCCTCGCGTGCCGTCATAAGCAAGGTTGCGAGCGAACAGAAGCGCCTCTCCTGCTAAGGTCTTCCGGAATGTCTCCGGATGCCGCATCGCCTCAACTGGCGATCCTCCAGTTTCTCACGTCGCTCCAAAGCCCTGCGCGCATTCTCGTCGCGATATCAGGCGGCAGCGATTCCACCGGCCTGCTTCTTCTGCTCGATGAAGCCGTGAAGACCGCGCCGCATCTCAAGATTTCCCTTTGCGCGGCGACCGTCGATCATGCGTTGCGCGCCGGCTCCGCAGACGAGGCGCGTGAAGTCGCAGCCCTTTGCGCATCGCTCGGCATTCCCCACATCATCATGATCTGGCAGGGCGACAAGCCGAAAACCGGTATCATGGCTGCGGCCCGAGAGGCACGTTATGGCTTGCTTGCGGCGGCGGCCGAAAGTTTCGAAGCCAATCTCATCGTCACTGGCCATACGTTCGACGACCAGCGCGAAACACTGCAGATGCGTGGGATGCGAACGGAGCAGGTTTCGACCGGTATTGCAGATGCGGTGCTCTTCGACCGGCGTTTGTGGATTTTACGGCCGCTTCTTTTTTCCACCCGGGCAGATATCCGCGCTTTCCTGAGAGAGCGGGGCGTGCCGTGGATCGACGATCCAAGCAACGAGGATACCAAGTACGAGCGCGTGCGGATGCGCCGGCAGCTTTCGGCCGATGCAGGTGCTGAGAGCAATATCCGCGGGGTATGGGAAGAGCGAATGGCTCTCTCGGCCAAGGGAGCCGAATGGCTGGATCGTCATTTCACGCTTCACGGCGGCCTGCTCGGGCAGGTGATGCCTGATGGGTTGCGGCAGGATCGTGCAGTTCTCAATTATGCGCTCGGCCGTCTGGCAGCCGTTTTCGGTGGGCAGCCGTTTGCGCCGGGGAGGGCGCAGATGGAGCGGGTTTTTACATTTGCCACCGGCGGCGGGCTTGGACGAATGACCGCCGGCAGGGTGGTGTTCGATCTCAGGCGCGACGGGCTTTATCTGGCGCGCGAGAGCCGGGGGATATTGCCCCTGGTTCTGCGGCCGGGAGAGGCTGGGGTTTGGGATGGCAGGTTTTATGCCTGCAATGGATCAACCGCTTCAGTTGAAATCGAGGCCGCTGCAACATACGCTCCCTCATTCCTGTGCTTGTCACAGGAATCCAGCGCGCCCGAATTCTTGGGCGCGAAAGACGCTTCACGCATTGTTGAGTCAATCACCGCGCAGATGCGCGGTGGCTGGATTCCTGTGACATCCCTCGGATCAAGTCCGAGCACAGGAATGAGGGAGGATCGTATTGCGCTCCTTCCCAAGGCTGCATGGAAGCGCGCCGTCGCCTCCGCGCCGGCTTTAACCTCCGAAGGAGCTCCTTTATCTGAGGAATTCGCCCGCATGATCGAACTGACACCCTATTTCGCACCCTTCGACCGCTTTTTGACACGATTTGACTTCATCTTTGCCAATAGGCTTTCGGCGGTTTTCGTGACGGCGCCCTATGCGAGGCTGCCTTTAAGAAGTATTGACGGAAAAACCATCTGACCTGGGGTGTCGCCTTGGCAATCGCACGGCGCAACCCTATGTTAGAGAGGAATAAGACGGTCGCCATGAGGCGGCTGTTCCATGCTGGGGAGTTCAATGAACCCTAACTTACGTAATTTCGCCTTGTGGGCGATCATAGCGCTTCTGCTGATCGCCCTTTTCAGTATGTTCCAGACGGCGCCGGCACAGACGGGCTCCCGTGAAGTCCCTTATTCGCAGTTCCTGCGTGAGGTGGATGCGGGCCGGGTGAAGGATGTCGTGGTCACGGGGAACCGGTTGACCGGGACATATCTGGAGAACAACAATACCTTCCAGACCTATTCGCCTGTGATCGACGACAGTCTGCTCGACCGCCTGCAAGCCAAGAACGTGGCCGTCACCGCGCGTCCGGAGACTGATGGTTCTTCCGGCTTCCTGAGCTATCTCGGAACACTGCTGCCGATGCTTCTGATTCTCGGCGTCTGGCTGTTCTTCATGCGGCAGATGCAGGGCGGTTCACGCGGGGCGATGGGCTTCGGCAAATCCAAGGCCAAGCTGCTCACCGAAGCGCATGGCCGCGTGACGTTCGAAGACGTTGCCGGTGTCGACGAGGCCAAGCAGGATCTCGAGGAAATCGTCGAATTCCTGCGTGATCCGCAGAAGTTCCAGCGTCTCGGTGGTAAGATCCCGCGCGGCGTGCTGCTCGTCGGCCCTCCGGGCACCGGCAAGACGCTGCTTGCCCGCTCGGTTGCCGGCGAAGCCAATGTGCCCTTCTTCACCATTTCAGGTTCCGACTTCGTAGAAATGTTCGTCGGCGTCGGTGCAAGCCGTGTGCGCGATATGTTCGAGCAGGCGAAGAAGAATGCGCCCTGCATCATCTTCATCGACGAAATCGATGCCGTCGGCCGTCATCGCGGCGCCGGTCTCGGCGGCGGTAATGACGAACGCGAGCAGACGCTGAACCAGCTGCTGGTCGAAATGGACGGCTTCGAGGCGAATGAAGGCGTGATCCTGATTGCCGCTACCAACCGTCCCGACGTTCTTGACCCGGCGCTGCTGCGTCCCGGCCGTTTCGACCGTCAGGTCGTGGTGCCGAATCCCGACATCGTCGGCCGCGAGCGCATTCTCAAGGTGCATGCCCGCAACGTTCCGCTGGCGCCGAATGTCGATCTCAAGATCCTCGCCCGCGGAACGCCCGGTTTTTCCGGCGCCGATCTGATGAACCTCGTCAACGAAGCCGCCCTCATGGCCGCCCGGCGCAACAAGCGCGTCGTCACCATGCAGGAATTCGAGGACGCCAAGGACAAGATCATGATGGGCGCCGAGCGCCGTTCCTCGGCAATGACCGAGGCGGAAAAGAAGCTCACCGCTTACCATGAAGCCGGACACGCCATCACCGCGCTCAATGTCGCCGTCGCCGATCCGCTGCACAAGGCGACGATCATTCCGCGCGGCCGTGCGCTCGGCATGGTCATGCAGCTTCCCGAGGGCGACCGCTACTCGATGAGCTACAAGTGGATGGTCTCGCGCCTCTGCATCATGATGGGCGGCCGCGTCGCCGAAGAGCTCACCTTCGGCAAGGAGAACATCACTTCGGGTGCCTCCTCCGATATCGAGCAGGCGACCAAACTTGCCCGCGCCATGGTCACGCAGTGGGGCTTTTCCGATCAACTCGGTCAGGTCGCCTATGGCGAGAACCAGCAGGAAGTCTTCCTCGGCCACTCGGTTTCGCAGTCGAAGAATGTTTCGGAAGCAACCGCGCAGAAGATCGACAATGAAGTGCGCCGGCTGATCGACGAAGCCTATACGCAGGCCCGCACGATCCTGACGGAAAAGCACGACGAATTCGTCGCCCTTGCCGAAGGTCTGCTCGAATACGAGACCCTGACCGGCGAAGAGATCAAGGCGCTGATCCGCGGCGAAAAGCCTTCCCGCGATCTCGGTGATGATTCGCCGCCAAGCCGCGGCTCAGCCGTTCCGAAGGCCGGCGCACGGCCTGCCACCAAGGGTGACGAGCCCGAAGCCGGCCTCGAACCGCAGCCGCATTGAACAGCGGCACTCCCTTGAACAAGGCCGGATTTCCGAAGTGGGAGATCCGGCCTTTTCTATTGGTAACGGGATATAATCATTTTTCTTGCTAATTTACGTGCTGATCGCCGCATTTTGTGGCATTCCGCTGAATTGAGGCAAGCATGAATCACGCTCCTGGATTGACGACATTCCACTGAAGCCGGATTCGCTTGGAACGATGCGCTGCCTTGAATGGCGCGCGGAAAGCGCAGGAGTGCAGATGAAAAGACGCTATTTCGGTACGGACGGCATTCGCGGCCAGGCCAACGTCTTCCCGATGACGCCGGACCTTGCGATGCGGGTTGGCATCGCCGCAGGAACGATTTTCCGTAACGGCGCCCACCGTCATCGTGTGGTGATCGGCAAGGACACGCGCCTGTCAGGATACATGCTGGAGAATGCCCTCGTGGCCGGTTTTACCGCGGCTGGACTGGACGTGTTCCTGCTCGGCCCTATTCCGACACCTGCGGTTGCCATGCTGACGCGTTCCCTGCGATGCGATATTGGGGTGATGATTTCGGCCTCGCACAATCCGTTCCAAGACAATGGTATCAAACTTTTCGGTCCGGACGGCTACAAGCTCTCCGATGACATCGAAGCGCAGATCGAGGATCTGCTCGAGAAGGATCTATCGGGGCAGCTTGCCAAGGCTGAGGAAATCGGCCGAGCCAAGCGCGTCGATGGCGATATCTATCGCTATCTCGAGCATGTCAAACGCACGCTGCCGCGCGACGTCACGCTGCAGGGTCTCCGGATCGCCATCGATTGCGCCAACGGTGCCGCCTACAAGGTGGCGCCCGCCGTGCTCTGGGAACTCGGTGCTGAGGTCGTCACTATCGGCAACGAGCCGAGCGGCATCAACATCAACCTCAATTGTGGTTCCACCAGCCCCGTCGCGTTGCAGAAGAAGGTCGACGAGGTGCGCGCCGATATCGGCATCGCGCTCGATGGCGATGCGGATCGCGTCATCATCGTCGACGAGAACGGCTCGATCGTCGACGGCGACCAGCTGATGGCCGTCATCGCCGAGAGCTGGGCCGAGAGCCAGCAGCTGCGCGGCAATGGTATCGTTGCGACCGTGATGTCCAATCTCGGCCTCGAGCGTTTCCTCGATGACAAGGGCCTCGGCCTTGCCCGGACGAAGGTCGGTGACCGTTACGTCGTCGAGCATATGCGCCAGCATAATTACAATGTCGGCGGCGAGCAGTCCGGCCACATCGTGCTTTCGGATTACGGCACGACCGGCGACGGTCTCGTCGCGGCGCTGCAGATCCTGGCCGCGGTCAAGCGCACCGGCCGGACCGTCAGCGAGGTCTGCCGCCGCTTCGAGCCGGTGCCGCAGCTCCTGCGCAATGTCCGCATCAGCGGCGGCAAGCCGCTGGAGGATATCCAGGTGCAGAAGGCGATCGCCGATGCCGAAGCCGAGCTTGCCAGGAACGGCCGCCTCGTCATCCGCCCTTCGGGCACCGAGCCGCTGATCCGCGTCATGGCCGAGGGCGACGACCGCGCCCAGATCGAACGCATCGTCAACGAGCTGATCGGTACGATCTCGAACGTCCGGACAGCCGCCTGATTTTTTCGGGATGAAATGTCAAAAGCCGGTACGGAAGTACCGGCTTTTCGTTATTGGTGCCTTCGGTTCGAAGATTTACTCCGGATCGACTTCCCGCCCGGGACCGTTTCCGCCGTTCCGAAGACAAGATGTCAGTGACTTGCCAGCTTGGCTTCCGGTAGGGAGCAAGCCTCGGCAATCGCAGCATGTCGGAGCGCAGTGAGCACTGAGACGGCATCCACGGAAATTTGCCGATGCCTTGGTGACAACGCTGTCAACCTCCACACGTGGATGCTACACGGCGGCATTTGCATTCAAGGGAAATATCATGAAAAAATTGGTGCGCCTGCTGCTGACGATCGCTCTGGCATTCGTCGTCTTTACCGGTTTCCGCTGGTATCGCTACATCACCAACACCGACAGCCCTTACGATGAAATCGGCATCACGCTCAACAATGCCATGCCGGGCCCGATCAATGCCTGGGGTTGTGCCAAGCTCAAAACGACCTTTGGCACCTCCTTGCCACCATACGGCTGCGCTGCCGAAAACGCGACGCAATGGAAGTAACAGCAAGATTTGTCGATTGGAGCAGCCGATGGATCTGACGGCGAAGGAAACCGACCTGGCGATTTGAAGGGGCGGGGTTCTTGGGCTTTGCAGTTGGCGGTCTTCGGTGAGTCCGGCGGCTGCCAGCCTGAACCTAACTCCACGATAGCGAGGAACTCGCCGCCAATCTCTCTCTTAACGTTTCTTCCCATTTATAGTTAAGCAGCTTTTAACGTTTCCAATTCATTATCCATACGAAGCGTACCAGATTGGCGGCGATTGAGCCTGCCGACGCAACGAGATTTTGGAGTGGGATCCATGAAAAGAAGCTTGTCCGGCATCTTCGCCGCATTGTTGATCGCGACAAATGCCTATTCCGCGGACTTCGCCCCTGCCGAACCTATCCCGGAGCAGCCGCCTGAGGTAACGGTCACCGAAGCGACCGGCTGGTACCTGCGCGGTGACGTCGGTTATGCCTTTACCGATCTGCGCGGCGCCCGCTATTTTCAGGGCAGCAACGCCACGGAAGTCGATTTCGACGACGCTGATCTCGATGACGCATGGACGATCGGTGGCGGTGTCGGTTATCAGATCAACAGCTATCTGCGCACCGATCTGACCTTCGACTATCTCACCCAGGCGGATTTCAAGGGTTCGACGGTTGGGCAGTGCGGCTTTCCGCTGGTGGATTGCACCTCGAGCGACCGCTCTTCGCTGACGGCCTATACACTGCTCGCCAATGCCTATGTCGATCTCGGCACCTATGGCTACGTCACGCCTTATGTCGGTGCTGGTATCGGTGGTTCCTACGTGAAGTGGAAGAACCTGCGCAACGTTGCCTGCGCCGATGACGGCAGCTTCTGCGACGACCAGGTCACGCATGGCGGCAAGGGCAACTGGCGTTTCACTTACGCCCTGATGGCCGGCGCCTCGATCGACGTGACCTGCAACGTCAAGGCCGATGTCGGCTATCGCTACCTGCATATCGACGGCGGCAACATGTTCGGATATGCCGACAATGGCGGCCCGGGTCGCGACAAGGGTCTCAGCGTTCACGAAGCCCGCGTCGGTGCCCGCTATCTCTTCGGGGGCTGCGCCCAGGCGAGCTACGAACCGCCGCCGGAAATCCCGCTGCAGCAGCCTGTCTACAAGTAAGTTCGATCTCCCTGACACCAGAAGCCGCCCCCAACCGGGCGGCTTTTCGTATTGCGGCCCTACTGCTCGGCGTCAAAATATGTTCCCGCCGCGACGCTTCGATCTTGACTATGACGCGCCGGATCCATACACACGGCGGCGGGACACCCTTCCCCAACGAAGGGCTTTCTATCTGAGAGGATAGCATCATGGCGAAGACCGCAAAGCCGGACATCCGTCCGCACAATACCCATTTTTCTTCTGGCCCCTGCTCGAAGCGCCCCGGTTGGTCGCTCGAAGCCCTTTCCGACGCGGCCCTTGGCCGTTCGCACCGCGCGAAGGTCGGCAAGGCCAAGCTCAAGCAGGCCATCGACCTTACCCGTGAAATTCTCGAAGTGCCGGCGGATTACCGCATCGGCATCGTTCCGGCGTCCGACACCGGCGCCGTCGAAATGGCGCTCTGGTCGCTGCTCGGCGAACGCGGTGTCGACATGCTCGCCTGGGAAAGCTTCGGCGCCGGCTGGGTCACCGATGTCGTCAAGCAGCTGAAGCTCAAGGATGTGCGCAAGCTCGAAGCCGGTTACGGCGAGCTTCCCGATCTCTCCGCCGTCGATTTCGACCGCGACGTCGTCTTCACCTGGAACGGCACCACCTCCGGCGTGCGCGTGCCGAACGCCGATTTCATCCCAGCCGACCGCAAGGGCCTGACGATCTGCGACGCCACCTCGGCCGCTTTCGCGCAGGCACTCGATTTCGCCAAGCTCGACGTCGTCACCTTCTCCTGGCAGAAGGTTCTGGGCGGCGAGGGCGCCCATGGCGTCATCATTCTTTCGCCGCGTGCCGTCGAGCGTCTGGTCACCTACACGCCGGCCTGGCCGCTGCCGAAGATCTTCCGCATGACCTCGGGCGGCAAGCTGACGGAGGGCATCTTCCAGGGCGAGACGATCAACACCCCGTCGATGCTCTGCGTCGAGGACTATATCGATGCGCTTGTCTGGGCGAAGGGCCTCGGCGGCCTCAAGGGGCTGATCGCGCGTGCCGATGCCAATGCCAAGGTCATCCACGATTTCGTCGCGGCAAACGACTGGATCGCCAATCTCGCCGTCAAGGCGGAAACGGCCTCCAACACTTCCGTCTGCCTGAAGATCGTCGACAAGGACATCGCAGCGCTTGATGACGACGGCCAGGCGAATTTCGCCAAGGGCCTGGTCGGCCTCCTGGAAAAAGAAGGTGTCGCTTATGACGTCGGCCACTACCGCGACGCGCCGTCGGGCCTGCGCATCTGGGCTGGCGCCACGATCGAGGCATCCGACATGCAGAAGCTGATGCCGTGGCTTTCCTGGGCCTTCGAAACACAGAAGGCGCAGCTCGCTCAGGCCGCCGCCTGAGGTGATCGCATCCGGCTCCGCCATAGGGCGGAGCCTATTCCTGATTCATTCATCGCTGAACACTTTTGAAGGAGGCCCTCATGGCACCTCGCGTTCTCGTATCCGACGAGTTGTCGGAAACCGCCGTCCAGATTTTTCGCGACCGCGGCGTCGAAGTCGATTTCGAACCGCAGCTCGGCAAGGACAAAGACCGTCTGCTCGAAGTCATCGGCAAGTATGATGGCCTGGCCATCCGCTCCGCTACCAAGGTGACTGAAAAGATCATCGAGGGGGCGACGAACCTCAAGGTCGTCGGCCGTGCCGGCATCGGCGTCGACAATGTCGATATCCCGGCCGCCTCGCGCCGCGGCATCATCGTCATGAACACGCCCTTCGGCAACTCGATCACGACGGCCGAACATGCGATCGCGCTGATGTTCGCCGTCGCCCGCCAACTTCCGGCCGCCGATACCTCGACGCAGGCCGGCAAGTGGGAGAAGTCGAAGTTCATGGGCGTCGAGATCACCGGCAAGACGCTCGGCGTCATCGGCGCCGGCAATATCGGCTCGATCGTCTGCGCCCGGGCCATCGGCCTCAAAATGCACGTCGTCGCCTACGACCCGTTCCTTTCCAAGGAGCGTGCCGAAGAGATGGGCGTCACCAAGGTCGAGCTGGAAGAGCTTTTCGCCCGCGCCGACTTCATTACGCTGCATGTGCCGATGACCGACAAGACACGCGGCATCCTCAACAAGGAAGCGCTGGCGAAGACCAAGCCCGGCGTGCGCATCATCAACTGCGCCCGCGGCGGCCTGGTCGATGAGGCCGCGCTTGCCGAGGCGATCAAGTCGGGTCATGTCGCCGGTGCCGCCTTCGACGTGTTCGAGGTCGAGCCCGCCAAGGAAAGCCCGCTCTTCGGCCTGCCGAACGTCGTCTGCACGCCGCATCTCGGTGCCTCGACGACCGAGGCGCAGGAAAACGTCGCTTTGCAGGTGGCCGAACAGATGGCGGATTACCTTGTCAACGGTGCCGTCTCCAACGCCATCAACATGCCGTCGATCACGGCTGAAGAAGCGCCGATCCTGAAGCCCTTCATCCGCCTTGCCGACGTTCTCGGCGCCTTCGTCGGCCAGGTCACCGAAGAGCCGATCAAGGAAATTGAAATCCTCTATGACGGCATCACTGCCAACATGAACACGCGGGCACTGACGAGTGCTGTGCTCGCCGGCCTCATCCGCCCGCAGGTCGCCGACGTCAACATGGTTTCGGCGCCGATCATGATCAAGGAAAAGGGCATCGTGCTCTCCGAGGTCAAGCGCGACAAAACCGGCGTCTTCGACGGCTATATCAAGCTGACGGTGACGACCGAAAGCATGACGCGCTCCGTCGCCGGCACGGTGTTTTCGGACGGCAAGCCGCGCTTCATCCAGATCAAGGGCATCAACCTCGATGCCGATGTCGGCTCGCACATGATCTATATCACCAATACCGACGTTCCCGGCATGATCGGCTTCATCGGCACGACGCTTGGTGCTGCCGGCGTCAACATTGCCAACTTCCAGCTCGGCCGTGACAAGCAGGGCGGCGACGCCATCGCACTGCTCTATGTCGACGGCAAGGTTGATGACGCCGTGCTTGCTGAGTTGACCGCCCACCAGGCAGTACGCCAGGCAAAACCGCTGACCTTCAATATCGACTGAGTTTTTCCTCCCAAGGAAATGAAAAACCCGGCGCTGGAAACGGCGCCGGGTTTTTGCTGTTTCAGGAACAGACAAATTAACGGTGCCGACGTTTCCGGCGGACGAGCCTGCCGAAACGGGCGACATCGTCTTCAGCCTTGGTGCGGTGAAGGAAGGCGAGCCTGCTGCCGTCGAGGCCCTGAAAGAATTCGTCCCAGGAAATTTCTTCCTGTGTTTCCGAGGAAAAATCGACGCGGACGGTTTCGCTATCGCTCGCGTCCTTGATGCGGGCGGGATGGCCACCACGTTCTTCGATCCAGTGTCTGATCCTGCTGTAATCCGTCGTCGTGCCGAACCTGCCCATGAAACCCTCCTCAGCAACTGGCTTGCGACTTCGATGCCCAGGAATGCACGATCGAGAGAATTGTTCCATGGTGCCTCAATTATTTTATCGAGGCCCGAGATCGCGATGGCAGATCGCCGCTTTTGCACATTCTGAAGGCGGAAGCCTAAAGTTTAGCCCTGATTATGATTCTGATTTTATTTAACTTTTCCCGGTATAGAGCTGAGATCAGCATCAACCGCACGCGAATTTCCATGGCCCTCTTGCAGAAGACCGAGCAGACCCAAGCATTAAACGACGACTTCCGGTCATTGTTTGCAACGCATCCGTCGCCGATGTGGGTCTATGATCCGGTAACGCTGCGCTTTCTCATCGTCAACGCGGCGGCGGCAGTACTTTACGGCTACGGCGCGGACGAGTACCAGCGCATGACGGTTCTGGAGATCCGCCCCGAGCATGAACGGGAGCGGATGATCGACGCCGTCAGCGGCCGTACCGACATGGAAAAGGCAGAGCGCTGGGTTCACCTCAAGGCGAGCGGCGAGACCTTCGAAGTGCTGACCTATGGCCGAGAAGTGCGTTTCGAGGGTCGGGCCGCAATCCTGGCAATCGTGCAGGATCGCACCGAGGTCAACGCCGCCAGACGCCAGATGAGCGATACCCGCTCGCTTCTCGACAGCATCGTCGATAACCTGCCCGTCGGCGTCTTCGTCAAGGACATGGAAGCGGACGGCCTTTACGTTCTCTTCAACGAGGCCTGCGGCGACATCGTCGACATGAGGGCGGAGCACGTGGTCGGCCGAACCGACCGGGCGCTGTTTCCTCCTAACCAGACAGACGCCTTCCGCGAGCAGGATCGCCGGGCCTTCGAAACCAATGCGGCAATCAGCTTCGAGGAGACGATGCTGCGCGCAGATGGCGTGCCGCGCATCCTGCGCACCGTTAAACGCGCCCTGCCGACGCCGGAGGGCCATGCGCCGCGTTATCTGCTCGGCATCTCGCAGGACGTGACGGAGGAGCGCACCGTCGAGGCAAAGCTTGCCCATCTCGCCATGCACGATTCGCTCACCGGCCTGCCGAACCGGGCGGCATTTTCCAGGCGTATCAACCAGCGGGTGGTCGAAGCAACCACCGACAGCCCGATCGCGCTGCTTTATATCGACGTCGATCACTTCAAGCATATCAACGACAGCAAGGGACATGCCGCCGGCGACGCGCTGCTTTGCCAGGTGTCGGAGCGGCTGCTGCGGCTGGCGGAGGAGGGCGATCTCGTCGCCCGCCTCGGCGGCGACGAATTCGCCCTCGTGCTGGAGCTCGGCGAGCCGGAGCGGGCGGGGCGTTTTGCGCAGCGGCTGCTCAAGGCGCTGAGCCGTGCCTTCGATCTCGACGGCGCCCGGGAGCATGTCACCTGCAGTATCGGCATCGCCTTGGCGCCCGACCACGCCGGCGACGCGGATGTGCTGATGCGGCACGCTGATCTGGCGCTCTATGCCGCCAAGGAGAGTGGACGCTCGACCTATCGTTTCTACGAGACGGAAATGCGGCTTGCCGCCGAGCGCCGGCACGTGATGACCGCCGAGCTGTGGGAAGCGCTGGAGAAGCGCCAGTTCGAGCTGCATTACCAGCCGATCGTGCAGCTCGACAATGACGGCATCGGCGGCTTCGAGGCGCTGATCCGCTGGCGCCATCCCAAGCGCGGGCTGGTGGCGCCGATGGAATTCATTCCGCTCGCCGAGGAAACCGGCCTTATTGTGCCGATCGGCGACTGGGTGATCCGGGAAGCTTGCCGCACGGCTGCCGGCTGGCCCGCCCATCTGAGGATCGCCGTCAATCTCTCCGTCAGCCAGTTTCGGCATGCGAGCCTACTTTCGACCGTGATCGCGGCGCTCGACGAGACGGGCCTCAATGCCGACCGGCTTGAAATCGAGATCACCGAGTCCGTATTCCTTACCGATGCCGATCAAAGCCTGCCGCGGCTGCGTGCATTGAAGGAGCTTGGCGTGCATATCGCCATCGACGATTTCGGCACCGGTTATTCGTCGCTGAGCTATCTCCGGTCCTTTCCCTTCGACAAGATCAAGCTCGACCGCAGCTTCGTTTCGGGCATCGAGACGGATGCCGGTAATCTCGCCATCGTGCGCGCCGTCGTCGGCATCGGCTCCGGCTTCAGCGCGACGACGCTGGCCGAAGGGATCGAGACGGAGGAGCAATTGCAGAGGCTGCGCGCCGAAGGCTTCAGTGAAGTGCAGGGCTATCTGCTCGGCCGGCCGATGCCGCAGTACGAGGCGGAGGCGCTGATCCACGGGCGCGCGCTGAAGGCCGCTTCGTCTCTCAGATAGGCGTGCTTGCGAGGCAGCTGGGATCAGCCGCCCGGCGCATGCCGCCTGGCGCTATCAAGCATTCGTCATTTTGAGAAAGGCGGCAGAAGCGGCATAATTGTCGTGGGCTGGAAAGGAGGATGTGTATGAAACGCTATTCATTCTCGATGATCGGACTGGCGCTCGTAACCGCCATCATCGCCAATCCGGGCATCGCATTCGCCTGTAACAAGCTGATCGGCACCTGAGCCGCACCCCTGCCTTTCATGAGGCGCAGCTTCGGCTGCGCCTTTCTTGTGTGAAGCCATTTTTCGACTCGTCACTTTCCGATGTTGCATTGCACTCTAACTGCACCTGCATGACGGAATTTCTGGACGACATTCGCGCCGGAGGCATCTGGCTCCCCGACTGGCTTGCAAGCGCCGTCATCTTCGCGGCGGTCATCTCAGTGGGGCTCTTTGCGCATCGCATTCTCTTTCGCTTGCTGACGCGCTTCGTCGAGAGCAAGGATCTCTTCTGGCGCTCCCTCGTCTCCCGGTTAAAACGGGTGGTGAGACTTGCGATGCTGGCAGCCGCCCTTTCCTTCGGTGCGACGGTCTCGCCGCTGACGGAATATCAGTCGGCGACCGTGCGCCACTTCCTGCTGATCTTCTTCATCATCCTGGTCGCCTGGATGGCAAAGACCGCCAAGCATATCTGGATGACGGTCTATCTGCGCCAGTTCAAGCTCGACGCCGAGGACAATCTTCTGGCGCGCAAGCATGTGACGCAGACACGCATCATGGAGCGTGTCATAAACCTGCTGATCGTCGTCATCGCGATTTCAGCCTGCATGATGACCTTCGATGCGGTCCGGCAATATGGCGTCAGCCTGCTCGCATCTGCAGGCGTTGCCGGTATCGTCGTCGGCCTTGCGCTTCAGCCGGTGCTGAAGAACCTGTTTGCCGGCATCCAGCTTGCCATCACCCAGCCGATCCGGATCGACGATGCGTTGCTGGTGGAAGGCGAGTGGGGGCGAGTGGAGGAGATCACTTCGACCTATGTCGTCCTGCAATTGTGGGACTGGCGGCGTCTTATCTTGCCGCTGAGCTATTTCATCGAGAATCCGTTTCAAAACTGGACGCGCGAAAGTTCAGCGCTGATCGGCACGGTGATGATCTATCTGGACTACAGCGTGCCTGTCGATGTGGTGCGTGGAAAGGTCGAGGAGATCGCGAAGGCTTCGACGCTGTGGGACCGCCGCGTCGTGAATGTCGCCGTCACGGATTTTCGTGAGACGGTCATGGAGATCCGCGTCCTCGTATCGGCATCGAATTCCAACCGCACCTTTGACCTTCGCTGCGAGGTACGGGAGAAACTGATCGATTTCATCCGCCGCGAATATCCCGAAGCACTTCCGCGCATGCGGGCAGTGATGAGCGAGGCGCCGGCGCGAGATCGCCGTCAAGCGGCGGAATAGGATCTATCTCGCAGGCGCCTTCGCATCAGCTTCCATCGGCGTCATGGCCTATGACGCCGCCAAGTTCGGCCGAAAGCCGGCACTTGCGCGCGGGCGCAATAGTTTCTATATCCGTCGCCCATGAAAGCCGGCGGCCGATCCCGCCGGAAATGCAGGAAATCCGCCACATTCCGAAGTCAGAACGGCGGATCGAAACAACACAGAATTTGGCAGCACCCGTTGAACACACTGGATTTTGACAAGAAGCCGGAAGAGACCCGTGTCGTCGTCGCCATGTCGGGCGGCGTCGATTCA
This sequence comes from Rhizobium laguerreae, assembly GCF_002008165.1. Taxonomy (GTDB): domain Bacteria; phylum Pseudomonadota; class Alphaproteobacteria; order Rhizobiales; family Rhizobiaceae; genus Rhizobium; species Rhizobium laguerreae. The sequence continues at coordinate 315,452 of NZ_MRDM01000017.1, forward strand.
TCTGTCGTCGCTGGCCTTCTCAAACAGCAGGGTTACGACGTGCTCGGCATTACGCTGCAGCTTTACGATCATGGCGCTGCTGTTCACCGCGCCGGCTCCTGCTGCGCCGGCCAGGATATCGACGATGCGCGCCGCGTCTGCGAAACGCTCGGCATCCCGCATTACGTGCTCGATTACGAAAAGCGCTTTCGCGAGACGGTGATCAACCCCTTCGCCGAAAGCTATGTGGCGGGCGAAACGCCGATCCCTTGCGTATCCTGCAACCAGACCGTCAAATTCGCTGACCTTCTGGCGACCGCCAAGGAACTTGGCGCCGATGCGCTGGCGACCGGCCACTATATCCGCTCGGGCCTGAACCCTTCTCCCGGAAACCCCGGCCGCCGTGCGCTTTTCCGCCCGGCCGATGCCGACCGCGACCAGAGCTATTTCCTTTTTGCCACGACGCAGGAACAGATCGATTATCTCCGCTTTCCCCTGGGCGGCCTGCCGAAGGCCGAGACCCGCAGGCTGGCCGAAGAGATGGGCCTCGTCGTTGCCAAGAAGGCCGACAGCCAGGACATCTGCTTCGTGCCGCAGGGCAAATATTCCGACGTCATCACCAAGCTGAAGCCGAATGCGGCGCTCGCCGGCGAGATCGTCCATCTCGATGGTCGCGTGCTCGGCACCCATGAGGGCATCCTGCACTTCACGATCGGCCAGCGCCGCGGCATCGGCATCGCCACCGGCGAGCCGCTCTACGTCGTCTTTCTCGACGCCCGCTCGCGCCGCGTCATCGTCGGGCCGAAGGAGGCGCTGGAAACGCACCGCGTCTACCTGCGCGACGTCAACTGGCTGGGCGACGAGACGCTTGCGGAAGCCGCCTCCGGCAAAGGCTTCGCCTGTTACGCCAAGGTCCGATCGACACGGGCGCCAGCGCCCGCCGAGCTGCATGTCGATGCAACCGGCATCTATGTCGACCTGACGGTCGGCGAGGCGGGCATCGCGCCCGGCCAGGCCTGCGCGCTTTATTCGGCGCCCGGCGACAACGCCCGCGTCTTCGGTGGCGGTTTCATCGAACGCTCCGAGCGCGAACCTGCGGCAGAAGCCTGCCTGAAGGCCCTTTTGGCCAGCCCCGTCGCCGCCTGAAACCCATAGGTAACGACGGCCGGCAAAGCCCACCGTTTTTCTCGATCATGCGCTTGACACAAAGCCGAAGCGCACCTTATAAGCCGCTCATCCCACGAACCGGCATCGCTTCGCGAGCGGGTATCGTTGACCAGTGGCGGAGTAGCTCAGTAGGTCAGAGCAGAGGAATCATAATCCTTGTGTCGGGGGTTCAAATCCCTCCTCCGCTACCATCTTTATCACCGACAGATCCGTATCGATCAGGCTAGACAGGTAGCCTTTGATGCCAATTTCATAAACCTGTCCGTTTTCAGTGGGATAGACCACGACGGCGGCCACGAGCTGCCTAAAAGGGCCGAGCAGTTCAGGCGGCGGTTCTTCTTCGCCTTGGGCGAGTATGGCGGATAGATTTTCGATGTTCTCTCTGAAACGACGGACTGCCTTCGGCTGAAGCTCAATCACATTGGTTGGCTCTTCGATGCTTTCCAGCAATACCTGCTGCTCGTCGCGCTGTTGACGCAATGGCCCGAGCAGCTCGGAGGCCTCATCTTCTTCGATCAATCCCTTTGACAGCATCCGAACGATCTCGGTGATCTCTTTCTTCGCCTCCTCGAGGAGGCGTGCGGCACCGGCGCGATCTCGAAGGGCGCTCGATCGAATGCGCTTTTGCTCGTCTTGATAGGCCGACACGTAGGCTTCGATGATGCTTGTATCGGCGAATTGTGAGCGCAGCCGGCTCAAAACCAGCGCCTCGATGCGATTCAGATAGTAGCGCCGACTGTTCGAGCAGGTGCTGGATTCCCGGTGCGTCGAGCATTGAATGCGCCGGCCATTGCGATCGGCGCCAACCAGCGTCATACCGCCTTCGCAGGCTCCGCAACGCAGAAGGCCGGATAGGATGCGTTTCGAGCGCGGGGTTTTTGATCCCATCTTCGACGCGTCATCTTTCCGCAGTTGGACCGCATCGAACAGATCCTGTGGGATGATGCGAAGGTGGGGTGCGTCAACCGTCTCGAGGTCAGCCTCATCGTTCGTGCGAGAAACGCGCCTGCCGGTAGAAGGGTCCTTCACCATGTGCACGCGGTTCCAGACGATCCTTCCAGCATAGATAGGATTGCGGAGAATGCCGTTTCCGCGCTGGCCGTTACCGTTGATCGTTGAAGCGTTCCACTGCCTGCCGCGGGGCGCGGGGATCCGGTCCCTATTCAAAATGCCGGCGATCGCGCGAGGCGACACACCTGCCGCGTACAGGTCGAACACCCGGCGAATAACCGACGCTTCTTCCTCTATGATCTCTAGCTCGCCTGGCTTGCCAGGGACCGGTCGATATCCGTAAGCCTTGCCACCTGCGTTGCGGCCCGAGCGAACCACGCCCATCATGCCACGCTTGACCTTGCGGGCACCTTCCTCGCGCTGCATCTGCCCGACAATCCCGTACATGCCAATCTGAACAGTATCCATCAGGCCGCCGTTGACGCACTGAAGCTGGATATTACGGAACTTGAGCACCTTATGCACGTGCGCCAAGTCGGCGATATCGCGCGATACGCGGTCGGTGGATTCTGTGATCAGAATATCGAAATCGTTCTGCTCAGCTGCCACCATGAGCTCGGCAAGGCCCGGCCGGCCGAACATCGATGCGCCGGATTTTGCCTTGTCGTAATAAAGGTTGGTGATGACAGCGCCGATGCGCCCGGCGAAGTCGCGGCAAAGGCTGATCTGATCTTCGACGGATTTATCGGTCTGCAAATCCGTCGAGTACCGGGCGTATATAACGGCACGTTTCATTTTTTCTTGGCCTGCTGGTCTTTCGGGGAATTCTCATTAGCAGGATGCGGCGCCATCGCGTCAAGCCGTGCCTGCCGGCGAGCGAGGGCCTTCACGAATTCAATGAGGGGGGTGTCCGCGGGCGTCGTCATTACACACCCAACATTTTGCGGATCGTCGGCGCATTATTCTTGATGTGGGTGATGAAGACTTTCTCACCATGCGAGCCCGCCATAGCGTTCGACAGATCTCTCTGATCGAGAACCAGGACCTGCTTGATAGCTTGACCACCACCCGATGCGCCCTCCTTTTCGCCGCCCGCGTTGAAGCGGTGACGAGGATCCTGCTCGGTCAGAACCTCTTCGTTCTTCTTCAGGACGGCCGGCACTTCATCCGGACGCAGACCGGCGATTCCGCCAGAGTGGTAGCGCATGATATTGCTCACCCATTCGGGCGCAATCTGGCGAGACATGTTGCCGCTACCGATGGCAGCCGATCCGACCAAGCCGCCCGTGTGTCCGGTGATGACTTTGGCTACACCGCCGAGACCCTTTGCGGCTGTGCCGATTGGACCGCCGATTCCAGCCAAGGCGTTGAGGATGATCTGCTGCAGGATCATCGTCGCGATCTGTCGCAGGAAGTCCGCTGCGAACTGCAGGAACGCTTGACCGAGTGCTTGGAAAGCGTTGGCGCCATTGGCGACCGACTGCGCGAAAGAGTCGAATGCACCGACCAGGCCATCAGCGAACGATCCAACCAGATTCTGAACATTGGATGCGGACAGGCCGAACGCCGTCAGACCGCTCCCAACCTTTGCTGTGTTCAGCTGCACCCTCTGAAGCTGAGCGACCATCTTCTCGTCGCCGAGCGCACGAGCAAGTTCCAAAGCCTTCGGGATGGCCGCTGTGAGCTGCTCGTTGACACCCTGCAGCTGCGTGACGAGTTCCTGCGTCTTCCCACTGTCGCCAGCGTTCTGCGCCATATTGATTTCTTGCAACAGGGTCTTGCGCTGCTGGTCGAGACCGATGATGTCGTTCAGCTGGTCGCGGCCTTCCTGCTGGTTGGCCTTCAGCTGCTCGTCGGCGTGTGCGGAATCGTACTTTGCCGCGGCAGCCTCACGGATCGCGTCTCGCTGTGCCTGGGTGAGCGTCACACCCTCTTTGGTCGCTTCGTTCTCGGCCTGCGCCAGTTCGCGGGCGATGACCGCTTCTCTGTTGGATTCCTTACGGCCCTCGGCCTCTTCCTTCCATGCCTTCACCCGGCCGGAAATATTCTCGTCGAACGACTCCTGTTTGGTCTGGCCGCCAGCCATGATCGGCGAGCCACCGCCCATCTTCTGAGAAGCCCAGGAGATGAGATCGCGCGCCGTCGTATCGTCCTTGATAACGGTCGGGTTGGCTGCCACCGAGGCGGGATTGACGAGGTTCTTCGCAAGCTCATCAGGATTGGCGAGCACGACTTTGATGGCATCGCCAGCACCGAGGAAGTGAGCGAGATAGGTGTTCCCGTCGGTTGGAGCCACGCCCGCGTTGGCGAGCTGCAGCTGGTTGCGCTTGGTGAACTCCTCGAGCACCGGTCGGGCGAAAGCCTCATTCGCACGATACTGAAGCTTGGCCGAATCCGACAACTGGCGAAGAGCCGGGAATAGTTCGTTGAAGATCGGCAGCCATGTGCCTTCAGTGAACTGTCCGATACCACGGGCGCTCGATGACGACGGCCCCGTGCCATCCTGGCCGCCCTCCTTATAAATGATGCGATCGATGAGACCCTTGCGCGTGTCCGGCAACGAGTCGAACTGCTTCTGCATGAACGACGTATTGATGCCGGCGACCGCGTCCGAATAGGACTTCGTCGCGTCCAGAACCTGCCCCATGGTGGTCGCGAGGTTCAGCGCATCCTTGTACTGTTTTTCCAGGCCCTTGAGGGCTTCGAGCTTTTTCAACTCATCGCCGAGGCCGGGAATGTTCTCTTTGATCTCGACAAGGAGTTTATTGAAAGCGGTCGTCTTGCCCTGGTAGTCGAGGTTCTGCGCAGTTTCCTGTGCCTGCTTGCCGAGACCGAGCAGCGCCTTGTCGGCGTCGGTCGCCGTGTTGGCCTGCACACGGATAAGCGCTTCAGCCTTGGCGATTGCATCGCTGAGTTCGTCGAGACCGGGCTTTCCATCCTCGGCCGAGTGAAGCAATGCAAGGATCTGATCGGCGATTTCCTTGAAGCCATCAGCCGCGGGCTTGAGCGAGATGTCACTGAGGATCCCCGCCAGCTGTTGGACAGAAACGGAACCGTCGCGCACGCCCTTGAGAGCATCGGTCAACTGATTGAGCTGTCGGATCTCTGAGCTATCCGGCGCGAAATCCTGGAAGGCGTATTTCAGGACCCGGCTGAGCTCTTCAGCATCGCCGACGATATCGCCGAACTGCTTTTTGAGTTGATCGCGATTGTTGATGAGTTCAGCCGGTGTCGCGCCTGGAATGGACTTAGCCCAATCCGAGGCCTTGTCCTTGGCGTTGTCATACCCCGCCGCGATCAGATCAACTTGTCGCTTGTGCTCGGCAAGCGCGGAGGTAGCGTTGCCGATGCTGGTCAGCCAGGTGCCTACGGCATAGGTGATGGCAGTGAGGGCGATTCCAATCGGACCACCGAAGGCAGCCAACAACGCACGAAATGCGCCGGCCGTGACAACAAGGGTCGTCTGCAAGCCGCCAACCGCACCAGCCAAGCCGACGACGCCGGCACGGGCGAGGGCGCTCTGGCTGGTCGTGGCAAGCAGGCTTTGCCGGAAGCTGCCGAGCGTGCTTACGGATTGTGCGAGGGTGCGGCCGAAGACCGTCTGCGCGTTCGCCGCGGCTTGCGTGCGCGGGCCAATAAGTGTCAGCTCGGCGCTGAACGTCCGCAAGGACTGTGCGACCTGCAATGCCTTGCCGGCCACCCCGCCGAAGAAGTCGGCAATCTTGACGGCGATAAACAGCTTGGCGGCACTGGTGATGACATCGAAATACTTCGGAAGCTCGGCCAAAATCTTGATGACTTCGCCGACCGCTTTGCCGATCGAGGTGAATGTTTCCTGGCCGTCGGTTGACTGAGAAAAGGCGTGGATGGACTGCAGGACCTCGCGCAACGCGGGGACAAATCCATTTGCCACGGCAGCCTGAGAGCTCTGAATGTCATTTTGAAACCGACCGAGGTCAGTGGTCAGGCTCATGAGAGAGGCGCCAAGCTGTGGACCAAACCGACGTGTCAATTCGTCGGAAAATTTAAGCAGGGTTGAACGATCGGCAAGGACATCGCCCTTCTGCATCATCTGATCGAGCTCGGCCGTGGACTTGCCGATCGCCTTGGCGAAGATGTCGAAGGCAGCCGGTAGCCGCTCACTCATCTGGCCTCGCAACTCTTCGGCCGAAACCTTGCCCTTCGAAATCATCTGAGTCAGCGCTAGGAAAACGCCCGATGTCTGGTCAACCGAAAGTTGGTTGACGCGTGCGGCCTCCGCAACTGAAAGGAAAATCCTTCGAGTGTCTCGGTTCGTGAGGTTTGCGGATTTCGCCGCAACTGAGAACTTGCCGTACTCATCGGCCAATGTTCCGAAGGCGATGCCGAGCCTATCGGCCTGCTCGCGAAGGAAGCCAATTTCAGTCGCGACCCTGCCTGTATCCTGATTGAACACGGAACCAAGGCGGCTCTGGACAGCCTCAAGCTGCTTATAGGAATCGACTGCGCCGCCGATTTGGCCGATCGCTGCCTGAAATCCGATGTAGCTGGCTGTAAGAGATAGAATCTCACCGCGTAAGGATTGCAAGGTTGATACCGTTCGGGTGTTTTCTTTGCCGATACCTGCGAGCGCTCGGCTGAAAGCGGACGTCTGGACGGACGCGCTCGCCATTGACGTACTGGTCTGCTGGAAGGCCGGCGCGATACGGCCGAGGTCACGGAAACTCGACCGAGCCGAGCCGCCGAGCTTGGCAAGCGCATCACGCTGATCCTGGTAAGCCGTCTTTGCGAGATTCGCCTTTGCCTGAGCGGCGCCGAATGCTGCGCCCAACGCCTCGGTCGGAGCCTCGGCCGCACGCATCTGCTGTGCGAGCGACTTAACGTCACTCTGCGCCGCCACCCACTCACGACGCGCCTCGAGCACTGCCCGGCGCTGCACAGCGAGAGCCTGAACGTCGACACCGCCCGCGGCGACAGGTGTTGTCGACGGAGCGGCTACCTTGACGTTCGACAGCCCTTCGATCCGGGCCTTGGCTGCTGCCAGGTTCGCGCTCATGCGCTGAGCAGCAGCACTGACGGCATCCTGCGTAATCGCCACGTTACCGAGCGCTTCACCGGCCTGAGCCGACACGCCACGGATCGAAGCGAGTTCATTGCGCGCCTGGCCGAGAACTTCGCGCTCATTCGTCAGCGCGGTGGCGGTGCGCGTGACCTCATTGCCGAGCTGATTTTGCAACGACGACGCCGACGAGATCTGTGGGCGCAGACCCTTGATGGCATCGGCAGACTGTTTGATCGCGTTTTCGTATTCGCGGATCTGCTGGTTAATCTGCGCCTGAGCGGCTTTCTGCGCCGGCAGATCGGCAGCAATAAATGCGCCGGCCGACTTGGCAGCTGGTCGGACGAAGTGATCGGGCGTCGTGCCGAGCGACTTGTTATATTTGATCTGGTTCTGCTCAGCCTGCCTGACGAGTTTATTGACCTCAGTCAATTCCTTCCGGCTAGCGGCAAGCGCCATCTTGTTGCCGGTGAGTGCGTTCTCTTCGGCTGCCAACTGAGCCTTGAGGCGCGTTGCTGCCTGGGCAGCCGCATCACTGTCGCGCGCCAGCTTGGCAAGTTCAGCCGCGTTGCTGCGCAGCGAGCCTTCCATGCGACCGACGGCAGCCGTAGCCTTGTCGAGCTCTGCGGCGACTTTGCCGGCCGATTGCAGCTTCGATAGTTCATTCTGGAATTTCGCGGCATCAGCAGTGAGTTTGCCAAGGGCGTCCGAGGTTTTCGAAGCACCCCTGGCAAGGCTCTGCTGATCTTCAACGTTTTGCTTGAGCGCCTTCGAGATCTTGTCGATCTCGTTGGAAGCCTTGTCCCGCGCCCTGATGACGAGATCGATATCTTTACCGGCCATTGTCAGTGCCTCCGGTCGCTGCCGCTCGAGAACACCGAGGTTTGACGCGCCTTTGAAACGGCCAGTGTCACGATGTGTGCGAGGATTTCCTCAAGCGAACGCCCTGGAAACGTGAGAACCAACGCCTGATGAGCGACAGCGATTCGGAAAAGCTGCCCGGAAGCGCCGATTTGCTCGCGAGGGATGCCTGCACCAATCGCGGCGATCGCATCGATTACTGGTCCACAGCGATGGAATACCTGCCCCGCGACATGCTCGGCGATCGGATCCAGACCCACATTGGCAGCTTGTGCGGCATACGCGTCCACGATATTGGCGATCTCAGTCGGGCCGAATTCATCGATGACCAAATTGATTTCCGCTTCCGTCAGAGCTCTGACATTCGGGGCAAGAAACGCTGTTATGATATCAAGCATCTCAGTCAACCTTTGTAAGTCTATTCAACATTTAGTTGAATAGATCGTCAGAAATGAAAGTATTGCGGGAATCGCGCGGAAGATCAATGGCTGAGAGGTCTTCAGGCCAATCGAGTTCAGCCCCAAGCCAGGTATCGAACTCCGCGCGGCAGGTCGGGAGAGGAGGAATTATGCAGACATGCAAACGCCTTCCCTCGTCACGAACTCGGAGCGGCTCGAACTGTGGCAACATCCCTTTAAGAGTTTTGGAGAACGCGACTTCACTCGCCTCGAGGCCCTGGTAACGCTGCTTGTGGAACCAACGAGTGTAGGCGTCCCGAAACTCTGATTTGACGACTCTGAGATGTTCGGTCGGCCACGCGTCTTCCATCGAATGGCCCATGCCCTCGAAGGCACCGTGGTAAAGCACACCATGCCACCAGCGCTCGACGTTCTTCAGACCTTCGACCTTCTGCTCGGCCAGTGCCTCGGTGTCCGGCACCGCGCGCACCTGGAAATCGGAGATGTCATAATCCATGAGGTAGGCAAGCAGGGCCTCGCGTCCGCCGTTCTCCATCTCCTTGCGCAGGGCCTCGAAATACTTGTGATCGTTGCAGCGTTCGGACGAGACATTGACGACGAAAAAGCGCCGCTCGTCCTGCGTGGCTGGAACTACCCAACGCTCATTCGATGAGATGAACAGGCGCAGGACCGACTTGATCGGGAAGGCATTCATGCCCTTCGGCTCGATCATCACGTTGTTGGATGTGATGAGGTACTTGAGCTGCCCTTCGGCCTTCTTGTCGCCGGCCCAAAAGCCTTCCTGGACGCTGAGGAGAAGACAACGTTCCTGGTGGGCATTGAACTTGCCCGTCATCTGCTCCTGGTTGCCGACGGTGACGTAATGGTTGGTGAACAGGCCGCCGACGTAATCTGAAATAGTGTCTTTACCAGCCCCTTTTTTGCCAATGGCGATGACCGCAACGCCCGGTTTTTCTTCCGGTTTCTGGACCATGTGAGCCAACCAACCGATCAGATACCAGAAATGATCTTCATTGCCGTTGCAGAAGATCCGCAGCAGGTGATCCATGAAGAGCGCGCACGACTTGCTATCGTCGGGCTCGACGGAAAAACCCTGCCAGTGGTTATAGGCGCCCTCGACATCGCGATTCGGCGCGAAGACGATGCCGTTGGGATACGATCGACGATGCTTCGAGCGCATCCATTGCTTAGAGACAGGCTCGGTCGTTCCGTCCTTGGGCACGCGGTCGTTTTCGTGGAAATTATGGAGATCGTTGACAGACCCATAAGTAACGGTGTTGTCGTCGTGGAAGTCCATGATCACCGTCTTGCTGCTTACGCGGGCGACAGCGAATCTTTTGTTCATCCTGGCTATCTTGGGCGGCGCGCCGCGGCCGAGCTCGAACTCGACTTCCGCTTTCTTGAGCTTCAGCTGTGATTTCGACAGCTTCGCTTTCTCGGGACCGTTACCGGCGCCGAGCAAATCGTCGAACATGTCGGTTCTGCTGTCGTCGACCTCTTCGATCTCATCGAAATCATCCTCGATCGACTCCAGCTGGCGTTCGGCGCGCACCTCACGGGCGACGGCGACGAGGCTTGCCATGCGGAACGGTGCCGCCGCGCGATTCTTGAACGACTTCCAGACGCGCTTCTGGTCTTTCGGGTCGAACTTCTCACTGATCTTGGAATATTTGCACCAGAGATCGAATCCCTCGTCGGATCCGTCCGTTTCATGGTGCAGAGCCATCCCGACTCGATACCATCCCTCGCGATCCTCGAACCATTCGGCGGCCGGCAGATCGTCGAGAACTGCAATAATCTCGTCTTCGTCTAGGCCTAGGGGCTGCTGTCGTTCAGTGCCTGATTCGCCAGCGTCTTCCTCGTCGCGCGCCTCGGTGATCTCGGTGAGGTATGCCGACGGCACGATCGGGCCGAGGCCCATGTCCAGTAGGTCGAAATCGATCTCGCGCAGCCAGCGATAAGGCTTTCCGCTTACGGGGTGGATGGAAGGCGGGATGGCGACCTGCTTACCGGTGCCGAATAGCTCGATCTCCCAGGTCCAATGCTCTTTCCCCTCGTCGTCGAGCATCTTCGTGCTGCTGTGGGCGAGCTTCTTCGAGGAGAACGCCTTGTCTGAAAGGATATAGAAGTGGCGGCTCTCGCCCATCGAGCCGGACTGTACGACGGGATAGCAACGATAATCGGGGAACAGTTTCTCGAGGCGACTGAGTGCGATGTCCACCTCTTCACCAACGCGAATATCAAGGTCAACGACGTGGCAATAAAGGTCGTCAACCTTCGACCATTTTCCGAGACGAACACCAACGTTATTTCCGTCGCGGTATGTGCGATTGAGCTCTGAGAGCGATGCTACAGGCTTGGCGGCCCAATCGTTGCCGATCGGCCGTTTTGATTTTGGATGTAGCCAATGAAGAGCGAATCCGGCTTTCGCCAGGCGCTCGAGTTGGTATGGGAAGGCCACAGTCATCGGAAATCCACATTTTGTTGATCAGCAAGGTGCAGGTCGTCGTTTGCGCAGCTAAGCGCATCAAAGAGACTGTGTTGTCAGGTTGGTTAGTTTGCTGGGGATCCGGCTTTTGGCCGATCTGGGGCGGCGGCCCAAGCTTCGGCGCGGTTCCTAAGCTGTGGCGGAATTTTGCATTCCGGCGTAACCAAAAGCATCGAACAAGTGCCGTCCGGCCTCAGTTTCACCATGGTTTTTGAGGTCAACGCAGCATCTTTTCCGACAATCGCCACCATGGCTTGTCGGCTGAACGCTTCATCTTTCGAAGCCGCATGAGCTGCAGAACTTGGAATTCCAAGATCGATCAATTCGCGACGGCGCGCACGGCGCCATTTTTCGAAGTCGCGGGTGAGTTTGGTCACAGCCCACTCTCCTCATCGAACAGCTCTGCGTGCAGTGCTCCCGTGGCCGCCGCAAAGCCGGGGAACGCGGCCGTTTGGGACACGTTGAACCAAAGTGGCCGAAGAGGAGAGTCAAAGCGGATGGCTTCTCCAAAACGTGCCAGGAGGTTCTGTCCATGCTTTGGATCATATTTGTTGAAGTCAGGATGCTCTTCAACAGCGATGATTGCCGCAAGGCCATCATGGAGATCGTGCAAGCGGTGGCGAAAGTCGTCAATCACGTGCGCGTGCTTCGCCCGTAGCCACTTCTCTGTCGACAAAGTCGCAGCGGCTTGCAGCTTCTTGCGTCGTTCATTCAATTCTATCTGTTTCGTTTGAAGGAGTTCGATCACCCGCGTTGCCGTTTCGCACTCTTTTTCAGAGTCAGCGATCACCTTGCGCAGCAAGGAAAGCCGCTCGTGCGCCTCGGTCGTGGCCGCCTCTGTCTCCGCGAGGAAGGCGCGAACATCGGCCTTTTTGATTTTCTCCTGCAGAGCTTCAGCTTCGGCGGACCAACTGGCTGTACGCTGCAACGTCGAACTTGCGCGATCCAGCCTTGCCTTGTTCTGTGCAATCTCGTGATCGACATTCGCTATCATACGCAAATCTTGATCACGGCGCGCTCGCAAAGGGAGCAATTCAGTACGGGGTGCTAAGGGAGCATACCTCGTTGTCATCTCGTTAGGTTTGTTCCCCCTCGAGCGGGAGAGCGGCGTCGGCCTCATCTGCCCTACGAGATATTCCGGATCACTTGGATCTATGTAGCGCTCACTGATAGGCATCGGGATAACCTCAAACTGTAATCTGACAGCATGAGAGCCGATGGATTGGCCGAAAGCAAAGCATTCGTTGTCATAAATAGAGGAGGGGTTATTTATGACAAAACTTGTGCATCGAATCCGGGTCGAAGATGACCGAGTAAGTCGCCGAGAAGGTCGCCGAACAGGTGGTCGGTCAAGGCGACAGATTGGCGGGCGAACAGGAGGGCGCGAAGGTGTTTCTGAACCATTCGGTCGGCCAATTTTTCAAACTCTGTTCGCTTGTCATGAAGCTCATTGTGCCTTTTCGCATTGCTAGACGTGAAATCATCAATCGTCTCACCGTCTTTGTTTTCGTAACGCTCAACCCCAAGAAACTCCCCTACGACAGGACCAAGCTTGCGAAGCCGGGGATAGAAGGAGTCTTTACTGAGATCCTTTGGATTCGCCTTCTGTGCAGCCTGATCGTGAAACGAAAGCAGAAGAATCTCGCGTTTAATGGTCCAGAATGTCCATGGCTCGCGAGGTTTTTGAGCTTCCCAAGCTACCTGCAAAGCCTGCACAAGATCGCGGGATGATTTAGCAATCAGAGCATCAACGAATGCGCGATGCTGTTCGTGAACGCCATGCTCGATCAAACAGCTTGCGATATCCAACAGCGCGGAAGCAGTTGATGGGTGATCACTGCGGAGACGTTGGCGTTCTTCAGCCTGCAGCTGTCGCACTGCCTCACTGGCATGTGCAGACAGTACCTCAAGGCTGGCGATATGACGAAGCGGCACAACGGGCGCCGCTTCTAGTTCGATAGCTAAATCATCATCTTTAGAAGTCATGGTGTAACGATAATTCCGCTCGCGTCCGTTGTCTCGGTCTAGATCCGTGAAGTCATTAGCTTTTCGGCAAGCTGCTGGACAAACCCGGTTTTCACGCCCGCATGCTCGCCGCCGGAATAGAAGCTGCTCAACATGCGACCGAGTAGCAACGGGTTCTCCTCGCTAATCATCCGTTGGACCAGGGCATCAGCCATTTCGCGGCCTTGGCGGTTCTGTGATGCCCAATCGCCGAGGGCCGGCTGAAGCAATACGCTTGTGCTGTTAACCATGTGAACTCTCCTGGTTTCCAAAATTGGATTTCAAGTTGCGTTGCAAGCAACTGTGTGCAGAATGCGATCAATGTTTGCGTATGTCAAAGGGAATCTGCAAACATCTGCAAACAATTTAGATAGAGGGAATTGTCATGGTAAGAAGTGCAGCTATCGGGATTCGCGTTGAGCCGGCTGTGAAGGATGCGCTCGAACAGGCGGCCAAAAACGACGGACGTTCGGTTGCGAGCTATCTAGAGCGATTGATAATCGCCCACCTCAAAGAGCTGAACCACAAGAAATAAATAGCGACCCGTTGCTACCGCCATTCAACCGTCCCTAGATCATCCTGGGACAGGTGCCAAATGTACGCTCGATCTAGGGACGGGTTATCCAGCTGAATTCGTTCGATTAAATTCGCGCTGCCCCTAGTGTCCCTAGTGTCCCTAGTGAAATCGCAATCGCTTATATTACGTCTCGAAACAGCCAATGGGCGAAGTTGAATGTCCGTTGTGCAGTATTCGCCAGAACTTAAGATTATACACGTGATTTTTTCACTAGGGACACTAGGGACCCTAGGGACAGAGGATAGTATATAATTGAAATATAAAGAAAAAAGCTGTCCCTGGTTGGTGGCTGTTTGTCCCTAGTGTCCCTAGATTTTCGGGAAAAGTTGAATGCACAAAGGACATATTTCTGAAAATTCCGGCAAAAAATTTTTATGGACCGGGGCTCAGCGCCCCTCGCAGTGCACTGTAACGCTAGATGGGACCCGTAGCGACCTTTGTCGATGTCCGTTTTGCAGTAGACCGGTTAACCCTGTCCATTGTGCAGACCTTCAGATGACCATGTCCGTTGTGCAATGTCCCTTGTGCAAATCGTCATTCTACGAGTCCCATGTGCCGAGACTCAGCATAGTGTCTGTTGTGTTGTGCAGAAGCATGCGCGATGAGGAGTTGCGATGAGAGACGTGTCGTCGAATGAGCCGCCAGCATATTCGATCGTTTTCGGCGATGCTGTCATGGAAGGCTTTACTCGAGAACAATCGGCCGAAAAGGTGAAAAGGGTTCTTGATGAGTGGGTCGTCGCACTCGCGAAGAGATGGGCACAGGAAGATCACGCAGGGGCCAACCGCGGGTAGTTTCATCAATAAGGTGTTTCGAAACTTGCTCATCTTCAGAAATGCTCTTGACGAGACGCGCTCAGCGACAGGATGAGTGAGATGTACAATCTACGCTCGGGGGAATCGTGGTCTTCTCGTCTCATCTTGATTGCAGGTCTTTTCTCAACCTCATCACCGGCCAATTGAGGGCTACCGACTCGATATTGTCGCCACTCCGTGCCGGCGCCATGATGCTCCTCCTTGGTTCGTCAGCGGCACATGCGGAAAAATCTCCGCAAGAGTGCACCGCCCTGGCGGACGGAGACAAGCGGCTTGTCTGCTACGATGAGATTTTCAAAGACAAAAGCGAGGCGGCGCAGCCAACACCGACGAACAGCAAATGGCAGCTAGCGACATCCAAATCCGAAATGGATGACAGCGCAACGCAGACGCTCACGCTAACCTCAGACGACAGCTTTGCAGGCAAATTTGGCGGCACGCAACGAGCGACGATGATCCTTCGATGCGACGAGCATGTCACCTCATTGTATTTCATCATGGGTGACATGTTTTTGGCCGAGATCCAAGATTATGGCGTGATCTCCTACCGCGTTGACGAAAGGAAAGCGGCACAAAAATCGTTCGATGTTTCGACCGACAATCAGGCCTTGGGGCTTTGGTCCGGTGGGTCTGCTATACCGTTCGCGAAGCAACTTTTTGGAGGTAAGAAACTGGTGATTCGTGTCACGCCCTACAATGAGTCCCCCATTACGACGACATTTGACATCACAGATATTGAGAATGCGGCCAAGCCGGTTCGCGAGGAATGCAAATGGTGAAAGCAGCCATGTGGTTTTGCGGCGCGTTCTTCGGCATGAGCCTGGCAGCACTGGCGGCCGATGGCGATAGCTGCGGCGGTAACTACTGGCCAGGAACGTTGCCTGAGCATCAAGTTGACTCCATAGACGTTAGCAGCCTGCAGTCGTTTTTGGATAAGGCGCCGGTGTTCGACGGGATCAAATTCGAGGTTACCCGAAAAGGAGGTGAACTTTGGTTGGATATCGTAAGCTATCCTGGTGATCTGACTGCACTCGCTTCGATCAGGACGCTCTTTGTGATCGGCCGAGTTGTGAAGCCCGATTACAGCAAGCTTGTTCTCGCGGATAAACACGAAGGTGAGTTCGAGATTTCCTATCGCGATCTTCACTCCTTAGGTTGCCAATTTGTGTGGGGCGTCGAGGGCCGAGGGCAGAACCCCATTGCGCTAAATCGAGACCTGACCGACGCACTTCGCTACTACCCCGCCGGGGAACGCGTGGCACCCCCATTCACTGGATCCTTGTTAGGCGATACAAACGTTATGCTGACCACGCTGAATCAGATCGTATATCCACAATGGCTCTTGAAAACGCTAGAAGTTCGATAGCAAGGATTAGCTGCACACCGCATCTGAAACAGGAAATACAGATTTTAGGTGTCAGATGCGCGCGGCGATTATCCGTTTAGCATTTCGCTCGGCATGCCTATTTGTCGCTCAACAATAGGTTCGACCGCCTTGTAGGCAGTTTCGAATTGCACAACTTGACCCGCGATAAAGGGTAGATCCTCTTTCACCTTTGCACGAGAGAGCTCGGCCTTCATGCCGGCAAGTGCGACCTTCACCGCAGCGACCTTTTGTTTGTCAGCCACTGGCAAACCAATGCTGAAAAGGTCTACGCGTTGGTGTAATTCGAGCACTTGCTTGTTGATATCCGCGACGAGCGCGGCGTCTGGCTTCTTGCCTTTCGCAAGCCCAGCAGTCAGCGCGTCGATCGAGGCGTACAGTTGGCGCTTGGCAGTGGCAACGGCTTGGTACTCTGTCAGCATCGTCGATTCAAATCGCTCAACTCGTGTTTGCTGAACCGTAAAATAGTAGGTCACAGCACCACCGCCGACCGCGCCAAAAAGGCCGCCTGCAGCGAGCGCGGCAGCAAATGCCTTCTTAACGTTGTCCCTGACAAACTCTACAAAGCCGGCCATCTAGATGATCTCCTTTGAAGATCAGATATAATATGGGGCGTGTTAATCATTATCGGTAGGCTTGTCGACGATCTTCGCTTTAGTCTTCAGACCTGTTTGATCAGCAGCTGCTTTTTGTGTCTTACAAAGATCGTCCCACCAAGCGTGAGCGTTCGTAACAATTTGCATCGTTGATCTGACGTCGGCCTCTAACTCAAGATCACAGGCGGACACCCGACCGTTGGCTGAATTTTGAACTTCTATGGTGGTGGCGGCCAGAGGGCTCGCCCCCATCGTTGCGAGGACCGTCATGGCTGCGACAAAACCTGCTATCGCCGGGTTCTTCATTGGGCGCCCGAAAAAACCCGGCGAATGTACTTCAATAGAGATATCGCCGAATAGCTCGCGATTATAATACTGATTTATCGCTACGTGGAGCGGCAGGCCAATAAAGGTCTCAAGTTCCCCCGCTTTGAGAGCGACGTACATCGCCCCGTAAAGATTGGTCAGGAAGAGAACGTCAGTGAGGTCTTTTTGATCGATGACCTGCTCGGTCACCTCCATATAGCTGCCTGAAACGTCGCCCCAGACATAGTCCCCGTACGCATGCTCGTAAAATTCGTGCCGGTCATGATCGTCGCTTACGCGGATGATCGCCTGCCGGTTCTGCATCAGCTGAATGGCTCGTTGGCCAAATTCGTACTTTGCGGACTCCGTCTGAATGAACGTAACCCGCCGAGCGGGGACGCGATCGGCGCCATAGCGTGCAATATCAACTCGGAAGTCCGGATCGAAATCCTCGGAAAGCTCAGCAAGTAGAACTCTCGAGTTATAGCCGGGACCTGGGATCACAAAGAGATCACCCGGCTTCGCATCGACGTAGAGGTTTTTCACCTCCCGCATATATCGCGGAGCGTCTCTGCCTTCGAGCTTGACGCCATAGTCCTCGATCAACCGACTTGGCTTTCGGGCCTCGGGCCTGCCACTCTTGTGCCAGCCACCGATTGCTCTGGACATCCTGAGCTGCTGGCGCACTCCTTCATCACCAATATCCGGAGAGGTTTCAAACTTGATACCCGGAATATCGAGGAAAATGGATGAAGTGGCGATGAAGTCGTTATAAAAACGTTTGCCGTCACCAGGATGGAGAACAAAGATCTGATGATCTTTTTCGATCACCCGCATAGCGGGATCGAGAATCAGTGTCATTTTAAAGGAGCCCCTCGTACGCGCGTAAATTGGTAAAAGGGATTGCTGTTGTCAACTGTCGATTACATCCATGGATAATGGGGAGGTATGCATTAGCTCGCGACTTGGCGCCCTCATCTGTGGTGCGCCATCAATCTACCGATTGCTCACTAAGCGACTAGCGCTGTTCTGAGGTGGATCGGACCGTTTTCGATAGGCGTTGCGTGGCCCATAGATCCAGTTCTGTGATCGAATATAGCGGGATACGCCCGCTGTATTGCATCGCTGGACCGCCGCCGACTGTCGCCCATTTCGCGAGCGTCGAAACCGCAACGTCGATTCCATGAGTTGAAGCCAGATACGCAGGAACATCGGCTCTGCGAAGGCGTGGGCGCGCCGTGGGTTTTGCAGGGTTTTCAGACATGTCCACGTTTAACTCCTTGCTGGAAAAGGAAATATTAATTTCTCGGCGGCCTTTGGGCTTCGAAGATTCAGCCGGATTGGCGTAGAAATCTTATTGCGATAGAAGCCGTTGCTTTTGCGCTTCGGACTCGCCTTGTCAGCTGGACCACCTACGACGAAGCTGACGAAATCACTTTGCGACAATTAGCGGCTTTCAAAATGATTTGGTGCGTGTGAAATTGATTGCGGCGCCGAATAAAATCATTTTGTCAATGCGTGCCAATTAATTTTGCGTAAAATTTATCGTTGACCAACACTTAGAACTGTCCAATAGTTAAATCGCTTCTGCGGTCAAATTTCGTTTTGACCTCAAAATCGAAAGCTCGTCAGGGGTCGTAGCCTAGACGAGCTTTCTTTTTATCCGCAGCTTATTGCGGCGGCTCCTTCTTGCGTCGGAACCTATCGTAAATCTGGATAGCAGCCACTACTGCAGCAGGTATCCCGATAATCATAAGAGCAATTGCTTCTGCGCTCAAATTGCGTTTCACCTCACTTTCATTTCATCGTTTTCCTTCGGTCCATTAGGTCCGGTCGTAGCGGACTATGGATACTTACCGTGCGAACTTAGGGATTGCCTAGTCCACAAAACTGCTACGCGTAATCAAATCTTAACTAGGGAGATTGTGGTCACTCTTCAGGATTCCGTCAACTACCCTTTAGATTTCGCCGTTTCGGCATGTTTGAGATTACTGTGGTCCTGTGAACATCGTGGTTACCGATGATCAAAGATCTGTCCAGCAGGCTACACTCTTCTTCGTCTTAGCCCTAACAATTTTTGTTTGCCTGGATGCAAGGGCAGACCGACCCAGTGGGTTTAACTGCCATCTGTCCAGTGACGATCGGAGCCGCCATGCGCGTCCCTTATCTCCAACAGTGAGGCTACGTTGCAATCAATTGCAACCCATACTTCCACCGCGTCTTACCCTGTTCATCGCGCCGCTTAAAAGCGAATTCACGGATTGCAGCCACGTTTTCCTTTCCGATAAGTTTTCTTCTGCGCTACCAGTCAGAGCGCAGCAACATGTTTTCATGCCGACTTCAGAATTAAGGAACTGTGCCAGGATCGAAGTTTGTTGAACAAGATGGACCGGCGTCCTTTATTCAATAAAAAGTTGAATTAGCAATGTTGCATTCAACATGGGATTGTCATCGGCTGATCGCGTGCCATAATGGCCGCTCATCAGTGACCGGGCCCAATGACATTCCACGATTCCGAAACCGCAGAACTCCTTGGCTTGAGCGCCAATGCCTTGAGCGGAGACGCATACGAAGGCGCGTCCCGTTTCAGCAAAGAGCTCGCCAGCTACAGCCCGATGATCCGCTCGGCCGACGCCGATCTGCTGCCTGCGAAGTCGATGGCCGATGCGCGCACACGCGACACGGTTCGGAATGACGCCTATGTCCAGGGCGGCGCCACTCTCCGCAAGGACAATATCGTCGGCAGCTACTACATGCTGAACGCCAAGCCGGCGAGCACCGTGCTGTTCGGTAAGGAAGACGACAAGTGGGAAGGCGAGTGGCAGGAAGAGACCGAGGAGAAATTTGGCTTGTGGGCCGAGTCGCTCGACAACTGGCCGGACGCCGCGCGTCAGAACACGTTGACCGGTCTGGTCCGCATGGCCGTCGACACCCACACAGTTTATGGCGAGGCGCTCGCGTCCGTTGAGTGGCTGCGCGATCAGCCGCGCATGTTCTCGACGTCAATCCAGATGATCGACACCGATCGTCTCTCCACGCCTCCTGAATATGCCGGCGACTTGACGGTGCGCGGTGGCATTCGCCGTAACCAGTATGGCGCGCCGCAGACCTACTATATTCGCATGGCCCATCCGAGCGACTGGATGACGCCCGATTCCTACAAGTGGAAGCCGGTCGACATTCGCAAGCCGTGGGGCCGGCTGCAGATGATCCACATCTTCGAGCAGCTTCGTCCGGATCAGAGCCGCGGCATCTCCCTGATGGTGGCCGCGCTCTCCGAAATGAAGATGACGAAGAACTTCCGCCAGATGGTTCTTCAGCAGGCGGTCATGTACGCCAGCTACGCGGCGACGATCGAGTCCGAACTGCCGACCGAAGCGATTTTCGCGCAGCTCGGCGGCGAGTCGATGACGCCCGAGACCATCCAGGCTGCGTTGTCCGGATATATGAGCGGCCACTATCAGACGCTCGACGACTTCATGGCGGGTGCGAAAAACCTGCACGTCAACGGGCTGAAGATCCCGCACCTGCCGCCCGGCACGAAATTCAAGATGCAGTCGCCAGTGGCGGCGGGGGGTCCGCTCGGCAGTGACTTCGAGCAGTCCCTTCTTCGTCATATCGCAGCAGCGCTCGGCGTCTCCTATGAGCAGCTTTCGCGCGACTACTCGAAGACCAACTATTCCTCGGCCCGCGCAGCGATGACAGAGACCTACAAGGCCATGCTGTCGATCAAGCGCATGGTGGCCGATCGGTTCGCCTCGAGCATCTATTCTCTCTGGCTGGAAGAGGCGATCAACAAGGGTGAGATCACCTCCGTTCGCCGCAATATGCCGAGCTTCTACGAGAAGCAGTTCAAGGACGCCTACACCGCTTGCGATTGGGTCGGCGCCAGCCGTGGCCAGGTCGACGAACTCAAGGAAACGCAGGCGGCGATCCTGCGCATCAATAACGGTCTCTCCGATCTCGAAACCGAGAATGCACGCCTTGGCTCCGACTGGCGCAAGCGCATGCGGCAGATGAAGCGCGAGATGGAGTGGAAGGATTTCTACAAGATCCTTCAGAACCCGACCGACAGCACGAACCATGAAAAGAAGGCCGCCTGAAGATGGAAATGAACGCCCTCCTTTCCACCTTCCATGACGCGCCGGCCATGCTGCATCCTGGCATGCAGAATCGGTTCGAAGCGTTTCTACGCTCAGCGCAAGTCTCGCTCACCCGTATCGAGGCGCCAACCAGCAACGTTGTCATGCAGGACGATTTTTGGCCGGCGCCCGATAGCTGGCTGGCCGCCTATCGTCCTTACATCGTCAAGGACGAGATCCTGATGATCCCCGTTAAAGGCGTGCTTCTGTTCGGCGTCGGTTACGCGATCGGCGACTACGCGACCGGCTATGTCTACCTTACGAAGGCGCTCGAGCGCGGCCTGGCCGATCCTCAGGTTAAAGGGATTGCCTTCATCATCGACTCGCCTGGCGGGCATGTTGCCGGCAACTTCGATCTGGCTGACAAGATTTTCAATGCTCGTGGTCAAAAGCCCATCCATGCTTTTGCGGCTGAGAACGCCTATTCGGCTGCCTACTCCATCGCTTCGGCATGCAGGACCGTGACTGTTGCCAGGACGGGAGGCGTCGGCTCCATCGGTGTCGTGACCGTCCATTTGGACGCGAGCAAAGCGATGGATGGCGCAGGGCTGAAGGTGACCTTCATCCACTACGGCAAGCACAAGGTAGACGGTAACGCCTACGAGGCGCTTCCGGCCGACGTCAAGGACAGGATCCAGGCGCGTATCGACAATTTAGGCGAGCTCTTCGTGTCCACCGTGGCGCGGAACAGAGCGATGGACCCTCAGGCGGTCCGGGACACCGAAGCCCTCACGTTTGGCGCTGATGAGGCGGTATCGATCGGGTTGGCTGACAAGGTCGGAGTGCTCGACGGCGCCATTGCAGATTTTGCATCGTATCTATCCGGTCCAAAGGAAGACTCCATGACCACGAAAAATTCCATGGCGCTGCAATCGCCCGAGCCGATTGTGCGAGCGCAGCCACTCTCGAAGGCCGAGCAAGCACTCCGAGATGCAGGTTTCCCGCCGCGCTCCTCGTACGGCACGGTTACTGACAAGTCTGCGGTTAAGCCGGGCGTGCACCCTTCACTGGTGACAGACGGAAATGGTCTCGCAGGCCTGTCCCACTCGAACGGCCGGACAATGGCGAAGATCGAGCAGGCGCTAGAAGACGCCGGCTTCAAGCCGAAGAGCGCGACGAGTTCGAACTGATTGAGGACTGTAATCATGACGCCAATAGGTATCAGCAGGATTGGTGTCGGCATTAACGTTCGCCACTACAAGCGCGGCGGCGGGAATCGTCCGGAATGGATTGCGGATCCCAACCGCTATATGCCGGCCGCTACGCGTACGCACTGGCCGGCCGGCTTCACCATGACCTATGCCTCCGGCCTGAATTATCAATGCTCGAAGCTGTTCTTTGGCTCTCCTGATTACCCTACCAATGATTTCCTGATCCCCTTCGTCGGCTTCGGCTTGACCGAGGGCGGCAGCGCTCCGCAGGAAACGATCAACCCCAATGCTGATATGTTGATCGACGAGGCGTTCTTCGTTCATCCGAGTGGCACCGAATATCCAATCCTCTTCGGAGGTAGCGCTGCGGCGACCGCAACGGCTGCTACGGGGATAGTTTACGGGCAGGTGACCCTGCCGACTGATCTTCCTGCTTGGTCGATCTTCGGCATTCGCACGGTCTATCACGGCACCGTCGGCAACACTTACATTGGTGCCTATCGCTGCCAGCGCCACCGCGGGGAGAAACTTTGGGCCGCAGGTGACATCGCCTCGGTGCGTGCGCTCGCTGCCTCCAATGGTCCAAGCACGCCAGCGATGGATCCTGACAATTGGTATAACCTCGTCGGCACTGCGACCAACTCACAGCAGCTCGCTTATGGTCCGGCTCTAGTACTGGCAAAAGGGTGGGATGGTCGGCCGGTCCCTCTCGTGCTTGCGGATTCCCTCGTGGAGCGGCAAGAAATTGCCGCGTCGGCGGATGACAGAGGCAACATGGGCATTTGGCGGCGGTGGCTGGACCAGAGAGATTCGATTTGGGGGAGTTACATTCCGCTTGTCATGGGCGTGCCAGGCTCGAAATCCGTTCAGGAACTTGCCGCCTCGGCTACCAAACGGTGGGATCTCATAGACACCATCAAGACGACCTATAACGCGGGCAAGGACATCTGGACTTTCGTCCTCGACCAGTCGGGCCGAAATGACAACAGCGCCACCGCAAGCACTTGGTCCAGTGCCAAGTTCGGTCTCGTCGATCGCGTGAAAAGTCGTTATGGAGCGGGTATCCACGTCGTTGGCATCACCCTCATGCCGACATTCACCTCAACAGATGCGGGCAGGACAGTGGCGGGGTTTGCTGTTTCGGCATTGTGGAACCCCGTGACGGGCACCCTAAAAACTGTGAACGACAGCATCAAATCGTCGCCGCGATATAATGCTGTCATCGACATGGTACCTGCCTTCATGTCCGACAGCGACCCGACCAAGGGGCCGGCCGCCGAGATGTTCCAATTGGGGAATGTCATCGGCCATCCCGGCAATCAGGACGGCGTAACCACGTGGGACACGATAAAGCTGCACACCTCGGTGCCGATCGGGTCGCGCATCATGTTTGAGTATCAACCGGGGCAGTGGACAAGCCGCCTGCTGATGAGTCGAACAGACAACGGTGACGGAACCGCTGACTACAAGGTCACGGGTGATGGAATCTTCGCGACCATCGTCCAAGACGACGCGACCCTTCTGGCGCATGGCATGAATCTGGACGTCAGCTCCTTTGTCCACCCGACGCTTCACGGAATTCTCAGGACGGTGAGCCGCATCCCACAGGCAGAGAAGGCAAAATTCCATCCTCTCGTCTAGATGGAGAGGCCGGACA
Source organism: Rhizobium laguerreae (assembly GCF_002008165.1). Taxonomy (GTDB): domain Bacteria; phylum Pseudomonadota; class Alphaproteobacteria; order Rhizobiales; family Rhizobiaceae; genus Rhizobium; species Rhizobium laguerreae. Next base: position 338,987 of record NZ_MRDM01000017.1, read on the forward strand.
AAAACGAGCCCCATCATACTGGAGGTGGCTTCTAGCCGTTACTCACTCTGTCAGGTTTTATGTATCCCCGTTCAACGAGAGTTAGATAGTCCGCACTACCTTCGCCATAGACCTCCTTTTGTCGCCTTTCGAGTTGAGAGGGCGCGATTTCCGGGAGGCCCTGAAGCTCGTGAAGCACTGTGTAATCCCTATAGGGCATCCTCATCCGGGTGAGGATGACATAGCTGATGCTGAGAGCACCGTTCGCGATAGACGCGGCAGCGATGATGTAACTCCACATGCCGAGACGAGCACTTTTCCATACATCAATCGCTATCGTGATGTAGAGAGCGGTATAGAGGCAAAAGTATAATAACAATAAAACAAGGAATGCCACCGACGCCGCAATGAAATAATTGCTGTACAGCCGAGAGTAGCTGATATGAGGAAGCTGGATCGGCGATGGAGGGGAAAAGTTCTCGAAGTAAAAGTACTTTGCTGTGTAAATACCGCGGAGCTCCACCGGAAAATTGTTTAGTATCGAATATTTCATTGCGCTTTCAATTGTGTAAATATTATTTTGTATAAGCAAACAATAAATGCCTGCTAGGCTTGAGAAAAATATTAGGAAATCTCTAACGCCTTTCGGATCTACCACCGAAACGCCCGGTATCGAGAACTTTAGGCCGATTGAGAAATAGTCGGTGAGCAAGAACGCGAATATCATCGCATTGACGAATATAATCCGGTTTGCCTTCGTCCTGGCCGCATCACGTGCAGGAAGCAGGTCGTCGACGAATTTCTTGTCCAGTTTGAAGTCATCGCCTTCAGGTTCATAATTTGCGAGGTCAAGTTGAGTGATCTCGCCTGGCGTCTTCCAAATCAATGGAAAGTTTTTTCTAAATCGCCGACGTTCGCGAAGCTGATAGGCGGCCATCACGAACGGCCGTGTAACCGATATATACAGCTGTTGAAGTCGGGTTTGCGGTAAGCCGGTCATGTCGCGTCTTCGGTTGAATCTTTGTCAATGAGAGCAACCTTTAGCATCGCCGTGCTTAAGTTCGATAGTGTCGAATTCTAATCTGACCTTACAGTACCTAGCGAAACACGACTTGCGCTCGGCCAAAGGGTGCTAAATGTGCCGCGATGAACGGCACTCGAACCGGGAATGTGGGTGACGCGTGCTCGACTTGTAGTGGAATTCTGTTACCGTTTGCCCGGCCTCAACAGGAGTAAAGAATTTTGCCCGCAGATTTCGAAAAGCTGATTCTTGCAAGCGGGATGGCAAGCTGCGATCCGAAACAATTAGGTCCTTGGGCCACGCTAATCGAGACTACGCTAGAGCGCTTCAGAAGATTGTCGGATTCCAGGTCTGCAGCCCATGCCACGGCTGCCCATCAAATCGCAATCGGTTACAGCGATGACAATGATTTCAACGCGTTCGCCGATACCATCCAAGGTGAAGACATAATAGCGATCGCCCAAAATGTCCCAATCTCGCTTGCGCTACTATTCAAGCGCGCGATGCTGTTTAGAGGCATAATGCCTTGGGTTGGCAAGTTCGACGACAGCCATGTCGATCCAGAACCCATTACAGCAGAGGATATTCTTTTTGCGCTTGACAACAGACCTCCGCATCCACCTGGGGAGCTCGACGAACTCAGAACCAAACTCGCGCATTTGATGACTGGTATCGCGTTGGATTTTGTCTTTTTGCATGAGATGGGGCATGTCTGGAACGGCCACACTAGTTTATTTCGTAATCGATATGGCTTGAGATTAACGGAGATCGAGCGCGGTAAAAAAGTGCCATTGAGCCCGATCGACAGACAAACACTCGAGATGGATGCCGATTGTTATGCAGGCCGTTTAATGGCGACATATCCGACTCCAGAGAAGGACTGGCTGCCAGTGAACCCCGGTTGGGAGAAGGAGTTCGGGGAGGGGAGTACGTTTCTGATTATCCGAAATTTCGCGATCTATCTGGCGATGCGTTGCTTTAACGATGCTGCAAGCCTGGAGAATATAGAAAACAGCAATTATCCGCCGGTAGCACTGAGGCAGTACTTCGTAATGGGCACCTGGTTTGCCGCGCTCAACAAGGACACGGGCCGTGACCAGGCCGAGCTCATACGGTTGGCGCTACCGATTATTGGAGCCGGGGAGCTTTCGTTTTCCCTGCTAACTGGAAATCCCATTGATGATTCCGGTGTGAAGCTTGCATACAGCGCAGAAGGCATCGAATATGCTACAGGTCTACTCAGAAACTGGGCGAAACTTCATCCTGATCTAGATCCGCTGAAAAGAGGTGGAACACTTGCCCCGGTACAGTTTTGACCTTTCGTACTGTGCTAGGGGGAGGCGCACTTATGGCTTCGCGTCACACCAGTCATTCCGCCGCCTCGGACTCCACGTCCGCGCGAACCCTTCCTTGAGCAGCGTCTTCCCAATCTCTTCACCGTTCGTTCGGTAGATGTTGACGAGCGGCCGGTGCGACGAGGTCTTGTCGACCGCGCCGCTCGACACGACACGCAATCCCTTTTCGGCCAAAAGTTCCTTGAGCCTTCCCTTGGCGATCAGCGCCAGCTTCCGTTCCTTCACGCACTTTGCGTGCGAACCGATTTCTGGTGTATCGATGCCCGAGACGAAAGGAACGCCTTCTCCCAGCAGTCGCATGTTCTGCCCGTCGCATTTGACCGTGTCACCGTCGACGACGCTCAGCGATGCGCAGATAATCAGTCCAGCAATCATCGCAGCATCTATTCGTTCGAGGCCATGATTGGCTCGCCCCTCGGAATGCTCCGCATGATCTCAAGCAGCTCTTCCATAGATTCTCTTGCCTGCTCAAAGCCTCCTATGAGCGCGCTTCGTTGGTCTCGATCGTCGATCGCGTGGGCCGCCATCTCGATTAAGCGAAGCTGGTCTCGCAGAAGATTAGCTTTGTCGATAAGGTGGGTACGGTGGTTCATAGGTTCTCCGCAAAATTGCCTCAGCTCCTGAGGGTGAGCACTGATGCGAGCTATCGTTATCGGCTCCGCAAGGCTTTCCCGCTATTTCGAACCCCGAGCTTCGTCCAGGAGTGTATTGGCCACGATACCAGTGATCTCCTTGTGGTAGATGCCGAAATGCTGAAGGCTGAAGAGGCCATCTTCCTTTCCGTCGGAAAGACCGGCCCGCTTCAAATGTAAAAGAAGATCGCTCCGAGAAACATAACAGCCCAGCGTCTTGGTCCATATGTATAGTTCGTTGAAGGCTCCGAGACCCACTAATTCATTGGTAGATCGAAACAATTCAACACAGAGCGTTGACGTCTCCGAAAGCTCCCACAGTGCATATTCAGGTGTGGCGGTGAGCCGGCTGATACGAGCGCTATCGGTAGTGTTCATCTCCTTTTTCAGCCAGGCCAACACCGTCGGAGAGTTCCGTGGTATCCGGCTATCAAAGCTCTCCCAATACGCAAGCCCGGTCCGGGCGAGTGCTCTGCGGTCAGCAACACCCATTGGCGTCATCCCAAAGTGGGTAGCGGACATTACTGCCTTGTCGAGTTCAAGCGTGCTCGCTGCTGCGGGTACAGCAAAGCAGAATGCCAGCACAACCATCAGAATTCTCATTTCCAGACCTCGCAAGGGGTCATGCTGACCCATCAACATCGCCGTCTTCATCCAACGCATGCATCGGCAGATAGGTGTTCTTCTCCATCCACTCGCGGACGATAAACCTGATCATGTCGTTACGCGTCTTGCCGAGCTCGCCGGCTAGGTCGCGCAGAGCGTCCTCGACATCATCTTCCATCGAGACGGTGCCGGCATTGCGCAGCCGCAGTGCCGCGCGGCGCAGCATGATCTGGAGGTCCGCTCGCGAGATATCTCCGATCCGATCGGCGGCGTCTTCGAGGAGGGTGGCGGTGTCGGGGGAATTCATTTCGCGGGTGACATTCCGGTTGGTCGTGCGGAAGAACGTCCGCGTGGAACGGTGGATATCGACACGTTGCATGTTGCGCAACCGGCGTACATATTGCACGGTAGCTTTACCGGATCCGGAGGGAATGGCCCTGACCATCCCCTCCTTTGCGGGTACAGCTCCAGCCGCTGAGGGACGACATCGTTGTGTTTTCCAGGCACAGTCGTTTCCTTGGCGGCCGTTGCACTATGACGCAAATCATTGATGCCGTGCGCATGGGCGGCGTTTAATCCACATGTTTATGCACTTTGGATTTGAGGCTCGGCTACATGGCCGGTGCGCCGGTCGGGTGTTGTCCATGTCTAGTCTGGCGCTCACGGCTTCTTGCCGGTTAGTGCGAACAGTCATACACGGGTTCAGAATTACAGGGAGGGCCGCACGCTTGCTTAAGCACTTGATGATCGCTGTAGACTGGTTTGGGCCTTACTCGTCGGTCAAAGAAGCACGTGACGCTGCGAGACCTTATGATTGGCCGGGCCTGTACATGTTGATTGGTAAGGTCGGGGAAGAGGAGGCGTCCCGGGCTCAATATGTTGGAATCAGCGCGTCGCTCAGCGGACGGCTCACGGCTCGACATCATAAGCTTGGATCTGAGGCGATCGAGGCGCGTGGGATTCGAGAGCTCCGACTTTGGCTCGGCGAAGTAACGACTGCGGAACCTGGCGGGAAGAAAATGAAGATCACTAGAGCCACCCTGAACTATTCGGAGTGGCTTCATGCGCGCTTTATGAAGCTTCCTCTCAATGATCTGAGAACCAAAACGCTGCCCGATAGAAGCGTAACGGTTCTCAATAGGTGGTGGAAAACGGATTTCGCCACACTTCAGGCCAGGAGGCCTCACCCCGACTGGCCAAATCTGATTGACTTTCCTCACTACGGCTTGCCTGCGCGCACGGTATGGTTCGGCGGGAAGCAGCGCACATTTTCAAATGCAGACAACTACGCTCATCCTGAATGACCATCACCAGAAGAATTGCGGCACGCTCGCTGCGCCTTTGATCTTTTTGCGCTCGCGAACGGCGGCCATGTCCCTTTCCAGCGCGCGATATGTCGCGAGTTCGGCTTCAAGGCGCTTATAGATCGGCAGACACTTTTGACCTCTCAGCGAGTCTATCAAGCGCCCGCTCAATGCGTTTCGCCGTGATCGGCTTGTCCCGTCGGTGCGTGACCGTCGGCAAGTTTTGAGTATCCAGGACCGAGGTCCTGCTACGTTGCGAAACCTTGCTCATGCCAATCCTCCTTGAGCATCTCATGGGATATGTGTTGCTCAGTCTGCGGAAAGGAATGGCATGGAAAGCCGTTATAGGTCTCGGGGATGCCCTGTCGCTTTCGACGGTCTGATCTCACGAACTAGATCATTATCAGGCTTGGGCTGGCGGGGATCACCGCTAAGGTATTCAAGGATTGCGTCGCGAAGTGAGACCTGCCAGTTTCCGAAATCGATCAAACCTGGCGAATCCAGTCGGCGATAAAGACCACGACGGTCCTCCGCTACCAACGTTACAACCCCCCAGCCGCGAGAGGCCTTCACGGGGGCACCTTCCTCGGCAAGAAATGGTTTAAGCCAGCTGGTAACTGCTAGAGAGAGCTTGCCATCCTCATCGCGGGTGACGCTGATAGATTTTATAAGCTCTCGCACGATCCGGGGCAGCTCTCCCATTTCGTCCAGCATGTAAAGCGCCATCTCCAGCTTCGGCCTATAAGCGCTGAGACGTTCCGCAAAGCTAGCAATGCTAGCGGGATTGACGATAATCCGCCTTTCCGGGGGTAGGGAGGTCAACTCTTCTTCGAGCCGGTCCCGTTCCTCTCCTTGTTCCTTCATCTTGGCTGAAAGCGTCGCAGCGTCACCGACATCGTTGAGGATTAACTCCAGCAGGCGTCCATTTTTCTTCTGAATGTCCGCGAGACGCGCTTTGATCTGCGTCTGGCGACGGCCTTCATGCGCGGCTTCGGCCTGGCGTTGTTCCATGTGGGCTTTGGCATAGGCTTGGATTTGAGCGGGGGAGGCAAGCTCGCGGGTGAGGCTGTCGATAACTAAAGCCTCCACTTCCTCAAGATAGAAGGTCTTTGGGTTAGGGCAGGCGCCGCTGTTCGTATGAGCGGAGCATCGCAGTCTAGTCCGGTTTGACTTGTCCACGCCGGAAACCGACATGCCTGCGCCACACGCCTTGCACTTGATGAGACCGGAAAGCAATCTCTTTGGGCGGCGTTGGGCGACCATGTTGTCAGGACGGCGTTTGTGCGCCCGTTCGGTCAACTGCGCCTGCACTGCCCTGAAAAGCTCATCCGAGATGATACGAAGTTCAGGAGCATCGGCGGCTTGCCGTTCATTAGCGGGGTTGGCCCGACTCACACGTTTGCCCGTGTCGGGGTCCTTCACCATTTGGTTCTTATTCCACACGATCCGTCCGACATACTGAGAATTGCGGAGGATGCCGGAACCGCGCTCCTCCGCTCCGATGAGTGCAGAGGGTGTCCAAAGCTTCCCCCTCGGCGGCTTTACGCCCTCCCCATTGAGCATCTTGCAAATGGATTTTGGTGATCGTCCCCGTTCGTATTCAGTGAAAATTCGCCTCACGATCTCCGCCTCGCTTTCAACAATGCGAGGTTTGCCAGGATTTGATGGGTCGGGTTGATATGCGAACGCCTTTCCGCCCGCTGAAAGGCCTTGTTTGAGAAGGCCACTCATTCCGCGCCGGACTTTATGAACGTTGTCCTCACGGAATAGCTGAGCGAATAGGCCACGCATTCCAACGGTCATGGTACTTGCCTCACCCCCATGAACTTCGATGATTTTGCAGCCGATAAACTGAAGCCGCTTGTACATTCCAGCTAAGTCGTGCATGTCGCGGGAAAGGCGATCCAGAGCCTCAACTATGATTATCTGGAACAAACCGGCTTGTGCGTCGCCCAGTAGCCTCTGAATACCATCGCGCCCATGCAGCGAAGCTCCGGACTTGGCCTTGTCCGCATAACGCGCCACCACATGATATCCTTCGCGCTTAGCGAACGCATCACAGAGGTCGGTTTGGTCCTGGGTCGACCGTTCATTTTGTAAGTCTGTGGAAAAGCGGCCGTAGATGGCTGCTCGCGGTCCGTGGGTCATGGATGACGTCCCCAAAGTTTGGCCTGTTCTCGATCCCGCTATCTGGCCCTTTCAGGTTCGCCGCCTAATGCCTAAGAGCGTGCAACTGCCAGGACGGAATGGGAGATATCGCAGTAGGTTACTTGCGTCGCTTCACTTGTCTCGCGCAGTGACGACCCTATGGATTTCCCGTTCTCTCAGATTGGTGGCACACGAAGTGGGCTTTTAGGATTTGAAGTAGCTCAGCATTCATAGATCGATCATTTGCACTGGCCGCTTCCCTTAGCTTCGTCTTGAGTGTGGTTGGAATTCTAACTCTCATCAAATCTACGGTATCGAAACTCATTTGCGCCTCACTGTATGCCCACGGTGGACCATGTGGATATTGCTGCGTAACTCCTTGAAGTCAACCCCACGGTGGACCATTATCGCGCATGTCTAGAACCGATCCCCCCCTTCGAATACGACTGCCAGAGGCGCTAAAGGTGCAAATTCAATTGCTTGCAGTTGAAAACCGTCGCTCGATGAATGCTGAGATTGTCGCGCGATTGGCGGCGAGCGTGAGGCAGCCTGAGGCGTCCGAGGATAACCAGAGCGCAGCTCTTCATGAAATCGAACGCCTGCGGACTGAGCTTCGGTCGGCGGAAAGTGAGCGAAGCGCTCACGCTATGCGCCTTCGCAAGCTTGAGTACGATATTGTGGCAACGAATGACAGCTACAAGGAGCTTTCGCTTAGGGTCGCCGCGTTAGAGAACCACGAGGAGTGACCAATCTGTGGCAGTGAGCGATGCAGCGCTTAGAGCAGCTTTTGGTGCACGCGTTCTGCTAAGAAATAAAGGCCCTGAACCGTACAAAACACAATCGATGACGCGAAGAAGGTCATCCCGGCAAGGAAACTGCATTTTAGCCACCACGTAGCCCGGGCGGCAGTCTCGGGCTCGGAGACGGCGTTCATCACGGCGACTGCATTTCCAGCCAGGAGAGACCCGCCCACGCAGAAAAAGAACCCCAAAAATGAAACCATGGTGAGGTAGGCAAACAAATATGAAAGGAAAACACGGAGCGAAATCTCGTTGTCCGCAGTATCTCCATTCACCGTGATGCTTACCTTAACGCCTGGCACTGCCTTGTCTAAGTCGCCGCCCGCGAACGCAACGACAGCCGCCAACGCGGCGATGAAGAACCCCGGGAGGCTTGAGAAAAACGGAATTAAATAGTCTGAGGCCGACTTGTCACCGACAAGTTCAAGTTTTATCGGAAGCCATGCATACACCGCGCAGACCGCAACTGTGGTCGCAAGCGGAAGCGTCCAACGAAATAGATCAAGGGTCGGTCCTTTAACGGCCAGAAACGCAAACGGCCGCAAGAACTGATATGCTGAAGTCACACCGAGCGCTCCTTCAGAAGGATTTCAACTGCCCGTGATTGAAGCTGCGGCACGATATCGTCGGGGGAAGCATTTGAGATAGGGGGATCAATGTTCCCGACCCGCCTCGTTTTCACATAAGCTTGCCCGATGATATTGCCAGTCTCCGCGTCAACGTCCACGCTGAATGACTTACCGTCTTTTTCAGGCTGCACGTAGATACGTGCAGTAGGATAGTCAGTCTTGTTCATTCTCGCTTCACCGAGGAGCGTCCCCCAGCGTTGTCCCTCGGGTAAATCCTTAGAAACGCGCACCTTCACCGAATACTCTTCAAGTTTGAGGAATGGGCTCTGTCCTAACGGTTCCTTTACAGTGGGTGAAACCAACTTCATGCCGAGAATTTTGCCATGCTCCAAGTCCTCGATAAGCCGGTCCGAGGGATACCCTCCCAAAGCAATATGCGGCTGATAGGTGATGTCCTTATTGATGCCTCCCGGTTTTTGATAAGTGAAGGCTTTCGGGTCCGCATCACAAGCCTGCCTGATTATGGTGTTTAGTGTCGCCTGTATCTTTTGAACCGGAACTGCGGGAATAGCCTCGATCAGCGTAAGATATGTGTTGGGAAAATCCCTTTGTTGCTTAGTCGAAATGAAGACGTGAGCAGATGCTCCGCTCCCTTCTTTTTCACCCTTTGCAATATGACGCGACGTCCTCACTTCATGATCCAGGTAGGTCGTATCCGGCGCGTTTCGATCAGACATCTCCAAGAGAAGCGTCATAATATCATTCGCTGCGTCTAAGTGAACTTCCTTCAAAATCGCGGTAATGGACCCCTTGTTGAACTTCTTTGATGGAGTTTTTTTGTTCTGGGCCGCCTTCAGCCAGTAGAAGGCCAGGTCAATCAAGTCCGGGTATGGTGCCTGCTGCGCGCGGCGCTGCACGGTAAGATCATAGAAGAGAAGGTCACGCGCGTCCTTTACAACTGCCATGTATTGCCCCGATGAATGAACTCAACCACTCATAAACGCTAATAGAACAGGGCGGTAGCCTGCCCGTTAGAAAGACACCGATCATTTTTGACGCTCGCGACGGAGACCCTTGCCGCGCATGTCGTTGGTAATCCGCCATCCGCTGAACAGACTGTTCGACGGTAGTTTTGCTTACCACCACCAGACGTCTGTTCGATTAATGTCTCGGCGCCCACGATAGAAGAGCACAATCGGAGTTAGAATATCGCCCGATCACCTCCTCAACATTGACGCCGCCAAAACCATTTCGCGCTCGATAGCTCATAACGATGCTGTGTGTACCGTCCGCCGCGACGGGCGTGACTCTAGTTGAGACATGCTCAAAACGATCAGGTTCTCGAAGTGTCTCTTTAACGGCATCTTCCAGCGCAGGAAGCGCACCGTAATAATAATCAAGGCAATGAAATCCCGCCTGCTTCCTTTCCCTTTGCTCCTCGGCGCTTGGCTGTACGCAAAAAGATAAAATTGTCAAAACGAACAAAATTGCCGTGCCGCCGACGACGTAGGAACGGCATCCCGGTTTCGCAGCGCCTTCAGCCATGTGATCCCCAAAAATTTGGTCTGTTCAGTAGCTATAGCTTGACGCCTTGCAATTGCAATTAATTGCAAACATGTAATTTCATTCCATCACTGTTTTTCCTGCGTTCAGGCTAACTCCATCACGGAGGCTGCATGAGCGATTTGCGTAAAACATTCGGGCTCTGTGTTAGGGCGTATAGACGGCGCCAAAATTTAACCCAGGAGGCCTTGGCTGAGCGTAGCGGGCTATCGCTTGATATGATTGCAAAAATCGAGGGTGGCTCCAGTGGAGCGAGCTTCACGACCATCGAGCAGCTCTCCAGCGCATTCTCTGTAGAGCCTGCGGCGCTTTTCAAAATAGACATAGACGATGGTAGGTTCAGTGAAAGCCTCGGCGATCTCGTTGCTCGCCTTTCTGCTCTATCCGATGAGGATATTGCCTGGGTCAAGGCGCTTCTTGATGTTGCGCTCAGACCAAGAGGGCGAGGTTAAAGTTCGCATCTGCGGAGGCTCATGGTTTGGATGCCTGAGCCTAATCCACAGCCGTCGAGAAAACGCCGACGCTCTAATCGCCGTCGGACGAAAGTTAAGTGGCGCCAATCTGCTTTATTGAAAAATTCAGCAGCACATTGTCGTTAACGACAACGATATTGGCCTGCTTCAAAGCCGCTCCGTGAAATCGCTGTTTCGCGCCCGAAGTTGGTGATGAAAACCTTCATGCCGACTTGGCTTTCTTCCCGCGTTTGGCCTTCGGCGCGGCTCTGCATTCGGCCTTGGTCCGTTCCAGCAACTCGCTGGCCGGCTCGTCGTCGGGGTCTTGCGGCACAAGTTCGCCTCGGAATGCTTTGGCGAGAACAGCTTGATCGAGCCGGTCGACGAGCGTGCGAGCGCTGGTCGCCTCGGAAGCGAGGCTGTCGATCCACGAAAATGCAGTGCCGAGGCGCTTAGCAATTTCTGCTTGTTCTGACGGCGACGGGACCTCGATGGGAAGCGGCGCGATGTCACCATTGTTAATCTGCGGGACATTGGAACCATTGCTGATTGAAGCCAAGTCTAGCTTTTGCATCCACCACCATAAAAAGTCTGCGGAGATAATCGTTGCAGTCAACACCATGAGATTTAGATCGAGAGCACCGTCCGCCAACAATCTACGCTTCTTGTTGGTGGCTATGGCACCACCCCTCTTGGGAAAGGTAATCGAACCTGCAGCGACTATTCGTAGGCCGAGCGCGCCCGCATCCTCCCGTGACAACCTGAATTGGGAGGTACGAAGGCCGGTAAGATTGTCGGGCTCGTTCATGCTCGATACCTTGAACCATGGTATCTCGCCATTCGGCGACAACCGCTCCTCGATCCCTTTCGGCGTTTGTCCGCTGGCGATGTTCACGACCATGCCGAGAGTGGTGCTTTGCCACGCGGCTGCCGCGTTTTCTTCACGCCACGCCCGCGTGAGATCACCCCGGAACGCCGCGGCCAGAACGGACTCCTTGTATTTCTCAACGAGACGGGGGATGTGGTCGAGGTGATCTCGCGCACGCTTGGTTTTGCTGGTGAGGCTGTCGATCTTCGCTACGATCCGCCGCTGTTCGGGGAATGGAGGAACAGGCAGGCTAAGTTCTGATAGGATGGACGCGTTAGCGCCGGGCTGCGCCGTCCCTTTCGATACGGTTTGTATCTGTGACCAGTACTCATTCGATTGCATGAACGCCCACGCATATCGAGGGTCAACCTGCTTACCCAAGCGAACGCGAATAAGGTAAGAAGCAAAAACTGCCTTTTCCGGAACAGTGCCGATCAGGAAGCTCTTGCCAGTTGTTGCGCCTGTGCGAGCAATTACGATGTCACCAGCATCAAGGAGCGCGCGGTCGTCCGGCGCATCTGTGCACCGCGGGACGGTATCCCAGTTTACCTCTCCATTCTGGATGTCGGTTATACGCAACAGTTTCGGTCGCGTGCCGCCCATCGTAGACGCCGTTGTAAAGCCATACGTAATGCTATTCGAAACATCACCCAGGCTGGACGAACTCCAATTGCTCGGTAACTCACTCATTCCGCGGCCTCCGCGACTACGGCGGCTTCCTCGACACTGTCCGGTTCGATCTCTTCCGCCAGCGCCTCGATCTCTTCCAATGCAGCCTTGAGGTGGCCGATGATAGCGGCGGCGATGTCCTCAGGCTCAGTAAGGGCCTCCTCGGCCTCAGCCTCGGTGTCGCGCAGCCATGCTAGGTCGAGGTTGTCATTGCGGGCGGTGATGGCCTCGCGGCTGAACATCTTCCAGCGCCCGTCATTGCCCTGTGGCATCCGCTCAGCCCCGCCATTTGGATCGGAGCCATAGGCGGTCTCGAAATCTGCAAAGTCAGCGACAGCCAATGGCCGGGTCTTGCCGAACGCGGGCATGTTGGCCCGCATGTCATAGACCCACACTGCGCTCGTGTTCGCCTTGTCGGTCTTGCCACGGTGAAAGAACAGTACGTTGGTTTTAACGCCCTGCGCATAGAAGATGCCGGTAGGAAGGCGAAGGATCGTATGGAGATTGGTTAGGTCCATCAGCCACGTGCGCAGGCGGCGGCCCGTATTGTCCTCGAATAGAACGTTGTCGGGCACGACTACGGCGGCGCGGCTTCCCGGCTTCAGGGCGCGAACGATGTGCTCGACAAAGGCGAACTGCTTGTTCGACGAGTCCGCCGTTATGGAGAAGTCTGAGCGGGTCGGGCGTCCACCACCTTTTTTGGAGCCGAAGGGCGGGTTTGTCAGGATCAGATCGGCCTTGGGCAGAGCCTCGCCGTCGGGCGAGAGCGTGTCGATCAGCTCAACGCCACCCTCTATGCCATGCAGCAGAAGGTTCATCATGCAGAGCCGGTGCGTATCCGGAACAAGCTCGGCTCCAGCAAATGCATTGTGGCGTTGAAAGTAAGCTTTTGCCTCCGGTAACTTGTAGAGATCGTCGGTGTGATCCTTAATGTATCGATCAGCCGCCACGAGGAAGCCAGCCGTACCCGCTGCCGGGTCCTGAATTATCTCACCCGCCTGCGGCTGCATGAGACGCACGATGGAGTCGATCAATGGTCGCGGCGTGAAATACTGGCCAGCGCCAGACTTTTTATCAGCCGCGTTCTTCTCCAACAGTCCTTCGTACATCTTGCCCAACCCTTCCTCGCGGGCGGAAAACCAGTCGAGCGAGTCGATATTCGAAGTAAGTGCTTTCAGATTTGTCGGCTTGCGAAGCCGGGTTTGTGCATCCGTGAAAATTGCCGCGACAAGACCGTCCTTTGCCTTACCAAGATCAAGGAGTAGCGCCTTGTAGTGGTCGAGCTGTTCCATTCCCTCCTTCTTGGTAAGGGTGCCCCAGCGATAACCGTCCGGCAGGCGATTTTCACGCCCCGTCTCCTCCAGCATCTTTAGGAAGAGGAGATAGGTAATTTCCGTGACGTACTCATTGTACGTAACCCCGTCGTCGCGGAGCACGTTGCACAGGCTCCACAGCTTAGCCACGATGTCGATGGTGTTGGTCATTTTGGTTCCACAGGCAGGTACGAGAAAGGCCTACGCCTCAAGGATTTGAAAGAGATTGGATGATTGCGAAATGGGTCATAAACCAACCCATTTTTTGGGTCGAAAATAACCCAATGCCACTCGCGTGTCCCATCAGGTTTTAGCCTTAGCCCACACGCGACTAACGAAATCTTGTCAATGGCATCCCAACGAGTTTTTCTCAGTGGACGGTCAGCATGCAGGATTGAAAGTTCCTTCAAGGCTCTACGCAGATCGGGCCAGTGTGAGCGGAGATTTCGTCTGTTGTCGCCGAACATGACCTGGGCCGCGTACTCCTGAGTCACTCCTGCAAGCATCGCGATGCACGCAACGCCGCAACCAGTGGATCGGTTGATTTGCTGTTGATGTCGCATCAAGAGGCCTGCTGCCGCCACATCTCATCATTAATACCGCTTAAAATGGTCTCAAGTTCACCTCCGAAAACTTTGTTAAGTCGGTCGAAGCCCCCATCCGCGATGAACGGTTCCTTGTCGATGGCGTCACGATCAACGATCACCTCTTTCTCGACCTGGTCGCCAATGCGCCTGAGCCACCGCTTTTGCGGCTCGGACCACTGGCGGCTGACCAAGATCGAGCGCATCGCTTTTCGGACACGATCCTCGTAAGGCACAAGAGGATCGCCGATGGCTGCCTGCCGCACAAAGCCGATAATGGAGGCCGCGATCTCCTCATTCTTCGCGTCCGCCCACGCGCGCCGCAGGTTCGCCTCGGAGTAGCCCTTACGGTCGAGCGCCAGGCGAAGTTCCTTCAGATCGGCTCGCGTCAAATCACGTGGACGCTGAACTACAATTTTCAGCGCAGCGATATGGTTGATATTGTCGCGCACGAAGGCGGAGAAGCTGTCAAGGAAGTCCTCGGGTTTATCGGCATCGCCGTAGCCACGGCTGACAGCGAGGACCTCATCAGAATGATGAGCGATCGGGATGTATCGAGGATTGTCACCATCCGCTTGCCAGTCGAGGATCGAACCAAGAGCTGTCCGATCCCTCAGCCAGTCGGCGAGATCGGACGCATCCCCCGACAGCAGGCGGTGTAGCATCGCCTCGGGTGTCTCCCCTGCCACGGCCTCAAACCTCTGCCGCGCGTCATCGGGCAGCTTTTTCATTCGGCGGCGCAGTTTCACCGCGATCTGCTCTCGGATTGTCTCACGCAGGGCGTTTTCGGATGCTCCGATCATCTCGGCGACAAGCTGCTCAAAGCTGATCGACGGATTGACCACGACCGGCCTCATCTCGGTTAGGTTCTGAAGATGCGGGTAAAGATCAACGGCATCGAAGATACGAAAGACTTCTTTGCCGATCTCGTCGCACTTACGGGTCGCCCGCCCGATCATTTGTTCGTAGAGGATGCGGCTATTGATCCTGCGTAAGAACACGAGATTTGTGATCTTCGGCACATCAATGCCGGTGGTGAGTAGATCAACAGTCACAGCGATCTTGGGGTTGGAGTCATTGCGGAAAGAGCGGATCAGATTTTGCACCTTGTCGACGCTGCCGGTTATCTTCCGCACAGCGTCGTCGTCGATCTCACCATAAGCTTGGGCGAATGCTTTCTTGATCGCACTGACCACAATGTCGGCATGCGCGTCAGTGGCGGCGAAGACCAAGGTCTTGCCGGGTAAAGCCGGGTCGATGTGTTTCGCGAGCTCCTCAGCAACCACCCGATTGAACTGCGGCGTGATAACCTGCTTATTGAACTGCTCGACTTCGAAGCGGATTTCATCGGGAGCATAGGCAAGGTCGATCTCGCCGGTCTGCGTGTTCAGAAGATTAAGTTGCGCGTCCTTTTCGAACTTTATCCCCGCGCGCGCCAACGCGGTCTCGATCCTGATCGGCGGTTCGTGGTCGATTAAGAAGCCGTCGATCACGGCCTCCCGATAAGAGTAGCGAAAGATCGGATCACCGAAGATTTCGGTCGTGTGCAGTGCCGGCGTAGCCGTCAAGCCGATCTTCACTGCGTCAAAGTAGTCCAGGACGCGTCGGTATTTCGAGATATAGTCCTCTTGCCCCCGAAAGCTCATCTCCTGATCAGACATCTCACGATCGAGCAAGTAGCCGCGATGGCACTCGTCTATCACTATTAGGTCATACTGATCGACGGGCGGTGTCTCGGAGGCATCAGCGGCATAGAGCACCCGCTTCACGAGCCCCTGTATAGTGCAGATGTGGACCTTTGTCTCGACATCAGGCGACACGTCGCCCAACCCTTTCAGCCCAAAAATCTCAGCAAAAGTCTTACCGGACACAACCTTAGTGGTCGAGAACTCGCCCTCAGTCTGGTGTCCAAGGGCGGAGCGATCCACGACGAAGCAGATGCGACGGAAGCGTTTAGCAGACAGCAAGCGGTAGAGCAGCGCGATCGCGAGCTTGGTTTTGCCGGTGCCGGTCGCCATGGCCACTAGCATCGACCGCTGCTCGTGCGACAGTGCGGTCTCAACAGTTCGGATGGCGGCTTCCTGATATGGGCGGAGCGGAAATCCGAACTGGAACGGTTGGGCTTTCAACGCGGCGTCTGCGGCATCCTGATCGACCTCCAAAAGCCCGCTCAATCCCTGCGGCGTCGGCCAGTTGACTAGAGCGCGACGATGGTTAGCACTGCGGCGTGTGTCGCGGAACCAGATACCACTCTCGGTCTCGATCTGCCTGAGGTAGGACCGACCATTCGCGGCGAAGACGAATGGGACACGGTGCTCGTCCCACGGTCCGCCCGCAGATACGAAGTCGACACTATCCCTGATACCGACAGAGTATCGCTGCGCCTGGTCAATGGCTGCGGAGATGTTCTTACGCTTACGTTTCGCTTCAACCACGCCAACCAGGGTAGTGCCGATGAAGAGTGCGTAATCGGCAGGACCATTGCCTGTGGGCCACTCTGCGATCGCCATGTTGCGGCCCCTCGCAGGTCGACTGCCCACACTGTAGCGGAAAGTCTTGGTATCAGCCTCCCAGTCGTTGTCGCGCAACTGTTGGTCTATCAGGGTGCGGGTCTCAGCTTCGTCTAAATCAAGCTTGGCGGCGGCTTCCTCCCCGCGCTCGAGGAATTCTACGAATGCCATGCGAGGTGCGGCTTCAGCCTCAGCCTGAAGGCTGGCCAACTTAGCGGCGATACTTGCCCTTTCGGCCTCTGTCTCCTGGGCCAGTTGTTCCCAAACAACTCGTTCCTCTGCCTCTCGTCCTAACCGCTCCTCGACCGTCTCGCGAGCATGTGCATGTTCGTCGGCTTCGCGACGGGCAGCAGCGGCTGCATCTTCGCTCTCCGCGACCTTGCGTCGTAAAATCTCGATCTCTTCCTTCAGAGCAACGGTGGCATCCTCAGGCTCGGTAGGGGGAATAAACGCTCCAGGCCGAAAATCACGTTGCCAGCCGTAGGTCCTGTGAAACCATACCCCCAACGAGCGAGCGAACTTGAGGGCGGTTAACGCTTCAGTGTGTCCGCCTTTAGCTTCGTGAACGGCAGAATTCCCGATCTTCCGAAGGGTATGGAAGATGTCGGATACCTCTCTTGGTATGATGCGATCATACGACAGCCGTCTAAGCGTCTCTTCGAAAGTCTCACGCTCGTCGCGATAAGCTCCGTGCTTGGCAGCAATCAATTTGGCTATCAGTTCGGCGAATTGCCGAAGCTTAAAGATCGCAGTGGGTGGATCGTCACGGAAATATTGTTCGGCGAACCCGCCCAAAACGGTGAGGCGATTGTCGTGGATTTTCAGAAACTCAAAATTCAGCGACCGAACCATGCTCACCCCCAAAAGCACGATTATCAGCTTCGATCCATATGTCTACTAGCTTCGTACTTTCATAAGACGGCTCCAGCAGCATTCCCGTCAAAGAGCTCAGCCGAACGGATGTAGCGCGCTAGCATCGCGTCACTGGCGTGTCCGGTCTGCTGCCGGATTTTCCAACTTGATACACCCGCCTGTGCTGCTGAAGTGCAGAAACCAGCTCGAAGGCTATGCCCAGAATATCGCCCAGGATCGATACCTACTGCCGCAACACGTTCCTTGACGATGACAGACACAGCTTCACTCGAAAGTCGACCTGCCCCAACGTGGCTATGCCGATCCACTGGCCGGAAGACCGCACCGCTTTCGATAGATGCGACCCTTAGCCAGTCCTCCAAAGCCGAAACTGGGCAGTGGCGGGTTTTGCCCAAAGGAATGCCAATCTCTCGTCCAATGCCCGCCTGATCGGTTTTCGAGCGGCGGAGGTTGATGACGAGCCCTCGGCGAACGAATACGATATCGGAAACGTCTAACCCCACGAGTTCGCTCCGCCTGAAGCCACCTGCAAAGCCGATCAGCAGCAATGCTTGGTCTCTGACATCACGGATACCGCTTCCGATTTCATCAAGGACTGCGAAGATGTCATCTCGCAAGAGCGGTGCTGCATTGTGAACCGCTTCTCCACGATTTCGACAAATGCCCCTAAGGGTGGATTTCGCTGGTTCCATCTTCGTCGGGTCAGGATATCCCGCCGCTATGTGCGCCTTGGAGAGCGACGCCATCCAGCGCCGCAAGGTCGAGATGGAGTGTGTGTCTGAATGTTCCGCCAGACAGACCGCGACCGCGGTGCTATCGGATGGCAAAGCGCCCCCGTGCGAGCTGAAGCGACGCAGGTCCGCAGTATATGCTCTCCGACTATTGTCCGCGACACTCGCGGCTACCAAATCCCGTACGGAAGTCGGTACATCAATTGATCGATCTTTTTGTGCAATTAATTGCAATTGATCGATCTGGTCGACCAATTTACTTCCGGGAGAGCTCCGATAATGAGAGTTATCAAAGGTTAACTCGGGCATTGGCCTGTCTCCAGCTCTTCTGCATGCCACGTGAAGCGACACGTGGCAGTGATCCGCAAGCGTTGCCGAATATCGTTGAGGTGTTCCAGCGCACAATTCATAGCGGAGACTATTGGCTCAACACCATTCTCCGGGACGCCGATTTTGGTCATGTCAGTGCGAAGTCCAAGAGCGTACAGCTCAGATGAGAGGCTCCAAGCTGCTCTGCGTTTGACGGAAATTGCATCGGCATAGAAGGCCGCCATCGCGGCGGTCTCAAGCGAACGATATTCGGGAACAAAATCTGCAATGCAATCCCGAAAAGGTTGGTCTTGAACTAGCAACTGCCTGATCGCCGATTTGCCGAGCCGGGTGTGTTTGTCAAAAGTCCAGCTCGGTAGCCCCGCACACATCAAGCTTGGCGGCAACGGTTCCTCAATGATGGATGCAACTTCACTGCGCTCGCCGGAAGCCAGAGCGAGAAGCGGCGCCATTAGAACGATGGGCTCACTCGTCTTTGCGCAAGCATAGACAACGGCGTTGATGAACGCATGGGTGTTACTGGCGCGAGTGAAGTTCTGCATCAAGCCGGACATATCGCCACGTGAGAGTACGACGGGACCCCCGCCATTGATACCCGAGGCCATCCAGGCCGCGACCGCGCGGTTCAAAAGAGGAGCATCAGGATCGATTGCGATAGCTATCCGCTCACTTAATGATCTTCCGGCCATGAGAGACCTGATCGGCTCATTAAATGGCGCCTGCTTTGCGGCGCAAATCAAATAGTCTGCCTCGCGGTTTTTCGCGGCCGCACACATTTTGCGCACGAGGAATATAATTGTCTCTTGATCGCTACCAATCTGTCGTCTGGCGGAAATGTTTATTGAGAGCTCGGTAACGAGGGTGCAGAGACTTGGGTCCGCCGGCCCAATATCTTCGAATGAGATTAACGTCAGTCGTCGCCAGATTGAATTTCCGCGCATACGGTGAAATGCCAGCGCAGCCGCTTCAGCATATTCGACCTCGCCACGGCGAATAGCCTTCTGCATTAAAGAGCTGGCGGTCCAGGCGTCGATTGGCGGGATTTGGAATGAAGTAGGCATTCTAACCTCCTGTGAAAAAGGAGGCCGATTAGTTTCTGGTGACCCACGACGTACTCTGACTTAGTCGACCTCATTTGCAAGAAGTGTCTAGGAAAAAAGAGCGCCCGTATTCTCGCAGCCAAGCAACGGCGTAATCCCTTATTTGAAAACGGACGTGCGTTAAAATTCGCGATGAGTAACTTGTGGGCGACATCTGTCGTGCCGATGGTGGTGACAAATCACGTCGACAGTTCGAAACACTACAGTACCTCTTTGAGGTTTGATCTTGCAGCTCGTTCTGCCGTTATCCGCTGCACATAGCCTGGATCGATCTTTGCGATCAATTGCCTTTGGCTTTCCGGTAGTTTCGGATTGAAATAGTTAAGATGAGGACGATGCTGTGGCCAAAGTCGCCTTGCATATCCCTCATACTCTGCTTCGCTGTATGGAAGACCACACTCTGCTCGGAATTCTTTGCAAAACTCATAGGTTGGGAGGAAGGCCTCGGTGCCGTCCTCTTCGCGTTGTTCGCGGTAGGTAGCAGCTGTGGAAGCGAACTCACGCTCGGCCCACGTCAGCTCTCGGCGCTTGGGAACGCTAGAAGCCATTCCAGCCGTATTCGATCTTGCGGATGGAACCGATGCAATGCGGTGTGTTTTCCCTGCGACGATCTCATTATCCTTCCAACCTCGTTCGAGCCGCTTGCGGATCGCTGCCGGACTAACACCTTGACGGCGTGCAAGTTGGGACGTGGTTACTGACTGACCAGTCGCCGCTTCGAAAAAGACGTGACTGTCGCCCTTGTTGCTATTCTGGGTGCGTTTATCAGCCCAACAAACTTTGGCAGGTGCGTATTCACGATCATCGTTGATTATACGCTCGACCGTCACGCCGCGCGCGGGCTTCGGTCCCAAGATACGAAGAAACGATCTGAATTCGTATAAATCGGGGTGGATGAGAGCGCCTTCGGTCTTTCGCCTGTAAAGCATGTTTCTGTGACTATTCTCCTCCTGTGGATAACGCCTGCGCAGTTCCATCTTGGTCAGCGTGTCGCAGTCAGCGATGTGATCGCGCGGAAGTGGGGGAGCTTTCTCAGCGGTGTGACAGGCGACATTAGATTGACTTATGAACGCGACATCGTGCGTAGCTGGCATCGGAGAAAACCGATAGTCCACAGGGCTTTGGGAGGCGGTCGCGCTAAAAATATCATGTCGCATTCCTTGCGAAAATGAGCACGACACTTTGATGCTGTACGCATCAGTGTCGTTGACAACATCGGATGTTTCATAGCAATCATTCACGAGAGGATTTCCTTTGTCATTAGCAGGGCCATGGTTTTCTTCCTCAAAGGCCTCGTGTTGTCGCACGGGGCCTTTTCACTATTTCGCGGCTTTAGCTTCAAAGGACCATGTGGGGCCGTATCGTTTGTTACGGTCCTCCGCTACCATCTCCTCATTGCACAATTAACGATTTTTGCGGCTCGATTTTGAGCCGGCTTCGATGGCCGCTATGGCACATTGGTCGCAGCGCCAAGCGTGGCGGCGAGGGACAAAACCAGTCCGGCCCTGATCTGCAGGATTCGCGCCAACGGCGAGGACAGGCCTATCTGTAGAGCGTCAGAAACAACAGAGGCATCTTCGTCGTCCAAAGGTGGGATGCGACAGCGATAATAATAGCCCATACGGCGAGCGAGAACATGACCGCCGCTAACCTGATCCCGACTGGCTGCATCATGTCCTCCATCCCAGCATAATCGTGCCCCTCGAACGATCCAATGCTAGCAAGATGCAGGCCCGTCAGCTATCGCAAGAAATTGGTACCCAGATAGGCGCCGCAGGACGCAGTCGGTGAAGGAGCACAGATTTCGGTGATGCGGCGCCTTTTCCCATCAATCAAACGATGAAGTGAAAGTTGTCGTATTGCGCGCCGTAATAATCCGGGCCGCTCGTTTCGTTGATGACGGGTTCGGTGTCGAGCACGAGTTGGTCGATTTCGCCGTAGGCGCTGAGATCGATCACTTGCGGGTCATGAATGCTGTCGGCGGTGACGTTGACCGTGACCAAGAATACGGTATCGCCGTCCAGCTTACCTTCGATCGTCAGAACGTTGTCATAGTCCGATGTGCCGTTTGCGACACTGAATTGCTCGATCTGAAAGTTGCCGCCATCGGCGGCTTGGATGGGTGTCCAGAACACGCCTCCTCCCAGATAGTGGTTGCCATCCGCTTCCTCCCGCACAGTCGCGTCGTCACCATCGTACCAAGCGCCCCAATCGAAGCCTTTGTAGCCCGTCGGGAAGTCGTGATTGCCGACATCCTCGAAATTGACGAAGACGTCGCCGCGTTCCGGCAGGTCGACCGCGATGTTGAGCAAGCCGAAGTCGGTCGCGCCTTTGCCATCCGAGATCTTGAAATTGAACTGGTCGACCAGTTGGTCTCCCGGGCCGAGCGCTGCTACCACCGGGTTGGTGTGATCGAGCTCATAGGTGTAGTTACCGTTGGAATAGACGGTCAGAGTGCCGTATTTTCCCTCGACTGTGGTGGTCGTGGCAGGCCCGTTCGGATCGGCCGGTTGCGGAATTCGCTGTCCATTGACGAAGTTGAGACGTACCTGATCTCCGTCGACATCCGTGGAACTGGTATTGTCCAGAATGTTGCCGTCGATCGGATTGTCGATGTTGAAAATAGGCTGGTATACGTCACCTGCAACCGGCTTGTGGTTCGCCATTTCTATCCCCCCGTTTGATGTTCTTTTCGACTATGCAACCCTATAGGGTGTCTGGCAACCGAAATTGAGGGAGCGTCAGAGCAATTCCACCCGTCAACGTCACAGATTCCGGTCGATTACAGCTCAACTATTCAAGTAAAGGGAGCGCATAAACGTCGATCCTAATTATGAACCAGGATTTACGCCTTGTCTTACATTGCTGCCGCTTCATCGATCATGGTGTTTCTCGCCCTTTCAGGCGATCCACCAATTCGGCCAGCGGATAACTTTCGGGCAGATAATAATGATAGGTCAATCATGACATCGTCATGACGATATACTGCATGAATTGCTCGACGCGCCAAGAGCAATCGTAATGGCGAAAGGGGAGCAATCGGCGGAGCCTGAGCTTCTGCCGACCACCCCATCAATGCAGGCCGCCGACCCCAAGCAGGCTCTCGACAGCCTCGTGATCCCTGGTGAGATTTTCCGGCGTTCCGGTCCAGGCCAGTCTGCCGCGTTCGAGAATGACGACCTGGTCGGCGAAATCGAGCGCGCTCTGGATGCGCTGCTCGACCAGCAGGATGGTCATGTCTCCCGTCTTGGCGAGGTCGGTAAAGGCCGCCATCAGTTCCTCGCAGATAACGGGCGCCAGGCCCTCCAGCGGTTCGTCGAGCAGCAGAACGGAGGGGCGGCCGAGAATGGTGCGGGCGGTGGAGAGCATCTGCTGCTCGCCGCCGGAGAGCTGGCTGCCGAGATTGCGGCGGCGCTCCTTCAGGCGCGGGAACATCGCATAGGCTTCCTCCAGCGCCGTCTTCGGCCGCGACTTCAAGCCGACGAAGAGATTTTCTTCGACTGTCAGCGTCGGGAAGACGCAGCGTGCCTGCGGCACATATCCGAGGCCTTTATGCGCGCGTGCAGCACTCGGCGCCGTCGTGACATCCGAATCGCCGAGGCGGATGCTGCCCTCGTATCGCCTGGTCTGCCCGGCAAGTGTTGCCAAGAGCGTGGTCTTGCCCATGCCGTTGCGGCCGAGCACGGCAAGCCGTGCGCCTGCCAGCACCGAGAAGGAAATGCCTTCGAGCACTCTCGTCGGCCCATATCCGGCCGATAGGTTCTCGACCTCAAGCGACAGGGCTGGCATTGGCATAGCTCCCGAGATAGGCCTCGCGCACAAGCGCATCCTTGGTGACGTCTTCAGGCAGGCCGTCGAAGATGATCGCGCCTGATGCAAGCACGATGACGCGTCTGGCAAAACGGAAGACGAGATCCATGTCGTGTTCGATCATCAGCACGGCGAGATCGGCGGGCAGATCGGCGAGCGCCTGCTCGATGCGGCCGGTATCGCTCTGCGGCACACCGGCTGCCGGCTCGTCGAGCAGCAGCACCTTCGGCTTCAGCGCCAGCGCCACGGCGATCTCGAGAAGCCGCTGCTGGCCATAGGCGATTTCGCTGACCTTGCGATGCATCAGGAAAGCCAGCCCGAGTTTTTCAAGGAGGTCATCGACCTCGGCCATCACGTCGGGCATACGAAGGAAATTGCCGAACATGTGCCCGGTCTTTCCATCGCGCTGAAGGACGGCAAGTCCCACATGTTCGGCCGGCGTCATGTCCTGGAAGAGCCGTGTCACCTGAAAGGAGCGGACAAGACCGCGCCTGACCCTGCCGATCGCATCGACCTTCGTCACCAGCTCGCCGCCGAGGCGAACCTCGCCGGAATCGGGTGAGAGATTACCGGTCACGAGGTTGACGAAGGTGGTCTTGCCGGCGCCGTTCGGGCCGATCAGCGCGATGCGATCGCCAGGCGACATCGTGAGCGAGACATTATTGGTGACGGCCAGGCCGCCGAAGGCTTTCTTGAGATTGGCGACTTCGAAGACCGGGCTCATCAGCGCTGCTCCCTGCGGCGGCCAATGAAGGCTGCGGCCGTGCCATAGAGACCTTTCGGCGCAAAGAGCACGACGGCAATCAGCAGCGCACCGACCATGGTCAGCCAATGGAAGGGATTGGCGGCGGAGACATAGTCCTCGAAGAGCATGAAGATGACAGTGCCGGAAAGTGCTCCGAAGAGAGAACCGGTGCCACCGAGCACCAGCATGACAAGCGCTTCGGCCGACTGCGTGAAAGACAGGCTGTCGAGGCCGACGACCTGTGTCGAAATCGCATTCAAGGCGCCGCCGACACCGGCAACGGCGCCTGATATTGCGTACATCCTGATGAGAGTTGCCTTCGGCGAAGCGCCCATGGCGCGGATGCGCAGCGGGTCCTGCTTGATGGCGCGGCAGAGCATGCCGAAGGGCGAGCGGACCAGGACCCTCAGCAGCACGAAGACGATCAGCAGCAGCGCCATTCCGAAGAAGAAGGCGGTGTGACCATAGAGATCGAATTCGAAGAGGCCGAAGACCGGATCCGGCGCGATGCCGGACAGTCCATCGCTGCCGCCTGTCCAGGACGAGGCCTTGTTGGCGAATTCATGGAAGAGGTTGATCAGCGCAATCGACAGCACCAGCTGCGGCAGTCCATGCGCACGCAGGATGATGGCGCCGCAGAGTAGCCCGGCAACTGCGCCGCCGGCAATGCCGGCAAGCATCATCAGCAGCGGGTCATTGATGCCGTAATGCGCCGACAGGATCCCGGCGGCATAGGCGCCGGAGCCGAAAAGCGCTGCATGGCCGAGGGTCGCGACGCCGCAATAACCGGTCACGAGATCGAGCGACAGGACGAGCAGCGCGATCGTGATCATCCGGGTCAGAAGGGCGAGATTATCGGGGAAGGCGAAATAGCCGGTCGCGGCAATGGCCATGATGACCGCTATTCCGATAAGATCGCGGCCGATGAACCTGCGACGATGCTGGAGAGCTTCGGTTTCGTCATTCATGACAAGCGCCATCTTATTTCGCCCTTCCGGCAAGGCCGCGCGGGAAGACGCAGATGATTGCGATCACCGCGAGATAGAAGAAGAATTCGCCGAATTCGGGCATCAGATACCGTCCTGTCGTATCGATCGCGCCCAACAGCAAACAGGCGATCAGGGCGCCTGGAATGGAGCCCGCCCCGCCGACGGAGACGACGACCAGGAAGGTGACCATGTAGCGCAGCGCGTAATAGGGTTCGACGGGCAGGAGTTCGGCGCCGACCACGCCGCCGAAGGCGGCAAGTCCGACGGCAACGGCAAAACTCACCGCATAGATGATCTCGGTGCGCACGCCGAGTGCTGCAGCCATTGCCGCATCATCGACGGAGGCGCGCAGCTTGACGCCGAAGCTGGTCCTGTCGATCGCAAACCAGAGGGCGAGCGCCACGGCGAGGCCGCAGAGGATGACGAAAAGCCGGTGAACGGGAATGGTGCGGAAGCCGAGATCGGCCGATCCCTGCAGCGCACCGGCAAGCGGAATGGTCTTCAGCGTCGGCCCCATTGTATAATTGGCGATGCCGATGACGCAGAAGGTGATGCCGATCGTCATCAGCACCTGGGTCAGTTCCGGCGCGCCGTAAATCCGCCGGTAAAGAAAACGCTCAATCGGAATGGCGACGACGATCGTGACGACAACGGCGGCGAGAACCGCCACGGCATAACCGAGGCCGAGGTCGCGTGCGACATAGGAGGCGATATAGCCGCCGATCATCGCGAAGGCGCCATGGGCGAGGTTGACGACACGCATCAGCCCCATGGTCACCGAAAGGCCGATCGATATAACGAAGAGCACCATGCCATAGGCAAGCGCGTCGACGGCTATGCTGAAGACTGTCTGCATGGAAATACCTTGCTTCCAAGCGACGGGCTCGGCCTGATCGTACGCCAAACCCGTCGCATGTCTTGACGCTCGATGTTACTTGACGGCCGCCAGGCCCGGATCGCCCTGCTTCTCGAAGGTCTGGAGCTCCTTGTTGATGTAGGTCCCGTCATCGGCTTTCGTCACTTCGCGCAGATAGATGTTCTGCGTGATGTGACGGCTTTCCGGATCGATCGAAACCGGGCCGCGCGGGCTCGTCCAGGCAAGGCCCTTGACCGCATCGACGGCCTTCTCGGCATCCTGTTTGCCGCCCGTCGCCTCGATCATCTTGTAGATGACATGCATGCCGTCATAGGCGCTGACTGAAGGGAAGGAGAGTTCGGCCTTGTTGCCGATCGCTTTGGTCGCCGCCTCGACGAAAGCCTTGTTCTCGGGAGAATCGTGCGACACGGCGTAGTGGAAGGTCGTCTGGATGCCGAGTGCGGCATCGCCGAGCGCCGGCAGATCGGATTCCTGCGTGAGGTCACCCGGCGCGAAGAACTTGATGCCGGCAGCCTTCAGGCCATTGTCGTTGTAAGCCTTGACGAAGCCGAGCGTCGTCGGACCTGACGGCAGGAAGGCGAACACGCCCTCAGCGCCGGAATCCTTGATGCGCTGCATGATCGGGCTGAAATCGTTGGTCGCAAGCGGCATGCGGATTGCCTCGACCACCTGGCCGCCGGCCTTTTCGAAGCCGGCCTTGAAAGCGTTCTCGGCGTCGATGCCGGGGCCGTAATCGCTGACGACCGAAATCACCTTCTTGACGCCGGCGTCGAAGGCGACCTTGGCGATCGGCGTCGACGTCTGCCAGGTGGTAAACGAGGTGCGGACGACGAGCGGGCTCTTGGTCACGATCGCCGAGGTGGCGGCGTTCATGATGACCATCGGCACGTTGCCCTGCTTCAGGATCGGCGTCACCGCCATGGCATCGGGGGTGAAATAAAAGCCGGCGAGATACTGGACCTTTTCCTTGACGATCAGTTCCTGCGCCAGCGCCTTGGACTGGGCGGGATCGGCCTGCGGCACGTCGCGATAGACGATCTCGACCGTGTCGTTGCCGACCTTGTTGCCGTTGACCCCCATATAGGCGTCGATGCCGGCCTTGAAATTCTTGCCCTGGAGCGCGAACGGACCGGAGAACGGACCGATGACCCCGACTTTGATGGTGTCGGCATAGGCGCTCGTGCCCACGACGACTGCCGCAATGGCGGCCAGAAATAGTTTCTTCATTCTCTCTCTCTCCCTTTTTGGCGCGCTCCAGCGCCGTATTCGCTAGCCGCTAAAAATTTAGCGCTAACCTGTCATGCGAAATGGTGATGTAAAATGAAATAAATACCGTAATCCATAACTGTACAATTATGATTGTATGTCGAGGAGTGGAACTATCGGCGGCCCGCTCTACGGTCGAATTTTGGTCCATGGCCCGCCTCAGACACTCCTATCAGAATGGCAGTCCCACATAGTTCTCCGCAAGCGCCGTCGAGGCGGCGCGGGAATGCGTGAGATAGTCGAGTTCTGCTTCCTGGATCTTCTGGTCGAAATCCCCGGTATCCGGAAAACGATGCATCATCGTCGTCATCCACCAGGAAAACCGCACGGCTTTCCACACACGGGCGAGCGCCTTCTGCGAGTAGGCGTCGATGCCGCCATCCGATCCCTCGCGGTAATGCTCGATCAGCCCGGAGAAAAGATAATGAACGTCGCTGGCGGCAAGGTTCAGTCCCTTGGCGCCGGTCGGCGGGACGATATGGGCGGCGTCGCCGACCAGGAAAAGCCGGCCGAAACGCATTGGCTCGGCGACGAAGGAGCGCAGCGGCGCGATCGATTTCTCGAAGGACGGCGCGGTCGCCAAGGCCTCGGCGTGATGCACCGGCAGCCGCCGCCTCAGTTCATCCCAGAAGCGATCGTCGCTCCAGTCCTCGATCTTCTCGTCGAGCGCGCATTGGATGTAGTAGCGGCTGCGGGTCGCCGAGCGCATCGAACAGAGCGCAAAGCCCCTTGGATGGTTGGCGTAGATCAGTTCATGACTGACGGGCGCCACGTCTGCAAGCACCCCCAGCCAGCCGAAGGGATAGACCTTCTCGAAACTCCTGATCGCCCGTTCCGGGACGGCCTTGCGGCTGACGCCGTGAAACCCGTCGCAGCCGGCGATGAAGTCGCAATCGATGCGCTTGGCGACACCATCTTTCATATAGGTGACGAAGGGAGAATGGCCGTCGAAATCATGCGGCGCGACATCGACCGCATCGTAGATCGACAGGGAGCCGCTCGCTTCACGCCGCTCCATGAGATCGCGCGTCATTTCGGTCTGTCCATAAACCGTCACGCGCCTGCCGCCGGTCAATTCGTGGAGGTCGATGCGATGGTCGCGTCCGTCGAAGGCCAATGAGAAGCCGTCATGCGGCAGGCCTTCGGCATGCAGCCTCGCGCCTGATTTGGCCTGATCCAGCAGCCCGACGGTGCCTTCCTCCAGAACGCCGGCACGAACCCGGCCGAGGATGTAATCCTTGTTCACACGATCGAGAATGACATTGTCGATGCCGGCTTCGGTCAGAAGCTGGCCGAGCAGCAGTCCGGATGGTCCCGAACCGATAATGGCGACCTGCGTTCGCAACTACTTCCTCCCTGCATTTCTGCATTTTGCCGGATTCTGCCGTGTCGTCCCTGCCGCAGCAATGGACATCCCGACCTAAAAATTGCACTAATCGAACATTGTGCGGGAGGAGCCACCGAGGAGTCCCATGAGCAGACATGTCCCTACCTACGAACTCTACGGTGAAAATACCGGGCGAAAGCCCGATTTTTGGTTGCATTGCGAAACAATTCGCTCCCGCAGCAGCTTGCATCAATGGGAGATTCGCCCGCACCGTCACGAGAGTTTCTTTCAGATATTGTACATTGAAGGCGGTTCGGGCGATGCGATCTTCGGCGAAAACAGCCATGCCATCCGTCCGCCGGCAATCATCACCGTGCCGCCCGGGCTCAAACACGGCTTTCGTTTTTCACGCGATATCGACGGCCTTGTGATCACCCTGTTGAGATCCCATCTCAGCCATCCGCTCGGTGATAGAAGCCAGCTCGGCGAGTGGCTGGCGGCGCCGCACCTGACGCCGCTCGACCCCGATCATGCCGAGGCCGCCTATGTCATGCAGACGTTGAAGCGGCTGGGCGACGAATTCGAAAACCGCCGCAGCGGCCGCAACGAGGCGTTGGTCGCCTATGTCGCTCTGGCGCTACGGCTGACGGCGAGGATTTCCCATGAGGGGAATGCGCACGAGCTTCCGGCAAACGAGAACGAGCGGCGGATGGAAATTCTGAGCGAGCTCATCCAGCAACATTTCCGATCACACAAGCCCGCGTCCTTCTACGCCAGGGAGCTTGGGCTTTCGCCAACACATCTCACCCGCATCGTCCGGTCGATGACCGGCAACACGCCGCATGAATTGATCGCCGGCAAACTCGTCGAAGAGGCGAAACGCCAACTGGTTTTTACGCTAGGCAGCGTTCAGGAGATCGGGTTTCGGCTCGGCTTTGCCGACCCCGCCTATTTCTCGCGCTTCTTCGTTAAATACACCGGAGAAACGCCGCGGGTCTGGCGCATGAAGGAGAAGGTTCGGCTTGAAGGTGTATAGGCCACCCGCAAGGGTTGCGGGGGCGCAACTGCCTACCAGGCTTCGACGCCCTCTTCCGTGTTGCGGGCGCGTTCGCCGGCGCGGGTCTCGTATGCGTCTCGTTGCTCAGCTGACTTGACGGCATCGTCTGAGCCATCGCGCTGGGCTTCGGGCGTCATGTAGAAGGCGAGCGCCTTTTCCAGCCGGGCGGCGGTAAGCGTGGCAGCGAAACTTTTCATGTCGTTTCCTCGGTCGACGGCCTTGAAGCTTGCCCAAAACACATAGCCTACGATGCGGTCTTCCAGGAACAGTGCGCCAATGGTTTTCACCAACTTTAGACTTTGCTTGACGATTGTTTCCGCCGGATGATCTCCGCCGACCAGTTCCATGCGACTGCCGTTGGTTTTCGCTTCACGCCATCGGCCATTTCCAGTTTCGCACCTCCGGCATGTCCTCGCCATATTCACGGACATAGTCGTGATGCTCGGCAAGCTTGCGGCGGAAGGCGGCGAGCGCTTCGCTTGCCTTTTCCTTCAGGCCCGGCACACGCTCGATCGCTTCGATGGCAAGGTGGAAGCGGTCGAGTTCGTTGAGGACGGTCATGTCGAAGGGGGTCGTCGTCGTGCCTTCCTCGATGAAGCCGCGGACGTGGATGTTGCGGTGGTTGGTGCGTTTATAGGTCAGGCGGTGGATGAGATAGGGATAGCCGTGATAGGCGAAAATCACAGGCTTGTCGGCGGTGAAGATCGCGTCGAAGGCCTCCTCGGTCAGGCCGTGCGGATGCTGATCCCTGGATTGCAGTGCCAGGAGATCGACGACGTTGACGGTGCGGATTTTCAGTTCCGGAATGGCCTTTCGCAGCAGGTCGACGGCGGCAAGCGTCTCCATGGTCGGCACGTCGCCGGCGCAGGCCATGACGAGGTCGGGCAGAATGGTATCGTCCTCGTTGCTCGCCCAGTGCCAGATGCCGATGCCGGCCTCGCAGTGTTTCACCGCCTCGTCCATCGATAGCCATTGCGGCTCCGGCTGCTTGCCCGCGACGATCACATTGATGCGGTCATAGGTGCGGAGGCAATGGTCGCCGACCCAAAGCAGGGTGTTGGCATCCGGCGGCAGGTAGATGCGGACGATATCGGCCTTCTTGTTGGCGACGAGGTCGACGAAGCCCGGATCCTGGTGGCTGAAGCCATTGTGGTCCTGGCGCCAGACATGCGAGGTCAGCAGGTAATTCAGCGACGAGATCGGCTTTCTCCACTCGAGCTCGCGCGTCACCTTCAGCCATTTGGCGTGCTGGTTGAACATGGAATCGATGATGTGGATGAAGGCCTCGTAGCAGGAGAACAGGCCGTGGCGGCCAGTCAGCAAATAGCCTTCCAGCCAACCCTGGCAGAGATGTTCGCTCAGCACCTCCATGACGCGGCCGTCGCGGGACAAGTGGACGTCGTAGGGTTCGATACGCTCCATCCAGACACGGTCGGTGACTTCGAAGACGCTGCCGAGACGGTTCGATTCCGTCTCGTCGGGGCCGAAGATACGGAAATTGGCAGCCTTCTCGTTGCGCTTCATCGTGTCGCGCAGGTAATGGCCGAGGATCTCCGTCGATTGCACCATGGCGCTGCCGCGCTTGCCGATATCGACCGCATAGTCGCGGATATCGGGAACATCGAGTTCCTTGCGCAGCAAGCCGCCATTGGCGTGCGGATTGGCGCCCATGCGGCGCTCGCCGACGGGGGCTAGCGCCCGCAACTCGGGTTTCAGCCGGCCGTCGTTGCCAAAGAGGTCCTCCGGATCATAGCCACGCATCCAGTCCTCGAGGATCTTGCGATGCCCTTCATTCTCGCGGCAGTTGGAGACCGGCACCTGGTGGGAGCGCCAGAAGCCTTCGACCTTCTTGCCGTCGACTTCCTTCGGTCCTGTCCAGCCCTTCGGGCTGCGCAGCACTATCATCGGCCAGCGCGGGCAGATATCGGGCGCCTTGCCATTGCGAGCTTCCTCCTGGATATCGCGAATGCGATCGAAGACCCTGTCGAAGGTTGCGGCCATCTGCTGGTGCATGTCGCGCGGCTCGTGACCCTCGACGAAGAAGGGCTCGTAGCCATAGCCTTCAAAGAGGCTCTGCAAATCCTCGTGACTGGCGCGGCCAAGAATGGTCGGATTGGCGATCTTGTAGCCGTTCAGATGCAGGATCGGCAGCACGGCGCCATCGCGGGCAGGGTTCAGAAACTTGTTGGAATGCCAGCTCGCGGCAAGCGGCCCGGTTTCGGCCTCGCCGTCGCCGACGACACAGGCGACGATCAGGTCGGGATTGTCGAAGGCAGCGCCATAGGCATGGACGAGGGCGTAACCGAGTTCGCCGCCCTCATGGATCGAGCCTGGCGTTTCGGGTGCCGCATGGCTCGGAATGCCGCCGGGGAAGGAGAATTGCCGAAAGAGCTTGCGCATGCCTTCGGCATCCTCGGAGATATCGGGATAAATCTCGCTGTAGATGCCTTCGAGATAGGTGTTGGCGACCATGCCAGGCCCGCCATGGCCGGGGCCGCACATATAGATGATATCGAGGTCGCGGGCGCGGATCAGGCGGTTCAGATGCGCATAGATGAAGTTGAGGCCCGGCGTCGTGCCCCAATGGCCGAGCAGGCGGGGCTTGATGTGCTCTGTTTTCAGCGGCTCGCGCAGCAGCGGATTGGCAAGCAGGTAGATCTGGCCGACCGAGAGATAGTTGGCGGCGCGCCAGTAGCGGTCGATGAGGGTGAGTTCGGTGTCGGTCAGGGTGGCGGTCGAGACATGCTTTTCCATGGGTTTCTCCCGTTCGAAAACGTCTTCAACGTCAATTCTACCGGCTGGTGCCGGCAAGCTGTTGATCTGGATCAGCCACCGCGAAGAACGGACAATGCCTCATCGGCGATGATCTGCTCCTCATCGGTGGCGATGACATGGGCGGCGATGCGGCTTTCCCTGGTGCTGATGGTGAAATCATTGGCGGCATTGGTCTTTTCATCGATCGCGAGGCCAAGCCAGGACAGCCGTTTGGCCACGCCTGCGCGGATCTCCGGTTGGTGTTCGCCGATGCCGGCGGTGAAGACGATGGCGTCAAGGCCACCAAGCGTTGCCGCCATGCGACCAATTTCGCCGGCAATGCGCAGCGTGAAGAGGTCGATCGCCTGGCGCGCCTCCGGGCGTCCATCCTCCAACAGGTCGCGCGTATCGGCGCTGATGCCGGAGACGCCGAGCAGGCCGCAGCGGTGATAGAGCAGGTCCTCGATCTCCTCGAAGGATTGTTTCCTCTGACCGGCCAGATGCAGGACGATGCCGGGATCGAGCCAGCCCGGGCGCGTCGCCATCGGGATGCCGTCGAGCGTCGAAAAGCCCATGCTGCAGTCGCGGCTAACGCCGTGATCCAGCGCACAGAGGCTGGCGCCGCTGCCGAGATGGGCGACAATCACCTTTGCCGCGTGCGGCGCCTTCCGGCGAAGCTCTCCGGCGATGAATTTATAGGAGAGGCCGTGGAAGCCGTAGCGCTTGATGCCCTCGTCATGCAGCGCGCGGGGAATGGCGAAGCGGCGAACGAGATCGTCCTGCGTGGCGTGAAAAGCCGTGTCGAAGGAGGCCGTCTGGGCAAGATGCGGTTTCAGATGCCGGAGGGCGCGGATGAAACGCAGCGCCTGCGGCTGGTGCAGGGGTGCCAGCGGGGTCAGCGCATCGGCGGCATCGATTGCGGCGGCGTCGAGGGCGATCGGCCCGGTGAAGCGGTCGCCGCCATGGACGACACGGTGGCCGGCAGCACGCGTGGCGGTCATGTCGAAGTGATCGGCGAGACGAGCGAGAGTCTCATCGATGACGCCGTGCAGATCTTCCGTCACCTCGGCCTTCAACGGCATCTCGACTGTCTGCTGTCCTTTTGTCAGACCGAGCGAGAGCGGTTCGGCGCGGAAATCGATGACGCCCTTGCCGATGCGCCGCGCCTCGGCGCCATCTATCGCGAAGATGCCGATCTTGATCGTGGAGGAGCCGGCGTTGAAGGTCAGCAGGAGGTCGGTCGATGACATGTCCTCTCAGACTCCGTGTGGAGGTGACGATGGCCGAACTTAGTGCCGGGGCCTTGGACGAAAAGGTATCTCATCGCCATTCCCGCATTTTTGTCGCTGCCCGGCCTGTCCTCTTGTGCCGCCGGGATCGTGCCGCGGCATCCTGCATGAATGTGCCGGGATGGAGGCATGTGACAGTGAATATCGCCCGATGTCAGTGACTTACGGGCCGGGCCGGGCAAGGCGTCATGAGAGTTTCACGCTGCGGAATTATTAACAAAAGGCAAATTTGCAAAACGGAATAAGGACCTATGCCATGGCCGATATTGCCCCCAGCCGGGTTCATAGCGACGCTTCCCACCCGCTCCACAGTTCCGCTTATAAGTATACCATCAGGCCGTGGAGGCCAGACTGGCATTGCGATCGCTGATGAAGATGCCCGCCTCGGCGGCGGGCATCGCCTTGCCGAAGAGATAGCCCTGGCCGATGTCGCAACCAAGCTGCAGCAGGAAGGCAAGCTGGCCGTGCTCCTCGATGCCTTCGGCTGTCGTCTTGATGTTGAGGCTCCTGCCGAGGCCGAGCATGGCGCGAACGATCTTTTCCTGGCGCTCGTCGTCGCGGTAGGTGGCGATGAAGCTTTTGTCGATCTTGATCTTGTCGAAACGATAGCGGGCGAGCTGGGCGAGGCTCGAATAGCCCGTGCCGAAATCGTCGAGGGCGATCTGGATGCCGGCTGCATGCAGTTCATCGAGAATGGCCGCGGCCGCGGCGGGATCCTGAATCAGCGCATTTTCGGTGATCTCCACTTCCAGGCGCTGCGGCGACAGCCGGCTGGCCGAAAGGACCTTGAGGATGCGGGAGGTCAGCAATTTGTCTTCCATTTGCACCGGCGAGACGTTGAAGGACAACATCACATGCTCCGGCCAGGTGAGGGCGTCGCAGCAGGCCTGGGCAAGAAGATCCTCGAACAATGCGGTGATCATACCGTTTTCCTCGGCGATGCCGATGAAGACCGGCGGCGGGATGTTGGCGCCGTCGTCGCCGATCCAGCGCGCTAGGGCCTCGAAGCCGCAGAGCTGGCCGGTCTTCAGGTCGATCAGCGGCTGATAGAAGAGCTTGATCGCCTTGTTGGAGATTGCAGCGCGCAGCCTGGTTTCCAGCGCGGCGCGTTCCGTTACTTTGTTCTGCATCGAGGCTTCGAAAACGAAATAGTGGTTGGGTCCACGTGATTTCGCCTCGTACATGGCGAGGTCGGCACGGTGGGCCGCATCTTCCAGCGGTTCGGCTCCCTCGGCCCAGCGGTCGTAGCCGACGCTGGCGCCGACTTCGACGGCAAAGCCATCGATATGGATCGGCCGGGTGACGGCCTGGATCAGCAGCTTGGCAAAACGCTCCTCGCGCTGCGCCGTCAGGGCGAAGGCGACGATGATGAATTCGTCGCCGCCGAAGCGATAGACGCAGTCGGCATTGCCGAGCGCGCAGATGCGTCTGGCAACCTCGATCAACAGGATGTCGCCGCCCTTATGCCCGACGAGATCGTTGACCTTCTTGAAGCCGTCGAGGTCGACGCAGAAGATAGTGACGTTGCGGTCCCACTCCTCGATCTCGGCCTCGTCGTCCGTGATCGGCCGTGACAGGATCTTGCGCTCGAAGGCGTAGCGGTTCGGCAGCTTGGTCAGATGGTCGTGGGTTGCGGTCCAATCGGCCTTTGCCTGGGCGGCGGCGCGCAGTTCCGTTTCCTTGCGCAGGTCGGCGATACGCAG
Organism: Rhizobium laguerreae; assembly: GCF_002008165.1. Classification (GTDB taxonomy): domain Bacteria; phylum Pseudomonadota; class Alphaproteobacteria; order Rhizobiales; family Rhizobiaceae; genus Rhizobium; species Rhizobium laguerreae. The sequence continues at coordinate 374,211 of NZ_MRDM01000017.1, forward strand.
CACCGAATAGATGAAGCTCATGGCGCCGGCGATGCCGAGCGCCAGAACAAGCTTGTCGGCGCCGTACTCGCCGAAACCGGTCATGAAGGCGACCAGGCTGTCGTCGAGCTGCAGCAGCGTGCCGAGAAGCCAGAGGGTCACGCCAGACACCACGATCGACACGCACTGCCGTCCGGCCCTGCTTTGGAAAAACACCGGCATTATGCCTTCTCCATCTCCACCTTCGCGGAAATATCACGAAAGTCTGAAATGTTTGTTGAAACCAGAAGGCGAATTATCGGAGGCGGCAGCCTGTTGCTGTGCCGCAGAGAGTCCCGACGGGGCTTGTGGGGAACCAAGGCGTTGTTGTCAGCGCGATTCCCTCGTGGTCGGGAGACTGGCTGATGCGGGAAAAGAACGAAGGCGAGCGTGCCAGTGCATCGCTCGCCCTTTCTCGTGCTTCAGGCGGTGACGATCAGCAGCGGGACGCTGACGATGAGACCGACCAGAACCGTGACTGTGGCGACACGCATGAAACGCAGGCGTCGCGTGCGCTCGCCACTCCAATCATATGTCATTCTTCCATCTCCTTGGGACAAGGAAGTAGTCCCCGCAAAGCCGGGTTCAACAGAGATGACGCGATTTGCTTGTGCAAAGCTGGATAAGATCAGCAGTCTCTAATGCTGGAAGCGCAGAGACCAGCGCTGTCCGTTGCTGGTCATGCGGATGATGGAAAGCGGCTCGACGTCGCTCAGCCAGAAGGAGGAGAGCGGCGCCTGCAGCACATGCACGATCGCTGCCCGGATGACGGCCGCATGGCTGATTGCAATGACATGGCCGCCGAGGACGGTCTGGCCATCCATCCAGCCGGCGATGCGCTTGCGCAGATCAACAAGGCTCTCGCCGCCATGCGGGGCCGCTTCCGGATCGCTCATCCACCCTATGAGGTTGTCCGGCTCTTCGGTCCCGATCGCCGCGATCGACCTGCCGGCCCAGCGGCCATGGTCGCAATCGCAAAGCGCCTGATCTATCCGGGCTTCGAGGCGGAGCGCGTCAGCAGTCTGACGGGCGCGCAAGGCGGGGCTCGTGGCAATACGGTCGGCGCGGGGCGGGGCGATCATCCTGCCGGCCTCCTCCATTGCCTTGTCCTCCAGCGGTTCGTCGAGCGGGAACAAGGCCTTGCGGCTCGCTGCCGTCGCGCCATGGCAGATCCAGGTGAGGCGCGTGTTCACGGTCGTTCTTGTCTCCCGGAATGCGGTGACGGCGTCCTTCGCCGGCTTGTGAAGTTTCGTTGACAGTCTCTTCGGCGTGCAGATATAACCGTGCTGTTGCGGGTTTGGAAGCCGGTGTAAGTCCGGCGCGGTCGCGCCACTGTGACCAGCGCGTCGAAAGCTCTTCGCGCTGGAAGTCAGACCCTACTGCACAAGCACTCTTTCGACTGAACGCGTCATTCCCGGAGGAATACATGTCTGACACCACTTTCGCGCCCGTTGCCGTACCGGCGCCGATCCCTGTAGGAGAGATCTTGCCCTGGGCGATCTTCGGCGGCCTGCTGATGCTCATCGTCCTCTATTTCGTCGGCACCGAAGAAGGCGCAATAGCGCTGTTCAACGGTATGTATGTGCATGAATTCGTGCATGACGGCCGCCATCTCCTCGGCTTTCCCTGCCACTAATCGCGTCGCGATCGGAGTTCCTGACATGGTTGGAAACCTTCTGCTTCGCGGCATGCTCGCGGGCCTGATGGCTGGCATTCTCGTTTTCGCTTTCGCCCATACCTTCGGCGAGCCGCTGGTCGATGCGGCGATCGCCTTTGAAGAGGCGAGCGCCCAGACGGCCGGCGAGGCTGCCGAACCTGAAATCGTCAGCCGCGCCACGCAGGCCGGTCTCGGCCTTTTCACCGGCGTCATGGCCTACAGCGTCGCCGTCGGCGGGCTCTTCGCGCTCGCTTTCGCTTTCGTGCACGGCCGCTTCAGCAGCCTTTCGCCGCGCGGCACCTCGGCCGTCACCGCCATTGCCGCCTTCGTGGCGATTGTTCTCGTTCCCGGCATCAAGTATCCGGCCAACCCGCCGGCGGTCGGCAATCCCGATACGATCGGCGTCAGGACGGAACTGTTCTTCCTGATGATCTTCGTGTCGCTTGCTGCGCTCGTCGCTGCTGTGGCGCTGTCGCGTCGTCTTTCCGAGCGCTTCGGTCTCTGGAACGGCGCGATTATCGCCGGCATCGCCTATCTCGTCTTCATCGGCGTCGTGCTCTACCTGCTGCCGCCGATCAACGAGGTGCCGGAGAACTTCTCGGCGATGGTGCTCTGGCGGTTCCGCACGACCTCACTCGGCATGCATGTGATCCTCTGGGCAACGCTCGGTCTCGCCTTCGGGGCGCTGGCGGAAAAGCGACTTGCGGTCAGGGGCGGACAACGCAGCCGGCCGGCAACGGCATTTCACTGAACGCATCGAAGGGCGCCGCTTTGCCGGCGCCCTGAACTTTCGGGCGATTATGAAAAACGACAGAGCCAGATCACTGCTGCTGACGGCGCTTTCTGCCGCCGCGTTTTTTTGTGTGGTCGCTGGAAGCGCTTTTGCCCATAGCCGCAGCAGCGACGGCGGCAGCCATGCCGGGCTGGATATCCCGGAGATTTCCCATGGCGAGATGGCTGTCATGTCTGACTATCGCGGTCGGATCATCGGTCTTGCATCCCGCGCCGTCGATACGAACGAGCCGTTCCGGCGCGTGCTGAATTATGCCGAGATCCAGTATTCTTACTGTCTATGGGGCCGGATGCCGGGCAGCGTGACGGATGAGGAAAGCCCGTTCAACGAATGCGCCCATGCCTATCTCGCCGCGACCAAGGCGGTCTTGCTTTCGATGCGCGAGATGCCGCGGGAGGCTGCTGCGGCGGGTGAAATCATTTCCGCGGTCGACGCCGACATGGTGCGGCGCGGTCTTGCGCTGATCAGCTGCCGGTTCAGCGGCGAAGCCTTCAACACAGCCGATATCGTCAAGCCGCGCTGGAGCGGGATCCCATTCCATGCCGCCAGCGTGGCATCACTGACGGGGCTTGCCTCTTTGTTCGGCCTTGGCGTGTTTGCGCTTCGCCGTTTCTCGCGGCCAAAAGCTCAATCGTCGGAATAGCGCTGCTCGCGCCACGGATCGCCATACATGTGGTAGCCGTTCTTTTCCCAGAAGCCGGCCTGGTCGGCAGGCATCAGCTCGATGCGGCGCAGCCATTTGGCGCTTTTCCAGAAATAGAGATGCGGTACGACGAGGCGCATCGGGCCGCCGTGCTCCGGCGTCAGCGGCAGGCCTTCCCAGACGGTGGCGAGAATCGCATCCTCGGCGGCGAAATCGGCGAGCGGCAAGTTGGTGGTATAGCCGTCGTAACTCGTCAGCATGACGTAAGCCGCATCCGGCTTCGGCATGGCGAGGTCGAGCAGATCGCGGGTCGAAACGCCCTTCCATTTGTTGTCGTAGCGCGACCAGGTGGTGACGCAGTGGATATCGCTCACCCCAGTGCTCTGTTCGATCGCCTGGAAGTCGGCCCAGGTGAGGGCGAGCGTCGTTTCGACGAGGCCGCGCACGTCGAGCCGCCAGGTCTCGGTCGAGATGACAGGCTGCTGGCCGAGATCGAGCACCGGCCAGTTCTTGACAAGGTGCTGGCCGGGCGGCAGGCGCTCGGTTTCGGGACGGCTGATACGGCCGGTCAGGAACTTGCCCTCTGCCGCCCAGCGACGCTTGGATGTGGTGAGTTTGCTGTCGGCGGGCGTCTGGTCGTCGCTCATGGGCGGAGCCTCCTTGCGGTGCAGCAATAGGACATCGGCCCCTGCCGGGTGTCAAGTTTCGGCGGCCCCTTGGAAATCCCTACCCACCCCTCTAAACTCGGTCCGTTGGATATGCCTCGCTGGGGAGTGGAGGCAGAAAAGGGGAGGAGCCGGTTCTGTCTTCGAGATATCGTGCGATAGCGGCGTTGCTGGTGGTGCCGCTGATCATCTTCGCCTTCTTCAACTATGGCAGCGCGATTGCGACGCGCGCCTATATGGAGGAAGCCTCGGCGCAGGCGGGGACGGCGTTGCGCCTTGCCGTTTCGGCACTCAGCGGTCATCTCAACCGCTACGAGGCGCTGCCGGCGCTGATCGCCGATCACGACGACATCAAGGAACTGGTGAGCGCGCCTGAAGATGCGGCGCTGCGCGATGCGGCCAATCTCTATCTCAAGGAGATCAACGGGCTGCTGAAATCCTCCGATATTTATGTGGTGAAGCCAGACGGAGAGACGATCGCGGCCAGCAATTACGATGGGCCTGCAAGCTTCGTCGGGCAGAATTTCAGCTACAGGCCCTATTTCCAAGATGCGGTCGAAGGCCGGCAGGCACGATTTTACGCGCTCGGCACCACCTCGCTGAAGCGCGGCTATTATTTTGCCGCACCGATCCGAACCGGCGCGGATATTCGCGGCGTCATCGTCTTCAAAGTCGATATCGACATGATCGAATCCTCCTGGGGCGGCGGCGAATACAAGATTTTCGTTTCCGATCCGGAGGGCATCATCTTCATGTCCGGCAGCCCGGAATGGCTCTATGGCGCGATCCTGCCGCTGACGGCCGACCGCGTCGCCCGCACCGAGGCGTCGCGACGTTATGCCAATGCCAGGCTGGCGGCGCTGCCGGTGACGCGTCACCACTTCGAGCAGCATGAGCTGATGACGCTGGCCGGCGAGCGCGGTTCGAGTGAATATCTGGTGCTCTCGCATTACATGCCGGCCGAGGACTGGACGGTGAACGTGCTGATGGAGACGAGTTCCATCCGTGCCCAGGCACGCACGGCGCTTGCGGCAGTCTTTCTCTTCCTCTGCATCGCCGGGCTCGCAGTCGCGGTTCTGCGCCAGCGGCGGGCGCGGCTTGCCGAGCGCATGCAGATGCAAGCCGAAGCCCGCAACGAGCTGGAGCGGCGCGTCGAGGAGCGCACAGCCGATCTTGCCCGAGTCAACAGCCGCATCGAAGAAGAAATCGCCGAACGGCGGCTGACCGAGCAACAGCTCCGGCAGACTCAGGCCGATCTGATCCAGGCGGGCAAGCTTGCTGGGCTAGGGCAGATGTCTGCTGCCCTTTCGCACGAGTTCAACCAGCCGCTCGCCGCGGCCAAGACCTATACGGACAGTGCCTCCGTTCTCATCGACCGTGGGCGGACGGAGGAGGCGCGGGACAATATCCGGCGTATCGGCGGGCTGATCGACCGTATGGCTGCAATCAGCCGGCACCTGCGCAACTTCGCCCGCAAGCCGAACGAGAAGCTCGGTCCCGTTTCCCTCGACGAGGCGATGCGCGATACGCTCGAGATTATCGCCTGGCGGCTGAAGGCGGCGGATGCCGAACTGCTGCTCGCTCTCGGGCCGCGTCCGCCGGTGGTGCGCGCCGGTTCGGTGCGTCTGCAGCAGGTGCTGGTGAACGTGATTTCGAATGCGGCCGATGCGGTGGAGGGGCTGGATGATCGGCGCATCGAGGTATCGGCCTTCGAGGAGGCCGGCAAGGTGGTGCTGACGGTGCGAGACCATGGGCCGGGCGTGCCGGCGGCGATCGCCGAGCGCATCTTCGATCCCTTCTTCACGACGAAGGGCGTCGGCAAGGGGCTCGGCCTCGGGCTTTCGATCTCCTACAACATCATCAAGGATTTCGGCGGCAGCCTTGGTGCTGCCAATCATCCCGAAGGGGGCGCGGTGTTCCGCATCGATCTGCAATCGGCGGCAGGGCTGATGCCGGAGGCAGCGGAATGAACGATGCGAAGATCCTGCTGGTTGACGACGAGGAGGAACTGCGCCGTTCGACGGCGCAGGCGCTGGAGCTCTCCGGCTTCAGTGTCGAGACCTATTCGAACGGCGACCACGTGCTGGAGCTGATCGGCTACAGCTTTCCCGGCGTCGTCGTCAGCGATATCCGTATGCCCGGCATCGACGGCATGACGCTGATGCAGAAGATCCGCGAACTCGACCCGGAGGTGCCGGTCATTCTCGTTACCGGCCACGGCGACGTTCAGCTTGCGGTGAAGGCGATGCGCGAAGGGGCCTATGATTTCATCGAGAAGCCGTTCACGCCTGAGATGCTTGCCGGCGTCATCCGCCGGGCGATGGAGCGGCGCGGCCTCGTGCTCGAAAACCGGCTGCTGAAAGCGGTCGCCGGCAAGCGCGACGATATCGAGGCGCGGCTGCCGGGGCGCACGCAGGTGATGGTGGATCTGCGCTACCGCATCCGGGCGATCGGGGCGAGCGACGCCGATACGCTGATCGTCGGCGAGACCGGGGCCGGCAAGGAGGTGGTGGCGCGGGCGCTCCACGACATAAGCGCCCGGGCGAGCCGGCCGTTCATCGCGATCAATTGTGCCGCACTGCCGGCGAACCTGATCGAAAGCGAGCTCTTCGGCCATGAGGCGGGTGCCTTTCCGGGCGCGGTAAGGCCGCGCTATGGAAAATTCGAACACGGGCGCGGCGGCACGATCCTGCTCGATGAGATCGGCTCCATGCCCTTCGACCTGCAGGCGAAGTTCCTGCGGGTGCTGCAGGAGCGGGTGATCTCCAGGCTCGGTTCGAACGAGGTGGTGGCGCTCGACGTGCGCTTCATTGCGACAAGCAAGGTCGATCTGGAGGCGGAGGTGGCGGCGGGGCGCTTCCGCGCCGACCTCTTCTATCGGCTGAACGTCGCGACGCTGCACGTGCCGTCGCTGTCGCAGCGGCGGGCGGATGTTCCATTGCTTTTCCTGCAGCTGGTGCGGGAGGCGGCGGCCCGCTACGGCCGCGACGAGATGACCGTGCCGCCAGACGTTATTTCCGACATTGCTCAGCGCGACTGGCCCGGCAATGTGCGTGAGCTGAGGAATGCAGCCGACCGTCTGGTCCTCGGTCTCGACAATGGCGGGCGGCAAGCCGAGGAGGCGACCGGGCTTGCGGAGCGCGTCGCCGAATTCGAACGCGGGGTCATTGCCAGCGCGCTGGTGGCGCATGGCGGCAGCCTCAGGCCGGTCTATGAGTCGCTCGGCATTTCCCGGAAGACCCTCTACGAGAAGATGCAGAAATATGGTCTCGACAAGCGGATGCTGACCACCGAAAGCTAAACCGGGTGCTGGGGCGCGCTGCAATTTTTGCGGTGCGATGGGTGGATTTCCACCCACCGCCAGAGCCGTTTGTTTCCAAATCGACCCATGCTGCATCGCACTGTCGTAAAATCGTCCTTCGAAAGCGACTGCAATGATTGCCGATCGATTTTTCCAGGCGGCAAATAGGCTATCCGAACCGGCGCGGAGGATGTGTCGGCGGGCTTGCTTATTTTCAGGGAGGAAACGATGAAAATTCTGAAGGCCATGCTCGGCCTGACCGCGGCTGCCGCGGTCTCTCTTCTCGCCGGCGCCGCTTCGGCGCAGACTTATCCCGAGCGCACCATCACCATGGTCGTGCCCTTTGCGGCCGGCGGCCCGACGGATACCGTCGCGCGCCTCGTCGCCGAATCCATGTCGAAGGATCTCGGCCAGCAGATCGTCGTCGAAAATGTCGGCGGCGCCGGCGGCACGCTCGGCGCCGGCCGCGTGGCGAATGCCGATCCCGACGGTTACACCATCCTGCTGCATCATATCGGCATGGCGACCAGCGCCACGCTCTACCGCAAGCTCGCCTACGACACGCTCGGCGCATTCGACTATGTCGGCCTCGTCACCGAGGTGCCGATGACGATCGTCGCCCGCAAGGACATGGAGCCGGCCGACCTCAAGGGGCTGATCGATTATATCAAGGCCAACAAGGACAAGGTGACGGTCGCCAATGCCGGCATCGGTGCGGCTTCGCATCTCTGCGGCATGATGTTCATGAGCGCCATCCAGACGCCGCTGACGACCGTTCCCTATAAGGGCACCGGCCCTGCCATGACCGATCTTCTCGGCGGTCAGGTCGACGTCATGTGCGACCAGACGACCAACACGACGAAGCAGATCCAGGGCGGCACGATCAAGGCCTATGCCGTGACCTCGCCGAAGCGTCTCGACGTGATGAAGGACATTCCGACGGCCGTCGAAGCCGGTCTGCCCGGTTTTGAAGTCGGCATCTGGCACGGCATATACACGCCGAAGGGCACGCCTGCCGAAATCAACGAACGTCTGTCGAAGTCGCTGCAGGTGGCGTTGAAGGATCCAAATGTCGGCGCCCGCTTCGCCGAGCTCGGCACGGCGCCATCCTCCGACGCCGATGCGACGCCGGCTGCGCTGAAGGCCAAGCTCGAAAGCGAGATTGCCCGCTGGAAAACGGTGATCGAGGCCGCTGGCGAATATGCCGACTGAGGATTATCCTCGTCAGGACATGCTGGATGAGCCCCTCACCCTAACCCTCTCCCCGTGAACGGGGAGAGGGGACTTGCGTCACTCAACGGCGGCAAGAGGGCAAAGGGCTCGCAGCTACTTCCCTTCTCCCCGCATGCGGTGAGAAGGTGCCGGCAGACGGATGAGGGCAATCGCAGCAGCAGCGTCACGAACCATCTCCCCAGGAGAAACCATGAAATCCATCAGTTTCGATACCACCAATGCGATTTGCGGCACGCTTTTCGTCGCGACCGGCGCTTTCTTCGCCATCCAGTCGCTGGGGCTCGACCTCGGCACGTCAGTGCGCATGGGGCCTGGTTATTTCCCGCTGGTGCTTGCCGCCGTGCTCGTGCTTCTCGGCGCGATCATCTTCATTCAGGCGCTGCGGGTCGAGGGCGAGCCGATCGACCCGTTTGCCTGGCGCGGCATGCTCTTCATCCTGCCGGCGCCGGTGTTCTTCGGGCTGACGGTGCGCGGTCTCGGCTTCGCGCCGTCACTGTTCCTCACCGCCTTCATCGCCTGCTTCGCATCGCAAAAGATGAACGTGTTCTTCGCGATCGTGCTGTCGCTGCTGCTGACGATCTTTTCGGTCGGGGTCTTCAGCTACGGGCTCGGCCTGCCGTTCGAGCGCTTCGGCCCCTGGGTCCGGTTCTAGGAGACGATGATGGATCTTTTCAGCAATCTCGCGCTCGGCTTTGCAACAGCCGGCACTCCGGAAAACCTGCTCTTCTGCCTGATCGGCGTGCTGCTCGGCACGTTGATCGGCGTGCTGCCCGGGATCGGCGCTACGGCGACGATCGCCATGCTCTTGCCGATCACCTTCCAGCTTGAACCGGTTTCCTCGCTGATCATGCTCGCCGGCATCTATTACGGCGCGCAGTACGGCGGCTCGACGACGGCGATCCTGATCAACATGCCGGGCGAATCCTCCTCGGCCGTGACCGCGATCGACGGCTACCAGATGGCCCGCAAGGGCCGGGCCGGCGCAGCGCTTGCGATCGCGGCGCTCGGCTCGTTCTTTGCCGGCACGGTCTCGACCTTCCTCGTCGCGATCTTCGCACCGCCGCTGACTGCAATCGCGCTGCAATTCGGCTCGGCGGAATATTTCTCGCTGATGATAGTCGGCCTCGTCTCCTCGATCGCACTCGCGCATGGCTCGGTCGTCAAGGCGCTGGCCATGGTGGCGCTCGGGCTGCTGCTTGGCCTCGTCGGCACCGACATCTACACCGGCACGCCGCGCTTCACGCTCGGCATCCGTGAATATGCGGACGGGCTGAACTTCGTGGCGCTTGCCGTCGGCGTGTTCGGCGTGGCGGAAATCCTGCGCAACCTCGAGGGCGAGTCGACACGCACGGTGCTGATGGCCAAGGTCACCGGCCTTTTGCCGTCCCGCCAGGAATTCAAGGAGATGATTGCGCCGGTCATTCGCGGTACGGCAATCGGTTCGGCGCTCGGCATCCTGCCGGGTGGTGGTGCCATTCTCGCGGCCTTCGCCTCCTACACGGTGGAAAAGCGGATGTCGAAGACGCCGGAGGAATTCGGCAAGGGTGCGATTGCCGGCGTTGCCGGACCGGAATCGGCGAACAATGCCGGCGCGCAAACCTCGTTCATTCCGCTCTTGACGCTTGGCATTCCGGCCAATCCCGTCATGGCGCTGATGGTCGGGGCGATGATCATCCAAGGCATCGTACCCGGTCCGAACGTCGCCACCGAGCAGCCGGCGCTGTTCTGGGGCATCATCGCCTCGATGTGGATCGGCAACCTGATGCTGGTCATCCTTAACCTGCCGCTGATCGGGCTCTGGGTGAAGCTCTTGACCGTGCCTTATTACGTACTCTTCCCCATCATCATGGCCTTCTGCTCCATCGGGGTCTACAGCGTCAACGCCAACGTCTACGATCTCTACGCCGTGGCCTTCTTCGGGCTCATCGGTTATGTGCTGGCGAAGCTTCGCTGCGAGCCGGCGCCGCTTCTGCTCGGCTTCGTGCTCGGGCCATTGCTCGAGGAGAACCTCCGGCGCGCCATGATCCTGTCGCGCGGCGATCCGACCACCTTCGTTACTCGGCCGATCAGCGCCATTCTTCTGGCCATTGCGGTCGCCGTGCTGATCGTCGTCTTCCTGCCGAGCGTCAAGAAGAAGCGCGAGGAGGTGTTCGTCGAGGAGGCCTAGAGCATGATACCGAAAAGCGTGATCGGGTTTCGGATGACATCATGCCCTAACTCTTTCATTTGGAACAGGATTCGGATTTTAGGCCGGCCTAAATCATCCTGTTCTGGGGGTTGAACTTGTGGGTCGCTTGGTGAACAAGGAATGATCTGACGCGGGCGCCGGTTGGGCGCCCGTTTCGTATGACAGGATATCCAGGCTCATGAGCATTCCCGCCCGGATCAAAGACGATCTGCCGTTTCTGACCGCCTTGCGCCACGACCTGCACGCCCATCCCGAACTCGGTTTCGAGGAGGAGCGCACCGCCGGCATCGTCGCGAGGCTTCTCGAAGAGGCTGGCATCACCGTGCATCGCGGTCTCGGCGGTACCGGCGTGGTCGGCACACTGCGGCTCGGCAACGGCACACGCAGGATCGGGCTGCGGGCCGACATGGACGCGCTCGCCATGCCTGAAATGGCGGAGCGGCCCTATAAATCGACCGTGCCCGGAAAGATGCATGCCTGCGGCCATGACGGCCATACGGCGATGCTGCTTGGCGCCGCGCGGCATCTTGCGGCAACGCAGGATTTTTCCGGCACGGTGCATTTCATCTTCCAGCCGGCCGAGGAAGGGCGAGGCGGAGCAAGGCGCATGGTCGAGGAGGGCCTGTTCACGCTTTTCCCCTGCGATGCCGTCTATGGGCTGCATAACATGCCTGGGCTTGCGGTCGATGAGATCGCCGTGGTCGAGGGGCCGCAGCTTGCCTCCTCCGACAGCTGGCGAATCACCTTCCGTGGGACCGGCACGCACGGCGCCAAGCCGCATCTCGGCCGCGATCCGATCACGGCGGCCGGGACCTTGCTGTCATCGCTGCAGACGATCGTCGGGCGCGTGGTCGATCCGCTGCAGCCGGCCGTCGTCAGCGCCTGTTTCCTGCAGGCGGGCGACCCGAAGGCGCTGAACGTCATTCCTGATATCGTCGAGATCGGTGGGACGGCGCGAGCCTATTCGCCCGAAGTGCGCAACCAGTTGGAGACCGAGATCGGACGATTGGCGCATGGCACTGCGGCCATGTACGGCATCGCTGTGGACTATGCATTCGAGCGGCGGATTCCGCCCGTCATCAATGACGCGGATGCGACCGCACGGGCGCTGGCAGTGGCCGGCTCGGTCTTCGGCGGGAAGGTGCAGACAAGCTTTCCACCGTCGACGGCAGGCGACGATTTCGCCTTCTTCGCCCAGAACGCGCCGGGCTGCTATGTCTGGCTCGGCAACGGTCCGGCGGTGGATGGGGCGCTGCATCACAACACGGCCTATGATTTCAACGATGAAGCGCTTGGACATGGGGCGGCCTATTGGGTGGCGCTGGTTGAGCGGGAGTTGAAGGTTTGATTATCTGCTGCCTAATTGCCTAAATCGGAATAGATTGTAGGAATTAGGCAGCAATTCAAAGGCGACCGTTGCGCGCCTCTCTGCATTCTGCGTTGGTCAACCTGCGTTGGTCAACGACTGCCGTCCGTACAGCGACTTCGCAATGTCCATCAGTCTATCGGCGATTCCTCCCCCCGGGCCGTCCCGTGCGTGGCATGGATGAAGGCCAGCACGAAGCCGATCGCCAGCACAAGCACGATGGTCGGCGCCGGTGCGCTGTCGATGAAGAAGGACAGGTAGACGCCGACAAAGGAACCGATCACGGCAATGGCGACAGAGAGGAGCAGCATCGTGCTGAACTTACGGGTGAGCAGGAAGGCGATGGCTCCCGGCGCAATCAGCATGGCGATCGAAAGGATGATGCCTACCGCCTGTAAGGCGCCGACGATTGTCAGCGAGATGAGGGCGAGAAGGCCGTAATGCAGCAGGTTGATCCTGAGGCCCACCGCCCTCGCCTGGGCGGGGTCGAAGGCGTGCAGCAGGAAGTCCTTCCACTTCACACCAAGAATGACAGCCGTGATCGCGGCAATGACGGCCGATTGCCCGATGTCGCGCCAGGAGACACCGAGCATGTCGCCGAACAGGATGTGGTCGAGATGCACGTCGGACTGGATCTTGACATAGAGGACCAGACCTAGCCCGAACATGCCGGAGAAAACGATGCCCATCACCGTATCCTGTTTGATACGGCTGTTATCTTTCAGGAAACCGGTGGCGATAGCGCAAAACATGCCGGCCACGAAGGCGCCGACCGCAAACGGTATACCGACGATATAGGCGATGACCACGCCGGGGAAGACGGCGTGGCTGATGGCGTCTCCCATCAGAGACCAGCCTTTCAGAACCAGGAAGCAGGACAACAGCGCCATCGGGATTGCAACCAGCACCGAGATCACCAGCGCATTGACCATGAAGCCGAACTGGAAAGGCGAAAGAAGCGTCTCGACCATGTTCATGGCGCTGCCTCCAGCGCCTGCGCGGCGCGTCTACGTGCCGCCAGCATGCCGTGTTTGGGTGCGAAGAAGAACGCGATCAGGAAGATTGCCGTCTGTAGCACGACGATGATGCCGCCTGTTGCGCCATCGAGGAAGTAACTCACATAGGCGCCAACGAAACTGGTCATCGATCCGATGATGACCGCGATCACAAGCAGCCGCGGGAAGCGGTCTGTCAGCAGATAGGCGGTCGCGCCAGGCGTCACCACCATGCAGATGACGAGGAATGCACCGACTGTCTGCAGCGCCGCGACGGTGGAGGCAGACAGCAGCGTGAAGAAAATGACCTTGAGAACGGTCGGATTGAGACCGATCGATCGGGCATGGCTCTCATCGAAGAACGTCACCATCAGGTCCTTCCATTTGACGAGCAGGACAGCGAGTGACACGAAGCCGATGATGGCGAGTTGCAGCGTATCCTCGGGCGTGATGGCGAGAATGTTGCCGAGCACGATCGTCTGGATGTTGACCGCCATAGGCTTGAGCGAAACCATGAACAGGCCCAGCCCGAAGAAGGAGGAGAAGATCAGGCCGATGATGGCATCTTCCTTCAGCTTGGTGCGCTGGTTGAGGAAAAGCATCGCTGCGGCAGCGAGCCCTCCGGAAAAGAAGGCTCCGATCGAGAAGGGAAGTCCGAGCATATAGGCGCCGGCGACGCCGGGAACGATCGCGTGCGATAGTGCGTCGCCGATCAGCGACCAGCCTTTCAACATCAGATAACAGGAGAGGAAGGCGCAGACGCCGCCTACAAGGGCGGATACCCACATGGCATTCAGCATGTATTCATAGGTGAAGGGCTGCAGGAGGTCGGCTATCATTCCCCGCCCCCATTGCCACCATCGGGGCCTCGGGCAGTCGCTTTGCCACCCTGCAGGATCAGGGGGCGCTCATCATCGGTTATGACGCCGATCGACGTTGGCCTGCCGTTCTGCGCTTCGCTGAACACGAAATGACGCAGCACGCCGCCAAAGGTCTTTTCCAGATTTTCCTGCGTAAAAGTCTCGACGGTCGGGCCGTAAGCGAGCACCGTGCCCTTGATCAGAATGGTCCGGTCGCAGAACTCCGGAACGGAGCCGAGATTGTGGGTGGAGACCAGCATGACACGACCTTCATCCCGCAGTTCGCGCAGGAGCCTGATGATCTGGTCCTCGGTCTTTACGTCGACGCCGGTAAAGGGTTCATCGAGCAGAATGACCCGGCCGTCCTGTGCCAGGGCCCGCGCCAAAAACACCCGCTTCCTCTGACCGCCGGAGAGCTCGCCGATCTGGCGCTTGCGGAACTCGCTCATGGCGACGCGGGCGAGCGCGGCCGCAACCGCCTCGTGGTCTGCGGCCTTCGGGATGCGCATCATGCCCATGTGGCCGTAGCGCCCCATCATCACGACATCCTCGACCAGCACCGGGAAGTTCCAGTCAACTTCTTCCGATTGCGGCACATAGGCGACGAGGTTCTTGCGCAGCGCCTCTTCGACCGGCATGCCAAGCACGCGAATGTGGCCCCTGGCGAGACGCACGAAACCCATGATCGACTTGAAGAGCGTCGACTTGCCGGAACCGTTGACACCGACCAGCGCGGCGATCGTGCCCGTGGGGATCTGGAAACTCGCGTCCCTCAGGGCCGTATGTCCGTTGCGGTAAGTGACGGTCGCATCCTTTACCGTGATCCCCGATCCCGCATCCGAGGATGCGGGACGGACAAGATTGCCAAGCAGCACGGTCATTGCGACAACCCATCGGCAAGACCCTTCGCGACGGTATCGGAGGTCACGCGCAGAAGGTCGATGTAGGTTGGCACCGGGCCGTCGGCTTCGCTCAGCGAGTCGACATAAAGCACACCGCCATAATGCGCGCCGGTTTCGCGCGCCACCTGACGGGCCGGTTTGTCGGAAACGGTGCTTTCGCTGAAGACGGTTGGAATCTGGTTTGCCTTCACCGCATCGATCACTTTGCGGACCTGCTGGGGCGTGCCCTGCTGATCGGCGTTGATTGGCCAGAGATAGAGTTCCTTCAGCCCGAAATCGCGTGCGAGATAGGAAAAGGCGCCCTCGCTGGAAACCAGCCAGCGCTTGTCCTCGGGAATTTTTTCGAGGGTGGCGCGGATCGGCGTGATCGTCGCTTCGATCTTCTGCTTGTAGGCCTCGGCGTTGGCCTTGTATGTCTCCGCATTCGCCGGATCATACTTTGCGAAAGCATCACGGATATTGTTGACGTAGATCAGGGCGTTCTTCGGCGACATCCAGGCGTGGGGATTGGGTTTGCCTTCGTAGGGGCCTTCCGAGATGCCCATCGGCTCGATGCCATCGGAGACGACGGCACCGGGGACGTCGTGCAGGTTCTGGAAGAACTTTTCGAACCAGCGCTCCAGATTGAGGCCGTTCCAGAGAATGAGTTGTGCACCTTGTGCTCGCTGGATGTCACCCGGCGTCGGCGCATAGTTGTGGATCTCCGCGCCCGGCTTGGTGATCGATTCCACGATCGCGGCATCACCGGCCACGTTTTTTGCCATGTCGGCAATTACGGTGAAGGTCGTCACCACCTTGAACTTCGAATTGGTTGTCTGTTGGGCAGCGGCGGGAAAGGCCACCAGCACGGCTGCGAATGCCACCCCTATCAGTCCGGCCAAAACCGACCGTCTTTCCCCATAGAGCATATGTTTCTCCTCTTTCTGCTATTGCGACCGAATTGCAAAATTCGCGGAGAGTCGAACAAGTTGCGATTCGGAATGATTTGCAAAAAATACTTGACGACCCTTGCTTCGACTATTGTGCAATTAAGAATGAATTGCAACAATGATCCGAACGAGAGGTCGAAAAAGATGACGGCAGGGCTCGACGGGCTGGCCAACCTCATCGAACAACGCATACCGGGATATGCTTCGATCGGTTAGATGTTTGAGGAGCACACGGCGCGCCTTCTGGCGGAGCCGCGCTTTGTCGATCTACCAAACAGCCAGTACCGGGTTTTCCAGCACCTTGCCCGTTACAACATCGGCAATCCCCCGATCGGTCTGATGCGGGCCGACATTGCAGGCGAGCGTGGCGCCGAAGCAGGCCTTGAAGACTAGATAGGGCGGCTTCCACGTGACGATCTTTTCCATCGCCTTGCGGATGCCGGCAAAGGCCAGGGCCGTGTCCTTCAGCGAGGCATCGGTCACCAGGCCGGAGAGCGGCAGCGGCAACATCGCCTCGATCCGGCCGTCCTTGGCGACGGCCATGCCGCCGCCGG
Source organism: Rhizobium laguerreae (assembly GCF_002008165.1). Classification (GTDB taxonomy): domain Bacteria; phylum Pseudomonadota; class Alphaproteobacteria; order Rhizobiales; family Rhizobiaceae; genus Rhizobium; species Rhizobium laguerreae. Next base: position 390,315 of record NZ_MRDM01000017.1, read on the forward strand.
CTGATATGACGGCGTTGGCGGCAAGCGCCATGTCGCCTGCATTGCCGCCGAAGACGGTGAGGTTGTGGCTGTCATGCGAAACGGTGGTACAGAACGCGCCGCGCCATTCACCCCAGCCGGTGAGGAAGCCGATGCGTGGGGCAGCGGCGGCCTTGCCGTGGCGATGGGCGACCGAAATCATGGCGCTGCCGGCCGGCGACACGATGAAACCGTCCCTGACCTCGGTTTCGGCCTCGCCCCATTGCGTGAAGCGCGGACGGTCGATGGTGGCGACGCGGACGCGTTCGCCCTTCGCCGGAATGCGAAAATCATTCTCGGTCAGCGGCGGCAGCTTCACCGAATTGACAAGCGGCGCCGTATCGATCTGCTGGACGGCAACCTGCATGCTGCCGTTGCGGGCAATTATGCGGCCGCCTGATATGACGAGCCGCGCCCGGAATTCCGCGAGGTCTTCGAAGAGCACGATGTCGGCGCGGCGGCCGGCGGCGACGAGGCCGAGATCGGAGCGCTTCAGACGTTGTGCGGCGTTGAAGGTCGCGGCACGGATCGCCCATTCCGGCTTCATGCCGTAGCGCACCAGGCGCCTGATGACGTCGTCGAGGCCGCCGCCTTCATGGAGTTCGTCGGGAAAGACGTCGTCGGTGCAGAGCGTGACGGTCGCAGGCAGGTGGCCGAGACCGTTCAGCACCTCGACGAACTCCTGCAGCAGATGGTCGTGAGAGCCGCGCAGTTCGATGGTCAGGCCGGCGGAAAGCTTGGCGAGGAGATCGGCGCCGGAGGTAAGTTCGTGGTCGGAGGTGATACCCGATGCCATGAAGGCGTTGAGATCGGCGTCTTCGAGGCCGCGTGCATGACCGCAGACGAGCTTGCCGGCGGCAAGGCCGGCATTGACGATATCAGTCATGCGCGGATCGCCGTCGATGACGCCGCGCATATTCATCACTTCGGCGACGCCGCCGATGGCGGAGGAGTGCAGCATCTCGGTGATCATGGAGCCATCGAAATCGGCGCCGGCAAGTTCCAGGCCCGGCGCGGAGGGCACGCAGGAGGGCGCGAGCAGGATCATACGCAGCGGCAGGCTGCGCGCCGCCTCGATCGCCCAGCGCACGCCGTCGAGCCCATGGACATTGCCGAATTCATGCGGATCCCACACGATCGTGGTGACGCCGCGTGGCAAGACGGCGCTCGTATATTCGGCGGGTGTCACCATCGAACTTTCGATATGCATGTGCGTGTCGATCAGGCCGGGCGTCAGGATACTGCCCGCTGCATCGATGATCTCGGCGGCATCGGTGCGGCTCGCCGGGGCATGAACGCTTGATATTAGCGCGCCGACGAGGCCGATATCGACTTGCCGGATCAGGCCCGTCACCGTATCGAGCAGCCGGCCGCCGGTGATCAGCATGTCGAAAGGGGCATCGCCGCGCGCAGCAGTGACGGCGCGGGCGCGCAAAGCGGGATCGTTGAGATCGGCGGGTTCTTGGCGAGCGGTGACGTTCATTTGCGGGCCTCGTTGACCAGGGCAGCGAGAATGATGACACGCGCCATGTCGGCATCGATGTCGGCGGCGAATTGAGCATTGAAGGTCGCATGCGTGGCGCGGGTCTCGACGACGGTACGGCCGCGGGTCAAGGCGCCCTGCAGCTCGACGTCGATACGGGCAGGGCGGAAGCTGACGATATCCGGAGCGACGAAGGCGACGGCGGCGGAAGGATCATAGATCGCCATCGCCGGGCGGCCGCGGCTGGTGCCGATGCGGATATAACCCGAAAACATATCGGCGATGAGTTCGGCGTTGGCGCCGCCGGCATTGCGCATCGGCTCGGCGTCTTCGGGCCTGGCCAGCACCTTGCGGCAGAGGTCGAGATCGACCATGCGCAGCGGCAGGCCATGGGCAATGACGATTGAGAGTGCCTCGGGATCGGCGAGCGCGTTGAACTCGGCGGAGGCCGTATGGTTGCCTGACGTGACGCCGCCGCCCATCCAGACAAGTTCGGTGATGCGGGCGGCAAGATCGGGCCGGGCGAGTGCCACGGCGGCGATGTTGGTGAGCGGGCCAAGCGCCAGGATACGGTGCTGGCCTTTGCGGTGCAGCCAGCGGCAGAGTGCTGCGAAGGCATCGCTTTTGGCAAGGGCAGCCGCCTGCGGCAGGCTCCTGCCGATGGTGGAGATGCCGGTTTCGCCGAGGATCGCCTGAGCGGTTTCGAGCTTGCCGAGCACGGGCATGGCGCGGCCGGTGTGGATCGGGAACGTCCAGCCGAAGGCGCCGGCGGCGCCGGCGGCGTTTATCCTCACCTGCGGCAGCGGCGTATTGCCGAAGACCAGTGATATTCCGTCGATCTCGAATTCCGACTGTCCCACCACCAGAATGGCGGCGATGTCGTCGAAGCCCATGTCAGTGTCGATCCAGACGCCCATGATTTCACCCGAACCGTTTGAGGCTTGCCGCGCCGGCAAGCGGCAGATCGAAGCTTGTCGAATCCAAATTCATCTTATGCGCAGTTATCGGTGGCGGCACGCGGCACCTACGAAAAAGCCCCGCGAGATGATCGCGGGGCTCTGTATTTTCTAGAAGGGCGAAACGCAGATCAGCTCTTGACGGCTACAGCTTTCACCGCCGGTGCGGTGGTCTTGCCCCCGGGGGCGAAACCGCCGCCGATTGCGATGTTCAGCGAGACATAGTCCTTGGCCATCTGCTGGACGGCTGCGGCAAGGCTTGCCTGAGCGAGCGAAACCTGGCGCTGGGCGTCCAGAACGTCGAGCAGCGAAGAGGCGCCGTCCTTGTAGGATGCTGTGGAAAGCTCAAGCGTTTCCTGCGTGGTCTTCACTTGGGCCTGAAGTGCTGCGACCGTGCGCGCGTCACGCCGGACGGCCGAAAGTGCATTCTCGACCTGTTCGACGGCGGACAGCACCGTCGACTTCCAGTTGAGATAGGCACTGGCGGCATTGGACTGTGCAGTTTTGACGTTGGCGCGCAGGGCACCGCCGTCGAAAATCGGCAGATTGAGGGTCGGGCCGAAGGACCAGCCGGTCAGGCCGCCATGGACGCCGCGCTGGTTGATGTAGGACGGCGAGATCGAGCCGCTGAGCGAGATGCTCGGATAAAGCTGCGCCTGGGCAACGCCGATATTGGCCGTTGCGGCGGCGAGATCACGCTCCGCTACGCGAATGTCGGGACGGTTGCGGATCAGATCTGCCGGAATGCCGGAGGTGATGCCGCCGCGGAATACCGGCTGGCCACGGCCCTTCAGCAATTCATCGACGAGAGACGAGGCCGGCAGGCCGAGCAGCGTGGCGATGTGATGGGCCGATATGCGGATGTTGGTCTCGAGGCCGGGAATTTCGGCGAGCGTCGACTGCACCAGGCCTTCGGCCTGAACGACGTCGAGACGCGAGGCGGCGCCGGCTTCAAGCTGGAACTTGGTCAGTTCGTAGGTTTCCTGACGAGACTTCAGGTTGGCCCTCGAAAGCGCCAGGCGCTGCTGATAATAGCGAACGTCGATATAGCTCGAGACGAGATCCTGCACGAGGGTCAGCTTGGCGACATCAGCGGATGCGTATGCTGAATCGAGCGACGCAAGCGCGCTCTCGGTGCTGCGCTTGTAGAGGCCGAAGAGGTCGAGCAGCCAGCTCAGCTGGACGTCGCCGGCACTGGTGTTGCGCGTGTCGAACTGTGTGCGGAGCTCGCCCTTCTGGCCGCTGATCGTGTGCGAAGCGCCGACGTTCAGGTTCGGCAGGCCGCCGGCGCCGGCGGCGATGACGTTGGCGGAAGCCGAATTGATGCGTTCGATCGCCTGCTGGACGGTCAGGTTCTGATCGAGTCCGGCCTGGACATAGCCATTCAGTTTGGGATCGCTGAAGGCGGTCCACCAAGCTGCGGTTGCAACGTCGCCTACACTCTTCGTTCCGCCTTCTCCGAATTTGGCGGGCAGCGGCATTTCAGGAGGAGCATGATCCGGGCCTACGACGCAGCCCGACAACAATAACAATAATGCCGGTGTGGCAAAACGAAGAGATACCATTCATTTCATCCTGTACTCGAGCAAGTCAATTCTTGTCCGAAGCTTCATGCTTCACTATCGCCGCCGCGCCTCGTCATACCAAAAAAACACACCGAAGCAGTCGGGCGCAATGTAGCAACGGGAACTGCATTATCACAGTGTATTTATATCACAGTCCTGCCGCATTTTTGGCGCGTGTGGCAAAGATGCGTCGAATGACGACGAAAAACGACGGCACGAAGAAAATTCCGAGCATTGTGGCCGCCAGCATGCCGCCGAGAACGCCGATACCGATGGCATTCTGCGCCGCCGAGCCCGCGCCTGTCGCGATCGCCAGCGGCACGACGCCGAGAATGAAGGCGAGCGAGGTCATGATGATCGGCCGCAGCCGCAACCTCGCCGCTTCCAATGTCGCCTCGTAGAGCCCCATGCCGCTTTCCATGCGGTCCTTGGCGAATTCGACAATTAGGATCGCGTTCTTCGCCGCCAGCCCGATAGTTGTGAGCAAGCCGACCTTGAAATAGACGTCGTTTGCCTGCCCGAAGACCGTTGCCGCCGTCAGCGCCCCGAGGATGCCGACAGGCACCGCCATGATCACCGAGAAGGGGATCGACCAGCTTTCGTAAAGCGCTGCCAGGCAGAGGAAGACGACCAGAACCGAGATCGCGTAAAGCATCGGCGCCTGCGAACCGGACAGCCGCTCCTGATAGGAGATGCCCTGCCAGGCGACCGTATAACCGCCGCCGAGCTGATTGGTCAGTGCTTCCATTTCGTTCATCGCATCGCCGGAGGAAACTCCGGGTGCAGACGCTCCGTCGAGCGGAATGGCGCTAACGGCGTTGAAGCGGGCAAGCGAGGGCGCGCCCTTCACCCACTCCGTGCGGGTAAAGGCGGAGAAGGGCACCATTTCGCCGTCATTGTTGCGGGCGTACCAGTGGTTCAGATCGCTCGGCTGCATGCGGAAGGGCGCATCGCCTTCGACGTAGACCGGCTTGATCTCGCCGTTCAGCGTGAAGTCGTTGACGTCACGGCCGGTGAAGATGATCGACAGCATCGAATTGACCGAGGTAATGTCGACGCCCATGGCGCCGATCTTTTCCTGATCGAGCACGATGCGCATCTGCGGCTCGACTTCCTTGTTGCTGCTGCGCAGCGCGACAATCTTGCCCGAGCTATTGCCCATCTGGATCAACCGCTTGGAGGCGGCCGTCAGGGCGTCGTTGCCATGACCGCCGGTATCGACGAGATACATGGAGAAGCCGCTCGACACGCCGAGACCCTGAATCGCCGGCGGCAGCAGCGCGAAGACCTGCGCCTCACGGATCGCAAAGAAATTGCCAAGCGCCCGGTTGACGACCGATTGAGCGCTCAGCGTCGGATCGGTGCGCAGCGAGAAATCCTTGAGCTTGGTGAAGACGATGGCGCTGTTCTGGCCAGAACCGCTGAAGCCGAAACCGAGGGCGCCGAATACGGAATCGACGGCGTCCTTCTCGTTTTCACGATAATATTTCTCGACCTTTTCGACCACTGCCTGGGTCTGCTGCGTGGTCGAGCCCGGCGGCGTGGTGACGATGGTCAACAGGACGCCCTGGTCTTCCTGCGGCAGGAAGGAGCTCGGCAGGCGGGTGAAGAGATAGGCGCAGCCGACGCCAACCAGAAGGAAGACCAGCATGACGCGGATCGGCCGCTTCAGCAGATAGCCGATGGCGCTGATATAGCCGTTGGTCGAGCGCGTGAAGTTGCGGTTGAACCAGTCGCCGACGCGGTGCTTCCTGTGCTCGCCGACCGGCTTCAGCATGGTGGCGCAAAGTGCGGGCGTCAGTACGAGGGCGACGAGTGCCGACAGCAGCATGGCCGAGACAATGGTGATCGAGAATTGGCGATAGATGATGCCGGTCGAACCGCCGAAGAAGGCCATCGGAATGAAGACGGCAGTGAGGACGAGCGCGATACCGACGATGGCGCCGGTGATCTCCCCCATCGATTTTTCCGTCGCCTCGAGCGGCGAAAGCTTTTCTTCGGACATGATGCGTTCGACGTTTTCGACGACGACGATCGCGTCGTCGACGAGAAGACCGATCGCCAACACCATGGCGAACATCGTCAAGGTATTGATCGAGTAGCCGGTCACCGCCAGCACCCCGAAGGTGCCGAGCAGCACCACGGGAACGGCAATCGTCGGGATCAGCGTCGCGCGGAGATTCTGCAGGAAGACGAGCAGCACCACGAAGACGAGCACGATCGCCTCGATCAGCGTGTGCACGACCTTCTCGATCGACAGTTCCACGAAGGGCGTGGTGTCGTAGGGATAGGTGATCTCGACACCTGCCGGCAGACCGCGGCCGATAACCTCGAGCGCGGAGCGCACGCGGGCGGCGGTATCGATGGCGTTGGCGCCGATCGCAAGGTTGACGGCGAAACCGGTCGACGGCTGGCCGTTGTACCGCGAACTGCCGCCGTAACTTTCCTGACCGATCTCGATGCGCGAGACGTCGCTCAGGCGCACCGTCGCGCCGTCCTTTTCGACCTTCAGGATGATGTGCTCGAAATCGGCGACGGTGGTCAGCTGGCTTTGGGCGGTGATGGTGACGTTCAGCTGCTGGCCGGGGATCGTCGGCTGGGCACCGAGCGAACCGACGGAAACCTGGGTGTTCTGCGCCTGGATGGCAGACGTCACGTCGCTCGGCGTCAACTGGTATTTCAAAAGCTTGAACGGATCGAGCCAGACGCGCATGGCGTATCCCGAACCGAAGACATTGATGCTGCCGACGCCTTCCAGGCGCTGGATCTGATCCTCGATCGAGGTCGACATGATATTGCCGAGGTCGACAGAATTGCGCTTGCCGTCGGTCGAAACGAGCGAGCCGACGAGAAGGATGCTCGAGGTCGAGCGGGTGACGCTGATGCCGGCGTCGATGACGTCGCTTGGAAGCTGCGACTGAACCAGCTGCAGCTTGTTCTGCACCTGCACCTGGGCGATATCGGGGTCGGCGCTCGTCCCGAAGGTGAGCTGGATGCTGGCCGAACCCGTCGACGAGGTCGAGGTCATGTAGGTGAGGTCGTCGAGGCCGGTCATGCCGTCCTCGATGATCGTCGTCACCGACTTCTCGACAGTCTGGGCGCTGGCGCCGCGATAGGTGGCGTTGATGCGAACCGTCGTCGGGGCGATGTCGGGATATTGCGAGATCGACAGCGTGAAGATCGCCAGCAGGCCGGCGAGCATGATGGTGATCGCAATGACCCAGGCGAAAATCGGACGTCGGATGAAAAACTTGGCCATCGGTTGTTCCTGTGCGGCTGAGACGGTGACGATGCGGGCCTGCGGCGATTACTTCGCCGCGGGCTTCTCAACGTCACCGGCCGCGGGCTGCTCGGCAGGCACGACCACGCCGGCGTCATTGATCTTCATCGGGACCGGCTTCACCGGCATGCCTGAGGTGATCGATTGCAGGCCGCTGACGATCAGTTGATCGCCGTCCTTGATGCCTTCGGTCACGAGCCAGGAATTGTTGGAGGGCGAGCTGTTCTCGAAGGCGCGGGTTTCGACCTTGCCGTCGGCGGAAACGAACTGTGCCGTCAGCCGGCCGTTGGCGTCACGGCTCGTCGCCAGCTGCGGCAGCGCATAGCCGGCCTCGGCGCCGAGCTCGACGGTTGCGCGCACATACATGCCGGGCAGCACGATACGGTCGGGATTGGGAAAGAGCACACGAATGATGAAGGTGCCGGTCGTCTCACTGACCACCTGCTTCGACATGTCGAGCTTGCCCTGCTGATTGTATTCCTTGCCGTTTTCCAGGATCAGATGGAAGACCACGTTGGCTTCGCCCTTGATGTCGCCGGCGGCCATAGCATCGCGCAGCTTCAAGAGGTTGGTGCTCGATTCCGTCAGCGAGATGTAGATCGGATCGAGTTGGCGGATCGTCGTCAGCGCCGTCGTCTGGTTGGCCGAGACGACGTTGCCGACATTAACGGCCGTCTGGTCGATGATGCCATCGAAGGGGGCGACGATCCTGGTGTGGTCGAGGTCGATCTGTGCAGCGGAAAGCGAGGCCTTCGCCGACTCGACTTCGGCCTTGGCCTGGAGCAGCGTCGTCTTGGCTGTTTCGAATTCGATCTGGGTGGCGCCGCTGCCGACGAGGCGCTGGTAGCGGTCGAGATTGCTTTCAGCGCTCGGCACGCTCGCCTGCGCCTTGGAGATCGCCGCCTTGGCCTGCTCGACGGCGGCGATGTAGGGTGCATCCTCGATCTGGTAGAGAAGGTCGCCCTTCTTGATTTCGCCGCCGTCCTTAAAGGCGACCTCGCGGATCAGGCCGCTAACCTGTGGCCGGATATCGGCGGTCTGAAATGTCTCGGCACGGCCGGGCAGGATCGTGGTGATCGGGAACGTGCCCTTCGTCAACGCGATCACGCCGACGAGGGCAGCCTGCTGCGCCGCGCCTGCACCCGCATTGCCGGCGGGCTTGGAGCCACTGTCGCTGCAAGCGGCGAGAAGGGCTGCGAATGCCAGGGCCGAGGAGATGAGGAGGGCACGCCGTATCATGCTGAATTCCTGTGCGGTGGCAATCGCCGTTCAATCTACGAGCTCGGGCCTGCGGGCTCGGCTTGATCGAGCGCAGGCTTACATAAGCGTCAGGATTGCGTTGGCTTCAAATGCCGTCATCCGAATTTAAGAAAAGCTTTACGAAGTGACGTAATTCAGCAATCATCACTTAGCAAGCGCTATTTTGCAGTGCGGCATGGACGAAACACACGATTTTTTCGGCGCGGTGCACGAGCGTCTCCTTGTCGTCGCGAGCGATCAGGACAGGGTGCAGCACGCAGGCCAGGACGTCTGCCACCGTATGCGCCGCGCTTTCGGGATCGCGGCAATGATAACTTCCCTCCGCCATGCCCTCACGGATGATCTCGCCGAGCTTTGCCTCGATGCGGGCGCGATAGCGATTGCCGGCCTCGAGTTTGGCTTCGATCGTCGAAAGCACCATTTCGAAGATGTAAGGGTTCTTCTGGATGTCCTGCAGGTGGCTTTCCAGCAGGCGCAGGATGAAGCGGAGCAGTTGTTCCTTTGGCGGCAGCTTCTCATCGAAGGCGGCGAAGCGCTCGGCGGCATCGTCGAGATGACGTCCTGCGATCGCATCGACCAGTGCGACCTTGGAACGGAAATGCTTGAAGACATTGGCGGGCGACATGTGGAGCGCGCCGGCGATATCGGCGATCGACACCGCAACGAAGCCCCGCTCGCGAAACAGCATCTCCGCCATGGAGAGAATGTCTTCCCGCGTTTCCTCGGCCTTGCGTCTTGGCCTTCTTGTCATTTGTTCCCCGCCGGGCTGAGCCCGATACCCCTTTTTTCCGATGCTAGCGCGATTGGAAGGGATGCCGCAAGCTGATGATCGGGCCGGCGGCTTTCGTCTGTCGCCTTTTCAAGGAAAATAGGGAGCGAGGTTGTTTCGGACACGGGCAAGCGGCGTCTCGCCGCTATCGTCTGGGACAAAGCGCTCGCCGATGATCGCCTCGTAGGCTTTGATATAGACGGCCGAGGTCTGCTCGATCAGTTCGGCGGGGATTTCCGGGATCTCGTCCTTATAGGGGTCGCAGCGCTCCGCCACCCAGGCGCGGACGAAATCCTTGTCGAAACTTTCCGGGCGTTTTCCGGCGGCAAAGCTTGCCGGATAGCTTTCGGCAAGCCAGTAGCGGCTGCTGTCCGGCGTGTGGATCTCGTCGGCGAGGATAATGTTGCCGTCACCATCGGTGCCGAACTCGTATTTGGTATCGACCAGGATCAGCCCGTTTTTCGCCGCCATCTCCCGGCCACGGGCAAAGAGGGCGAGCGCATATGTCGACAGCGTCTGCCATTGTTCATTGGTGAGAACGCCACGCGTGATGATTTCGGCCGGGGTCAGCGGCTCATCGTGGCCGCCGTCGAATTCCTTGCTGGTCGGCGTGATGACGGGTTCCGGCAAGATCTGGTTGTCGCGCATGCCATCGGGCAGACGCATGCCGTACATCTCGCGTTCGCCTTTCTTATAAAGCGTCAGGATCGAGGTGCCGGTGGTGCCAGCGAGATAACCGCGCACGACGATCTCGACCGGCAGGATGTCGAGCCGCTTGCCGATGACGACATTCGGATCGGGATAGTCGAGAACGTGGTTCGGGCAGATGTCCTTCGTCGCCTCGAACCAGTAGCGCGCCGTCTGCGTCAGTACCTCGCCCTTATAGGGGATGCAGGTGAGGATGCGGTCGAAAGCGCTCAGCCGGTCGGTGCTGATAATGATGCGGCGTCCGTCCGGAAGATCGTAATTCTCGCGCACCTTGCCGCGATAATAGTTCGGCAATTCCGGGAAATGGGCTTCGGAGAGAATTCGCACGGCGCTCGACTGTCCTTAATTATTGGGTGAAGACTTCCTGCTCTAGTTTCATTGCTGGGGAAGTCAAGCCGATCGAGTATCGCATCACAGCCAGAACAGACCGGTAAGAAGCAGGGCGAGACCATAACTTGCGACGGCAAGCGGCCAGCCGGCGCGCATGAAGTCACGGAAGCGGTAGCCGCCGATGCCCATTGCCAGCGTGTTGTTGTGATGGCCGAAGGGCGTCAGGAAATCCAGCGACGCTCCGGCGGCCACCGCGATCAGATAGGCGTCCGGCGCATGCCTGCCGGCTCTTGCAAATTCCAGTGCGATCGGGGTCAGGACGATTGCGACCGTCGCGTTGTTGACAAAAGGCGTCAATGCCATGGCGAGGAAGAGGATGAGGGCGATGCCGAAGAGCGGGTGGGTGATCGGCACGACGAGGCTGAGCCAGCCGGCAATGGTTTCGGCCGCTCCGGTGCTTGCCACCGCCTGGCCGATCGGGATCATCGCCGCCAGCATGATGATGATCGGCCAGTTGAGATCGGCCATCGCCTGACGGATGTTCAGATGATTGAGCAGAGCGAGCACGAGCACGACGCCGGCAAAAGCGACGTCGGGACGCAGGCCGGCCGCCGAGGCGGCGACGCCGCAGGCAAAGAGCGCGAAGGGCCGCCAGGATAGGAGCGCCGGTTCGCTCTGCGCTGTCGAGGCGAGCGGCAGGCACTCGCTTTCCTCCAACGCTTCGCCGATGGCAATGCGGGGCCCCTCCAGCGTCAATATATCGCCGATCGACAATTGCAGGTCGAGGAAGCGGCCCTCGATGCGTGGCGCGCGCATGGAAAGGGCGGTGACAGCAACGCCGCGAGAATGGAAGACTTCAAGTGAGCGGACGCGCGAACCGACCAGCGTGCTTTCCGGCATGACCACGGCTTCGATACGGGTGAAATCCGGCTGCAGACCAAGCGCGTGGGCGTCGGCCATCAGCGCCCGTGTGGCGGCAAGATCGGCAAAGGTCGCATCGGCGCCCTCGGCAAGCAGTACGTCGCCGGGTTCGATCATTAACTGGTCGAGCGGACCGAACGCGAAGTTGTCGTCACGGATCAGCGCGTACGGCTTGATGGCGAACCGTGCCAGGCAATCGGAAAGCCGCACGCCGATCAGCGGTGAGACGTCAGGGATGCGACGCTCGACGACGATGCGCCGCGCCGCCGTGGAGATTGTTGCGGGTGTTTCGTCCGGTTCCGGAAACAGGTGCTGCACGCGAAAGGCGATGAGCAAAATGCCGGCGATGGCCACCGGCAGGCCGACATAGGTGAAATCGAAGAAGTGAAAGCCGGTTCCGGTCGCTTTGGCGAGTGCATCGCTGACGAGCAGGTTGGCCGGCGTGCCGATCAGCGAAACGAGGCCGCCGAGCAGAGCCGCGAACGAGACCGGCATGACGAGCTGGCGGCGGGGGATCGTCAGGACCGTGCCCAAGCGTAGCGCGACCGGCAAGGTGATCGCAAAGGCGCCGATATTGTTCATGAAGATGGACATGAAGCCGGCGAGCGCGGAAGTGCCGCAGATAACCCTGAAGTCCGAGGGTCTTGCGGCCGCGAAACGGGCGGCGAGACTGTCGAAGAGCCTAGCGCGCGCCAGCACCTGGACGATCAGCAGGATCTCGACGACGGTGATGACGACGGGACTGGCGAAGCCCGTGAAGATCTGCTCGGCGGGATAAAGGCCGAGCGCATAGCCGCCAAGCAGGCCGGCGATCGAGACCACCTCGATGCGGATGCGATCGAGCGAGAAGAGAATGAGCATCGCCAGCAGAAGGATCAGCAGGGATGCTTGCTCGAACGACATGGGCGGGTCCGTTGTTTCATCGATCAGGCGGGACTGTAATCGTTCCTCATGCGCTGTACAGAGGCGCCTTCAGGCAAAGATTGAACAATCCTCATATCTCGCGTCAGGCTGGTGGTGCTTGCCACCGGCCTCTGGCATTCCGCTCCAGAATGGGGGTCGCGAAGACGCCGATGGTGCGAGCGCTCCATTGCGGTCCGGCGGCTGCGAGGCTTTCGCGCCAGCGCTCCGATTGTAGCATGGCGGCACCGATGACGACGGGTTCGATGCCGCAGCCTGTCAGCAGATGAAGACCCGCGACGATCGAGGCGCCGCTGGAAATGACGTCATCGATGAGTGCGACGCGTCGTCCCTGCAGCAGCGGCAGCATGCGCGGATCGATATAGAGACGTTTCTGCTGTGTCGGCGTGGTGATCGAAGACAGGGCGACGGAGAGCTCGTCGCGATACCAGAATTTGCGCGAGGTGCCGAGCGGAACGTATCGGCTATGGCCGAGCTTCTGCGCCACGGCAGCGGCCAGCGTCAGGCCGAGCGTCGGCAGGCCGGCGACGACGTCGATGCGCATGGGCCTGATCTTTTCGGCGAGGCTTTCGGCGAGCGCATCGAGCACGAGGAAGCTCGCCTGGTTGACGATCAGCGAGGCGAGGGCGTGATCGCCATCCGCCAGCTCGCGGATCGGCAGGCGTAGCTGACGGCCATCTTCGAGCACGGCGACATAGAAGGAGGTAAATTCCCCATCGCCGGCAAAGGTGCCGGGCGGGTGAAGCTCCTGCCAGAAATCGTGCAGCGCCATCTCCGTCACACCAGTCAATTGCGTCTCGTCCTTTCCATGCCGGTTTTCCGGCGCAGTGCCTGCAATTCCGGTTCGGTCAGCGCACGCACGGCGCCTTTCGGCAGTTCGCCGAGTTCGAGCCCGCCGATTGCGACGCGCACGAGGCGCAGGCATTCGGTGCCGAGCGCCTCCAGCATGCGGCGGATCTGGCGGTTGCGGCCCTCGTCGAGCTCGACCTCGATCCATGAATTCCTATCGCCCTGGCGCAGGCGCCGCGCGGCGGTCGCCGTCAGCAACTCGCCGTCGTGGCGGATGCCCGATGTTATGGCGACAATGTCCTCGTCATCCATGATGCGGTCGATCTGGACATGATAGGTCTTCGTCACATGCGTGACCGGGTCGAGCAGGATCTGGGCGAATTCGGTGTCGTTGGTGAAAAGCAGCAGGCCCTCGCTTGCCTTGTCGAGCCGGCCGACCGGAGAGAGATGTGGGATGTCGAAATCCCTCAGGCAATCATAGACCGTCGGCCGGCCTTCGGGATCGTGGCGGGTGGTGACAAGACCGCGAGGCTTGTTGAGCATCAGATAGATTTTCGCTTCGGCCGCGATGACAAGGCCGTCGATGCTGATGCTTGCCGTGGCAAGATCGACCCATGCGGAGGTATCGTTGACGATACGACCGTCAACCGCAACACGATTTTCGGCGATCAGGCGTTCGGCCTGCGTGCGGGAGCAATAACCGAGCTTGGAAAGGGCACGGGGAAGGGTAACCCTTTTGGCCGCGGCGTTGTCGGCGGGCTTTGTCCGTTCACGCGTCTTGTGCGGTGAGCGCCGCTCCCTCATTTGCCATCCTTATCCTGCTTTTGATGCCGTTTTCTTGGCATGATCGACAGAAGGATGCCAGCAGCGTGAATAAAAAACGAGGGGAATAACAGGCGCTACAAAAAGGGCTCAGCGCGTGGATAAAGCGCCGTCGCGGCTTTGTTAGGGTGGCGCTGCCTCAGCGGCAAGCCATGAAGCCGGCCAGTTCCTTGCGGCTGACGACGATACCGGCGGCGGCCTTGACCGGGTCCGGATGGGTGTAGGACAGACTAGGCATTTCCGGCAGATCGAGTGCCTGGCGCATATTCATGATGCCGACCGCATAGCGGCCATCGGCGCTGTCGACACTGACTTCGATAATGCAGTTGGCCCTCTTGTTTTCCATGGTAGTCCTCCCTTCGTTTTTTATGTTCCCATAGCTGGCATTAAAAATTGGTTTTTCTAAGACATAAGCATTTACGCACCCTGCCGAAAAACGGATCGGCGGGTGCGTAAAAAACTGGTTTATGGGTGGATATGGCGTGTTCAGCGCCACCAATGGCGAGGCTGCGGCTGCGAACTGCCGGAAAGCAGGTATCCGGCAAGAAAGCCAATGGCGCCTGCAAGCACCAGAGCCGTGGTTGTTGCGGTCGGATGCTCGCGGGCTGCGTCGGCGGCAGCCACACCTTCGGCCCGGATCTGGGCGACGGCGTTTTTTGCCCGGGGCAGGGCTTCGTCATAAGCCTTGCCGGCGCGGCCGCGCACTTCGTAATAGGCTTCGGCGCCTTGAGCGGAAATCATCTTCTGCAGGCGCGAGACTTCCTGCTGGAGTGCGGCGATGTCCTTGCTGACAGATGCTCTGATATCATCGGTATTGGCAGCCATGTTTGGTCTCCTTCCTTCAATGGGAAAGACAACACCCAACTCGGTGATAGGTTCCGAAATCTCAGCCGCTGATTTGTGACGGAAATTTAAAGCTTGCCGGTCGGAGGCGCTTTAATCCTCCGTTAACCATAATTTCGCGCAAGATCCTGTTTTCTCGCTATATTTCGGTCGTTGAGAACAGCGTTCCTATGGATTTTTGACCAGCTGGTAAAGGAATTTTCGGGAATTCGTCCCGAAAGGGCGCCCTGTGGATAATAGCGACCGACAAAAATGCCAGCCGAATCAACCTGTTACAAAAATGTCAAAAAACTTTGGTTGGGTGTGTTGACTGTTTATGAGGGTTAGTTCTATAAGCCCACTCAC
>NZ_MRDM01000010.1 GCF_002008165.1 Rhizobium laguerreae
TCTCATTGACTATGCTCATCTCCCGGCGACCGCAAAAGCGGTCGTCCGGATCGATGAAGTGAGTAGTGAATAGGCAGTAGTGAGTGGTGAAAACTCTCGCATCTGCCCTCACAAGCCTCAAAAGACGTGTTCAAAAACAAACCACTACCGACTAGTCACTAATCACTAGTCACTCAGTGAACCAGCTTCTCAAAACAACAAAGTTGCGCTTTGCCGACCTGGTGGTTATGGCGGGGTGGCTGCACCCGTTCCCTTTCCGAACACGGCCGTGAAACGCCCCTGCGCCCATGGTACTTCGTCTTAAGACGCGGGAGAGTAGGTCGCTGCCAGGTCTGCAAAACGCAACTGATGTAAAACAATCTTCTCATCACAAACTCTACGGCCCATGCCGAACAAAAGGGCCGCTCACAAAGCGGCCTTTTGTGTTAGAATGCATCGGTAGGAAAACACGAGACAAATTGCAAAAGCAATTTGCTCGGGCAGTATGCGTAAACCGCCAAAGGCGTTTACTCAGACGCGACAAATCCCTTCGGGATTTGCGCTAGGCGCGGGGTGGAGCAGCCCGGTAGCTCGTCAGGCTCATAACCTGAAGGCCGCAGGTTCAAATCCTGCCCCCGCAACCAGATACACACTTGAATATTTTGCCATTCAAGTCGCTTAACAGAAAGCTCCTCCGCGTAAGCGTCGAGGAGCTTTTTGCGTTTCTGCTGGGTGTCCAGCTCCCCGGACGCCAGCTGGCCTGCCACGGAACTTTCATCCGGCAGCGATGAGAGCCTCGGCGGCTTTTGATACGCAAATGGCGCGGTGCAACCGGCGGAAACGCGAAGCTTTCATCTTGCACAGCGAGCCACTCGTCTCAAAACGTCCTGAGCCTGGACACATCATAGCCAGCGACGACATAACTGCGTCGGCATTGTATGAGGTGCGTCGCCGTTGTACCATATAGTCTGACAAGCGCGCAGTGTTCATTGTATAGCCGGAGCCAAAGTCCGGTCGTGCGCTTCAACCCGATGAATAAGTAGCCGGGATCATGGAACTTATCGTCGCCCTTGGCCTGATCGTCTTGAAGGTCGCGTTCCTGATTGCGATCCTGCTGTTGCTACCCTTGCCGCTAACCTGGCTGGAACGCAAGATCGCCGGGCACATGCAGCAGCGGATGGGGCCGATGCGCGTGGGATGGCACGGGCTGTTGCAGCCGGTGGCGGACGGAATCAAGCTCCTGACCAAAGAGGATCACATCCCGGCCGAGGCCGACCGGTTCCTGTTCAAACTGGCGCCAATCCTGGCGCTCGCCCCGCCCTTTGTGGTGTTCGTCGCGATCCCCTTCGGCGAAACTATCTCGGTCCTCGGCCACGAGATCACGCTCTACGTCTCCAACATGAATGTGGCGCTCCTTTTTGTTTTCTCGGTGATCGGGATCGAGGTTTATGGCGTGATCTTCGGCGGCTGGGCCTCCAACAGCAAATACGCTGTTCTGGGCAGCCTCAGGACCTGCGCGCAGATGATCAGCTACGAGATCCCGATGGGGTTCGCGGTCATCGGCGTGGTCATGCTGGCGCAATCCATGAGCCTGCTCGAGATCGTGCGGGCGCAGGCCGATGTCTGGAACATCGTCTACCAGCCGGTCGGATTCTTCGTGTTCTTCGTCGCCGGGCTCGCCGAAGCGCAGCGCATACCCTTCGACCTGGCGGAGGCGGAGGGTGATCTGGGGGCCGGGTTCCATACCGAATACAGCGGTATCCGCTTTGCCTTCTTCATGGTCAGCGAATATGCCATCGTATTGCTTGTGTCGGTCCTGGTGGTGATCCTGTTCTTCGGCGGTTGGAACGGAGTTCTGATTCCCTTGCCACCGCTCCTGTGGTTTGTGCTCAAGATCGCGTTCTTCGTCTACGTGTTTATCTGGTTCCGCTTCACTTTCCCCCGCTACCGCTACGACCAACTGATGGCGATCGGATGGAAAGTCTTGCTTCCTCTTTCAATGGCGAACATAATTATAACCGGTGTACTTTTAGGAGCCGTAGCGGCTCCGTAGCGAGGCGGCGATGTCGCGCGCGCAGGACAGAGTTGGAACATGGATTGGTTGGGCGTTCTTTGCCGATCTGGCGAGCGCCTTGGCTCTGACCTTCGGCTACATGTTCTCCAGATCCGTGACCATGCAGTATCCGGACAAGGAAAAGTGGCTACCCTACTCCCGCTATCGCGGGCATCACTTCCTGACGCGTGATGAAGAGGGCGAGATCAAGTGCGTGGCCTGCGAACTCTGCGCGCGGATCTGTCCCTGCGACTGTATCGAAGTCGTCCCCTACGAGGACGAGAAGGGCAAGCGGCACCCGGCCAAATTCGAGATCGACACGGCCCGCTGCCTGTTCTGCGGGCTGTGCGAGGACGCCTGCCCGGCGGACGCGATCGCGCTTGGCCAACAATACGAATTCTCGAGTTTTTCCTCAGCTGACCTGGTGATCGGGTGCGATGATCTGCTCGCCAAGCCGGGTAAGGCGGCAACCGGCGGCGGCGTGGTTGCCGCGCGCCTGAATACGAAGAAGGACGTACTTGTCGAGACGAAAGAGACGCAGGGCTACAACTGGTGGCGGAATATCCGGCGAACATGAAAGCGCGCCAGCTGTCAAACCGAAGCGCTCGGAAGGAGGCTTAGATGTTTGTCGGTGAAATCATGAAAAACAAGGGTGTCGGTGTCATCGCAGTTGCTCCCGATCAAACGATGGTGGAGGTACTGCGGCTGTTTCGAGACAACAATATCGGCTTCGTCGTCGTCAGCCGATCGAACGGCAAATACCTCGGTACGCTGTCTGAGCGGGACTGCTGCAATGCGGTGGCGGAATACGGGGCCGAGGCGGCGGCAAAGCGGGCCGCGGACATCATGAACCGCAATGTGGCGACGTGTTCGACACAGGATTTGCTGCCCGTCGCGATGGGGATCATGACCCAGCGGCGTACGCGCCATGTGCTGGTCACGGATGGAGGCGACGTTGTCGGCGTGGTCAGCATCGGCGACGTGGTTAAACACAGGCTCGACGAAGCGCAGCGTACAGAGCAGGATCTGCAGGATTACATATGCGGGACCAGGTATCACTGACGTCGCCAACTCGATGTGAAGACGCCGGGCCGGGCAGCTTGCTGCGGAGCCTTGCGGTGCCCCGACCCCAAATCTTCAGATCCCACGCCAGATCCGGCTTGGGCGGTCGACCTCAAGAGTGGCATGCGCCTTCTGGACTTCCACCGCGCACGGATATTCGCCCCGCCGCAGCAGGCTGTTGAGACGCAAGGCTCTATAGTTTTCCGGAACGAAGACGAGGCCCTTTGGAAACCGCCTGTCGACCTTGAGCTGCGCCGTCAGTTCACCTCGGCCGGAACGCACGATTACCAGATCGCCATCCGAAAGGCCAAGCTCCGCGGTATCCTGCGCGCTCATCGCGACATAGGGATCGTTGGCGACTGTGTTCAGGATGTCCGACCGTTCGGAAAGATATCCGTTGTGGAACAGGCAGTCGCCAGTGATCAGCATGAGCCGGTCGGCTGCTGTTGGAACGGGCGGCGGCGCAAGGGACAGGCCAGCCGGTAATGTTGGCACCGCCTTGGTGAATGCGCCGTCGACGCCAAGCCCGTCCTGCGTCAACCCCTGATAGGCCGGAACCAGCCGGGCAATCTCGTCGAAAATTTCAGCTTGCGTCGATGGCCGCAGCGCCTGGTTGCGTAGCGCCGCGACGAAGTCGACAATCGCCAGATTGCTTCGCGCCTCGAAAACGGGCTCACGGAATTTGCGAACATTCTGGATCCGGCCCTCGTTGTTGGTGAACGTTCCGGATTCCTCGCCGTAGCCCGACGCGGGCAAGACGACCTCGGCCATGGCCGCCGTATCCGTGAGGAACGCGTCCTGCACGATCAGGAGATCGGCGGCGCCAAGCGCCCGCGTCACAAAGTCCCGGTCGGGATAGGCGACCAGGGGGTCGGTTCCGACGATGTAGAGCGCGCCCATCCGCCCACCGACGCAGAGCTCCAGCATGGCGTCGAGATCCGCGCCGGATTCAGATGGGATTTCGGCGCTCCAGTTTCGTGCAAGAGTTGCGCGCCCCGCGTCATCGGCGACCGCCCGCAGCCCCGGCAGAGCCGCCGGCAGGACCCCCATGTCCCAGGCGCCCATCTGGTTGGCACGGTCGAAGAGAAACTGCATCGCCGGGCCCTTGCCTAGCAGGCGGAGAACGTGCAGCAGGTTGTTGAGCTGCTGCAGCGTCGCACGCGCTTCGGGTGATCTCAGGAGGTCGACGCTGACAAGCACGGTGACGCTGCGGCCTTCCGTGAGCGCGGCGGCCAGGCGATCCGGCCCGTCACTGCCGGCGCCCGCCGCTGGCCTGCCGATTGCCGCATCGATGTCCGCAACAGCGCCGCCCGGCAAGGCCTGACCAGCGGCCGCCACGAGACCGGCCACCACCGCCGCAAGGCTCGCCGCTTCTCCGCCCGGAGGCACACGAACCACCACCCTGGCATCGGCGTCCAGACGCGATGGCCGCGCCGATAGCATGAGCAATCCGGTCTGCCGCCGCCGCGCGCTGTCCCGCAGCAGGTATTCGGTGACCGGGTTCTCCTCGGTTATATTGCCTCCGACGACGAGCACGCAGTCGTTGCCGATTAGGTCGTCCAGCGGCGTGCGGCTGTAGAAAGTTCCCAATAGCGGGCCGAGCGTATCGAAGGGCGCGGCCCAGCGTGACGAACAATCAATGTTGTTGGTCCGAAATACTGTTCGCATCAGCTTCTGGAACTGATAAAGTACTTCGTTGGGCAGGCGAGGTGAGGCCAGCCCGCCGGCATCCTTGCTCTCGACGGCCAACAGTCGCCGGCGCAGATAGTCCCCCGCTTCGTCCCAGGAAACCGGAACCAGGGCGCCATCGTGACGGATCATTGGCTGCTTGATCCGGTCCCGGCTTGCAACGAAATCGAGGCCGAAGCGTCCTCGCACGCAGAGCGTTTCGTGGTTGACACCTTCGTCCCACTTCGAGCGCACCCGCATGAACTCGCCCTTGCGCGTGCCCACCGTCAGCTGGCAACCGGTGCCACAATGCGGGCAGACCGTGTCGGTCTCTATGAGATCCCAGGGGCGCGCCTTGTAGCGATAGGGGAAGCTCATCAGCGCGCCGACCGGGCAGACCTCGACGCAATTGCCGCACTGGTCGCAACTTGCCAGACTGCCCTCGAAGCCGGTGACGGCGGTATCCATGCCTTTTTCGACGGTGCCCAGCGCCACCGCGCCGACGACCTCCTCACACATCCGGACGCAGCGCTGGCACTGGATGCAGCGGTTGACGTTCATGATGATGACCGGGCTCAGACGAATGTCCTCGGAGTGGAACACACGTTTGTCATCGCGGAATTGGCTCTCGCGAGGCCCGTAAGCCATCACCTGGTTCTGAAGCTCGCATTCGCCGCCCTTGTCACAGATCGGGCAGTCGAGGGGGTGGTTGGCGAGCAGCATGTCGAGCATGGAAGAGCGCGTTTCCTCGATCAGAGGCGTGTTCGTCCGCACCACCATACCGTCGGTGACCGCGGTGGCGCAGGACGGCTGCAGCCGCCGCAGCCCCTGGATCTCCACCAGACACATGCGGCATGAGGCCAGCGCCGGCAGCCGTTTCATATAGCAGAAGGTCGGGATGTCGACGCCCAAACGCTCGGCGGCCTGCAGCACTGTCGAGCCAGCTTCCACTTCCAGAGTTTGTTCATTGACCACAATGCTAACCATACTTCCTCGCAGTCCTATCCCGGCGCACGCCTTCAGTGAAACGGGCACCTCCGCTCCTCGATATGGGCGACGAATTCATCGCGGAAATGCGCGAGCGCCGCCCGCAATCCCATCGCTGCGCCGTCCCCCAAGGCACAAAACGTATTGCCGAAAATGCCCTTGCAGAGCATCTCCAGCTGCTCCAGATCGCCGGGTGCGCCATCCCCCGCCTCAATCCGGCGCAGGACCTTCACGACCCAGTTCAGTCCTTCCCGGCATGGCGTGCACTTGCCGCAGGACTCATGGTGGAAGAATTCGATGATCCGGGTGGCAACCTTGACCATGCAGGTGGTGTCGTCGATCACGATCACCCCGGCCGAACCGAGCATCGAGCCGGCAGCAGTCAGCGAGTCGAAATCCATCCCCACGTCCAGCCCGTGCTCCGGGATGACCGGCGCTGAGACCCCGCCCGGGATCACCGCCTTGATCTTGCGTCCCGGCAGCGGGCCGCCGGCGTGATCGACCAGTTCGCGCAGCGGTATGCCCATCGGCAACTCGTAGAGGCCGGGTTTGTGCACCTGCCCGCTGACGCAGTAGAGCTTCGGGCCGGGGCTCTTGTCCGGGCCGATGTCCCGAAACCAGTCCGGCCCCCGCACAACGATATGCGGCACGCAAGCGAGCGTCTCGACATTGTTGATGACTGTGGGGCTGGCGTAGAGCCCGGCCACGGCCGGAAAGGGCGGCTTCAATCGCGGCTGCGCCCGCTTGCCCTCGAGGGACTCGAGCATCGCGGTCTCCTCGCCACAGATATAGGCGCCGGCGCCGCAGTGGATGTGGACGGTGAAATTGAAATCCGAGCCTAGAATGCGCGATCCCAGATAACCCTTTTCGTGTGCCTCGGCGATCGCCTCCTCAAGGCGACGGATCGCCGTCACATATTCTCCGCGGATGTAGACATAGGCGGTTTTGGCTCCAATCGCATAGGCGCTTACCGCCAGCCCCTCGATGAGTTGATGCGGATCGCGCTCCATGATGATCCGGTCCTTGAAGGTGCCTGGCTCGCCCTCATCGGCGTTGCAGCAAAGATATTTCGGCTTGTCGACCTGCTTCGGCACGAAACTCCATTTCATGCCGGTCGGGAATCCGGCGCCGCCTCGACCGCGCAGATTGGACCGTTTGACAAGCTCGACGACCTCGTCAGGCGTGTATTCGCGCAGCACCTTGGCCAGCGCCTGGTAGCCTCCGCCGGCTTCGTAGGTTGACAGCAAATGACTGTCCGGCACGTCGATGTTCTTGAGAAGAACCGGCTCGAACATGGCGCTACTCTCCGGGCGGTGTGGCGGCGAGATCGACACCTGTCGCTTGCCCCGCCTCAGTCCGCAACCTGTCAAGAAGCGCGTCGATACTCGCGACATCAAGGGCGCCGTGGTAATCGTCGCCGACCTGCATCACCGGAGCCATCTCGCAGGCACCGAGGCACTCGACGGAGGAAAGCGTGAACAGCCCGTCCGGCGTGGTGTCGCCCTTGCTGATCGCCAGCGCCGTTTCCAGATGCTTCAGCAGGTCCTCGGCTCCGCACAGCATGCAGGAAACATTGTCGCAGAGTTGCAGGTGGAACATGCCCACCGGCTCGGTATGGAAGAGCGTATAAAAGGTCGCCAGCTCGTAGACCCAGATCCGTTCGACTCCGAGAGTGTCGGCGACTTCTTCCAGCACCTGACCAGGCAGATGGCCATGCTCCCTCTGCGCGATCAGAAGCGCGGGCATGATCGCAGAGCGCTGGTCGGGATACCGCGCCGCTGCCTCTTTTATCTTTTCGCGCATGGTCATTGCATTCAAATCCCTGCTACTTGTCCACCTCCGCCATCACCGGGTCGAGACTGCCGAGCACGGCGATCATGTCGGCCAGATAGCGGGCGTTGGTCACCCCGAACAGTCCCTGAAGGTTGACGAACGAGGGTGCCCGCACCTTCATGCGGAATGGTTTTGGCGACCCGTCGCTGATGATGTAGAAGCCGAGCTCGCCCTTTGGCGCCTCGATCGCCGAATAGACCTCGCCCTTCGGCACCTTGAAGCCATAGGCCGACAGGTCGAAATGCTGGATCAGTGCTTCCATCGAGCAATGCACCTTCTCCTTGTCCACCGGGAAGGCGATTGTTGGCATGTCGATCTGGAACGGCCCTTCGGGCATCTGGTCGAGGCATTGCTCGATGATCCGGATGCTCTCGCGCATCTCCTCGACGCGGCATTGCCAGCGTGCATAGCAGTCGCCCTCGTCGCGGGTGATGACATTGAAGTCGAGCCGGTCGTAAATCTCATAGGGCTCGTCGCGGCGGATGTCCCAGTCGACGCCCGAGGCGCGCAGGTTCGGGCCGCTCAGTCCGAGATCGATGGCGTCCTCGGCGGAGATTACGCCGATCCCCTGCGTGCGCTTCAGGAATACCCGGTTGTTTTCGAGCAACCGCTCATAGTCGCGGATCCGGTTCGGGAAGATGTCGCAGAACTCCCTGATCTTGGGAAGGAAACCGTCAGGCAGATCCTCGCGCACTCCGCCGACCCTGCAGAAGGACGTGTGCATGCGCGCACCGCTGATCATTTCCAGGAGATCCATGATCATTTCACGCTCCCGCATGGCGTAAAGCAAGGCGGTCATGGCGCCGAGGTCCATCGGCAGCGCGCCGGTGATCAAGACATGGCCGGAGATCCGCGCCAGCTCGGCCATCATCACGCGGATATATTGTGCGCGAATCGGTGCTTCTATGCCGAGGAGTTTCTCCACCGCCAGCGCGAAGGCGAGGTTGTTCGACGGTGGACAGAGGTAGTCGAGCCGGTCGGTGAGCGGAAAAATCTGGGTGTAGGTGAAGCTCTCCGCCAGTTTTTCAGTGCCGCGATGGAGGTAGCCGATGTGTGGATCCACGCGCTTGACGTACTCACCGTCCAATTCGAGGACGAGCCGAAGAACCCCATGCGTGCTGGGGTGCTGGGGGCCGAGATTGAGAAGCACCTCCTTGGTGTCGAACGCTTCGCCTTGCGGGCTGATCAGTTCGGTGACTTCGGTCATTTTAAGTTTCCGGCGTGGAGCGGCCTCCCTTATGGAATGTTCTTGGTGGCGAGGTCGGGCTGCGTCGGCGGCGTGCCTTCGGCGCCAAACGGGTTCAGCTTGTCCTTGTAACCACGGAGCGGAAAATCCTTGCGCTGCGGGAAGCCCTCGAACCCTTCCCACATGTAGATCCGGCGCAAATCGGGGTGGCCCTCGAACCTGATCCCGTACATGTCCCAGGCTTCGCGCTCATGCCAATTGGCGGTTCGCCAGACCCCCGTCACCGACGGGACCCGCGGCGGATCGGCGAGGCGGCATTTGATGCGAACGCGCCATTTGTTCGGTAGCGAATAGAGGTGGTACACCGTCTCGTAGCGTGGCATCTCAGGATAATGATCGACCCCGCAGATGTCCGACAGGAAGTTGAACCGCAACGCCGGGTGTTCCTTCAGAAACCGGCAAAGCTCGACGATCATGTCAGGCGGAGCGGCGAAGGCATGTACACCATGCGCGAAGCCAAGATCGTCGATTGCCTCGCCGAAACGCTCCGTGATCGTAGTGCGGATGAGGGGCGTCTCCACACTCATGACGCTGCAACCCGATCCAGAGGAGTCCCGGCCAGTGCTCGGGATTTTTTGATCTTCTCCTGAAGTAGCAGGAATCCATGCATCAGCGCCTCGGGCCGCGGCGGGCAGCCGGGCACATGCACGTCCACCGGCACGAAGGTCTCCGCTCCCTGCACCACCGCGTAGGTGTTGTAGACCCCGCCCGAGATAGCGCAGGTGCCCATGGCGATGACCCAGCGGGGCTCCGGCATCTGGTCATACAGGCGGCGCACCACGGGCGCGAACTTCCGCGTTACTGTGCCGGCGATGATCATCACATCGGACTGGCGGGGCGATGGCCGGAACACCACGCCGAACCGGTCGAGATCATAGCGGGCGCACCCCGCCGAGATCATCTCGATGGCGCAGCAGGCAATTCCGAAAGTTTCGGGCCACAGCGCCGAGCTTCGGCTCCAGTTGATAACGCTCTCGGCCGTGGTGAACAGCACGCTGTCGCGGATCGCGTTGTTTACGCCTCCCATTCGAGTGCTCCCTTCAGCCAGGCGTAGGCGAAGCCCACAAGAAGCAGCAATATGAAGACGAACATCTCGACAAAGCCGACCAGCCCGATGTCTTTCAGGACGACGGCCCAGGGAAAGAGGAACATCGTCTCGACATCGAAGACGACCAGCAGGATCGCAAGGATAAAAAACGGCACTCTGAAGCGCCCCGCGGCGGCCTCACCCGCGGCGTCCATGCCGCACTCATAGGGCATGTTCTTTTCGGGATAGGGATTGGACGGACGCAGCAGCGAGGAGACAAGAAGCGTCGCCCCCGTCACCAGAACGACTCCGACGATCATAAAAAGAACCGGCAAGAATTCCATCGCAGCCATATCGCACTGCACCGGTTACCCACTGAGAGCTTTCCTCAGGCCGCGACCGTCCTGTTCAGGACCGTAATGCGGTCGCCCCGGGAAGCAACTTGGGCAATCCTTTCTTGAGCTTTGAGTTTATTCCGTCGGACAGATCATTGCAAATTCAATCGGTCAGCCGCCAACACGGAATGCTGGGCAAGTCTTAAAAACCATGCGGGAAACAGGCCGATGCCGATGGTGCCGGCAGCAGTGAAGGCGAGCGTCGCGCGCACCAAGGGCGTCAGCGCCGGGTCGAACGTCCTTTCCGGCTCGCGCATGTAGATCACCATGACGATGCGGATATAAAAGTAGGCGGCAACAGCACTCAGCAGCACTGCGATCACCGCCAGGATGACGAACCCTCGCTCGACGAGCGCCACCAGCACGTAGAACTTGGCGAAGAACCCGGCCGTTGGCGGAATGCCGGCCAGCGAGAACAGATAGAGCAGCATCAGAAGTGCCAGCCCCGGATGCAACTTGGCGAGACCCGCATAGTCTTCGATAACCTCGCCGGAAAAATCGCCGTTCCGCATCACGATGACGATGCCGAAAATGCCGAGATTCATGAGCGAGTAGATCAGCAGATAGATCATCACGCTGGCGATCCCGTCCGCCCCGCCGGCCACCACGCCGAAAAGAGCGAACCCGGCATGGGCGATGCTGGAATAGGCCAGCAGGCGCTTGAAATTATCCTGCACCAGTGCAACGAAACTCCCGAGCGCCATCGTCACCACAGCAATGACCGCGACGATGATCCAAACGTTGGAGGTTGCGACCAGAGGGTTGAGGAACACCCGCAGGATCACCGCGAA
Source organism: Rhizobium laguerreae (assembly GCF_002008165.1). Lineage (GTDB taxonomy): Bacteria > Pseudomonadota > Alphaproteobacteria > Rhizobiales > Rhizobiaceae > Rhizobium > Rhizobium laguerreae. Next base: position 11,042 of record NZ_MRDM01000010.1, read on the forward strand.
CCCCGCCGCCTTAGGCCCCACGGACATGAAGGCGGTAATCGTCGTCGGCGCGCCTTCATAGACGTCCGGCACCCACATGTGGAACGGCACCGCACCGACCTTGAAGACCAGCCCCGCGACGATGAAGACCACCGCCAGCAGCAAGCCGGGGTCGCGCGGAGCGCCGGTCACGGCCGCAGCCATACCGTCCAATTGCGTCGTGCCGGTGAGCCCGTAGACCAGCGAAACGCCGTAGAGGAAAATTCCGGTCGAGACCGCACCAAGGATTGCGTATTTCAGCGCCGCTTCGTTCGATCGCCGCTCACGCCGCAGAAATCCGGTCAGCACGTAGGTGCAAAGCACCATCAACTCGAGGCCCACGTAGATCGAGAGGAGATCGGTCGCCGAGGCCATGATCATCATTCCCGAAAGGGCGAAAAGCAGCAGGACATAGTATTCGCTGCTCCCGATCCCTTCGATTTCGGCATATTTCCGCGAAAGCAGGAATGTCAGAATGGTGGCTATGTAGAACACGAACTTGAAGAAGACCGCGAAGCGGTCGGCGATGAACATGCCAGTATAGGCCGGCCGCACTTCTCCCGCCAGCATCAGTGTCGCCAAGGCGGCAATCAGCACGACCGTGACGGAAGCCCAGACAAGGAAATACTTCTGCCCCTTGCGCAAAAACTGTCCCAGGATCAGCAGGATGCAGGCTCCAGTAATCACCACGATCTCGGGCAGGCTTGCGAGGGCCGACTGGAAAAGTGCGGCGACGATCATTGGCCGCTCCCCTTGGCATGCACCTGCACCAGCAGATGTTCCACCGAAGCGTCCATGATATTGAGAAAGGGCTTCGGATAGAGCCCGACCCACAGCACGAAGACGGCCAGCGGCAGGGTCGCTGCCAGCTCGCGGGCGTTCACGTCGCGTATCTTGAACCGGACGCTGACGCTGGCCGGACCAAGCGCGACTTTCCTATACATGCCAAGCAGATAGGCCGCGCCAAGCAACGCGCCCACAACGGCGGCCGCGCCGATGGCCAGGTTGGCCGCAAACCCGCCCGACAGGACCAGCAACTCGCCGACGAACGAATTCGTTCCCGGCAGCGCCATCGACGACAGAGTAAACAGCGCAAGAAACGCGGTATAGACGGGTGCTGCCTTCATCAGCCCGCCATAATCAGCGATGCTGCGGGTATGGGTCCGCTCGTAAATCAAGCCGACGAACAGGAACAACGCGCCCGTCGTCACGCCATGATTGAACATTTGCAGGATACCTCCTTGGAGCCCGCGGAGGTTCAGCGCAAATATCCCCATGGTCACGAAGCCCATGTGGCTGACGCTGGAATAGGCCACCAGTTTCTTCAGATCGTCCTGTGCCAGCGCGAGCAACCCGCCATAGACGATCGCAAGCGCTGAAAGCGAAAGCATCGGTGTCGAATAATATACCGACGCCTCTGGCAGCATCGGCAGCGAGAACCGCAGGAACCCATAGGCGCCCATCTTCAGGAGTACGCCCGCGAGGATGATGCTGCCCGCGGTCGGCGCTTGTACATGGGCGTCCGGCAGCCAGGTATGGACCGGGACCATCGGCACCTTGACCGCGAAGGCGATCAGGAAGGCGAAGAACAGCCAGGATTGGACCCGGAATGGCAAATCCTGTGCAGTGAGGGCGAGGATGTCGAAGGTCTCGCCGCCGTTGAAATAGAGCACGATGACACCGACCAGGAACAGGACACTGCCCGCCAGAGTGTAGAGGAAGAACTTGAACGCCGCATAGATCCGGCCGTCGCCGCCCCAGACGCCGATGATCAGGTACATCGGGATCAGCATCGCTTCCCAGAAAACGTAGAACAGGAACAGGTCGAGCGCGCAGAACACCCCCAGCATCAGCGCCTGCATGGAGAGCAGACTGACCATGAACGCCTTCACCTTGCGGTCGATCGCAACCCACGAGGCGAGCACACAGATCGAACCCAGCAACGCGGTCAGGAACACGAAGAGCGCGCTTATCCCGTCGATACCAAGCGCATAAGTGATCCCGAGCGCGGGCACCCAAGAGCGCTTCTCTGTGAACTGCATCTCGTGGGTCGTGGTGTCGAATCCGGCCAGCATGGCGATGCAGAGGGCGAGGTCGAGGATTGTGACACCCAGCGCTGTCCAGCGCACCGCATCGTCGCCGCGGAGAAACATCAGAACCGCTGCCCCGGCGACGGGCGTGAAAATTATGAAGCTCAGAAGCGGCAATCCCATCGCGCCCCCTACCGCCATACTACGGCGAAGACCACGGCGGCTGCGATCACACCAGCGATCATCGCCAGCGCGTAATGGGTCACGACGCCGGTCTGGAGCCGCCGGAGCCGCCCGCCGCCGCGCAGGATCGAGCGGGCGACGCCGTTCACGACGGCGTCCACGCCGGTGAGATCGATCCACAGTCCCGCCCGTGCCGTCCCATGCAGGAAGGGTAGTGCGGCTGTCTCGGACACGTTGCTTACCGCCTTCTCATAGCGCGCCAGCGGTTTTTCGGCGAACCACATGAAGAGCCGCGCGCCCTTGCGGTAGAACCAGTCGGTGTCGATGCTGATCGTGTTCTCGGGGTCGAGCGCCCTGAGGAACAGCACGAATCCCAGTGCGGTGAACATCAACAAGCTGAGGCTCTCGGTGAGATGGACGCCCGTATAGGGTTCGAAGTCGACCGAATAGGGAAGGAGAGCGTAAAGCGGCTGCGGGAATACCCCGATCGCAATGCAGAGCACCGCCGCCATGCCCATCGCAACCAGCATGTTGCGCGGCGGCTCCCGCGCCTCCAGTTTCCGGTCCACGCCGAAAAACATGTAATACGGGAGCTTCAGGCCCGTGTGCAGGAACGTCCCCGACGACGCCATCGTCAACGCCACCACCACCAGCGCCCGATGATCCTGTCCGGCGGCGGCAATCACCATCGATTTGGTGACAAAGCCTGAGAAGAACGGAAACGCCGAGATTGCGAAGGCGCCGACCATATAGAGCGCCACCGTTATCGGCATGGTCCTGTAGAGCCCGCCAAGTTCGGTGAGCTTGCGGCGGCCGGTCACGTGGATCACCGCTCCTGCGCCCATGAATAGCAGTGCCTTGTAGAGGATATGCGCGAAGGCGTGGCTGGAGGCGCCGTTCACTGCCATCTCGGTGCCGATGCCGATACCTGCCACCATGTAGCCCACTTGGCTGACGATATGATAGGCGAGCAGCCGCCGGCAGTCGTTCTCCAGCACCGCGTAGATGACACCGTAAAGCGCCATTGCAGTGCCGAGCCAAACCAGAAGCTCGGTCCCCGGAAACGTCCGCGCCAGGACATAGACGGCGGTCTTCGTGGTGAAGGCGCTCATAAACACCGCCCCGGTGACAGTCGCCTCCGGGTAAGCATCAGTCAGCCAAGCGTTAAGGGGCGGCACCGCGGCGTTGAGCATGAACCCGGCAAGGATCAGGTAGGCGCCGACGCCCATCCCCCCCGCGATCGGGCCGAGGAGCAGCGAACCCGTGGCGAGCTCGTGGAGAATGACGCCACCGAGCAGAACGACGCCGCCGGTGATGTGGACCATGAGATAGCGGAAACCGGCGGCAACCGCCTGCCGGCCGCCCTGGGCGAAAACCAGATAGGCAGAGGCAAACGCCATGCCTTCCCAGAACAGGTACAAGGTCAGGTAGTCGCCGGCGAAAACCACGCCAAGCGCGCTGCCGACATAGACGAACGCAGCGACATGCTGGCCGGGGCGCGTCAGGTGCAGAGCGTAGACCGTTCCGATCAGCGCCATAATGGTGAAGACCGTTGCGAAGACGATGCTCAGCTTGTCGACCTTCGCGATGAGGATTTCCTGCCCAATGAACGATGCCGCGCCGTAGCTGCCTGACTGCATCGTGAGCACGGTGAGGATCGCAAGTATCGGGATCAGCAGCAGATAGGCCTTGCGGATCGACCCGTTCAGAAAGGGGATCGGCAGGGCACCGAGAATGAACAGCAGGGCGGGATGGACGAAGTCAGTCATAATAGTCCTCGCGCCGCATGAGCCCAGCCCGATGACCGAGGAACTTGGAAACGAAAATCAGCAGCACGCAGGATAAGAAGCCGTAGACGGCCGACCAGCCCGGCAGACGGTCCCACGGGTATTCGGCGTGTTCGCGCGGCACCAGGAAGTCGGCGATGACGATCAGGACGAGCACCAGATAGAAAAGCCGACGCCGTTCGGTCGCATACTTTCCGTCGCCAAAGAAATCGACCACGCGCTTTATCACCTGACAACTCCTTCCGCCAAGGCGACGAAATAGTCGGGGAAGATGCCCATCGCCACCGACAGGATGGCGGTCGCAACTAGCGGGATCGTCACCATCGGAATTTCACGGACCGTTGCCGGGCTCCCTTGCGCCTCCGTCCCGAAAAAGGCGACATAGCTGACCGGCAGGAAATAAGCGGCGTTGAGAACCGAACTCGCTAGGAGCACGATCAGGAACGCGATTTCCCCCGCCTCCACCGCGCCTCGCGCCAGATACCACTTGCTCACGAACCCCGCAGTCGGTGGCACGCCGATCATGCTGAGTGAGCCGACGAAGAACGCCCCCATCGTCCAGGGCAACCGGCGGCCGATACCAGCCATGTCGCTGATGTTGCGCTTGCCAGACGCGCAATAGATCGACCCGGCGCAGAAAAACAGTGTGATCTTTGAGAATGCATGCGCCGCGATGTGGATGATCCCACCGACCATCGCGACCGGCGAGAGCAGAACCGCCCCCAGCACGATGTAGGAGAGCTGGCTGACCGTCGAATAGGCGAGCCGCGCCTTCAGGTCGTCCCGCGTCAGGGCGTAGACCGACGCCATCAGAATCGTGAACGAGACCAGATAGGCCGTGGCGATGCCCAGTCCTAGCCCGTCCACCAGCCCCGTGCCGAACACATGGAACACCAACCGCAGCACGCAAAACACGCCCATCTTGACCACGGCCACGGCATGCAGGAGCGCACTGACCGGTGTCGGCGCCACCATCGCGGCAGGCAGCCATGCGTGCATCGGCATCACCGCAGCCTTGGCGAAGCCGAAGAGGTAGCAGAAATAGACGACTGTCAGCAGCGCCGCCGAAGCATCGCTCCCTGCCAGCAGGCCCCCCGTGACAAAGTCGAGCGATCCCGCAATGTGGTAGGTCAGCGCCAGCGCGGCGAGAAGCACGCTCTTTGACGCTCCCATCAAGTAGACCAGGTACTTGCGGCTGCCCGCCCATCCCTCTTCGTCTTCGTGGTGGTAAACGAGCGGATAGGTCACGAGGGTGAGCATCTCGTAGAAGATCACCAGCGTGAACAGATTGGCGGAAAAGGCGCCCCCGACCGCTGCCGCGAGACTGGCGGCAAAGCAGGCGAAGAACCGGGTCTGCGCATGCTCGTTCAAGTGCCGCATGTAGCCGATGGAATAGATCGCCGCGACAATCCACAGCAGCGACGAGACGGTGGCAAACACCATGCCGAGCGCATCGACCCGGAAGGCCAAGTCAATCCCCGGCAGAACCTCAAACAGGCGCAATTCGACCGTCCCGCCCGCCAGCACCGTGGGCGCCATCGAGACGACAATTGCGAACATGGCGATTGCCGCCAATGGCGAGACGATATCGCGGAGTTTCTCGCGGTTGTTCAGGAGAAGAACTGCAAGGGCCGCCAGGCCCGCGACGGCGACGGCAAGTAGCGGCCGGATCGATATCACCGGGTCCAAGCCACTATCCTTTCATCATGGTCACGTCGTCGACCTTGAGGGTGGATTTGTTCCTCACGAGGGCGACCAGGATACCGAGGGCGACGGCAACCTCCGCCGCGGTGATTGCGATGACGAAGATCGCGAAGATCTGACCGCGGAAATCGGCGTAGTAACGTCCGAAAGCGATGAAATTGATGTTGACCGAGTTGAGCAACAGCTCCAGCGACATCAGCACGACCAGAATGTTGCGCCTGAGCAGCACGCCCGCCGCTCCGATCACGAACAGCGCCACTCCGAGCAAAATATACCACCAGAGCGGAACCATCACCGCTGCTCCTTCTGCGCCAGCACGATGGCCCCGATCAGGGCGGCCAGCAGGATGACGGACGCAACTTCAAACGGCAGGAGATAGTCGGCGAACAGCGTTGTGCTGAGCTGCCTGACCTGATCGCCACCGCGCACGGTGACGGGCTGCGTGAGCGAAAAGCGGCCGCTCCAGAGCACCAGCGCAACCATCTCGATCCCAAGCAGGACGAGCAACACCAGAGCCGCCATGTTGCCGCCCGGCAAGAACCGTTGCAAGACCGCTTCGCGCACATCGATCATCATGATCACGAAGACGAACAGGACCATAATCGCGCCGACATAGACGAAGATCTGGATGACCGCGAGCAACGGCGCCTCGAGCATAACGAAGATTGCCGAGATGTTGAGGAAACACGCCATCAGCGCCATTGCGCTGTGCACCGGATTCCGGGCCAAGATCACCGTCAGGGCCGTGATCACGGACACCGTAGCGAACACAAGAAAGAACCCCGGTTCCATCGACGCCGACCCTCCGACGCGAACTGCTACCCGGCGCGAGACGGCCGGAATTGAGATTGCGCCGCAAATTCCGATGCGTTCACAAATTGTGCCCTAATATCGGATTTTTCACAAGATTATTGTCATTGGCGGAGCAAACCAGGCCAGTCCGGATGTGGCGAAGGTCGCTTGCGAAACGATTCCAGACGTCGGTCGAGGCAAGGATCCAGTGAGCAGTAATCGGATCCCGATCCTTCAGTCCAATTCAATGCGGCCCAGGAATTCTGCTGCCTGCAATGTATCCAAGGCGCTCGCTGTCTCCCGGAAATAAGGCAGGCCCTCCCAGAGGCTGCGATCGCCGACGATATAGAATCGGCGCTTGGCGCGCGTGAGGGCAACGTTCAAGAGGTTCGGCTTCGAAGCGGCCCAACTGGCCGCTCCGCTATGGTCGGCATCGGCGCCGAGCACCATGAAAACGATGTCTTCTTCCTTGCCCTGGAAGGTATGCACCGTGCCTATCCTTTCCTTCAACCACCTCGACAGCTTCGGTGGAGATGCCCGCATATTTCCGTTCGGATCGATCCATGTCGCGTGGGCGAGAGCCTGCCTCAGACTGTTCTTGATCTCTTTGAACGGCGAGATGATATAGAGATCTGGCAACGCGCCGTCCCGGCGATAGGTGGCGGTAAGGACGTCGACGATGAAATCCGTCTGTTCCACAACGGCCTGTTTGCCCGATACCCTGCCCTTGACATCGATCCAGGCGCTGTCGCCGTAAAACGGCGGCACGTCGCCGGCTGGTCGGCGTTCTTCCAGCCCGAATACCATCTTGTTCTGATAGGCGATCTGGTTGGCAAGGCCGAACATCGGATCGATGCAGCGCCGATGTACCCTGAGGGGGCTGCCGATCCAGAGCCCGTCGGCTTCCTCGCCCGAGACCGCCGTCCCATAGCGGTTGGTGGCGTCGGCCAGCATCTGCACCGACGCCCTGTTCGGCGAATATTGTCCTGCCGCCGTGTGGGGCGAGAGAGCCGAGATGGCGGTGATCAGCGCGCTGGGCAGCGTGAAGACCGGTTCGATCTGCTGGGGATCGCCGATCACCATAACGCGGCGGGCCCGCAACAGGGCGCCGACGGCCGCTTGCGGCACCGCCTGACCAGCTTCATCGATGAAGACCCAGCCGATCGAGCCGGTGTCGAGACCGCGGAACTGCCGGGCAAAGGAGGCGAAGGTCGTCGAGACGATGGGAACGATCATGAAAAGGCTCTGCCAGATCAACGCAATGTGCTCGCCGTCGGCGGGTCCGTTGTTGGAAAGCAGTTTGTTGGTGGCGACGATGTTTCCTCCAAAACCTCCGCCTTTCTTGCCCACGTCAGCCAGCCACGCTTCATGCAGCGTCAATGCCGCTTCCACCAATGCAGAACGCAGACCTGCCAGTTCGTCTCGATGCCACAGACCGTCAATCTGGAACTGATCGGTCTCGAGATCGGCGAGACGCCCGGGTAGGATGGGATGATCGAGAATCTTTCCGAGGCGATCGTATTCCTCTCTCTTCCTCGACCAGATTTCCCGTTGCGATCCTAGCGTCTGTTCCGCCCGCTGATATCCCCGCAGCGCCCGTTTCAGCGCAGGTCCATGGGTTTTTGCAATATGACGCTCGCATTGCGCCAGTGCCTTGCGCAATTCCAACTGCCTGCGCGCATTGGCGATAACACTTTGCCGATGCTGGCGGGCAGGATTGGCCGGCAGCACTTTCTCCCACCACGCGGGAGCGCTGCGGTCGAGCAGTTGTTCCTCCTCCTTCAGCTGAGACAATCCTTCCCTGATACGGAGCATTTCGGCCGCGACCATGTCGCATCGGTCCTGCGCATGTCGAAGCTCGCTTGCGGCCGCCCTGACCTTTTCAAGCGCCTCGCGGCAGAAAGTATCCTGCGAAATCAGGGAGATTTCTTCATGGAGATCGGCATAGCGTGCATATTCGCCGATCTTGTCGCGAACCACCTTGTCGGCGGCCTGAAATGCCGCCGATGCTTCGGCGAAGTTTGGTCCCTTATAACCCTTTAGCCACTCCCAGATGGTCTCTGGTTTGTCGGCACCGGACCAGCCGGGCTTCGGCCTTTCGGCGATCTCCATGAAGGCGAAACGTTCCTTGAACGCTCGGCGATTCCGGGAATTGCCGAGCGCACAGGCGATCAGCCCCCATGGGCGGTCGCCGTCCGAGAGCTTGACGACCGCCCCATTGTCCTTCTGGCAAGCGATTTTGTGCGCGATGGTCTGCAGATATTGGAAGGAAGACGTTCTCGCGACCGAGCTTTTCTTCGGAAGGTCGCGCGAAATATTCTCCACGGCGGCGTTGTTGGAGGAGGCGACGACCATTTCGAATCCTGCCAGGGCCGGGATCAGCGCCGATATCGAGGCCGTGCTCCGGTCCGAGAAAATGACGCGGCGCGGCGCGCCATCGAAGGCATCGCGAGCCGTCTTCAAGGAGGCCAGGATGCGGGCGCGCCGAACGATATTGTCCGCGAACATGTCGCGAAGCAGCGTCGTCTTTCCCGTCCCTGGCGGGCCGTTGACCGAGAACAGTCCCGTTTCCTACAGGTCGTCGATTGCCGAATTGATCGCGAACTGTTGTATGAGGCTCATGGCGTGGTGAGGTTCGCTGAGCCAGCGCCCGCGGTTGAGTTTTCCAGGATGCAAGGCCCGAACGATCGCCCGGCGTCCGTCCTCCGAGTAGAGGTCGATCCGTTTCTCACGCGCCAGCGGGGTGAGATATTGCCTGAGCGGCGCGGGGATATCGCCATGCGTGACGCGTATCATCGCCCGCTCGATGTCTTCGATGAAGAAGCTGTTCAGGATGCCGATGTCATCTTCAACGCTTGCACTCTCGTCCTCGTCGTCGGCATCGATCGCATTACTATCAGGCGGTGGCGGCAAGGAGATAAGCTCAGGTTTTTCCACCCGGTCTCGATAGCGTATTTCAACAGCGGCGATGGGCTTTTCGTGCTTCGAGGCAAAGCCGGCCCAATCGCAGAGCAATTCATGCAGTGTCAGGATTTCGTTGGCATCGATCGGCTGATCGACCATGTCCTCGGAGGATGAAGATCTCAGATGCCGTTGAGCCCGAAAGTTTTGAAGCAATTCCGAGAGCTGCCGCTTGCTGTCGGCAAATGCCTCGTGGCTGAGCGAGGAGAGGCCGGATTTCCGCACCCGTCCCAGAGCCCATGGAAGCGTGGAAACCGAAAATGTTTCGAACATCGGCTCTCCCAAGGGGGAGAGCTGCAGGCTGGCAAAGCAGGTATCGCCATCGAGATCACCGCGTTCGGCATCGTCATATTCGGCGATATCGGCTGTAACGCTATCGAAGTGTCTGCGGATATCGGCAATTTCGGATTTGTTGAAAATCCCGAGGAAGAGGGTAAAACCCGTGATTTGCTTCTCCTCGGGGATCGCTGGACGGCTGAGTGCGGCACCGTCATCCTCGAGCGTTTTCGCATGCAGCCAGAAAACAGTTCGGCCTTCACCGGAGACGATGCGGCTGGAGAGATCGTAAGGAATGAAGAACTCGATCTTGTGCCAGAAATCGAGAATGGCCAGAAGCCGTTCCCTTTCGGCGCCGTCTGCAATTGTCTGCATGACTTCTCACTGAGGAGTTGCAAAAATAGGCTCGCGCTTTCTTTTAGCAACGATTGCAGCTCAAAATCAAAGACCATGGTGGCTGCGCGTCCCGGAGCCGCCGGACCGCATTTCCGCACCATGGCAAGGCCACATCAATGCAGACGTGGCCGGCGTCGCTCGCTGAGTTGCCGTCCCCGATTCCAGCGGGCGATGGTCTCCGGCACGACGTCCGTCTTGCCAACGGCGGGCTCGGCGATCGAGCGCAGGCGTTCGAGGGCAATCCCCGCCTTGGCGGCATAATCGAGCGAAGTCGGATCGTCCGAATGCACGTCCTGGATCGCGGCGAAGACGGCCTCGGCCTCGGCCAGCCGTTTGCTGGCGGCAAGGGCGATACCGCGCTTGTAATGTGCCTGGATAAGATGCGGCCCAATCTCGCCGACCCGGCGGAAAGTCTCTGCGGCCTGCTCATATTGATGCAGGGCAAGCTGCGTGTCGCCAAGCCGCATTTGGATCGGTGTCGGATCGGACGCTTGCTCGACGAGAACCTTGTAGGCAGTCAATGCCTCCGTCAGCTTGCCGCGGTCGAATAGCAGATTGGCGAGCCCGAATTCCGCGCCGGTATGGCCTGGAGCCGATTGCAGGACCTGGTTGAAGGCGATCTCCGCCTTGCTCCGGGCTCCGTTGCGGTACATGTCGAGCGCCTGTTCATAGACGAAACGAATACTGCGCGGGTTCAGCACGCCATGCAGATTCAGGCCGTTGCGGGTGCGGAACAGGGTGCAGCTGATCCGCCTTTCCTCCGCCCCGAACATATATTTATAGGGTTCGTTTCCGCGAAGGAAATCATAGGTCTTGAAGCCGTGCTCGATCGCTCGCCGGATGCAGTAACCATGCAGGATGAGACCGGGGGACGGCGTCTTCCAGTTTTCGTCGCGGCCGGTGATATAAAAGAGGATCGCCTGCTTCTGCCGGTCGACGATATTCGCCAGCGCGCCGAGCGGCTGGTCGCCATGCCAAAAGACCGGCACCTCGAGATTGCCGCAGTTGAAGCTGTCCATCAGCATCTCGCGCGTGGTGATGATCAGCCGCTCGGTCCGCTCCATGCCTTTGCGGGCACTCCACTTGATCCGCCAGAGTTTGAAGAGGATGTCCAAGTCCCGATCGATGGTCTCGGCGGTTGCCATCGTGATCCGGTAAATATCGTCTCCTTCGACCTTGCGCAGGAACCGCCGGAGCTTCTGGCGAGTCTGGCTGCTCATGCGCTGTTCGAGATAGTCGTCGAAGCTTGCCGGCAGGGGGACGATCGGGCAGATCGTATTGTCGATATTCTCGCTGTTTTTGGGCGAGCTGTCGCGAAACATCACCTCCGGCCCCTGCAGCGCCTCGATCATCTTCTCGCGCCGGCCGGCAGGACCGCTGAAATATTCGAGCTTCAGGTCGGTCCAGTTCTGATGCTTGAGAAACGAAGCAAAGCCGGCAATGGCGTGATGCTCGTAATCCGGTCTGACGATGAAGCCAGTATAATCGGCCGCAAAATTCCCGGCCATGATGATCTCGTCGTAGAAGAGCCCGGTCTTCTCGTTCAGATGCGTGATGAGGCGCAGCGGAAAGAAGGCGACATAGGGTGCTTCGGGATCGCGTTCGCGAAGGGCGAGGATGAACCAGCGGCGTCGGCGGGAGAGATAGTTCTTCAGCCATATCCAGGAGAGGAAATGCTGCGCGTCGGGATCTTCCAGGAAGACCTGATCCCAGTTCTCGCGTACCGCCTCGAACCCTGTAATGGTGTCGATGATATCTATGCGCATGTCCGCCCCCAATACCCCATACGTCACTCGGGAGGTTTCATTCTAGTGGGAAACACCGATCTTCAAATAAACCGTCCGGATGATTTAAGTGGCCTAAATGGGATTAGTCCTGAGCCGGCGCATAACCCAAAATCGCATCCGGTTTCTGGTAGCAATTATACACAGATTCAAAACGTTAGAGCGCAACGGGTCCTGAAGGATGCTGCACTTCAACGGACATCGCCCGAAAGTGTGCAGCGGTTTTGAGAACATGGGTACATAAGATTAGATCAGAGCTCGCCGGAGATCCGCGGGCTCGCATGGATGAAGGCCCAGAGCGTCCGGCTGATGGCGACGATCTCGGCGATCGACTTTTCGAGAAGGTCGAGTTCGCGCGCGTCCATCTGTTCGATCTTGCCGTAGCGGATCTGCTTGTCGTCCTCGACGAGCCGCATCAGCTGCGTGCTCGAGATCTCTCCTTTTTCGTCGAAGGAATAGATGCAGTGATTGTACTTGTTGCGGATCTTGGATTCCTTCTTCAGCCGCGCCATGGCCGAAAGAATCGCCTTCCGGTCGGAAGGGGAGGTCGAAGCGAGCTTGGACAGCCGTTCGATGAGATCGATCCGGGCGCGCGTGGTGTTCAGCGTCAGGAACACGACGATTGCCGCATCCTTTTCGACCCGGAGAAGATGGGCGATGATGTAGATCAGCAGGCTTTCGGTGTTCGTCCAGACATAGTTCAGGCGGCCGACCCGCAGCAGGACATCGGACATCGCCGCCATGCTTGCCCCTTTCTCCCCGGAGGGATCCATCCCTCAAGGGATGAACATGTGGACATTACATCAGAACAACGGGCAAGTCCGTCATATCTACCGGACCGCCCGTTGCCGGATCGTGAGCGATCAGCGCTCCTTGAAAGCCCGGGACATGCTGTCGGTGATCGGTTTGCTCAGATATTCGAAGAAGGTGCGTTCCGACGTCTGAATCAGCACTTCGGCCGGCATTCCAGGAACGGGATGGAAATTGTGCACCCGCGCAATCTCGGAATCGGGTATTCCGACGCGGACGATATAGACGTCCTTGACCGAAGCTCCCGCATTTTCCTCGATCGAATCGGCTGAGACGTAGAAGACCTTGCCCTGCAAAACAGGGGTCGTGCGCCGGTTGAGCGCCGTGAGGCGGATCGAGGCCGTTTCTCCCTCATGCAACTGGTCGATGGAGTTGCGCAGCACCTTCGCTTCCAGGATCAGCGGCACATGCGACGGCAGGATCTCCATGATCGGCTTTCCTGTCGTGATGACACCGCCGGCTGTGTGAAAATAGGAGCGCACCACCGTGCCCGACACCGGCGAACGGATAGTGGTGCGTTCGAGCACGCCGGCGGCCTCGCGCATCTGTTGGCGCACACTGTCCAGATCGGTTTCGGCAGTCTCGAGCGCATCGAGTGCCGCCTGCTTGTTGGAGTTGACGGCGATGACGGCTTCCTGGCGGAATTTGGCGATCTCCGCTTCGCTCTCGTTGAGCTCGCCGTTCAGTCGAGCAATGTCGCCCATCGCATCGGCGATCGCTCGCTCGATTGCCAGCAGATCCGTCTTGCGCATATAGCCGACCTTGACCAGCCGAGCCTTGGAGTCGCGTTCCTCGGTCAGCAGCGACAGCTGCCTTTCGAAGGATTCTCGCTGGCCCCTATAGCCGGCGAACCGGAATTCGAGCGATGCGATGTTCTTCCCGATCAGATTGAGCTGCTCCTCGAGTTTGATCTGCTTGCTGCGGAAGACGACGTTCTGGCTCTGGATGATCGCGTTGATATCGGGATCGCCGGCCTCCTTCGTCACGATATCGGGAAGCTGGAATTCGCGCAGGCCCTGCGCTTCGGCACGGAGCCTGGCGACGACGGCTTCAAGGCGCAGGCGACGAAGCTGCAGCATCCGCTCGTTCGAGCGGGATGCTGTGGGATCGAGGGTCAGCAGGATGTCGCCTTCCCTGACCGTATCGCCTTCGCTGACGCGCATCTCCTTGATGATGCCGCCTTCCAGATGCTGGATGATCTTGTTGTTGCCGGTCGCGACGAAGCTTCCCTGCGCGATAACGGCGGAGGCGAGCGGCGCCGTCGCCGCCCAAAAGCCGAAGCCTCCGAACGAGGTGAAGAGAACCGTCAGGCCGACGATGCTGTGCACACGGATCGAGCGCGGCACATCGCTATACCACTCGAGCTGCGCCGGACCTGTCGTCTCCCGATTTTTCCGTCCCATGTCGTTCATCCCTCAATGCGCGGTGCTTGTTGACCGTTATTGCCGTTGTTCTTGGAAAGCGCCTGCAGCACCTCGATCCTTTCCCCGAACATGGCGACAGTGCCGTCCTTGAGCACAAGGATCTTGTCGACGCATTGGAGAAGAGCCGGGCGCTGGGTGATGGTGACGGTGGTAATGCCCTGCTTCTTGGCGTGGATCAGTGCCCTGGCAAGGGCTGCCTCGCCCTGCGTATCGAGGTTCGAATTCGGCTCGTCGAGCACCACGAATTTGGGATTGCCGAAGAAGGCACGGGCCAGCGCAATGCGCTGCTTCTGGCCGCCCGAAAGCGGAGCGCCATCGGCTGCAACGATGGTTTCGTAGCCCTGCGGGAAGCCGGCGATGAGTTCGTGAACGTCGGCCAGCACCGCCGCCTCGTAGATCTGGTGATCGTCGACGTCGTCGCGCATGCGGCAGATATTGGCCTTGATCGTGCCGGGAAAGAGCTGCACGTCCTGCGGCAGATAGCCGATGCTTTCGCCGAACTGGCGCTGATCCCAGTTGCGCAGATCCATTAGGTCGAGGCGTACATTTCCCGATGTCGGGACGATCGAGCCGACGAGCATCTTGCCGAGCGTCGTCTTGCCGGATCCGGAATTACCGATGATCGCAAGCGATTCCCCCTTCCTGAGCGAGAAGGAGATGCCGTTGAGAATGACCTTCTTTTGCGGTGGCGGCACGAAGAGAATGCGTTCGACATCGAGCCGGCCTTCGGGATTGGGGAGGCGCAGGCGCGGGAAGTTCAATGGGGAATTCAACAGTAGTCCCTTGATCCTGCTATAGGCGGCTGCCGACCGGTTGAACTGGTTCCACCCTTCTATGGCGCCTTCGATTGGTGCCAGCGCGCGTCCCGAGATGATCGAGGCCGCAATCACCATGCCGCCCGTCAGTTCGCCGGCGAGCGACAGATGTGCGCCCCAGCCGAGCAGGGTGACCTGGGTGATCATGCGGCAGGCCTTCGATATGCCGGAGAAGATGATATTGCGGTCCTGTGCCTCGACTTGCGATTTCAACGAACCCGCCGTTTCCCGGCCCCACATCTTCACGGCCTCGGGGATCATCGCCATTGCGTTGATGATCTGCGAATTGCGCGACATGGAATCGAGATGGAAATTCGCCCGGCTGAGATAGCCGTTGGATTCGGCGAATTGCCGGGCGGTGAATTTCTGGTTCAGATAGGCGATGACGAAAAGCACCGCGCAGCAGACCATGATGATGATGCCGAGATGCGGATGCACGAAATAGACGACGACCACGAAGAACGGCATCAGCGGCGCATCGAGAAATGCGATCAGCGTGCCTGATGTCAGGAAGCCGCGCAGCAGCTGCAGATCCTGCAGCGTCTGATAGTCCTTGCCGCTGCCATGCAGCGATGCCCTGGCTGCAGCGCTGAGGATCGGCGCGCCGAGCTGTACTTCGAGCTCCACCGCGGTGCGCATCAGGATGAAGCGGCGCACCGAATCCATGAAGGCCTGTAGTAGCACGGCGCCGAGCACGGCGATCGAGAGCATGACGAGCGTGTCGACGGAACGGCTTGTCAGCACACGATCGGATATCTGGAATAGATAGAGCGGGATTGCCAGCAGAAGGACGTTGATGGCGATCGTGAACATCATGACGACCACCAAATTGCGCCGTACCGCCGCCATGCCCCGCGAGAGGCTGGCGGCGAAATTCACAGGCTCGCTACGCTTGTGAAAACCGCCGCCGCTTCCCCCGCCCCCGCCCCCGCCGCCCCCGGGGTCGGAATTCTTGCCATTTCCGCCGCCGCCGGTGCGCAGCCGCCTGTTGTTCTCGCTGATCGGACCGCTTTCGCCTTCGATGGTCCTGCCGAAAGGCATCGTCGGGCTCGATTTAAGCTCGGTCTTCTCTTTCGGCAGTTCGGGGGTCACCCGCGCTTCGATCTGCGGCCGGGCTGGCGCTTCCGGCGTTTTTGCTGTCGCCAGGCCCTGCGCCACCGCGACATGAGGTGCCGTTTCCACTTTAGCTTCCGGCACCACCATCTTTTCCGGGAGCGGCGCCTGCGTAGCGCTTGCGCGTCCGATATCGGCAGCCTCGTTTGCCGCAGCTTCGGACGTCTTCTTGTGGCGATCGGGAGACGAAGCAGCGGCGCCGCTCAGCCTGCGAAGGTTCTCGACCGCCTCGTCGATCGCGGATATGCACATATCGGTCATCGGCGCATCCGAGGGAGCAGCGGAGGGAATAGTGCCCGATCTCAGATCGAGGGCGCTGCCTGCCGCAAAGATTTGTTTCGAAATCTGGTTCATCGTGGTTTCCTCGCAATACTCAAGGTCAGGCGACCATGGCTTGCATTACGTCGGCGGGGTGCGTCGACGACCATGAAAAATCGTGCCCGGCATTGATGACGCCGTCAGCGGAATCGCCGCCCGCCGGATCGTCGTTGTCGAGAAAGGCGATGACTTCATTGGCGAGCCCGTCGTCGACCGGCTGTGGCTGTGTCGTGTCATGCTCCACCAGTCCGCCCTGAATGAGGATGGCGTCTGAATAGAGCTGGCCTGCCAGATAGGTCGTCTGGCCGAAACTGTCGTAGTCGACGATCTCGGCGATGTTGACGACCGCATTGCTGCCCGTGTCGATCGTAACCGTTGCGTCGGGATTGTTTTCGAGAATGGTCGATGCCGCCTGGGTCACATCGTCGGAATCGCCGAGGATGCTGACCTGCTTTATGATCGTCATGTCGTAGAGATTGCCGGTGATATAGAGAACGTCGAGGCCGGCATATCCCTGGAAATCCACATCGAAGGACAGCCCTTCCGGCATGTTGGGATCGCGATCTTCGATCGCCTTCTGCGTGTCGACCATGTAGTCGGGCATGGCCTCGAACGGGCCGCCCGTCCCGACATTGTGGATCGAGGCGAAATTCCAGATCAGGTTGTTGCCTGTTTGTAGGTCGGCGCCGGGATCGAGGTCGCCCTCTGCCCGCACCCAGTCATTGTCGTAGAGCAGCGAGACCTGCGTGATGCTGTTGATATCGAGCACATTGCCGCCGATGATCACCAGATCATATTGCAGGCCCATCTGGAAAAAGGAGGAGAAATTAATCGAAGTATTGCCGCCCGTCAGAACCGTGGCTTCGGACCCTGAGGTGGTGACCGTCATCGTGTCGTTGTCGGTGACGAAGTGATATTGCTCGATCCACTGTACGAAGGAGACGTCGCCATCGATGACGCTGACGCGCCAGCTGTTGGGGAACGTCGGATCGGCCGAATCGGGTTCGGCATGGCTCGATGCTTCGAAGGTGCTTTGTTCGAAGAGGGCGATATTCTTGGCGATCGTTCCCGTCTCTTCGGCCGAATGGCCGGATGAATGCAGTGCCGAGGCGATCTCGTCGTTGTCGCTGTAGACAAAGGCCTGGGAGATCGCGTCGATCTGGTGATAGTTGCCCATCACCGCCGAGACCGAGGTGATGACGCCGGTATTGATCACCGAGGCGACGTTGACGACGAGATTTGCACCGGCGGTGACATCGAGGCTGTTGCCGCTCGGGTCGGTCTGCTCGACGGATGTATTGCTGTCATCGGGTTCCTCTGGCAGCTTTGCGAGACCGCGGTCGGGCAGAAAATCGTCAAGGACGGGTATATCGGCTTCGACCTTGCCGTTGACATAGACTTTGTCGTCCATGGGTTCGGTGGTGACGAAATGATGCGTCACGTCGCTGTCGGGCGAGGCCACCCCGCTATCCTCGGTATTTCTGGCATTCCGGATATAGCTTTGGAGATCCTCGGCGATCTTCAGGGCGCCATCATAGGTATCTGTCCGGTGGAGGCTCGCAAAAGGCGTGAAGATCTCGGCCTTGGTGCTGAAATCCGCGAGCTGCTCGATGACGAAACTCGTGTCTCGAGGCGCATGGACGCCATCCGTCATATCGAGATAGTCGTCGTCGTAGAGGGCGTTGACCTGGAGGACATGACTGATCGCCGAACCAGGCCCGGCAAAGACTGTCAGTTCCGGCTCATCCGTGAGCACGATATCCGTAGGATCGCCGAAATGCGGTAACGGGATGTCCTTTCCGGCTATCGCCGCCAGCTTCTCGAGGCTCTCTTCGAAGACGCGGCCGAAATGGCGCGCCGGGCCAAATTCGATTTCGTAGCTGCCGCTTTTGTAATTGATGCCCGGATCGTAGTCCTTGAGCTGGAGATCGGAAGAGAAGGCGGCGGTAAAGGCATCCTGATCCGGCAGAGCCGGTCCATCCGCGCCCGGTCCTGCGCCTTCGGCATAGTTGGCACGCAACCTCATCTCGTCGGTCGTCATCTCGAAGAGACCGATGAAGTGCGCAATGATTTCCGAAATCTTCTCGATATGCATGGTTCGGCCCTCCCATTCGAGATGACGATCGGCCTTGGTGGCGCCCGCCCGGGGGAGCCGTGGTGTGGTCGTCAAATCGTTTTCAAGCAATCAAACTGCACCGGCTTGAGCCGGTGCAGTTCGTCTTGGTCGCTGGAGGTCGTGTCAGGTGCCGGTATCCTCGCCGACGTCGGAGGCATGAGAATTGCCGCCGATGACGCTGGAGTCGACTGTGTTGCTGAGCAGGTTCGCACCCTGAACGAGCTCGAGGTGGAAGCCGGAATTGGCAAGGATCGCCGAAGCATCGGCTGCGCTCGATCCGCTCGCGTCGTCGCCGGCCTTGAGATCCCAGCTTTTGCCGTCCATCTCCATGCCTTCTGCGCTGTCGGCGGTGCCGCCATTGGCATTCAGGTGGTTCTGAGCTCCTGCGTTGTCCATCTTGGTGTTCCAGGCGCTATCCTGGTCAGCCAGATGGTTCGCCTGGATGGCGCTGAAGCCGCTGTCATTGCCTTCGCCGGTCAGCGAATTGTTCAGGATGCTGTCGACGTCGAGAGTGAAGGAGAAGTCGTCCCCGAGGTTGAAGGTGAGGTCGTGTCCGGCAACGCCGAGGTTGGAGTCCTTGACGTCCTCGATGACGGCGAAGTCTGTGTCCGTCTTGTTGAAGCTGTCGGAGGTGTTGTTGCTGTCGGTAACCGTCTTCGTATCCGTATCCGTCTCGGTAACGGTCTTGATATCGGTGTCGGTCACGGTCTTCGTATCGGTGTCCGTGATCGTCTTGGTGTCGGTATCGTTGTCGCTGTATGACTTGCTGTCATAGCTCCAGTCGTAGTCGGTCTTGGTGTCGGTATCGGTGATCGTCGTGGTCTTGGTGCTCGTATCGTCGTCGGACTTATAGCTCCAGTCATATTCGTTGTCGCGGTTGTCGCCATTGTTGGCGGCGACATCGATCTCCGACTTGACGTCCACGTCGACGCTGTTGTCGCGATTGTCGCGATTGTCGCCATTGGCGACGCCGCCGACATAACCGGTCGAATCGTCGTCGATTTTAGTCGAATTGATCGCGCTGTTGGCAAAGCCGTCGGCAAGCGCCCCGGCCTTCGTGATTTCGGTGTCGTCAGACATTGCATTCTCCAGAAAAAACCGGAGCAGCTTCTCGAAATCCCTCTCATCTCAAATGGGATTTTACTCGCGCTCGCTCCGATGCGGTTAACATCGGCAGATGTATTCGATACTGGTCATCTGCAGCTTCATCGCGATTTGTTGATCAAACCGTTGGTATTGGGAACGTACGTACTCAGTACAAGGCCGCACATATCCGGCTCCGAATCCTGGGAAGGATAGGGAGTATTCAGGTTTTCTTTTCGTTGGGTTGCCCTAAATGGAGGCCGCGCATCAAAAACGCATGACAATGCATGGCTTTCCATGTCGCCACTTGGACGACGATCACAGAATGCTGTAAAGAATATGGATCCGATAGATACCAATTCGGGCTAAGGCCGATTTGCCACTTCCGGCTAGCCCCTGTCGTTGGAGCGTTGAGACTTCTTCAGCCGGGGCGACGCTAAGCTGCGAGAATCCAGGACTTCCGGCATTCGCCGCTGGGCTGAGGAGCAGCTTTCGAGGTCTGCCTGTCTCATATCCGACACTTCATGCGTGATGAAAATATAACAATCTGTACTGAAGCATTACATTTAGCTCTCATCTATATTGAAGGCAAATATAGCCTCTAAGTATATATTGCAGTAAGAATGCAACCGTTGCTTGGTATCGTATCGTTTTTAGTCCGCTAAAACTAATTACTTTGGGCCATTTCCTTCCTTCTCAATCCGTATTAACATAATTAAGAAATGTCTAAAAAATAAAGCGATGACTTTGGGGTCGGCATTTCTTACTAACTAATACCCGCCATCGCGCCAAGTTGAGTAAAGTGTAACGCTAGGGGAGGCGTATATGTTCATGACAGGCTCAGGAATGGAGAATGCGGACCAGGGAAGGAAGTTGGGTTCGTCCGGAGATACTATATTAGTGGTAGCAAAGGCGGATCTTTTTTCAGAATGCATGGTAGAAGCACTGGCAAAGAAATTTCCGAACTGTGATGTGGCAAGCATAACGAGTACAAAGCCGATGCTGGAAAAAGATACCGGCGATATGAAACTCGTTTTATTCTACCATATACCCGGCCCGGAGCTCCATGAAGCGTTGCAGGCTGTCCGCGAAAACCATCCTGAAACCTCGATCGGACTTGTCGTAGAAGCTATCGACATGCTCGAGACTTATGTCAGCCGGCTGGTAGAAGCGCGGATCATCGATGGCGTCCTGCCGCTCAACCTCCGGCTCGATGTCTTCATGGCTGCAGTGGATCTACTGATGAAGGGCGGCGAACATTTTCCGTCAGCACTTCTCAATCGCCTCACCAGCAAAAACGCCCAGCTGGAGCCTTCGCTCTATCAGACAAAATCGGTCGATGCGGCCCGCAGCAATGCGCTCAAGCTAAGACGCGACAGCATCTCCGCTTTGACCACCCGGGAGGTTCAGATCCTGGATCTCATCTGCAAGGGGACGCAGAACAAGATCATCGCCGACAAGCTGCATCTTTCCGAGAATACCGTGAAGGTTCACGTCCGCAACATCTACAAGAAGATGAACGTGCGAAACCGCACGGAAGCGGCATCCCGCTTCTTCAATGAGCATCCCGCCGGCGAAGACGACATGTCCGGACGCTGGCGCAATTGATCTAGCGCTTTTTGCTTCAGGTTGAGGGCCGCGCAAAGCAGCGCGATTTTTGTCCGAAGCCGCTTGGAGAGCAGATATAGGGCGCTGAGCCGTGATAGGCTGCGGTGCGGAGCGTCGGCGTAGCCGGCCGCTCGGCCCGGTTTACCGGATAGGCGTAGGCCTTCGAGACGCGCGGGGCTTCGATCCCGTCGATGTTCTTTTTCGCGACGACCGCGAAATCGTCGTCAACGACCGTGCAAGCCGTCGTTCCGATCGCCAGAAGCGCCGTTCCCCAGACGAACATCGCCGAGCGGAGGCGCCAGCCTTTGAGCTGCGTCGCGTCTTGTTTTTTTGACATACCAAATCCCTCGCATATGGCGCTTCCGGATGCAAGACCGGCGGTGAGGTTGAGCTCGGCCAATCTGCTGCGTTCCCTCGTATATTAGCTGCATTGAGTGAAGCTTGAGAGGTGGATGAGAGACGTATTGGTGGTATTGCGTTGAAAGTGATTAATCATTTGTTACCTTAAGTATACTTGCGTAATTACTTCGGATAGTTGGATTTTTTCAAGTTGACCTTACCGGCGTTAGTTGTATTATTTTAATAGTAATTCGGTTATCCGAAGAGTAACTACAAAGTTATTCATGGGTTGACGCTCAGTTTTATGAATATCGGGTGCGGATAACGGACGCATGCAGTGCATAAATAAATCAAAAGACTAAATACCTGGGAAGGAGTTTGTAATGCGTAGTTTCGTTCCCAACGAAGGCTATTCTGAAGTGTCAGGCATACCGGTAGCGCAAGCGTTGCGCACCGTTCTTGTGAATGGCGGGGGAGGTTTCCTCGGTTCACATCTCTGCGAAAGGCTCCTGCAGCGCGGCCACAGCGTCACATGCCTCGATAATTTTTCGACCGGCCGCCGTGCGAATGTCACTCATCTTGCATCGAACACCCGCTTCCGCATCGTCGAGCACGATGTTAGGCAGCCCTTCGATATCGACGCGTCGCTCATCTTCAATTTCGCCTCCCCCGCCTCTCCGCCTGATTATCAGCGGGATCCTGTGGGAACGCTGCTCACCAACGTGCTCGGCGCCGTCAATACCCTGGATTGCGCGCGAAAGACCGGTGCGATCGTCGTCCAGTCGTCGACGTCGGAGGTTTATGGCGACCCGATCCAGAGCCCGCAGCACGAATCCTACTGCGGCAATGTCAACCCGATCGGACCGCGCGGCTGCTACGACGAGGGCAAGCGCAGCGCCGAAACCCTGTTTTTCGACTATCACAGGACTTATGGCGTCGACATCAAGGTCGGCCGCATCTTCAACACCTATGGACCCCGCATGCGCCTGGACGACGGGCGGGTGGTTTCCAATTTCATCGTACAGGCCCTGCGCAACGACGACCTGACGATCTATGGCGATGGCCAGCAGACCCGTTCTTTCTGCTATGTCGATGATCTCATCGAGGGTTTCCTACGTTTTTCGGCTGCCGGCAGCGCCTGCAACGGTCCGATCAACCTCGGCAACCCAGCCGAAATGACCGTTCGGCGTCTGGCGGAAATCATTCGAGACCTGACGAACTCCCGTTCCCGGATCGTCCACCTGCCTGCGGTCGCCGACGACCCTCGTCAGCGGCGGCCGGATATTTCCCGGGCCATGGCCGAGCTGGACTGGCAGCCCCGCATCGGGCTCGAAACCGGCTTGGCTCGCACCGTCGACTATTTCGACGGACTGCTCGCCGGCACAGAGAAGGCGGAGGTCGTATGAGATGCCCCGCTACATTCTCGTCACCGGCGGCGCCGGTTTCATAGGCAGTCATATCTGCAAAGCGCTGTCGCGCGCCGGCATGACCCCGGTCACCTACGACAATCTCTCGACAGGACATGCCGACAGTGTCCGCTGGGGTCCGCTCATTCGGGCGGAACTTGCCGACGCCGCCACCCTGCGCCGGACTCTTGCAGAGTTTTCGCCCGATTGCGTCATTCATTGTGGTGCCAATGCCTATGTCGGCGAATCCGTCGACATGCCCAGGAAATATTACCGCAACAATGTCGTTGGCAGTCTGACCCTGCTCGAGGCCTGCCTCGATCAGGATATCGACCGGATCGTCTTTTCGAGCAGCTGCGCCACCTATGGCGTTCCCGCCTCGTTGCCGATACGCGAGGAAAGCCCGCAGCATCCGGTTAACCCCTATGGCCGCACCAAGCTGATCTTCGAGATGGCGCTCGAGGATTTTGCCGCTGCCTATGGCATCCGCTATGCCGCGTTGCGTTATTTCAACGCGGCCGGAGCCGATCCCGATGGTGAGCTCGCCGAGCGTCATCAACCCGAGACCCATCTCATACCGCGCGCCCTTCTCGCCGCCGCCGGCAGGCTGGAGCGGCTCGATATCTTTGGAACGGACTATGCGACCGAGGACGGAACCTGCGTTCGCGACTATATTCATGTCAGCGATCTCGCGCAGGCGCATCTCGCCGCCGTCAACCATCTGATGGCGGACGGCGGCTCGCTCAGCGTCAATCTCGGCTCAGGTCGGGGCACCTCGGTGCGCGAGATTCTCGAGGCGATCCATCGCGCCAGCGGCTGCGAAGTCCCCGTCCGTTATTGCTCGCGCCGCATCGGCGACCCGCCGATCCTCTTTGCCAATACCGCAAGGGCGCAGGCGGAACTCGGCTTTGCCCCCGTCCTCTCGGACATCGATACGATCATTCGCACCGCCGGCCCCACCTTCGGCCTGCAGGTGACGGCATGAGCGACATTTCCCAGATCAGCCACCGCGTCAGGACGGCCAAAGCCGTCGCAGCGGACGCGTTCGATCCTGTTTTCATCGGCTGGAACCGCGTCGCCTATGGTTTCGGCATCCTCTGCTGGTTGACGGCACTCGGCTATTTCTGGACCTGGTGGTGCCAGTCAGCCCATATCATTTCCTGGACGGCCTTCGTACTCATCACCCTCGTGCTTGCCTGGATCACTCTGGTGCCCGCCTATTTTATCCTGATCTTCCTCGATGCGAGGACGGTCAGCCCTCGCGCAGGGCTGCCGGAAGGGCAGGTGGCTATGGTCGTCACCAAGGCGCCATCCGAGCCCTTTGCCGTCGTCCGCGCCACGCTGCAGGCGATGCTCGACCAGGTCGACGTCGATTTTGATGTCTGGCTGGCCGACGAGGACCCCTCGGAGGAAACCAGCCGCTGGTGTGCGGCGCACGGCGTGCTGATCTCCACCCGAAAGGGCGTGGCGGAGTATCATCGCACCACCTGGCCGCGCCGGACACGTTGCAAGGAAGGCAACCTCGCTTATTTCTACGACCATTTCGGCTATGCGCGTTACGATTTCGTCGCCCAGTTCGATGCCGACCATGTGCCGACGCCGACCTACCTTCGCGAAATCTTGCGTCCCTTTTCCGATCCCGGGATCGGCTATGTCTCCGCTCCCAGCATCTGCGATGCCAATGCCGGGACAAGCTGGGCGGCGCGTGGCAGACTCTATGCGGAGGCAAGCCTGCACGGTTCGCTGCAGACCGGCTACAACAATGGCTGGGCGCCGCTTTGCATCGGCTCGCATTATGCGGTTCGCACCGCTGCCCTTCGCCAGATCGGCGGCCTCGGCCCCGAGCTTGCCGAAGACCATTCGACGACGCTGATTATGAATGCCGGCGGCTGGCGTGGCGTGCATGCCGTCGATGCGATCGCCCATGGCGACGGCCCGGCAAATTTCACCGACCTCGTCGTCCAGGAATTCCAGTGGTCACGCAGCCTGGTCACCATTCTGTTGCAATATTCCCGCCACCACATCATGCACCTGCCCTGGCGGCTGAGGTTCCAGTTCGTGTTCTCTGAGCTCTGGTACCCGCTCTTTTCGGCCTTCATGGCCATGATGTTCCTGCTGCCGGTTGCCGCGCTGCTGACGGGCCGTGTCTTCGTCAATGTCACCTATCCGGATTTCCTGCTGCACTTCGTGCCGATGTCGATCGTGCTGACGCTGTTTGCCTTCTTCTGGCGGGCAACGGCAACCTTCAGGCCGCACGACGCGAAATTGTTCGGCTGGGAAGGGCTTGCCTTCATCTTTCTGCGCTGGCCGTGGTCGCTGGCCGGCAGCCTTGCCGCTGTTCGCGACCATATCTGCGGCTCCTTCGTCGATTTCCGCATCACGCCGAAGGGAAGGCAGCAGCAGCGGTCTTTGCCGCTGCGCGTCATCGCGCCCTATATCGGGCTCGCCGGTCTTTCCGCCGCCGCAATGATGTTTGCGACCGATGCCGCGGCCGCCCAGGGTTTTTATGTTTTCGCCATGATGAACCTCTCGGTCTACCTGTCGCTGACGGTGCTGATCGTCGTTCGCCATGCGGTCGAAAACGATCTGCCGCTGTTGCCGCAATCGCGCGCGCGGTGGCTTGCGACAGCCACCGGGCTGGCGATTTTCGTCGCCGGCGGCACGCAGGCGGGGAGCCACGGCCTGCGCGGCCTCGAAGCTCTTTCGCACGGCCAGACGTTTGTCAGTTTCACCGAAACGCAATTTGCCGTGGCCGGCGCCGGCCTCGGCGGCGGCAAGACCAGGATCGTGAAATTCCACCTGAAATGGAATGGTTTCGGCAGAACCGGCCGAGACGAACAGGGTGCGTGAGCCGGCGGAACCGGCAAGTGTCGAGTATGGAGGATGTAATGAGTATCGGATCGAGACTATGGGGAACAGCGCTTGCTCTCAGCCTGTGTCTGCCGGCGGTAGCGCACGGCGCCGAGGTTGCCAAAAAGGACGCGCCGACGCCGCTCAGCGCCTATGAGCTCTATCGGATCTACGGCGACAAGACCTGGACCTGGAACACCGGCGGCGGCCGCTTCTTCGATGACGGCCGGCGGTTCGTCGCCTGGAGCAACGACAAGGGGAAGCCGTCCTTTGCCGAAGGCAGATGGGTGGTCGATGATCTCGGTCAGCTCTGCATGCGCGCCACCTGGACGAATGCCGAGGGCGCGGCCCGCGCCAGCACCTGTTTCGGACATCGCAAGATCGGCAACACGATCTATCAGCGGCGCCAGCCGAACGGCGAATGGTACGTCTTCCGCCACGCATCGGTGCGTCAGGGTGATGAGTTCCAGAAGCTTGTTCCCACCGATACCGTGAGCGCGAAGGCAAGCGAACTGAAGCAGATCCTGCTGAGCCAGGAAGTAGCCCGAAAAGGAGGGTGAGCCATGAAGAAGCTAATGAAAAACAACCTCTCGACCGCCGCAATAGCGCTGCTGCTACTGTGTGTCGCGGATCTGCCGGGCCGAAGCGAAGTGCAATATGCCGGCATTGCCCCGAACCCGGCGGCGGCCGTGCGGACGATCATCGATAAGCGCCCCGTCCTTCATGCCGAGGGGATCAAGTTCGGTGCCTACGATCCGCACGGCGATTTCGGCGCCCAGGCGAATGTCGCGACCGAAGCCCTGTTCCTGCCGTGGGAGGACGTCGACCTCGAGACGTTGCGCGTCGCCGATGCCTATGCGCAGGCCAGGGGCCGCAACCTGCTGATCACCGTGGAGCCATGGTCCTGGGACGTCGATTGGCGGCTGACCTCCGCGGAGCTTCGCGCAAAGGTCCTGCGCGGTGATTATGATGTCAACATGCGTGCGATCGCGCAGATGATATCGGCACTGAAAAGCCCGGTGATCGTCCGCTGGGGGCAGGAGATGGAAGACAAATCGGGGCGGTTTTCATGGTCCGGCTGGAACCCGCAGGACTATATCACGGCCTACAGGCGGATGATGGATATCGTCCGCCTGGAGGCGCCCGGCACCGAACTCATGTGGTCGCCGAAGGGAGAGCCCGGCCTTCAGGCCTATTATCCCGGCGACGATTACGTCGACCTCGTCGGGCTCTCGGTCTTCGGCCTGCAGCGCTACGACGAGCTTGCCTATAATGAGCAGCGGACCTTCTCGGAAGCGCTGAAGCAGGGATATGATCTCGTTGCCGGCTACGGCAAGCCCATCTGGGTGGCCGAGCTCGGCTATGAAGGCGGCGACGCCTATATGAAGCCCTGGATCGAAACGGTTACGTTGAAGCAGAGCGCCTTTCCGAATCTGCAGGAAGTCGTTTATTTCAACGACCGGGATGTGCATGCCTGGCCTTTCAATCTCGGCCGGCCAGACTGGCGCGTGGTCGAAAGTCTGGGCAACTGACATTCTGAAAAAGAGAGGCCCGCCGGGGTGTTGCGGGCCTCTCCTCTCATATCAGGCGACCGATCATCCCTTGATCGTTGCCTTACCCTCTTCGATGAGCCGGGTTGCCGCATCGGCGGGCGAGACCCGTTCGAAGGCGAGTTCGTCACAGATCGGGCGCAGCACGCGCTGGTCGAATTGGGTTGCGCCCATCGGCACCGGCGGCGGATATTCGCCGACCTGATCCTTGAGCATGTTCACGTATTTGACCGTCTCCTGCTCCGTCGGGTTAAGCTGCGGCAGGATGGCTTCGCGCACGGTAGGCGACATTGGCACGCCGCGTTCCACTCCGAGAATCTTGCCGGCTTCGGGATCGTTGACGAAGAAGCTGATGAACTTCGCGGCAGCCTCGCCCTGTTTGGTCGTCGCCCCCACACTCCAGATCAGTGCCGGACGGTAATAATGGCCGGATGGACCGCCCTTCTTTTCACGCGGCAGCATGGTGATGCCGAGCTTGTTCTTGATGATCAGCTGATAGCCGATCATCTGGTTTGAATAGGCCATGCCGATGACCGACTTGCCGAGACCAAGCGCATTGGTGTCGATGGTGTTCTGATCGAGCGTCTGGACGTCGGCGGCGACGGTGCCGCCCGCCTTGCGCAGCTTCTCCCAGTAGTCGAACCATTCCCTGGCATCGTCGGCCGTGAAGCCGAGCCCAACGCTTTCCCTCGCAAAAAGACTTTTGCCGCGCTGGCGCAGCCAGGCATCGAACACATAGGCGTAGCGTGCCGCATAGGGGCCGCCGCTCTTGCCGGAGGACTTGGCGAGTTCTACGGCGAGCTTGGCATACTCATCCCAGGTGAGGTCGGGGGTCGGCAGAGGGATGCCCGCCTTTTCGAATTCGACTGTGTCGAAGAACATCGAGAAGGAGTTGAGCCCGAGGCCGACACCATAGAGCTTGCCGTCGATGGTGGTCAGTTTCAGCATGTCGGCGCCGAAGGACTGGACGTCCAGCGCGGAGGGGACGAATTCATCGAGTGGCAGGCAGGCGCCGCGCTTCGAATAGTCCGAGATTGTTCCCGGCTCGAGCTGGAAGATGTCGGCGATCGAGCGGCCGGCCATCTGCGTTGCGAGTTTTGTCCAGTAGCCGTCGCCCGAAAGCGATTCACCGACAATAGTGACGCCGGGCGTCTTGGACTGATAGAGCTTGGCGACGTCAAGTGTGCGCTTGGCGCGGTCGTTGGACCCCCACCACATGGCGCGTAGCTGTGCGTCTTCGGCAAAGGCCGGAATGGCGCTTCCGGCGCCGAAGGCGAGGCCGGCGGCCGCGCCGGCTGAACCCATCAGGAATGAACGGCGATTGACCTGCATGATAGAAATCCTCCTTGTTCCAATATGCCCGCTGCCATCCTCCAATGGCGTTGTCAGGGCATTTCAGCAAATAGACTACGCAAAAAAAATTTATTTGCAAGAACCAACCAACTTCTTGCAAATTTGCATTATTTGCATAATGTTGCCCCATGAACGACCAAAAAATCAGACGGCCGCGTCAGGCCGATATAGCCACATTGGCCGGCGTCTCGGTCTCCACGGTGTCACGCGTGCTCGCCAACGAACCTGGTATCAGCGAAAGCGTGCGCCGCCAGATATTGAAAGTGGCAGCGGAGAACGGTTATCCCGTCAAGCCTGCTTCCGAAGCCGTTGCCGGGGGACTGGCGCTGATTGCCAGCGACGGCGTCACAGGCACCCTCAGCGTCTTTTATGAAGCGATCGTCGACGGCCTGCGCGCCGGCGCTGCCGAAGCGGGCATGCCCTTCGAAGTCCGGCTGGTCCGCGAGGATCGAACCACCCCGGATGCCGTGCGCGACTATATGCAGACCGCGAGCGCTGAGGGCCTCTTTCTCGTCGGTATCGATCCGAACGAGATGTTGCGCGGCTGGCTGCAGGCCAGCATGACCCCGACGGTTCTTGTCAACGGCACCGATCCAAGGATGCAGTTCGATGGCGTTTCGCCGGCTAATTTCTTTGGCGCCTATGAGGCGACCGGCCGGTTGATAAAGGCCGGCCATCGCCGCATCCTGCATCTGAGCGGCTCCCACCGCCATACGATCCGGGAGCGTGTGCGCGGTTTTGAGGCGGCGATTAACGCCGTCCCCGGTGCCGAGGGCCGTTTCGTGTCCCTGACCCTCCAGGGCAGCCCCATCCGTGAGGCGCATGAACGCACCGCCGCAGCACTTGCCGAGAATGCCGGTTTTACCGCCGCCTTCTGCATGAATGATTTCATCGCCGTCGGCGTGCTCGAGGCTGTGACCGAGGCCGGCCTGCGTGTGCCGGTGGATTTCGCGATTGTCGGTTTCGACGATCTGCCCTGCGCGCTGATGACCAATCCACGGCTGTCCACCATGCGCGTCGATCGCGCCGCTCTCGGGCGTGAGGCCGTGTCGCTGATGCTTGCCCGTTTCCGCAACAGGACGGCACCGGCCCGCCACATTTGCCAGGCGGTCGTTCCCGTTCAGGGTGGGACTGTTCCGAATCCGAATGCCGAAAACCCGTGAGAGATGCGATGACCTATGATCCCGCCAGCGCCAACCCGCTTGTCGGCAATCCGCTGGAAACCCGCACCGATATGAGCCGTGCCCTGCTCGCGCTCTTCGATCCGCTGCTTGCCTGTTTTTCGAACGGCAATGCCCGCGTCAGGCTCAATGGCGCCGCCGCCCATTTCGACCGGGCGGCGGCCGATCTGGAAGGGTTCGCCCGCCCGCTCTGGGGATTGGCGCCGCTTGGCGCCGGCAACGGCGACTTCGCCCACTGGCATCGTTTTGCCGAAGGCCTCGCAAACGGCACTGATCCCGCCCATCCCGAATATTGGGGAACGGTCAATGGCCGCGATCAGCGGATGGTCGAGCTTGCCGCTCTCGGTTTTGCCCTGGCGCTGGTGCCGGAAAAGATCTGGGAGCCGCTCGATGCGCGGGCCCGCGGCAATGTCGTCGCCTACCTCAAGCATGTCAGGCAGTTCGACTATGCCGACAACAACTGGAAATTCTTCCGGATCTTCGTCGATATCGCGCTCGATCGTCTCGGCGCCGATTTCGACCGCAGTCTGACGCGGCAATATCTCGAGGAGCTCGAAGGTTTCTATATCGGCGACGGCTGGTATCGCGATGGAAACGTGCGCCGCATCGACCACTACATTCCCTTCGCCATGCATTTCTATGGCCTGATCTATTCGAAGCTCGTCGATGATGATTATGCGAAACGCTACCGCGAGCGCGCGGTCCTCTTCGCCCGGGATTTCCGGCATTGGTTTGCCGCCGACGGGGCGACGATCCCCTTCGGCCGCAGCCTGACCTATCGCTTTGCCTGCGCCGGTTTCTGGTCGGCGCTCGCCTTTGCCGATGTCGAGGCTCTGCCCTGGGGCGAAGTCAAGCATCTCTGCCTGCAGCATCTGCGCTGGTGGAAGGACAAGCCGATTGCCGATCGCGACGGCGTGCTGTCGATCGGTTTCGGCTATCCGAACCTGCTGATGTCGGAGAGTTACAATTCCGCCGGCTCACCCTACTGGGCCTTCAAGGCCTTCCTGCCGCTGGCGATCGCCGAGGATCACCCATTCTGGACGGCGAAGGAGAAAGTGCCGCAGCAAGCACCTGACATCGTCTCCCAGCATCATCCCGGCATGGTGATCATGCGGGCGGGCGGCGATGTCGTTGCGCTGTCTTCCGGCCAGGAAAACCTGCAGATGCGGTGCGGCACGGAAAAATATGCGAAGTTCGCTTATTCGGCCCGCTACGGCTTCAGCGTCGAGGCCGATGAGCGCGCCTTTGCGCTTGCCGCCTTCGATTCAGCGCTTGCCTTCAGCGATGACGGCCTGCACTACCGCGTGCGCGAAACGAACGAGGAAGCCAAGATCGCAGGCGAGGTGCTGTTTGCAAAATGGTCGTCTTTTGCCGATGTCGACGTCGAAACCTGGCTTGTGCCCGCCGCACCCTGGCATATTCGCCTCCATAGGATCAGGACAAGCCGGCCGCTGTGGATTGCCGAAGGCGGATTTGCCATCGGCCGCCGGGACTTCGAGCTGGATGCGCTGTCCGCTTCGGGTGGGATTGCCTATGCGGTCGGCGAAGCCGATTTCACCGGTATTCTCGATCTCGGCTCTTCGGTCAAACGTTCGGGTATTGTCCAGAAGGCAATGCCCAACACAAATGTGATCGTCGCGAAAACCCTGGTGCCGCAGCTGCGCGGGCAGATTCCGGCCGGTGAAACCATCCTGGTGACGGCGGTGCTGGCGCTTGACGATCCCGCCGCGCTCTCGTGTGCATGGACGACACCGCCGAAAGCGCCTGAGATTGCAGCGCTGGAGGCCCTGGTGAGGGAAAAGGGCGTGACAGTCAGCGCCATCGAAGCGCCCGGACAAATGCCATGAGCCAGCCGGCCATTATCCTTGCCATGCAACCGTCGCGCACGCAGCATGTCCTGTCGGATGAGGTCCTGCGGCGGCTGGGTGGCATCGGTCGCCTGCTGGATTCCAAGCCGTTGCAGCGCTTCGACGACGAGCGTGCGAGACGTCTGCTGGCCGAGGCGGAAATCCTGATCACCGGCTGGGGCGGGCCTTATGTCGGGCCCGAAATTCCCGCCGCGGCGCCGCATCTGAAATTCATCGTCCATGCGGCGGGCACGGTAAAGGGCGTCATCGACGACGCCATCTTCGAAGCCGGTATCCCGGTCAGCCATGCGGCCGAGGCCAACGCCGTGCCGGTGGCCGAATTCACGTTGGCGGCGATCATCTTCGCCGGCAAGCGTGTTTTCCGTTTCCGCGACCTCTATGTTGCCGACCGAAACCGCAACCGGACACATTTGATGCAGCGCGAAGCGATCGGAAACTACCGCCGCACTGTCGGTATCGTCGGCGCTTCGCGCATCGGCCGGCGCGTGATCGAGCTCCTGAGACCGTTTGACTATAGGTTGTTGCTCTCCGATCCGACCCTTGATGCCGCCGAGGCCGCCGGCCTGGGAACGGAAAAGGTCGATCTCGACGAATTGATGCGGCAATCGGATATCGTTTCCCTGCATGCGCCGTCGCTGCTGTCGACGCAGCATATGATCGATGCGCGAAGGCTGTCGCTGATGAAGGACGGCGCGACGCTCATCAACACGGCGCGCGGCATTCTCATCGATGAGGCCGCCCTGCTTTCAGCGCTCAAGACTGGCCGCATCGACGCGGTCCTCGATGTCACCGAACCGGAAATCCCGGAGGCGGGCTCTGCTTTCTACGATCTGCCGAACGTCTTTCTGACACCGCATATTGCCGGCGCCGTCGGCTTGGAACGGGCGCGCCTCGGCGAGATGGCGGTGGACGAGATAGAGCGCTTCGTGACCGGTCAGCCGCTGCTTTACCAGATCCATCAGGCAAATCTCGAAAACATCGCCTGAGGCGCGTCACGCGCCTCAGGCGATGGGTATCAGCGCGACGTCCTCAGCGAGTTTGGCGAACCGTCATTGGCAAGCTCAGGCATGAGATCGGCAATATCGACCACCTTGCCGGTGCGCGAGCTCGTCAGCGCGGCAATGCCGCAGAGCACCGACATGGCGCCCGCCCGCGTGCCGGCGCGTTGCGCAAGCTTGTCTTCTATTTCGGGCTTGAAGATCATGTTGCGCATCCGGTCGTCGCCGCCGTAATGGCCACCTGTGAAATGCGGAACGACGATGCGCTCCACCGCCTCCTTACCATCAGGGAAATTGCGGATAAGGAGGATCGTGTCCTCCTTCGGCTCTTCCCAGGGCTGGGCCTCATGCTGGCGAATTTCGATCCGACCTTTGGTGCCGTTGAAGGCAAGGTGATGGCCCTCTATCGGCTGGAAGGTGTTCAGCGAATAGGAGACATGGACGTTGTTGCGGTAGCGGATGCCGACCACCATCGTATCGGGAATGTCGATGTCCTCGCGGAAGACGCAGCCGTCTCGGAAGTAGCCGTCGATCTTCGAGGGATCTTCGTAGAGTGAATCGAGGAAGGGATCGGCCTCGAGATCGAGATAGTAGTCGCATTCATGCGCGTGCGGACAGAGCTTGCAGCGTGGGCCGCGGAACGGGCCCTTGCGGCCGTAATTCTGCAGATCGGCAAAGGAGGTGACGGCATCGGGATCGCTGTCGAGATACCAGTTCAGCAGATCGAAATGATGCGTCGCCTTGTGGACGAACAGACTGCCGGAATTTTCCGTATAGGCATGCCAGCGGCGGAAATAATCGGCGCCGTGCTTGGTGTTGAGATACCAATGAAAATCGACAGATGTGACCCGGCCGATTTCGCCGGCATTCAGCAATTCCTTGATCTTTGCGGCGGTCGGCGCATAGCGATAGTTGAAGGAGACGTCGACCCGGCGGCCGGTGCGCTTTTCGGCATCCAGAATCCGGCGGATTTTTTCGACCGAAGTGGTCATCGGCTTTTCGGTAATGACGTCGATGCCGGACTCCAGCGCCCGCACGACGATATCGTCATGCGTATGGTCGGGCGTACAGACGATGACGAGATCCGGCTTCTGCTCAGCAAGCATCGAATCGATGTTTTCGTAGAGCGGCGCATTGCTGCCGATCATGTTGCGGGCGCGTTCGCCGCGCAGCGAATTCTTTTCGACGATCGCGGTGAGGTCGACATGTTCGCGCCAGCCGGCAAGCAGATCCTTGCCCCACATGGTGGTGCCGCGGTTTCCCGTACCGATCAGGGCAAAACGGCGTTTCTCCATCGAATGATCCTCCTGCATGCGTGATGAAACTTTTAATGAAAATCAGGCCTGGCAGCAGCTTCTGAAGCGCTCGACGCAAGTGGCGATCACTTCGTCGGCCGGGCGTTTCCACCAGTTTTCGACCGAAAAGATCTCCACCTCCTGAGCGCCGAAGAAACCGGCGGCCTCCACCATCCGTCTTATGCCTTTGAGGTCTATCACACCATCGCCCATCATGCCGCGGTCGAGCAGCATGTCCTTTGTCGGCACCAGCCAGTCGCAGATGTGATGGGCGAAGATGCGTTTCATGCTGCCCGCGCGGGCGATCTGGTTGGCAAGATCGGGGTCCCACCAGACATGGTAGACATCGACCGCAACGCCGACATCCTCGCCGAGCTGCTCGCACATATCGAGCGCCTGACCGAGTGTGTTCACGCAGGCACGGTCGGCGGCATACATTGGATGCAGCGGTTCGATGGCGAGCTTTACGCCGGCAGCCTGCGCATGCGGCAGCACGGCGGCGATGCCGTCGAACACCATCTGGCGGGCTGCGACGATGTCCTTCGACGCGCCCGGCAGACCGCCGACGACGAGGACGAGGCAATCGGCTGAAAATGCCGCCGCCTCGTCGATGGCACGCCTGTTGTCGTCGAGGTTTTTCTGCCAGTCGGCATCGTTTGCTGCCGGGAAGAAGCCGCCGCGGCAAAGACCGGTCAGTTTGATACCGTTCGATTTGACGATCCGCACCGCCTCGTCGAGACCGACCTTGGCGACCTGGTCGCGCCAGGGCGCGATCGCGGTGATGCCGTGTTTCAGGCAGATGTCGACGGCTTTTGCAAAGCCGCATTGTTCGCGGATCGTCGCCAGATTGATCGAAAGTCCGTCGACCTGCATGTCATTCTCCTCCCGTTCCGCGTGCTTCAGTTGACGCCGTGGACGGCAAGCACCTGCTTCATGCGCGTCGTTGCGAGTTCCGGATCGGCGAGAACCCGGGCCTTGTCGGCCAGGCGGAAGAGTTCGGCCAGATGTGTCAGCGAGCGGGTGCTCTGCTGGCCGCCGACCATGACGAAATGATCCTGCAGGCCGTTGAGATAGGCGAGGAAGACGACGCCGGTCTTGTAGAAGCGGGTCGGCGCCTTGAAGATGTGGCGCGACAGCGGCACGGTCGGCTCCAGCAGGTCGAAGAATTCATGATTGCTCTTGCGACCGAGCGCTTCGAGGGCTGCCGAGGCAGCCGGAGCGATCGCATCGAAAATGCCGAGCAGCGCGTCGGAATGGCCCTCTTCGTCGCCGGCGATCAGTTCGGCATAGTTGAAATCGTCGCCGGTATACATGCGCACGCCTTTCGGCAGCCGGCGGCGCATCGCCACTTCCTTCTCCTTGGAAAGAAGCGAGATCTTGATGCCGTCGACCTTGGCGGCATTGGCCTCGATCACCTGCAGGCAGGTGGACATCGCTTCGATATGATCGCCGTTGCCCCAATAACCCTCGAGCGCCGGATCGAACATTTCGCCGAGCCAATGGATGATGACGGGTTCCTTGACCTGGCGAAGGATGCGGTCATAGACGCGGATATAATCGTCCGGCCCTTTTGCTGCGGCGGCAAGGGCCCGGCTCGCCATCAGGATGATGCGGCCGCCGGCCGCCTCCACCGTTTCGATCTGCTCCTCATAGGCCCTGAGGATCGTGTCGACCGTCACGTCGGGGCCGGGCGTCAGATGGTCGGTACCGGCGCCGCAGGCGATCAGCGCGTCCTTGCGGCCGGCCGCTTCGGCAAGCGCCCGGCGGAGGAGGTCGCGCGCTTCCGGCCAGCCGAGGCCCATGCCGCGCTGTGCCGTATCCATCGCTTCGGCGACGCCGAGGCCGAGGTCCCAGAGCCGGTGACGGAAGGCGAGGGTGCGATCCCAGTCGATCGCCGGCGTCAGCCACGGATCGTTGTCGGCGAGCGGATCGGCGACGACATGGGCGGCGGCAAAGGCGATGCGCGGGAAGCTTTTAGCCTCGCGCTTCTTCAGTTCGATCGGCGTGCCGGTCAGCGTGTAGGGGGCGATCTTGCCGTCGAGAGGGAGATTGATGGTCGCCACGGCTCAGAACTCCAGTGCAGGAACGTCGAGCCAGCGACGCTCGGCCCAGGATTTCAGCCCGAGTTCGGCAAGCTGCACACCCTTGGCGCCGGCTTCCAGGCCATAGGGCCACGGCGCATCTTCGACGACATGGCGGATGAACATTTCCCACTGCGCCTTGAAACCGTTGTCGACGGCCTGCGTATCGGGAACCTCGTCCCAGGTCTTGTAGAAGTCGATCGTCTGCGGCTGGTCCGGGTTCCAGACCGGCTTCGGCGTGTTGACGCGGTGCTGGCTCCAGCATTTCGTCAGACCGGCGACGGCCGAACCATGCGTGCCGTCGACCTGGAAGGTGACGAGGTCGTCGCGGCGGACGCGGACGGCCCAGGAGGAATTGACCTGCGCGATCGCGCCGCCTTCGAGCTCGAAGGTCGCATAGGCCGCATCGTCGGTGTCGCAGTCATAGGGCTTGCCCTGCTCGTCGATGCGGCGCGGAATATGCGTAGCACCGAGGCAGGATACGGCTTTGACTTCGCCGAACAGATTGTCGAGCACGTAGCGCCAGTGGCAGAGCATGTCGAGGATGATGCCGCCGCCGTCGCCCTTGCGGTAGTTCCAGGAGGGGCGCTGGGCCGGCACGCCCCAATCGCCTTCGAAAACCCAGTAGCCGAATTCGCCACGCACCGAGAGGATCTTGCCGAAGAAGCCGGAATCCCTCAGCAGCGCCAGCTTGCGCAGGCCGGGCAGGAAGAGTTTGTCCTGCACGACGCCATGCTTGAGGCCGGAGCCGCGCGCCTTGCGGGCAAGATCGAGTGCCACCTGCAGATCGTCGGAGATCGGCTTTTCGCAATAGACATGCTTGCCGGCATCGAGCGCCTTGGACAGCAGCTCGGCGCGCATCAGCGTCGTGCCGGCGTCGAAGAAGATCGTGTCGTCGGGATTGGCGAGCGCGGCATCGAGATCGGTCGACCAGCGCTTGATGTTATGCTTCTTCGCCAGCTCTTCCATCTTGGCGCCGTTGCGGCCGACGATGATGGGGTCGATCTCGAGTTTCTCACCCGATTTCAGCGTGATGCCCCCCTGATCGCGGAGGGCGAGAATAGAACGCACCAGGTGCTGATTGTAACCCATGCGGCCGGTAACGCCGTGCAAGATGATCCCCAAGCGTGCCATTTTTTCCTCCCAGCAAATTTTTGCGGCGGGAGCGGGCATCCTCGTCCGGTCCTCCCGAGCCGGTAACTAAACAGTTACTTGATGGCAGAAGAGCAACGCGGCTGTCAATAGTCAAATCCGATTTTACAAATTCAGCGCTTGATCGAGGTCAGCGTGACGTGGACGATATGCCTTTCCCAGGCATTGAGGTGGGTCGGTTCGATCAGGTCGCGGCCGAAGATCGTCGAAAGCGTGTACTGGTTGGACAGGTAGAAATAACCGAGCGAGGCGATCGTCAGATAGACATGCAGGGGATCGGCGGTCTCGATGAAGACCCCCTGCTTCTTTCCCCGTTCGAGCACGTCCGAAAGCTCGCCGATCAGATGCGAATGCAGTTCTTTGAGCCGGACGGACTGGCGCAGCCAGCGGGCCCGATGCATATTTTCCGTGCCGAGCAGGCTGAGGAATTCCGGGTGCTGGAGGAAATAACGCCAGGTGAAGAGCGCCAGTTCGCCGATGCCTTCCTCGGGGCTGCGGTCGCCGATATGCAGCGCACGTTCGGCGGTGCGGATGCCGACATAGGCCTCTTCGAGCACTCTGAGGTAGAGCTGCTCCTTGTCGCCGAAATAATGATAGAGCATGCGCTTGTTGGTGCCGGCGCGCTCGGCGATGGCGTCGACACGAGCCCCGCCCATGCCGTTTTCGGCAAATTCCCGGGTTGCCGCGTCAAGGATAGCAGCGCGTGTCCGCTCCGGATCGCGTTGGGCCGTGCGTTCGGCAGATGGGCGCCGAGACCTTTTCTTTTCCCCATTCCCCCCGCTGTCGTTCATCTCTCCACCTCCGTCTCACATGTTGCGCTCATAAGCCTTCGGTGCGAAATTGTAAAAACCGAATTTGAAAGCCCTGCGCGCGACACCGCTTGACACGCTCGCCGCTTTGCCCGTAGCTTGTAACCAATTAGTTATTTATGCAAGGGTAACTAGGTTCGGAAGCGTGTGGAGGCGCTTCCCTTTGGAGGAGGAAAAGAAATGACATTCCGTGTAAGCAGACGCAATTTCGTCGCGGGAGGCGCCACGCTTCTCTCGCTCTCGGCGCTGGGAACCAGCGCTTTGGCACAGGAAACGCGACTGCGTCTCCTGTGGTGGGGCTCGCAGCCGCGCGCCGACCGCACCAACAAGGTATCGCAGCTCTATCAGTCGAAGAAGCCGGGAACGTCGATCACCGGCGAATTCCTCGGCTGGGGCGACTACTGGCCGCGCCTTGCGACCCAGGTGGCTGGCCGCAACGCGCCCGATGTCATCCAGATGGACTATCGCTATATCGTCCAATATGCGCGGCGCGGCGCGCTCGCCCCGCTCGAATCCTATATGCCGGCCAAGCTCAACCTCGACGATTTCGACAAGGCGCAGATCGAAGGCGGCAGCGTCGACGGTCATCTCTATGGCGTCAGCCTGGGCGCGAATTCGGCGGCCACGGTCCTGAACACCGCGGCCTTCAAGGAGGCCGGCGTCGATCTGCCGACCCAGGCGACCACCTGGGAAGAGTTCGCCCGTATGGGTGCGGAGATCACCAAGGCAGGAAAACGCAAGGGCATGTTCGGCATCGCCGACGGCAGCGGCAGCGAACCGCTGTTCGAAAACTGGCTGCGTCAGCGCGGCAAGGCTCTTTATACTGCAGACGGCAAGATCGCCTTCGACGTGGACGATGCCTCCGAATGGTACGACATGTGGGCCAAGTTCCGTGAGGCCGGCGCCTGTGTTCCCGCCGATATCCAGGCTCTCGACAAGAACGATATCGAAACCAACACGGTCTCGCTCGGCAAGTCGGCCGCCGGTTTTGCCCATTCCAACCAGTTCGTAGGCTATCAGGCAATGAACAAGGACAAGCTGGCGCTGACCAACTACATGCGCGTCAAGGGGGATTCGAAGGGCGGCCACTATCGCAAGCCTTCGATGTTCTTCTCGGTCTCCGCCCAGTCGAAAGCCATAGATATGGCCGTGGACTACGTCAATTTCTTCGTCAAGAACCCCGAAGCAGCGCTGCTTCTGGATGTCGAACGCGGCATTCCGGAATCGAAAGCCATGCGCGAGGTGGTCGCGGCGAAGCTTGATGAGAACGGCAAAGTTGCGCTCGCCTATGTCAGCGGCCTCGGCGATCTCGCCGGCAAATTGCCGCCGCCGCCGCCGGCCGGCGCCGGTGAAGCTGATCTGATGTTACGCAACATCGCCGAACAGGTCGGCTTCGGACAGCTGTCTCCTTCCGACGGCGGCAAACAGCTTGTCGCTGAAATCACGCAGATTCTCGCACGAGGCTGATCCCGTATGAGCAATGCGATGCGCACGCCCGCAGGGGCCATCAATGTGGAAAGATATCAGGGGGCCGTGGCCGAAGGACGCTTCAAGCGTCTCTGGAATGCCAATGCTCCCGGCTATCTTTTCCTTCTTCCATGGCTCATCGGCTTTTTCGGGCTGACGCTCGGGCCGGCCCTGATTTCGCTCTACCTTTCCTTCACCGACTTCGACATGCTTCAGTCGCCGCGGTGGGTGGGAATGGCGAATTACGTGCGCATCGCCACGGCGGATCCGAAATTCTCGGCCGCCATGTATGTCACCCTGACCTATGTCGTCTTCTCGGTGCCGTTCAAGCTGACCTTCGCATTGCTGGTCGCCATGGCGCTGAACCGCGGCCTGCGCGGGCTGTCGGTCTATCGTGCCATCTTCTATCTGCCGTCACTGCTGGGCGGTAGCGTGGCGATCGCCGTGCTCTGGCGCCAGCTTTTCGCCAGTGATGGCCTCGTCAATGCCGCGCTTTCGTATTTCGGTATCGAAGGTCCGAGCTGGATCTCGCATCCGAACTATTCGATCTATACTCTGGTGGCGCTGTCCGTCTGGCAGTTTGGCTCGCCGATGATTATTTTCCTGGCCGGCCTGCGCCAGATCCCGCAGGATATGTATGAGGCCGCCAGCCTCGACGGCGCCTCCAAGTTCCGGCAATTCTACAAGATCACGCTGCCGCTTCTGACGCCGGTGATCTTTTTCAATGCCGTCGTCCAGACGATCGATGCCTTCAAGGCCTTCACGCCGGCCTTCATCATATCAGGCGGTACCGGCGGTCCGATCAACTCGACGCTGTTCTACACGCTCTACCTCTATCAGGAAGCCTTCGGCAATTTCCGCATGGGCTATGCCTCGGCGCTCGCCTGGATCCTGGTGGTGATCATCGCGATCTTCACCGCCTTCTCCTTCCTGACCTCGCGTTATTGGGTGCACTACGATGACTGAGATGACCGCTTCCGTCACTGCGGCCAGGCCGCCATCCGACATCACCAAACGCAGCCTGCCGGCGTCGCTCATCATCCACGCCCTGCTGATCGCCGCTTCGCTCCTCATGCTCTATCCGCTGTTATGGATGGTTTCGGCATCGGTCAGGCCGGAAACCGAGATCTTCTCGTCGACCTCGCTCATCCCGTCGTCGATCGATTTCTCCTCCTATGCGCGCGGTTGGGTCGGCCTCGATGTCAGCTTCGGCCGGTTCTTCTGGAATTCGCTGGTCATCTCGCTGCTGGTGGTGACCGGCAATGTCATCGCCTGTTCGCTGACGGCTTTCGCCTTTGCGCGGCTGCGTTTTGCCGGCCGGAATTTCTGGTTCGCGATCATGCTCGGCACGTTGATGATCCCCTATCACGTGACGTTGATCCCGCAATATGTGCTCTTTCTCGATCTCGGCTGGGTCAACACCATCCTGCCGCTTGTCGTGCCGAAGTTCCTGGCAAGCGATGCCTTCTTCATCTTCCTGATGGTGCAGTTCTTCCGCGGCATCCCGCGCGAACTCGACGAGGCGGCGATGATGGACGGCTGCAGCGCTTGGCGCATCTACTGGAAGATCATGCTGCCGTTGTCGCTACCGGTGCTGGCAACGGCCGCCATCTTCTCCTTCATCTGGACCTGGGACGATTTCTTCGGCCCGCTGATCTACCTGAACGACATGAACACCTA
Organism: Rhizobium laguerreae; assembly: GCF_002008165.1. Lineage (GTDB taxonomy): Bacteria > Pseudomonadota > Alphaproteobacteria > Rhizobiales > Rhizobiaceae > Rhizobium > Rhizobium laguerreae. The sequence continues at coordinate 52,289 of NZ_MRDM01000010.1, forward strand.
TACGATCCAGCTCGGCCTGCGCACCTTCGTCGACTCAACCAGCGCATCGGATTGGGGCGGTTTGTTCGCCATGTCGACCCTGACGCTTGTGCCGGTGTTCTTCTTCTTCCTGTTCTTCCAGCGCCTGCTGATCGAGGGCATCGCCACGACGGGCATGAAGCGTTGATGGCGATGACGGGAAAGAACGACATGAGCATCAGGACGGTCGCGATTATCGGTTGCGGTATAGGCCGCTCCCATATCGTCGAGGGTTACCTGCCGCATTCCGACAAGTTCAAGGTCGTGGCGATCTGCGACCTGAACGAGCAGCGCATGGCAGCGGTCGGCGACGAGTTCGGCATCGAACGGCGCACCACCTCCTTCGCGGAATTGCTGGCCGACGACACGATCGACATCATCGATATCTGCACCCCTCCCGGCATCCATTTGGAACAGGTGGTCGCAGCGCTTGCCGCCGGTAAACATGTCGTCTGCGAAAAGCCGCTGACGGGCTCGCTTGCCGCCATCGATACCATCATGGCAGCGGAAAAGACCGCCAAAGGCGTGCTGATGCCGATCTTCCAGTACCGTTACGGCGACGGCATCCAGAAGGCCAAGCGGATCATCGACGCCGGTATCGCCGGCAAGCCCTATACTGCTTCGGTCGAAACCTTCTGGCTGCGCAAGCCGGAATATTACGCCGTCCCTTGGCGCGGCAAATGGGCGACGGAACTCGGCGGTGTGCTCGTCACCCATGCCCTGCACCTGCACGATATGCTGATGCATCTGATGGGTCCGGCTGCCAGGGTCTTCGGCCGCGTCGCCACCCGCGTCAACGATATCGAGGTCGAGGATTGTGCCTCCGCCAGCCTGCTGATGGAAAGCGGCGCCTTTGTCTCGCTTTCCTGCACCCTTGGTTCGCAGGAACAGATTAGCCGGCTCAGGCTCCACTTCGAGAATGTCACCTTCGAAAGCAGTCACGAGCCCTATACACCCGGCAAGGACCCCTGGAAGATCATCGCCGCAAACGACGACGTGCAGCAGCAGATCGACAGGGTGGTTGGCGACTGGCAGCCGGTCGCGCCGCGCTTCACCACCCAGATGGGCCAGTTCCACGCTTTCCTCAGCGGCCATGCGCCGCTGCCGGTGACGACAAAGGACGCCCGGCGCGCGCTGGAACTCGTCACCGCCATCTACCAGTCTTCCGATAGCGGCGCCGACGTGCCGCTGCCGGTGGGTTCTGATAGTCCGAAATACGCCGATTGGCGCGCAAGAACGAAGTAACCGGTAAAATAAAAAGAGAGGGTTTTGAGAAGATGGCAACCAGTGTCGTTCTTCAGAAGGTCGAGAAGCGCTACGGCGCGATGGATGTGATCCATGGCATCGACCTGACGATCGATCCCGGCGAATTCGTCGTTTTCGTCGGCCCCTCGGGCTGTGGAAAATCCACCCTTCTGCGCATGATCGCCGGTCTCGAGGAGATCTCAGGCGGCGGGCTGCTGCTCGACAACGAGCGCATGAACGAGGTGGCGCCTGCCAAGCGCGGCATCGCCATGGTCTTCCAGTCCTATGCGCTCTATCCCCATATGTCGGTCTATAAAAACCTCGCCTTCGGCCTGGAGACGGCGGGTTACAAGAAGGCCGATATCCAGCCGAAGGTGAAGCGCGCCGCCGAGATTCTGCAGATCGAGAAGCTCTTGGAGCGCAAGCCGAAGGCGCTCTCCGGCGGCCAGCGCCAGCGCGTCGCCATCGGCCGCGCCATCGTGCGCGAGCCGCGGATCTTCCTGTTCGACGAGCCGCTGTCGAACCTCGATGCCGAACTGCGCGTGCAGATGCGCGTCGAGATCTCCCGCCTGCACCGCAGCCTCGGCAATACGATGATCTATGTCACCCATGACCAGGTCGAAGCCATGACGATGGCGGACAAGATCGTGGTGTTGAATTCCGGCCGCATCGAGCAGGTCGGCGCCCCACTCGATCTCTACAACAACCCGGCCAACCGCTTCGTCGCCGGTTTCATCGGCAGCCCGAAGATGAATTTTTTGAAGGCCCGCATAGAGCAGGTTGGCGAGACCGAAACCAGCATCCATGTCTGCGGCAATTCCGTCCGCTTGCCGCGCCGGCTGAAAGGCGGCGCGGGAGAGGAGGTCACCTTTGGCATTCGCCCCGAGCATCTTTCGCTGGCCGAAGGCGCAATCACGCTTTCGACCGTCAACGTCGATCTCGTTGAAAACCTCGGCGGCGCTACCATGCTCTACACCACGACGCCGGATAACCAGCTCCTGACCGTCGCACTCGACGGCCAGCAGAAGGTGGCCCCCGGCGCCAATGTGAAGGCTTCCTTCGATCCGGCCCGCTGCCACGTCTTCGACGCCGCCGGCAAGACGATCTAAGCGCGCGGCTGCTTGACAGCCGATCCTCCTCTGGCCCATCATTTCACGAGGGGCCGCAAGGGGGTTGAGCATGACGCCTGAAGATAGGATTCATGCGCTTGGCATCTGGCAGGGGCCGATCGCAATCTCGCCGATAGCAGGCGGCATCACCAATAGGAACTATCTGGTCAGCGATGCCGTCGCACGCTGTGTGGTCAGGCTCGGCACCGATATTCCGATCCACCACATCAACAGGCAGAACGAGCTTGCCGCGAGCCGCGCCGCCCATGCGGTCGGCATATCGCCTGCCGTCATCCACCATTCGCCGGGCGTCCTGGTGCTCGAATATATCGAGGCGCGGGCGCTGTCGCCGGAGGATATCAGGACCCCGCACACGCTCGCCCGGGTCTTGCCGCTGGTGCGCGCTTGCCATCGCGACATCGCCCGGCATTTCCGCGGCCAGGCAATGATCTTCTGGGTCTTCCACGTCATCCGAGATTACGCCGCCAATCTGAAGGCGTCGGCGAGCAGCTATCTTCCTCTGCTGCCGGGGCTCGTCGGTAGGGCTGAGACGCTGGAAGAAGCGGCAGGGCCTTTCGAGATCGCCTTCGGCCACAACGACCTGCTGGCCGCCAACTTTCTCGATGACGGCAAGCGGCTCTGGCTGATCGACTGGGACTATGCCGGTTTCAACACGCCGCTTTTCGATCTCGGCGGATTGGCCTCCAACAACGAGCTCTCGCAAGCGGCCGAGCACACGATGCTGGAGACCTATTTCGACCGGCCGCTGACCGATGATCTCAACAGGCGCTATGCCGCGATGAAATGCGCCTCGCTGCTGCGCGAGACGCTCTGGAGCATGATTTCAGAAATCCATTCCAGCATCGATTTCGATTACGCCGGCTATACGGCCGAAAATCTCGCGCGCTTCGAGCGCGCCTATCAAGCCTTTGAACAGGACCGATAAATGACGAAGGAATTACCGAAGGCGGCGAAAGCCGTGGTCATCGGCGGCGGCATCATCGGCTGCTCGACAGCCTATCATCTCGGCAAGCTCGGCTGGACCGATACCGTGCTGCTGGAGCGCAAGAAGCTTACCTCAGGCACCACCTTCCATGCCGCCGGCCTCGTCGGCCAGCTGCGCACCAGCGCCAACATCACCCAGCTTCTCGGTTATTCCGTCGATCTCTACAAACGGCTGGAAGAGGAAACGGGCCTCGGCACTGGCTGGAAGATGAATGGCGGCCTGCGCCTTGCCTGCAACGAGGAACGCTGGACCGAGGTCAGGCGCCAGGCAACCACCGCGCAGTCCTTCGGCCTCGAAATGCAATTGCTGACGTCGCAGGAAGCCTTCGACCTCTGGCCGCTGATGACGGTCGACGATCTCGTCGGCGCCGCCTTCCTCCCTACCGACGGCCAGGCCAATCCCTCCGACATCACCCAGGCGCTGGCAAAGGGCGCCCGCATGTCGGGCGTTTCGATCTTTGAGGATACCGAAGTCCTCGACCTTGAAATCGACAAGGGGAGGATCCGTGCCGTCGTCACGGCGCAAGGGCGCATCGAATGCGAGCGTGTCGTTGTCTGCGCCGGCCAATGGACGCGCGCTTTCGCCGCCCGATTTGGCGTCAACGTGCCGCTGGTTTCCGTCGAGCATCAATACATCATCACCGAATCCTTCGGCGTGCCCTCCAACCTGCCGACGCTGCGCGATCCCGATCGCCTGACCTACTACAAGGAAGAGGTCGGCGGCATCGTCATGGGCGGCTACGAGCCGAATCCCATTCCCTGGGCGAAGGACGGCATCCCCGACGGTTTTCACTACACGCTGTTGGACAGCAATTTCGATCATTTCGAGCAGATCATGGAACAGGCGCTCGGCCGGGTCCCGGCGCTGGAAAATGTCGGCGTCAAGCAGCTGCTGAACGGCCCGGAAAGCTTTACGCCGGATGGCAACTTCATTCTCGGCGAGGCCCCGGAGCTGAGAAATCTCTTCGTCGGCGCCGGTTTCAACGCCTTCGGCATCGCCTCTGCCGGCGGCGCCGGCATGGCGCTTGCCGAATGGGTGACGAAGGGCGAGCCGCCCTATGATCTCTGGCCGGTCGATATCCGCCGTTTCGGCCGGCCGCATTTCGATACCGACTGGGTGCGGACACGCACGCTCGAAGCCTACGGCAAACATTACACCATGGCCTGGCCGTTCGAAGAGCATGCGAGCGGCCGCTCCTGCCGCAAATCGCCGCTCTATGACCGGCTGAAGGCGCAGGGCGCCTGTTTCGGCGAAAAGCTAGGCTGGGAACGGCCGAACTGGTTTGCCGATCTCTTCGCCAACGAGGAGCCGAAGGATGTCTACAGCTACACCAGGCAGAACTGGTTCGACGCGGTCGGTCGTGAGCACAAGGCCGTGCGCGAAGCGGCGGTCATCTTCGACCAGACGTCCTTTGCCAAATTCGTGCTGAAGGGCAGGGATGCCGAGGCAGCTCTGTCCTGGATCGCCTCCAACGATGTCGCAAGGCCGGTGGGATCGCTCATCTACACGCAGATGCTGAACGATAAGGGCGGCATCGAATGCGACGTGACGGTCGCCCGCATCGCCGAGAACGAATATTACGTCGTTACCGGTACCGGCTTCGCCACCCATGACTTCGACTGGATCGCACGCAATATCCCGGCGGAGATGCATGCCGAGCTGGTCGACGTCACATCCGCCTATTCCGTGCTGTCGCTGATGGGACCGAATTCCCGCGCCGTGCTGGAAAAGGTGACGGGCAGCGACGTCTCGAATGCGGCCTTCCCCTTCGGCAAGGTCAGCACCATCGGCATTGCAGGCTGCCCGGTGCGGGCGCTGCGCATCACCTATGTCGGTGAGCTTGGCTACGAACTGCATATTCCCGTTGAATATGCGACCACGGTCTATGACGTGCTGATGGCAGCAGGCGGCGAGCTCGGCCTCGTCAATGCCGGCTACCGCGCCATTGAGAGCTGCCGCCTGGAAAAGGGTTATCGTGCCTGGGGCTCGGATATCGGTCCCGACCATACGCCTGTCGAGGCCGGTCTCGGCTGGGCGGTGAAGATGCGGAAGAATATTCCGTTCCGCGGCCGTGAGGCGATCGAGCGGCAGCTTTCGGGAGGCGTCAAGAAGCGCCTCGCCTGCTTCGTTCCCGAGAATGCCGATGCCGTGCTGCTCGGCCGTGAAACGATCTATCGCGACGGCAAGCGCGTCGGCTGGCTGTCGAGCGGCGGCTTCGGTTATACGCTGGGCAAGCCGATCGGCTATGGCTACGTCCGCAATCCCGACGGCGTGACCGAGGATTTCGTCCTCTCCGGCACCTATGAGCTTGACGTCGCGCGGGAACGCATCCCCTGCAGCGTGTCGCTGTCGCCACTCTACGATCCCGATATGGCGCGGGTGAAGGTCTGACCATCCCGTATGGTTGAGAAGAGCCTGTAACCACCGAACTCCCTCATTCCTGTGCCCGTCACAGGAATCCAGCCACGCGCGTCGGCGCGGTGAAAGACTCTACGATCTGGATAGAGTTTCTCGCGCCCAAGGACTTAGGCGCACTGGGTCCCTGTGACGAGCACAGGGATGACGGGGGGAGAGGGCCATGCCGTGCGGCGCCCCCTCTGCCCTGCCGGGCATCTCCCCCACAGGTGGGGAGATTACAAGTGGCTTGGCATTCTCACCCCTCTACCGTTTCGCCGGGCTGCGACACCAGTTGCTTGGGAAGCCATTGCGCCCAGCCGATCTCCCCCCTTGTGGGGGAGATGCCCGGCCGGGCAGAGGGGGGTGCCACACCGCAAACCCTCGCTACACCAGAGAAGTCCCAAGCCTCAGAACAGCGGCAGCCGGTCGTCCTGGATCAGGATCTCCAGCTTGTCAGCCACATCCTGCGTCCAGGCNTCCTGGATCAGGATCTCCAGCTTGTCAGCCACATCCTGCGTCCAGGCCCGGTGGCCTGTCAAAGCCGCCGGGAAGAGCCCCGGAAGGGTGAAGAGAGCCGCTGAGATCGCCAGGCCAGTGCGCGGGATATCGGCAATGAGAGCGGCAATTTCCGCAGCCCTGGGATCGCGCAGTTCGTAGCGCTCACCGTTGCCGTGCTCGCCGATCGCATAGCGCATCCACGCTGCAACGGCGATCGCATAGGTCTCCGCCCTGTCGCCATGCGCCAGCGCCTCGCTTGCCGGCTCCAGCAGCCGCTGCGGCAGTTTCTGCGTGCCGTCCATGGCGATCTGATAGGTGCGATGTGCGATCGCCTTGTTTGCAAAGCGTGCTATCAATTCGCTGGCATAGGCATCGAGATCGATGCCCGGCACCGGATCGAGCGTACGCGCGGCCGCATGCATGTGGCGGTAGGCAAGTGCTGCCAGGGCTGCATCGTCCATCACGTCGCGAATGAATTCATAGCCGCCGATGTAACCGAGATAGGCGAGCAGCGAATGGGCGCCGTTCAGCATCCGCAGCTTCATTTTTTCGTAGGCAGAGACTTCCTCGACCATCAGCGCGCCGCGGACCTTTTCCCAGGCCGGTCGGCCATTGGCGAAATGATCTTCTATGACCCATTGCGTAAAAGGCTCTGTCTCGACCGCCGCCATGTCGGTGCGGCCGGTGAGCCGCTCGGCATCGGCATAGGTCGCTTCGGTGCTTGCCGGCGTGATGCGGTCGACCATCGTCGAAGGGAAGGGCACATTCGCTTCGATCCAGCGATGCAGGCCGGGATCAATGCGGGAGGTGAATTCGAGCACGAGGCGTTTCAGAACGGCGCCGTTGCTCGGCAGGTTGTCGCAGCTGAGCGGCGTAAAGGGCACGATCCCCTTCTGCCGGCGGCGCGCAAGGCCTTCGACGAGGTAACCGATGACGCCGCGCGGCGCATGCCGGCTGGCGAGATCGGCGACGATATCGGGGTGCTTCAGGTCGAGGCCGCCGGTTGCCGGATCGAAACCATAGGCCTTTTCCGTCACCGTCATGCTGACGATGCGGATAGCGGGATCTTCGAGCCGCGCCAGCAGGCCAGCCGGATCGCGCGGCGCCACATGCGCCTTCAGGATCGAACCGATCACCTCAGCCGTCGTGCCCGAGCTGTCGCGGATCAGCGTCGTATAAAGCCCGTTCTGAGCGCTCAGATTGTCAGCGACATCGGGCGTGCGCAGGCTTGCTATCTCGATGCCCCAGTCGCCGCCTGCGGCTGCGAGCGCAGCATCCGTAAACGGCGCGAAATGCGCGCGGAAAAAGGCGCCCGGCCCAAGATGCAGGATGCCGCTTTTCAGCTGGTTGCGGTCATAGGTGGGAAGCTTCGCCGTCGAGGCGAGGCCGGAAAGGGTCTGCAGTCGTTCGGTCACAGCTTGTAGGCCTTCTTTGCATTGCCATAGGAGAGCTCGCCTGCGACGATCTCGGCTTCCCGCTTGGAAAGCCGGTGCTCGGCGGCGAGCTGCGCAAGGAAGCGGCAGACTTCGCGGCGCCAGACGTCATGCCGGGCCGGGATCGATAGCAGCGCGCGCGTATCGTCGTTGAAACCCGCCATATTGGCAAAACCCGCCGTCTCCACAACCTGGTCGAGATAGCGCCGGATGCCGAGCGGGCTGTCGTGAAACCACCACGGCGGGCCGATCATCAGGCAAGGCCAATGACCTACCATCGGCGCCAGCTCGCGTGCATAGGTCGTCTCGTCGAGCGTGAAGAGCAGCACGCGCAAATCCGGCGCGTGGCCATATTTCGATAGCAGCGCATTCAAGCCGCCAACCCAGTCGGTGGGTGTCGGGATATCGGCGCCCATATTCGCGCCTCGGGTCGAGAAAAGGCCGCGGTCGGTATTGCGTCTCGAGCCGGCATGGATCTGCATCACCATGCCGTCCTCGGCCGAAAGTCCGGCCATCTCGGTCATCATCTGGCCGCGGAAGAGCTCGGCATCCTCGGCCGAAAGCGGACCCTTCAGCGCCTTGTCGAGCAGCGCCTGTTTTTCCGCCAGCGGCAGATCGGCGGTGAAGGCCGTGGGCACGCCGTGATCGGTCGCGGTGGCGCCGAACTGGCGGAAATAGGCGCGCCGGCGCCGATGCGCCTCGATCAGGCCGTCCCAACGCGTGACCTCAGTGCCGGTGATCTCTCCGAACTTGATGAGATTGTCGCGGAAGCCGACGGCATCGGGATCGGTAACGCTGTCCGGCCTGTAGGTGGTGCGCACCTTGCCGATCCAGCCGTCGGCCGCCATCTTCTGGTGATGCGCCAGCGGATCGAGCGCTCCATCCGTCGTCGCGATCGTTTCGATGCCGAATCGCTGATGCAGCGCCCGCGGGCGGAATTCTGGAAGGGCAAGCCGGGCATTGATATGGTCGTAGAGCGCATCGGCATTGTCTGGTGTCAGCGGTTCGGTGCAGCCGAGCACGGCCGACATGGCGTGGTCGACCCAGAGGCTTGAAGGCGTTCCGCGGAAGAGATGATAATGCGCGGCAAAGGTCCGCCAGATCGCCCGCCCCTCAGCCACCGGTTTGCCGTCAAGCCGCGGCACGCCGAGCTCATCCAAAGTGACACCGACGCTGTGCAGCATGCGGAAGAGATAGTGATCGGGAATGACCAGCAGCGAGGCCGCATCTTCGAAGGGCTTGTCGTCGGCAAACCAGGAGGGTTCGGTATGCCCGTGCGGGCTGACGATCGGAAGATTGCGCACCGTCTCGTAGAGGTCTCGCGCGATGGTCCGTGTTGCCGGATCAGCCGGAAAAAGCCGGTCCGGATGAAGAAAGCCGTTTCCTGCATCCATCAGTATTCCTCCCTGATGGATAACGGCCTACCCCACAACATCAGGCACGGCAAGGTCTTTTAGTAACCAAACGGTACAGTTTTGCGCGTGGCCGCGCCGGGCATGGAAAGCATTGACGAGGCGGCCTATTTCCGCTTTGGGAGAACCATCTGTGCCGGTTTCGGCAAAGGAGCATCGATGTCCGACGAGACGAACCGCATCACCCGGCTGGAAGAAATGCTGGCCCACCAGGCAAAGACGATCGAAGAGCTTTCCGATCAGCTCGCCGAGCAATGGAAGACCGTCGAGCAGATGCGCACCAAGCTCGACCGGCTGACAGAACGCTTCCTGTCGCTGGAGGAGCAGTCGCTGGACGCGCCAGCGATCACCCGCCCGCCGCATTATTGACGACACGCGGCGCAATGCCGCGTGCCCTCTCATTAGGATGATGAATCAGACGCCGCCGATGCAGAGATATTTCATTTCCAGATAGTCGTCGGCGCCGTGCCGCGAGCCTTCGCGGCCGAGGCCGGATTGCTTGATACCGCCGAAGGGCGCCGTCTCGGATGACATCAAGCCGGTATTGATGCCGATCATGCCGTATTCCAGCGCTTCCGCCACCCGCCAGACCTTCTTCAGATCGCCGGCGTAGAAATAGGCGGCGAGGCCGAACTCCGTGTCGTTGGCTTGGTTGATGACATCCTCGACCGTGTCGAAGCAAAAGAGCGGCGCCACCGGCCCGAAGGTCTCCTCGCGCGCCACCTTCATGCCGCGCGCAACGCCTGTCAGCACCGTCGGTGTGAAGAAGGTGCCGGCGCCGTCGATGCGCTTGCCGCCGGTCAGCACCTTGGCGCCCTTGGCAAGCGCATCGCTGACATGGTCTTCCACCTTGGCAAGGCCCTGTTCATCGATCAGCGGCCCGATCACGACACCCGGCTTGAAGCCGTCGCCGACCGACATCTCGGCGACCTTGGCAGCAAGCTTGGCGGCAAAGGCGTCATAGACGTTCGACTGGACGTAGAGGCGGTTGGCGCAGACGCAGGTCTGGCCGGCATTGCGGTATTTGGAGGCGATCGCGCCTTCGACGGCAGCGTCGAGATCGGCATCGTCGAAGACGATGAAGGGCGCGTTGCCGCCGAGCTCCAGGCTCACCTTCTTGATCTGGTCGGCGCACTGCCGCATCAGGATGCGGCCGACCTCCGTCGAGCCGGTGAAGCTGATCTTGCGCACCTTTTCATTGCCGCAGAGCTCGCGGCCGATTGCCGGACCATCCACCCCGACGATGACGTTGAAGACGCCGGCCGGAATGCCGGCCTGCTCGGCGAGCACGGCAAGCGCGATCGCCGTCAGTGGCGTCTGTTCGGCGGGCTTCGAGACCACGGTGCAGCCAACGGCAAGCGCCGGGGCGATCTTGCGGGTGATCATCGCCGCCGGGAAATTCCACGGCGTGATCGTGCCGACGACGCCGACCGGCTGCCGGATGACGATCATCCGCTTGTCGTCGGAAGGCGCGGGGATTGTCTCGCCGTAGATGCGCTTGGCTTCTTCCGCATACCATTCGATATAGGCCGCTGCATAAAGGATTTCGCCGCGCGCTTCCGGGAACGGCTTGCCCATTTCGGCAGTCAGGACCGCGGCGAGTTCGTCGGCATTGGCGACCATCAGATCGAACCATTTGCGCAGGATCGCGCTGCGTTCCTTGGCTGGGCGGGCCGCCCAGCCCGGCTGGGCGGCATGGGCCGCATCGATCGCCTTCCGTGTCTCGGCCGCACCCATATCGGGCAGCGAGGCGAGCAGCTCGCCGGTTGCCGGGTTGAGCACGTCGAAAGTCTTTGTGGCATCGCCTGATGTCCAGACGCCGTCGATATAGCCGGCATCGCGCAGCAAGGGCGAGGAGAAGGGAACGTGCTTGGTCAGTGCGCTGGTGAAAGCCATGTCATATCCTCCTTGGGAGTGCGGCTGCCGGTTGCCGGCAGCCATTGAAATCCGGCTAGAGCAATTCCAGGAAAAGTGCGCAGCGGTTTTCCGTCCGGAATTGCGTAAAACAAAAAGTTAGAGCGGTTCTGCGCTTCCTTGAAAAGCTGAACCGCTCTAGGGTGCGCCTAACGGCCCGCGCTTGCTTCGAGCATCGAAGCTTCGAGAATATCGAGGGCTTCGCCGAGGATCTCGTCCTGGATGGTGATCGGTGCAAGAAAGCGGATGACGTTTCCATGGACGCCGCAGGTGAGCAGGATCAGGCCCTTGTCGAGCGCGATCAGCCGCACCCGGTTGGCGAATTCCGCGCTCGGCAGTCCCGTCGTCCGGTCATTGAATTCGACGGCGTTCATGAAGCCCGGCCCGCGGATATCGACGATCTCGGGCACCGTCTCACGCAGCGATTCCAGCCGCTGCTTCAGCCGTCCGCCAAGCTGGTTGGCGCGGTTGCAGAGATCTTCGTCGGCAATGACGTCGAGCACGGCGTGGGCGGCCGCGATCCCGAGCGGATTGCCGCCATAGGTGCCGCCGAGCCCGCCCGGTCCCGGCGCATCCATGATCGCGGCGCGGCCGGTGACGGCGGCGAGCGGAAAGCCGCCGGCTAGGCTCTTTGCCATCGTCGTCAGGTCGGGCGCCACCTCGTGATGATCCATCGCGAACATCCTGCCGGTGCGGGCAAAACCGGTCTGCACCTCGTCGGCGATCAGCAGGATGCCGTGCTGGTCGCAGAGCTCGCGCAGCGCCTTCATGAAGGCGGCGGGTGCGGAGTAGAAGCCGCCTTCGCCCTGTACCGGCTCGATGATGATGGCCGCGACGCGCTGCGGATCGACATCGGCGGCGAAGAGCTTCTTCAGCGCCGCCAGCGACTGGTCGGCGGTAACGCCGTGCAACTCGACCGGGAAGGGAATATGAAACACGTCGCCCGGCATGGCGCCGAAGCCGACCTTGTAGGGCACGACCTTGCCGGTCAGCGCCATGCCCATGAAGGTGCGGCCATGGAAGCCGCCGCCAAAGGCGATGACGGCCGAGCGGCCGGTTGCCGCACGCGCGATCTTGACGGCGTTCTCGACCGCTTCGGCGCCTGTCGTGACGAAGATCGTCTTCTTCTCGAAATCACCAGGCAGCAGCGCGTTCAGCCGTTCGGCAAGGTGCACGTAGCTTTCATAGGGCACCACCTGATGGCAGGTATGGGTGAAGCGGTCGAGCTGATCCTTGACCGCTGCGATGACCCGGGGATGGCGGTGGCCGGTGTTGAGAACGGCGATGCCGGCGGCGAAGTCGATGTAACGCTGGCCTTCCTTGTCCCAGATCTCCGCATTCTCTGCGCGATCGGCATAGATCTGGGTGGTCATTCCGACGCCGCGTGAAATAGCGGCGTTCTTCCGGTCGGTAAGGCTTGTCGCGGTCATCGATGGCTCCTGCGCTGAGAGGGGTGGAAAGCTATCTTGTATAATTTCTGCAAGATGTTTATAAAACTCCTACATTTTTCCTGCAAGAAAACAAGCGGCATTTTTCGCTTCAAACATTAGGCTTTTTGATGGAGGTTCTGGGGCGATTGGAATCGGGGATATTGACGGATGAACGATAATGGGCCTGTACGCTACAAGGTGGCGGAAGCCGCGCGGCTGGCGGGCGTTTCGGCCTCGACGCTACGCCTCTGGGAAAGCCAGGGTCTGGTGGTTCCCGGTCGTTCCGAAACCGGCCATCGGCAATACAGCGCCGACGATGTGGCGCGGCTGAAGCGCATCTCCTGGTATCGTGTCGAGCGCGGCCTCAATCCCGCAGCGATCCGCGAGGCGTTGGAAAGCGAGGAACCTTCCGCCGATGGCGCCGAGGCAAGCCAGGATACCGGCCTCGGCCGCAAGCTGCGCAGCCTGCGCCATGCGAGCGGCAAGACGCTCGATCAGGTGGCCGGCGACATCGGCGTCACCTCGTCGACGCTCTCGACACTGGAGCGCACCTCGCAGGGCGTCAGCTTCAAGACGCTGCACGATCTGGCAGAGTATTACGGCACCACCGTCTCGCGCCTCTCCGGTGAGGAAAGCGGGGAGGTGCCGGCGCTGGTGCGCGCCGGTGAATGTCGCGCCTGGCCGGAAACGACGCCGGGTGTCACCGTACAGCTCCTCGCCGAAGGCCGCCGGATGATGGATTGCCATCGTTTCGTGTTGGCGCCCGGTGCTGCCAGCGAGGGCGCCTATCGCCACGAGGGCGAGGAATTCATGCATGTTCTGTCCGGCCGGCTCGAACTGGTGCTCGACGGCGATCAGTTCTTCAATCTCGGCCCCGGCGATTCACTTTATTTCGAAAGCCGCCGCGATCATTCCTGGCGCAACCGCCACGATGGCGAAACCGTGCTTCTTTGGATCAACACGCCGCCGACATTCTGAACTGCAGCGCATCGGCCCGAAAATCGGAATAGATTTCCTGAAAGCGCGATGCGGAGATTAAAAAAGGTAGAGCGTCCTTGTGCATCCAGAGGACACATGGCGCTCTACCGCAGCAAAGCGGTTTCGCACTCTGCGCCTTTGCGCTATAGCCCAAAGAGATGCATTCGTACGAAAGACAGTCTCATGGCGGCCACCATACGTTACCACGAAGGCGATATTTCCGCGGCCGATGCCGCTCGCTACACCGGCGCGATTGCGATCGACACCGAAACGCTCGGCCTGGTGCCGCGCCGCGATCGGCTCTGCGTCGTCCAGCTTTCCCCGGGTAACGGCACCGCCGATATCATCCGTATCGCCGCCGGTCAGAAAGAGGCGCCCAATCTCGTCGCCCTGCTTGAAGACCCCACCCATCAGAAGATCTTTCACTACGGCCGCTTCGATATTGCCGTGCTCTTCCACACCTTCGGCGTCACGACGACCCCGGTCTTCTGCACCAAGATCGCCTCGCGCCTGATCCGGACCTATACGGATCGCCACGGCCTCAAGGACAATCTCAAGGAGATGCTCGACGTCGATGTCTCCAAGGCGCAGCAATCCTCCGATTGGGCAGCCGAGACGCTGTCTCCGGCCCAGCTCGAATATGCCGCCTCCGACGTGCTTTATCTGCATGCGTTGCGCGACAAGCTGACGGAGCGGCTGATCCGCGACGGCCGTTACGATCATGCGACGGCCTGCTTCGAATTCCTGCCGACCCGCGCCAAGCTCGATCTGCTCGGCTGGGAAGAGGCGGATATCTTCGCCCATAGCTGAGCGAATTGCCTTCATTCTGCGTTTGCCAATAGCCGTACGGCAGGCTTGCCGGCGGCCGTTAGCGATTCATTAACGCCTGTTCATTAATATTCCTGTTAATTTTTATGCATTTCGATGACGCCGGAACTGCGTCATGCGGACAGGAGGATCTGCTGGGATGCAAGGGGACCGGATGAGCGCGGTCCTTTTCTAGAGCCTGCTTTCATCGTCACTTTACGAAAGGAGCATGCCATGTTGACTCCCGTTCGTGCAGCGTCCAATGCAAGCTTTTCGTCCCAGGGTCAGACAGCGGCGATCGTCGCCAGCGGTCTCGGCCAATCGGTGATTGCCCCCGCGCCTGTCAACGCCGTCGAAGCCGCAGACCTCAATTCCGCCATTGCCGGCAAGCTCAATATTCTGCTCCTTGCGGCGCGCGAGCGCATGGTCGAAGCCCTTCTCGATGTCATCGATGCGGCAGGCCGCTCGATTTCGCTCGATCGTGGAGATGATGAGAGCAATCTTGCCTTCGCCTCCCGGCTTGCCGATGCGATCCGGCGGCTGCCGGCCGCGAGAATCGACGAGGTCGAGCGCCAGCTGACCGCGCAAGGCCACGGTCTGCCGCTGCGGACCATTGCCGAAGCTCTGAAAAACCCGACAGGCACGGAAGCCGCCCGCATCGTCGCCTATCTGGAAATCGTCCGCTACAAGGATCGCGATCTCGCAGCCCGCGCCGTTATGCGCTCCTATCGCCAGAACGACGCTTCGCCGATGCGCGCCGAAGCCCGCCCCGAAATCCAGCTGCATGAGGACAACAGGCCGACTGCCGCGACGCGCCAGCTGGCGGAAAAGGTGCCGATACTGGTCGCTCCGCTGACCGAGGCTGCAGCGCTCGTGACTGCCGAAGAGCCGCTTATCGCCGAAACTGTCGAGGCCGCCGATCCGGAAACGCCACAGCCTGAAGAAGCCCCGGCCCAGCTTGCCCCGGTGGCGGCAGCGGAAGTCGCCGCGGAAGAATCCCTGCCGCAGGAGATCGAAGCCCAGCAATTATTGTCAACGGATCTGGACAAAATCGAGGATACGCAGGAAGCGGTGGAGCAATCGGCCGTTCAGCCCCGCATAGTGTCCGACAAGGCCGATCCCGTCATTCCCAGGAACTGGGCAGGGATCGTCGCCTCCATGACCGAAGAAGCCTCGGAGATGATCGCCACCCTCATCCGCGAGCAGGACATCGAAACCGTGCTGGAGGATGTTCCCGTCGAGGCGGCGGTGGAAATCGATACGATCCTCGATGAGGCCGTCATCAGCGAGGCGACCGGGAGCTTGACCAAGCAGCCGGTGGAACTTGCCGCGCCGGACGTCCGCCAGATCACAGCGCTCCGCCCGTCGCAGCCGGATATCCCGCCCTTGGTTGTCGAGACCCGCCAGCCGAGGGAAGTCTCCGCCCAAGCGGAAATGATACCGGTCCCGGAGACGATCGAATCCCCCTATGTGCCGCTGGCGGCAAGAATGCCGGAGGGACTTGCCTACACCCAGCTGCCCTATCAGTTCGCCAAGGATATCCTGTCGAACGAAAAGGCAGGCGAAACCCACCACCAGCACCAGCACCATCGCGACGGCGCCCCACAGGATCAGAATCAGGACGAGCAGCAGGCGCAGTCCGGCGGCGAGGATGCCGAGCCCGACGGCGAAGAGACCGACGCAGCACCCGCGCGGAGGACCCCGAGGATGATCGATACCGAACCGGTGGCTCATCAGCCGGCAGGCGCGGCCGCCGATCCGGTCTATGCTCTCTATCAGCGCATGGTCGGCTGGGAATAAAGCAATTCCAGGAAAAGTGTGAAGCGGTTTTCCGTCCGGAATTGCGGAGAAACAAAAGGATAGAGCGGTTCTGCGCTCCATGAAAAGCAGAACTGCTCTTTTTTAAGCCTGAAAATGAAGAACCCGCCGGATCGCTCCGGCGGGTTCTTCAATTCAAAGGCGGATGCGAGGCTTATTCGCCGCCGCGGTTTTTCAGAGCTGCGCCGAGAATGTCGCCGAGCGAAGCGCCGCTGTCGGACGAACCGAACTGGGCGACGGCTTCCTTCTCTTCCGCAATCTCCAGAGCCTTGATGGACAGCATGATCTTGCGGTCC
Organism: Rhizobium laguerreae; assembly: GCF_002008165.1. GTDB lineage: Bacteria > Pseudomonadota > Alphaproteobacteria > Rhizobiales > Rhizobiaceae > Rhizobium > Rhizobium laguerreae. Next base: position 68,650 of record NZ_MRDM01000010.1, read on the forward strand.
TTCTTGGAGAAGTTGGTGACGCGGGCGTCGAACACCTGACCGACCGAGAAGCGCTCAGGGCGCTGCTCGTCGCGATCGCGGGCGAGGTCGGCGCGACGGATGAAGGAAGTGATGTCCTCGTGGTTGACGAGCTTCACTTCGACACCGCCGTCGTTGACCGCGATGACTTCGCAGGAGACGACTGCATTCTTGCGCAGGTCGCCAGAAGCAGCGGCATCGCCGACTGCATCCTTGCCGAGCTGCTTGATGCCGAGCGAGATGCGTTCCTTCTCGACATCGACGTCGAGAACGACGGCCTTGACGACGTCACCCTTGTTGAACTCCTCGATGACCTGTTCGCCTGGACGGTTCCAGTCGAGGTCGGAGAGGTGCACCATGCCGTCGACATCGCCGTCGAGGCCGATGAACAGGCCGAATTCGGTCTTGTTCTTGACTTCGCCTTCGACTTCAGTGCCGGCCGGATGGCTGCGGGCGAATGCTGCCCACGGATTTTCCAGCGTCTGCTTGAGGCCGAGCGAGATACGACGCTTGGACGGATCGACTTCGAGAACGACGACTTCGACTTCCTGGCTTGTGGACAGGATCTTGCCGGGGTGAACGTTCTTCTTGGTCCAGGACATTTCCGAGATGTGGATCAGGCCTTCGATGCCCGGCTCCAGCTCGACGAATGCACCGTAATCGGTGATATTCGTGACAGTACCGGAAATCTTCTTGCCTTCCGGATACTTGGCCTGGATGCCATCCCACGGATCGGACTCGAGCTGCTTCATGCCGAGCGAGATACGGTGGGTTTCCTGGTTGATGCGGATGATCTGAACCTTGACCTGCTGGCCGATGTTCAGGATTTCCGACGGATGGTTCACACGGCGCCATGCCATGTCGGTGACGTGCAGCAGGCCGTCGATGCCGCCGAGGTCAACGAACGCACCGTAATCGGTGATGTTCTTGACGACGCCGTCAACAACCTGGCCTTCTTCGAGGTTCTGAACGATTTCAGAACGCTGCTCGGCACGGGATTCTTCCAGAACCGTACGGCGCGAAACCACGATGTTGCCGCGGCGCTTGTCCATCTTGAGGATTTCGAAGGGCTGCGGGTTGTGCATCAGCGGGGTCACGTCGCGGATCGGACGAATATCGACCTGAGAACGCGGCAGGAAGGCGATCGCACCGTCGAGGTCGACCGTGAAGCCGCCCTTGACCTGGTTGAAGATCACGCCTTCGACGCGCTCGCCAGCTTCGAACTTGGCTTCGAGCTTGACCCAGCTTTCTTCGCGGCGAGCCTTCTCGCGCGACAGAACGGCTTCGCCAAGCGCGTTTTCGATGCGCTCGACGTAAACTTCGACTTCGTCGCCGACCTTCAACAGGCCGTCCTTGGCGCGCGCGCCGAATTCCTTGAGCGCGATGCGGCCTTCAACCTTCAGACCGACGTCGACAACGGCGACGTCCTTCTCGATGCCCGTGACGATGCCCTTGGTGACATAGCCTTCGGCCAGGTCGTTCTTGGCAAAGGACTCTTCGAGAAGAGCCGCGAAATCCTCGCGGGAGGGGGTAGCTACTGACATAAAATCTCCTGCGTGTCCTGAAACGGAGCGGACACGTACGCGCCGGTTGGTTTGCGTTGAACGGGCCTGAACCCAGTCCGCCTTCTCTTACGAAGGCAATCCGGCGCTTGGACGGAATTTCAGGCTTGCTGTATTAGAAGCGATCCATGCTCAGAGCACGCAAAATCGCTTGAATTTAGGCATTTCGGCTCAAGACCGCATCGATGATCGATTGAGCAGCTTGAAACGCGGCCTCTATACTCATTTCCGACGTATCAAGCAAGTGCGCATCATCAGCTGGTTTCAAAGGGCTGTCGGCCCGTCCCATGTCGCGTTCGTCGCGCCGCTTGACGTCCTCGAGGATCGCATCGAAATCCGCGGTCAGGCCTTTGCCGAGGATCTCGTCATAACGGCGTCTTGCGCGGACTTCCGGCGACGCCGTTACATAGAATTTCACCGCCGCATTCGGACAGACAACCGTGCCGATATCGCGTCCATCGAGCACCGTTCCCGGCGCTTTCGTCGAAAACCGCCGCTGCGCCTCGACCAGCGCCCGGCGCACTGCCGGCATGACGGCAATCTTCGATGCGGCTTCGCCGATCTCATGTTTGGAAAGTATATCGCGATCCAATCCGGCGAGTTCAACCTCTCTTGCGATCTTTTCCGCTACCGCCTCGTCGTCGAGCGGCAGGCCGGCATCGAGCAGCGCCTTGGCCGTGGCGCGATAGGTCAGGCCGGTATCCAGATGATAGAAGCCGTAGTGCTCTGCGATGAGGCGCGAGAGCGTGCCCTTGCCCGCTGCTGCCGGGCCATCGATGGCGATGGTGAAGGTCTCGTTCGTCATGCGATCAATCCTGCGGCAGCGAGCCGAAACGGTAAATGAGTTTGGCTTCGCGGAATGGTGGCTGGCACATCATTCCGGCACCGCCTCGACCTTTGCTCCAAGGCCGGTCATCAGCTGCATGAATTCCGGAAAGCTGGTCGCGATCATCGCCGCGTCGTCGATCATCACAGCATGCTCAGAGGCAAGCCCCATGACAAGGAAGCTCATGGCGATGCGATGGTCGAGATGTGTGCTGACCCTGCCGCCGGCAGCATTGCCGAGCCCCTTGCCGTCTGGCCGGCCGCGCACGACGAGAAAATCCTCGCCCTCGTCGCAGTCGATGCCATTGAGTTTCAGGCCATCGGCGACGGCGGAAAGGCGGTCGGACTCCTTGACGCGCAGTTCCTCCAGCCCCTTCATGATAGTCGCGCCCTCGGCGAAACAGGCGGCGACGGCGAGGATAGGATATTCGTCGATCATTGACGGCGCACGCTCTTCGGGAACGGTGACGCCCTTGAGCTCGGAATGGCGCACACGCAGATCCGCCACGTCCTCGCCGCCGGCAAGACGCGTGTTCAGCACCTCGATATTGGCCCCCATCTCCTGCAGCGTCAGGATCAGCCCGGTGCGGGTCGGGTTCATCAGCACGTTGACGATGGTGATGTCGGAGCCGGGGACAAGCAGCGCCGCAACCAGCGGGAAAGCGGTGGAGGAGGGATCGCCTGGAATGTCGATCACCTGGCCTTTGAGCTTACCGCGGCCTTCGAGCCGGATCGTGCGGACGCCATCCCCGTCCGTCTCGACGGAAAGGGCGGCGCCAAAACCCTGCAGCATCTTTTCGGTATGGTCGCGCGTCATCACGGGCTCGATGACCGTGGTGACACCCGGCGTATTGAGGCCGGCAAGCAGCACGGCCGATTTCACCTGGGCGGATGCCATCGGCACGCGATAACGGATCGGGCTCGGCGTTCCCGGGCCTCTGAGCGTCACCGGCAGCCTGTCGCCCTCGGAGGCGCTGACCTGCACGCCCATTTCGCGCAGCGGATTGAGCACCCGGCCCATCGGCCGTTTCGAAAGCGAGGCGTCGCCTGTGAAGGTGGAGCGAAAATCGTAGGTGCCGACAAGGCCCATGGTCAGCCGCACGCCGGTGCCGGCATTGCCGAAGTCGAGCGGCGCGTCGGGCGCAAGCAGCGCGCCGTTGCCGGTGCCGTCGATCACCCATTGCGCGCCATCCTTGCGAATTCGGGCGCCCATCGCCTGCATCGCCCGGCCGGTATTGATCACGTCCTCGCCTTCGAGCAGGCCGGTGATCCGCGTTTCGCCAGAGGCGAGCCCGCCGAACATGAAGGAACGATGCGAGATCGACTTGTCGCCCGGAATACGGACGCTGCCCGCAAGACCGGCGGATTTGCGGGCGGTGGCGGGTCTGGGCGCAGAGCCGTGCAGCATGTGTAATCCTTTGCAAACGCAGTCTATTTTTGCCGCAAGACAGGCTTGGCCGGTCGCAATTCCCGTCCGCTTCCGCAGCTGTTGCGGCTCGTTAACATAAACGCGCCGGGCGGTCATCCGTCGGCTTGCCAAAAACCCGGCGCCCGGATCGCAAAGTTTGGCTTTGACATGGGAAGCCACAGCGATTAAGGGGACCGGCTTATAAATTCCGATGGAACGCCGGCTTGAACGGCATCTGCCGAATCTCATATTCGGCTATTCACACGAGGCTTATAGTGGCGAAAGCGGAACTTGGAACCAAGCGTACCGATCCGGAAACCGGCAAGAAGTTTTATGATCTGAACCGGGATCCGATCGTCTCTCCTTATACCGGCAAGTCCTACCCTCTGTCCTTCTTCGAAGAAACCTCGGCGATCGCCGAAGTTGCCGAGGAAGAGGAGGTCGCGGAAGTCGATACTGAAAACACCGAAGTCGAATTGGTTTCGCTGGAAGATGCCGATGACGCCGCCAGCGGTGACGACATCCCCGATATCGGCGATGACGATGTCGAAATCGAAGGCGACGACGACGACGATACCTTCCTTACACCCGACGAAGATGACGATGATGACGACATGAGCGATATCATCGGCGTGACCGGCGACGACGACGAAGTCTGAGACCGCATTTCGGCCCGGCGAGGAAAAAATTCTCCGGGCCAGATTTTTTAGGCTTGCTATCTCCGGAATCCGGAAGTAATAAGCCGCCACTCCGAAGGCGCCAGCCTTAAGGAGCATCCCAGGACCGGCCTTAAGCCGGACCACCTTGATGGGGCTATAGCTCAGCTGGGAGAGCGCTTGCATGGCATGCAAGAGGTCAGCGGTTCGATCCCGCTTAGCTCCACCAGCCTACGCTCTTCGAGCTTCGGCTCGGCAGGCCGGCAGGCTTGACGGGACGAGGGCGAGAAGGAAGCGGAGGCTGCCGCGCCGAAGTTGCGAAGCAACGTAGGCGGGCTATGATCCTTCATGAAGTACGTCTACATTCTCCATAGCACTGAATTTCCGGATCGCTATTATGTTGGCGTGACGAGTGACCTGAAGTCGCGCTTGGCAAAACACAACGCCGGCGAGGTTTCTCACACCTCGAAATATCTTCCTTGGTCTCTCAAGACCTATCTCGCTTTCTCCGATGAAGCGCAGGCCTTCGCTTTCGAGAAATATCTGAAGTCGGCTTCAGGCAGAGCATTCGCAAAGAAAAGACTGTAGCCGTCTCGCGTCAAATCGAGCAGGCCGCTTGCGCCCCCCCACATGGCGACGATGGCCGCAGTTCAATCGCGCTTCATCATCGACGGTGCCCTCGCTAGGCTTTTTGCCGTGTCCGTTCCGGGCCGATTTGTCCACAGGCGCCTCAGCCTCTCCGGTCGAACGGAACAAACCGCCGGTCTTCGTAGACGCGCAGATAATCCGAGTGAACGGGCTTAGCGAGCTGCCGCGATTTCATGTATGCCAGCGCTGTGCGTATTGGCCCGCCGGCGACCGGTTCCACGTCTATCGCCACGCGCAGATTGCCGGGGATGCCGAGGGATTCCAGCTGGTCCAGCCTTGCTATCGTATCGTCGCCGGACTCATAAAGTTCACCGACGACGTGATAGCCGTTGCCCGGTTCGTTGAACATCATCGGGGCGAACCAGGGACCGGCAATAAGCATCGGATAACATTCCAGAGTCCTGAAAATTCCGAGAAACCTTGCGCGGGACAGTCCCCGCTCATGCAGAGCGAAACCTCTCTTCAGCGTTCCAAAAACGAATACGTCCTGTGTCATCGCGCTCAGCCTTACGCGTTATCGGCTACCATTACGCGGTGTTCGATTCGACGGACGACGACGGTCGTGGTCAATCGCGCTTCATCGCCGGTGGTGCCGTCGCCAGGCTTTTTGCCGCGTCTGTTTCGGGCAATCCTTCTACCCTTTGATTGTCCGCTTGGCCGCGGCGCGTCGCCGGTGATCCCTTCGGGCGACCGCCGGCTTGCGCTTTGCCGCCCTTGCCGGCAGCGTCACCCGGGTCTTCACCTTCTGGCGGGATGGGCTCGAGCTCCATCTCCGGTGGGCGCAGCTTATGTCGGTCTTCGATAGGATCGTTGGATTCCTTCTGCATGATCGGACCTTTCCTCAATGCCGGCGATAATCCCAAGGCGCCAGTGGTTAGCTTTATGGCGCCAATCCTGCTTGCCTTGACCGCAGTCGACTTCTCTACGGCTTGAGAACAACCTTGATGCAGCCGTCCTTCTTGTCGCGGAAAGTCTTGTAGAGATCGGGGCCTTCTTCGAGGGGCGCGCGATGGGTGATGACGAAGGACGGATCAATCTCGTCCTTCTGGATGCGTTCCATCAGCAGCGGCAGGTAATGCTGCACCGGCGTCTGCGCCATTCGGAAGGTCAGGCCGCGGTTGATCGCCGAACCCATCGGGATCTTGTCGAGGAAACCGCCATAGACGCCGACGATCGAAACCGTGCCGAAGTTGCGGCAACAATGGATTGCCTGGCGAAGGACGTGCGGTCGGTCGGTTCCCATGAAGGTGGCGACCTTGATGCGGTCAAGCCGTGAGTCCCAGCTCGCCGAAGGATCGGCTTCGGTGCCGACCGCATCGATGCAAGCGTCGGCGCCGCGCCCATTGGTCAGCTCCATCAGCTTGTCGTAGATATCGTCGTCCATGAAATCGAGCGTGATTGCTCCCGACGCCTCGGCAAGAGCAAGCCGCTCCGGCACGGTATCGATAGCAATGACGCGCTCGGCGCCGAGGATGAAGGCCGACTTGATCGCCATCTGCCCGACGGGACCGCAGCCCCAGATCGCGATCGTGTCGCCGGACTGGATATTGCAGAAATCTGCCGCCATGTAGCCTGTCGGAAAGATATCGGAGAGAAAGAGCACCTGCTCATCCGTCAGTCCATCCGGCACCTTGATCGGGCCGACGTCCGCATAAGGCACGCGCAGGTACTCCGCCTGGCCTCCACTGTAACCGCCGAGAAGATGCGTGTAGCCGAACAGGCCCGCAGGCGAATTCCCCCACATCTTCTTGACCTTCGACGGATCGGGATTGCTGCGTTCACATCCGGAATAAAAGCCGCGTTGGCAGAAGAAGCATTCGCCGCAGGAGATGGTGAAAGGCACGACGACACGGTCGCCGACCTTGAGCTTTTTATTGTCCCTGCCGACTTCGACGACCTCGCCCATGGTCTCATGGCCCATGATGTCGCCGCTATGCATGTCGGGCATCACACCGTTGAAGAGATGGAGATCCGAGCCGCAGATCGCGCACGCCGTCACCTTGATGATCGCGTCGCGGCCTTCCTGGATTTGAGGATCGGGAACGCTCTCGCATCGGATGTCGTGTTTGCCGTGCCAGGTGAGTGCCTTCATGTCTTCGCCTGCCTTCTTGATCTAGCCGCAATGCCGACGCGCTGCCCTTGCAGCTCTTCGGGTTTGGAACATGCGGTGCACGAAAACGATCTTCATCGTTTTGGCCCCCCGAGAAGACGACCAAACCTAGATCCGCGAAAGTTGTTCCATCGGAAAACGAGCAGATCCATAGTCGCAGGAACAAACCTTCCTCAGCGCTCGCGCCATCACCCGGTCATCCGCTGGGGTCCCAGCCAGACCCGCGGCGCTGTAGGCGCGATGCCGATAACAGTATGCCCCGGCGCCGATCGTGGTCTTTTGCAGATCCGCTCGACACGGATCTTTTGTAATTCGCACCAAGGGCCAGACGACAATTGATCCGCGCGCCGGGAACAGTTTCGCGCTTTCAAAGTTCTGACGCCTCCAACCAGGAGATCAGAAACCATGAAGAAGATCATCATCGCCTCTCTTGCCGTTTCGCTTGCCGGACCTGTGATGGCTCAGTCCGCCGCCGAAAAGACCGGTGTCAATTCGCTGATGGGAACCGCACCGAAGACCGAGGATTTCGTGCTGGAGGCTGCCACCAGCGACATGTTCGAGATCGAATCCAGCAAGTTGGCACTCGAGCGCGGTGATGCTGCAACCAAGACCTTTGCGCAGCAGATGGTGACGGACCATCAAAAGACCAGCAGCGAACTCAAGGCGTTGATCTCCGCCGGCAAGGTGCAGGCGCAGCTGCCGGGCGCCATGACCAGCGCGCAGCAGGACATGCTCGACAAGCTGAAGGGCCTTCAAGGCGATGATTTCCTCAAGCAATATCATTCCGATCAGGAGGCCGCGCACGAGGATGCGGTCGATCTCTTCAAACGCTATGGCGAAGGCGGCGACAATGCTGAGCTGAAAGCTTGGGCGGCAAGCACGAGGCCTGCGCTTGAACACCATCTGCAGATGGCAGAGGAGCTTAACAAATAGCCGTCTGCGGTTGCGCCGAAGTTGTAACAAAGAGATGGAGCATTTCCGTGATCTGGAGAGAACGGAAATGCTCCAGGAACATTCCGCCCTCCTCAGGGTTAGGCGGCCGGACATTGGGAGCCTCTGCGGATGAATTACCTCTGGCTGTTTGCAGTGGCAGGAGGAGCGGCCCTTCTCGGCATTGCTCTTGCTTTCGGAATGATCAAGCAGGACGGACAGCGGTCCGTCCTCGCCATATCGGGTGCATTTGTCGTTGCCATCGGCGCGCTGGTGCTGGGCCTCTATGTCGCCAGTGCGCCGACGGCTCCGATGCGGGCGTCGGACAGGGAAGGGTCGCAGCAAAAGCTTCCGGCGGCTGCGACGACCGAGAAGGACCTGCCAGGGCAATGACGCCTAAGAAATCGCTGATCGGTAGGTCAAAACGCAGCCATCGGCAGGAGGTGCATCGTGACGGATTTTGCGGATGTCTCGGAGCGTGAGTTCGCCTCGGCTCTGGAGTCGATGACGGATGAAGAGCTTTTCGAACTGATGGCTGATCTGGAGATGCGCAGCGAAGCGTTGAATCGATCCTCGACAGACGAGGTCTTCGCAAAAATCCTTCTCACCGAGAGCGCGATCGAAAGACGGTTTCCCGGCCAGCTGCTGCAGCCGTACAAGGAATGGAAGAACAGGCCCGACCGGTTGACGCCGCAATAGCGCCCGCGTCTTGCAGAAGGCTACTGGACCGCAACCAGTGAGAGCTGACCGAGGTCGGGCCAGCTGCGGCCCGATACTCCCGGAGCATCGTAGGCATCAGCCGCAAACGCTTCCAGGGATGTGCGATTGCGAACGATAACAAGTCCCCGGTGAGAATAGATGAAGTGCTCGCCTTCGAGGATGTGCAGCGCTTCGGTAACGCTGGAGCGGCGCACGCCGAGCATGGTCGCCATATATTCATGCGTCAGCGCGATCTCCTCGCCATCCATACGATCGTGACACATCAATATCCACTTTGCCAATCGAACGTCGATCTTGTGAACGGCATTGGAAAGCGCGGTGTTGGCGACCTGCGCGAAAAAGCCATGCAGAAAGCGCGCAAGCAGTTGGCGGACGGCGGGCTGGTCGGACAGAAACCCTGCCAAAGCCCGTGCTTCCACACGACGTCCCGCGCCGCCGACCTGCATCATCACGTCAAAGGAAAATTTCTCCGCCTCCATCGTTAGAACCGGCGGCGATATGCCATCTCTGCCGACCAAGCCGATTTCGGCTTTCTTGCCTTCAGGCGAAGTCGCCACCATGGAGGCGATGCCGCTTTCCAGGAAGTAATAGTGGCTGACGGGCAGGCCGATGGAGGCGAGTTCGAAATCGCGCGGCAGAGCAAGCGGCTCGAGAATTCTCTCGAAGACCACAATCTGCGGCGTCGTCAGATGGAGCAGGAAGAGATTTTTGCTTTCGAAAGGACGCATCACCTTGCCCTCTTGTGTGGCAAGAGCGGATCGTCTCCCAGCCGTCGGCGCCAAAAATTCAGCCAACGATGGTCGAATTATGGGCCGCAACAGGCCCCATTGCAAGCCGTTTGTCCGTGGTCGTGCACCCCGAACGGGGTATCGGTCGCTCTGTCGCGCTTGCATCGGTTCCTTCACGTCGCGGCGATGTTCGATCGTGACTTTGTACGCAAACGCACTCGCGGAGAAATCGCCGTCGGAGGTGCTAATGTAAGACGATGCTAATCTTGAGGAGCCCATTGGCGTGGATCAATATGCCTTTCCGGGTGAAAATGCTGACGTCTATCGGCATATCGTCGAGAGCGCCTTGGACTATGCTATTTTCACCATGGACATCGACGGCACGGTCGCCACTTGGAGCACGGGTGCGAAAAATCTCTTCGGCTATTCCCCATATGAGATGATCGGCCAGAACAGCGAGTTGATCTTCTCCTTCGAGGATCAACTCGCTGGCGTGCCGCTTAAGGAGAGGCGGGTGGCGCTCGCCGAAGGCCGTGCCGACGACAATCGGTGGCACGTTAGAAAAGACGGCAGCATGTTTTGGGCTTCCGGGCTGATGATGCCGCTTCGCAACGACGCCGGCGGGGTCTATGGCCTCATGAAGGTCGTTCGCGACCGTACACGAACGCTTCAGCAGGACGAAACGTTGCGTTCGAGCCAGGAGCGCCTGCAGCTCATTCTCCAAAGCGCCACCGACTATGCGATCTTCACCTTTGATCGCGACGGACTGATCATCCGCTGGAACACCGGGGCCTGCCGCATTTTCGGCTATGAGGAACGGGATATCCTCGATCGCGACGCACGTATCTTGTTCTTGCCGGAGGACCGCGAAAATGGCGCATTGGAACGCGAAATGAAAACGGCGTTCGAATGCGGTCGTGCAGAGAACGAACGGTTTCACATGCGCAAGGACGGCACGGCGTTCTGGGGCAGCGGCTTGACCATGCCGCTTCGCGCCCATCACAACAGAGCCGGCTACCTGAAGGTGCTGCGCGACGACACCGAACGACACTTTGCCGATGAGCATCAGCAAATCATGATGCGCGAGATCAGCCATCGCGTCAAAAACAGCCTGATGTTGGTCGCGGGCATGCTGGCGATGCAGGCCCGTCTAGCGCAGCATCCGGAAGTGGGCCGGGCGCTCAGCGATGCGGAGGCGCGCGTCGGAACCATTGCCCAAGTGCATGATCAATTGTGGCGCCAGCCGCATATCGAGACGGTGGATCTGGCGGACTTCTTGTCGAACCTCTGTCAACGCCTGCAGCAGTCAGCCTCCCAGCACGCCGTATCCGTCGAGGTGGAGCCGTGCGTCGTCGATGCCGACCGTGCGATCCAGATCGCCCTTCTTGTCAACGAGCTGGTGACGAACGCTTTCAAACACGCCTATCCCGACGGCTCCGGCCCAGTCACCGTCAGGGCGCATAGTACCAATGACGAAATTCTGCTTGAGATCGCCGATGCGGAAAAGGTCTGCCGCCGGAATTTTCGTCCTTCGAAAATGACGGTAAAAGCCTGGGAATGAGGGTCGTCCGTGGTCTCGTGCAGCAGCTGAAGGCCGAGCTTCAGATCGAGGATCAACGGTCAGGCGCGCGATTTTTAATCCGTCTGCCTCAAAACCCGTAACCGTTTATTTCCAGTGATAAATCGGCTCCTGTACCTGTCGCCGGAATTGTCAAAAACGCACAAAGTCCTTTGCGAATATGGCTATGACTGCCTTTTTGACGCATAAGCTGATCATTGCCACCATCGCAACGGCTGCTGGTATGAGTGCGGGCTCCCTCCCGAAGGAGACGTGCATGCCCGCACCCGATCAGCGTAATGTTCGCAACCTGCTGCTGAAGGCTTTGCCCACCGATGTCTTCGACTTGCTGATGGCCGATGCCGAAGTGGTCCAGCTGCCGGCTAAACATGTCTTGGTCGAATCCGATCAGCCGAACGAACACGTCTGTTTCATGGAGGAGGGTCTGGCGTCGATGGTGGCCACCATCGCCGAAGACGAAGCTGTCGAGGTCGGACATGTCGGATATGAGGGCCTGGTGGGAGCCCATGTCGTCCTGAAGACGGATACGACGCCGAACCGGACTTTCCTTCAGGTTAGCGGCTCCGGTCTGCTGGTCTCCGTCACCACCTTCAGGCGGATACTGGCGGAGTTTCCGGCGGTCAACGACATGTTCCTCAACTACGTGCATTGTTGTGACATACAGCTTGCCCAATCGGCGCTCGCCAACGGGCGCTACAATATGCACGAGCGGCTCGCGCGCTGGCTGCTGATGTGCCATGACCGTCTGATTGGCAACGATCTGCCGCTCACCCATGAATTCCTGTCGCTTATGCTTGGCGTGCGCCGCTCCGGCGTCACCAACGAGCTGCATGTCATCGAGGGAATGAGGATCATCAAGGCCACCCGCGGCAATGTCAGGGTCATCGATAGAGCGAAGCTGGAAGAGATCGCCGCCGGAAGTTACGGCATACCCGAGCGGGAATATGAACGACTGATCGGCCTGCCGGTTCGGCGATCGGTCAGTCGAAAGGCCTGATCGTTTCGGTGAAAGGCACGATCAGGAGAATGCCGCCCTGTTCGTCGCAAATATGAACTCTTCTGGCGGAAATATCTTTTCCCGAAAGGACCGCCTGGCTCATCAGCGCTCTCGCGTCGCGTATGGCCTCGCGCCTGGCGTCCTCGAGCGTCGCCAGCTCGGTCCCTTCGAAGTCGGCGATCGTCCCTGCAGCGGAAACGATGTTGAAGTAAAATGTTGGCATCGCCCGCCCCATCGTTGCGGAATCAATGCCATAAATTGCGGTTAGTTCCTCAGAAAAATGTCGACGGTCGGCTAAGCTCGAAATAACCGGCGGCGATGAAGGAGGTCCTGCATCACGATTTTCTCGGGCATCAGTGGGAGATCCTTGCGCCCTGACTCGCCCTGAGATCAACCATCGTCGTGCGAAGCTGGAGAAGCTCGTCGATGATACCTTCCCAGCAACTGTCGTCGGCTTTGGCGATAGATATGATGGAGGCGCGGATCGTTTGGAGCAGACGATTGAGCGCCGGGTACCGGTCGATGCCGCCGCTTCCAGCGTCCCTATCGCAGATCTCTTGAAGCTCATCGACGATCTGCCTGACCACAATCTGCCGATCGACGGCATTGAGAGCGGTCGGGTCCGCGGTGACCCATTTGAAATAACCGAGCCTGTCCATCATAGCACATTGGTTTCGCTGATATTGGCGGCCGATCGCACGGACTCCCGACGCGGCGCTTCCGTGGAAACCGGCAAACTTTTGGAATCCAAGTGCATATATCGCATCAGATCGCTGAGTTTACGCTGATCTCGAATGCCGCACTCAAACCAGGAGACAAGTTCCCTGGCAACATGTTGCGCCGCCGGACTGGCAATCCCACATGATTTTTCCTGGCACCAGCCTCGCAAGACAGCCTGCAACATGGCGACGTCAGCAGGCTGCAAAGCCGGCTTCGTAATTCCCGAATGCTGTGTCATCGTGTTCCTCCCCAGGAATGTAAGACGATCCTAAAATTCCGGATTTTCGATTTCAACCGCTCGTGCGGAACCGTACGAATTCGGTTTCCCGTTGGCCTCGCCGCCGGCCGGGGAACCAACACAAGGCGATGCGGTTTGGTGAACCAAATGAAGGTCGCATGGCAGGCATGAATATGCTACGCACGGCGCAGACAGTGACGGCCTGAGGTGCCATCCAAGGGCACAATCGCAGTCAGAACAACCATTGCAGGCGTCCGCTATGAAATCGCTCAGTCCGGTCGCCGGCAAGACGATCGTCATCATCGGGGAGCCAAGCTTCCTGTCGGACGGCGCCAGGGAGGCATTGGTCGCGCATCAAGCCGTGGTCGTCGATCGGCGCGTCGATGCGATTGCGATGCATTGCTTGGATGAAAGCCTGGTATGCGATGCGGCGATCATCGATGTCACCATTTCCGACGAGGCGATGCTTGCAATAAGCGATTGGCTGGAGACGCGACGGATACCCTTCGTCTTCGCTCAGGATCATCGGTCCGAAGCGCGCTCAGCCGGCTTTGTCCTCAGCCATCGTCCCGCCGACATCAACGCGATCGTCGCGGCGTTGTTCGGGCCTGATGCCGGTTACTATCATTAGATCAGTGCGCTTGCGTACGGTTTTCAAAGGGGCGTTGCGCTGACCGTGTCTGCGCTCCATTATGGGTATCTGCATAATCCGAAGCCTTCGTATCGGGAAAGGCGCTATGCTCGATTCCCAGTCTGCTCATTTGAAAGCGCTCGATTCAGCTGACCTCAGTCAGTTGCAGGCGATTTTGAATGCCATCTGTTGCGAGACGGGCAGACCGTTGCGAGCGCCGGAGACTGAGGAGATCGCAGCGTTGCTGATCAGCCTTTATCGTCATGGAGTGGCAGACCAGGACAAATTGCTGTCGGTGGGTCGCTTGGCATCGACACGGAAGCGCCGCCTGTCACCGCAGGTCACTGCCAACTCTGATTGAAAAGACTGTTCAACGCGCAAGATGGCTGCCGATCAGCCGTCGATATTCCTCCTCCGCCGCCCCGTAGGAGCCGTGCGCCTCTTCGATCAATCCGCGCCGGTTGAGGATGACGATCTGCCTTCGGGTGGACCGGATCAGACCTTTGCCTTCGAGCAGATGCAGCGCAACCGTCACGCCGGCGCGGCGGACACCAAGCATCACCGCGAGAAATTCATGGGTCAGCGATATCGTCATGCCGTCCGTCCGGTCATGGACCATCAGCAGCCACCGCGCGAGCCGCTCCTCGAGTTTGGCATGACCATTAGCAAGCACGGTCGATGTCGTCTGCGCCAGCAGCGCCTGGACATAGGCCAGAAGCAGACTGCGCAAGGCGCGGCTCTCCTCCATGGCGGCATAAAGAATGGCTGCCGGCAATTTGAACCCGTGGCCTGAGATCTGCATGAATGTCCGGTTGGCGGATTGATCACCGCCAAGGATCACGGCGGCGCCGGTCATGCCCTCCCTGCCGACGATGCCCACTTCGATGTCGCGCCCGCCTGGAAACCGCGCGACGATCGATGCTAGTCCCGATTCGAGAATATACACGTCGCCGACCGGCGTATCTTCCATCTCGAGGATCAAAGGCACGTCAAGATCGACAGGCTCCAGATGGGGCACAAGAAGTTCACGCTCCTGCGGCCCCATGGCGCGCAGAAGTTCATTTCGAAAATTCAATTGTTCATCGTCCATGGCTTGATCCGCGCATCGATCGTCGATCGCTGCTGCAGCGAACCTAACCATATAGAATCGTTGAGCAATAGTTTGTGCACTAACGTACAGACCGCAGTGCTTCGCCTTTCTGGTTTTGAAAATCGCCCGGACTGAAAAAGACAATGGCCTGGCCGGCGACAAAGGCCCTGCAGGCGCGGCCGCACGGCAGGAATGGTGCTGTTATAGCAAGCGTGAGCTTTTTCGCGCGTCACGGCCGCGAACCAGGCTCAGAGCTTGCCGCCGGCCTCGCCGCCGCCAGTATCCTCCGCGAGCATGGCGATGACAGCACGACCATCTCGCGCGGCGAATATCATCCGGTCATTTACGGCTGACGAATTTGTTGAATCGGCTTGTCCCATCCTCGGTCTTGTCCTGATAAAGAAAGGCAAGTTCGTTTTCATCGAAAATGGCGAAGAATTCGTCCCAGGAGATCTTTTCCAGGTTCTCTTCCGGCTCTCCGAAGTCTATCCGCAATATGCCGCCTTGCTTGGCGCCCTTGACGCGGGAGGGTTGTCCTTTACGGGCTTCCACCCATTTGCGAATGGCAGAATGATCGGTCGTCGTATTTGCGGTCGTCATGGAAACCTCCGTTCGATGTCGGCCCCACACACTCGCTCGGGGCACGGCGCCGAACCGATCGCGCGAGGGAAAGTTCCAGCCGATAGCGCGCTCGATCAATGACATGGAGGGCAACGGCACGGTCGTCGTGACCGACATGCAGGAGCAAAGAAACGCGCTCGTAACAGGACCGTGCGATAGCGCACGATCCCTGAATTTTGGCCTGAATAGTTTATTGTATCAACTCCGCATATTAGGGGTTGGGCCATGAACATTGCAGGGACGACTTCCATTCTTCTGATGGAGGATGAGATTATCATCGCGATGGATGTGGAGGACACGCTTCATCGCGCCGGCTTCGACCGGATAGAGACAGTGTCGTCTTGTAGAGCCGCTGAAGAGTGGCTGACGGCCAACGATCCCGATCTGGTGGTGATGGATGTCGAACTGAAAGACGGGATCGCCGGAGCGATCGCCAGATCTTTGCGCGACCGCCATATCCCATTTATCGTTTACACGGGCGCCCAGCAGAAGGTGCACCCGGATGCTGCAGCATTTTCCGAGGGCGTGTGGTTGGAAAAACCATGCGAGCCGGCGGCATTGTTGACGGAAATCAGGCGCTGCATACGTCAGGGGCCGACATCGATCGTGGTCGATGGCTGCACGCAAGGCAGGAATACGCGGTAAGATCATCTGTCGGGAACATTGCACTTGCCCCGCGGTTTGAGGAGCAGGGAAGGGGCGGATGAACCAGAAGACGGACCGTCGAGCTTCGTAATCTACATCGTAGCCGTGATGTTGGTCGGGCTTTTGATCGTTTTCGGTGCAATCATCTCATTTGAGGCAGGCGGCGAGGTGATGAGCCGGCGCCGGTCTCGACGGAAGCGAGGTCCTGATGGACAAGCCAGAAAAAGATCCGATTCAGGCAACCCGCCCCACTGCCAAACAGCAGCGAAACAGCCTGAAAGGCGGGCGGATCGCCGTCATCCTGATCGTGACCGTGGCCGCCATCGCCTTCCTGCTTTACGTCACCATCCTCGTCTACGGTCTGGCGCATAGGATGTGAACGAAGCCGTAGCCTGCCACATCGGCTTGCTACCGTGCAGCTCCAAGGATTGAGCTCGGAACCTTTGATAGCGGCGCAGGTTTGCGGTCTTTGACAAACAAAGGACGAGTTCGATGCCCAATGCCGCCGACATATTGATTGACACGCTGATCGAATGGGACGTCAAGCTCGTCTTCGGCCTTCCGGGAGATGGCATCAACGGTATTATGGAGGCGCTGCGCAAGCGCCAGGACCGGATCCGGTTCATCCAGGTTCGGCATGAGGAATCGGCCGCCTTCATGGCGAGCGCCTACGCCAAGTTCACCGGAAAGCTCGGCGTCTGTCTCGCAACGTCCGGACCCGGCGGCACGCATCTGCTGACGGGCCTCTACGATGCCAAGCTCGACCAGATGCCGGTGCTTGCCATCACCGGAACGCAGTATCACGACCTGATCGAGACCTTTACCCAGCAGGACGTCGACCTGACCCGCGTGTTCGACAATGTCGCGATCTATAATGCGCACGTCAGTGACGCATCGCACATGGAAAACGTCGCCAGCCTTGCCTGCCGCTCGGCGCTCTCACGCCGCGGCGTGGCACATCTCTCCATCGCCAATGACGTTCAGGAGATGGACGCGAAATTGCGCTCGAAACGAAACCGTCCCAAACATGTGCCGAACCGCTATTTCCGGGGCCGCCAAATCCCCGAGGAAATCGAGCTCGATCGTGCGGCCCAGATACTCAATGATGCCCGCAAGGTGGCGATCCTCGCCGGCCGGGGCGCCGTCGGCGCCCAGGTGGAATTACGCGAGATTGCCGACCTGCTCGCGGCGCCGGTGGCCAAAGCCCTGCTCGGCAAGACCGCTCTCGCCGACGACGATCCCTTGACGACCGGCGGCATCGGAATTCTCGGCACCAGCCCGTCGCAGCAGATCATGGAGCAATGCGACGCGGTGCTGATCGTCGGTTCCTCCTTTCCCTATATCGAATATTACCCGCGGCCCGAAGGCGCCCGCGGCGTGCAGATCGACAGCGATCCTCAGCGCATTGGCCTGCGCTTCCCCGTCGATGCCGGTCTCGTGGGCGAGGCGCGGGAAACGCTGCGGCTGCTGAAGCCCAGGCTGAACAGCAAAACGGATCGGTCATTTCTGGAGCAGGCGCAAACGGCGATGTCCGACTGGCGCCGAAAGATGGAGATGATGGAGACGGACCTGAGCGCTCCCTTGAAGCCACAGGCCGTGGTGCGAGCCTTCGGCAGGCGTATCGCGGCCGACGGCGTGTTGGTGGCCGATTCCGGCCAAAACACCGAACTCGCAGCGCGCCACATCGACCTCGGCCCGGCAAACCAGTTCGCCGTCTCCGGCGCGCTCGCTTCGATGGCCTCCGGCCTGCCTTATGCGATTGCGGCGGGCGCTGCCGATCCGAAACGGCCAATCTATGCGGTCATCGGCGATGGCGGATTCGGCATGCAGCTCGGTGAGTTCTCGACCGCCGTTCGGATGGCTCTGCCGTTGAAAATTCTGGTGATCTGCAACGGCATGCTCAACCAGATTGCCTGGGAGCAGATGATGTTCCTCGGCAACCCGCAATTTGCCTGCGAGCTGGCGCCGATCGATTTTGCCAAGGCGGCAGAGGCAATGGGAGGCCACGGCTTCACGATCAGCAGCTTCGATCAGATCGAGCCGACTTTGGAGGAAGCTTTTTCCATGGCCGGTCCTGTGGTCATTCAAGCCCTGGTGGATCAATACGAGCCGATGATGCCGCCGAAGATGCCGAAAAACTACGCCAAAAATTTCCGCGAGGCGCTTGCCGATACGCCGGGTCATGAGGCGATCGAGGCAAATGTGTCGCGTTCGCCGCTGCGCGAAATGATGGCCGCCGGAGAGCAGGAAAAGGAGCTATCTGAAAACTCGACCGATTTGCCGGGCACTCCTTGAACGATCGAAGGAGGTGCGACGAACAGCTTGTCTTCAGCTGGTGGCGACTTTCGCGCCGCAGCTCATCGCCTGCGCCGGTTCTTATCGTCCGCTCCAGTAGGTCCGGTCTCGCTCTCGCCTCGGCATCCGGCATGTTCAGGCCGCCGAATATCTCGCGGGATCCCGTCGACGGCATCCGGAACATGGTCGGTCGCCGAGCTCGCTAATGCTTCGAAAAAAGCGCGGTTTGCCCGTTGTTCGTCATCTTCCATATAGTTGCCTTGGCGAGGTTTTCGCACGATTCCACTAAATGCGTCTTTGCCGGTTTAGGCCAGGTTCCGCGATTGGGCCGCTTTACGCCAGCGGCGTGTTGGTTCCCCGACGCCGCATTTTTTGTTCGATTTCGTCCAGTACCTCTTCCGGCGTCACCTGCTCTTTCAGTTCCTCGAGCTCCTCTCTCGTCTCGATTTCGACGCCGAGTTTCTCGGCGATGGCCGAAACCAGTGTCAACACCTCCGTCGCCTCATGCTCTGCCAGAAGACAGATCTGCAAGTTGAGATCGGCGCGCTTGTCGTCGGCCTCCGCCATACGGTTTTGGCTGATCAGCACGAATGTCGAGATGAAAATCGCTTCGACAGACGCGACCATCGCCAGAATGACGAATGACGGGTCGAAGGCGGGTATAAGCGGAAGCAGGCCGGTATTGACGACGATCCAGAGCGTGACGACCAGCAGGTGCAGGTAGACGAACATCATCGATCCCGCAAAACGGGTAATGGCATCGGCCGCCCGCTCCTGCCGGCTCGATTGCCGCGCCTCTTGCTCCCGCCGCTTCAGCAGAGCCTCGATGTTGCGGTCGAGACGTCTGGATATCGTGCTCTGCTGCTGCTCGGATCTCGGTGCCGACATTGAATGCTTCCATGTTTAAGCAAATCCAACCTCTGTGAAGGCGGAGAGTTTCGCGTTTGACCAGCGCCGCTCATTTCATCGACGAACAGGCAATCCCCGAGCCTGGCTCCCGCCGCTTTCGCGGGCGCTCTGAAATGATCGGATCAGTTCGATCGCCCGCTTGCCGATGCCGGGAAGCGCCAGCAGTTCGTCGTCGGTCATCGAAGACAATTTACTGACACGCTTTATGCCGCTGGACAGAAGCGCCTTGACGATCCAGACAGGGATTTTGCTGCGGGCGAGCATATCGCTCGAGGCTGCCCGCGGCTTCGACGTCTTCCCTGCTGGTCGAGAGGCCATGTCCATCCCGCAGATGATTTGCGACCGCCAAAACCGGCGAGAGGCTCGGCGGTTCCAGCCGATTCACCGATGACTGCAAAGATTTTGTCCGGCCGTGCCGACGCCGCCGCTTCATGCGTGCCGATAGATGTCGTCGATAATTGCAGCGACCTCGACAAGCCGTTCGCAGGACGGATCATAAGCCTGACCACTGGCGAGCCGGGCCGCCCAGTCCGCCGCCGCCCGGCCGCCCCAGTCGTCGGGAGGCCGAACAAGTTCTTCGGTCGATGTCCCGCGGAAGCGACAGGCCGCAAAGTCATAGAACGACCCGCCGACATTCCTGAAAGATGCACCCCCGGATGTTCCGAAAAAGTCGGCGCCGATGACCGCATCGCATCCTGCCTGCAGCCGCCAGGAGCAGGCGAGGCGGATAACCGCGCCATTTGCCAACGTCAGAGTGGCGATGGCGAAATCTTCGACATCCCCCGCTGCGCTGATCGGCTCGCCGCCTTTCATTAGTGTACTCGTGACGTCGGTGACCTGCGGAAAGTCGAGGCACCAGAGCGCCATGTCGATGAGGTGGACGCCGAGGTCGATGACGCATCCTCCACCCGACAGCGACTTGTCGTAAAACCAGGATTTGTCGGGGCCAAACGCATTGTGGAAGACCAGATCGGCGGCGAAGACAGTGCCGAGCTCGCCATTTCTGATCAGATCGCGAATGCGCTGCATGCCTTGCGTATAACGATAGGAGAGATCGACGCCCAACAGCCTGTCGGCTAATCTGGCGGCGGCCACGACCGCTTCCGCCTCCGCCGCGGATCGGCCGAGCGGTTTCTGGCAAAATACGGCAACACCGGCCTGCAGCGCCCGGATCGACTGCTCGGCGTGCAGAGCACTCGGCGTGGCGATGACGACGCCGTCGAGGTCGAGCGACAGGAGCGCATCGAGACCGCCGACGATTTCCGCATCGGGCGCAAGGCGCAGGGCTTCTGTTATCATTTCCTCGCAGGGATCGGCGATGGCAACGGCTTCGGCCATCCGCGTGCGAAGAATTGCCTCCATTCGGTTCCTGCCGATCCAGCCGATACCGAGGAAGCCGAGTCTCACGGGCTTGACCCGCGTCTGCAGGGAGCGATCTACCATCCTGTTCATCAGCACGTCACCATCGCCTTGAGGAAACCATCTGGCCTGTCCCGGGTGGCGTCGAGCGCTTCGCCCAGGCCTTCCAGCGGATAGACATGGGTATAGAGCGATGACGGATCGAGCCTGCCGGAAACGACCGCTTCGATCGCCTCGCGCATGCCACTGATATAAATCAGGGGATCGCGTTCGTGAGCATTGATGACGTCGAGGCCACGCCAGTTCCAGAGCTGCATATTGACTTGCCTCGGACCGTCCTGATGGTATCCGGCCACCACCAGCCGGCCGCGCTCGGCAGTCAGTTCGCCGGCCAGGTCGAGCGGCCACTGCTTGCCGACCGCCTCTATGACGCGGTGGCAGAAAGCACCGTCGGTCAACTCTCTTACAGCTTCGATGATCCGCCAGTGGTCGTCCATCGCCAGCGTCTCGGCGGCGCCCATGCGCTTGGCGATTTCGAGGGAAAACGGACGGCGCGAGACGGCGATGACGCGCGCGCCGGCGCCGCTAACAAGCTGCGTCAGCAAGGCGCCGAGAAATCCGATCCCGATGATGGCGACGGTCTGGCCCGCCTCGATGCGGCTGCGCCGGAATATGTTCATCGCGCAGCCGAGCGGCTCGCCAGGGAAAGGCTGGCCGTCGAGCGCCGGCGGCAGCGGCACGACCATGTCGGCATCCGCGATGTCGTGGGTGGCGTAGGCATGATATGAGAGCGCAGCGACCCGGTCTCCCGGATTGAGGCCAGACACCCCGTCGCCCAGCGCATCGATCCTGCCCCAGCCCTCGTGACCGAGACCGCCCGGCTCAGTCGGAAAGGTCATCCATTCCGGGCCGGCCCAAGGGCCAAGATTGGAAGCGCACACGCCCGAGCCTTCGAGCCTGATCCTGACCTGGCCCGGTCCCGGCTGGGGAAGAGGTCTCTCTTCGACGGACACTTCTCCGGGGCCGGTGATGATCGCCGCCCGGATTGCTCCCTCGGCCGCTCTTGCCAACATGTTCATGAATTGCTCCTTCGTTTGGCATGGCCGGTCTGCTTGCCGGCAGACGCCGGTGGCCGCTTCTCAATCTTCGAGGAATATTTCGCTCATGGATTGGCCGCCGAACCAGCGACGTCGCCAGATGTTCCGGATGATGTCAAAGAACATGTCAAAGAAGATGACATTGAAGCCGGAACAATCTTCGCCGCGCTTGGTTCGGCAGGTCATCTTCAACTTGAGCGGACGGAAATCAGATGGCGATGATCCTTGTAACCGGCGGCTGCGGTTTCATCGGAAGGCATGTCGTCGAGGAACTTCTCGACAACGGCTATGAGGTGCGGGTCCTCGATGCGTTGATCGATCAGGTTCACGGCGATGCTGAAACGGCGCTGCCCGAGGCTGCCGAAATAATGCGCGGCGACGTCAGGGATAAGACTGCGGTCGAACGGGCTTTGTTGGGTGCCGATGGCGTCATCCATCTCGCTGCGGAGGTCGGCGTCGGACAGTCGATGTACGAGATCGCCCGATATGTCGGCGGCAATGATCTCGGCACGGCGGTCCTTCTGGAGGCGATGATCGGTCGCCGGCCCAAACGCGTTGTCGTCGCCTCGTCCATGAGTGTCTATGGCGAGGGCCGCTATGAAACCGCCGACGGTGCGCAGCTCGATCTGGTCAGGCGACGCGGCGACCAGATCAAGGCCGGCCAATGGAACCTGCGCGGCGCTGACGGCAAAGTCCTGAGGCCGCTTGCAACGGATGAAGAAAAGCCCGTCGATCTCGCCTCGATCTATGCGCTTACCAAATATGCGCAGGAAAAACAGGTCCTGATTTTTGGCGAAGCCTATGGCGTCGAGGCGGTGGCGCTCCGTCTCTTCAACGTATTCGGCGCCGGCCAGGCCTTGTCCAACCCCTATACCGGCGTCTTGGCAAACTTCGCCTCCAGGCTCGCCAATGGCCAGCCGCCGATGATCTTCGAAGATGGCGAGCAGCGGCGGGATTTCGTGCATGTGCGCGACGTGGCGCGCGCCTTCCGCCTGGCGCTCGAAAAACCCAATGCGCCGGGACATGTCATCAATATCGGCAGCGGCCAGGCCTATACGATCGCTGAGGTCGCAACGCTTCTCGCCGACGCTATGGGCGTGCCGGAAATACGGCCCGAGATCATGAACAAGGCGCGCTCCGGCGATATCCGCAACTGCTTTGCCGACATCGCAAAGGCGCGCGAACTGCTCGGCTTCGAGCCGCGCTTCAAGCTGGAAAACGCGCTCGGGCCTTTCGCCGATTGGGTGAGACATACCGGAGCGATCGATCGCGGCGCAGAGATGAAACGGCAGTTGGAGGAAAGAGGGCTGGTATCATGACCATATCCGCATTGTCCGCCGGAACCGGCGCGTCCTCGAGATCCTATGGCTTCGTCGAGTGGTTTCGCCCGGGCGAATACGAGCGGACGTCGCAGACGATCGCAGATGTCGGTATAAGCGGCGCCAGCTATTTGCGCACGCATCTCTCATGGGCCGAATACCTCGCTCCGGGTGGCGAAGCGTGGTTTGATTGGCTGATCCCGAAGCTTGGGCGCGAGATCGATCTTCTGCCGTGCATTCACTACACGCCGCCGTCCTTATCCCGGACAGGACGGTCTTCCGGCGCACCGGCCGATCTCAAATCCTATGCCGACTTCGTCGACCACGTGCTCACCCGATACGGTCGGTATTTCAGTCACATCGAATTGTGGAACGAGCCCAACAATCTGCTCGACTGGGACTGGCGCGAAGACAAGGACTTTCTGCTGTTTTGCGAGATGGTCGGCGCCGCCGCCTATTGGGCCAAACATCGCGGCTGGCAGCCGGTGCTCGGCGGGCCATGCCCCTTTGATCCCTATTGGCTCAACCTGATGGGCGAGCGCGGCGTGCTCGGCGTCGTCGATGCCGTCGGCTTCCACGGCTTCCCCGGCACATGGGACAGTGAGGAAGGCACCTGGGGCGGCTGGGACATGCATCTCGGCGAGATGCGAAAAATTATCGGCCGCTTCAACGACAGGGCCGAGATCTGGATCACCGAAACCGGTTATTCGACCTGGCGCAACGACGAGATGGAACAGGCACGGCGTTTCGTGAAGGCTCTGAGCGTGCCGGCCGACCGGATGTATTGGTATTCCTGGCGGGATGTGCCGCCGGATGTGCCGGTGCAGGAAGGCCTCTGGTTCGACCCCCGGCATTACCATCTCGGTGCCGTCACCCATGAGAACCAGCCGAAGCTGCTCGCGCGCCTGCTGATGGAAGGCGGCGTCGAACGGCTCGAGCAGGTCGCCCGGCTCGCCACCCCCAACGTCGCCAAGGGAGCCGCCCCGATCGTCATCACCGGAGGCTGCGGCTTCATCGGCTCCAACCTTGCCGACAGCTACCTTCAGGACGGTGAAGACGTTGTCGTGCTCGACAATCTCGGCCGGCCGGGCGTCGATCAGAATCTCGGCTGGCTGACCGAAAGACATGGCTCAAACGTACATCCGGTGCTTGCCGACGTGCGCGACGCGAGAAGCATCGAAGCAGCCTTTGCCGACGCCAAGGCGGTCTTTCATTTCGCCGCCCAGACAGCGGTCACGACGAGCCTCATCCATCCGATCGACGACTTCGAGGCCAATGCGCGCGGCACGATCAACGTGCTGGAATCGGTGCGCAAGGCCGACCGCCAGGCTCCGGTGATCTTTGCCAGCACCAACAAAGTCTATGGCGGGCTCGATGACATTGCCATGCGTGAGGCCGAGGATCGCTACCTGCCGGTCGACGCGACCATCCGGTCATACGGGATCGGCGAAGACAGGCCGCTCGATTTCTGCACCCCCTATGGCTGCTCGAAAGGCGTGGCCGACCAATATGTGCTGGATTATGCGAAATCCTTCGGCATCCCGACGGCCGTGCTGCGCATGAGCTGCATCTATGGCCCACGCCAGTTCGGCACCGAGGACCAGGGCTGGGTGGCGCATTTCCTGATCCGGGCGCTCGCCGGAGAGCCCGTGTCGATCTACGGCGACGGCAAGCAGGTCCGGGATGTTCTGCACGTCGCGGATGCGATTGCCGCCTATCGCAGCGTCCTCGATGGCATTGACGGGATCAAGGGCCGCGTCTTCAACCTCGGAGGCGGTCCGGCGAATGCCGTCAGCGTGCTCGCAGTCCTGCGCGAGATCGGCAAGCTGATTGGGCGCCCGGTCGAGACCTCCTTCGACGACTGGCGAGCCGGCGACCAGTATTTCTTCGTCGCAGACACCCGCGCGCTCCAGCACACGCTTGGCTGGAGCGCGCGTGTCGGCTGGGAAAGCGGACTGCAGCATCTGGCCGAGTGGCTCATCGAAAACCGTTTCGGCGGCCGGCCGATCCCGCGCCGCGATCGAAAGGTCTCCGCATGATTCGTCGACGAAACCGGATATTGATGACCCTCGATGCGGTTGGCGGCGTCTGGCGTTATGCGATGGATCTCGCCGCCGGGTTTCGGTGCCAGGGGATGGAAATCGTCTTTGCAGGCCTCGGACCCGCACCGTCGGCAACGCAGACCGCAGAGGCGAAAGCGCTGGGACAGCTGGTGTGGCTCGATGCCCCTCTCGACTGGATGGCGGCGAGCAGCGCCGAAATATCAGCCGCGCCCGCCGAAATCTCCCGGATCGCCAGAGACTATCGCGTCGATCTGCTGCATCTCAACCTGCCGTCCCAGGCCGCCGGCATCGATACGCCGCTGCCCGTTGTCGCGGTTTCCCATTCCTGCGTCGTCACGTGGTTTGCCGCGGTGCGCGGGACGCCGGTGCCGCCGGACTGGGTCTGGCAGCGCGAGGCAAACCGTGAGGGCTTCGACCGCGCCGATGCGGTACTATCGCCGAGCCTGAGCCATGCGGATGCACTGCAAGCCGCCTACGGTCCACTCTCCCGACTGAAGGTGGTCCACAACGCCAGCCGCGTCGGATCCGATCCGCGTCCGAAGAAGATTTTCGTCTTCGCGGCCGGGCGCTGGTGGGACGAGGGCAAAAACGGCGCGGTGCTCGACAGGGCGGCAGCGGCGATGCCTCTGCCCGTCGTCATGGCAGGTTCTTGCTCAGGTCCCAACGGACAGCGACTGCAGCTCAATGACGCCGACGATCGCGGACCGCTGTCCTATCCGAAGACCATCGCCCTGATGCAGCGCGCGCAAATCGTCGTATCGCCATCCGTTTACGAGCCTTTCGGCCTGACCGCCCTGGAGGCGGCGCGATGCGGCGCGGCTCTGGTGCTGTCCGATATCCCGACCTATCGCGAGTTATGGGACGGATGCGCGCTGTTCTTCGATCCGCATGATCCCCAGTCCCTGGCAGCAGTGTGCATGCGCCTCAGCGAAGACGAGCAATTGCGCGACGAACTCGTGGTGCGATCGCTGGAGCGCTCGCGAGCCTTCAGTTTGGAACGGCAGGCGGCAGCGGTGCTCGAAACCTATGCGCAGCTGCTGAACGACAAATTTACCCCGGTAGCGGCGGAGCAATCATGAAATTCCTATTTTACACCCATTCGCTGGTTTCCGACTGGAACCATGGCAACGCCCACTTCCTGCGCGGCATCATGCGCGAGCTGAACCGCCGCCATCACGAGGCGCTGGCGCTCGAACCCGAGGAATCCTGGAGCCGCAGCAACCTGCTCAGCGATCAAGGGCCGAGGGCGGTCGAGAAATTTCACGACCTGTTCCCGCAGCTCCGTTCGCAAATTTACGGACCGCATTTCGATCACGAAGCGGCGATTGCCGAGGCCGACGTCGTTGTCGTCCACGAATGGACGGAACCGGCGCTGGTGGAACGGATCGGCCGAGCCCGGCGCAGCGGCGCCGATTTCACCCTGTTGTTCCACGACACACATCACCGGGCCGTGTCGGCAAAAGGCGATATCGCCGGACTGACGCTTGAAGATTATGACGGCGTGCTCGCCTTCGGCGAGACGCTACGGCAGCGCTATCTGCAGGCCGGTTGGGGCAGATCGGTCTTTACCTGGCATGAGGCGGCCGACGACGCGCTGTTTTATCCGAGGCCGGAGATCGAAAAGACCGGCGATCTCATCTGGATCGGCAATTGGGGTGACGACGAGCGCTCCACCGAGCTGATGGAATTCCTCGTCCGCCCCGCGCGTGAGCTCCGGTTGAAGACGACCGTTCGCGGTGTGCGTTACCCTCAACAGGCGCTCGATGCTCTCGAAGATGCAGACATCGCCTATGGCGGCTGGATCGCCAATGCAGAGGCGCCGCTCGCTTTCGCAGGCCACAAAGCGACCGTGCATATCCCGCGGCGCCCCTATGTCGAAAACCTCCCCGGCATTCCGACAATCCGTGTCTTCGAAGCGTTGGCCTGCGGCATCCCGCTGATCTCAGCACCCTGGCACGATGCCGAGGCGCTTTTCAGGCCGGGCAAGGATTATCTCGTCGCCGAGAATGGCCGGGAGATGACGCGCCTGCTGCGCGAGGTGATGACGGACGATGCTCTCGCGGCTGCGCTGATCACATCGGGTCTCGAGACGATCCGCGCGCGGCATACCTGCCGGCATCGCGTCGATGAACTCTTCTCGATTCTGGAGCAATGCGGCACGGCGGGCGTCGTCGGGCAGCTGCCAGCCAAGGAGGCTGCCGAATGAAAATCGCCTTTTACGGATCAAGCCTGGTTTCCGCCTATTGGAACGGTGCCGCTACTTATTATCGCGGCCTGCTGCGCGCTCTGGCGCAGAAGGGCTATGACATCACCTTCTACGAGCCCGACGTCTACGACCGGCAGAAAAACCGCGATATCGATCCGCCGGAATGGTGCAAGGTCGTCGTCTACCAAGGCACAATCGAGGCGCTGAAGGAGGTGACGGCGGCTGCGGCCGAGGCCGATATCGTCGTCAAAGCCAGCGGCGTCGGTTTCGAGGACGATCTCCTGCTGCAGGAAGTTCTTCGCCACGCCAGACAACGGGCTCTGAAAATCTTTTGGGATGTGGATGCGCCGGCAACGCTCTCAGAGCTGCGGCAGAGCCCTGAGCACCCGCTTCGCAAATCCTTGAGCCGGATAGACCTCATCCTCACCTATGGCGGCGGCAATCCCGTGGTCGACGCCTATCGCAGCCTCGGTGCAGCCGACTGTGTGCCGATCTATAACGCGCTCGATCCTGAAACCCATCATCCGGTGCAGGAAGAGGCGCGGTTCACCGCAGATCTAGTCTTTCTCGGCAATCGTCTGCCCGATCGTGAAGCGCGGGTCGAGCAATTTTTCCTCGAACCGGCTGCACGCCTGCCGCAGCAAAAGTTTCTGCTCGGCGGGTCCGGCTGGAGTGACAAAGCGTTGTCGTCGAACATCGTTCACATCGGGCATGTCCCGACCCGCGACCACAACGCTTTCAACGCGACGCCGAAAGCGGTGCTCAATATCTCGCGTGCAAGCATGGCGGAAAATGGCTTTTCGCCGGCAACCCGCGTTTTCGAAGCGGCCGGCGCAGGCGCCTGCCTGATCACCGACTATTGGCAGGGCATCGACCTGTTTCTCAAGCCCGGCGACGAAATCCTGGTGGCGCGCGACGGCCAGGATGTCGCCGATCTTTTGGCCGGTCTGACATGGCAGCAGGCCAGGGCGATCGGACAGCGGGCGCTGAGACGCGTGCTTGCCGAACATACCTATAGCAATCGCGCCGAGACCGCCAATGCCATCTTCCGCGCCCGGGCCACGCGAGCGGAGGCTGCCGAATGACCGGTCCGCTCGATATCGTCATCCTCGGCCTCTCCTTGTCGTCGTCCTGGGGCAACGGTCACGCAACGACCTATCGCGCCCTCATCGGCGGCTTGCACGCTGAGGGGCACCGGGTGCTGTTCCTGGAGCGCGACGTGCCCTGGTATGCAGCGCATCGAGATCTTCCGGATCCCGGCTTCTGCCAGCTCGTCCACTACAGCGACATCGATGAGATGATCGAAAACCATGCCGATCGGATCAAGGCGGCGGACGCCGTGATCATAGGGTCATATGTCCCATCCGGCGTCACCGTTATCGACAGGATCGCCGCCCTTAAGCCACGACGGCTGTGCTTTTACGACATCGACACCCCGGTCACACTGGCGAAACTCGACCGTGGCGACGAGGAATATCTGGCGCGCCGACAGCTTGCGACCTTCGACGCCTGCTTCTCGTTTTCGGGCGGAGAGGTGTTGGCGCGGCTCGA
Source organism: Rhizobium laguerreae (assembly GCF_002008165.1). Classification (GTDB taxonomy): domain Bacteria; phylum Pseudomonadota; class Alphaproteobacteria; order Rhizobiales; family Rhizobiaceae; genus Rhizobium; species Rhizobium laguerreae. The sequence continues at coordinate 97,575 of NZ_MRDM01000010.1, forward strand.
ACGTCGATACGGCGCGCGCAAGGCGATCGCTCTCTACTGCTCCGTCGATGCGAGCCGATATCAGGCAACGGGCGAGCCGTTCCGCTGGGATTTCGGCTATCTCGGCACCTACAGTTCCGACCGGCAGCCAACGCTGGAGCGGTTGCTGGTCGAGCCTGCCAGGCAGCTGCCGCATCTGAGCTTCGTAGTTGCCGGTCCTCAATATCCCGGGGATATCGACTGGCCGGCAAATGTCGAGCGGATCGAGCACCTGCCACCTGCCGATCATCCGAGCTTCTACAGCCGGCAGCGTTTTACGCTCAACGTCACGCGAAGCGACATGATTGCCGCGGGCTGGTCACCGAGCGTGCGGCTGTTCGAGGCCGCTGCCTGCGGCACGCCGATCATCAGCGACGACTGGCGCGGGCTGGAAGAACTCTTTGCCGACGGTCAGGCGATCATCATCGCCAAAGGATCGGATCATGTGATCGACGCCCTGACGAAAATCTCTCCCGAGGGGCGTCGCGCGCTGGCATCGGCCGCCAGGGCGACGGTGCTTGAGCGCCATACCGGCGAGGTGCGGGCTCGTGAACTCGCCGCCGCCTTGCGAGAACTGCCAGAAGATGGGGTGAACGACAGTCGCCCCCAGCCTCAATCCATTTCAGCCTAGGAGACGCATGATGCTGCAGAGGACGCGAAACGGAAGAGTGAAGACTGTGCTTGTCGCCGGAGGAGCCGGTTTCGTCGGTTCGCATTTATGCGATGCGCTGCTGGCCCGCGGCGACCGGGTGATCTGTGTCGACAGCTATATCACCGGATCGGAGGACAATGTCCGGCCGTTGATCAACCATCCGAAGTTCCGTTTGATCGAAAAGGACATCTGCCATCTCTTCAGCCTCGAAGAGCCTTTGGACCAGATCTACAACCTCGCCTGTGCGGCATCTCCCCCACAATATCAGGCAGACCCGGTGCATACGATGATGACCTGCGTTGCCGGCACCGGCAATCTGCTTTCGTTGGCCGAACAGCATCGCGCCTCGCTCCTGCAGGCGTCGACGAGCGAGGTCTATGGCGATCCGGTCGAGCATCCGCAGACGGAGGACTACCGCGGCAATGTCAGCTGCACAGGTCCGCGCGCCTGTTACGACGAAGGCAAGCGGGCGGCGGAAGCGCTTTGCTTCGATATGCTGCGGGCCGGCAAGGTGGACGCACGTGTTGCCCGCATCTTCAACACCTATGGGCCGCGTATGCAGCCGAGCGACGGGCGGATCATCTCCAATCTGCTGGTGCAAGCCATATCAGGCGCGCCGCTGACGATTTTTGGAAGCGGCGACCAGACGCGTTCCTTCTGCTTCGTCAGCGACCTCGTCGCAGGATTGATAGCGCTGATGGATGTCGATCCCAATCCGGGCGTCCCGGTCAATCTCGGCAATCCCGGCGAATTCACGATCAACCAGCTGGTCGACATGGTGCTGGCCATGATGCCGTCGACATCGGTCGTCGTCCACAGGCCGCTGCCGCAAGACGACCCGCAGCGCAGACGGCCCGACATTTCGCGGGCAAAAGACCTTCTCGGCTGGCAGCCGACGATCCCGCTTGCCGAAGGTCTGCGCCTGACCGCCGATTGGTTCATCGCCGCGGCCCGTCCTGACGGCGGCTTCGACGGCGCGAAGGTCACGCGGCGCTCGAACTGGAGGCAAGGTGCAAAAGCCGGACGCACTGCGATCGGCGTCTGACATGTGAGCGATGAACGACGAAGGAGAGCCAGATGGATGCAGCACAGCCGACAAGGGATCAGGACCTGCAAAAGCGGATTCAGGAACTCGAGCCGTGGTTTCAGAATTTGAACATCGGCGGCCACATGACAGCGGCCGATCATTTCCTCGGAGACTATCCCACCTTCAAGTGGAAAGGGTTTCAGCATGTGCTGCCGGCCGATCTCAGCGGCCTCAGCGTGCTCGACGTCGGCTGCAACGCCGGCTTCTATGCCCTTGAGATGAAACGCCGCAACGCCGCCCATGTCGTCGGCATCGATTCCGACCCGCGCTACCTGGCGCAGGCCCGCTTCGCGGCGGAACAATTGCAAGCCGAAATCGAGTTCCGGCAGATGTCGGTCTATGACGTCGCTCGACTAGGCGAGAAATTCGATCTGGTGATCTTCATGGGCGTGCTCTATCACCTGCGCCACCCCCTGCTGGCGCTGGATCTTCTTTATGAACACGCTGTCGGCGACATGATGCTGTTCCAGTGCCTCCAGCGCGGCGACGAGCGCATTCCCGACCTCAGGGAAGATTACGACTTTTCCGAATGGAGCATCTTCGACCAGCCGGAATATCCGAAGCTTTTCTTTGTCGAGGAACGCTACGCGTCCGATCCGACAAACTGGTTCATTCCCAACCAGGCGGCGGTCGAGGCGATGCTGCGCAGCGCCGGCTTTCGAATCGACGATCATCCGGAACGCGAGGTCTATCTGTGCCGACGAGGCCAACGCCATTATGCAGTTGAGCCGCCGCCGGCAGCTAAGACCTAAAGACTATCGCTTCTGCGGATCGCCACTGCGACAAAGAATGGATTTCAATGAGGCGGAAAGCCTGCCGCAGCATGCGGCGCACCGGCTCCAACCCGCTGCCTGCTTAGCCGTAGCCGAATATCGAAGTGGTTGAGGGTGCCGGGCAGGTCGCCGACTGTCAGAGACGGTTGAAGCAGCGTGATATCTGCCTGCGACAACAGCGCGCCGATGGCGAAGCTTGCAATCGCCGGTACGAGATTGTGGGCTGGACAAATGGCAGCACCAGCGCTGAAAGGTACGAATCCGACTGTCGGCAAGGTGTCGTTGGGCCCCCAGATACTTGGTTCCATCCGGTTTGCATAAGCCAGCTCGGGATCACGGTGAAAGAAGGGCGCGAAGATGATGACGCCCGTGCCGCGCGCCACGGTCCTGTCGCCGGATCTGATATCCTCGGTCAGCTCTCTGAGAATGACGGGTGTCGTCGGCCAGAGACGCAGAGCCTCGAGCAGGCAATTGCGTGTGAAGGGACGCTCAAGTTCGGGATCTTTAACCTCGTCAACGGCTTTGGCCCAGTAGCTCGGATGGCAAGCAAGCAGCGCAAGCGTCCGGAAAACAGCAATCCCGCCGGCGTCGAAGGCAAACAGCCATTGGGCCACCTGGCTTTCCAAATCGAAATCGCTGCCTTTCGGCAGCCGACCAATCAGGCTGCCCTCCTCCGGCTGGCGCAGATATTGACCCAGCTGCTGCTGAAACTGCCGAAGCTTGTGCCGATCGATGGAAGCTGCAAAAGCCCAATTCGCCCGGCTTCGAAGGTCGTTCAAGGTCTTCGTCAAAGTGACGTCGTTGCGCGCGCGATCGCCGAGTACGGTGCGGCGGACAATCCGGAACCAGGCTAGCGAGAACGCAGACCAATCGAGTTCGTTCGGCCCGCCGGAACCGATGCCGTCCAAAATCTCCAGGAGTTCGGAATCGACGATCGTCTTGAAGCGGGCCGAAGAGGGATGCAGCCGGTCCGCGCTTGCCAAAGCGTGTTCATGGATCGGCCGAAGCTCGGCCCGCCGCGAGGCAGGTGAGATCAGCACGTTTTTCGGTTCGAAATGCGCAAGAGCGGCGCGTTTCTCCCAGGTTGCCGTGGCAAATGGCTGGGGTGAACACTCGAGCACCGTCGAGACGTCGGCAGGGTCGAGCACCAGCAACTGCGGCCGGAACGGGATAGGCAACAGCAGAGGCGCCCTGCCATATTTCTTCACCAGCCGCTGCATCTGCCTGACAGCACCGGTGTCCAGATCCTGCCGCTGTGCCAGGCGTTCCATGATCGGGCGGCGAATGATGACACCTTTGGCAGCCGTCGGAACCATGACAGCCGCAACCACACGCAATGTGTCGATCCAGCTGGCACGATTTATCCGGACGAAGCCAGTGGCTCTTGCGTTCGAAAAGACGGCTTGGTTGCGAGAATTCATGATCCCAAAGCCCCTTGCTGCATGGGATATCCGATCAGCTTTATTTCCGAACCGGGACAACGGCCGATTGTTCCGGCCTGAACACAGATCCTCGATAGACGATGCAACTTGGAGGCAGCGGAACAGAAGCCGGCTCACCGCGTTGTGTCGAGCGCATAGATGCGTGGAGGTCCCATGCCTGACGAACCAGCCGCAACCGAACCTGACCTTGAACCGCGAAAAGGCAGCCCGAGCCCTCGCCTCGACGAGCGCGAATTCAAGGAGCGTTTCCTGAGCCAGTTCAAGGATCAAGTGTACGAAACCCTGGAAGACGAACTCGGCAAAGTCGCCGCGGCTGCTTGGGATGCTTACGCCCATTCGCGAAAGAGCCCGATAACCAGAAAGGCCGGACCAGAATTTGCCGACCCGGACTATGATCTTGGCGTCGACTGGCTCGCGGCGAGAGATCAAATCCGCGCTGCGCAAGCGCGCTTCGAGGAAAAGAACGCGCCGTCGCGCGTCCTCCTCATCAACGGTTCGTCGCGAAGTGAACATAGCTGTCCGGGCGAGCTTTCGAAAAGTTTTCGGATGGTCGAAATCGCCAAGGAGGTGTTTGCCGCCGCCGGCGTCATCGTCACCGTCCTCGACCTCAGTCGCATCGCGTCCGAGTATGGCCGACAGATTCACCCATGCAAGGCGTGCTTCTCGACATCGGCCGCACTCTGTCATTGGCCGTGCTCCTGCTATCCGAACTATTCGCTCGGACAGATCCACGATTGGATGAACGACATCTATCCGATGTGGGTCGAGGCCCATGGCATCATGATCGTCAGCCCGGTGAACTGGTACCAGACGCCCTCGCCGCTGAAACTGATGATCGACCGGCTTGTCTGCGCCGACGGCGGCAATCCGGATCCGACGAGCACGCATGGCAAACATGCCAAGGAGGCCAAGGAGCTCGAGATGCGGGGATGGGGCTATCCGCGCCATCTTTCCGGCCGCCTGTTTTCAGTCGTCGTCCACGGCGATACCGAAGGGGTCGAGAATGTCCGGCGCAGCGTCTCCAATTGGCTGACGTCGATGGACCTCATCCCGGCCGGAGCCTCGGCCGAGGTTGAACGTTACATCGGTTATTGGGAGCCCTACGCCACCAGCCACAATGCTTTTGAAAGAGACAAAGCCTTTCAGGAGGAGGTGCGCAATGCCGCTCGAACGCTTTTGGAGGGCATCACGTTACGCCGCGACGGCAAGATGGTGGCGGCCGGAAGACGATTGAAGCAGCCGCGTGAGAAGTAGACGGGATTGCCGATCTCGTCTGGATCGACGCGTCAGGGTAATCTACTCCTTGCCTGAACCTGGTTCAGCCATTTTGGCATGCTGATGAGCAAGAATGCTTGCCGGCGTCACATTGGCGACGGCCGCCTGCAGTTTATTCTTCCAGCCGCTGACGATATCCCCTTCACCGTCCATCATGGCATCGAAGCCGATCTTGGCGACGTCAGCCGGATCATCCTTCTTGGCCTGCCCGACGGAGGTATCCATGAGATCGGCGCGCTCGAAAAATTTGGTATCGGTCGCGCCGGGCATCAGGCAGCTGACGGTCACGCCAGTCTCTTTCAATTCCTCGCGCAGGGCGAAGGAGAAGCTGTTGATGAAGGCCTTCGTTCCATTGTAGACGGCCTGGTAGGAGCCGGGCATGAAGCCGGCGATGGAACCGGTCAGCAAAATCCGACCCTCGCCGCGGCTGCGCATCAGGTTGCCGACCTGCTGGACGAGATAGATGGTGCCGACGATTTTCGTATCGACGACTTTTCGCGCTTCCGCAAAATCCTGGTCGAGGAAACCCTTGCCGAGGCCGCGCCCGGCATTAGCCATCAGCAAATCGACCGAACGCCCGGAAGCTTCGATGGCTTCCATCAGCCGGTCGACGCCGTCTTCGGTGGAGAGGTCGGTTTCGATCGCCTGGACCGACGTGCCAAACTCCTTCAGGCTCGCCGCTGCCTGCTGGATGCGTGTCTCGTCGGCGGCGATAATCAGATCATAGCCTTCCTGCGCCGCGCATTTGGCAAGTTCATAGCCAATGCCCGTCGAGGCGCCGGTGATCACCGCGAGACCTTTTCCAAGTTCATTCCTATCCATGTTTTGTCTCCTAGAGTTCGGAAAAAGCTGAAGCCACCGAACCTGAAAAGAGAGGATATGTTCCGGCGGGCGGCGTCTCGGCGTGCGATGCGGGAGCCTCGGCGGATGCGCCATGTGGCTCCCGACGTTCAGCCTCACAAAGGACGGCTGTGTGATGATTGCTGATTGGCGGCGACGGAAACAGAAGCGCGATTAGTCGATGAGTTGGTTACCCAGCAGCGACTGCAGGGTCTCGCGGGCGCGGCTGACGCGGCTTTTCAAGGTGCCAACCCGGCAGCCGCAGATCTTGGCGGCATCTTCATAGCTCGTTCCGGCCGCCACCAGCGTTAGCGCACGGCGTCTGTCGTCGGAGAGGCGGGTCAGCGCCTGTTGCAGCTCGCGCTCGCGAAGCGCCCATTCCTGGCTCGGGGCAATTGCGACTTGCTCCATTGTCACGTCCATTCCGACCGGCTCACGCTGCCGCCGGCGATAGTTGCTGCAGAACGTATTTCGAAGGATTGTGAAGAGCCAGGATTTGAGAGAGGTGCCGGGATGGTAGAGATGAATTGAATTGAACGCCTTCAGCAGCGTTTCCTGCACGAGATCATCGATGTCGTCCTCACTTCGCAGGAATCTTCGGGCGAAGGCGCGCAACGCCGGAGTGAGTGCGACAATCTCCAACTCGACGGAGGATGTTTTTTCACAATGTGACGCAGGACGTGGTGAAGATAGAGACGTCATTTTTCTCTCCTGGGATTGAAAGGAAAGTCCCGAACATCCTAATCGTTGCCGTGCGGTATCGGACAAACATGTCGTTTCGCTCATCGGCGGACCTCTCCCCAAGCGACGGAAACACAACGATGCCGGGAGGCTGCGGCGGACCGCGCGCACTAGCGTTGCCGGAAGGGATTTCGCGGCTCGATTCGACTTTGGAACGGCAATCCGAGCAGATCGTTCCAGTGCGATGTCGCACAGTATTGATAACCTTCGCATTATCCGCCGTGCATCAGAGAGCTGCGCGCGAATCCGGTAAAAAATGGCGGCAGGCCGGGAACAACAGGTGTTGGCAACTGTTGGAACTGTCGGCGGCGACAGGCCAGCGATAGACGATTGTCTTCCTGCCTCAGTGTTAAATGAGTTCAAATATGAGCGTAATCAGTTTCAACAAACTTCGCGACACCCGCGAAAGGCCCGACGCTCAGTTCGTCCGAATGGACGAACACGGTCGGGCAATCTATCTGTTCGCCCTTGAATACAAGATGGGCCTCTCGACTTGGTCTGCCAAAATCTGGGCCTATTCATTCGAAGATGCCGAGATGCGCGTGAAGGCAATGCGCGAAAGCCTTACGGTCTGCGGCCAGCTTCATGCGTCAATACGCGCTTAGCCGGCCTAAGAGGCTTGACTTGCGAGTGATCTGAAGTCGCGCCTGGCAAAACACAAGGCTGGGGCTCTCAGACATCGAAAATGTCTTGCCGTTCAAGTCCGCCTCCAATCCCCTTCCGATCGCCTTTGCCATTTCCTCAATAGGACGATGTATGCTTGTTGCCGCAATCTCAGCGATTCGGCTCCAGGACCTTCAGCCAATGACCAGAGCAAGACGCCGCCGCATCATCCGGACCCGACGAACCCTGACCGGGCTTGCCCTCGTCGGCTCGATTTCGTTTCTGGCCGGCATGACCGATGCGACCGGTCTTCTGCTGACCGGCGATTTCGTCTCCTTCATGACGGGGAACACGACGCGGGCGGCACTGGCCTTGAGCGACGGCAATCTTTATCACGCCGCGGTGCTGATCTCCGCCATCGTCGTTTTCGTGCTCGGCAATGCGGCAGGCATCGTCATCTCTCATGTCTCGCAACGCCGCATTTTCGTGGTGCTTGGCTGCGTCGGGCTGGTTCTGGCGCTCGCCTCGATGATGACGGTGCAGAACATGCTCTTCGCACGGTTCTACATGATCGTTTTTTCCATGGGCATGGTGAATGCTGCCGTCGAACACATCGAAGGCCTGCCGATCGGGCTGACCTACGTGACCGGCGCCCTGTCGCGTTTCGGCCGCGGCATCGGCCGCTGGATCATCGGCGATCGTCGTGTCGAATGGACGATCCAGATCGTGCCCTGGGGCGGTATGGTGCTCGGCGCGATCGCCGGCGCCGTCCTGACACGGCTGACAGGCGCCCATGCGCTGTGGCTGGTCTCCCTCTTCGCCATGGTGCTTGCGCTTGCCGCCATGCTCATCCCGCGGCCGCTTCAGCGCCGCTTCAACCAGAAGATCGCACCGAGCGGATCGGCCATCACGCGCGCGAAATAAAACCGTCGCATTCCTGTCACCGTCGAATCGGATAGGAAGGACCGCCGTCCATCCTCAAGGAGTGGGTTTTGTTCCTGATTTCGAAGCTTGTCTGGATTTTCGCTCAGCCGCTGTCGCTGGCATTCTTCCTCGTCTTCCTTGCCCTGCTTGCCGGCCTTCTGCGCTGGCGTATCTTAAATATCCTCGGCGCAGCTGGTTCGGCCCTCATCCTCTTCGTCACGCTCTACACCACGGCCGGCAACCTGCTGATGCAGGGTCTCGAGCAGCGGTTTGCAAAGCCCGCCGTCGATCCCGATAGCCTGCAATGCATGATCGTGCTCGGCGGCGCCTTCGAAAACGAGGTGAACACGGCGCGCCACGGCATAGAATTCAATGGTGGAGCCGACCGCTTCATCGAAGCCCTGCGGCTGGCGCAGAAATTTCCGCAGTCGCGCATTCTGGTATCGGGCGGCGACGGCTCCATCTCCGGCATCTATGAAGGCGATGCGGCGGCATCCGAGCGTTTCTTCCCGCTCTTCGGCGTCGGCAGGGATCGCCTGATCGAGGAGAGGCAATCGCGCACGACCTTCGAAAACGCGGTCAACACCAAGGAATTCCTGGCAAGCCAGGGCCTTTCCAATTGCCTGCTGATCACCTCGGGTTTTCACATGCCGCGGTCCGTTGGCATCTTCCGCAAGCTCGGCATCGATATCGTGCCCTGGCCGACCGATTATCGCACCGACGGCCAGGTGAGCCTTGGGTTGGATTTTACCCAGCCGAACCTCAATGCGCAGAACATGGCGACGGCGATCCGCGAATGGTACGGCCTGGTCGGCTATTATCTCGCCGGCCGCACGTCGGAGCTTTATCCGCAATAGAGCAATTCCAGGAAAAGTGCGAAGCGGTTTTCCCAGGCAAAGCGCGAAGCGCTTTTGCCGGGAATTGCGTCAAAACAAAAGGCTAGAGCGGTTCCGCGCTTCCAGGAAGGAACGGCTCTAAGATTTACTTCTTCGAGATGGTGACGAATTTCGTGCCGCGGACGCGTGCCGTCACAGTGCAGGGATCACCTTCGGTGCGGTCGCAGAAGCGCGGATGCATCTTCATCGCCAACACCATGTTGCCGAAGCGCTGGACGAAATCGTAGCCATAGATTTGCGCCGTCGCGATCATGAAATAACCGCCTTCGGCAACCTGCAGGTAGAAATTATAGGTGCAGCCGTCGTCATTGCATTGCGGCCCCTTCTGCCCGTCGCAGGTCAGCTGGCCCTCGTTGACCACCGCGTCGATCAGGCCGTCATTGTTGATGTCCTGTCGGATGATGAAGCCGTCGGCAAATTCGGCCGTCTTGCACTGCTCCTGGAAATGTTTCTTCTCGTAGATCTCAGGGTCGGAGATCAGCGATTGCTGACTGAGGGCGACAGCCGGCATGGCAAGCAGCAGGACGATATTCAGAACGGCGAGCACCAGCGTTTTCACGGCTTTCCTCTTTTGGATAAAGGCTCTGTGGCCCAATGCATGTCGCCAAAAGTGTGCAGCGGTTCTAGGACAATGACATGCATCACGTAAAGACCTTAGCTTTATGGCGCCGCCGCCTTGCGCCGCCCTTGCCGCCGTGGTTCTTTCGATAAAACGTCTGCCGGTTTCGGGGTTCGCATGTCCTTGCTCATCTATCTCGATTATGCCGGCATTGCGCTGTTTGCCGCGACAGGCGCGCTCGCTGCCTCGCGCAAGCAACTGGACCTGATCGGTTTTTTGTTTTTCGCCATGGTGACGGGAACGGGCGGCGGCACCGTGCGCGATATCGTGCTCGGCCGCGTGCCGGTCTTCTGGGTGCTGAACCCTGCCTATATCCTCGTCTGCTGCATCGTGGGCGTCATCGTTTTCTTCACCGCCCATCTGCTGGAATCGCGATATCGCCTGCTGATCTGGCTGGATGCGATCGGCCTTGCCGCCTATTGCGTGATCGGCGCCGCCAAGGGTCTCGCCGCCACCGGTTCGCCGACGATTGCGATCGTCACCGGCACGCTGACGGCGACCTTCGGCGGCATCCTACGCGATCTGATGGCAAACGAGCCTTCGGTGCTGTTGAGGCCGGAAATCTATGTGACCGCAGCCCTCATCGGCGCCAGTGTGTTCACGCTCGCCAATGCGCTTGGAATGCAGCTCTATCTGGCATCTGCCTGCGGCGTCGTGGCGGCCTTTGCGGTGCGCGGTGGAGCCCTGTGGTTCGGCTGGACCTTCCCCACCTACAGGCACAAGCCCGGCCGGCATCCCGACGATGTCATGTGAGGCCTAATGCATGTCGCCCAAAGTGCGCAGCGGTTTTGGGACAACTCGCGACGCTCTTTAGAGGCGTCGTCAGCCCTGCTTCGCCCTTAGGCGGATCACCACGTCGACATGGGCGATCTCCATGCCTTCGGGCGGTTCCGGCAGATTGGCGATCGTGAGGTTGCTGACGGGAATGTCGAGGACCTCGTTCTCACCTTCGACGAAGAAATGGTGATGGTCGGAAACATTGGTGTCGAAATAGGTCTTGGCGCTCTCGACGGCGAGGACGCGGATGAGACCGGCTTCCGTGAACTGATGCAGCGTATTGTAGACGGTTGCCAAGGACACCGGCACACCGGCGGCAACCGCCTCTTCATGCAGTTCCTCGACGGTCAAATGCCGGTCGCCCTTGGCAAACAGGAGGTCGCCGAGCGCGACGCGCTGGCGGGTGGGGCGCAGGCCTGCACCGCGCAGCCTCACCTCTATTGCGATCGGGAATGCACCCGTCATCAAAACCAACTCCGGTTATTCTGGCATAAAGCAATCATGTTTCTTTAAGCGGTATAACTTTTGCATCGGAGCCTTTCAATAGTTCAATGGGGACGGGAGCCTGATAAACGCGGCAAAAACGGGCTTTTCACGCAAATAGGTCTGGTCCCAGCCCTAGCCTTCCTGTATGCGACCACCAAATAATGGTGCAAGCCTGGTCCGGGGCGATGAATGAAGCTGCCTTGCTTGTGCTTCATTTTCTGAAGAACTTGGACTACACGTTCACATCCATCGGCTTGACGCGGGGGGAAACAGAAACTTTATGACGACCAGACAGTCCAGCTTCTCGTATGAAGAACTCATCGCTTGCGCCCATGGCGAGCTGTTCGGCCCCGGCAATGCGCAGCTGCCCCTGCCGCCCATGCTGATGGTTCACCGCATCACGGACATTTCCGAAACGGGCGGCACCTTCGATAAGGGCTACCTCAGGGCGGAATACGACGTACGCCCGGACGACTGGTATTTTCCCTGCCATTTCGAAGGCAATCCGATCATGCCGGGCTGCCTCGGTCTCGACGGCATGTGGCAGCTGACCGGTTTCTTTCTGGGTTGGCTCGGCGAAGAAGGCCGCGGCATGGCGCTTTCGACTGGCGAAGTGAAATTCAAGGGCATGGTCCGGCCACAGACGAAGCTGATCGAATATGGCATCGACTTCAAGCGTGTCATGCGCGGCCGTCTGGTCCTCGGCACCGCCGACGGCTGGCTAAAAGCGGACGGCGAGACCATATATCAGGCGGCCGACCTTCGCGTCGGTCTATCGAAAGACAAGACGGTCTGAAACCGCATTTCGAGCGGCTGACGAAAACAACAAAGGTTTGATCAGATGAGACGGGTAGTTGTCACAGGTCTGGGTGTCGTGTCCTCGATCGGAAACGACGCGGCCGAAGTCACCGAATCCTTGCGGCAGGCAAAGTCGGGTATCTCCTTTTCGAGCGATTTCGCCGAACATGGGTTCAAGTGCCAGGTCTGGGGCAGTCCGAAGCTCGGTTCGGCGGAACTTGCCGAATTGGTCGACCGCCGCGCCATGCGTTTCCTGTCGCAGGGCGGCGCCTGGAACCATGTCGCCATGAAGCAGGCGATCGCCGATTCCGGTCTCGAGGACAAGGACATCGGCAACAACGAGCGCACCGGTATCATCATGGGCTCCGGCGGCCCGTCCACTCGCACCCTGATCGAGGCTGCCGAGATCACCGTCAAGAACAACAGCCCGAAGCGCATCGGCCCCTTCGCCGTGCCGAAGGCGATGTCCTCGACTGCATCGGCCACTCTCGCCACCTGGTTCAAGATCCACGGCGTCAATTATTCGATCTCGTCGGCCTGCTCGACGTCGGCGCATTGCATCGGCAACGCCGCCGAGATGATCCAGTGGGGCAAGCAGGACGTGATGTTCGCCGGCGGCCATGAGGATCTCGACTGGACGATGTCCAACCTCTTCGACGCCATGGGCGCCATGTCCTCCAAATATAACGACACCCCGGACAGCGCCTCGCGCGCCTATGACGTCAACCGAGACGGTTTCGTCATCGCCGGCGGCGCCGGCGTGCTGGTGCTCGAGGAACTGGAGCGCGCCAAGGCGCGCGGTGCCAAGATCTACGCCGAAATCGTCGGCTACGGCGCGACCTCGGACGGCTACGACATGGTCGCCCCCTCGGGCGAAGGCGCCATCCGCTGCATGCGCCAGGCGCTCGCCACCGTCAAAGGCGATGTCGACTACGTCAACACCCACGGCACATCGACGCCGGTCGGCGACAGCAAGGAAATCGGCGCCATCCGCGAAGTATTCGGCTCGAAGATCCCGCATATCCAGTCGACCAAGTCGCTGACCGGCCATTCGCTTGGCGCTGCCGGCGTGCAGGAATCGATCTATTCCCTGCTGATGATGCAGCAAGGCTTCATCGGCGAAAGCGCTCATATCACCGAGCTCGATCCCGAATTCGAAGGCGTCCCGATCGTGCGCAAGCGCATCGACGACGCGAAGATCGACATTGCCCTCTCCAATTCCTTCGGCTTCGGCGGCACCAACGCTACGCTCGTCTTCCAGCGCTATAACGGATAATGATAATATGACGGGAATCATGCAGGGTAAGCGCGGGCTCGTCATGGGCGTCGCCAACAACCACTCGATTGCCTGGGGAATTTCAAAAGCTCTCGCCGCACAGGGTGCGGAACTCGCCTTCACCTATCAGGGCGCTGCGCTCGGCAAGCGCGTCAGGCCGCTTGCTGCCGAGGTCAGCTCGGATTTCGTCCTGCCCTGCGACGTCGAGGACGTCGCCTCGGTCGATGCCGTGGTCGACGCGATAAGCGAGCGCTGGGGCAAGCTCGATTTCATCGTTCATGCCATCGGCTTTTCCGACAAGAACGAGCTGAAGGGTCTCTACGCCGATACGACGCGTGAGAATTTCAGCCGCACCATGGTCATTTCCTGTTTCTCCTTTACCGAGATCGCCAAGCGCTGCGCTCCGTTGATGGAAGATGGTGGTGCGATGCTGACGCTGACCTATAATGGCTCGACGCGCGTCATCCCGAACTACAACGTCATGGGCGTCGCCAAGGCAGCGCTCGAGGCTTCGGTGCGCTATCTCGCCGCCGACTACGGCCCGCGCGGCATCCGCGTCAATGCCATTTCCGCTGGCCCGATCCGCACGCTTGCCGGCGCCGGCATCTCCGATGCGCGCGCGATCCTCTCCTGGAACCAGCGCAATGCGCCGCTGCGCAAGACCGTGACCATCGACCAGGTCGGCAACTCGGCTCTCTACCTGCTCTCAGACCTTTCCTCCGGCGTCACCGGCGAACTCCACTTCGTCGACGCCGGCTTCAACGTCACCTCCATGCCGACGCTTGAAACGTTGCGCAGGGCGGACGTCGAGTAAACGCTACCCGTTTTGAAACTCAAAGGCCGTGCGCATGATGCGCACGGCCTTTTTGTTGTTCGATAATAGGATCAGCGTCGAAGCCGCGTAGGCTTATTTCTTCGCCCACAGCACCTTGAACCGGGCGTTGCGGCAGGTTTCGCCGCTTTCCCTGAAATTCGCCGCCAGAACCGGCTCGTAAGGCAGGCCGCGATTGGCGACGAGCATCAGGCGGCCGCCACCACGAAGGGCGGATGCGGCCGTCTTGATCATTGCCTGGCCGAGCGCCGGATCGGCCGCGTGTCCCTCATGGAAGGGCGGGTTCATGATGACGAGATCGTATTTGTCTTTTATCGGCTCACCCGCCAGATCGTGCCAGAAGAAGCGCACAGGCGCGTTCGGGCAGTTCTTAGCCAGATTATCCCTGGCAGCCTTCAGAGCCGCGTGATCGGCCTCGTAGAGGTCGAGGCGCGTCAGTCCACGCGACTTCCGCGCCATCTCGACGGAGAGATAGCCCCATCCGGCACCGAAATCCGCAACGTCGCCGGTGAAATCCTCAGGCAGGCGCGAGGCGAGCAGCTCCGATCCGGCATCGATGCGGTCATGCGAGAACATGCCGGCGGTTGCATTGAAACGGCCGTCGACGCGGACCGGCGCCTTTGCCAGCTTGGAGACAATCTCGTCAGCATCCGCCGGCCGGCCGAACCAGAAGGCGACGCCGTGATATTTCGGCATATGGTCGACGGCGAGATTGAAACCTTCCATCCGCTTGCGCAGCGGTTGGACACCGTCTTCCTTGGCGCCGGCAACGACGATCAGGCCGCCGAGCCGCGTACGGGCGATAGCAGCAGCAAGATTGGCCTCGTTCTCGCCCTTGTGCTTGGTGCAGAGCACCAGAGCCGCATCATAGTCCTCGCCGTCGATCTCCGGCTTCGCTTCGATCCGCTGCGCCAGCAGCTGCCGGTAGAGCGGCCGGAAGCCTTGGACGGCGCTGAGCGAGGCGGCAAAGCCTTCCGGCAGCGCAAAGCCTGCCTCGGCGCCGAGGAAGAGCACGCGCTCGCCCTCGCCGGGCGCCGCGACTGTGCCGCTGGCAAAGGGATGGAACAGGGTCTTCAGCGTCTCGCTGCTCATGGTCTCGTCTCGTCTTCTCATACGAAAAAGGGCGCGGAAGCATTCCCGCGCCCGGTAGCAAATTTGGAAGGCGGCTTATTCGGCCGCTTCTTCCTTCTTCTTCTCGTTCGGGATTTCCTGGCCGGTGGCCTGGTCGACGACCTTCATCGACAGGCGAACCTTGCCGCGTTCGTCGAAGCCGAGCAGCTTGACCCAGACCTTGTCGCCTTCCTTGACGACGTCCTGCGTCTTGGCAACACGCTCGGAAGCAAGCTGCGAGATGTGGACGAGGCCGTCACGGGCGCCGAAGAAGTTGACGAAGGCGCCGAAGTCGGCGGTCTTGACGACCGTGCCTTCGTAGACCTGGCCGATCTCAGGCTCGGCGACGATCGAGTGGATCCACTTGCGGGCCGCTTCGATCTCCTTGCCCGAGGACGAGGCGATCTTGACGGTGCCGTCATCCTCGATGTTGATCTTCGCGCCGGTCTTTTCGACGATTTCGCGAATGACCTTGCCGCCGGAGCCGATGACTTCACGGATCTTGTCGACCGGGATGTTCATGACTTCGATGCGCGGAGCGAATTCGCCGAGCTGGCCGCGGCTTTCGGTGATCGCCTTGGACATTTCGCCGAGGATGTGGACACGACCGCCCTGGGCCTGGCCAAGGGCGACCTTCATGATCTCTTCGGTGATGCCGGTGATCTTGATGTCCATCTGCAGCGAGGTGATGCCGTCGGCGGTACCGGCGACCTTGAAGTCCATATCGCCGAGGTGGTCTTCGTCACCGAGAATGTCGGAGAGGACAGCGAAGCGATCGCCTTCCAGGATCAGACCCATGGCGATACCGGCAACCGGCTTTGCCAGCGGAACGCCGGCGTCCATCAGAGCGAGTGAGGTACCGCAGACGGTCGCCATCGAGGACGAGCCGTTCGACTCGGTGATCTCGGAGACGACGCGCAGCGTGTAGGGGAACTGCTCAGGCGTCGGCAGCATCGGACGGATCGCGCGCCATGCGAGCTTGCCGTGGCCGATTTCGCGGCGACCCGGGGAGCCCATGCGGCCGGTCTCGCCAACCGAGTAGGGAGGGAAGTTGTAATGGAGCAGGAAGCGCTCCTTGTACATGCCCGTCAGGCTGTCGACATACTGCTCGTCTTCGCCGGTGCCGAGGGTGGCAACCACGATCGCCTGGGTTTCGCCGCGGGTGAAGAGCGCCGAACCGTGGGTGCGCGGCAGAAGACCGACTTCCGAAACGATCGGACGGACGGTTTCGAGGTTGCGGCCGTCGATGCGGCTCTTGGTGTCGAGGATATTCCAGCGGACGATCTTCGCCTGCAGATGCTTGAAGATCGCGCCGACTTCTTCGGCCGTGTACCGGGCTTCGCCTTCCTCGGGGAGGAAGTGCGCCTTCACCTTCGCCTTGACGGCGTCGACGGCGGCGTAGCGGTCGGCCTTCTGGGTGATCTTGTAGGCTTCGCGAAGTTCAACTTCGGCAAGGCCGAGCATTTCGGTTTCGAGAGCGGAGTAGTCTGCCGGCTGGAAGTCGCGCGGCTCCTTGGCGGCCACTTCGGCGAGCTTGATGATCGCGTCGAGGACCGGCTGGAAGCCCCTGTGGCCGAACATGACGGCGCCGAGCATGACGTCTTCGTTAAGTTCCTTGGCTTCGGATTCCACCATCAGCACGGCGTCGTAGGTGCCGGCGACGACGAGGTCGAGGCTCGATTCGTCCATCTCGTCGAGATGCGGGTTGAGAACGTATTCGCCGTTGATGTAGCCGACGCGTGCACCGCCGACCGGGCCCATGAAGGGAACGCCGGACAGCGTCAGCGCTGCCGAGGTAGCGACCATCGACAAGATGTCCGGGTCGTTTTCGAGGTCATGCTGGATAACGGTGACGACAACCTGCGTGTCGTTCTTGTAGCCCTCAGGGAAAAGCGGGCGGATCGGGCGGTCGATCAGGCGGGAAACGAGGGTTTCCTTTTCGCTCGGACGGCCTTCGCGCTTGAAATAGCCGCCGGGAATCTTGCCGGCCGCATAGGTCTTTTCCTGGTAGTTGACGGTGAGCGGAAAGAAGTCCTGGCCGGCCTTCGGCGCCTTGGCCGAGACGACGGTGGCGAGAACGACGGTTTCGCCGTAGGTGGCGAGAACCGCGCCGTCGGCCTGACGGGCGATCTTGCCGGTTTCGAGCTTCAGCGGGCGGCCGGCCCACTCGATTTCGACTGTGTGTGTATCAAACATGTCTTGTCCTTCAATGCGGGAGCACGCGCCATCGCCGATATCAAGGCGCAGCGCACAGTCGACCGCAATCAATGTGACGTATCACGGGCAAGACAACGGGAGGCTTTTCATCCTCGGTTTCCTCAGGCGTTCCTGAGAAACCGGGCCAAAGCTCATTGACAAGCCTTGGCCGAAAGCATCCGGCAATCCTGCCCCATGACAGGTCAACGGTTGGTTTGGCAGAACCGGCCCATCCGGGTCTGCCGGTCTTTCCACCGCTAAAAGATAGGGCGCGGCTGGAACATTTCATCGGGAGCCGTGTCCCGAAACACATCCGGCGGGCGCTCGAAAAGCGCCCGCCGGACAATCTTAGCGGCGGATACCCAGGCTGGTGATCAGCTTGGAATAGCGGCCCTCATCCTTCTTCTTGAGATAATCAAGAAGCGAGCGGCGGCTCGAAACCATCGTCAACAGGCCACGGCGGGAATGGTTATCCTTCTTGTGGTCCTTGAAGTGTTCGGTCAGGTTGTTGATGCGTTCGGTCAGGATCGCGACCTGGACTTCCGGAGAACCGGTATCGCCTTCAACGGTCGCATATTCCTTGATCAGCGCAGACTTGCGCTCAGCAGTGATCGACATCGGGTGATCCTTTCTAAGAGGAGGAGATAAAGTCGCCAAAAGCCGGGATGTCGTCCAGCTTTGGCCGTGAATGCGAGCAGGCAAACCTGACGCTGGCGCTGCCTATAAACCAAATAAGCAGCAATGGAAAGAGGGGAGCTCCAGCAGCGGTTTTCAGCGGCCCGCCATGGCGTCCCGGATCATCGCATCGTAACCCGTCGGATCCTGCAGCATGGCGAAATGGCTGGCGTCTTTCAGGATCACGAGCTTGGCGCCCGGAATGTCTTTTGCCATCATCTCCGTATGGTCGAGCTTCACCGCCTCGTCATGGTCGCCGATGGCGAGCGTGACCGGCACCGCGATCTTTCCAAGATCCGCTGCCGTCCAGGCCGGCTGGGTCTCCCACATGTGGGAAATCTGTTTGACGAAGGCGTCGTACTCGTTCGGCGTCGGCGACAGTTTCCGGTAATAGTCGCCGGCGACGTTGATGTAGTCGTTGAAGGTCTTGTTGTTCATCACGTCGGCCTTGACGCCGTCGGTCGTGACGTTGGCGGCCTGGGCAATGACGCGCGTCAGCTTCTCCGGATTTTTCATCGCCATGTCGATGCCGATGATGCCGCCGTCCGACCATCCCACAAGTGTCACCTTGTCGATCTTCAGATAGTCGAGAAGGGCGACGTAGTCAGACGTCATCAGATCGTAACCGAAGGGCTGCTGGCTGCGCGTCGAGCGCCCATGTCCGCGGCTGTCGGCAACGATGACCCGATGATCCCTCGCAAAATCGGCGACCTGGTGACCCCAGACCTCGGCATTTCCAAGACCGCCATGAATGAACAGGATGGGGTCGCCTTCGCCATATTCGGCGTAATACATCCTGATGTCGTTCACATCGGCCATGCCGCTCGTTTTTGCCGCCGGCATCGAAGGAAAGGCCGGAAGCTCGGCCCAGCGCTCGGCGGATCGAGCGCCGGCGGCGGCGAGAAACATCGAAAAGAACGTCAGGATTCCGATAGCAGTTCCGCGCATGATCTTTCCCTCTGTCAGGCCCCCATGGCCCAACAGGGAAGATATCGCATCGCGACCGGCTGACAATCGCTGTCGTTGTCAGAAACCCAGATAGGCTCAGGCGAAAACCCGCTTCGGGCGGAACTCGCCCTGGCCGATCTCGCCGATCGCGATCAGCTTGCCGCGGGCCGTCGCATAAGCTTCGCTTTCGGCAACCGGCGCATCGCGGCCACGCACCAGGATCGGGTTGCCCATCTTCAACCGGTGCGCCTGGTCATCGTTGATGACGAGATGGGGCAGGGAGGACAGCGCTTCGCAGGTGTTGATCAGCAGCGCGTCGAGGGCCGCCAGCCGCTCGTCCATATCCTCGATCGCTTCCAGTGCCACGAGATCCGCGAGCGGCACCATGGCCTCTTCCGCGAAAGGCGCGACGAAGGTGCGCCGCAGCCCGGACACATGGCCGTAGCAGCCGAGCTCGCGGCCGAAATCACGCGCCAGCGCCCTGACATAGGTGCCCTTGCCGCATTCCACTTCGAAATGCGCGCTATCGGCGTCCGGGCAGGCGAGCAAGGTCAGCCGGAAGATATCGACCTCACGCGAGGGGATTTCGACGGTTTCGCCTTCGCGCGCCAGATCATAGGCGCGTTCACCTGCGATCTTGATCGCGGAAAACTGCGGCGGCACCTGGCTGATCGTGCCGATATATCCAGACAGGATATCGCGGATCTGCTGTTCGCTCGGGCGTTTGTCCGAACTCTTGGTCACTTCGCCCTCGAGATCGTCGGTCGCGCGCTCCTCGCCCCAGCTCACCGTGAATTCATAGATCTTGCGGCCGTCCATCACGTAGGGGACGGTCTTCGTCGCGTCGCCGAGCGCGATCGGCAGCATGCCGGAGGCGAGCGGATCGAGCGTGCCGGCATGACCGGCCTTCTCAGCCTTATAGAGCCACTTGATCTTGGAGACGGCTTCCGTCGAGCCGAAATCCACCGGCTTGTCGAGGATCAGCCAGCCGGAAATCGGCCGGCCCTTGGGTTTGCGTGGTTTGGACATGCGTCTCTTCTGTTTATTGTTCGTCATTATCGCCGTCGAGGTCGCGGCTCACCTCGGGCGACCGCAGCAGCTCGTCGATCTTCTTGTAGTTGTCGAAGCTGGTATCGTCGCGGAAGCGCACCTCCGGCATGTATTTCATCTGCCGAAGCTGCGGCCCGAGCCGGCCACGGATGAACCTTGCATGACGGTTCAACGCCTGGATGACAATGCTGTGGTCGGAAACGCCGAGCGGCGTCACATAGGCGGTGGCGATCTTGAGGTCCGGCGACATGCGCACTTCCGAGATCGAGATCACGGTCGCCTCGATGATTTCGTCACGCACTTCGCCGCGCTGCAGCACTTGGGTGAGAGCGGCGCGAACCTGTTCGCCAATGCGCAGCATGCGCTGCGAAGGCGCGGAAGAAGTTGGTCTGGTCATTGTTATCTCTATTTGCCGATGCGGCTGGGAATCGAACCCGTCAAAGGAGAGCGTCCATGACTCTTTTGGCCGAAAAGGTCAAGTCGGCAGGAACCCGAAAGCCATCCGCCGGCTGGCGGATGGCTTTCGGAAAAGTTCAGGCGCAGCTGTTTAGAGCGTGCGCGTGATGTGCTCGACGCGGAAGCACTCGATGACGTCGCCGGCGCGCATGTCTTCGTAGTTTTCGAAGGCCATGCCGCATTCCTGACCCATCGGCACTTCGGACACTTCGTCCTTGAAGCGCTTGAGCGTCTTGAGTTTGCCTTCGTGAACGACGACGTCGTTGCGGATGAGGCGGACGCCGGCACCACGTTCGACCTTGCCTTCGACGACACGGCAACCCGCGACCTTGCCGACCTTGGTGATGTTGAACACCTCGAGGATTTCGGCATTGCCGATGAAGGTTTCGCGCCGTTCCGGAGACAGGAGGCCCGACATCGCTGCCTTCACGTCATCCACGAGATCGTAGATGATGTTGTAGTAGCGGATTTCGATGCCTTCGCGTTCGGCGAACTGGCGTGCCTGCGTATTCGCACGAACGTTGAAGCCGATGATGGCCGCGTTCGAGGCTTCGGCGAGCGAGATATCCGACTCGGTGATGCCGCCGGCGCCCGAATGGACGATGCGGGCGCGAACTTCGTCGGTGCCGAGCTTCTCCAGTGCGCCGGCAATCGCTTCGATCGAGCCCTGCACGTCACCCTTGATGACCAGCGGGAACTCCTTGATGCCGACGCTTTGGCGCTGCATCATCATCTGTTCCAGCGAACCGCGCTGTCCCGACTGGCGGGCAGCCGCCTTGTCGCGGGCCAGACGCTGACGATATTCCGAGATTTCGCGGGCGCGGCTTTCGCTTTCGACGACGGCGAACTTGTCGCCGGCCTGCGGCGTGCCGGAAAGACCGAGAACCTCGACCGGCGTTGCCGGACCTGCTTCTTTCACATGGTCGCCCTTGTCGGTGACGAGAGCGCGCACGCGGCCCCAGACATCGCCGGCGACGATGATCTGGCCTGGACGCAGCGTACCTTTCTGGACGAGCACGGTCGCGACGGAACCACGGCCACGATCGAGCTGGGCTTCGATGACAGTGCCTTCGGCGGTCCGGTTCGCATTCGCCTTGAGATCGAGAATTTCCGCCTGTAGCAGGATCGCCTCGAGCAGCTTGTCGAGGTTTTTGCCGGTCTTGGCCGAAACCTCGACGTCAAGCACTTCACCGCCCATGGATTCCACGAAGACTTCGTGCTGCAGCAGCTGGTTGCGGACCTTCTGCGGATCAGCCTCGTGCTTGTCGACCTTGTTGATCGCCACGATGATCGGAACACCAGCCGCCTTGGCGTGGTTGATCGATTCGATCGTCTGCGGCATCACGCTGTCGTCGGCTGCGACGACCAGGATCGCGATATCGGTCGCCTGCGCACCGCGGGCACGCATTGCCGTGAAGGCGGCGTGGCCGGGCGTATCGATGAAGGTGATCTTCTGACCGTTCTGCTCCACCTGATAGGCGCCGATATGCTGGGTGATGCCACCGGCTTCGCCGGAGACCACGTTGGCATGGCGGATGGCGTCGAGCAGCGAGGTCTTGCCGTGGTCGACATGGCCCATGATGGTAACGACGGGCGGACGGGAAACCAGTTCGCCATCGTCGTCGGACACGTTGAAGATCCCGAGTTCGACGTCGGATTCCGACACGCGCCTGACCGTATGGCCGAATTCGCCGGCGATGATTTCGGCGAGGTCGGCGTCGATGACGTCGCCCGGCTTCATCATCTGACCTTCCTTCATCAGGTACTTGATGACGTCGACGGCGCGTTCGGACATGCGCTGCGACAGTTCCTGAATGGTGATGGTCTCGGGCAGAATCACTTCGCGGGAGATCTTCTCGCGGGTTTCCTGCATCTGACCGCGGCGGAACTTCTCCTGCCGGCGACGCATCGCCGAGAGAGAACGACCGCGGGCATTGTCCTCGCCGTCGACGTTGGCAGTGGTGATCGTCAACTTGCCGCGACGGCGCTCTTCATCCGTCTTCGGACGAGTCGTGACCGGCTTTGCGGGTTCCGGGCGAACGACGCGGCCACGGACGGGACCGCCGCGCGCTGCGCCACGATCGTCTTCTTCCTTTTCGTCACGACGGCCGCGAACGGCGCCGGGGACGGCAGCGCCGGGTGCCGGACGGGCAGCAGGTGCTCCAGCCGCATCGGGACGGCGTGCGGCCGGTGCCGACGATGCAGGCTGCTGCGGCCGTGCCGCATCGGTGCGTGCTTCGGCCGGAGCCGGTTCTGCGGCTGCGGATTCAGCAACAGCGGGTGCCTCAGCCTGCCGGATAGCCTCTTCAGCGGCCCTGCGGGCAGCGTCTTCCGCTTCGGCTGCCTTGCGGACAACCTCTTCGGCGGCACGGCGCTTTTCTTCCTCGGCGCGGCGGATCGCATCCTGGGCGTCACGCGCCTGGGAGTCGGCAAGCGCGCGGCGGCGGGCATCCATCTCTTCCGGCGACAGATGGTTCAGCACCACCGGGCGCGGACGATCGTTCTGGCGCGGCGGCTGGTGAGACTGCTGCGGCGGACGCTGGTTCGTCTGGTTGTTGTTGCCCTGCTGGACCCGCGGAGCCGGCGTCGGCTGTTGCGGACGCGCCTGCACGGGTGCGGGCGCCGGTTCGGCTGCGCGCACGGGGGCCGCCGGAGCGACGGGCGTGATCGGCTTTTCGTCTTCCGGGCGCATCGGACGCCGCTTACGGGTCTCGACGACGACCGCCTTGGTGCGACCTCGACCCATATCCTGGCGAACGGTGCCCTGGCTCATCCCCGATGGTTTCAGGGTGAGTGTCTTTTTGCCCGCTACGCTGATTGTCTTGTCGTCGTTACTATCAGTCATTCGTTCCCGTTCCTTCGGACAGGGAGCGATAACTAGATCAGACCCTGTCGTTCAATACTGTCGATCAATGAGTATGGGACCGGCCGATGCCGGTGACCGCCTCATTGTTTTTGCCGGCCAGCGCCGCCCGCTGCCCGGGACTGACCGCCATTACGGTACTGTTCGAGCATCTTTGCGCGCTTCACTACACCTTCACCCGCCTGCCCTGCAAGCACTGCGGCATGGATAAAAGCATTCTGGCCCATCAGGCCTTCCATTTCGCTCTCCGAGAAGAGACGGAAGGAAGGTATCTCCTCCTCGGTCTCCATTCCGAGGTGCCAGGCCTTGCGGGCCTGGTCGATTTTCCGGACGCCGTCGTCCGCTGCGCCAGTCGAGTGGAACACCGCAAGGGCTGCTCCGCTTCTGACCGCGGCATCCACTTTCGAGGACCCGCTGACAAACTGGCCGGCCTTCCGCGCCATGTTCATCATCTGCATCAATTGCGCCGCGAGCAGCCGATCGACACTCGCGCCGAGATCGTCCGCCGCCTTCACATCCGTCTTCAGCGCGCGGGCGAAGAGCTTCTTCGCCACCGCCCTGTCGACCAGCGACCGGTCGATCTTCACCCAGCATCCGCGTCCCGGAAGCTCGCGCTTCAGATCGGCGACAACTGTTCCATCGGGAGCGGCGACGAAGCGGATCAGCTCTTCCGGCGATCCGCTTTCGCGCGTCACGATGCACATGCGTCCGTTCACGTCATAACCTGCAAGATCGTCGTCCTCGAGAGGAGCGTCCGGTTCATGCGCGGTCATCATGCTTCTTGTTCGGCTTCGGTGACCTCTTCTTCGGTCCCCTTCGCCAGGTCCTCTTGCGTGATCCAGCCGGCCGAAAGGCGGGCCTGGACGATCATCTGTTCTGCTTCGACGCGCGAGACGTCGAACTTCGAGAACAGGCCCTCGAACTTCTTCGTTTCGCCGTTCTTGCGTTCCGACCAGCCGACGAGATCGTCGGCGGCGCAGCCGGCAAAGTCCTCGATCGTCTTGATGCCGTCTTCGCCGAGCGCCACCATCATCTGGGCGGTCATGCCGTTGATTTCACGCAGTTCGTCCTGAACACCGAGCGCCTTGCGCTTCTCGTCCATCTCGGCTTCGAGACGTTCGAGGAATTCGCGGGCGCGCTGCTGGATTTCCTGCGCCGTCTCCTCGTCGAAACCGTCGATCGACGAGATTTCGTCGAGATCGACATAAGCCAGTTCTTCAACCGCGGCAAAACCTTCCGAAGCCAGAACCTGGCCGACCATCTCGTCGACATCAAGCGAATCCATGAATAGGTTGGTGCGCTCGTTGAATTCCTTCTGGCGGCGTTCCGATTCCTCGGCCTCCGTCATGATGTCGATATCCCAGCCGGTGAGCTGCGAAGCGAGGCGGACGTTCTGGCCGCGGCGGCCGATCGCAAGCGACAGCTGCTCGTCGGGAACGACGACTTCGATACGCTCGGCATCCTCGTCGAGAACGACCTTGGCGACTTCGGCCGGCTGCAGGGCGTTGACGACGAAGGTCGCCGGATCTTGGCTCCACGGAATGATGTCGATCTTCTCGCCCTGAAGCTCGCCGACGACGGCCTGAACGCGTGAGCCGCGCATACCGACGCAGGCGCCGACCGGATCGATCGAACTGTCGTTCGAGATCACCGCGATCTTGGCGCGAGAACCCGGGTCGCGGGCGACCGACTTCACCTGGATGATGCCGTCGTAGATCTCCGGCACTTCCATGGTGAAGAGCTTCACCATGAATTGCGGATGCGTGCGCGACAGGAAGATCTGCGGGCCGCGCTGCTCGCGACGGACATCATAGACATAGGCACGGACGCGATCGCCATAGCGGACGTTTTCGCGCGGGATCATTTCGTCGCGGCGGATAATGCCTTCGCCACGGCCGAGATCGACGATGACGTTGCCGTATTCGACGCGCTTGACGGTACCGTTGACGATTTCGCCGACGCGATCCTTGAATTCGTCGAACTGGCGGTCGCGCTCAGCTTCACGCACCTTCTGCACGATCACCTGCTTGGCCGACTGAGCGGCGATGCGACCGAAATCCATCGGCGGCAGCGGATCGGCGATGAAGTCGCCGAGTGCGGCGTCCGGGTTGCGGTCGCGGGCAAGCTCCAGCGGGATCTGCGTCGAATAATCCTCGGCCTTCTCGACGACTTCGAGCAGGCGCTGCAGGCGGATTTCGCCGGTCTTCGGATTGATGTCGGCCCGGATGTTGGACTCGGTGCCGTAACGGGAGCGTGCCGCCTTCTGGATGGCATCGGCCATTGCGGCCAGCACGATCTCGCGGTCGATGACTTTTTCGCGCGCCACTGCATCTGCGATCTGCAGAAGTTCGAGCCGGTTCGCACTGACTGCCATTGTCTTGTTTCTCCGTCTTTACTCCAGGGTTCCCGTCCCTGGAGCGGTCTGTTGATCGGTTATTCTTCGTCGTCGGCTTCGTTCTGGTTGGCGGCCTGGGCTTTCGCCAGCTTGTCGGCGCGCAACGCGTCGCGGATCAGGTCGTCGGTCAGAATGAGCTTCGCATCGCTAAGCGCCGTGAAGGGAATAGTGACCTTCTGCTCTTCCCCATAGGCGACCTGGTCACGCTCGAGCGTGAAACCATCTGTGCCTGCCTCGACGATCTTGCCGCGGAAGCGCTTGCGATTGTCGATCAAGATCGACGTCTCGCATTTCACAAGGTGGCCCTGCCAGCGGACGAAATCGGATTTCCGTACCATCGGACGGTCGATGCCGGGCGAAGACACTTCCAGATGATACTCTTTATCGACCGGATCTTCCACATCGAGGACGGGAGAAATCGCCATCGAGACTTCTTCGCAATCCTGAACCGTCATCGTGCCGTCGTTGCGTTCGGCCATGACCTGCATCGTCGCACCGTTCTGGTTCATCATGCGGACGCGGATAAGGCGGAAGCCCAGATCGACGAGAACGGGTTCGATGATATCGGCAAGACGCTGGTCGAGCCCGGTTTCGGTAATCAGCCGCGGCTCACGTTCATTGTCTGCGTTTGTCAGATCCGACAAGCGGTGCGCTCCTCGCAATTTCATGCTTTTTCGGCGATCGCGCTAATAAAAAAGAGCGGGTCCTTGCGGCCCACTCTTCATCAAGCGATCAAGAATTTGAGAGGCATATAGTCGGGTTTTTCCGAAATTGCAAGGTCCCCGACCGATTCGGCCAATTCGCTTGCCGCGCGTGATGAGGACTATGGCCGGCGCCTGTCTTGCGCATATATTGCCGCTGGCGCGCAATAACAAAAGCGGGAGAAATCGTGGCCTACACTTCGTCGACATTGGCGCCTTTGCGGCACGATACCTACCGCACCATCTGGTTCGCGAGCCTTTCCTCGAATTTCGGCGGCCTGATCCAGGCAGTCGGTGCGGCCTGGATGATGACGACGATCACCGCCTCGGAGGACATGGTGGCGCTGGTGCAGACCTCGACGGCGCTGCCGATCATGCTGTTTTCGCTGATATCGGGTGCGCTCGCCGACAATTATGACCGCCGCCGGGTCATGCTGACGGCGCAGTGCATGATGCTCACCGTCTCGGCGCTACTGACGGCCTCAGCCCTGCTCGGCTGGATCACGCCCTGGCTGCTGCTCTTCTTCACCTTCCTGATCGGCTGCGGCACCGCGCTCAACAATCCCTCCTGGCAGGCCTCGGTCGGCGATATGGTGCCGCGTGCCGATCTGCCGGCAGCGGTCACGCTGAACAGCATGGGTTTCAACATCACCCGCAGCGTCGGCCCGGCGATCGGCGGCGTCATCGTCGCCGCTGCCGGCGCGGCCGCGGCCTTCGCGGTGAATACGCTGAGTTACCTCGCCCTGATCTACGCCCTGCTGCGCTGGCGGCCAGCCGCGCCCGTCTCGACCCTGCCGCGAGAGGCGCTCGGCAGCGCCATCTTTGCCGGCCTGCGTTATGTCTCGATGTCGCCCAATCTCGAAAAGGTCCTGGTCAGGGGACTGCTCTTCGGCATCGGCGCCAGTTCGATGCTGGCGCTGCTGCCGGTCGTCGCCCTCGATCTCGTTGCCGGCGGCCCGCTGACCTATGGTTTCATGCTCGGCGCCTTCGGCATCGGCGCGATTGGCGGCGCGGTGCTGAATGCCAGGCTCCGCCAGGTGCTTTCCAGCGAGATGATCATCCGCCTCTCCTTTGCCGGCTTCGCATTGAGCGCGGTCATTGCAGCCGTGAGCCCGAGCGCCGTCTTGACCTCAGCCGGGCTGCTCGTTTCCGGCGCCTGCTGGGTCTCTGCACTATCGCTGTTCAACACCATCGTTCAGCTTTCGACGCCGCGTTGGGTAGTCGGCCGGGCGCTGTCGCTTTATCAGACCGTCACCTTCGGCGGCATCGCCGGCGGCAGCTGGCTGTGGGGCGTTGCCGCGGATCGCTACGGCGTCGCCGATGCGCTGCTGATGTCATCCGTCGTCATGCTGCTCGGCATTGCGATCGGCCTGCGGTTTTCCATGCCGGCCTTCGCCTCGCTCAACCTCGATCCGCTGAACCGCTTCACCGAACCGGCCCTCAGTCTCGACATCACGCCGCGCAGCGGCCCGATCGTCATCCAGGTCGATTACGAGATTGCCGATGAGGACCTTGCGGAATTCATGGCGCTGATGGGCGAGCGCCGCCGCATCCGCATCCGCGACGGCGCCCGCAATTGGGCGCTGATGCGCGATCTTGAAAATCCGGGGCTGTGGACGGAGACCTATCATACGCCGACATGGGTCGAATATATAAGACACAACCAGCGGCGTACGCAGGCCGATGCCGAAAATATCGACAGGCTGCGCGCGCTCCATCGCGGCGAAGGTCCGCCTCATGTTCACCGCATGATCGAGCGCCAGGCCATTGCGCCAGGTGACGATGTCTTCCACAAAGCGCCGATCGACCTGCATCATTGAGAACAGTCAATGCATAATTTCAGGCTCGCCCGCCTATCCGATCTTGCCGCCATCGTCCGGCTTCTTGGCGATGACGATCTCGGCGGCGCCAGAGAAATCGTCTCCGATCCCGTCGATGCACGTTATCTCTCGGCCTTCGCCGCGATCGAGGCGGATGCCAACCAGTTGTTGGCTGTCGCGACCGATGCGGCCGACCAGGTCGTGGGCAGTCTGCAACTGAGCTTTCTTCCCGGCCTCTCGAGGACGGGCATGTGGCGCGGCCAGATCGAAAGCGTGCGTGTGGCAAGGGATCTTCGCGGCTCGGGCCTCGGCGCGCAATTCATCGAATGGGCGATTGCTCAGTGCGCCGAGCGCGGCTGCGGCTTGGTGCAGCTGACATCGGACAAGGCGCGACAGGATGCGATCCGCTTCTACGAGAGGCTCGGTTTCGTTGCAAGCCATGAAGGGCTGAAACGCACTCTCTAGAGCAATTCCAGGAAAGGTGCGAAGCGGTTTTCCGTCCGGAATTGCGTCAAAACAAAAGGTTAGAGCGGTTCGGCGTGTCCATGAAAAGCTGAACCGCTCTAAAGCCGATTACTTCAGCTTGCCCTTCATCGTCGCCTCGGGAAAGCATGTCGGCTTCATGCCGTTCTTTGCCTGCCACTGGCCGATCGAGCGCCGGGTCTTGTAGCCCGGCAGACCGTCGGAACCGCCGACATCATAGCCCTGCCGTTCCAGCGCCTTCTGCATGGCGGCGACGTCCGAGCGCAACATCTTGCCGACATCGCCCCACCGGCCCTGGAAGGCGCCGCCATTATAGGCGATCCGGTCGGCAAGATTGCCGATATAAAGCGCGTAGAGATCGGAATTATTGTATTCCTTGATGATGTAGAAATTCGGCGTGACGATGAATTCCGGTCCGTCGCGGCCGGCCGGAACCAGCATCATGCCATCAGCCTTCATTTCGCCGGAGGGAAAGCCCTTGCCGGAGATGCGGTCGATGCCGAGCGAGGCCCAGTGCGACAGCGGCTTTGCCAGATCGGGTCCCTCCTGTGCGCAGGAGACCGCCTCCGGTATCGACACCTCGAAGCCCCAGTCGCGGTTGCGCTGCCAGCCTTTCTTGAGCAGGTAATTGGCGATCGAGGCGAGCGTATCGGGCACCGAGGTCCAGATATTGCGGTGACCGTCACCATCGAAATCCACCGCATATTTCAGATAGCTCGTCGGCATGAACTGCGGCTGGCCGAGCGCGCCCGCCCACGAACCCTTGAACTCGGCAGGTGTGACGTCGCCGCCGTCGAGAATATGGAGTGCGGCCACCAGCTCGGTGCGGAACATCTCCTTGCGCGTCGACATGAAGGCCTTGGTCGCCAGCACCTCGATCGCCGAATTCGGGATCTTCGCCGCACCGAAGCCGGTCTCACGGCCCCAAATGGCCAGCACGATCGAGCCCGGCACGCCATAGGTCTTTTCGATCCGCTTCAGCGTCGAGCCATACTGGGCGGCAAAGCCGCGTCCCGTTGCGGCAAGCTTCTTCAGCTGGTCCTCGTTGAAATAGGGAGCGGGCGAGGAAAATTCGGCCTGCGTCTGCTTCTGCTCCTTCGGTGGCGGGAAACCGGGCGGGGCGAGATCGGGCAGGTTCCAGTTCAGCGTGATGCCGGAGAAAGCGGCTTGAAAGACCTTCTCCGAAATGCCGTTCGCCTTCGCCTCCGGCCAGAGGTCGGCCTGCACCCATTTTTCGAACTGCACCTCGACATCGGCTTTCGAAGGGGCCGCGTAACAGGAGAGGGGCAGGAGAGCTGCCGTTAAAGCGAATGCGAATATCCGCAGCCGCCGTGGAACACCCCCCTCTGCCCTGCCGGGCATCTCCCCCACAGGTGGGGAGATTGGCTGGGCGCAGAAGTTTCCGCCGACAATCGACGTTTCTGCGCGGCAAACTGACAATGAAGCGGGAAACCAAAGCCGCTTGTGATCTCCCCCCTTGTGGGAGAGATGCCCGGCAGGGCAGAGGGGGGTGTGATGCAACATACGCAAGCCTCCCTATATCACCGTCCGCGCCCGAAGTGCCGCCGCAAGCGTGCCCTCGTCGAGATAGTCGAGCTCGCCGCCGACAGGCACGCCATGCGCCAGCCGCGTGATCTTCACGTCGAGCCCCTGCAATTGGTCGGTGATATAATGCGCCGTCGTCTGTCCCTCGACCGTGGCATTGACCGCGATGATCAACTCCCGGATGCCGCCTTCGCCGACCCGGTCGATCAGCCCGCGAATGTTGAGATCGTCAGGACCGACCCCGTCGAGCGGCGACAGCGTGCCGCCGAGCACGTGATAGGCGGCGTTCATCGCGCCTGCCCGCTCCAGCGCCCAGAGATCCGATACGTCCTCGACGACGATGATGACGGATTGATCGCGTTGCGCGTCGGTGCAGACAATGCAGGGATCGACCGTATCGACATTGCCGCAGCGCGAGCAGATCTTCACCTTGTCATAGGCCTCGCCCATCGCATTCGACAGCGGGCCGAGCAGCTGGTCCTTCTTCTTGATCAGATGCAGTGCCGCCCGGCGCGCCGAGCGCGGCCCAAGGCCCGGCACCTTCGCCAGAAGCTGGATGAGTTTTTCGATTTCGGGTCCGGTGACTCGTTTTGCCATGCGCCGTTCTTAACTGATATGGAACGAAAACGGAATCGTGGAAGGATCGGCCATCCCATGAAAATCCTGGCCCTGTGCACCGGCAATCCGGAAAGACTACCGGGCAAGAGTTACAAGACCGGCATCTTCAAACACGCCGTCAATGGCGCGGTGATGATCGACGCCGAAGGTCTCGTCGGCGATGCGATCTGCAACCGCAAACACCATGGCGGCGTCGACCAGGCGGTCTATGTGGAGGGATCGCTGACGCTCGACTGGTGGAGCAGCGAGCTCGGCAGGCCTTATGAGGCCGGTACTTTCGGCGAGAACATGGTGATATCAGATCTGGACAATCGCGACGTCGCCGTCGGCGACCGCTTCGCCGCTGGCGATCTCATCCTCGAGGTCACGGCATGCCGTATGCCCTGCGCCACCTTCGCCGCCAGGATGGCCGATCCGAAATTCGTCAAGCGTTACACTGCCGCCGCCCGTCCCGGCATCTATTGCCGCGTCATCCGGGGCGGCGTGGTCGAGCCCGGGATGCCGATGGAATACACGTCTTTTTCGGGAGACAAGATTACGATGCCCGAGCTAATGGAGACCTTCGGCCGAAGGCTTCAGGGCGCAGATCGTGCGCGATATCTCGCGGCCCCAATTCACTGCAAGCTTCGGGCCATGCTGGAATCCCAAGCCGGCGAAGCGCACTAGATCACACCTTGATATGTGGGCCGCCTCAGAACGGCAGCTTGAAGCCCGGCGGAATCGGCAGGCCGGCGGTCAACGCCTTGGTCTTCTCGGCGGCGAGCGCCTCGGCCTTGTCCTTGGCGTCCTTGTGGGCGGCGACGATCAGGTCCTCGAGGATCTCGACATCGTCTTCCTTGAACAGCGACGGATCGATCTTCAGGCTCTTCAGCTCGCCTTTGCCCGTGATGACCACGGCGACGAGACCGCCGCCCGCTTTGCCTTCGGCCGTGAGCTCGGCGATTTCCGCCTGCATCTGCTCCATCTTGGCCTGCATTTCCTTGACTTTGCCCATCATGCCCATGATGTCGCGCATCGTCTCGCTCCTTGTTGAAACCTCAGAATTCTATGTCGTCGCCCGGCAGGATATCACCTTCCTCGGATTCGGCGGCGGCCGGCGGTGTCGCCTCGCCTTCCTCCTCCGGTTCGGGCGCCCGTACGCGCACGTCGATGATCTTGGCACCGGGAAAATGTGCAAGGATTGCCGCCACGTCAGGGTCCTGGCGCGCGTCGATCACATGCTGTTCCCGGGTCCTGGCCTCCGCTTCGACAAGCGTCGGCTGGCCCTCGTCGCGGCTGAGGCTGACGATCCAATGGATGCCGGTCCACTCCTTCAGCTTGACGGCAAGCTCGTTGAGCAGCGTCGTCGGCGCACCGGGAGCCAGGCTGACGTCGAGCCGGCCGGCTTCGATACGGACCGGGCGCAGGAAGGTACGCACCATCGCCTTCAGCTTCGGATCGCGTTTCTCGGTGGCGAGGTTGACGATATCGTTGACCGAATTGACCGAGACGAGCGGCTTCGGTGCCTCCGCCGGTTTTGGCTCGATCCGCCCGACAGGCATCGTTTCCGGCTGGCTGCTCGGCACGGCCCGCAGCATCGCCACCGGCGCCGAAGGCTGTGGCTGGCTCGATGCGGTTTCCGCCGCGCGCGCCGTGACACTGTTCTGATAGGAAACCCGTGTCCCGTTGCCGCCGCTATTGCCGGACGGCGGAACCGCGGGTCGCGGGCCGGCATTGTCGCCGGAAAATTCGGCAAGCCGCCGCGCCGCGTCCTCGGGCGCCGGCAGATGCGCGGCATGCGCAAGCCGGATCAGCACCATCTCGGCTGCCCCTGCCGTCCGCGACGAGCCTTCCGTTTCCGGAATGCCCTTGAGCAGCATCTGCCAGATGCGCGACAGCGTCGTCACCGCAACGCCCTTGGCGAATTCCGCCGCCTTGGTGCGCTCGACCTCGCTGAGCGAAGGATCGTTTGCCGCATCCGGCACATATTTCAGCCGCGTCACGAGATGGGTGAAATCGGCAAGATCGGTCAGCACCACCACCGGATTGGCGCCGGCTTCGTACTGGTTCTGGAACTCGCCGAGGGCGGCGGCGACATCGCCTTTGACGATATGCTGGAAGAGATCGACGATCCGGGCGCGGTCGGCAAGGCCGAGCATGCCGCGCACGGCTTCCGCCTGCACGACGCCCGCGCCATGAGCGATCGCCTGGTCGAGCAGCGACAGGCCGTCGCGCGCCGAGCCTTCGGCAGCACGCGCGATCATCGCCAGCGCATCGGCTTCCGCCTCGATGCCTTCCTTGGCCGCGATCGTCGTGAACAGCCCGACGAGATCGGAGGCGCTGATGCGGCGCAGGTCGAAGCGCTGGCAGCGCGACAGCACGGTGATCGGCACCTTGCGGATCTCGGTGGTGGCGAAGATGAATTTCACATGCTCCGGCGGCTCTTCCAGCGTCTTCAGCAGGCCGTTGAAGGCCTGCGTCGACAGCATGTGTACTTCGTCGATGATATAGACCTTGTAGCGCGCCGAAACCGGCCGGTAACGCACCTGCTCAATGATCTCGCGGATATCGTCGATACCGGTATGGGAGGCGGCATCCATCTCGATCACGTCGACATGCCGGCCTTCCATGATCGCCTGGCAGTGCTCGCCGGGCGTGCGGAGGTCGATCGTCGGCTTGTCGATTTCCGATGTCTTGTAGTTCAGCGCCCGCGCCAGGATGCGCGCCGTCGTCGTCTTGCCGACGCCGCGCACGCCGGTCAGCATGTAGGCTTGGGCGATGCGGCCGGTCTCGAAAGCGTTGGTGAGGGTGCGGACCATCGGCTCCTGGCCGACCATCAGGTCCGTGAAATCCTTGGGGCGGTATTTGCGAGCCAGCACGCGGTATCCGGTGCCCGTCGAGGCGGCATCTTTTGATTGTCGCTCGGTGTCGCTCATCGCCCTGCTTGTCGCCCGGACTGTCGGGCACTTCGTGGAGAGAAGGTGGGAGGCTGGCACGATGACCCGTGCCGGGCTCGTTAGGGCTGCTTCCTTCCGGACCTGACCCGGTTGGCGAGTGGCTCGTCCACCACCAACCTCCCGGATGCACATATCGGCAATATCGACATCAAAAGCAAGCCAACATGCGAAAAAACTGCTAGTCGTAGGAAAAGACAGGAGGAATGCCCTTTGAACGGTTTCGTGCTCGACCCCAGGCTCGAAAATGACAGCATCAGCATCATGGTCACCGGCCTCTGCGATCTGAGATTGTCGAAGGACGCCCGCTGGCCCTGGCTGATTCTCGTGCCGCGCCGGGGTGATATCACCGAAATCTTCGAACTGACGCCGCTCGACCAGGTGCTGCTTGCCTTCGAGACGGAACTGGTCGCCAAGGCGCTGAAGAAGATCACCGGCGCGACAAAAATCAATGTCGGGGCTCTTGGCAACATCGTCCGCCAGCTTCATGTTCATGTCATTGCCCGCTTCGAAGGCGATGCCAACTGGCCGGGTCCCGTCTGGGGCTTCGGGCGCGCGGAGCCCTACGAAGACGGAAAGAGAGACGAATTTACAGCGAAGCTGCGGGAAGCCCTGTCATCATGAGTCATTCGCTTTTCGATTCGGATGCGCCGCATCCGGAACCCAGCAATCTCACGGCCTTTGCCGCCAACGATCTCAACCGCGATTCCGAGCATCGCGACGAACAATCCGTCCAAAAGGCGCTGGCCAAGGAAGGCACTCATATCTTCGCCTTCGCCAGGGATAAGCTGGTGCTGAAGCATGACGGCCAGGTGCTCGACCCGCTCTTTGCCCGCTACGAGCTGCAGGAATTGCAGCCGGATTGGGACGAGACCGTACTTCTCGGTTACCGCAAGACCGGCGAGCCGCGCCTTGCCGTTCCCGTCGGCATCGACGTCGACGACCTCACCAGCCACTATAAGCCTGCCGACGGTCGCACGCTGTTTCGCGAAATGCTGATCGACGAGGTGTTGCTCGGCGAATTCGCCCAGGCCGCAAGCCTCATCCGCTGGAATGGCGACAATCGCTTCTGCGGCCGCTGCGGCTCGGCGATGGAGATCCATATCGGCGGCTACAAGCGTGTCTGCGCCGCCTGCGAACACGTGATCTTCCCGCGCACCGACCCCGTCGTCATCATGCTGACGGTCGACGAGCAGCGCGATCTCTGCCTGCTCGGGCGCAGCCCGCATTTCGCGCCGGGCATGTACTCCTGTTTGGCCGGCTTCGTCGAACCCGGAGAGACCATCGAGAACGCCGTGCGCCGCGAAACGCTGGAGGAATCGGGCATCCGCACCGGCCGTATCCGTTACCACGCCTCACAGCCCTGGCCGATGCCGCATTCGCTGATGATCGGCTGTTACGCCGAGGCGAAATCCACCGAAATCAGTCGCGACGAGACCGAGCTGGAGGATTGCCGCTGGTTCACCCGCGAGGAAACGATCGAGATGCTGGAACGCCCGAGCGCGACAGGCAAGGCCTCTCCGCCGAAAGGGGCGATTGCCCACCGCCTGATGCGCGACTGGGTGGAGTGGAAGCGCTAGCGTCATGCCCGTCGCCCGCTCCGAACGGCTGCTGACGCTGCTCCAGACGCTCCGGCGTTACCGGCGGCCGGTGACCGGCACGGTGCTGGCACAAGAGACCGGCGTCAGCCTGCGGACGCTCTATCGCGATATTGCCAGCCTCCAGGCCCAGGGCGCGATGATCGAAGGTGAAGCCGGCATCGGCTACGTGCTGAAGCCCGGCTTCATGCTGCCGCCGATGATGTTTTCCGAAGAAGAGCTGGAGGCTTTGGTGCTCGGCTCGCGCTGGGTGGCCCGCGCCGCCGAGCCGCGCCTTGCCGGCGCCGGCGCCGATGCACTGGCCAAGATTGCCGCGGTGCTGCCGGCCGATATGCGCGAGATGATCGATTCGGCAGCGCTTTTCGTCGGTCCCAAACGCAGGGACGAGGACAAGGCTGACGTTTCGGCCATCCGCAGGGCGATCCGCCTGGAGCGTATTCTCGAACTGCATTATGGCGACGAGCAGGGCCGTATCTCGCGCCGCCGCGTCTGGCCTTTCGGGCTCGGCTATTACGAGCATGTGCGCGTCCTCATGGCCTGGTGCGAACTGCGCCAGGATTTTCGCCATTTCCGCACCGATCGCATCATCGATATGGCCTTGCACGAGGTGCGTTATCCGCGCCGCCGCACGGTGCTCCTCAAGGAATGGCGCGAGACGCAGGACGTGCAGATGGAGAACTGAACGCTGCTGCCATAAACTGTCAGCAGATGGAGTTATTATCAGTCTCAATCCACCAGGAAGGAGTACTGATCATGGTAATGCCTCCAGCCATTCATTTTACTAACGACCGTTTTGCGGCCGAGTCCTTTGCCGATGTCATTTCGGCCGAGACTTTTGCCGATGTCCACCAGTCAGCGCGCTCCGGCCTGCTGCACCTGGTCATGAACATTTTCCGATTTCGCAGAGGAGACCGCACCGGCCTCGACCTTGAAGCGACACCGGATTACCGGAAGCGCGACCTCGGCTTCATCGACGGACGCCATCCGCGCCGCGAGGACCGTTTTCCGCTCTAAAGCATACCGCACAAAAGTGTGCAGCGGTTTTGCGACAACGACATGCGCGACCACTTTAGGCCGCCCATCCTTATCAACATTCTGTCCGACGAATACGGGGCGTTGCGATCGCAACGCCCCGGTAGTCTGCTGCCATTCATTGTCAGCAGACGAGACCTCTCGCGGGGCAATTCGTAAACAACGGGAGAACCGAAATGACCAGCCCCAATCTCATCATTCTTTACGTCAAGGACCCGGCTGAAAGCGCCAGCTTCTACCGGAATCTGCTGAACCGCGAACCGGCCGTGGAAGCGCCGAATTTCGTCGCCTTTCCGCTTGAGGGCGGCTTCACGCTCGGCCTTTGGCGGCGCAGCAAGGTCGAGCCGCAGCCCTCCGCCATCGGCAATCGAGGCGAAGTGGCGTTCATGGTCGAAGGAGAAAATGCAGTCGCCAGGCATTATGAAGACTGGCGCCAGCGCGGTCTGCCGATCGCCCAGGAACTGACCGAACTGGATTTCGGCCCGACCTTCGTCGTGCTCGATCCCGATGGCCATCGGCTGCGTGTCTGTGAGCCGGATAAATGAATTTTGGCGCTCTGATTGTGGGGGCTTTGTCTCACAATCTCGTCGTGCCACATCCGCCCCCTCTGCCCTGCCGGGCATCTCCCCCACAGGTGGGGAGATTGGCTGGGCGCACCGGCTTCCCAAGCAATCAGCGTTGCAGCATGGCGAAACGGTAGATGAGCAGGAAGGCCAACCCACTTGTGATCTCCCTCCTTGTGGGGGAGATGCCCGGCAGGGCAGAGGGGGGTCTACTTGCACCCCTGGACCCGCTGTTTAAAGCAGGCCTCGCATCGCATGCCCCTTGTAGACGCCGAGGATGCGGACTTTCTCGGAAAAGAACCGCAGCTCCTCCAACGCCCGGCGCACGTTCGGATCGTTCGGATGGCCTTCGATATCGGCGTAAAACTGCGTCGCCACGAATTTTCCGCCGAGCTGGTAGCTTTCCAGCTTGGTCATGTTGATGTTGTTGGTGGCAAAGCCGCCGAGCGCCTTGTAGAGCGCGGCTGGAATGTTGCGGACGTTGAAGACGAAGGTGGTGACGACCTTTTCTTCCGCCGAATTCCGTTGCGCCCATTCCTCGTCGCGGGACAGGACGACGAAACGGGTCACATTGTTTTCCGTATCCTCGACATTTTCGGCGATGATCTCAAGCCCGTAGAGATCGGCGGCAAGGCGTGGCGCCAAGGCGGCCATCGAGCGGTCGCCGGTTTCCTGCACGAGTTTCGCCGCCCCCGCCGTATCGCCGGCGATCACCGGCTTCCAGCCATTGGCGCGAACGATCTTGCGGCACTGGCCGAGCGCGTGGATATGGCTGTGCACCGTGCGGATCTCGTCCTTGGTAACACCGGGCAGCACCATCAGCTGGAAGCGGATCGGCATGAAATATTCGCCGATGATGTGCAGCCGCGACTCCGGCAGCAAATGGTGGATATCGGCGACGCGCCCGGCAATCGTGTTCTCGATCGGGATCATCCCGATATCGGCGTCGCCGTTGTCGACTGCCGTAAAGGCATCTTCGAAGGTCTGGCAGGGCAACGGCTCCATGGTCGGAAACATGTCGCGGCTGGCCATATCGGAATTGGCGCCGAATTCGCCCTGGAAGGCGATCCTGTTGGTCTTGATGTTCATGATGGTTCCGTCAGTTCGACTTTGCGGAGAGGATGCGCCGCGCTTTTTCGAGGTCGGCGGGAGTATCGACACCGAGCGGAACCGTGTCAACGATCTCGGCGTCGATGCGCATGCCTGCTTCCAGCGCCCGCAGCTGCTCCAGCGATTCGCGCTTTTCGAGCGTCGAGGGGCCGAGCGAGACGAAGCGTTCGAGCGCCGCGCGCCGATAGGCATAAAGGCCGATATGGTGGTAGAGCGGCCCCTGGCCGTAAGGGGCGGTCGCGCGCGTGAAGTAGAGCGCGTGCAGCCGGTTGGCGGAAATCGGCGAACCGACGATCTTGACGATGTGCGGCGCGGTCTTGTCCTCCTCATTGTCGATTTCGGTCGTCAGCGTACCGATATCGACCGCCTCGTTCTCGAGCGGGCGCAACGCCGCGCGCACCGTTTCCGGATCGATCGTCGGCAGATCGCCCTGGACGTTGACGATGATTTTCGCCTTTCCGTCCGGATCGACTTTCGTCAGCGCCTCAAAAATCCGATCGGAACCCGATTGATGGTCTGCACGGGTCATGACGACTTCGAATC
The DNA here is from genome assembly GCF_002008165.1 of Rhizobium laguerreae. Lineage (GTDB taxonomy): Bacteria > Pseudomonadota > Alphaproteobacteria > Rhizobiales > Rhizobiaceae > Rhizobium > Rhizobium laguerreae. The sequence goes on from NZ_MRDM01000010.1 coordinate 136,253, forward strand.
CGGCGGCGGCCACGGCCTCGAACACTCGGGCGTCGTCGACGGCGACGACGACGCGGCCGATGGCTGCTTCCCTGGCACGCAGCGCCACCTGGACGATCATCGGCAGACCGCAAATATCGGCCAGCGGCTTGCCCGGAAGCCGGGTGGAGGCCATGCGCGCCGGGATCAATACGAGCACGCCATCTAAATTTGAATCACTCATGGTTCAGGCCTTCTATTCCGGGCTGGAAAGTGTCAAAAAGTCTCATGCGCAAGACCATTTAGACAGTTGCAACGAACAGCCAAAAGACATAGGTTCCGCGCGATTTCAAGATGGTCCGGTTTATGATCTGCCGGCTGCAAGGGGAGCATTGCAGATGAATTCATACGTCAATACGGCCGTTGGGGCGCTGCTCGGAACGATTTTCGTTCTGATGTCTGTCTCCATCGCGTCCGAAGGGATCTTCCATTCCGAAGCACCGGAAAAGGAAGGTTTCGCGATCGTTGCCGAAGAGGCGCCTGCCGCCGGCGGTGAGGCTGCGCCTGCCGTTGCCGTTCCGATCGCGCAATTGCTCGCTTCTGCAGATGCCAAGGCCGGTGAAACTGTCTTCAAGAAGTGTCAGTCCTGTCATGACGCCACCAAAGGGGGACCGAATAAGGTCGGTCCCAACCTCTTTGGTGCCGTAGATCGCCCGATCGCCTCGCATGAAGGCTTTGCCTATTCCGCTGCCATGAAGGATTTCTCCAAGGGCGGCAGCGAGAAGTGGACCTTCGAAAACCTCAACAAGTTCCTGCTGGCGCCAAAGAAGGACATTCCAGGCACCGCGATGGGCTTCGCCGGTCTGGCGAAGGATCAGGAGCGCGCCAACGTTATCCTCTACCTGCACACGCTCGCCGATTCGCCGGTGCCGCTGCCGGATCCGAACGCCGCGACGCAGTAGCACGGCAGACAATCGCAGGACATTGAAGCCCGGCCCGCAAGCCGGGCTTTTTCGTTGTGCGGTAACGACATGCGTAAAGCAAAGACCTCAGGCGCCGAGGAAATAGGCCCAGAGCGAAACCGTGATGGCGCCGAGCGCCGTCGTCACCGTGATCGTCGAGGCGGCGAGGCTGTGACCGACGCCGAAGCGGTTGGCGATCAGCCAGGCGTTGACGCCGGTTGGGACGGAGGAGGTCAGCACGATCGCTGCCGTCCATTCGGGGCTGAGACCGAGCAGATGGCTCGCCGCCCACACGCAGCCGGGCAGCAGCAGCAACTTCAGGCTCGAGGTGACGCTGGCGATGCCGAGATTGCCGGAGACGCCGTATCTTTCCAGCGCCATGCCGAGCGATATCAGCGCCGCCGGGCCGGCAATGCCGGCGATCTGCCCGACGACCGTTGCCAGCGTCGTCGGCATGGTGAGACCGGAAAGGTGCATGGCCATGCCGGCCGCAAGGCCGATCACCAGCGGGTTGCGCACGAGGTTGACTGCGATCTGGCGAAGCACGAGCACCATGCTGCGATCGCTTTTGCCGGCGATCTTGCGCTCGGCATGCTCCATCAGCACTGTGCCGGCGACCATCATCACGGGCAGATGCACCGCAAGCAGGATCGACAGCGCCACCAGCCCTTCGTCGCCGACGGTCCGCTCGACCAGCGGCAGACCGATGAAGATATTGTTGGCGAAGGCCGAGGAAACGCCGGCCAGCACGCCGATCCGTTCGTCGCGGCCGAAGAGGCGTGTGGCGGCGATATGGCCGGCCGTCCACGTGATGGCGACGCCCGAAAAATAGACGATCCAGAGCCGGAAGGGCGAGGCGCCATGAAAATCCGCCTCGGCGATGGTGCGGAAGAGCAGAAGCGGCACGGCGATCTTGAAGACGAATTCGCTGAGCGCTTCGCCAACATTCGACGCCATCAATCCGCTGCGCACGATCACCCAGCCGATGAGAATCAGAATGAAGACGGGAAGGACGTCGAAAATGATGGCTGACATAGGGGAGGCTGCTCTGCGCGGGGGAGTATTCGACGTCTAGCAGCAAACTGCTTGGTTTGAAAAGGCAATCGCCGTCCAATCAAGCACATCGGCAAAACAAAAAAAGCGGGCATAGCCCGCTTTTCCGCTCCGGTCTTGCCGGAAACCCGGATCACGAAGCTGCCAGTTCATCCGTGGTCAGCATCGCGCCGGTAAGATCGAAGGGGTCATCCCTCGTGCGCCCGGCTGCAACTGGAAGCTGCTCATGCCGGTCTTCTTGCGAGTATTTCTAGATATTGAAAATGACAGGGACATGACGAATAGGCGGCACTTTTGCGAAGAAATAGACAGGCCATCCACCATTTATCCTTCCAAACCGCGGAAATTTCGCTAAGACCAAACCCCGGCTATCACAAACTCCGGGACCCCTCATTTCATGACAAGATTCGATGTTCTGACAGTCGGCAACGCAATCGTGGATATCATTGCCCGTTGCGACGACCAGTTCCTCATTGACAACCAGATCACCAAAGCGGCGATGAACCTTATCGATGCCGAACGCGCCGAACTCTTGTATTCGCGCATGGGACCGGCGCTCGAAGCTTCCGGCGGCAGCGCCGGCAACACGGCGGCGGGCGTGGCGAGCCTTGGCGGCAAGGCTGCCTATTTCGGCAATGTCGCCCAAGATCAGCTCGGTGACATCTTCACACACGACATCCGCGCCCAGGGCGTCCACTACGAGACCCGGCCGAAGGGCACCTTCCCGCCGACGGCGCGTTCGATGATCTTCGTCACCGAGGACGGCGAGCGTTCGATGAACACCTATCTCGGCGCCTGCGTCGAGCTCGGCCCGGAAGACGTCGAGACCGACGTCGTGGCTGACGCCAAGGTTACCTATTTCGAAGGTTATCTCTGGGATCCGCCACGCGCCAAGGAAGCGATCCTCGATTGTGCCCGCATCGCCCATGAAAACGGCCGCGAAATGTCGATGACGCTGTCCGACAGCTTCTGTGTCGACCGTTATCGCGGCGAATTCCTCGATCTGATGCGCACCGGCAAGGTCGATATCGTCTTCGCCAATCGCCAGGAAGCGCTGTCGCTCTACGAGACCGACGATTTCGAGGAGGCGCTGAACAGGATCGCCGCCGATTGCAAGATCGCCGCCGTGACGATGAGCGAGGATGGCGCCGTCATCCTGAAGGGCCGCGAGCGTTTTTACGTCGATGCGATCCGGATCAAGGAAGTGGTCGATACGACCGGTGCCGGCGATCTGTTCGCCTCCGGCTTCCTCTATGGCTACACGCAGGGACGTTCTTTGGAGGATTGCGGCAAGCTCGGTTGCCTGGCCGCCGGCATCGTCATCCAGCAGATCGGCCCGCGCCCGATGACCTCGCTTTCCGAGGCCGCCAAACGGGCAGGGCTTATTTGAAGGCTTCGCCGGGATAGGCGCCCCATATCTCCGACTGCGCCACCCAGCCCGAGGCGCCGTCGGTTTCGGCGCGGCACCAGTCGCCGTTGCATTCGCCAATGGTGATCATCACGCCGGGTTCGAGCTTGGCGACGATCGAGGCGGAGGGCTGCGCCTCGCGGCGCAGATTGACATAAATGCCCTTGCCCTTGGTCTTCATCCACGGGGCGGCAATTGCCGCGCGCTGACCTGACAGCAGCGACTGGTTGACCCAGCCTTCGGTGCCGTCGGCATCGCGGATGCGGCGCCAATTGTCGTATTCCTGGATGATTTCCACCGGCAGGCCGGATTTCAGGTACATCCAAGACACGGCGTAATCCGTTCCCGGACCGATGCGCAGGTTGACGCGCTTGGATTTCAGCGTGACGAAACGCGGCAATGGCAGTCCGCTTGGCCCTTTGGCCGCCTGCGCATGGGCGAACTCGACGCTTCCCATGGATGCAGCCAGAGCGATGGCAAGGGCGAGGCAGGACTTCAGGACTTTGCTGCGCATCGAAGTTTCCGTTTGCTCGAATTCGCGGGCAGGCCCGGCCTGCTCGCGCTCCGGGCTCTGACATTCCCCGGCTGCACCACGAGTTTTGTTTGTCTTCGCGTGCGGGTCTGGTAGAAAATGCCCGGAATGGGAAAATTATCACCCCTCTTGGTTAAAGACCTCTGAACAAGGCACCACAGGCAGCCATGACAGCGAAGAAAAAACCGAAGGTCTACATCACCCGCAAGCTGCCGGATGCCGTCGAAACCCGCATGCGCGAACTCTTCGACGCTGAGCTGAACATCGACGACGCGCCGCGCTCCGTTCCCGAGCTGATCGCCGCGGTCAAGACCGCCGATGTGCTGGTGCCGACCGTCACCGATCGCATCGACGCGGCGCTGATCGAACAGGCGGGACCGCAGATGAAGCTGATTGCGAGCTTCTCCAACGGCACCGATCACATCGACGTCGAGGCGGCGGCGCGCAAGGGCATCACCGTCACCAACACGCCGAACGTCCTGACCGAAGACACTGCCGATATGACCATGGCGCTGATTCTTGCCGTTCCGAGACGGCTCGGCGAAGGTGCGCGCGTGCTGACCGACAAGCCCGGCGAATGGGCAGGCTGGTCTCCGACCTGGATGCTCGGCCGGCGCATTCATGGCAAGCGAATCGGCATCGTCGGCATGGGCCGCATCGGCACGGCGGTGGCCCGCCGCGCCAAGGCTTTCGGCCTGTCGATCCACTACCACAACCGCAAGCGCGTCAATCCGGCCGTTGAGGACGAGCTGGAGGCGACCTATTGGGAAAGCCTCGACCAGATGCTCGCCCGCGTCGACATCGTTTCGGTCAATTGTCCGTCGACGCCGGCGACCTTCCACCTGATCTCGGCCCGCCGTCTGGCACTGCTGCAGCCGACGGCCTATCTCGTCAACACCGCGCGCGGCGACGTGGTCGATGAAGCTGCGCTGATCAAATGCCTGAGGGAGGGCCGGATTGCCGGTGCCGGCCTCGACGTCTTCGAAAATGAGCCTGCCGTCAACCCGAGGCTCATCAAGCTCGCCAATGAGGGCAAGGTCGTGCTGCTGCCGCATATGAGTTCGGCGACGATCGAAGGCCGCGTCGACATGGGCGACAAGGTCATCATCAACATCCGCACCTTCATCGACGGCCATAGACCGCCGAATCGGGTACTGCCGGGTCGTTAAAGAACGCTGTAAATCAGGCGACGCAGATCGGAGGAGCAAGGACCTTGCGCATCTCGACGAATGTCGTCCTGGCAAAGCCGGGATGCGCCTTTTCGGCGGTTCTGGAAAATCCCCAGGCGGCAAAGACGGCGTGATTGTCGGTGAGTTCGATGCGCGTTTCCAGCCGCAAGGCGGGAAGACCGAGCGCCGCAGCGGTCTCCTCGGCAATCCTCAGCAGCCGCTTGCCGAGGCCCCTGCCTTGTACCTCAGGCAGGACGGCGAGCTTGCCGACATACAGACAATCGGCCTCTGGCCGCAGGAAGAGGCAGCCGACCAGCTTTTCGCCGTCGATGGCGACATGGCCGATCTCGGTCCCGGCCTTTTCGGCCAGTGATGCCGTCGTCAGCTTGAGCGCCGAAGATGGCGGGTCGATCCTGCCATTCATGGCGGCGAAGGCGGAAAGGATCAGCGCCAGCAGTTCATCCCAGCGCGTGAAAGTCTGATCAAGCGGAACAATCCTCATCCCACCTGTCTCTCTGTTGTACGGCGTCGTTTGTAGCGGATGGTGTCGAAGCGGGCCGAGAGCGCGTCGTAGAGCAGCAACCGTCCGACCAGTGGTTCGCCAGTGCCAGTGACGAGCTTGATCGCCTCCATCGCCATCATCGTGCCGATGACGCCGGTCAGCGCGCCGATGATGCCGGCCTCGGCGCAGGCGGGAATCAGCCCCGCTGGCGGCGCTTCCGGAAACAGGTCGCGATATCTGGGGTTGGACGTTCCATCCTCAGCCGTCTCATAGGGCTTGAGAACTGTCAGCGAGCCGTCGAACCGCCCGACGGCGCCGCTGACGAGCGGGATGCGCGCTTCTTCCGCCGCATCGGCGGCGGCATAACGCGTGTCGAAATTGTCGGAGCCGTCGATCAGCAGGTCGAAGCCGGAGAGCTGACGGCGGGCGGCCTCCGGGGAAAAGCGTTCCTCGAAGCGGATCAGTCGGACATGCGGATTGAGCTTGGCGATGGCGAAGGCGGCACTCTCCGTCTTCAATTCGCCGATCGTGCCGGAATCATGGATCACCTGGCGCTGCAGGTTCGACAACGACACCCGGTCGTCGTCGACGATACCGAGCGTGCCGATACCGGCTGCGGCCAGATATTGCAGGACCGGCGCACCGAGGCCACCGGCGCCGATCACCAGCACGCGGGCGGCTTTCAGTTTCTGCTGGCCGGCGCCGCCGATCTCGGGCAGCAGGATGTGGCGGTGATAGCGCGCGATTTCTTCCGGGCTGAGCGGTTCCATGGCGCCGATGTTATCATGACGCCCGACGCCGGGAAAAGCCGCCTCGGTCATTCGAACACCCTTCCGTCGGCCACCGTGAAAAACTGCGCCCTGTCGCCGAGTGCCGAAAACATCGCGCGATCCGTTCCGGTCATGAAGGCCTGGCCGCCGAGCCCGTCGATAAGGTCGAACAACGCGGCGCGGCGGCCCTCGTCGAGATGGGCTGCGATCTCGTCGAGCAGCAGGATCGGCGCATGGCCGGTGAGATTACCGACGAGCCGGGCATGCGCAAGCACCAGACCGACAAGCAGCGCTTTCTGCTCGCCGGTGGAGCAACGCTCCGCCTCCATCGCCTTTTCGCGGTGATGCACGATGAGATCGGCCCGGTGCGGCCCCTCAAGCGTGCGCCCTGCGCCGGCATCGCGGTAGCGGCTCTCCGCCAGCATCGCCGCGTAGTCGTCCTCAAGGTCGACCGAGGGGCTCGAGAACTGACCGTCCATGAAGCCCGAAAGCTGCAGCGATGCCGAAGGGAAGGGCGAGCTTTCGCGGGTTTCCTCGATCAACCGGGTAAGCAGGCCGAGCATCTCCTGCCGGGCGAGCGCCATGGCGATGCCGAGGCTTGCCATCTGCTCCTCGATGCCGGCAAGCCAGGAGGGATCGAAGCGCCCTTCATCCAGCAATTTGTTGCGGCTGCGCATGGCGCGCTCGAAATCGCTGGCGCGGCGGCCATGAGCGGGATCGAGCGACAGCACCAGCCGGTCAAGAAAGCGCCGCCGGTCGGAAGAGGCGCCGGTAAAGAGGCCGTCCATCGCCGGTGTCAGCCAGAGAAGGCGCAGATGGTCGGTCAGTTCGTCGGCAGTCTTTGCCGTCGTGCCATTGATGCGCAGCCTGCGGGCGGTGGTCTCCTCGCCCGTTTCGATGCCGGTGCCGATCTCGACGTCGCCCTCCATGCCGTCGAGCGCGGCGAAGACCGAAAAGCCGCCGGCCGCGCCGACGCGGGTAATGTCGCCATAAGCCGCACGGCGCAGACCGCGGCCGGGCGAAAGCAACGAGACGGCCTCCATGAGATTGGTCTTGCCGGCACCGTTGTCTCCCGTCAGCACGGCATGCCGACCATCAAGGGTAAGGGCCGCCGCCACATAGTTGCGGAAGTCTGTCAGTTTCAGACGGGAAAGAGAAACTTTGTGCGGCATCGAATGTCCGGAATCGTAAAGCGTGACAGCTAAGCCGAAGCGGCGCTGATGGCAAGGCTGGCAGCTTTTTGGCCGCGGGGACGTGTACCGCCGCTGCTGCCGAACGTCAGGACGCGGCGGCTGGCGCCACGCAGGACATATATTTCAGATGATCCCGTGACAGAAGCCCTTGTGTCCGACATCCTCCCGATGGAACAGCAGCCATGGCACTTTCGAAATTCGGTTAAAAATACAACCATCCGAGATGCCTGACATCGCCAGACCGATCCTGTCGACAGTCATTGCCAATGTCTTCCAGCGCCGGATATTCAAGGTTTGCCGCCATCCTCCAAGGCTACTGACGTAACGTAAAGCCCAAAAAAAGTTGGTTGAATTTTGCAACTGTTGGGTTGAGTTATCCGGCGCAAACGATATGGTAAACGGACCGTTTATGTATAAGAGAGTGATGAAGTGCCAGATCCGGTTGATATTATCGTCGGTCGCAACGTCAGACAGTTTCGCGCCCTTCGCCGTGTTTCTCAGCTCGAGCTTGGCGAAGCACTCGGACTGACTTTCCAGCAAATCCAGAAATACGAGAAGGGGGCGAACCGCGTTTCCGCCAGCAAGCTGCATCAGATCGCGGTTTTTCTCGACGTCGAGATCTCCGCTCTCTTCGAGGGTGCCGGCATGTCGCCATTCGGCAGCCGTGTCGAACTCAGCCCCGACGCCTATGCGCTTGCGCTGAGCTACGACAAGCTGAACTCACCGGCAGGCAAGGAAGCGGTCAAGACCATCGTCACCCTCATGACGGGGGAAGCGGCCGAAACCACCGCCTGATTCCACTGCAGCAATCACGGTTCCCACGGAAAGCACGACCTATTCAAGGTCTGGATGGCTTCCGGACGCCTGCGGGTGTGCAGCAATATTGGGAGGATGACTTGCATCAGAACAAAGACCGGAAGCAGACCGCCTGATTGAGGTTTGATGCCGCGCGCTTCAGTGAATCTCGCATTCGTGCAGCGCCATCAGCAGATCGTCCTGCGTCTGGTGGCCGGCATGATAGAGGTCGATCGCGATGCTGGCAATGGAAAGGCCTTGCTGGCTGCGAAGCTTGATGTTGCGCTCGGCGCACCATGTGTAGATGGCGCCGGCGAGAACGTCGACATCTTCGGACTGAGAGGAAAAGGCTGGCGCCATGGCTGATACCCTTGGTTTGTTTGTTCCCGCTAGCGCTAAGGACGCTCTATCACTTTGATTTGGTGCATGCCCCCGAAATCGATTCCGGCTCCCAGGGTCATGCACTGACGGCAGAGACTGAATTCATTTGGAAAACTTGCAAGCGGCATCATCTGGCTGCGTTAACGCAAGTCATCGTCCCGCCCGCCGCCGTATCGATCTGGGACAGATTCGCCGGCATGGACGGCGAATGTCGCAAATCGAGATTCCGGGAACAAAAAAACCGGAGACGTTTCCGTCCCCGGCTTTCGTAATGGGCATGTCGATCGCGGCTCAGCCTTCGAAGAATTCCTTCATGCGGGCAAAGAAGCCCGTCGATTCGGGATTGTTCTCCTTGGAGGAAAGCTGCTCGAATTCCTGAAGCAGTTCGCGCTGGCGCTTGGTGAGCTTTTGCGGCGTCTCGATCTGGATCTGGATGTAGAGGTCGCCCGTCTGCACCGAACGCAGCACCGGCATGCCCTTGCCCTTGAGACGGAACTGTTTGCCGACCTGGGTGCCCTCGGGCACGGTGACGCGGGACTTGGTGCCGTCGAGCGTCGCCACGTCGAAGGTGCCGCCGAGTGCCGCCGTCGTCATCGAGATCGGAACGGCGCAATAGAGATCGGCTCCGTCGCGCTGGTAGAATTCATGCGGTTTGACGGACAGGAAGATATAGAGGTCGCCTGCCGGTCCGCCGCGGGCGCCGGCCTCGCCTTCGCCCTGCAGCCGGATGCGGGTGCCGTCCTCGATGCCGGCCGGGATATTGACCGAGAGCGAACGCTCTTCCGTCACACGGCCCTGGCCGTGGCACTTCGGACACGGATCGGGAATGATCTGGCCGCGGCCGTGGCAGGTCGGGCAGGTCCGTTCGATCGAGAAGAAGCCCTGTGCCGCGCGCACGCGCCCCGTTCCCTGGCAGGTGCCGCAGTTCTTCGGCTGCGTGCCGGGTTTGGCGCCTGAACCCGAACAGACGTCGCAGGTGATCGACGTCGGAACGCGGATCTGCGCCGTCTTGCCGGAGAAAGACTCCTCCAGCGTTATTTCCATGTTGTAGCGAAGATCGGCGCCGCGTTCGCGGCCGCCCGACGACCGCTGGCGCGCGCGCCCTCCACCCATCATCTCGCCGAAGATATCCTCGAAAATGTCGGAGAAACCGCCGCCGGCAAATCCGCCGCCACCGCCGCCCATGCCGCCATGCTCGAAGGCCGCATGACCATACCGGTCATAGGCCGCCCGCTTCTGCGGGTCCTTGAGCATCTCGTAGGCTTCGTTGATTTCCTTGAACTTCCGTTCGGCGTCCTTGTCATCCGGGTTCTTGTCCGGATGGTATTTCATCGCCAGTTTGCGAAAGGCGCTCTTCAGCTCTTTCTCGTCCGCCGACTTGGCTACACCCAGAGTTTCGTAAAAGTCCGCTTTTGCCATTAAGGATTAAACCCCGGAAATGGATTTCCGGCTGCCATGGTGAGCAGCCGGATCAGATGTTGAAGCATAACCACGCCGTCGCGGATTACGCGGACTTCTTGCGGTCGTCGTCCTTGATTTCCTCGTAGTCGGCATCGACGACATTGTCGCCGCTTTCCGCGGAGGCATCACCGGCAGCGCCGCTTTCGGCCTGCTGTGCTTCATAGATCGCCTGGCCGAGCTTCATCGACACTTCCATCAACGTCTGGGTCTTGGCCTTGATGTCGTCGGCATCCGGCTCGGATGCTTCCGACGCCGTCTTCAGCGCAGCGATCGCATCCGAGATCGCGGTGCGGTCGGCCTCGGAAACCTTGTCCCCGTAATCCTTCAGCGACTTTTCCGAGGAATGGATCAGGCTTTCGGCCTGGTTCCGGGCTTCGACGGCCTCGCGGCGCTTCTTGTCCTCGGTGGCATGGGCTTCGGCATCCTTCACCATCTTCTCGATGTCGGCGTCGGAGAGACCGCCGGACGCCTGGATGCGGATCTGCTGTTCCTTGCCGGTGCCCTTGTCCTTGGCCGAAACCTGGACGATGCCGTTGGCGTCGATGTCGAAGGTGACTTCGATCTGCGGCATGCCGCGCGGCGACGGCGGCAGACCGACGAGGTCGAACTGGCCGAGCAGCTTGTTGTCGGCAGCCATTTCACGCTCGCCCTGCGAGACGCGGATGGTCACGGCCTGCTGGTTGTCTTCGGCGGTCGAAAACGTCTGGCTCTTCTTCGTCGGGATCGTCGTGTTGCGTTCGATCAGGCGGGTGAAGACACCACCGAGCGTCTCGATGCCGAGCGACAGCGGCGTCACGTCGAGGAGCAGGACGTCCTTGACGTCGCCCTGCAGAACGCCGGCCTGGATGGCGGCGCCAAGCGCTACCACTTCATCCGGGTTGACGCCCTTGTGGGGCTCCTTGCCGAACAGCTGCTTGACGACTTCCTGTACCTTCGGCATGCGGCTCATGCCGCCGACGAGAACCACTTCGTCGATTTCGGCAGCAGTGACGCCGGCATCCTTGAGCGCTGCCTTGCACGGCGCGATCGTGCGCTGGACGAGATCGTCGACCAGGCTTTCGAGCTTGGCGCGGGTCAGCTTCAGCGTCAGATGCTTGGGGCCCGAGGCGTCGGCGGTGATGAACGGCAGGTTGATTTCGGTTTGCTGCGAGGACGAAAGCTCGATCTTTGCCTTTTCCGCAGCTTCCTTGAGGCGCTGCAGGGCAAGCTTGTCGTTCTTCAGGTCGATGCCGTTGTCCCTCTTGAACTCGGCAACGAGATATTCGACGAGACGCATGTCGAAGTCTTCACCGCCGAGGAAGGTATCGCCGTTGGTGGACTTCACTTCGAAGACGCCGTCGCCGATCTCGAGGATTGAAATATCGAAGGTGCCGCCGCCAAGGTCGTAGACGGCAATCGTCTTGCCTTCTTTCTTGTCGAGACCGTAGGCGAGGGCCGCAGCAGTCGGCTCGTTGATGATGCGCAGGACTTCAAGACCGGCGATGCGGCCGGCATCCTTGGTTGCCTGGCGCTGCGCGTCGTTGAAGTAGGCGGGAACGGTGATGACGGCCTTCTCGACCTTCTCGCCGAGATAGGATTCGGCAGTTTCCTTCATCTTCTGAAGGATCATCGCGGAAATCTGTGCGGGAGAGTAGCCCTTGCCATTGGCTTCGACCCAGGCGTCGCCATTGTCGCCCTTGACGATGGTGAAGGGAACGAGATGCTTGTCCTTCTCGACGGTCGGATCTTCGTAGCGGCGGCCGATCAGGCGCTTGACTGCAAAGAGCGTATTCGTCGGGTTGGTGACCGCCTGGCGCTTGGCCGGCTGGCCGACGAGGCGTTCGCCATCATCGGAAAATGCCACCATGGAAGGGGTCGTACGCGCACCTTCCGCGTTCTCGATGACCTTCGCGTCCTTGCCGTCCATAACTGCGACGCAGGAATTCGTCGTTCCGAGGTCGATACCAATTACTTTTGCCATGTCATTCTCTCCTTGAAGCAAGCTGTGGGAACCCCGAGAAGGCATTTCCCTGACAGCCCCTTACGGGATGGGTCTACTTAAGATTACGCAATCGTGATTGCGGTGATGCGGCGTATATAAGGAGCGGTTTTCTGGACTGCAAGGCGAGAAATGGCCCGGAATCCAGCAAAACGAATGTGTTGCATTCAATTTTGACAGTAGCCGGGAAAGAGGTCGCCCTATGTCCGGAAACCGGGCGATTTCTGAAGCATGTCGCGCAAAACCGTGTAGCGTTTTTGCGACACCGACATGCGTAAAACAAGGAGCTCAAGCGCGAGGCGCGAGTCCGAAAGATCATGGCGCGCTTTAGAGCATCGGGCGTGCGCCGGGCATGTAGCAAAGATCTCACTGGCCCATGATCAGATCGAGCAGCGTCGTGCGCCGCGGCTGGACGGAAGAGGTCGTCTGCGCGCCCCCGACATCCCCAGGCGGAACCATGCCCTCATAGTTCGAACCCCCGCCTTCGGCAATGTCTGCAGGAGGAACCGGGCCATTGCCGGAGCTCGCCGCCTGCTGCCGGGCAGGCGCTTGCGGATAGCGGTTTGCATTGTCGTCACCGCCGAAGACGCCGGAAATGATGCCGCCGATCGTCGACGGCGGCGCCTCGGCCGTCATCGGTTGTCCGCTGCCCAGCTGCCCATCGGCCGGTGCCTGCGCCATCGGCTGACCATTGTTCGGATCGGCGATCAACTGGCCGTTGCCGAAGAGCGGTGCCGGCGAAAGACCCTTGTGGGCGGCGATCATGAATTCCTTCCAGGCCTTGGCCGGCAAGCCGCCGCCGGTCACTTTCTTCATCGGCTTGCCGTCGTCATTGCCGAACCAGACCCCGGTGGTGAGATTGCTGGTGAAGCCGACGAAGAGCGCGTCGCGCGAATTCTGGGTGGTGCCGGTCTTTCCCGCCGCCTGCCAGCCGGGGATCTTGGCGCTCTTGCCGGTGCCGTTGTCGATGACACCCATCATCATCGCATCCATCTGGGCGACGATCTGCTCGGACAGCACGCGCGGCGGGCTGTCATAGGTATTTTCGTAGAGAACCTTGCCCTCGGCGGTCGTCACCCGGCGAATGACGTGCGGCGTCGCCTTGTAGCCGCCGTTCATGAAGGCGGCATAGGAGGCGGTGAGTTCCATCAGCGACACCTCGGACGTGCCGAGGGCGATCGAGGCGTTCGGCTGCAGCTCGCTTTCGATGCCGAGCCGGTGGGCAAGCTTGATCACCTGATCCGGCCCGTCATACATCACCAGCTGGGCGGCCACCGTGTTCAGCGACTTGGCAAGCGCGGTCGCCAGCGTCACTTCGCCATTGTATTTTTTCTCGTAATTTTCGGGCGTCCAGTCGCCGATCCGGATTGGCGCGTCGTTAAACACCGAATAGGGTGTCAGCCCCTTCTCGAGTGCTGCGGCATAGACGAAGGGCTTGAACGAGGAACCCGGCTGGCGTTTGGCCTTGACGGCGCGGTTGAACTGGCTCGTCGCATAGTCCCTGCCGCCGACCAGCGCCCGGATCGCACCGGTGCCGTCGATCGAGACCAGGGCCGCCTGCGAGGCGTCGAGCTTGCCGCCCTCCTTGTCGAGTACGTCGACCAGCGATTGCTCGGCCTTCTTTTCCAGCGACTTGTCGATGGTCGTATCGACGATGACGTCTTCCTTGACGTCGCCGATCAGACCCGGCAGCGCGTCCATCACCATGTCGGCGACATAGTGCCCGGCGCCCGACCAGTAGCTCTTGGCCGAAGCCGGGGTCTGCGACATCGCCGTCTTGACCTCGGAATCGGTGATGAAGCCCTGTTCGCGCATCGCCGCGAGCACGAGTTGGGCGCGTGCATTCGCAGCTTCCGCATCGCGGGCCGGCGAAAGCCGCGACGGCGCCTTGAGCAGGCCGGCAAGCACCGCGGCCTCGCCGAGGTTTACGTCACGCGCCGATTTGTTGAAGTAGCGGCGCGAGGCTGCCTCGACGCCATAGGCGTTCGATCCGAAGAACACCCGGTTGAGATACATCGCCAGGATCTGGTCCTTGGTGTATTTCTGCTCCAGCCACAGCGAGAGCAGCACCTCCTGCACCTTGCGTTCCAGCGTTCTTTCAGGCGAGAGGAAGAGGTTCTTGGCAAGCTGCTGGGTCAGCGTCGAGCCACCCTGGACCATGTGGCCAGCGGTGAGGTTGGTCACGATCGCCCGGCCGAGGCCGAGCGGATCGACGCCGAAATGCGAATAGAAACGCCGATCCTCGATGGCGATGACGGCTTCCGGAATATAGGGCGACATGTTTTCGAGCGACAGCGCTTCGCCGCCGGTGGCGCCGCGATTGGCGATGACGCTGCCGTCGACAGCGGTGATCTTGACGTTCGGCGGCCGCTCCGGGATCGCCCATGTGCTGGCGCTCGGCATGCGCGAGCCATAATAGACCACGAGCCCGGCAACGCCGATACCGGCCCAGATGAAAAGCACGACGCACCAGTAGATCATGCGGCGCATGAAGCCGAACAACCCGCCGCCTTCACGCTCCCGCGGCTCGCGCCGTCGCCGGGAGGCGGGGCGCTGCGGCGGGGGTTTCGAGCCGCCGCGGCGCGGAGATCGGCCTCCGGCGATGCGCTCGTCGGCATCCAGCGAGAATTCGTCATCGTCGCGTGCCGGCCGGCCGCTGAAGGAGGGTTCTATTCTGTCGCCTGATCTGCCTCTGCCTGCCATCGCGGACCGGTCACACCCCATATTCGATCGCGAAGTCAGCTTCGCATGACGGCGCTCTTCTCCAGCGCCGCGCGTCTTTTCAGGCGCGCAAAGGACGCTGGAGCACTTTGAGTGCCGCCGTGATCACCCGACTGAACTGTAAATGCGGCGATTTAACGGGGTGTTAATAATGGAAAGCAAAGCAGATCGCGCCGCTTGTCAAAACTGGCGGGCTTCGTAATCGTCGAGCGTTTCCGGGTCCTGCTTATATTCCCACTCGCCCAGATGAAGGCGGCGCCAGATCTGGCCGGAAGGGTTGAGGTTCGCCCCATCGGTAAGGCGTACAGGCAGGATCGGGTTGTGTTTATGCCATATGGTAACATCTATGGCGGCCGCCCGAGGGGCGAAAAGCCCGAAGAAAGCCAGGTAGTCTTGCGTCATCAGGGTCCAGCCTCGAACGGATCAAGATTGATCCGCAACTTCACAAAAATGCAATAAACAATCCCGCAAAACAAGAGCATCGCGGTGGCCTCACCTCAAATTGTCGGTGACCGCATTCTAGGGTCGATGCTTCCCCTGTCTAGCGCTCGCCGGCGAAGCAGCATGCGTCATGAAAACAAAAACCTGAGGTGCGTCACGTGAATCACGTGCGATACGACGCCATTACCAAGCCATGCGCCTTTTCGAGAGGCGTAAATGACGCTGTAACACTTTGAATTACTGCACAATTCTTTCCTTAAGTCGATTCCGATTCAAGGAATTATGCAGAAGGTGGAACCAATAGGCTTCGCGATTGTTTATGAAGAAGCGGGACAACCCCTCACGTCCCGCGAATGATCGGCCGTCTCCCCTCAACGCGTGCCGATCGACATCAGGCCCGGTGCATCCCCCCAAGGGAGCGCCGGGCTTTTTCTTGGGTGTTTGCCCTTGGAACCTCGGAAGAGGACGGCGCTGCCGTCCCCCTTCTCATTCGTCGCAGGAGGGATCGCCGGGGCGGCAATCAAAATCCCTACGGTCTGGCCTGCGGTCATCGCCCCTGCGGTCGTCCCCTTGCCGGTCACCTCTTTGGAGATCGCCCCTTTGCAGATCGCCCCGTTGCCGATCGCCCCGTTGATTGTCGTCGCGCCAGTCACGATCTCGGTCGCGCCCATCTCGGTCGCGATCCCGCTCACGCCAGCTCCGGTCGCGATCCCGGTTATCCCGATCGCGGTCGCGATCTCGATTGTCGCGGTCGCGGTAGTAATAGTCCGGGCCGCGGCTCCAGCGGTCACGTTCGCGATAGAAATCGCGGTTGCGGTAGTAGCGGTCCCAATAATTGTCGACGCTGAAGCGAATCATCGGAATGCCGAGCGGGCGGTAATATTGCGGACCGACATAGACGCGGCGCTGCTGATAGAGGGCCTGCACGTACTGGCCGGAAACCCAGCCGCGGCCGCCGTAGAACTCGACGTCGCACCAGTTGACGTCGGAAAGGCATCCGCGAATCTCGATGGAAGAACCGGCCGGGATGACCGCGACGGCAGGATAACGGGTACTTGGACCCGCACGCATGTTGACGTTCGCCGTCGAGTAGCCCTCGGCAGCCTCCGCTATGGCAGGCGCCAGCATAAGCAGGCCGGCGGCTGCGATTTTAACAAAGAGATTTTTCACGCTTCTCAGTCCTTGTTGGCACGTTTTTCAGGCAGCGTTTGGCGGCGTTTCAATGGCATATGCCACTGAAACAAAAGATAGAGCGATCGCCCGCAGGTGTTTAGGGCGGTGTCATTCATCTTATCTTTCAATGGCTTATATGTTGCTCGCGATGAACGCAGCTTGAACGGCGAAATGTCAGTCAGCGCTCGGAGCCGCGAGTGGTGCTTCCGACAAGGGCGGTACTGTTAACGGCCCGTTAACCTTTCGGCGGCAGTCTCATTGCAATACCTGCTTGCTCCTTGACCACGGATGAACTGGCACTGAGGTGAGCGGATGACGAAAGGCCGGGTCGAACCGGCCTTTTTGTTTTTTGCGATTTTGCTTGGCACGCCGGCATGGCAGGCCGTTCAGGCAGCGAGCGCCTGAAGGATCCGCACCCAGGAGCGGATGCCCTTGTGGTAGGAGATAAGCTCGTATTTCTCGTTCGGCGAGTGGATGCGATCGTCGCTGAGGCCGAAGCCGACGAGCAGCGATTCCATGCCGAGCATCTTCTGGAAATCGCCGACGATGGGGATCGACCCACCCATGCCGATGACGATGGCGGGTTTCGGCCACTCGTCGGAAAGCGCGTTCTTCGCCTTGGTGAGAACAGGCGAATCATAGGAGAGATGAATCGCCGGCGAGCCGCCATGCGGATGGAACTCGACCGAGCAATCGGCGGGAATCTTCGCGCTGATATAGCTGCGGAAAGCCTCGCGGATGGCGGCCGGATCCTGCGTGCCGACGAGGCGGAACGAAACCTTCGCCGAAGCCTTGGCGGCGATCACCGTCTTGAAGCCTTCGCCGGTATAGCCACCCCAGATACCGTTGATTTCGGCGGTCGGCCGTGCCCAGGTGAGTTCCAGCACCGAGCGGCCTTTTTCACCCGATGGAATGGAAAGGCCGACTTCGCCGAGGAAGCTCTCCGCGGTCTTGCCGAGCGTCTCCCATGACGCCTTGATGTTGTCGGGCGTTTCCTCGACGCCGTCATAAAAGCCGTCAAGCGTGATGCGCCCCGTCTCGTCGTGCAGTCCGGCAAGAGCCTCGACGAGAATATGGATCGGATTGGCGGCCGCGCCGCCGAAAAGACCGGAATGGAGGTCGCGGTCGGCGGCCGTCACGACCACTTCCTCGCCGACGAGGCCGCGCAGCGCTGCGGCGATTGCCGGCGTGTCGCGGTCCCACATGCCGGTATCGCAGACCAGCGCATAATCGGCCTTGAGCTCGGCGGCATTGGCTTCGAGGAAGGGCTTCAGGGAGGGCGAGCCGGACTCCTCCTCGCCCTCGAAGAGGATGGTGACGCGGCAGGGAAGCGCGCCGTTGATCTCCTTATAGGCGCGGCAAGCCTCGACGAAGGTCATCAACTGGCCTTTGTCGTCGGAGGTGCCGCGGCCGGTCAGGATCTTGCGGCCCTCGCCGACATCCTTGATCGATGGCTCGAAGGGGTCGTTTTCCCAGAGCTCGATCGGGTCGACCGGCTGAACGTCGTAATGGCCGTAGAAGAGAACATGCGGCGCATCGGCGGAAGCGCCGGCATGGTGGGCGACCACCATCGGATGGCCAGGCGTATCGCGCACGGAGGCCGCAAAGCCGAGCGTCCCGAGATAGCTGACGAGCCATTCGGCGGCCTTTTGGCATTCGGCTTTATAGGCGGGGTCGGTGGAAATCGACTGGATGCGCAGAAGCTCGAACAGCCTTTCGAGACTCGTGGAAAGGTTCTGATCCGCGCGCGCAAGCACCTGTTGTACATCCGTCATTTTCGACTCCTTTTTGAAATTCGGCCGGACGATAGACCAAACCCGAAAGGCAGGCGAGGCGGAAAAAACGAAAATCGGCGGTGCGAAAGACGCCCAGGTCAGTATCGGGGTCAAGAATATCGCCGAACATTATAGAAGAAGTTTCTAATTCAATTTACAGTTATTTAGTACAACCTCGATAGCCTGATCGAATTCAGCTGTTCGGGGGGACGGATGTTTTCGATCATCACATGTATTCGCGACGATCACGATTGGCGCCTGGTGCTTCTGGCTGCCGCAGTTTGTCTGATCGGCGCGATGGCAGCGATGCTGCCGCTTTCCCGCGCCCAAGGATGCGATGCCGGGCGGCGCAAGCTCTGGATCGGGGCCGCGGCGTTCGCCTTCGGCACCGGCGTTTGGGCAACCCACTTCATCGCGATGCTGGCCTATGACGGCGGCATGCCGATCAGCTATCAGCTGGGCCTGACGGCGCTGTCCTTCCTCCTGTCGGTTGTCGGCTCATGGGCCGCGATCCTCGTCGCTTCGCAAAGCCGCTGCAGATTTTCGCGCATCCGCGGCGGCATCCTGATGGCGCTCGGCATCGCCGCGATGCATCTGACCGGCATGCAGGCGATCCAGACCCAAGCGGTAATCGTCTACGACCCCTATATGACGTTGAGTGCGGTTCTCGCAGGAGCGCTGTTGTCAAGCGCCGCCTTCCACGCCTTTTTCGAATTGAAGGGACCGAGGCGGCTCCTCGCTTCGTCGATCACTTTCGTCTTCGCGATCTGCGCGCTCCATTTTATCTCGATGGCTAGCATCACGCTCGTGCCGGATCCCGGCAAAGAGCTTCCGGCAACGGTGCTCGACGCCAGCCTGCTTGCTGCGATCGTCGTGGTGGCGGCGACGACGCTCATTCTGATGGCGCTCGCGGTGGTCTATATCGAAAGTCACGTGACGGATCTGAGAGGGCTCGCGAATGCCTCGCAGGAAGGGCTGCTGATTCTGCGGGAAGGCAGGATCATCGACGCCAACGAACGTTTCCAGGAACTCTCCGGCTGGAAGCTTGCCGATCTTGCCGGCAAGGCGCCCTCTGCTGTTTTGGGCGCCGTCCAGGGACAGAACAGGCTCGGCGAGACGCTGCTCAACACCAGGAACGGCAAGGAGACCGCCGTCGAAGTGAACACAAGCAGGATCGTCTATCGCGGGCACAATTGCGACGTTCTGGCGGTGCGCGATCTCAGTGAGCGCAGACAGGCCGAGGAAATGATCGAACATCTCGCCCACCACGATGTTCTCACCGATCTTCCGAACCGATCATTGTTCGACACGCGCATCCGCCAGGCGCTGCAAATGGCCGAACGAAAGAACGGCGAGGTTGCCCTCCTCTATATCGATCTCGATCGCTTCAAGACCGTCAACGACGTTTTCGGCCACGCCGAGGGTGACCGAATTCTCTGCAAGGTCGCCTCTATCCTGCGTCGCGTGACTGATGAAAGTGATACGATCGCCCGCCTCGGGGGCGATGAATTTGCCATCATCCAGCCCTCCGGACAGCAGCCGGCGGCAGCGCAGAAGCTCGCGGCCGTGATCCTCGACGAATTCGCCGTCGAGATGGATACGGCACGCGACCCGACCGCCGTCGGCGTCAGCCTTGGCATCGCCATTTATCCGGCCGACGGCAGCGATGCAGACGAGATCTGCAACAACGCTGATATCGCGCTCTACCGGGTCAAGCACGGTGGCCGCGGCAAGGCCTGTTTTTTCGATGCGGAAATGGACGAGGCCACACGAGCCCGCCGCCTGATCGAAAGCGAACTGCGCCACGCCATCACTCGCCATCAGATCCATCTCAGCTATCAGCCAATTCTCGATGCACATAGCGGCGTGATCAGCGGTTACGAGGCCTTGATGCGCTGGAACCGGCCGGGCCACGGCATATGCGAACCGGACGTCTTCATTCCGATCGCCGAGGAAAGCGGGTCGATAGTCCAACTCGGGGAATGGGTGCTGCAGCAGGCCTGCTCGGAGGCCGCTCGCTGGCCGCATCCGCTGACGATTGCCGTCAACGTCTCGCCGGTGCAGTTCATGCTGCCGAACCTGGCCGAGCGAATCGAAACAATCCTCGAGGAAACGCGGCTCGCGCCAGATCGGCTGGAAATTGAAATCACCGAGGCCGCTCTCTTCCGTGATCGCGATCGGGTGATGACCACGCTGCAGCGTCTGCGCAGTCTGGGAGTTCACATCGTCATGGACGACTTCGGCACCGGTTATTCCTCCCTTTCCAACCTGCGAACTTTCCCTTTCGACAAGATCAAGGTCGACCGCAGCTTCACCGGCATGCTGGAGCATGATGCGGCGGCGCGGTCGATCGTGCGCGCAATCATCGGCCTCGGTCACAGTCTCGGCATGCCTGTTGTGACGGAGGGCGTCGAAACCGAGACGCAGCGCCGGATCGTCGTCGAAGAAGGCTGCGCGCAGGTACAAGGTTTTTTGCTCGGCAAGCCGGATATCGAGCCGAGCATCAAGTTCGCCGCCCGCAGAAACTTCCTGTCTCCGACGGCTGACGCCGACGCGCTGCAGATATCGCGGTGGCGACCTACGCGTCTTGCCTGCGAGTAATCTGGGTCAAAGCGCCTTGGCGTTTTCCAGAAGCCGGCGGATATATTCAAGCGTCAGCTCGCGCTCGAAAACCCGAAACCCTTTAAACAGCGCAAGATCGGCCTCACGCGCGGTCTCGATCGCCTCGGCCTCCATGGCGCGGGCTCTCGGCGTCAGGAAGAGCAGTTGCGCCCGCTTGTCGGATGGATGCGGCCGGCGTTCGATTAGGCCGTCGCGGACCATGCGCGAAAGCGTATTGGCCATGGTCGCCTGCTCGATATCGACCCGCTCGAGAAGCTGTTTCTGGGTCAGCCCGTCCTCGGCCCAGAGTTCCAGCAGAATGGGGAACTGCCCAGGAGAAAAACCGAGCCCGACCGCGCGCTGGTGCAGCGAGCGGGCAAAACCCTTCGCCAGCTGGCTGGCAAGGTAGGCTCCCGAATCCATGCGGTTAAATCCCATGATTGCAAGTTAGGCTCAAAACCATGCCGGAGACAATGCAGCAAATCGCATACGATGCTCCATAACATGCAAGCGGCGATCAGAATTTCGAGTGTCTCGAAAAAACAAAAATCGCCATGGCCTGGAGGTTGGCCATGGCGACTTTAAAGTGGGGACAAAGGCCCGGAGAGGGGGATAAGGCCTTTGTCCAAGCCTGACGCGGCGGGGGACAAGCCGGTAATCAGACCCGCGGCGCAATCAAGCGCCGGTGACATGGATTTGTGCCTTAGAATGTGGTTTTTCAAGGGAGGGCCATCGTTACAAATCGGTAACAGTTTGGTGAGCCGGAATCCCTGCCGCACAATTCCTGAGATCGGAATCGATGGAAGGATAAAATTATGCAGCAACGCCAAGTGCCCAGCGTCCTTTGCACGTCCGAAAATGCGCGCGGCGACGTAGTGCTCCGAGCGCCATAATCCTTTTCGCGCGCCGAACTTTATGCCGAACTCCATATGGACCTCGTCCCATGCCCGCGCTATCCATGCACGCATGAAAAAAGGCGATCACCTCTTCCTAGTCGATGGTTCCGGATTCATCTTCCGGGCGTTTCATGCACTGCCGCCGCTGACCCGCAAGACCGACGGCCTGCCGATCGGCGCCGTGTCCGGTTTCTGCAACATGCTGTGGAAGCTGCTGAGGGACGCGCGCAATACCGATGTCGGCGTGACCCCGACGCATCTTGCCGTCATCTTCGATTATTCCGCCAAGACGTTTCGCAAGGATCTCTACAACGCCTACAAGGCGAACCGCTCCGCGCCGCCGGAAGAGCTCATCCCGCAATTCGGCCTTATAAGAGAGGCGACCCGCGCCTTCAATCTGCCCTGCATCGAGACCGAAGGCTTCGAGGCCGACGACATCATCGCCACCTATGCCCGCCAGGCCGAAGCGACCGGCGCCGATGTCACCATCGTCTCCTCCGACAAGGATCTGATGCAGCTCGTCAGCCCCAATGTCCATATGTATGACAGCATGAAGGACAAGCAGATCGGAATTCCCGATGTCATCGAGAAATGGGGCGTGCCGCCGGAAAAGATGATCGACCTGCAGGCGATGACCGGCGATTCGGTCGACAATGTTCCCGGCATTCCCGGCATCGGCCCGAAAACCGCCGCCCAACTTCTCGAGGAATACGGCGATCTCGATACGCTGCTCGAACGCGCCACCGAGATCAAGCAGGTCAAGCGCCGCGAGACGATCCTCGCCAATATCGACATGGCCAGGCTCTCGCGCGATCTCGTGCGGTTGCGCACCGATGTGCCGCTCGATCTCGATCTCGACGGGCTGGTGCTTGAACCGCAGAACGGTCCGAAGCTGATCGGCTTCCTGAAGACGATGGAATTCACCACGCTGACGCGCCGCGTCGCCGAAGCCTGCGATTGCGATGCGAGCGCCATCGAACCGGCGATCGTCCGCATCGAATGGGGTGAGACGGCCCGCGGCCCGGATCTCGATGCGGCCGAGCCCGAGCCCGTTGCCGGCGGCATCCCCGATGTTTCCGGCGAATCCGTGCCGGTGCCGCCGCGTGCAAAGGCGAAGACCGCGGTCGAAGGCGCCTTTTCGCCCGCCGATCTTGCCAAGGCGCGGGCCGAGGCCTTCGCGACGCTGCCCTTCGATCATTCGACCTATGTCACGATCCGTGACCTGGCGACCCTCGACCGCTGGATCGCCGATGCGCGCGCCACCGGCCTCGTTGCTTTCGATACCGAGACCACCTCGCTGGATGCGATGCAGGCCGAGCTTGTCGGCATTTCGCTGGCGATCGCGGACAATACGGCCGATCCCACCGGCACGAAGATCCGTGCCGCCTATGTGCCGCTCGTCCATAAGAACGGCGTTGGCGATCTACTCGGCGGCGGCCTTGCCGAAAACCAGATCCCGATGGGCGATGCCCTGCCACGGCTGAAGGCATTGCTGGAAGACGAATCGGTTCTCAAGGTCGCCCAGAACCTGAAATACGATTACCTGCTGATGAAGCGCTACGGCATCGAGACCAGGAGTTTCGACGACACGATGCTGATCTCCTACGTGCTCGATGCCGGCACCGGCGCGCATGGCATGGACCCGCTCTCGGAAAAATTCCTCGGCCATACGCCGATCCCCTACAAGAACGTGGCGGGCAGCGGTAAGGCGAACGTCACCTTCGATCTGGTCGATATCGACCGCGCCACCCACTATGCCGCCGAAGATGCCGAGGTGACGCTGCGCCTCTGGCTGGTGCTGAAGCCGCGTCTGGCGGCGGCGGGATTGACCAGCGTCTATGAACGGTTGGAGCGGCCGCTATTGCCGGTGCTGGCGCGTATGGAAGCGCGCGGCATCACCGTCGACCGGCAGATCCTGTCGCGCCTCTCCGGCGAGCTGGCCCAGAGTGCAGCAAGGCTGGAGGACGAGATTTACGTGCTGGCCGGCGAACGGTTCAACATCGGCTCGCCGAAGCAGCTGGGCGATATCCTGTTCGGCAAGATGGGCCTTGCCGGCGGCAACAAGACGAAGACAGGCCAATGGTCCACCTCCGCGCAGGTGCTCGAGGATCTGGCCGCCGCCGGTTTCGAATTGCCACGCAAGATCGTCGACTGGCGCCAGGTCACCAAGCTGAAATCCACCTATACCGACGCGCTTCCGGGTTACGTTCACCCCGAGACAAAGCGGGTCCACACCTCCTACTCGCTGGCATCGACCACCACGGGGCGCCTGTCCTCGTCCGAGCCGAACCTGCAGAACATTCCGGTGCGCACCGCAGAAGGCCGCAAGATCCGCACCGCCTTCATCTCGACGCCTGGCCACAAGCTGATCTCTGCCGACTACAGCCAGATCGAACTGCGCGTGCTTGCCCATGTGGCCGAGATCCCGCAACTGACCAAGGCCTTCGAAGATGGCGTCGACATCCACGCCATGACGGCGTCGGAAATGTTCGGCGTGCCGGTGGAAGGCATGCCGGGCGAGGTGCGCCGCCGCGCCAAGGCGATCAATTTCGGCATCATCTACGGCATCTCGGCCTTCGGGCTTGCCAATCAGCTTTCGATCGAGCGTTCGGAAGCCGGCGACTACATCAAGAAGTATTTCGAGCGTTTCCCCGGCATCCGCGACTATATGGAAAGCCGAAAGGCCATGGCGCGCGACAAGGGTTACGTCGAAACGATCTTCGGCCGCCGCATCAACTATCCCGAAATCCGCTCGTCCAATCCATCCGTGCGCGCCTTCAACGAGCGTGCGGCGATCAACGCGCCGATCCAGGGCTCGGCTGCCGACGTCATCCGCCGGGCAATGATCAAGATAGAGCCGGCGCTTGTCGAAGTCGGCCTTGCCGATCGCGTCCGCATGCTGCTGCAGGTGCATGACGAACTCATCTTCGAGGTCGAGGACGAGGATGTCGAAAAGGCGATGCCTGTCATCGTCTCGGTCATGGAAAACGCCACCATGCCGGCACTGGAAATGCGCGTGCCGCTGAGGGTCGATGCCCGCGCCGCCACCAATTGGGACGAGGCGCATTAAAAGCATGTCGCGCAAAACTGTGCGGCGGTTTTGCGACAACAACATGCGTGGAAATAAAGCCTGAAGCGGCAGCAGCGAATCTGAAAGATCGCGACGCGCTTTCGAGCACCTCCCCAAAATTGGCAAAGATTTTTCTCACTGCCTGAACGCATTGAAAGTGCAGCGATTTATCCAAACGGGCCGTATCGGAACGATACGGCAGGAAGGAACTTATTAACCTTCCTTTTCTATCCCGGTAGGGTCGTAATTTGCAAAGCATGAGTGAGTAGCGGACGCATGCGTTTTCCCAGAACCAATTTGACGGATGCCGGAGATTTTTCCAGCGAGATTGAAACGGACCTTCCGGAGGAAAACCCAGGGGAGAAGCCGGCGGCGCCCATCTGGCAGAGCAACTTTTCCCTCGCGCCGAACGTCCGTTTCACCCGCACGCCGGAAACGCTGATCAGCAGGCGGCGCGCGCCGAATGAGCCGGTTCGCGATGATTCGCAGATTGGACAGCAGGCGATACGGATAGAGCCGGTTGCCGTCGACGTGCCGTTCGATATCTATCTGCCGGAGCCGGACGAAATTTCCGCAGCACCGCACAGGATCGAACTGCAGCAGGCACCTTTGCTTGACGAGCCCGACGCGCCCGCCTTCCGCGCCAGCGCCGAGCTTTCCTCCATTTCGGATTTCGCCTTCTGGGAAGTCATGGCCTTCGAAGAGGCCGAGCCGGTTCGCACGCCGCCGTTGATATCCTTCCCGAAGACCGAGACTTCGCCCGAATCGATCACGTCGCTGTTCCGGATCATGGAATGGCGCCCCGGCCGGCCGGCCCCCGCTCCCGTCGTCTCCCGCCCGGCCCCGCAGCCCGCCGCGGTCTCCGCGAAGGTTGCCGTGCGCCCTGCTGCTGCCATATCCCTGGAAAAGCCCAGGCGCATTGCTGTCGAGGCACCGGTCGCGCCGGCCCCCCGGGCTGCGCCGGCTCCTCACATCGCATCGCCCCCTCAGGTCGCGCCGGCGCCGCAGCGCACGCCGCCCGTCGCTGCGGTCCTGCCATCGCCGCGCCTGGCCGTGAGGCCCGAAAGGATCGACGCATCCGGCTACGAATTCCCGCCGCGTGCCCTTCTACAGGAGCCTCCGGAACGCCTCGGCGAGATCATGTCGCAGGAGACGTTGGAGCAGAATGCCGGGCTTCTCGAAAGCGTGCTGGAAGATTTCGGCATCAAGGGCGAGATCATCCATGTCCGTCCCGGCCCCGTCGTCACCCTCTATGAATTCGAGCCGGCGCCGGGTGTGAAATCCTCGCGCGTCATCGGCCTTGCCGATGATATCGCCCGCTCTATGTCGGCGCTCTCTGCCCGCGTTGCCGTGGTCCCCGGCCGCAACGTCATCGGCATCGAATTGCCGAATGTCACACGCGAAACCGTTTACTTCCGCGAGATGATCGAGAGCCAGGATTTCGAGAAGAGTGGCTACAAGCTGGCGCTCGGCCTCGGCAAGACCATCGGCGGCGAACCTGTCATTGCTGAGCTCGCCAAGATGCCGCATCTGCTCGTCGCCGGCACCACCGGCTCCGGCAAGTCGGTCGCCATCAATACGATGATCCTGTCGCTGCTCTACCGCATGACGCCGGAACAGTGCCGCCTGATCATGGTCGATCCGAAGATGCTCGAACTGTCCGTCTATGACGGCATCCCGCATCTGCTGACGCCCGTCGTCACCGATCCGAAAAAGGCGGTCATGGCGCTGAAATGGGCCGTGCGCGAAATGGAAGAGCGCTATCGCAAGATGTCGCGCCTTGGTGTCCGCAACATCGACGGTTACAACGACCGCGTCGCCCAGGCCCGCGAAAAGGGCGAGACCATCCATGTCATGGTCCAGGTCGGCTTCGACAAGGGCACCGGCACTCCGATCGAGGAAAGCCAGGCACTGGACCTGACGCCGATGCCTTATATCGTCGTCATCGTCGACGAGATGGCCGACCTGATGATGGTCGCCGGCAAGGACATCGAAGGTGCGATCCAACGCCTCGCCCAGATGGCGCGAGCCGCCGGCATCCATCTGATCATGGCGACACAGCGTCCGTCGGTCGACGTCATCACCGGCACGATCAAGGCAAATTTCCCGACCCGCATCTCCTTCCAGGTGACCTCGAAGATCGACAGCCGCACCATTCTCGGCGAACAGGGCGCCGAGCAATTGCTCGGTCAGGGAGATATGCTGCATATGCAGGGCGGCGGGCGGATTTCCCGTGTCCACGGTCCCTTCGTCTCGGATGTCGAAGTGGAAAAGGTCGTTGCCCATCTGAAGACCCAGGGCCGCCCGGAATATCTCGACACCGTCACCGCCGATGAGGAGGAAGAGACGGACGAGGAAGAAGCCGGCGCCGTCTTCGACAAGAGCGCCATGGCTTCGGAGGATGGCAACGAGCTTTACGAGCAGGCGGTCAAGGTCGTCATGCGTGACAAGAAATGCTCGACCTCCTACATCCAGCGCCGCCTCGGCATCGGCTACAACCGCGCTGCCTCATTGGTGGAACGCATGGAAAAGGAAGGCCTCGTCGGCCCCGCCAACCATGTCGGCAAGCGCGAGATCGTATCGGGACGGGGCGACGGCGAGTAATCGCCGGCGGCCAGGGCGTCTGACGGATTCCTGTCTTACATCATCGAGGCAGCCAGCCGAACCGTCTCGCTGACAAACTCGGTCTTTCCGCCGGTATAAAAATCCCAATCGCCGTCTGCCTCCGCAGCCAGCTGGCGTTTCAAATCGGCATAGGCCTTGGCCCTCACGGTGTGATCCCTGAGATAATCGCGAAACAGAATGTGCTCCCGATGCGCGCGATTATTAGGCCCGCAAAGATAGAGCTTGAAGCCATAACCTTCACGATCGCGCGTGAAGGCCCAGCGTTGCTCTCCTGTATCGCCGTGGAAGACGAAATCCGCCGCGCGCACGACCTCGATCGCCGCCGGCAGGAATGCCTCGGATATCATCACGGCATCGAGGTCGATCTTCGGCTTGGCCGCCAGGCCAGCCACTGATGTGCTGCCGATATGATCGATGGAAAGCAGGCAGTCGCCGAGCAACGCGGAGACCTCGGTGCTGATCTCGGCAAACAGCCGCGGCCAGGAAGGATCGTAGTCGACCACCTTGATGGCGCGCATGCCCTTCCTCTCGATCTGGTCAGGGCGCCTTGGTCAGCAATCCGTCGAGGATCTCGATCATCTTCTGCTCGGCCTCTTCGAGCGAGCCGCTATTGTCGAGCTCCACCACGTCGTATTCGCCACGCACCGTCAGTGGTCCGCGGGCAAGCCGGGCCATAATATCCTCATGCGTCTCGCGGCCGCGCGCCTCCAGCCGGCCGGCGAGCACTTCGGCGCGGGCGGTGACGTTGATGACCTTCAGCCGCGGGAATGCGGCCTGGAAACGGTGAAGCGCCGAGCGTGAACCGTTGGCGACGACAATGTGACCTCGCGACAGCGCCACCGAAACCTCGGCCGGAATGCCGTATTTCAGGCCGTGCGCTTCCCACCAGACGGCGAAGGAGCCTGACTGTTCCATGGAGGCAAACCCTTCGAGGGAGACGGAAAGATGGTCTTCGCCGCCGGCGTCACGGTGACGGGTGATGACGCGGCGGACGAAATGCACATCGTCGCGGCCTTTGAAACGCCGGGCCGCGAGGTTCATCAGCGTGTCCTTGCCGGCCCCGCTCGGTCCGACGACGACGACCATGATGCCGCGCTCGGCTCCGGCTCCGGGGTGGGGTTCGTGCGACATCATGCGACACGGCGTCCCTGGCGCCAGACTGAGCGTGTCACCGGCACGCCATGCGAACGGTGGACGCGCACGAGATCGGCGCGCAGCCCCGCCGCGATCCGGCCGCGGTCATCGAGGCTGACGGTACGGGCTGGCGTCGACGTGACCATGGCGATCGCCTTCGGCAGGCTGATGCTCTCGACTTCGTCGGCGAGGATGAAGGGCGCATGCAGCAGGCTGAGCGGCACGTAGTCGGAGGAAAGCACGTCGAGCACGCCCATCTCGGCAAGGTCGCGGGCGGCGATATTGCCGGAATGGGATTTGCCGCGCACGATGTTTGGCGCCCCCATCAGCACGCTCATGCCATGTCCGTGCGACGCCCGGGCGGCATCGAAGCTAGTCGGGAATTCGGCCAGGCGCACGCCGTTGTCGATCGCCTCGTCGACATGCGAGAGCGTCGCATCATCATGGCTTGCCACGGTGATGCCGCGCTCGGCGCAGACCTTGGCGATGGCGTTGCGGTGCGGCGTCGAATTGCGCGCCGATTCTGCCTGGCGCTTGGCGACGAAACGCGCGAAGGCCTCGTCGCTGAGCCCCCGCTTCTTCTGGTAGTAGAAAATATACTGATCCATCGTCTGGAATTGCCGCTGGCCGGGCGCATGATCCATCAGCGAGACGAGCCGCACATGCCGGTCGTTTTCGAAATCGGCGAAATGTTCGAGCACATTGTCGGCCGAGACCTCGCAGCGCAAATGGATGAGGTGCTCGGCGCGCAGCCTGCCTTCCGTCTCCGCCGACTGGATGGCATCGGCCATCTCGCGCATCTCGCCATGTTCGAAGCCGCCATCCTCGTCCGCCCCCATACGCAGGCAGTCGAACACCGTGGTGATGCCTGAGGTGACGATCTGGGCGTCATGCGCCTGGATGGCGGCGGTCTTGTTCCAGCGAATGCCGGGGCGCGGCTGATAATGCCCTTCGAGGTGGTCGGTGTGCAGCTCGACAAGGCCGGGAATGATGTAGTCGCCTTCGAAATCTTCGCCGGCTACCGAGTTGCCCCCGGAAATGTCGGCAATCTTTCCGTCGCGAATGAGGATCGAGCCTGAGAGGATGTCATCCTCGAGAACGATGCGGGCATTGGAAAACACGGTCTCTTTGCTCATGACGTCAGGTCTTTCAGCTTTTGGCGCCGGCAAGCGGCAGCCAGGAATGAACTTTGAATGGGGCGCCGCGCGTGTCCTCGATGAAGACGGCAAGGCCGGAAATCGAAAGCGGCCGGCCGGTGAAATCGGCAAAACGCTCGGTCAGGATCGCTTTCATCACCTCGGCGCGTGTCTCGGGCACCTGGCCGCTCAGTGTCATGTGAAAACCGAATTCCTCCATGACGTAAGGATAACCCCAGCGTTGCAGATGGGCGCGCTGGCTGTCGCTGAGCTTCTCCAGATTGCGCCGCGCCATATCGGCCTCGGAAAGTGCTGCGCGGAACGGCTCGAACGACCTTACCACCTTCGCGGCGAAATCCTGAAGAGGTCGATGAAGAGAACCGGGAACAAGGGCAAAAAAACGGCCGAGCTGGCCAAGCACAAGTTCAGGAATCTCGAAGGCTTGCGTGCGCTGGGCAAAATCCTCGGCAACGGCCATGAGATCCTTCTCGGTGACGGAGGAGGCGAGTGAGAACGGCGCCTTGATCGTGGCGTGAAAGCCGTAGCGGCGGGGGTCGGCGGTCAGCTCGAACTGTTCTGCAGCACCCAGCTGCTCATGTTCCGGTGCAGGATAGGTCTCGCCGGTGAAGGCATTGCGGCCGAGCCAGAACGAGGCCGCGCCGGTCAGGGGATCATCCTTCGGCGGCGAGAAATAGAGAGCGTAGCGCAAGGCTTTTATCCTGGGGATCGTCCAAACGGGGGAGCGCACTGTGCAGTGATTTGGCGGCGAACCGCAAGCAGGCTCCCGGCTAAAAGATTTCCGTGACAGAATGATGATGGCGTCAATTCGTCAGTGGCCCTTTTTTCCCATCACGCGCGAACGCAGAGCATTCGAGAGGTTGTCGAAGGCGAAGACCACGAGGAGGATCAGCAGGACCATATAGGCGACTTTGTCCCAGTCCGAATTGGTCTTCATGGATTCGAGCAGCTTGAGGCCGATGCCGCCCGCACCGACGGCGCCGATGACGGTCGCCGAGCGGGTATTCGATTCCCAGAAGTAGAGCGATTGCGAGATGAACACCGGCAGGACCTGGGGGATGACGCCGTAGCGTTGGACGGCCACCGGTGTCGCACCGACCGATCTCACGCCCTCACGCTGTTTGTCGTCAATGTTCTCGAGCGCTTCGGCATATACCTTTCCGAGCGCGCCCGTATCGGTGAAGAAGATCGCCGCGATGCCCGGAAGCGGCCCTGGGCCGAAGGCACGGGTGAAGAACAACGCCCAGATCAGCATGTCGATCGAGCGCAGGAAATCGAAGAGTCGCTTCGTGCCCCAGTTCGCAGCGCGGCTCCGCGTGATGTTGCGCGCGGCGATGAAGGCAAGCGGGAAAGCGACCAGCGTGCCGAACAGCGTACCGACAAAGGCCATGACCAGCGTCTGCATCAACTTCGACAGGATGTCGCCATGCTGCCAGCTTGCGTTGTTCAGGAAGTTGTCCAACGCCAGCGAGGCATTGGACTGGTTGGGATCGAGCCGTTCGCCGGAGAACATCAGGCCGACCACCTCAGGCAGGTTCCGGCCCCAGAAGGGCGACTGCGTATCGAAGAAGAAGTTCGCCCAGCCGAGAAAGCGGCGCTGGACATAGACCTGGCTGGTACGGATTTCCGCCTGTCCCGCGAAGCCGTAATAGACGATCACCTTGTTGTCGTCCTGCTCCATCTGGGAAGGCGCATCGGCCGGCAGGGAGGCGCGATCGCGGGTGACGGTCACGGGATAGAGCTTGCCGCCGATATAGACGTCGACGCGGCTCGGCGTCACTTCCATGCGGTCCTCGTCGCCACCGAAGATGACGGTGTATCGGCTGCTGTCGGCATTGGGCTTCAGCCAGTTGATATCGGCGCCCTCGGGATACTGGCGGCGGCTCGTCCATTGGGGGACGACCTGATCGTTCTGGAAACGCAGGCGCGGCTGGGCGCGCCAGGAATACCAGTCCTGGACATAGATCGCCGCGCGGTCCCAGTTGCCGTTCACAAAGGTGGGGATGACGTTGAAGAAGGCGAAGCAGAAGGCAAGATAAATGAAAACCGCAGCTGAAATGAGGAGCAGACCCCAGCGTTGCATGAAGCTGCGATGGAAGACGTCCGGATAGGCGGAAAGCAGTCGTTCGCGCTCGGCGGCGTTGATCGTCGGAACCGAGGACATCAGGCTGCTCCCTGTCCGAATTCGAAGGACTGCTTGCCGATCAGCCGGCGGCGCAGCCAGGCGGAGAATTGGTCGACGCAAATGACGGTGATCAGCAGCAGGATGATGATCGCATAGGTCTTGGCAGCATGGTCGCGTCCGATCGACAGACTGAAGACCTCACCTATGCCACCGCCGCCGACGGCGCCGATTATAGTCGAGGCGCGCACGTTGATCTCAGTCCGCAGCAGCGTGTAGGAGACGAAGTTCGGCAACACCTGCGGCAGGATCGCGAAGCGCACACGCTCCAGCCAGCTGGCGCCGGCGGCGCGCAGCCCTTCATCCGGCTTCATGTCGGCATTCTCGACGACTTCGAAGAACAGCTTCCCAAGCGCGCCGACGGTATGGACCCATACCGCGATGATCGCTGAAATCGGTCCGATCGACAGGATCGCGGCGAGAAGACCGGCGACGACGATTTCCGGGAAGGCGCGCATGATTTCCATGATGCGCCGCACGACCCAGCGCGTCACGCCTGCACCGACCAGATTGGTGGAAGCGAAAAAGCAGAGCAAGAACGCGCCGCTCGCACCGAGAATGGTGGAGACGATGGCGATGTTGAGCGTGATCGCGAGCTGGTAGAAGAAATTCGGGATGTAGAAACTATCGGTGATCCAGACGCGGTCGCTTGTATAGTCGTATTTGATCGAACCGTCAGAGAAGGGCGACGGTAGGTCGAACATGGCGCGGAAGATCTCCAGCGGACTGTCCGGCACGAAGCTCTTCATGAAGTCGAAGAAATAGGGAAGTCGCTCGAAGAACTTACCCGAATTGGCGCCGTTGGCGAAGTCGAGCGAGGCGCCGAGGATGATCAGGAAGACCACGATTGAAACGACGGTATAGATCCGCCGCGTCCGAACCTGGCTCTGATAATGATCGAGGATGGTGCGTGAGCCCTCCTGCAATCCGCTCAGAGAGTCCGCGCCGGCCGAGTGCGCCATATGTGGCTTCCTTCTTGGAAAACGGCGGCATCATCATGATGCCGCCGCAAGACTGTTCAGACTTGATGATCAGCCGCCGATAACGGCCTTACGGGCATCGATGATCGTCTGGTAGAAGCTCTGGTCGACCGGCGCCCAGTCAACGTAGCCGCCGCCCGTGAACGATTCGAAGCAGCTCTTGTCTGTCTTCGGCAGTTCGGCGAAATAGGCGGTAACCTTCTTCTGGAGGTCGGCCGGCAGCTTCTGGGAAACCATCAGCGGGCCGTTCGGGATGAGCGGCGACTTCCAGACTTCGACGATATCGTCCATGTCGAGCAAGCCCTTGGTGACCATCTGGTGCAGGTTGCCGGACGTGTAGCCCTGCGCCCAGTCGCCCTGACCGGAACCGAAGGTGGTACCGACATCGAACTTTTTGTCGAGAACGCCGAGAACGAGATTCTCGTGGCCGCCGCCGAAGCCGGTTTCAGCGAAGTACTGCTTGACCGGTGCGCCGGTGGCCTTCGGAAGGGCAACGTTAGGAACAAGATAGCCGGAGGTAGAGTCCGGATCGGCGAAGCCGAGCTTCTTGCCCTTGGCGTCGGCAAGCGTCTTGATGCCGGAGTCCTTGCGGGCAACCATGATCGAGTAATAGCCGGTCGAACCGTCTGCCTGCTTGGTGGTCAGAACCGGGGTGACGGCGTTCGGATCCTTGATATAGACCGCGGCGTAAGAGGCGGCGCCCATGACGGCGAGGTCGATCGTGCCGCCAAGGAGGCCCTGGATGACGCCGTTGTAATTCGGCGACGGGAAGAGCTGAACTTCAGAAACGCCGGTGGCAGCGATCAGGCCGGGCTTGACGCATTCGGTGCGGCGAACCTGGTCGGCTTCGTTTTCACCGCCATCGAGACCGATGCGGAGGACCTTGACGTCCTGGGCAGCAACGTTGCCGGCGAGGGCGGCGGCGGCGATGGTTGCCATCATGATCTTGCGGAATGCAGACATGGAAGTCTCCTTTTGTGACATGGTTTGTTCGTCAGTTGGTTTTCCGACCGTTGTCCCGTCGGTCGGAAACGGTCAGTGCACGGCGGCGGCTTTGGCCACCATGCCGGATGAGAGATCCGCGGCGCGGCGCTTGGATTCGAGGCTGGTCGAGGTCAGCGTTTCGTCGATGCCGGCGCCGTCCTTGTCGGTCCCGTAGATTTCCTTCACCGCTTCGGCGGTCAGCTCCGAAGGCTGCCCGTCGAAGACGACGCGGCCGCCGGCCATGCCGACGATGCGCTCACAATAGTTGCGGGCGGTATCGAGCGTATGAAGGTTGGTGATGACGGTGATGCCCTCGCGTTCGTTGATATCGCGTAGCGCATCCATGACGATCTTGGCGTTCAGCGGATCGAGCGAGGCGATCGGTTCGTCGGCGAGAACCATTTTCGGGTTCTGCATCAGCGCGCGGGCGATCGCCACGCGCTGCTGCTGGCCGCCGGAAAGCGTGCCGGCTGCCTGTAGCGCCGTCTGCTCGATGCCGAGGCGTTCGAGTGCCGCGATGGCATGCACGCGTTCCTCGCGGGTGAAGATGTTGAGCAGGCTCAGAAGCGTCGAGCGGTGGTTGAGACGGCCGAGCATGACATTGGTGAGAACGTCGAGGCGCGGCACCAGGTTGAACTGCTGGAAGATCATCGCGCAGTCGCGCTGCCAGTTGCGCAACGCCTGGCCGCGAAGCCCGGAGACCTCGACGCCGGCGAAATGAACGGAGCCTGAACTCGGCTCCTGAAGGCGGTTGATCATGCGCAGCAGCGTCGACTTGCCGGCGCCGGAGCGGCCGATGATGCCGACCATCTGGCCCTGAGGAATGGCAAGTGTGACGGAATCGACAGCGAGCTTTTTTCCGAAACGACGTGTGACATTTTTCAGCTCGAACATCATGCTCTACCCTTTGCAATCCAGGCCTTGGTCAGCATCGCATTAGTCCCGCTTGATGAACCTCACATGTCATATTTGTGTAAGTCCTGTCACAATTCTTCGCCCCTATATCGGGGGTTTTAACCGCCGTAGCGGGACAGGAAATCTTCCGCGTTAAGGTTGCGAAAATCCTGGAGCGCCTGGCGCAGCCGGTCATGCTCCCAGTCCCACCACGAAAGCCTGTCCATCCGTTCGCCGACCTCTCTTGGAAAGCGCTCGCGGATAAGCTTTGCCGGTACGCCGCCGACGATCGTATAGGGCGCAACGTCCTTCGAGACGACGGCGCCGGCTCCGATCACTGCGCCGTTGCCGACGTTGACACCCGGCAGGATCGTCGCCCCGTGGCCGATCCAGACGTCGTTGCCGATCGTCACGCGGTTTGCGCGCCGCCAGGCGAAGAAGTCTGTTTCCATGTCGCCGTCCGGCCAGTAATCGGCGGCGCGATAGGTGAAATGATGCAGTGTCGCGCGCCAGGTCGGATGGTTGGTGGCGTTGATGCGCACGGCGGCGGCGATATTGACGAACTTGCCGATCGTCGCACACCAGACCGAGCCATCCTGCATGATGTAGGAATAGTCGCCGAAGCTGGCCTCGCTGATGCGGCAGCGTTCAGAGACCTCCGTATAGCACCCGAAAGTGGATTCGCTGACGGATGCCGTTTCATGAAAGTAGGGCTCAATGCCCAGCTTGCGGCTCATGCAGCGATCTTTCTCGGTGAGAACTGCTGGACGTCGAGGATGCGGTCGGCGACGGCTTCGCGCACTTCCTCGTCGTGGAAGATGCCGAGAAGGGCCACCCCCGCCTTCTTCTTTTCCGCGATCATGCCGACGACGACGGCACGGTTCCTGGCATCGAGCGAGGCCGTGGGCTCGTCGAGAAGCAGAATCGTGTGCTCCGTGATGAAGCCGCGCGCGATGTTGACGCGTTGCTGCTCGCCGCCGGAGAAGGTGGCGGGCGGAAGCTGCCAGAGCGTTTCTGGCAGATTGAGCCTGGCAAGCAGGGCGCCCGCCTTTTGCCGTGCCGTGCCGGCGTCTTCGCCGCGTGCCACCAGCGGTTCGGCAACCACGTCGAGCGCCGCGACGCGCGGCACGGTGCGCAGGAACTGGCTGACATAACCGAGTGTATTGCGGCGAACGTTGAGCACGGTGCGCGGATCGGTGGAGGCGAGATCGACGATGCGTCCGTCGTGGCGGATGAGGATCTGGCCGGTGTCGACGGCGTAGTTGCCGTAGATCATCTTAAGCAGCGAGCTCTTTCCGATGCCCGATGGGCCACCGAGCACGACGCATTCGCCCGATGCGACGGAGAAGGCGACATCGGAGACGACGGGTAGCTTGATGCCGTCGCGCAGATGCATGATGAAGCTCTTCGAGACTTCGGAAACGACGAGGGGCGTTGCCATATTCTTCTTCCTTGGTTTCGGGCCTCAGACCTGCAGGATCGAGGAGACGAGCAGCTGCGTATAGGGTTCGCGCGGGTCGTCGAGCACGCGGTCGGTGAGACCCTGTTCGATGACGTAGCCGTCCTTCATCACCATCATCCGGTGCGAGAGCAGGCGGGCGACGGCGAGATCGTGGGTGACGATGATGGCCGAGAGACCGAGATCGTTGACGAGGCCGCGCACGAGATCGAGCAGGCGCGCCTGCACCGAGACGTCGAGGCCGCCGGTCGGCTCGTCCATGAAGACGAGGCGCGGGCCGGTGACGAGGTTGCGGGCGATCTGCAATCGCTGGCGCATGCCGCCCGAAAAGGCGCGCGGCTGGTCGTCGATGCGGTCGGCGTCGATCTCGACGCGTTCGAGCCAGTCGATCGCCGAAGCGCGGATCTTGCCGTAGTGTCGGTCGCCGATCGCCATCAGCCGTTCGCCGACATTGGCGCCGGCAGAAACGGTCATGCGCAGGCCGTCGGCCGGGTTCTGATGCACGAAGCCCCAATCGGTGCGCATCAGGAAACGTCGCTCGGCCTCGTTCATGCGATAGAGGTCGCGGTAGCTGCCGTCGCGCATGTGATATTCGACGCTGCCGGTGCTCGGCAACAGCCGGGTGGAAAGGCAGTTGAGCAGCGTCGTCTTGCCGGAGCCGGATTCACCGACGATGGCGAGCACTTCGCCGGGCCAGAGTTCGAAGGAGACGTCGCGGCAGCCGATGCGGTTGCCATAGAATTTCGAAACGTCATGGACTTTGAGAAGCGGGGTATCGCTCATTCTGCAGCCTCCCGGGCCAGCATCTCGCCGGCATGTCCGTGCGCGCGGCGGTCTTCGCAATGATCGGTGTCGGAGCAGACGAACATGCGCCCGCCCTTGTCGTCGAGAACCACTTCGTCGAGATAGACGTCCTCGGCGCCGCAAAGGGCGCAGGGTTTGTCGAAGCGCTGGATATCGAAGGGATAATCCTCGAAATCCAGGCTGACGACGTCGGTATAGGGCGGAACCGCATAAATGCGCTTCTCGCGTCCGGCGCCGAAGAGCTGCAGCGCCTCCGACATGTGCATCTTCGGATTGTCGAATTTCGGCGTCGGCGACGGGTCCATGACATAGCGGCCGTGGACCTTCACCGGATAGGCGTAGGTCCGCGAGATGCGGCCGTTATGGGCGATATCCTCATAGAGCTTCACATGCATGAGGCCGTATTCTTCGAGCGCGTGCATCTTGCGGGTCTCGGTCTCGCGCGGTTCGAGGAAGCGCAGCGGCTCGGGGATCGGCACCTGGTAGACGAGCACCTGCCCGAGCCTAAGTTTTTCCTCGGGAATGCGGTGGCGCGTCTGGATGATCGTCGCATCCTTGGTATGCGTCGTCACCGCGACATTGGCGACCTTCTGGAAGAAGGCGCGGATCGAAACGGCGTTGGTCGTGTCGTCGGCGCCCTGATCGATGACCTTCAGCACGTCATCAGGTCCGATGATCGAGGCCGTCACCTGCACACCGCCGGTGCCCCAGCCATAGGGCATCGGCATTTCGCGCGAGGCGAAGGGCACCTGGTAGCCGGGAATGGCGATCGCCTTCAGGATGGCGCGGCGGATCATCCGTTTGGTCTGTTCGTCGAGATAGGCGAAGTTGTAGCTGGCCAGGTCGGTCATTCGGCGGCTTCCTTCATGTCTTCGCCACCATTGCGGGCGGCTTCGAATTCGCGGCGCATGCGGCGGACGAGATCGAGTTCGGCCTGGAAGTCCACGTAATGCGGAAGCTTCAGGTGCTCGACGAAGCCCGTTGCCTGGACGTTGTCGGAATGGGAAATAACGAATTCCTCGTCCTGGGCCGGCGCGGTGATGTCCTCGCCGAGCTCTTCGGCGCGAAGGGCCCGGTCGACCAGCGACATCGCCATCGCCTTGCGCTCGCTCTGGCCGAAGACCAGGCCGTAGCCGCGGGTGAATTGCGGCGGTGCCTTGGCCGAACCCTTGAACTGGTTGACCATCTGGCATTCGGTGATCTGGATCGTGCCGAGCGAGACGGCGAAACCAAGTTCCGGCACGTCGAATTCCACCTCGACGTCGCCGATGCGGATTTCGCCGGTGAAGGGGTGGTTGCGGCCGTAGCCGCGCTGGGTGGAATAACCGAGCGCCAGCAGGAAGCCCTCGTCGCCGCGGGCAAGCGCCTGCAGGCGCAGATCCCGCGTCATCGGAAATTCCATCGGCTCGCGTGTCAGGTCGCCGATCTGGTGATCTTCCGGCATGTCGCCGTCGGCTTCGATCAGACCTTCCTCGCCGAGGATCTCGGAGACGCGCATGACGCGGCCGGTCTCGGCGGGGCGCTGAGCGGGCGTTTCCACCGCCTCATCCGAAAGCAGCGAGGGATCGAGCAGGCGATGGGTATAGTCGAAGGTAGGCCCAAGAAGCTGGCCGCCCGGCAAATCCTTGTAGGTCGCCGAGATGCGGCGTTCGATCGTCATATCAGCCGTGTCGAGCGGCTTCGAATAGCCGAAACGCGGCAGCGTCGTGCGGTAGGCGCGCAGCAGGAAGATCGCCTCGATCATGTCGCCCCGTGATTGGCGGATGGCGAGGGCTGCGAGCGTGCGGTCGAAAAGCGAAGCCTCGGCCATGACGCGGTCGACGGCGAGTGCCAGCTGCGCCACGATCTGGTCGATGCCGATCGCCGGCAGCGAACGATCGCCGCGGCGGCGGTCGGCGAGCAGGCGGTGGGCATTGGCAATGGCGGCCTCGCCACCCTTGACGGCAACATACATGAGCTCAGATCTCCGTTGCTGTGATCTTGGTGGTGCGCGGCAGGCAGAGGAAGCGTTTACCCGCCGTCAGCACGATGTCGACGCCGCGCGGAAAGAGCGCACGGTTCTCCGTCCAGAGCCGCAGGAAGGTCTCCGGCAGGCCGATAGGCGCGATCTCCGCCACGCTCTGGATGCCGGGACCCATCAGCGTCAGCATGCGGCCGCCCTCGAGTTCGGCGAGTTCGATGACGAGGGTCGTCGAGCGGTCGGGATATTCCTGCGTACCTGATGCAAAGAGGCCGAAGGAGGAAAGTGCGGTGCCAGCCTCGGTGAAAGCAAAGCGCGCCTCGGCCTTTTCGGTCGTCAGCGGCGCGCCGGTATGGAAGCCGAGCCACTCCGGCACGGCGGATCTCGCCAGTCCCTGGGAAAGCCAGACGGGCGTGTCGTGGTCGCAAAGCGTCAGCGCGATCGTGCCAGCGGCGATGCCGAGCGGCGCCGGCGGAGCGACATCGGGCTGAACGGTCTGGATCGTGCCGGGGCGGGCCATGCCGTCCATCAGCATCTTGAAGACGCTTTGGGCATGGAAGACCGGCTCGGCAAAGCCGCCGATCAGAGCTTCTGTCTTCAGGCCCATCAGTTGTCTCCCCGCACCATGGTGAAGAAATCGACACGGGTTGCCGCCGTCTCGTCCGCCTTGCGGCGTTCGGCATCGGCGATCCGTTCGGCAACAGGTAAAAGCAGGGCCTGTTCGACGAAATCCTGCGTCGCCTCCTCCTGCCAGAGCGCATCGAAGATCGCCGCAAGCCGGGCCTTCTCACGGTCAGTGCCGAGCGCCTGGGCATGGCCGACCGAGCCGGAGTTGAGCCGGACGGTCGCTCGCGTCACGGTCACTTCCCCCAGGTTGAAGGGAGCGCCGCCGCCGCCGATGCGTCCGCGCACCATCACCAGTCCAGTTTCCGGTCCGCGCACCGGATGGGCAACAGGCTTTTCCGGCAATGCATCGAAGACCGCCTGGAGTTCGCCGCGTTCCGCCCGCGCCAGCAGATCGGCGGCGCGTTTGCGCCCGGATGCCGTCTGTGACGCAGCGTCTGTCCTGTCCGCTGATATCATCGCCGCTTCCCTTAAAATGTCTATTGATATAGACAACCATACAAGATATGTTTAGCTCTAAATCGATGTCGTGACAAGCGTGTGACATCCTACAGCGCCGCGCGTCTTTTCAGACGCGCAAAGGACGCTGTAGCACTCTGAATTGCTGCATAATTCGATCCATAAATCGGAGTCGATTTATGGATCGAATTAGCAGAAGGGGTGAAATGGCAGGGCAGGGATGGAATGGCGGGATTGAAGCAGGTGCAAAGGCAAACGGGCGTGGCGCTCTGGCGCCAGATCGCCGATCGGATTCGCGAGGCGATCAGCACCGGAGCCTATGACGAAACGGGCATGGTGCCGCCGGAAACGGTCCTGGCCCTGCAATTCGGCGTCAACCGACATACGGTGCGCAGTGCGCTGGCGGCACTGGCGCAGGAAGGGATCGTCCGTGCGGTACAGGGACGCGGCACGCTGATCGAGCGCAAGGAGCGGCTGAATTTCCCGATCACCAGGCGCACGCGCTTTACCGCCGGCATTGGCGATCAGGCGCGTGAGATGCGCGGCCTTCTGCTCGATGAGGCGAAGGAGGAGGCGAGTACCGAGATCGCCGGCTGGCTGGGCCTGAAGCAGGGAGAACAGGTGATCCGGCTGGAAACATTGCGCCATGCCGACAGGCGGCCGGTTTCAAAGGCGACGAGCTGGTTTCCCGCCGAACGTTTTGCCGGGATTGGCGAAGCCTACCGCAGACACGAATCGATCACCAAGGCTTTCGCCGAACTCGGCCTACCGGATTATGTCCGCGCGACCACCGAAGTGACCGCCGCCCATGCGAGTGCGGCCGATATGGCCGACCTCGAACTCACCCCCGGCGCAATCCTGCTGATCGCCAAGGCGATGAATACCGATCTTGAGGGTGTGCCGGTGCAATATTCGATCAGCCGCTTCGCGGCCGACCGGGTACAGTTCACGATCGAGAACTGAGCGCCTTTCCCCGCCGAAGCGGGGAAAGATCAGCTGAGATCAATGTGCGCCCGACATGTCGCCGAGCACTTCCTTGGACGCGACGGTGGAATCCGCCTTCAGCGTGTAGACCATCGGCACGCCGGTCGCGAGATTGAGGGCAAGCACGCCTTCTTTGCTCAGCTTGTCGAGCACCATGACAAGCGAGCGCAGCGAATTGCCGTGTGCGGCAACCAGCACCTTCTCGCCCCTGAGCACGCGCGGCAGGATTTCGGTGAGGTAGTAGGGCCAGACGCGGGCGCCGGTGTCGCGCAGGCTTTCGCCGCCGGGAGGCGGCACGTCATAGGAACGGCGCCAGATATGCACCTGTTCCTCGCCCCATTTGGCGCGCGCATCGTCCTTGTTGAGGCCGGAGAGGTCGCCGTAGTCGCGCTCGTTCAGCGCCTGATCGCGGATCGTCGGGAGATCGGGCTGGCCGACCTTGTCGAGGATGAGCTTCAGCGTGTGCTGCGCACGAACCAGCACCGAGGTATAGGCGACGTCGAATTTGATTCCGTATTCGGCGAGGGCCGCTCCGCCTGCATTGGCTTCCCGGATGCCGAGTTCCGTCAGATCGGGATCCTTCCAGCCGGTGAAGAGATTCTTCAGGTTCCAGTCACTCTGGCCGTGGCGAACGAGGACGAGGGTACCGCTCATGAATTTGTCTCCGTAGTATCGTTATGAGGAAGAAAGCCCGAGCACGTCGAGCATGGAATAGAGACCCGGCTTCTTGTCACGCGCCCAGAGCGCCGCCTTGATGGCGCCACGCGCGAAGATCGAGCGGTCGGCCGCACTGTGCGACAGGGTGACGATTTCACCTTCTCCGGCAAAAAGCACGGAATGTTCGCCGATGACGGAGCCGCCGCGCAGCGTCGCAAAGCCGATCGTGCCCGCCTCGCGGGCGCCCGTATGGCCGTCGCGCACCCGGACCGATTTCGAGGCAAGATCGATGCCGCGCCCTTTTGCCGCGGCCTCGCCGAGGAGAAGGGCTGTGCCTGAAGGCGCGTCCACCTTGTGCTTGTGGTGCATTTCCAGGATCTCGATATCCCAGTCGACAGGATCGAGCGCACGCGCTGCCTGCTCTGCGAGCACGCCGAGCAGATTGACCCCGAGGCTCATATTGCCTGACTTGACGACGCGCGCATGGCGGGCCGCCGCAGCGATCCTGGCATTGTCATCGTCCGAACAGCCGGTCGTGCCGACGACATGGACGATGCGGGCCTGCGCGGCGAGGCCCGAAAATTCCACCGTTGCGGCAGGTGAGGTGAAGTCGAGCACGCCTTCGGCATAGAGAAAAGCGTTGAGCGGATCGTCGCCTATGATGACACCGGACGGGCCGAGACCGGCGATCTCGCCGGCATCCTTGCCGACGAAGGGCGAGCCGGCGCGCTCGACCGCGGCATGCAAGTTCACGCCCTCGATCGAATGGATGAGCCGGATCAGCGTCTGCCCCATGCGTCCTGCTGCGCCAACCACCACCAGTTTCATCGCAGCATCGCTCATGTCAGTCTCGCCAGCTTAGTTTGAATCGGAGGCCGAAGGCCTCTGCAGGTTGTTGAGGCGAGCGTAAAGACCGTCGCTGACCTTCGCAAGCGTCTCGTGATTGCCTTCCTCGACGACGCGACCCTGCTGCATGACGACGATCTTGTCGGCCCGCACCACGGTCGAAAGCCGATGGGCGATGACGACGACGGTGCGTCCGCTCATCGCTTCGTCGAGCGCTTTCTGCACGGCCGCCTCGGATTCGGTGTCGAGGGCCGAGGTCGCCTCGTCGAGAAGCAGGATCGGCGCATTGCGCACCAAAGCGCGCGCGATCGATAGCCGCTGGCGCTGGCCGCCCGAAAGCGTCACGCCGTTTTCGCCGACCGGTGTCTCGTAACCCTGCGGCTGTGCCGAGATGAAGTCATGCGCATAGGCGAGCCGGGCGGCCTCTTCCACCTCGGCATCGGTCGCTTCCGGCCGGCCATAGCGGATATTGTCGCGGATCGTGCCCTCGAACAGATAGGGCTGCTGCGAGACATAGGCGAGCTGCTGGCGCAGCGACTTTTTGGTGATGTGGGCGATGTCCTGTCCGTCGATCAGGATTTCGCCCTCGCGCGGATCGTAGAAGCGCGGAATGAGGCTGATCACGGTGGATTTGCCGGCGCCGGAGGGGCCGACCAGCGCTGTGGTCGCGCCGCCCTCGGCGGTGAAACTGACGCCGCTGAGCACGCTCTCATTGCCGTAGGCGAAGGACACATTGCGGAATTCGATCCTCGCCTGCGTCACCGTCAGCGGCCGGGCATCCGGCAGGTCGCGCTGGCGCGGTTCCATGTCGAGCAGTTCATAGATCATCCGCGCATTGACGACGGCACGCTCCATCTGCACCTGCAGGCGGGCAAGCCGGCGGGCCGGGTCATAGGCAAGCAGCAGCGCCGTGACGAAGGAGAAGAAGGCGCCCGGCGGCACATTGAAGTAGATCGAGCGGTAGGCGGCATAGGCAAGCACGCTGGCGACGGCAAAGCCTGCGAAGCTTTCCGTCAGCGGAGAGGTGCGTTCGGAAAGCCGGGCAATCCGGTTCGCCCGGTTTTCGGCGCCCTTGATGAGCTTGTTGACCTTGCGCTCCAGTTCTTCTTCCATCGTGAAGGCTTTCACGATGGCGATGCCCTGGATCGTCTCCTGCATGGCGCCGAGAACGTGGCTGTTCAGATGCACGGCCTCGCGGGTCGCCGAGCGCAGCCGCTTGGAAACATAGCGCAATGCATAAAGCAGCGGCGGCGCCATGATGAACACGGCAAGGCTGAGCAGCGGATCCTGGATGATCATCACGGCGAGCAGCGAAACGAAGGTCAGTAGGTCGCGCACCGTCGAGGTGATCGTCAGGTTGAGCACGTCGCGGATGCCGCTGACATTCTGGCTCACCTGCGCGGCGATATGGGCCGAGCGCGCCTCGCTGAAGAAGCCGACCGAAAGCGTCATCAGATGCGCATAGAGCCGGCGCTGGTAGCGGGCGACGATATCGTTGCCGACCCTGGAAAGCGCCACCGCCTGGCCATAGCTCGCAAAACCGCGCAGCACGAAGGCGATGAAGATCGAAAGACAGATGATCCACACGACGTCGGCGCGGCGATTGGCGAAGGCCTCGTCGATGATCGCCCGCATGATCCAGGCGGTGAATGCCGTCGAAAGCGCCACCACGATGAGGCAGGCGATCGCAAAGACGTAGCCCCACAGATGATCGCGGC
This sequence comes from Rhizobium laguerreae, assembly GCF_002008165.1. GTDB lineage: Bacteria > Pseudomonadota > Alphaproteobacteria > Rhizobiales > Rhizobiaceae > Rhizobium > Rhizobium laguerreae. Next base: position 180,556 of record NZ_MRDM01000010.1, read on the forward strand.
CGTTTTCAGCGATGATGCGCTTCAGGATGCCGGTTACGGTATCGCTGTTGACGCTCTGCGTTCTGCTTTCCGCCGCTTCCAAATAGGGTTTCCTGTCTCGGGCCAAGCGCCCGCGAGGGCGACACGCACTTTTGCCGGGGTCTATAAAGAGTTGGGACCGGTTTGGCTAGAGCGCCGCGCGTCCGGATGGGACGCGCCAAGAACGCTCTATCGCCTTGCATGCCGAGCTTAGCGCCGCCAGCGGCGGCCTTCCGTCGAGACGCCGAAATTCGCCGGCATGCGCGCATAGGAGGAAAGCCCGGCAAGCGCCGCCAGCGGATGTGTCACCACATAGGTCGGGATGGTGCGAAGCAGCGCCGTATGCGGCGCCTTGTCCTCGAAGGCGATGCGGAATTCCGGTCTCTTCAGCGCCGGGATGATCTTCTGCGAGATGCCGCCGGAGAGATAGACGCCGCCGCGCGCCATGAACACCATCGCCATGTCGCCGGCCACGCGGCCGAGATAGGTGGCAAACAGCGAGACGGTCTCTACCGCCGCCTTGTCGCTGCCGGCAAGCGCGTGCGAGGTGATGTCGGCGGGATCTTTCATCGTCGGCTGGATGCCGTCGACAATGCAGATGGCATGGTAGAGGTTGACGAGGCCGCGCCCGCAGAGGATCTGCTCAGCCGAAACGCGGCCTTCGATCGTCTCGATATGCGGGAAGATGTCATAGTCGCGCTTGCTGCGCGGCCCGAGATCGACATGGCCGCCTTCGCCGGGAACCGGGATCCAGCTGTGCTGGGCATGCACGAGCCCGCCGACGCCGAGGCCGGTGCCTGGTCCGAGCACGACGCGGGAGGCGATCATGTCGCCGGTGGCGTCGCCGATGCGTTCGCGGTTTTCATCTGAAAGGGCGGCGATTGCCAGCGCCTGCGCCTCGAAATCGTTGACGACGAGCACATCCTCCATGCCGAGGCCCTCGATCATCGTCTTTGGCCGCACCACCCAGTCGCAATTGGTCAGCGGGATTTCGTCATCGTTGATCGGGCCGGCGACGGCAAGGATCGCCGCGCGCGGCTGCACGGCGGTCTTGTCGAGCACGCCTTGCTGGATCGCTTCGTCGATCGTGGCGAAATCCGCCGTCCGTACGTTCGGAAACTGCTTCGGCTCGGCATAGGCATCGGTCAGGATGGAGAAGCGGGCATTCGTGCCGCCGATATCGCCGATCAGGATCGGGAAAGGCTGCGGAGCGGTGCTGTTGTTCGGTTTTGGCATGGCCGGTTCCGTGCTGATCAGGCTTTAAGTGTGGGAAGGAGTTTTATAGCGGTCGCGTGGTTGAGCGCCATCGGAATATCGTAGACGATCGCCAGCCGCATCAGCGCCTTCACGTCGACATCGTGCGGCATCGGCGTCAAGGGGTCGACGAAGAAGATCAGGGCGTCGACCTCGCCGGTCGAAATCAGCGCGCCGATCTGCTGGTCGCCGCCGAGCGGTCCGCTTTTCAGCCTCGTAACGTTGAGGTCGGGGACAGCGTCGAGCACGCGCCCGCCGGTGGTGCCGGTGGCGACGATCTTCCAGCGCGAGAGAATGTCGCGGTTGGCGCGGGCGAATGCCGCCATATCGTCCTTCTTCTGGTCATGCGCGATCAGCGCAAGGCATTTGCCGCCGGCCATGAAGTGAATCTCCGCCCCACCAATTCAATCGATTTGACCGCTGTATACCAAGAATTTGCGATTTGAAAGACAGCGCATCTGCCACTTCATTGGATCGCCGGCTTGTCGTTCGGGATCGGGCCGACATCCGGTAACGCGCCATCGGTGTCGTCAGCCGACGCGGCTGCCGGAGCAGCGGCGAGCGCGCTTGCGGCGGAGGGTCCGCCATAGGTGGCTGCCTGCATCGAGGCGACGGATGCAGCATTGAGCACGGCGGCGCAGGCCCTCGGCAAGTCGGAGACCGTCATCTCACGCGGCGGCTTCGGCGGCTTGGCGCCGGGCTTCGGCGGTTTCGGCGGCGCCCAAGGCGCCGGCGTGAACCAATAGGCGAGCGACTTGTCGCAGCCGTCGCCGGCGGGGACAGGAGCTTGCGGCGTGCATCCGGCAGCGCCCGGCGGACATTTGATGCGGATGTGGAAATGCGAGTCATGGCCGTATATCGGCCGGAGCTTACCAAGGTTGGTGCGGTCGCCGGCCCAGGTGTCGCACATCTTCTTCTTGATCGCCGGATTGACGAAGATACGCTCCACCTCGGGATAGCTTGCCGCCAGCATCAAAAGCCGCGCGTGCGATTGCGTCCATACCTTGGAGTCGACGGTCAGGAACTTGCCCTTCTGCAGCATCGTGGTGAAGGGCAGATCCTGGCGCTCCTCGGCCGTCATGCGGCGCGCCGGCATCGGGCTAAACCAGATATCGGCATCGAGGCCAATCTGGTGCGAGGAATGGCCGTTGAGCATTGGCCCGCCGCGTGGTTGCGCGATATCGCCGACAAGGATGCCCGGCCAGCCGGCATATTTGACCGCATCCTGCGAAAACCGCTCCAAGAGCGCGATCATGGCCGGATTGCCCCAGCGACGGTTGCGCGAAAGCCGCATCGCCTGCCAGGTCGGCCCGTCGGTCGGCAGTGCCACCGCACCCGTCATGCAGCCCTTTGCGTAAAAGCCGATCGGCTGTGCCGGCCCCTGCGTCGGCAGGCCGACGGCGCCGAACTGCCCCTTGGCGCTGCCCGGGCTCGGCGTCTTCTGCTCAGCGCCGACGTCGCCAACGGCAAGACCTGCGCCGATCGCGCCGGCGAGCGCCAGTTTGCCGAATGTTCTGAAAGCCTGAGCGAAGCCGAAAGCCATGCTGTTCCCTTAATTCGATGTCGAAGTGATTTGCACTCGAATCTATCCTGAAAAGCGATTTTGGTGAATCGATGATTTGCTGGACGGGCGCAGGAGGGGCCGGTGACGGAATGCCGCAGCGCCTCAGGCATTGACAGGAGCTGACCTTTGACAGGACTGGCGGCTCAAAATTTCGCGAGCCCGGCAAAAACCAGACTCTCTCCTGTTTTTCGCCCCTATTTCTCGTATTGTCGTATCCATCAATATTCAGGGGAAATGGGAATGGCGGCTTTGTGGTCGAAAATCGGTCTGTTTCTGTCGCTTGCGGGTGCTCTGGCGCCGCGGACGGCATTGGCTGAGGGCCAGCCGTTTCAGATCGGAAGCTCGGTCATCAGCGAGATGAAGTACAAGCCGGGCTTTACTCATTTCGACTATGTGAACCCCAATGCCCCGAAGGGTGGAGACCTGCGCCTCTCCGCGAGCGGGGCCTTCGACACCTTCAACCCGGTACTTGCCAAGGGCCAGGTGGGAGTAGGCCTGACGCTCGTATACGACACCTTGATGAAGGCGGCAGATGACGAGCTGCTTGTTTCCTACGGCTTGCTCGCCGAGGGGCTGTCCTTCCCCGCCGATGTCGCGAGCGCAACCTTTCGCCTGCGTAAGGAGGCAAAATGGGCAGATGGTCAGCCGGTCACGCCCGAGGATGTCATCTTCAGCCTGGATAAGACCAAGGAATTAAATCCCCTCACGGCGAACTATTACCGCCACGTGGTGAAAGCCGAAAAGACCGGCGATCGCGACGTCACCTTCACCTTCGACGAGAAGAACAACCGGGAACTCCCGAATATTCTCGGCCAGTTGGTCGTCGTGCCGAAACATTGGTGGGAGGGGCAGGGACCAGACGGCAAGCCACGCGATATCTCAAAGACGACGCTGGAGCCCGTGATGGGTTCGGGACCTTACAAGATTGCTTCCTTCTCCCCCGGCGCGACGATCCGCTACGAATTGCGCGATGACTATTGGGGCAAGGACCTCAATGTGAATGTCGGCCAGAACAATTTCCGCAATGTCATCTACACCTATTTTGGTGATCGGGACGTCGAGTTCGAAGCCTTTCGCGCCGGCAATAGCGACTACTGGCAGGAAACCACGGCTGCCCGCTGGGCGACGGGATATGATTTCCCCGCGGTGAAGGAAGGACGTGTCAAGAAAGAGGAGGTTGCAAACCCGCTGCGCGCCACCGCCATCATGCAGGCTCTCGTGCCCAACATGCGACGTGACCTCTTCAAGGACACCAAGGTCCGCGAGGCGCTGAACTATGGACTGGATTTTGAGGAGCTGAACCGAACGGTTGCCTTTAACAGTTACAAACGCATCGACAGTTATTTCTGGAATACCGAACTCGCCTCCTCCGGCCTTCCACAAGGCAGAGAGCTGGAAATTCTGCAGGGCATAAAGGATAAGGTCCCGGCAGAAATCTTCACCACGCCCTATGCCAATCCGGTCGGTGGCGATCCGCAGAAGAGCCGCGACAACCTCCGCAAGGCAATTGCGCTTCTCAAAGAAGCCGGCTGGGAGATCAAGGGCAATCGCATGGTCAATACCAAGACCGGCCAGCCGATGAGTTTCGAGATCCTGTTGTCGAGCCCCATGCTGGAGCGCTGGGCGGTGCCCTATGCCAGCAATCTCAAGAAAATCGGCATAGATGCGCGCGTGCGGACGGTTGACGCCTCGCAGGCCGTCAATCGCGAACGCAGCTTCGATTACGACATGATCTGGAATGTCTGGGCGCAGACGATGAATCCTGGCAACGAACAGTCCGACTATTGGGGCTCCGGTTCGGTCAATCAGCAGGGGTCTCAAAATTACGCAGGCATCGCCAATCCGGCTGTCGATGAGCTCATCCGCATGATCATCTTCGCGCCGAACCGCGATGAACAGGTCGCGGCGATCAAGGCGATGGACAGGGTACTGCTTGCAAACCATTACGTCATCCCGCTGTTCTACCGCGGTACCCAGAACATCGTCTATTGGAATACGATCACTCATCCTGCCGAATTCCCGGCCTATAGCCTGGGCTTCCCGGATGCCTGGTGGTCGACCTCGGCGAAATGAGCAGGCTTGCATTGAAGGCGGCCTCGGCTCCAAATGGGGCAAGCGAATCACGACAAGCCGGTACGGCCGGCAAGGGAAGGCTGGCGGATTGAGCAGCATCGGACTGGACGGCAGGCAGACAAGAAGAAGATTTCCGGAGGCTGAAGGCTGATGGGCGCCTATGTCATTCGCCGCCTGCTTCTGATGATCCCGACCATCGTCGGCATCATGGCGATTTCCTTCATCGTCATTCAATTCGCGCCAGGAGGCCCGGTCGAGCAGGTGATCGCCCAATTGACCGGCCAGGCCGATGGCGCCGATCAGCGCCTGTCCGGTGGCGGTGACCTGATGGGTGACGGAGGAGGGGACGAAGGCTCCAGATATCGCGGCGCCCAAGGGCTCGATCCGGAACTGATCGCCAAGCTCGAAAAACAGTTCGGCTTCGACAAGCCGCCGCTGACGCGTTTTGGCGAGATGATGTGGAATTACATCCGCTTCGATTTCGGCGAGAGCTTCTTCCGCAACACCTCCGTGCTCGACCTCATCAAGGAGAAGCTGCCGGTGTCGATCTCGCTCGGCATCTGGATCCTGATCTTCTCCTATGCGATCTCCATCCCGCTCGGCATTCGCAAGGCGGTCAAGGACGGATCGACCTTCGACGTCTGGACCTCGGGTGTCATCGTCGTCGGCTACGCAGTGCCGAGCTTCCTCTTTGGCATTCTGCTGATCGTGCTTTTCGCCGGCGGCTCCTTCTACGATTGGTTTCCGCTGCGCGGCCTGGTTTCCGACAATTTCGATCAGCTCGCCTGGTGGCAGAAGCCGCTCGATTATTTCTGGCACCTCACCCTGCCGCTGATCTCGCTTTCGCTTGCAGCCTTCGCGACGACGACGCTTTTGACCAAGAATTCCTTCATCGAGGAAATCAAGAAGCAGTATGTCGTCACCGCCCGCGCCAAGGGTCTGAATGAGCGGCAGGTGCTTTACGGCCATATTTTCCGCAATGCCATGCTGATCATCATCGCCGGTTTCCCCGGCGCCTTCATCTCCGCCTTCTTCACCGGATCGCTGCTGATCGAAAATATCTTCTCGCTCGATGGCCTCGGCCGTCTCGGCTATCTCTCTGTGGTCAACCGGGATTATCCGATCGTCTTCGCCACACTCTACATCTTCTCGCTGCTCGGTCTGTTCGTCAGCTTGATTTCGGACCTGATCTACACCTGGATCGATCCGCGCATCGATTTCGAGCGGAGGGATGTCTGATGGACGCCGCCGCAAATCCTGTCACTGCAACCCCCGTCAAGCCGCCGCGCAAGGGGCTGCTGTCGCCGACCAACATCCGTCGCTGGAAGAATTTCCGGGCGAACGGCCGCGGCTACTGGTCGCTGTGGCTGTTCCTGCTGCTGTTCGGGCTAAGCCTGTTTGCAGAATTCCTTGCCAACGACCGCCCGGTCATCGCCTCCTACAAGGGCGAAATCCTGTTTCCCGTGCTGATCGACTATCCCGAGGAGAAGTTCGGCGGCTTCCTCGCAGAAACCGACTACCGCTCCTCCGTCATTGCCGACGAGATCAACGCCAATGGCTGGATGATCTGGCCGCCGATCCGTTATTCCTACCGCTCGGTCAATTCGAACATTCCGCATTCGGCGCCCACCGCCCCGTTCTGGCTGATGACGAAGGAGGAGCGCTGCGCCGGCTATCCGCAAGGGATGAACGATCCCGCCTGCACCCTCGGCAATCTCAACTGGCTCGGCACCGATGACCAGGCCCGAGACGTGCTCGCCCGCGTCATCTATGGTTTCCGCATATCGGTGCTCTTTGGCCTGGCGCTCACCATCTGCTCGGCGATCATCGGCGTCACGGCAGGTGCGGTGCAGGGCTATTTCGGCGGCTGGACCGACCTCCTGCTGCAGCGTCTCATCGAAATCTGGTCGTCGATGCCGGTGCTTTACATCCTGCTGATCATCGCCGCCATTCTGCCGCCAGGCTTCTTCGTGCTGCTCGGCATCATGCTGCTCTTTTCCTGGGTCGGTTTCGTCGGCATCGTGCGCGCCGAATTCCTGCGCGCCCGCAATTTCGAATATGTCCGCGCCGCCCGCGCGCTCGGCGTCAACAACCGCACCATCATGTGGCGGCACATGCTGCCGAACGCCATGGTCGCGACGCTGACCTTCCTGCCCTTCATCCTGTCCGGCTCGATCACGACGCTGACCTCGCTCGATTTCCTCGGCTTCGGCATGCCGCCAGGCTCCCCCTCGCTCGGTGAGATGATCGCTCAGGGCAAGACCAATCTGCAGGCGCCGTGGCTCGGGCTGACGGCCTTCTTCACCATGTCGATCATGCTTTCCCTGCTGATTTTCATCGGCGAAGCCGTGCGCGATGCCTTCGATCCGAGGAAGACGTTTCAATGAGTGACATGACAGAACCGTTGCTTTCCGTCCGCGATCTCTCTGTTGCCTTTCATCAGGGCGGCGAAACCTCGCTTGCCGTTGATCACATTTCTTTCGATATCGCCAAAGGCGAGGTCGTTGCGCTCGTCGGCGAATCCGGCTCCGGCAAATCGGTCTCGGCCAATTCGATCCTGCGGCTTTTGCCCTATCCCTCCGCAAGCCATCCCTCCGGCGAAATCCTCTTCAAGGGCAAGGACCTTCTGAAGGCGTCGGAGCGGGCGCTGCGCGAAGTGCGCGGCAACGACATCACCATGATCTTCCAGGAGCCGATGACCTCGCTCAATCCGCTTCATACGATCGAGAAGCAGATCGCCGAGATCCTAGCCCTGCACCAGGGCCTTACCGGCCAGCCGGCGCGTGAGCGCGTGCTGGAATTGCTGAACCAGGTCGGCATCCGCGAACCGGAAAAGCGGTTGAAGGCCTATCCGCACGAACTGTCAGGTGGCCAGCGCCAGCGCGTCATGATCGCCATGGCGCTCGCCAACCGGCCAGAATTACTGATCGCCGACGAGCCCACCACGGCGCTTGACGTCACCGTGCAGGCGCAGATCCTCGAATTGCTCCGGCAGTTGAAGGCCGTCCACGGCATGTCGCTGCTGTTCATCACTCATGATCTCGGCATCGTCCGCAAATTCGCCGATCGGGTCTGCGTCATGACCAAGGGCAAGATCGTCGAAACCGGGACGGTCGCGGAGGTCTTCGCCAATCCCAAGCACGACTATACCCGCCACCTTCTCGCTTCCGAACCGCGCGGCGAGCCGCCGCTTGCCGATCCGTCGAAACCATTGGTGATGGAAGGTTCGGATATCCGCGTCTGGTTCCCGATCAAAGCGGGGCTGATGCGCCGCGTTGTCGATCACGTGAAGGCCGTCGATGGCATCGATCTTTCGCTGCGCGCCGGCCAGACCCTCGGCGTCGTCGGCGAATCCGGTTCCGGCAAGACAACGCTCGGCCTGGCGCTCACGCGGCTGATCTCCTCGCAAGGACGAATTGCCTTTGTCGGCAAGGATATAGCCGGCTATTCATTCAGCGAGATGCGGCCGCTGCGCAACCAGCTGCAGGTCGTCTTTCAGGATCCCTATGGATCGCTCAGCCCCCGCATGTCGGTCGGCGATATCGTCGCCGAAGGGCTGAAGGTGCATGAGCGCTCGCTGACATCAGAAGAACGCGATCAGCGCGTCTGCTGGGCGCTGGAGGAGGTGGGTCTCGATCCCCTGACCCGCTGGCGTTACCCGCACGAATTCTCCGGCGGCCAGCGCCAGCGCATCGCCATTGCCCGGGCCATGGTGCTGAAACCACGCTTCGTCATGCTTGACGAACCGACCTCCGCGCTCGACATGAGCGTGCAGGCCCAGGTGGTCGATCTCCTGCGCGATCTGCAGAAGAAGCACGATCTCGCCTATCTCTTCATCAGCCACGACCTGAAGGTAGTGAAGGCGCTCGCCAACGACGTCATCGTCATGCGTTTCGGCAAGGTAGTGGAGCAGGGACCGTCGGCGGAAATCTTCCGCGCGCCGAAGGACGATTACACCAGGGCGCTGATGGCCGCCGCTTTCAACATCGAGGCGGTGCCGACACCCGCCGTACAGCAATAAAAGAAGATCATGCCCGCAACTCCTCCCGTTCTCGTCGATATCAAGTTCAATCCCGAAGGCGTCGCCCGCGTACTGAAGACGGCCTTCGCCGACCGCGGCAGCATCAATCTCGCCGATCCGGCCGATCGGACACGCGATCTCCGCGACGTCGAATACGCGCTTCTCTGGAAGCCGGATGCCGATCTCTTCAAACGGGCGCCGAACCTGAAAGTGATCTTCTCCGGCGGCGCCGGCGTCGACCATATTATCGGCATGGACGGCCTGCCCGAGATCCCGATCGTCCGCTTCGTCGACCGCAGCCTGACGACCCGCATGAGCGAATGGGTGGTCATGCAATGCCTGATGCATCTGCGCGGGCAATACACCCATGACAGCCACCAGCGGCAGCGTGAGTGGGCCAAGCTGATCGCGCCGGAGGCGGCAGAAGTGACGGTCGGCGTCATGGGTCTCGGCATTCTTGGGCAGGATGCGGTCGCCAAGCTGAGAGTGATGGGGTTCAACGTCATCGGGTGGTCGCGCAGCCGCAAGCAGATCGACGGCGTCGAAACCTTCGATGCCAGCGAGTTTGACAGCTTCCTCGCAAGGACTGACATCCTCGTCGGCCTGCTGCCGCTGACGCCTGAAACATCAGGCTTCTATGACGCCGGGCTGTTTGCAAAGCTGCGCCGCAACGGCGCGCTCGGGCGGCCGGTCTTCATCAATGCCGGCCGCGGCAAGAGCCAGGTCGAGGCCGATATCGTCTCCGCCATCCGTGACGGCACCCTCGGCGGCGCTTCCCTCGATGTCTTTGAGGCGGAGCCGCTTGCATCAGACAACCCGTTGTGGGAATTGCAGAACGTCTTCATCACGCCGCACGACGCGGCCGTCTCTGAAGAAAACGCGCTGTTCCGTCATGTCGAGACGCAGATCGCCCGCTTCGAGCGCGGCGAGCCGCTGCAATTCGTGGTCGACCGCGCCGCCGGCTATTGAGGTTTCGGAACCTTCCAGACAGCCACCCGTTTCCTTAGCGGAAATTCTTCGCGGCCGGATCGGCCCGTCAAGACAGCGGAAGGAGACGATGATGGCCCATCAGACGGAAACACGCTGGGAAAAGTCGGACGGCAAGCTTCACAAGGAAGAGCAGATCCCGCCGGTGAAGGCAAGGCAGGGACGCATGGGTTATCGCATCCTGACGGTGCTGATCGTCGCGTTGGTGCTTGCCTTCGTGGTTTGGATCCCGGTCGAAATCTGGGGTAATCGCGAGGCAGACGAAGTGGCACCGCAACAGCCGGGTCAGCAGCTTCAGTCGCAGCAGCCTGCTCCGGCTCCCGCGCCGACGCCACAGAACGGTACTGCCGTTCCAACTGAAACGCCGAACACCACGCCGGCCGCTCCGAATGTGGCGCCTGCAACTCCGGCCCAATAATCGTGAGCAAAACCATGTTCACGTCCCGTCGCGACACTGCGGCGGGACGTTCATTGTTTTGTCTGGACTTTAGTCGCCGATTTTTCGATAAGAAGGCGCACGAGCCGGTTTTGTGCGCCGGCTGGGAACTTGGCAGTACCCGGGAATTTGGCAGCACCTGACCGGAGTGGACAGGGGCGGGAGTTTGATGGCCAGGACCGATATCGCAAGACGCGTCTACAATCATGCCTGGAAACTCGATCCGATCATCCGCAGCCTGATCGATACCGACTTCTACAAGCTTTTGATGCTGCAGATGATCTGGAAGCTCTATCCGGACGTGAATGCTTCGTTCACCCTCATTAACCGCACCAAACGGGTGCGTCTGGCCGAGGAGCTCGACGAAGGCGAGCTGCGCGAACAGCTCGATCATGCCCGCACGCTGAGGCTTTCCAAGAAGGAAATGATCTGGCTTGCAGGTAACAGCTTCTATGGTCGCGCGCAGATCTTCGAACCGGAATTCCTTGCCTGGCTTTCCAATCTCCAGCTTCCCGAATACGAGCTGTCGAAGAAGGACGGCCAGTATGTGCTGGATTTCCACGGATCGTGGAAGGAAACCACCATGTGGGAAATCCCGGCGCTCGCCATCGTCAACGAGCTGCGCTCGCGCTCGGCGATGAAGGCGCTCGGTCCATTCACCCTCGATGTGCTCTATGCTCGCGCCAAGGCGAAGATGTGGTCGAAGGTCGAACGGCTGAAGGAATTGCCGGGCCTGCGTATCTCCGATTTCGGCACTCGCCGCCGCCACAGTTTCCTCTGGCAGCGCTGGTGCGTCGAGGCGCTGAAGGAAGGCATCGGCCCGGCCTTTGCCGGTACCAGCAACGTATTGCTGGCTATGGATTCCGATCTCGAGGCCGTCGGCACCAATGCGCACGAGCTGCCGATGGTGGCTGCCGCCCTGGCCGAAACCGACGAGCAGTTGCGCAACGCGCCTTACAAGATCCTGCGCGACTGGAACAAGCTCTATGGCGGCAACCTTCTGATCGTCCTGCCGGATGCCTTCGGTACCGCTGCTTTCCTGCGCGACGCACCGGAATGGGTCGCCGACTGGACCGGCTTCCGCCCGGACAGTGCCCCGCCGATCGAAGGCGGCGAGAAGATTATCGACTGGTGGAAGAAGATGGGCCGCGATCCGCGCCAGAAGCTGCTGATCTTCTCCGACGGCCTCGATGTCGACGCCATCATCGATACCTACCGGCATTTCGAAGGCCGCGTGCGCATGAGCTTCGGCTGGGGCACGAACCTGACGAACGATTTTTCCGGCTGCGCGCCGATCGAGATCTCCGGCCTCAACCCGATCTCCGTCGTCTGCAAGGTCAGCGACGCCAACGGCCGTCCGGCGGTGAAGCTCTCCGACAACCCGCAGAAGGCGACCGGCGACCCGGCCGAGGTCGAACGCTACCTGAAATTCTTCGGCGCCGAGGACAGGATCGATCAGACCGTTCTGGTGTAGGTTTGGGCCAATGTGCCGCCATCCCGGGGCATATTGATGTGCCCCGCCATCGCATCCTCGATCGACCAACCGAAGCGCCAGGCGTCGAACATCGAGTACCATTCCTGGAAGTCGGCGATCGGCAGGATATCCGGCTTCGACATCGGATTGTCGGCCAGACTGCGGCCACGCGCACGGTCCCGTGCGCCACGTTCCTGCATCTCAAGCAGATTCTCGAACATCATTACCCCCGTCTTTATTCCGATTTATGCAATCATTCTAATAAAGCATTGTCGAGTCCGGATGCGACAATTCGGGTTTTTCACAGGATTAGCCCCAATTCGCTAGTTCAGGGGATGATGAGGTCGCAGCCGTTCCGGGCCATTTCATCAGACAAACAGAGCATGGCGGCGTCCGAGAGCCGCCCATGCCTTTCACCATACGGTCCACTAGACCCATGACGGGGAGGCTCGGCTTCCTGGCTGGGGTCCGCCGCCGAGCCTCCCGGCTGGCCGACCTTGCACAAGCCGGCAGCGCCGACACGTTGCCGCTTTCCGACAGCGGCGATCCAACCCGGATGATATCGAGGGCTAACAGCCGGTTACTATCCACCGGCCTTGTCCCGATCTCGCACAATCCCGCAATGCGCGCTGGCGGTATCGGCTCGGGTTTTCAGGCTGCCAATCTGCGAAACCGGGTTCTGATCCGGTCGAGATAATAATGGCCTGGAGACGGCGCCACCGTCATTGCGTGCACTTCCGAGGAGGGAACGCCTTCAAACAGACGTTCCTCGCCATTCTTGAAACAAATCCGCAGTCGTCCGTCTTCCTGGCTGAAATAGACGGATTTGATGATCTTCGACTCTACCGAAAGTTCTTCCACCTGTTTTACCTCTGTTTTTGATTTTGGCAGACGGTAAACCCAAACGTGCAAAGAGGCGGTGAAGCCGCATGGTAAAAATTCAGGAATCTTTCGACGTGCTGAACTTGAGTTCGCTCTGCGTTTTCCAAGGCACGGAGATCACGGCGCTGGCGATGACGGGCGATGACGAAGGTGGAGCACGTCTTCCACGAACGTAGATTGGGGATCCGACAGCTTCGGCCAGTTGTCGACAACGATTTAAGATGAATATCGAAATCGATACCATGGCGGACAGGGTGGGATTCGAACCCACGGTACGCTTTCACGTACACACGCGTTCCAGGCGTGCGCCTTAAACCACTCGGCCACCTGTCCATTGGGCGTTCGCGCCTAGGATAGGAGCAAATCGTCGGAACGGCGCGATATATACCGATGAATTTACGTCGATCAACCTAAATCTAACAGTTTTTTGACTTCTTCGGATAAAACTCGCCTCGGCCCATCCATTGTGCTTCACCTCATCGATGACTATGTAATTCTCTAAGGTGGAGAATGGCGCGGCCGGCCGGAATTGTCCGGCATATCGAGCGTCGGAGGAATTGATGCGTTTCCTGTTGCGTCTGGCGAGTCTTGTCGCGCTTGCGGCGGCCGTGATTGCCGGAACCATCGATTCGATCCAATCGGTTGCGGCGTCCTCCGTGGTGATGACGCCGATCTCCGATGCCTGGCAGGATGTGAGCCCGACAACCCTGACGTCGCTGCAATCCTCCCTTTCCTATTATATCCACCCGCGTTTCTACACGCTCATCTTCCAGTGGCTGATGCTCCAGCCGGCCTTTGCCGTTTTCCTGGTGATCGCGCTGCTTCTGTGGATGATCGGCTACAAGAAGCCGCCGGTAGCCGGTCGCTTCACTGCATAGCAAGGTGGTTTTGCCGGCACGATCCGGCGAGAAATCCAGGTGGCGTAGCCTGCTCTTCGACCAAGGTATTTACCGCCGGACTGGCTAGAAAATCCGCATTCTGAGGGAGAGGATGTCCAAAAATCAGTCCCGAAGAGCTGATTTTTGGCAATCACTGCAAATCTTTACCGCCTGAAAAATTTCTGGTGAATTTTTCCGTGAGCCATGCAAGGATGCGCGCAGCCAGGCCTCCGGGGGGAGGTCGGTGGTTCCGCAGACATGCCCGAAAAGGGCTTGCGGGAGGACCCCTAACGAATAGCAACAACAGGGCTGCACAATGAAAAAATCCCTTCTCACTCTCTTTGCCGTGGCTGCCATGTCGACGACGGCGCTTGCCGCCGATGTCAAGCCGGCGCTGGTTTACGGCACCGGCGGGAAGTTCGATAAGTCCTTCAACGAGGCGGCGTATAACGGCGCCGAGAAGTTCAAGACCGAGACCGGCATTGCCTATCGCGACTTCGAGCCGACGGGCGACACCCAGGGCGAACAGGCCATCCGCAACTTCGCAAGCCGCGGGTTCAATCCGGTGGTTGCCGTTTCCTTCGCCTGGACCTCGGCCATCGAGAAGGTTGCAGCCGAATTCCCGGACACCAAGTTCATCATCGTTGACTCCGTCGTCGACAAGCCGAACGTCCGCTCGGTTGTCTACAAGGAAGAAGAAGGTTCCTACCTCGTCGGCGTTCTCGCCGGCATGGCCTCCAAGACCGGCAAGGTCGGCTTCGTCGGCGGCATGGACATCCCGCTGATCCGCAAGTTCGAATGCGGCTACGAGCAGGGCGCACGCTCCGTCAAGGCCGATATCGAAGTGTTCCAGAACATGACCGGCACGACGGGCGCTGCCTGGAACGACCCGGTCCGCGGCGGCGAGTTGGCCAAGAACCAGATCGACCAGGGCGCTGACGTCGTTTATGCGGCAGCCGGCGCCACCGGTCTCGGCGTTCTGCAGACCGCCGCCGACAACAAGAAGCTGTCGATCGGCGTCGACTCCAACCAGAACCATCTGCATCCGGGCTCGGTCCTGACTTCGATGGTCAAGCGCGTCGATCTCGCCGTCTACAATGCCTACAACGACACCAAGAACGACAAGTTCACCGGCGGTGTCCAGGCGCTCGGCGTCAAGGAAGACGGTGTCGGCGCCGCGATCGACGACAACAACAAGTCGCTGATCACACCGGAAATGCAGGCTGCCGTCGACAAGGCCAAGGCCGATATCATCGCGGGAACCGTCAAGGTTCACGATTACACCTCGGACAACGCTTGCCCGAAGTGATCCGCGCCCGTATGTGATCGACGATTGAGATCGGGCGTATGGCGGAGGGGATTTTCGCCATACGCCCTTTTCTTATTTGGAGTCTGCAGTGACAGATAAGCCCGCTATCGAGCTTGTCGGCATCGATAAGAAATTCGGTGCCGTCCACGCCAACAAGGACATCAACCTGAGCGTTGCCAAGGGAACGATCCACGGCATCATCGGCGAAAACGGTGCCGGCAAATCGACCCTGATGTCGATCATCTACGGTTTCTACCATGCCGATAGCGGCGAGATCCTGGTCAACGGCAATCCGGTCACCATCCGCGACAGCCAGGCGGCGATCGCCACCGGCATCGGCATGGTGCACCAGCATTTCATGCTGGTCGATAATTTCACGGTGCTCGAGAACATCATGCTTGGCGCCGAAGGCGGCATGCTGCTGGCCAGGGGCGTCGCATCGGCCCGTGCCGAGCTCAAGCGGCTGGAAACGGAATATGGCCTGGAGGTCGATCCCGACGCGCTGATCGAAGAGCTGCCGGTCGGCCTGCAGCAGCGTGTCGAGATCCTGAAAGCCATGTATCGTGGCGCCGAGATCCTGATCCTCGACGAGCCGACGGGCGTGCTGACGCCGGCGGAAGCCGATCATCTCTTCCGTATCCTCAAGGTGCTGCGCGATCAGGGCAAGACGATCATCCTCATCACCCACAAGCTGCGCGAGATCATGGCGATCACCGATACGGTCTCGGTCATGCGCCGCGGCGAAATGGTCGCGACCCGCAAGACGGCGGAAACGACGGTGGAGGAACTCGCCGAACTGATGGTCGGCCGCCGCGTGCTGCTGCGCGTGCAGAAGGGCGAGGCAAACCCTGGGGCCGCCGTGCTCTCCGTCCGCAACCTCACGGTCAAGGACAATCGCGGCGTCACCATGGTCGACAACGTCTCCTTCGACGTGCGCGCCGGTGAGATCGTCGGCATCGCCGGTGTCGCCGGCAATGGCCAGTCCGAATTGCTGGAGGCGATTGCCGGCATCCGCAAGCCGACCTCCGGCGAAATCCTGCTCGACGGCCAGACGATCGACAAGGCTGATCCCGCCCGCCTGCGTGATCTCGGCCTCGCGCATATTCCTGAAGATCGCCACCATATGGGCCTGGTGCTGAAATTCGAGGAATATGAAAATTCCGTGCTCGGCTATCATCGCCACCCGGCCTACAGCAAAGGCCCTCTGCTCGATCTCGAAGCGATCCGCAAGGATGCGATGGAGAAGATCGAAAGATACGACATCCGCCCGCCCAACCCGCGGCTGAAGACGGCGAATTTCTCCGGCGGCAACCAGCAGAAGATCGTCGTCGCCCGCGAGATCGAACGCGATCCGAAGATGCTGATCATCGGCCAACCGACACGTGGCGTCGATATCGGCGCCATCGAATTCATCCACCGCCGGATCATCGAAATGCGCGACGCGGGCAAGGCGATCCTGCTCGTCTCCGTCGAACTCGATGAAATCCGCTCCCTTTCAGACCGTATCCTTGTCATGTTTGCCGGCCATGTCGTCGGCGAGAAGACGCCCGATGCCGGTGAACAGACCCTCGGCCTGATGATGGCCGGCATTGCCGCATGAGGCCTTTATGAGCACTGCTTCCGTTCCGCTACCAAACTGGATCAACTACGGCCTCATCCCGATTTTGAACCTCACTGTCGCCTTCCTGATCTCCGGCTTCGTCGTCTGGCTGATCGGTGAAAGCCCGCTCGATGCGCTGTCACTGCTGATCCAGGGCGCGCTCGGCAATGGCGAAGGCATCGGCTTTACGCTCTATTACGCGACGAGCTTCATCTTCACCGGCCTTTCCGTCGCGGTGGCGATCCATGCGGGACTTTTCAACATCGGTTCCGAAGGCCAGGCCTATCTCGGCGGCCTCGGCTGCGCGCTGGTGGCGCTGGCGCTCGACCGCTACGTGCCATGGTATGTAACGATGCCGATCGCGGTGATCGGCGCCGGCCTGTTCGGCGCAGCCTGGGCCTTCATCCCGGCTTTCCTGCAGGCAAAACGCGGCAGCCATATCGTCATCACGACGATCATGTTCAATTATATCGGCGCAGCGCTGATGGTGTACCTCCTTGTGCATGTGCTGATCGTACCGGGCAAGATGGCGCCGGAAACCCGTACCTTCCTGCAAGGCGGCCAATTGCCGAAGCTCGGCTGGGTCATGCAGCTGTTCGGCGCCAAGCTGGGGGCTGCCCCGTTCAACGTCTCCTTTATTATTGCGCTCGTCGTCAGCTACCTCGTCTGGTTGCTCGTCTGGCGCACCAAGCTCGGTTTCGAGATGCGCACGCTGGGCGTCAGCCCGACGGCGGCGGCCTATGCCGGCATCCCCTATGCCCGCACTGTGATCATCGCCATGCTGCTCTCCGGCGCGCTCGCCGGCATGATGGCGCTGAATCCAGTCATGGGCTCGTCTGCCCGTCTGCAGGTGGAATTCGTCGGCGGCGCCGGCTTCGTCGGCATCGCGGTCTCGCTGATGGGCCGCAACCATCCGCTCGGCATCATCATGGCCGCGATCCTCTTCGGTATCCTCTATCAGGGCGGCGACTGGATCTCTTTCGAAATGCCGAATATCACCCGCGAGATGATCCTGGTCATCCAGGGTCTGGTGATCCTCTTTGCCGGCGCGCTGGAATATATGTTCCGGCCTGCGATAGTGCGCCTCTACCAACAGTTCAAGCGCGGTTAAGGAGCGGGCGATGGATTATTACGACATCCTTATCAACGTTCTGAGCTCGACCATCCGCCTGTCGATCCCGCTGATCTTCACCGCCCTTGCCGGTCTGTTTTCGGAACGCGCCGGCATTTTCGATATCGGCCTGGAGGGCAAGATGCTGGGCTCGGCCTTTGCCGCAGCCTGCGTCGCCTATCTCACCGATTCGGCCTGGCTCGGTCTCGGTGCCGGCATCCTCTGCTCGGTGGCGCTGAGCCTGGTGCATGGCTTTGCCTCCATCACCAATCGCGGCAACCAGATTGTGTCAGGTGTGGCGATCAACTTCTTCATCGCCGGCATCACCATCGTGCTCGGCCAGGCCTGGTTCGGCCAGGGCGGGCGCACGCCACAGCTGTCGCCGGATTCGCGCTTCGCACGGATCATCCTGCCAGGCGCCGACGCCGCCCGCGACATTCCGATCGTCGGCCCGCTTTATGCCAATGTCATATCCGGCAACAATATCCTCACCTACCTCGCCTTTCTTGCCGTGCCGTTTTCCTGGTGGGTGCTTTACCGCACACGTTTCGGCCTGCGCCTTCGCGCCGTCGGCGAGAACCCGGGCGCGGTCGATACGGCAGGTATTTCCGTTGCCTGGCTGCGCTACCGCGCCGTCATGTGTGCCGGCATTCTCTGCGGCTTTGCCGGCACCTATCTGGCCATCGCCCAGTCCGCCGCCTTCATCAAGGACATGTCGGCCGGCAAGGGCTACATCGCGCTCGCCGCTCTCGTCTTTGCCAAGTGGAAGCCGGTGCCCGTCATGTTTGCCTGCCTGCTCTTCGGCTTTCTCGATGCGCTCGCAAATTTCATGCAGGGAAAGCAGGTGCCGCTGATCGGCGAAGTGCCGGTTCAGGTCTTCCAGGCGCTGCCCTATGTCCTCACCTGCGTCCTGCTTGCCGGCTTCATCGGCGTCGCGACCCCGCCGAAAGCCGGCGGTGTGCCCTATACGAAGGAGCGTTGATATGTCTCACGATCTGTTCGAAGCCGCCCGCGGCGCTATGGCCTTTGCCCATGCGCCCTATTCGAAATTCCCGGTTGGCGCCGCGATCCGCGCCGAGGACGGCAAGATTTATACCGGCGCCAACATCGAAAACCTCTCCTTCCCGCAAGGATGGTGTGCCGAGCCGACGGCGATCGGCGCCATGATCATGGGCGGCGCGAAGACGATCGTCGAAATGGCGGTCATTGCCGAGAAACTGCCGCTCTGCCCGCCCTGCGGCGGCTGCCGCCAGAAGATCTCCGAATTCGCCTCCAAGGAGACGAAGATCTACCTCTGCGATGAGGCGGGCGTGAAGAAGACCATGACGATGGAAGAGCTTCTTCCCTTCAGCTTCGAGACCGAACTCGGATGAAGGCGACGGTCGACCTGCTCGCCGCATTGCTCGGCGCCATCAAACCGCGCCACGGCATCGTGCTCGGCTCCGGCCTCGGTTCCCTTGTTAGCCAGCTGGAGGGCGCCGTCCGTATTCCCTATCGCGACCTGCCGGGCTTTCCCGTCAGCGCCGTCTCCGGCCATGCAGGCGAAGTCGTTACCGGCCGTCTCGGCGGCGTGCCTGTCGTCATGCTCTCCGGCCGCGTGCATTATTACGAGAAGGGCGATGCCAATGCCATGCGCCTGCCGATCGAGGTGCTGAAGGCGCTCGGCGTCGAAGCGCTGATCCTGACCAATTCGGCCGGATCGCTGCGCGACGACATGCCGCCCGGTTCGGTGATGCAGATCACCGATCACATCAACTATTCCGGCATGAACCCGCTGATCGGCGAGGAAAGCGATCATCGTTTCGTCGGCATGACCAATGCCTATGATGCGGGCCTTGCCGCGGCGATGCGAAGGGCAGCGGCGAAGCTTAAAATCGAGCTGGCGCAGGGTGTCTATATGTGGTTCTCCGGCCCAAGCTTCGAAACGCCGGCCGAAATCCGTATGGCGCGCATCCTGGGCGCCGATGCCGTCGGCATGTCGACGGTGCCCGAGGTCATCATCGCAAGAATGCTGGGCCTGAGGGTTGCAGCCGCCTCCGTTATCACCAACTATGGGGCAGGCATGACCGGCAATGAGCTCAGCCATGAAGAAACCAAGGACATGGCGCCCATCGGCGGCGCCTGTCTCGCCGCGATATTGAAAGACATGATTGCGGCTGGAACAGGATGATTTTAGGCCGGGTCGGCCTAAAATCCGAATCCTGTTCTAATAGTTAGAACATGGTGCCGAAACCGCGCATACTTTGCGGCTTCATGATCTAGAGGAAGCGAAGATGAATAGCCATTCCAACCGGGAGACAGCGGCTGTCGCCCTTTCTCTTCTCGATCTCACCAATTTGAGGGATGATTGCACCGAGGCGCAGATCGACGCGCTATGCGCCCGTGCGCAGACGCCCTACGGCACTAGCGCTGCGATCTGCATCTGGCCGCGGTTCGTCGCTCAGGCCCGCACTATCCTTGGCACTGGGCACGCCGTGCGTATCGCGACCGTCGTCAACCTCCCTTCCGGCGATATGGAAGTAGCCGATGTCGCTGCCGAAGCACGCGAGGCGATTGCCGATGGTGCCGATGAGATCGATCTCGTCATCCCCTACCGCAAGTTGCTCGCCGGCAATGAGAAGGCGGTGACCGACATGGTCAAGGCCGTGCGCGCCGAATGCGCCGGCGCCGTCCTGCTGAAGGTCATCATCGAGACTGGCGAGCTGAAGGATGCCGCATTGATCCGCCGTGCCTCCGAACTCGCCATCGAAGCCGGCGCCGATTTCATCAAGACCTCGACCGGCAAGGTCGCCGTAAATGCGACGCTCGAAGCCGCCGACATCATGATCCGCGCCATTCGTGAAAGTGGACGCAAGGTCGGCTTCAAGCCATCAGGCGGCATCGGCTCGGTGACCGATGCCGCGCTCTATCTGAGCCTTGCCGAGACCATCATGACACCGGACTGGGCGATGCCGTCGACGTTCCGCTTCGGCGCTTCCGACCTGCTCGACGATATCCTGTCTGTTCTGAGCGGAACACAGTCGGCCCCGGCTGCGGCGTCGGGCTACTGAAATGATTCCGCAGGAGATCATCCGGCGTAAGCGCGATGGCGACGAACTCGACGCCGCCGAGATCAGCTCCTTCATCGCTGAGCTCGCTGCCGGCCAATTATCGGAAGGCCAGATCGGCGCATTCGCCATGGCGGTCTGGTTCAAGGGCATGTCGCGGACCGAAACCGTGGCCCTGACGCTGGCGATGGCCGATTCCGGCGACAGGCTGCAATGGGCCGATATCGACCGCCCGATCGCCGACAAACATTCGACCGGCGGCGTCGGCGACAATGTTTCGCTGATGCTGGCGCCGATCGCTGCTGCCTGCGGCCTTGCCGTTCCGATGATCTCCGGACGCGGGCTCGGCCACACGGGTGGCACGCTGGATAAGCTCGAATCCATTCCCGGCTATATGATCACCCCGGACGCGGACCTGTTCCACAAGGTCGTTAGGGAGGCGGGATGTGCCATCATCGGTCAGACCGGCACCTTGGCGCCCGCCGACGGCAGGCTCTATGCCGTGCGCGACGTGACCGCCACCGTCGATTCCATTCCCCTCATCACCGCGTCGATCCTCTCGAAGAAACTTGCGGCGGGGCTGGAGACGCTGGTGCTCGACGTCAAGGTCGGCAACGGCGCCTTCATGGCTGACCGCGACCAGGCGGAGATCCTGGCGCAGTCGCTGGTCGAGGTGGCCAATGGCGCAGGTGTGAAGACCTCGGCCCTGATCACCGACATGAACCAACCGCTCGCCGATAGTGCCGGCAATGCCGTCGAGATGCGCAACTGCTTGGATTTCCTGGCCGGCAGAAAGGCGGACACGCGGCTTGAGACCGTCGTTCTTGCTTTCGCCGCCGAAATGCTGGTGAAATCCGGTATCGCCGCCTCGTCTGATGAAGCCGAGGGAATGGCGCGTCGGGCGCTGTCATCGGGAAAGGCGGCCGAGGTCTTCGCGCGCATGGTATCCATGCTCGGCGGCCCGGCCGATCTCATCGAAAACCCCGACCGATATCTGGCCAGGGCACCTGTGGAAAAACCTGTCCCGGCCGCCGGGTCCGGCTGGCTAGCCGCCTGCGATGCGCGCGGTATCGGGGTCAGTGTCATCGATCTTGGCGGCGGAAGACGCCACCCCGCGGACCGGATCGATCATCGCGTCGGCTTTTCCGAACTCCTGCCGCTCGGCACCCGCGTCAATGCCGGCGAACCGATCGCGCTGGTTCACGCCGCCGACGAAGCCGCGGCGGAAAGGGCAGCTGCGGCACTTGCCGCGCACTATCGCATCACCGAGGACAAGCCGGAGCTGACACCGGTGATTGCGGGCCTGATCTGACGCGGTTTACTGCTTGAGGCTGAGCGAACCGTCGGCGACGGAATAGGAGGCGAGCTTCTGCAGGAAGCTCATACCGACCAGCGTCGTCGTCAGCGCATCGTCCTTCAGGACGAAGGCTTCGACCTCACGCACGCGAATGCCGCCGATCTCGACCCGGTCGAGCGTCACATGCGCGGCCTTCGTCCGGCCGTTCGCGGTGTTCACCCCGTAGCGGAAATCGAGCTGGTTGGCGGTGAAGCCCAGTCGGCGGGCGAGCGTCTCGTTGAGCGCCACATAGGTGGCGCCGGTATCGATCAGACCATGCACCGGCTTGCCGTTGATCTTGAAGCTGCCGGTATAGTGGCCCTGCGCATCGGGCTGAAGGCGGACCGCATTGCTGCCGTAGACCGGCTGCGGTGCGACCGGCTGCTCGGTTTGGGTCGATACGTAATTGGCGGAAAGGGCGTCAGCGGGCTGCTGGCTGGTGCTTCCGAAGAAGGAAGGCACCTGTGTGGCGAGCACCGCGGCGATGCTGGCGAATAGGACGGTACGCACGAGCATGAAACAGAAATCCTTCCTGTATAAACCCGGCTTCATGCAGGGCCTCATGCTCCGAGCTTGTTAAACCTCAAGTGCTGACAAGTTGCTAAGATCGACACCAAAAGGCCCGGAATGAATCTCCGGGCCGTAAAGTCTTTCGATTTGGTAAAGGAAGGCTGAAATTACTTGGTGCCGTACATACGGTCGCCGGCATCGCCGAGGCCGGGCATGATGTAGCCCTTCTCGTTGAGATGACTGTCGATCGATGCGGTGAAGACGGGAACATCGGGATGCGCGGCGCGAAAGTTGCGGATGCCTTCCGGGGCGGCAAGCAGGCAGAGGAAGCGGATATTGTGGGCGCCGCGTTCCTTGAGCTTGTCGATCGCCGCGATGGAGGAATTGCCGGTCGCAAGCATCGGGTCGACGACGATGATCAGCCGCTCGGCTACGTCCTCCGGCGCCTTGAAGTAATATTCGACCGGCTGCAGCGTCTCGTGGTCGCGGTAGACGCCGATATGCGAGACGCGGGCGGACGGCACGAGATCGAGCATGCCTTCGAGCAGCCCGTTGCCGGCGCGCAGGATCGAGGCGAAGACCAGCTTCTTGCCCTCGAGGATCGGCGATTCCATCGTCTGCAGCGGCGTCTCGATCGTTTCCATCGTCAGTTCGAGATCGCGGGTCACTTCGTAGCAGAGCAGCGTCGAGATTTCGCGCAGCAAACGCCGGAAACTTCCCGTCGATGTCTCCTTGCGCCGCATGATGGTGAGCTTGTGCTGCACAAGCGGATGATCGATGACCGTGACGCCGTCCATGGGGAAGCCTTTCATTCTTTCTATCGAATGTTTCTTTCACGGAAATTGGGCCGACCGCAAGAGTGGCGGCCAATTTGCGTCGATCTTCCCCAGTCTCTCTGGGGTCTTTAAAGCCGGGCGAGCAAGTCCTTGCGCGTCTGCTCGTCGACGAAGGCCGCTTCGATCGCCGTGCGCGTCATCGCATCGATCTCGGCGTCGCTGAAGCCGAAAGCTCCGGCGGCAAGTTCATATTCCCGCTTCAGTGAAGTATAGAAGAATGGCGGATCGTCCGAGCTGATCGTCACCCGCACGCCTGCCTCCTTCAGTCGCCGCAGCGGATGGGACGCGAAATCGGGAAACACCCCGAGCGCGATATTGGAGCCCGGGCAGATCTCGAGCACGGTGCCGAGGTCGGCAAGCCGCTTCACTAGGTCGAGATCCTCGATAGCGCGCACACCATGGCCAATGCGCGAGGGGCGCACCGCATCGAGCGCGTCGGCGACACTGAAGGCGCCGCAGACCTCGCCGGCATGGATGGTGAGCCCGAGGCCGGCATCGCGGGCGATATCGAAGGCGCGGGCATAGTCGGCCACACGGCCCATGCGCTCTTCGCCGGCAAGGTTGAAGCCGGTAATCAAGGGATTGTCCGCCTTCGCCGCATATTCGGCAGCAGCAATTACGCTTTCCGGACCGAAATGCCGCTCGCCGGTGACGATCAGCCGGGCTTCGATGCCGCTCTTTTCTCTGGCCCGCCGGATGCCTTCGCAGATACCGGATATATAGGCATCGGCGCCCAGCCCGATGCGCTTGCCGTGGTCGGGCGAAACGATGAGCTCGCTGTAGATCGTATCGATGCCGGCGAGTTCGTCGAGATAGGTTTCGGTCAGAAGCGCATAGTCCTCCTCGGTTTTGTAGACCTCGGAAACCTTGTCGTAACATTCGAGGAAGCTTGCGAAATCATGCCAGACATAGGCGCCGTCGCGAAGCTCAGCGCTGATGTCGACGCCATATTTCCGTGCCTGCGCCGCGGTCAGAGCTGGAGGTGCCGCACCCTCCAGATGGCAGTGCAGTTCGACCTTCTTCAAATGCGATGTCACAGAAAACTCCTTCCGTGTGGTCCGGCCGGGATGCCGAGATGCCGGGCGATGCTCTCGCCGATATCGGCATAGCTGCGGCGCACGCCGATTGAACGCGACCGGATGCCGGGGCCATAGGCGATGACAGGCACGCGCTCGCGCGTATGGTCGGTGCCGCGCCAGGTCGGATCGCAGCCATGGTCGGCGGTGAGCACGACGAGATCGCCGGGCTTCAGTTTCTTGTGGACTTCGGGCAAGAGCGCATCGAAGGCTTCGAGTGCCGCGGCATAACCCGGCACGTCGCGGCGATGACCGTAGATCATGTCGAAATCGACGAAATTGGTGAAAACGAGATCGCCGTCCTCAGCCTCGTCGATCGCCGAGAGCGACGCTTTCATCAGCGCCTCGTTGCCATTCGCCTTGATGACTCTGGAAATGCCCTGATGCGCGAAGATGTCGCCGATCTTTCCCACGGCATGCACATGCCGGCCATGTTCGATCAGCCGATCGAGCAGCGTCGGCTCCGGCGGCAGCACGGAGAAGTCGCGCCGGTTTCCGGTGCGCTGGAAAGTAGAGGCGGACTGGCCAATAAACGGCCGGGCGATGACGCGGCCGATATTGTAGGGATCGAGCAGCCCCCGGGCTAGACGGCAGAAGGCGAGCAGACGATCGAGGCCGAAATGCACCTCGTGCGCCGCGACCTGGAAGACCGAATCCGAGGAGGTATAGCAGATCGGCTTGCCGGTGCGGATATGTTCCTCGCCGAGCCGGGCGATGATCTCCGTTCCCGAGGCATGGCAGTTGCCGAGGATGCCGGGCACGCCAGCCTCCCTGCACAGCGCCTCGATGAATTCCTGAGGAAAGGCGTCTCCCTCCGTTGGGAAATAACCCCAATCGAAACTGACAGGTGTTCCCGCGATCTCCCAATGGCCCGACGGCGTATCCTTGCCGCGGGAAATTTCGGTGGCGGCGCCATAAATGCCGTAGACCTTCTCCGGGACGGGCATGCCGGCCGGAAACCGGCCGGAGGCGGAGCGCGCGATGTGCATCAGCCCGAGTTCCGACATATTGGGCAGAGAAAGCGGCCCTTCGCGCAATCCGGCGCGGTCTGCGACTCCGGCCGCGCAGAACTCGGCGATATGGCCAAGCGTATCGGCGCCCTCGTCGCCATAGGCCGCCGCATCCGGCGCTCCGCCGACGCCGAAGGAATCCAGAACAAAAAGAAAGGCACGCGCCATTTTACACCCGAGAGAGCCGATCGCCGGCCTCTGCAATGTCGGAGGCGGCTGAGATCCAGCCATATAATGCTGTGGCCGGCTTGGCAAATTACAGCGCCGCGCGTCTTTTTCAGACGCGCAAAGGACGCTGTAACACTTTGAATCGCTGCATAACTCCCTGATCGATTTCGATTGAGGGAGTGATGCAGCAGAGAAGAGCGGGCAAGGGCCGTCAGCAGTCGCCGCAGGGGATCGAGTCGCCTTGCCGCTGGCGGTAGAAATAATTGCGGCTGATGGTGATCGTGCGCATGCCGTCCGGCATGAAGTTCGGCGCGAACAGGAACATCGTATAGGGGATGCTGACCTCGGTACGAACAAGGAAGCTGTTCGCCGTCTTCATGTCGGTCGGCACGTCGCTCACCGCGGCGTTCTTGGCATAGGGCACCGTCCCGTCTTGGGCCCAGGACCAGAGCACTTTCGCATTGGCGCCGGCGTCGATGCTAATCCCGGTGATCTTCATGGTCAGCGACGTCGTGTTGTAGGGCAGGAAGATTGCGTTTGCGACCGACGGCATTTGCGCAAGCGCACTCTTGGTGACGGATTGCTGCTGGGTGACGAGGTCGGCCACCGTTCCTGCGGCGCGTGTCACGCGCTTGCTGACGCTGAGGCCGATCGTGATCTCGAAAGCGCCGATATAGAGCATGACGAGCACAGGAAAGAGGATCGCGAATTCGATCGCGCCGGCGCCCTTGCGGTCGCGGGCCAGCCGCCGCGCCGTCAGGACCAATCTGGTGAACGGGTTGCGCAACGCCATCATGGATACTGCTCGTTCTGGAAGGCCGCGGTCCCGACGATCAGATATTGGCTCGGCATCGAGCCGCCGGAGGGACGTATCGTGGTGATATAGGGCCGGACCAGATCCGTGATGATTTCCCAGCGATAATAGGCGCGTAGCATGTTGATCGTGCCGGCGCCGCCCGGCGTATATTTGAAGGCAGCCGGGTTGATGTCGGCATATTTGTCGGTGGAAACCTTGGGGATCGTCGTCGGAATGGCCGAGAAGGTGCTGAACGTCTGCACATCCAGGTAGAGTTTGCTCGGTGTGGCGACTTCGGTCGCCGAGCAGCGGATCAGGATCGAGATCTCATCGCAGAAAGCCTGGCGGAATTGCGCCTGGTTCATATCGGTCGTGCGGCCGAGATTATAGGTGATCTGCCCGGTTCGCATCCGGCGGCTCATCGTATCCACGCCGTTGGAGACGAGTTCCTCGGCGGCGAAGGCGACGAAAGTTTCGAGGATTGCGAAAATCACCAGGAAATAGGGAATGGCGAGCAGGGCGAATTCGATCGCCGCAGCACCCTCGCGCGAGCGGGCGAGAGCGCGAAGCCGTAAGAAACGGAACGGCACAAAAGCGCGCCCCTTATCCGTCTTCTGATCAATTACCGTCATTGCCTGGACCCGAGCGACATTTTCCAGTCGTCAGACTAAGGTCCGTTCGTTGATTTTCCGTTTCAACCTGACACGACGATTTTAACGAATGGTCGAGAAAGCTGAAGGTAGCCACTTAGGGCGAGGTTGCCCCGGTGGCCGCCTGCTGCGCATGCTGCTCGCAGTTCGGCGTGCAGGATAGCACGGAGCGCTGGGTCTGCCGGTAGACGCGCACCGTATTGCCCTCGTCGATCGACACCAGGATGCGTTCGTCGAGGATCGCGTTGCCGTCGGCATCGAGAAGCACCAGATTGGTGGTGCCGAAGCTGCGTCCCGTGAGCACGATGGTCATGGCATCGGCCACGGTCGCATCGGCAACGGCGGCATTGCCGACAATCACCTTGCTGACAGGGCGATCGAGCTTCAAGACGCGCGCGTGATCCATATAGACGCGCAGCATGTCATCGTCTGCGGCCGCGGACACTCCCGAAATACCGAAAACGGCGATCATGCCGGCAAAGAAAATGATTTTGCCGCTCGATGACATTGGGTCCTCTTTCACGATCACAGCGCAATCCGCATAGAATGGAAAAAATTGGTGAACGAAGCCTTAAGCCTACCACTCTGTTCCGGGATGAAGCGTAATGATCCGATTTGGTACGGCTTTAAGACGGCGCACGCCCCGGTTGGAAGCAGAATATGTGCTATTTCCGGATGAATACAGCGGTTATTCCAGGAATATCGTTAAATATTGAGCGAAGTTCGTAAGAAAATACTGACTCTACAGGGGCATGTTGTCTCGTTCACATGTTGTTAACTCTTTTCCTTAAGCCGATGGAAACGGCCATTCGCTAGGTTGCAGTCATCCGATCAACGGCAAACAGTTGGCGGACGTGCTGAACATCAACTGGAGTTAGGAGTAACCATGACCAAGCTTTTTAGCCGTTTTCTGAAGGATGAATCCGGCGCGACCGCAATCGAATACGGCCTGATCGCCGCCCTCATTTCCGTAGCCCTCGTGGCTGGTGCCACCACGCTCGGCACTAAGCTCAACGACACGTTCGTTGGACTCGGTACGAAGCTGACCAACGCTACGACGAAGACCACTCCTTAATAACTGGAGCCGTAGCTCTGGTTTAGAACGATCAGGCTCACGAGCGAACCGCCGTGAGCCTATTTGTCTTGGGGCGTGGGCGTTTAGGAATTTGGGCAGGTGAGAAGATGATCGTAGCCGCAATCCTTCTGATTTTTCCGCTCTGCCTTGCTTTTGCGGCCATATCCGATCTGTTGACGATGACGATCCCGAACAGGGTATCGTTGATCATGGTGATTTCATTCGCCGTGTTGGCGCCATCGAGTGGAGTGGCTCTTCCGGCAATCGGAATGCATGCGCTGGGCGCCGCCATCGTGTTCGGCATTTGCTTTGCCCTGTTTGCGCTCAATGTGATGGGCGGTGGAGATGCGAAACTTTTGAGCGCGGCCGCGCTCTGGTTCGGTTGCGAGCCTGCTCTGCTGACTTTTCTGGCCTATATCAGTGCCATCGGCGGCTTGGTCACGTTGGCGATCCTGTTGATCCGGTCACAGTCAAATACGATATTGGCCATCGGCCTTCCCATCCCCAATTCGCTGCTGCTTGCCAAGAAGGTTCCTTACGGCATCGCGATCGCGATCGGCGGCTTCATGGCCTTTCCCTCCTCGCCGCTCTTCATCGCCGCGCTGGAAAGCCTGAAATAACGGCATTTTAAATGCCCGTTAACTTAAAATGTAAGCATTCCATTAACCATAATTATACCAATTGCTGAGCATTCTACAGGGCGAACATATCGTGCCCTGAGGAATGATCGATGAAACCGGCCCGCCTTATAATCCTAGCTGTCGCCGTGGCGGCAGCCGGCCTTGCCGGCCTCCTGGCAATGCGCATGGCGGGCAGTGGCGGTGTCGTTACCCAGGTCCAGTCGGTCATCGAGAAGGAACCGACCGTCAACATCCTCGTCTCGAGCGCCAATCTGTCGGTCGGCGCAAGACTGGAGGAGAAGTCGGTGCACTGGATGGCCTGGCCGCAGGGCGGCGTCGTTCCCGGCCTCATCACCGAAGCCGACAAGCCGGATGCGATCAAGGATCTGCAGGGCGCCGTCGTGCGTCTGCCGATCTTCGAAGGTGAACCGATCCGGCCGGAAAAGATCGCCGATTCCAGCAGCCGCATCCTCTCCTCGCTGTTGCCGGCCGGCAAGCGCGCCGTCGCGACCGAGATATCGGTGGCAACCGGTGCCGGCGGTTTCATCCTGCCGAATGATCGCGTCGACGTCATCATGGTCCGCAAGGGCACTGAGTCCGACAAGCTCATCACCGAAACCGTGCTGAGCAATGTCCGCGTCCTCGCCATCGACCAGCAGATCCAGGAAAAGGACGACGGCTCGAAATCGGTGGTCGGCACGACCGCGACGCTCGAGCTCACGCCCGATCAAACGAAGGTTCTTGCCGTCGCCCAGCAAATGGCAGACCGGCTGTCGCTCGCGCTGCGCTCGGTCGCCGATGCGCAGGAGCAGGATACCAGTGCCGCCGACTATCTGCTGAGCGGCGACAACGGCAGTGCGATCATCCAGGTCATCAAATCGGGCGCCATCGTCACGGACGCCGGCGCCGCGCCGAAGGCGGAGTAGAGGACGTGCAAATGGGCAATTCAACGCGGCGCGCCGGACCTCTCCTGACAGGCTGCCTTTCGCTGGCGGTCGGCGTCTCCGGTATAGTGCCGGCCTCTTTCGCCCCGCTTCTCGGCGCAGGCGAGGCGCGCGCCGATTCCGATAGCTTGGTCCGGATCTCGCAGACCGGCTCCAATGCCCATCGCCGGCTGAAGATCGGTCTCAACAAGGCCGTCGTCGTCGATCTGCCGGACGACGCGCATGATATCCTCGTCTCCGATCCGACCATGGCCGATGCCGTGACCCGCACCTCGCGGCGCATCTACCTGTTCGGCAAGAAGGTCGGCCAGACGAATATCTTCGTCTTCGGCGCCGGCGGACAGGAGATCGTCAATCTCGACATCGAGATCGAGCGCGACGTCTCCGGCCTCGAAGTCAATCTCCGCCGCTTCATTCCCGACTCCAACATCAACGTCGAAATCGTCTCCGACAACATCGTGCTGACCGGCACGGTGCGCACGCCACAGGATGCCACACAGGCGGCCGATCTGGCGCAGGTTTTCCTGAAGGGCGGCGAGGCGACGACCAGAACCGAAACGGCATCCGGCACCGGCGGCGACAGCTCGGTGGCGCTCTTTGCCGAAGGTCGCCAGAGCTCGCAGGTCGTCAACCTCCTGCAGATCGAGGGCGAGGACCAGGTCACCCTCAAGGTGACGATCGCCGAGGTCCGCCGCGAGGTGCTGAAGCAGCTCGGCTTCGACAATCTGGTTTCCAATTCCTCCGGCATGACGGTCGCCCAGCTCGGCAGTCCGAACGCCGACAGCGCCGCATCGACGGTCGGCGGCGGCCTGGCGGCGCTCTTCAAGAGCTCGATCGGCAAATACGACATCTCGACCTACCTCAACGCGCTGGAGCAGGCCAAGGTCGTCAAGACACTCGCCGAACCGACGCTGACGGCGATATCGGGTCAGGCCGCGACCTTCAATTCCGGTGGCCAGCAGCTCTATTCGACGACCGACAACGACGGCAACGTCACTGTCGTCCCGTTCAACTACGGTATCAACCTTGCCTTCAAACCGGTCGTACTGTCGTCGGGCCGCATCAGCCTGCAGATCAAGACCAATGTCTCCGAACCGGTAGCCGGCAGCGGCAATGCCACCTATCAGCGCCGTTCGGCGGAAACCTCGGTGGAACTGCCCTCGGGCGGCTCGATCGCGCTCGCCGGCCTGATCCGCGATAATGTTTCCCAGACGATGGGCGGCACACCCGGCGTTTCGAAGATCCCGCTGCTCGGGACGCTCTTCCGCCAGAAGGGGTTCGAGCGTCAGGAAACCGAACTCGTCATCATCGCAACGCCCTATCTGGTGCGCCCGGTGGCGCGCAATCAGCTCAACCGGCCGGACGACAATTTCAGCCCTGAGAATGACGGTGCGACCTTCTTCCTCAACCGTGTCAACAAGGTCTATGGCCGCCGCGAGGCGCCCGTCGCCGATGCGCAGTTCCACGGCTCGATCGGGTTCATCTACAAATGAGCGGGGCGCGAGCGGCAGCGATGGCAGAAAACAGAGATCAGGCGATGGCCCATATGAATGCGACGACACCCCGCCTCGGAATCTCGAAGGCGCTTTTTGCGACGGTCGCCATGTCGGCGGCGATACTTTCTGGATGCGCCGGCCCGCATGACCAACTGACGACCGGCGGCATTCCGGACGATTACCGCGCCCGCCACCCGATCATCGTCACAGAGGCGGAGCAGACGGTGGATATACCCGTCGCCTCCACCGATCGCCGCCTGACCATCGCCCAGCGCGACCTCATCCGCGGCTTTGCCGCAAACTACATCTCGCGCGCCTCGGGCCCGGTTTACGTGCTGTCGCCGCAAGGCTCGGCCAATTCGGCGGCCGCCTATCAGCTGCGCAATCAGGTTCGCGCCGAGCTGACATCGAGGGGGATCGCAAGCTCGAAAATCGTCAACACCTCCTATGTGGCCGCCGGTCCCGGCGATGCGGCGCCGATCCGGCTGAGCTTTACCGGCACCACCGCGGTCACCACGCAATGCGGTCAGTGGCCGAAGGACATCTCGAACGATTTGACCAATCAGAACTACTATAATTTCGGCTGCGCCTCGCAGAACAACCTCGCCGCCCAGATCGCCAATCCGGAGGATCTGGTGGCGCCCCGCGGCATGACTCCGATTGACGCGCAGCGGCGTAACAATGCCATCCAGGAATACCGGACGACAACGACGACGATCGAAGATGTCGGCAGCGACAGTAGCTTCTGAGGCGGAACGGGACGATGAGCGCGATCGAATACGAAATCAGGAATCCCAGCGAGCTTCGCAACGCCGAGGAGGCGGTGCGCATGGCGGATCTGGAAAACATGCGGCCGCTGCCGCGCATCTCCGTCCATGCTTTCTGCGAGAGCGAGGCCCTGCAGCATGTCATGGAACGCTGCGCCAATGATCGGCGCGTCGCGAAAGTCAGCATGCGCATCACCAGCGGCGGCATCGCCGCTGCCGCTAATATGTTTTCCGGCGCCCCGACGCCGAACCTCATCATCCTTGAGACCAAGGCGAATGCCGCGAACCTGCTAGGCGAACTTGCGCCGCTCGCCGCCGTCTGCGATCCGACGACCAAGGTCGTCATTATCGGCTATTACAACGATATCGGGCTTTATCGCGAACTCATCCGCAACGGCATTTCCGAATATATGGTTCAGCCCGTCGCCATGCCCGATATCCTCACTGCGATGGCCTCGATCTTTGTCGATCCGGACGCCGAGCCGCTCGGCCGTAGCATCGCCTTCATCGGCTCGAAGGGCGGCACCGGCGCTTCGACCATCGCGCATAATTGCGCCTTCGGCATTTCCAATCTCTTCTCCACCGAGACGATCCTCGCCGATCTCGACCTGCCCTATGGCACGGCGAACATCGACTTCGATCAGGATCCGGCCCAGGGCATCGCCGAAGCGGTCTTCGCACCCGATCGTCTCGACGAGGTCTTCCTCGATCGCCTGCTGACGAAATGCTCCGAGCATCTGTCGCTGCTTGCCGCACCCTCGCTGCTCGACCGTGCCTATGATTTCGACGGCCAGGCCTTCCAGCCGGTGCTCGACGTTCTGCAACGCAGCGCGCCCGTCACCGTGCTCGATGTTCCGCATGCATGGTCGGAATGGACGCGCTCGGTGCTGTCGAGCGTCGACGAGGTGGTCATCGCAGCGGTTCCCGATCTTGCCAATCTGCGCAACGCCAAGAACATGCTGGACGCGCTGCGCAAGATGCGGCCGAACGACAGGCCGCCGCATCTCATCCTCAATCAGGTTGGCATGCCGAAACGGCCGGAGATTTCGCCGTCGGATTTTTGTGAGCCGCTGGAGATCGATCCGATCGCGATCATTCCCTTCGATATCAATCTTTTCGGCAACGCCGCCAACAGTGGCCGGATGATTTCCGAAGTCGACCCGAAGTCGCCGACGGCGGAAACCTTTTCGCAGATATCGCACATCGTCACCGGCCGAGTCGCGATCAAGAAGGCGAAGAAAGGCGGCCTGCTGGGCCTCCTGAAGCGCAAGTAGACGATGAGCAATTCCAGCAAAACTGTGCAGCGGTTTTGCGTCCGGAATTGCGTGAAAACAAAAAGATAGTGCATTTCCTTGACTCGGAGAGATCGGGAAATGCTCTAGAACGAGCAGATTGGATCGAGTGGCATGTTTGGAAAACGCGGAAACGAAGGTTCCGGAAAGGTCGGGGGGGCGATTGCTCCGCCGCCGCCGGCTCCGGCCGCCGTCCCTACGGCCTCTTCCCCCTCCATTCTGGTCGAACCGTCGCGCGAGCCCCTGCGCCAGCAGGTGACGCCGCCGCCGATGCAGACGCCGCAGCGCAAGCGCCCGGCCCGCACCGATGAATATTACGACACCAAGGCGCAGGTCTTTTCCGCGCTGATCGACACGATCGATCTCTCGCAGCTCTCCAAGCTCGACGGCGAAAGCGCCCGCGAGGAAATCCGCGACATCGTCAACGACATCATCACCATCAAGAACTTTGCGATGTCGATCTCCGAGCAGGAAGAGCTGCTTGAGGATATCTGCAACGACGTCCTCGGCTACGGCCCGCTGGAGCCGTTGCTGGCGCGTGACGACATCGCCGACATCATGGTCAACGGCGCCGGCCAGACTTTCATCGAAGTCGGCGGCAAGACGATCGAATCCGAGATTCGCTTCCGCGACAATGCACAGCTTCTCTCGATCTGCCAGCGTATCGTCAGCCAGGTCGGCCGCCGCGTCGACGAATCCAGCCCGATCTGCGACGCCCGCCTGCCGGACGGTTCGCGCGTCAACGTCATCGCGCCGCCGCTGTCGATCGACGGGCCGGCGCTCACCATCCGCAAGTTCAAGAAGGACAAACTGACGCTCGATCAGCTCGTCCGTTTCGGTGCGATCACGCCGGAAGGCGCAACCGTGCTGCAGATCATCGGGCGCGTACGCTGCAATGTCGTCATTTCAGGCGGCACCGGCTCGGGCAAGACGACGCTTCTGAACTGCCTCACCAACTATATCGACAGGGACGAGCGCGTCATCACCTGCGAGGATACCGCCGAACTGCAGCTGCAGCAGCCGCATGTCGTCCGTCTCGAAACGCGCCCGCCGAATATCGAAGGCGAGGGCGAGATCACCATGCGCGATCTGGTCAAGAATTGCCTGCGTATGCGTCCCGAGCGCATCATCGTCGGCGAAGTGCGCGGACCTGAAGTTTTCGACCTGCTGCAGGCGATGAATACCGGTCACGACGGCTCGATGGGCACCATCCACGCCAACACGCCGCGCGAATGCCTGAGCCGTATCGAATCGATGATCGCCATGGGCGGCTTCACCCTGCCGGCAAAGACGGTGCGCGAGATCATTTCCAGCTCGGTCGACGTCGTCATTCAGGCGGCGCGCCTGCGCGACGGTTCGCGCCGCATCACCCAGATCACCGAGGTGATCGGCATGGAAGGCGACGTCATCATCACCCAGGACCTGATGCGCTACGAGATCGAAGGCGAGGATGCGAACGGCCGCCTGATCGGCCGGCACATGTCGACCGGCGTCGGCAAGCCGCATTTCTGGGATCGCGCCCGCTACTTCAACGAGGAAAAGCGTCTTGCCGCCGCCCTCGACGCGATGGAAGCGAAAACGAAGGAATAGGCGAGATGTTCGGGTTCGATCCGATAGTGTTGGCAATCGTCGTCCTCGCCGCCGTCTCCGCGGCGGCGGTCGCCTATGCCCTGTTGTTTTCGAAGATCGAAGCCGACAAGAAATCGGCAAGCCGCATCAATCGCGTCAAATCGGCCGAAAGCGACCGGGTTAAGGTCAAGGCCGCCCGTGACCGTGTGCAAGAACTGTCGAAACGCCGTAAATCGGTACAGGACAATCTGAAGGATCTGGAAAAGCGCCAGCACGAAAAGACCAAGAAAACCCTGTCGATGAAATCCCGGCTGGTGCAGGCCGGCCTGACGATCACGGTGGCGAAATTCTATCTCATCAGCGCCATCTTCGCCTCCGTGCTGCTGCTCGTGGCCTTCATCGTTGGTGTATCGTGGATGGTCATGGTCGGTGTCGCCGTGGTCGCCGGTCTCGGCCTGCCGCGCTGGGTCATCGGCTTCCTGATCAAGCGCCGCCAGAACAAGTTTCTCAACGAGCTGCCCAATGCACTTGACGTCATCATCCGCTCGATCAAATCGGGCCTGCCACTCAATGATGCGATCCGTCTTATCGCAACCGAGGGCACCGAGCCGGTCAAGAGCGAGTTCCGGCGGGTCATTGAAGCGCAGCAGGTGGGTCTCAGCATTTCCGATGCCTGCGCCCGCATGACGATCCACATGCCGCTCCAGGAAGTCAATTTCTTCGCCATCGTCATCGCCATCCAGTCACAGGCCGGCGGCAATCTATCGGAAGCGATCGGCAACCTCTCCAAGGTCTTGCGTGATCGCAGGAAGATGAAGGCCAAGGTTACCGCGCTCTCGATGGAAGCCAAGGCGTCGGCCTACATCATCGGCGCTCTGCCCTTCGTCGTCGCGACCCTCGTCTACCTGACGTCGCCGAGCTACATGATGATCCTTTTCACCGATCCGCGTGGCCATTTCATCATGGGTTTCTCGGCAATCTGGATGTCGATCGGCATTTTCGTCATGCGCAAAATGGTCAGTTTTGATATCTAGCCGGAAGGAAGCACCATGTCGCAGGATCTTGCCGCAACGCTCACCAATCCGAGCATGCTGATCGCACTTTTCGTGGCGATCGCCGTCTTCGCTACTTTTTATACGATCGCTGTTCCCTTCTTCGAGCGCGGCGACCTCACAAAGCGCATGAAGGCCGTTTCGACCGAGCGCGAGCAGATCCGCGCCCGTGAGCGCGCTCGCATGAACGCGGAAACCGGCGCCGGCAAGGCTTCGCTGAGGAGCCAGAACAACCGCTCGGTCCGCCAGATCGTCGAGCGTTTCAACCTGCGCAAGGCGCTGGTAGACGAAAACACGGTCAACAAGCTGCGCGCCGCCGGTTTCCGCTCGGAGAATGCGCTGAATAGCTTCCTCGTGGCGCGTTTCCTGCTGCCTTTCCTTTTCCTGGCGCTAGCGGCCTTCTGGGTCTTCGGCCTCGGTAATCTCGCTGAAAGGGGCATGGGCATCCGCCTCTTCGCCGTCATCGGCATCGGTTATCTCGGCTTCTACGCGCCGAACATCTATATCTCGAACCGCATGGGCAAGCGTCAGCACTCGATCAAGCGCGCCTGGCCGGATGCGTTGGACCTGATGCTGATCTGTGTCGAATCCGGTATCTCGATCGAGGCCGCGATGCGTCGTGCGTCGGAAGAGCTCGGCGAGCAGTCGCCGGCGCTCGCCGAGGAGATGGTGCTGACCACGGCCGAGCTCTCCTTCCTGCCTGACCGCCGCGTGGCGCTCGAAAATCTCGCCACGCGCACCCAGATCGAATTGGTACGCTCGGTGACGCAGGCGCTGGTCCAGGCCGATCGCTACGGCACGCCGATCGCGCAGGCGCTGCGCGTTCTCGCCCAGGAAGGGCGCGACGAACGCATGAACGAGGCGGAAAAGAAGGCATCCGCCCTGCCGCCGAAACTGACAGTGCCGATGATCCTGTTCTTCCTGCCGGTGCTGATCGCCGTCATTCTCGGTCCGGCCGGCATTCAGGTGGCAGACAAGTTCTGACGATTGCGCCAGTCCCGGAAAGCGGATGCCGCCTCTGTAGAAGGCGATGTTGCCTCAAAGACCGTCGGCCGATTGCGGCCTTCAAACACGCGTGACCGCCGCCGACATAGCTGGTAAACGGGATGGGCGATCATCGGCAAGCGCGGATGCACCGCAGTGCCCCTGGCGCGCGTTCAATCCCAAGAGAGAGGTTTTCGATGTCTTCTGCCGGCATTTTCATCAGCATCATGGCAGCCCTGGCGGTCGGCGCGATGAGCCCCGGCCCGAGCTTCGTCGTCGTCTCCAGGATCGCCATCTCACGTTCAAGGCTGGATGGCCTTGCGGCCGCGCTCGGCATGGGCGTCGGCGGTGTCGTTTTTGCTGTGCTGGCGCTTGCCGGGCTGACGGCGCTGCTGTCTCAGTTCGAATGGCTCTATGTCCTGCTGAAGGTCGCAGGCGGCGCCTATCTCGTCTATATCGCGGTCAATATCTGGAGGAGCGCCGGTCAGCCGCTCGAAGTCTCTGACGCCGTCAACGGCAACCGCGCGCTGAGATTGAGCTTCATGACTGCGCTGCTGACCCAGCTCAGCAACCCGAAAACCATCATCGTCTATGCCAGCCTCTTTGCGGCACTTCTGCCGAGAACGGTGCCGCTCGATCTCATCGTCGCGCTGCCGCTCGGTGTCTTTGCCGTGGAGGCCGGATGGTATTCGATCGTGGCCGTCGCCTTTTCGGCCCGCCATCCGCGGCGTCTTTATCTTGCCGCCAAGGGCTGGATCGACCGGGCCGCCGGTGCCGTCATGGGGGGCCTGGGTTTGCGTCTCATTCTTTCGGGCCTGAGCGCCCGCTAGAGCATGATGCCGAAAAGTGTGCGCAGTTTTCGGACGACATCATGCGCTAACTCTTTAAATTACATCATGATCTCTCCGAAGGTGTAAGCCTCTCGACGAGATGATTCGGTCAATTGGTGTTGCTGTCGCCTGCTGCTTGCGGCGTCTTGTCCTTGGCGGCGAGTTTCTGCCAGGAATTTGGCTGCGAGAGCATGCCTCGGAGATAGGCGACATTGGCATCGGCCTGTTGCGGCGAAAGTTCGCGTCGGGCGATCTGCTCGGCTTCCGGGAAACGCCCCTGCAGACCGACGACGAGGGCAAGGTTCTGCCTGACGCGGCTGTCGGCGATCGGCTGGCTGGCGGCGGAGCGCAGATAGGTTTCCGCCGTGCGCAGATCGCCGGTCAGCACGTAGGACATGCCGAGGTTGGAAAGGATGGAGGGCTCGTTCGGCTGGATGTCGAGCGCGTCGCGGTAGCGCTGCCGGGCATCGCTTGCCCGGCCCATCTGGTCGAGGATCGCGCCTTGGGCCGAGATCAGCTTCCAGTCCGGACGGTCCGGCGTCTGGGCGCGGCCGATCGTATCGAGCGCCTGCTGAAACTGACCGGCCGCCGCCTGTGCCTTGCCGTAGGCAGCCAGCACGTTGCGGTCTGCGGGATTGGCGATTGCCACCTGCTGCATGACGGCGAGCGCCTGCGTGTCGCGGCCGTTCATGCGCAGCAGATTGGCGTAGTTGACGCCGGTGACGGGATCGCGCGGGTTCTTTTCATAGGCCTGGCCGAGCCGGTCCGTCGCCGAGCGCAGCTCGGTCGCATCCATCTCTTCGACCGGCTTGGTGAGTTTCGGCACCGAGCCCGTTGTCATCCGGTCCTTGGTCGTCGAGCAACCGGCAAGTGCCAGGACGAGCAGCGATGCCGCAGCGCCCTGCAGGATACGATTGGTGATTGTGGTGGTGAGCGAGGCAGGCATGGCGCGTTCCTGGATTCCGAAATCGGCGCCTGACCTCGAAGCGGAACAGGGAAAGGTTTGACGCGTAATCTTCGCTCCAGCAATAGTCTGTTAACCCTAACAGACCGTTAAGGAACGATTCCTTGCGACCGCCGAAGGACAATCATGGCCCCCTATCAGTTTATCGAGAGACCGACTCCTTTCAACACGAAGGGCGGTTCGACGCTGCCGATCTTTGCCGTTACGCCTGCCCATATCGAGACCGGCACGATTGATCCGATCGCGCTCAATTGGGCGCGCAGGGCAGGCTACAAGGCCGAAAGCGGGTCGCTGCTGCTGATCCCGACGGCCGAAGGCCATCTCGGCGGCGCGCTTTACGGCCTCGGCACCAATCCATCCGAGCAGCCTTACATCACCGGCAGGCTCGCCCGTGCGTTGCCGGCCGGCGACTGGCACATCGAGACCGCGCCGCTGACGGCAAATCGCCTGGCCCTCGGCTTTGGCCTCGGCAGCTATCGTTTCGACCGTTACAAAACCGAAAAATCGCCGGCGGCGACGCTGATGATCCCCCGCGATGCCGACGCCGCCGACATCAAGCGCCAGCTCGCCGGCGTCTTTCTCGCCCGCGACCTCATCAATACGCCGACGAATGATATGGGGCCGAACCAGCTCGAGGCCGTTTTCCGTGGCCTGGCCGCACACTACAAGGCGGAGATGTCGGTTATATCAGGCGACGATCTGCTCACGCAGAACTTCCCGCTCGTCCATACCGTCGGCCGCGCCAGCGCCGATGCGCCGCGCCTTCTCGAGTTGCGCTGGGGCAAGAAGGGCCATCGCAAGGTGACGCTCGTCGGCAAGGGCGTCTGCTTCGATACCGGCGGTCTCGACATCAAGCCTGCCGCCTCCATGCTGCTGATGAAGAAGGACATGGGCGGCGCGGCAAATGTCATGGGACTTGCCTTGATGATCATGGACGCTAAGCTGAAGGTCGACCTGCGCGTTATCGTTCCCGTCGTCGAAAACGCGATCTCGTCCAATGCCTTCCGGCCCGGCGACATCTACCGGAGCCGCAAGGGCCTGACCGTCCAGATCGACAATACCGACGCTGAAGGCCGTTTGATCCTTGCCGATGCGCTTGCCTATGCCGACGAGGAAGAGCCCGAGCTGCTGATCGACATGGCGACGCTGACCGGCGCCGCCCGCGTTGCGCTTGGTCCGGATCTTCCGCCTTTCTTCACCGATGACGCCAATCTGGCGCATGACCTCACCGAAGCGAGCCTGGAAACCGACGATCCGATCTGGCGCCTGCCACTCTATTCCGGCTACGAAAAGGATATCCGCACCAAGTTCGCCGACCTCACCAACGCGCCGGCCGGCGGCATGGCAGGGGCGATCACCGCCGCCCTCTTCCTCAAGCGTTTCGTCAGCAAGGCGAAGAGCTGGGCGCATTTCGACATCTACGGCTGGGCCCAGTCCGAACGGCCGCATTCGCCTGGTGGTGGCGAAGCACAGGCAATCCGCGCGCTCTTTCACCATATCCGCGAGAGCCTGCGCTGACGCCATGCCAAAGTAGGCGCTGAGGCGCGTGGCATGATCCCGGTTCACGCGCCGCGCCTTGCTGCCGATCGTTAAAATTTTATTCACCTTGCCGGGCGGCAATTTCTGCCGCCCCTTGCATGTGCGTGGCAACTGCCGGAAAATGGAACGTTAGCGTAACGATCTTCCGGAGGGGCCGTGCCGATCGAACTGACCGCCTCGCAGGCGCTGGGGCTCTGGCATGGCGCGGCGCTCGATCAGGTCCGCCACGATGACCGCGATTTGACGTTGCGCCAGATGGCGATCCTGCTGCATATTTATCTGGTGCCGCCGCCGCACACGGTGCGCGGGCTTGCCGCCACGCTTGACGTCACCAAGCCGGTCATTACCCGCGCCTTGGATACGATGGGCGAGATGGGCCTGGTCGATCGTGTGCGTGACGATGCCGACCGGCGCAACGTGATCATCAAGCGCACTGTCGGCGGTGCGCTCTATCTGGAAAAGCTCGGCGATCTCATCCGAGATCAGGCCCGCCGGTTGCGGATCTGAAAGGAATGCGAATGACGATGCTCGACCGCCGCCTGCATGCCTACCGTCCTGATCTGGCGGAAGCCGGCCTTGAAGGCAAGGTCGAGGCGTTGCGCTTTGTGAAAGGCGCGCCGGCACGTGTCGCCGTTCCTGTCGTGGGTTTGCGCCCTGAACCGGACCTGGCCCGCGGCATCGACACGGAACTGCTTCTCGGCGAGGATGTGACAGTTTTCGATCGCGCCGATGACTGGTGCTGGGTGAAAGCCACCTCGGACGGCTATGTCGGTTATGTAAAGGCAGACGCGCTCTTGGAAGGCCGGCCGGCGCCGACCCATATCGTCACCGTCCAGCGCACCTTCCTCTATCCCGAACCGGAACTGCGCATGCCCCACCAGGCGATCCTGTCGATGGGAAGCCGCATTCATGTCGCCGGTGAGGCGGAAGCGCGCGGCAATCGCTACCTCGTGCTCGAGGACGGAACGGCGATCTTCGCCAAGCACGTCCAGCCGATCGGCGTGCTCGATGGCGCCGATTACGTGGAGATCGCCGCCCGTTTCCTGGAAACGCCCTATCTCTGGGGCGGACGTTCCGGCCTCGGCATCGATTGCTCCGGCCTCGTCCAGCTGGCGATGCTGATGACGGGCAGAGCTGCGCCACGCGACACCGATATGCAGGCGGCAGGCCTGGGCCAGCCGATCGACCGATCCGAAATCCGCCGTGGCGACCTGGTATTCTGGAAGGGTCATGTCGCCGTCTTCGAAAATCCGGAAACCATCCTGCACGCCAACGGCCACAGCATGACGGTGGCGTGCGAGAATTTCGCGGCCGCGGTCGAGCGCATCGGCTGGCTCTACGAGCAACCGACCGGCTATCGCCGCCCGATCAGTTGATCAGCCGATCGGAGGCTGCGGCCAGGATATCACTCCGCCGGTCCTGTCCTCGAAGGCTTTCGACAGTCTCAGCACCCGCACGTCGTCGAAGCGCGGCCCGACGATCTGCAACCCGATCGGCATGCCTGAGCGGGAGAAACCGCAGTTGATCGAGGCGGCCGGCTGCTCCGACATGTTCC
This sequence comes from Rhizobium laguerreae, assembly GCF_002008165.1. Classification (GTDB taxonomy): domain Bacteria; phylum Pseudomonadota; class Alphaproteobacteria; order Rhizobiales; family Rhizobiaceae; genus Rhizobium; species Rhizobium laguerreae. The sequence continues at coordinate 222,279 of NZ_MRDM01000010.1, forward strand.
ACGGAACCGTGAAACCGATATGCTCGAACGGCAGGGCCGGATCATTGGTCGGGGATGCCCATTCGGCCGGATAGGAGATGATCGGATTGGTCGGCGAAAGCAGGGCGTCGACTTCGGTGAACAGCCGTCCGCAGCTCTTGCGCATCTCGATCGTCTGGTTGAAGCCTCTGACCGCATCGACGCCGCGGATGTCGGCGCCGCCCTTCGCCCAATCCCTGATATAGGGCAGGATGCTGTCGCGCCTGTTATCGTCGAGATCGGCGATATCGCCCCAGAGCCGGGACCGCCAGAAATTGTCGAGCCCATCCAGCATCGCGCGTGTCAGCACCGGCTGGACCAATTGAATGGTCGCGCCGGCCGCCTCGAACTGTTTCGCCGCCGTTTCGACCGCGGCCCTGATCTCGTCGTCCACCGCAAGCCCGCAACCGGCATCGAGCATCAACCCGATCTTCATGCCCGACAGGTCGATATCGAGATCCATCCAGTTGAAATCGTTCGGCGGCAGGCTGGTGCCGTCGCGCCAGTCCGGCCGTGACAGCGTCGCCATCGAAAAGGCCGCATCCTCGACGGTGCGCGCCATCGGCCCGACGCAACGCCCGACATAATAGGGATCGGCCGGAATGCGCCCATGGCTCGGTTTGAAGCCGAAGATGCCGGTCCAGCCGGCGGGAAGGCGCACCGAACCGCCGATATCGGTGCCGATATGCAGTGGTCCGTAACCGGCCGCTGCCGCTGCGGAAGCCCCGGCACTCGATCCGCCGGGATTCTGCGTGGTGTTCCAGGGATTGCGGCTGAGAGGATGAAAGCTCGAAAGGCCGGAGGACAGCATACCGTAATCGGGGCAGGTGGTCTTGGCGAAGATCACCGCGCCGTCTTCCCGCAACCGGGCGGCGGCCGGCGCATCGGCGTCCGCGGGTTTGAGTTCCACTGCCCTGGTGCCTGATGGTACCGGCTGGCCCTTCGTGGCGATCAATTCCTTCAGCGTCACCGGGATGCCGTCGAGGGGGCCCAGCGTTTCTGCCTTCGCCCAGCGCTCCGTCGACGCTTTCGCCTGGGCGCGCGCCGATTCCGGATCGTAGAGGTAGAGTGCCGAAATCGACGGCTCCCAGGCGGCGATATGGTCTTCGAGGGCGACCCAGTATTCGAGAGGAGAGAGGCTCTTATCGGCGAAGCGCTGCCTGAGTTCGTGGATGGTAAGGTCGGTTTCGGTCATGGGATGGTCTTTCGGGCTTTTTCGTCTTGGGAGGACATCAGCGGCTCGCCTCGCGCGGGTCGAGCAGATCGCGCAAACCGTCGCCGAGCATGTTGAAGCCGAAGACGGTGAGCGCGATGGCAAGGCCGGGCAGGATCGCCAGCCAGGGGGCGAGCGCCAGATAGGTTTGCGCATCGGCAAGCATCCGGCCCCAGGTCGGCGCCGGCGGCGCCATGCCGAGCCCGAGGAAGCTGAGACCCGCTTCGGTGAGGATCGCCAGCCCCAGCTGGATCGCGCCATGCACGATGATCTGGCTGATGATATTCGGCAGCACATGGCGCAGCGAAATGGTTAGGCGGGTATTGCCGATGGCGCGCGCCGCCGTCACATAGTCGCGGCTCCAGGCCTGCAGCGAGGTCGCAAGCGTCACCCGGGCAAAGACCGGGATCATGAAGACGGCGATCGCGGTGATCGCAGTGAACCGCCCTGGCCCGAGAAAAGCGCCAAGCACCATGGCCGACAGGATCGGCGGCAACGCAAAGATGACGTCGCAGATGCGCATCAGCAACGCCTCGAAAGGACCGCGGATCGCCGCCGCCGAAATGCCTGATATCGAGCCGAGCGTCCCGCCGATCGCAACCGCTGTGATGGCGATCGACAGTGAATTCCAGCATCCCGCCATCAGCATCGAAAGCACATCGCGGCCGAACTGGTCCGTGCCAAGCAGGCCGAAGGCGAGCGGCGGCTGCAATTTATGGATGATCTGCATTTTTGCTGGCGGCAGCGGCGTCCAGACGAGCGACAGCAGCGCCACGGCGACCAGCAGGCCGATGATGACGGCCCCTGCAATCAGGTTCATTCGCCGGCTAAGTCTAAAGACCCGGCGGCGGCTGGTGATGGCGGTGGACACGATCGGTGCCATGCGTCAGGCCGCCTTTCTCATCCTGGGATCGATCGCCAGGTAGGAGAGATCGACGATGAAATTCATCACAATGACCAGGCCTGCGAAGAACAGCACGACATCCTGCATGACGATGATGTCGCGCTGAGAGAGCGCCTGAAGGGCGAGCCGTCCGAGCCCGGGCAGGTTGAAGACGTTTTCCACCAGCACCGCGCCGGCGACGAGAAAGGTTAATTGCAGCCCGATCATCGTCAGGATCGGGATCGACGCATTCGGCACGATATGGCGCCACAGCACCGCACCGCGTGACAGCCCCTTGGCGACCGCGGTGCGGGCAAAATCCTCATGCATCGTGTCAAGCACCGCCGAGCGCGCGACCCGCGTCAACACGCCCGCCTGCGGCATCGCCAGCGCGACGGCGGGCATAATCAGCGCCTGCAATGCCGGCGTGAGGCCGGCGTTCCAGCCCGGGAAACCGCCGGCCGGCATCAGCCCGAGCATCGTCGAAAACAGGATGATCAACAGCAGCGCCACCCAGAAGGCGGGCACGGCGATGCTGATCTGCGAAAACAGCGTCGCGATGACGTCGAAGACACCGCCGCGGCGCGAGGCGGCCAGCACGCCGAGCGGCAGGGCAATCGCCACCGAAAGCACGATCGCCATCAGCGCCAGTGGCAGCGTTACCGCCAGCCGCTCGACGATCAACCCCGCGACCGGTACGCCATAGGTCAGGGAATTGCCGAGATCGCCGGAGAACACGCCGGCCAACCATTGCCCGTAGCGCAGCAACAGCGGCTGGTCGAGGCCGAGACTGTGACGGAGCGCTGCAAGCGTTTCCGGTGTTGCCGAGGTGCCGAGCATGATCGAGGCGGGATCGCCGGGCAGAAGGTCCATGACGGCGAAGATCAGCAGCGAGACAACGACCAGCGTGACGATGAGACCGGCGAAGCGGCGGGCGAGGAGTGGGATCATGCGTGCCACGCTTTCGATGTGGCGCGGGGGTTGCGACCGGCATTGAGCGTTTCGCTATGCGGCTTCCCTTCGCTCATTCCATGCCTCTCAATCCGCCCGAACCCGCCGCCTACTCGTCCCAGGAAACACCAGACAGCACGTTGGAAGGGATCGGCTCGTTCTCCCACAGGCCCTTCAGCTTTTTGTCCCAGACGCCGAGTTTCGGCATGACGAAGAGGTAGAGCGCCGGCACGTCCTCGGCGAGGATCTTCTGCGCTTCGCCATAGATCGCATTCTGCGTGGCAGGATCGACGGTCTCCTGGACCTTCTTCATCAGTGCGTTGAAAGCAGGGTTCTTATAGTTGAAATAATAGGGATCGCGCGCGTAGATATCGATGTCGAGCGGTTCGGCATGGGCAACGATCGTCATGTCGAAATTGCGGTCCTTCATGATGTCCTGGACCCATTTCGCCGGAAATTCGGTCGGCTCGATATTCATCGTCACGCCGATTTCGGCAAACATCGCCTGCATCACCTGGGCACTGCGCGGCGCATAGGCCATCTGCGGCGATTTGATCGTAAAGGTAAAGCCGTTGGGGTAGCCGGCTTCGGCAAGCAACGCCTTCGCCTTCTCGACGTCGTAGGGCAGCACGCCTGTCATGTCCCGATAGCCCGGATCGTTCGGCGTGTAGTGGCTGCCGATCGGTGTGCCGAGGCCGGACCATGCGCCGTCGATTACCGTCTTGCGGTCGATCGCCATCATCAGCGCCTGGCGGACGCGTTTGTCGTCGAATGGCTTCTTGGCAGTGTTCATGCCGGCAACGACCTTGAGTTCGGTATTGCCGATCCTGGTGACGAGCCTTGCATCGCCGTCGAAGGAACTCATCAGCTCCGGTGCGGCAAATTCCGGAAAGGCGTCGAGATCGCCGGATTTCAGCGCAGCCGCCTGCGCCTGCGGATCGGCGATGAAGCGGAAGGTCACCTTGTCGAGCTTGGCAGCCGCATCCTTGTTCCAGTAATCGGCATTCCTGGCGAGTTCGACCTTGTCGCCCTTCGCCCAGCTGGCGAATTTGAACGGGCCGGTCCCCACTGGCGTCGTCTTGCCGTCGGCAGCCGTCTTCGGTGCGACCATCACCGAGGCCGGCCAGCCGAGCCAGTAGATCAGGCTGCCGGTCGGGGCCGAGAGATGCAGCACCAGCGTTTCGGCATCGGGCGTATCGATCGAGGCGATTGAGGCGAAGAAGCGCTTCTGCGGATTGACCGATTCCGCGCCGCGGGCGCGGTCGAGCGAAAACTTGGCGCTCGCGGCATCGAAGGCCTCGCCATCATGGAATTTGACGCCGGTCTGCAGCTTGAACGTATAGGTCAGGCCATCGGCAGAGATCTCCCAGCTTTTTGCCAGCTGCGGCTGGATCTTACCGGCCTGGTCGATCGTCACCAAGCCCTCGAACACGTTTTGCCAGGTCACCTGGCCGATTGCGACGGGTGCCGCGATCGTCGGGTCGAGACCGGTCGGCTCGACGCTCATGCCGAGATTGAGCGTGGTCTTCGCCGCCTCGGCCGGCGTCATCGCCGTTATCACCAGGCCGGCCGAAAGTGCGGCACCCAGGGAAAGCCGCCGGACGAAACGCGAAGGCGCAAACGAAAGCTTGATCATCATGTCCCCTGTCTGGCCATGCTCGATGGCGAAGGCCTTTTGCGAATAAAGTGGCACTATGCCAGTGCACACACAATGACGATTTTGTGTGCTCAGTGTAGCCAAAAAAGCTACACCGTAAATCCGCGGGCAATGCAAGCTCGAAGCGTCAGTCTTTCGTATCGGTCCGACGGCTCGTGCGCTCGCGCATGAACCTCTCGATGAAGTCGAGCAGTTTCGTCGCGGCGAAGGACAGCTGCCGGTCCGGCGCGACGCAGAGATCGACATGGGTGCGAATGCCGGTCTTGCCGGCCAGCGGAATGGCAAGGAGCTGACCCGCTTCGATCTCGCGGCGGACGGTCAGCGCTGGCAGCAGCGTGACCGCAGCTCCGCTGAGCACGAGTTCCTTCAGCATTTCGAGCGAGCTGGTGACGAAGACCGGATCGAGGCTCAACCCCTCCTTCTCGAACAGCGCGTCGAAAGCCTGGCGGAAGCCGAAGGATTGATCCGGCAGCGCCAATGCGTAGTCGGCGAGCGTCCTCAGCGGGATCTCGGAAAGTGCTGCGGCCGGATGCTGCGGCGTGGCGATGAGATCATAGCCGATCTCGGAGCGCAGCCGCACCTTGGTGCCGGACATCGGTGGCGCAAAAAGCGTCACCGCAATATCCGCCTCGGCGCTGTTGACGGCATCGACCGCCTGCCGCGCGCTGGTGATCGTCACGTTAAAACGCAGTTTTGGATATTTCAGGCTGAATTCGGCAAGCGCAGGCGCCAACAGATTGGCGACGGTGGCGCCATTGGCATAGATGCTGACACGGCCGCGCTGCAGGCCCTTCAGGTCTTCGATCAACTGCTGCACATGATCGAGCTCGCGCAGCGTCCGGCCGGCGCGGGCGGCAAGCAGCTCGCCGGCGGCCGTCAGCTTGACGCCGCGGGCGCTGCGTTCGACGAGCGGCGCGCCGAAATGATATTCGAGGTTCTCGATCTGCCGACTGATCGCCGTCGGCGCGACATTGAGGTTCTCGGCCGCCTGGCGCATCGAATTGGTCCTGACCAGCTCGTCGAAATACATCAGCGCCCGGATCTGCATTCACGTCTCTCCGCCATTCGGCACGTTGTGGGGTCCGGTTCCTACCCTAATGCATGTCGCCCAAAAGTGCGCAGCGGTTTGGGCGACAGGCATAAAAACAAAGATCTCAATCAACGACCATTCGGATAGCGGTCGCGCCATGCCTTTTGCGCGCCCTCGACCGGAAGGGCGGTCGCCGCGTAGACGCCACGGGCGATTGCCCGCGCCATGACGATGGTCGCAAGGTGGCAAAGCTCCATCAGGCTTGCCATGTCGTCTCTTCGATACCTAGCCGTCGAAGCGGCAAAGACGGTATCGCCGTCGAGCGGCAGGTGCGCCGGCAGCAGTGCCCTGGCAAGGCCGTCATGGCCGGCAAGCGATAGCCGGTGCGCCTCGGCCTTCGTCAGCTGCGCATCGGTCACCACTGCGCCGATCGTCGTTGCCGGCGTGTTCATGCCCTTGAGCCGCATCCGATGGTCGGCCACCGCAGGCATGCCGAGCCCGCCGAATTCCGCATCTTTTTCAAAGGGTGCCGCCCAGAAATGTGGCCCGTCGCCGATCGTTGCCGAACCGAGCGCATTGACGGCGACGATCGCCGCGATGCGATGCCCGGCGCTGCTGACGGCGCTGGCAGAGCCGAGCCCGCCCTTGACGGTGGCCGTCGTCGCTCCCGTCCCGGCACCTGTCGTGCCGAGCGCGAATGTGCCCTTGGCCGCAGCCTGCAGTGCCGTATAACCCATGTCGCGATAGGGCGAGTGAAGGCCCCAATCCTTGTCGCCGCCGTTCAGCAGGTCCATCAGGATCGCCTGCGGCACGATCGGAATGCGCACCGACCCGACGGCAAAGCCGCGGCCGAGTTCGCGCAGGCCCGCCTGCACGCCGCCGGCGGCATCCAGCCCGAAAGCCGAGCCGCCGGAAAGCACGAAGGCATCCACGGCATTGACGGTCATCGACGGATCGAGCAGGCCGGTGTCGCGCCCGCCGGGCGCACCGCCGAGCACCGTGCCGGATGCGACGGCCGGTTCGTCGAAGACGATGACCGTGACGCCGGAACCGAGCGCAAGGTCGGTTGCATGGCCGACGGAAACGCCTTCGATGTCGGTGATGAGGTTCAGAAGATCGGGCAAGGGCGGATCCTTATCACGGAAAGGCGGCCGGTAGGACTGTACTGCATAATTCCTTAAATCGGAATCGATTTAAGGATAAAATTATGCAGCAATTCAAAGTGTTACAGCGTCCTTTGCGCGTCTGATAAAGACGCGCGGCGCTGTAATGCCCTCAAAAAACAAGACCGGCCCCATTTGGCGGGACCGGTCGGACATCGGGAAAAGCCGTGAATTCTAATCGCGGCGTCATGCCCTCAGGCATGAAGCGGCTTCGGATGACGGCGGGTCATCAGGTCATGGATGGCCAGCCGCACCTCGTCCGGCGAGCCGAAACGCTGCTCGTCGAGGTCGTGGACATGAAATTTCACGGCGATGAACTTCAGCCGGTCTTCATCGGGAATGACGATCCCGACGGGAACGCCTGCATATTCGATAACTTGCTTCTTCATAGATAGAACTCCTGCCGCACGATATGCGCAGCCATGGCGAATTGACTTGTCTGGTACCGTTGAAAGGAGGACGAACGTCACATTCGACAGTTCGGGCGGGAGAGGGCGCCCGGACGGTCATTGCCAAGCACAGATCGCCCAAGGAGATCAGCGAGAATATCGATGTCTATCATGCTCGTTCCTTGTGTTGGCGTTGCACTTGAGTGGTCCCGGTAGAGCCCGGGGCCGGTGAAGGCTGTCTTCGATAATCCACTAACTTGGTAGAGATTACCAGACAGCCTGTCAGAAACATATTCCGAAACGTGTCAAAATATCGACGATTCGAAAAAATTCATTCCGTCACAGCCCGAACTTACAGAATGAAACATATCAGCTCTTCGTTAAATTCGCATGACAGAATCGGAAGTTCGATCGATCACAGCGGCAGACATAGGAAGCCTTGCTGTATCAGGCAATGGCCGTTTCATTAAAAATCGACATGCCTCGAAATGACCGATTTGGTTAATGCTGGAAGCCCTGTGTCACCAGCCTTCTTCGAGCACCTTCTCCAGCGTGTCCGCGAAGAAATCGGCGCTGTCGATGCTGAGGCAGAGCGGTGGTTTGATCTTCAGCACATTTTGGTGATCGCCGGTCGGCTGCATGATGACGCCGAGTTCGAGAAGCCGGTCGCAGATTGCAGCCGTCTCTTCCGTCGCCGGCTCCAGCGTCGTTCTGTCGCGGACGAATTCGAGGCCGAGATAGAGGCCCATGCCGTGCACGGCGCCTGCAATCGGATGGCGGTCGATCAGCGCGGCGAGCCGCGCTTTCAGATGATCGCCGACCGTCCGGGCATTTTCCTGCAGCTTTTCCTCGGCCATGACGTCGAGCACCGTCATGCCGGCGACGCAACTGACCGGGCTGCCGCCGGTGGAGGAAAAGAAATAACCTTTCTTCTCCAGCGATTGCGCGATCTCCCGCGTGGTGATGACCGCGCCGAGCGGATGGCCGTTGCCCATGCCCTTGGCGATGGTGATGATATCGGGCACGACCCCCTGCTGCTCGAAGCCCCAGAAATAATGTCCGAGCCTGGAATAACCGACCTGCACCTCATCGGCGATGCAAAGGCCGCCGCGGGCGCGCACTTGCGCATAGATTTCCCTGAGATAACCGTCCGGCAGTGGAATGCCGCCGGCATTGCCGTAGACCGATTCGCAGATGAAGCCCGCAAGGCCGTTGCCGCCGGCGTCGATCGCCTCCAGCACCGGCGTTACCTCGCTGAGATAGCCTGCCGCGGTATCGGGACCACGGAATGCGCCGCGATAGGTATTCGGTGAAACGACGGCATGCACCCAGTCCGGCCGGGTGGTCGGTGCCTGCGGATTGTCGGCGATCGAGGTGGAGACGGCATCACTTGCCGCCGACCAGCCATGATAGGCTTCGAGCAGGCAGAGCATGTTGCGCGCGCCGCTATGGGCTTGCGCGAGCCGAAGCGCCAGATCGTTCGCCTCCGAGCCGCTGTTGACCAGGAAGACCGCGTCGAGCCCATCCGGCGACAGGGCGGCGAGGCGTTCGGAAAATTCCGTGATCGCGCCATAGTGGAAGCGCGAATTCGTGTTGAGCTTCAGCCATTGCGCGCCGATCGCCGCCGCGAACTTGGGATGGCCATGGCCTAGAATGGTGACGTTGTTGACCATGTCGAGATAGGCGCGGCCCTCGACATCGAACAGATGCTCCTTCCAGCCGCGCTCGATTTGCGGCGGTGCCGCATAGTAATTCTTCTGCGGCGTCGCGAGATGCGCCCGCCGCCTGGCGAAGAGCGCGGCGGTTTCAGGTTGCGGCGCATCCGCTTGCGGGCTGAGAAGCAACGAAGGCGAAGGGCAGAGCACCGACCAGGCCGCCGCCGCGCGCGGTGAGGCAAAGAGCGGCGGTTCGAGACCGGCGACGCTGCAAAGCTGGACGCGCAGCCCGCCGAGCGACGGCGCCTCTCCGAAAACCGTGCCGAGCGGATCACCGGCGGCAATCTCGGCTCCATCCTCGACCGAGAGGTCGAGCCCATCGAGATGCAGGGTCATGTTGTCGCCGACGAGCGTCAGATGCTGGTCCTTCCAGCCGATGCGGCCGGCAAAGGGCGCGGCAATCGCGCTGCCTGCGGCAAGGCATATGTCGACATGCAGGGCGCAGGTCGCCTGTGCCTTCGCAGTTCCCGCGCGGGAAAGCCGATATTCGCCGTAGCGCGTCGCTGCCGTACCGTTTTCGGCTGCCATGCGGGCAAGCAGCCGCCAGTCCATGTCGGTATTTAGCCAGTTGCCGGCGGAAAAATGCGGGCTCCGCACCCCAAGATCGACATAGGCGATTCCGGCGGGATCGATGTCGGGCAGCAACGGCAGCCATCCCGATGTTTCCGGCGCGGCGACATCTGCGCCGGCTGCCTTGAGGATCGCCGCTTCCATAAGATCGAAGGGAACCGACATCGCCGTATCGAAGATCGCCCGCTCGCGGTCGAGATTGTCGCGGACATAGTCATTGTCGGGATCGACCGAAATCTGCTGTTCGCCGCTGGCGACGAGAATGACCGCGCGTGCGACGATCAGTGGCCAGAGCGCCTTCAGTTCCTTGTCGCTCAGCGGATAGATCGCCTGATAGGCGGTGACAGCGGGCAGGATATGAAAAGGGTCGCCATCTGCCTGATGCAGCAGCGAAGCGCAGGTGACGGCGAGGTCGCCGACCAGCCAGCCGCGGATGATGTCGCCGAAATCGATCACCCCGTCGGGGATGATATGGCCACGGGCGTCACGGTGGCCGACGACATTGTCGCCGGTGACGTCGTGATGGACGGCCTGCAGCCGAAGCGACGGCGCCAACGGCTGAATGCGGCGAACAGCCATCACCATGGTCTTGGCAATCCGGTCGCGCGCGGCGCTGTCGGTGATGGCCGAAAGCAGCTGCACCGCAACGGGACCTGCCCGTCTGAGGTCCCATTGCAGGCTGCGGTCGAGACCGGGATGATCGAAATCGGCAAGCGCCTGCGCCAGCCTGGCGCAGAGCGCGCCGAGGGCTGCAACGGAAGCCGGCGCCAGATAGGTCAGCTCCGTCAGCCCCTGGCCTTCCAGATATTCGAGCAGCCGGACCTGATAACCCTGCCCGCGCACGGTAAGGACGACGATCTCCCGCCCGTCATTGGTGGCGATCACCTTCGGAACGCGCGGCGCATCTTGCTTGCTTTTGAGATGATGGATCGCCGCATTCTGTGCTTCGAGCTCGCGGGTCTCGTAGGCTGCATGGCAGATCTTCAGGACGTAGCGGCCACGATCGCTATCGACGCGATAGTTCCTATCCTGCTGGCTGCCGAGTTCGACAAGCGTGCCGGAGAGGCTGTAATGAGCAAGGAGGATCTCTTCCGCGTCGCTGGAGGTCACGTCGGGGCGCGGCAGCGCCATGCGATCAACAAGCGCCTCGTCGGTCACGACACCCCTCCCGCAGCATGATTCGATTACCTATTGAAGGCGATAATCAAGTACTTGCCGCTGGCAGGCAACGGGGATTGTTCATTTGCCAGCAAAAGAGATGTTGGCGGCGCTTACCCCATGCGTTCGGAGGCGTAGCCGCCGGGGCTGGCCGGGAAGACCACGGTGCGGTTGCCGTTCAGGAAGGTGCGGTGATGGATATGGGCGTGGATGGCGCGCGCCAGCACCTGGCTTTCGACATCGCGGCCGATCGAGACATAGTCGTCGGGCGATTGCGCATGGGTGATGCGCGCCGTGTCCTGCTCGATGATCGGGCCTTCGTCGAGATCGGCGGTGACGTAATGCGCCGTTGCTCCGATCAGCTTCACGCCGCGTTGATAGGCTTGCTTGTAAGGATTGGCGCCCTTGAAGCTCGGCAGGAAGGAATGGTGGATGTTGATGATCTTCCCAGACATCTTCTGGCACATCGCATCCGAAAGCACCTGCATGTAACGCGCCAGCACGATCAGCTCGGTGCCCGTCTGTTCGACGATATCCATGATCTGGCCTTCGGCCTGCAGCTTGTTCTCCTTCGTCACCTTGATGTGGTGGAAGGGGATGTCATGGTTGACCACGACCTTCTGGTAGTCGAAATGGTTGGAGACGACGCCGACGATGTCGATCGGCAGCGCGCCGATCTTCCAGCGGTAAAGCAGGTCGTTGAGACAATGGCCGAAGCGCGATACCATCAGCAACACCTTCACGCGTGCATTGCCGTCATGGATCTCGGCATCCATGGCGAACCGCTTGCAGATCGGCTCGAAGCCTTCCTTCAGTTCGGCAAGCGGCACGCCTTCCTCGGAGATGAAGCTGACCCGCGTGAAGAACCTGCCGGTATCGAGATCGTCGAACTGCGAACTATCGACGATATTGCAGCCCTTTTCGGCCAGATAGCTCGAAATCGCCGCCACGATGCCGCGCGTCGACTTGCAGGATACCGTCAATACGTAACTTGTCATGTCTTTCCCTCTTCCCTCTCCAAGGCCGCCGCTGTGCTTAGATCAAAGCCCCGGCCGCGGATAGGCCGACGCACTTTCATCCATGCGACAAATTGCAAGATAACCATCACGTTTGTGAAAGTTCTGTCATTGCTTCAGTCTGAAGCTTAGGAGAAGTTCCGCGAAAAACTGTACCGTCAGCGCCGCTTGGATGCGTATTCTCGCCTTCGACGCGCTTTAGGCAGGCGGCCGGCTCGCCACCGCAACCTTCCGGCGGCGCGGCGAGGTGATCTCATGGATGATCGCACCGCCGATCGACGAGAGCACCAGCGAGAGGATCACGAAGAGCACCGGCTGCTGCAGGATGCCGATCGGCAGGCGGTCGGCGGCGACCCTGAGAAAAGCCAGTGTGAAGGCGTGGGTGATATAGATGCTATAAGAGCAGTCGCCGAGATAGTTCAGCCATCCGATCAGCGGCAGCCTGGAAAAATCGATGGAGATCGCGCCGTAGACGATGAAGATCGCCGGGATTCCCCAGGCATAAAACCGGCTTTCCGGTGGCATCAGCGCCTCGTTGATGGAGAGAAACGCAAAGCCCATGGCAAGGGCCGCCCAGGCCCAGCGGTTCGGCAGAAGCACCTTCTGTCCGTAGAGCCAGCCGAGCACGACGCCGGCGAGGAATTCCAGCATGATCGGCTCGCGGTAGAACCGGGTCATAGTCGTTTCCGGCAGCAGCCGGCAAGCGATCAGGATGACGGCAAAGACGGCAAACATCGCCGGGATGCGCCGTACTTCCTGTAGCGGCAATAGCAGCGCGAAGACGAAGTAGAAGAACATTTCGTAATTCAGCGTCCAGCCCGGAACGACCACCGGCGTGATCGTGCTCGGATCGGCAGGATTGGCCCATGGCAGGAAGAACAGCGAGGCGATGAGATGCGGCAGGTCGAACACCGTCGATTTGAGCAATGACGGTGCCACAAGCGCCACCGTCGCTGAAAACAGCGTTGCCAGCCAGTAGAGCGGCACGATTCTCTTGATGCGCCGCCGGGCGAAGTCGATCGGGCTCATCGCGCGTCCGCTCGTCGTCAGCCACATTACGAACCCGCTCAAGACGAAGAAGATGTCGACGCCGGTTTCGCCATAGACGAAGGCGGTGGCGTCGACTGCGGGATTGACCTTGGCAAGCTGCAAGACCGCGTGGAAATAGACGACCATCAGCGCCGCTATGGCGCGCAGATATTGAAGCTGGACAAGCATCGAGCGTCTTGCTCCCTCGGGCTCGCGCGGGCGTCGGTCTCAGCCGCGCCGCTGCGGTCAACTCAGTACATCTGCCGGACGATCCTGCCGGATGCGCGGGCTGTCGTGGAAACGCATATATCCGACGACGAACCAGAGGAGACCGGCGATCTTCATCGAGAAGACCGCGGTTCCTCCGATCATCATATTCAGAAAAATGAAAAGAGAAAGTGAATGGGCGCAGCGCCGCTGCGCTGCCGTGCGCCCGGCGGGAAAGAGGCAGACGAACAGCCACAGGGCGATGACGCCGAAGATCGTCGCCGCGTAGATCAGGTAGACATAGCCGCTGTCGGCGAATTCCGCGACCCGGTCGACCGCAAGCCCAAGGACGGCGAGCGCATCGAGCTCCATGATCTTCTTCATCGTCAGGTTGATGCGGCCGGTGAAATTGTCGCCGGTCGCGTTGGGTTTCAGGACATAGACGAGGAAGCCCGCGGCGACGATCAGCGGCATCAGCGCCAGATTGAAATTCTTCGGGATCTTCGGGAAGATGAAATAGCCGACGATGCAGGCAAAGCAGAAGATCAGCATTGTGCGCGTGTCGTTCGTCACCAGGATCAGCACGGCCGTGCCGATCATCAGCAACCGGTCCCCGCGGCCGAGCTTTTCCCACATGGAAATCAGGTAAACGGCGATCACGCCGCAGAAATTGGCAAGCGACACCTGCTCGAGGAAGATCGAGGAGGAACGGTGGTCGATGATGCCGAAGGAGAAGCGCTCGGGAAAGCCGAGCGCGTTTTGGAAGAGGCCCGTCGTGTTGTAGCTCAGCGGCAGCAGCCCGCGCGTATTGGCGAAATAATCGGACGGATGGACGATGCTGACGTAGAACGGCACGCTGACGATCTCGAAGATCAGGAAGATCATGACGGCAAGGCTTGCCCAGCGAAAGGCGAGCTTCATCGTTTTCTCGTTGCTCCAGCCCCCGAGTCCGGTAAAGCAGAAGATGATCAGCACGTTGCGGAAGTGATCGATGAACAGCATGCGGTTGAGTACGCTGACATAGATGGTCACGATCAGCGTGAACAGCAGGAACAGGAAGGCCGGCAGGTCGGTCTCGTAGATGCCCTTGTGCAGGATATAGATGATGGCGCTCGCCATGATCAGGCCTTCGCTGGCGGCGACATGCGTCATCGAGAGCGGCACGATGTTGTGGTTGATGAAGGCGAGAATGCCGTTGTAGAGCACGGAGAGCAGGCCGAGCCAGAGCACCGTATGATCGGTGCGCGATGCCCTGCCGGCGGCATCGAGCCGGTTACCGGCTACAGTGAATGTCGCTGCCCTGTGATCGACGACCGCCATGCTCATTTCCCCGCAGGCTTAATGGCGGAGCAAGTGCCGGCACCGGCTTTTGCCACCTCGGCAAGAAGCCGCATCTGCGGCCGCTCAGGGCCTTCGCGCGGCTGGACGTTGAACGGCTCGTTCGCCGGCCACCAATCGCCGGCGGCCCAATAGGACCAGCCGAGCCAGACATCGCTATTATCAGACATGGTGGTGTAGATTTCGGTCAACCCGCTCATGCAGTCCTTGTCGGCGGAGGCGCCGAATTCGCCGAGAAAGCCGCGCTTGTGGTTCCGCTTCAGCCAGGCGGTTACCCCAGCGATCGCCTCGACCGCAGCAGTCGAGCCTTCGCAGGTCGGATGGGTGCCGGAGGAGTCGGCGTCGAGATACTGGTGGACCTCATAGGCGTAGAAATCGAGCGGATCGCGCACACCGAGCATCACCGTGCCATTGGCGCCGCCGATCACATCCTTTTCCCAGCTGCCCGCGCCACTCCATGCCGTGCCCGGCACCAGGATGAGGTTGCGCGCGCCGACGGCGCGGATACTGCGGATCGCGGCATTGGCGGCATCCAGCCAGTCCGTCGCCTTGATGTCGTGCGGTTCGTTCATCAGGCCGAAGAGAACGCCATCCTGATTGGCGAATTCGACGGCGAGCCTTGCCCAGAAATCCCCGAAGGCGGCATCCGTCGCCGGCGCCGTGCCGACCTGGGTCTTGTCGTAATAGCCGAAATTATGCGGGTCGAGCAGAACCGCCATGCCGTGTTTGCGGATCAGGCCGATCGTATCTTTGATCCGCTTGAGCTCATCCTCGTCGAGCCGCCCGCCGAGCGCCGGCTGCAGCCGTTCCCAGCGGAAGGGCAGCCGGACGATCGTCATGCCTTTTTCGGCGAAATAGCCAATCGTGGATTCGCTCGGATAGGTGTAGTTGGTGCCGTAGATGCCGCCGCGCTCGCCATATTCGCCGCCGGACAGATTGACGCCGCGGTAGCAGGGCGCACCAGTCGCAAGGGCCGGCGACGGGATCAGAGCGGCTGCAAGCAGCAGCGCTGTCAGATGTCGTGTCGTCTGCATGGCCATCCTCGCTATCGCGGCAAATCGCAACATCGGCGTCGCTGAGCTTATTTTAACGGTCCGTTAGCTAAGAATTTCTAAAGTATCGGCACCTCGGCTTCAGTCTTTCACGCTGGGCAGGACACGAGTGCGCGTATGAACCAGTATGACAGGAACAGGGTAAGCCGGCTCCCTGGCTGGCGCAGTTTTGAGCCATCTCAGACTGCGCCGGAAGGCGTGCGCATGCGCAGTCCTGTCATCCGCCCGGATGATTTCGTCCGGCCATCGCCCGAACCCGCCCCGCCCCCCTTCGTGCCGCCGGCAAGCATTGCGGAAACCCGCCAATATGAGCGTCCGGCTCCTCCGCCTGAAAAACAGCCTGTCGTGGACGCGCCGCCGAATGCAGCGTTCGCACCTGCCGCACCGCTTCTCGACCTCCGCTCGAGTATCGCCGCGATCTGGAGCCGGCGGCTGATCGTGTTTGGCCTGGCGCTTCTCGGAGCCCTCGCCGGCGGGGCGATGGCGCCGCTCATCGCCCAGAAATTCACCGCCGTCAGCAGCCTCTATTTCGACCCGCGCCAGATCGGCCTTGCCGATGCGGGAGCGCAATCGTCGGGTCCCTCGCCGGAAATGATCTCGGCGCTGATCGACAGCCAAGTGCAGATCCTGACCTCGGGCAATGTGCTGCGCCGCGTCGCCGAAGCAATGAAGCTCGACCAGGACCCCGAATTCACCGGCGGCCGGACCGATGGTGCCGCCGTGATCGGCACTCTGCAGAAGGCGCTTGTTATTACCCGTGAGGCCAGCACCTATGTCGTCTCGCTGGCTGCCACGACCAACGATCCCGAAAAATCCGCAAGGCTTGCCAATCAGGTCGTCACCTCCTTCACCGAGGAAGAAAACAGCGCCTCGAACGGCATTTACGAAAACACCTCCTCGACGCTCGATGGACGCCTCGACGACCTGCGCCAGAAGGTGCTGGAAGCCGAGCAGGCCGTCGAAACCTTCCGCGCCGACAACGACATGGCCGCGACCGAAGGCAACCTGATCTCCGATCAGCGGCTCGTCTCGCTGAACACGCTGCTGGTGACCGCGCAGGAAAAGACCATCCAGGCAAAGGCGCGCGCCGATGCCGTCGCCAATCTCCGCGTCGAGGACATCGTCGCCGGCAACCAGATGGAGGGCGGCGTCACCTCGCCGCTCGTCAGCCTGCGTCAGCAATATGCCACCCAGGCCGCCGCCGTCGGCAGCCTCGAAAGCCAGATGGGCACGCGTCATCCGCGCCTGCAGGCGGCCCGCTCGTCGCTGCAGAGCATATCAGTCGAAATCAAGGGCGAATTGCAGCGTCTCGCCACCTCGGCAAGGGGCGAATACGAGCAGGCCAAGGCCGCCGAGGACAGCATTGCTAAGGAGCTTGCCGTGCAGAAGGCGCTGCACGCGAGTTCGTCCGACAAGCAGGTAGAATTGAACGAATTGCAGCGCAAGGCGACGGCGGCGCGCAATATCTACGAGACGGTGCTGAAGCGCTCCAGCCAGACGAGCGAGGAGCAGAGCCTCAACCAGAGTAACATTCGCGTCATCTCGCCGGCCGAGCCGCCGGTCAAGGCCGACGGTCCGGGAAAGAAAATCCTGCTGGTCGCCGGCATCATCGGCGGTTTTCTCGCCGGTTTCGTCGTCGGCGCCGGCTTTGCGATCCTCGCCGGCCTCTTCAGCCATCCCGTCATCAGAAGTTATTTCAGGAAGTCACCCGCTGCGGCCGCTTGATGACGGTCGTCGGTTTCCCTACATCGGGGAAGCGGCCTATAGAGCAATTCCAGGAAAAGTGCGAAGCGGTTTTCCGTCCGGAATTGGGTAAAACAAAACGTTAGAGCGGTTCTGCGTTTCCGTGAAAAGCTGAACCGCTCTAGCCGGCAGGAGAGTTACCATGCGGCTGTTGATGATGCTTCTGATATCGCTCGTCGCCGTGTCTGGCCTCGCCCCGGCCTCCGCCCTTGCCGTCGACTGGACGAAATCCGTCGATTCGGGCGTTCAACCCCTCTATCCCTACAAGGGTCTTCCCGGCGTCAAGGCGCAGCCGGACAAGAAGGAAGAGGAATCCTACAATTGCCGCACCGAAACCGTCCAGGTCCGCCGCCGTTACGACGAGATCTTCCGCTCGGGCGGCATGCCGACGCTGATGTATGTCTGCGAACGCGACGGCTTCGTTACCACCGGTGGCAAAGTTCCGCTCCGCGGCCACTATCAGCCGGTGCGGTGAGGGGTAGGACCTGTCAGACGCTGCGGAAGAAGTCGGAAAGAATGTCGCGCCTGCTTTCCCTGAACACCAGCGTGTTTTCCGCTCCCTGATAAACGATCCTTTTTGGCTCCGTGTCACGATTTATGACGCTTACGCCCTGCGCAATGATGCTGCGCTCGCGCACTCGGCTGCCGCCGATCACCGCTGTATTCGGATAGAGGATGACGCCATCCTCAATCACGGGCGCAACGCCATTGTTCTTTCCGACGGTCGAGTTTTGATAGAGCACGAGGTGGTTGCCGTAGGTAGCCTTGGCAAGAACTATCCCCACAGAATGACCGATGAAGAAAATTTCGGGCATTTCGATTTCATAGAACACGTCAATGGCATTCAACTGCTTGTTCAACAGAAACAGCTTGGTGCATATCGCCGTCGCCTTTTCCTGCTTCCAGATCGTATTGGAGAGATAGTAGAGGAAAATGCAGTATTGCGAGGAATGCAGGATATCGAAGCGGCCGGCTTTCCAGATGGCGACGTTCGAGACGCAGTGATCGAGCCTTTGCAGCGCTTCGGGGAGGTGTTTTTCGACGAGCCCGAATTCGGTCTCGTCGCCGAACGGGATAAGCCTGCGGATCTGTTCGCAGCAATAGGCCGCAAGCCTGCCGGCTTCCAGGTTGACGATCTCCATCTTCGCTCCTTCAGTCCAAACCGGAAAGCAGCGGTGAAAGTTTACCGGCCACCGAATCCGGGCGCCAGCCGAATTCGCCGGCCATGCGTGTGACGTCTATGACAGGCGGATCGACCGGTACATTCCCGGGTTCGAACCGGATGCGCCTTCCGCTTGTTTCTTGTATCAAGGAAGCCAGCGCGCCGTTCCGGATGTTCTTGCCGGATGCGACATTGTAGATATCGGCTTTGCCTTTGGTTGCAATGTGAACGAGGCCCGCCACGACATCGTCCATATGGACGTAGTCCCGCGAGAATGCCGGCGAGGAGGCAAGGCGGATTTCTCCGCCGCGTCGAGTCACGGCAATCTTGTCGAGAAGTTGCGGTAGGAATCCGTCATCGCCGCCGCGGCTGTCATAGACCGAGGCAAGCCGCGCAATCCGCGCACGTCCGGAGCCAAGTGCAAGGCAGGCGGCTTCGCCCATGAGCTTCGAAAGATCGTAAAGATGGCGCGGTTTCCGCGGAGAGACTGGGAAGCATAGATCTTCCGTCGCTTCGACGCCGGCAGGAAGGCCGTCGTAGAGCCTGGTGGACGAGAGATAGACGAGCGAATCATATTTTTCCGATTGCAGTACACGCGACACGAGGCTCACATGGGCCTCGATCGTATCCGCAGGCCGTCGTGCGAAATCCGCCGTCAGCCCGGCACAGTAGAAGATATGGCCGTGCAAAACGCCACACTGCGGCCAAGCCACGTCGCGCGAGGGCAGGTGGCAGGTCCAGCCCGCGGCCTGCAAATGACGCGTGAGGGCCTGTCCGATGAAGCCGCCCGAGCCTATGATCGTGGCCGTACTGCGCTCGCCCATTTCAATGCCTCCAGCCGATCTGCCGCAGCGGCGTACCAATATTGACCGAATACGCTTCGACGTGGCCGCGAATGAGCGACATGGCGCCGATCACGGCTCCATCCTCCACGACGGCGCCGTCAAGAAGAACGCATCCCGCACCGATCCAGACATCCTTGCCGATGACGATGCCGCCGCGCGATGGCTTGAATCGCTGGTCGCGGATCAACATGTCGCGCCGGCTGTACTCGTGATTGACAGGTGCAAGGACGCAATTTGCCGCTATCGCGCAGTCATCGCCGATGACGATGCCATTGCCGGTATACAGAACGCAGCCGGAATTTATCACCACGCGCTCGCCGATGAGGAGATCACCGCAGCCGCCGGCAGGCTTGATCTTAACGAAACTGTCGATGATCGAACCCGCGCCGATTGCGTACCGGGTTCCGCGTTGGCTCTCCTCGATGTCGGCGAGAGCCGAAATGCGGCTTGTCGGATCGGCGATTAAAGGCATCGGATATTCCTTGTATACCGCTTGACCGGCAGGCGAGGTTAGATCGCCAGCGGCTGGATGAGGTCTTCTTCACTGAAGACGAGGTTTTGCGGATGGCCCTTCTGTAGATAGATGATTCGATCTGCAGCATTTGGGACGAAGACGGCGGCACGCTCAGGCTCTGAAGGAGACGGTTCGCTTCCCCCGTAAACGACCTCGATGTCGGCTCTCAGCCCCAGTTCCCGGAGTAGCCCCTCGATTGACGCCGGATCTGCCATACCGTGAAGAACGAGCCGATTCACCTCCGCTGCGGAATTCGTCGCCCAGGCAAGCGTCTGCACTGCCGCCATCAGCGGCAATTGGCCCTGTACCCCGGTCACGTCGGGATGATCGCCGAAGCCACCGAAGCAGAGCCGGGAATAGAGCTCATATGATCTGAGATACTCCTTTCTTGCGAACCAGAAGCGCAACGCCACAGCCATTCTGTTCAGCGTGAAGTGCTTGATGAGCGACTCGTACTGAGCGATGAACTGCTGGTCGAAACGCAGCACGCCACGCTTGACGCCGAGATTGACGAAATATTCGAGTCCGCCCCGATAGCGGTCCCACGCTGTCAGCAGTTCGTCGTTGCCGGCCTGCGGCCGATCGCGTGGAATGGTTGACACCGTCACGGCGCGATAGAACGGCTTCTGGCGGAATGTCACTGCCCCTAGGTCCAGATAGTGCGCGAGATGGGAGAATGCCCAATAGGAAAAGTAGCGCGGCACCCAGGCAGACCGCAGGGCGGATGCGCGATAGATGCCGATTTCGGGAAAGACGTGACTTTCGACGAGGAAGGCGAAAACCCCGAGGAAGTCCCGCCGCTCATATTTCCGGTCGGCCTTCACGGTATAGAACAGCGTCTGGTCGACCTTCTGCACTTCGTCATGCAGATACCATGGAGCATAGCAGGCGGTAACATCGGGATTTGCATCGAGATATTTGATCGTGTCGACGATACCGTCAATGATGAGCATGTCGTCGTCTGCGAGATAGACGTTGTACTCTCCGCGGGCGTGACGGAACGCACTGGAAAGGTTTGGTTCATAACCAAGGTTTTCCGTGCGGCGGAAATACCGGATCGGCAACCCCTCGCTGATATAGGCATCCACGATTTCCCGCGTATTGTCTGTCGAGGCGTTGTCCGAGATCACAATCTCATATTCAAATGGAATCTTGTAGTCGGTGACGAAATAGGCAAGCGCCTTGTTGAGGAATACCGCACGGTTGAACGTCGGCAGGCAGATGCTGAGTTTTATGGCGCTCACGATTTTTCTCCGCTGTCGTAGAGGTCGTAGCTGGAATCGCGAGCGTTCATGGTGACGGGCTCGAAAGGCCAGTGGATTGAAAATGAGGGGTCATTCCAACGGAAGCCGCGTGAGAGTTCCGGTGCGTAGACCTCAGACAGCGGCGAAAGTTTCCGCACAGAAGGTTCGCGCAAACAGCCCGCAATCATCGGCGCGTTCCTCGACTTCAACGACCAGGGCTCCCGTAACCGCGGTCGGAATGAACTTGATCCCAGCACCGTCAATTCAGGCACGGCGACGGCGAAGCGACCGCCCCAACTGCCGACACTGCTGTTGCCAAAACTACCTCGTTCTTGGTTTCTTCCATCTTCTCAGGCGTATACATCTGCAGCTTGCAGCCAGGCAGGAAATGGCCCTGCTTGTGCGGGTTGCGGTCGACGACATATTCGATGAGATCGGTGCCGACGCCACAGAAATTTAGCAGCGTGTTGCCCTTGGCGGCCGCGCCATCGGCGGCGACTTTCTTGCCACTGCGTTTGGCTTGTTCGAGGAAGGCGATCAAGCCATCCTTGATCGACGTCACCAGCGAGAATTACGACTTTCATCTCAAGCGAACTCCAGAGTGTCTAGCCAGGTTTACCGACCACTCTCGGAGCCGCCCGGGCTCTTTACAGGCGGAACGGCCGTATGTTCATCCTTGTCCCGGTATCCGATTTCGTTCTTGTGCGAGGCTTACGGGGTGTCGGAACGGGCAGCCGCGCGTTTCGCAGGTCGTACGTTGAGCAATGGAACAGCTTGCCGTTCGGACATTCCGGTTTGGCCGAGGGCACGTCCTTCCAGTTTGCGAGGAGCGCCAAGCCATCCCGTCATCAGAAGCTATTTCAGGAAGTCGCCCGCTACGGCCGCTTGATGATTCGGGCGTTCAACCTCTCTATCCCTATAAGGGTCTTCCCGGCGTCAAGGCGCAGCCGGACAAGAAGGAAGAGGAATCCTACAATTGCCGCACCGAAACCGTCCAGGTCCGCCGCCGCTATGACGAGATCTTCCGCTCGGGCGGCATGCCGACGCTGATGTATGTCTGCGAACGCCACGGCTTCGTTACCACCGGTGGCAAAGTTCCGCTCCGCGGCCACTATCAGCCGGTGCGGTAAGACGCTTCAGGCGATCAGCAAAGCCGCTGGATGCGCCTGCCGGAAACGTTCGATCGGAAGCTCCATCCTCAGATAGTCGAAGCCGGCATTTGCTTCCGATCGATCGACGATCGAATATTTGACCACGCCTTCTTCCTCGGTGCGCCGCAGCGGCAAGTTTGCGGCCACCGCAAAGCCCAGCCGCTTGTAAAGGCCGATCGCTTTTTCATTGTGGGAGAACACATGCAGCTCGGCGGTTTCGACCCCAAGCCCGGAGAACATCCACTCCAGCAGTGCCATGCCGCAATGGAACATCAGATTGCGGATATCGCTCGCCCGCCCGCGGATGACGTTGTCGAATTCGGCCGAGCCGGGCTGGATGTTGCAGATGCCGAAATTGCCGAACCGGTTTCCGCCGGGATCGCAAATGACGAACAGGATTCGGTCGGCGGCGGGCAGTGAGATGGTTTCGAGCCACCGCCGCGTGCGTTCCTCGGTGGCGCTAAACTGGGTGAGGAAAAACGGCATCGACTGGTTGCGCCACGTCGTCAGATCGTCGATCAGGCCGGGCTCGTCGAGCATAGACCTGTCGATGCATTGCAGGTCGCCCACATGCCTGCCGTTATCGTCCCTGATCGGAAGTCGGAGCCGCCTGGCCGGATCCGCATTGTCCTTGAGGCTGACGATGTCGACCTGTGTCATGAACGACTATCCCCGCTTGTTCTCTCACGCCTTTCGGCAGATGCAGTAGCCGCCCGGCGAGGAAGACAGCACGAGCTTGCCGTTCAGAACCGGATCGACTTCGAAGCGGTCGGTTTCCGCCAGATAATCGGTGACTGCCTTCAGCGGCTCGTTGCCGCGCAGCCAGACCTTGGAGCGCTTTGTGAAGGCCTGTTCCTCGGTCAGGTGGCCGATGAGCGTGTCGGCGACGACGAGGTAGCAGCCTTCCGTCACCAGCGGACCGTAGGCGCGGCATTCCGCCAGAACATGCTCGTAGGAATGGTCGCTGTCGAGCACCACCATCACGCGGGCGCCCGGCGGGATCTCGGCCTTCACGGCGGCAAGCACGTCGTCGTCGACGGAACCGCCCTGGATCATCTTGATCCGGCTCGACATCGGATGGGATTCGATCGACTGGCGATTATGGGCGCGGATGTCGATGTCGACACCGACGACCTTGGCCTTGTCGTTGCCCATGGCGGCGAGGATCGACGCCATGAAGATCAGCGAGCCGCCGCGCGCAATGCCGGTTTCGATGATGACATCGGGCTTAGTCGCCCAGATGACCTCCTGGGTCGCCAGGATATCGACCGGAAGCTGGATGATCGGCACGCCCATCCATGACCAGAGATAGAAATAGTCGAACTTGTCGAGCCCGATCAGCGTGTTCAGCGATTGTTGGAAACTTGCCTCGTCCTTGCCGAGTGCAAGCGACATTTCCCGCTTGTGGGCTTCGAATTCGAGACGATCGTCCTTCGTGGTCATGACTGTTCTTTGTCCTTCGCTGTAGGGCTGTCTTAGACCGACTGCCGCAATGCCGTGCTGTTGTGGTAGATCCGCCCGGCCGCCATATCGAGCAGCGTTGCCGCTACCCGGTCGATATCGGCTTCGCTCATGTCGTGATAGCTCGGCAGGTTGATCGCACGGCCCGGAATGCTCCAGGCGTTCACGTTCTCGGGCCGATCTTCGAACATGGAGAGGCTGGAGAGGGGATAGAAGAAGACGCGCGCGTCGATATTGGCGGTCTCGAAGGTCTGCTGCATCATCTCGCGGGTAACGCCCGTCGACGGATGGAAGACGGCGGTCGGCATCCAAGCGCCGTTGATCGTGCCGGTGTATTCCGGGTTCATCGTGATGCCGGGCAGGGCCGAAAGCCGGATCATGTAGGAGGCCAGAATTTCGCGCTTGCGGTTGACGAGTTCCTCGATGCGCTCGAGTTGGGCGCAGCCGATGGCAGCCTGGATGTTGGACATCTTGTATTTGAAGCCGATCGCATCCGGCCAGAACTGCTTCGTCTGTCCGCGAGCCCGGCCGTGATTGCTGAGCGTCAGCACCTTTTCGTAAAGGGCGGCGTCATTGGTGACGAACATGCCGCCTTCGCCTGTCGTCAGCGTCTTGGTGCCATGGAAGGAGAAGGTGCCGAACGCGCCCATCGAGCCGGCGCGGCGGCCGTGCCAGAGGGAGCCGACCGCTTCAGCCGCGTCTTCGATCACCGGAATGCCCGTCCTCTTGCCGATCTCCAGCAGCGCATCCATGTCGCAGAGGTTGCCGTAGAGATGCGTGGCGATAATGGCCTTGGTCTTCGGCGTGATATGGCGCTCGACCTCCTCGGGATCAATGCACCAAGTGTCGGCGCGCACATCGACGAAAACGGGTCTTGCGCCGAGATGGACAATTGGGGAGACGGTCGCAACCCAGTTCGTATCGGCGAGGATCACTTCATCGCCAGCGCCGACGCCGAGCGCTGCAAGCCCCATGTGCATGGCGCCGGTGCAGCTCGAGGTCGCGATCGCAAAGCCGCTGCCGAGGTAGGTCTTGAAGTCGCGTTCGAAGCGGTTGAGATAGTCGTAGCAGCGCGCGCCCCAGCCGGTGGCGGCGGCATCGGCTGCATAATCCGTTTCGAGCTGGGTGATCGAAGGTTTGGTGTAGAAGATCCGGTTTGTCATGCCGCTAATTTCTGTTGAATTGAGATCGAGACCCAGGCGTCCGCAACGATGCTAGTTTTTGAAACTGGCGCGAGGCTCACATGATGATGTGCCGGGCGAGATCGTGCTCGTGGAACACCAGATTGGGCAGGTAGCCGAGTGCCAGGAAATATTCTCGGTCGCTGTCGACGCTGACGAAGACGGCGGTGCTTTCCAGTGGACTGTCGCCGAGTTTCACCGTCACCTTGACCTTTTCGTTGAGGCCGAGCTCGCGCATCAGGCCTTCGAGCGCCGCGATATCCGTGAAACCGCCAAGAAGCAGCGTATCGATGCCGATTGCCGCATTCACTTCGCTCACCAGCGTCTGGATGGCGACCATCAGGGGCAGCCCTTCAAGGAACCTGCGGATTTCCGGGTGGTCCTGCATCCCGCCCCACGCGAGGCGGGTATAAAGCTCATAGGCCTTGATGAAATTCTTCCTCTCCGCCCAGAAGCGGAAGGCGACCGCCATACGATTGAGCGTGAAGATCTTGCACATCTCGTCATACTTGAGACGCGTCTCGGGCGTGAGCTTCAGCGCCCCGCGCCTGACGCCCGTATAGAGGAAGTACTCAAGCCCCCCCCGATAGCGATCCCAGCTCGTCATGACGTCGTTGGCGCCTTCCTGCGGGCGGTCGCGGACGATCGCCGAATTGCCGATGGAGCGGTAGAAGGGCCGCTGTAGGAAGGCGACCGCCCCCTGATCGAGGAAATGCGCAAGGAACGGGAACGGGTAGAAGCAGAATTCCCGCGGGATCCAGGCCGACCGCAAGGGTGACGAACGATAGATCGCGATTTCCGGAAAGATGTGGCGTTCGAAAATATACTGGAAGACTTCGCCGAAGCTGCCGTGCGGAAACTTCCGATCCTCCTCGACATCGTAGAATTTCGCGATGTCGGTTTTGGCGACTTCGTCGTAGAAGAACCACGGCGCATGGGCGCAGGTCACCTCCTGATTGTTGTCGAGATATCTGATGGTGTCGGCCACTGCATCGGCGATCAGGATGTCGTCGTCCGCGAGGTAGACGACGTATTCGCCCTTGCCGAGGCGCAGAGCGCTCGTGACGTTTGCCGCGGCGCCGGCATTGCTTTCGCGCTTGTAGTAGCGGATTGGCAGCCCGCGACCGATGAATTCCTCGACCACCTGCTGGGTGCCGTCCGTAGAGGCATTGTCGCAGATGACGATTTCGAAGGGAAAGTCGAACTTGTAGTCGTTCTCGCAGTAGATCAGCGAGTTTCTGAGAAAGGCTTCGCGGTTGTAGGTCGGAATGCAGATGCTGAGTTTGATGCCGCTCAAAGGTTTGTCTCCTGGCTGTAGCTCTCAAGCGCGGCGTCGCGCTCGCTGATGACGCTCGGCGGGAACGGCCAGGCGATGGAAAAGGCGGGATCGTCCCAGCGGACGCCACGAGCAAGTTCCGGTACGTAGGCTTCCGACATCTGGTAGAAGAGCTCGCAGTCGTCGTCGAGCGTCAGGAAGCCGTGCGCGCATCCGGCAGGTATATAGAAGGCGTTGTGACTGATGGCATCGAGCTCGACTGAGGCCCATTTGAGATAGCTCGGCGAATCCCGCCTGAGATCGAGCGCCACGTCGAAGACCGTGCCGCGCGTGGCACGCACCAGCTTGATCTCCGGCCGCGGCTCGGCCTGAAAGTGCATGCCGCGCAAGGTTCCGCGCTTGTGATTCTGCGAGACGTTGCACTGCGGGTAGGAGGGTACGAGACCATGGTCGGCAAAGCTCTTGGCGTCGAAGGTCCGCGCGAACAGTCCGCGCTCGTCTGAGCGGGCCTCGACCTCCACGACAAAAGCACCCGAAACCGCGGTCGGAACGAATTTCATCCGAGCACCGTCAGTTCCGGCACGGCAACGGCGAAGCGTCCGCCCCAGGCGCCGATCCTGCTGTTGGCCGCAACGACCTCGTTCTTGATGTTCCATGGCAGGATCAGAATGTAGTCGGGCCGCGTCTCATCCATCTTTTGCGGCGCGTAGATCGGCAGCTTGCTGCCCGGCAGGAAGTGGCCCTGCTTGTGCGGATTGCGGTCGACCACGTAGTCGATGAGGTCGGTGCCTACACCGCAGAAATTCAGGAGCGTATTGCCCTTGGCGGCAGCGCCATAGGCGGCGACCGTCTTGCCGTTGCGCTTGGCTTCGTTGAGGAAGGCGAGCAGTCCGTCCTTGATTGGCGCGACGCGGCTCTGGAAGACCTCGTAGGTTTCGACCGTGTCGAAGCCGGCGGCTGCCTCGTCGGAGCGCACCTTGGCAAGGCCGCGGCCGGTTGCATGAGCCGTGGATGTTGCTCGGGAGGCGAGCACGCGGAGACTCCCGCCATGGGTCGGCAATTCCTCCACGTCGAAGACTTTGAGGCCGTGCGCCGCGAACACCTTTTCGACGGCCAGCAATGACAGATAGTAGAAATGCTCGTGATAGACGGTGTCGAATTGGATGTTTTCGATTAGCCGCAGCAGATGCGGGAATTCGACGCTGACGACGCCATCAGCCTTCAGCGCGGCCGAGAGCCCGCCGACGAAATCGTTGATGTCAGGGACATGCGCCAGGACGTTGTTGCCGATGACGATGTCGGCGGCAAGGCCGCGCGAGACGAGATCGGCAGCAGTTTCCTTGCCGAAGAAGCGCGCTTCCGTGGGAACGCCGATCTGCCGTGCCACTTCCGCGACGTTCTCAGCCGGCTCGATGCCGAGCACCGGCACGCCGACTTCGACGAAATGCTTCAGCAGATAACCGTCATTGCTCGCCACTTCGATGACCTGCGATGCCTCGCTGAGGCCGAAGCGCTCGCGCGCCATGATGGTAAACTGGCGGGCATGCTCCACCCAGCCGTCGCTGTAGGAGGAGAAATAGGCATAGTGGCTGAAGATATCCTCCGGCGGAACGAAGGCGTCGGCTTGCACCAGCCAGCATTCCGTGCAGACGAAGGCGCGCAGCGGGTAGGAGGGTTCGGGTAGTTTAAGCTGCTCCTCCGTCAGATAGGCATTGGCGAGCGGAGTCGAGCCCAGATCGACAAAACGATGCTTCAGCGGAGTGTTGCAGAACCGGCAATTATGCGCTGTCATGATACTGTTTCCTCATAGGCCGCGATCTGCCCGAGCGAGAAGGCGCGCATGTCGGCTCCCTCGCGGTTGGCCTTGTACCAGGCGGCTGTCCAGTCGATTGTCTGCTTCAGGCCGAGGCGCGGACGCCAGCCGATGGCGGAGAGCGCCAGTGCCGAACTCAAGGTAAGGGCAGGCGCTTCCGGAAGATGTTTTCCGGGCGCCGGCTTCCAGACGTCGTTCACGCCATGAGCCAGGCCGAGCGCCTCGGCAAGTTCGGAGACTGTCGCGAAGCTCTGCGGGTCTGGGCCGAAATTGAGTGCTTCGGGCAGCTCCTGCTCGCCGGCAAGTGTCAAGGCCTCGGCGAAGGCGAGATAGCCGCCGAGCGGCTCCAGCACATGCTGCCAGGGGCGGATCGCTTCGGGATAGCGCAGCAGGATCGGTTGGCTGCTTTCGAAGGCGCGGATGAAGTCCGGAATCAACCGGTCTTTCGACCAGTCGCCGCCGCCAATGACATTGCCGGCACGTACCGTCGCAAGCCTGATATCGCGCCCCTTGAAGAAGCTGTCGCGGTAGCTCTGGACGACCAATTCGGTGCAGGCCTTGGAGTTGGAGTAGGGGTCCTTGCCGCCCAGCATATCCGTCTCGACGAAGGGTACGCCGCTGCCGTTGTTGGCATAGACCTTGTCGGAGGTGACGACGAGAGCCGTCTTGACCGAGGGCGTTTCCCGCACCGCGTCGAGCACGTTCGCCGTTCCCATCACATTGGTCGCGAAGGTTTCGGTCGGGTTTTCGTAGGAGCGCCGCACCAGCGCCTGCGCTGCCATGTGGATGACGACTTCGGGCTGGAAATCGCTGCAATGTTGCTTGAACGCTGCCGCGTCGCGGATGTCGGCGATGTGATGGCCCTGTCCATTCCAGGGTGCAAGCCGCGCGTAGAGCGAGGGATTGGTCTCGGGTTCGAGCGAGACTGCCGTCACTTCCGCGCCGAGCTTCTCCAGCCACAACGACAGCCAGGATCCCTTGAACCCAGTGTTTCCCGTCAGGAACACGCGCCTGCCATTCCAGAAGTCCGTCAGGCCCATAGCTTCCACGGCGCCTTTCCGGAACTCCAGAGCTCCTCAAGGTGGTTGCGCTCGCGGAGCGTATCCATCGGCTGCCAGAAGCCGTCATGCCTGAAGGCGGCGAGCTGGTTGTTGGCGGCGAGCCATTCCAGCGGCCCGCCTTCCCAGACCGTGTCGTCGTCCGGGATGAGGTCGACCACCGAAGGATCGAGCACGAAGAAGCCGCCGTTGATGCGCTGGCCATCGCCTCTCGGCTTCTCGACGAAGGAGGTGATGTACTGCCCCTCGATATTCGTCGCACCGTAGCGTCCTGGGGGCGTTACCGCGCACATCGTCGCCTTGAGGCCATGGCTGCGATGGAAGGCGACTTCGGCGGCGATATCGACGTTGCCGACGCCGTCACCATAGGTCAAGCAGAAAGGCTCGCCGGGTGTCAGATGGTCGCGAATGCGCGCAATACGCCCGCCGGTCATCGAATGTATGCCGGTATCGACCACGGTCACGCGCCAGTTCGGCCGCGTGCCGCCGTGATAATTGATGCTGTTGGAGGCGAGATCGACGGTGATGTCGTTGTGGTGCAGAACAAGGTTTACGAAATACTCCTTGATCATATAGCCCTTGTAGCCGGCGCAGATGATGAAATCATTGAGCCCGTGATGAGCATAGATGCTCATGATGTGCCAGAGGATCGGCATGCCGCCGATTTCGACCAGAGGCTTGGGTCGGATACTGGTTTCCTCGGCAAGACGAGAGCCGAGGCCACCGGCGAGAATTACGACTTTCATCCCAAGCGAACTCCAGAGTGTCTAGTCAGGTTTCCCGACCACCCTCAGAGCCACCCCGGGCTCTTTACAGGCGGAACGGCCGTATATTCATCCTTGCCCCGGTATCCGATTTCGTTCTTGTGCGAGGCTTACGGGAGTGTGGAAACCGACAGCCGCGCGTTTCGCGGGCCGTGCGTTGAGCAATAGAACGTCTGCCGTTTGGATATCGGTTTGGCTGAAGGCACGTCCTTCCAGTTTTGCGAGGAGTGCCAAGCGGGCGTAATTGATCCGACCAGACGCGGCCGATCCTGATAGGAAAGCGTCAGATAGCCGGCCGATTGCCCCCGGGCAAAAGCCCGGCGCGTCGGCCCGAAGAAAAAAATCCCACTTCGGAATCCCGAAATTCCCCCGCTTCGGGATTCCGAAATTCGACGCCTTTCGCGGGCTGTCGCCGCCGAGAAACATCCAATGATTTCAGGCCCGCAACCAATTTCGGGATTCCGAAGTGCTATATAGATTATGGTGGGAGTTCTCTACGCGCCGCCAAACCTTGGCCGGATCGTTGCGTCTAAGCCTTTAGATTAAGCTGGAGTGGAGTATCTGCCTCGGCGACCTTGGGCTTACGTTTGGTTGCCGCACGGCGTGGTGGTTTGGTGGTCTTCTGCAGAGTGTCGGAGCCGAACTCATCTGACTCGCCGCTGGGCAGCAGCGGGTAAGCAGCAAGCGCCGCGCCGGCAGAAGCTACCTCAATGACCGGCTTGGTGCGCGGCATTTCAATGGCCGGCTCGGTGGCCGACACCTCGCGTGCCTTTGATGGCTCGGGTTTGCTGGGTGCGGATGTGGCGAATCGGATCATTGCAAGACTCCATTGCGTTCTCCTTATGTTCGCATTTGGGGGTGAGGGAGTCAATGTAGGCGAGCTATCAAGAGCGGCGGGAATAAGCGTCTAAAAATGAGGATTTCGGAGAGTTCTTGGGAGCTGCTGAGCGAACAAGCCTTTGAGCGCATTGGGGCTGAGCCTTTGTTGCAAGGCACCTGCGCAACTTTAGTTGAAAAGGCTTAACTCCTTGATCTTGGTAGCGATCAAGAATGGAATGGTGCCCAGAAGAGGACTCGAACCTCCACACCCTTTCGGGTACCAGCACCTGAAGCTGGCGCGTCTACCAATTCCGCCATCTGGGCGACGGAGAGCGATGTAAGGGGGTGGCTCCTGACTGTCAACTGGGTTTTTGAAGTTTTTCTGACAGTTGGCGAGAAAGCTGCCGATCACATGGGCGGGAGTGGCCCAAGGCGGCATAGCGTTTCGGCGGTCACGCCCTATATAAAGGAAATATCGAAAGGAATGCCTCATGCCCGTTGCTCGCACGCTTCTGCTCGCCGGCCTTCTCGCCATTTTCACGCCCGCAATCGCCGGGGCCGATTCGCTGAAGCTGGGCAAGCCGGGGGTTGGGCCGCTGAACACGGGATCGACGCTCTGCGACTTTCGCGGCTGCTTCGGTTTCGGGCCGCAGCAATGGCATCGTCCCGCCTATGTCCAGCCAAATTACCGCCCACGCGGCGCGACCGGACCTACCTATTATCGGCCGGGGGCTGCCGGCCGGCCGCAGCTGACCTATGATCCGCCGCCGGTGCAAAGGGTGCAGCCGAAGGCGCGCGACATGAACAGCCATGCCGCCTGGTGCAGCAATGAATATCGCTCCTACAATCCGCGTACCGACCGTTTCCTCACCTATGAGGGCATCTACAAGACTTGCCGCTCGCCCTATCGCTGAGCCGTCAGCTTTCGAGCGAGGCGCGGTCGACATGGCCGAGATCGCGGCCGGGCTCGACGATGTCGCGGACCCGCTGTTTCAGCTCCTTTGGCCCGGGAAAACCGCCGTCGCGCTTGCGCTCCCAGATCAGATCGCCATTGACGCGGATCTCGAAATTACCGCCGGTGGCGGGGATCAGCGCCACTTCGCCAAGACTGTCGGAAAAGGTGTGCAGCAGCTCCTGCGCCATCCAGCTGGCGCGCAGCAGCCAATTGCACTGGGTGCAGTAGAGGATCGTGACGCGGGCTTTCTCGGTCATGGCGATGTCCTTTCGTTTGCTGAGATTTAAGCCCTGTCGCGCGTCGGCGCAATCGCCTTACATAAGCGTCTTGCGCGCCGTCCTCCGCCATGGTCTCTTCCCGTGGTCGGCCATACCAGGAAGAGCCCATGCGCGTCGCAGTCATCGAAAACATGCGGAATACCGGCCTCGGCGCGCTTGCCGCGGCCCTCGACGAGGTAGGCGCGGAGATCGAGTGGTTCCAGGTGTGGCAGGACGGCATCCTGCCGAAAGATATATCCGGCCATGACGCGCTGGTCGTTCTCGGCGGTGAGCAGAGCGCGCTGGATGATGAAACGCACCCCTACCTGCCGGAACTCGTCCGGCTCACGCGCCGCTTCGGCGATGCCGGCAAGGCCGTGCTCGGCATCTGCCTCGGCAGCCAGATCCTCGCCCGCGCTTACGGCGCCGACAATCACTTAGGAATTGCCCGCGAATTCGGCTGGCACGGGATCGGCGTCACCGCCGAGGGCCGGGCCGATCCGCTTCTGTCGGCGCTTGGCGGCGAGTTCACCATCTTCGAATGGCATGCCGATACGTTCTCCCTGCCTGAAGGCGCGGTCCGTCTCGCCTCGAGCTCCGTCGCCGAAAACCAGGCCTTCCGCATCGGCCGCGCCGTCTATGGCACCCAGTTCCATTTCGAGGCCAACTCAGCGGTCGTCGCGCAATGGAAGGCCGAATTTCCCGATACGATCGCGCGCATCGCGCCGGGCTGGCTGGAGAACCATGCCGAGTTGGCCGCAAGGCACGCCGGTGCCGCCGATGCCGCAGGCCTTGCCATCGCGCGCGCCTGGGTCGGCCTGATCGAACCGCAAGAGGTCGCGATGCTGTCGCAGGCCTCGGCGTGAGGGGTGAGGCGATGCCGGTGACCGAACGCGAGAAGATGGCGGCAGGCGAATGGTACCGCTGCCTCGATGACGAGCTCGATCTCTTGCGCCGTCAGGCGCGTGCCGCCGTCCATGCGCATAATTCGCTGCCGCCGGATGAGCGCGGCGCCGTCGCGCCGGCCCTCAGGGCACTCTTTGCGCAGGCAGCACTCAATGTCTTCATCGAGGCGCCGTTTCACTGCTCCTACGGCATCAATATCGTTCTCGGCGAACGCGTCTATTTCAATGCCGGCTGCACCATCCTCGATTCCGGCCGGGTGAGCATCGGCGACCGCAGCATGT
The DNA here is from genome assembly GCF_002008165.1 of Rhizobium laguerreae. Taxonomy (GTDB): domain Bacteria; phylum Pseudomonadota; class Alphaproteobacteria; order Rhizobiales; family Rhizobiaceae; genus Rhizobium; species Rhizobium laguerreae. The sequence continues at coordinate 255,098 of NZ_MRDM01000010.1, forward strand.
TCGGCCCCGGCGTGCAGATCTATTGCGCCGAGCATCACAAGGATCCGGCACGTCGCAGCACAGGTATCGAGATCGCCAGGCCGGTCACCGTCGGAAGCGATGTCTGGATCGGCGGCAGCGCCATCATCCTCGGCGGCATCACCATCGGCGACGGCGCGATCGTCGGCGCCGGCGCGGTGGTGACCAGGGATGTGCCGGCCGGCGCAACCGTAGTCGGCAATCCAGCCCGCATCCGCTAACGCCGGCAAGACCGCCATTCCGCGATGATCTGCCATCTCGACAGCAGCGATCATTCCGCTAGATGAGAGGACAAACGGGAGGGAAGCATGAGCGAACTGAATTTACCCATGGAAGGCGGCTGCCGTTGCGGCCGGGTGCGATTGAAGGTCAGCGCCCCGCCGCTGCTCACCATGGCCTGTCATTGCACCGGGTGCCAGAAAATGACCGCGAGCGCCTATTCGCTGAGTGCGGCCATCCCCAGCGAAGGCTTCGAGGTCACACAAGGCGAGCCTGTCATCGGCGGCCTGCATGGCGTCACGAAGCATTATTTCTGCCCGCATTGCATGAGTTGGATGTTCACCCGCCCGGAAGGCATGGACTGGTTCGTCAATCTGCGCGCGACCATGCTCGACGACCCCAACTGGTTCACGCCTTTCATCGAGACGTGGACGGGCGAGAAGCTGTCATTCGCCGAGACTGGCGCGGTGTACAGCTATGAGGCGCTGCCTGCGATGGACGCGTATGAGGGGCTGGTGAAAGAGTATATGGCGCGGAGTTGATCTCAGAAGCCCTGGAAGACAAAATCGACGGCAGCGATAATGCGATCGCTGTCGGCGGTAAGATCCGCCACCGCTTTTCCAATTTCCGCGGTCGGGACCGATGCCATACGCTGGGTGGCCATGACATAGGTTTCACCCTCAATAGGAAAGCGTGGGTTCAGTCGCGAGATCGACCAGCTCAGTTCCTGCACTGGATGCAACGGAACCATGACGCGCGAAGGCAGATCGTCGAGCAGATTGGCCTGAAGATCGATGGCCAGGAGATTGCCGCTTTTAAGGTGATAGACGTGAAAGCGTGCCACTAGAGCATTCCAGGAAAAGTGCGAAGCGGTTTTCCGTCAGGAATTGCGTAAAAGCAAAACTTAGAGCGGTTCTACGCTTCCGTGAACGTTGAACCGCTCTAAAACTGACGGTATTTGTCGAAGGGCAAGCCGTGCTTTTCAACATATTCGTTTTCCAGACGGATAGCCTCGGCGTTCTCGATACGCCAAAGCCGCTCGCGCTCCGCCTTTATGGCCTTTGCAATGCCGTCCTCCGCCGCCCGGGATATGTTGATCTGGAGCTCGCGCGCCTGGGAGACGAGACCTTCGTCAAGAGACAGGTTCGCTGCTTTTCTCGTCTGCTGAGCCATAACGATCTCCTCAATCTTATGCGCAGATGATATGCGCATAAGATGACTTTGAGAAGCGTTATTCGTCGCCCATCTTCAGCGCTGCGATGAAGGCTTCTTGGGGAATCTCCACCTTGCCGAACTGGCGCATGCGCTTCTTGCCGGCCTTCTGCTTGTCGAGCAGCTTGCGCTTGCGGGTGGCGTCGCCGCCGTAGCATTTCGCGGTCACGTCCTTGCGCAGCGCCGAGATCGTCTCGCGGGCAATGACGTTGCCGCCGATCGCCGCCTGGATCGGGATCTTGAACATGTGCTTCGGGATCAGCTCCTTGAGCTTCTCGCACATATCGCGGCCGCGCTTTTCGGCCGCCGTCCGGTGCACCATCATCGACAGCGCGTCGACCGGCTCGCCGTTGACCAGGATCGACATCTTCACGAGGTTGCCCTCGCGGTGGTCGGTGAGCGTATAGTCGAAGGAGGCATAACCCTTCGAGATCGACTTCAGCCGGTCGTAGAAATCGAACACGACTTCGTTGAGCGGCAAGTCGTAGGTCAGCATCGAGCGCGTGCCGACATAGGTGAGCTCGATCTGGATGCCGCGCCGGTCCTGGCAGAGCTTCAGGATGCCGCCGAGATAATCGTCAGGCGTCAGGATCGTCGCGCGGATCCACGGTTCATGGATTTCCGAGATCTTGACGACATCGGGCATGTCGGCCGGATTGTGCAGCTCACGCTCCGTGCCGTCGGTCATGTACATCTTGTAGACGACGGAGGGTGCGGTGGCGATCAGGTCGAGGTCGAACTCGCGCTCCAACCGTTCCTGGATGATTTCCAGATGCAGCAGGCCGAGGAAGCCGCAGCGGAAACCGAAGCCGAGGGCCGCCGACGATTCCATTTCGAAGGAGAAGGAGGCGTCGTTGAGGCGAAGCTTGCCCATGGCGGCGCGCAGATCCTCGAAATCGGCGGCATCGACCGGGAAGAGGCCGCAGAACACCACCGGCTGGGCCGGCTTGAAGCCCGGCAGCGCTTGCGCTGTCGGCCGCTTATCCTCCGTGATCGTGTCGCCGACGCGGGTATCGGCCACTTCCTTGATCGAGGCCGTGATGAAGCCGATCTCGCCGGGGCCAAGGCGGTCGATATTGACCATCTTCGGCGTCAGCACGCCGACGCGCTCCACCTGGTATTTCGCATCGGTGCCCATCATCCGCACCGTCTGGCCCTTGGTCAGCACGCCGTCGATGACGCGGACGAGAACCATGACGCCGAGATAGGCGTCGTACCAGCTGTCGACCAGCAGCGCCTTCAGCGGCGCCTTTTCGCCGCCGGGGCTCTTCGGTGCCGGCAGCTTGTGGACGATCGCTTCCAGCACGTCGGGAATGCCGAGGCCGGTCTTTGCCGAAATCAGCACGGCCTCCGAAGCGTCGATGCCGATCACTTCCTCGATCTGTTCCTTGATGCGGTCGGGTTCGGCCGCCGGCAGGTCGATTTTGTTGAGGACGGTGACGATCTCGTGATTATTGTCGATCGCCTGATAGACGTTGGCGAGCGTCTGCGCTTCGACGCCCTGGCTGGCATCGACGACGAGCAGCGAACCCTCGCAGGCCGATAGCGACCGTGAGACTTCATAGGCGAAGTCGACGTGGCCGGGCGTGTCGATCAGGTTGAGAATGTATTTCTCGCCGTTGTTCGCCTGGTAATGCAGGCGCACGGTCTGGGCCTTGATGGTGATGCCGCGCTCGCGCTCGATATCCATATTGTCGAGCACCTGCTCGGACATTTCGCGCTCGGCGAGGCCGCCCGTCGTCTGGATCAGGCGGTCGGCCAGCGTCGATTTGCCGTGGTCTATATGGGCCACGATCGAAAAGTTGCGGATATGGGACAGCGGAGTGGTGGAATTGGTGCTCATGCGCGCCATATAGCAGCGCCGCCCCCTGCCGCAAAGCGGTAATTATCCCGCCGTTTACGCTATTTCGTCCTGTATCGGGCGCGTATCAGACCGGCCACGTCTCCAGCCGCCAGGCCGAATCCCAGAACATCCATTCATATTGCGAGGCGCGCACGAAGACATCGGTCATTTGCGCCCGCTCCACCGGTGACGCGGCGCGGGCGGCGATGTCGGTCAGCGCGATCACCTCGCGGGCACCGGCGGCAAATTGTGGATCGCCATAGGTGTTGATCCAGGCCTGGAAGGCATTGCCTTCGATAACAGGCCGGTTCTTGATCGCTTCCCCGACGTGCCAGTAGATCCAGAAGCAGGGAAGGATGGAGGACAGCGCCACCGCGTAGGAACAGTGATAGGCGGTGGCGAGCAGGAAGTTCGTATAGGCAAAGCCGGCAGGCGAGGGCTCGGCGGATGTGACGTCGGCGGAGGTGATGCCGAATTGGGTGAGGAAGCCGGCATGCAGGCCCTGCTCGACAGTGATCGCCTTCTGCGCCGAACCGAGGAAGCGCAGGACCTGCGCATTATCGGGCGCCTTGGCCGCAACGATCGCAAGGCATCGCGCATAATGCTTCAGATAGAGCGCATCCTGCAGGATGTAGTGCCGGAAAATTTCCGGCGGCAGCGTGCCGTCCGAAAGGCGCTGCAGCAATGGCAACGCTTCGATCTCGGCCATGATGGGCGCGATCCTGTCCCAGGCGGCAGCCGTGAAGCTTCCCGTCAGTTCCGTGCTCTGTGTACTGGCGTCCATCACTCTCTCCTCGGATTAGGCCGCCATATAGGGACGGCGCAGCGGCGAAAGCAAGGCGCGTTTGGCCGCTTTTGTTAGCCACTTGATTCCATCATCAGATACTGTATTTCTCTTATAGTGGAATCAGGGGACTGGAAAATGGAACCGGAACTCGAACAGGCGATCGGCATCCGCATCCGCACGCTGCGGCAGGAAAAGGCTCTGACGCTCGATGATCTGGCTGCGGCCTCCGGCGTCAGCCGGGCGATGATCTCGCGCATCGAGCGGGCGGAGGCGAGCCCGACCGCCTCGTTGCTGGCAAGGATCTGCGCCGCGCTCGGCCTGTCGCTGTCGGCCTTCTTTGCGGAAAAGGGGCAGGCCTCGCCGCTCGCCCGTCGGCAGGAACAGCAGGTCTGGCGCGATCCGGAGACGGGATATATGCGTCGGTCTGTTTCGCCCCCGGGCACGGCTTCCGATGTCGATATCGTCGAGGTCGAATTCCCCCCTGGCGCCCGCGTCAGCTTCCCCCCGCATGCGAGCGCCCATAGCATGACGCAGCATATCTGGCTGTTCGACGGCGAGCTGGAGATGACGGCGGCTGAGATCGTCTACCGGCTGCGCCCGGGCGATTGCCTCTTCATGCCGGTCGGCGAGGGTCACGTCTTCCAAAATCCCGGCAACGCGCCGGCGCGTTACTGCGTCGTGCTCGATCGCGGCGGCCGATAGAAGCATTCATTTCAGGAGAACAGCATGCCTGCTATTCGTACCCTTTCCGCCGAGGAGGCCCGCGCCGCCGTTCCGGCCCTTTCGGAGGTGCTCGTCGATTGCGTCGCGGGCGGCGCCTCCGTCGGCTTCATGCAACCCTATCGGCCTGAGGATGCCGAGCCCTATTGGCGTGATGTCGCCGATGCCGTTGCCACCGGCGGCAATCTGCTGCTGATCGCTGAACTCGACGGCAGGATCGTCGGCACGGTGCAGGTGGGTGCCGCGCAGATGCCGAACCAGCCGCATCGCGGCGATCTGAAGAAGTTGCTGGTGCATCGCTCCGCCCGTGGCAAGGGGCTCGCCCGGCTGCTGATGGATGCCGCCGAGCGCGAGGCGGCAAGCCGCGGCAAAACCCTGCTCGTGCTCGATACGGCAACCGGCAGCGATGCTGAGGCGATCTATCCGCGCCTGGGCTGGCAGCGCGTCGGTGTCATTCCGGATTATGCGCTGTGGCCGGAAGGCGGTTTCTGCGCCACCACCCTCTTCTACAAACGGCTCGCCTGATTGCGCCGGCCCCGCTCAAGCCGGCTTGGCGAAGACAGCAAGCGCGCCGCCAAGCGTCGCGCCCGCCGTCCATTGCGCGGCGTTCCAGCCGAACTGTCGAGCCGCTTCGATGTTTGCCGCCATATCGTCGATGAAGGCGATCTCGCCGGGCAGTACGCCGGCCCGCTCGGTCGCCAGCCGGAAGAAATCGAGAGAAGGCTTGCTGTGCCCGAGTGCTGCGGAATAGATGATGTCGTCGAAATGCGCGCTAAGGCCGATCTGCTCCATCAGGTAGCGTGCCCGCCTATGCTCCTGGTTGGTCGCCAGCAGGAGAGTGATGCCGCTTTGCCTAAGAGGCGCGAGTTCTTCCAGCAGATTGAGATCGAGGCGCGAATCGTTCTCGAACCAGTAATCGATCAGTGCTTCGGCGCTGAGGTGGGGCGCGATCTTTGCGAGAACGCCGGCGAGCTTCGGCTCCAGTGCCTCGCGGCCGATGATGATATCGCCCCAGTGCGTCTGGAAGAATTCCTGCTGCAGCAGGTCGAGGCGCAGGCCGAGATCGCGCTCCAGATAGGTGAAGAGAGGCAGGCCATCGGTCGGACGACCATGAATGAGCACGCCGTCGACATCGACCATCAGCACTTTCATGCGGAAAATTTCCTCGTTCTCAAAACACCGGCGAAGGTGGCGTCATTATTCCAGACGATCAAGGGCCCGCGCCGCTTTTTTGTCAGGGCCGAGCCGTGTAAATCTCCATTGTCAATCAAGGACAGGATCTGAAATGCGCGTCATCTATTCCGAGGATCACAAGCTGCGCGATGCCAGGACGGAGCTGCACGCCGGTCAGCTGGTGACGCCCTTCGAGGCGCCGTTCCGCGCCGAATGGATCCTCGCGGCGGTCAAGGAGGCGGGCTTTACCGACGTGGTGGCACCGGATGCGCACGGGTTGGGAACGGCTCGAAAAGTGCATGATCCCGCCTATCTGGACTTTCTCGCCACCGTCTGGGACCGCTGGGTAGCGGCCGGTTTCACCGGCGAGGCGATCGCCAATTCCTTCGCCGTTCGCCGCACCAGCCAGCGCGTGCCCGACAATATCGTCGGTGCGATCGGCCACTATGCCAATGCCGCCGACACCTCGATCACCAAGGGTTCCTACGAGGCGGCGATCGCTTCCATGCGCTGTGCCGTCAGCGGCGCCGACTGGCTGGCAGAAGGCAATCGTTTCGCCTTCGCGCTCTGCCGCCCGCCCGGCCACCATGCCGGCATCGATCTCTTCGGCGGCTATTGCTTCATCAACAATTCGGGCGTCGCCGCACAGCGGCTGCTCGATCATGGTGCGAGGAAAGTCGCGGTGCTGGATGTCGATTTCCATCATGGCAACGGCACGCAGGATCTCTTCTATCGCCGCGGCGATGTCTTCACCGCCTCGCTGCATGGTGATCCTATGCACGCCTTTCCCTATTTCCTCGGCCATGCTGACGAGGAAGGCGAGGGGGAGGGTGTCGGCGCCAACCGCAATTATCCGATGCCGCCGGGCACACCTTGGCATGTCTGGTCTTCGGCCCTTGCCGATGCGCTCACCCGCATCAAGACCTTCGGCGCCGAGGCGATCGTCGTGGCCCTCGGCGTCGATACCTTCGAGCGCGATCCGATCTCCTTCTTCAGCCTCACCTCCGACGATTTCACCCGCATGGGCGCGATGATATCAACCGCCGGCCTGCCGGTGCTCGCCTGCATGGAGGGCGGCTACGGTGTGCCGGAGATCGGCCTCAACGTTGCCAATGTCCTCAAGGGTCTGGAAGCCTGATCACCACCGATGACCGACGAGACCGTTCCATCCGATATTCCGACATCACGCATGCTGAGCTGGGCGCGCAATTCCGCTATCTATCGCCTGGAGCGGCGGATGATGACGGAAAAGCAGCTCTTTGACGCCATCACCCGCAAGGCGAAGGAGAAATTCGAGGATATCAGCGCGGCGCAACTCAAGGCCATCGCCGATTTCGCGGTCAAATTTGCCTATGACAACAAGGTCCTAGACGATCGCGCCTATGCGGAGATCAGCACGCGCTCGGCCGTGCGTGGCGGTAAATCGAAGCGCGCGATCGCCCAGAAGCTTGCTGCCAAGGGCGTCTCCAGGGACAAGGTCGAGGCGGCGCTTGAAGAGGCTGACGATCTCCATGCAGCGGCGATATTCGCCCGCAAGCGCGCCTTCGGCCCCTTCCGCCGGGTCCAACTTGACGAAAAGCGAAAGGCGAAAGAGCTCTCGGCTTTCGCCCGCAACGGCTTCAGCTTCGATATCGGCAGGAAGGTCTTCGACATGAGCGCCGAAGACGCCGAAGAGATCATCCTTGCCGGCCGATCCTTGGCGCTTGAGCATCAGCGCTCTTGATCCCGGCATGAAAAGATTGAATTTGGTTCTCACACGTCTTCGGCCTAGAACCGAGCCAGGATCGGGGGCCACATGGACATCAAGAACTTCGAGAACACGGACGGCGCAGCCTTGATCGCGCAGCCGGGTGTATCGCCGGCTTCGGGCGGCTTGGCGGCCGGTGTCGCCATGTGCCTGATGTCGATGTCGTCGATCCAGTTCGGCGCGGCACTATCTTCGTCAGCCATTGCGACTTATGGCGTTGCCGGCGCCACCTGGCTGCGGCTTGCTTTCGCGGCGATCATCCTTGCCGCTATCGTCAGGCCTTCGGTGCTGCGTTATAGCGGCGCCCAATGGCGGGCGACATTGCTGCTCGGAACGACGACGGCTGCCATGACGCTGTGTTTCTTCGCGGCGATCCAGCGGCTGCCGCTCGGCCTGGCGATCGCCATCGATTTCCTCGGGCCGCTCTCGGTCGCCGTCTTCGGTTATGGCCTCACCTGGCGGCTCACCTGGCCGTTGATCGCTGCGGCCGGCATTCTCTTCCTCGCCCATGACGGCGAAGGCTGGGTCGGCAATCTCCCTGGGGTCCTCTTCGCTCTCGGCTCGGCTGTGGGATGGGCGGTCTATATCCTGCTGACCAAGAAGGTCGGCGCTGCCTTCAAGGGGCTGGAAGGTCTCTCCATGTCGCTGATCGTTGCCGGCCTCGTCGCGACCCCCTTCGGCCTGGCCGAGACAGGGGGCGCCTTCACGCTGAAGGGACTGGTCGAGGTTCTCGGCCTTGCCATCCTCGTGCCGCTTTTGCCCTATGCGCTGGAGATGGTGGCGCTGCGGCGCATGCAGTCGGCATCCTTCGGCATCCTGATGAGCCTCGAACCGGCGCTCGGCGCTCTCGCCGGCTTTCTGATCCTCGCCCAGCCGATGACCGCGTTGCAGATGCTGGGTACCGCGCTTGTGGTGGCGGCCAGCGCCGGCGCCACCGCCTCGGCGGAAAAGGCCTAAGATTTCTTAGGCGAGTTTCCGCGCGGGATCGTCGAGTGCCGGATTGTAGAAGAGCGACAGTGTCAGGCTTTTGGCGATCCGCTCCGCCGTTGCCATGAACCACGCCTTGGCTTCCGGCGTTGGGGCGATATCGTCGAGTGTTGCGGCAAACAGCGACAGCCACTTCGGAAAGAGATCGGGCGTCAGGTTCTGGACACCCGTGTGCGCCTGCACCGGCTTGCCGCCATAGGCGCCGCTGCGGAAGGCGACGGCCGACCAGAAGCTCTTCATTTTCGCCATATGCTCCGGCCAGCGGCCGGACAACCTGGCGTCGAACACCGGGCCGAGATCGGGATGCGTCAGCACGCGCCCGTAAAAGGTCTCGACCAGCCTGTCGATGAAGGCTGCGTCGACGCCCATCTCCCGCATCTCCGCCTCCGCCCTTTCGCGGATCGCCGCGACATGGGCAGGGCGGCCCTGAATCTCATTATCCATTCCAAAACCCCGGCGCCGCGTGATGCGGCGCCCTCCCATATAGGTGTTTATCGCAGCGTGCCAAAGTCCTCCGTGCCGCTTGCGGCAATCTGTCAGTTGGCTTGCACGCGCACTTGACCGCTATCACCACGTTCTTTAGATTTAGAATAATTCTAAATTTGGAGAAAGTCATGCTGGCGCGATTTTTCAGATCCTCGAAACGATCTTTCGAGTCGCTGTCCGAGCAGGAGATCCTCGCCCTGGCGATTGCTTCCGAGGAAGACGATGCCCGCATCTATCTCGCCTATGCCGACAGGCTGCGCCGCGAATTTCCGGCCTCGGCCAAGGTCTTCGAGGATATGGCCGAGGTCGAGGATACGCATCGCAAATCGCTGATCGAGATCCATCGCCAGCGTTTCGGCGAGCGCATCCCGCTGATTCGGCGCGAGCATGTGCAGGGCTTCTATGAGCGCAAGCCCGACTGGCTCAGGGCAAACCTTTCATTGGATGCGATGCGGGAAGAAACCGAGGCGATGGAGGAGCAGGCCTATCGTTTCTATGTCGAGGCGGCAAAACGAACCTCGGACGCCTCGACGCGTGAGCTTCTCGGCGATCTCGCCCTTGCCGAACAGGGGCATGAGGATATCGCCCGCATGCTGGGCGACAAACATACGCCCGAAGACGTCAAGCACGACGAGGACGCGACGGTGCACCGGCAATTCGTGCTGACCTATGTGCAGCCGGGCCTTGCCGGGCTGATGGACGGCTCGGTCTCGACGCTGGCGCCGATCTTCGCCGCCGCCTTCGCCACGCAGGATACCTGGCAGACCTTTCTCGTCGGTCTTTCGGCCTCCGTCGGCGCCGGCATCTCGATGGGTTTCACCGAGGCCGCCCATGACGATGGCAAGATCTCCGGCAGAGGCTCGCCGGTCAAACGCGGCCTTGCCTGCGGCATCATGACGGCGCTCGGCGGCCTCGGCCACGCACTGCCCTATCTGATCCCGCATTTCTGGACGGCGACGATCACCGCCGCCATCGTCGTCTTCTTCGAACTCTGGGCTATCGCCTTCATCCAGAACCGCTACATGGAAACACCGTTCCTGCGCGCCGCCTTCCAGGTGGTTCTCGGCGGCGGCCTGGTTCTCGGCGCCGGTATCCTGATCGGGAATGGGTGAGTTGCGGTCGGGCGCAGCCCGAGCAATCGATCCAGTGAATCGATTGCAGCAACGAACGCCCTGAGCCCGAAGCGAAGGGCCGGGAGACGGTGCGTCATACTCGGCATCAAGCCGGCCCTTGCCCTTCGCTTACGCTCTGTGCACTCGCGGCTTCGCCGCTCACCCCCCCATCTGCCTGCCGGCATCTTCTCCCCGCTGGGGAGAAGCGGAGTCGTGGCAGCGCCTCGCTCTCCTTGAGACCTTCTATCGGAACGACGATCGTACGTCTTGCTCCCCCTTCTCCCCAGCGGGGAGAAGATGCCCGTAGGACAGATGAGGGGGGTGAGGAGCGGTAGCGACGAACGCCTTGAGCGCAAGCGAAAGGCAGGTCGCGAACACCTTTCCTCCAATAACAGACCTGGTGCAAACGGAGAGACCCAAAAACAAAAAGGCCGGCAAAACCGCCGGCCTTTCCACATTCTCTGTTGTAACCCTTACCGCAGCGCGCCGACCAGGACGTCGCCGCCGTTCTCGATGGTGACCCAGCGGCCGGCGTTGTAGCTCGACTGGCGCTTGACGAAGGAATAGGGGGTGCCGAACCACGGCTTGACGTCGGCGGCGAGGTTGTCGAGCACGAAATCGCCCTCGGCGGTGCGCAACGTCAGCACCGCATGGCCTTCACCATCCGGCTTGCGCACGACGGTCATCAGCAGATCGGCAGCCGGAAAGCCGCGCTGGATCAGCATGCGGCGCTTCAACAGCGCGAAATCCTCGCAGTCGCCGGCGGTGGTCGGATAGGCCCAGACCTCATCCTTGCCGTAGATTTCCTTGTCGGTCATCGGCGTGATCGTGCGGTTGACCGTGGCGTTGAGCGAACGCACCAGCGACCACTTCCCCGGGGTCATGGCAACGGGGCCGGCGTTGCGATTTGCGCCGCATTCAATGCGGTGAATCTGACAGAAATCATAGTGCCCGATCGGCTGTGAGGTGGCATTGCCTGTCACCATGGAAGCATTTCTGCTGGGGGCTGGTATGGCGGCCGTCGCCATCGCAAACATGGCCATCATGGCCACAAAGATACCCTTGATCCGCACGCCCGCTCTTTCCTTGCATCGCCCTTATTTATTAACAAAGTGTTAATGGAGAGGGCCGGAAAGAGTCAATCGTTACTTCTTGGGAGGACCTTACGACCCGCCGATATGGTTAAAATGCAACGGGTTGGGGGACCTGCATCAGGCGAATTTATTCGCCTCTGCCGTTCAAACGGGCATCTGCCTATTTGTTGATGAACGGATGATGCCTTTGACGGCACTCAGGAGAAGCGCGATATCGCCGGGGCGGGAAAGGCGGTGGTCGCCGTCGCGGACGAAGGTCAGCACAACGTCGTCGGCGGGAAGATGTTCGACCAGTTTCATCGCATGCGCATGCGGCACGTCGGCGTCTTTCATGCCCTGGAGAATGTGCACCGGGCAGCCGGTTTCGATGATGCCGTCGAGCACCCGGTTCTTTCGGCCGTCCTCGATCAGCGCCCGCGTATAGATGTTGGGTTCCGGGCTATATTGCGAACGCTCTTCGAAATAGCCGCGCTCGGCCAGCGATTTGCGTTCTTTGGCCCTGAGGTTCGGCTCGATCAGCTCGGAGGTGAAATCGGGTGCCGGCGCGATCAGCACCATCCCTGCGAGTTTTGGGCCTGCGAGCTTTGGGCCGTCGAGCGTCACGCCGCCCTGCCGCGCAAGCTCCTGCGCCAGCCTGAGTGCGATCCAGCCGCCCATCGACGAGCCGACGAGGATCACCCGATCGGGCGCGACATGACGGATGACGGCAAGCGCCTCCTCCAGCCAGCGCGAGATCGTGCCGTCGCGGAAGCTGCCGCCGGAAAGTCCGTGGCCGGAATAGTCGAGGCGGATGCAGGCGAGCCCAAGTTCTGCCGCCAGCCCATCGAGTTCTACCGCCTTGGTGCCGCTCATGTCGGAGCGGTAGCCGGACAGCCAAACAAGCGCCGGAGCGCCATTGCCGGCTTGCGCCGGGCGGACGAGCATGGCGATCTCACGCGCCGCCTCGCCCTCGCCGACCGTCAGGAACTGCGGCGCGGAATCGGGCATCTGATCGGACATCGGCGAAACTCCTGTTGTTTTGGCCTATAAAACAGATTCTTGGCAGGCTGACAGCGGGTGATTTTTCCGCTAAAGGATGATATTGACTCCGTTGCAGCGATGACGCGACACGTTTGTGCCCCTGATCGGGAGCGCGAGGCTGCAACGTTCCGAAAACAACGCGAGGAGAATACGACCATTCGCAGACCTTTTAAAACCGATGCGCCCGTGAAGGACGGACCGCGCTCGAACCGTGAAATCCGCATTCCCAAAGTTCAGCTGATCGGAGCTGATGGACAGAATGTCGGCATCGTGCCCACCGACCAGGCTTTGAAAATGGCGGAAGAAGCCGGCCTCGATCTCGTCGAAATTTCCCCCAATGTCGAACCGCCGGTGTGCAAGATCCTCGATCTGGGCAAGCTGAAATATGCCAACCAGAAGAAGGCTGCCGAGGCGCGCAAGAAGCAGAAGATCGTCGAAGTCAAAGAAATCAAGATGCGCCCGAACATCGACACCCATGATTATGAGGTGAAGATGAAGGCGATGGGTCGCTTTTTCGACGAAGGCGACAAGGTCAAGGTGACGCTGAAGTTCCGCGGCCGTGAAATGGCCCACCAGGAACTCGGCATGAAGCTTCTGCAGCAGGTCAAGGCCGATACGATCGAGTTCGCCAAGGTCGAAGCCGAGCCCAAGCTCGAAGGCCGCCAGATGATGATGGTGCTGGCGCCGAAATAAGCGCCAGGCAGTTTTTCGCCCAGGGCCGTCCGCAAGGGCGGCTTTTGTGCTTTCTGCCACTGTATTTCGGGAGCAGCGAAGATTCCTCCGCCGCCCCGTTGCACTTTCATGACGCTGCGGTTATAAGCGCGCGTCCGAACTGACCGGCAGGGCATGCCGTGGCAGTTTCGAATGCTTGCGGAACGGTTCGTCGCCGATGCCGCAGATCAACAACAAGCGCTCCCGCACCTTGTTGCGACGGCCGGAGAACCGGACTTCGCGAGAAGGGCTTTTTTGATGAAGCGCGCAGGGAGGACAGAAGGAGTAGCAAAATGCCCAAGATGAAGACGAAGTCCTCTGCCAAGAAGCGGTTCAAGATCACCGCAACCGGTAAGGTCAAAGCTGCCGCTGCCGGCAAGCGCCATGGCATGATCAAGCGTTCCAACAAGTTCATTCGCGATGCACGTGGCACCATGGTTCTCGCAGAACCGGATGGCCGCAAGGTTATCAAGAATTACCTGCCGAACGGTCTCTGAGACTCGTCCGCGAACGCTAGATTTAAGGAGATCATGATATGGCACGTGTAAAAAGAGGCGTCACCTCTCATGCCAAGCACAAGAAGGTTCTGAAGGCAGCAAAGGGCTTTTACGGCCGCCGTAAGAACACCATCCGTACCGCCAAGGCTGCTGTCGATCGTTCGAAGCAGTACGCCTACCGCGACCGCAAGGTCAACAAGCGCAACTTCCGTGCGCTTTGGATCCAGCGCATCAACGCCGCTGTGCGTGAATTCGGCCTGACCTACGGCCGCTTCATCGACGGCCTGAACAAGGCTGGCATCGAAGTCGACCGCAAGGTTCTCTCCGACATGGCGATCCACGAGCCGGAAGCATTCGGCGCGCTTGTCAGCGCTGCCAAGAAGGCTCTTGAATACCTCAAGGAAGCCGGCACGGCGAACGAGTTTGAAGGCGCGGTCAAGTAACCAGCGCTTCCCAAGCTTTTGAATTTATGATTTGGGAAACCCGCGCTGGTTTGGGCTAGCGCGGGTTTTTCTTTCTTTATATTCCTGGCGCCGGCCGGCGCCGCCTACCTCCCGATCGCCCGCCTGATACTGGACGGAAAGAAGTGACAATGTCAGATATCGACCAGCTCAACGCATCGCTGCTCGCCGAAATCGCCGCCGCCGATGACGAGACGGCGCTCGAAGCCGTGCGCGTTTCCGCCCTTGGCAAGAAGGGCTCCGTCTCCGAACTGTTGAAGACGCTCGGCGCCATGACGTCGGAAGAGCGCCAAAGCAAGGGTGCGGCGATCAACGTCCTGAAGAACGCGGTGACCGAGGCGCTCACCGCCCGCAAGACGACGCTCCGGCAAGCGGCGATCGATGCGCGGCTGAAGGCCGAGACGGTTGATGTCAGCCTGCCGGTGCGCTCTTCGCCGGCCGAGCGCGGCCGTATCCATCCGATCAGCCAGATCGTCGACGAGATCACTGCGATCTTCGCCGACATGGGCTTCTCGATCGCCGAAGGTCCCGACATCGAGACCGATTATTACAATTTCACCGCGCTGAATTTCCCCGAGGGCCATCCGGCCCGCGAGATGCACGACACCTTCTTCTTCAACCCGGATGAGAATGGTGAGCGCAAGGTGCTACGCACCCACACCTCGCCGGTGCAGGTGCGCACCATGGAGGCGCAGACGCCGCCGATCCGTATCATCATTCCCGGCAAGACCTACCGCCAGGACTCGGACGCTACGCATTCGCCGATGTTCCATCAGGTCGAGGGCCTGGTCGTCGACAAGAAGGCCAATGTCGCCAACCTCCGCTGGGTGCTGGAAGAATTCTGCAAGACCTTCTTCGAGGTCGACAGCGTGACGATGCGTTTCCGCCCGTCCTTCTTTCCCTTCACCGAGCCCTCCTTCGAGGTCGATATCCAGTGCGACCGCTCCGGCCCGATCGTCAAGTTCGGTGAAGGCACCGACTGGATGGAGATCCTCGGTTGCGGCATGGTTCACCCGAACGTGTTGCGTTACGGCGGGCTCGATCCGGACGAATATCAGGGTTTTGCCTGGGGCATGGGCCTCGACCGCATCGCCATGCTGAAATACGGCATGCCCGACCTGCGCGACTTCTTCAACGCCGACGTCCGCTGGATGACGCATTACGGCTTCCGCCCGCTCGACATGCCGACGCTGTTCGGCGGCCTCAGCGCTTGAACGGAGAATTGGGACGATGAAATTCACGCTCTCCTGGCTGAAAGAGCATCTGGAAACGGATGCCGGCCTCGATGAAATCTGCACGCGCCTCACCGAGATCGGGCTGGAGGTCGAGGATGTCGACGATAAGGCGGCATTCAAGCCCTTCGTTATCGCCAGGGTCGTCTCGGCCGAAAAACATCCGCAGGCGGATCGCCTGAAGGTGTTGATGGTCGACACCGGTTCCGGAGCACCGGTCCAGGTCGTCTGCGGCGCCCCGAATGCGCGCGCCGGCCTCGTCGGCGCCTTCGCGGCGCCCGGAACATATGTTCCCGGTATCGACGTGACGCTTGCCGTCGGCAATATCCGCGGTGTCGAAAGCCATGGCATGATGTGCTCCGAAAAGGAGCTGCAGATCTCCGACAGCCACGACGGCATCATCGATCTGCCCGAGGATGCGCCGGTCGGCCAGAGTTATGCCGCCTATGCTCATCTTGACGATCCTCTCATCGAGATCAACCTGACGCCCAATCGGCCGGACTGCACCTCGATCCACGGCATCGCCCGCGACCTCGCCGCCTCCGGCCTCGGCACGCTGAAGACGCGGCCCGCCCCGTCCTTCGCCGCCGAAGGCGAGACGCCGGTGAAGCTGACGCTCGGTCTCGACGATCCGAAGCTCTGCCCGGGCTTTGCGTTGCGCCTCGTGCGCGGCGTCAGGAACGGCCCGAGCCCGCGCTGGATGCAGCAGCGGCTGCTCGCCATCGGCCTGCGCCCGATCAATGCGCTCGTCGACATCACCAATTACATGACCTTCGATCAGGGCCGGCCGATGCACGTCTTCGACGCCGCCAAGGTCAAGGGCAACCTGACTGTGCGCCGCGCCAAGGAAGGCGAAACGGTGATGGCGCTCGATCAGCGCGAATATAAGCTCGGCCCGAACAACGTCGTCATCGCCGACGAGAATGGTATGGAATCGATCGGCGGCATTATGGGCGGCGAACATTCCGGCTGCGACGAGAACACCGTCGACGTGCTGATCGAATCCGCCCTCTGGGATCCGATGAACATCGCCAAGTCCGGCCGTGCGCTCGGCATCATCACCGATGCCCGCTACCGCTTCGAACGCGGCGTCGATCCGGAATATATGGTTCCCGGTCTTGAGCGCACGACGGAGCTGGTGCTGGAGCTTTGCGGTGGGACGGCTGCTAGGGCAGAGGTCGTCGGCTACAAGGGTTACGAACCGAAGATCGTCGATTTCCTCTATTCGGAAGTCAAGCGTCTGACCGGCCTCGACGTCTCGAATGAGGAAAGCGCCACGATTCTGACGCGCCTCGGCTTCACTGTCTCCGGTTCCGGCGAGCGCGTCTCCGTCTCTGTCCCCTCCTGGCGTCCCGATATCGACGGCAAGGCCGATCTCGTCGAGGAGGTCATGCGCATTCACGGCGTCGACAATATCAAGCCGGCGCCGCTTGAAAGCCATGCGGCCGTCAACGGCAAGATTCTGACGACGCTGCAGATCCGCAGCCGCCTCGCCAAGCGCGCGCTCGCCGCGCGCGGCATGCTCGAAGCCGTTACCTGGTCCTTCATTCCGGAAGACCAGGCAAAGCTCTTCGGCGGTGGCTCGCCCGCCCTCAAGCTCGCCAACCCGATCGCCGCCGAAATGTCGGATATGCGGCCGTCGCTGCTGCCTGGCCTACTGACCGCTGCCCAGCGCAATGCGGATAAGGGTTATGGCGACGTCGCGCTTTTCGAGGTCTCCGGCACTTATGAGAACGACAGGCCGGACGGTCAGCGCCGCGTGGCCGGCGGCATCCGCCGCGGCACGGCCTCGCTTGCCGGCGCCGGTCGCGCCTGGTCGAACGCCGCCAAGGGCGGTGGCAAGCCGGTCGACGTCTTCGACGCCAAGGCCGATGCGCTCGCCGTCATCGAAGCCTGCGGCCTGCCGATGGGCAATATCCAGATCGAGCAGGGTGGACCGGAATGGTATCACCCCGGCCGCTCCGGCACGATCAAGATGGGACCGAAGGTCGTGCTCGGCTATTTCGGCGAATTCCATCCGCTGACGCTGGAATCGCTTGATGTCTCCGGCGCTCTATGCGGCTTCGAGGTCTATGTCGACGCCATGCCGGAGGCCAAGCGCAAGGCGACGCGCACTAAGCCGGCGCTTGAGCTGTCGCCCTTCCAGGTGGTGCGGCGCGACTTCGCCTTCGTCGTCGACAAGACGGTGGAAGCCGGCGCCATCGTCAAGGCCGCCACCGGTGCCGACCGCAAGCTGGTCACCGGTGTCAATGTCTTCGATATCTTCGAGGGTGCATCGGTTGGCGACGGCAAGAAATCGGTGGCGATCGAGGTGCAGATCCAGCCGGTCGAGCGCACCCTGACGGACGAGGATTTCGAGGCGCTGACGCAGAAGATCGTCGCCAGTGTGATGAAATTCACCGGCGGTGTCCTCAGAAGCTGAGCTTCATCCAACGTCGCCAGATAATGGACCGGTCGCGAATCGTGGCCGGTCTTTTCACCGATGCAGGTGGAAGAGTTTGCTGACGATCGTCCAGCGGCCGTCGATCTTCAGCAGCGAGAGATAATCGGTAAAACGCATGCCGGCGAAATCGTCGGTGACCTTGACGCTTGCCGCTTCGCCCTCGACATCGACACTCTGGATGTCCATGTAGGGCTGCGTGCCGGGCGGGGCCGGCTCCTCCTGCAGGATCGCGGCGATGAATTCGTCCCGCGTCAGCCATTCGACCGCATTTTCGTAATGGCCGATGATCGAGCTTTTCGGATGAAAGGCCTTTTTCAAGGCTGCCTCATTGGCGAAGGCCATGCCTTCGACATAAAGATGAACCGTCTGTTCGACTGCCTGCCTGTCCGACATATTGTCATCCCGTTCTCAGAGATGGCGTTAAATAGTTTCGCCAGCCCCGAAGGCAAGCCCGGCCGGTGGTGACCGACCGGGCTTTCGCTCTTTGTTTCGGTGGGGGGTCAGATGTTCGTCATGGCAAGCGAGGCGTCCGAATAGCGCTTGCCGGCCACCTGTCCGGTGGGGATCGCTTCGCTGAGCTGCTCGAGGTTCGCCGGACTCAGCACGATATCGGCGGCGGCCACATTCTGTTCGAGATGATGAAGCTTGCGGGCGCCGGGGATCGGCACGATGTCGTCGCCCTGGCTCAATACCCAGGCGAGCGCGAGCTGTGCCGCCGTTACGCCCTTCTCGACAGCAAGCCGCTCGAGCGTTGAGACGAGGGCGGCATTGGCGTCGAAATTTCCCCCCTGGAACCGCGGCACCTGACGGCGGAAATCGTCGGCAGCGAGATCCTCCACTTTGCGGATCGACCCGGTGAGGAAGCCGCGGCCGAGCGGGCTGTAGGGCACGAAGCCGATGCCGAGTTCGCGGCACGTGGCAAGCACCTCCTCTTCGGGATCGCGCGTCCAGAGCGAATATTCGCTCTGCAGGGCTGCGATCGGATGGACTGCATGGGCGCGGCGAATGGTGGCGCTGCCGGCTTCCGAAAGCCCGAGCGCCCGGACTTTGCCTTCCTTCACCAGTTCCGCCATGGCGCCGACGGTCTCTTCGATCGGCACGTTGGGATCGACCCGGTGCTGGTAGAAGAGGTCGATGGTCTCGATGCCGAGGCGTTTCAGCGAGGCCTCGGCCACGCCTCGCACATGTTCGGGGCGGCTGTCGACGCCGGCGATGGCGGCAGCGCCCGGCTTGCTGGCATCGATCTTGAAGCCGAATTTGGTGGCGATTACCACGCGGTCGCGGAACGGCTTCAGCGCTTTGCCGAGAAGAACCTCGTTGGTAAAGGGACCATAGACTTCGGCGGTGTCGAAGAAGGTGACGCCGAGATCGATGGCGCGATGCAGTGTCCTGATCGATTCCGCATCGTCGCTGGCGCCATAGGCAAAGCTCATGCCCATGCAGCCGAGACCGACGGCAGAGACGGTCAGATCGTTTCCGAGTTTCCGGGTTTTCATGATGTGCTCCTCTGAGCTGATTTTGAGCCGCTTGATCGGTTGTTGCGGTTACGGGCAGACTTTATCGCTGCGCTATCCATCAGAAAATACATGCGGTTTCTAACGGGTTGTTCTATCATTTCGATCAATGAACAGAACCCAGCTTTCGCAACTCGCCGTTCTCGCCGCAGTCTCGGAGCATCGCAGCTTCCGGGCGGCGGCGAAGGAACTCCTCGTCGCGCCCTCGGCCATCAGCCATGCGATATCGAGCCTCGAGGAAAGTCTGGGGGTGCGGCTTCTGGCGCGCACCACCCGCAGCGTCGCGCCGACGGAAGAGGGCCGCCTGCTGCTTGAAAGACTTCGTCCCGCACTCGAGGAGATCGATATCGCCTTGGAGGCCGTCCGCGATACGCGCGCCAGGCCGGCGGGAAACCTGCGCATCACCGCGCCGCGCTTCGCCTCCGATCTGCTGCTTGCTCCGCGGCTCGGCGACTTTCTCAACCTCTATCCCGATATCACCCTGGAGATCGCCAATGAGGATGGGTTCACCGATATCGTCAAGGAGGGTTTCGATGCCGGCATACGGCTGGAAGAGAGCCTCGAGGCCGATATGATCGCCGTCAAGGTCTCGCCCAATCTGACGACGGTGATCGCCGCTTCGCCCAATTATTTCGAGCATCATCCGAAGCCGGAGCATCCGCGCGATCTCGTCCATCACCGTTGCATCAAGCGGCGCTTCACCAATGGCTCGATCTATCGCTGGGAATTCGAAAAGGACGGGCAGGAGCTTGTCGTTTCGGTCGATGGGCCGCTGATCGTCAGCGAGGACCGGCTGGCCCTGCTTGCGGCGCTGAACGGCGCCGGACTTGCCTATCTTTTCGACATGCGGGTCGATGACGAACTGGCGAGCGGCAAGCTTGTGCGGGTATTGGAGGATTGGTGCGCTCCCTATGCCGGACCGTTTCTGTATTATCCCACCCGGCGGCAGATGCGGCCGGCGCTACGCGCCTTCATCGATTTCTTCAGATACAGCGAGAAGGATACGGGCGGCCGGTAAGGAATGGAAACCGGGCCGCCCGTTCTCGTTAGGGCGCCTTATGCATCAGGCAGCCTTTGCCTTCTGGTTTGCCGCCGTGGTGGCGAGCTGAGAGAGGGTCTTGTCGGTGGCCGTTTCCTCCTGCAGCGTCTGGTCCAGCAGACCGACGGCATCTTTGAGGCCGAGCGTCGCGGCCCAGGTCTTCAGCGTGCCGTAACGGGCAATTTCGTAATGTTCGACGGCTTGAGCCGCGGAGATCAAGCCGGCATCGAGAGCGGCCGTGCCTTTGAATTCCTCCATGATTTCCTCGCCCTCGGCGATAATGCCCTGGATGGCCTCGCAGGTCTTGCCCTGCGCGCGTTTGCCCATCAGCTCGAAAACCTGCTGCAGGCGCTCGACATGTACTTCGGTCTGCTCGCGGTGCTTCTCTAGGCCCGCCTTCAAATCAGGGGATTGGGCGGCGCGCGCCATCTTCGGCAGGGCGCGCAAAATCTGCCGTTCAGCAAAGTAGATGTCCTTCAGCGTGTCGTAGAAGAGATCTTCCAACGTCTTTTCCTTGGCCATTTTCTCAATCCTTGTTCTGGGGAAAACCGCGAATGCGGCGACACATTAAGAAGCGAAGATCGCGCTAATTGTTCCCGATCGATTTCGGGTGGACTGGAAATCGGTGCCGGGCGATGATTCCTGCCGTCGATGTGGGGGTAAGGTCATGCGAAAGCCGAATTCGATGAAGGGTCTGGAGGATCTCGGCCGCGTGCGGCTGTCGCAAAACTTCTTTCTTCGCGATTTCCTGCATTCCGAAATCGCCGATTTCCATCGCATCCCCAATATCCCCGAAGATCCCGATCTAGCGATCGAGGCGGGCAAGAGGCTTTGCGAGGAATTGCTGGAGCCACTGGAAGCGACGTTCGGGCGCCTGCACATCCGTTCCGGTTATCGTTCGCCCACGGTCAACAGGTTCGGCAACGAGAACAAGCTAAACTGTTCGACCAATGCCGCCACATCAGCGCATCACATCTGGGATATGAGGGATTTTGACGGCTGCATGGGTGCTGCCGTCTGCATCGCCGTGCCATGGATGATCGACCACTACCACGATGAAAGCGACTGGCAGCGGCTCGCCTGGTGGATTCACGACCACCTGCCTTATGCCTCGCTCTGCTTTTTCCCCAAGCTCTGGGCCTTCAATATTCAGTGGCACGAACGGCCGAAGCGGGTGATCCAGAGCTATATCAGCCCGCGCGGCATACTCACCAAACCGGGTATGGCCAATTGGAAAGGCGATCATTCCGAATGGTATGGGAATTTTCCATCGCTCAAAAGGTGATCCTATAGCGGATATGGCCGTCGCTCTCGACATAGCTGTCATAGAGCGCTCGCGCGGTTCTGTTCTGCTCGCTCGTATGCCAGTAGAGCCGCGACCAGCCCTTGGCTCTGCAGGTCGAAACGAGATCGTCCATCAGCGCCCGCCCGACGCCTTTGCCACGCGCATCGGCATCGACGAACAGGTCTTCGAGATAGCAGTCCCTGCCGTGGATCCACGTGCCCTCATGGGTGAGATAGAGCGCAAATCCCATGATCCTGCCGTCGACGTCGGCGACACGCATCGCGATTGCCGACTCCGGATCGAAGACCCGGCGCCATGTGGAATCCGTGATATCGGCATCGACCGTGACGTCATAAAAGGCGAGATAGGCCGCCCAAAGTTCGCGCCAGCGGGCTTCGTCCTCGGGGCGGGCATCACGTATCGTCACGGTCATGGCGTCTCTTTCTTTCAGGCGCCGGCTTCGTCGAGCAGCGCCATCGCCTCATCGGAAAGCGCCAGTGTCGCCGATTTCGCCAGGCTTTCAAGCTGCGAAAGACTGGTCGCGCTGGCGATCGGCGCCGTCACGCCCTTCTTGCGCAGCAGCCAGGCGAGCGAAATTTCTGCCGGCGCTGCACCGGTCTCGCTTGAAACCGTGTCGAGCGCGGCCAGGATGCGCAGGCCTTTGTCGTCGAGATATTGCGAAACTCGGCCCTCGCGTGCGCGGCCCTGCGTATCGGACTTGCTGCGGTATTTGCCGGTGAGGAAGCCGGCGGCGAGGCTGAAATAGGTGATGACGCCGATGTCTTCTTTGACGCAGAGATCGGCAAGCGGCCCCTCGAAGCTTGCGCGCTCATAGAGATTATATTCCGGCTGCAGCACATCGTACCGCGGCAGGCCGGCCTTCTCGGCAGCGGCGAAGGAAGCCTGAAGCAGTGTCGCATCATAGTTTGAGCAGCCGATGGCGCGGATCTTGCCCTGCTGCTTCAGCTTGGCATAGGCGCCGAGCGTTTCCTCGTGCGGCGTATCTTCATCCGGCCAGTGCGAGAGATAGAGGTCGATATAGTCGGTCTGCAGCCGGCTGAGCGAATCCTCGACCGCCTTCAGGATATAGGTCTCCTTCAGCGTCTTTCCCTGCCCCATGTCGGAGCCGACCTTGGTGACGATAACGGCCTTGTCGCGGGAGACCTTGGCTTGGCTTAGCCAGCGCCCGATGATCTCCTCGGAATCGCCGCCCTTGTTGCCCGGAACCCACGAGGAATAGACATCGGCCGTATCGATCGTATTCAGGCCCGCGTCGAAGAAGGCGTCGAGAATGGCGAAGGATGTTTTTTCGTCGGCTGTCCAGCCGAAGACATTGCCACCGATAACGATCGGCGCGACCGAAAGACCTGTTTTTCCAAGCCGGCGCATTTCCATGACGCTCTCCAGAAGTGTGAAGGAATTGAAATCGCGGATACGGCAGAACGCCGCCCTGACCAACTTAGTGCGATCCGCGCATCCGGGAAGGCAAACTTCCATGATTTCGGGCCGCGCCATTGCGCCGCAGCTAAGGCCTGAATATGGTTCGCGGAAATCAGTTCGGGAGACTTGGATCATGCTGCGTTTCGGTATCATTTCAACGGCGAAGATCGGCCGCGACAATGTCGTTCCGGCGATCCAGGATGCGGAGAATTGCGTCGTCACCGCGGTTGCCAGCCGCGATCTGGCGCGCGCAAGGGAGATGGCCGACCGCTTCTCGGTGCCGCATGCCTTCGGCTCCTACGAGGAGATGCTGGCCTCCGACCTCATCGACGCCGTCTACATCCCGCTGCCGACCTCGCAGCATATCGAATGGTCGATCAAGGCGGCAGATGCGGGCAAACACGTGCTCTGCGAAAAGCCCTTAGCGCTGAAATCAGGCGATATCGACGATCTGATCGCCGCCCGCGACCGCAACCGGGTGGTTGTCACCGAAGCTTATATGATCACCTATTCCCCGGTCTGGCAGAAGGTGCGCTCGTTGATCGACGAGGGCGCCATCGGTTCGCTCCGGCATGTGCAGGGCGCCTTCACCTATTTCAATCGCGACCCCGCCAATATGCGCAACGTCCCCGAGCTCGGCGGCGGCGGCCTTCCCGATATCGGCGTCTATCCCGTTATGGGCACGCGTTTTTCCACCGGCAAGGAGCCGCTCTGGATCCAGGCGATCACCGAGCGCGATCCGGATTTCGGCACGGATATCTATTCGAGCGTCAAGGCCGATTTCGGCGATTTCGAGCTGAGCTTCTATATCTCGACGCAGATGGCCAACCGCCAGGTCATGGTCTTCCACGGCACCGAAGGGTACATCGAGGTCAAGTCGCCCTTCAACGCCAATCGCTGGGGGCCGGAAGAGATCGAGCTTGCCGACCGCAGCCACACTGAATCGCGCATCTTCCGCTTCCAGGACAGCCGCCAGTACAAGCGGCAGGTCGAGGCCTTCGCCCGGGCGGTGACGAACGGCAAGGAAGAGATCGTCACGCTCGAAAATTCGAAGCTGAACCAGAAGGTGATCGATGCGATCTACCGGGCCAGCGAGAAGGACGGCTGGGAGGCAGTCTAGCGCATAACCCGAAAATCGGAATCGATTTTCGGAAAGGATTATGCGCCACTTCAGAGGGTTAGAGCGTCCTTAGCGCGTCCTATTGGACGCGCGGCGCTCTAATCACTCGGCGCGGAAGACGAAGCGCGAATAGCCGAAGAAGCTGAAGATCATCGAGGCGATGCTGGCGATCACCATGGCCGCCAGCGGCTGAAGCGCCGGCAGCGACAGCAGCAGCGCGGAATAGAGCCCGTAATTGACGAGCGCTGCCGTCACCCCGACCGAGCCGTAGCGGAAGCCTTCGGCGGCAAGCGAACGGCCGGTGCGATCGAAGGTGAAGCTCCGGTTGAAAGCCCAAGTCGCTGCCATGGCGGAGGCGATCGCCAAGAGCCGCGCCAGAAACGGCCCGAGCGGCGTGAGATGGAGCAGCGCCGACAGGATGCCGGCATCGACGAGGAAGCCGATGCCGCCGGCGATGGCGAAGCGGATGAGCTTTCTCATGCCGCATCCGCCTTGCCGGGACGCGCGCGAGAGACCGGCCCTGCGTCGCTGAGCGGCGCCTTCAACGCGCTCGGCCTTTCCAGGCCGATATAATGGATACGGAGCTGTTCGGCGCGGGCGCGCGCGACGGAATCCAGGATGACGCCGGCGGTGAACAGCATGAAGGAAATCATCATCAGCGCCGTCGACAGCACCCAGGTTGGCATGCGGCTGACGAGACCCGTTTCGAAATATTCCGCCAGCACCGGCGCCATGAAGCCGAGGCTCGCCAGCATGAAGGTGGCGCTGATCGCGCTGAAAAAGGCGAAGGGCCGGGTTTCCTTCATCAGCATCGCGAACATCCAGAGGATCTTGGCGCCGTCGCGAAATGTCGAAAGCTTGGAATGTGAGCCTTCCGGCCGGCGGCCGTAGTCGAGCTCCAGCTCGCTGACCGGCAGCTTCAACCGGGAGGCATGCACGGACATCTCGGTTTCGATCTCGAAGCCGCCTGATACTGCCGGGAAACTCTTGACGAAGCGGCGCGAAAACGCGCGGTAGCCGGAAAAGATATCGGTGAAGTCGGGGCCGAAGATCATCCGGTAGAGCAGGTTGAAAAGCCGGTTGCCGAGCGCATGGCCCTGACGTCCGGCATCGGCGTGCACACCGCGCCTTGTGCCGACCACCATGTCGGCGCGCTCGGTCAGAAGCGTGCGCACCAGTTCCTCGGCATCCTCAGGTGCATAGGTGCCGTCGCCGTCGGCGATGATGTAGATGTCGGCGTCGATATCGGCGAACATGCGGCGCACGACATGGCCCTTGCCCTGACGCCGCTCGCGCACGACATGCGCGCCGGCAAGCATCGCCTGCAGCGCGGTGCCGTCGGTGGAATTATTGTCGTAGACGTGGATTGCAGCATCGGGCAGCGTCGCCCGGAAACCCTGCACGACAGCGCCGATCGTCGCGGCCTCATTATAGCAGGGGAGCAGGACGGCAATAGTCAGATTATCGGTACGCGATCGGGCCATGACTCTACTCGTTACACTTAAAGCCGCGCTCAGCCTAAATCATGCGCCGTTAATAAGACCCTATGACGCAGGCAAAATCGCCAGCTGCCACAAACGGCTTTACACTTTCTTGATCGGCGGCGGCTAAAGTTCGGGTATCGAAACGAACCGCTAACCACAATGAACGCTGTGCAGCCGATCTCCCACGCATCCTCCGTGACTGACGCTCCCAGGGGCTGGCTGCGCGACTTGCTGACGCGTCTCTGGCCAACCGTCATCGCCTATAGCGTCATCCTTGCTGCCGCTATCCTCATCACCAAGCTTTCCGGCGCCACCGATTACGTCGGCCCCGACAATGATGACGGAATGCGTCTCGTCGAGGTTCGCGATTTTCTGGCTGGGCAGGGTTGGTTCGATCTGATGCAATATCGTCTCGGCCTCGACGGCGGCACGCTGATGCATTGGTCGCGGCTGATCGATATGCCGATCGCCTCGCTAATCTGGTTCTTCGGCCTGTTTGCGCCCCGCGAGACGGCCGAAGCGCTGGCGCTCGCCGCCTGGCCGGTATCGCTCATCCTGCCCGCCATGCTCGCCATGGCGGTCGCCGGCCGGCGCATCGGCGGGGTTGCCGCCATGCATATCAGTCTCGGCTTGACCGGTCTTGCGATCTACACCGGAAACCGTTTCGCGCCGGGCGCCATCGATCATCACAATGCGCAGCTGGCGCTGGTCGCGACGATGATCGCGATGCTGCTGGATCCAGAGCGTCGCGCCTGGAGTTACGCGGTCGCCGGCATCGCGGCAGCCGTTGCCATCGCCATCGGCGCCGAGACGACCCCCTTCGTCGCCGCCGTCTGCCTGACCATCGCCCTGCTCTGGGCATGGGAGGGCGAAAATTTCGCCGCCGCCGCGAGGGCCTTCGGGCTGGCGCTGGCGATTGCGATCAGCATCCTCTTCTTCGCAACAGTGCCGCCCCGGCTTTATTCGATGGTCACCTGCGACAATCTCTCGCTCGGCTATTATAGCCTGGCGGCGATCGGCGGCGGGTTGCTGTTGTTTTCAGCGGTCTTTGCCAGCCGCTTGCGCCGGCCCTTGCGCTTTGCCGCGCTCGCCGTCGTCGGCGCCGGCGTTCTCGGTTCGGCGATCGTGATTGCACCGCAATGCCTGAGCGATCCGCTGGCCGGTCTCGACCCGATGCTGGTCGAGCTCTGGCTGAGAAATGTTTCGGAAGCGCAGTCGATTTTCGCTCTCGGACGCACAGATCCCTTCTCGATCGGTGCCTTCTATGCGGCCGGCCTGTTCGGCATCGCCGTCTGCATCTTCCGCGTCGTTCAGCGTGACCGCGTGCAAATCCATCTGGTCCTGCTCTTCCTGCTGATGACGAGCTGGGCTATCGCGCTGGTCCAGGTGCGCGGTTCGACATTCTCGAACCTGATCTCGATCCTGCCGCTTGCTCTGCTGATCATCGATATCAGGCGCATCTCCAACAGCGACACCGAGAATGTCGCCGCCGCCTTCATCTATATCGTCACCGTGCTCGCAAGTGCTCCGGCCGCCTGGGCCGTCGGCGGCGGATTTGTCTCGCTGCAGATGCAGAATGCTGCGCAGAAGAAGGCGGCAGAGCCGGCAAAGAAGATCTCCTGCACATCGCAAGCGGCGCTGGCGCCGCTCGCCGGGCTACCGGCCGGACTGGTCTCGGCGCCGTCGGAAATGGGCGTCCCCATCCTCCGCTTCACGGCGAACCGGGTTCTCTCCGCGCCTTATCATCGCAATCAGGGCGGCATGCTGACGGAGCTGCATACCGGCATGGCCGAGCCGCGGGAGGCGGACGCTTTCCTGAAGGGGACCGGCGTGACGGTGCTTGCTTTCTGCCCCGGCGACCTGCAGACCCGCGAGATCGCCAAACTGAAGCCGGATGGGCTCTATGCTGAGCTCGGCAAGGGCAATATCCCGCCCTATCTGGAACCGCTTCCGAAGGCGGCGGAGGCGGGCGTTCAGTTCTATCGCTATCGGCCGACGACGAATTGACGCCGGCGATCTTCAGGATGGGAAAGCAAGCGCGGGAAGCCGATCTGAAAGGCCGCGACGCACTTGTCAGTTTGAAACGCGCATGGCGCGACGAAGGCGCTGACTGGCGTAGAGCCCGAGCACGAAGAGCATGAGGCCGCAATTATAGCCGAGCACGGCATAGACGAATGCGAGAATAGACACCGGCCCGGGCGAGGTTATCGCCGCCAACACAAATGTCATTCCGATCAGCGCGGCGACCAGCGCGATCACGCCAGCCGAACGCGTTTGCCCGGCGCTGACGCCCAATGCTGCTGCTGTGAGAATAATCATTTCAGCACCTTCCCAGAGAGAACGAGGGGAAGCATAGGAAGCGCCAACTAACAAAGTTTTACCGACGATCTTCGCCGAAAAGCCTTTGTATTGCGGTGGTTAGCAATCCCTTTCAGGTAAAACGCGCATTCTAACTATCCGTTCCGCAGCAAAGCATATTTACACGATTTTGTTGTTTGTTTGCCCGGCTGCAACGAGTGCATGTGCAGCATTCCAGGGGATGAGCGCGCTCGAAGCAATGGCGACGAACCCCGCGCGCGACCTATCTCAATGGCCGGGAAAACCGATCCCAATGCCAGTGCCGATCTTTCCGTTTGCCGCCGTTAGACATAGAAAGAGGGGATGAGCAACGTCTTCGACGGCGATTCGCCGACCAACCTTGCCGAATATTCGGTTTCGGAACTTTCCGGCTCGATCAAGCGCACGGTCGAAACCGCCTTCGACCAGGTTCGCGTGCGCGGCGAGATTTCCGGCTATCGCGGGCCGCATTCCTCGGGCCATGCCTATTTCGCGCTGAAGGATGATCGCGCCCGCATCGACGCCGTCATCTGGAAGGGCACCTTCTCGCGGCTGAAGTTCCGCCCGGAAGAGGGCATGGAAGTCATTGCCACCGGCAAGGTCACCACCTTTCCGGGCTCCTCGAAATATCAGATCGTCATCGAGACGCTGGAGCCCGCCGGCGCCGGCGCGCTGATGGCGCTGATCGAGGAGCGCAAGCGCAAGCTCGGCGCCGAGGGCCTGTTCGATGCCGCCCGCAAGAAGCGGCTGCCCTTCATGCCGAGCGTCATCGGCGTCGTCACCTCGCCGACCGGCGCCGTCATCCGCGATATCCTTCACCGCATCTCCGATCGTTTTCCCGTGCATGTCCTCGTCTGGCCGGTGAAGGTCCAGGGCGAGGGCTCCGGCGAGGAGGTGGCGAACGCCATCCGCGGCTTCAACGCGCTGCAACCTTCAGGCGCCATCCCCCGCCCGGATGTGCTGATCGTCGCACGTGGCGGCGGCAGCCTGGAAGACCTCTGGAGCTTCAACGACGAAATCGTCGTGCGTGCTGCGGCCGAAAGCGCAATACCGCTGATCTCGGCCGTCGGCCATGAGACCGACTGGACGCTGATCGACTATGCCGCCGATGTCCGTGCGCCGACGCCGACGGGGGCCGCGGAAATGGCGGTGCCGGTCAAGGCGGAACTCGAGGCGCAGGCCGCCGCTCTTGCGGCGCGCCTGCAGGGCTGCATGAACCGGCAGATGGATCAGCGCCGCCAGTCGGTGCGTGCCCTGATGCGGGCATTGCCGTCGCTCGATCAGCTTCTCGCCTTGCCGCGCCGCCGTTTCGACGAGGCGGCAACCGGTCTCGGCCGCGGGCTGGAACTCAACACCATCAACAAGCGCCGCGGCTTCGAGCGTGTCGCCGGGCATCTGCGTCCTGATGTGCTGTCCAATCGCATCGCCGAGCGCCGCCAGACGCTGAACGAGCGCATGGCCCGGGCCGAGCGCATGGTCGAGCGGCTGATCGACCGCTCGAAAGCGCGCGTCGATCGCGCCGAAGCCATCCTCGCCTCACTGCCGGCCCGGCTGAAGACCCGGACCGACCGCGGTCGCGAGCGCCTCGGCAATCTTTCGCGCCATGCCGATACGGCGGTCCGCCACCAGCTGACCCGTGCGCGCGCCGAGCTTTCCGCGCAGGACCGCGTGCTGCAGTCGCTCTCCTATAAGAATGTGCTGAAGCGCGGTTACGCCGTCATTCGCGATGAGGATAACAGGCCGGTCTCGCAGGCTGCTCACCTCTCCGCCGGCATGGGCATCGCCATCGAATTCGCCGACGGCCGTGTCGGCGCCATGACCACGGAAGGCGGCACACCGCCAGCCGGTGCCAAGAAACGCAGCGTAAGACCCGCCGACCCGCCGAAGCAGGGAAGCCTGTTCTGACGATGCGGATCCTGCTGGTGCTTGCCCATCCGCTGGAGGACAGTTTCGCCGCCGCCGTGGCAAGGACTGCGCGTGAGGCGCTGGAAGCGGCAGGCCATACGGTCGACCTGCTTGATCTCTACAGCGAAGATTTCGATCCACGCCTTTCGAAGGCCGAGCGCGGCGGCTACTTCGACGTGCCCTACGATACTTCAGCCGTTGCCGATATCATTGCCCGCCTGAAGGCCGCCGACGGCCTGATCTTCGTCTTTCCGCAATGGTGGTTCAATTTCCCGGCCATCCTCAAGGGTTTCTTTGACCGTGTCTTCGCCCCCGGCGTTGCATTCAGCCATGACGCCGCCGGCGGCCGTATCGTGCCGCAGCTGACCAATATCAGGCTGCTCCATGCGCTGACGACGACAGGTTCGCCCTGGTGGCTGGTGCGTCTCTATATGGGCGATCCGGTGCGCCGGCTCCTGAAGCGCGGCATCGCCGCCTTCTGCTCGAAGGGATTGAATTTCCGCATGCTCAGCCTGCACGACATGGACCGGGCCACCGATGCAAAGCGCAGGGCGCACCTCGATCGCGTGCGCAAGCTGCTATCGGCAATCCGATAGGCGCTATTCGAAGTCAGCAAGAAACTTGCGCAGCAGCCTGTCGAGTTCCGCCTTGTCGGCGGCGCTCAGATTTTTCGACAGCCGGTGCTGATTGGCGACATGCGCATCGACGGCGGTCTCCACCGTCGCAAGCCCTTTTTCTGTCAGCGCGATGAGCACGCTCCTGCGATCCTCCGGATTGAGGATACGCTCGACGTAACCTGCCTTCTCCAACTGGTCGATGCGGTTCGTCATCGTGCCGGAGCTGACCATAGTCATCTCCAGAAGCTCCCCCGGCGAAAGCCGGTGGGGCGCCCCGGCGCGGCGCAGCGTCGCCAGCACGTCGAAGGCGGAGGACGAAAGCCCCTGCTGCATGAGCACGGCCTCCACTTCGCGGCCGAGATGGGTACTCAAGCGTTTCAGACGTCCGAGGATGCCCATCGCTTCGACGTCGAGGTCCGGCCGCTCCCGTCGCCATTGCGCCAGGATCTTGTCGACATGGTCCATCTTGCCGTCTTCGCTCATGCTCCATCGATACCATTCATTATCTTGACGTCAAGATAAGAAGGTGTAGGATGAATTTATCTTGAAATAGAGATTCTTGATATGAAGACAAATTCACGCTATGTCGCCGATCTTATGGCAACCGCGCTCGCGCCCGCCATTTGGGGAAGCACCTATATCGTCACCACCGCTTTCCTGCCGGCCGGATATCCGCTGACGGTTGCGATGCTGCGCGCCCTGCCGGCCGGCCTGCTGCTTCTCTTCCTGGTCAGAAAGCTGCCTTTCGGCATCTGGTGGGGAAGGGCTTTCGTTCTCGGCGCGCTTAACTTCTCGTTCTTCTGGGCGATGCTCTTCGTCTCGGCCTACAGGCTGCCAGGCGGCGTTGCCGCAACGGTCGGCGCCGTGCAGCCGCTGATCGTTATCGCTTTGTCGCAGCTTTTTCTCGGCAAGCCGATCCGGCCGCTTGCCGTACTGGCCGGTCTCGCCGGCATGGCCGGCGTCGGACTGCTGGTGCTGACGCCGAATGCGGGGCTCGATCCGATCGGTGTCGCTGCCGGTCTGGCCGGCGCGGTCTCGATGGCCTTCGGCACGGTGCTGACGCGCCGCTGGGCGCCGCCGGTCTCAAACCTCACCTTCACGGCCTGGCAATTGACGGCGGGCGGCATGCTGCTGGTGCCTTTTGCCTTTTTCCTTGAACCGGCGCTGCCGATGCCGACCGCCGCAAACATTGCGGGCATTGCCTATCTCGGGCTGATCGGCGCAGCCTTCACCTATCAGCTCTGGTTCCGTGGCCTGTCGCGCATCGAGCCCTCGGCGGTTGCCTCGCTTGGCTTCCTTAGCCCGCTGGTCGCGACCCTGCTCGGTTGGCTGGCGCTCGGCCAGAGCCTGACGCCTGTGCAGATCGGCGGTTTGGCCATGGTGCTTGCCAGCGTCTGGCTCGGTCAGCGTACGATGATGCCGCTCAGGCCCATTCGCCCTGCCGCATCACCGGAACCCGCGAACCATCCGGCTTGATGCCGTCGATATCGACCTTGTCGGAGCCGATCATCCAGTCGATATGGATCAGGCTGGAATTGCCGCCCTGTGCCTTGATCTGCTCCTGGCTCAGCGTCGCGCCATTGAGGAAACATTTGGAATAGCACTGGCCGAGCGCGATGTGGCACGAGGCGTTTTCGTCGAACAGCGTGTTGTAGAACAGGATGCCGCTGGCCGAGATCGGTGAGGAATGCGGCACCAGCGCCACTTCGCCGAGCCGCCGCGCGCCCTCGTCGGTGTCTAGCACCTTGTTCAACACCTCTTCGCCGCGCGAGGCCTTGGCCTCGACGATGCACCCGCCCTCGAAGCGCACCTGGATATTGTCGATCAGCGTGCCCTGGTGCGAAAGCGGTTTGGTGCTTGAGACATGGCCTTCGACGCGCAGCGCATGC
Source organism: Rhizobium laguerreae (assembly GCF_002008165.1). GTDB lineage: Bacteria > Pseudomonadota > Alphaproteobacteria > Rhizobiales > Rhizobiaceae > Rhizobium > Rhizobium laguerreae. The sequence continues at coordinate 287,490 of NZ_MRDM01000010.1, forward strand.
GGCGTGGTGAAGACTTCCTCGGTCGGAATATTCGGATTGCAGGTAATGCCGTTCTTGGCGGTGGAAGCGCCGCCATGCCATTCATGCCCGTCGGCAAGGCCGACCGTCAGGTCGGTGCCCGGTCCGCGGAAATGCAACGAGGCGAAGCGCTCGCCGTTCAGCCAGGCGGAGCGCTTGCCAAGATTGGCATTGTGCTCGGTCCAGGCGGCGACGGGATCGCTGACATCGACGCGCGAGGCGGCAAAGATCGCCTTGGCGAGCTTGGCGATCGCGATCGGTTCCGGATCGTCGGGGAAGACCACCTTGGCCCAGGAGGGGTTGGGATAGGAGACGATGTTCCAGTTGATGTCGAAATTCGAGATCTTCTCCAGCGCCGGCTTGTAGGCGGTGGAGTTGGCGCGATTGGCGCGGCCGACCTTGCCGGCATCCTGCTCGGACAGCAGCATCGGATTGTCGCCGGCAACCGCGAGACGGGCAGCCCCATTGGCATAGGCCTTGGCCATGCCCTCGTAGAGCCAGCCGGAGGCGCGGTCGAAGCTCTCGTCGCTGCCATATTGATAGCGCGCCAGCGTCGTTTCCTCATCGGAATAGAAGGCGGAGACCAGTCCGGCGCCGGCCAGATAGGCATGTTTGGTGATCAGGCGGACGAGCGGCAGCGCCACGACAGGCGCGGTGATCACTAGGTCCTGACCCTTCTGCAGCTGCAGCCCGACCTTGACGGCGACTTCCGCAAGCTTTTCCAGCTTGACGGGATCAACGGTGCTCTGGCTCTGGGGCATGAAAGTCATGGTTCAACCTGCCTTCTGTCATCGACGGTGGGAGGCTGGAAGACTTAGACCCGTTTGCGGCGAAAATGAAGCGCTCGGCTGCCCGAATTGCAAGCGGCCGGATGAGATGTCCGGCCGCCGGGCGCGCTTCAGGCGGCGGCAGCTTGCCTGAGCAGGATCGAGTTATGTTTTTCGAGGAATTCCATCAGCCGCTGCGGGTAGTCTTCGCCAACGGCGGCCTTGACGCTCGCCCGTTCGGAGAGCGCCTTGCGCCAGCGCTTTACACGCTCAAGCCCTTCGAAGATGTCGCCGTCGCCGAGCGTCTCGAAGAGATCGAAATACCGAAAGACCGGCGCGAAGACGGCGTCGACGAGGCTGAAGTCGTTGCCGGCGAAATACGGCCCGTCCGTCAACACCTTCTCGACAGTTGCGAATTTGGAGATGAGCGCCATGCGCTTGGCCTCCAACTGCGCGGCATCCTCAGCCGTCTCGTAACCCCAGAGATCGGAAAGCACCGACGAACCGAATTCCATCCAGCCGCGATGGCGGGCACGCGTCAGCGCGTCTTTCGGATGCAGCGCCACGCCCGGCTGCGTCTCCTCCAGATATTCGCAGATGACGCTGCTTTCGAACAGCACGGCCTGACTGCCGTCCTCCTCCTCGATCTGCAGCAGCGGCACCTTGCCGAGCGGCGAGATCGTCAGGAACCAGTCCGGCTTGTCGGCAAGATCGATATTGATGCGCTCGAAGGGCACGCCCTTTTCGAGCAGGGCGATCGCGGCGCGCTGTACATAGGGGCACAGATGATGGCTGACGAGGGTAAGCTTGCTCATGGCGCTATCCTTGGTAATGATAGATGTAATTGCATCTAATGCCGCTTGCAGTGAAATTCAAGATAGATGTAACTGCATTTATGTCTGAAAAACTGTCGAATCCGAGCGAAGCGGTCACCTCTGCCTGGACGAGCATCATGCGCGCCCGCGAGCGGTTGCTTGGCGTCATCGAAGCCGACCTGAAGGCGGCCGGCATGCCGCCGCTTGCCTGGTACGACGTGCTGTGGGAATTGGCGCGCTCGCACGACTGCAAGCTGCGCCCTTACGAGATCGAGGAGCGGACGCTGCTGGCCCAGTATAATCTTTCCCGGTTGATCGACCGGCTGGAAAAAGAGGGCCTGGTCCGGCGCGAGGCCTTCGCTGAGGATGGGCGCGGCCGTTGGGTGGTGATCACTGATGCCGGCCGAAAGCTTCGCGAGTGCATGTGGACCGTCTATGCCAGATCGATCGAGACCCATATCGGTTGCAAGCTTGCCGAAAACGAGGCGAAGACGATCGCCCGGCTGCTCGACCGCTTCCTCTAGATTCAAGTAAGAGCATGATGTCGTCCGAAAACCGCTCACACTTTTCGGCATCATGCTCTGATCAGGCAATCAGTGGCGCGGCGACGGCCTTCAGCGCCTTCAACGCATGCTTCGGATCGAGCCGCACCTGCAGCCCGCGCTGCCCGCCATTGATGTAGACCAGCGGTTCGCCAAGCGCGGCCTCCTCGATCGCCGTCGGCACGGTCTTCTTCTGGCCGAAAGGGCTGATGCCGCCGACATGATAACCTGTCAGCCGCTCGGCATCGGCAGGCTTCATCATGTTGGCCGATTTGCCGCGAAAGGCGCTGGCAAGTTTTTTCATGCTGACTTCACGATCCGATGGCACGACGACGCAGACCGGCTTGCCGTCCACCTCCGCCATCAGCGTCTTCAGCACCCGATGCGGCGCCTCGCCGAGTGCTTCGGCCGCCTGCAACCCGACGCGCTCGGCATTGGGGTGGTAGTCATAGACATGGACAGTGAAGGCGACGCCTGCCTGCGAAAGAAGCTGTGTCGCGCGCGTGGCCTTGGACATCTCTTTCCCTCGTGAGTTCAGCGGCCCGCCGTCAGCCGCCGAATGCACCGGCGTAAATCTCCGGCTTGAAGCCGACCAGCAGCTTGCCCTTCGCCTCCAGCACGGGCCGCTTGATCATCGACGGCTGATCGAGCATCAGCTGGATTGCCTTCTCCCGGGTCAGGTTCTCGCGCTGGGCATCGGGCAATTTGCGGAAGGTGGTGCCGGCGCGGTTGAGCACGGTATCGAGGCCGGCTTGGTCGATCCAGGTTTCGAGATGGGCGCGGTCGATACCGAGCGCCTTGTAGTCGTGAAACTCATAGGCGACGCGATGTTCTTCCAGCCAGCTGCGGGCCTTCTTCATCGTGTCGCAATTCTTGATGCCATAGATGGTGACGGCCATGCCCGATCGATCTCCCTGTGATGACAGCGAGATAACATGCACGAAGGCCGGCGCAAACGCCGTACGACCTTTTATCCCCGAGCGCTTCGACAATCGCCGCCGGCAAAGTCGTCCCGGCTCAATTCTCCAACGTACCGGCCTTGCGGGAAGCCTTGCTGGGTTCGTCGCAGGCGATCTTCATCAGGTCGCCGCGCCGCCGCACCAGCCGGTCGGAGGTTCGGGTCAGAATCAGACCATCCTGCGGCGCCCGCAGGTCGATGCTGCCGCCCGGCTGCCCGGGCCGGGTGACGATCGTCACTAGGCGGTCGCCTTCGGTAACCCTCTCGCCGATATCGCGATAGAAGAGTACGGCGCCGCCTTCTGGCGTGCGGATGATCTCGACATTGTCGAGCGGCACGGCCGGACCGGAAAATGCCGTTGCCGTCGGCTTTTCGTCGCCAACGATGCCCCGTGCCGCGAGGAAGTGCCAGAGCCCGTCCGCATCCTTTTTCGCCAGCACCGGATCGACGTCGCATTTGCCGCGCAGCTCGACAGTGACGGAGAGTTTGCCGGGCAGCCGGGACCGGCGTTCGCCGGGAACTTCATATTTCCATGCAAAGCCGACGGCCTCCTCGAAGGCCGAGCTTTCGCCATCCGAAAGCAGCACGGCCTCCATGTCGAGTGCAGCGGCGAGATCGGCGGCCTCCGGCCAGAAGGCCTCGTCGATATAGGCATATTGCAGGGATTCATCGTCGCAATGCAGGTCGAGCACGAGATCGGCCCCGAGCGCCATGTGCAGCAGCTGCCGCTTCAACCGGTCGGTAGCCGGATAACCATCGAGATCTTCGGTGAGCGTGGCGCGATCGACAATCGAGATCAGCGGGAAATCCCGGTTGAAATTGGTGCGTGAGCCCAGGTCGAAACGGCCCTGCAGCTCGCCGAAATGCGATTGCGCCGCACCGATCGGATTGGCCTGCGGCACGATGGTGATGTCGCCGGCGATCCCGCCTTGGCTTTCCGCCTGCCGCAGCCGGTCGCAGAGGAAATGCAGCAGCACCGTTCCCGGCAGCTCGCCGGCATGCAGGGCCGCCTGGATATAGGTCTTCGGTGCCTTCTGATCGTGGCCTTCAAAGCGCAGCACCGGCAACCGCCACTCCGTTCCCGGCGTATCTCCGGGTATGATGATCTCTGAAACGTCCATTTTGTCTTCGCTCCCCGACTGCAATCCGAACAGGTTTCCCGAGCTTTATGCGCGTAAATCAGCCAAGCGCAAGCCGGAGTAGGGAGGACATCGTTGCCTCAGCCGAGCAACGGCCAGCGATCGATGATTCGATGTTCGGTTTTTCCGAGAAGACTGTGGACGAGCAGGAATTCGGATGCCGTCCATGAAACGTGTGCGTCGAGGCTCGTCGGCGGCACGGTCTTGCGGTCGTAGAGTAGCGTCATATGCGGCGTGAAATCGCGGCGGATATTGTGGCGCAGTCCGGCATTGTGCATGCCGACGCCGAGCTGGACATGCAGCCGGGTGAGCGCCTTCCGCCCGCCTTCGCCGCAAAGCACGAGCGGTCGCGCCTTGCCTTCCCGCCTGAAGCTCATAATCCTGTCGAAAGTGATCGCAATCGGCGCGCCCTCCACCGTGGCGCCGGCTTGCCGCGCCGCAAACACCGCGTCCTCCGGCAATTCCTGATAATCGTCGATGCCGATGATCATCACATGCAGCGTCGTCAGCCGCGGCTTTGCCGAAAGGGAGAAAGCCTTGCCATAATCACAGGAGATCGAAGCCGCCTGCCGCTCAACCGCCCCAGGTGGACAGAGAGCGAAGAAAAGCCGGTGTCCGCCGCTATGGTGTTCGCGCGGTCGCCCGCTCCGACTTCGCCCACCCTCGAAGTCGAAGGAAATCTGGTTCATCGGCTCTCAGGGTCGTCATGACCCGCCTCGTCGTTTCCAAAAACGCGGCGAAGGATACTCCGGTGGGATTGATAGCAAGAACAGAAAGGGAACATAAGCTTCCGATACAATCCGCTCTGAACGGATGACTTGGATGTTCGATCGACATTGCGAGGGACGCATCGCGATATTTCCCGGACGCCTTACGCGCGCAAGAAACGGGTTGAAACAGCGGCCGTCTCATACGATTTTGAGGGTCATCGAAACACGGAGGCTGTGTCATGGCTAAGACAACGCACCACTATCTCATCTTCGAAACCGCGGGCGGTTTCTGCGGCATCGCCTGGAGCGACGCCGGCATCACCCGTTTCCAGCTGCCGACCAAGTCAGCAGAGGCCACCGAACGGCTCCTGCTGCGCCGCCTGCCGGATGCCGAACCCGGCGCGCCGACGCCTGCCGTGCTGGAGACGGTCGCGGCAGTGAAACGTTATTTCCAGGGTGAGGAGACGGATTTTTCCGGCGTCGAACTCGACCTTGCCGGCCAAGATACCTTCTTCCGGGATATTTATGCGGCGGCAAGGCGTGTCGGCTGGGGCCACACGACCACTTACGGTGCGCTGGCCAAGGAGCTCGGCGTCGGGCCGGAAGCCGCCCGCGACGTCGGCCAGGCGATGGCGAAGAACCCGGTGGCTCTGATCATTCCCTGCCACCGGGTGCTTGCGGCTGGCGGCAAGATCGGGGGCTTCTCCGCTCCCGGCGGTTCGTCATCGAAGACCCGCATGCTGGAGCTCGAAGGCGTCAACCTCGCACCGCCGCCGCCTGCCCAGCAGTCGCTGGGTTTTTAGGCGGCGGAGGCTTTTCGTTTTCCGCAATTCCCGGCGAAAATCGCTTCGCGCTTTGCCTGGCAAAACCGCTCTGCACTTTTGCTGGAATTGCTTTGGCAAAATCTCAGCCGATCAATGCGGGCTGGCGGTCGGCCGGATGATGATCTCGCTGACATCGACGTCATCAGGCTGGCTGACGGCGTAGAGGATCGAATGGGCGATGACCTCGGGGCTGATCGTGATCGCCCTGAAAGCCTTCATAGCGTCCCGCGCCGTCGGATCGGTGATCGTGTCGGCCAGTTCCGACGTCGTCGTGCCGGGAGAGATGACAGTCACGCGGATACGATCGGTCTCCTGCCGCAATCCGTCCGAGATCGCACGCACCGCAAATTTCGTCGCGCAATAGACGGCGGCCGTTGGCGAGACGCTGTGGCCGCCGATCGAAGACAGGTTGATGATCTGCCCTGATCCCTGCGCCTTCATGATCGGGAGCGCCGCCGCAATGCCGTAAAGAACGCCCTTGATGTTGACGTCGACCATCCGTTCCCATTCGTCGACCTTGAGAGCCTCCAGCGGCGACAGCGGCATGACGCCGGCATTGTTGACGATGACATCCAACCGGCCGAATTCGGAGCAGGCAAAGCCTGCAAAGGCTTTCACCTGGGAACGGTCGGTGACATCAAGCTGTCGCAGGCGCACCGTCCCGCCCTTTGCGGCGATTTCGCCGGCGAGTTCCTCGAGGCGCTCGGTGCGGCGGGCGCCGATCACGATATGGGCGCCTGCGGCAGCCAGCACCTTTGCCGCCGCCTCTCCGATGCCGCTGCTGGCGCCGGTGATGGCAATGACTTTTCCTTTGATATCAGACATTTCAAGCTCCATCTGTACGCCGCTCGCCTGGCGATGCGGCTGAGGATTTTTTGGCATTACGGTCAGGTTGGGAAATCGGCGCTGAGCGTTGTTTCCGCCCAGGCGTCGAAGTTTGCGCGCAGCGCATCGAGCCGTTCGCGGGCGATCTTCAGGGCGGGTGCACCGAGCAGCAGGCGCAGCGGCGGCACGTCCGCTTCGAACGCCGATATGATAGCGGTTGCCGCGCGCGCGGGATCGCCCGGCTGGTTGCCGGAGATCGAGCGGGTGGCCTGGCGCCGCTTGCCGGATGTTTCCGCATAGTCTTCGATGATCGTGCTGGATTCGACCATCGACCGGCCGGCCCAATCCGTGCGGAAGGCGCCGGGTTCGAGGATCGTCACATCGATGCCGAGCGGTTTGACCTCATGGGAAAGCGATTCCGACAGAGCTTCGACCGCGAACTTGGTGGCGTGGTAGTAGCCGGTTGCGGCAAAAGCGACGAGCCCGCCAAGCGAGGAGACGTTGAAAATATGCCCTTGCCGGCGTCGGCGCATGCCCGGCAGAACCTGCTTGGTGACATCGATCAGTCCGAAGACATTGGTCTCGAACTGGGCATGTATCTCGGCGTCGTCACCCTCTTCGATCGACGAAAGGTAACCGTAACCGGCATTGTTGACGAGGACGTCGATCGCACCGAAATGCGTTTCGGCATCACGAACCGCGCCGGCGATGGAGCGGCTGTCCGTCACATCGAGTGCAAGGGCAAGCGCGCGGTCCCCATGCTCTGCCGCGATATCCGCTAGGGTCTCGGGTCTGCGCGCCGTCACGGCGGCGCGCCATCCACGGGCGAGGACGGCTTCGGCGAGTGCCCGGCCGAGGCCGGACGATGCGCCAGTGATGAACCAGATGGGGGTTGGGGAAGACATGATCGTCATCCTTTCCGGCCGGCAAACGCGGCCTGCTTCTGTGTGGTATTGCCTTTCGGGCGGCACGTCATTTGCGCCGAAGCACCATGCCGCCATGGTGGAGGGTATTGCCGTCGACGAAATCGCCGTCGGCCGTGAAGCCCGTGTCATCCCAATATTCGATGTGGCTTCCGGTGACTTCGTAGCGTCCCCGGTAGGCGCTTTCCCGGCTGCCGCGGGCCTCGTCGTAGCGGCCATTGGGCAGAAGTTCGTGGCGGACCCGGCCATCATCCGTAATCCACATGCCGACATAAGGATGTTGCTGCATTCTGTTCTCGCTTGTTTGTTGCTGCTGAGTTTCTCGGTCGTTCACGGTATCGGCGCCGAACGAACTGGTTGCTGCGCCGGCCAGGGCGACCACCGTGAAAAACTGCAGGAGGGGGCTTTTGAAAATCCTTCGCATTGCCTTGCCTTTCGAAGCCTTCGTTGACCTCGACTGAAAGATAATACGGAGAACCCGAGTGATTAAGTTGCCAATCCAAGATGCCCTGGTTAGAAATGCTAACCAATGGTCGACGATCTTGAAGGCATTTCGGTTTTTCTTGCGGTGGCGGAGGCGCGGAACTTCCGGCTCGCCGGCGAGCGGCTTGGCGTCACCCGCTCCGCCGTCAGCCAGGCCCTGCAGCGCCTGGAGGATCGGATCGGCGTCGCCCTGGTACAGCGCACGACGCGCAGCGTCAGCCTGACCGAAGCCGGCGAAGTGTTCTTCGACGCGGTTCGTCCATCGCTCCGCCAGGTCAAGGATGCGATGCAGACGGTCCGGGAAATGCAGGCGCGCCCGAGCGGTCTGCTGCGGATCACCGTTTCCTCGATCGCCGAGAACTTCCTCTCCGGCACCTTGCTGGCCGGCTTCATGGAAGCCTGCCCTGACATCAAGCTCGATATCACCATCACCGATGACGAATTCGATATCGTCGAGGCCGGCTTCGACGCGGGCGTCCGGCTGGGCGAAGTGATCGAACAGGACATGATCGCCATATCAGTCTCCGAAGAGCAGCGACAATGCGCCGCCGCATCCCGCAGCTACCTCGAGCGCCGCGGTCATCCCCGTCATCCCGGCGAGTTGCAGAACCACGCCTGCATCGGATGGCGGCCACGCCCGGATACGGCACCCTATCGCTGGGAGTTCACCGAAAACGACCGCGACTTCGACGTCGCGGTTGATCCCGCCGTTACGACCAACGACATGGGCATGATGATCCGCATGGCCTGCGCCGGAGCCGGCATCACCTTCGGCATGGTGGAGACCTTCCAGCCCTATATCGACCGCGGGGAACTCGTACTGCTGCTGGAGGATTTCTGTCCGCCCTTCCCGGGCTTCTATCTCTACTATCCCCGGCGCCAGAGGCAGCCGCTGAAGCTGCGCGCGCTGGTCGACTATGTCAGGAGGTCCGGCAGGCGCTAATGCTGCTTTGGCTCAGGCCTGCCGCTTGTAAGCCATGACGGCGATTTCAGGCCTGTCGGACGGGCTCAAAGCCTGCCGCTTGGGCTGAATGTTGCCGCTGACATTCGGTTTTGATATCCCCGATCATCGAGGCCAGCGAGCCAGGGCGTTCAATAAAGGTCCATCGGTTGCCGCGCGTCCATCCTTTTGCCGGAGAACATATGCTCGACGACGTCTTTCCCGTTCCGGCCAGGGCCTTAATCCGTCAGGGCGGGCGAGCCTGTTTCTATCGCCTGGTCAATACGAGCCCCCTGTTGATACAGGTGCAATCGGGAACGAAGATCGTCATGGCCGATGACAAGGCTTTGCGCCTCGAAGCCGGCGCCTATGGCTTGCTGCCCGACTATCGACCGCTGACGATGGAGAATTCCCAAGGCGCCGCAGAAGTATCAAACCCTGGCGCTTCCTGTTCCGCGACAGCTCTTCGAGGAGGCCTATATCAGGATGGGATCGATCGCCGTTCCATCAAGGCCTGTCCCCGCAGGCACCTCGAAGCTGCCGGAGGAAGCCGCGGTGCTGTTTGACTATTGCTGTCAGCCCGGCAATCTGACGAGGCTTCCCGGCGCCATTGCCAAGGCTCGTTTGATGGAGCTGATCACCTGGTTTGCGCTCTGCGGAGCGGTGCTGGGCCAATGCCAAAGCCCTCGGTTCGAGGACCGGCTGCGGCAGATGATCGAAAGTGATACGGCCTTTGATTGGACGCTGGGGCACGCGGCGCGCTCGTTCAACATGAGCGAAGCGACGCTGAGGCGTAAGCTCGGCGCCGAGAATACCGGCTTTAGTGAGATCCTGAGCGATACAAGGATGAACCGCGCCTTGGGGCTCATTCAAACCACAACCTTGCCGATGGCACAGGTTGCGCTTGAAGTCGGTTACGACTCCCCTTCTCAATTCGCGGCGCGGTTCAAGGACCGGTTTGGCGTCAATCCGCGCCATGTGCGGGGCGGCTCCGAGCGTTTTGAGCGGATCGGGGCAGAAGTTGAGCGTAGTGGGGCAGATGCGCTTGCGCAGTGACGATAGTTTTCCGGCATTATCAACCGCAGGAAAACAGCATGCGTTTCATCACAGCAGTACTTTTCGCCGCGTCCGTCTTCGGCGCGACGGCCGCACAGGCCGAAATGAAGTTCACCTCGAAGGATCTGGCCGCCGGCAAGTCCATGGCCGACGCGCAGGTCTTCAACAGCTTCGGCTGCGCCGGCGAGAACATCTCGCCGGAACTGACCTGGTCGGGTGCTCCGGAGGCGACCAAGAGCTTCGCCATCATGGCTTACGATCCGGATGCTCCCACAGGCTCGGGCTGGTGGCACTGGTCGGTGTTCAACATTCCGGCGGATGCCTCGAAAGTTGCCACTGGCGCAAGCGGTGACAAAAAGCTTCCCGCAGGCGCTGTCGAAGGTCGCACGGATTTTGGCATGTCTGGATATGGCGGCGCATGCCCGCCGGCGGGTGATCAGCCGCACCACTACCAGTTCACGGTCTACGCGCTCTCGGTGGACAAGTTCCCGCTTCCCGAGACCGCCCCGGCCGCCATGGTTGGCTTCTATGTAAGGGCCAATACGCTTGCCAAGGCCTCCGTCGAGTTCACCTACGGCCGCTGAAGCCGGCTTCAGATCCGCAGTCGTCATTTCCTTCATGACAACGGCCGGCCGAGGTGACTGAACCTCGCCGGCCGTTTCCTGTTTGGGCTCCCTCGCCTGCAACCTAAACGGTCATTGCTTCCCAGCAGATCAACGGACCGTCTTCGGCATCGATACGCTCGCCGATCCGGATAAAGCCATTGCGCTTAAGAACGCGCTGGGACGCGATGTTGTCGACTCCGGTCTCCGCAGAGACCAGGGCGACGCGAGAGTCGTTCCGCGCCCACGCGAGCAACTGCCCTATGGCTCGCGTGGTGCATCCGCGGCTTTGGCGGGTGGGCGCAACCCCATAGCCGATATGCATCCTTCCATCCTGAGGAACCTTGAGGACAGAGCAAAGGCCGACGATCTCGTCATCCTCCACGATCATCCAGGCCGACGGCGAAAATTCCGCGCCGATGTCAGCCGCGAGGCGGTTCAACATCGCCAGCACTTCAGGAGGCGCAATGGCGCTGTCTTGGACAAGGCGCAGATGACGTGGCGCGATGCCTTTCAGCAGCGCTTCAAAATCATGAGACGTTAGTTCGATAATCATAGTCTTCTCGACATTAGACATGCGCCAGCACTGGCGCGCTAAAGGCCGAGCGATAGAGCGAGGATCAGCGCTCGGTCACGATGCCGAGCGCCTTTATCCCTACCGCCGCAGCCGGTGAGTTATGGATCGTTGCGACGGCAAACAAAGGCATTCTCCTCTAAGACGGAAATGCGAATAACAGCGTCGGCCGAGGATCGCAAGATGCGCCGATCGGGCGGCACGCCTGCTGATGCATGCCAAACCGCAAGATCGGTCGAGCGCTGCGTTGCCTGAGGGATCTAGTTTGAGCTGCCACGGAGACCAAGACGAATGACCGCAGCGCTTCGGAACTATCATCAGCGGATGCAGCGAGTGCTGGATTATATCGACCGGCACCTCGATGACGATCTCGATCTCGATGTTTTGAGCAGTGTCGCAGCCTTCTCGAAGTTTCATTTCCACCGGCAGTTCACGGCGACCTTCGGATTGTCCGTGCATCGCTATATCCAGCTTGCCCGCATGAAGCGCGCTTCATACCGGCTGGCTTACAGGGACGAAGAACGCGTCACCGATATAGCGATGGATGCCGGCTACGATGCGCCGGATGCCTTCGCCCGCGCCTTTCGGCAACGGTTCGGTCAATCGCCTTCGTCGTTTCGGACGTCTCCTGACTGGGAGCCGTGTCTTGCCGCCTTCGGGCCTCTCGACAATGCAAGGAGCAAGCTCATGCAGAAGACTTTTACCACTGACGACGTGATAATTCGCAATGTGCCTACCACGCCGGTGGCGATCATGGAGCATCGGGGCGACCCGGCGACGCTCGGTGCCACCATCCAGCGGTTCATCGCCTGGCGCAAGGCCGCTGGCCTGCACCCCAGGACAAGTCCGACTTTTAACGTCTGGCGTTCCGAGCGGCGTCCTCAGTCGCCTGCCGATTATAGCGTCGACCTTTGTGTCGGGACCGACCAACCGATCCAGGCGAACGGCGAAGAGATCAAAGCCGGCGAGATCCCTGGCGGACGCTGCGCGGTGCTGCGCGTCGTCGGCAACACCGACAATCTGGAGCCCGCCGCGCTCTACCTTTATCGCGACTGGCTTCCGGCCAGCGGCGAGGAAGCACGCGACTTCCCGATCTATTGCCAGCGGCTGAGCTTCTTCCCCGAAGTGCCGGAGCATGAGGCGGTGGCGGAGTTGTTTCTGCCGTTGAAATAGCGCCCTCTGACGATGGCTTGTCCATTTCGGATCGCTGGAAGCGGACAGGCCATTGTCCACCCAGGCAGCCTTGACAGGCAAGATTAGTCGGCAGCCTGAGCGTGGGCGTTCAGGCTGCTCCAAAAACAAATTGCGATTTAAAACCAGTTGAGTTAAATCGCAACCGATTGCATTCTGCAATCAGATCTGCGGATATGCCGTTTAAGGAAAGGAAGTGAGGATGGCTAAGCTCGTATTCGGAATGAATCAGTCCCTGGACGGCTACGTCGATCATATGGCGTTTGGACCAAGCCCGACGCTCTTCCGCCACTTCATCGAGGAGGCAGAGCGGCAGGCGGGCAGTGTGTACGGTCGCCAGATGTATGAGGTCATGCGTTACTGGGACGACGAACATCCTGAATGGGATGCAGAGCGACGGGCTTTCGCGGCGGCGTGGCGGAACCAGCCGAAATGGGTCGTCTCGCGCTCGTTGAAGTCGGTCGGTCCCAAAGCCAGGCTTGTTGGGGAAGACCTTGAGGCCGCGATCCGCGAGCTTAAGGCGGAACGTGACGGGGAGATCGAAGTTGCCGGCCCCAATTTGGCGCAAAGCCTCACCGAACTTGGCCTGATCGATGAGTATCGCATCTACCTGCACCCCGTCGTGCTCGGTCACGGCAAGCCATATTTCGCCGGACCCCGGCCGCCGCTCCGCCTGATGGCTCATGACCGGATTGGCGAGGATGTGATCAGGTTGACCTACGTTCCGGCTTGATCTCGGGACTCGCCAGATGGAAATCGCCGCGAAAGTCTGGTCTTGGTTTGGGTCAAAGCGACGGAAACAGCCCGTTTGGCGGCGCCGTCGTGCCGTCGACGGAGGTGACGGCGCGCAGCCTACGAATTCATAGGGGCGCCTGTCGCAAAGGTGATGCCTGCGATAGCGGACGGGCGCCTGATCCGGGTGCAGATCATCCTGTTCTAAAAGTTAGAGCATGATGTCGCCCGAAAACCGCTGACACTTTTCGGCATCATGCTCTAGGCACAGGCGTGTTGAGCAGCTGCTGCTCCCACAGGTACGCGATACCGCTACCGGCGGCGTGCTGCTTGAGAACCTCCGTCAGCTCACCGGCGTGCTCGGTCCGGGCCCAGTCGCGCTGCCATTCGGACGCCAGCGCCAGCCAGGTCATCATGTTCGCGCCAGCCGCGATCATGCGCTGGATGGCGACCTCGTGGGCCTCGACCGACGTGCCGCCCGACGCGTCGGTGATAACGGTGACATCCCAGCCTTCGCCGAGCGCCTGGATCACCGGCATCGCGACGCATATCTCGGTCCACAGGCCGGCGATGATCAGCTGCTTGCGGCCGGTCGCCTTGACCGCGTCCACGACCTTCCTGTCTTCCCAGGTATTGATGAACGTCCGGTCGATGACCTCCTGGCCGGGAAATACGTCGGTGATTTGCGGGAAGATCAGACCACCCCGATCGGCGATCACGCTCGTCAGGATGGTGGGAACACCGAAAGCCCTCGCGGCCTTTGCCAAGGCCGTCGAGTTGTTGACCACTGCATGCGGATCGTGGCTGTTCAGGTTCGCGAGCTGGTAGGGCTGGTGGTCGATCAGAACGAGTACCGAATCTTCGGGACGAAGAAGCGAAGCAAGGCCATTACGAAAGGTCATTATTACTTCCTTTGCTGCCGCCCATGAGCGGCATTGGTTTTGCGGGAGACATGCGCCAGGGGCGACGTTGCCTGGAAGCAGTATTGCCGTTCCTACTCAAGATGCGGTAGCACCCTTTCATGGCAATCTGTGTCGCGAAAAGGGGAACGCTAATGGACATCGAAGAACTGCAGACCTTCGTGGAAGTGGCTGATGCCGGGGGCGTTTCGTCGGCTGCGCTCCGGCTCGGCGTCTCCAAGTCAATCGTCAGTCGGCGGCTCTTCCGGCTTGAAGCGGAACTTGGTGTCCAGCTTCTTGCACGGACCACTCGAGGCGCCGCTCTCACGGAAGCAGGGGCCACGTTCCGAGATTATGCAGCGAGAGTCTGCGCCGAGATCGACGTGGCCAAGGAAACGATCCTACCCGCCGGTGACCTTCGCGGCCGCTTGCGAGTTGCCGTGCCGCTTTCCTTCGGCCAGACTCACTTCGCTCCCATCCTCGCGGAAATGGCGCGCCGCCACCCCCAGCTCCACATCCACACCTGCTACAGTGATCGCTTCGTCGATCTCATCACAGAGGGTTATGATTGTGCGATCCGGGTTGGCTATCTTCAGGACTCCAACTTGATCGCAAGACGCGTCGGACCGATCTATGGGAAGTTCGTCGCGAGCCCGGACTACATCAAGGCGCATGGGTCGCCCGAGACGCCGGAGGAACTCGTCGCTCACGAGGCCCTCATGCAGGGCACCGAAGCCTGGCAACTCATGGATGGCGACAAGATCATCACGGTTCGTCCGCAGGGGCGCTTTAAAGCCGACAACGGCACCGCTCTAGTCGCCGCTGCGGCAGCAGGATTAGGGATCGCTTACCTGCCCGATTGCCTTACCCATGAATTTATAGCCTCCGGCGCGCTTGTGCCGGTCATGACGCATTATCCACCACCCCCGGCAGGTGCATATGTCATCCGCCCGCCAGGTCAGCATCCCGCACGGAAGATACGGGTCCTCACCGAATTGCTGATTGAGTATTGCGAACCGGCTCCGCCCTTTGCAGGTGTCGGTCGCTAAAGCGCAAACGGCGCAACATTCGCGGATTGAACAACGTCGCTTCAAGCAATCGCAGCTCGGCTTCCGGCCGGATGACGGTAAGCGTCGCCGGCGACCTACCGAGCGTCAGTCGCGCGATATGGACAGCCCCGCGAGAAGCGGAGCGTACGCGGTGAGCCTTCTTATGACGATCCACCGGATGGGATCGGCGCGCCCGCATGCCACGCGGCCAGTCGATCGCGAGACATGTAGACGCCGCTGAACAGCTCCGGTCCCTTCAGACCGTGAAGATGCGCTATTCCCCTACTCCCACTCTATTATTTTTTCTACACCAAGCATCTGTTTTTATTGACGAAAATTAATTCATGCGCTCCACACACCGTGGACGGGAACGTCAAAAGTTAACATTTTGATTTTACAGCATTTTTCGACGCAGCTGCAGCACTAAAAATTCTGTGGACTATCGATATCTATCGACCATTTCGCGGCGTGCCGTAGGCGGCGAAGGTCGAATCTAGCCCGCCAACAAAGTACCGTCAAAGGATGACGACGGTTTCTCGCGAACAACTTTACGAACAGGAATAGCCAAAGCTGTCGGCTTGCAATCAGCGGCCCCGTTCCAGACGATTGTTCATAATGAACGCCATCGACTTTCGCCGGACGGATAGGGCCTGGCATTGCAACTGCTTCGTCGCAACTACCACCTTAGAAAGCGTCGGCCTGCAAAATAGCCCGCAACGGCCACAATGAGTATGGCGATTGGATACCAGGTTGCGACGAACAACGGACTGTCGTCGGGGCAATTGGAGGCGTAAAGCGTAGCGGCAATACCGGCGGAAGCCAATGCCGCGATTGCCCCAGCCTGACCGGGGTGATCCGGCGCACCATGGCGCATCACCAGAAAGAGGAACACGGTCGGCGCTAGCGAGAGGACCGGGATGACTGTCAGGCAATGCAATGCATTGTGACCAACCAGTCTGCTTTCCCAAAGACCGGCCGGGGTGACGACCAACTCGATGGTAGCGGCGGCGATCAACAGCGCTGGTGCCAGCAGCAACAACCAGCGCCGAGCCGTTGTGCCCTCCCCTGGACGGATAAGGCTCTCCATCAGCGATGCCGCCACAAAAAACAGCGCCAAGGTGGCGATGAACTTGAATGCGAAGCGCACAGTCACGATTGCTTGAGCAAAATCAGGTCGAACACCCAGGACCGAAAAGAACACCAATCCCGCCACCAATGCGCCAGCAGCTGTCGCCAGAGCAAGCGCCTTCGAGAGGTTGACGGGCCGCCGTGTGTCCTCTGATATCAGATTGATCAGGTCTTCCGTGTTCACTCAAAGTACTCCGTTTGCGGCTGGCCTGACGAGACCGTCCCGCTTTGTTGGGCAACCTTACCAGGATTGGCTATCTTCGCATCATCAACCATGTTGCCATATCCGCAAGCGGATCTCGACCTCGCGTTCGACAAAACGCCATTCTTCAGTCGCACGCAATCGAAAGAGCATGGCCTCAAATTGAGGGGCACTTTCCTCCGCGAATTCGAACCAGGTGAGAAAATCGAAAGGCTCGCCAAGATCACGGCTGTGATAGAGCCGTCGAGCGACAGCAGGCAAATAGTCCATCCCAATCTGAAAATGCGCCGACCTCTCCTGAATGATGGCCCGGCGTTCGTCCTGCGCAAGAGACCACCAAAGCTCCGACTTGCGGATCGGGATTAAGACCGCGAGGCAGGCCGTTGCGCGGCCCAACGGTGGTTGGCGTTCTCCAAGCTGATCGAGTTCGACACGGGTCGTGTATCGCGCGCTGCCGGCCGTTCCGCGCAGAACCCAGGCCGCCGAATCGGGTAATATGACCTGATCGGTGTCCATGACACTAAGACGAGGCGCAACATCTAGACCCTTGCCAATAATGGCGCGCGTTGCCTCGACCTGCCATTGGCCACTCTCACCAGCCACGAAGTATGTCGGTTTCACCATCGTGACCTACCAGCGCAACAGTCTGTGGCCAAGCAAAGCACCGGTTCCGGCAACTATCGAAATGGCAATCGGATACCATAGCATTACAAAGAGCGGGCTGTCGTCATCGCAATTGGCTGCGTAGAATGTCGCCGCAATCCCTGCCGCTACGAGCCCGGCAACAGCTCCGGCGACCGCGGGTCGGGTGGGGGCAGCGGATCGAAGCGCGTAGAGAAAACAGGCAAGAGGACCCACCGATAAGAAAGGGATAATCGTCAGGCAGAGGCTGGAATTGCGCCCGATCATGCGCGTCACCCATGTCTCCGACGGCATGACCAACAGTTCAAAGATCGCCGCTGCACTCATCAACAGAGCTGGAACCGTTAAGCCCAATGCCGTCAACCGAACCGGGACCCCCGGTCTTCCAATCCGGAACATGACCATCCCACCGGTCAAGCTGAGAGATCCCGTGATCACGAATTTGAACAGGAAGCGGCCGGTCTCGATGGCCGTGCCGAAGTCCGCACGCAAGCCGATGACCGCGAAGAACAAAATGGCGGCGATCAATGTAGCGGCAGTGGCAGCATGCATCAGGGCATGATCAAGATTCAGTCGAACCGGGGTATCCTGCACGAGCAGTTCGATCAACTCATCAGTTTTCATGTCACCCGCCCCGAATAGAGAGCAGCCAACCCCTTCAATGCCCTATGCAGGGAAACACGTACCGCCACCTCTGTCATTTCCAGCCGATCGGCGGTTTCCCGAACACTCGACCCTTCAATCGATATCGATTGAACGATCGTTCGTTGCGGATCCTTGAGCTTGCCCAAAATCTGTTCGATATCGATGCGATCGGAGGCTGCGATGCGTTCGTCTGCTTTAAGTGTAGCAACGACGTCCTCGAGTGGTACTGACTGACTGCCACGGCGCCGCAGGCTATCGACCACCTTGTTGCGAACGATTGCCGATAGCCATGGCCCCAAAGGCCGTGACGGATCCCATGTCCCCCGCTTGAGATGGATAGTAAGCAGCACTTCCTGAACCACGTCCTCAGCCTCGCTGGCCGGCGCACCGAACTGGTCACAACGCTTCCGCGCCATCACCCGTAAATGTGGTGTGAGGGCCGTCAGAAATTTGTGATAGGCATGGCTGTCGCCCGCAATCGCGGAACGCAGCCAGGATGCCCATTCCTTTTCACGCGCCAGATCTTTCATCCGACATATCCTTCTTCGGCGGTTCTCGTGCAATTGTTACAGAGACCAGCCGCATTTTTTTGCGTGTGGGATATCGGGCCGAAACGTGCAAGCGTTTGAACGTTCATGTCATCGATCATGAGATAAGATTGTCTGACTGTGATTGGGTTCCAGCAGTGCAAAAATGGGCCGGATAAGACCTTCCAGAAGGTCTCTTTCTGGACGCGTGCGCGCTAGCACACGAATACCAAGCAGTGTGCCGAGGAGCGTGCCGGCCATGTCCGATGCTTTTTGGCAACGATTGATCGATCCGTCTTTCTGGCCTCTTTCGACGCAGCGCTTGAAGAAAGCCTCAACCTGCACCAGGACTTGTGCAACCACCCGCTGAAACTCATCATCATGTGGTGCTACCTCGAGCGCGGAATTGACCAGCATGCAGCCTTTCCGCTTTGTATCGCTCAACGACCGCTCAATAATTTCGTTGAAAAATGCGCCGATCGCCTCACGCGGCGGCTTCGTCTCAAACCGGCCGACACGGTCGCCGAAGCTCCGTTCGACATAGAAATCGAGCGCTTTGCGATAAAATGCGTGCTTGTCGCCAAAGGCATTGTAGATGCTTGCGGTGGTCAGCCCGATTGCCTGGGCCAGATCGCGGATTGACGTTGCCTCGTAGCCGTGTTCCCAAAACCGCTCTACAGCCAGCAGCAATATTTTTTCTTCATCAAATTCTCTAGGTCTGGCCATACGTCCTGTCTCCCAGAACATGGATCGAACGGGCGGCTGCCCAAGGCTATCGCCAATCTATTTTAGAACATACGGTCTAAAACTCAACCCTGTGTGGTTCAACCTTTGTCTGCTTTCTACTTCATCAATCTCAGCGTCAGGCTGTTAAGGACGGAGAGCAGTACGATAACGGCAGCCCCGAAGATCACGTAGCGCAGTTCTTCGAACGGGGTGCCGCTCAGATAGTCCAGGCCATACTGCCATGCGAGGACGATCATGATGGTAGCAATCAGCGCCAGCAATAGACCGAACAGATGGCGCCAGAAGCCTCTCCCATTCTGGGTCATGCTCCCGCCACCTCGCGGAAACTGTCGATCTTGAAAATCAGCAGATCGTCGCGGCGTTCGATATTACCTTCAAGCACCACCGGTAAACCGGTCTTGTCGAGCAAGGCCGCCGGCATCGGTCCTCCGTCCTTGGAAGCGAGAAGAAAGAAGATGTGGCCGTCCACGGGTGCAGTGGAAACGAAGACGGGTGGAACACCTCCAGAAATACACAGATTGGCGCAGGCCTTGTGCGCGAGGCCCGTCCCCGGCTTCATGGCGCCAGCACTGCATTTTCCATCACAGATCTCGCCCGTCAAACGCCACCGACCGAGATTGTCCGGCACGGACGTGACCGGCAGGGCCGGCATTTGCGGATCGGCTGCTTTCAGGTCGTCTTCGCCGCCGATCAGCAGCATGACCAGGTCTCCACGCTTAACGAAGATGCCACCGGCCTGTGTGGTTTTGCCCGCAAGTGTCAGCGCCCTGTCGTCCACCCCGAACTTGCCCGAGCCCGCCAGCATGACAGCGCGCGCGGGCTTTTTGCCGTCGGAGGGAACACGAAGAATCGGATAGGGCTTTACCTCCATGGTGCCGATCAAATGCTCGTCGGCATAGCTGCCCGCGCCTGGACTTTCGGTATTCAGGGACAGCAACGCCGAAGTCGTCGCCATAGCGGCAATGAAGAACACGATGAACCCGATCATCAGCACCCTGACATCGGCTGGGACTTTCTTGAAGTAACCGACAAAAAATCCGCGTTCGACGGGCCTCAGCATCAAACTGTTCCTCCATTCTTCGGCGCAGCAGCCGCGGGAAGCAACTCCGCGGGGATGGCCAACGGCTCCAGCTTTGTACCAAGAGGCAAAGGTTCCGGATCAACCAGAATGCTCGATCCCTCCAGGCGAAGGCGATATTTGCGGATCCGCTCCCGGAACGGCGGTGGCGAACAACCGTCCTCGGGGCGATACTGATAGCCATGCCAGGGGCAGGTGATAAAGCCGATGACGACCTTGCCTTCGCCGATGGGGCCGTTCTGGTGCGAGCAGATATTGGATACGGCTGAAAGACCACCCTTTGAACGGAAGACGGCGATGCGCTCGCCGCCCGGTGCCACCCCGATGATCGCCCTGCCTTCGGCAATCTCGCTGACATCGCCGACGATCACCCAGGGCGCCTCGGTGGCCTTTCGCGCCGCGGCCGCGTCAGCCGATGTCTCCCGCCGACCTGTGACAAGGTGCAGGACGCACAGTGTCGCCAATCCGCCGAGCGACAAAAATGCCAAAGCAAGATCCCGGCGATCGATCAGAGCGCCGAGCGCCACATGCAGGATGACCGCAGCGTAGGCGAAGTAGACGCTCATGTGGATCGCCTTCCACACCGGCGGCGTCAGGAAGGAAAGCCAGAAATCGTGGCTCGTTACCGCAAGGACCGCCAGAATGACGAGCGCGAAGACGCCGAAGAGTTCGAAAGGAAAGCCGGCGATGCTCGTGAAGCTGGTATTGCTGGTGAAGAGCGCCGTGAGCTGTGGTGTTGGACTAAAGGAGAAATACCATCCGAGCACATAGTAGGCGTGCGTGGCTGCGATGATCGCGGTCATCACGCCAAAATGGCGGCGATTGTAGAGGAGCGGAACGAAACGGGCATCGATCCGCGCTAGTGGCCCGATTGCGAGGACGATGGTCAGCATCAGCAGGGCCAGAGACCCGAAGGCGCGCATCCGCTGGATCGGCAGGTCGGTATCCCGCAGCGCAGAGGACATGACTGGGCCTAGCCGCAGGAAAATGAGGATGTAGATGAAGATCCCGGCCAGCATGACCGCGTCATAGATGATCTTGGTCTTGTTCCAGATGACCGGCTTGTAGGATACGCTCACGGGTTGCCATCTCCCTGGGCTGCAATGGCTTCAAGGCGCACAGCCGGTGCATCGACCGGCAGCTTCGGAACGCTCGCGAAGATGACGACAAGCATGATCGGGAGAACGACAGCAATGCCTGTCCATATCACTGCGTGAGCGCGACGATGGCGACGCTGCATACTACGGTTCTCCCCTGGAAAGCCTGATCCACCGCCAGACGACCAGCGGCCAGAGGAGAACGAGCCCGGGGATAAGGAGCGGGCGGACCGCATAAGCGTCACGTGCTCCCGGATCGACCTTGTCGAATCCGAACAGCAGAAAGGCGACGGCGACGGCAAGACCGATGCCGGCCCAAAGCATCAATCCTGCGGAGACGGGATCGGACACAGAAACCATCGGACCCTCAGATGCGGCCGGTTGCCGGTATGGCCGCGCCGGTGACGATGCCTGCTGCAGGCGAAACGAGGAAACCTATGAGCTTGGCGATATCCGTTGGCTGAACCCAGTTGTCCATCTTCGCATTCGGCATCGCCGAGCGGTTTTGCGGCGTGTCGATCGTGCCCGGCAAAATACAGTTGGCCGTAATGCGCTTATCGCGGTTTTCCGCGGCGATCGCTTCGGTAAGCCGGATCACCGCCCCTTTCGATGCTGCATAGGCGGCTTGATTGGCGCCGGCCTTTAGTCCCGGCGCTGCCGCGACAGGGACGATGCGGCCGTAGCCTGCCTGCTGCATCGGTTTCAGGACTGCCGCACTAATTGCATAAGCGGTTCTGGCGTTCATGTGAAACAACTGATCCCACTGGTGTACGCCCGTCTCGTCGACCGGTCCTGTCTGGAAGCCGCCGACGGTATTGGCGAGCGCGTCGAGCCGGCCAAATCGCGCCAGCGTTTCTTCGACCGCCTCCTGGCATGACGTCAAATCGGCGAGATCCATGCCACCGATCAGCAGGGTTTCGCTACTCTCGGGCAGGCAATCTGCCAATTTTTCCAAGGCTTCCGAATTGTGCTCGACACAGACGAGCCGCGTACCGTTCGCCGCAAGCTCTCTGACGACGGCGCTTCCAAGGTTTCCTGCTGCGCCCGTAACCATGACAACGGTGCTTGTTCCGGTTGCTTCACTCATGATGGTCCCGCCCTTTCGAGTTGAGGCCGCCTGCAAAGGCTCTCTCGTAATTCGCGGCAGCGCATCGTTTTGTTACTTATGTTTTAAAAAAAACTCCCGCCGCTATGCGCAGCCCAGAAATATTGACGCGGCTGCGAAAAATTCAGGACCGGCTGTAACGAACTACCTGACGCGACCGTAAAGGTCTCTGTCGGACGAAGGGTAATGGGATCTTCAGGGTTCTATTTCGTCCTCCTGATGGAGCAAACGAATGAAGCGCGATGCTTATGGTCTCATGACCAGCACTGACAGCAACGAGGCACAACGGGCATTCGAGAATGCCGTTTTTGGTCTGGCGGCGCATCGGCCAAGTACTGGCGTGGCCATCCAGTCGACATTGGCAGCCGACCCCCATCACGTTGCCGGCCATGCGCTGAAGGGCTTTGCAAATCTGATATTGGCGCGGTCGGAGCTTGACGAACCTGCCGCCAAGGCATTCGTCGATGCGAAGGCAGCGCTGGCGGTGAGAGGCGGAGGAACCGGTGACGAGCGCACCCTTGTGAAAGCATTGGAGGCCGCCGTCGAAGGCTCGTTTTCGCGTGCGGCGGATATTCTCGATGACGGTTTCGAGGATCGGTCGGTGACGTTCTTGCCCTTTAAGATTTCGCAGGCGCTACGTTTCATGCTTGGAGATGCCCGCGGCATGCTGCGGGCAAGCACGCGTGCAGTCGCTCGCCTTGACACCGGCACAACGGCGAGAGGCTTTGTTCTTGGTTGCCACGCGTTTTCGCTTGAAGAGCATGGTCGGTATGCCGAGGCGCTTGCCGCGGGGCAGCTTGCGGTTGCTCTGCAGCCCGATGATTCCTGGGGCCTTCACGCCGTCTCGCATGTCTTCGAGATGCGTGGCAATACGGCAGAAGGTATTGACTGGCTCGAGGCCAGCCGCAAGGCCTGGTCGCGCTGCAACAATTTCTCCTTTCATATGGCCTGGCATCTCGGTCTGCTGCACTTGGAACGCGGCGATCATGATCGGGTGCTGCAGATCTACGACGACGACGTTCGCCCACAGCAAACCGACGATTTCCGAGACATGGCGAATGCCGTCTCGCTTCTGTGGCGGATGGAGCAATCGGGAGTTCACGTCGGTGATCGCTGGACAGATCTGGCAGAGATAGCCCATCGTCGAAAGGCGGACACGACCTTGATTTTTGCAGCTCTGCACAATCTTGCCGCCATGGTTGCCGTTGGTGACCGCGATGGAGCAGTGGAGCTTGTATCGCATATAGAAGCCAAAGCGCTTCGTATGGATGACCAAGGCCGCGTCGCCGCCGAGATCGGTGTACCGATGGCGCACATTCTCACAGGTCTCCATGCTCCGGCGGACCGCCACATGCTCGAACGCATGGTGGCGAACCTGCCGAAGATCGGCGGCAGCAACGCACAGCGCGACTTCTTCGTGCTCGCGCTGGCCAGGGCGATGGCGAGCGATGGCAATAATGTCGGTGTCTCGCGTATCGGCCAGATTCGCCAAAAGCTGAAGGCCGACGACCGATTGTTCAAATCGATCGAACATTCGGTTGGCGTGAGTTTGCCTGCCTGATCTCACCTCAAAGAAGGAAAACACGATGTCTATGATGGAAATCCAAAAGACAAGCATCTTCCCTGAAATGCAACCGAGCCTCGGCCGGACGATTATTCTTTCCGGACTTGCCGCGAGTATTACCTGGGAAATCTGGGCGCGGCTGATCACGCCCCTGTGGGTTGGCGGACCGCTGGAGCCGGCCGCTCTCGTTCAATCGGTGTTCGGGTTCAACAATTTGTTGCTGGCCGAAGCCATCCACGCGATCGTGGGTATCGTTTTCTATCCGATCGGCTACCTGTTCATCGCCCGGCCGTTGCAGCGGCTGATCGTCCCCAAGCTGCCGTTGCTATTGACAGGTATCGGCTTCGGCATCGGTCTTTGGATCTTCGCCCTTTACGTCATGGCACACCTGTTTGGCGGCCAACCGGCGTTTCTCGGTTTTGTTACTCTCACCTGGGCATCGCTGATCGGGCACATGCTGTTTGGTATGGTTGTCGCGTTTGTCGTCCGCCGCATGGAACGTTAGACCTGTTGTGGGACTAGGCCTGCCCGGTTCCGCGGGCAGGTTTTCTACCCGTGCAAGGTTTCAGTTACCAGTGAGCGCTGAGCACAGCCCATTTCATCGGATTCGAGAGATTGATAGTGACCGCTGAGAGCTTCGTAACGCCGAGAGTTGCCGACATCGTCGCCAGGACGCTTCATGCCCATGGCGTCCGTCATGCCTTTGGCATGCCGGGCGGAGAAGTGGTCACGCTGATAGACGGCCTGGAGGCCTCAGGCATCGTCTTTCACCTAGCACGCCATGAAACCGCGGCGGCGATCATGGCGGCAGGCGCGAGCGCGATGACGCAAAACCCGGAACTTCTCGTGACGACCGTGGGCCCGGGCCTTGCCAATGCGGTCAACGGCATCGCCGACGCTGCCCAGGAGCGCGTCCCTCTGATCGTCATATCCGGCATTGTCGACCGTCCGACCCGTGCGCGTTACACCCATCAGGTGATCGACCATGCCCAGTTGCTCCGCCCGTTGGTCAAAGCTTCTTTCGAAATCGAGCCCGAGAGCGCTGCTTCCGCGGTCGCTCGTGCCCTTGCGCTTGCCATGACGGAGCCGATGGGTCCCGTCCATCTCGACCTGTCTCCGGCGACTGCTGCCGCGGTGTCGCCAGCCTTGAATGTCATTTCGCCTCCGAAGCTTCTGAAGCCCTCGGTGACAATGACGGATCCGGCCGTTCACACACTGTCTGAAAGGATCGGCCGGGCGCAACGACCGCTTTTTATCGCTGGTCTTGACGCCGTGCGAGATCACGCTGGTCCGGCACTCCAGCACCTGATCCAAAAAATTGGCGCACCGGTTATCACGACCTATAAGGCCAAGGGCATCATTCCCGAGAACCACCCGCTGTCGCTTGGTGCGGCCGGATTGTCACCGCTGGCGGATCAAATTCTTCTGAACCTGGTCCGGGATTCGGATCTGGTCCTGTTGATTGGCTACGACCCAATTGAAATGCGGCTCGGCTGGCTGGATTTCGTCGGAGATCCAGCCAAGCTTGTGGAGATTTCCGATACTGCCCCGGACCACGGCATGCATCATGCCGGAACCAGAATCCACGCTGCACCTCGATCCTATCTACTGGCGCTGGCCGATATTCACGCGGGGGACAAGACCTGGACGGACGGCGAACCCGCCGCCGTGAAAAACGAACTTGCCCGTTTATTCGCAAGCAATGGCAGTTGGGGACCGCACGCAATTATCGAGGCGCTCAATGCCGTCACCGGTCAGGAAGCAATCGTCACAGTCGACAGCGGAGCGCATCGCATTCTCCTGTCGCAAAAATGGGTTGCGCCACGGGCCATGTCATTGCTGCAATCGGCGGGCTTTTGCACCATGAACGCCGCCTTGCCGCTTGCGATCGGTGCCAAGGTCGCCGATCCATCACGTCCGGTTTTCGCCGTGATGGGCGACGGCGGTCTTGAGATGGGAATCGGCGAACTAGCTACGCTACGCGATCTTAATCTGCCGATCACCATCGTGCTTTTTCAGGATCGCAGCCTGGCATTAATTGCTCTGAAGCAGGCATCCGCCGGTCTGAAATCGGCCGGCGTCACGCTCGGCGAAACTGACTTTGCCGCTGTCGCGCGAGGTTTCGGCGGTTATGGTTTCAATGTGGAGAATTGTGATGACTTCCGTAACGAGCTTGAGGCAGCCCGCGAGCGCGAAGGCTTCACCCTCATCGCCTGCAAATTCGATGCAAGCGCCTACGACGGTGCCTTCTGAGGCCAACCAGGCGGCAGGTTCAGCCCCTCAGAAGGTCAAGCGCGCCCGTGATCCGCGGCTCGACTTTTTCCGTGGTGTCGGCATGCTGATCATTCTTTTGGCCCATATCCCAAACAACGGATGGGCGCTGTGGATTCCGGCGCGCTTTGGTTTTTCCGACGCCACGGAAATGTTCGTCTTCCAATCGGGAATGGCCTCGGCCATCGCCTTCGGCTCGACCTTCGACCGCAGCGGCGCACTTGCCCTCATCGCCCGCGTTGCACAGCGGATCTGGCAAATCTTCTGGGCCCACATTGTTGTCTTCATTGTCGTCGCCGCCATCATGGTTGTTGCCGGAACCCGTTATGACGGCGTCACCTATGTCGACAGCCTGAACCTCGTGCCTTTCATGGAGGACCCCGGCAACCTCCTCGTCGGTTTGCTGACGCTGACTTACGTGCCGAATTATTTCGATATCCTGCCGATGTACATCGTCATCCTGGCGCTGATGCCGGTGATGATCTTCGCGTCGAAAATCCAGCGATTCCTGCCGTTTGCGCTCATGACAGCGTTGTGGCTGGCGACGCAGTTCGGCTTTACGGGGCTGCCCGCCGAGCCCTGGTCGGATCGTCCGTGGTTCTTTAACCCCTTCGGATGGCAGTTGCTGTTTTTCACGGGTTTCTTCCTGATGCGCGGCAGCCTTCCAGCGCCCGGCTTCGATCGCAGGTTGATGGCGCTCGCGATTGCCGTCGTGATCCTGACTGTGCCGTTTGCCTGGGTACGGTTCCACGATGCGCATCCAGCCTTCCAAATGGCCGCTACCACGCTTTTCCCCCTCACCGACAAGACCGACTTCGGCCTGTTGCGCTTCGTTCATTTCATGGCGCTCTGCTACATCGCCGTACATCTCGTCGGCAAGAAGGGTTTCCGGCTGCGCGGCCCTGCCGTGCGCGTTCTGACGGTGGTAGGCCAGCAATCGCTCGCCGTCTTCATCACCGGTATCGTGATTGCTCAGCCGATCGGTATTGCGCTTGATCATGCCGGTCGCACCACTTCTGCAGAGGCAGTTGGAAACCTGATTGGCTTCGGCGTGCTCGTAGGAACCGCCTATCTCGTACGCTGGTTCAAGAGTTCCCCCTGGAAATCGTGAGAATCACTAATGTCTGACCATCAAAAACCCGCCAGCCTGGACGGTCTGCGCATCCTCGATCTGTCGCGGATTCTCGCCGGACCGACCTGCACGCAGCTGCTCGCCGATCTCGGGGCCGATGTCATCAAGGTCGAGCGGCCTGATACTGGCGACGACACGCGCAGCTGGGGACCGCCCTTCGTGCCAGGTGCCGATGGCGGCGACAGTGATCTCAGCGCCTATTTCCTGTCCGCCAACCGCAACAAGCGATCGATAGCCATCGATCTCGCCAGCGATGAAGGTGTTGCGCTTGTCGAGCGGCTGGTGGCTATCTCGGACGTGGTGATCGAAAACTACAAGCCGGGCGATCTCGACCGGCGCGGACTGGGCTATGAGGATATTCGCAAGATCAAACCGAATATCGTCTGGTGTGCGATTTCCGGCTTTGGTCAAACCGGACCCTATGCCGAGCGAACCGGCTATGATTTTCTCGTCCAGGCGATGGGCGGCATCATGAGCATCACGGGCGAAAGCGACACGGCCGGTGGCCGGCCCCTCAAGGTCGGCCTCGGTATCGCCGATGTCATGTGCGGCATGTATGCGACCGTCGGCATCCTCGCCGCTCTCCGCCATCGCGACCGCACGGGCGAAGGCCAGTATATCGATCTGGCGCTTTATGACGCGCAAGTTGCCTGGCTTATCAATGCCGCGACGAACCATCTGGTTTCGGGAAAGGTGCCAAATCGGATCGGCAACCGGCATCCCAACATCGCCCCCTACCAGACCTTCGCAACGGCTGCCGGTGAAATCGCCATCGCAGTCGGAAACGATCAGCAGTTCGCCCGCTTCTGTACGGCGATCGGCTGTCCCGATCTGGCGGGCGACGAGCGGTTTCGCCGCAACCGTGATCGCGTTGTCAATGTCGATGCATTGGACCGGCTTGTGAGCGAGGCTCTGCAAGCCGACACCGCCGAAAGCTGGGAGCAGCGCCTTGTCCATGCCGAAATCCCTGCAGGCCGGGTCGCCACGATCGACCAGGTCGTGACCAATCCGCATACCTTGGCGCGTGAAATGATCATGCCCATGGAAACAGTGGACGGACAAACCGTCCGCCTGCTCGGCAACCCGCTCAAAATGTCCGCAACCCCCGTTCGTTTCGATCGGGCGCCGCCGCATGTCGATCAGGATAAGGACGCCATCCTTCGCGAGCTCGCGATGCTCGAACTTACTCGCCGGACTTAAAACTGTCGCTTGATCACGTCGTGCAAGTGGTTTTTGCCAAGGACGCCGGTATGAGTTGTCTTGCCGATGACAAGGGCGACGTAACCGGCAAAGTTGAGGGCCAGAGTTTGATTGTCATCTTGTTTCTGACGCACTGCATTCGCAACCGCGCCGAGCCGGGCGGCAATCAGACATTTTCCGGCGGCCTCTTTGCTCGGCTCGGCAGGCGTCGCCGTCGTCAACTTGAAAAGGGACCTATCCGCAAACGAGCGGATAGGTAATTCATGTCGGCATCGGGATTTACGGATCAGGTTGTACCCTGACCTTATCCCAGTTTGCTTCGGCCTTTTTGATATACCCGCTGACGTCCTGCCTCCACGTCTTGAGGACGCTGTCATTGTAGTTGAGGTAGAGCTTGTTATCGACCACGGTAAAGGCTTGCGGTTCGGTCGACGCCTTGTGGCCCTGCGCCGTTCCAAAGGCGCAATAGCCGCCATACTGCGGAGCAAAGTGCCCGGGGTTGGCGGCGAAAACATCGCGATGTGCGGCGGATGCAAAGTGAAACTTCGCCCCTCGGTAGGTTGCCGTGTATTTGTCCGACCCTTTCACAGGCTTGTGGTCGGTGAAATAGGCGACCGGATCATAGCCGTTTATGGCCACACCATTCGTCGTAAAAATCTCGGCGGCAAAGCCGACAGAGGCGAAGGAAAGGGTAAGAGCCGCTGCAAGTGGCAGAATGGGGCGTAATGAGATCGTCATGGTGTTATCCTTCCGTTGAACGAACGCGACCTGCCTTCTTCGTCACGGGCTGCGTAGACGTTACATCCAGGCTGTTCACACTTTTGTGTGGAGAGGGATAAACCGATTGCAGAACGAAGCGCAGGCCTTACGCGCCAGGGTTTGAAACAGTCTGCGCAACCTTTGCGACAATTCGAATGAGTGATCACTGTCTCGTTCCCACGGCCAGAACCGCAGTCGAGCACAGCACAACCCGGTTGTCCGCTGCAATCCGGTCGACCACCGTTAAGATCGCGCCATCCACCCGGCGACGTTCATTGTCATCGAGCGTGGCATAAGCACCCATGTAGCCGTGCAATTCCCGAACGTCGTCAAGATAGGACTGGCCAGCAGGCCCTTCCCAGACGACCTCGATCTCTTCGATCTCGAGCGCAGAGAGGTCCGGGTCCGCAAGCGTTGTGAACCCTTCGGGCGGCGCTGGCGGCGCCATATTCGGATAAACGGCACGAAGCGCTTCCGCCATAACAAGGAAGGGGCCACCGCCAGGCAGCTTGCGCCACGTCGCGACGCATGCTTTGCCGCCCGTCCGGGTCACGCGAACTTGTTCCGCAAGCCCTCGCCGCCAGTCAGGAAAGATGCTGGCGCCAATCAGCGAGAAAGTCGCGTCAAAACCTTCATCCTCCAAGGCGAGCATCTGCCCGTCCAAGCCGTGACATGACATGAGCCTGGGAACGTGAAGGGGAGAGTGTTGACGACCTTCGTGTCCTCAGTCGCGGTCGACAGGGATCTTGCTGGCCAGCGCCGCGTTCTGGTCGCGATGCGCCCAGGCTACCATCACGCTCAGCGCGAAGAGCACGATCGCGGGGACGGGCGAGCCCGGCAGCACGAAGAGATGGGTCAAGGTGGCGCCGACCATGATCGCGGCGAGCAGAAGCGCACCGAGCGAGGCCACAGCCGGGACGAGTAGCGCGGCCGCGCCGATCAACTCGAGTGTTCCGGTGAAATACCGAAACCACTGCCCGAGCCCGATCTGCTCGAAGTTCTGAACCAACATCGGCAGGCCGTAGAGGTTGGCGCTGCCGGCGGCGATGAAGGTCGCAGCAAGGAGAAGCTTGACGCTCCACAGTCCGATTTGACGCCAGCGCGGTGCGGGCTGCTCTGCCCGGGGGATCCAGGTTGATTCCGCCTCATTCTTTATCGTCGGCCTGTCTGAATTCTGCATGGTAAACTCCCTCGTATGGAACAATCAATTCTACGACTGCGTACGCATCTGGCTGAACATCAGGCTCATTGCGAACACATTGAGAGCGCCGCCTTCTCTTCCAGTTCCCGGATTTTGCGATCTTTCTCGGAAGCTTCCCTGATCATCTGCTCCATGCGGGCGTCAGGTGCGCGCGAGATCTCCCAGAAGGCCACGGTGAAAATCACAGGTACGGTGGCGGCATCTTTATCGTCGGCAGCTAGCAAGTGATCTGACCGCTGCGATGCGACGCGTCCCCAAAGCTTGAGAGTGCATTCGGCGCCTGCATCGCAGCGGATGAAGGCTTCCACCGCCGCTTCGCGTCGAACAACGGTTCGGCGAAACGCCGTGCTTTCGACGTGCGCGCGAAACGTGGATCCATCGATGACATGGGGAAGCATCGCAACACTCGATACGGTCTCGAACACAATCCCGGGGCGTATCCGGGAATAATCGATCGCCAACTCCCGCTGCGCCTGAACCAGATGAGCAATGCTCGGAGTAATCGTCTGCCCCCAGACGGCCGCGCCCTCTCCGAAGTGATGAACGATATCATGGCCGATATTTGGACATGTAATTGACTGCAGCATGAGGGTGTTCCTTTGTAATCCTCGAACGATCCGTCAGCATCGCGTCGGACCAGGTTTGCGACCTTGCTGCCTGCTAATTCGTGGGAATGCAGGCGGTTGTTACAAAGGATCTTCTTTTTTTGCAGCCCGGCTCACTTGGGAAAACCCATCGCTGTCAGGCCAGCGTCGAGCATATCGGACCGGGCCTCGTGGCCACCGTTGTGGATGCACATGATACTGTCGCCCCGAATGCAGTCCGGTACATCGTCGCACTCGATGCTATCCAGCGTGACTTTCTTCGCAGCCTTCATGTCGCATTTGGCGCGCTCACGCAGAATGGCCAAGCTCTTGAGAGCATCGCCCTGATGGAATTCGGTGCCAATCGCCCGACCGGCGAGCGGAAATGTCTGATCCGCGGTCCCATGAAAATGTGCCATTGGAGGAAGATCGGCAACGCAGTCCTCCGGTTTTGGAAGAGGATTCCAGAACACGCCGGAGAAAGTCACCATCGCCGCGGTTTTCTCCCCCTGCTGGCAGGCGGTGTACCAAGCCATCGATGCGCCGATGGAAAAACCACTGATCACCGTCCGGTCCGGGGTAAAACCGTAACGTTGCCGCAGGTCATCAAAGACATTCGTGATGAACGCCTTTTCATCGCGACCCTGGTTGGGACCGTGGGCAAAAGACCAACTCCCGTCGATGCCATCGACGGCTACATAGGCCAGATGATGCGCGAGCGTCATCTTGACCAGGGAGCGTTGCTGCATCTGCAACCTGGCGGAACTTTTGAAACCATGGAAATAGACAAAGACGCCGCGAATGTCGCCATCTTGCGGCAACTCGATCCGATAGTTTCCGTCCTTGAGCGTGCAAGCAGTCTGCACTCCGCAGAGCATTGCGGAAGAAACAGTAAGAGGCATGACGGCGATGAGGAGGAGAGGAGCGAGTGGGCATGTGCGCATGAAGGGTATCACCGGTGTTTATAATGAGAAGTCTGCCAGAGTCCTGGTGGGTGGTGAGCAGTTTGCGCAAGGCATATTGCAATAGCGTGCGAGCGCAGCAGACGGGGTCACGTCTGGGAATTTTTTTTGGACGTTGCCGGAAGGGAAATACGCTCCTTTTTGCATAGGGGAGTAAGGACGCTTCGACCTGTCCTGTGGGCGAGCGCAGCGAGATTGGTGCCCATAAGTTATTCCTTCAAGTTGCGGTGAATCTGCGCACGGCCCAAAAAGGTTCCGGCCCCCCGGTGATCGGGAAGGAGGTAGGAAGACCGAGTCACAGCAGATATTTCGCACTCGGGTCTCTGATTGTTACATCGGACCGTAAAAATAATGAGGACGTTCGGGCGGAATTTTGGTCGATGGGCTGAACGGCGACGCCGCGGCCATGCGGTATCGTCGCGTTCGCTCGTTCCTATCGACGCATGCGCTGCTCTGACAACCATATCGAAAATCTGGTGCAACCTGCGCTTCTGCCTTGGCGACGTCCTCCAATCCCTGATGCACGGCATCCTCATGCAGGGAGGGGCCGGCGCAAACCAACGTGAGCTTGAGGCGTTGGTTGAAAGCAGCTTGGCTATGTGGACCGCATCCGCTCAATTACCGGTCAGTAAAGATTAGGCAAAGCTAATTTTCAAAGATCTTTACCGATCGGTATGGCGATCTTCTCTCGGGCGTGCCGTGGTTGGATGTCCTAGACGACGCCTGCCCCTTGAGACCGCCCGTCCGATTTGCACGCTATGATGCGATATTCCCGCACGCAGCGCTGTGGGGCCTTCCATCTTCCTCGACCTATTGCTTTCTATCTCGGGCCCCCCGAGCAGCAGGAGGCAAAGCATGGCCAAGGCAAATGCCGACGATGCACTACGCCGGACTATACGGCGCCATCAGTTGCGCGAGATGATCCCACTCGCTGACAGCACCATCTACGAAATGGAGCAGCGTGGTGAATTTCCGCGCCGTTTTGCACTATCGCCTAGATGCATCGTCTGGGACTTAGCTGAAGTTGAGGCCTGGCTGCTGGCGCGCCGCGCCGACGCGCTCAGCAGCCGGACGTTTCAAAGCGTAAAACGCGGCCAGTCAAAGGGCGGGATCAAGCTCCATCAAAGGCATAGCCGGCGGCAAGAGCCCGGGTGTGTGTGTACGTCCCGCCACCCACGCGTCAATGATGTCCGATTATTCCCACTCGATCGTACCGGGCGGCTTCGACGTAACATCGTAGACCACGCGGTTGATGCCGCGCACCTCGTTGATGATGCGGGTCGCGGCGCGGCCGAGGAATTCCATGTCGTAGTGGTAGAAGTCCGCCGTCATGCCGTCGACGGAGGTGACAGCGCGCAGCGCGCAGACGAATTCGTAGGTGCGGCCATCACCCATGACGCCGACGGTCTGGACGGGCAGCAGCACGGCGAAGGCCTGCCAGATGGCGTCGTAAAGGCCGGCCTTGCGGATTTCGTCGAGATAGATCGCATCGGCCTCGCGCAGGATCTCCAGCTTTTCGCGGGTGATGCCGCCGGGGCAGCGGATCGCAAGGCCGGGGCCGGGGAAGGGGTGGCGGCCGATGAAGCTGTCGGGTAGGCCGAGTTCGCGGCCGAGCGCGCGCACTTCGTCCTTGAAGAGCTCGCGCAAGGGTTCCACGAGCTGCATCTTCATGCGCTCCGGCAGACCGCCGACATTGTGGTGCGATTTGATCGTCACCGACGGGCCGCCGGTGAAGGAAACGCTCTCGATCACGTCGGGATAGAGCGTGCCCTGGCCGAGGAAGTCGGCGCCGCCGAGCTTTTTTGCCTCTTCCTCGAAGGTCTCGATGAACAGCCGGCCGATGATCTTGCGCTTGGTTTCCGGGTCGCTGACGCCCTCGAGTTCGCCGATGAAACGATCGGCGGCATCGACGTGCAGCAGATGCAGATTGTAGTGCTCGCGGAACATGGCGACGACGCCGGCCGCCTCGTCCTTGCGCATCAACCCGTGGTCGACGAGGATGCAGGTCAGCTGGTCGCCGACGGCTTCGTGGATCAGGAGGGCTGCGACGGAGCTGTCGACGCCGCCCGAAAGCGCGCAGATGACGCGTTTGTCGCCCACCTGCGCACGGATCTGCTCGACCGCCTTCTGGCGATAGGCCGACATCGACCAGTCGCCCTTGATGCCGGCAATGTTGTGAATGAAATTGCCGATCAGCTTGGCGCCGTCAGGCGTATGCACGACTTCCGGGTGGAACTGCACGCCGTAATATTTGCGCTTCTCGTCAGCGATGAAGGCATAGGGCGCGTTGGAGGAGGTGGCGACCACCTCGAAACCATCCGGCAGCGCGGTGACGCGGTCGCCATGGCTCATCCAGACCTGATGGCGCGAGCCGGAGGACCAGAGGCCCTCGAACAGCTGGCAGTCCCTGTCGACATCGAGGAAGGCGCGGCCGAATTCGCGATGATGGCCGCTCTCGACCTTGCCGCCGAGCTGCATGCACATCGTCTGCTGGCCGTAGCAGATGCCGAACACCGGCAGGCCGCTGTCGAAGATGATCTGAGGCGCTCGCGGCGATCCCTCGTCCACCGTGGAAGCCGGGCTGCCGGACAGGATCACGGCCTTCGGCTGCAGGCGGTGGAAGCCTTCTTCGGCCGATTGGAAGGGGACGATCTCGCAATAGACGCCGGCCTCGCGCACGCGTCGTGCGATGAGCTGGGTCACCTGGCTGCCGAAATCGACGATGAGAACGGAGTCGGGATGTGCTGTCTGGGTCATGGCGAGGCTTTAATGAAAAGCGCTTCGCCTGGCAATCCGGGAAATCGAAGGCATCGGGTTTTTATTGTTCCAATTGTCCCGACCCCACCAACCTGTCACCTGCCATTCAAAAACGGTTATCGGACGCTTCCAAAAGCAAAAAATTCACAAGTAGGATGGGTTTGCGGTTTACTTGAACCAGAATTGCGCGGAATATTAGCAAATGGGAGGATAAGCCTTCGGCCCACTCTCGATACATTGCGCCGGAACGGCTTTCCTCCCTTGGTTTCAAGGGAGGACCAATCATGAGGCGGGTATTGTTCTACGCGGCATCGGCCGCGATACTGTCGCTCGGTGTCTCGCATGCATTTGCGCAGTCGGGCGGCGTCGAGAAAGCGGTTGGCGGCTATAACTTCGAGGAAGCGGCAAAAGAGGCCCCCGGCACGAAGGATTTCCATTCGGCTGACGGTCATTTGACCTTCGCGATCGTGACGCACACGGCAGGCAATGGCTTCTTTGACCCTGTCTATGTCGGCGCGACCGTCGCCGGCAATATGATCGGTGCCAAGATATTGCTGCTCGGTTCGGAATCGCCGGTGGACGACCCCGCCCGCGAGATCGAGATCCTGAACCAGATCGTTCAGGACCCGACGATCGACGGCATCATCATGACGACGCCGCAGGTCGGTGCCTATAACGACATCGTCAAGGCTGCCGAGGCGGCCGGCATCCCGATCGCGACGACCAACTCGTTCGACGGCACCATACTGCACCGGAGCGCGATCAGCCATACCGGCCAGGACGCGTCGGCCGCGGCAATCGGCGGCGAGGCGCTCGCGACTTGCGTGCTGGCCAGCGGCGCGACCAGCGGCTCGATCGTGCTGCCGTCCTCCACCGCGATGGGCAACATCGAGGTGAACAACCGAGTCACCGCCGCCTTCAATGCCATCGTCAAGACGTTGAAGGACGCCGGCAAGCTCGATGCCTTCAAGGTTGACGCCGGTCCGGAGAACGTCGGCATCGACACGAACCCGAACGACCCTGTCAACGCACTTGTTTCGCTCTTCGAGTCCCGTGGAGACGTGGTCGGCGCCTTCACAGCCAACAACGTCTTTACGCCGCCGCTCGTCAAGGCGGTTGCCCAGATGGGGCGGACAGGCAAGTTGTGCGCTTATGGTTTCGATCTCGGCCCGGCGCAGCAGGAAGGCATCGCAGCGGGGAACCTGACCGGCTCGCTCGGCCAGCAGCCCTTCCTGCAGGGCTTCTGGCCCGTCATGCAGCTTTATCTGCAGATCGATCGCGGTATCGCGGCTGCCAATCTCGACACGCGTGCCCAGCTTGTGACGAAGGAAACGGTCGCCAACGTCGGCAAGCGCTTCGAGAACTGACTGCCGTTCGAAACGTCTGAAATCAAGGCGGGAGGGTGCGAGCCATCCCGCCACGCGAAGGCAAGCATCGGTCGGTAGAAACTCATTCGGTAGAAATTTATTTTCGGTAGAAACTGATGGAGCCCGCCACGACGACATCGCTCGGCCGTGCGCCGCCCCAGCTCGTCGGCGGCTGGGAGGCGGGGCTCCTCGTGTTCCTTGCGCTGCTCTATTTCGGCGGGGCAATCGTCAATCCGGCCTTTTTCGGATCGACGGAGGCCCTTCACGCGCTTCTGCGCGATACGTCCCGTGTGGGCATCATCGCGGTCGGGATGACTTTCGTCATCGTCAACAGGGATCTCGATCTTTCGGTCGGTTCGACCTACGGCCTGATCGCGGTGGTCTTCGCCAGACTTTTTGCCCCGAGCTTTCTCGATTTCGGCGTGATCCAGTCGGCGATCCTCTGCGTGCTGCTGGGCACGGCGATCGGCCTGATCAACGGCGTGCTCGTCACCGTCCTGAAAGTGCCGGCCTTCATCGCGACGCTGACGATCCTCTTCATCGGCCGCGGTTTCGTGCTGGCGCTGACGCATGGCCAGGCAATCTATTACTCCGACAAGGCGAAAGACCATCCGCTGTTCTTCCACCTGGGCGAGACGAATATCCTCGGCTTCAACAACCAGATCGCGATCTTCTTCCTCATCGCCATGGTTGGGGCCTATGTGCTTGCCAAGACCCGCTGGGGCTATGAGACTTTCGCCACCGGCGGAAACGAGCAGGCGGCGGCCTATGCCGGCATTCGCACGCGCTGGGTGCGCATTCGCGCCTATCTGCTCTCCTCGCTTTGCGCGACCCTTGCAGCTCTCCTGTCGGCCGCGCAGGACAAGGGCGTCACCCCCCTCTATGGTGTCAGCTGGGAACTCACCGTCATCGCATCGGTCGTCATCGGCGGAGCATCGATCCTTGGCGGGCGCGGGCGCGTGATCGGGTCTTGCCTGGGGGCTGCGGTCGTCGTGCTGATCGATAAGGTGCTGCGCGAGGGATGGCCGATCACGCGCATCGTGGTGATCGACGGTGAAAACGTCTCGGTCGGTGCCAAGTTCACGTTGCCGGCAGGCGCCGTTCTGGTTTTCCTGGGTCTGCTTCTCGTCATCGCCGTGCTGATCGAGCCCTTCCTCATTCGGCGCCAGGTTGCGGCCCGGCTATGGGCATGGCTGCGCGGCCGGTCACCCCCGCCGGCCTATGAGATCGGCGGCGTGGCGATGGAAGGTGTGCAGACCAAGGGGGCGATGGCGGCCGACATGGCGCTGTCTGCCACCGGGCTCGGCAAGTTTCTCGCCCGCCGCGACGCGCTGGCCATCATCCTGACCGTCGTGTTGTGGCTGACGGGCCTCGTGCTCAGGCCGGACTACTGGTGGAACCTGCCCAACACCTTTGCCATCCTGCTCAATTACACGGAATTGGCCCTCATCACCGTCGGGCTCACCTATGTCATCGCAGCCGGCGATATCGATCTCTCCGTCGGCGCGGTGCTTGCCCTTGCCGGCAGCACGGCGGCCTATTTCCTGAAGGTGCTCGGCGCCGATCCGCTCACCGCCGTGACGATGGGCCTGTTTGCGGGGATGACCGCCGGGGCCGTCAACGCCATGGTCGTCGTCGGCTTCAAACTGCCTGCCTTCATCGCCACGCTCGGCATGTTCTACATTGCCCGCGGGCTCGCCGCCTGGTTCGTCGCGGGACAGCAGCTGACCGGCTGGCCCGAGGGCTATAACCTGTTCGGACGCAAGGTGAATGACGTTCTCCTGCATTTCGGCCTTGCATTGCCGCCGGGGATCATTCGCTCGGTGGCCGAGGTCGTCAGCGTCCAGACGATCTGGATGTTTTTCGTTGCCGTGATCGCCGGTATCGTGCTTGCCTATACGCCGTTCGGGCTGAAGGTCTGCGCGGCCGGCGGCAACGTGCGCGCCGCCGCTTATGCCGGCATCAACACCAACCGCGTGCGCATCATCGCGCTCATGCTGTCGGCGCTCTGCGCCACCATGGCCGGGATCATCAACGTCGCCTATTTTCGCAGCTTCAACCCGGTTGCCGGCCAGTTTCGCGAGCTCGATGCGATCGCTTCTGTCATCATCGGCGGCGGATCGATCTTCGGCGGTTACGGCACGATGGTCGGCTCGCTTGCGGGCGCCGCCGTCATCACGCTCGTGCGGGCGCTGCTTCAACTCAACGTTCAGGGGTTCAGCATGCCGCAGCACTGGATCAACGTCTTTATCGGCGTCATCCTCATCGTCGCGGTGCTGATCGATATATGGGTGCGCCAGGCCAATATTTTCGGGCGCCTGCGCACCCGGCTGAGAAGAGGTGCGCCAACAGGGGACAGCAGTCATGGCTGACGCGACACCATCCGCGCCGATCGTGGAAATGCGGGGCATCGAAAAAGCCTTCGGGGCCGTGCAGGCGCTTCGCAAGGTCGATCTGACGCTTTATCCCGGCGAGATTCTCGGCCTGGTCGGCGACAACTCGGCCGGCAAATCGACGCTCATGAAGATCCTGACCGGTGCTTATCAGCGCGATGCGGGTGATATCCTCGTTGCCGGGCAACCGGTGCGGTTCAAGAGCCCGCACGAGAGCCGCGACGTCGGCATCGAGATGATCTACCAGGATTTCGCGCTCTGCGGCAACATGGATGTCGGCCAGAATATCTTCCTTGGCCGCTGGCCGCTCAAAGGCCCTTTCGTTAACAGGCGGAAGATGTATGCGGAAGCCGACAGCGTGCTGAAACGGCTCAAGGTCGACGTGAACTCCGTCTATCAGAAGGTCGAAAGCTTGTCGGGCGGCCGCCAGCAATCCGTCGCGATCGCCCGCGCAATCTCGTTCGAGCCGCGCGTCGTGATCCTCGACGAGCCGACCGCCAACCTTTCCGTGATGGCGACGGAACGGCTGCTCGAAACCATGCTGGAACTGAAGAAGCAGGGCGTCGCCCAGATCATCATCTCACACCGCCTTATCGATATTTTTGCCGTGGGCGATCGCGTCATGATCCTCAAGCGCGGCGAATATGTCGGCGATCGCTACATCAGGAATACCGACGAACATGAAGTGCTGGAGATTATCGTTTCCGGCACGCGAGAGAATGCGCTGACAGCCGATGAGGCAAGATCCATTTGAATAGCCACTGTGAATCAGAAGCGAAGGTTGACACCGGTCTGGTGAAACGCATCATATTGATTGTCAATCGTAATTCGACGCGCAGGTGGGGTCACGACCGGCGCCGATGGAGCATCATGTCAGCCCGGAAACGCTCGCGGCCCTGAAGAGGTTCACAGTGCAAAGACGTTCCTGAGCAAGCGCCGGTCAGAAACGGCTTGTTTCGGAGAGGCGTGGCTGGCGAACGCCCAGGGTAACATCGCACCGATCTCAAGCCTTCCTACTGGACTGCAGCGCCACGATGACGCGTTCAGCCATCGATGGCCACCTGCCGGGACACGATCCATTCAGGGGCTCAGAACCAGAAAACCCCGTCCTCCAGCGCCGTGAACAGGCTGTCGACGCCATAGGAGAGCTTGCGGTCGACGATGTGCAGATATTCGGTCCAGCCCGAAATATGCTGCAGCTCGACGGCGCCGTCGGAAATGCCGCGCAGGCCGATCAGCGGCAGCTTGTAGCCCTGGCAGGCGCGCAGCACCGCATAGGTCTCCATGTCGACCATGTCGGCGTCGATGCCGGTATAAGCGGCGCCCGAGATGATGTTGCCGCCGGTGGAAAGGCTTGCTTCGGCAATGCCGGGAATGCGCAGCGGCAGCTCGAGCGTTGCCGGCAGGTCGAGAAAGGGTGTCTTGCCCTTTTCGAAGCCGAGCGGCGAGGCGTCCATGTCGCGGTAGGAAACCGAGGTCACCTGATAGATTTCGGTCTGCTCCAGTTTCGCGGAGCCGGCCGAGCCGAGGGAGACGACGAGATCGGGCAGGTCGTCGACGGCATCCAGCCGCGCCAATGTCTTGCTCAGCGCGATGGCTGCTTCGACCGGGCCGACACCGGTCATCAGCGGTTCGATGCGCGAACGCAGGAAGGGACCGTATTCGGCCTCCGCCGCCATGACGAAAAGAATGGATTTCCCCGCGACCGATTTCAGTTCGAACTTCATCCCGTAATGCCCTCTCTACCGCGGATCACCATCATCGTTCCGGTCATGGAGGCGATGAGTTTCGCCGGCCCGTCGCTGATCGCGTAGCCTCGTCCGTCGGCGACGATGATGGTGGAGCCGGGTTTGGTGATTTCCCCGCGAAACAGGAAACGATCGCCGCGCCCGGGCGACATGAGGTTGACCTTGAACTCGATCGTCAGGATCGAGGCTTCCGGGTCGATGACGCTGTAGGCGGCAAAGCCGCAGGCCGAATCGAGCGCTGCGGAAATGATGCCCGCATGCAGGATGCCGTGCTGCTGTGTCAGTTTGACGTCGAAGGGAAGCTCGATCTCGACGACGCCGTGCTCGACGCGCGTCAGCTCCGCGCCGATCGTCTCCATCGCCGCCTGCCGCGCAAAATTGCGGCGGATTCGCGCGCGGAAATCGCCCCTGTCAGTCTCGCTCATGTCTGCCCCTCTTGCAGCCGCGAAAGTGGCATGGCGCGCCGCATTCGACAAGCTGGACATTGCTGAAATCGGTCCGGGCGCCGATGGAAACCCGGGACCGTGTCGCCGCGGCAACCCTTCACCTTTCCGTCGCCGTGCAAGCCGGCACAGCTGGCCGGCACCGCTCGCCAGTACCGCTGGATTGTGGCGTTCCGATGCGAAGACGATTGCAGCTTCGCGCGGTGCGCGTATTCTCCGCACCGGGTCGCGAAATGATGGAGCGCCGGCGGCATGACGACGATATCGCAATCGGTGCGGAATTTCGAGACCTGGCTGGCCGGTGAACTCGGCGACGATCTCGTCAAGGACGATCTCCGGGAGAAGCACGAGAAGATGCGGAGCGACGATTTCGTCTTCCTGCGCGCCACCTATTGGCGCTGGTGCGAGATCATCCTCGATATCTGCCCGGAACTGACGGGCGCGCCTCAGGTACTGGCGATCGGTGACACGCATCTGGAGAATTTCGGCACCTGGCGCGATGTCGAGGGCCGGCTCGTCTGGGGCGTCAATGATTTCGACGACGCGGCGGTGATGCCCTATGCGCTGGATCTCGTTCGCCTTGCGGCAAGCGCCGTGCTGGCCCGCGGCGGCGACGGTCCGTCGGTTCGCATGATCGGCGAACTGATCTTGAGCGGCTATCGCCGGGGCCTTGAAAATCCGCTGCCCGTCATCCTCGAGCGCGACCACAAATGGCTGCGCAAGGCGCTGCTGCTGCCGAATTCCGAGCGCCGGGAATTCTGGGAGAAATACGAAATGCTGCAGCCCGGCAAGAAGCCGCCACCGGCAGCCTATGTCGAGGCGCTCGCAGACGCGCTGCCGTTGGGGGCAGGACCCTTCGCGGCGAAACCGCGCAGCGGCGGCACCGGCAGCCTCGGCCGGCCGCGTTTCGTCGCCTATGCCGAATGGCAGGGTGGGCCGGTGCTGCGCGAGGCAAAGGCGCTGGTGCCGTCCGCCTGGTCGCTTCGCCACAACCCGCGGGACGTGGCGATCCATGCAAGCGAGATCGCCAATGGGCGGGCGCGCTCTGCCGATCCGCATTACCGGGTCTCCGGCCGCACCCTCGTGCGCCGGCTCTCGCCGAACAGCTGCAAGATCGAAATCGACCGGCACCCCGAGATCCTGCTTTCGCCGACGATGCTGGAATTGATGGGATTCGAGATCGCCAATTGCCATTCCGACGATGCAGCGGCGGTTGCAGCGATCCTGAAGGATTTGGCGGCGCGGGGAAACGAATGGCTGCACGAGGTGGCAAGAGCCGCGGCATCAAGCGTCAGCGCCGAGCAGAAAGCCTATGCGCGTTCCGGTTAAGCCCTGCCTTCCCTGATCTAGATCCGCACGATGTGCTGATCCCAGGCGACGTCGCTGCGGGTCGACAGGAAATCGCCGTCATAGGAGGAGACGGCAAAGCCGCTTCTAGCCGGCGCGATGCCCGCCGCATCCGGTACGGAAGTCTCGGCCAGCATCTTGCCCGTCCTAGCGTCGATGGTCACCGAGGCGCCGCCCTTCGGCGAGGTTATGCCGACGAGACCTTCGCTGCGATTGACGGCGATCGCCCCGACGTAATTGGCGAGCCTGCGCGTCGTTTCCTCCGGCAGGTCGATGAAAGTAAGATCCTCCCCCTTAGCGAAATGGCCGACAAGCGGCGGCAAATCCTTGCGGTGGCCTTCATACTGGCAGGCGAACCAGATGCGGCCGGCGCCGTCGAGATCGACGTGGCGAGTGGAGAGTTCTGCCCATTCCGCCGGCAGCACATGTTTTTCGACCAGAGCACCGGTTGCC
Organism: Rhizobium laguerreae; assembly: GCF_002008165.1. Lineage (GTDB taxonomy): Bacteria > Pseudomonadota > Alphaproteobacteria > Rhizobiales > Rhizobiaceae > Rhizobium > Rhizobium laguerreae. The sequence continues at coordinate 329,889 of NZ_MRDM01000010.1, forward strand.
GCATCGATCAACGCCAGCGACGGCTGCATCTCTCCGAGATTGAGCTTGGTGCGCCCGAAATCCGGATGCGTCTCGATGCCGCCATTGGCGACGATCAGCAGGCGTCCGTCTTCGGAAACGGTCATGTCGTGCGGGCCGATGCCGTAGGTTTCGAATTCGCCGATGCGGGTGAAGCGGTCGGTGGCGTCGTAGAGGCCGATCATGCCGCGATTGCCGTCGAAGTCGTTCTCGCTGGCGTAGAGCAGACGGCCGTCGGGAGAGAAGGCGCCGTGGCCGTAGAAATGCCGGTCTTCCCTGGAGCTGATGACGATCGGCTCGCTTTTGTTCCAGGGATCGAAGATCATCGCATAAGTGCCCGGCCGGCGCGCGAAGGCGACAGTCTTGCCGGTACTGGCGCTGAAGGCCATGCCGTGGGCGCGGGCGGGAAGCGCCACCTGATCGACGATCTCGCCGCGCTCGGTCACGGTCGCAATGGCAAAGGAGCCGTCGGCTGCCCGAATGCCCGAGGCATAGACCACATCAGTCCCCTCCAGCGCCATCAGCGATCTTGGCGTCAAGGTGGCAAGGAAGCCGAGCCCCGCCGCCTTGACGAAGCTGCGTCGGTTGATCGCGGCACTTTGCATCATCGTCTCAGTCTCCGTCCGAAAAGGAAAAGCCGGCCGAAAGGCCGATGGCTGCGCCATATTCGTCGCTGATCCGGGTAATCAGGTCGCGGCTTTCGGCAAGCAGCGTATCGAGCTTGGCCTTCTCCGCATCGCTTGTGGCGACGTCGATGTCGGGGTTGAGCTTCGGCACGCTGTCGAGCAGTGATTTGAAATCCTCGTCGATCGAGGCGGCGATCGGCTGTTTGTCCGGCGGCAGAAGTTCGGCCATGCCGGCCTTCTGCCAGAGCGTGCGCAGGCCTTCCAGATTGGCGGCCATCGATTTCCAGGTGTTCTTGGAACGCCAGTAGATCGCCATGCGCGGCCGCGGCGCGGTGTCCTTGCCCTTGTAGAATTGCTCCAGCCGCTGGTCGCGGACATTCTCCGCGCCATGGACGAGAATGCCGAGCAGCGCGGTCACCGCTTCCTTGTTATCCATGAAATCGTTGCTCTGCGGGCCTGGATGTTTCCAGCTCGCCTGCACGCCGTCGGGCTTTTCCCAGGCGGCGACGACTTCGCCGGCCTCACGCTGGATATTGCCCGCGACCGCCTCGCCGTAAAGGCAACGGAAGCCGTTTTTCTGCCCGACGAGATCGTTGGAGCCATTGCCGTAGAGCACGTATTCCAGCGCCGTCAGGCCTTGCAGCGCAACACTCTTGCCGGCGATCGCATCGACAGTCGCATCCTTTGGATCGGCCTTGGCGATCAGCGCCTGCACCTGCTTGAGGCCGACGCCCTTGCGGTCGGGATAAAACAGGATGTGCTCGAAGAGATTGTCCTGGATGACAGGTCCGGTCTGGACGATCTCGATGATCGACCAGTAGCGGATCGTATCGTCGAAGGCGGATTTCGCCTTGTCGAGCGTCTGCTGCGTACCGTCAGCGCATAGATCCTTCATCGCCGTCGTCAACCGGGCAGCCGATTGCTGCATGTTGCGATAGCCGGGACGGATCACCTCGTCGACGGCGCGCTGCATGACGGCGGGAACGGCATCCTCGTTCAGCCCTGCCGGGGGAGCAACAGTCTGGGCGGCCGCGGATGTCGCGAGGCCGATCAGAGTAAGGCAGAGCAGGGGGTGCCAAAGGCGCATCAAAGTGACTCCAGGAATGTAATCAGGGCCGCCCTGTCGTCTTTCGGCAGGGAGGAGAAAGCGTTGCGGGCCTTTTCAGCTTCGCCGCCGTGCCAGAGGATCGCTTCGGTGAGGCTCCGCGCACGGCCGTCATGCAGGAAAAAGCTGTGTCCGCTGACAGTCCGGGTCAGTCCTATACCCCATAGCGGCGGCGTGCGCCATTCACGTCCGCTTGCAAGGCCGACCTGCTGCCCGTCGGCAAGCCCGTCGCCCATGTCGTGCAGAAGAAAGTCGGAATAGGGCCAGATCAGCTGGAAGGACTGCGCTTTTTCTTGCGTATCCCGCCGGGTGACGAATTTCGGCACGTGACAGGAAATGCAGCCGCTTTCGTAAAAAATCCGCTTGCCCTGCAGGGTCTCAGGGAAACTCGCCTTGCGCCGTGCCGGAACGGCAAGATTTCCGGAATAGAAGGTGACGAGGTCGAGAATGGGACCCGGCGCTTCTTCTGCGCCCAGCCGTTTCTGCACGCCGGTCGGCATATCGAGGCATGTCTCTTCCGCCTTGGTGCAATCGCCCTGCGCATCCGGGTGATCGGGCGTCGAGATGCCGATATCGTTGGCGAAGGCATCCGCACTCTGGTCGCGCACCGTGGCGTTCTGCGCCTTCCAGCCGAAGCGGCCGAGCGCGATCTTGCCGCTGCGATGGTCGCGCACAACCGCAGCCTTCCCCGAAATGCCGTCGCCGTCGGCATCGTCAGGATCGGCATGGGCAAGGATATCGGCCTCGGGAATGGCCTCGATCAGTCCGAGGCCGATCATCGCCGAGGCGACACGCGGCGAAATCGTCGTCGCGGGATCGAGCGGCCCATAGCCAAGGTTCGTCACCGCATAACTCGGCCGGCGCAGCGATACGGTCTCGCCGTCGCCAAGCGTCACCCTCTCGTCGCGGTAGCTGATCGCCATCTTCCCTTCGGCGGCAAGCCCGGGAACGGCGAGGTCCTGCAGCTGATGGCCGTAGACCGGATCGGGAAAATTGACGACATCGGCACTTGCGACCGCCGTTTCTTCCTCCGGCGTCGTGGCGGCGCGCGAAAGCCTCAGGAACATCGAGGTGGCGCTCGGACCTCCCTCCGGCGGTCTGCCGCGGCCGTCATTGACATGGCAGCTCATGCAGGAGCGGGCGTTGAACAGCGGCCCAAGACCATCGGAAGCCTGTGTCGAGGAAGGAGAGGACACCCACAGCTTGCGGAAGAGCGCATTGCCGAGCTTGAAATTCTGCTCTTCCTCGAAGGGGATATTGGCCGAAATATGCGAGAAGCTGTCTTCGGTGACGGGATCGATCGAGGTCGTCGCCCCTGCCTGCATGGCTTCGTATTGTTCGGCCTTGGAAAAATCCGCTGTCGGCCGCGTTACATCGGCGACGCGTTTCAGATCGGCCTCGGAGAGGTCGGTGCGTTTGCTCGGCAGATCGAAACCGGCGGCGATGCTCGCGGAAAAACCGGCAAGCGTTGCGCAAAGTGTTGCGCTGGCGAAAAATCGGCGGGCCGGGGCATGCGACATTTCAGGGTCCGGGCCGCTCCGGCTTTCGAAGCGGCCCGCCTTTTTGCTTATTGGAAGACGGCGTTAGGATTATCCAAGCTGTCGGAACCTTCAAGCTGGACCGTGCCGAGATCGAGTGCAGCAATAACGCGCTGCACCGATTTCGTCTGGTCGATCAACCCGTCGATGGCGGCCTGGACGACGGCGTTGCCGTCCTTGTTGCCTTCGCCGATCATCTGATCGTACTTTTCGACCGTCTCGCCGCGCTTTGCCATGGCATTCATCGCATCGAGCGTCTTGTTGAGCTTGGCTTCCACTTCGGCATCGAGCGCCTTGTCCTTGGCTGCCACCAGATCGTGCAGCGACGGGCCGCTGAGCTTGGTGCCGTCGACGCGGGTATAGTTGCCGGTATAGGCGGCAGCGATGCCGATCGCGTCATTGAGATGCGAGTTGTAGGTATTGTCCGAGAAGCAATCATGCTCTTCTTCCGGATCGTGCAGCAAGAGGCCGAGCTTCATGCGCTCGCCGGCAAGCTCGCCGTAGGAAAGCGAACCCATGCCCGTCAGGATCGCGACGAGGCCGGCTTTCGGATCAGCTTCGACATTCTTCGTCGCAGCACCATCCGGCTTCCAGTTGCCAGTCATTTCCTGCAGGTCGGAAACGAGCAGGGTGGAGGCGGACTTCAGATACTCGGCGCGGCGGTCGCAATTGCCGTGCGTGCAGTTCTTGAGGTCGTAATCGGTTGCTGGGCGGTCGCCGGCGCCAGGGCCCGTGCCGTTCAGATCCTGACCCCAGAGCAGGAATTCGATGGCATGATAGCCGGTCGCGACATTGGCTTCGATGCCGCCGGCCTCGGCCAGCGTGCCGGAAAGGAATTCCGGCGTCAGCTTGGAGGCGTCGACATCCTTGCCGTCGATCTTGATCGTCTTGTTGGCGATGACATTTGCCACATAGAGAGAATTTTCGTCGCTCTCGGTGCCGTAGGAGGCATCGACATAATCGATCAGGCCTTCATCGAGCGGCCACGCGTTGACCTTGCCTTCCCAGTCGTCGACGATCGGATTGCCGAAGCGATAGACTTCCGTCTGCTGGTAGGGGACGCGCGCCTTGATCCAGGCGTCCCTGGCGGCATTGAGCGTCGCGTCGGTCGGCGCCTTCAGGAAGGCGTCGATCGCAGCATCGAGCGCCTTGGCCGTCGTCAGCGAATCCTCGTATTTCGCATGCGCCACGTCGGCATAGTGTTTCACCACGCTAGCGGCATCGGTCTCGGCATGCACGGGAAGGGCGAGCAGGGCTGCGGGGGCGATCGCCAGCACGGCTGCGCGGAATTTGCGGTTGAGCGTCATGATCCTCTCCTGTGACGGGATTTTCCGTCTAATCGGGCTCCGTCTCTTCGCGCAAAAGCAAACTTGTGTCAAACGCTCTAGTTTGGAATGGTTTTAAGGATGCAGAGCCGGTGCCCGCACTGCCGTTGTCGAACGGCATCTACTTGAAAAATCGGCGGCAACCACGCCAACTCACGCGCTCAGCGCAGCCTTATTCCGCCGCGGCATCATGATGCGTTGTCGACGGCCGCTAAACCCCGTCAGCCTTTGCGCTGCATACGGCAGAAGAAGAAGCCGTCCGTGTCGGTAGAGGCGGGCGTCAGGGTGACCGTCAGCCCGTCGGAAGAATGCGGACGCGGGGCATCCTTGCCGAACAGGGCTTCCCAGGCGGGCAGGGCACTGACGAGTTGAAAGTCAGGATTATCAGCCGTGAAGCGGCGCGCCTGCTCCTCGTTTTCCTGGGGCAGGACCGAGCAGGTCACATAGACCAGATCGCCGCCTGATTTGACGAAGCCGCTCGCCTGCGCCAGCGCGTCCTGCTGCTGGGCGGTGCGCTCGTCGAGGTTCTTCGCCGTCAGCCGCCACTTCGTGTCGGGGCGGCGGCGCCACGTGCCGGTGCCGGTGCAGGGCGCGTCGACCAGCACCTTGTCGCAGCGTCCGGCAAGGGCGGAAAGCGCCCTGGCGTCGTCATGCACCTGGACATTGCGCGTGCCCGCCCGCTTCAGCCGCTCGATGATCGGCGCCAGCCGTTTCCGATCGGCGTCATAGGCGTGAACCTGTCCCTTGTTCTGCATGGCGGCCGCCATGGCGAGCGTCTTGCCGCCGCCGCCGGCGCAATAGTCGAGAACCTGTTCGCCGTCGTGGGCGAGCACCAGGTCGGCGACGATCTGCGATCCCTCGTCCTGAACTTCGAACCAGCCTTTCTGGAACGAAAGCTCGGCTGTCACGTTGGGAAGACGCGAGGCGCCTTCGCCAGCGGCAATCCGGATGCCGTAGCGGGCGATCTTCGCTGCATGCGCGTTGGCTCTTTCGAGCGCCTTGACGACCTTGTCGCGGGAGGCCTTGAGGCTGTTGGCGCGCAGATCGAGCGTCGGGCGGGCGGCGAGCGCCTGTGCCTCCGCAAGCCAGGCGGCGCCGAAGGCCTGTTCGAAGGAGGGTTGGACCCATTCGGGAATATCGCCGCGGATATGCGGCGGCGCATCGTCGAGCGAGCGGCTTTGAAAGGCCGCAACAGCGTCGGTCGAAAGCGGTGCCGGCGCAAACTTGTCATCCGCCAGCTCAGTGGCAAGACTGTCAGGTGAAAAACCCCATTGGCGGAACATGACGGCATGGGCAATGGCCGCGGCACTGTCGTCATCCATCAGCCAGGCATGGGAAAGCCGCATGCGCAGTGCGTCATAGACGATGTTGCCGATCGCAGCACGATCGCCGGAGCCGGCGAAGCGGTGCGCGAGGCCCCAGTCCTTCAGCGCGTCGGCGACGGGCCGCTTGCGGGCGTCGATGTCCGCGAGCACAGAAATCGCCCCTTCGAGGCGGCCGCCCAGACGCATTCACATGTCTCCTGTTGCCGTAGCGTGTGAACGACCAGCGCAAACGCGAGTGTCACGCAGTCAATTGTTCACAAGTCTCAACCGGGTGGTAACCGCGATTGACGGCAAGAGCAAGCGCCGCTTCCGGCGCGTCAGTGCCGGCCTCAGCCGATGACCTGGTAGCAGACTTTCGCAGTGCCGGAGCTCACCATGCCGATATTCTGCGCGGCGGCGCGCGACAGGTCGATTACACGACCACGGATGAACGGACCACGATCGTTGATACGAACGACGACGGTGCGGCCATTGTTGCGGTTGGTGACCTTCACCTTGGTGCCGAAAGCAAGCGAACGATGCGCGGCAGTCAAGATGGCAGGATTCATACGTTCCCCGGAAGCAGTTTTGGAGCGAAGTGCGTACCATGAAGCACCGCCACAACCATTGCCAGCAAAACCTTCCGCCGGAAGCATGGAAGAACAGGCTGCAATAGTTACAGCGGCGATAATAGAACGACGTATTTTCTTCAAAACAGAGTATCCCTCAACTATTGAACTCAACGCCCTTGCAGGCGGCGGGGCTTAAATCTGTGAAAAAGTGGCGAAAAAGTGCCGCGTCTGTTCACGGAATATTACAATCGGTAACATTCGTGAGTGTGATGCCGGGATTTCAGGATTGCGCGTCGCGCCCAAGTGTGGAAAAAACCCAATAAAATCAGTTAGAATCCGAACGAATTTTCCAAAGGGATAATTAACGCAATGGCGTTCACGAAAATCGCGAAAATATTTTTCTGATTTCGCCATATTTGCTGCCACATTTGGGCAAATTCAAAGGCCGTTAACCATAAGATGCGGCGAAAATTGTCCGGCCAAAGCGGGAAAGTAGGAATTTCCTACTCATTATGGGTGAGCGTATCCGTCGCAAACAGGACTGAGTTCTACTCCCCACGCCAGCGGCCATCCTGCCACAATTGCGCAAGCGACATAGGATAGTTCGGGAAGGAGAATTCGAAGCCGGCAGCCTTCAGTTTCGCATTCGAAACCCGCTTGTTCTCGCCGTAGAAAGTGCGCGCCATCGGCGTCAGTTCGGCGGTCTCGAATGCCTGCTCCGGCGGCGGTTCGACGCCCATCAGGCGGGCGGCCTCGACGATCACATCCTGCGGCGGGCCGGGCCGGTCGTCGGTGACATTATAGATGCCACCGAGGCCGCGCTCCGACAGGAAGCGTGTCGACGCGCCGATATCCTCGACGCGGATGCGGTTGAACACCTGGTCCTTCTTGATCAGCCGTCGCGCCGTACCCTTGTCCAGATTGCAGAAGGCGTTGCGGCCCGGTCCATAGATGCCGGAAAGGCGAAGCACCGCCGCCGGCACGCCGCGCTCCCGGCCCATCGCCAGCCAGCCCTCTTCCGCCTCGAGCCGCTCGGTCGACCGCCCGGAAACCGGCACGCACGGCGTTTCCTCGCTCACCCAGGCGCCCTGGTGATCGCCATAGACGCCGACGGTGGAGAGATAACCGACCCATTCCAGCTTCGGCAGCAGGCGTGCGCCGTCTTTTTCAAGCAACCGCAGCAGAGGGTCGGCCTTTCCAGGGGCGATCGATTGGACCAGATGGGTGGCGCCTTCCAAAGCCTGGCGGAGCCTCTCTTCCATGCTCTCGCCGTCAAAAAGGAATGCTTCGATGCCGTTTTCGCGGAGCGCATCCATCTTCTCAGGCGAGCGCGTGGTGCCGGAAACCCGCACGCCGTCGCCGGCAAAGGCCTTGGCGATTGCCGTGCCGGAATACCCGCAGCCAAATATCATCACGTGCATCAGCCCACTCCCGCTAATCGCCATTCGTTCAAAACGTCGTCGTCTCTCTCATCCGTCCTTCGTGCGGCAAAGGCCGCAAATTCGCCAGCCTCCATCAGCCGCGAAAGCGCCCAGACCGCCATGCCGCGCACCACGGGCGAGGGATCGTCCGAAAGCAGGCGACATGGCCCGACGAGCACCTTGTCGCCGGAATTGCCGGCGGCGATCAGCACATTGCGGATGAAACGGTCGCGGCCGATCCGCTTCACCGGCGAGCCGCTGAAAAAGGCCCGGAAGGCGGCATCGTCGAGTGTCAGCAGAAAGGCGATCGACGGCTCCTTCAGATCTTCCCGCGCCTTGAGTTTCATCTCGGAGGCGGAGCTTGCGAACTTGTTCCAGGGACAGGCGGCAAGACAGTCGTCGCAGCCATAGATGCGATTGCCGATCAGCCCGCGCAAATCGGCGTCGATCGGCCCCTTGTGCTCGATGGTGAGATAGGAGATGCAGCGCCGCGCATCGATTTGGTAAGGCGCCGGGAAGGCAGCCGTCGGACAGATGTCGAGGCAGGCGCGGCAGGAGCCGCAATGATCGGTTTCCGCTTCATCGATCACGAGATCCGCGGTGGTGAACATCGTGCCGAGGAACAGCCAGGAGCCATGAACGCGGCTGACGAGATTGGTGTGTTTGCCCTGCCAGCCGAGTCCGGCTGCCTCCGCTAAGGGCTTTTCCATCACCGGCGCCGTATCGACGAAGACCTTCACATCGGCGCCCGCCCGCGCCGCAAAGCGCGTGGCGATCTCCTTCAGCCGGCCCTTGATGACGTCGTGATAATCGCGGTTGCGGGCATAGACCGAAATCGCTGCCTTGTCCGGCTTGTCGAGAATGCCGCGGGGATCTTCATCCGGGGCGTAATTGAGGCCGAAGACGACAACGGAGCGCACCTCGCTCCACAGCGTGCGCGGATCGCCGCGCCGATCGCGCGTCTCCGCCATCCAGTCCATCGTCCCGTGGCGCCCGGCATCGATGAACTGGCCGAGGCGCTCCTTGGCTTCAGTGATCGCATCCGGGCGCGTGATGCGGCAGAGATCGAAGCCCTTGGCGGCAGATTCCGCCCGGACGAACTCGGTCAAATTGTCGCGGCGGCGGCGCTCTTTGTCATCATTGTCAGCTTCGGGCATGAAGAGCCCTCGTCAGAAATCCAGATCGGCATAGTGTGAAACCGGTGTCAGGCCGCGCACGCGCTCGGTCAGCATCGGCCGGAAGGACGGACGCGACTTCAGCCGCTGGTACCAGTCCTTGACGACGGGCGAATCCGCCCACTCGATCTCGCCAAGATAGTCGAGGATCGAGATCGAGGCCGCGGCGGCAAGGTCGGCATAGCTCATCCGCTCGCCGGCCAGCCACTGACGCGAGCCGGCAAGCCAGGTGAGATAGCGCATATGCTGGCGGATATTCGCGCGAGCCGTGCGCAAAACCTTCGAATCCGGCGCTCCGCCGCCCTGATCGGCGCTCATCTGCAACTTATAGACACGCTCGCGCGCGAGCGGCTTGGTCACGTCGTTTTCCATCTTCTGCATGAACCATTCGGTCAGCCGGCGGATTTCGGCTCGCTGGAAAGGGTCTTCGGCGAGCAGCCGCCGGTCGCGCTTCAAGACGCCGTGCGTCTCATCCAGATATTCGGAAATAACGCTCGCGCCGCAAAGCGCGCGCATGCTGTCGTCGACATAAACAGGCAGCGTGCCGGCCGGATTGAGCGCCAGGAAATCCCGGCGTTTCTCCCATGTCTGCTCTTCGATCAGATCCGCCTGATAGCCGTATTCCGCCAGGATCAGCCGGACGAAGCGAGATGCGGATGACATGGGATGATGATAAAGCGTGGGCATCGATACTCGGGCGTTGTGATTGCTGTTACAGGACTGTGTGGCAGCTCGATTATAGCGCCCTAGTCATGACTCATTGGTTGAAGCTATAGGAGCTTGGCCCCGCCAATACAAGCGAATCGGATTTTACGCCGTCTGACGATGGCGAAACACGGTCTAACGAATGTGGAAACGGCGGCCTGATCGACCCAAGCGTTCAGGCCCGGCCGAACTTTAAACCGGAGACAATGTATGGATTATATAAGTGCTATCATTCTCGGTATCATAGAGGGGATCACCGAGTTTCTGCCGATCTCGAGCACCGGCCATCTGATCATTGCGGAGCAATGGCTCGGCCACCGGTCGGACATGTTCAACATCGTCATCCAGGCAGGCGCCATCCTCGCCGTCACCATCATTTACTGGCGTCGTCTGGTGGATCTGGTGCTCGGCTGGCGCGACCCGATCAATCGTGATTATGCCGCCAAGCTGATCGTTGCCTTTCTCATCACCGCCATTCTCGGACTGGTCGTCAAGAAGCTCGGCTTTGAACTGCCGGAAACTGCGACGCCGATCGCCTGGGCGCTGATCATCGGCGGTATCTGGATGATCTTTGCCGAGTGGGCCGCCGCCCGCAGGCCGCCCCATAAAGAGATCACCTGGCTTGTCGCCATCCTGGTCGGCATCGCCCAGATCGTTGCCGGCGTCTTCCCGGGAACGTCGCGCTCCGGCGCCACGATTTTCGTCGCCATGCTGGCAGGCACGGGCAACCGCGCTGCGGCGACCGAATTCGCCTTTCTCGTCGGCATACCCACGATGTACGCCGCAAGCGGCTATGAATTGCTGAAGACGTTCCGAGATGGCGGAGCGGCGGGCGAAGACTGGACGGCGCTCGGCATCGCCTTCGTCGTGTCCACGATCGTCGCTTTCATCGCCGTCAAATGGCTGCTGGCCTATATCAGAAGCAACCGGTTTACGCTGTTTGCCATCTACCGCATCATTCTCGGTGTTTTGCTGCTCGGCATGGCCGCGACCGGCTTGATTGCCTGAGACATCCGTCCTGCATTGCATTCGCGCAACTCCCGGCGCGAATGCAAATGCCCCGTCGGACTCCGAACAGGCACTCTGTTGCCGGCAGAAGCCGCCAATCTTTCAGATAGGCGATATTGAGAGGATAAGTGCCCGCCGCCGCTTGAAGCAGGCAGGGCTGAGCGTTCATTGTGAACGCGCTATTTCAGGCGTTCCGATGACTGCTTGCTGGGAGCAGGATGCCGGCGCAGGGCCGGGCTTTTCGTCAATGGATGATCGAGGCCGTAGAGCAAGGATCGACGCCGTAGGCCGGCGAGCAATCGCCCTTTACCGCCGCGACCGAACCGGGCGCAACGAAAGAGCCTGCAAGGATAACCAGCGCCGCACACGCAAACAGGAGCGCGATTGACTTGCCCATTGAGAATTGCCTTTCACAGTGATTGCCGCGCGCGACCGCAGGCGTTGAGTCCGTTGGAAGACGCGCGGGTTTGGTAGTCAGTGGAATGGCAAATAGCAATAAACGTTCCTGCTAAATTTGGCGTTAATTCCACAAAAAATCCGATGCGTCTTTTATGCAACGCTACTGAATATGCCGAGCACCAAAACACTTCAAACTTGCGCCGGGTTTTGCAGGACACGGCAAGGCCAAAAGGCCGCCCGCGGCATCCGCAGACGGCCAAGTCTCATCGGCTGAGAAAAGCCTCATCGTCTGGAAAAGATGGTCAGGCGGCCTTGCCGGTGCCGGTGTACTGGCCGTGAGGACGATAGTGCACGAGATAGGAGCCGAGTACCGATGCCACCATCGTGGGCGCAATGCCGAGGCCCTTCAGCGTGCGGCCTTCCGCCTCGGCTTCCGGGGAGACGACATTGTCGCGCTTCAGCATGCGCACCTGGTCCGGCGTGATCGGCGGCGTGATAAAGGGGACCAGCGAAGCGATGCTGCCGATCATCGAAGCGATGCCGAAGGGCAGGGATACCAGCGGGTTCTTGCGGCACGTTACCTTCAGCATCGTCTCGAGACATTCGCGGAAGCTCAGCACCTCAGGCCCGCCAAGCTCATAGACCTTGCCGCCGGCGACCTTGCCGTCGACGGCGCGGGCGACAGCCTCGGCGACATCCTCGACATAGACAGGCTGGAATTTCGTCTTGCCGCCGCCGACGAGCGGCAGGATCGGCGACATGCGCGCCATCTCGGCAAACTTGTTGAAGAAGCTGTCCTCCGGTCCGAAGACGATCGACGGACGGAAGATCACTGCATCGGGCTTGACCGAGAGGATGGCCGTTTCGGCACGACCCTTGGTGCGGCCATAGTCGGAATCGGATTTCGCGTCGGCGCCGATCGCCGAAATATGCGTCAGCGTCGCACCTGCGCCGCGCGCCGCCTCGGCAATCGCACGGCCGCCGAATTCCTGCACGGCGTCGAAAGTGTTGCGGCCGGTCTCATGCAGAATGCCGACGCAGTTGACGACGTGGCTCGCACCGTCGACGGCGCGGTCGATCGAGCTGCGATAGCGCAGGTTCGCCTGCACGAAGGAGATCTGGCCGACATTGCCGAGCGGCTGCAGGAAACCGGCGAGATCGGGACGGCGCACGGCGACGCGGATGTTATAGCCGCGCTTGGCCAGCGCCCGAACCACGTGCCTGCCGACGAAGCCGGACCCTCCGAACACGGTGACGAGCGGCGGCAGGTTGGCAAGGGTCATGGCAGGCTCCTCGAAAGGCTTTGCGGATGCTGAATTGGCTCTCGTCTTAGCCGAATCCCTGCGCGACGGGAAGGCCCATCACGCCGTCAGTTTTTGCGAACGCGAAGTTGCTCAGACGCCTTCGACGACCACCATTTCCGCATCCGCGACTTCCTGGCGGATTTTCGCGGCGATCTGGTATTCCGGCGAATTATAGCAGTCGACCGCATGTTGCATCGAGGGGAATTCGATCACCACATTGCGGACGCGCGCCTTGCCCTCGAGCTCGGTAAAGGCGCCGCCGCGCGCCAGAAAATTCGCGCCGTATTTTTCGAAGGCGGGCTTGGCCGCCGTCACGTAATCCTTGTAGCGCTCGGCATCGCGAACGTCGACGCGGGCGATCCAGTATCCTTTGGCCATGGTCTTCTCCCTTTTGCCGTTGAATCTGGTTAGCGATTTGCCGGCCAGAGCGCGCTCACCATTTCGCTGAGGATCGCGCGGGCGGCATCTCGGGGATCCGGCGCCTTGACGACAGGCCGGCCGACGACGAGATGCGTCGCTCCCGCTTTCAGTGCGTCGAAAGGCGTCATCACCCGCTTCTGGTCGCCCTTGTCGCTACCATCAGGGCGAATACCGGGGGTGACGATTGCCATATCGGGCCCGACGATCTCGCGCACCGCAGCCGCTTCCTCCGCCGAGCAGACGATACCGCCCATGCCGGCCGCGCGCGCCTGTTCGGCGCGGCGCAGCACCAGGCTGTGCGGATCCTGGCTGTAGCCGGCCTCGGCAAGGTCATCGGCATCCATCGAGGTCAACACGGTGACGCCGAGGAGGCAGAGGCCGGAGCCGGCCGCGGCCTCGACCGCCGCCTTCATCGCCTTCGGATAGGCGTGCAGCGTCAGCATCGACATGCCCATCTTGGCGATGTTCTCGACGCCGGAGGCAACGGTGTTGTCGATGTCCAGCAGCTTCATGTCGAGAAAGATCTTCTTGCCGCTAGCGGCAAGATCGCGGGCGAATTCCAGGCCGCCGGCAAAGACCAGCTGATAGCCGATCTTGTAGAAGAGAATGTCGTCGCCGAGCGTGGAAACCAGTCTTTCCGCCTCACCGATCGTTGGAACATCCAGGCCGACGATCAACCGCTCGCGTGCGTCCATCTGAGGTCACCCCTGCCAGTCTTCGATGGGTGTCCAGTCGCATGATAAGCGGCGATCCGCAAGGCCGAAAGCATAGAGATTGCCGCCGCCGCCCGGCTGGTCTCGGTCGCGGGAGATCGGCCTGCCCGCCAAATGGCATTTGAGCAGCGTGCCGACGCCGCCATGGCCGACAAAGGCGATCGGCGCCGTCGTATCATGCGTGGCAAGAACGGCGTTCACGGCCTCGACGATGCGGGCCTGCGCATCGACGGCGCGCTCCCAGCCTTTGAAGCTCTGTTCCGGATAGGCGAAGAACCAGTTGGCCGCTTCTTCGAATTGCGGCGGCGGCAGGAACCCGGTGGCCGTGCGGTCGTTCTCGTGCATGGCGTGGACGATCTCGATCGTCACGCCGGAAGCTTCCGCGAGGATTTCGGCCGTCTCGATCGCCTTCGTCTCGTCGCTGGAGACGATGCGCCGCAATTGCCTCGCCCAGCCGCTCTCGGCTGCTTTGCGGGCGCGCGCTGCGCCGACATCGGAAAGCCCCCATTTCGGCACGGGCACGTTGGCGTCGATCCTGACCTGCGGATGAGTGATGTAGATCCCGAACATCTCAGCCGCGCTTATAGATCCAGAGCTGCGCCGGCGGAATATTGCGCATGACGAAGTCGAAATGCTGGATATGGTAGCGGTCGGGATTGGCGGCGATCGGCGAGATCGCGCCGTAGGAAATCTGCACCATCGGCCGGCCGGCCGGCAGTCGATCGAGCAGGCTTTCGAGCAGCGAGATGCGCTTCGCCATCGGGAAATTCAGCAGCGGAATGCCGGAGACGACGGAATCGAAGGTGAGGCGGCTGAAATTGCCAAGGGTGGCCTGAATATCGAAGGCATCGCCGTTGATGAAGTGCACGCCGGGATATGTCCGCTGCAGATGTTTATGAAAATCCGTCGAATATTCGATTGCGACGAGATTTTCCGGACGGACGCCGCGGCCGAGAATGGCCTTGGTGATGGCGCCCGTGCCCGGTCCGAGTTCAAGCACCGGCAGCCCGGAATGGATGTCGACGACGCTTGCCATGCGCTTGGCCGTGATCGAGGACGTCGGCACGATCGAGCCCACCGTCTTCGGCCCCTGCATCATGCCCCGGAAGAAGCGGATCTCGTCGTCGAACCTCTTGCCCAGCCGTTCCTTCACCTTGACCCGTAAGCTCATTCTCCACCCATCCGCATGTTGATCGAATGCCTTAATATGCCGCTTGTCGCTTAAGGGACAAGGATTTTCGCAACAAGGACATCGGCATCAACAGTTCATGCGGCTTTCGGCGCCGAACCCGGCATGAGATCGGCGAGCCTATCCGCCAAGTGATCGGCGTCGACAGGTGCGCGCAGTTTCACATCGGTATTGTCGAAGTAGAGATAGACGTCGCGGCCCTTGCTGCGCACCGGTAGGGGCGCCAGCACTCGCGTCGCATTCTCAGGTTCTCCACCCGTGGCCCAGGCGCGGATGCGTTGCGCCCATAGGTCGAGTGCTTCATCCTCGTAGCCGCTGACATAGAGCTTTTCGGAGCCATGCAGGCGGCAGTAGATGAAATCGGCGGTGATATCCATCAGCAGCGGCCATTTCACCGTGTCGGCGCAGACGAGAGCGACCTTGTGCCGCCTGAGCATCTCGATAAAGGCGGGTGAGCGGAAGCTCTCGTGACGAATTTCCAGCGCATGCCGGATCGGCTGATGCCCGTCGCATGTAAGCCAGGCCGGTCCCTTGATATGCCAGTCGTGCCGTTTCGCCAGCGCTATTGCCGCGTCGCGGGTGTGCGGCAGCAGCGACAAAAAGCTTTCGAAAAGGGATGGGTCGAAGACCATGTTCGGCGGGAATTGCCAGAGGATTGGTCCGAGCTTGGGGCCGAGCCGCAAAACG
Source organism: Rhizobium laguerreae (assembly GCF_002008165.1). GTDB lineage: Bacteria > Pseudomonadota > Alphaproteobacteria > Rhizobiales > Rhizobiaceae > Rhizobium > Rhizobium laguerreae. The sequence continues at coordinate 345,398 of NZ_MRDM01000010.1, forward strand.
CCGGAAGCGAGGAAATTGGCGAGCGCCGTCTGGATATCCTGCAGCCGCAGCATATGGGTAATGAAGCGCGGTCCCTTGACCGCGAAGACGAAATCCTCCGGCGTTTCCTCCCGCCAGCGGCCGAAGCTTTCGGGCCGCTGCAATCCGTAGAAGGTGCCGTTAATCTCGATCGACCGGAAGTGCCGGGCGGCATAGGAAAGTTCCTGCTTCTGCGGCAGGTCCTTCGGATAGAATTGGCCGCGCCAGGGCGCATAGGTCCAGCCGGATATGCCGATGCGCACCGCTCCCGTCTTTTTGGTCATGGGATCCTCCATTTTGACAGGAGGAAAAACGGCAATGGGCGGCCTTCGTTCCGGTCAGACGCGCATCGGCATCAGCACGTAGAGCGCATCGTCGCCCGCCGTGTCTCGGATCAGCGTCGGCGAGCCGGCATCGGCAAGCAGGAAGATCGCTTCCTCGCCGGAAAGCTGGGCGGTGATGTCGAGCAAGTACTTGGCGTTGAAGCCGATTTCCATCGCATCCGTGTCGTAGCCGACGGCGACTTCTTCCGTCGCGCTGCCGGAATCGGGATTGTTGACGGTCAGCATCAGCTGCCCCTCGGAAAGCGCCAGCTTGACGGCGCGGCCGCGCTCGGAGGAGATGGTCGAGACGCGGTCGACGGCCTGTGCGAAACTCGTGCAGTCGACCCGCATTTCCTTGTCATTGCCAGTCGGGATGACGCGCTGATAATCCGGGAAGGTGCCGTCGATCAGTTTCGAGGTCATGACGATCGAACCGATCGTCAGCCGGATCTTGGCGTCGGACACCTCGACGGTCACCATCACCTCGGGATTGTCGACCAGCTTCTGCAGTTCGCCGACCGTCTTGCGCGGAATGATGATGCCGGGCATGCCCTCGGAGCCGGAGGGCGCATCGACATCGGCGCGCGCCAGCCGGTGGCCGTCGGTCGCAACCGCCCTGAGTTTCAGCTGGCCGTTGCTCTCGATCGTGTGGAAGAAGATACCGTTCAGATAATAACGCGTCTCTTCCGTCGAGATCGCAAACTGCGTGCGGTCGATCAGCATCTTCAGATCGGTCGCCTTCAGCTTGAAGGAATGCGTGAAGGTGCCGGCTGTAAGATCCGGAAAGTCCGATTCCGGCAGGCACTGCAGCGAGAATTTCGAGCGGCCGGATTGCACGGTCATCGAGCCGCCATCGGTGCTGGTGGCAAGCAGCACTTCCGAGCCGTCGGAAAGCTTGCGCACGATGTCGTAGAGAAGATGGGCGGGAACGGTGGTGGCGCCGGGCTGCTCGACGTTAGCCGGTGTCGCCTCGGTGATTTCGAGGTCGAGGTCGGTCGCCTTCATGTCGAGCTTCTGGCCGTCCGCCTTCAGCAATACGTTGGACAGGATCGGGATCGTGTTGCGACGTTCGACCACGCGGTGGACGTGGTTCAGCGATTTCAACAGGTTTGACCGCTCAATAGTAATACGCATGGGATGCTACCGCCTTCGACCGTGACTGTCCGGGCGCGTCGAGCACCCGAAGAATGCTGTCCCGGCTTGAGGCCGGGGGAGTGGACGGGCAAAATGGCAGACTTCAGCATTGCTTTGCAAGAGGCATGGACGCCGGCACCCCTGCATTTGCGGTTTTCCAGAGCAATGCTCACAGAAATCCGAACCCTTGCCGAAGCGGTGCGGCTCGCCCATAAGGGTTCGATGCCGGCGACGAGCCGGCGGGACGAAAGCAAATGGCATGAATGAGGAAACGACAGCGGACGCCGCCGGCCGGCGAAGCTTCCGCCTGCACAATGCAACGGTGCCGGCGCGGCCGCTGGAGCCGGCGCTCTATCTCGTCGCCACCCCGATCGGCAATCTCGGCGATATCACCCTGCGGGCGCTGGAAACGCTGGCCGGCGCCGATGTGCTCGCCTGCGAGGATACCCGCGTCACCCGCGTGCTGCTTGACCGCTACGGCATCCAGAACCGTCCCTTCGCCTATCACGAGCACAATGCCGACGAGGCCGGTCCAAGGCTGCTGCAGGCGCTCGAAGCCGGGCGCTCGGTGGCGCTGGTTTCCGATGCCGGCACGCCGCTGGTCTCCGATCCCGGTTATCGGCTGGCGCAACAGGCGATAACGGCAGGTTACCGCGTCATTCCCATTCCCGGGGCGTCGGCGCCGCTCGCAGCCCTTGTCGGCTCCGGCCTGCCGAACGATGCGTTTCTTTTCGCCGGTTTCCTGCCGGCCAAGGACAAGGCCCGCCGCGACCGTCTCGGTGAACTTGCTAAGGCTCCCGCGACGCTGATCTTCTTTGAATCGCCGCATCGCATCGGCGCAACGCTTCTGGCCGCCGCCGATGTGCTGGGCGGCGCTCGGCCCGCCTCCGTTTGCCGCGAGCTGACCAAGACCTATGAAGAGTTCCGTCGCGGCTCGCTTGCCGACCTCGCAGCCCATTATCAGCAGGTGGAAAACGTCAAAGGCGAGATTGTCCTCGTGATCGGTCCGCCGGAGCCGGTCGAGACCGATGAGGCCGATGTCGAAGCCATGCTGGCCGACCTGTCGAAGTCGATGCCGACGGCCGGCGCCGCGACCGAGGCCGCCCGCCTCACCGGCCTGCCGCGCAAGGTGCTCTATCAGCGCCTGCTGGAGATCAAGAACGCCGATGGGCGATAATGATCTCACCACGATCAGAAGGAAGGCGCTGCGCCGGGGCCGCATGTCGGAATATGTCGCGGCCGCCTTCCTGATGCTGAAGGGTTATCGCATCCTGGCTCTGCGCCACCGCACCAAGCTTGGCGAGATCGACATCATCGCCCGCAAGGGCGATCTCGCCGTCTTCGTCGAGGTCAAGGCCCGCCATGGCGAGGCCGCGGCGGTCGATGCCGTCTCTGTCATCGCGCAGAAGCGCATACGGGCGGCAAGCGATCTCTGGCTCGCCCGCCAGAGGGATCAGACCCGCCTTTCCCAGCGTTATGATATCGTCGCGATCATGCCGGGCCGGCTGCCGCGGCATTTTATTGATGCTTTCTGACCTCCCTTCGCCCCATCGGATTTCCGGATCGTTAAACTTTTAGCCCCCACTTGAACCAGGTCCTTACGACTCTCTGCTATCGACTCGGTGGGGATAACAATTGGGGGTTGTTTCATGGCCTGGAAGCTGATGTTTGCAAGTGCGGTCGCCATGGCCGCGCGCTCGGTGCCGTATGCGGTGGCGAAGCCGGCCGGAAAGTCCTTCGTCGCGCATGCGAGCGATCTGCTGCCGCTGAAATCCACGCCGATCAATCCGGACTGGATCGTCAGCGGCAATCCGCAGGCCCGCACCGCCGAACATTCGCGCGGCCATGACGAGGCCTCGCTGACGGCGATCTGGGATTGCACGGCGGGCGAATTCCGCTGGTATTTCGGCTGGGACGAGACGGTGATGATCCTCGAAGGCGAGGTCCATATCACTGCCGAGGACGGCACCGAACGAACGCTCTGCGCCGGCGATGTCGCCTTTTTCGCCGGTGGAACCTGGGCGAGCTGGCGGGTCGACAATTACGTCCGCAAGGTCGCCTTCCTGCGCAAGCCCTTCCCTAAGCCGTTGGCGATCGCCTACCGTCTCCGCAACATGCTGCGCAACAACGGCAACCAGGGCATCGCTGCCTGAAAAACGGCGACCTGAAGCCCTTGATTGCCCGTTGCGTTTGATATCTGGCCGACCTACATCTGTCCGGCATTCAGCGAGGGATGGAAATGGCCAAGATTACCAATGTAGCGGTCCAGATGGACCATGTCGCCGGCATCAATATCGCAGGCGATTCCACCTTCGCGATGAGCCTGGAAGCCCAAGTGCGCGGCTACAAGCTCTTCCACTATACCCCCGAGCGCCTGAGCTTTCGCGACGGCAAGCTCTATGCCAGCGTCGAGCCGATGGTGCTGCGCGACGTCAAGGGCGATCACTTCGAGCTTGGCGCGCCCGAGCGCGTCGATCTCGCGACCATGGATGTCGTGCTGCTGCGCCAGGACCCGCCCTTCGACATGGCCTATATCACCTCGACGCATCTGCTCGAGCGCATCCACCCGAAGACGCTCGTCGTCAACGATCCGGCCTGGGTGCGCAATTCGCCGGAGAAGATCTTCGTCACCGAATTCTCCGACCTGATGCCGAAGACGCTGATCACCAAGGATGCCGCCGAGATCCGCCGCTTCCGCGATGAAATGGGCGATATCATCCTGAAGCCGCTTTACGGCAATGGCGGCGCCGGCGTCTTCCATTCGACCCGCGACGACCGCAATCTCTCCTCGCTGCTGGAAATGTTCGGCCAGCTTTTCCGCGAGCCCTTCATTGCTCAGCAATATCTGCCCGACGTGCGCAAGGGCGACAAACGCATCATCCTGGTCGACGGCGAATTCGCCGGCGCCATCAACCGGGTGCCGGCCGAACACGACAGCCGCTCCAACATGCATGTCGGTGGCCGCGCCGAGGCGACCGAACTGACGCCGCGCGAACAGGAAATCTGCGCCCGCATCGGTCCGGCGCTGAGGGAACGCGGCTTCCTGCTCGTCGGCATCGATGTGATCGGCGATTACATGACCGAGATCAACGTCACCTCGCCCACCGGCATCCGCGAGGTCAAGAAATTCGGCGGCGCCGATATCGCGAGCATGCTTTGGGATGCGATCGAGCGCAAGCGCGGCTGAGCCAGCCGCCGCTGACCGTTCTGGTCCCGCGACCGAACACAACCAAGGTCACAGCGGGTGCCTGACTACGTTCTTTGATTGTTCTTGTTTTATTCCTGCGTCCATGCCAGATTGCAACCGTTGGCCTTGATGCATGTCGCCCAAAAGTGCGTAGCGGTTCTGGGGACCACGACAAGTATCGAATAAAGGCCGCAGGGCGGGCTATAAAATTTGCGGCAAGGGGATGGGTTGATGGTCGCGCGTGTCAGTACGGTTGCATTTCAGGGCATCGAAGGTGTGCCGGTCGAGGTCCAGGTCATGGTCGCGCCCGGAAAGGTCGGCATGCAGATCGTCGGCCTGCCTGACAAGGCTGTTGCCGAAAGCCGCGAGCGCGTGCAGGCGGCCCTCCACGCCTCCGGCCTGGCGCTGCCGGCCAAGCGCGTGACGGTCAATCTGGCGCCGGCCGATCTGCCGAAGGAAGGCTCGCATTTCGATCTGCCGATCGCCCTTGCCCTGATGGCCGCTCTCGGCGCCATTCCCGCCGATGCCCTGTCGGACTTTGTCGTCGTCGGCGAGCTCAACCTCGACGGAACGATCGCCGCCATCTCAGGCGCGCTGCCGGCTGCGATCGGCGCCAATGCGCTCGGCAAGGGGCTGATCTGCCCGGCCGAAAGCGGCGCCGAAGCCGCCTGGGCAGGTTCGGACGTCGATATCCTCGCACCCCGCAGCCTGATTGCCCTTGCCAATCATTTCCGCGGCACGCAGGTCCTGTCTCGGCCGGAGGCATCGATCCAGGCCAATGCGGCATGGCGTCTTCGTGTCGCCGGATTCTGCTGGATGTCGTGCGCGACGGAGGCATTCCAATGCCTGCCGCGCATCATCGGAGGGGACCTGCTGCCAGGCGGCAGCCTTTCAAGGCCGCATTTCATCTGGCTGCTGCCCAGGGTTCAACAGTTTGGAGGAGTGACGATGCCAGATACCGAAGAGCGCCATGAAGCTGTTCGATGCCGTCGCACGCTGCCTCGCTGCCGCTCTTTTAGACCTCGGTCCAGACCCGGCCGCACCGACGATGAACTGGTCGGATGAAATGTCCGCTGTCTCCGTTCTGGCACACGGTGACCCCCACACCAACGTCTGGCCGACGCTCTCCGAGTACGTGAACACCGGCATCAGTCGTGCTGTTCCAGCTCGAAAGGCGTCCGGTTCGCATCCTTTTCGCTATTCGCTATTTTAGCTCCCGAGACCCTCAAACAGCGCCGTCGACAGATAACGCTCGGCGAAGGAAGGGATGATGATGACGATGTTCTTGCCGGCATTCTCGGGACGGACGCCGACCTTGATTGCGGCCGTCAGGGCCGCGCCCGAGGAGATGCCGACCGGCACGCCTTCGAGCCTTGCGACCAGGCGCGCCTGTTCGAAGGCTTCGTCATTGGTCACGGTGACGACCTCGTCATAGATGCCGGTATCGAGGATCTTCGGCGCGAAGCCGGCACCGATGCCCTGGATTTTGTGCGGGCCGGGATTGCCGCCGGAGAGGATCGGCGAATCGGCCGGTTCGACGGCGATGATCTTGATCTCGGGCTTGCGGCTCTTCAGCACCTGGCCGACGCCGGTGATCGTGCCGCCGGTGCCGATGCCGGAGACGACGATATCGACCGTGCCCTCGGTATCGTTCCAGATTTCCTCGGCCGTCGTCTTGCGGTGGATCTCGGGATTATCAGGATTTTCGAACTGCTGCGGAATGACGGCATCCGGAAGGGAGGACGCCAGTTCCTCCGCCTTGGCGATGGCGCCCTTCATGCCCTTCGATCCCTCGGTCAGCACCAGCTCAGCGCCGAGCAGCGCCAGCATCTTGCGGCGCTCGACCGACATCGTTTCCGGCATGGTGAGGATCAGCCGATAACCCTTGGCGGCGGCGGCAAAGGCGAGCGCGATGCCTGTGTTGCCGGAGGTCGGCTCGATCAGCACCGTCTTGCCGGGGGTGATCTTACCCTGGGCTTCGAGGCCTTCGATCATCGCGACACCGATGCGGTCCTTCACGGATGCGATCGGGTTGAAGAATTCGAGCTTGCCGATTAGGTTCGCCACGACGCCCTTTTCCTGCGCCAGCTTGTCGAAGCGCACGAGCGGCGTGTCGCCGATGGTCTCGGTGATCGAGGAATAGATGCGGCCGCGGCCGGGCTTGTGCGACATGGGTGCCTCCCTTTGAAATCCTGTCTCTGAAATCGAGGAGGAGAATAGGGTCAAAGGCCGGTCTAGGCCAGCCCGTGTTCATCCCGGGGAGGCGGTCCTCGAAGAAAATAACCTTTGAAAACCGGTCCTTGCGGAATGTTTATTTCAGGCGGCCCGCGTGGCGATGAAGGCGGCCGTGCCGGCGAGGATGCCTGATGCAACCCGGTTCAGCGCCTGCAAGGCCCGCGGCTGCTTCAGCATCGTGCGGGCCCGCGAGGCAAGCAGCATATAGGGCACGAGCACGACGATCAGCACCAAGAAGGTGGTGGTCAGCAGGAGCGCATAGTCTCGCAGGCCGATATTGCCGATATCGATCAGCGTCGGGACCAGGGCGACATAGAAGAGCATCGTCTTCGGATTGCCGAGCGTCACCAGCAGCCCGGAGAGGAAGGATAGGCCGATATTGGTAGATTTCCGCGCCGCGATATCCTGCGGCAGCAGCCCCGCCGTCCAGAGTTTCCAGGCGATATAGCCGAGATAGAGGACGCCGGCGATCTTGATTGTTATGAACACCTCGGTGAAGGTCTGCGCCACGAAGGCAAGGCCGAGAATGACCGCTGTGAGATAGGCCATGTCGCCGAGCACCAGGCCGAGGCCCATGAAGAAGGTCTCGCGAAAATTCGAGCCGAGCGCACGCGCAACGATCGCGGTAATCCCGGGTCCCGGAATGGCCGCGGCGATAAACAGCGCTCCGGCATAGGTCAGCAAGGCGGCAAGGCTCATGATGCGCTCCCTTCTTTTTCCTCGCTGTTTTATATCCGGGGCCTGCAACCATCAATCCGCCGGCGTTGATGGATGCATCACCGGCAGGAATGCTTGCTCGCCGGTTGCCCACGACCTTGAAGAACCGCAAGCCTCCCGTATTTGTTGCGGTGAAGAACTCCGCCGGGCACTCATTGTCACGGCCGTCTTCATCAACATGTCATCGTCGCCCTATCAGGTCCCCCATATCGCTTCGTCACCCCAAGGAGAAAACGGATGTCCCCCACACAGGCCGAGAAGACCAGACTTGCGCCCCTGAAGACCCCTTCGGATCTGCCGACCAACGCCATCACCGATATTTCGGCAGCGCTGACGGCGCTGCTCGCCGATGTCTTTGCGCTCTATCTCAAGACCAAGAATTTCCACTGGCACATGTCCGGCCCGCATTTTCGCGATTATCATCTGCTGCTCGACGAACAGGCCGAGCAGATCTTCGCCATGACAGACGACATTGCCGAGCGTGCCCGTAAGATCGGCGGCACGACACTGCGCTCCATCGGCCAGATCGCCCGCCAGCAGCGCATTTCGGACAATGACGCGGAATTCGTCACGCCCGAGGACATGTTGTCGGAACTGCGCCAGGATAACGCTCAGCTCGTTTCGCTGCTGCGCGAGGTGCATGATCTCTGCGACGAGCATAATGATGTCGCAAGCGCCAGCCTGATCGAGAACTGGATCGACGAGGCCGAGCGCCGTACCTGGTTCCTGTTCGAAACGACGCGCGGGCAGAAATAATATCGGCATATCCCCGGGCATGCTTGCCATGCCCAGGCATGCTTGCCATGCCCAGGCATGCTTGCCATGCCCAGGCATGCTTGCCATGCCCGGGCGTGCTTGCCATGCCCGCCCGGTTCTCAGCTCTCCAGCGCCCGCGGCCGCAGCCACCGCGGCGTCCAGCCGAGATTCATGCCGGCGGCGGCAAGCAGAATGATCGCCGCGCCTAATAGCTGCATCGGCTGCAGCGCATGGCCGAAGGCCAGCCGGTCGACGAGGATCGCCGCGATCGGATAGATGAAGGACAGGGCGCCTGTGAGATGCGTCGGCAGCCTCTGGATCGCGCCGTAGAGCAGCACATACATCAGCCCGGTATGGACGACGCCGACGGTAGCTAGGATCGCCCAGCCCCTGACATCGCCTGGCGGATGGGAAAAATCGGTCATCGGCGCCAGCATCAGCATGCCGGTTGCGACCTGGATGAGCGCGATCAGATGCGGCGGCGTGCCCTTCAGCCATTTCGCGGCAAGGGCGGCGAGCGCATAGAAGAAGGCAGCACCGAGCGCCATCAGGATGCCGAGGCCGTAGCCGTCGAACGCAGCGCCGCCCGCACCGGGTTTCCCTTGGACGATCGCCACCATGCCGGCGAAGGCGAGCGCCAGCCAGAAAAGCTTGGTCGCGGTGATCTTCTCGCCGAGGAAGAGTGCCCCGAGCACCAGCAGCATGAAGGGCTGGGTGTTATAGACAGTCGTCGCGATCGAGATCGTCGCATGCGAATAGGAGGCAAAGAGCAGCAGCCAGTTCAAGACGATGGCGATGCCGCCGAAAATAGCGATGCCGAAGGCGCGCAGCGTGATGATGCCGGGCCGCAGCAGCCCGAGCGCGCCGCAGATGACGAGCAAAGTGAGCGCGCCGAACAGGCAGCGCCAGAAGACCACGCCGCTGACCGGCTGGCCCGACATGACGACGAACCAGCCGATCGTCCCCGAGATCAGCATCGCTGCCGTCATTTCCGCCGTGCCTCTTTTGATGTCGCTGCCCATGATTGCCTCCATTTCGGTGGCATAACAATATTGCAGCGACGGGCGATTTTATATAAGGATAAAAAGGAAAATTGTCGGTATCACCTAATCATAAGAGGAAAAGAGATCGCCGTGGCTAATGATGTGCAGTCGCTCGGTGAAGTCGATCAGGCCATTCTGGAAGCGCTGGCCGGCAATGCGCGGATCTCGCTGAAAGAGCTGGCGCAGCAGGTCGGCCTGTCCTCGCCGAGTGCCGCCGAGCGCCTGCGCCGGCTGGAGGAGCGCGGCGTCATCAAGGCCTTCACCATCGATCTCGATCCCGCCGCCGTCGGTTATCCCCTGCAGGCGATCGTGCGTGTGCGTCCTCTGCCGGGAAAGCTGCACATCGTCGAGCGTATCATCCAGGAAATTCCCGAAATCATCGAATGCGACAAGGTGACGGGTGAGGATTGCTTCATCGCCCGCCTGGTCATCCGCTCCATGGCGGACCTCGACGGCATTCTCGACCGCGTTGCCGAAAGGGCGGAGACCAACACCGCGATGATCAAAGCCTCGCCCGTCAAACGCCGCCTGCCACCGCTTTCGCGCCGGAAATAGAAGGATCTAGAATTCCGCCATCGGCGACAGCATCGCCGGAAAACCCGGTGTGACATCGCCGAGCCCGCGCAGCATCAGCCTCGTGCCGCTTTCCAACGGTTGCGGAACACCCTCCCAGCCGAGCTTGTCGGGACGGAAGAGCACCTCGACGGAGGCGGGCGCGATCTTAAGCCCGCTAAGGATCGCTGCAAGCGACGGCATATCAGCCGCCACGACGTCGAGAAGGCTGAAGCGGCCCGCCTCATCGATCTTCCAGGCGATCACCGCCTGTTTGTCTTCGAGGAAGCTGATGCGGATATCGGGATCGAGCTGGGTGTTGATCAGAAACATCGCCGCATTGACTGTGACCGCCAGCGAGGTCGAAACCGGGCTTCTTGCCTTCAGCAGCGATTGCAGTAAGGCAAGGTCATCGGCGTTTGTTGGCAATAGCGGCCGGGCGAGTGCGGCGGAAGCTGAGGGGGCAGGTGCTGCTCCCTCGTATCGGTGCAGCGGTATCGCGCGGAAACCGTAGGGCTCGTAGAGCGACGGCTTGTCGGTATAGAGGATGATGGCTTCAAAGCCTTGCTTCTCGCACCAGTCGAGCGCTTTTACCGTCACGTCGCGATAGAGCCCGCGGCCGCGCCATGGCGGCCGCACAGCGCCGGATTGCAGCCCGGCGGCATGGACGATCCTGCCATTGAGGACGAAGGGCAGCGCGAAAGCTGAGATATTGGCTGCAAGTTCGCCTTCGGCATCAAACCAGCCGAAGGGCATGCTGGTGGGATCAGGGCCGCCCAGCTGTTGCAGCGGCCCGATATCGATGCCGAAAATATCCTTGAGCAGGCAGACCAGCGCCGCCCAGCCGGCGGGATCGCCGAAATAGTCCTGCCGGAAGATCAGGCCGGCACTGTCGAGGCGCTCTGTCATCAGGCGCCGGTGGAGCCGAAGCCGCCTGCGCCGCGCACCGTTTCGCTGGCCGCGGTGATCTCGGCCACTTGCGCCTGGGTGACCGGCGCGATCACCATCTGGGCGATGCGCATGCCGCGCGAAATGACGAAGGGCTCCTCGCCGAGATTGATGAGCAGCACCTTCACCTCGCCGCGATAATCGCTGTCGACGGTGCCCGGTGAATTCAGGCAGGTGATGCCGTTTTTGAAGGCGAGGCCGGAGCGCGGCCGCACCTGTCCCTCGAAACCTTCGGGGATCTCGAAGATGAAGCCGGTCGGCACCAGCGTCCGCTTGCCGGGCAGAAGCGTCAGCGGCGCTGCCTCGTCGACGGCGGCACGCAGGTCCATACCGGCCGCTCCCTTGCTTTCATAGGCGGGCAGATCTAGGCCCTCGCCATTGGCTAAGCGGATCAGGTTCAGCGTCGGGCGCGTATCGTGATGAATGGTCATGGCCCATTACTTTGCGCCCGAGGGCCCGAGGTCAATTGCATTGCCGGGCTTTAATCGCTAGATACGCGGCAATTCCACAGGATTCACAAGCATGGCCGAAAGTCTCGCCGAGGCGGTCTCCCGCCGCCGCACATTCGCTATTATCGCCCACCCGGACGCGGGTAAGACGACGCTCACCGAAAAGCTGCTGCTGTTCGGCGGCGCCATTCAGCTTGCCGGCGAAGTCAAGGCGAAGAAGGATCGCATGCAGACGCGCTCCGACTGGATGAAGATCGAGCGCGAACGCGGCATCTCCGTCGTCACCTCGGTGATGACCTTCGAATATAACGACAATGTCTTCAACATCCTCGACACGCCGGGTCACGAGGATTTTGCCGACGACACCTATCGCACGCTGACCGCCGTCGACGCCGCCGTCATGGTCATCGATGCCGCCAAGGGTATCGAGCCGCGCACGCTGAAGCTTTTCGAAGTCTGCCGCATGCGCGATATTCCGATCATCACCTTCATCAACAAGATGGACCGCGAAAGCCGCGATCCCTTCGAGATCCTCGACGAGGTGGAAGAGAAGCTGGCGCTGGATACGGCGCCGATCACCTGGCCGATCGGCCGCTCGAAGACCTTTTGCGGCTCGTACAATATCGCCGCCAACACGGTGCGCGGTTCGGATATCGAAATCGAGGGAACGCCGGTCAACGGCCCGCAAAGCGTCGCCGGCAGGCTGCCGGAAAACGAGCGCCAGGTCTTCGTCGAGGAGACGGAGCTGGCGATCGAGGCCTGCCGTCCGTTCGACCGTCAGGCCTTCCTGGAAGGCCATATGACGCCTGTCTTTTTCGGCTCGGCGCTGCGCAATTACGGCGTTCGCGATCTCATCAACGCGCTCGGCGATTTTGCGCCGCCGCCGCGTGACCAGATCGCCGATACCAGGACCGTGCACGCGACCGACGACAAGATGACCGCCTTCGTCTTCAAGATCCAGGCCAATATGGACCCCAACCACCGCGACCGCATCGCCTTTGCCCGCATCTGCTCCGGCAAGCTCGAACGCGGCATGAAGGCAAGGCTTGCCCGCACCGGCAAGCAGCTCGGCCTGACGGCGCCGCAGTTCTTTTTCGCCTCGCAGCGCCAGCTCGCCGACACCGCCTATGCCGGCGACGTCGTCGGCATTCCCAACCACGGCACGCTCCGGATCGGCGATACGCTGACCGAGGGTGAATCGCTGGTCTTCCAGGGCGTGCCGAACTTCTCGCCGGAGATCCTGCGCCGCGTGCGTCTGGAAGACGCGATGAAGGCGAAGAAGCTGAAGGAAGCCCTGCAGCAGATGGCCGAGGAAGGGGTCGTCCAGCTGTTTTCGCCGGAGGACGGCTCGCCGGCGATCGTCGGCGTCGTCGGCGCCCTACAGCTCGACGTCCTGAAGGAGCGGCTGATGGCCGAATACGGCCTGCCGGTCTCCTTCGAAATGTCGCGTTTCTCCGTCTGCCGTTGGATCTCGGCCGATCAGCCGGCCGATCTCGAAAAATTCCTCACCGTCAAACGCGGCGATATCGCCCGCGATCTCGACGGCGACCCGGTCTTCCTCGCCCAGGATGGTTTTTCGCTGCGTTACGAATCCGAGCGCCATCCGGCGATCAAGATGGTCGCCATCAAGGAATATCACGCCGCCAAGGCGGCGTGATACTTAAGCCCCGAATGCTGTGGTGAGGCTCGCTGGTAAGCGGTCGCTGCGGCATTGACATTTGCGCGTCATCGAGCCCAGTCAGGCAGCGAAAAAGCCGTTGGGGGCCTGCGGCTATTTTTCCCGCATCGCTCGGCGGAAGTTCTGGGCGATCGGCTCAGCCAGATATGAAAGCACGGTGCGAGCACCCGTCCGGATCATCGTTTCGCTCGACATGCCGGGCATCAGCTTGCGGCCCTCCAGCTTGGCGAGTTCGCTCTTGTCGATCACCACGGTCGCGGCGAAATAAGGTGCACCGCTACGCTCCTCCGTCATCCGGTCAGCCGACACGACCTCCACGACGCCGTCGAGCGGCGGGAGGCTGTAGCGGGCGAAGGCCGGGAAACTGACGCGCGCGAGCTGTCCGGGGGCGATCGTTTCGACGTCCTCCGGCCTGACCATGGCCTCGACCACGAGTTGCTGTCCGAGCGGCACGACGGTCATCAGTGTCTCGCCGGGTTTTACGACACCACCCGCCGTGTGGACCTTCAGGTCCATGACGATGCCGTCAACGGGGGCGACGACATTGGTACGGGCAAGCACGTCCTTGGCGGAACGCTCCTCCTGTCTGAGGTCGAACAACTCCGCCTCGACCTTGCTCAACTCTTCGACAGCCTCGTTGAGCCGCACCGTGCCGAGGTTCAAGATCTGCATGTCGATCTCGGCCATGGCGCTTTTGGCGCGAGCGATGGCCGCAACGTTGGTGGCGCGCTCCCCCTCGATCTCCCGCTGTTGCCGTCTGAGCATCAGGTTCCGCTCGCGCGTGACCAGCCCACGCTTGATCAGGCTTTCAAGGTCTTTGGTTTCGCCCTCGAGTGCTTCGATCTGCTTGTCCTCGGTGACGATAAGCCCCTCCAGTCCCGTTACCTCTTCCTCGGTCTGGTGACGGCGCTGGCTGAGAATTTCCCGCTCGTCCTTCAGGTTGTCGTGCTTCGCGGCGAACACGTCACGCTGTGAGGCCACCGCGTCCTTTGCGGCTTTGTCGCGGTTTGCGAGCAATGCCGGATCAAACTCGATCTCGGCCTTGCCGTCACGCTCAGCCCTGAGACGAGCGGCAAGCGACTCACGCGTTGCTATCCGGTTCTGGATCAGGTCAAGCCTCGCCTTTGCCGGTGTGTTGTCGAGCTGGATGAGGACCTTGCCCGCCTTGACGATATCACCGTTGGCGGCGTGCAGCTCTGCGATGATGCCGCCCTCGAGGTGCTGGATGAGCTTGCGGTCGCCGGCAACCTTGATCACGCCCGGTGCCACGGCGGCGCTATCCAATGGTGCAAGCGTCGCCCAGCCCCCCGCCATGCCGAAGAACAGGAACATGATCGCGAAGCCGGTGAACGTCACGCCGGTGAGACGCAGGGGGACCGGTGCGGCGGGCGGCGAAACGGGTAGCGGAACGACCTTCATATCCTGCATGTCTGTTTTCTTTTCCTGGCTTATTTCGCCACTATGGTCGGCATCTGGCTAACCTTGCGGGCGCGCGCGGCGAGCTCATTGAAGACATAGTCGCGTGGACCGAAGAGGTCCTGTTGGCCCCGGTTGAGGATCAATATCTTGTCAACCGTCTCCATGATGTTCGGTCGGTGCGCGATCAGGATGACAGTCGTGCCTGTCGCCTTGACCGTGCTGAGCGCGGCGATCAATGCCTCCTCACCCTCGCGGTCGAGGTTGGAATTGGGCTCGTCCAGGATAATGAGGGCCGGGTCGCCGTAGAGTGCTCGCGCCAACCCGATGCGTTGGCGCTGTCCGCCTGATAGGACCGCGCCGGATTCGCCGATCTCTGTGAGGTAACCTTTCGGCAGTCCTTTGATCAGTTCGTGAACTCCCGCCAGCTGTGCGGCCTTGACCACCTTGTCGAAGACCACTGGGCTGAGCTTTGCGAAGCGGCAGATGTTTTCGGAGACGGTACCGGCGAAGAGCTCGATGTCTTGCGGCAGGTAACCGACATAATGGCCACGATCTTCCGCCGCCCATTGGGCAACGTCCATGCCATCAAGCAACGCGCGCCCTCCAGATGGACGCCAGGCACCGGCCAGTATTCGCGCCAGGCTGGTCTTGCCGGCCGCGCTCGGGCCAATCAGCGCCATTGCTTCACCCGGCTCGAGGTGGAAGTTGATCCCTTTCAGGATAGGCTCGCCGCCCTGTCGGGCAAGCACAAGGTTCTCGGCCTCAAACCTGCCTTTCGGTCGTGGTAGTGGCAGAACCGGTGTGGCCTCCGGATGCTGCCCGGCGACTGCGGCGAGGCGCCGGTAGGCGGCGCGTGCTCCGACCGTCGCCTTCCATGTGCCGATCGCTTGCTCGACCGGGGACAATGCGCGGCCCATCAGGATCGAGGCGGAGATCATGATCCCGGGGGAAGCTTCGTTGCGAAGGACGAGATAAGCCCCAAGGCCCAGTATGGCCATTTGCAGGGCCAGCCGGTGACAACGCGCGATGGCAGCGATCACGCCGCCCCGGTTGGCGGCAAGAACTTGTCCCTCATTTGCCTCGTCTTGCTGCGCCTTCCAGCCCACCAGCAACGGCTTCAACATGCCCATCGCCTGGACGACCTCGGCGTTGCGGATCGCCGCCTCAGCCTGGACGTATGCCCGCGACTGTGCGCTTGCGGCCTCGGCCAACGGCTTGCGTGTGAGGTATTCATTGAGCAACGCCAGCGCAAACAGGACGATCCCGCCGCACAGCGCCAACCAACCCAGCCAAGGGTGCATGAAAAATATGGCGCCGAAAAATAGCGGCGCCCAGGGCGCGTCGAGGATCGGGAAGATGCTCGGGCTGGTGAAGAAGTTCCGGACTTGATCAAGGTCTCGCAGCGGACGGGCGTTGGCTTGGCCGGGCGCTGAGGCGGCATATTCGACCGATGCGGTCAGGAGAACGGGTGCCAACCGCGCGTTCATCCACGATCCGACGGTTGCCAGAAGACGCCCGCGCACCACCTCCAGAGCCGCCATCGTCGCGAGTGCCGCTGCCGCCATCAGCGACAGCATCACCAACGTCTCCAAGCTGTGGCTGGACAATACGCGGTGGTAGACTTGGAGCATGTAAAACGCCCCGGTCAGCATCAGCACGTTGATGCCACCGCTGAACCAGATCATCGGCCGAATGGCGCGTCTGGCCTCCTTCATCACCACCTGCAGGGCAGGGGGCTGTTGCTTTGGTTTCATCATTATGTCTCGGGTGTACGAGGTTTCACAGCGTGCAAAGAAGTCCGGGGGCAGCCTCGGCTGCCCCCGTTTGGTCACGTGTCAGGCGACGTCAACAAGGATGTGCTGCATCGCTGTCTGATCGCCATCGGCGTCCTCCACCTGGAAGGCGAAGTCGAGGTTGGCGTTCGGCGTCTCGGTCACGGTCGAGGTGAAACCGATGTCGGTGATCTTCAGCACGTCATTATCGGTGGCGTCGAAGTTTACCAGACCGCCGGTCGCATTGCTGCCGCCATTGGCGCCGGTCGCCTTCACCAGGTCGATCGCCGTATTGTTGCCGGTGATTCCGTTGCCGGACTGCATGATCTGCGCCCCCTGCAGTACGTAGTCTTCTCCGGCGGCGTTGTAGTCGTTCTGCTCGACGATCACGAGGCCGTCATTTTGGTCGAGCGTGAACTCGCTGCTGTAGGCGGTCGGCACCTGGCCTGTCTTGTAGATGTCATCATTCGACACGTACATGGCCCGGGTGATGGTCGTGTTGTCGTCCGCGGTGCCGGCGATATTGTCGGCGCCGTTCTTGTCGATCAGGTTGAGGATCAGCATCAGGTCCTCGCTGTTGCCGATGCCGTCGAACTTGATGGCCATCGTGCCGGCGGTCGCCGTCGGGGTCGTGGCCTCGTTGGCAATGCCGACATTGCTGTTGAAGAACCGCAGCGTCAGCAGTTCGTCTTTCTGGATCGTATCGCCGGCGACACCGTTGGTGCTCTGTGTCGCAGACACCCACGTGGGATTGTTGTTGCTGACCATCTCGTGACCACCGATGGTGAAGGTGGAGTCGGCGGATGACCCCTGCCCATTGTTCGTCAAGCTGAACGGGTTGCCTCTGTTGATCGCGTTGCCCGTGAATTGCACGTAGAAGTCTTCATCGTCAGGTGTGTTCGCGTCATCCGCCTGCAACCGTTCCAGCACGATCTGCGGGTGGCCGGTATTGCCGGTGGGCTCCTTGGACAAGAGCTGGCTGGTGTGGAGAACGTCGAAGCTGAAGCCTTCGAGCGGGTCGGTGAGGTTGACCGTATAGGTGTCGCCGGCCTTGTCGAAGACGAGGGTGCCGCCCGCCGTGCCCGCCTGGACGCCGGCTGCCGGATCCTTGTCATAGGTGAAGGTGAAGTTGAACGTCGCCGAGGTGAGGCTCTCCGACGCCAGCGTCACATTCGAGGTGACGAGATTGCCGCCGCCGCCGCCGGTGATCGTGCCGGTCAGTCCGATCTGGACACCGGTCGTCCCGCCATCCTCGTCGACAAAGTCAGAACCGCCACCGGTGTAGAAAGCCGCCGGGTGGACATCCGCCCCAATATTGTAGCCGAAGGCGCCGCTGGCCGAGGCGTTGAGCACGTTGGCCAGGGTTTCGTGCTGGATGCCTGCGAGAGCCGGGTTGCCGTCAAACGGCACCGTGATCGTCGGCCCGTCATCCTGGAAGTAGAGGCTCTGGCCGATATAGCGGGTGGAGGTTGCCTGATCGCCGTCGCCATCGGTGATAGTTGCGGTCAAGGTGATGTCGGAGGCCGCCAGGGTGGTGATGTCGTCCGGGTTGTTGGCATCGGCATGGACAACCGCCCTTGCCTGGTCGAGGGTGATGACGCCGGCAGCGCTGACGCTGACGGTGAAGACGACCGGACCGCCAGCTCCGGCGCGGCCGACCACGCTGCCGCCTTCCAGGAAGAGCAGGACGGATTGGCCGGTTTCGGTATCGGTAAGACCGCTGACATTGTTGTTCGGGTTGATGCCGAGCGCATAGGTGATTCCGTTGCCAATGCCATCGGCCCCCGGGAAGGCGACGAAGTAGGCGCCGAAGTCGGCGCTGACGTTGGTCGTCAGATCGGTATCGTCGACCGTCAGTGGAAACGGGCCGCCTTTTACCCCGATTATCGGCTTGTCATCCTCGAAGTTGAGGCTCTGGCCGATATTGTGGGTGGCTGCGGCGTGATCGCCGTCGCCGTCGGTGATGGTCGCGGTCAGGGTGACGAGGTCGGCGGCAGCCAGGGTGATGCTGTCGTCGGGGTCGCTGGCATCGGCATGGACCACGGCCCGTGCCTGGTCGAGGCTGACGAGGCCAGCAGCGGTGACGCTGACGGTGAAGACGACCGGGCCTCCGGCTCCGGCGCGGCCAACGACATTGCCGCCTTCGACGAAGAGCAGCACGGACTGGCCGGTTGCGGTGTCGGTGAGGCCGCTGACATTGGTGACCTGGCTGATGCCGAGCGCATAGGTGATGGCACCGCCGTCGGCCCCCGCATTCGAGGTGAAGAAGGTCGCGAAGTCGCCGCTGTCATTGGTTGCCAGGACTGTCTCATCGACCGTCAATTCGGGCGGGCTGCCGGTTGCGGTAATGCTTGGCCCGTCATCGTCGAAGTTGATGAAGGAGCCAACCTCCTCATTGTAGGCGTTGCTTACCTCACCACCATAATGCACCTCTTTGACATCGAAAAAGTCCTTCTCGGTGTCGATATTTTTGATGGTGAAGCGATCGAAGGTTCCGCCAGCTCCGCCTGCGGTCGTGAAGTCGATCGTCACGCCCTCGCCGACGTCCTCGAGGATCAGTCCAGTGCCGGCCAGATTGACCGTGATGCCGAGCTCAGCGGCTGTTTTTGTCACACCGTTCAGCTTGAACGTCACGCCGGTGATGTTGATCTCGGCATCGTTGTCGTCAGTGGGGAAGGCAGCGCCTTCTACGTTGTCATCATTGTTATAGGCGTGGATCTCGATGTCGGCGACGGTGCTGGTCGGCGTCGACTGCGAGATCGAGAAGCCGGCGGTGGAGACGTTCTCGAGGTGGGTGCCGTAGTCGGGCGCGGTTGGCGCGTTGGTGAAATCCTTGCCGGCGCTCTGGGTGCCGCCGGTGATCAGGTCGATCTGGAGCTCACGGCCGAAGCGTACGTCTTGCGATGCGACACCCAGGCCTTGCGTGCTGACGTTGACTTCCGCCTGCACGCCATTGTCGTGAGCCGTGACGAGGATCTTCTGGGGGCTCGCTGCATCGGCGTCGAGAATATACCAGTTGTTATGTCCGGACGGGGCGTCGCCAAGCTGGCTGAAATTGACCACCGAGGTTCCGCTGACCGAGGCGAACACCTTGTTCGTCAGATCGATGCGGTCGTCCGCATTGGTCGCATCCGTATGGAACAACGGCACGTACTGGACCGTGTACAGGTCCGCAGCGGCGCCACTGCCGATCAGCGCCAGCGAGAAGGCGAGCGGCCCTGTTTCAACGGGCTCGGTGAGCGGGTTAGAGGTGCCGATGACGCCGATCACCACATTTGGACGTGTCGGGTCCTGGAACAGCCAGACATAATTGCCGTCAACCGTGCGAACGCCGCTGTTGACGCCGACCGTGGTGGAGAACGGGGTCCCGGAGGCGTTCTGGGTGAGAACGACCGAGGTGATGGTTTCCCCGGCGCTCGCCGAGGCCACGACGAAATTGCTCTGGTAGGCGACCTCCGGTGAGGTCAGCCCGCCGGCAACGTCAAGACCTAACAAATATTGCAGCGTGGTATTGGCGTTGTGCGGCGGTGTGGCAGGGTTGATATCGTCGTCAGTCAGACCGGTGGTCTCGTCGATAATGATGTCCTGGGTCGTGATGTCGAGTGCCATGGAGATTCTCCCTTGGTTTCAATCGCGTTGAGAGGAGGGATCCAAGTCCGGATGCCGAATGCACCCGCCTGGTCCACCTCATTGCGCATTGATTTTAAGGCGCTCAATGACGACTATTGATTCGTCGATCGAGAGCGCTGGTCATTCTCGGTTGGAAGGTATTGGGACTAAAGTCCGTAAATACGCCAAGACTAAAGTCCGTACGTATAGCTGAATAATAACAACTCTGAAGCTAATTTCATACAATGTGCAAGACAGAGTTGGTAAACTCAGAAAAGGCCGTTGAAGACTATGTCGACCTATCGCGTTCGTGACGCGAATTGCTCCTCAACTCTACCTATACTGCAAATCTGGCTAGTATGCACTTAGTCAGTTCGAGCTACAGATCGGAGCTATATTGAACTAGATTTAACCTGTTCTATCTGATGGTGGACGAATACATCGCATTTCACACTTTACTGAGTACTGGCGGGGACCTAGGGCGTCGCGGATAGTCACCAAAACGAGGCGGTGGTTGTGATTAGAAAAGGCTAAAGCCGGGCCGGAAGCACGAGCGATCGACGACTTGCAGTCTCGCCGGAAGACGCCTCGCCGGCGATCGTCGGTGCCCTGCAGCTCGACGTGCTGAAGGAGCGGCTGATGGCCGAATACGCCCTGTCTCCTTCGAAATGTCGCGTTTCTCCGTCTGCTGCGTATGGGCGGAGCGTTAGCCGCCGAGCCGTTCGGCCAGGAAGTCGACGACGGCGCGCACAGCCGGCAGCTGGCCGCGCCGGTGCGGCATCAGGATGGTCGTTTCGATGCTGCCGGCCGTCCATTCCGGCAGCACCCGCACCAGCCGCCCGTCGGCCAGCGCTTTGCGGCAGACGGATGTCGGCAGGCAGGTGATGCCGAGCCCCGACATGGCCATTTCCATCAAGACATAAGGCTCATCCGCGGCCATGACGGAATGCAGCGTGACGAGAACCTCGTCGCCGCCCGAATAAAGCCGCCACTGGTCCTCCGTCAGGCTGGTCATGATCGTCGCGTGCTGTGCCAGCTCCTCCGGCCGGCGCGGTTGCCCATGGGTACTCACATAATCTGGCGAGGCGAGGATGAAGAAAGGATGGCTGGCGAGCTTCCGCTGCACCAGCGCCGAATCCGGCAGTGGCCCGCGATGGCTGCGCAGCGCGATGTCGAACCCTTCCTGGACGATATCGACGAAACGGTCCGTCACATGCACGGAAAGCCGGAGCTTCGGATAGCGCACCGCCAGCGCCGGCAGATGCTCCGTCAAGGTAAACTGCGCCGTCGGCACCGAGGCGGTCAGGCGAACGCTGCCGGCGGGTTCGGCCAGATGCCGCCGCACGATGCCCTCGGCCATCTCCGCCTCGATGATCGAGGCCTGGGCATGCTGAAAGAATTCCCGGCCGAGCTCGGTCAGCGCGAAGCTTCGCGACGTGCGCTGGATCAGCCGCACGCCAAGCCGTGCCTCCAGTTCTGCAACCCGCTTGCTAACCGTCGATTTCGGAATGCCGAGATGTCTTGCGGCGGCGGTAAAGCTGCCGCTGTCGACGGCCTGCACGAAAAGATGGAGGTCATTGAGGTTGAAAAGCGCCATCGTCAGCTTCCAGATATGTGGACATTGCGATGCATTTATAGCCTCTACCGCAAGATCGTCCACATCCTCACATTGATCGTGTCCAAACGGGTTCAATTCTGAAAGGAACGATTGATGTCACCCATATTGTTTTACGGCGTGCCGGAAGGCTGCTCCTTCGGCTCGATCGTCGCGCTGGAATGGTCCGGCCTGCCTTATCGGCTCTGCCGCGTCGAGATGCCGGAAATAGTTTCCAGTGAAGAATACAAGCGGATCAACGCGGTCGGCGAAACGCCGTCGCTGCTGCTCGAAGATGGCAGGACGATCAGCGAAAGCATGGCGATCCTCCACCATATCGGCGCCCGCACGATCGGCAGGGGTCTTGGCTTTACGCAGGGCTCGGAGGATTTCGATCGGCTGAACCAGATGCTCGCCTTTCTCAACACCACCTTCTTCCAGGCCTTCGGCCCGCTCTGGTATGCGATCGAGCATCCGCTGGAGCCGGAAGAGAAGCAGGTCCTCACGGCCTATGGCATCTCCGCGGTCGAAAAGGCGCATCATAGGCTGGAAAATCTGCTCGATGGCCGCGAATGGCTTCTCGGCAACGGCCCGAGCCTGGCGGACGCCTATTTCGTCGGCATCGCCCGCTGGAACGATTTTCACAAGGTCGTCGACCGCCGGCAATTTCCCGGCCTGCATCGCCTCTATGAGCGTATGCAGCAGCAACCGGCCGTGCGTTTTGCCCATGCGATCGAGCATCGGCAGGAGGCGAAAAGCAGCGGCGGTTTCCGCGGCGAGGTCGATCTGGCCGAGGCGCTTGGCCTGCTGAAACAGGCGGCCTGAAAACCATGGCCATCGCATCTTTGGGTGCGATGGCCAATGTGCCGTCAGCCGGCAGCGATGATCTCGATTTCGACGAGCCAGTCGTGGCGCAGCGTTTCGACAATGATGGCCGTAGTCGGCACGGCGCGGCCGCCAAACGCCCGAAGACGGGCATTCTGGTTCGCCTCCATGAAGGCGCCGTCGCTGAGATAGCTCGTCAGCCGCACGATATTGTCGACCGTCATATCAGCGGACGTGAGGATGGCGCGAAGATTGGACCAGATGAGCTCTAACTGGCCTTCCAGATCGGCCGCCGCCATTCCCTGTTGATCGAGACCCATCGTACCGCTGACGAAAAGCAGCCGGGATGGATGCCTGACCTCCAGCGCATGGATGTAATCAGGGCTGGCCGCATAGATCCCGTCTGCTGGATTGTGCGCGATCATCTCCATGAGGTTCCTCCTCTTCCGAATATTCTGTTGAAGAACGCCAGTATCGGCGATTATTCTTCGGCAGAAAGGGGAGTTTGCAGAATGGCGAAAAATACAGAGGATCTTCGGCAAAGACGCCCACAGCAACCGGTTATCGATGCGTTCGACCGAAGAATATTAGCCGCGCTCGCCGCCGACAGCAGCCAGAGCTATGCCAGGCTTGGCGAAGTGGTCGGCCTGTCGGCGCCGGCCGTGCATGAGCGTGTGCGCCGCCTGAGACAATCCGGCGCCATCAAGGGCGTGCATGCCGCGCTGGATGGCGCAGCCCTTGGCAAACCACTGCTTGCCTTCGTGCATGTGGAGGCGGCCGGCTGGGGCAAGAGCGAGCGGCTGATGCAGCTCCTCCAGTTTCCCGAGGTCGAGGAGATGCATTCGGTCGCGGGCGACGCCAGCGTTCTCTTCAAGGTCCGCACCGCCAGCCCGCAGGCTTTGGAAGCTTTTCTCGCCCAGATTCACGCCGTTGCCGGTGTCACCGGCACCCGCAGCTATATTGCGCTTTCCACCTATCTGGAGCGTCCGGTACAGGTCGGCGTCACCGATAACTGGCCGGACATGCCTCTGCCGGGATAGAGGCGGGATGTTAAGCCGCGGCCAGCCTAATCCTCACCCTCGAAGCGCGGAAGCGTTTCGATATTCTCCACCCCGGGCAAGGCTGAGCGGCACCATATCTGTTTCTTCGGCACCAGTTCCTGCCGCTGGTCGATGCTGCCGACGCGGATGCCGAACCCGCCGCCGGCGCCGTCCGTGCGGTAGAGCGGCGATCCGCAATTCGGGCAGAAGAATTGCCGGCTGAGGCCACCGCTGTCGCCATATTTTGCGTAGCCTCTCGGCTCGCCTGAAGTGAGCGTGAAACGTCCCGGCCTCGCCGGCGCGGTGATGCGATAGGCCGAGCCCGTCAACCGCTGGCAATCGATGCAATGGCAGATCGACACCCGCTCCGGGTCGATCTCCGCCTGATAGCGGATCGCGCCGCAGTGGCATCCTCCGGTAATATGCATCGGCAAGTCCCCAAAGCATGTTGCGCAAAACTGTAGAGCGGTTAGCGACAAAGACATCGCCACGCTCTAGTCCGCTGGCTGAGCGGCCAAATGTGTGGCGTAGAAGGCCTTTGCATCGGCCGTAAAGGCGGCCCGCTGATCAGCTCTTGTATAGAACATATGGCCGCCGCGATAAAGCTTCAGTCCGACACGGCCGCCGGCGAGCGAGGGTGGCAGATGGTCGACCACATAGCGGCTGACGCCATAAGGCGTCACCAGATCGCTGTAGCCATGTGCAATCAGCAGATGGAAGGCCGGGTTTGCGGCGAGCAGCTGCCTGATATCGTCGGTGGCGCTGGCCTGGAAGCGCGATCCGCCGCCGCGCCCGCCGCCCCATTCCCAGCGCCGGCTGATATCGCCGTCGAGCAGCGAATAGGTCATCTCCGTCTTGAAGCCAAGTTCGTTGCGGGCATAGTCGGCAAAGGCGCCGCCATAGGCGCGGGTGAAGCCGTCAAGGATGGCGTCGTCGCCGCGGTCGTAATCCGATTCCGGATAGGGATCAGGTGCTGCAAAGGAGGCGTCGTAAGAGCTCATCACCTCGCCGCTGCCCTCATCGGAATGTTTGACGAAGGAACTGCCGAGGAAGCCGCGGTTGCGGGTGACGATATCCTCGGGGATGCCCGTCAGGCGAGCGATCCTGCCATAGAAAGCTGCGGCCTCGGCACCCGTCGGCGGCGGGCCGGCGAGCGTCGTCAGATAGTCCCCGAGCGCGAAGGCCTCGGCTTCCTTCTGCTTCTCTTCGTCAAAGGCCTTGTGCCGGTCGAGTTCGGCGGCGGCGAGCGACGGCAGCTCAAGTGCTGCGCCGAGCGGAAACTGATCGGCATTGAACATCAGCTGACCCTCGAGCAAGGGAGAAAGCATCACCGCACCGGCGACGATGATGCCCTGGCTTTCCTGCAGTGCCGAGGCGACCTTAGCCGCGCGGAAGCCGCCATAACTTTCGCCGAGAAGATATTTCGGCGAGTTGGAACGGTTGTTGTGCGTGACATAGAGCGCGATCGCCTTGGCGATGCTCTGGGCATCTGAGTTGACGTTGTAATAATTGGAGGCGTCGTCCGCCTTTGCCGTCCGGCTCCAGCCGGTGCCGATCGGATCGATCAGAACGAGGTCGGTGAAATCGAGCCAGCTTTGCGGGTTGTCGATGAGTTTCGCATTGGCGCCGTCGCGTCCGTCCGGCCCGAAGTCGAGCACCTTCGGCCCGACCAGCCCGAGATGCAGGAAGGCGGAAGCAGCACCCGGCCCGCCGTTAAAGGCAAAGGTCAGAGGCCGGTTCGCCCCGCTATCCCCTGCGACGTAAGCGGTGTAGAAGATCGCGCCGGTCTGCGCCCCGTCCTGGCCGAAGAGATCCAGCGTGCCGGCGGTGGCGGTATAGGCGATCTTCCGGTCACCGATCGTCAACGCGTGCTCGGTGACGGAATCGGCCGGCAGCAGCTTCAGCACGCCGTCGCGTGCGCCGCGCTGGACATTCGCCCTCGGTGGATCGCTTTCCTGCGCATGGGAAAGGGCAGGTGCCAGCGACGCCATAAATGCGGTGAGCAGAAACAGGGTTCGTATGCGCAAGATGTCTCCTCCGGCGGTCAGGAATGAGAGGCTGAGATAGCGTAACATCCGCGGCCGGCGACCGGCATCAAGAGATGGTGATGGATAGGTGAGCGAAGGGCTCAGCCGTCCTTTTCGACCGCATGGACATTGATCTCCACTGCCCGGCCGGCCTTCCAGCCATTGATTGCCGCGCCCAGTCCGAGTGCGACGAAGAGGGCGGCGCACCAGGAAAAGCTGCCGGTCCAGCCGCGGATGAGGCCGACGATGAGCGGGCCGATGGCGGCGAGCAGGTAACCGACGCATTGCGCCATGCCGGAAAGATGGGCGGCGACATCCGGATCGCGCGAGCGCAGCACGATCGTCGTCATGGCCGCCGCGATCAGCCCGCCCTGGCCGATGCCCTGCAGCACCGCCCACAGCCAGACCGTCGAAAGCGGCGCGAAGAGCAGGCCGAGCAGGGCGATGACGGCAACGCCGCAGAGGCTCGCATTGATCAGCCGCTGGTCGCGGCCGCGCACGGCGATATGCGGCACGATCAGGCAGGATGCCGCCTGCACCATCACCGACAGCGAAACGATCGCCCCGGCAGTGACGCCGTCGAGCCCGCGTTCGCGCAAGATCGGAACCAACCAGCCGAAGACGCAATAGGCAAGGGCCGATTGCAGCCCCATGAACAGCGTCACCTGCCAGGCGAAACGGTCGCGCCAGAGGCCTTCGACGCGAAAGCCGTTTCGTCTTGCCTGTCTGCCGCTGCGAAGAACCTCAGGCAGCCAGAGCAGGCTGACGATGAGCGCGGGCAGCGCCCAGACGGCGAGGGCGCCCTCGAGAGAGCCGCCGAGTGCGTGCTCGATCGGCAGCGTCAGCCCGGCGGCACTTGCCGCCCCGGCGCAGAGCGCCATCGTATAGAAGCCGGTCATCAGCGCGGCGCGCCCGGCAAAATCCCGCTTCACCAGCCCCGGCAGCAGCACGTTGCCGACGGCGATGCAGGCGCCGGCAAGGGCCGTGCCGATGAAGAGCAGCGGTATGGAGGAAAGCCCGCGCAATGCGGTGCCGAGCGCCAGAAGCAGGAGAACGCCGAGCAGCGTGCGTTCCGTGCCGAAGCGCTGGGCAAGACGAGGCGCAAGCGGCGAGAAGGCGCCGAGGCAGACGACCGGAAGCGTCGTCAGCAGGCTGGCGCCCAGCGCGCTCAGGCCGAATTCTCCGCGGATTTCCGGCAGAAGCGCCGAGGCGCTGGAGAAGACCGGGCGCAGGTTGAAGGCGATCAGCACCAGACTTGCACCAAGCAGGAAACGACCCGCAACTCCCCGGACCGGCGTTGCCTGCGGCGGCGGAAGGCTGCCGGCCTCGGCGTCTACAAGCAGTTCGTCGGCCGCCTCGAGCGTGCTGACGGCATGGTTGGCAGGCGTGTTCATGACAGGATCATCCGCTCGAGTGCGGCAAGGACCGGCGCCATGAAGCGGCGCACCGCCGCATCCGCCTTGTCGGGATCGCCGGTTTCGATGGCGTCGACGATATTGGCATGCGCCTGCATATGGGGTTCCGGAACATCCTTGCCGAGCGTCGCCGCGATGGCGTCGGCGATCGAGGCCGAGAAGAAATCATAGATCTCGATCATCGCCCGGTTGCCGGAGGCGGCGATGACGGCCTTGTGGAAGGCGAGGTCGCGTTCGATGAAGGCGGCCTGATTGCCGCCGTCGTAATTGCCGCGTTCGGCAAGCAGCCGGCGAAGCCCGGCAACCGTCTCCGGCGTCTTGCGGATCGCCGTCAGCCGGGCGGCCTCGACGTCGAGCGCCAGGCGCGCCTCGAACTGGTCGCGCAGGCTGGCGCGCCGCGCCATCGTCAGCGGCCGGCCGGCATCGGTCGTCGAGCGGACATAGGTGCCCGAACCCTGCCTTGTTTCGAGATAACCCTGGGAGACAAGAACGCGCACCGCCTCGCGCACCGTGCCGCGGCTGACGGAAAGCATGGCAGACAGCGAGGCTTCATTCGGCAATTTCTCGCCGACCGCCCAGCGTTTGCCGAGAATGTCGCCGCGGATCGCCTCGATCGCCTCATCGGCGAGATTGGTCTTGCTGAGCGCTCGCATCCCACTACTCATAAAGTCATCCGATGACTTTATGAGTAGTGGGATTTCGATCTTCCGTCAACGCCTGACATCAAAGAGAATAAAGACATCAAGACAATAAAAAAGGGCCGCCTCAGCGACCCTTTCCATGAGTTTGGCCTCAAACTGGCCTGGACTGTCTATGCAGCCCCAGGAAGGCGGGGATTAGAGCGAGGGCTGCCTCGCCTTCGTCACCTCTTCCATGCCCGTTACGAGGTCCGAAATCTCATTAGACATTGGATCACCTTCCTTTCGTTCTGTTGCTGATGGCTTAAAGTTAGGCTGATTCTTCTGAGATGCAAGCAGAAATGCACGCATGCCCTGCTTTCGGGAACACGGGTGTTCACGAGAGAACACAGTGTTTTGCCGAATTTGAAGACGCTATACGTCAAGAAACCGTCATGTTTGGCTTGCAAACCGGCCGCGCGTTAAGCTGTTGTTAGTCGCGTCGTTCGACAATTTCAGCATTCCCGCCGATGCGGCGGCGGGTTCCGGAGCAAAGAGCCATGTGTCGCTGGGCAGCCTATCGCGGAGACCCTCTTTATCTCGAGGAGCTGGTATCCTCGCCCGCCCACTCGCTGATCGAGCAGTCCCATTGCGCCACCCGCGCCAAGACGGCGACGAATGGCGATGGCTTCGGCATCGCCTGGTATGGCGATAGACCCGAGCCCGGCCGCTACCGCGATATCCTGCCCGCATGGTCGGATTGCAATCTGAAGAGCCTGGCGCGGCAGATCCGTTCGCCGCTTTTCCTCGCCCATGTCCGCGCTGCCACAGGCGGCGGCACGCGCCGCGACAACTGCCACCCCTTCACCCATGGCACCTGGTCCTTCATGCATAACGGCCAGATCTCCGGCTTCGAGCGCCTGCGCCGGCCGATGGAGGCGATGCTCGACGACGAGTTGTTCAATGCCCGCGGCGGCACGACCGATTCCGAGCTGATGTTCCTGCTGGCGCTGCAGTTCGGCCTGCGCGAGGCGCCGGTCGCCGCGATGGCGGAAATGATCGGTGTGATCGAGGATCTGGCCGAAAGTGTCATCGGCTCGATCCTGCTGCGATTCACCGCCGCCTTCTCCGATGGCAGCACGCTCTATGCGATCCGTTATGCCACGGATCGCAAGGCGCCGACGCTCTACGCCTCTCCCGTCGGCGCGGGTTATTGCCTCGTCTCCGAGCCGTTGAATGACGATGTCGATGCCTGGGCCGAAATTCCGGACGGCAGCGCCGTCACCGTCGGCAAAGACGGCATCGACGTCGTCGACTTCCGGCCGGAGAAGCGCAGTGCCGCCAAGCCGCAGCGTCTGGCGATTCCTGCCTGAACCGCTCGCGATCAGCTGAGCCGCTCGCGATCAGCGGAGCTGCTTGGCGATCAGTGCCGCAAGTCTTTCGGCAACCTCTTCCTTCGTCAGATCAGGCCATTGCTCGACGCCGTCACGGCGAATGAGTTTGACGCTGTTGCGGCTGCCGCCCATGATGCCGGTCGCAGGAGAAACGTCATTGGCGACGATCATGTCGGCGCCTTTCCTTTCGAGTTTCG
The DNA here is from genome assembly GCF_002008165.1 of Rhizobium laguerreae. GTDB lineage: Bacteria > Pseudomonadota > Alphaproteobacteria > Rhizobiales > Rhizobiaceae > Rhizobium > Rhizobium laguerreae. The sequence goes on from NZ_MRDM01000010.1 coordinate 374,347, forward strand.
CCTTCGCATTGCTTTCCACGTCCTGCGTCTCGGCGGCAAAGCCGATCACCAGCCTCGGCCGCATCGTGTGATGGCCGACGGTTTTCAGGATGTCCGGATTCTCGGTCAGCGCCAGCGTCGGGATGGATTCGCCCGGATGTTTCTTCAGCTTCTGGTCAGCCGCCGAGGCGACGCGCCAGTCCGCCACCGCCGCGACCATCACGGCGATGTCGGCCGGCAGCGCCGCAAGCACGGCATCACGCATTTCCTCGGCCCGCTCGACATGCACGGTGCTGACGCCGACGGGATCGGCGATCGTCACCGGCCCTGACACCAGCGTCACCTCCGCCCCGAGCTTTGCCAGGGCTGCGGCGATCGCATGCCCCTGCCGGCCGGAGGAGCGGTTGGCGATATAACGCACCGGATCGATCGGCTCGTGCGTCGGTCCTGAGGTGACGATCGCCTTGCGCCCCTTGAGCGGCTTTTCTCCATCGTCGAGCATGGTTTCGGCCGCAGCGACGATCTCCAGCGGCTCCGCCATCCGGCCGAGCCCTGCTTCTCGGCTTTCCGCCATCTCGCCAGCCATCGGCCCGATGAAGCGGATGCCGTCGGCTCTCAGCATCGCCGCGTTGCGCCGCGTCGCCGGATGCGCCCACATGGCCGGGTTCATCGCCGGTGCGGCCAGTACCGGCCTATTCGTCGCCAGAAGCACGGTCGAAGCGAGATCGTCAGCAAGCCCGTTCGCCATCTTCGCCATCAGATCGGCGGAGGCAGGGGCAATCAGCACGAGGTCGCAGTCACGCGCCAGCCGGATATGACCGACATCCTGTTCGTCCTGTCGTGAAAACAGATCGAGGAAGACGTGATCCGCCGCCAGCGCACCGACGGCAATCGGCGTGACGAATTCCTGCGCGCCTTTGGTCATGACAGGGCGGACACTCGCGCCGCGCTCGCGCAGCCGGCGGATCAGATCCAGGCTCTTATAGGCCGCGATGCCGCCCGAGATGATAAGGAGGATGCGTTTGCCGCTGAGAGCCATGGCCTTCTTCCTGTTGCCTTTTCTGACCGTTCTCGACCCTAAGCCTTTGGCGGAGAACATGCAATCGCGCGGATCTACACGACGTCCCCACGGGTCGGGGAAGCCCCCCAACCCGCAGCGAATAATCGCGTCGCGCCGTCTCAGGTGCGGGTGATCGAAGCGCCGCCATCGACCAGCGAGGCCGTGCCGCTAACGAAGCTCGCATCGTCGGAGGCGAGATAGAGAACCGAGCGGGCGAGTTCTTCGGGGGTTGCGACACGCTTCAGCGCATGCAGGTTGGTGACGAAGGCCTGCTTGTCAGGCGTATCGTTCATGTCCCGATACATGTCGGTATCAACAGCACCCGGCAGGATGGCATTGACGCGCACGCCCTGCTGGCCGAATTCGGCGGCAAGCGCCTGCGTCAGGCCGATCAGCCCGGATTTGCTGGCGGCATAGGCGGCAACGCCCGGAAAGGCGAAGCTGTAGCCGACGAAGGTCGAGGTGAAGATTACCGAGCCGCCGCCATTTTCCACCATCGCGCCGATCTGGTGCTTAGCGGCGAGGAAGGAGGCTGTCAGATTGACTGCCAGCGCCTCGCTGAAGCCTGTTTCCGAAACGGCGGTGCTCGGACCGGCTTCGCCAAGCGTGCCGGCATTGTTGAAGGCGATGTCGAGCTTGCCGTAATTCGTCACGGCGGCCGCGACCAGCGCCTTGTGATAATCTTCCGAGCGCACGTCGCCGGCAATCGCGATGGCCTCGCCGCCCTCTGCCTTGATCTCGGCGACGAGACTGTCGAGTTCGCCCTGGCGGCGGGCGCTGACGACGACTTTGGCGCCTTCGGCGGCAAACAGCTTTGCCGTGGCGCGGCCGATGCCGGAGCTTGCGCCGGTGACGATCGCCACCTTGTTGTTCAAGCGGTTCATGGTTCCATCTCCTGCGTTTAAGGTGAGGCGGCCCCTGCCGTCCCTTTCGATGAGTGGAAGATGGCATTTTCCCTTCGTTCGGGTTAGTCTCCAGATTGGGGAATTCAAATTCGGAAGAGCCGAACGATGATCAGAATCGAAGGTATTGCGGCTTTCGTCGCCGTGGTCGAGGCGGGCTCGGTCAGCGAGGCGGCCCGGCGCCTGCGGCTGTCCAAATCCGTCGTCAGCGAAAGGCTGGCGGAACTGGAGAAGTCGCTCGGCGGCATGCTGCTGCACCGAACGACGCGCAAGCTCACCTTGACGGAGGATGGCACGGTCTTCCTCGGGCGCGCCGCGCGCATCGTGCGCGAGATCGAGGAAGCCGCCGCCGATATGGCCGAGCGGCGCGGAACACTATCGGGACCGATCCGCATCGCCGCCCCCGTCACCTTCGGCCGCATGCATCTCGGCCCGGCGCTCTATCCCTTTCTTGCCGAACATCCCGAGATCGAACTGACCCTCGATATCGATGACCGGCGCGTCGATGCCGCCTCGGACGGTTATGATGCCATTATCCGCAACGGCCCAATCGCCGATAGCCGGCTGGTCGCCTGGAAGCTCGCGCATAGCCGCCGTCTTCTCTGCGCCTCGCCGGATTATCTCGCGCGCCAGGGAATTCCGTCGTCGCTGGCTGATCTCAACAGCCATCGCGGCATCTTCTACACCAATCGCGGCATTGCCGACTGGCGCTTCCAGACGCCCGACGGTGCGATCGTCGTGCGCGCGAAACTGGCGCTCGGCATCAACAATGGCGACATGCTCCGCGACGCCGCGATTGCCGGGCTCGGCATCGCGCTGCTGCCTGCCTTCATCGCAGGCCCGGCAATCCGCGAGGGCCGGCTTGCCGAAATCGATGTCGGCCATAGGCCGGAGGCCGAATTCATCTACATGGCCCATCCCGAAGGCCGAAATCCCTCCGCCAAGCTTCGCGCCATCGCCGATCATCTCAAGAAAAGCTTCGGCGATCCGCCCTATTGGGATCCGGCGGGCTAACTCATGTGCTCAGGAGGCTGATCAGGTTCTCGGTGACGGGCGAGCGATGTGTTTTCAGGATTGCCAGCGCCAGGCGCGCCACGGCCGGCGGCCCCTCGACCGGCCGGTAGGCCACACCTTCGAGCTTGATCTGCGAAATCGAGGCCGGCACGATCGAGACGCCGAGATCGGCCGCCACCAGATTGACGACGGAGGATATCTGCGGCGCCTCCTGCGCCACGGTCAGCTCGAACCCCGCCCTGCGGCAGGCGAGCACGACATCGTCGTAAAGGCTCAAGCCCACGAGCCGGGGAAAGAGGATGAAGGGTTCGTCCGCCAGCGCCGCAAGCGGCAACTTGCTGCGCCGTGCCAAGAGATGGCTGGCGGGCAGGGCGATCACCATCGGCTCATCCGGCAGCCGCCGCATCCGGATACCCGCGAGATCGTCGAGGCTAGGGCGCATGAAGGTGGCGTCGAGCTCTCCACGTTCGAGCTTCTGCATCAGCGCCAGCGTATTCATTTCCGTCAGCGACAGCTGCACCTCCGGCCAGCGTGCGCGAAAGCGTCGGATCGTCGTGCTGACGATGGGATTGAAGGCGGAGGAAGCAGTGAAACCAAGCGATAGCCGGCCGGTCTCGCCGCGATTGGCGCTTTGCGCCGCAAGCTTTGCCTTTTCCGCGGCTGCCAACGAAGCCTTCGCCTCGCCGAGGAATGCCGTACCCGCTGCCGTCAATTCGGCCCCATGCGGCACGCGGTGAAACAGCGTGGCACCCACTTCCCTCTCCAAGTCGCGGATCTGCTGGCTGAGCGGCGGCTGCCCGATGCCGAGCTTGCCGGCGGCACGGGTGAAATTGCCTTCTTCCGCCACCGCCAGGAAATATCTCAAATGCCGCAATTCCATTGGTATCTCCAAAACCTATCAGGACCGCCAGTGCCATATATTGGACAAATGGAGTGGCGTTGACTAGATCGGAGGTCGGGAAGGATGAGATATGCCGACGTCAGTGCATGCAATGAAGACCGCCGAGACAGCCGCAATCCCAGGGCAGAAGCAATACCTGACCCGTGGCGCCGGCGCATATCGCCGCGCCAGCCTGGCACTCTTCCTGTCCGGTTTCTCCACCTTCTCACTGCTCTATTGCGTCCAGCCGCTGCTGCCGATCTTTTCGCAGCAATTCTCCGTCAGTCCGGCCGAAAGCTCGCTGTCCCTGTCGCTCTCCACCGGCTTTCTCGCGGTCGCCATCGTCTGTGCCGCTGCCGTCTCGGAAGGTCTTGGCCGCCGCAGCCTGATGTCGATATCGCTGGTGGGCGCGGCATTGCTGACCATCACCACCGCCTTTGCCCCGAACTGGCATCTGCTGCTCGTCATCCGCGCTCTCCAGGGCCTCATTCTCGGCGGCGTGCCTGCTGTCGCCATGGCCTATCTCGCCGAGGAAATCGATCCGCGCGGTCTTGGCGCCACCATGGGCTTTTATGTCGGCGGCACGGCCTTCGGCGGCATGTCCGGCCGCGTGCTGACCGGTATCTTCGCCGAATATCTCACGTGGCGTCCGGCGCTTTTTCTCATCGGCGCCATCGGCCTTGCCGCCGCGATCGGCTTCATCGCCCTCTTGCCGCCGTCACGCAATTTCGTCCGCCGGCCGGGCTTCGATCCCCGCTTTCATCTCAGGGCCTGGCTCGGCCATCTCAAAAATCCGGCGCTGCCCTTACTCTTCGCTATCGCCTTCCTGGCGATGGGCTCCTTTGTGACGATCTATAACTATGCCGGCTTTCGCCTGGTGGAGCCGCCTTACGACCTCAACCAGACCGAACTCGGGTTGATCTTCACCGTCTATCTCTTCGGCATCGGCGCCTCCTCGATCGGTGGCCTGCTCGGAGACAGAATCGGGCATTTTTCCGTGCTTCTCTTCGGCCTGGCGCTCACCGCAGCCGGCAGTGCGCTGACGCTCGCGGCCTCACTTCCGGTCATCATCTTCGGTATAACAGTGCTGACGACCGGCTTCTTCATGAGCCATTCCATCGCCAGCGGACTTGTCGGCAAGCTGGCGCATGGCACCAAAGGCCATGCCTCATCGCTCTATATGCTCGCCTATTATGTCGGCTCCAGCCTCATGGGTTCGGCGGGCGGCTGGTTCTTCGCGGTTGAAGGCTGGGCCGCCGTGGTTATCTTCACGCTTGCCATGCTGGCGCTGGCCTTTGCTTCCGCCTGTTTTGCGCAACACCTCGCGAGGAGAAAAGCATGATCCGCATAGACCGTCTCGACCATCTCGTGCTGACCGTCGCCGATATCGCCATCACCTGCGATTTTTATTCCCGCATCCTCGGCATGTCGGCCGAAACCTTCGCGGAAGGCCGCAAGGCGGTGAAATTTGGCGGGCAGAAGATCAACCTGCACCAGGCTGGAAACGAATTCGATCCCAAGGCAAGGCAACCCACACCCGGCTCCGGCGACCTCTGTTTCATCGCCGAGACACCGCTTGCCAATGTCATCGCTGATCTAAAGGCCGCGGGCGTTGCGATCGAAGAGGGCCCGGTCGAACGCACAGGTGCGACCGGGCGTTTGTGCTCGGTCTATTTCAGGGATCCCGACGGCAACCTCCTCGAAGTCTCCAATCTGATTGCCTGACGTCCGCCTCCCGCACATCAACCAAGCCGGATATAGGGAACGTCCTTCTTCGTCACCTCGTCCAGCGCCTCCTCGTAACCGGCATCAGCGTAACGCATGACGCCAAGCGCCGTATCGTTGGTCAGCGCATGGTCGAGCCGTTCGTCGGCAGCATCCGTACCGTCGGCAACGACGGTGACGCCACAGCTCGTCATGTAGCCGGCATAACCGCCGCCGCCGGAGTGGATGACGACCAGATCGGCCATCGACGAGCAGAGCATCATCGCATCGATCAGCGGCCAGTCGGCGATCGCGTCGGAGCCGTCCTTCATCCCTTCAGTCATGATGTTGGGATGCGCCATGGCGCCGGCGTCGAGATGGTCGCGGGAGAAGGCGACCGGGCCGTTGAGTTCGCCGCTTGCAACCAGCGCATTGACGCGGCGGGCGAGTGCCGTGCGTTCGCCATGGCCGAGCCAGGCGATGCGGGCCGGCAGCCCCTCAAATGGCACATGCTCGCGCGCCAGCCGGATCCAGTTGGTGATGATCTTGTTGTCGGGGAACATCTCGAGCAGCAGGTCGTCAATGCGAGCGATATCGCTCTCTTCGCCCGATAGCGCCATCCAGCGGAATGGGCCGATCGCCCGGGCAAACAGCGGCCTGAGATAGGCTTCGGTGAAAATCGGGATGTCGAAGGCATTGGCGACGCCGCCCTCTTTGGCCTGCGTGCGGATCAGGTTGCCGTTGTCGAAGACTTCCGAGCCACGCTTCTGGAATTCCAGCATCGCCGTCACATGCTCGACGATCGAGGCCCGGCTTGCCGCCATCAATTGCCCTTGGCCATCGTCACGCAGGCCCTTGACCTGCTCGAGGTCCATGCCTTTCGGCACGTAGCCATAGACGAGGTCATGCGCCGAGGTCTGGTCGGTGACGATATCAGGCACGATGCCGCGCCGGGCAATTTCGGGATAGACCTCCGCCGCATTGCCGACGAGGCCGACAGACAGCGCCCGCTTGTCCTTCACCGCCGCATCGATCATCTGAAGGGCGGTGTCGAGATCGGGCGCGATTTCCTGGAGATAACCGATCTGCTGGCGCTTGCGGGCCCGCTCCGGATCGAAGTCGACGCAGAGGATCGCAGCGCCTGCCATGCGGCCGGCAAGCGGCTGCGCTCCGCCCATGCCGCCGAGGCCGGCCGTCAGCACGAACCGGCCGAGGAGATCGCCGCCGAAGCGCCGCTCGGCAATGCGCATGAAGATCTCATACGTGCCCTGGATGACGCCCTGGCTGCCGATATATTGCCAGGCGCCGGCCGTCAGCCCGCCCCAGCAGATCAGTCCCTTACGCTGCAGCTCGTAGAATACTTCGGCCTTTGCCCATTGCCCGACGATATTGCAGTTCGCCATGATAACAAGCGGCGCTTTGGCATGCGTTCGAACAAGCCCGATCGGCTTGCCGGACTGGATGAGCAGCGTCTGGTCCTCCTCCATCTCGGTCAGCGCCTTGACGATGCCCCTGTGCGCCGCCCAGTTGCGGGCCGCCTTGCCGAGAGCGGCATAGACAATCAGGTTCTCGGGGTCCTCGCCGACGGAAAGCACATTTTCGAGCAGCCGCAGCAGCGCTTCCTGCCGCCAGCCCTTGGCGCGCAGCTCCGGCCCGCCGGGAATCGGAAATTTCGGATGACGTAGATTGGCCTTCGGCATCGTGGGTTCCTCGTTTCGTTATTTGCTCGGCAGCGATTCCACATAGGCAAGTGCCGCATCGAGCAAACGCTGTCTCAGGGCATCGTCGCCGTAAACCTCGGCACCGCCGCGCACCCAGCCATGCATCACCCGCTCGCCCGACAGCATCTGGATCACGCCCGGCAGCGCCAGCGCCCAGCCGTCATTGCCCTTGCCGAGACGGATCAGCATGCCGTCATGGCGCGCGCAGCAGAGAAGATTGCCGTTCAGCATGAAGGCCCAGCCGCCGAACATCGATTTTTCGGCAAGGCCCGGCCGACCGCCGAGTTCCTCACGCATCAGTTCTTCGAGGCCGGGATCGCGCGCCATGGCTCAGGCCTTCGTCGCCAGTGCATAACGTGCGATCTCGATCCCCATCGCCTTTTCGACGACGGGATAGACGGTCGGATCGAGCACGCTTGCCGACAGCGGAATGATCTCCATCGGCACATGCAGGATGAAGACATGCATGCCCTCCTTGAGCTGGCCGACGCTGAGCGGCTCGCCCTCCGGTGAAAGCGTGGTGATGACGGCGGGAAAGGTCGCAAGTCGCTCACCATCCGCATCGTCCACCGCCATATATTCGTTCATCACATGCAGCGTCACCGATTTTTCGCCTGCGCCGACGGTGATCGTGCCGATGTCGAAGGCTTCCTTGGTGTAGACGACGTCCTTGCGGGTGATGACGCCTTCGGCAAGGATATGCCCGCCCGTCGTCTTGCAGATCGCGTCGATGACGGCAGATCCGCCGCGCTTCTCCGCCGCGATGATCGCCTCGCCGAGCGCAAGCGCCATCGAGATACCGCCGAGCGCCGCATGGGTGCGGACGTAGGAGGCTCGGAGCGGATTGCGGCAGCTGGCGATGAAGCCGCCGGATTGATCGGCGGCGGCGCGCAGCACCGGCGAGATCTTCGCCGTCGCCCCCTTCACCACCAGCTCGATATAACGATTCTCGGCGCGATTGCCGCCGACGGCGGTCTGGATCATCTGCTCGGGCGAACCGGCCATGCCGATCGAGCCCATGTCGCCTGTGGGATGCGCGCGAATATCCCCGACCGCGTCGACCACCTTGGTGCCGAGGATTGCTGACGGAAGCCAGCCGTTCAGCGTCGAGGATTTGCCGTTCTGGCCGATGATCAGCCCGGAAAGCTTGTGGCCGAGCGTCTCCTGCAGCAGTTGCACCGCCTTCACATAATCGATGCCCTGCATTTCCCAGGGGGTGGTGGAGGCCGGCGCACCGATCGCGGCCGCAGTCGCAATCCAGTCTTCGTCCTTCAACTCGTCGATCGAGACCAGCTCCGGCTTGCCGACATTGACGGCGGCAAACCCAAGCATCCGCCCGTGATCGGCCCAGCCGCCGCCGCCGGCGGCATAGACGGAGCCGCCCTTGACGGCAGCTTCCACGTCCTTCTCAACGAGTATGCGTCCCATTCGCCTTCTCCTGATTCAAGCTTTTGTCCATCTCGCGCACTGCCTCAAAAAGCACGGCGGCGCCGAGTGCGATATCGTCATTGTCAGCCCACTCGTCGGCCGAATGGCTGCGGCCTTCGCGGCAAGGCACGAAGATCATCGCCGCCGGCGCCACCTTGGCAATCCAGGCCGTATCGTGCCCCGCGCCGGAGGCCATGCGCCGATGTTTTGCGCCGACACGTTCGCAGGCAGCCTCCAAGGTCGACAGCAGCCCGGCATCGCCAGGCGTCGGCTGATTGTCGGAAACCCGGTTCGGCGTCTTGATCATCACGCCGTAGGCGCCCGCCAGCTTTTCGACATGGCCGTCGAGCCAGCGGCAGAATGCCTCCATGTCGGCGCGGATTTCGGCGCGGCCATCGATCAGCAGCACCACCTTCGACGGTACGACATTGGCGGCGTTCGGCTCGATCCTGAATTCGCCGACGGTCGCGGCGAAGTGCCCCGGCGTTCTGGCAAGTTCGGCGGCGGCATTGCGGATGTCGAGCACCAGCTGTGATGCCGCCACCAGCGCATCCGCTCGCCGGTCCATCGGCGTCGTGCCGGCATGGTCGGCCCGTCCTTCGACTGTGATCTCGATACGGGTGATGCCCGAGATCGCGGTGACGATGCCGATATCCTCCTTTTCGGCTTCGAGCACCGGCCCCTGTTCGATATGAAGCTCCAGAAAGCCTGCTATATCGGGCCTGTTCTGCTGCATCAACACATCGGGTCTGCCGCCGACCTGGGCGATGCCTTCGGCCAGGTCGCGCCCGTCGCTGACGCGCGAAAGCCAGGCCTCTGGCAGTTGGCCGGTCATGCCGCGGCTGCCGATGCAGGAGACGCCGAAGATGCTGACCTCCTCGGCGAGGAAATCGACGATTTCGAGATCGTGATCGAGCTCGATATTCTGGTCAACAAGAGCCCGCGCTACCTCCAGCGCCGCAATCACGCCGGCGATGCCGTCGAAGCGGCCGCCGTCGGGCACCGTGTCGGAATGCGAGCCGATCATGATCGTGCCGAGCCATGGTTTCCGACCTGTCCGGCGGCCGATCAGATTGCCGGCGGCATCGATCCGCGTTTCCAGCCCCGCCGCCTTCATCCGCGCTTCGATATAGGCACGGCCGTCGAGAAAGAGCGGTGAGAAGGCCCGTCGCGTCCAGGGATGCTCCGGCTCGGTGATCCCGGCCAATGTATCGATATCGTCAGCGATCCGGCTGGCATTGACGGGTAGATTGCGGCTCATGTTTCAATTCCCGGAATGGCCTGGCGCGGCAGCGGCCGTACGAAGCGGCCGGTGCCGGGTTTAGCCAGCACCTTCGCGCCCTCGGCGATCTTTTCGCCCCTGAGGTAGGTGGCGGAAACGGTCCAGGGCAGGCGGATGCCGTTATAGGGGCTCCAGCCGACGACATTGTTGCCGCTCACGGCGGCATCATAGACGCTGTCGCGCGGCTCGAGCACGACGATATCGGCGTCCTTGCCCGGGGTCAGCGCGCCCTTGATATGGTCGAGCCGGAAATGCTTCGCCGGGTTCTCCGCCATCAGCCTGGCGGCCCATGTCAGCGGAATGCCGCGTTCGACGGCACCTTTGACGAAAAGCGGCACCATCACCTCGAGACCGGGAACGCCGGAGGCGTTGGCGAGCATGTCGGGATTGGTCTTGCGGCTTTCCGACCAGCTGACGTGATCGGTCGAGACCAGCCAGACATCGCCCTCGGCCACCTTCCGCCAGAGCGTCTCCACCTCGGCGCGCGACCGCACGGGCGGATTGATCTTCGCCTTGCCGCCGAGGCGCTTCACGTCGTTTTCCTCGTCGAGCGTCAGGTAGTGGATGCAGCATTCCACCGTCGCCGCAAAGCCGTCGCGGCGGTAGGAACGCGCGATATCGTAGCCACGCCCGAGCGAGCAATGCACCACATGCGCCGGGCAGCCGGTATTGGCGCCGGTCTCGAAGATCGTATGCATCGCCAGCAGTTCGGTGATCGGCGGCCGCGACAGGCCGTGCGCCCGCCAGTCGGTGATGCCGCTCGTCTTCACCTGTTCCATGTAAGTGCGCACCGCCTCGTCGTCTTCATTGTGTACGCCCGCCGTCAGCCCCGTCGGCGCGATTGCCGCAAAGCAGGCGTCGAGCAGGGCAGGCGGAATGCGCGGAAAGCGCTTCGGGTCGGTACCGAATGTCGAGAATTTGAAGGCCGCAACGCCTGCCTCCACCATTTCGCGGATCCGTGCCGGGCCTTCTTCCGGATCGACGGTGCCGTAAAGCGCGAAATCGACGCGCGCCTGCGGACCGGCATGGTCGATCTTCCGCTTCACCGCCGCCGCCGAGCAGACGAGATTGCCTTCATCATAAGGCATGTCGACAATGACAGTCACGCCGCCGGCCGCTGCCGATCGTGTCGACCAGAGGAAATCCTCCTGGTCCTTCTGGGAAAGCGAATGCACCTGCGCGTCGATCGCACCGGGCAGGATGAGCGCTTTTCCGAGCAGATGCCGTTCGCGGCCCGCAGGCGGCACGCCGAGGCCGACCTCGGCGATTTTGCCGTCGCGCACGGCGACATATCCCTCGTCGAGAATGCGGTCCGGCAGCACCACCGTGCCCTGCAGAACGAGATCGAAGTCCATGCTGCTTCCTCCGTAACTGGCAATCAGACCGCTGCCGGCTCGTGACGGGTTAGCCGTTCCTCGATGCGCTCCAGCGAGCCGAGGGCGAAGAAATCGTCGAAGGAGGCGATCGGAACCTGCTCGGTCAGCTTCGTAACGAAGTCGTCCGAACCAAGTTCCTCCTCGATCGCCTCCACCTCGGCCGAAAGCGGCCGGTCGACGATATAGAAATCCGCATGTTTGCGCACGACATCGTAGAGCATGCCCGCGACGCCCTTCGGTTCGTCGCCGAGAATGTCGATCGCCTGGGCAGACAGCAGCGCCTCGAGCGCCGCAAGGCGCTTCAGTGCTTGCATCTGCCGTTCGAAGCGCTCGATGACGAGCGGCAGGAAGGCTGCCTCGTCCTCCAGCCCGGCTGCGACGACCAGCGACTGGGCCGACACGGGATTGGACATCGACAGCACGCGCGAGAAAATCTCGCCGGCAAGTTTGATGATCGGCCCGAAACCGGTGGCGATCCGCCCCGGCGGCACGAGGTTGACCGGCAGGTCGCGCCGTTGGCCGTTGCCGAGAATGACGCAGCGGTTGAAGGCGTTGCGCGCCGCATGCGCCATGCAGAGTGCTGCCGATTCGAGCAGGATCGTCACATCGAGCGGAAGCGAACCCCCGGACGTCATCACCCGGCCTTCGACGACGACGGGATTGTCGTCCGAGCGGCCGGTGGCGGCAAGGATCTTATGGCCGGTCGATAAGAGGTTCTCGATCACCGCGCCGAACACCTGCGCGATCATGCGCAGGCTGAGCGGATCCTGCACATGTGTTGCGACGGGCCAGTTCCATTCGTCGGAGGCATTGCAGAGCCAGGCGCCGATCAGCGCCTCGCGCGCCGTTCCGACATGCCTGACCGCCTTCCACGGGTCGCGGGAAGCGCCGAGCGCGCCAGCGGCCATCATCGCCGTCGCCAGCAGGATGCGGATCGAGGCCGCAGCATTGCGTGTCGTTTCCGCTGCCGAGGCAAAGCTCACCGCATTGATGCTGAGCGAGGCAAGGCTGTCGCGCGGCGCCATCCGCACCGGTTCCAGCCCGGCCGCCCGGAAAGCCTCGGCCGCCTGCATCCGGTTGCCGCGATAGATCGCTTCGCCGACCCCCGTCAGCACCGCGCCGATCTGTCCCATCAGACCGATATCGGCACAGCCGATCGAGCCGGTGCGGCGCACGACCGGGATCAGATCGGCCTCGAGCATCGTCATATAGGCCTGGATCAGCTCCGGCGTGCAGCCGACCTGGCCGGTCAGCGCCGTGTTGATACGGATCGCCATGGCATTGCGCACGACATTGCAGGAAAAGGGGGTGCCGGTGCCGAAATGATGGGCACGCACCAGGCCGAGATTGAAAGTGTCGAGTTCGTCGGCCGACCACTCCACATCCTTCATGGCGCCCACGCCTGTCGTTGAGCCGTAGACGGGCATGCCGGAGGCGATCGCGTCCTCGACGACCTCGCGGGCGATCGCGATGCGGGCCATGCCCGTCGCCGAAGCCGAAATCGCAGCCTTGCCCGCCCCGATCGTCACCATCTCGGCAAAACCGAGCGGCCGTCCGGAAAGTTCGATGCCAGGGCGTTCGTGCTTCATGTGCCTATCTCCCTAAAACAGGATTCAGAGCATGATGTCGCCCGAAAACCGCTCACATTTTTCGGCATCATGCTCGGAACGCGAGACTAAGCGAGCCATCCGTCACATGGGATATCCCAAATGCCGAACACAGCATGTTTTTGGCAGGCGGTCAGCTCAGCATCCAGGCAATGTAGAGAAGCGTCAAGGCGATGACCCATAAGGCGATTTTGGCCGAGCGGTTGTGCCGCGCTTCGGCCTTGCCGATCGCTTCCGCCGTCTCAGCGTCGAAACGTAAGCCGTGCTCGCTCATATGCAGCAGCTGGTGGTGGAATTTTTCGGTTTTTGCCGCGATTTCCGGCACGGCTTCGGCGAGCTTGACCGCCGCCTTCAGCCCGTCCTTGAGATCGGTGGCGATCCGCTTCGGACCGAGATTGGTGCGGATCCAGTCGCCGACGACAGGCTCGGAGGCCTTCCACATATTGAAGCGTGGATTGAGCATGCGCGACACGCCTTCGACCACGACCATGGTCTTCTGCAGCATCACCAGCTCGGGCCGTGTCGCCATGTCGAAGAGTTCGGTCACTTCGAACAGCAGCGTCAGCAGCTTGCCCATCGAGATCGTCTCGGCCGGCTGTCCATGGATCGGCTCGCCGATCGCCCGGATCGCCTGGGCGAAGCTTTCAACATTGTGGTGGCCGGGCACATAGCCGGCCTCGAAATGTACCTCGGCGACGCGGATATAGTCGCGGGTGATGAAACCATAGAGGATTTCGGCGAGGAACCGCCGCTCCTTCTTGCCCAGCCGCCCGACGATGCCCATGTCGACGGCGACGATCATGCCGCCCGCATCGACGAAGAGATTGCCCGGATGCATGTCGGCATGGAAGAAGCCGTCGCGCAGCGTGTGGCGCAGGAACGACTGGATCAGCGTATCGGCAAGCAGGTTGAGGTCGTGGCCCGCCGCGCGCAGGCCCTCGACATCGGACATCCGCGTGCCGTCGATCCACTCCATGGTGATGACGTCGCGCCCGGTGCGTTCCCAGTCGACCTTCGGCACGCGAAAGCCGGGATCCCGTTCGGTATTCTCGGCGATCTCGGAAAGGGCGGCCGCCTCCAGGCGAAGATCCATCTCCACCTTGGTCGTCTGCTCCAGCGTCTTCGTCACCTCGACCGGCCGCAGCCGCCGGCTGGACGGCAGGAAACGCTCCTGCATATGGGCAACGAGATACATCGCCTCGATGTCATGGGCAAAGCGCTGGCGTACGCCGGGCCGCACGATCTTGACGGCGACCTTCTTCCGGCCCTCGGCGCTATCGACCTCGGCCGGATGCACCTGCGCGATCGAGGCGGCGGCGATCGGATCACCGAAGCTCGCATAGAGCTCGCTGATCGGCCGTCCGAGCGAGCCTTCGATATTGGCCTTGGCGGCGGCCGAGGGAAAGAAGGCCATCCGGTCCTGAAGCTGCGACAGGTCGTTGGCGAATTCGACGCCGACGACATCCGGCCGCGTCGCCAGGAACTGCCCGATCTTCACATAGGAGGGACCGAGCCGCTCGACGGCCTGGGCCAACCGGTCGCTGCGCTTCTGGTGCCGCGCCTTGCTTCGCTCGAAAATCGTGACGAAGGATTTGGCGAGCGCGACCGGAGGCGGCAGCCCTTCGGAAGGAAGGGCTGACACGACACCCTCACGCACGAGCACCCAGCCGACGCGCCAAAGGCGGAAATAGGCGCCGAAAGTGCTCATGCAGGCTGGCCTGCTTGCGAAGGGGCCACGGACAGGAATGAAGGAAAGCGTGTAGCCTGCATCATCCCTCAGAGCTTCCAGCCGGAATGGAGTGCGGCGATGCCGCCGGTATAATTGGTGTAGGTGACGCGTGAGAAGCCAGCCTGGCGGATCATCGCCGCGAAATTCTCCTGGTTCGGGAATTTGCGGATCGATTCCACCAGATATTGGTAGGGTTCGGCATCGCCGGTGATCGCCTTGCCGAATTGCGGAATGGCGTTGAACGACCAGGCGTCGTAGATCCTGTCGAGAAGCGGCATATCGACTTCGGAAAATTCCAGCACCAGCAGCCGCCCGCCACGCTTCAAGACGCGATAGGCCTCAGACAGCGCGACATCGATCCTCGGCACGTTGCGGATGCCGAAGGCGATCGTATAGGCGTCGAAGCTGCCTGCCTCGAAAGGCAGTTCCTCGGCATTCGCCTCGATGAAGGTGAGATTGCCCGAAAGCTTCCTCTTTTCCGCCCGCTCGGCGCCGACGCCGAGCATCGAACCGTTGATGTCGAGCACCGTGGCATGCGCCTGTCTGCCCGACGCCTCGACGATGCGGAAGGCGATATCACCCGTGCCGCCGGCAACGTCGAGTACCTTGTAGCCAGGCTCCTTGCGCGGGTTCAGCGCCGAGATCATCGCATCCTTCCAGGCGCGGTGCATGCCCATCGACATAACGTCGTTCATGATGTCGTAGCGCTTGGCGACCTTGTGGAACACCTGGTTGACCAGGCCCTGCTTCTGGCCGTCGGGCACCTCGCGGAAGCCGTAGGAGGTCTCCATGCCGCCATCGGCGGAAGTGCGGCTTTCTGACATCAGACTGCTCCGTTCCTGACGATTCGGGCGCGACGGCCATAGCGAAAGACCGCGCGCGACGTTATCTATGGGCCGCGTTTTCCGCGGCACACTGGCGCTATAGCGCACATCGTCGTCGGTTGAAACACGTTACAGATAGATGGGTTAAGATGCCGGAATTGCCAGAAGTCGAAACGGTGAAACGCGGCCTGACGCCGGCGATGGAGGGCACGCGCGTCACCAGGCTGGAGCTGCGCCGCGGCGATCTGCGCTTCCCCTTTCCCGACGCTTTCGCGGACAGGGTTTCCGGCCGCACCATCGTCGGCCTTGGCCGCCGCGCCAAATATCTGCTGGTCGATCTCGACGACGGCAACACGCTGATTTCGCATCTCGGCATGTCCGGTTCGTTTCGCATCGAGGAGGGGGCCGCCTCCGGCGTGCCGGGCGAATTTCACCATGCCCGCTCGAAGGACGAGAAGCACGATCATGTCATCTTCCATCTGCAAGCGGCAAGCGGCCCCCGCCGCGTCGTCTATAACGATCCGCGCCGTTTCGGCTTCATGGATATGGTGGGACGTGCCGATCTCGCCGCCCATCCCTTCTTCCGCGATCTCGGCCCGGAGCCGACGGGAAACGAGCTCAGCGCCGCCTATCTGGCCGAACGCTTCCGGGACAAGGCGCAGCCGCTGAAGAGTGCGCTGCTTGACCAGAAGAACATTGCCGGTCTCGGCAATATATATGTCTGCGAGGCGCTGTGGCGCTCACATCTTTCGCCGATCCGCGCCGCCGGTACGCTTGTGACGGCGACTGGCCGGCCGAAGGCGCAGCTCGACCTGCTCGTCGCCTCGATCCGCGACGTCATCGCCGATGCGATCGCCGCCGGCGGATCATCGCTGCGCGACCACATCCAGACCGACGGATCGCTCGGCTATTTCCAACATTCCTTCTCCGCTTATGATCGCGAAAGTCAGGCTTGCCGCACGCCCGGCTGCGGCGGTACGGTCGCCCGCATCGCCCAGGCGGGTCGCTCCACCTTCTATTGCGCCACCTGCCAGAAGTAAGCTTGCCAGACGTTAAGAGTGAGAAACCGGGAGAACAGCATGGCCTATGAGACCCTGATCGTCGAAACCCGAGGCAATGTCGGCCTCGTCACGCTGAACCGCCCGCAGGCGCTAAACGCGCTGAATTCCACCGTCCTGAAGGAACTGAAAGAGGCCTATGCCGCCTTCCACGCCGACGAGACGGTCGGGGCGATCGTGCTGACCGGTTCCGAGCGCGCCTTTGCTGCCGGCGCCGATATCAAGGAGATGCAGCCGCTTGAGTTCGCCGATATCTATAAGAGTGATTTCATCAGCGGCTGGGATGAAGTCGCCAAGGCACGCAAGCCGGTGATCGCTGCCGTCAGCGGTTTTGCGCTCGGCGGCGGCTGTGAGCTCGCCATGATGTGCGATTTCGTCATCGCCTCGGAGACGGCGAAGTTCGGCCAGCCGGAAATCACCCTAGGTGTCATTCCCGGCATGGGCGGCTCGCAGCGGCTGACGCGCGCCGTCGGCAAGGCGAAGGCAATGGATCTCATCCTGACCGGCCGCATGATGGATGCGGCGGAAGCCGAACGATCGGGACTCGTTTCGCGTGTGGTGGCGCCCGAGCGTCTCATCGACGAGGCGTTGGCGGCGGCCGAAAAGATCGCTTCGCTTTCGCGCCCCTCGGTGATGATGGCCAAGGAGGCGGTCAACCGCGCATTCGAGACCACGCTGGAGGAGGGCTTGCGTTTCGAGCGCCGCCTGTTTCACAGTCTCTTTGCCACGGACGACCAGAAAGAAGGCATGGCGGCCTTCGTCGAGAAGCGCAAACCTGCTTTTACGCACCGTTGAATGCTTTTAGGCGCTTGCCGGTGGTAAAGCTTGAAAATCCGCGTTGACGTGGGCCGGCTTTAGAGTTATATGCCCGCCCACGGTTCGGAAAGCCGGTTTGGTTTTCCGCGATTGCTCCCGCATTGCTGGATTTTGTGGCCGCAGGGCCCGCGGTAATGGCGGAGTTTGTTCGAATTCTTGAGAGAGGCATCCATGGCCAATACAACTTCGGCGAAAAAAGCGACCCGCAAGATCGCCCGCCGTACCGACGTCAATAAGGCTCGTCGCTCGCGCGTTCGTACTTTCGTTCGCCAGGTCGAAGAGGCCATCGCCTCCGGTGACGCCGCCAAGGCGAAGGAAGCTTTCCTGGCGGCTCAGCCCGAGCTTGCCCGCGCTGCCAGCAAGGGTGTGCTGCATTCCAACACGGCATCTCGCAAGGTCTCGCGCCTGGCCGCTCGTGTGAAGGCTCTTTCGGCCACCACGACCGCGTAATCTTCCGTTAACGACTTCTTCTTTATGATTAGCCCGGTAATTTTACCGGGCTTTTTCGATTCAACCGATCAGCCCCTGCATGGTTAATCTCAAGACTGTTTCGTGTCAGCGCCATGACAGGAAAAATTGTTTAAAAACAAAGGCTTGCGCAAGGATGCTTTTGCACTGCGCGACTCTGCCCCAAGCTTCCCGGACCACAGGGGAGTCAAGAGGATTTTATTTTTTTTCTTTCAATGCGTGTCAAAATAGCCCGAACGGGGGAATCTCTTTGATTCAACTGCGATTCTTTTTTGACGCTGGTGTGACGCCCGAAAAGGGCAGGCGGAGTCAATGGCCGCTTGTTAATTTTGCGTAAAATTCATCGTTGATATTGCCCTTTGATCCTGCCTAAATGGCTTCCAACAGAGGGCGCGGACATCACCTGCAGAGGCTCGGTTTTAACTGCCACGTCGGCAGGGCGATGAGCTTGTGCCTTTTGTTACGGAGCCTTGCGCTTCCGTCTTTTCAAGCACTCGACGGATTTGAGCCGTAACGTGGCTGTTACGGAGCGGGGATGTTTTGTGCCTTCAGTGGCCACACGTTTAAGGCGAGGCCGCCGGAGAAGGTAAAGTAATATTGGGTTCGGGCTGGTCGGCCGAAAACGAGGTTCGATCGCCAGCCTGACACGGAAGGCCGATGAAGGTTGCCGCATGAATGCGGCCCCTGCAACGGAGTTCTGCGTCGGTCCCGTTGAGGGGCCAGTGTTTTGAGTGAACCGGCAGGCGAGCGGCTCATGAGGATCCGTCAGCCCGCCAAAGCGGGGATTGATCGGGCGGCTGTTTTAGCGGATGCCGCCCGGTGGAATTGAAAGGCGGCATTATGCAGATGAATACGATGACGACGGGCGGGCTCGACAATGGGGATGCGGCACCGCAGACGTTCGGATCCATTCGCCTCGAAGTGGGCGAAGCAAAGGCGGAAATGAAGCAGAGCATTTTGTTTGAGCGCGTCAGCGCGCGCTTGAAGGCCCAGGTCGGTCCTGACGTCTATGCCAGCTGGTTTGCCAGACTGAAGCTGCATTCGGTATCGAAGAGCGTCGTTCGCCTTTCGGTCCCCACGACCTTCCTGAAGTCGTGGATCAACAATCGTTATCTCGATCTCATCACCGGTCTGTTCCAGGCCGAGGATCCGGAAATTCTGAAAATCGAAGTCCTGGTGCGCACGGCAACGCGCCACGGCACCAAGGCGCTCGATGAGGCGGTCGCGCCGGAACCAGCCGCCCCCACGCAGATGCGCCGCCCGACAAGCGCGCAGCCGGCCGGTCAGGCCGTCCAGCAGGCGGTTTCGGCTGTTGCCGCCGCAAGGCCAGCAAGCTTTGGCTCGCCGCTCTTCGGTTCGCCGCTCGATAGCCGTTTTACCTTCGACACCTTCGTCGAAGGCAGCTCGAACCGGGTCGCACTTGCGGCTGCTAAGACGATTGCGGAAGCTGGTCAGGGCGCTGTGCGCTTCAACCCGCTCTTCATTCATTCGACTGTCGGCCTCGGCAAGACCCACCTGCTGCAGGCGGTCGCTAATGCGGCAGTACAGAACCCGCGGGCTCTGCGCGTCGTCTATCTGACGGCCGAATATTTCATGTGGCGCTTTGCCACCGCGATCCGCGACAATGATGCGCTGACGCTGAAGGATTCGCTGCGCAACATCGACCTCCTGATCATCGACGACATGCAGTTCCTGCAGGGCAAGATGATCCAGCATGAATTCTGCCATCTCCTGAACATGCTGCTCGACAGCGCCAAGCAGGTCGTCGTTGCAGCCGACCGTGCGCCCTGGGAGCTGGAGTCGCTCGACCCCCGCGTTCGCTCGCGCCTGCAGGGCGGTGTGGCGATCGAATTCGATGCGCCGGATTACGAGATGCGTCTCGAAATCCTCAAGCGTCGCCTGGCTGTCGCCCGGCTCGAAGATCCGTCGCTCGATATTCCGGCCGAACTGCTCCAGCATGTCGCCCGCAACGTCACGGCCAGCGGCCGCGAACTCGAAGGCGCCTTCAACCAGCTGGTCTTCCGGCGCTCCTTCGAGCCGAACCTGTCGATCGAACGCGTCGACGAGCTGCTCGCCCATCTGGTCGGCTCCGGCGAGCCCCGCCGTGTGCGCATCGAGGATATCCAGCGCATCGTCGCAAGGCACTACAACGTCTCGCGCCAGGAACTGGTGTCGAACCGCCGCACCCGCGTCATCGTCAAGCCGCGCCAGATCGCCATGTATCTGTCGAAGACGCTGACGCCGCGCTCCTTCCCGGAGATCGGCCGCCGGTTCGGCGGGCGCGATCACACGACCGTTTTGCATGCCGTGCGCAAGATCGAGGAGCTGATTTCGGGAGACACCAAGCTTTCGCATGAAGTCGAGCTTCTGAAGCGCCTGATCAACGAATAATCGCCTAGTTTTTCCGAAAAATCCACGGCCGGAAGTGATTCCGGCCGTTTTCCTTTATAAGTTTTTTATTCTATACCTCCCGCGCATGACGTGCATGTCAAAGACTGAAGCGCCAAAACGGCGCGTGGGAGGAATGAATGAGTTTCGAAAAGATCGCCGTTCTCGGCCTGGGCAAGGTCGGACGGCTGGCGGCGACGCTTTTGCATGAAGGGGGCTTCGAGGTCATCGGCGTCGACGCGCAATTGCCGCTGAGCGACGTCCCCTTCAAGTGCCGCACCGGCGATATCTCCGATCCGCAAGTGATCGGCGAACTGCTCTCGAATGTCGAGGCGGTGCTCTCCTGCCTGCCCTATCATTTGAACATCGAATTGGCGCGCGCCGCCCATCTTGCCGGTATTCATTATTTCGATCTGACCGAAGACGTTCCCACAACCAATTTCATCATCGAGCTGTCGAAGACATCACGCGGCCTGATGGCACCGCAATGCGGCCTGGCGCCGGGTTTCGTCGGCATCGTCGGCGCAAGCCTGGCCGACGGCTTCGATCGCTGCCGGTCGATCCGCATGCGTGTCGGCGCCCTGCCGCAGCATCCGACCGGGCTGCTCGGCTACGCCTTCAACTGGTCGCCCGAGGGCGTCGTCAACGAATATCTGAATGACTGCGAGGTCATCGAGGGCGGTGTGCGCAAGCTCGTCTCGCCGATGGAATGGCACGAGACCGTCTATGTCGGCGGCGTCAAGCTCGAAGCCTTCACGACGTCGGGCGGCCTTGGCACCATGTGCGACACCATGCTCGGCAAGATCGACAATCTCGATTACAAGACCATGCGTTATCCCGGCCATATGGAGCTGATGAACTTCTTCTTCCACGAGCTGCTGATGCGCGACAAGCGCAAGCTCGCCGGCGAGATCCTGACCAATGCCAAGCCGCCGGTTGAAGACGATGTCGTCTATGTCCATGTCGCCGCCGAGGGGACCGAAAATGGCAGCCTGCGCCGCAAGGAGTTCGTGCGCGCCTATTATCCGATCGAGATTGCCGGGGCGCGCCGCACGGCGATCGCCTGGACGACGTCAGCCTCCGTCGTCGCCGTCATCGAGATGGTCCGCGACGGCCTGCTGCCGGCGACCGGCTTCCTGCACCAGGAGCATATTCCGCTGGAGATGTTTTTGAAGACACCGACCGGCAGCCTCTTCAAGGCCGGTGCCACCAGCCACGGCTGAGACTGCCTTCCGGCACGGCAGCAACATCGATGCCGTCGCGCTGCAAATCCATTCGTCTTATGATATCAGCAGGCGAGATCGGCGACGACGGAATCGAGGATCAGCATGCCTGAGGGCGTGCAGCGCAGGCGTGAATTGCCGATCCGCTCGATGAATTTGTGTTCGAGCAGGAATTCCTCGCGTTTCGGGTCGAGGTCACGGCCCGATAGCTGCTGCCAGCGGGCGAGATCGACGCCTTCCCTGAGCCGCAGCCCCATCAGCAGCAGCTCGTCGGACTGTTCCTCGAAGCCGAGTCGCTCCTCGTCGAGAATGCCGTGCCCATCACGCTCGACCATGTCGAGCCAGGTTTCGGGCTTGCGCTCGGTCGCCGTCGCGAGCTTCTCCGGCCCACGCGTCAGCCGGCCGTGGGCGCCCGGGCCGATGCCGGCATAATCGCCGTAGCGCCAGTAGGTCAGGTTATGCCGGCTTTCAGCCCCCGGCCGGGCATGATTGGAAACCTCATAGGCCGGCATGCCCTCGCGCGCCGTGATCTCCTGCGTCGCCTCATAGAGCAATGCCGATTGCTCGCCGTCCGGCACGATCAACTTGCCGGCCTTGTGCAGGCCGTAGAACGGCGTGCCTTCCTCGATGGTCAGCTGATAGAGCGAAAGATGGTCGACCGCATAGGAGATCGCCTCTTTCAGCTCCTTTTCCCATTCCCCGATGGTCTGGTCGGGCCGGGCATAGATCAGATCGAAGGACATGCGCGGAAAGATGTCGCGGGCCAGCCTTATCGCCTTAAGCGCGTCGGCGACATCATGCAGCCGGCCGAGGAATTTCAGATCCCGGTCGTTCAGCGCCTGCACGCCGAGCGAGACGCGATTGACGCCGGCCGCCCGGTAGCCGCGGAAGCGTTCGGCCTCGACGCTCGAAGGGTTGGCCTCCATGGTGATCTCGATGCCATCAGGCACATGCCAGTGCCGCGCAATGCCGTCGAGAATGGCGGAAACCGTTTCCGGCTTCATCAGCGAGGGCGTGCCGCCCCCCAGGAAGATGCTCGTCACCGTCTTCGGGCCGCTGATCGCCCGGACTGCCGCCATCTCCTTCAGGAAGGCTGCTGTAAAGCGCTCCTGATCCACCGGCTGGTGGCGCACATGGCTGTTGAAGTCGCAATAGGGACACTTCGCCGCGCAGAAGGGCCAATGCACATAGACGCCGAAACCCGGCTCGCCGGTATCGGGCAGCAGAGCCGCGTCGCGCGAGCTGCTTGGCGTGTCGAAATTGACCACGGACCGTCCTTATGCCTCCAGGCAGGTTTCAACAAAGAGTTTGAAGGCGCGGGCCCGGTGCGACAGCGCTTGCGGCTTGCCGACGTTCCAGCCGTGTTTTTCCTCGCCGCTCATTTCGCCGAAGGTGATGTCGTAGCCCTCGGGCTGGAAGACCGGATCGTAGCCGAAGCCTTGCGTGCCGCGCGGCGGCCAGACGACGCTGCCTTCCACCTCGCCGCGAAACAGCTCCGTATGCCCATCCGGCCAGGCAAGGCAGAGCACGCTGATGAAACGCGCCCTGCGCTGTTCCGGCTGTGTCGCGCCCACATCCTGCAGCGCCTTTTCCACCTTGGCCATCGCCATGTCGAAATCACGCGTGCCGTCGGCCCTCTCCGCCCAATTGGCGGTGTAGACACCGGGATCGCCGCCGAGCGCGTCGACCACCAGCCCGGAATCGTCCGACAGCGCCGGCATGCCGGCGGCATTGGCCGAGGCGATTGCCTTGATCGTCGCATTCTCCTCGAAGCTCGTGCCCGTCTCATCCGGTTCGACGAAATTCAGCTCGGCGGCCGATTTGGCGGTGAAGCCAAGCGGCCCGATCAATTCCTGGATCTCACGGATCTTGCCGGCATTGTGGCTGGCGACGACGATGGTCTTCGTTTCAAGCTTGCGCATTCAGATGTCCTGTTCGATGCCCCAGATTTTAGCCTCCGCGCATTCCAGGCTGTTGCCGGCAGGATCGCGGAAATAGATCGAGCGGCCGCCGTTCGGCCAGCGCACTTCGGATTCGATCGCCACGCCCGCCGCCGTCAGCCGTTCGGCCATGGCATCGATATTGCGGCCGGATACCCGGAAACAGGCATGGCCCTGGCCGGTCGTGCCGTGCGGCGGCACCTGCAGCGCTTCCGGCGCCGGCGGCTTCACCGTTTCCTCGGGATTGAAGATCAGGAGAACGCCTGGCCCGCAGCGGAAGAAGACATGCCGGTTGGCGGCGCGGGCGATCTTTTCAAGCCCGAGAACGTCTTCGTAGAACGTCTCGGCCTTATCCAGATCCCGCGCATAGAGCGCCGTTTCCAACATGCCTTCCAGCATGGGGTTCATCCTTCGACGACTTGCTTCTGCAGCGCCACGAGTTCGCCGATTCCGTTTCTGGCAAGCTGCATCAGCGAGGTGAATTCGCCTTCGCTGAACGGCGTGCCTTCGGCCGTGCCCTGGATCTCGACGATCCCGCCGGTGCCCGTCATGACGAAGTTCGCATCGGTCTCGGCCGAGGAATCCTCGAGGTAATCGAGATCGATCACCGGCTGGCTGGCGAAGATACCGCAGGAAATGGCGGCGACGTGATCCTTCAGGACCCGGTCGACCTTGATCATGTTCCGGCTTTCCATCCATTTCAGGCAGTCGTAAAGCGCGATCCAGCCGCCGGTGATCGAGGCGGTCCGTGTGCCGCCATCGGCCTGGATGACGTCGCAATCGAGCGTGATCTGCCGTTCGCCGAGCGCCTGCAGGTCGACGACGGCGCGCAGCGACCGTCCAATCAGCCGCTGGATTTCCTGGGTGCGGCCGCCCTGCTTGCCGGCGGCGGCCTCGCGCTTCATGCGTTCGCCGGTCGCCCGCGGCAGCATGCCGTATTCGGCCGTGACCCAGCCCTTGCCGGTATTGCGCAGCCATGGTGGCGTCTTTTCTTCGAGGCTCGCCGTGCAGAGCACATGCGTATCGCCGAACTTCACCAGGCAGGAGCCTTCCGCATGCTTGGAAAAATTGCGCTCGAACGAGACCTTGCGCATCTGGTCGATTTTTCTGCCTGAAGGCCGCATTCTTATCTCCTGGGGTTTATTTGACCGCTTCTACGATTGGCGGCGCTCATTTGCAAATTCCCTTTTGCCACGGGTGTTAGTTTGACTATATTTTCGGGAAGTATCATCAGCACGGGTTCGAAAGCTTCATGGGCATCAGGTCGACGTCGGTTTCGGATGCCGTAGCTGCGCTGGACGAGCGCTCCAGGGAAATTTTTCGTCGCATCGTCGAAGGTTATCTGGAAAGCGGCGAGCCGCTCGGTTCGCGCAACCTGTCCCGTATCCTGCCGATGTCGCTGTCGCCGGCCTCGGTGCGCAACGTTATGAGCGATCTCGAGGAGCTCGGCCTGATCTATTCGCCGCATGTCAGCGCCGGCCGGCTGCCGACCCAGATCGGCCTGCGCTTCTTCGTCGATGCCTTCATGCAGGTCGGCGACCTCTCCGCCGAGGAGCGCGCCAGCATCGACCGCCAGGTGCGGGCCGAAAGCGGCGGCAATCCCGTCGAATCGATGATGAACGAGGCAAGCCGCATGTTATCTGGCATTTCGCGCGGCGCCGGCCTCGTCATCACCTCGAAAAGCGATCCAGTGCTGAAACATGTCGAATTCATCCGGCTCGAACCGACAAAGGCGCTGGCCGTGCTCGTCGGCGATCACGATCAGGTGGAAAACCGCATCATCGAACTGCCGGCGGGCGTCACCTCCTCGCAGTTGACGGAAGCGGCGAATTTCCTCAATGCCCATATGTCCGGCCAGACCCTGCCGGAGCTCCGCAAACAATTAAGCCGGTTGAAAGACGACGTCCGTCACGAGCTTGATGCCCTGTCGCGCGATCTGGTCGAGCGCGGCATCGCTGTCTGGGCCGGCAGCCCTGACGAGGGAAAGCCGACGCAGCTGATCATCCGCGGTCGCGCCAACCTGCTCGAAGGGCTCGCCGGCGCCGAGGATCTCGACCGGCTTCGCCTGCTGTTCGACGATCTCGAGAAGAAGGACAGCCTGATCGAGATCCTCAATCTCGCCGAAAGCGGTTCGGGCGTGCGCATCTTCATCGGTTCGGAAAACAAGCTCTTCTCGCTGTCCGGCTCGTCGCTCATCGTCGCGCCCTATCGTGACGACGACGATCGCATTGTCGGTGCCGTCGGCGTCATCGGCCCGACGCGGCTCAATTATTCCCGCATCGTGCCGATGGTGGACTATACGGCCCAGCTCGTCTCCCGCCTTTCGCGCAATCAGCTTTGACGCGCAGCTATCAGTCACGCGGAATTTTCGCTTCTTTGTCACGCAGACTTGATTTTTTTCGGTCAAACCTCGATATCGGGCGCATCTGAAGACACCAACCGGAGACCGTCATGACCGATGACACGACGAAAAACGGACCTGACGCAACTGCGGCCGATGCCGCAGCCGACGCCGCCGCCTACGTCGAGAACGAAACTGCGCAGCAAGAGCCCGCCCAGCCGGACCCGATCGAGCTTCTGAAAGCCGAAAACGGCGAACTGCGTGACCGTTATCTGCGCCTTGCTGCCGAGATGGACAATCTGCGCCGCCGCACCGAGCGCGAGGTGAAGGATGCCAAGTCCTATTCCGTCGCGGGTTTCGCGCGCGACATGCTCGCCGTCTCCGACAATCTGCGCCGCGCCCTTGATGCCATACCTCCGGAGACCAAGGCTGCTGCCGATGCCGGCCTGAGCACGCTGATCGAGGGTGTCGAGATGACCGAGCGCGCCATGCTGTCGGCTCTTGAGCGCCACGGCGTTCGCAAGCTGGAGCCGGTTGGCCAGAAGTTCGATCCGAATTTCCATCAGGCGATGTTCGAGGTGCCGAACCCGGACGTGCCGAACAACACGGTCGTCCAGGTCGTGCAAGCAGGCTTCACCATCGGCGAGCGCGTGCTGCGCCCAGCCATGGTCGGCGTCGCCAAGGGCGGCCCGAAGCCGGCCGAAGCCGAAACCAACTCCGTCTTCGACGAGAAGGACGCTTGAGATCGTTTCCTTCCTCCTCGAGGAAGGGAAACCAAAGCTTTAGATGCGGGCGAAGCGTTCGATCAGCAGATTGAAGAAGCCGTCCGCATCGACATGGCGCATGACCCTGGCATTGCGCTTGCGCTCGGTCACATGCCACCAGTCGACGACGGTCATGCCGACCGTGAGTTCGGACTGGACCTCGATCTCGACATTGCACTCCCGGCCTTTGAAAAGCTCCGGCTTCAGCAGGTAGGCGACGACGGTCGGGTCGTGCAGCGGCCCGCCGTCGGAACCGTATTTCTCGATGTCGAAGCGTTCGAAGAATTCCAGCATCTCGACCATGGCCTTTGCCGGCGCCGTGCCGATCTCGGCCATGTGCTGCACCCGGTCCTTGCGGGTCAGCAACTGATGCGTCACGTCAAGCGGCATCATCACGATCGGAACGCCCGAGCGGAAGACGATATCGGCCGCCTCTGGGTCGACATAGATGTTGAACTCGGCCGCCGGCGTGATGTTGCCGCCCTCGAAAAAGCCGCCGCCCATCATCACCAGTTCGCGGATGCGGGGGGCGATGTCGGGCGCCTTCTGGAAGACCATGCCGATATTGGTGAGCGGCCCGAGCGTACACAGCGTCACCGTGCCTTCCGGCTCGCGGCGCAGCGTCTCTATGATGAAGTCGACGGCATGGCCGGGCTGCAGCGCCATCGTCGGCTCGTCGAGATCCGGACCGTCGAGGCCAGTTTTGCCATGCACATGTTCGGCGGTCACCAGCTTGCGAGCGATCGGCGCGTCGGCGCCGGCGAAAACCTTCGTCTCCGCCCGGCCGCAGAGCTCGCAGACGATGCGCGCATTGCGGCTGGTGAGCGAAAGCGGCACATTGCCGGCGACTGTCGTGATCCCCAGCACCTCCAGCTCATCAGGGCTGCCGAAGGCAAG
Organism: Rhizobium laguerreae; assembly: GCF_002008165.1. Classification (GTDB taxonomy): domain Bacteria; phylum Pseudomonadota; class Alphaproteobacteria; order Rhizobiales; family Rhizobiaceae; genus Rhizobium; species Rhizobium laguerreae. The sequence goes on from NZ_MRDM01000010.1 coordinate 401,748, forward strand.
CATGATGGCGGCCGCGTCGTCCTGGCCGGGATCCGTGTCGATGATGATCTTTCTTGCGCTTGCCATTCCGATCGTTCCATCCTCGCACTGCATGTTGTCGGCATGTACCGATTTCTTCACGTCCCGTCTCAAATCAGCACATTCGGCGCGGGCATGTTTTGATGCGAGTCAGCTGACGCTTTGTCAAGGAAAGAGCCTGACGCCATCACCTTAAAATCGAGAGGTGACGCCGGCACCTCTCGGCCGATGCCTTGCGGCGCCGGGATTCTGTCCCCATATTAGCGGCATCCGGATGCTGCACTTGAGGTCCGGGATGGTCGCTTGCATCAAGGACTTGAAAAAAATGAGCCGCATTACCCCTTTCGCCAGCCCGCTGCTTCTGGGCTTCGATGCCATGGAAAAGACGCTGGAGCGCATTTCCAAGGCGAGTGACGGATATCCGCCTTATAATATCGAACGCATCGCCGCCGACACCGGCGCGCCGGAACGTCTGCGCATCACCCTTGCCGTGGCCGGCTTCAGCGAGGAGGAACTCGATGTCTCCATTGAGGAGAACCAGCTGCTGATCCGCGGCCGCCAGGTCGAACAGGGTGAGCGGGACTATCTTTATCGCGGTATCGCCGCCCGTCAGTTCCAGCGTACTTTCGTTCTTGCCGACGGGATGCAGGTGTTGGGTGCGGCCCTGAAGAACGGTCTGCTCTCCGTCGATCTAATTCGTCCGGAACCCGCGCGCATGGTCAAGAAAATTAACATTTCGGTCTCAGAGTAGCACAACGGTTTGTCGAACCGTTGGTCCCTTCTCCCGGAGGAACAGGAATGTTGATGAAAGAAGCCACGTCTCACTTGACCAAATCCGAGCTTGCCCACATCGGCAACGGCGAGGTCGCCTATATCAGAAAAATGCGGACCGATGAGGTCGCCAAGTGCTTTCCCGAGGCGCCGGATATCGATCCGAACGTCGATCTCTGGGCACTTTTCGGCGCCGACGGCACGCCGATCCTTTTGACGGACAACCGCTCCAGCACCTTTTTCAAGGCTGCCGAGGACGAATTGAAGACGGTCAGCCTGCACTGACCGTCAAGACCACTTGAGCTTGATTGAGATGTGCGTGACCGGGTTTCCTTAAGCGAACCGGACCGCCGTTCTCGCGCGCGCCTTTGCCGCTACCTCTTCGCGATCACGAGGAGGTTGAGACGTTTCCAGCGAATCGAGCAGCTCGCGGGCACATGCCGCGATGGAATTGACCGCGTGCTCGAATGCGACCTCATTGCGCTTCGACGGTTTAGTCGTTCCGCTCACCTTGCGCACGAACTGGAGCGCGGCATCGTGGATCTCGTCGTCCGTCGCTGGCGGATCGAAATTGAACAGGGGTTTTATATTTCGGCACATGACTTGCTCCCGGTCATTGTCTCTCTTCGATTGAGAGGAGGGTGGCCAGCACAGAAAATAGCCGCGTGAGCGCTAATGGCAACCGGTCCGACGGCGGAACTCTACGCGTCGCAAGGCAGGGCGCAACTCCTTCAGTTCGGTTTTTTGTCGCTGTCGGGAACCATCAGATCAGCGTCCTACGCGATTGCTCACGTGAGGAACATCATGGGCGCGTTTGCCGACTTGCCGACTGCCTCAGATCTTCCTGAACGTCAGATAGGCCGAAGACCGGCCCTCGCGGCGCGCCTTGGCCTCGTAACGCGTGCTCGGCCAGCCCTCATAGGGCGTCAGCCAATCGGCTGCATTGTCGGCTATCCAGTCGAAACCGCCATGGTTGCGGCACTTGATCAGCGTCCAGTTTACATAGGTATCGATGTCGGAGGCGAAGCAGAACAGGCCGCCGGGTTTCAGCACGCGATGAAAACGGTCGAGATTGGTTTTCGAGACGAAACGCCGCTTCCAGTGCTTCCGCTTCGGCCAGGGATCGGGATAGAGCAGGTCGATCTGATCGAGTGCGCCGTCCGGCAGCCAGTCGAGCAGTTGCGTCGCGTCGTCATTATAGACGCGGATATTGGAGGCACCCGTCTCACCGACGCGCGACAGCAGCTTCTGCATGGAATTGACGAAGGGTTCGACGCCGATGAAGCCGGTCGAAGGCGTCTCCAGCGCGCGGTGGATCAGGTGCTCGCCGCCGCCGAAACCGATCTCCAGCCGTAATTTTTCGACCGGAACCGGGAAGAGGGAAGTCAGCGGCTCCGGCGGAGCCGCCGAGAGATCGATCAGGAATGCCGGCAGGAGACTGTTCAGCGTCTCGGCCTGCTGTTCGCGCAGGGCCTTACCCTTGCGGCGACCGAAGAAGGCTTCGGTCGCCCGCCCCCGGCGTTCCATATCCGTCATGCAGCGGCTTTGGTCTTAACGGATTCCTTGAGCGCCTTCACGAGGTCGGTGCGCTCCCAGGAGAACGAGCCGTCGCGGCCGGCCTTGCGGCCGAAATGGCCATAAGCCGACGTCTTGGCGTAGATCGGCTTGTTGAGGTCGAGATGACGGCGGATACCGGTCGGCGACAGGTCCATGTTCTGGCGGATCGCGGCTTCGACCTGATCCTCGCTGATGCCATTGCCGGTACCGTGCAGGTCGACATAGATCGACAGCGGCTGAGCAACACCGATGGCGTAAGAGAGCTGGATTGTGCAGCGGTCAGCAAGGCTGGCGGCAACGACGTTCTTGGCAAGATAGCGGGCGGCATAGGCGGCCGAACGGTCGACCTTCGTCGTGTCCTTGCCGGAGAATGCACCGCCGCCATGCGGAGCGGCACCGCCGTAGGTGTCGACGATGATCTTGCGGCCGGTGAGGCCCGCATCGCCGTCCGGTCCGCCGATGACGAACTTGCCGGTCGGGTTGATGTACCACTTGCAATCGTCGGCGATCTTCAGCTCGCCGAGCGCTTCGCGGATATAGGGCTCGACGACAGCGCGGACCTTCTTCGAATCCCAGCTCTCGTCGAGATGCTGGGTCGAAAGCACGATCGAGGTTGCTTCCGACGGCTTGCCGTCGACGTAGCGCACGGTCACCTGGCTCTTGGCGTCGGGGCCGAGCTTGGCGACTTCGCCGTCGCCCTTCTTGCGGGCAACTGCGAGCAGCTGCAGGATCTTGTGGGAATAATAGATCGGCGCCGGCATCAGGTCCGGCGTTTCGCGGCAGGCATAACCGAACATGATGCCCTGGTCGCCGGCGCCCTCGTCGCCCTGCTGGTCGGCGGCGCTGTCGACGCCCTGCGCGATATCCGCCGACTGCGAGTGCAGGAGCACGTCGATCTTTGCCGTCTTCCAGTGGAAGCCGTCCTGCTCGTAGCCGATATCCTTGATGGCGCGGCGGGCGGCAGCCTTGAACTTCGAAGGATTGATGACGTCCTTGCCATCCTTGTCCTTCTTCATCAGGCTCGGCGGCAGGCGGACCTCGCCGGCGATGACAACACGGTTGGTCGTCGCCAGCGTCTCGCAGGCAATGCGCACGCCCCACGGATTGACGCCGGTCTTGGCCGCTTCGCGGTAGACCAGATCGACGATCTCGTCGGAGATGCGGTCACAGACCTTGTCCGGATGACCTTCGGCAACAGATTCGCTGGTAAAGAGATAATTTGCGCGCATTTCGGGATTCCCCTCAAAGAATAAAGCCAGCTAGTAGGTACTCAGTTCGAGGCCTGATGACAAGCGCAGAAGGACATAAATATATCTTTATATCTGCGGCAAAGTGACAAATTTTGCCCCAAAAACGCAAAAAAGGCGGCCTTTCGACCGCCTTTCGAATTCTGCGATGGTGGGTGGTCAGTCGGCGTCGGCTTCAGCGGCCAGGGCTTTCACCAACTCCACGACCTTGCGGCGAACCTTGGGATCGGAAATCTTGACGAAGGCGCGATTGAGCTGCAGTCCTTCCGAGGAGGAGAGGAAATCGACGACGTAATTCGAGCTGGAGGCTTCCATGCCGCCGCCGCCACTGGAATGTTCGCCGGGCGCGTCCTCGAAGAAAAACGACACCGGAACATTGAGGATGTTCGAGATATTCTGCAGGCGGCTTGCGCCGACGCGGTTAGTGCCCTTTTCGTATTTCTGGATCTGCTGGAAGGTGATGCCAAGGCTTTCGCCAAGCTTTTCCTGGCTCATGCCCAGCATCGTACGGCGGAGGCGAATACGGCTGCCAACATGGATGTCGATCGGGTTAGGCTTCTTCTTGTTTTCAATCATGGTCGTGCCCTAGCTAAGAATTTCAACCTGTTTCTAACCGGCATGCCCCTGATCCATCCCAAAACGCCACGTTGCAAGCGGTGAGGAACCCACCTTCAAACATACGTTAAGAACGCCGATTGACATCACTATGCAATTTTAGGGGTTTTTGGTCAATTCAACCCGGAAATAAAACCTCTGCGAGAAATTAGCGCAATCAAAATCAGCAGCGCCTCGATCAACCAGAAGTATGTTTGCCGGGGGAATGTCGTTCCGGCTCCATCGCTGATGCTATCGAGCGTTGCATCGACGAAACCGGTTTCTCCAAGACTGAGGCCCGCAATAATTTCCCCATGTGCATTCACCAGCGCTGAAATGCCGCTATTGGCGTCGCGAATCAGCGGCAGGCCGGTTTCAACAGCCCGTACCCGCGCCTGCTGGAAATGCTGGTAGGGGCCGGGCGTCACGCCAAACCAGGCATCATTGGTGATATTGAGGATCGCGTTGGCGTCTTTTATGTCACCGGTCATTTCGCCGGGAAAAATGATCTCGTAGCAGATCAGCGGATAGAGATTGAGCCCGCCGGGCAGCGCCAGCAGGTGCCGGCTTGCGGCGGCCGAGAAGCCGCCCGGTATCTCGACGACGTTCTGGATGCCGAATTCGGTGAGCACGTCCTCGAAGGGCAGATATTCGCCGAAGGGCACCAGATGCACCTTGTCGGACGCGGCGATGATCTGGCCGCGGCCGTCGATCACGTAGATGGAATTATAGTAGCGCGGCGGCGTGCCTGGTCCCATCTCCTCGGCGCGAACGGCGCCGGCGATCAGGATCTGATTGTCGTCGAGCGTATCGGCAATCCGGGTCAGCGCATCCTGATTGTCGGTCAGGATGAAGGGGATCGACGTTTCCGGCCAGACGATGATATCAGGCTTGCGCCCGCCATTGTCAGGCGCTTCGGCCGACAGCTTCAGATGCGTCTCGAAGATCGCGGCGCGGTCGACGTCGTTATCCATTTTCGCTGTCTGGTCGATCGCCGGCTGCACCAGCCGCACCACCGGCCGCTTGTCCTCAGGCAATGTGTCCGGCCGCGGCGCGAGATGGAGAGCATAGGCGCCATAACCGAGATGGGCGGCAAAGAAGAGGGCGGCGAGTGCGATGCCCGTCCGTGCCCCTTGCCGCGTCCCGGCAAGGGCAGGCGCAGAAAAGACGAAGACGGCAAGGGCCGTTACGCCCATCGCTCCGATCACATGCGCCGATTGCATCATCAGCGGAACCGGCATGATGCCGTAGCCGATGGCGTTCCAGGGAAAGCCGGTGAGGACGAAGCTTCGAAGCCATTCCATCAGCCCGAAGCCTGCCGCAAGCGCGGCGATCCGCCCCATGCCATCAGACCAGACGATGCGGGCAAGGGCGGCCGCCAGGCCGTAGAAGATCGCAAGACAGGCCGGCAACCCGAGGATTGCCAGCGGCAGCGCCCAGGCGAATTCTTCCTGATCGATCAGCAGCGCATGGCCGAGCCACCAGAGGCCGGCGACGAAATAGCCGAAGCCGAATAGCCAGCCGGTGGCAAACGCCGGCCACAGCCTGCCGATCAGGCCGCTTTCAGGCGAAGCCGCCGCCCCGTCGATGAGCCAGACGAGCAGGGTGAAGGAAAGGAACATCGCCGCGAAAAAGCCGATGGGCGGCAGCGCCAGAACCGCGAATGCCCCGGCGGCGATAGCCAGCAGCGACCGTTTGAAACCCCAGACGAGGATAACCCTGTCCGCAAGCCGCTCCATGCGCACTCCCATCAAACCGCGAATCAACCCATTCGCAGTCTTTCAAAAAAGCGGCTCTTTGTCCCGTCAGTTGGGTCCCGTCAGTTGGGTCCTGTCAGTTGGCGGTCGATTCCGCCGGCCGGTCGTCGCCGGCCTCTGAGCCGCCATCCGCCTTGGCGCGGCGGCGGATCGCGTGGCGCTTGCGGGTGATGCGCAGCCGCTTGATGCGGCGCGGATCGGCGTCGAGGATGTGGAATTCGAAGCCCGGCAGCGCCTGGACGACCTCGCCGCGCACCGGGATGCGGCCGAGTGCCGAGAAAATCAGGCCGCCCAGCGTATCGACCTCGTCGACCTGCTCGCTGATGTCGAAATCCGGCCCGATCGCTTGGGCGATCTCTTCCAGCTCGACGCGGGCGTCGGCGATGAACATGTCCTCGGCGACGCGCTTGAACATCACCTCCTCGTCGTCATGTTCGTCGTCGATGTCGCCGACCACCATTTCGACGATGTCTTCATGCGAGGCAAGCCCGTCGGTGCCGCCATATTCGTCGATGACGAGCGCCATTTGCGTGCGGTTCACCTGCATCCGGCGCAACAGGTCGGACGCCAGCATCGACGGCGGCACGAACAGGATCTTGCGGATGATGCCGGCCTCGGCCAGCGTCTTTTGCAGGTCGACGCGGGCGAGATCGAAATTCGGCTTGGCCGAACGCGTGGTCTTCTGGATGTTTTCGGGCGCGACCTCGATCGCCGGCACGGCAACGGACGGCTTCGCCGAGGCGCGGCGCTTGTTGCGCGCCTGCTTGGCGACATAGGAGAGCAGGTCGCGGATATGCACCATGCCGCGCGGATCGTCGAGCGTATCGGCATAGACAGGCATGCGTGAGCGGCCGGATTCCTCGAAGAGGATCATCAGCTCGCCGATGGTGATGTTCTGGTCGACCGCCTCGATATCGGCGCGCGGCACCATCACGTCGGCGACGCGCACCTCGCGAAAGCGCAGGATGTTGTTGAGCATCGCCCGTTCGTCGGGCGAAAAGGCGTCGTCGCCGGCTGCATCTGTCATAAGCGCGTCGGCGAGATCCTCGCGCAATCGCGAGCCCTGCTGCGGGCGAAGGATGCGCGCGGCGCGCGACCAGAAGGATTGCGATCGGCCGGATGGCCGACTACTACTGCCTGCCTCGTCCGAAGAGGAGGATGGCTCGGAGTCCTTGGCGTCTGCCGCCGGCTTCGTCGTAAAGTCGCTCATGGTTCCATTTTAAGGTCTTGACCCTCGTAGGGATCAGATAGGCCGAGCTGCGCCAAAATGCGAGTCTCCAACCCCTCCATAATTTCGGCTTCGGCACTATTCATATGGTCGTAGCCGAGAAGATGCAAGAAACCGTGGACCAGAAGATGGGTCAGGTGGTCGTCGAAACTCTTTTCGAGCTCGGCCGCTTCCCGCTCCAGCGTCTCCCGGGCGATGATGATGTCCCCGAGCATCGGGCCGGGCATCTTGCCGGGCTGAACCGGAAAGGCCGGAAAGGAGAGCACGTTGGTCGCCTTGTCCTTGCCGCGCCATTCGGCGTTGATGTCCTGGATCGAGGCATCGTCGGTAAAAACAAGCGAAACCTCGGGCGGCATCGTCGGGAAAGGCTGCTTCTCGCTGTCGCGTAGATAGATCGTGGCGGCGCCGAGCACACGTTCGCAAAACGACAGCAGCGTCTCCTCGCCGGGCCAGCCGATATCCTCGACGCTGATCTGGATGTCGAGTTCAGCCATTAGCCCTGCCGGCTGACGTCTTCGGCGACGGCATAGGTGGAATCATAGGCCCTGACGATGCGCCCGACCAGCGGGTGGCGGACGACGTCGGTATCCGTGAAGCGCACGATCGAGATGCCCTCGACGCCGTTCAGAAGCTGCAGGGCCTCGACGAGGCCGGATTTGACGCCGCGCGGCAGATCGATCTGGCTCGGGTCGCCGGTGACGATCATGCGCGCATTTTCGCCGAGACGCGTCAGGAACATCTTCATCTGCATCGACGTGGTATTCTGCGCTTCGTCGAGGATGATGGCGGCATTGGCGAGCGTGCGGCCGCGCATGAAGGCGAGCGGCGCGATTTCGATGACGCCGGCGGTGATCGCCCGGTCGACCTTGTCGGCAGGGATCATGTCGTAGAGCGCATCATAGAGCGGGCGAAGATAGGGATCGACCTTTTCCTTCATATCCCCGGGCAGGAAGCCGAGGCGCTCGCCGGCCTCGACGGCCGGGCGCGACAGGATGATCTTTTCGACCGCGCCGCGCTCCAGCAGCTGGGCGGCATGGGCGACGGCGAGATAGGTCTTGCCGGTGCCGGCCGGGCCGACGCCGAAGACAAGCTCGGCGCGTTCCAGTGCCCTGATATAGGCGTCCTGCATCGGCGTGCGGGCGATGATCGTCTTCTTGCGCGTGGAAACCTGCGCCATCGTCAGCTTGGCCTTGCGCTCCATGGTCGGCAGGCTGAGCTGATCGTCGGAGGCGACCGCCATGCGGATTGCACCCTCGACGTCGGATCTTTCCACGCTGCCGCCTTTCTGAAGTTTTTCATAGAGATAGTCGAGCGTGCGCCGCGCCTGATTGGTGGTCACGATATCGCCTGTGATGACGACCGAATTGCCGCGTGCCCGCGCATCGATGTTCAGCCGTTGCTCGAGCAGCTTGAGGTTTTGGTCGAATTGACCAAAGAGCTCGCTGGCGAACCGGTTGTTCTCGAACGTCAGGACGAAGTGATTGGTATCGCTCGGCGTGCGGGGGTGGCGCGGTGAAGAAGAAACCAATTCTTGTCCGTTCAAGCGGTCGGGCTCCTTGGGTTAGACCGCAGCCTCTGCGCGTTCGGCAAACAGGCTGTTTGTTCCGGTCCCTGTGATTCGCACTTTAATAATGTCACCGATTTGCGATGCTTTTGCATCAACATTCACCGATTGAAGCCAGGGAGACCGTCCGATTAGTTGTTCCGGCATGCGACCGGGCTTTTCGAGCAACAGGTCGATCTCTTTGCCGATGCAGGATTCGGCAAATTCCTGCTGCTGCTTCAGGAGAAGCATTTGCAGGCGTTCCAGCCGTTCTGCCTTGATCTCTTCCGGCACCTGGTCCTTCAGCTCCGCGCCGGGCGTACCCGGCCGTGTCGAGTATTTGAACGAGAAGGCCTGTGCATAACGAACCTCCTCCACAAGCCTGAGTGTATCCTCAAAATCCTTGTCTGTCTCCCCCGGAAAGCCGGTGATGAAATCGCCCGACAAGGCGATATCCGGCCGCACGGTGCGGATGCGCTCGATCAGCGCCAAATATTCGGCCGCCGTGTGGCGCCGGTTCATCGCTTTCAGGATGCGATCCGAGCCCGATTGCACCGGCAGGTGCAGATAAGGCATCAGGGCCCTGAGGTCCCGATGGGCGTTGATCAGCCGGTCATCCATGTCGCGTGGATGGCTGGTGGTGTAGCGCAGCCGCGCAAGACCGGGGATCTCGGCAAGGCGATAGAGCAGGTCGCCGAGGCTCCATGCCTCGCCTTGGCTCCCGGCGCCGTGCCAGGCATTGACGTTCTGCCCGAGCAGGGTGATCTCGCGCACCCCGCTGTCGGCGAGCTTTTCGGCTTCCTCGACGATCTGGGAAACCGGCCGCGACACTTCCGAGCCGCGCGTATAGGGCACGACGCAGAAGGTGCAGAACTTGTCGCAGCCCTCCTGCACCGTCAGGAAGGCGGTGACGCCGCGGGCTCGGATCCTTCGGCTCTCGGCGATCGGCAAATGCTCGAACTTGTCCTCGATCGCATATTCCGTATCGACGACGCGCTGGCCCTGTTTGGCCCGGCGCAGCGCCTCCGGCAGACGATGATAGGTCTGCGGGCCGATGACGACGTCGACGGCGGGTGCGCGGCGCAGGATCTCTTCGCCTTCGGCCTGGGCGACGCAGCCGGCAACGCCGATCATCATCTCCCGGCCGTCCGCCGCCTTCTTCTTTTTCATATCGCGCAGCCGTCCGAGCGCCGAATAGACCTTCTCGGCCGCCTTTTCGCGGATATGGCAGGTATTGAGGAGAACGAGGTCCGCCTCTTCCATATCTTCCGTCGGCTCATAGCCGTCGCGGGCGAGCGCATCGCTCATGCGCATGGAATCGTAGACGTTCATCTGGCAGCCATAGGTCTTGATGAAGACCTTGCGGCTGTTGCTGCCATCGCGGGGTGTCGATTCCGGGGCCTGGAGAAGGGCGCTGTCCTGTGTCATGGCGCGCTATTTAGTGGTTTTTGCCGCCGGAGAAAATCGAAATCTTGTTCTAGGGCCTTTCCTGGTCAGATTGCTGCAATTTGACCAGGAAAGGCCCTAGGAGATTTCCCGCCCGCGCAGGCGGCTGTTCAGGAGGTTGCGGATGCGCATGGCGATGGTCGCGCTCACCTCCTTGCGGCTGGTCTCGGCGCGGTAATCTACCGCCTCGCCGAAGGAAACCTCGGCGTCGATGGCGCCGCAGCGCACGATGTCAATGAGATGCGGCAGCAGCTCGATATCACCCGGCCAGGCGGCGAGCGGCCGATGATAGCGCCCCATGGCGATGCCGTGCACCCTGGTATAGGCGACAGCCACCGGCTGCACCACGACCGTTCCCGTCGGTGAATAAGGCACAGCCATCGCGGCGGCGCCGAACAGCGACGACTTGACCTCCAGCAGCCGGTTCCCATCCGAGGTCGTGCCTTCGGGAAAGAGTACGACGATCTCGCCGTCGGCCATGCGTCCGGCGATCTCGTTTGCCTGGTGGCCGGTCTTGCGCCGCTCCTCGCGCACGACGAAGACGCTCTTCTGCAGCTTGGCGAGCGTGCCGAAGATCGGCCAGTCGCTCACCTCGATCTTGGCAATGAAGGCGACGTCGGCAACGGCCGACAACACCATGATATCAAGCCAGGAGGAATGGTTGGAACAGAGCATCAGCGGCCGGCGGTCTTCCAGCCTGCCCGTGACGCGGACACGGATGCCGAGACAATAGCAGACGATCCGGTGCCAGACGCGTGGAAGCCGGCGCCGCAGCCGCCAGTCGAACCGCAGCGCCACCAACTGCAGCGGCATGAGCACGATACTGACGGCAAGGATGACGACGGCGGCGAAGGCGATGCGCAGCCAGGCGATCAAATGCTGGTCTCCCGGGCGGCCATTGCTTCAGAGATCTTCTTTCTTCAGCGGGACGCCGTAGAGTTCCAGCCGGTGGTCGACCAGCCGGAAGCCGTGCTCGCGGGCGATGCGCTCCTGCAGCGCCTCGATCTCCGGCGAGCGGAATTCGATGACCGTGCCGGTCTTCAGGTCGATCAGATGGTCGTGGTGTTCTTCCGGCACCGTTTCGTAGCGCGAGCGCCCGTCGCGGAAGTCGTGGCGGGCGATAATGCCGGCATCCTCGAACAGTTTCACGGTGCGATAGACGGTCGAGATCGAGATCTTCGCATCGACTTTCACCGAGCGGCGGTAGAGTTCTTCGACGTCGGGATGGTCTTCCGAGTCTTCCAGGATGCGCGCGATCACGCGGCGCTGCTCGGTCATGCGCATGCCGCGTTCGGTGCAAAGCTCCTCAAGGGTCTTGGCTACATCAGTCATCGCCGGCCTATAGAGATATTCGTGTTTCGACAACGCCGCTGGGGCATTTGCGCCGGCCTGCATGTTATCTCGCTGCCAGGGAACTACCGAAGAACGCGCTTCATGACAAGCGCCGTGGAGAGGGCGCCGTTTTCTTGTCTGTAGTAACCCTGACGTTCGCCGACCTTTTCGAAGCCGAGCTTGCGGTAGAGGCCAAGCGCTGCCGTATTGCCGTTGTCGACCTCGAGAAACATGCTCTCGCCGCCGCGCGACCGCGCTTCCCGCATCGCCGCTTGCATCAGCCGCCAGCCAAGTCCGGCACGGGCGACCTTCGCCTGCACGGCAATCGTCAGGATCTCCGCCTCGCCGGCGACATGTCGGGCGAGAATGAACCCCGGAAGCGGCTTTTTCAGGAAGGCATTGGTCTGGCGCGCGACGAAGCCGAAGACGGTATCCTGCATCAGTAGCCCGTGAAATTCACCGTCGCCCCAGGGCCGGGCGAACCGCTCGCCGTGCAGGGCGGCAACATCGCGGCAATCCTCGCGCTCCATGGCGATGATCTCGAATTCCGGTTTCAGCGTCAGATAGCTTTCCAGCATCGTCATACTCGTCGCGCAATCGCGTACCCGGCCTGCGGCTTGGCATCGGGTCCGCGCAGATAAAGGGGCTTCGGCTTTCCGGCATCGGGGGAGGCGGCAGCGCCCAGGCGCGCCACGACGGAGATTGGATACCTGTTGGTGTGATCGCCGAAGGTGTCGGCCTTGAGGAGCGGCGTCGCCGAACCGGTAATCTCGCCGTCGAAACCGGCGGCAAAAACCTGCGCTTCCGCAACGCTGACTGCCTGTGGCGTGTCGAGGGGCGAACCGTCGGCCGCGAAGGACTGGAGGTAGATTTCGTCCCGCTTGGCATCCATCGCCGCCAGCACGGCGCGATGAGGCGTCTTGTCGCGCTGGGCTGATGCCATAACTTGGAGTGTGGTGACGCCGACTGCCGGCACATTGAGGGAAAGCGCAAAACCGCGGGCTGCGGCAACGCCGACGCGGATACCGGTAAAGGAGCCGGGACCGATGGTGACGGCAAGTCGGTCGATATGAGAAAGGGCCAGTCCCGCCTGATCGAGTGCGCGATCGACGATACCAATCAGATGTTCAGCATGCCCCTTGCCGATCATGTCCGATGCCTCCCCCAGCACCGTATCCCTGCCGCTGTCATAGACGGCGGCAGCGCAGTCCACACCTGCCGTGTCGAGCGCCAGAATGATCATGCCATCAATTTCCGAATAAACCAGTGTCGCCTATCGATAAATCCGTTCGGCCGAACCTGAGATGAACGGCTGGACGAATTCAGGATTTTTAAGCGGCAATCACTTCCTGCACTTCCGGAACGAAATGGCGCAGCAGGTTCTGGACGCCGTGCTTCAGCGTTGCCGTCGACGACGGGCAGCCGGCGCACGAACCCTTCATGTTCAGATAGACCTTGCCATCCTTGAAGCCGCGGAAGGTGATGTCGCCGCCATCCTGGGCAACGGCCGGGCGTACGCGGGTCTCCAGAAGCTCCTTGATGGTCAGCACGATCGACTCATCGCCTTCGTCGAAGAATTCATCGCCGGCATCGGCGTCTTCGGAAAGGATGGAGGCATCGCCCATGACCGGCTTGCCGGACATGAAGTGCTCCATGATCGAGCCTAATATAGCCGGCTTAAGATGCTGCCAGTCGGCATTGTCCTTGGAGACGGAAATGAAATCATAGCCGAAATAGACGCCGGTGACGCCGGATATCTCGAACAGGCGGGCAGCGAGCGGCGAAGCTTGAGCTTCTTCGGCGCTGCGGAACTCGGCCGTGCCGTTTTCCATCACCACCTTGCCCGGCAGGAACTTCTGCGTGGCGGGGTTCGGCGTGGCTTCGGTCTGAATGAACATCTGATTCTCCATGCGGCCGGCCCGTGGTCTCGGCCGTCTTTAGAATTCTTCAAAAGAAGATAAGCCGATTGATGGCTCTAATCAAGAGACTTGTACTCAAGAAATGCCAGAACAGGATGATTTTAGGCCCGTTAGCATAAAATCTGAATCCTGTTCTACATTATATAGTTAGAGCATGATGTCGTCCGAAAACCGCTCATACTTTTCGGCATCATGCTCTAGCAAAGGGCATCGATTTCCTCGTTGGTCAGCGTATCCGGCAGCACGGTGACCGGGATCGGAAACGCCGCCGCGCGACCGGCAACCGAGGAAACCAGCGGCCCTGGACCTTCCTTCGCCGAACCGGCGGCCAGAACCAGGATCGCTACATCGCGGTCTTCCTCGATCACGGCGTTGATCTGTTCGGCAGCGCCGCCCTCGCGGATGACGACCTCGGGCTCGATGCCGATGGTCTCGCGCACGATCTGGGCGATCTTGGCAACCACCGCCTCGGCCTCCTCACGCGCTTCGGCCCGCATGATCTCTTCGACGCCGAGCCATTGCTGGAAATCCCCGTCGGGGATCACATAGAGCAGCACCAGCCCGCCATTGGAATTCTTCGCGCGCCGGCCGGCATAATGAACGGCGCGTTGGCATTCGGGTGTACCGTCGATCACTGCCATGAATTTGCGGCGGTGACCTTCGAGCCGTGAGAGTCGCTTCGATACCATGGCGCGGACTCTGACACCCGAAGCGGAAAATATGCAAGTCCAGTTTTTTCCGTGATGCCCCAGAAGAAATCCTCTTCTACCGCGACAGGGAGAAGAGGAGATCTATCTCAATAGAGGAAGCCGATGATGTCGCGCACCTGGCGCATGGTCACCTCGGCGCGTGCCCTTGCGCGTTCGCCGCCCTTGCGCAGGATCGCGTCGATATGGCTGGTATCATCCATCAGCCGGCGCATTTCGCCGGTGATCGGCGCGAGCACGTTGATTGCCAGCTCGACCAGCGCCGGCTTGAAGATGGAGAATTGCTGACCGCCGAATTCGGCGAGCACGTCTGCCTTCGACTTATCGGCGAGTGCGGCATAGATCGCCACCAGATTGTCGGCTTCCGGACGGCCCTGCAGCCCGTCGATCTCGCTCGGCAAACCGTCCGGATCGGTCTTGGCCTTGCGGATCTTCTTCGAGATCGCGTCCTCGTCGTCCATCAGGTTGATGCGCGAGAGATCGGAGGGGTCCGACTTCGACATTTTCTTGGTGCCGTCGCGCAGCGACATGACGCGCGGCGCCGGCCCGCCGATCAACGGCTCGACCATCGGGAAATAGGCATGCACCGGCTCGTTGCCGACGGTGATGTCGACGCCGTAGCCGGTCCTGCTGATATGCTCGGCATAGTCGAGGTTGAACTTCATCGCGATGTCGCGGGCAAGCTCCAGATGCTGCTTCTGGTCCTCACCAACAGGCACATGGGTGGCGCGATAGACGAGAATGTCGGCGGCCATCAGGCTCGGATAGGCGTAGAGCCCGAGCGAGGCCTGCTCGCGGTCCTTGCCGGCCTTGTCCTTGAACTGCGTCATCCGGTTCATCCAACCGATGCGGGCGACGCAGTTGAAGATCCAGGCGAGTTCGGCATGCTGCGGCACGGCCGACTGATTGAAGACGATATGTTTTTCCGGATCGATGCCGGCGGCGATGAAGGCGGCGGCGATCGAGCGCGTCTGGCTCGGCATGTCCTCATGCACGAGCTGGGCGGTGAGCGCATGCATGTCGACGACGCAGTAGATGCAGTCATTGCCTTCCTGCAGCGCCACGAACCGGCGGATCGCGCCGAGATAATTGCCGAGATGCAGATTGCCGGTCGGCTGCACGCCGGAGAATACGAGTTTCTTGAATTCGTTCATGTCGTCCTCAATAGGCTGGTGGAGGGCCCACGCTGTCACAGTTTAAATTGCTGCAGAATGCAGCAGGGCTTTTCGCCATGTTGTTAACGCCGCGGCTTATGCACGGGCAACCGGTCGCAATCAAGGGGTTCAGGCGGCAGTGTGCTGGATCAGATCGAAAGTGTTGCCGTAGGGATCCGCAAACACCGCCACCGTGCCGTAAACCTCATGACGCGGCTCTTCCAGAAAGCGCACGCCGACTGCCAGCATCGCGGCATGGTCGCGGGCGAAATCGTCGGTCTTCAGAAAGAAGCCGACACGGCCGCCGGTCTGATTGCCAATGGCCGCGCGCTGCGTCTCGTCTGCCGCCTGCGCCAGCAGAAAGGCGGCTCCATCCCCACCCCTTGGCTTCACCACCACCCAGCGCTTGCCCTCCGGCTGTAGCTCGTCCTGCAGGCAGTCGAAACCGAGACCATCGCAGTAAAAAGCCTTGGCGCGGTCGTAATCGTCGACCACGAGGGTGACGAGAAAAAGAGACTGGATCGTCATGTGCTGCCTCGCGTTTGAGATGTTTATTCCAGTTGTGAGCGGCAATTCCCCGGCTTTTAAGCCGAATTGATCAGCCGCCTTACTCATAATTGAGTATAAAATTTCACAAAAAAGCTTTTTTTGAACCGAAAATCCTGCGCCTGGTGCCGGCGCCGTTGGGGTCGCTGGGATAGCCGATCGGAGCGACCATGCAGAACGCAATTTTGCTCGCCATGGCAGGCCTTTTCGCCCTACAATCAGCAACGGCTGCCGTCGGTCAAGACATGAAAAGGCATGCCATTCATCTTCCAAAACCTCAGGCACGTCTCGCCTACACGGTCCAGACCGTCAGCGTTCGTGCCAGCTGTTTTCCAGGGCGCCTGCGAGCGATCCTGTCGCATATCGCCGCGAAGACCGGGCGACGCCCGGTGATAACCTCTGGCCACAGGCCGCATCCCCGCCGCCATGGCTCCCTGCATGGAAAATGCCTGGCGGCCGATTTCAGGATGCCCGGCCTGTCGGAGCGCACGATCATTGCTGCCGCAAGAAGCGCGCCGGGCATCGGCGGCATCGGCAGCTATTGCAACGGCATCATTCATGTCGACGTCGGACCGCAGCGACGATGGGTGGATTGCTGAAGAATCATGCGGTCCGCCTTTTCCCATTCCGGTTTAAGGATCGCCGATTCAGGGGCGGCGAAAAGACCTGCCGCGACCAACTCTATTGGCCGCTCCGTGGCGTCACCGCCACCCGCAAGAGGCGCATGAATAGTTTTGTATCGTCATCGAGGCTGGAACCATTCCATTGCGCGTGTTTGATCCCATCCATTGCAGCCATCATGATATTGGCCAGTTGATGAGGCGAGGCCTGCAGTGGTTCGAGATCGATTTCCGTGGCTTCCGCAGCGGCATTCAGCGTCTGTGTCAGCATAGTCAATAGCCGTGTCCGCGCGTCGAGCGTGATATCCGCAGCCAAGGCCATATTGGCGGCAAACAGTTCTTCTGCATCGGAACTGCCGCCAAAAGGGGCGATTAACTCCCGCTGAAACACTGCTATGGCCATTTCCATGCGGTCAAACGCGTTCCCCTGTCCTGCCAGAGCCGCTCCCACCTCATCCAATGCGCGAGTATGCGCCCGCATCGAGCCGGCTCGGAAAAGCTCTTCCTTGCTGTTGAAACTCAGATAGAGCGATGCTCGCGAAATACCTGCGGCGCGCGCAATGTCGGCCATGGACGTCTTGCGAAAGCCGAAACGCACGAACACCGGCAGGGCGGCATCCAGGATTTGGGCGATTTTTCGATCAGTCTGCGTCATTTGGACAGACTGGCATTTTGTGACCATTCTGTCAAAAGACGAGTAGACAAATAATGTATACCTGTCTAAGTCGATGAAGGCGCATCGGTGCGCAGTCAGGAGATACCCATGAGTATCACGTCAGATAATTCTAATGGCGCCAACGTACTGGTGACCGGCATTGGCGGATTTCTCGCAGGCCACATTGCCTTGCAGTTGCTCAAGCAGGGGTATCGGGTCAGAGGAAGCCTGCGCAGCATCGGTACAAGCGCTGCGACGGTCGGTCTGCTTGGAGCGCACACTGACGGGCAACTGCAAAACCTCAGTCTGGTGCAGGCCGATCTTGATAGCGATGGCGGTTGGGCTGCGGCTGTCGAAGGATGCGACTATGTCATTCACACCGCATCGCCTTTCCCTCCGGGATATCCTGAAAATGAGAATGCACTGATCCAGACAGCCCGCGATGGTGCGTTGCGCGTGCTTCGCGAGGCGCATCGGGCACGGGTCAAACGTGTGGTTCTGACATCCTCTGTAGCTGCCACCAACCATGGCGACGGGCGGGCGCCCTTTACCGAAGAGAATTGGACCGACCCGGAAAGCCCGCGGGCGACGCCCTATTACAAATCCAAGACGCTGACTGAGCGGGCCGCCTGGGCCTTTGCTCATGAAGTCGGGCTCGATCTGGCCGTGATCAATCCAAGCACGATCCTCGGGCCGTTGCTCGGGCCGAATTTCGGGACGTCTGTTGGATTGATCCACCATTTGATGACGGGACGATTCAACGGTATCCCGCGCTTTGGCTTCTCCGTCGTGGATGTGCGCGATACCGCCGATGCCCATATTCGAGCGATGACCAATCCTGCTGCCAGCCGCCAACGGTTCATCATCGGTGGACGGTTTTTCTGGCTCAAGGACCTTGTGGCCATTCTTGCCCATTCCTTTCCCGACCATGCCTCCCGCCTGCCGTCAGGCGAAGTCTCTGACGAGATCGTCAGGGTCATGGCGCAATCCGACCCAGATGCACGAACCATTGTTCATGAGCTCAATCGCGACCTCAGTGTCAGTGCAGCAAAAGCCCACCGCGTCCTCGGGTGGCGCTCACGTCCAGATGAGCAATGCATCCGCGCCAGCGCCCAAAGCCTCATCGACTTGGGATTGGTGCCGACCTCGAATGGAGAACCGGCAACGCGACGGCCAGTGACTGCATCATAGCCGCCGCCTATGCCGAGAGAATTAACCGATCCTTGGAACAGGATGATTTCAGGCCGGTCGATCTTAGATAGAATCCTGTTATAAATCAAATTGTTAGAGCACGATGTCGTCCGAAAGCCGCCGAGGCTTTCGGCATCATGCTCCGGCTTCAATTGGAGAACGGACATGACAATCCCGACCGTCGACGCATCCCCATTGGCCAGAGAGGCCAACCTTCTTCGCGAAACGGAGCGCGCGAGGCTGCGTGCCCTGATCAACGCCGATATGGTTCGGGCACGACAGCTTCACGCTCCGGACTTCCAGCTGATAACGCCAATCGGTGCCGCGCTTTCAAAGGAAGAATATCTAGGTGCGATCGCCTCCGGGCAGATCAAATACCTGACCTGGCAGCCCGCTGACATTGCCGTGCGGCTTTATGACGGTGTCGCCGTTCTTCGGTATCGCGCTCAGCTGGAGGTCGTCTTCGGCGGCCACAAAGTCGCCCTCAACGACTACTGGCACACCGACACTTATGAGCGGCATGACGAACGATGGATGGTTGTCTGGTCGCAAGCCACAGCCATCAAGTAGCCAGAGTCACGGTGGTACGACTGGCCTCACCCGTCCTTTGCCGGCGCCGGCTTGCGGTTCAGATTGCGTCGGATCATGCCGAGATTTGCCCCGCCGACCAGGAAAGCGGCGGCGAAATAAATCAGCATGGCGATTGCAATCAGCAGCCCGAGGGTGCCGACCTTGGTGAGGAGCGGCGCGCCGGAGGCGAGCCAGGGTGCAAAGTACTGCTTGAGGAGGACGATGGCCGCCCCCATGACGGCCGCAGCGACGATCAGCAGGGCGGTGCGCTTTGCCAGCGCCCATTCCCATGTCAGGTGGCCACGGCGCAAAAGCGTGGCAAACAGCAGCACGGTGCTGATCCAGCCGGCCGTGGCTTCGGCAACGGCGATGCCGGGCGCGCCCATATAGGGAAAGAGGGTGAGCGCCGTAGCGCAATTGGTCGCGACCGCGATGGCCGAAAAACGCATCGGCGTCTTGGTATCCTCGCGGGCATAGAAGCCGGGCTGCAGCGCTTTGATCAGCACGAAGGCCGGCAGGCCGATGCCGTAAATCGCCAGGATCGAGCCGACGACGGCGGTGTTTTCCTGATGAAAGGCGCCGCGCTCATAGAGCACGCGGATGATCTCGTCGGAGAGGATCCAGAGCGCGAAAGCGGCGGGGATCGTCAGGAACAGCACGAATTCGATCGAGCGGTTCTGCAGGTTTCCGGCCTCGCGCAGGTTGCCGCCCTTCAGCGCCCGGGCAAGTTCGGGTAAAAGCACCACGCCGACGGCGACGCCGACGACGCCGAGCGGCAGCTGATAGATGCGATCGGCATATTGCAGCGCTGCGATCGCGCCGTCGCGGGACGAAGCAATCGCCTGGCCGATCAGCTGGTTGATCTGGGTGATGCCGCCGGTCACCGCCGCCGGCACCGCCAAGATCAGCAGCCGCTTGACATTCGCAGTCATCTTCGGGAAGCGGAAGCCGATGCTCATGCCGGCTGCAAGCACGCCGACATAGACGACGGCGAGCTGCAGGACGCCGGCGGCAAGAACGCCCCAGGAGAGGTACCACGCCGTCGCCAGCGGATCGGCGCCGGTATAGAGCGCATAAAGCAGCGCTCCGATCATCACCACGTTGAGGAAGACGGGCGCGATGGCGGCGGCGAAGAAATGATGCAGCGAATTCAGCATGCCGCTCATCATCGCCGTCAGCGACATGCACATCAGATAGGGAAACATCACCGCCGCCATGCGGATCGTGATCGAGAATTTTTCGGGATCGTCGGCAAAGCCCGGCGCGATGACGAAGCGCACCAAGAGCGGCATGGCAAGCTCCATCACGATGGTGATGAGGAGCAGCACCGAAAACAGCACGCCGAACACTTCTTCGGAAAAGCGCTTGGCGCCATCCGTGCCGTTCGCCTCGATCTCCTTGGCAAAGAGCGGCACGAAGGCGGCGTTGAAGGCGCCCTCGGCAAACAGCCGGCGGAAGAGATTCGGAAAGCGGAAGGCGGCGTAAAAGACATCGGCCATCGGTCCGGTGCCGAGCGCCGCAGCCATCAGCGTTTCGCGGGCGAAGCCGAAGATGCGGCTGCCGAGGGTGGCGCCGCCGACGGTCGCGAATTTCTTGACCAGGCTCATCCGTTTGGGCTCATGCGTGGGGACTCATGCGTTCAAGATCATATGGGGGAACCGGCCTTCTTTTCGCTGGCAGGCGGGGTCCGGGCGGTGGCAGCGGGTGCGATGATGCCGGAGGGCATGCGCTCGCGCAGCTCGTCTTCTTCCTCGGCCATGACGGCCTTCATCCGGGCGGTGATGTTGGCGCGCTTGCTGTCGCCTGATATTTTCTGGCCGACCAGATCAGTGACGTAGAAGGTGTCGATCACCTTCTCGCCGAAGGTGGTGATGCGCGCCGACTGGATGTCGAGCGACAAATCGGAAAGGACGGCGGTGATCTCCGACAGCAGTCCCGGCCGGTCGAGGCATTCGACTTCGATGACCGTGAACTTGTTCGACAGGCTGTTGGTGATGTTGACCGAAGGCGGAATGACGAAGGCCTTGCTCTTCTTTCGGTTGCGCGCGCGTGTGGCGATGACCTCGGGCAGGCGCTTGCGGCCGGACAGCACGTCCTCGATCATCCGGCCGATCGTCGCGGCCCGGCGCAGCTCGTCGGCATCGTCGGTAAATTCGCGGCTGACATGAATCGTGTCGAGCGCCCGTCCGTCCGATGTCGTGAAGATCTGGGCGTCGACGATGTTGGCCCCGGCCGCGGCACAGGCGCCGGCAATGACCGCGAGCAGTCGCGGATGGTCGGGCGACAGCACGGTGATCTCGGTGATCGCGTGGAAACTGTCGGTGCGCACCGTCGTGGCGAGCGCCTGACCCGCTCTATCCGTCTGGCGGATGAAATGGGCATGGCGGATCTGGTCTTCCAGCGGCACGGAGAGCAGATAGGGCTGGTAGTGCAGCTTGGTATAGATGTTGCGGTCTTTCTGGCTCCAGTCCGCGAGTGCGGCCCGCAGCGCGTCGGCGGCGGCATTGGCCCGCTCCTTGCGGGAGACCTCCGAAAAGCCGCCAGCGAGCAGCAGCTCGGTCTCATAATAGAGCGTGCGCAGCAACTGACCCTTCCAGCCGTTCCACACACCCGGACCGACGGCGCGGATATCGCAGATCGTCAGGATCAAGAGCATCTTCAGCCGGTCGAGAGACTGCACGCGGTCGGCGAAATCGGTGATTGTCTTGCGGTCGGTGAGGTCGCGGGTCTGCGCCACCATCGACATGGTCAGATGTTCTTCGATCAGCCAGACGACGATTTCCGTTTGCTTCTGCGACAGGCCGAAGCGGGCGCAGAGCTTGCGGGCGACGCGGGCGCCGGCGATCGAATGATCCTCCTGGCGGCCCTTGGCAATGTCGTGGAGGAGAACGGCGAGATAAAGCGCCTCGCGGTCCTCGATGCCGGGCATCAGCTTGTTGGCGAGCGGATGCAGATCCTCCGCGCGCCCCTTGTCGATCTCGGAGAGAATGTCGACTGTGCGGATCAGATGTTCGTCGACCGTATAGTGGTGATACATATTGAATTGCATCATCGCGACGATCTTGCCGAATTCGGGGATGAAACGGCCGAGCACGCCGGCCTCGTTCATCCGGCGCAGGATGAGCGCCGGATCCCGCTTCGACGTCAGGATCGACAGGAACAGGCGGTTGGCCTCGTCGTTTTCGCGCAGGTCGTTGTCGATCAAAGCCAGAGAACGGGTGACGCGTTTCAGCGCGTCCGGGTGGAATTCCAGCCCGTTGATGTCGGCGACGTGGAAGAGCCGGATGATGTTGACGGGATCGCGCTTGAAGACTTCGGGGTCGGCCAGCGCGATGCGGCCGCGGTCTTCGACGAATTCGACGCTGCCGGCGATCTTGCGGTTGCGATGGGTGAAGCGGCTGATGACGCCGGTGAGGCCCGGGATCGACTTCGCCTGCTGGTCTTCGAGCGCAGCGCACAGGATGCGCGTGAGATCGCCGACATCCTTGGCGACGAGGAAATAGTGTTTCATGAAGCGCTCGACGGCCGAAAGTCCCGGGCGGGTGTGATAGCCGAAAGCTTCGGCTATCTCGCGCTGGATATCGAAGGACAGGCGCTCCTCGGCCTTGCCGGTCAGGAAGTGCATATGGCAGCGCACCGCCCAGAGAAAATCGTCGGCTTTCTCAAGCAGGCGGTATTCGTGCTTGGAGAGCACCCCGAGCTTGACCAACTCCGCCTGGTCCCGCACGTGATAATAATATTTCGAGATCCAGAACAGCGTGTGCAGGTCGCGAAGCCCGCCCTTGCCTTCCTTGACGTTCGGTTCGACGAGATAACGCGTATCGCCCGCCTTGCGGTGGCGCTCGTCGCGCTCGGCAAGCTTGGCGGCGATGAATTCCGGCCCGGTGCCGGTGACGATCTCCTTGTCGAACCGGGTCTCGAGCTCGGTCTCCAGCCGCTGCAGACCGCAGATGTAGCGCATTTCCAGGATGGCGGTGCGGATCGTCATGTCGGACTTGGAAAGCGCAATGCATTCCTCCACCGTGCGGGTGGCGTGACCGACCTTGAAGCCCATGTCCCAGAGCACGTAGAGCATGAATTCGACCGCCTTGTGCGTCTCTTCCGCCGGCCTCGGCAGGAAGAGGAACAGCAGGTCGATATCGGAGCCCGGCGCCAGCGTGTCGCGGCCGTAGCCGCCGACGGCGGTGACCGCGAACTTGTCCTTCTGCTGCGGAAAGATATGGGCGGTGGCGAAATTGTAGAGGACGGTGGTGATCTGATCCTGCAGCCAGGAAATCCGGTAGGCGCAATTGAGCCCGCCGCCATCGGCCATCAGTGCGGCGCGCGCCTTCTGCCGGCCTTCGATGCTCGCCTTCTTCAGCACCGCCAGAAGATCGGCGCGCAGGACGTCGGGCCGGTTGCGGTTGGCCTCGGCAACGGCATCACATTGCTTCTGCAAGAGCTCGACGTCGAGGATATTGGAGAAATCGAGGTCGCGCATCGCTGTCGCCGGGGCGGTTTCCTGTTCATGCCGGACTGCCGGTTCACGGCCTGCCGCTTGTTTCGTCTGCATGCGCTATAGCCCCTTTGCCCGGCGATTGACACGGGCCTTCATACTGCAAGAACCTTTAAATTTGGCGAAATGGTGTTGGTTCGCCGCAAGAGAGGCGAGGGCGCTTTGACGCAAGGCGCCGGCTATCTCGGAAATCGTCAGCCGGCGGCCCGCGCATTCAGCAGATGCAGCACCTGCCGTGTCTCGCGCATGATCTCCTCAAGCGCCTGCCTGTCGCATTCGCGATAGCCCGCCTTGGCGATCGACGTTCCGAGCTCCGAGATCACAGCGCAGCAGCGGGTGATTTTCAGCATGCCGATCGGCGACGTCCAGCCGCGGGCATTGCGGTCCTTATCGGCGCGCCGCATCGTATCGAGCATGGAGCAGATGAGCGAGAGGCGCTCGGTTTCGCGAACCAGTTTTTCCATGAACATGGCGCGCTACTCCTATTTCAGCTTCTTCTTGAGGTCGTAAAGCGCATCCATGGCCTCGCGCGGCGTCATGTCGTCAAGGCTCATCGCCTTCAGCGCCTCCTCAACCTTGGAAGGTCCGCGAGCCGTTTCCTCGCGGCGCACCGCCACCTGGAAGAGCGGCAGGTCGTCGATCAGCTGGCTCGCCGGGTTCTTACGGTCGGCATCTTCCAAGCGCGTCAGTACATCACGAGCCCGCGCCACGACCGAGGCCGGAAGCCCGGCAAGGCGGGCGACCTGGATGCCGTAGGAGCGGTCTGCCGCACCCGGCCCGACCTCGTGCAGGAAGATGACGTCGCCGTCCCATTCCTTGACGCGCATTGTCGCGTTCGATAGCCGGCCAAGCTTTTCCGAAAGCACGGTCAACTCGTGGAAATGCGTGGCGAAGAGGCCGCGGCAGCGATTGGCCTCATGCAGGTGCTCGACGGCGGCCCAGGCGATCGAAAGACCGTCGAAGGTGGCGGTGCCGCGGCCGATCTCGTCGAGAATGACGAGGGAACGGTCGCTCGCCTGGTTGAGGATCGCAGCCGTTTCCACCATCTCGACCATGAAGGTGGAGCGTCCGCGCGCCAGGTCGTCGGAGGCGCCGACACGCGAGAAAAGTCGGTCGACGATACCGATATGGGCTGATGTCGCCGGCACGAAGGAGCCCATTTGCGCCAGGATCGATATCAGCGCGTTCTGGCGCAGGAAGGTCGACTTGCCGCCCATGTTCGGGCCGGTCAGCAGCCAGATCGCCCCGTCCCGGTCGCCGGTCCTCGGCGACAGATCGCAATGATTGGCGACGAAGGGGCCGCCCGCCTGCCGCCGCAGCGCCTGCTCGACGACCGGATGGCGCCCGCCCTCGATGGCAAACATCTTCGAGCCGTCGACCTGCGGGCGGCAATAGGCCTGCTCCTCGGCGAGAAGCGCCAAGCCTGCGGCGACGTCGATGACGGCAAGCGCCCGGGCGCCCGCTTTGATCGCCTCGGCTTCGGCAACGACGGCCGCCGTCATCCTGTCGAAGGCTTCGAGCTCGATCGTCAGCGCCTGGTCGGCGGCATTGGCGATGCGGCTTTCGAGATCGGCAAGTTCGGTCGTGGTGAAGCGCATCGCGTTCGCCATCGTCTGGCGGTGGATGAAGCGGGCCTTCGCGTCGGCCGTCTCCGTCATCGGCGCGGCATTGCCGGCGGTGACTTCGATGAAATAACCAAGGACGTTGTTGTGCTTGATCTTCAGCGACCGGATGCCGGTCTCCTCGGCATATTGCAACTGCAGGCCGGCGATGACGCGACGCGACTGGTCGCGCAGGGCCCGGACCTCGTCGAGCTCGGAGTTGGCGCCGTCGCGCAGGAAGCCGCCATCGCGTTTCAACAGCGGCAATTCGTCGGCGAGCATCTCGGCAAGCAGCTTTTCCAGCGCCGCGGGAAGAGCCTGCAGCCCGGATAGCGCCTGGCCGAGCTCTTCGGGCAGCATCGCCTTGCCGAGCATCGCCGCAACTCCACCGGCCGCGTCAAGGCCCTGGCGGATCGCTGAGAGATCGCGCGGGCCGCCGCGGTCGAGCGCCAGGCGCGACAGGGCGCGCGGCATGTCGGGCACATGTTTCAGCGTGTCGCGCAGATTGCCGCAGAGCAGGGGTTCGTCGATCAGGAAGCCGATCGAATCGAGCCGCGCATTGATGCGGGCGGGGTCGGTCAGCGGCGACATCAGCCGCTCGGCAAGAAGCCTGGCGCCGCCGCCGGTGACGGTGCGGTCGATCGCCTTCAAGAGCGAACCGTTGCGATCGCCCGAAAGCGTGCGGGCAAGTTCGAGATTGGCGCGGGTGGCGGGATCGATGAACAGCGTCGAGGCCGCACTTTCCCGCTCCGGCTTTCCAAGCGGCGGACGCTCGGCAATCTGCGTTTTCTCGACATAGGCGACGGCTGCTGCTGCCGCCGCCAACTCGGCGCGCGAGAAGGTGCCGAAGCCGTCAAGCGTCGCGACGCCGAAATACCGCGCGATCCGGCCTTCGGCGCTGGCGCTGTCGAAGAGCACGGAAGGCTGCGGCACGGCTGTGCGGCCGAGCACGTCGAAGACCGGCTTGAGTTCGGGATCGTGGAAGATCGTGTCGGGCAGGATGAGTTCGCGTGGATCGATGCGCAGGATATCGGCAAGGAGGCGCGAGGCTTCGGTCTCGGCAAGCCGGAAGACGCCTGTGGAAATATCGATCCAGGCAAGCGCCAGCAAGGCCTCGCCGCTGGCGCGAATGCGGGTCAGCGCCATCAGATAGTTGGATTCCGAGGGCGAAAGCAGCTTTTCCTCGGTGATCGTGCCTGGAGTGACGAGGCGCACGACGTCACGCTTGACGACGGATTTCGCGCCGCGTTTCTTCGCTTCCGCCGGATCTTCGATCTGCTCGCAGACGGCGACGCGGAATCCGAGCGAAATCAGCTTCTGCAGATAATCGTCGGCTGCATGCACCGGAACGCCGCACATCGGAATATCCTGGCCCATGTGCTGGCCGCGCTTGGTCAGCGTGATACCGAGCGCGCGTGAGGCTTCCAGCGCATCCTCGAAGAACAGCTCGTAGAAGTCGCCCATGCGATAGAAGAGAAGCGAACCCGGATTGTTCGCCTTGATCTCGATATATTGCTCCATCATCGGCGTCGCCGAGGCACGGCTTTCCGCCGTGGCGAGCTCGGCCGCCGAAAAGGCTTCATTCCCTGTGTCTATTCGTGCGTTCACGGAGGTGCAGTTTTTCCCAAAAAAACAGGTGCCAACCCTATCCGCGCGCCGCTATAGATGACAACAGCATTTGAGGAAGAGCAAAGCGTCGCCCACAGGACGTTGGAGGATTTATGCCCGATATCGATAAGAAGGACCGGCCGGTGACCTCAGTTACCGACCAGGAGGCGCTCGATTTTCACGCAATGGGCCGGCCCGGCAAGCTGGAGATCAACCCGACCAAGCCGATGGCGACGCAACGCGACCTCTCGCTTGCCTATTCGCCGGGTGTTGCCGTGCCCGTGAAGGCAATCGCCGCCGATCCGCAGACAGCCTACGACTATACGGCGCGCGGCAACATGGTCGCCGTCATTTCCAACGGCACGGCGATCCTCGGCCTGGGCAATCTCGGCGCGCTGGCGTCCAAGCCGGTCATGGAAGGCAAGGCGGTGCTGTTCAAGCGCTTCGCCGATGTCGATTCCATCGACCTCGAGATCGATACGGAAAATGTCGACGAGTTCATCAACTGCGTGCGCTTCCTCGGTCCCTCCTTCGGCGGCATCAACCTCGAGGATATCAAGGCGCCGGATTGTTTCGTCATCGAAAGCCGGCTGCGCGAGCTGATGGACATCCCGGTGTTCCATGACGACCAGCATGGCACGGCGATCATCGCCGCCGCCGGCCTGATTAACGCGCTGGAGCTGACCGGCCGCGACCTGAAGACGACGAAACTCGTCTGCAACGGTGCGGGCGCTGCGGCGATCGCCTGCGTCGAACTCATCAAGGCAATGGGTTTTGCGCCTGACAACGTCATCCTCTGCGACACCAAGGGCGTCATCTACCAGGGCCGCACCGAGGGCATGAACCAGTGGAAATCGGCGCATGCGGCAATGACCGACACGCGCACGTTGGAAGAGGCGATGAAGGGCGCCGACGTCGTCTTCGGCCTGTCGCAGAAGGGCGCGTTTTCGGCCAAGATGATCCGCTCGATGGCGGAGCGGCCGATCATCTTCGCCATGGCCAATCCCGATCCCGAGATCACCCCGGAAGAGGTAGCCCGCATCCGCGACGACGCCATCATGGCGACCGGCCGTTCGGACTATCCGAACCAGGTCAACAACGTCCTCGGCTTTCCCTATATCTTCCGCGGCGCTCTCGATGTCCGCGCCTCCACAATCAACGACGCTATGAAGATCGCCGCCGTCAACGCGTTGGCAAATCTTGCCCGCGAGGACGTGCCTGATGACGTCGTTGCCGCCTATCAGGGCAACCGGCCGCGTTTCGGCTCGCAATATATCATCCCCGTTCCCTTCGATCCGCGCCTGATCTCGGCGATCCCGGTCGCGGTCGCGCAAGCCGCGATCGAAAGCGGCGTCGCCCGCAAGGTCATCACCGACATGGCCGGTTATGCCCGCGAGCTTTCGGCGCGCCGCGATCCGATCGCCTCGACGCTAGCCAGCCTTTACGAGCGCGTCCGCCGCCGTCCGAAGCGCATCGTCTTTGCCGAGGCCGAGGAAGAACAGGTCTTGCGTGCGGCCATGTCCTACGCCAACCAGCAGCTCGGCACCGCCATCCTGCTCGGCCGCGAGGACCTGATCCGGGCGACGGCGGAACGTGCCGGCATCGATCTCAACCGGCCGGGCCTCGAAATCGTCAATGCCCGGCTTTCGACCCGGGTCGAGGCCTATATCGACTATCTCTATGCCCGGCTGCAGCGGCACGGTTATCTCCACCGCGACGCCCAGCGACTGATCCATAACGACCGCAACCACTTCGCAGCCACCATGGTGGCGCTCGGCGATGCCGACGGCATGGTGACGGGGATCACCCGCAATTATTCGACGGCACTCGAGGATGTGCGCCGCTGCATCGACGAGAAGCCGGGCCACCGCGTCATCGGCGTGTCGCTGGCGCTTTGCCGCGGCCGCACGGTCTTTGTTGCCGATACCGCGGTGCACGACATGCCGACGGCCGAGGAGCTTGCCGATATCGCCGAAGAGGCCGCCGGTCTGGCGCGGCGCATGGGTTATTCGCCGCGGGTCGCCATGCTGGCCTATTCCACCTTCGGCCATCCCTCGGGCGAACGTTCCGAGCGGGTGCGCGAGGCGGTGAAGATCCTCGACAAGCGCCGCGTCGATTTCGAATATGACGGCGAGATGGCGGCCGACGTCGCTCTGAACCGCAAGGTGATGGAGCAATATCCCTTCTGCCGCCTTTCCGGCCCGGCCAACGTGCTCGTCATGCCGGCTTTCCACTCGGCCTCGATCTCGACCAAGATGCTGCAGGAGCTCGGGGGCTCCACGGTGATCGGCCCGATCCTCGTCGGTCTCGACAAGCCGGTGCAGATCACCTCGATGGGTGCCAAGGACAGCGACATCGTCAATATGGCTGCGATCGCCGCCTACGGGGCGGGCTAGTAGTCTTCTTCGCCTATAACAGAGATATGTGCCCGGCTAGCAGCGCGCCCGCCGGGCACATATTTTGAGACATGAGCCGGAGTTCAATTCGGTCTGGGGACCGTCAAGACCGACCCCTCAACGCTGCATCGTCTGAATTATCCTAACTGGCGAAGCGGCCGGCGTCGGCGCCGTAATAATTCAGATAACGGTCCGAAATGCTGGAGATCGGCAGCACGATCAGCACGTCGGTCGTGTTGAAGGCATGATCGACGACCGCGTCGGAGCCGACCATCGCACCGAGGCGCAGATAGCCCTTGATCAGCGGCGGCAGAGCCATCAGCGCCCGCTTCGGGTTGATAGCCTCGACCGGCATCAGGTCCATGTTGCGGGCCAGATGCGGCAAGGCGCCGACGGCCCATTCGTTCTTCGCCAGCACATTGTGGTAGAGGAAGGACAGCGCCAGCGCGTGGCTTTCGAGATAGACGCCGGGGAAAGACGCGCAGCCGAACATGGCGCTGACGCCGTGCTTCAGCGCGTAGGCCCAGTTGCCCTGCCACAGGAGCTCGACGGTGCGCTTGGTGCGGTATTCCGGCAGCACGCAGGAGCGGCCGAGCTCCATGAAGCGCTTGTCCGGATGTTTGGCGATGAGGCCTTCGATTTCGAATTCGGAAGCCGAGTAAAAACCGCCATTGGCGATGGCGACATCCTGACGCAGCAGACGGTATGTGCCCACGATCTGGTCTTCCGGGTCGCCCTCGATCGAGCGGTCGAGCACGAGAAGATGATCGCAGACAGCGTCATAGGCATCGACATCGCGCTGGCGGCGCATGGCGTCCAGCGGCAGCTGCGCCTTCATTTCGTCGACGAAAACGCGGTAACGCACGGCCTGGGCGGCATCGATCTCGCGTGCCGTGCGGGCAAGGCGGGTCTCCAGATTGCCGATGCGGCCGAGGATATCGCCGTCCTTCTGTACAGCAGCCGTCGAGGGCCGTGCAGCCTCCGCGGTGGTGTCACGATTCAGGATGTCGATGGCGGACATGACGATTCTCCCGTTACCGGCTTATCGACGCCATAAAACACTTCTCTACGACAGGAAAGTGACATTTTGAATTTCCAAGCGCAAGAAGCGTGCCGGTTTCTGAGGCGCTCACCGCGCCTCTGCCCGGCGGGCGGAAAGGGCGGCAACCGCCTGAACTTCGGTCAGCAGCCGCACCGGATCGACCGGCTTTATCATGACGCGATTGGCGCCGTTGAGCAAGACTTGGCGGCGTGATTCGTCGCTCTTGTCGGCGGTCAGTACGATCACCGGCACCGGCGCGAGATCGAGCCGCCGCTCGTGGCCGCGCAGGCGTCCTAGCATGTCGATACCGTTGCCGCCAGGCATCGAGAGATCGCTGATGATGATATCGGGCCGGGCATTGGCGTCGCAGAGCGCACAGTCGAGCAGTGTCTCGAAATCTTCGACATGGCGCACCTTGTGCCCGCCCTTTTCCAGAACGACACGCACCAGCATGGCATTGATCGGATCGTCTTCGCCGAGCAGGATGCTGAGCCCGCTGGCGGCAACCAGCGTCTCCGCCACCGAAAGCCCGAAACCCGGCTGGTTGTCGTTCAGCGCGTCGCGCTTCTCCATGCCGCGCATGCGCCCGCGCAGCACGTCGATCAGCGACTGTTCGCGCAGCGGCCGGATCAGCCAGGCATCGAAGAGGTCAAGCGGATGGGCGCTACGCTCTTCCGGATTGACGAGCAGGACCTTGCGCAAACCGAGTGCTGCGATTTCGGCGCGATCGGCAAGATGAGCGGAAAATTCCGCCGACATCCGATGGTCGATGATGATGTCGGTCGACCGCCGTCCGCCCTTCGCCAGTTCGAGCAGCGTTGCCCGCGCCATCTCGCCGTCGCCGACGAGATGGCAGAGACCGCCGAGCGCAGTGATCGTTTCGGCGATGGCAGTGCGCGCCGCACCTGCCGGCGCCAGCAGTACGACACTGTTGCCGGCAAGCAGCGTGTTTCGCCGGTCGGGGCGCTCGCTGCCGATATCGACAGGGAAGCGGATGGTGAATTCGCTGCCTCTGCCCATTTCGCTGGCAACCGTCAGCGCGCCGTTGAATTCGCGCATGATGCGGGCGGAGATGGCAAGGCCGAGCCCGGTCCCGCTGCTCTTGTCGGCAACGCTCCCGCCCTGCTCGAACTCGCCGAAGACGCGCGCCTGCTCCTCCGCCGTCATGCCGGGACCGCTATCGGTGACGGTGATCAGCAAGTCGCCGGCGTCGAGCGACACGCGGATGAAGACGCCGCCGACCTGGGTGAACTTCACGGCATTGCCGATGACGTTGAAGAGGACCTGGCGCAGCCGCGCCGGATCGAAGCTCATATTTTCGGGCACGTCGGATGACACGGTGGCGCCGATCTCGATGCCCTTTTCATGCGCCCGGTGGGCGAGCATCTCGACGACGCTTTCCAGCAGCTTGCGCAGCGATTCCGAGCGCGGGTGCAGCGCGAAGCGGCCGACTTCGATGGTGGAGAAGTCGAGCAGATCCTCGACGAGCTGCGTCAAGGCGTGGCCGGACTGGCGGATGTTTGCGAGATAGTTCTGCTGCTCCTGCGTCAGCCGCGTCTCGGCGATCAGATGCGTCATGCCGAGGATGCCGGAAAGCGGCGTGCGCACCTCGTGGCTGACGGTGGCAAGCAGCCTCGATTTGGCGGCGCTGTTATACTCGGCCTTCTGGCGAGCCTCCTCGCGGCCCTGTGCGATCAGCCGCTCGTCGGTCACGTCGCGGGCAATGCTCTGCAGCAGCAGGCGGCCGTTTGCCGGGTCGCGGGTGACGACATCGCGCCAGAGGAAGATGCGCTGACCCTCCGGCGTCGAAATCTCGACGTCGTAGCAATGCGGTACCGGGCCGGGGCGGAAGGCAATCCCGATCTCCTCGCAGGTGCGTCCTTCCGGACGCAGCCGCCCGGTCAGGCGGCTAAAAGTATCGTTGGCGGAGATGATACGCCGGTCCATGGTGCGACTGACCGTGATGTCGCCGAGCACGTCGTGCACGTCGGCGAACAGCTTTACGCCGGCGTTCCAATCCGGCATGGGTTGACCGGGGCGTTGCCCGGCCTTGCGCGAGCGAACCATCAGCAGGGCATAACTGGCGATGACGGCCAGGCCAAGGATGACGAGACCGCCCGAAAGCAGCAGCGGATCGCCGGCATGGGCAAGCAGCATCAGGATCGTTGCGGCAAGAAGGCCGGCGCCGCCAAGCCAATAGAACAGCAGGCGCCGTGTCGGTGCAGGCCCGCCCTGGCGGTCATCGGCGCCCCGGGGGGTCGCTGCGATGGGCCGTTGGGAAACGACCTCCATCCGCTTCTCATGCGGCTTGGCGGCGGGTCCACCGAAGGCGGCGGACAATCTTTCCTGCAACTGTCCCAGGTTCTGCATGCTATCTGACTAACATGAGGCCCGTTCCGAATGCCTTCAGGATTTCGATAAGATTTTAGCGGCTGGCCTTTTTCGGCAGCAGCAGTTCGTCGAGAATGACGCAGCCGGCCCCGATGGTGATGAAACTGTCGGCGAGATTGAAGACCGCGAAGGACCAGCTCTCGGTGTAGAAAAGAATGTAATCGATCACATGCCCATAGGCGAAGCGGTCGACGAGATTGCCGATCGCGCCTGCGATGATCAGCGCATAACCGAGATGAGCGATCCAGCGATCCTTTGCCGTGCGGTACCACAGCCAGATGACGAAGGCGACGATGACGAGCCGCATGCCGACGATGAACCAGCCATCCATGCCTGATAGCATCGAAAAGGCGACGCCGAGATTGTAGGTGCGGTAGAGCGCCAGCATCGGAATAACGGGCACCGCCTCCTGCAGCGGCAGGTAATGATCAACGGCGATCTTGACGGCCTGGTCGATCAGAACGGCGACGACGATGAAGAAGAGGATCGGCGCCGGGCGCGAAAACAGCGCCGGGCGTGCATGCGTCTGTTCGGTCATTTGCCCTCGGCAAGTGAGAGGAGATGGCGGCGTGCCTCGAAAAGCATGACGGCGGTGGCGACGGCGAGGTTCAGTGAATCGGCGCGGCCCTGCTGCGGAATGCGGGCAAGCGCGTCGGCCTCCCTGGCCAACTGCTCGGGCAGGCCGGATTGTTCGTTGCCCATCAACAGCACGACGGGCTTTTTCCGGTAGTCGATCGTCCGGTAATCGACCGCGCCGGCAAGATGTGTCGCGACGACGGAAACGCCGGCCGATTTCCGCCAGGCAATGAATTCCTCAGGCGTCGCCCGCGCCACAGGAACGGCAAAGACCGAGCCCATGGTCGCCCGCACCGTTTCGAGCGAGAAGGGATCGGTCGTTTCTCCGAGAAGTATGATGCCGGAAGCGCCTGCCGCATCGGCCGTGCGGATGATGGTGCCGAGATTGCCGGGGTCGCGTACCCGATCGAGCGCCACCCATGTCTCGCCCTCGCTCAGTCGGATACCCTTCAGCGGCGTCCAGCGCTGTTCAAAGATGCCGACGACCATCTGTGGATTGTCGCGGCGGGTGATCGAGGCGATCACCTTTTCGCTGACCTCGAGCACCAGCCCGCCCGAGGCGACGGTCTTTGCCGCCATCTGCTCGACCAGCGGCTTGCCCTTGGCGCCCTTGGCATAGACCAGCGTGCGGATCGCCCAGCCGAGTTCGATCGCATCGATGACGAGCTTCAGCCCTTCGGCCAGGAAAGTACCGCTTTCCTCGCGAGACTTCTTGTTCGTCAGCGCCTTGATATCCTTGATGATCGGATTGGCGAGCGAAGTGACTTCCTTCACCTGTCCGACCCTGCGCGGTCCCTGATCGTGGAAGTCCTTGCTCATTTCGGTACCCAGCGGGAAAAGAGGGAGGTGGAAAGCGCGCGGCCCTGCGTCTTGCCGTCGGTGCCGGCTTCGCGAATCACCAACTCGCCGGATTCGACCACACCGCCGGCGCCCCGCATCGTCTCGCGCATAAGCTCGTGGATCGAATAGAAGCTGGCGCGGATCGAATAGGCCGTCAGCACCAGGCCCACCGCCTTCGGCGACAGGATCTCGCGGCAGACATCGAGCATCAACGGCAGATGCTCGAAGAGATGCCAGACTTCGCCATTGGGGCCACGGCCGAATTTCGGCGGATCGGTGAGGATGATATCGTACTGGCTGCCGCGGCGTTCCTCGCGCAGGATGAATTTCATCGCATCCTCGCAGATCCAGCGGATCGGCAGCTTCTCCATACGCCCGAGCGCCTGGTTTTCCCGCGCCCAGCCAATCGCCTTCTTCGAGGCGTCGACATGGGTGACCTCGGCGCCGGCTGCGGCGGCAACCAGCGAGGCGACGCCGGTATAACCGAAGAGGTTCAGCACTTTCAGCGGCCGGCCGGCCTTTTCGACCTGATCCTTCATCCAGCTCCAGTGGACGATCTGTTCGGGGAAGACGCCGACATGGCGGAAGGAGGTGAAGCGACCGAGGAAATCGACGCCGAGCAGGTTGAGCGGCCAAGTCTCGCCGAGTGCCTCCTTCGGGAAGCGCCAGCGGCCGGTGCCTTCCTCGTCGGTGTCGCCGGTGAAGGCGGCATCGACCTTTTCCCAGACTTGGGGCGCCAAAGAAGGACGCCACAGCGCCTGGGCTTCCGGACGGATGATGCGATAGGGGCCGTATTGCTCGAGCTTTTCGCCGTTGCCGCTGTCGATCAGATGGAAGTCGCCGGCCCCGAGCGATTCGAGGATGACCGGTACGCGCTCGGTCGGGCGTTCGCCGCTGCGTGTCATCAGGGGACGCACGACGGCGGCAGGCACAGCAGCCTCGCGCACCGCCTCACGGGTTGCCGCGGGCCGCGCGACCGGCTTCGGCGGCCGGCCTGCCCGATCGTCCCTGCGGCTTTCACCGGAAGGACCCGATGTTTTCTTCTGGCCCGGCCGGCCTTCTCTCTGTTTCAACGTGCTCTTCCGCGTCTCTGTCGGGGTGTCTTATCGGCTTTGTGTCGGCTGCAGGCCTGGGCGTCTTTTGAAACGCGCAAAGCGCGCTGCGGCACTTTGAATATGCAGTAGCCCAGAAAAGCGGGGCGGATCAACTGCGCTGCCGGCCGGCCCGGGCAAACGGACAGGGTTTTCCCGGCGCGGCGCCTATTTCAAGCCTTCGGAGGCCTGTCTGCGAAGCCAGCTTTCCGCCGCATAAAGGGCTGCCACATGCATCGACTGCATGATGACCGCGCCGGACTGCAGCTCGCCGAGGATGGCAGCAAGATCCGCAAACAGCAGCTCAACCTTCTCGCCCGGGTCGAAAGACGGTTCGCCGGCCCGGCTGAGACCAAGCGCCAGCCAGCTCGTCACCATATTGCTGTGGCTGGCGGCATTCGGATAGGAGGTCAGCAGCTTGACGAAGGTCGAGGCTTGATAGCCGGTCTCCTCCCGGAGTTCGCGCTCGGCCGCCGCCATCGCCGCATCGCCGGTCTTGCTGTCGCCGGGTTCGAGGCTGCCGGCGACCAGACCGAGCACGATTTCGCCGCGGCCATGTCGATATTCCCGAGTCAGCAGCACGCGTCCGTCGGGCATCACAGGGATGACGTTTATCCAGTCGGGATAATCGAGCACATGGAAGGGCGCGACGACGATTCCATCGGCGGTGATGCAATCGTCGCTCCGGACACGGATCCAGCGATCCTCATAGGTGATGCGGCTCGCCGTCACGCTCCAGGGCTTCAGTTCGTCGTTCATCGGCCCGTCCCTTGTGTGTCAGTGCGTGTCAGGTGCGTGTCAGATCGCAACCCGGCAGATAACATTCCGTGCCGCCTTGGCAAAGCGCTTTCCCGCTGGGATAAGATGAGCGAATCGAAGATGGGGCCATCGAATGGATTTCACCGGCGAAGAACGCATCGCCGCGCCGCGGGACGTCGTCTGGGCAGCGCTCAACGATCCCGAGATCATGCGCGGCTGCATTCCGGGCTGCCAGAGCATCGAGCGGCTGTCGCCGAGCGCTTTCGAGGCGACGATCAAGGTCAAGTTCAGCCTGCTGTCTGCCACCTTCCACGGGCTGCTGACGCTTTCCAATGTCGATGCGCCGAAGAGCTATACGCTATCGGCCGAAGGCAAGGGCGGTCTTGCCGGCTTCGCCAGGGGCAGCGCCGATATCGTGCTTGAGGAAAGGGGCGCCGAGACGATCCTGCACTACCGGTCGAAGGCCGAACTCGGCGGCGGGCTCGCCCAGCTCGGCGCCCGCCTGCTCGATTCGACCTCGCAGAAGCTCGCCGAAGGGTTCTTTTCGGATTTCAATGCCGCCGTCGTCGCGAAAATGGCGGCCGATTAGGCTTGGCGCGGGCGGAGGGTTTGTTTAAATCGGCACCATAATGTGGACCATCAGGCCGCCGCGGGCGGAAGACCAGGACGTGCTTGCGGAGATTTACCTTTCCGTGCGCCGCGAAACATTCGTCTGGGTCGATCCGGGCAAATTCCATCGCGAGGATTTCGCCGCCCATACCAATGGCGAAACGGTCTTCGTCTGCGCGCATGAAAGCGGCAGCGTCGCCGGCTTCCTGTCGCTTTGGCCGGAGGACGATTTCATCCACATGCTCTACCTAAAACCGGAATTCCAGGGTCAGGGCGCAGGCACGGCGCTGCTGCACGCCCTGCCGGAATGGCCGCAGCACCGGTATCGGCTGAAGTGCCTGGTGAAGAACCGGCGGGCAAAGGCGTTCTACCTCGCCCACGGTTTCCGCGTGACCGGCAACGGCGCGTCGCCGGAGGGCGACTATGAGGAACTGAGCTTTTTTCCGGTTTGACGGCCGCCGAACCCGAGCCAATCGAATATTGACCAGTTTTACCGCGCCGGCAGCTGCCCGGCAATTTCTTCTGCGCGGTTCTTGTGGCGGTCGGCCTCGCTTTGCCAGCGGATGGCTTCCTTGGCCTCGGTGCGGGCGCGCTTGCGGTGTTTGCCCTGGCTGAACCAGGTGGCGGCCGCCCCGATCAGCATGCCCGTGATCAGCGCGACGACGAGGAAGACGAAGAAGGGCGCGGAAACTGCAAGCACCTGGTCTTCCGGCCGGAACGGATTGAAGGCGAGCGTGACGCTCTGCCGGTTGGCGACGCAGAAGACGATGAGGATGACGCCGAGCGGCAGCAAAATCAACAGGTTGACGATCTTCTTGGCCATTAGAGGTCTCCACGCGGCAGATTGCGCCGGTCTTTTTGAAGGGCGCGTTTCATGCTTGCAGCGCTATGTGTCCTTGTAGGACACGCGAAGCACGATGCGTTACCAGAATAGGAAAACGGCCCTCGAGTTCAAGTGCGGTTTCGCCGCAGGCAGCGACGGCTCAATCCTCTTCGTCGGCCTGGCCGGGATTAAGCCGCTCGCGCAGCTCCTTGCCGGTCTTGAAGAAGGGAACCCACTTCTCCTCGACGAAGACGGTATCGCCGGTCCGCGGGTTGCGGCCGGAGCGCGAAGGGCGGTTCTTGACCGAAAAGGCGCCAAAGCCGCGCAATTCGACTCGGTTACCCGCAGCCAGTGCATCCGTGATCTCGTCGAGAACCGCGTTGACGATATTCTCGACGTCGCGATGATAGAGATGCGGGTTGCGTGCCGCAACAATCTGCACCAATTCAGACTTGATCACTTTCGCCCCCTTAAATTATTGATTTCTTATCAATCGTGGCCAACCTGCCAAACTGAAAGCAGCCCGTCAAGAAGCAACTTTGGGGGCAGGATTCCATTGATATCCTGGGTTTTCATGAGATCACCATAACCGAAGATCGTAATCAACCGCGAAACAGCCCCAGCGAGCAGAAAGGGCGTATTGCTCTTCTTGTCCCAGTCTACCATCGGCAGATCGCTGTCGACGCCGCGTGACGTCAGATAGGCGCGGATCTCAGCCTCGCCCCCGATTGTATCGACGAGTTTCGCCTTCAGCGCCTGGCGCCCGGTGTAGATCGTGCCGTCGGCCAGTTTCAGCACCTCGTCGCGCGGCAGCTTGCGCCGGTCGGCGACCAGGTCGACGAACCAGTTATAGCTGTCGACCACCATGTTGCGGATCATCGCCTTGGCTTCCTCGCTCGCCTCGTGGAAGGGCGAGGGCTCGGCCTTCAGCGGCGAGGACTTGATCTCCTGCAGCGAGACGCCGATTTTGTCGAGCAGCGGCTGGATCTGCGGATACTGGAAGATGACGCCGATCGAACCGGTGATCGAGCTATCACCGGCAATGATCGTATCGCCGGCGGTGGCGATCATGTAGCCGGCGGAGGCGGCGAGCGTGCGCACGTCGGAGACGACAGGCTTCTTGGCTGATATCGCACGGATCGCCTTAAAGACTTTTTCGCCGCCATAGGTCGTGCCGCCGGGCGAGGAGATCGAAATCACCGCTGCCTTCACCTGGTCGCTGGTCTCGACCTTCTTCAGCCGCTCAAGAAGTTCGTCGTCATCGACGATCAGCCCGGATATCGTCACATGGGCGATGTGCGGGCGCTGCGTCCCGGCATCGCCGAGAGCAAAGCGGTAGAAGGCGAAACCAAGTGCCACGATGAGGGCCACCGCGATGAGGCGCCAGAAGCCCAGCTTGCGGCGCAACCGCCGGCGATCCGCGATGATCGAACTGTCCATAGAAACCTCCAGCGCTGGCACCGGCTTCGGCATGCCGCCGATCGATCCGGTGAAATAGAGTGGCAGCGGCCCGTACGAATGCCACTTTTAAATGTTTTTCCGTTTTGTTGCTTGTTGCAGAAAAAATTCCATATTGGCAAGCCAATGTAATAATGCGAAACGAACTGTGATTGGCGGCCGGCTTTGTTATCGAAGCGCGGCGATCACCGCACATGGACGAGGCCTATGCTCGATACCCTGAAGAACAACGGACATGCCGCCTATTCAGGGTCCGGCAGGAGCGCTTATGGCGATGCGTTGTTCCATTCCGCCCGCGTGCGGCGGCTGAAGATATTGCTGCCTGTGGCAGCCCTCATCGTCGCGGCGAGCCTCACCGCGGTGGCGTTGGTCAGCATCTATCTGCCCGAGAACATCAAGATGGAAGGCGCCAAGATCGAGAACGGCAAGGTCGTGATGGAAAAGCCGGCGATATCAGGCCGCAATTCCGACGGCATCAATTATTCGATGCTGGCCGAAAGGGCGCTGCAGGATATCCGCAATCCCGATCTCATCACCCTCGAGACCATCAAGGCCGCCGTGCCGATGAATGACGGCCTGATCGCCCGCGTCGTCGCCTCGACCGCCGATTACAACCGCGCCACCGACAATCTGCATATGACGGCTCCCTTCACCCTGGTGCTGAGCAGCGGCCTCAATGCGAATTTCCAGTCCGCGCAGCTCGACATCAAGGGCGGAAACATGCGGAGCGACGACCCCGTCACCATCACCAAGGACAATGCCTCCATTGTTGCGAAGACGCTTCAGATAACCGATAAGGGGCGGGTGATCACATTCGAGGGGAATGTTCGCATGAATGTCGATCCATCCACCATCCATAAACAGGGCACTTAACCAGCCGGGTCATCCATGACAAAAGATTGTCGCATTTCCACTTGCAAGACAGGCATGGCATTCATTGCCGGCGCATTTGCCCTTATTCTGACGGCCACGGGCGCCGGCGCGCAGGCGACGGCCACGATGCCGGGCATGAAGCTGTCCAACGACCAGCCGATCCAGATCGAAAGCGACAAGCTGGAGATCCACGACCAGGAACACACCGCGCTCTTCACCGGAAACGTCAAGGTCGTCCAGGGCACGACGACGATGCAGTCCGGCAAGATGACCGTCTATTACAAGGACAAGGCGGCAAAGCCGGCTGCTGACGGCGCGCAGCCTGCAGCGCAGCCGGAACAGTCGGCCTCGCTTGCATCGGGAAGTGCTGATATCGACAAGATCCTGGTGACGGACAAGGTCTTTTTGAGCTCGGGCACGCAGACGGCGACCGCCGATGACGGCAATTTCGACATGGCCTCGCAGACATTCATCCTCACAGCGGATGAGGGGAATAAAGTTATTCTGTCGGACGGGCCGAACGTCTTTACCGGCTGCAAACTGACGGTTCACATGCAGACCGGTCAGGCGCAGCTTGAAAGCTGCGGCGGGCGTGTCCAGATTCAGCTCGATCCGAAATCGCAGCCGAATGCGCAGCAGCAGAAGCAGAACTGAGAAGCCGGCCTCCCACGTGAAATTATCATCGCTATCCACCATGTTCGGCAAGCCCGGGCCACAAGCTGCGGGCGCCGCCGACAAGAGCCGCTATCAGGGAACGCTGATCGCACGGGGTCTGACGAAGACCTATGCGACGCGGCGCGTCGTCAACGGCGTCTCGCTGGTGGTGCGCCGTGGCGAGGCCGTCGGCCTGCTCGGCCCGAACGGCGCCGGCAAGACCACCTGTTTTTACATGATCACCGGCCTGGTGCCCGTCGATGAAGGCACGATCGAGATCGACGGCAACGATGTCACGACCATGCCGATGTACCGCCGCTCGCGTCTCGGCGTCGGTTATCTGCCGCAGGAAGCCTCGATCTTCCGCGGCCTGACGGTGGAGGAGAATATCCGCGCCGTCCTCGAAGTGCATGTGAAGGACAAGGCCGAGCGCGAGCAGAAGCTGAACGAGCTGCTGGAAGAATTCCATATCCAGAAGCTGCGCAAAAGTGCCGCCGTCGCCCTGTCCGGCGGTGAGCGCCGCCGCCTCGAAATCGCGCGTGCGCTTGCGACCGACCCGACCTTCATGCTGCTCGACGAGCCCTTTGCCGGCGTCGACCCGATCTCGGTCGCCGACATCCAGAATCTCGTTCACCACCTGACGGCACGCGGCATAGGCGTTCTCATCACCGACCACAATGTGCGCGAAACGCTGGGCCTTATCGACCGCGCCTACATCATCCATGCCGGTGAGGTGCTGACCCATGGCCGGGCAAACGACATCGTCAACAATCCGGAAGTGCGCCGGCTCTACCTCGGCGACAATTTCAGCCTCTGACCCCGGATCGGGATGATTTTAGGCCGGATCGGCAGAAATTCACCGTGCCGTCATAGTTCCGCTTGACCAAATACAATAAAAAAGCAATTTTTGGGCCAACTTGGATTTCCGTGGCCTGAAGCCTTGATCGGACGCGGTTTCCCGGAGGAATCGAGGGGAGTTTCGCGTCCGTCATGGCACTGTCCGCCAATCTTTTCCTGCGCCAGACCCAGTCCCTGGTGATGACACCGCAACTGATGCAATCCATCCAGTTGCTGCAGATGACTCATTTCGAACTCAACCAGTTCATCGCCCTGGAAGTGGAGAAGAACCCGCTGCTCGAATTTCCGTCGAATGACGGCGAGGCGGGCGGCGAACGCGGCGATGCCGAAGATGGAGAGTATGCTCATCAGCCTGAGGATGCCGGCTCCGACGATGGCTATGACAACCGCGCCGAGGCGCTCTCCAGCGACTGGTATGACAATGGCGGCAGCGCCAGCACCAGCCGGCTGAACGACGAACTCGACGCCAATTACACCAATGTCTTTCCTGATGACGGAGCCCCGCAGCGCCTCGATGCGCCGGAACTCGTCAGCCAGTGGAAGTCGATGCCGGGCAGCGGTGAGGGCGCCGACTACGATCTCGACGATTTCGTCGCCGGTCAGGTGTCGCTGCGCGATCATCTCGCCCAGCAGATCCCCTTCGTCCTGCCTGACATGGCCGACCGGTTGATCGCGCAGAATTTCGTCGACCAGCTCGACGACTGCGGTTATCTACAGGCCGATATCGTCGAGGCGGGCGAGAGGCTGGGCACGAGCCTCGCACAGGCCGAGCGCGTGCTTGCCACCCTGCAGAGCCTTGATCCGCCAGGTGTTTTCGCCCGTAGCCTCGCCGAATGCCTGGCGATCCAGCTCAGGCAGAAGGACCGGTACGACCCGGCCATGCAGGCTCTGGTCGAAAACCTCGAACTGCTGGCCCGGCGCGATTTTGCCACGCTGAAGCGGCTCTGCGGCGTCGACGAGGAAGATCTTCTCGACATGCTCGGCGAGATCCGTCAGCTCAATCCCAAGCCCGGCAGCGGCTTCGAAGCGGGTGTTTCCGAAGCAATCACGCCGGATGTAGTCGTCAGGCCCGCCTCGGACGGCGGCTGGCTGGTCGAGCTCAATCCGGATACGCTGCCGCGCGTGCTGGTCAACCAGTCCTATTTTTCCCGTGTGACGAAGAACGGCGAGGACCACGCCTTCCTCTCCGATTGCCTGCAGAGCGCCAACTGGCTGACGCGCAGCCTCGACCAGCGGGCAAAAACCATCATGAAGGTGGCAAGCGAAATCGTCCGCCAGCAGGACGCCTTCCTGCTGCACGGCGTCGATTACCTGCGCCCGCTGAACCTGAAAACGGTCGCCGAGGCGATCAAGATGCATGAATCCACCGTCAGCCGCGTCACGTCGAATAAATATATGCTGACGCCGCGCGGCCTCTTCGAACTCAAATATTTCTTCACCGTCTCGATCAGCGCCGTCGCCGGCGG
Organism: Rhizobium laguerreae; assembly: GCF_002008165.1. GTDB lineage: Bacteria > Pseudomonadota > Alphaproteobacteria > Rhizobiales > Rhizobiaceae > Rhizobium > Rhizobium laguerreae. The sequence goes on from NZ_MRDM01000010.1 coordinate 444,143, forward strand.
CGACAGCCATTCGGCCGAGGCCGTGCGTCACAAGATCCGTGCGCTGATCCTGCAGGAGAGCCCGGAGGCGGTGCTTTCCGACGACGATATCGTCGACATGCTGAAGAAGGGCGGCGTCGATCTCGCCCGCCGCACCGTAGCGAAATACCGGGAGGCAATGAACATCGCCTCTTCGGTCCAGCGCCGCCGCGAGAAACGGGCGCTCGCCAAGGTCGCCGGCTTCTGACGCGGCAATGCTTCGACCTCGATCGAAGCATCCGGCCTGCAAATCCCGCTATTCCTCTCCGGCACCCTTCGTCTTTTCAGACGTGCAATGGCGCTGCAACCCTTTCAATTGTCTTCAACGAAGATCGAAATGCCAACCATAACACCGCAAAATTCCAACCTGGCCAGGGAGCTTTTCCTGCTGCTGGTGCTGGCGACCCTTTGGGGTTCCTCCTATAGCTTCATCAAAATCGGTGTCGAGACGATCCCGCCGATCACGTTGATCGCCGCCCGCACGCTGATTGCCGGCGGCATTCTGCTGGCCGTCCTGCGCCACCGGCGTGTCCGTCTGCCGCGTGATCGTGCCACCTGGCGGCGGTTTTTCGTTCAGGCCTGTCTGAACAGCGTCGTCCCCTTCACGCTGATCGCCTGGGCGGAACAGTCCGTCGATGCCGGATTGGCGGTGATCCTGAATTCGGCAACGCCGATCTTCACCTTCCTGCTGGCCGTGCTGATCACCGGCCATGAGCAGGTGACGCTGCGAAGGCTTTTCGGCGTCATGGCCGGGCTTGCCGGCATCTGCCTCGTCATCGGCATCGAAGCGCTCAGTGGTCTCGGTGAAAACCTGATGGCGCAGCTTGCCATCATCCTGGCGACTATCTGTTATGCAGGTGCCGCGATTTTCAGCAAGAACTTCAAGGGGCTTGATCCCGCCGTGCCGGCGGCCGGCTCGTTGATCTCAGGCGCGGTCGTTCTCTTGCCGATGAGTCTTATCATCGATCGGCCGTGGGAACTCGATCCTTCGGCGGCATCGATGCTGGCACTGCTGGCCCTCTCCGCCTTTTCGACGGCGCTTGCCTTTGTGATCTATTTCCGTCTCGTCCAGACGCTGGGTTCGGTCGGAACCACCGCGCAAGCCTATCTCAGAGTGCCGATCGGTGTTGCGATCGGCATCGTCTTCCTCGGCGAAAGGCTGAGTCCGACGGCCTGGATCGGACTCATCTGCGTCATATCAGGTGTCGCCGCCATGACGATCCCCGCCAGAAGGGGCGCAACGCAGGCGCGAAACGCGTAAAGTGGATGGACTGGCGGTCGGCGGTATGCCTTGCCCGACAAGGCATCCGCCACACGTTGACCGAGTGCCACTGTTGGTGATTCGGCGCCCTATTGACTTTTCGGCACGCTCTGGCTAGAAGCCCGCCGCAATCGATGCCGTGAACGGCGTCTGGAGTTATCCCCAGCATCAGAAGGGCACCAAGGACCCGCAGGCCTAAGCCGATCTTGCTTGAGATTGTGCGAAGTGCTTGGATGAACCTGAGGCTTGGCGTAAACTGATACCCGCAAACGACCATAAGAAGGGAAACTCCATGAGTGTGCGTGTATCCGGGAAACATATGGAAATTGGTGAATCTTTCCGTCAAAAGATCGAGGACCAAATTGGTATGGCCATCACGAAATACTTCGACGGGGGATATTCCGGCCAGGTGACCGTGGAAAAGGCGAGTTCTCGTTACTCGGCGGATTGCAAGCTGCATCTCGACAGCGGGGTGGTGCTGCATGCGGCCGGCGAGGCGACCGACCCGCAATTGGCTTTCGATGCCGCCTCCCAGCGGATCGAAAAACGGCTGCGGCGATACAAGCGCAAGCTGAAGGACCATCACGCCGGAAACCATCTGAATGGTTTTGCAGAGGTCTCCTACACGGTTATGGATTCCGTTCCTGATCACGATGATGAAATCGCTGACGATTTCGCTCCGGCGATCGTCGCAGAAAGCACGAAGCAGCTGAAGACCATGTCGGTCGCCACCGCAGTGATGGCGCTCGACATGACCGACGAGCCGCTTCTCCTGTTCCGCAGCCCCGGCAAGGAACATCTGAACATCGTTTACCGTCGGCACGACGGAAATATTGGCTGGATCGATTCAGCCAGTATCAAAGGCTGAGATCAGGGTGGTGAGCGGCGGTATTGCCGCCGCTCCTTGCATTTGATCCCGGCGACAGAAGGAAAAAGAAATGGCATTGGCAGATTTGCTCCATCAGGATGCGATCATTCCCGCCCTCAGAGTAAATTCCAAGAAACAGTTGCTTCAGGAATTGGCTGCAAGAGCCTCCAGGATCACCGGGCTTTCCGAACGGGAGATTTTCGACGTCATCCTGCAGCGCGAACGCCTGGGCTCGACCGGAGTCGGCAACGGCATCGCCATTCCTCACGGCAAGCTGGGAAACATCCATTCGATCGTCGGCATCTTCGCTCGGCTTGAGCAGCCGGTCGATTTCGAGGCGCTGGACGACCAGCCTGTCGATCTCGTGTTCCTGCTGCTTGCGCCGGAGGGCGCGGGCGCTGATCATCTCAAGGCTCTGTCTCGTATCGCCCGCGTGCTGCGCGATCACGATCTGGTGGCCAAGCTGCGGGCCACCGATTCCGCCTCGGCGATCTACGCCTTCCTCAACGAAGAGCAGACGTCGAACGCTGCCTGACGCGCGTCGCGCGATAACGCATTAATTCTCGAATGCAAAAAGGCGCCGGGTCTCCCAGGCGCCTTTTGCATTGAAGAGACTGAGCGGAGCTTGTCGAGCAAACCCGGTGCCGGCAGGCGGATGAGGGGGCTGCCGGCACCGCGTTGACCCATCAGGCCACAATCTCCGCGGTCCCATCACTATACGAAACAGCACATCGGCGCCTGTCGCCGTCCATCCCTTCAAGATTTCATATCCTGTCTGCGACTTCCTCGCTCAAGGGGATCGAAGGTTGTGCCCCGGCCTTGAGGCAGGCGAGCGAACCGGCAACCGCCGCGCGGCGCAGCGCCGAGACAAAATCGAGGCCATCGTCGAGGCTGGCGGCGAAATAGCCGCAGAACGTGTCTCCCGCGCCGACCGTATCGACAGGTTCGATCTTGAGACCCTGCGCTCGTGAAATCGCCCCGTCGCGGATGGCGATGACCCCATCGGCGCCAAGCGTCACGATCAGCGTCTGGCCGGTCTCCGCATGCAAGCGCGCAAGGGCTGCCTCCCGTGCTTGCGCGTCTATGCCTTCCTGCCCGGCTAGCCGTTCGAACTCGGTCTCGTTGGCGATGACGATATCGGCGAGCCGGCCGAGGCGCGGCGCATCGGGGATCAGCGGCGCGAGGTTGAGGATGCTGGTGACGCCCTTGGCGCGGGCGGCCGACAGCGCGCGTTCGACGGCAGCAGCCGGAACTTCGAGCTGCAACATCAGGATATCGCCTTCGTTCATGCGGCCGATCGCCGTCTCGGCATCGGCAGGCGTGACGAGGCCATTGGCGCCGGGAACGACGGCAATCATGTTTTCGCCGTCGCCGCCGACCAGGATCAGCGCCGTGCCGGTCGGACCGTCGACATGTTTGATCAGGGAAAGGTCGGTGCCTGCAGCATCGAGCAGGGCCAGCGCCTCCGCAGCGAAGGCATCCTTGCCGACGGCGCCGGCCATATGCACGTAGCGGCCGGCGCGGCGCGCTGCCAGCGCCTGGTTGGCGCCCTTGCCGCCGGCGGCCGTGGCAAAGCCGCCGCCGGCCACCGTCTCGCCGGGCTTCGGCAGGCGCTCGGTCGTGGCGATGAGATCCATGTTGATGGACCCGAAAACTGTGATCATGAATGTGTCCCGTCTTCCGGAGCATGCGGGCGAAATCATGCTCCTACTGTTTCATGCGGGCGCGACACTGCCCGAAGCGGTCAGTCCTCGTCAACCACCCGGAGTTTCAGAAGGCCGGTGCGGCTCTCCACCGATTTGGCCGCGGCTTCGCTGTCGCGGGCGGGCTTGGCCTCGCCGCCACTCGCTTCGAATTCCAGCGCTTCGATCCTGGCGCCGCGTTTGGTGAGCTTGTCGGCCGACGTGACCACCATATCGATATCCTTCTGCGCCAGGGCGAAATGGCCCTGCAGCTTGCGCACCCGCTCGTCGAGGCGGCTGAGATCGTCCATCAGGATTGCCACCTCGCCCTGGATCAGATGTGCCTGCGCCCGCATGCGCTGGTCCTTGAGCACGGCCTGGATGACCTGGATCGACAGCATCAGCAGCGACGGCGAGACGATGACGACGCGTGCGCGGTGCGCCTTCTGCGCCACCGGCTCGAAGTGCTCGTGGATCTCGGCGAAGATCGATTCGGATGGCACGAAGAGAAAGGCCGTATCCTGGGTTTCGCCCTGGATCAGGTATTTCTCGGAAATGTCCCTTATATGGACCTCCATGTCCCGGCGGAATTGCTGGCCGGCGATCTTGCCGGCCTCGGGGCTGCCGGCGTCGCGGATCGCATTCCAGGCTTCGAGCGGAAATTTCGCGTCGATCACCAGCGGCGGCGCGCCGTTCGGCATGCGGATCGTGCAGTCCGGCCGCGAACCGTTGGACAGCGTCTGCTGGAAGGCGTAGGCGCCCATCGGCAGGCCGTCGGCGACGATCGTTTCCATCCTGGACTGGCCGAAGGCGCCGCGCGTCTGCTTGTTGGACAGAATGGCCTGCAGCCCGACGACATCCTTGGCAAGCGTCTGGATATTGTTCTGCGCGGCATCGATGACCGCCAGCCGCTCCTGCAGCCGCTGCAGGTTCTCATGCGTCGATTTCGTCTGCTCGGTGATCGTCGAGTTGACGCGCTGCGACATGCCATCGAGGCGTTGGCTGATCGTCTGGTTGAGCTCGCTCTGCCGCGCGCCGAAGACCTCGGTCATCGCCGCGATACGGCCATGCATCTCCGCCTGGATCTTCAGAAGCTCGGCCATGCGCGCTTCGTTTTGCTGAGCACGAAAGCTCGCTTCCTCCGCCTGCTCGCGGCGAAGGCTGGCGCCGCGCAGCAGAAGCACGATCACCAGCAGGGCGAGGGCGGCGAGAACGCCGCCGACAAGCGCCAGCATGGCCGGGCTGATCGAGGCAAGGGCAAGGGCGAGCGATTCGGAATGGATGGTCATGCCGCGAGCATAACAGAAGAAATGGCGATATATAGATCAAAACGTGAACGGAATGGGTGGGCCTCAATATCCTCGCAAGCGACCGCTCTTCCTCCCTTGGGGAGAAGTCCGCAACATGGGTGCGATCATCCAGCAGAATTCGGACATGGTCGAGCAATCCTCGGCGGAAACCCGCCGGCTCAAGGACGAGGTGGAGACGCTGATCGAGCTGCTGCGGCGTTTCCGCGCCCGACCGGAGGGCCGCTCCGCCGGTGCTGCTCGACGGGCTGCCTGAGGCCAATATGGCAAAATTCCAGACGGGGATGCAAAAAAGCGTATTCCCCGCCTACCGGATAATTCCATAGTCGGAAAAGATGGGTTATGGGAACGCCATGACCATCAAGCCACTCATCATTCTTCCCGATCCCGTTCTCCGCCAGCTGTCCAAGCCGATCGAGCGGGTGGATTCCGACCTGCAGCGTCTTGCCGACGATATGCTGGAAACCATGTACGACGCGCCGGGCATTGGCCTTGCCGCGATCCAGATCGGCGTGCCGCGCCGCATGCTCGTCATCGATATCTCGCGCGAGGGCGAAGAAAAGCAGCCGCAGGTCTTCATCAATCCGGAGATCCTCACATCCTCCGACGAGCGCTCCGTCTATGAGGAAGGCTGCCTTTCGATTCCGGATTATTATGCCGAGGTCGAGCGCCCGGCCACCGTCTCGGTCAAGTATCTCGACCGGAACGGCAAGGAACAGACGGTGGAAGCCGACGGCCTGCTCGCCACCTGCCTGCAGCACGAGATCGACCACCTGAACGGCGTGCTCTTCATCGATTACATCTCGCGGCTGAAGCGGGAGATGGTGATCAAGAAGTTCACCAAGGCGGCGAAGTCCAAGGCACTCTGACGCTGCGTTGAAAATTCATCGGCGAGAAACTATGATATCACTGATATCATAGTGGAGGTGCCGAATGGGTGATTTTCTGATCAGAAACATTTCTGAAGCATTGAAGCGAGACATTGCGCAATCGGCGCAGCGGAGCGGAAACAGCCTTTCGGACGAGGCCAAGGAGCTTTTGCGGGAAGCGCTGAAAAGAAAAACCGAAACAAAGCCCGAGACTTTGTCGGCGTATGACGCAATACGCGCCGCTTTCGTCAGCGAAAACGCAGTCGACGATGAATTTGCTGCAATCATGGACGAAATCGAGGCCGCGCGGAAAAAGGATTTCGGTCGGCCGTTCGAGGATTTCGAATGATCGTTCTCGATACGAATGTGATTTCCGAGTTCGCCAGGCCATTGCCGAGTGAAAAGGTGAAGGCCTGGATATTGCAGCAGGATGGCTCGAGAATCTGGCTTTGCACGGTCGGCTTGATGGAGCAGATTTACGGAGCTGAAAGGGCTTTCTTGAAGACAGGATCGGACCGCTTCTTTCGCGCGATCGAGAATTTGGTGAAAGGCCAGTTTCGCGATCGTATCGTCGGCTGGGATTTGGAAACGGCCATGGCAACCGGACGCTTGCGGGCGAAACGCGAAAATATGGGGCGGCCGATTTCGGTCCAGGATGCCATGATAGCCGCCATCTGCCTTGCAAACGGCGCAACGCTTGCGACCCGCAATACCCGAGATTTCGAGGGGCTTGATCTCAAGCTCGTAAACCCGTTTGAAGACGGTTGATCCTCAATTGGCGAGATAAAATGTCTCTTCGCATCATCTTCATGGGAACCCCGGAGTTCTCGGTTCCGACCCTGCGCCTGCTCGTCGATGCCGGTCACAGGATCGTTGCGGTCTATACGCAGCCGCCACGGCCGGGCGGGCGGCGCGGCCTCGATCTGCAGAAATCGCCGGTGCATCAGGCGGCCGAACTGCTGGGCCTCCCGGTCTTCACCCCGGTCAATTTCAAGGATCCCGAGGAACGTGAGAGGTTTCGAGGCCTGAAGGCCGATGTCGGCGTCGTCGTTGCTTACGGATTGCTGCTGCCAGAGGCGATTTTGAACGGCACAAGGGATGGCTGCTACAACGGCCATGCCTCGCTGCTGCCGCGCTGGCGGGGTGCGGCACCCATCCAGCGGGCGATCATGGCCGGCGACGCAAAGACCGGCATGATGGTGATGAAGATGGACAAAGGTCTGGATACCGGCGCCGTGGCACTGACCCGCGAAGTCGAGATCGGCCCGAACATGACGGCCGGCGAGTTGCACGACCGGCTGATGTTGGTCGGCGCCAAGGCGATGGCGGAGGCCATGGTGAAACTCGAAATGAACGACCTGCCGCTGACGCCGCAGCCGGAAGAGGGCGTGCTATATGCCGCCAAGATCGACAAGGCTGAGACGCGCATCGATTTTTCCAGGGATGTCAGCGACGTGCACAATCACATCCGTGGCCTGGCGCCGATTCCGGGCGCCTGGTTCGCGCTCGAAATCGGCGGCAAGCCGGAGCGGGTGAAGGTGCTGGCGTCCGAACTGGCTGAAGGGCAGGGTGCTGCCGGGCAATTGCTGACGGATGATCTCGTGGTCGCTTGCGGCTCGGGTGCGGTGCGGCTCACCAGGCTGCAGAAGGCCGGCGGCAAGCCGCTGGCGGCGGCCGATTTCCTCAGGGGCACGCCGCTTGCGGCGGGCACGAGGCTTTCCTGATGCCGCGTTTCCGCATGACCGTCGAATATGACGGCGGCCCCTATGTCGGCTGGCAGCGGCAGGAGAACGGTCCCTCGGTGCAGGGTGCGATCGAGGCCGCGCTGCTGTCGCTGACCGGCGAGACGGTGTCGGTCCGCGGCGCCGGACGCACCGATTCCGGCGTCCACGCCATGGGGCAGGTGATCCATGCCGATCTTTCGAAGGAGTGGTCGCCCTACCAGCTGCAGAATGCCTTGAACGCGCATCTGAGGCTTGCCGGCGAGCGCGTCTCCATTCTCGACGTCGAGGCGGCTGCCGAATTCTTCGATGCCCGTTTTTCGGCGCTGCGGCGCCATTACCTCTATCGCATCGTCAGCCGCCGGGCGCCGCTGGCGCTCGAAGCCGGCAAGGCCTGGTGGGTGCCGAAGGTGCTCGATCACGAGGTCATGCATGCCGCTGCCCAGAGGCTGGTCGGCCGGCACGATTTTTCCACCTTCCGCGCCGCCCATTGCCAGGCAAACAGCCCGGTGCGCACGCTCGACCGACTGGATGTGACGCGCAACGGCGAGCTGATCGAGATCCGCGCCACGGCGCAGAGTTTTCTCCATAACCAGATCCGTTCGTTCGCCGGCACGCTAAAGCTCGCCGGCGAAGGCAAATGGACACCTGATGATGTCGAGGCGGCGCTGGCGGCACGCGACCGCAAGGCCTGCGGCCCGGTGGCGCCGCCGGACGGGCTCTATTTCATGCAGGTGGATTATCCCGAGGTGATCCCCGATCGCCGAAGACTGGTCGCCGATACCGATGCCAATGACGGGAATGCTGACGATCCCTCGTAAACCTGCTCAGACGGGATAGATGCCGAGGAAGTGCTGCAGATATTCCGAAAGGATCATCGATGGCACGAGCAGCACCAGTGTCAGCGCCCCGGTCATCAGCGCATGACCATGGCAGATCATCCGGAGAATGCGCGCCAGCACGAAGACCTGCGCCAGCATGAAGGCGAGCAGCAGCAGCGAGACGAGGCCGACGGATCCCGGCAGGAAGAACACCAGCGCCAGCAGCAGCCCGTTGATATAGGAAAGCGGCACGCCGAGCCAGTTGATGCTGACGACGACGGGCGCGAAACGCTCGCCCATGCGGAAGGCAAGCAGCAGCAACCCGGCAAAGATCAGCGGCACGAACCAGTTGGCGACCTCGACAAGGCCGAGCCTGATATAGAAGGCAAAATCGACATCGGCTTTCGGCGGCATCGATCGCAGGAAGGCCTGTCGCCACCAGAGCCAGGAAATACCCATCGGCGGCAGGCACCAGAGCATCGCCCAGAACGAGCGGTTGACGCCGCGCTCCGACATGTCGAGGTAGCGGAAGCCGCGCGGATCCAGCCGGATCAGCAGCCAGAGGCCGGCCAGATAATATTGAACTTCCCTAAAGCCCGGCATTGGCGAACCAGCGGGCGATGAAGGTTTCGTAGATCGCCGTCAGCGTCGCCAGATCGGCGACAGCGACCCGCTCGTCGACCATGTGCATCGTCTGGCCGACGAGGCCGAACTCGACGACCGGGCAATAATCCTTGATGAAGCGCGCATCCGACGTGCCGCCGGTGGTCGACAATTTAGGCGACTGGCCGGCAACGCTTTCGACGGCCGATGACAGCGAGGCGATCAGCGCATTGTTGCGCGTCAGGAAGACATGGCTCGGCCGGTCGGCCCAGGTGATATCGTAGGCCACCGGTTCGCGGCCCGGCCGCAACGCGCCGTTGCCTGCGGCGGCTTCCAGACGGCGCAGGATTTCGGCACGCAGCGTTTCGACGGTCCAGCTGTCGTTGAAGCGGATGTTGAAGCTTGCCGATGCTTTGGCCGGAATGACGTTGGTCGCCGGATTGCCGACGTCAACCGTGGTCACTTCGAGGTTCGACGGCTGGAAATCGTCGGTGCCGCCGTCAAACGGCGGGTCCATCAGCGCCTGCGTCAGCTGCAGCATGCCGCGCACCGGATTGTCGGCAAGATGCGGATAGGCGGCATGGCCCTGCACGCCGTGAACGGTGATTTTACCCGACAGCGAGCCGCGCCGGCCGATCTTGATCATGTCGCCCAACCTGTCAGGATTGGTCGGCTCGCCGACAAGGCAGGCATCCCAGCGCTCGCCGCGCTCGGCCGCCCATTGCAGCAGCTTGATCGTGCCGTTGATCGCCGGGCCTTCCTCGTCGCCGGTGATAAGAAAGGAGATCGAGCCCTTGGGTGGCCCGCTTTTCTCGATATGGCGGGCGACGGCGGCGACGAAACAGGCGATGCCGCCCTTCATGTCGACGGCGCCGCGGCCAAAAAGCTCGCCCTTCGAAATCTGGGCCTCAAAGGGCGGATGCGTCCAGGCGCCTTCGTCGCCGACCGGCACGACATCGGTATGGCCGGCAAACATCAGATGCGGACCGTCCTTGCCGAGGCGGGCATAGAGGTTTTCGATGTCGGGTGTTCCGACCTCGCTCGCCTTCACCCTGTCGACGGTAAAGCCGAGCGACGCAAGCATCGCCTCCAGCGCCGTGAGCGCGCCGCCTTCGGCGGGCGTCACGGACGGGCAGCGAATCAGCGTCTGGAGATTGGCGACGGGGTCGGTAGCGGTCATGGCGGTCGAACTATCCGGCGGGAATGGCAAAGACATGGCAAGGCGGGGCCGCCTCGCGTAAAAAGACGCCGTCTGTTTACCGGATCAACGTCCCGGTGTCATCAATCTCTGAGCAGCTCGTTGATACCGGTCTTCGAGCGGGTCTTTTCATCGACGCGCTTGACGATGACGGCGCAGTAGAGATGCGGCGCCGGCTGGCCGTTGCCCATCGTCGCATTGCCCGACGGCATCGAGCCGGCGACGACGACGGAATAGGGCGGCACTTCGCCGTAGGTCACCTCGCCGGTGGTGCGGTCGACGATCTTGGTCGACTTGCCGATAAAGACGCCCATGCCGAGCACCGAGCCTTCGCGGATGATGCAGCCTTCGACCACCTCCGAACGAGCGCCGATGAAGCAATTGTCCTCGATGATCGTCGGGCCCGCCTGCATCGGCTCCAACACGCCGCCAATGCCGACGCCGCCGGAGAGATGCACATGTTTGCCGATCTGCGCGCAGGAGCCGACCGTTGCCCAGGTATCGACCATCGTGCCTTCGCCGACATAGGCGCCGAGATTGACGAAGGAAGGCATCAGGATCGCGTTCGGGGCGATGTAAGCCGAGCGGCGCACGACGCAGTTCGGCACGGCGCGGAAGCCGGCGGCGCGGAACTGGTTCTCACCCCAGTTTTCGAACTTCGAAGGAACCTTGTCCCACCAGGTCGAGTTGCCCGAGCCGCCCTTCACCACGTCCATGTCGTTGAGGCGGAAGGACAGCAGCACGGCCTTCTTCAGCCACTGATTGACCGTCCAGGCACCGTCTGAGCTACGTTCGGCGACACGGGCCTTGCCGGCATCGAGCAGATCGAGCGCTGCTTCGACCGCATCACGAATCTCGCCCTTCGTCGACGTGTTCACATTGTCGCGATTGTCGAAGGCGGCTTCGATGATCTTTTCGAGGGATGCGAGGTCGGTGGCGCTCATGAGAATTCCTTAAACTTCGATCTTTATCGTGGAGACGGCGGGGTCTCCGGAATGCGGTTGGCGGGGATGTATCCTGCTCTACAACATGAACCCGTAGAACGGAATGATTTTTCCGACAAGATCATATCTGGATTCAAGGCGTTATAGCGACATATCCGGCTTCGTAGCCGGCAATACTGAAAGGCATTTCGACATGGCGAAGGGACGAAACGGCGGTTCGCGGCGCAAGGATGGCGTATGGGACCCGCTGAAGAGCAGCTCGACCGACAGGCAGCGCGCCGAAGCCGTGCCGAAGACGCCGCAGACGATGTCGCCTGCCTATCGCCTTGCCTATGTCGACGAGGATTTCCTCTGCCGCGAGGAATTGCGGCCGATCCGCCTGCAGCTGGAGCTGTTGAAGACGGAGATGATGCTGACCGAACGCGGCATCAAGTCGACCGTCGTCATGTTCGGCGGCGCCCGCATTCCCGCTCCCGGCCAGAGCGCCTGGGCAGCCCGCAACGATATCCAGCGCATCAACCTGGAGGCGGCGTCGGTCTATTATGACGAGGCGCGCAAATTCGCCCGGCTCTGCTCGAAATATTCGGCCACCTTGAATTTCCACGAATATGTCATCGTCACCGGCGGCGGCCCCGGTGTGATGGAGGCGGGCAATCGCGGCGCGGCCGACGAGGGTGCGCCGTCGATCGGCCTCAACATCGTGCTGCCGCACGAGCAGGCGCCGAACGCCTATGTGACGCCGGAGCTCAGCTTCAACTTCCACTATTTCGCCATCCGCAAGATGCATTTCATGGTGCGCGCCAAGGCGATCGCGGTCTTTCCGGGCGGCTTCGGCACGCTCGACGAATTCTTCGAATGCCTGACGCTGATCCAGACCGGCCGCATGGAGCGCCTGCCGCTGATCCTCTTCGGAGAGACGTTCTGGAGGAGGATCATCAATTTCGAGGCATTGGCCGAATTCGGCACGATCGCGCCCGACGATGTCAAGCTGATCAGCTTCGTCGATACGGCAGAAGCGGCATGGAAGATCGTGCAGGATTTCTACGAACACCGCGAGTAGGGGCTCAAGCGGGCGCTTCGGCCGAACGACACGCATTCACAATTCCTCCCGCTCCTTCCCACCGGAGCGGGAAGGGAGCGGGAGGAACGGTTCGTGCGGCCTTACAGGAGCGGCCGGTCCGGCATGTCGTCGATCGAGATGACGCCGTCCTTGTTGCGGTCCATTCGCGCAAACAGCTTGTCGAAGGCGGCTGTGGCTTCCTGTTTGGAGATCTGGCCGTTCTGGTCGGTGTCGATCCGTTGCATCATCAGCGAGGCGCGCATGAAGTTGCCGCCATGGCGCATCCAGCGATGTCCGTCACGACCGTCGTGGCCGTCGCGCGGCGGCCGTCCCTGGTCATTGTTGTCGGCGGTATCAGGTGCCGTGGGTGCGGCGTTCGCATCCTTGTTTTCGCCGGCCTCCTGCTTGCGCTGGTCTCTCATCGCCTGCATCTGCGTTCTCCGGTACGTACGGATTTCACCCGGTGTCAGCGAACCGTCCTTGTTGGTGTCGATCGCAGCGAAGATCTTGTCGATGCCTGCGGTCGCCTCGTCCTTGGAGATCTGTCCATCCTTGTTCGTGTCGAACTGCTTCAGCATGCGGACATAGGTGATTTCGCGGAAGGCAGCGGCGCCCGGACCGGGTCGGCCCATGCCGGCATGCTGGCGCGGTCCGTCGCCCGGTGCGGCAAAGCCTGCCCCGGCGGCTGCGCCGAAGATGAGGGTGGAGGAAAGCGCTGCCAGTATCAGCTTGTTGCGGTACATAGTACTTGCCTTTCGTAAGGTGTCCCTTCACGAAAGAAGATATGGCCGCAGCCCCGGAAAACCCAGTTAAACATCGGTAAGCTGAGTGAAAACTTGGTAATGCTTCAGCCGGTAATCTTGCCGAGAAAAGCGGCGAGGTCGTCGGTGACGAAATCGATGTGATCCTCATCGCCGCTGGTCTTTTCCCACCATTCGACGACTGTCTCTTCCAGATTGCGCGGCACCAGCAGTACGGTCTGCATGCCGAGCGCCTTCGGCACCGTCAGGTTGCGCGGCAGATCCTCGAACATCGCCGCCTTGGTGGTTTCGACCCGCTTCAGCGCCGTGAATTTGTCGTAGGTCGCCTGCGCCGGCTTCGGCACATAATCGGCAGCGACGATATCGAAAATATCGTCGAAATGCTCGAGGATGCCGAGCGCCTCCGCCGTCATTTCGGCATGCTTGACGCTGCCATTGGTGAAGATGAACTTGCGCCCCGGCAGCGCCTTGATCGCTTCGCCGAGTTCCGGCTGCGGCGTCAGCGCCGTGTAGTCGATCGCATGCGCCTTTTCGAGGAAATCATTCGGGTCGATGCCGTGATGGATCATCAGGCCCTGCAGCGTCGTGCCATGCTCGAGGTAATATTGCTTCTGCAGCTTGCGCGCCTCTTCCCGCTCCATCTGCAGGAGTGCCGCAACATAGGCGGTCATGTTCTTGTCGATCTGTGCGAAGAGATTGACATGATGCGGATAGAGCGTGTTGTCGAGGTCGAAGACCCAGTCGGTGATGTGCTGGAAATCGGCTCTATCAGGCGTGCGATCGATCTTGTTCATGGCGGTCTTATGGCACGGCTGATCCGCCAAGGAAATCGGCAAGAAGGAATAGACGCCCGATTTTCGGCGGACGGCGCAGGCACGGAATGCTAGAAAGCGGTCATGCTTTTCGAACGCCCCGATGATGATACGCTTTATGATGCCCTGATCGCCCGCAGTGCCGATTATGAGGGGCAGGCCTATGTCTGCGTCAAGACGACAGGCATCTTCTGCCGTCTGACCTGCCCGGCGCGCAAGCCGAAGCGGGAAAATACGCTCTTCTTCGACACGATCGCCGCCTGCATGCATTCGGGCTTCCGCCCGTGCCAGCGCTGCAGACCGCTGGAGCAGCCGGGCAGGGAACCGATCGTCGACGAACTGCTTGCCGCACTCGACCGCGAGCCGCAGCTGCGCTGGACCGAGGATGAGCTTGTGCGCCGCGGCCACGATCCTTCGACCGTGCGCCGCGCCTTCAAACGCGGGCTCGGCATGACCTTCCACGATATAGTGCGATATCGCCGGCTGGGAGAGGCGGCCCGGCAACTGGCCGACGGCGCGCGCGTCATCGATGCGCAGCTCGATGCGGGATATGACTCCCCAAGCGGTTTCCGGGCGGCTTTCCAGCGGCTGGTCGGCAAGGCGCCGGCGCTGTCGCAGAACCGCGAACTGCTCTTTGCCGACTGGTTCGACACCCCGCTCGGTCCGATGGTGGCCGTTGCCGACAAGACGCATCTGCATCTTCTCGAATTCCACGACCGTAAGGCGCTGCCGACCGAGCTCGAGGCGCTGCAGAAGCGCGTCCGCTCGTCGGTCGCGATCGGCCGCACCCCGGCGATCGACCAGATCGCGGCGGAGATCCGGGATTATTTCGAAGGGCGGCTCACCGTCTTCAAGACGCCGTTGGCGCTCGGCGGCACGCCCTTCGAAAAACATGTCTGGGCAAAGCTCATGGAGATTCCTGTCGGCCAGACGCGCGCCTATGGCGATCTTGCCAGGGAGATGGAAAGGCCGGAGGTCGTGCGTGCCGTCGGTCGCGCCAATGGCGCCAACCAGCTTGCCATCATCGTGCCCTGCCATCGGGTCCTCGGGGCGGATGGTTCGTTGACCGGCTATGGCGGCGGGCTCTGGCGCAAGCAATGGCTGCTGCGGCATGAAGAGAAGGTCAGAGCACAAGCACCCAACATGGAGGAGACTGCATGAACCAGAACGAAAAGGCCCAGGCATTCGGCGCACTGCACCGCAAGGGCGACCCGGTTGTTCTCTACAATATCTGGGATGCCGGCACGGCCAAGGCTGTCGCCGACGCCGGCGCCAAGGCGCTTGCGACGGGAAGCTGGTCGGTCGCCGCTGCCCATGGTTATGCCGACGGCGAGAAGCTGCCGATGTCGGTACTGGTGGAGACGGCGAAATCCATCATCGCTGCCGTCGACCTGCCGCTTTCGGTCGATTTTGAAGGTGCCTATTCGGCCGAGGCTGAGGGTGCCGCCGCCAATGTCGCCAAGCTGGTGGAGGCCGGCGTCGTCGGCATCAATTTCGAGGATCAGGTGGTCGGCGGCGATGGCCTCTATCCCATCGAGAGGCAGGCGGCCCGCATCAGCGCCATTCGCGCCATGGCCGAAGGGAAGGGCGTCCCCTTCTTCATCAACGCCCGCACCGATCTCTTCCTGGCCGAGAGCGATCTTTCCAAACATGCCGGTCTGGTGGAAGAGGCGATCGAGCGCGGCAAGGCCTATGCGGCCGCCGGCGGCAGCGGCTTCTTCGTCCCTGGTTTGATCGATCCCGCCTTGATCGAAAAGATCTGCGCGACATCGCCGCTGCCGGTCAACATCATGATGCGGACAGGCGCCCCGGACGTGAAGACGCTGGCAAAACTCGGTGTCGGCCGCGTCAGTTATGGTCCGGGGCCTTACCGGTCAATGATGGAAAAGTTGAAGCAGGAGGCTGCGGCGATTTATAGCCCGCTCTGACGTCGAAAGCCCGAGGGCCGCAGATCTAAAGCATGTCGGGCAAAAGTGTGCAGCGGTTTTGCGACAACGGCACGCGTAAAAACAAAGAGCTAAAGCGCGACGAGCGAACCCGAAAGATCGCGACGCGCTTTAGTACGAAAGGCTGCGGCCTGAAATGAAATCCCGTTCCGCTCAGGAACGGAAGCGCAGATTCCGCCGGCTGAGCTGGCTGACCGAGGTGCAGCCCATCAGCTTCATGCCGCGCTCGATCTCGGTGCGCATCGTCTCCAGCGCCCGTTCGACGCCGGGCTGTCCGGCAGCGGCAAGCGGGAAGAGATAGTAGCGCCCGAGCCCGACGGCCTTCGCCCCCAGCGACAGCGCTTTAAGAACATGCGTTCCCCGCTGCACGCCGCCATCCATCATCACGTCGATCCGGTCACCCACGGCGTCGACGATCTCGGCCAGTTGGTCGAATGCGCTGCGCGAGCCGTCGAGCTGGCGCCCGCCATGATTGGAAAGCACGATGCCGCTGCAGCCGATCTCGGCCGCGCGCTTGGCGTCTTCCACCGACATGATGCCCTTAAGGCAGAATGGTCCGCCCCATTCGCGCACCATCTCCGCCACGTCGTCCCAGGACATCGAGGGGTCCAGCATCTCGGTGAAGTATCGGCTGATCGACAGCGCGCCGCCATCCATCTTGACGTGGTTTTCGAGCTGCGGCAGCCGGAAGCGCTCGTGTGTCAGCCAGTCGATCGCCCAGGAAGGCTTGATCGCGAACTGGGTCATGCCGGCAAGATTGAGCTTGAAGGGAATGGCAAAGCCCGTGCGCTTGTCGCGCTCGCGGTTGCCGCCGGTGATGCTGTCGACCGTCAGCATCATCGCCTGCACGCCGGCATTTTTCGCTCGCGCCATCATCTCGCGGTTGAGGCCGCGGTCCTTGTGAAAATAGAACTGATAAACCTGCGGCCCGTTGCTGATCTGTCTCGCTTCCTCCAGGCTGATCGTGCCGAGCGAGGAGACGCCGAACATCGTGCCGTGTTTTGCCGCCGCTGCCGCGACCGCCCGCTCTCCCTGGTGGTGGAAAAGGCGCTGCAACGCCGTTGGTGAGCAATAGATCGGCATTGCGAGCTTCTGCCCCATGACGGTCACCGACATGTCGACATCGGCCACACCGCGCAAGACGTCGGGCACCAGATCGCAGGCCTCGAAGGCCGCTGTATTGCGCCGGTACGTCACCTCGTCATCGGCGCCGCCGTCTATGTAGTCGAATATCGGCCCGGGAAGACGCCGTTTGGCCATGCGCCGGAAATCGTGAAAATTATAGCAGTCTGTCAGGCGCATTTCGTTCCTCGATACCCTGTTTCCGTGCCAGGAAGATCCGCCCTTCGCAAGTGAAGGGCGCAGCCTCGTTCAGGGAACGATCAGCGTTCCGACGCCGTGCTCGGTGAAGATCTCCAGCAGGACGGAATGGGCGGTCTTGCCGTTCAGGATGACGACACCCTGCACGCCGGCCTTGATCGCATCGATGCAGGTCTCGACCTTCGGGATCATGCCGCCGGAAATCGTGCCATCGGCGATCAGCGCATGTGCTTCGGCGACGGAAAGCTCCTTGATGAGCTGGCCGTTCTTGTCAAGCACGCCGGGCACATCGGTCAGGAACAGCAGCCGGGTGGCGTTCAGCGCGCCGGCAATAGCGCCGGCGAACGTGTCGGCATTGATATTGTAGGTGGCGCCGTCGCGGCCAGGCGCCACGGGGGCGATGACCGGGATCATTTCGGAGCGGGCAAGCAGATCGAGCAGCGTCCGGTCGACCTCGACCACTTCGCCGACGAAGCCGAGATCGAGCACGCGCTCGATGTTCGAATCCGGATCCTTGATGGTCTTGCGCGCCTTTTCGGCGAAGACCATGTTGCCGTCCTTGCCGCAAAGGCCGATCGCCCATTCGCCGGTCTGGTTGATGAGCGCGACGATTTCCTTGTTGATCGAGCCGGCGAGCACCATCTCGACGATCTCGACCGTTTTCTGGTCGGTGACGCGAAGGCCGCCCTCGAATTTTGATTCGATGCCCATCTTGCTCAGCATGGCGCCGATCTGCGGGCCGCCGCCATGAACGACGATCGGATTGACGCCCGATTGCTTCAAGAGCGCGATGTCGCTGGCAAAGGCCTTGCCGAGCTCGGGATTGCCCATGGCGTGGCCGCCATATTTCACGACAATCGTCTTGTTCTCGTAACGCTGCATGAAGGGCAGTGCCTTGGCCAGAAGCCGTGCCTGCATTTCGCTTTCGGTTTCGTTCATGGGAACCCCGCAGAATTGTTCGCGGCCTTTTATCGCAAGTTTCTGACGGAGGGAATAATCCAGAGGGCAATAGTTTTTCGTATCTGTCGCGGAGCCGGACGTCGTTACCGTCTGGCGCACGCAAGCTTGAGATGAGGAACGGCATGCAAGGCGATGAGATCGCAGACTTGATCGGCCGCGTCGCACTCGGCGATCGCAGGGCTTTCGTGGCACTCTACAATCAGACCGGACCGAAACTTTTCTCGATCTGCCTGCGTATCTTGAAGGATCGCACGGAAGCCGAAGAAGCCCTGCAGGAAGTCTATATCAGCATCTGGCAACGCGCTCGCAGCTTCTCTGTCTCCTCGGGTTCGTCCTCGGCATGGCTGGCCGCAATTGCCCGCAACCGGTCGATCGATGCGCTGCGAGCGCGCAAGCCCGTCGCCGACGAATTGGACACGGTCTACGATCTGGCCGATGCCGGACCCGACCCGGAAATGCAGACGGTGACCAAGGATGAAGGAAGGCGGATTGACACCTGCATGGAAGAGTTGGAAGCTGATCGTGCGGTCGCGGTGAAACGGGCTTATGTCGAAGGGCTGAGCTATCAGGAACTGGCCGATCAGTTTGGTGTCCCGCTGAACACGATGCGGACCTGGCTTAGGCGCAGCCTCTTGAAACTGAGAGAGTGCATGGAACGATGACATCGCCCGACAAAAGCAAGGGAGACCGCTCCCGCGACGAGGTTCTCGCCGGCGAATATGTGCTTGGCGTCCTGTCGTTGCAGGATCGCCGGGTGGTGGAAGAGCGCATGCGCCACGACCGCCCCTTCGCTGCAATCGTCAGCCGCTGGGAAACCAACCTCTCCGCCTTCAACGACGAGTACGAAGGTGTTGCTCCGAACCGGGAAACCTTCAAGCAGATCGAGGCGCGACTGTTCGGCGATGGCCAAAAGCCCCCCTCCTTTTCGCAGGGGCTCTGGAATTCCGCCGTTTTCTGGCGCTCGCTGAGCTTCGCCTGCATCGTCGTTGCCGTCAGCGCCGTCATCTTCGCCTCCGGCGTGGTGCCGGAGCCGCAGGGGCCTGCACCACTGGTGGCCTCGCTTTCGGGCCAGAACAGCACCATCAATCTTCTTGCCTCCTACGAGCTTCAGAGCGGCCGGCTGAAGATCGTGCCGGTCGCCGCCGGCAAGCCGGAGGAGAAATCGCTGGAACTTTGGCTGGTGCCGGGCAGCGGCATGACGAGATCGCTCGGCGTCTTCCAGCCGGGCGAAAGCGGTGAACTCGTCATTCCCGCCGAACTGCGCAGCATGATAGCCGATGGCGCAACGCTTGCCGTCAGTCTCGAACCCTTCGGCGGCTCGCCGACCGGCCAGGCGACCGGTCCGGTGATCGCAAGCGGTCCCCTGCGCCGGCCATAATCGCGCCGGCCGTAAATTATGTCTCCTCTCTGAAACTCTTGGCGCCGCCTTCCGTAGTTCAAAATGTCCGGACGACGCTGAGGCATGAAGCCGGCGGACGGTTTCCGGTGAGGAGAAAATCATGATCAAGTCCGTATTGCGCGGCTTCGCGCTTGCCACCGCCATGTCAGCCGTCGCCTTCGCCGCCGCGAAAAACCCGACGGTCGGCGGTGCGGCGATGTTTGATAGCAAGAACATCATCGAGAACGCCGTGAACTCCAAGGATCACACGACGTTGGTCGCAGCCGTCAAGGCAGCCGGCCTGGTCGGCACCCTCGAGGGTAAAGGCCCCTTCACCGTCTTCGCGCCGACCAACGAAGCTTTCGCCGCCCTGCCGAAGGGCACCGTCGATACGCTGCTGAAGCCGGAAAACAAAGCGACGCTCACCAAGGTTCTGACCTGCCACGTCGTTGCCGCCGATGCGATGGCCAAGACCGTTGCCAAGATGATCAAGGATGACGGCGGCGAGCACGACATCAAGACCGTCGGCGGCTGCGTGCTGAAAGCCAAGGAAAGCATGGGCAAGATCACCCTGACTGATGAAAACGGCGGCGTCTCCCATGTGACGATCGCCGACGTCAAACAGTCGAACGGCGTCATCCATGTCGTCGACAAGGTGCTGCTGCCGAAGATGTAAGCCCGCTCATATCGGCAGACGCATTGGGGCGCTCTTCGGGGGGCCCCAAACATAGGCGCTCTATCGGGCCGCTTCGGCTCTCGGGAAGACGAGGGAGACACTCATGCCGGCGTCAGGGGACGAGCTGACTTCAACCTCGGCGCGGGCATTCTGTTTCAGCGACTGTACGATCATCGCGCTCAGCTTTCCCGGCTGCGGCCAGGTGACATCCCGGGGAAGACCGACTCCATTGTCAGCAACGGTGATCCTGCATCCGGTTTCGCCGACGACACAGCGGAGCGTGATCTCGCCGCCATCGCGTCCGAGGAAGGCATGCTTCAGCGTATTGGTGAGGAGTTCGTTGATGACGAGGCCGGCCGGCATGGCGACATCGACCGAAACCGGCCAGGTATCGACTTTCATGTCCAGCCGGATCCCTTCCACGGCATGGGCCGCCATCACCGAGGCGGCAATCTGGCTGACATAGGTGCCAAGATCGACCGTGGCGTTTTTCTCTTCGTCCGACAGCGAGCGATAGAGCAGGGCCAAGGCTTCAATCCGCCCGGCAAGCCGCGCAAATCTCTCGCTTTCCTCGTTCTGTTGAGCATTGCGCGCCTCCATTCGGATGAGCGCCGTGATCATCTGAAGATTGTTCTTCACGCGATGCTGAAGTTCCCGCAGAAGGACATCCTTCTCCGTCAGCAATGCGCTGAAGCTCTCCGCGCCGGTCGCCTCGTTGCGGGCGGCAAAGGCCACCAGTCGGAAAAGCGGCGTGTCGTCATCGTCGATGATGGTATTCGACCAGACATCGATGATCACGGTGCTCTCGGGTTCGAGCACTAGCGAGAAGGCACCGATATACTCCTCCGCAGAGGTCACCGCGGTTGTGAGCGGCACGTCTCCGGAGATGGACGTTGAATTCAATTCGATTTCCGACCAAGGCTTCCCCTGGACCTGCTTTGCCTCAAGCGCCGTCAGCCGTTCGAATTCCAGGTTGACGTAAATCAGCGGCTCGTTGCCGGCGAGTTCGGAGACAGCCACCGCGAATGGCACATGATCGAGAAAGTGTCGAAACCGGCTATCATCGAGGGCTTCGGCAAGGTGAGGCAGGTTGCCCACACCTTCGGGCGAAAGGGGCTGGTCTTTGGTGTTAGTCATCGACGATCACTCAAGGGGGCGACTTTTCTTGCACGGGCGAGATTTGACGGTTGCTTGAAAAAACGGGCGGAGGCAAGCGCAATCGGTGCTGACCAGCCTCCGCGATCGCACCGATTATCTGTCGGCGTCTTTCTGGAGTGCTGCAAAACGGCGCGGAACAGCCACTCTGAGCCAAAGCTCTTCGCGCTTTAGGTCCTTGTTTTCTGCATAGTCGTGCGCGACATTTTTAAGCTCTGTCATACGTAAAAGATGTCAGCAGGGTCGTGACGAAATTGCTTGCCCTTTCCTTGACCAGGACTTCCGTCCATTCATCAGTCCCGCGTAGCCGCAGATCCGTGTGAATACTATCGACGGCCGCTTCTTCGATACGCTTGATATGGCTCCTGAACGAAGCTTCGCCGCCGCCGTGATACATGTCTCTGATCACCATGCGCAGGATTTCCTGAATGGCGATCTGCCATGCCGTATTGATCGATTGAATTTCGTTCGCAGTCTCTGCCATTGACGCTTCCTTAATGCGAGTGAATTCCAGCACGCCTCCGGCCATGCTGCAGCGCGTGATCTGCAAGCCCGTCACTTCAGGCGCGTTTTAAATATCGAGCCTTGTCGATCGGCTTGCTCAGCGGGCTCGGGCGCGTTTCGCAATGAGGGCAGAGGTTGCCGACACCCGGTTACTATGTTCCCGCGCAAGCCGGGCTTCCCGAAGCCGCAACGTCTTTGCCTGTTGCGATTGGGCGTCGGATTCGAGCTCTTCGGCCGCCTGGTTCTTCGCGAAGAACTGGGTCTGGACGTTACCGAAGGCTATCTCCGCCCGCTGGCGAGATTTGCTGTATGTCTCTGTCATCTTGGGTCCGATACTGCGGGCTCGACACGCGAGCGAAAACGAAAAAGGCCAGGCAAATCGCCTGGCCTTGGATTGATAACGTGCTTCCGGCAGTGCCAGTACATCCGTGGTCAAAGGGAAGCAGATACCGATTTAAGCGTTCTGGAGATTGCAAGCGGACATCTTGCCCGACTTGTTGTCACGCTCGAGGTCGAAGCCGATCTTCTGGCCTTCGACGAGTTCGCGCATTCCGGCGCGCTCGACAGCGGAGATGTGAACGAAGGCGTCGTCGCCGCCATTATCAGGCTGAATGAAGCCGAAGCCTTTGGTGGAATTGAACCATTTAACTGTGCCAGTGGTCATGATGATGAACCCTTTCATAGCAATATTGAAGAACCGCAACGCCAAGGCGATGCGGATGATGATAGCGATTTTTGAAAGGAAGTTCGTTCAGGGCGCGGTGCCAATCGCGCGATAACCAAGCCAGCAAGCAAAATTCGATGCTCGCTATCTAGCTCATCAAGCTTGCTTCGTCAACTGTTAGTTTTCTGTCGATGCCACGTTCAACTTTGAGGTGCCGCAGAGATCTTTGCACCAAATTGGACGTCGCGTCCGGGGCGCGTAGGCCTCTACTTCCAGCGGGCGATGCCCACAGTTTCGGCGATCGCCTGGCGCAGTTCGTCCAACCCATCGCCCTTTTCGGACGAGGTGGACAGCACGCCCGGATAGGCGGCCGGGCGCTTGCGGATCTTTTCCGCCGTTTCGGCAATGAGCTTCGGCACACCGGCCGCCTTGATCTTGTCGGTCTTGGTCAGCACGATCTGGTAGGACACGGCGGCCTTGTCGAGCAGATCAAGCACGTCGTCGTCGTTCTTCTTGATGCCGTGGCGGCTGTCGATCAGCACATAGACGCGCTTCAGCGTCGCGCGGCCGCGCAGATAATCGAAGACGAGCTTGGTCCACTTGTCGACCTGCTCCTTCGGTGCTTGCGCATAACCATAGCCCGGCATGTCGACGATCGCAGTCGGCGGCAGGTCGCCGCCTTCGCCGGAATAACCGTCCGGAACGAAATAGTTCAGTTCCTGCGTGCGTCCCGGCGTGTTCGAGGTGCGCGCCAAGCCCTTCTGGCCGACCAGCGCATTGATCAGCGAGGACTTGCCG
The DNA here is from genome assembly GCF_002008165.1 of Rhizobium laguerreae. Lineage (GTDB taxonomy): Bacteria > Pseudomonadota > Alphaproteobacteria > Rhizobiales > Rhizobiaceae > Rhizobium > Rhizobium laguerreae. Next base: position 467,469 of record NZ_MRDM01000010.1, read on the forward strand.
ACATTCGAGCGACCGGCAAAAGCCACTTCCAGCGGCCCTTCCGGCGGCAGGAAATTCAGGGACGGCACGCCGCGGATGAAGATCCATGGGTGGCCGAAGAGCGGCTTTTCGATGTCGGACATGCGGGTTCTGCAATCTCTGGGTTCGATCTTTTACCGGGCTTCGTGGTTTTGTGGGCGGATGTCAAGCTTTGACGGGCGCCTGCGCGGCATGCCTTGTTTCCTTCGTCCGCCGCCCGGAAATGAAAAGCCCCGCCGGAGCGGGGCTTGGCAAGCGTCATTTCGACGGCACTTCTTTTCGTCGGAACAGACCCTTCAGATTGTCGAAGAGTTCGACCTTGACGCCGTGGCGCTTCATGATCAGCCCCTGCTGCGCCACCGAGAGCGTGTTATTCCAGGCCCAGTAGATGACCAGGCCGGCCGGGAAGCTTGCCAGCATGAACATGAACACCAGCGGCATCCAGTTGAAGATCATCGCCTGTGTCGGATCGGGCGGCGTCGGGTTCATGCGCATCTGCACGAACATGGTGATGCCCATGATCAACGGCCAGACGCCGAGGTGCAGCAGCGCCGGCCCCTCGAAAGGCAGCAGGCCGAACAGATTGACGATCGTCGTCGGATCCGGCGCCGAAAGGTCCTTGATCCAGCCGAAGAAGGGTGCATGCCGCATTTCGATGGTGATGTAGATCACCTTGTAGAGCGAGAAAAAGATCGGGATCTGCAGCGCCACCGGCCAGCAGCCGGCGATCGGATTGATCTTCTCTTCCTTGTAGAGCTGCATCATCGCCTGCTGCAGCCCCATGCGGTCGTCGCCGAATTTTGCCTTCAACTCCTCCATCTTCGGCTGCATGCGCTTCATGTTCGCCATCGAAGCGTACTGCTTGCTGGCGAGCGGGAAGAACAGGAGCTTGACGACGATGGTCGTGCACAGGATCGCCACGCCGAAATTGCCGAAGTAGCGGAAGAAGAAGTCCATCAGCTTGAACATCGGCTTTGTGATGAAATAGAACCAGCCCCAGTCGATCAGCCGGTCGAACTTCGGGATCGAGTAGCTGGCCTCGTAACCGTCGATAACAGGCACTTCCTTGGCGCCGGCGAAGACGAGGTTCTTGAGCTCGAGCGATTGGCCCGGCGCAACGGTGAAGGCATCATCCTTGTAATCGGCCTGATAGCGCGGTTGGCCATCGGCAAAGTGCGAGAAGCGCGCCTCATAGGCGGCACTTTGCGGTGGAACGATCGTCGCCGCCCAATATTTGTCGGTGATGCCAAGCCAGCCGCCGGTGGATTTCGCCGGCGTGACGGCTTCCTCTTCGACGGCGCTGTATTTGGTTTCGATCAGGCCGTCGCCGATCACGCCGATGAAGCCTTCATGCAGCACGTAGACGGAGGGCGTCGTCGGCTTGTTGTAGCGCGTCACCCGGCCGTAGGAAGACAGCGATGCGGGCGCCTGGCCGGTATTCTCGATCTTGTCGGCGACGGTGAACATGTAGCGTTCGTCGACGGAGATGGTGCGGGTGAAGGTCAGGCCCTTGTCATTGGTGTAGGAGAGCGTCACCGGCGTCTTTTCGGTGAGCTTGGCGCCCTCGGGCGCGGTCCAGAGCGTCGAGGCACCCGGAACGGCGCCTGTCGCGTCGCTGCCGATATAGCCGAGTTCGGTGAAATAGCCGTCCTTGGTCTCGGCCGGGCTGAACAGCGTGATGATCGGGCTCGAGTCGTCAACGGTCTCGTGATAACCCTTGAGCTTCAGATCGTCGAGACGGGCGCCGGCAAGGTTGATAGAGCCGGAAAGTGCCGGCGTATCGATGGCGACGCGCGGGGTCTTTGTCAGCGCCTGCTCGAGCGTCGCTGTCGCGGCTGCCTGGCCTGAAGGGGCCGTACCGCTCGGCTGGGCCGGCGTCTCGCCGCCGGCTGCCGGCTGCTGCACCTGCTCGGTCTGTTGCTGCGCCTTCTGGGCTTCCTGCGCCTTGCGCTGGGCCTCGATGCGCGGATTCATATAGAGAAACTGCCAGCCGAGGACGATCAGCACCGAGAGAGCGATCGCAATGAAATAATTGCGGTTGTTTTCCATCATACGTTCCTGGGGCGTCCGTCTTCGGAGCGCCGGTGTTTCGGCCTGGTTTCCACGCGGGATTTCAGTTCCGCGGCCAATTCCTGGAAGGACGCGTCAAGCACGTCCCTGCGCGCGACAACCACATAGTCGTGTCCGGGCTGCATTGCAAACCCCGCATGAAGCCGCACCGCCTCTTTTAGGCGGCGGCGCATGCGGTTCCGTTCGACCGCGTTGCCATGTTTTTTGGTGACTGTAAAACCGACGCGTGCCTGGCTGTCCGGTTCCTTCCGGTCGAGGACTTCGAGAAGGAAGAAGCCGCCCCGGCGTTTTTCGCCCTCGCGCACGGCAAGAAACTGCGGGCGGCTCTTCAGCCGCCCGACAGTGTGTTTCTTCTCACTGATCGTCAATTCGCCCGCCATCTTTACCGGGCAACCCGGCTTACGCCGACAGACGATTGCGGCCCTGCGCGCGGCGGGCTGCGATGACCTTGCGGCCACCCTTCGTGGACATGCGGGCACGGAAACCGTGGCGACGCTTGCGAACAAGCTTGGATGGTTGGTAGGTACGCTTCATTTATTTTAAACACCGCGGAGTGCGGCCCTTCTTGAATTTGCATAATGCAAGGAGCGTTGTTTTTCGAACGGGCGGGCCAATGAAAGGCTTGCGTGACCGGACGTGCGCGGGCTTATAAGGACGAACCCCATAAAAGTCAATTATGCCGGATAATTTCACTCTGCGCTGCTGGTTCGGAAGGTATTTTCGCACTCTGGTATTAATAATTAGGCCTGCCCCGAGTGGTTGTAAATTCGTCGAGGCAGATCGATAGCCCCGGTTTTCAGGCGCTTAAGCGTCCTCGCCGCATTCGGCATGGATCACTTCCGAAGCCATAATCGTAAATATTAGAAATCTAACTTTAATAAATTTCGCCGATATTCAATGCATCGACTGGGAATTTGCTTTCCAGGCAGTGGCGTAGCTAGGAGCATTGCATTGAAGATCCGGGGCAAAATTAATCTGCTGGTTTGCGTGATGGGCGCGGTGGCACTTCTGATCGGCGCAACGGCGTTGTCCGCCATGCACGAATACAGTCGCAACCTGACGGCTTATGAGCATGCCGCCAGCCGCGCCTATGCCGGCGAACGCCTCAATCGTTTCGTCACCGCCGTGGTCATGGAATCGCGCGGCATCTATGCCGCCAAAACGATCAAGGATACGCCGAACTTCGCCAAGGGCCTGATGGCCGGCCTCGACGAGATCGACAAGGTCATCTCGGGCTGGGCGCCGCTCGTTCCCGAGAGCCAGAAGGCCGATTTTGCCAAGCTGGTCGCCCGCGCCGCGGAATTCCGCACCTTCCGCACGGAAACGGCCCGCCTCGGCACGGAAGTCGGCCCCGAAGCCGCCGGCCAACAGGGCAACAACGACGCCAACCGCGCCAACCGCAAGGCGTTCCAGGCGGAAATCGATGCCGTCGTCGCCACCGACAAGGCAGCGCTGGAGACCGTGAATGCCGAGATCGAGAGCTTCCGCTCCTGGGTGCTGATGCTCGTGCTCAGCATTACCGGCATCGGCATCGCGGTCGGCATCGGCATGGGCTTCTATATCGGCACCAGCCATTTGAGCCGCCCGATCAAGCGCGTCACCCATGCCATCAAGGAAGTCGCCGACGGCAATTTCGACGCTGAGGTCCCCTTTGCCGGCCGTCCGGACGAAATCGGCGAGATGGCCGCAGCTGTTGCGGTCTTCAAGGCGAACGGCCTGGCCGTCAAGCGCCTGAACGCCCAGGAGGCGGCGATGCGCGCCAAGAGCGACGACCTGCAGTCGAGCATGTCCGTCGTCGTGGCTGCGGCTGCGGCCGGCGATTTCGGCCACCGCATCAGCAAGGACTACGAGGACGACAACCTCAACCAGTTCGCCGGCAACATCAATACGCTGCTGGCGAGCGTCGATGCCGGCATCGGCGAGACCCGCCGCGTCATCGCAAGCCTTGCCGAAGGCGATCTCACCCAGACGATGAGCGGCAACTTCCAGGGCGCCTTCGCCGAGCTGCAGCAGAACGTCAACAATACCTTTGTCACCCTGCAGGCGACGATGCGCGAAGTGCGCGAGACGACCGAAGCGATGAACGGCAACACCGCCGAGCTGCGCAATGCCAGCGACGACCTGTCGAAGCGCACCGAGCAGCAGGCGGCCGCCCTCGAGGAGACCTCAGCGGCCCTCGATGAGATCACCGCCGTCGTCCAGAATTCCACCGAGCGGGCGCATGAAGCCACCATCATGGTGTCCGAGGCCAAGGAGAATGCCGGCCGCTCCGGCGTCGTCGTGGGCAATGCCGTCGAGGCCATGGGCCGCATCGAACAGGCCTCGCGCGAAATCAGCCAGATCATCAACGTCATCGACGAGATCGCCTTCCAGACCAACCTCTTGGCGCTGAATGCCGGCGTCGAGGCGGCCCGCGCCGGCGATGCCGGAAAGGGTTTTGCGGTGGTCGCCCAGGAAGTGCGCGAACTCGCCCAGCGCTCGGCAAAGGCCGCCAAGGACATCAAGGCGCTGATCACTAAGTCAGGCAACGAAGTGCAGGTTGGCGTCAAGCTCGTTCAGGCGACCGGCGAGGCGCTGGCCGAAATCGGCACCCGCGTTATCGCCATCAACGACCATATCCATTCGATCGCCACCGCCGCGACCGAACAGTCGACCGGCCTTAAGGAAGTCAATACCGCCGTCAACCAGATGGACCAGGTGACCCAGCAGAATGCTGCGATGGTGGAAGAGACCTCCGCCGCCACGCACAGGCTTTCAGCCGAAGCCGGTGGCCTGGTGCGCCTCATTGCCCGCTTCAAGTTGTCGGATGATGCGCCGGCACCTGTGGCGCTCGTCCGCAACGAGCCGCAAAGGCCGGTCGCTTCGCCCGCCCGCCGGGCGATCGCCAAGGTCGCCCGCGCCTTCGGCGGCAACGCGGCCGCAGCCGAGCAGAGCTGGGAAGAGTTCTAAGCTTTACTGATCACTCGCCACTCTAACGCCGCCTCCGGGCGGCGTTTCTTTGTGACGACGTGACGCTGCTCGCAAAGATTTGAAAGCGGAGCATCTTGGTCTAATATAGAGCTCAACGGTAAGGGCGGCTGAAGTGCTGCCGATCGGGCGAGACGAGAATGCCGATAAGAGACCAGGGCGACAATCCTTCGGCGGAAATCCCCGCGGCCGGCGAGGCTGCAAGGGCGCGGTGCCCGCCTGCCCGCATGTTCGGCGGCCTCTCCGGCAAGCTGCTCTGGCTCACCGTATTCTTTATCATGCTCGCCGAAATCCTGATCTTCTTTCCCTCGGTTGCCAGCATGCGGTTGCGCTGGCTGCAGGACAGGCTGAACACCGCCGCTGCCGCCGCCATCGTCATCGATGGGCTGCAGCCCGTCGAGCTGCCGCGGGCGCTGCAGAAGGAAACGCTGGAAGCGACCGGCACCAAGGCCATCGTGCTGCGCAAGGAGGGCACCTCGCGGCTCTTGGCGACGACCGATATGCCGGCCTCCGTCGATGAAGCCTATGATCTCACTGACGTGCCGCCGGTGACGGCGATACGCGACGCACTCGACACGCTGGTCTTCGGCGGCAGCAGGATAATCCGCGTCTACGGCCCCGTCGGTGACACCAACACCGGCGTCGAGGTGGTGATGAAGGACCGGCAGTTGCGCACGGCGATGTTCGCCTATTCCCGCAACGTCCTGTTGCTGTCGGTGCTGATCTCGCTGTTCACGGCGACGCTGATCTTCTTTGCGATCAACCGTATCCTCATCGGCCCGATCCGCCGGCTGACCGGCAGCATGCAGCAATTCTCCTCCGATCCCGAGAACCCCGCCCATATCTATATCGGCGACGGCGGCCGCGACGAACTGGCGGTCGCCGGCCGCAACCTCACCTCGATGCAGATGGAGCTGCAAAAGACGCTGAAGCAGCAGAAGAACCTTGCCGCTCTCGGCCTCGCGGTCTCCAAGATCAATCACGACATGCGCAATATCCTGGCCTCTGCGCAGCTGATGTCAGATCGGCTGGTCGATGTCGACGACCCGATGGTGAAAAGCTTTGCCCCGAAACTCTTGCGCACCATCGACCGCGCCGTCGGTTACACCACCGAGGTGCTGTCCTACGGAAAGGCGAGCGAATCCGCGCCGCGCCGCCGCCATATCCGCCTGTTGGAACTCACCCAGGACGTCAAGGACATGCTGGCGATCGATCCGCAAAGCGGCATCGAATTCGCAGAGCAGATCGGCGCCGAGCTTGAGGTCGATGCCGATGGCGAGCAGCTTTTCCGCGTCATCCACAATCTCTGCCGCAACGCGCTGCAGGCGCTGACGTCGCCGGGCGAGGGCGGCCCGGGCTCCGTCAAGCGGATCACCGTCTCCGCCCAGCGCGTCGGCAGCGTCGTCAGCATCACGGTGGATGATACCGGTCCCGGCATGCCGCTGAAGGCGCGCCAGAACCTCTTTGCCGCCTTCCGCGGCTCCGCCCGCTCCGGCGGCACCGGCCTCGGCCTCACCATCGCCCGTGAGCTGGTGCTCGCCCATGGCGGCACGATCGCGCTGGTGGAAAAACCGACGGTCGGCACGCAGTTCCGCATCGAGATCCCCGATCGCCCGGTTTCGCTGGAGGATTACCGCAGCCGGACGCATATTGAAAAGTGACGGGGTTTGGCAAGGCGCGGCTGCCCGCAGACAAAGACGCGATTTTTTCAGAAATGCTCTTGCATTGTCCTGAAGGACGTTTTAGAGGATCGCCACGCAAGCGGCACCGCCGCATTTTGCACGCACCCGTAGCTCAGCTGGATAGAGCACCAGACTACGAATCTGGGGGTCAGGAGTTCGAATCTCTTCGGGTGCGCCATTCTTTTCCTATAAATCCCAAATTTATCAACGGCCTCAAGGCCTAGTCGATCATTCTGGTCCACAACGGGGTCCACGCGGGCTCCACGGAAGGTCAATTATGGGTTTAACCTTGAAGTACGTTAAGGTCACCAGCTCGGGTACGTTTCACTATCGAAGGCGTGTCCCCAAGGACATGGCCGTTTCAACCGGACAGACCGAGTTCAAGAGATTCTTGGGCAAGAGCGAACGTGAAGCTCTGCGGAACTACCCTGAGACCCATGCCTTTCATGAACGACTTATCGAGGAGTTCAGGAACTTCGCCCACAACAGGGCCAATCTTACGGCTCTGGAAGCTCATGAACTGGCCGAGCGAAAGGCTGCCGATCTGAACGGTGGACGAGGGAGCGCCAGGAACGAGAAGGTTCATACAAAAAGGGGAAACCGGACCTTGGTGGCTATAGGGCGGCGACCATATGGGGGCACGCGATTCCAAAACCGTCTAGTTGGAGGTCTCAGAAATTTCGCCCATTTTCAGATCGCCAAATCGATCCTGAGACCCCGACCGTGCTCGACCCCAGCTAAGTAGTATTCGGCTTCTTGAGATCACGTAGGGGAACCTCCATCACAATGCATTCGTCGCTATCAGACCCACCCTCCCTGCGGAATAGTCCATCATCGGCATCAAGCTCACCCACGGGAACCGGCTTGCCCGTCCACCTGCAGTCCTCGCAAGTAGGTCGCTCCCAAACCACCTCTGGAAGCTCGTCATTATAACCTTCCTGTGGAGATAGGTGCGGCGAGCCACAGTCGGGACATTCTTCGGGGACCATACGGATGTGTCGCAGGACTAGAGAGGTGGCTAAGCCAAGGCCATGTTCGACGGTCGACAGAGCGGCTTCTGCGTCGTGCCACGTCGCTGAGTGAGCGTGTGTCAACCAATTCGCGAAACTCCATGCATCGCAAAGGAGCGACTTGAATAGGTGTCTGCGGTCCTTCTGTGAGCCGCCAGAGAGGATTGTGTCGCAGATGACATCATTCCATCCCCGAAAGTCTGCTCGTTTTGGCGGTTGCTCTACAGGCCACTCAGAGGCGTCTTGTGCAGCGGCGACGTACGCAAGAAGTGCTTCTCGGCTTCGCACACCAATAGCCTGATAGTCCGCCACGTTATGCGCCTGATGGAGGGCGTCGTTCGCTTCGCGTAACTTGTTGAACACTTCCCCAAATGGCAGCACGCGACGGCTTTCGATGCGCTGTCGCTGGGTCCGTGGGATGCGGAGGCACAACCCCATATGGAAAGTGACAGCAAGGTCCATGTTCGGGAATTGGTCTTGGGAGTAGAGGTTTGTCGGATTGGTGATGACCCACCATCGGCCTTCGCTTGTATGCAAGTCCCAGACATCATGCCGATGACCCATCAGCGTTTCTGCATAGACCTTCTGGAGGAAGTCAACACGAGAATCTGACGAAGATTGCGAAAGAAAGTAGCGGACGATATTCGCCTTTTCGTCTTCTGAGGCATGTAACATTTTACTTCCTAACCCCACTTATTGGCGAATATCGGGCCTAACGGCTGGGTGAATACATTAGTTCTAAGCCGCAAACTGCTGTGCGTAGCCATACCCCGCAAACGGACGCTTGCGTTGCCTTCTCCCGCATGAGGCGGGCGAACGCGTCGATCTTCTCCTCAGTCCCGCGCGTGTCAAGACGCAACGCCGCGAACGCCCACTCCAGCGCGGCCTTCGCGTGATCGCGCTCGCCCTCATCGGTGAGGCGATGGAACGGCTCCCGACGAAGTAGCGGCCGGCGGACCGCCAATTGAGGACCGTCTCAATATTCACGCATTTATGAGCTGTAGTGATAACCGCTTCCCGAATTGCAGGACTAGTCTGAATGATCGCTGCGCACTAATTTGTTAGCAGTGCCGGCTGTGTGCCAAGCCACTCCGTTGGGAGACTGAAATGCAACGCAAGCTCGCTGCAATCATGGCCGCTGATATCGTCGGCTATAGCCGGCTGATGGCCGAGGACGAGTCTTCTACCTATGCAGAGCTGCGCACTGTTTTTGACAACCTGATCGAGCCCACTGTCGCCCGCCATGGCGGAGCCACCTTCAAAACGACAGGTGACGGCTTCCTTGCGATGTTCCCGAGCGTCAACGCGGCCGTTGATGCGGCACTTGCCATCCAACAAGGTTTTGACGACGGGCCTTTCAAGCTGCGTATCGGCATCAATCTCGGTGATGTCATCGAGGATAATGGCGATGTCTATGGCGATGGGGTGAACGTTGCGGCCCGGCTTGAGGCCATGGCCGAGCCCGGCCAGATATTCGTCAGCGGCGCTGTGGTGATGGCCGCCGAGCGCAACCGCGGTGATCTGTTCGCCCGAGTCGGCCGCAGGCGCGCCAAGAATATTCCCGAGCTGCTTGAAGTGTACCGCGTAAGGCGGGTGGGCTCTTCCTGGTCGATCTGGCGGCAGGTGCCGCATGTCCTGCGCTGCAGCGCGGCGCGCTGGTCTTATGGCGTTGCTGCCATCGCTCTCATTCTCATCGGCACCCAGATTTCACCTCTTCCGCTGGCAGCGATGGTGAGCGGCATCCCGGCTGCACTCTCTCTAGATCAGACCCGTGCAGACCCCAGGCCCTCGATTGCCGTCATGCCGTTCGCAACCATGAGCGGCAGCGGCAACCAGCCTTACTTTGCGGACGGACTGACCGAGGACGTGACCACGGCGCTCGCTCGTAATCCCGAGCTTCAGGTCATCGCCCGCGATTCCACTTATGCCGTGCGCAGTCAGGAGACGGATGTGCGTAAGCTCGCGGCAAAGCTTGGCGTTGATTACGTGGTTGAAGGCAGCGCGCGCCGGGAAGGCGACCAGCTCCGCGTTTCGGCACAGCTCATTGATGTAGGCACGGGCGCGCACTTATGGTCGCGCAGCTTCGACAAGAAGGTTGCTGACGTTTTCACCGTCCAGAGCGAGCTCACCACGGAAATCGTCGCGCAACTCGCGCCCTATATCGGCCGAAGCGAAGCGGCAGCGGCGGCGCTGCGGCCGACGGATAGTCTGCAGGCCTATGATCTCGTCTTGCAGGCCCGCGACCGTTACCGGCACGGCGCCGCTGACCAGAACGCTATACTCGATGCCCGTGGCCTGTATCAGCGCGCCCTCGAAATGGACCCGGCTTATGCCGCAGCCCGCGCAGGCCTTGCGTTGACCTACATCGGCGAAGTGGCGCAAAGGACCGGCGGTCAGGCCGACGCGCCCGAACTGGATCTGGGTCTCAGTGAGGCGCGGCAGGCCGTGCGGCTCGATCCCAATCTCGGTTTTGGATATCAGGTAATCAGTTTTGGACTTGCCCTGCAGGCGGACTATTCCGGCGGACTTCAGGCGGCGCAGCGTGCGGTCGAACTGAACCCCAACGATCCCGACAGTATGATTGCGCTGGCCAAAGCGCAGGTCCGGTTCGGAGACTATCCGGACGCTGTCGCCAATGCGGAGCGGGCGCGCCGACTGCACCCCATGGCACCGGAATACTATGCCTATGTGCATGGTCAGGCGCTTTATGCCGATGGTCGCCGCGAAGAGGCGGCCACGGTCATCAGCGAGTGCCTTGTCAGAGCGCCCCGCGACGCGAATTGCCTTCTCATCCAAGCCGCGTTGCAGGGTGGAAGCGGAGAGCTTGAAAAGGCGCAGGCTACCATGGCGAGCCTTGTTGAAGCCCATCCGGCATTCTCGCTGGAAGCGGAAAGGGCTTATCGCCGGTTCGGCGACGAACCCTTGATGGAAGAGTTCCTGCAAGACCTGGCGAGAGCCAAAGCCCCGGAGACGGCTTGACGTTGCTGTCAGCGTCGCGGTTTTAGAAGTTCGTGGACTGAAGGCGACATGATCTCTGGGTCGCTGATCTGCACGCCGGCACGGTCGTGCCTCTTCCGTCTCCCAAGTCGGGCTGGCTGAAAGCGGTGACCGACCTTCACTTGTGACGAAGGGCTTCAATCTGGCCGTGGTTGTCAAGTCTGCGGAGGCAGCATTGTCTGGCCATTATGATGGCTGATTGCGTATAATCTCTGCGTCATCACGCTGGATGGCGAGCCGAGATGACCGCTCGCCGTCCAGCGCCAAATAGGCGCCGCACGGGTCGTGGCTTACTCCTTAATCGGGATTCCGGCTTCGATTGCAGCGTCGATGAACGCCTGTCGCGCCTCTTCCCGGTTTCGTTTTCCCGACATCACATCCGCGCAAACCGCGCAGGCCCTATCCAAGGCGGGGCCTTCTTCGGTCGGCCAGTCTTCGACCAGTGCCCATGTCGCGGCCTGGGTCGTCTGGATCACCACCCACTGATCCGGGCCTTCAAGGGCGAGCGTTACCGGCTTCTTCCAAATGGTTTGCATGATCTCAGGACCTCCGCTGCGTGCTCTCTGCCGTTGCAGCCTGCACACATAGGGCGATTCATCCGGCGTGGCGAGGCGCAGTATGAACGAGATGCCTTTCTCGGTCAGCGAACTGCTGGGATGTGCTTTTCGAGAAGGGGTTTCGTGCCGCCGTTTTGCGCGCTTATGCGACGCCTCTTAGAACTCCTGCACGAATTCACACGCCAGCAAGGTTTTGCCGGGCAGGGCGTTGCCTTGGCGAGCAATGATAGAGACTTTTCCAGGCCCGGCCATTCCGGGTTCCGGCTGCAGATCTGCAGGAAGTTCAATCGAATAGCCCTTGGTGGATGTGCCAAACAGGTCCGAAGTCTCCGGCTTCAAGCCGTATTTTGCGGCGAGATCGTCAGCACGCTCGCCTTCGATCAAGACGCCAACAGCGTTGCTTGCAAAGAAAACCTCGGTCGACTTAAAGCCGTCACGGCCTATCTGGTTCGGGAGTTTGTAGATCGCCGCACCCAAGGACGACGTATCCGGCTTGGCCAGAGCTTCCACGACATCATAGATGTCCATTGCCGATGTCATCGTGTAGGGCGGCTTGCAAAGGGCTGCGTCAAAGAACTGGTCATCGGCCGAATCGGCAAGAACCTGTCCGGCCTGAAATGTCGCAAAAGCGACGCACGCAGAGAAGGCGGCGTAGCGAATGAATTTGGCGTTGTGCATGAGACATTCCCGAGAAAGTGGCTGTCGTGGATTCGCGTGTTGCGAATGCCTAGGGGATTCGAAGTAGTTATGCTACCCGAAGTTTAATCTCTCAGCTCCACTCTTCTCTTCCGTCTGGCCGCACTGATGGGTAGGATGAGTGGTATCGGACGCCGAGACGGAGATATCACTGGGTCGATCCGAGGGCAGGAAAGTCATGATCGCAGCCTATATCGATGAAATCATCATGTTTTGCGCCGGCCTATGGATGACATCCGTCGGCTTTGGTTATCTGCCATATCCAGGCAAGCCGGCCAGCCGGCCGCCATTGGTTCGCCATTTCAAGTGGATGGGTCCCTTGCTGCTCGCCATCGCCATCGTTCTGGCCGCCGCCTCCTAGAGGCGCGTGCTCATGCTAGGGGTGAAGCAATGACCAATATGCTGGCCTGTCCGTCGTGCGGATTGGACAAAACAGAATCGATCGTCCACCGCGGTTCTTACATTCTTCGATGCGCCGCTTGCGGCGAAATGATTGTCGCGACATCCTTCATGGCGATGCTCGACTCGGATCATCAGTGTTCGGCCTTTATCGATCCGGGTCCCGGAAAACGCCCATCGCCAGAGATGCTCGTCGCGCGTGGACCGTTCCGGCAGATCGCAACGGCAATCAGCGCTGCGGCGAGTGACGGGACTCTGATACGTCTGATCTCCGACGTGAGAGATTGAAGTCCGCCTTAGCGTTGGCTTAGCCGTTTCACTTTGCGGTTGCGATCGAGCCGGCAGCTGGGAGGGGGCGCCCTCATGGGCGTAACCGGACGAGAATCTTGGCTTCGGGGAGGGTCAACTGTTCCGCCATGTCTTGCAATAGCTTCGAGTCCGGTTCGCTTATCACAAGATGGCCGCCCGTGATCGGCGTCAGGATCCGGGGTTCGATGACGACCTTGTCGTTAATCAGCACCTGCGTTATTTCTCCCACCGCCGCCTGCGTAAAATCCTGAAATTTTGCAGCGCTTTCGGGTGTGAGCATGATATCCAACTCAGATCCAAAAGAAGTGGGGGCCGAAACCACCTTCGCGCTCTTCACTTCGAGCGAGACAGGCGCGATCGCCTTCGGTCCGTCATTGTCTGGAGCCACGGTCTGCGATGCCTTCCGTGGGGCAGGCGGTATCGAAAGCTCATCCAGAATGCCTGGTCCGACTTTGGACGATGGCAGCGGCTCGATGTGCAAGTCGGGCGTCTGCAAGTCCTTTGCTGTCAGCACGGTGGGAAGCTGCAGGCTGGCCGGCATGTCCTCGCGTTGGATGTGGGTGTATGTGCGCAACGTCGTCCCTCCTGACGCGACCGTCACGATCTCCGACGCTTCGAGCGTCGAGCCATCGTTCAGGGACACCACGAGCTTGACGCTTCGGCTCTTGCTGGCGCGTTTGACGGAAGCCAGCTGATCGGCGGTGAGGTTCTTTGCCCGCTCGGCAAAGCCGCTGATCAAATTTGCGATCGCCGGCTGCTGCGACTGGCTGAATGCTGCGGCGTCGGCTTCCTCCGACAGGGAAAGGGTTGCCGTGCGTGCGGTTGCGTCGGTCGATTCCAGGGTCCAGGTCGACGTCACCGGAACACTGACGCCGCCATAATCCTCGTCTCGCGAGGTCGCCGAAGCCTGACCAATCTCCATGGTCTCCGCCTGATAGGATTGTCCCGTGGCAAGCAGTTGCGCCTCCGGCACCAAGGCGGCAATGATCTGAAGAGGGTTTGCCTCCAGCTTGGCGATGATGTCATAGACCCCGCTTTCCCCCGCCGCGGGAACTCCACCCGGTCCATTGGCCGCCATCTCCCGCATGTGCGTCACGATCTGATCGACACCGGAGAGATCGCGCGGGTTGCCGTTCAGGTCGGTTTCGAGTTCGAGCGCAGCGGTGCCATAGGCCGTGAGGGAATTTCGATAGAGCAGGTTCATCTGATAGCTGTCGGCAAGGCCCGCAATGCCTTCCGGCAAGTCGGCGCTGAGGGACCAGCGGACCCGCATGCCGTCTTCATCCCGAGACAGGACCGTCATACGCTGGCGAAACGCGCCGCGCATCGTCATGGCCGAGGCGCCTGGCTTGTCGAACCAGAACGACATATCGGTTTCGGTTGCTTTTAGCACGCGATAGCTACGCTCGACTCCCGTCGCCGGCGCGTAACCCGGGATCTCGATACCGCCGGCCGACCATGCCGGATGGGAGAGCGTGACGCACAGGCAAGCGGAGGCAAAACTCTTCCAGTACAATGATGTCATGCTGACAGGGCCCTGAAGATTGAAGCTTATGCGGCGCCTTCCGGTCGCCGGTCGCGAGCTTATTTGCTGATGAAGAGAATGGGTAGTGCCGGCGATGCGATAATCGTCCTGCGCGAAACTGATTCAAGTTTTCATTCGGTATCGCGCTCACTGCGTGAATCATTGCCGAAAATCTAGCAGAAGGGATCGGGTGACATAAAGATACAACCTAAGAATATTTTCCTAGTCGACGGGCCGTTCTTGCGTTAGCTTATCCGCAATTGCAACCTTGGACTGGCGGATGTCGAGCAAGTTTTTCTCTATCGGCGATGTGATCGCGTCAACGAGCCCTGGCCGTCGCGCACGGTGTGATCAGGGTTCCCGCAATGGGTCCGAGGCGAGGGGCTGATGGCCGAATTTAACCCTCGCGACAAAAGCCGAACCAGTCAGGGAAAGACGCGGGCGATGGTGCGCAAGCATACCGCTCCGCCGAGCGGGACGGATGACGGCAGCCTTCGCTGGCAATGGTTCACCATTCAGTTGCTGGAATCTGCGGCCTTCACCACATTGAGCGCGAATGCCTGCCGTGCCTTCTTCCGCATCGTCATCGAGCACACGTCGCATGCCGGCTTGGAAAACGGCAAGCTGATCGTGACCCATCCTCAGTTCGTATCTTACGGCGTGACCGGCGAATATGTGGCCGATGCGATCGATGAGCTCGAATATAAAGGACTGATAAAAATTCGCCGCGGCCGAGCGGGCAGCGGTGTCGCGCATCCCAACCGGTTCACGCTGACCTTTGTCGGTGACCACGAGGGTGCGCCGCCCACCGACGAGTGGAAGCGATGCACGGCAGAGAGGTGCCGGAAGTGGTCCGAAACCGACCGCAAGATTGCCGCCGACAAACGCGGACGCGTCGGCAGGAAGAAAAAAGTCCCACTTCGGAATTCCGAAATCCCCCCGCTTCGGGATTCCGAAATTCGTCGCGCTTCGTGAGATGTTGATATGAGGAAACATTGAATGATTTCAACGCCGCAACCAATTTCGGCATTCCGAAGTGCTATATAGATCTTGGTGGGGAGTGCCTAACGAAGGCACTTTGCCACGATCAGGAACTCTGTCTCCCGCCCTCCGATCTTTCCACCCGAAGTCGTGCGAAGCAGCAGGCCGAAAGCCTCGTAGAGCCAATACAGCGGGGGAATTCGGTCCTTGAGCGCATGCACCTGCGTCGACACATACTCGCCGACGAAGACGACATCCATGCCGAGGTCTTTCAATGTCCCAGCAATCTCCGAATGGGATGCCTCTGCGGCGTGCTCGACGCGGAATGGGGCATAGCCCGGCTTTCCGGCGTTTTTCTGCCGCAACACGTAGCGATAGAACAAGACGTGTGTCCACCAGGGCGTCAGGTCGGTAAAGATCCCCTTGGCTGAATTCAGGATCGGACCCTTGACGAACACCAGACCACCGGGAGACAGGGTGTCATGGGCTCTCAACAAGGCCGAGCGTGGGCTTTCCAAATGCTCGAGAACGTCCCAGAAGACGCAGGCGTCGAAGTGACGATCTCCATAGTCGATGGTCTGAGCATCGCCGAGGATCCTCTCGGCGGCGTCCTGGTTCTTTTCGAGTTGCTCTTTGGAGATGTCGACAACGGTATATCGCGCTCCTTTCAAGGGGATATGCGTGCGAGAGCCGCCTCCGACCTCAAGGATATTTGTATCAGTCTTGCTGGAAAATGCTGATTGTGCGTGCGAGAGCGCGTCGTTTACCCACGGCGAAGCCATAATCTTTCCCTCCCGAAAGATTAGCGTTTACGACTGTAAGTAAGCATTGATATAATATTTTAGCAATATTTCAACATGACTAGTCAAGTGGCGCGTCCGGCCGGAATGGCAGGCAAGCCCATCAGCCTAGTTTCGCGCAACCTTCCTGATGTATCCGCAGGTCTGATGATCTTTAGGGCGTTTCAGCCGGAGGAATGCATGGCGGTGGGAATTTTTCGGGCTCTGGCTGTCCTGGCGATGATGACGGGTCTTGGCGGCTGCATCGACCATGCCAATGATCCCGTGCTCCTGGCGGTCGGCGTGCCGGTCAATCCGCCGGTCGTTGCGCACGGCCTTTGCATGACCGACGGCAACGCCATGTATGACGAGGCGAGGAAGCAGTATCAGCTGCGCGCCCAGCTGACCGGCTATGCCGGGGCCGATGAGTTGGAAGCCGAAACCACGGCGCGCGCTGCCGCCCACCGGCAATATGTCGCTTGCCTCTCCGGCCAGGGTTACCGGACATTATACGCGAATTGAGAACAGAGAATTCACGTTTCGTCACCAGCGCCGTTGGAGCCCTTTCCTGATCGCGACCTTTCACGTTTTTTGGCGATTTAGTCACGCCGGATCGCCTGCAATCACGAGTTTTGGAATTGCGGTCGAGTCGCGGAACTCCGCTGGTCTGAACGGCATTCTTCCAAGATAAATCCATAAGGAGGGTTTATCATGAAGATGTTCAGACTTGCCCCATCCGCCGCCGCGCTCGGCGCCCTTCTCGCCCTCGCGTCGATCATCCCCGCGCAGGCGGCACCCGTTCAGACGACTCGGCCGCCTGCTGCTTCGGACGTGAAAATGGTGCAATATAAACCACATGCCGGTACGTGGCATGGCTATCGCGGCTTTCGCACGGAGCACGTCGGCACCCGCCGCCATTCCGATGGCTACTGGTATCCGCTTGCCGCCTTTGGCATTGAGGCCAATACCACGGGCTCCATCGTCCGCCACCCGGTCAACAGGGCGGCAGCCCCGCCAATGTGCAACCCTACGTTTACAGGATCGATCGGTCCCGGCAGCATGCCCTGTGATAATGGCTATTGAGCCGGCAAATGAAAGAGGCGGCGATGAGCCGCCTCTTCCTTGATCGGGCCACTGCTCACATGTCTGTGATGGCAGTTGCGGTGCCGTAGTATGTGACAGATCCGCTTCCTAGCTCCTGGGCGTAAATTCCACGAATCCTCCCAAGGAGACGATTATGACCACGACTTTCAAGACCGGCCTGATGGCCGCTGCCTTCGGCGCAATCCTCGGCCTTTCGGCCTTCTCGGCCACGGCAGCTCCCCTCCAGTCGAGCGCGACAGAGCAGGGTGCAGCCGAGCGTCCGGTTGCCCCACAAGAAACCACGGTTGAGCACGACAGGCGCACGACCGGTTCGATCGGCTATCGCGCCTCGGGAACCACGGGCTCGACACATTACATGATGGATCCGAAGAAGCCCCTCAAGAGGGATTGCAAGCTCGGCTTCAACCCCGGGAGCGGCTCCAGCTGCAACTACTGACGAGACGCTCGGCCGTTCGCAACCGCGAGCGGCCCCGTCGGAGCTGAAGGGCGGCCTCCGAGCCGCCATCAGCTTGTTGGCAGACCTCGCTCTTCCTTCGGCGCCATCCTCGGCCTTGCCAGCATGTCCTTCCCCAGCTGTCGTTCGCACAGCGTTGCATTAAATGCAAAAATGCAGTAAGTAAAAAATCAAGCAGACTGTTGGCGCGCGGGTGTTGCGAAAGGCCGCAGCGACGAGCGATTGACGCCTCTGCCTTGGAATTGCCATGCTCGCCGCGATGGTCGCTTTTCATATTCAATCGAATTTCAGACAGGTGGGATAGTCATGACTGCAAAGGCCGCATGCACCGATTTCCTGCATTTTTTCCGCTCCTGGATCAGCAACCCGCTTCGGGTCGCGGCCATCGCGCCGTCGGGGGATTCGCTTGCCAGGATCATGACCAGTGAAATTGCCGCACTCGACGGTCCGATCATCGAGCTCGGCCCGGGAACCGGCGTTTTCACCCGGGCGCTGCTGGCGCGCGGGGTCAGCGAAGCGGATCTGACCCTGATCGAGTACGGTCCGGAATTCATCTCATCGCTGCAGGCGCGTTTTCCGACGGCGCGTGTGTTGCAGATGGACGCCGCCCATCTCGCCGATGCCGATATTTTCGAGGGCGAACCGGTCGGCGCGGTTGTCAGTGGCCTGCCGCTCTTGTCCATGTCGCCGCGCAAGATCGTGTCGATCCTGGCCGGCGCCTTCGCCTATATGCGGCCGGGCGGCGCCGTCTATCAGTTCACCTATGGCCCGCGCTGCCCGGTGCCGCGGCCGATCCTCGACCGTTTGGGCCTGAAGGCAGTGCGCATCGGCGGTACGGTGCGCAACCTGCCGCCGGCCTCCGTCTACCGGATTTCGCGCCGCAAGCCGCTGGAACTGTCGCGCGAGCGCTTTAGCTATCGTGAAAGTGACACTGAGATCGACGATATCGCGGCCTTTTCCAACGAAACGGCGGCTGAACGATGATGCCGGGCAGGAATGGCTGAGAACAAGCGGACGGAGACGACGGAAGGCAGGCGGGAACGCAAGCGGCGGCAGACGCGCGAGCGCATCGAGCAGGCGGCGATGACCCTCTTTCTGCAGCGCGGCTTCGAGGCGACGACGATCGAGAACATCACCGAGGCGGCCGATGTCTCCAAACGCAGTTTCTTCGATTATTTCCCCTCCAAGGAAGAGGTGGTTTTCGCCTGGCAGGATGCCTTCGCCGATCGCCTGATGGCGGCAATCGCCGCAAGGCCGGCGGACGAATCCTCCGTCACCGTGGTCGAGGCGGCGATCACCGCAACCGTCATTGCGGCAGTCGACGAGCCTGGCCTGGCGTTAGGCGAACTCATCCATCGCACGCCGGCGCTGAAGGCCCGCGACCAGCTGAAATACGCCAAGCTCGAACAGAAGCTCGCCGAGGCGCTGCTTCTACGCAAGGGAGGTGATCCGCTTGAGCGGCCCCGCATGCGCGTCCTTGCGGCCATCGTCATCGGTGCGCTGCGCGTCGGGGCTGAGCTCTGGCAGCAGCGCCCGCCAAGTGCTTCGCCGCAGGATTTCGCCCGGGAGATTTTCACCGACCTTTGGAAGATGCTGGCGGAATTCGGCGACGAGGCAAAGACCAGGCGTTGACGCGGGCCCGCCTGCGCCTCCGTGTGCACTTCCGACCAGATCAGCTCGATGTCGATGTTTCCGCTCCATCCCTGTGATCAGGCCCTGTTATCGGAACCGGGCCGTCCTATATCTGCAAGCGTCGTAGCGGCCACATTCTGATGATCCCCGCGATAGGCAGATCTTCACCATGCCGGGCATCGCTTTCGATCAGGGCAGACATTCGCGCTCGAAGGCATCTCCGAAAGCCGCGGCATCCGTGCCGCGGCTGTTCAACCGCCTCCGACCGTTCCACCGATTTCAATATTTGATTGATAAGAGAGGAAAGACCATGTCCAGTCACAACGCAGCCCAATACAACGCGGCAAAGTCAGGCACCTTCAAGATCGGCGGCGATATCGAGGTCAACCGTCTCGGTTTCGGCGCCATGCGCGTCACCGGCAAGGGCATCTGGGGCGAGCCTTCCGATCATGCCGAATCCATCCGCACGCTGAAGCGCCTGCCGGAACTCGGCGTCAACTTCATCGATACGGCCGATTCCTACGGCCCCGATGTCTCCGAATGGCTGATTAAGGAAGCCCTGCATCCCTATGGCGGCAAGTCTGTCATCGCCACCAAGGGCGGCCTGACCCGCCATGGCCCCGATATCTGGCTGCCCGTCGGACGTCCGGAATATCTGATCCAGCAAGTGCATAAGAGCCTGCGCAATCTCGGCGTCGAGCAGATCGATCTCTGGCAGCTGCATAGGATCGATCCGAAGGTGCCGGCCAAGGAACAATTCGATGCGATCAAATCGCTGCTCGATACCGGCCTCATCCGCCATGCGGGCCTGAGCGAAGTATCCGTTGCCGACATCGAGGCCGCCTCGAAGCATTTCAAGGTCGCGACCGTCCAGAACCGCTACAATCTCGTCGACCGCACCAGCGAGGACGTGCTCGATTATTGCACCAAGCACAATATCGGCTTCATCCCGTGGTATCCGTTGGCAGCCGGCGACCTCGCCAAGCCGGGCTCGCTGCTCGATACCATCGCCAAAAAGCACAATGCAGCACCCAGCCAGATCGCACTCGCCTGGGTGCTCAAGCGCAGCCCGGTCATGCTGCCGATCCCCGGCACCTCCAAGGTCAAGCATCTCGAGGAAAACGTCGCTGCCGTCGAGATCACCGTCTCGAACGAAGAATTCTCCGCCCTCGACGCCGAGGGCAGCAAGGTCTTCAAGGCCGCTTGACGGGGCGAAGAACGGAGAGGGTGCGGCGTATTCCCTTCTCCCCTCGGGGAGAAGGTGCAGGCAGGCGGATGAGGGGGCCACACGGCACGCCCTTCACGTAAAATCTATTCCGGTACTCCGACGGCAACGCCGTTTCCCAGCGCCCTGAATACGTTTGAGACGATGTCATTGCGGCCGAAACCTGCACGGGTTGTAAGAAAGACCGGCTTCGCCGGCCCCTCATCCGCCCTACGGGCACCTTCTCCCCGCTGGGGAGAAGAGGGAATCGAGACGTTGCGGCATATACCCGTCTCCCCGCACGCGATCCCGAGGCCGCAATTTTCGGCATAATTTTGACCATCTGGTCAAGCATGCTGCAAAATGAGGCGGTGGTGTGCCGTTTAGGAGGCAAGCATTGCGCTCAGCGCATTGCTGCATTGCGGCATTTTCGCTATTCCGAATCAAAAGAATTGGCTATTACTATCTTCGTAAGCAGCGCACTCCTCCTCCCAGCGCTCTTACATCGGACTGACAACACTCCTCCTCCCAGTTGTCAGTCAGGATCAAGAGCCCGGCGCACCTCCTCCCGCGTCGGGCTTTTTTCTTTTTTCCCAAGTCTCTATTTTCTCATGCCCAAAAAGGCTTTCACTTCCCGCGGTTTGACTCGGCAAGCCTCGTCGGACTATTTGGACGGGCGCCGCCTGTCCGGTGCGTGAACCGATTGGAGTTGGTCATGATCGGCAAAAGACGCGGCTTGCCCGCGGCTCTGACAGGTCTTCTGATTGCAACGATGGCGCTCGCCGGCTGCGGCGGCAGGCCGGTCGGTGTCATGCAGGCGGCCGGCACCGCGGCCCCCGGCACGTCGAAGGTCGATCTTCTCGTCGCGACGACGCGCGCTGCCGACGACAATCCTGCCGTGCTTTTCTCCGGCGAGCGCGGCACCGGGCTCGCGGTCAATGCCGTCGACGTCTCGATCCCGCCGGAAGCCAATCGCAAGGCCGGCCAGGTGCAATGGCCAAGCCGCCTGCCCGCCGATCCGCTACGCGATTTCGTCACCGTCTCCGTCGATCCGCTGGAAGGCGAGCGGGCCGGCGAAACCTGGCTGAAGACCCATATGCCGAAGAGCCGCCGGGTACTGGTCTTCGTCCACGGCTTCAACAATCGCTATGAGGACGCCGTCTACCGCTTCGCGCAGATCGTTCATGATTCGCATGCCGACGTCGCTCCGGTCGTCTTCACCTGGCCGTCGCGCGGCAGCATCTTCGATTATAATTACGACAAGGAAAGCACCAACTATTCCCGCGACGCGCTGGAGGAACTGCTGACCCGCACCGCCGCCAATCCGGCCGTCAGCGACATCACCATCATGGCGCATTCGATGGGCACCTGGCTGACCGTCGAAGCGCTCAGGCAGATGGCGATCCGCAACGGCCATGTCGCACCGAAGATCAACAATGTCATCCTTGCCTCGCCGGATCTCGATGTCGATGTCTTCGGCCGCCAGTTCGCAAGCCTCGGCAAGGAAAGGCCGCACTTCACCATCTTCGTCTCGCAGGACGATCGCGCTTTGGCGCTGTCGCGACGCATCTCGGGCAATGTCGACCGGCTCGGCCAGATCGATCCCTCCGTCGAACCCTACCGCAGCAAGCTCGAGGCGGCCGGCATCACCGTGCTCGACCTCACCAAGCTCAAGGGCGGCGACCGGCTGAACCACGGCAAGTTCGCCGAAAGCCCCGAGGTGGTAAAGCTGATCGGCGACCGGCTGATTGCCGGCCAGACGATCACCGATTCCAATGTCGGCCTCGGCGAGGCCGTCGGCGCCGTGGCGATGGGCGCTGCCCAGACCGCCGGAAGTGCTGTCAGTGTTGCGGTCAGCACGCCGATTGCGATCTTCGATCCGCGCACCCGGCGCAACTACGACGCCCAGCTGAAGCGTCTCGGCCAGTCGATGAACAACACCGTCGGTTCGGTCGGCGACAGCGTCGGCGCCGGCCTGCCGGAAAGCCAGTAAAAATTCCACAGAGCAATTCAAGCAAAGCGCACAGCGGTTTTGCTTTCGGAATCGCGAATTTCCGTGATTCGGAAAAAACGGAAATTCTCTAGGCATCGCATCTTGATGTGATATATCAGATTCACGACGGCACTTCTGTCTGCCGTGCGATGGATTGATGGCATGGCGGATGAGACGAAGAAGAGTGTGGCGGTCGTCGGCGCAGGCGTGATCGGCGCCTCGATCGCCTTCGAGCTGCAGCGGCGCGGCCTTGAAGTGACGCTGATCGACAAGGGCGAGCCCGGCCGCGGCACCTCTTTCGGCAATATGGCGAGCATCGCGCTTGATTTTGCCGCCGGTTCCGGCCCTTCGACCTGGAAGAAGATCCCCGGCTGGCTGCTCGATCCCGAAGGCCCGGTCTGGCTGCGGCCTTCCTATGCCGCCAGGATGCTGCCCTGGTTCCTCCGCTTCCTCGCCGCCGGCCGGCCCTCGCGTCTCCGAGAGATCGAGGATGCCGGCATGAGCCTGTCGAACCGCGCGCTCGGCGATTTCAGAGAGATGCTGGAGGCGATCGGCGCACCCGACTTGATTACCGAGGAGGGCTGTCTCGCGATCTACGAGACGGAGGCGGAATTTGCCGCCGATCGCGGCCATCTCGCCATGATGCAGCGCTACGGCCTCGAATTCGAGGTTTTGAGCAACGGCGCCATCCAATATTACGAACCCACACTTTCGCCGGCGATTGCCAAAGCCGTGCTGCTCCCCGACAACAAATCGATCCGCGACCCCTACAAGCTGGTGGTGAAACTCACCGACGCCGCAAAGGCTGCAGGCACGACCTTCGTCTCCGGCACTGTGCGGAATATCGAGCGCCGGGGCGATGGCACCGCCGTCGTTCTCCTCGAGGATGGCAGACGGATCGAGGCGGGTTCGGTCGTGCTCGCCGCCGGCGTCCACACCCGTTTCCTTGCCGAAAAGCTCGGCGAGCCGATCCCGCTCGAAACCGAGCGCGGCTATCACACGCAGATCATGAAGCCCGGCATATCCATGCGCTATTCAGTGATCTGGCCGCATCGCGCTTTCATGGTGACGCCGACGGCGGGCGGCATCCGTGTCGGCGGCAATGTCGAGCTCGCCGGTCTCGATGCCGCGCCCGATTTCCGCCGTCCGCGGGTGCTGGTGCGCCATGCCCAGCGCGCGCTGCCCGGCCTGAAGGTCGAGGAGACGACGGAATGGATGGGGCATCGTCCGGCGCTGCCCGATACGATCCCGATCATCTCGCCCTCGTCGAAAATGCCGGGCGTTTTTTATGCGACCGGCCACGGCCATCTCGGCCTGACCTTTTCGGCAACGACAGCGCTCGTGATCGCCGATATGGTAACCGGGCTCAAACCATCCCTCGACATGACCCCGTTCCGCATAGACCGTTATTAGGAGGCCCCGATGTCCGAAACCACCAAACCCGTAGCGCTGATCACCGGCGGCGGCCGCGGCATGGGCGAGGCAATCGCCCGCGAGCTTTCCGCCCAGGGCTATCGGCTGGCGCTGATGTCGCCGTCGGAAAGCTGTGAGAAACTGGCGGCCGAACTTGGCGGCGTCGCCTCGCGTGGCGTGGCCGAAAAGGCCGAGGATCTGAAGGCGATCTTCGACCTGACGATGAAGACTTATGGCCGCATCGACGCCGTCGTCAACCTGAGCGGCCATCCGCCGAAGGGCGACCTGCTCGATATATCGGACGAGAACTGGACGCTCGGTTCCGACATGATGATCCTGTCGCTGGTGCGCATGGCCCGCCTGGTCACACCGGTCATGCTGAAACAGGGCAAGGGCGCCTTCGTCAACATCACCACTTTCGCCGCCTACGAGCCGACGCTGGTCTTCCCGGTTTCCTGCACCTACCGCGCCGCTGCCGGCGCCTTCACCAAGCTCTATTCCGATCGTTATGCGGCCGACAATATCCGCATGAACTGCATCCTGCCGGGTTATATCGATAGCCTGAACCACAAGCCCGGGACCGCCGAGACGGTCCCGATGAAGCGCATCGGCCATGTGGAGGAGATCGCCAAGACCGCGGCCTTCCTGCTCTCCGATGGCGCCGGTTACATCACCGGCCAGAATATCCGCGTCGATGGCGGCGTCACCCGTCACGTCTGATCTGGAGTTTTCGATATGAGATGGAAGCGCACGATCCAGCTGCTGGATGTCCATGCCGAAGGCGAGATCGGCCGTGTGGCGATCGGCGGCGTGCCGAAGATCCCCGGCGATACCATCGCTGCCCAGCTGCACTGGCTGAACACCGATCCGAAGGGCGACGAACTGCGCCGCTTCCTTTGCCTGGAGCCGCGCGGCGCGCCCATTGGCTCGGTCAACCTGTTGCTGCCGGCACGGCACCCGGAGGCCGACGCCGCCTTCATCGTCCTGCAGCCCGACCAGGCGCATGCGAGTTCCGGCTCGAACTCGATCTGCGTCACCACGGCGCTCCTCGAATCCGGCATCGTCGAGATGCAGGAGCCGGAGACGATCGTGACGCTCGAAACGGCCGCCGGTCTTGTCAAGGCGACGGCAACCTGCCGCGACGGGCGCTGCGAGAAGGTCAGGCTGACCATGGTGCCCTCCTTCGTGCAGGAGCTCGATGTCGGGATCGACACGCCGCATTGGGGAAGGATCAAGGCCGATATCTGCTACGGCGGCATCTTCTATGCGTTGGTCGATGTCGGCCAGATCGGTCTGACGATCGAGAAGGCCAATGCCGCCGGCCTCGTCCAGGCCGGCATGATCCTCAAGGAGCTGATCAACCGCGACATCAAGGTCGTCCATCCCGAGATCCCGGCGATATCGGGCGTCGCCTATGTCATGTTCCGTGATACCGAAGCCGACGGCACGGTGCGCACCTGCACCACCATGTGGCCGGGCCGGGCCGACCGCTCGCCCTGCGGCACCGGCAACTCCGCCAATCTCGCCACGCTTTATGCCCGCGGCAAGGCCAAGGTCGGCGATATCTTCACCTCGAAATCGATCATCGGCTCCGAATTCGAGGTCGGCCTCCAGGCAGTAACCGAGGTGGCCGGCCGCCCCGCCGTCATCCCCACCATCACCGGCCGCGGCTTCACGTTCGGCCTGACCCAGGTAGCCCTCGACCCCTTTGACCCGCATCCGAACGGTTTTGCGCTGACGGACGTCTGGGGGCCATCGGCTAGGGAGATTTGATCGTTCAGGGTTGATGCCGGAAAGTGCGAGCGGTTTCCCGGACGGTTGGCGCGAATGGCTGCCCCTCACCCTAACCCTCTCCCCGTAAAAACGGGGAGAGGGGACGTGCCTTGCGAGAGGCGGGAGAGGAACCGAGAGAGTGCGGCATATGCCCTTCTCCCCGCTTGCGGGGAGAAGGTGGCGGCAGCCGGATGAGGGGCAGCAGCACGCTCCAGCGATCCTACGAAGCTTCCGCGACCGACTGACCAAAGGTGACGCATGAGCATCCGCGTAACGCTATTCGAAATGCGGTCAGCCTTGCCTGCGTTCAGCAGCCCCGGTTCGTGTGTCCCAACCCAGCATGGCCAGCTCGGCGACTGCCTCCAGTTCGCCGCGGGTCGCTCCGTCGCGGGCCAGGATCGACATGCCGTTCTGAACGGTCTGGACGAAGCGGGAGAGCGCATGGACGTCGGTCGAGGCTGGAATTTCGCCTGCTGATATCGCCTGGTTCAGGCGCGCCTTCAGGCGGTCGAGCGTGATGGCGCGGGCAGTTCGCACGAGTTCGCCAAGTTCCACATGGCCTTCGCTGCCGACCGAGGAGAGCGTCACCATGCAGCCGCGGGGAATATCCGCGACACAGCCGGTCAGGGCAGCGGCCGAATCCATCAGCAACGACATCACCGCTTCACGCGCCGTGCCCGCGGAAAAGAAGCCTGCCCAGACGAGCGCCTCGTTGTTATCGCGATAGTGGCGCAGCGCCTCGGCATAGAGCGCCTCCTTCGACACGAATGCCGCGTAAAGGCTCGGTGATCCGATCCCCATCGCCTCGGTGAGATCGGCAATCGAAGTCGCCTCGAAGCCCTTGATCCAGAACAGCCGGGTCGCTTGCGCCAAGGCTGCTTCCCGGTCGAACGCCCGCGGCCGCCCGCGACTGCGGGCAGGGGTTTCGTTGACGTTCGACATCTCATCCGATTTTTGCATCGATCATTATATAAACCCATTGACACCCCACCGCAACGTGCCTAGCTATTTATGTGTCGATCACTACAGAAAGAGAAGATCATGACAGAACTGGCTGGAAAGCGTGCCCTCGTCACCGGTGGCTCGCGTGGCATTGGCGCCGCCATCGCATTGGCGCTTGCCGACAAGGGGGCTGATGTCGCCATCACCTATGAGCGTTCGGCCGATCGCGCCGCCGAAGTCGTGCAGGCGGTCGAGGGCAAGGGCCGCAAAGCACTTGCCATTCAGGCCGACAGCGCCGATCCGGCGGCCGTGAAGCGCTCGGTCGACGAGGCGGCCCGGGCACTTGGCGGTCTCGACATTCTCGTCAACAATGCAGCAATCGCACTTTACGGTGCGATCGCCGATGTCAGCGTCGAGCAGATCGACGCGCTGCTTGATGTCAATGTGCGGTCGCCTCTGCTCGCTTCGCAGGCCGCCATTCCCTATCTGCAGGCGGGAGGCCGCGTCATTACGATCGGCTCGGTCGGCGCCGAACGCATCGTCGGTGACACCGGCACGGTCTATTTCATGACAAAATCCGCGCTCCACTCATTTACCCGCGGCCTCGCGCGGGAACTCGGATCTCGCGATATCACCGTAAACCTGGTCCAGCCGGGTTCGACCGACACCGATATGAATCCCGCCAATGGCGACTTCGCCGACTTCCAGCGTGCCCTGATCCCACTTGGCCGTTACGGTACGCCGGAAGATGTGGCAGCGGCCGTGGCTTTCCTCGCAAGTCCGGCTGCAAGGCACATCACCGGAACCATCCTCACAGTGGATGGCGGCCTGAATACCTGAATTGGGATATGTTGCCTCCGGCGCCTGCAAAAGAGGGGGGCGAGCGATGTCGGTCCCTCTTTTCGCCCCGATTGCGAGCGCCGGGCTGGGTATCAGCCAGACGTGGTGGCGGCCTGGAGCGTATCGGCGAGCCGGTGGCCGGGCGTGGCGGTTGCGTGCAATGCACGCTCCGCGTAGCTGTGCAGCAGCGCGGGATCATCGATCACATGTGCGGGAACGGCGTAGTAGCGGCGAACCGTGACCGTCCGGCCGGCAGCGCGGTAGCTGAACGGCTCGCAGCCATCTGCCTCGAACTCCGCGCCCATCGCTGCGTCGACGCGGAGATACAAAGTGCCCTTCATGACGAACCCGAACTGCGCGCCGTTTCGAACCAGGGCGGAGCCGCCGAAGAAGCGCCTGATATCGATGCATCCGGCTGGGGCAATCTGGCTCGCAAAGTCGAGCGCCACCTGGCGTGTCGCCTCGCTATTCATGGTGCTGCTCCGCCAGAGGATCGAAGAAGCCGGTGATCGCGCCGAGCCGGCCATCGGAAATCACCCCGAAGCTCGTGCCGGTCTGCAAGACCCTCTCGTCTTCCTGGCGCAGTGCCCAGCGCGCCAGCGAACGGTCATTATGGTGGAGGACGCTCAATATCTTGAACCAGCCTCCCGGCATGCTCTCCTTGAAGCCGGCCATGTAAGCCGAGAGACCGGCGCGCCCGGCGATCGTTCCATTCGGGTCGCAATAGGTCACATCGTCAGCGAGGCAAGCCAGCATTTCCGGCTCGCGAGCGGAAGCATCCAGCGACCAGATGGCTGCATATCGATTCCAGAGGGCCTCAGGTGTCATAACATCGTCTCCAATTGATTGAATTCATCTTCTATCGCCTGCCGCAGCCCGGCCTTGTCGTCACCGCCGCGAATGAGCACGAGAAGACCCTGATAGAAGGCCAGAAGGCGGGTGGCTGTTCTGTCCGCCTTGGCGCCATCGGCGTCCCGAACGAAGGTCGATGCCTCGGTCAGCCTTGAGCGGAATGTGGTGCGAAGGAGGCCGAGCGCCGCCTCGACACGGGGGTGCGGATCGGCACCACCGCCGAATTCCACCGCCATATTGGTGATCAGGCAGCCGAGCGAGCCATCGTCGGGCTCATGCAGGAGCGAAAGGAACAATTCGCGCAAGCCTTTAAGCCCGCTTCCCGGCGGCGCAAACCGCTCGATCCGTCCCTCCAGCACCGTGCAGTTGTAATGCCCGAACGCCGCGTCGAAGAGGCCGGCCTTGTCGCCGAAAGCGTGATAGATGCTTCCGCCTTTGAGCCCGGTCGCCTCCTCGAGATCCCGGATCGACGCCCCTTGATAGCCGTGCTTGCGAAAGATGTGCATCGCCCCCTTCAGCACCGCCTCCTCATCGAATTCCCGCGTTCGGCCCATTGTCGCCCCGATTCTTTATCAATTGTTCTAGAATGACTGCTCAAGAATGGAAATGCAACGGTCTCGGTGACTTTCGGCGAAAAATCTCGGCCCGGTCGAGTTCGGTCATCGCCGGCGAGCGCGGGATCGGCATGTAGCGAGGAGCGACTCGGGCTCATGACGAAGTTTGAAGTGAGAATAGACCATCCCGACCGTGGTGATCTTTGCACCCTTCCTGGCTCGAGCGATCCGCGTACCAGCCTGCGGGAGATGGTGTTTGATTCGGCTGAGAAAAATTCCGCTTGACAACTTTGATGACGAGTATCATTAATCCTATTATGATGACAGTTGTCATTAAAATGTAGAGCGACCGAAGCTGGGTGCTTTCTCTCCGACCCAGCCCTGCCGGTTCGGGCCGGATATTGGAGTAAACGATGAACACTTCTGTAAGATATCTTCGGTCTGCGACGTGTTATGCCGAGGCGCCCAACCTCTGGATCAATGTTGGGGAAACCCCTTTTGCCTATCGCGACCTTGGCCCCCAGGGTGGCGTGCCGATCATTCTTCTCAACCATTGGGGCGCGGTGTTGGACAATTTCGATCCCCGCATTGTCGATGGTCTCGCCACCAGGCATCACGTAATCGCCACCAATTACAGAGGTATCGGCGCCTCAGGCGGTACGGCCCCTCTGACCATCGACGAGATGGCACGCGACACGATCGCGTTGATCCGAACGCTTGGGTTCAAAAAAGTCGATCTGCTTGGATTTTCTCTCGGGGGATTTGTCGCGCAGGACATCACGCTGAAAGCCCCCGATCTCGTGCGCAAACTTATTTTAGCCGGTACCGGCCCCGCCGGAGGCCGGGGCATCGAGAAGGTGGGAGCGATATCCTGGCCACTCATTATCAAAGGTCTGCTGACGTTGCGCGACCCAAAAACCTATCTGTTCTTCACGTCTACCGCCAATGGTCGCCAAGCCGCGAAAGCCTTTCTGGATCGACTGAAAGAGCGGAAGGCGGGAAGGGACAAGGGGCCAACTCCAAGGGCTTTCCTGCGGCAACTCCAGGCGATCAAAGCCTGGGGGCGGCAGGCGCCTCAGGATCTCGACCGTATCACTATCCCGGTCCTGATCGCCAATGGCGACGATGACATCATGGTTCCGGCCGTCAACAGCGCCGATATGGCTCAGCGCATCCCCGAAGCAGAGCTGGTTGTCTACAAGGACGCCGGGCATGGTGGGATTTTCCAGAACTACGCCGATTTCGTGCCGAAGGCTTTGTCCTTCCTTGGCGCCTGATACCGCAATAGACTTCGAATTGGAGAAAGCCTCGTGAGGGCATTCGTCGTTGATAAGTACAAGAAGAAGGGCGCTTTGCGTCTGGCCAACCTGCCCGAACCGGAATTGCAGGATAATGATGTCCTGGTCCGGATTCAGGCCACGGCCGTAAACCTCCTGGACTCCAAGGTCCGGGATGGAGAGTTCAAGCTTATCCTTCCCTATCGCCCACCCTTCGTCCTGGGGCACGACGTTGCCGGAACGGTCGTCAAAGCCGGATCCGGCGTCAGGCGGTTCAAGGTGGGGGATCAGGTCTATGCACGGCCGCGCGATCATCGGGTCGGCACATTTGCCGAATTCATTGCCGTCGATGAAGCCGACGTGGCGCTGAAGCCGAACAACCTCAGCATGACGGAAGCGGCGTCCATCCCGCTGGTGGGGCTGACCGCGTGGCAGGCGCTGGTCGAGGTGGGCAAGGTGAAACCCGGCGAGAAGGTCTTCATCCAGGCCGGTTCCGGCGGGGTCGGGACTTTCGCCATTCAGCTCGGCAAGCATCTCGGCGCGACCGTCGCGACGACGACGAGCGCTGGCAATGCCGAGCTGGCCAGAAGCCTCGGGGCGGATGTGGTGATCGATTACAAGACACAGGATTTCGAGAAGGTCTTGTCGGGTTACGATCTCGTGCTGAACAGCCAGGATCCAAAGACGCTCGAAAAATCCCTGGCTGTGCTGAAGCCGGGCGGCCAGCTCATTTCCATTTCCGGTCCGCCCGATCCCGCTTTCGCCGGGAAGCTCGGCCTGAACCTGTTTCTGAAACTGGTGCTGCGCCTGCTGAGCCGAGGAGTCCGAAAAAAAGCCAAGCGTCTCGGCATTCGCTACTCGTTCCTGTTCATGCGCGCCGAAGGGCAGCAATTGGATCAAATCACCTCGCTGATCGAATCGGGCGCGATCCGCCCGGTCGTCGACAAGGTGTTCCCGTTTGAGAAGACCGGGGATGCGCTGGCCTATGTCGAGACCGGGCGTGCGAAGGGCAAGGTGGTCATCACGGTCGCAGACTAGAACCCTTGGAGAGCTCAGCGGCTCACCGGATTTTCATGACCTCTGCGACGCTGGCCCCTTGCCAGCCGACTTTACGCCTATCCAGCAACACACGCGTTCAACGCAATTCAAGGAGCTGACAGCATTGCATATATTAAGAAGGTCCACCGTCTTCGCACTCACCGCCGTTGCGGCCCTCATGTCATCGGCGGCATGGGCTGACAATAGCTCGCCTGTTGGCTTGTGGCGGAATGTCGATGACGTCAGCGGCAAGCCGAGGGCCTTGATCCGAATTACCGAGTCAAATGGCACATTGCAGGGCAGGATCGAAAAAGTCTTTCTCGCCGCGAACGAAAGCCCGACCTGCGCGAAATGCGAAGGCGCGCTCAAGAACGCGCCGGTCGTTGGCTTGGTCATCCTGAGCGGCCTGAAGAAGGACGGCAACGAATATACCGGTGGCCAGATTCTCGATCCAGACAATGGCAAGGTCTACAGCAGCAAGATTTCCGTCACCAACGGCGGCACGAAGCTCAACGTGCGCGGCTTTATCGGCGTGTCGTTGCTCGGACGTTCACAGGTCTGGGAACGTCAGCAATAATTTCTAACTCTTTGTGAAAGTGACACATGACCAGCAAGACACTCTTTGGGCCCTCGGTACTCGGCTCCCTCACGCTCTCCAACCGCATCGTCATGGCGCCATTGACGCGCAACAGAGCGGGCGCCGGATTTATGCCGGGGGATCTCATCGCCGAATATTATGCGCAGCGGGCCTCGGCAGGACTGATCATCTCGGAGGCGACCCAGATTTCGCAGCAGGGTCAAGGCTATCAGGACACGCCCGGCATCTACACAGAGGCGCAGATCGACGGCTGGCGTAAGGTGACCGACGCGGTGCATGCCAAGGGCGGCCACATCTTCCTGCAGCTCTGGCATGTCGGTCGGGTATCGCATGTCGACCTGCAGCCGGATGGGCAGCCCCCGGTGGCGCCTTCCGCCATCAGGGCCGAAACCAAGACGTTTGTAAACAACGCCTTCGTGGATGTGTCGGCGCCTCGGGCGCTCGAACCGGGCGAGATCCCCGGCATTATCAAGGATTTCCGTGGCGCCGCCGCCAATGCGATCGCCGCCGGTTTCGATGGCGTCGAAGTTCACGGCGCCAATGGCTACCTGCTCGACCAGTTCGCCAGGGATGGATCGAACACCCGCGTCGACGCTTATGGCGGCTCGATCGAAAACCGCGCCCGGCTGACGCTGGAGGTGACGGCCGCGGTCATCGAGGAAGTTGGAGCGCAGCGAACCGGCGTTCGGATTTCGCCGGTGTCGCCGGCCAACGGGATCTCCGCAACCGATCCGCAGGCGCAGTTCAACTACATCGTCGAGCAGCTCGACGAGATGGGCATTGCTTACCTCCATGTCGTCGAAGGCGCGACGGGCGGGGCGCGCGACGTTGCCCCCTTCGACTATGAGGCGCTTCGCCGCAGGTTCAAGAACACTTACATCGCCAACAACGGCTACGATCTGGAACTCGCGACGGCAAGGCTGGAGCAGGGACTGGCGGATTTGTTCGCCTTCGGCAGGCCGTTCATTGCCAATCCGGATTTTGTCGAACGCCTGAAGGCCGGTGCACCGCTGGCCAATCTCGATATGGCGACGCTCTATGGCGGAGGTGCTGCGGGCTACACCGACTATCCCACCATGGCCGCGCCGGTCGACGCCTGACTGCATGGGGCCGCCCATGCGCGGCCCTATTGGTTGCGCGCGTGATCTCCGATGGCATCACGGCAGTCGGCCCGGCAGGCATCCAGGATTTCATCCGCCAGGGTAGAATTGTCCGGGCAGGCTCTCGAAAGGACGATGGCGCCCACGGCCTGAGCAAGGAGGCTGATGGTCAGCGCGCGAGATCCGGCGCCGGAGGCGTGATCGCGCGCCATGTCGCCCTCGAACGTGCTGAGCAGGTTTTCGATTCCTGCGGCAAAAGCCGATCTCGTCTCATCCGGCAGCCGTGCTGCTTCGCAACTCAGTGCCGCAGCGGAGCATCCCTGGCCGCGCGCATCCCGGTGCTCGCGCGAGATATAGGCTTCGATGGCGGCAAGCGCATCATATCCTGCGTAGCGTTCCGCGGTCTCGCCGAAACCCCTGGCGGTCGCCGCTGCGATGAGCTCCTCCTTGGATCGGAAGTGGTTGTAGAAGCCGCCATGAGTGAGCCCGGCACGCTCCATCAGCTCCGCCACCGCCACGCCATCGTACCCGCGCTCGCGAAACAGTTCGGAAGCGATGGTGATAATCCGCTCGTAGTTTTCCTGCTTTTTTTCCTTGGTGATCCGCACTTCGCAGCCCTTTCGACGGCCATGCCCAAACTATGATGTCGTGCGTCATTATAGCTTGACTTATTGATGACGTATATCATTAATAATGTCAACCAATATAAGGATTACATCAGGGCAAGACGGACCTCACGGCATCCAACCCGCTGCAGAGGCGTCACAATCGTCGCGACACTGGAGCGAAGTATGTTTGAGGGTTTTGAAAGCAACCGGATTGCCGTCGATGGCGTGGAGATCGCTTATGTCGCCGCGGGTGCGGGGGAGCCGCTGCTGATGCTGCATGGATTTCCGCAGACCAAGGCACTTTGGGCACGGATCGCACCAGAGCTGGTCGCGCTCGGCTATCGGGTGATCTGTGCAGATTTGCGCGGCTATGGCGCCTCCGACAAACCACCGGCTCGCGCTGATCTGACCAATTACAGCTTCCGCGCCATGGCAGCCGATCAACTCGGTTTGATGAAAGCGCTTGGACACGAGCGGTTTCACCTCGCGGGTCACGACCGCGGCGCCCGGGTGGCGCACAGGCTGGCTCTCGACCATCCTGCTGTTGTGGCGAGCGTCACTCTGATGGACATCGTGCCGACGGCGGTGATGCTGGGCGACCTGCGCCGCGAGGTCGCTCAAAGCTACTGGCACTGGTTCTTCCTCGCTCAACCCGCGCCCTTCCCGGAGCGAATGATCGAAGCCAATCCCGATCTCTTTTATGAAACCTGCCTGTTTGGATGGGGCGCGGCAGGCCCGCAGGATTTCGACGCCGAACAGCTCGCGGCCTATCGGGCTTCATGGCATGATGCCAAGGCGATTGCCGGCGGCTGCAACGATTACCGTGCGGCGCTGGCCGTCGATCTCGCCGACGATCTGGCGGAGCAAGGGAGACGTATATCGGCGCCTGCGCTGATCCTGTACGGCGCCGCCGGCGCGATGGCCAAACTCTATGATCTTCCAGCCACCTGGGCGGATCGCGGCACCACCATGGACGCTTGCGCTGTACCAGGCGGGCATTTTTTCCCGGACTCCGCGCCGGTCGAGGTTACAGAACAAGTGGCTGCGTTTCTTGGGCGTCATCCTTTTACCCCTGTGTCGGAGTAAAGTCCGGATGATTGCTCCGGCGCGCCGTCACGCTGTAAAACTTTGGACTGCTGCCCCGAGCGGCTCTCCGAGCGCCTGCGATATCACGCTCCAGTGGAACGGCCGGTCGGCCAGGGTGGACAGGGCTTGCTCGACAACGGCGACGTATCGTCAGGGATTGCGCCGTCGCGTCAATCAATGACACGCCCAACCCATTTGCCGACGGCGTCAGATCCTATGCGCTCGATGCCGACAAAGCCAAGCAGCTCCGGACGAAAAGTGAGGCATTGATAAGCGTAACTTGAAGTCAGTAAGCTCGTGTCGGCTTTGGTTCAGAGCCGACATACCGCCGCCCCCATCAACCGCGTTGCAAAATTCTGGCGCCGACCTGGCCTGTGGCAAGCTTCTCGGCCGGCGCTGGCCTGCCAAGCAGATAACCTTGGCCGATGTCGCAACCCAGCTCCTGAAGCCGCCGAAGCTGGCTCTCCTCTTCGATACCCTCCGCGGTTATCGTCACGCCAAGTCCCACACCGAGAGCGATGATCGCCTTGATCACCTTGTCTTGCTTATCGTCGGTTTCGAATGAAGAGACGAAACTCCTGTCGATCTTGATCTTGTCGAACCGGTAGTTGGATAGTTGTGAGAGGCTGGAATAACCTGTTCCAAAGTCGTCGAGAGCAATCCCGACCCCGGCATTCACCAGATCATCGAGGACGATTCGTGCCGTAACGGCGTCCTGGATGATCGCGCTCTCCGTCACTTCCAGCTCGACCCGGTGCGCGGGCAGACCGACATCGCCCAATATCTTGAGAATTCTGAGCCCCAGTAACCGATCGCTCAGCTGGATCGGGGAAAGGTTGAATGACAGGACGAGCTCACTTGGCCAGGAAAGCGCATCGGTGCAGGCGTGGCGAAGCAGTTGGTCGGTCAATCCGACGATCAGACCGGCTTCCTCCGCCACCGGAATAAAGTCGTTCGGTGGGATGAATTCGCCGGAGGCCGTCTTCCAGCGTGCCAGCGCCTCGAAGCCGATAATCCTATTCGTTTTCAGGTCCACGAGCGGTTGATAGTAGGGAACGATTTCAGCCTTCTTGATGGCTGCTCTCAGATCAGCTTCCATCCGAATCCGCTTCGCCAACTCGTCCTGCATCGAAGGCACGAAGGGCTTCACCAGATTGCGCCCCTGCTTTTTGGCGACATACATCGCACAGTCGGAGTGTCGAATGACCTGACTGAGGTCATCGCCGTTCTCCGGAAAAAGCGCGAAGCCGACACTGGCGCCGAGGTCAACGGCGACACCATTGAATGTGAACGGCTTGCCGATCACGGTCACTATGCGGTTCGCCAACGCGGCAAGATCGGGATTTCCGGTTCGCCGCGCCAGAACAACGAATTCGTCTCCACCAAGGCGGAAAACGTATTCGCGGGGAAAGAGGGAAGAGAGCCGCTGAGCAACAGTCTTCAGCACCGCATCACCGTGATCGTGCCCCAGGAGGTCATTGACCTTCTTGAAGCCGTCGAGATCGATGCTGAACACGGCGTAGGTTTCTTCCCTTTGATCGGTCATCGCCTGCGCGCATACCGAATCCAGAAACCTGCGGTTAGGCAGTTCGGTCAGCGTGTCGTGACAGGCAATCCAGTCCACGTTCTTTTCGGCCTGCAGCCGGCGGTTGACCTCCCTCGAAAGATCCCGGATTCTCAGCCCGGAATAAATGAGCCCGAGAAACCCGGAGATATTGAGGGCGAGGAGCGCGTGGTCCAGCGGATAGTCATGATGCTTCTCGATGAACCGATCCAGCCCTTCATGCCATTGGAGGAACCAAGATAGGCAGAAGAGAAGCAGGAAGACCGCGAGCCAGGCAACGATCTCCATCTGCGGTCTGGTTGGTTGGATGCGAGGCATATGAACAGGCTCCTGTTGTGTGAAGAGCCGTCATGGCCAGTTTGGTACGCTCGTATCACCGAATGCCGACGACGGATGGCGCAACTTCGCGGCATCGGCGGTCACGCCGTGATCGAAGACCGCCTCAATTCATTCGGGCGGAATAAGAGGGCCGGTATCGCAGTGGCTGATGAAGCCGCGCAGCACCGACAAATCCCAAAGATCATCTGTTCGCTTGATAGGTTAATGGTGGGTTGCCTTTACGAAGGCACGGGAGTTTCGCTGCGCACAATGGATATCCTTGCCGTAAATCGGATGAGGATTCGGCTCCATAGTGTCTACCGTTCGCCGAACAAGACAGGAGCGTCCTTAAGATGGACCGGATTATCAAGGCTAATTCGATTGGCGGAGCGAGATGAGTTGGGCGTTTGCCTCACCCAGGACGCCATTCGTCATTCGCAGGTAGAGTGCTGTGCCGGTCTGTTCGAAGAGCGGCTTGACGCCTTCAGCCAAATTGACCGCCTCTTCCAACATGGCGATCCTCTCGTTTTTCGTAACCGAAGGAAGCTCTGCCTTTGCATAGTGCTGCAGGGTCAGCGCAAGTTTCATATTCATATAGGCGGTAGCGTCTTGCGAATTCAGCTTTTCCGTTATCGCGTAGGCGTCGCGGTGAAGTTTCAACGCTTTTTGAAATCCTGCTTCCTCTCGGTTCAGTTCGGCCAATAGCAGCGTGTCATCGCCAAGATTCGCCATGTTTTCCCAGCTCGGGCCGTCCTTGTCCAATTTCCTGGCTATTTCGAAGGTCAGACTATTGAATTTTACGGCCTTTTCAGCGTCGGCACGCTGCTGGCTATCCGATGCGATACGTCCATATGCTGCGCCAACCGTGCTATAGATGTATCGCAACGCACGTTCATCGGTGCTGTTTTCATATTTGCCCAGCCACTCCTCCAACGGCTTCACGCCACGCCTGGCGTGAGCGCTTCCGTTTCCTGGATTGAGTTCATTGGCATAACCCAGCGTTGCGGAAAAATCCTGAGCAAAATTAAGCTCCTTGCTCTTGCTTGGATCTTTGATCGCCCTGTATTCGCGTTCCAACAGTTCTGCAGAACGCAACAGCAAGGCCTCATCGGATTTCCAGCGCCCAAGCTCTTCCAGCGCCTTGGGCATTCCGCTTGGTACGAAGCTATCGCAGTCGCTCCGACCGGCAATTGGGCACAGGGCCAGCAGAGCTTCACCGGCTTCAGCTTTCATGGCGGAGCGAAATAGGAAGGGCGGATTATAACCAGCAAAGGCGCCGCTTGCATCGTTTGCGATCCAAAGGCTATCGAGAGCGGAGAAGGCCTCTTTTGCAGCATCCGGCGCAGCAGCATCCAGTGCGGCTCTCAGCATCGAAATCGCCAGGACAACGCGCTTGTTCCGATCGATTTCGTTGTCGGAAAGGGAATAAGTATATTCCTCGTCTCCGTCGCCAAGCATCGTGGCCAGCCAGATACGCTTTTGGCTTATCTCAACCGCGCTGCCCGTTGAAATGTCGTCGCATGCGTCCAGAAGCTCTTCTGCGGCCTCCGCATTGGATTTTGTCATTTCCCGTAGTTCGATGCAGAGGTCGGCATCTCCGGCATAGGAGAATTTATCCAGCAAGGGCGTCGCTATATGCACCTCGCGTCCCGAAGCATCCTTGTAGATCCTGGAAGGCGGCGTTTCGCTCGCCTGTGGGATGCCGTCTGGCTTGATTGGGGTAGACAATCGAGTTTCTGTCGTCAGCGCCATGTAGGCGGCGGCAACGAGCACGCAAGCAATCAGCAGGCGCACCTTCATTTGATTTTCTCAAACCAGTTCGACGCAGAGAAATGATCGATCAATCGACGCTCCCGGTTCCACATGTTTTACGGCGTTGAGCCGCTTCGCCAGGGTAGGGCGCATCCCGGAGCCGATCAACCCGCCAGCATGGTGTCCGCCAGGCTGTAGCAGTGGCTCGCCTGATAGGCGTTCCGACCTCGGTTCATGTGCGTCACATTGAAAGTCCGGATGGCGCGCAAGATGCGGCGCTCCGCCAGGAATTTGCGGATCGAGGCTGAGCCCTGCACAGTGATGCCAAAAATGTCCTCGCCGCGCGGAAAAAAGTAACCGACGTCTTGGGGCGTCACGACACAGTCCTCGAGAAAAGCCTCGTCCACATCGCCCTGCGCCGGTGAATGATCCGTGGTGAAGTCAGAAAGATGCACCAGGAATCGTGCACGCAGACCCTCGCCGTCGGCGTAGAGCGTGAAAAGCTCCATCCAGCTCGCATTAACGCGGATGAGCGGCTTGTCGGAAGTCGAGGGCAGGCACGAAACCGACCAGTAGTGCCGCTCGGTCTTGCGCGGGATGGGGATGCAGGTTTGTCCGTATGCCCCGAGAATTTGCAGAAGGTCTTGCGCCTGCGGGCGACGAAGCAGCTTCTCGAACCGTGCGACGTACTTGAACCGCTGTTCCAGGGACTCCACGCGCTCTTCGGCGTCGATCAACTCCGCCTTGCCTTCTATCCAATCCCGCTGCTGCTCAGGATCCAGAAATTTGCGCAGACCGGTGGTGCTGCGACGAGGAGTTGCGCTCATGTCAGGTGCCATGTGATCCGTGTCCTCATCGCTTCACCGGCTAATCCCGCACGTGCCCATGCAGCCGCTCGACGTCCGCTCCTGGTGTTGAGGTGCCGTTCGCAGCACTTGGCTTAACGAGCGATTTGGCGGCCTGGCCGACAGGACGCCAACGCACCGACCGCACCATAACATCTATCGAACCAGTGGCGAAAGTCGCCTGGGCGTCCGCCTCCTTGGGTAGATCATACTCTTGCGCAGGATGATATTGGCATAGAACCTGGGCCGCCGGTCTGGATTACCGCATAGGCGGTCTTCACCGGCTGCCAATCCCGGCCGACGAGCGGCAGGCCTCCTTATGGCAAGGCCTCAGGCTGCTTCGGCGCCGATCCTGAACGGGTTTTGCCAATCGGTCGTTTTAAAGTTCCGCCTCCCGCAACAGGTCGTTCAGGCGGGTGGCCCATTTCTTGTTGTCATCCCTGAACGGACCAAGCGCATCGCCGGCGGATTCGGAAAGGTCGCTGGCAGCCGCAGCAAAGCGGCGGGCCTGTTCACGATGTCCCGCGGCCATATGGCAGCACGCCTGAATGCGCAGAAGCGCCGGCCAGTCAGGCCGCGCCTTTAGCGCCGTACGTCCCGTTTCGAGTGCGCCCTCGACGTCGCCCGAAAAGAACAGTGCAAGCATCAGAAGGCTGAACCAAACCCCATTCTGCGGGTCATGGGGGTTAAGTTCGAGGCCGCGAGCCAGGGGCTGCCGCGCGCCGGCCGCATCCCCCGAAAAGAGACGGGCCATGCCGAAGACGAGATACCCCAAGGCGAAACTCGAACCGAGTTCGATGGACCGTTCCGCTGCGAGGATCGCCTGGTCAGCCCTGCCTGTGTAGGCCGACACAATCGCCAGCGCATAGTGCGAGTACGGGTTCCGCGCATCGAGATAGATCGCCCGAAGGGCCGCATCCAATCCTTCCTTCCCGTCCGCGGCGGGGTTATCAGTCCAGCCGTAGCCAATGAGGCCCGCATTGACCCGCGCCCGCCAGATCTGCGCCTCTGGAAGCATGGGATCGAGCTCCGCAGCCTGGCGGAAGAATCGCCGTGCGACAAGGTGGGTGGGCTGGGTGACCTTGTGGAAATTGAATGTACCTTGCCTTACAAGGTTCCAGGCAGTGATGTTGCCGGTGTGCGGAGCCATCGGAAGCCCATGACGCAACAGCAGCTCGGGCTCCACCGCCGCTGCGATCCGCTCGGCGATGGCGTCTTGCACTGCAAATACCTCGGCCACCTGAAGATCGTAATGTTCGGACCAGACGGTGGCGCCTTTCACTGCGTCGGCGAGGTGCACCGATATCCGGATCTGATCGCGGGTATTCCGGATAGCTCCAGCCACCAGAAAATCGACGCCAAGTTCGCGCGCGATAGATTGCGGATCCCTTGAGCCAGCCTTCCTTGTGAAACTCGCCCCACGTGAGGCGACGCGGAACCATCTGAACCGAACGAGCGCCATAATCAGGTCGTCGGTGATACCATCGGCCAAATACTGTCTTTCAGCATCACCGCCGAGATTTTCGAATGGCAGTACCGCAATCGCCGGCATCGAACTGGTCTGCGCGTGCCATCCGCTTTCGGCTGCGTCGGTCCGGCTCTCCACCGGACCGGAAAATCTGTATCCGACCCGCGGGACCGTGACGATCCATTCGCTGCCGTCTGATGCAGGGCCGAGCAGCTTGCGAAGGGCGGCAATCTGAACGGAAAGATTGCTTTCCTCGACGGCCAATCCCGGCCAAACCGCATCCATCAGGGCCGACTTGGAGACGACACCTCCCTGTGCCGAAAGCAGAGCGGCAAGCAGGGAAGCACCTCGGGCGCCGATAGCGACAGGCCTATTGTCGCGAAACAGGCATCCGTTCTCGGCAATGAACTCGAAGTGGCCGAAGGCAAGGTGCTGGGTGTTCATGGCCGGGAATGATACGCCGATTTCGCAACTTTTCGGAATTTTTCGGCCCCGCTTCAGGACTTGCGCCGGCCGAGCGCGCAGAGTCTGCTCCAGTGCAGCGGCTGAAGTGGTGAGAGCGATGAAGAACGAAGCAACGCAACCGAAAAATCCCCATGGATTAACCGCGAAAGTCGTACGCGGGAGCGGCAGCTATGTCGCCGAGCAAGGGTCGGTCTATCGCTCAGGTGTCTCGGCACAAAGCGTCGGATCAAGCATTCTTTGGCTGGGGATGATTTCGCTACCGGCAGGCCGGCGAACCAAGGCCCATCGCCATGAGGGACACGAGACGGCCCTTCTGATGACTGCGGGCCAAGAAATCGAGATCTGGTCGGGGTCGGAGCTCGAGCAGTGCGAATTGGTCCACGCCGGTGACTATCTGTTCATTCCGGCCGGCGTTCCCCACGTGGCCGTCAATCGCAGCACCGAAAGCGCCGAGTTCCTCGGTGCCCGCAACGACCCCGCAGCCAACGAGAGCGTCGTTCTGATGCCGGAGCTCGACAACATCGTACCTTAATCACACCGGGGAGCTGCACCATGGCCATCATCGAACAACGTCTGGCCGAAATGGGTCTGGAATTGCCCGAACCTTTGAAAGTTCGCGAGGGGCTGCATATGCCCTTCGCCTGGGTTCGGGTGCGCGGCACCCGCGCTTACATCTCGGGTCACGTCGCGTGCAACCGCGATGGGACATTGGCAGACCCCCTTGGCAAGGTCGGAGCGGAGGTTTCGCCAGAGCAGGGTTACGCGTCAGCCCGGCTCGTTGCCCTGGCCCATCTCGCCAGTCTCAAACGTGCTGTCGGAGACCTTGATCGGGTCACGGCTTGGCTGCGCGTCTTCGCCATGGTGAATGTTGCTCCGGGTTTCAATGAGACGCCGCTGGTCACAAACGGCTATTCCGATCTGATACTGGAGCTGTACGGCCCCAGCGTTGGCGCCCACGCCCGCTCGTCCATCGGCATGGCCATCCCTTTAAATGCGCCCGTAAACTGTGAAGCGGAAGTCGAAATAGACGGGTGACCCGCCGGAACAGGATGATTTAGGTCAGTTTGGCCTAAAATCTGAATCCTGTTCTACGTCAGATCGTCTGAGCATGATGTCGCCCGATAACCGCTCACACTTTCGGCATCATGCTCTAGTAAACGAAGGGATCAACCTCGGCGTGGGCGTCCGCCTCCTTCGGATAGATCACGCCCTTGCGCAGGATGATATTGGCATAGAGCCTGGGCTCGCCGGTCTGGATCACCGCATGGGCGGCCCGCACCCTTCCATAGAAATCCTGGCCGATCAGCGGCACCACCTGCCGGTGCGGCTCGTGGCGCGCGCAGCAGTCGATCATCTCCTCATGCACCGGGTCGAGCCTGTCGCGCTCGGCCTTGACGGTCGAACGGAAGATCGCTTCCGCCACGAAATCGTCGATCGGCAGCACGCTGAGCACGGCGTTGAGAACCGGGATCAGGCGGTGGCCGTCGAGCCGGATCAGCCGGCGGGCATGTTCGACGCCCGGATAATTGCCGTCGACGATGGCGATCTCGTCGCCGTGGCCCATGGCGCGAAGCGTAAAAAGCA
This sequence comes from Rhizobium laguerreae, assembly GCF_002008165.1. Taxonomy (GTDB): domain Bacteria; phylum Pseudomonadota; class Alphaproteobacteria; order Rhizobiales; family Rhizobiaceae; genus Rhizobium; species Rhizobium laguerreae. The sequence goes on from NZ_MRDM01000010.1 coordinate 509,923, forward strand.
GCTCCGGGCTCAACAGCGGATCAAGTCCTTTCAGCATGGTCTACCTCCTTGAAGAGTACGTTCTGGTCGGTGAGGTAACGCGCGAAGATCGGCAGGCTGGCGCCGCCGATGGCGCGCGCCTGGGCGCCGACTGCGCCCTCGATGATTTCGGGCATGACGACGCCCTGCAGGTCGAGCTTGGCGGCTTCGTCGATCGTTGCTTGCACCACCCGGCTGCGCACCCAATCGGGAAAGCCGCCGTCGATCACGGCCGCGCTGAAATCGACGATCGAGGCGGCGGCAACGATCGCCTGCGCCAGCGCTTTGGCGCTGTCCTGGATCCAGGCTTCCATCGGTTCGCCGAAATCCACCCAGCCGTCGGCGGAATACCAGAGCGGCTCGGGATCGATGCCGCGCTCGCGCAGCATGTTTTCGAGCACGAAGATCGAGGCGATTTCGAGCAGCTGCATCGTCTCGCCGTTCTTGCCGCGCACCGGCAGCGGCCCGATCGCGCCCGCCGTGCCGGTGCGGCCGGAAAAGATTGCCGAATTCAGGACGATGCCGCCGCCGATGAAGGAGCCGATGAAGAAATAGACGAAATCCGGATAGGACGGTCCCACGCCGAAGACCAGTTCGGCGCCGCAGGCGCTGGTCGCATCGTTCTGCATGAAGACCGGATGGGAGACGCGGGAGGCGATGTCGGCCTGCAGGTCGATCTCCCGCCAGACCTCCATGGCGCCGGCCGGCGCCCCCACCTCTTCGGCCCAGTTCCAGAGCTCGAAAGGCGCGGCGATGCCGAGGCCGGCAATGCGGCTGCGCTGCTTGTCGTCGAGCCGTTCTTCGAGTTCGCGGATGCCCGAGGTGACGAAGGCGAGGATTTCATCCGGCAGCGGATAGGCATAGGTCTTATGCAGCTGCATGCGGATGCGGCCGACGAAATCCATCAGCACAAGATCGGCGCTGCGCCGGCCCATCTTCAAGCCGAAGGAATAGACGGCGTCGGGATTGAGATGCATCGGGATCGACGGCTGGCCGACACGGCCGCGCACCGGATCCCCGCGCGACAGCAGCCCTTCCTTTTCCAACACCCGCATGATGACGGAGACGGTCTGCGCCGACAGCCCGCTGCGGCGCGCGATATCGGCCTTCGACAGCGCGCCGTAGAGACGCACCAGCGACAGCACGAGCCGTTCGTTATAGGCTCGTACCCTGACCTGGTTTGCACCGCCGGCCGGATTCAGAATTGGTGGCGGGACCGGTGTGTTTGCCGGTCCATCCAAGGACGACATGGCCGCTCCTCCCGATTGTTGGCCTATGCCCTAATTCGATGGAGCATGCCACATCGAATTAATAATTCAATTGGATTTATTTATTGACAAGGCGATTTCTTTTCGCTCTTAATTGCCGTCGTCAAGGGCACGGGACCGCTGGGGGCATTGCGATCCACGGCGAAGTGTCGTTCTGTAAATTCCGGCCCCGCACGGGCGGCGCCGGCAAACTCTGGGAGGAGTTCCATGAAGAAATCTGTTCTCGCTTTCGGCGCGCTCGCGCTTGGTGTCACCTTTTCCGCTCCTGTCATGGCGGCTGACGTTGCTGCCTGCCTCATCACCAAGACCGACACCAACCCCTTCTTCGTCAAGATGAAGGAAGGTGCGACGGCTAAGGCCAAGGAACTCGGTGTCTCGCTGAAGTCCTATGCCGGCAAGGTCGACGGTGACAGCGAAAGCCAGGTGGCCGCGATCGAAAGCTGCATTGCCGACGGCGCAAAGGGCATCCTGATTGCTGCTTCCGACACCAAGGGCATCGTGTCTTCGGTCAAGAAGGCCCGTGATGCCGGCCTGCTGGTCATCGCTCTCGACACGCCGCTTGAGCCGGCCGATGCCGCCGACGCCACCTTCGCCACCGACAACCTGCTCGCTGGCAAGCTGATCGGCCAGTGGGCCAAGGAAACGATGGGCGACAAGGCCAAGGATGCCAAGGTCGGCTTCCTCGACCTGACCCCGTCACAGCCGACGGTCGACGTTCTGCGCGACCAGGGCTTCATGATGGGCTTCGGCATCGATCCGAAGGACCCGAACAAGATCGGCGACGAGGACGATGCTCGCGTCGTCGGTCATGACGTGACCAACGGCAATGAAGAAGGCGGCCGCAAGGCCATGGAAAACCTTCTCCAGAAAGATCCGAGCATCAACGTCATCCACACGATCAACGAGCCGGCCGCGGTCGGCGCCTATCAGGCGCTGAAGGCCGTCGGCATGGAAAAGAACGTGCTGATCGTCTCGGTCGACGGCGGTTGCCCGGGTGTGAAGTCGGTCAAGGAAGGCGTCATCGGCGCCACCTCGCAGCAATATCCGCTGATGATGGCAGCCCTTGGCGTCGAAGCGATCAAGAAGTTCGCTGACAACGGTGAAAAGCCGAAGCCGACCGAAGGCAAGTCCTTCTACGACACCGGCGTCTCGCTCGTCACCGACAAGCCGGTTTCCGGCGTCAAGTCGATCGACACCAAGGAAGGCACCGACAAGTGCTGGGGCTGAGCCCTGATTGTTGAAAGCAGACCGGCCGGGGCTTGATCCCCGGCCGTTTTCGACGGACGATGTGCCGTCGCCTCACGAACCGGCTCAGCAAAGACCGGATGGATATCGGTGACGGCCCCCGCGCGAGTTCGGCGCGCGGTTGCGGAGGAGGAACCATGACCGGAACACAGGAATTTGAACGCGTCCTCGACGACAGCGACAAGAGCGTCGCCTCCTTCGAGCACGAGAATATCTCGCTGATCAAGCGCGCGCAGCATTTTCTCCACTCGACACCGGCCGCCGTGCCGCTGATCGTGCTGGTGCTGGCGATCATCATCTTCGGGCTCACCATCGGCGAACGGTTCTTCTCGTCCTACACGCTGACGCTGATCCTGCAGCAGATCGCCATCGTCGGTATTCTCGGCGCCGCCCAGACGCTGGTCATCCTGACCGCCGGCATCGATCTTTCGATCGGCGTCATCATGGTGATCTCGGCGGTTATCATGGGCAATGTCGCCATCACTTACGGCATACCGACGCCGATTGCAGTGGTCGCCGGGCTTGTCGTCGGCGGCCTTTGCGGATTGCTGAACGGCTTCCTCGTCGCCTATATGAAACTGCCGCCCTTCATCGTCACGCTCGGCACGTGGAACATCGTCATGGCGACGAATTTCATCTATTCCGCCAATGAGACGATCCGCGATACCGACGTCGACGAAAAGGCGCCGCTGCTGCATCTTTTCGCCGTGAGCTTCAAGCTCGGCAGCGCCGTGCTGACCCTCGGCGTCATCGCCATGGTGCTGCTCGTCTTGGTGCTCTGGTATGTCCTCAATCACACCGCCTGGGGCCGGCATGTCTATGCCGTCGGCGACGATCCGGAGGCAGCCAAGCTCTCCGGCATTCAGACGAAGAAGGTGCTGCTCACCGTTTACGCCATATCAGGCGTGATTGCCGGATTGGCCGCCTGGGTCTCGATCGGCCGCAACGGATCGATCTCGCCGTCCTCGGCGGTGACCGATTTTAACCTCCAGGCGATCACCGCGACGGTGATCGGCGGCATCTCGCTGTTCGGCGGCCGCGGCTCCATTCTCGGCACGCTCTTCGGTGCCATGATCGTCGGCGTCGTCTCGATGGGCCTCAACATGCTCGGCGCCGACCCGCAATGGAAAGTCCTTTTGACAGGCGTGCTGATCATCGCCGCCGTCGCCATCGATCAGTGGATCAGAAAGGTTTCGGTGTAATCATGGCTCGCGAACCCCTTCTCACCGCCCGCGGTCTCGTCAAGCGTTATGGCCGCGTGACCGCGCTCGATAATGCCGATTTCGACCTCTATCCGGGTGAAATCCTCGCCGTCATCGGCGATAACGGCGCCGGCAAATCCTCGCTCATCAAGGCGATATCGGGCGCCGTCACCCCGGACGAGGGGGTGATCACGCTGGAAGGCCGGCAGGTGCAGTTCCGCTCGCCGATGGAAGCGCGCGACGCTGGCATCGAGACCGTCTATCAGAATCTCGCCTTGTCGCCGGCGCTGTCGATCGCCGACAATATGTTCCTCGGCCGCGAGATCCGCAAACCGGGCGTGCTCGGTACCATGTTCCGCATGCTCGACCGGCCGGCCATGGAAAAGCTGGCGCGCAACAAGCTGTCCGAACTCGGCCTGATGACCATCCAGAACATCAACCAGGCGGTGGAAACGCTCTCCGGCGGTCAGCGCCAGGGTGTCGCGGTCGCCCGCGCCGCCGCCTTCGGCTCGAAGGTTATCATCATGGACGAACCGACGGCAGCGCTTGGCGTCAAGGAAAGCCGCCGCGTGCTGGAACTGATCCTCGACGTGCGCGCCCGCGGCCTGCCGATCGTGCTGATCTCCCACAACATGCCGCATGTCTTCGAGGTGGCCGACCGGATCCATATCCACCGCCTCGGCCGGCGGCTGACGGTGATCGATCCGAAGGAATACACCATGTCCGACGCCGTCGCCTTCATGACCGGCGCCAAGGCGGTGCCGACGGAGCCGGTCGCCGCATGAACGCACGCATCGATGAAATCGCCGGCGAGGTGCTTGACCGCGCCGGCCATTCCAGGCGTTTCCTGGTCGCGATCGCCGGACCGCCGGGTGCCGGAAAATCGACCATGGCCGACAATCTGGCGGAAGCGCTGAAGGCCAAGGGCGAAAGCGCCGAAGTCCTGCCGATGGATGGCTTCCACATGGACAACGCCATCCTGGTCGAACGCGGCCTGCTGGCGCGCAAGGGGATCCCCGAGACTTTCGATGTTCGCGGTTTCCTCGATATCATCCGCGCCGTCCGGCTGGCCGATCAGGAGGTTCTGGTGCCGGTCTTCGACCGCTCGCGTGAACTCGCCATTGCGTCGGCCCGCCCTGTTTCCCCCGATCACCGCTTCATCATCGTCGAGGGCAATTATCTGCTTTTTTCGCTCGGCAAATGGGCCGAACTCGAAGGCGTCTTCGACTTTTCGATCATGCTCGCGCCGCCGATCGAGGTGCTGGAGGAGCGGCTCTGGGCGCGCTGGCGCGGTTACAACCTGACCGAAGAGGCCGCCAGCGCCAAGGTCTACGGCAACGACCTGCCGAACGGCCGGCTGATCCTCGAAAACCGCCGCCCGGCCGATGTGACGCTGGAGATCGCGCTGGCGTGATGTCGCGGCGATTGTTTTCATGTAAAAGATAGTGCTATCGAGGCCGCAGACGCATCGCTTCGGAGGCCTGCCATGCAATCGATCACCATCCGCCGTCCTGATGACTTGCACCTGCATCTGCGCGACGGCGCCATGCTGGAAGGCGTGATCGCCGATACGAGCCGCACCTTCGCCCGCGCCATCATCATGCCCAATCTCGTGCCGCCGGTCGTCACGTCAGCTGACGCCAAGGCCTATCGCGAGCGCATCCTCAAGGCCTTGCCGGACGGCCATCGTTTCCAGCCGCTGATGACGCTTTATCTGACCGAACATACCAGTCCCGATGACGTGGAGGAGGGAAAGAGCAGCGGTCTCATCACCGCCGTCAAGCTTTATCCCGCCGGCGCCACGACCAATTCGCATGGCGGCGTCCGCGACATGGAAAAGGCGATGCCGGTGCTGGAGCGCATGGCAAAAATCGGCCTGCCGCTCTGCGTTCATGGCGAGGTGACGACGCCTGAGGTCGATATCTTCGACCGCGAGGCCGTCTTCATCGAGACCGTGCTCGATCCGCTGCGGCAGCGCCTGCCGGAGCTGAAGGTGACGATGGAGCATGTGACGACGTCCGATGGCGTCGATTACATCAAGGCGGCCAAGGGCAATCTGGCCGGCTCGATCACCACCCACCATCTGATCATCAACCGCAATGCCATCCTCGTCGGCGGCATCCGCCCGCATTATTACTGCCTGCCGGTCGCCAAGCGCGAAAACCACCGGCTGGCCTTGCGTGCAGCGGCCATCAGCGGCGATCCGCGCTTCTTCCTCGGCACGGATTCGGCCCCGCATGTCGATCCGCTGAAGGAATGCGGCTGCGGCTGCGCCGGCATCTACACTTCGGTCAATACGATGAGCTGCCTCGCCCATGTCTTCGAGGAGGAGGGCGCCCTCGAGCGGCTCGAAGCCTTCGTGTCGCTGAACGGACCGGCTTGGTACGGGCTTCAGCCGAACGAAGACCGCATCACCCTGTCGCGGCAGCCCGACCCGATCATCTTTCCCGCCAAGATAGAAACCGGCGCCGGCCCGGTGACGGTGTTCGATCCGATGTTTCCCCTGTATTGGCAGGTGGTTCAGCAGGCGTAAGCTCGAAGAATTCAATTTTAAATAGATTTTTGATCTTAAGTTCCGATGTAACGTTAAACGCGTAACATTTGTATTGTGCGGTGCATCATTTGTTAACGGATGCATAAGACATTCCTCAGCACCGACCCATGAGCTGCCGACATCATCCGGCGCGGCTGCAGTCGCGGAGGCTGAAAAGCATGATGCTTGACTATAACTCCCTCTTGCTGGCGCTCGGCGTTTCGGCGGCCTGCCTTGCCGTGACGCTGATGGGCAGCTGGTTTGTCCGCCGGACGGAAACCGTGCTGCTCACCGCCACCGTCGGCCTGGTCCTCGTCGTCAGCGGCATTTTTGTCTACAGCGCCTATGTGACGACACCTGAGAAATGGTTTGGCGTCGGCAACTTCGTGCTGTTTCATACCGGTTTCGCCACCATATGGGGTGCGGGCAGACAGTTCCTCACTGGCCACCTGTCCATCCGAGCCATTGCGATCCGCGCGCTCGCGGCGATGATCTTTTCCGTGGTGCCGATGTTATCGGGATATGACGGCCTGGCTTTCATCGCCGACAACCTCGCAATCGCTTTGCTGCTCTTTGCCACCGCCCGGCAATACTGGCTCGCCCGGGCGGAAGCGCCCGCGCCGCTCCTCGGCATCACAGCGCTCTATACGCTGACGGCGATCTCTTTCGTGCTTTGCGCCGCCGTGCTGATATCAGACGGTAAGCTGGTGCTGGGCCACGCCCCCAGCAACTGGGCCGAAGATCTGAGCCTTGCCGTCTGCATCGCCGGCATGACCGGGATCGGCGCGCTGTCGCTGGCGTTGCATCAATGGCGGCTCGCTGCCCGCCATCGTCTCGATGCGATCACCGATCCGCTGACCGGCCTGCTCAACCGCCGCGCCCTGTTCGATCAATACGGCACGCGCCCGATGGGAATGACCACCGCCGTCATCGTCTTCGATATCGACCATTTCAAATCCGTCAACGATCGCTTCGGCCATGCTGCCGGCGACCGCGTGCTCAATATCTTCGCCGGCGAACTTTCGGCCCATTGCCGCGCCGGCGATACCGCTGCCCGCCTCGGTGGCGAGGAATTCGTCCTGGTGGTGAAGGAGATCATGCCCGGCCGGGCGGAACTGACGGCCGAGCGCATCCGCTGGGCGTTCGAGGCACGCGAGATCCATATCGACGACGAGGTGCTGACATGCACGGTCAGCGTCGGCGTCGCCCCCGGCCGTTCGAAGAGCTTGGATTTCGACGCCATGCTGAGTGCCGCCGACAAGGCTCTCTACGTCGCCAAGCGCGCCGGCCGCAACCGGGTCGAGCTTGCCAGCTACCTCAAGGCGGTTCCCGTCGAGGCAACGCGCACCGCGTCTTGATTCCTGATAAACCCTCTCATAATATCGCCCTCGGCCGGATGCGGCCAGCCGCCCCGCGACGCTTCTGCGTTATGGTGAATGCATCCAGACAACATCCTTCACATCCCTTGCCGTTTGGCGATCGATGGCGAACGGGTCAGCAGACGCGGGCACTGATCTTCCTGTTTGCCGCCAACGGAAGGATGACATCATGCGCGATTTTCGCGATGCCAAGCTCATGGCAAAGACATTGCGGCAGGCCCTTGCCGATCGCGATATTTCGCTGACCCACAGCGAGACGCTCGAAATCGTCGCCCGGCAGTTCGGGCTCGATCAATGGAATATCCTCTCGGCAAAGATCGATGCGGCAGGGGCTAACCCCTCTGCCATCGGCATCGAGCCGCCGATGCCGATCTTCCGCATCTTCTCGGTCGAAAAGGCCATGGAGTTCTATTGCGGCTTTCTCGGCTTTCATCTCGATTGGGAGCACCGCTTCGGTGAAAACTTCCCGCTCTATTGCCAGGTCTCGCGCGACGGCATGGCGCTGCACCTGAGCGAACATTCCGGCGACGCCAGCCCCGGCGCCAAGGCTTTCGTCCGCGTCGCCAATGTGCGGGCTTATCACGCCGAACTCTCAGGCAAGGACTACCGCTACATGAAGCCCGGCGTCAAAGAAGCACCCTGGGGCCTCGAGATGACCGTCACCGACCCCTTCAGCAACCGCATCACCTTTTGCGAACAGACGTAGTCCTATGGGATGACTAAGGTCACTGGCTCCCTCTTCTCCCCAGCGGGGAGAAGGTGGCCCGAAGGGTCGAATGAGGGGGCCGCACGGCACATCCTATATGTTGCCCTTCGCTTACGCTCAGAGCACTCGCGGCTTTGCCGCTCACCCCCTCAACCGCCTGCCGGCACCTTCTCCCAGCTGGGGAGAAGAGATGTGTAGCAACGCCGTGCCGTTTCTTCTTAGCCAGAGCAAGATATATTGGGCGAAAAGTTGCTAGCTGCTTCCTCCAGTTGTCCGGTCTAAAAGGGCGCAACGCCGGCGCTATGGGGTAGCGGGCATGCCTGCCGAGAGGAGCAAAATGAAATACCTTCCAGTCTTCGTCTTAACGCTTCTGTCGATTTTTTTCGGATGGTTATTCCATGAAAGGTACTGGAAGTTCCGAGATTGCATATCGCAGGCCCTATCCAGTTGCCTCACTCCCGACGGTGACAACCTGACGCAAGGCGGTTCTCTGTGGGCTGGTTTGGCAGGCTTGTTCTTGCTGCTCGCCGTGATCTCCGCCTGGCGCGCTTTCCGGAGCCGGTGACCGAAGCGGGAGCGAAGCTGCGCCCCTCCATTTGCCTCATCCAAGGCGCGATCCGCAGGATCTCCTCGAAGGACACGCCGCCACGCTGCGCCTTGAATGCCTCCGCCTTCCTCAGACGATCATCAACGCCCGCACGAAGGCCACCGAGGCAAGCAGCGAGGCGATGGTCCGCACATGGTTCCACCACGTCCAGTCCCTGAGATAGGCGGTCCAGAGCTGAACCGCTTCCGTCCCGTTGCCGCCGATCTTTGCCAGCGCATCGTTCATCGGCACGTTGAAGATGATGGTCGAGAGGAAGGAGGCGAAAATGTAGAGGGCTGCACCCGCCAGCATCAGAAAGGATGCCCCGCCGCGCCAGTCGATCAGGGTGAGCACGGCGATGACGAGGCAGAGGATCGCCGTCGGCACGAAGAGGCCCATGAAGGGCGAGCGGACGATCGTCACGTTGATCGAGTTCATCGCCGCAATGCCTTGCTCGGCCGGGATCCGCGAGAATGCAGTCATGATGAAGGTCGAGAAGGCGAAGAAGATGCCGGCGACGAGGCCGCTGCCGATCGCCGCGGCCACGAGGGAGAGGGTGAGAAAGATCTGCATGGTCAGGCGCTCCATAGTCCGGTTGCCGCGGTCCGGCGGGCATATTGGCTGAAATCGGTGGCGGGACGGCCGAGAATTTCGGCGACACCGCCCATGGTGCTGGCGTTGCGCCCATCGAGTACCTGTCCGAAAAGCTCCTCCAGAAGATCGATCAGGCCCTGCGGCAGGCCGGCATCCGCAAGCCCGCCGGTGAAATCCGCCATCGACACCTGCTCGTACTCGATTGGCCGCCCGGTGGCCTGAGCGATCTCGGCGACCGCCTGGTGGAATGTCAGCGCCCGCGGGCCGGTCAGTTCGTAAGTCTTGTTGCGGTGCCCGGGATCGGTCAAAGCGGCGACCGCCGCATCGGCAATGTCGTCGGCATCGATGAAAGGTTCCCCGATCTCGCCCGCCGGCAATTGCAGGCGGCCAGCGAGAATCTGCTCCAGGAAGGCGCCCTCGCTGAAATTCTGGCAGAACCAGGAGGCGCGCAGGATCGTGGTGTTTATGCCGGAAGCCTTCAGTGCCGCTTCGCTTCGTTGCGCGCCCTCTTCGCCGCGGCCGGACAGCAGCACGATATGCTCAAGGCCGCATTCCACGGCGACCTTGGCGAGCGCTTCGATCGATTCCGCCGCCCAGGCGACGGCAAGGTCCGGCTGGAAGGCGACATAGGCGCTGGATGCGCCGTCAAGCGCGCCGCGCCAGGTCGACCTGTCCTCCCAGTCGAAGGGCCGTGCGCTGGAGCGTGATGCCGCACGGACGGTGAGGCCGCGCTCTTCAAGGCGTTTGATGATGCGGCCGCCGGTCTTTCCCGATCCACCGACGAGGACGATTTCGGAAGTCTGCATGTCAAAACTCCTTCCAAACTTTGAAAACAAGAGAAACTCTCTCATTTGCAAAATGAGATAATGTCTCTTATTTTGTTTGTCAACGTGGAAAAGGAGAAAGCATGTCGGAACAGCCGGTCGCGACGCGCAGGCGTCAGCAGGAGTCTACCGGCCAGCTGCGCCGCATCCCCAGCCAGCAGCGCGGCCGCGAGCGCTTCGAAAAGATCCTCGCCGTTGCCTCGCAGTTGATCGAGAGCCATGGCAGCGACGGCCTGAAGATGAGCGAGATTGTCGAGAAAGCCGGTCTCTCCTTCGGCGCCCTCTACCAATATTTCCCGGACAAGACCTCAATCATCCGCACATTGGCTGAGCGCTTCAACGAAGTGGGCAGGCGGTGCGTCGAAGAGGAACTGGCGAAGGTGACCGACGCTGCGGCCCTGCAGGGCGCACTCGCCAATATCGTCGACGAATATTACGCCTTCTTCCGCCGCGAGCCCGTCATGCGCGACATCTGGCATGCGACGCATACCGACAAGCTGCTGCAACAGGTCGATGCCGAGGACATGGAATTCCATGCCCGGGCATTTCTCGCGGTCCTTATCCGCCTATGGCCGGATCGCGACCGGAAGGAACTGCTCGCGATCGCGCGGCTGACGATGCAGTTGCTGGCCGCCGCCGTGCGTTATGCCGTTTCGCTGGGTGCGGAGGAGGGCGCCCAGGCGATCGCCCTGTTCAAGAAGATGCAGATCGTTGATATCGGCCGCCTGCTGCAGCAATAGCCCGCCTTTCGTCTGGAAACGGCGGGCTCTTGCTGCTATTCCCGCAGGGATCCAAGCCGAAGGAGAGCCGCATGATCCAGACCACATTTCCCGACCGCGACGTGATGGCCGAATTGCTGGCCAAGATGCTCTGGGAGATCAAGGCGGTCCATTTCAATGCCGCTCAGCCCTATAAACTCTCCTCCGGCATGGCGAGCCCGGTTTATATCGATTGCCGCAAGCTGCTCTCCTTCCCGCGCATCCGCTCAACGGTGATGGATTTCGCCGCCAGCACCCTGCTGCGCGATGCCGGCTTCGAGCAGTTCGATTGCATCGCCGGCGGCGAGACTGCCGGCATTCCCTTCGCCGCCCTGCTGGCCGACCGCCTCGGCCTGCCGATGGTCTATGTCCGCAAGCAGCCGAAGGGTCACGGACGCAATGCCCAGATCGAAGGCAACATGCCGGAAGGGTCGAGGGTGCTGGTAATCGAAGACCTGACGACAGCAGGCGGCAGCATGTTTAAGTTCATCGATGCCATCCGTGCCGCCGGCGGCATCGTCGATCACGGCATCGCGCTTTTCTTCTACGGCATATTTGGCGAGGAGCGCTTTGCCGATGGCAAGGTCAGGCTGCATCACATCGCCACCTGGCGTAATGTTCTGGCCGTCGCCAGGGAGCAGAAGCTCTTCGACGACACGACGCTGTCGGAAGTCGAGGCCTTCCTCGATGCGCCGCTGGCCTGGTCGGGAAGAAATGGTGGGGTTAGTGAGCTTTCGCTCTAGCCGGTTGACAAAAGCTCGCTTAATCAGTTGATGAACGTGCAAGTCCTGTTGGGAGGAATACGATGATTTTGTGCTGCGGCGAAGCCTTGATCGACATGCTGCCGAGGGAGACGACCTTCGGCGAAAAGGGCTTTGCGCCCTATGCCGGCGGCGCGATCTTCAACACCGCGATCGCGCTCGGCCGGCTCGGCATCCCCACCGCCTTTTTCACCGGCATTGCCGATGACATGATGGGCGAAATCCTGTTGGAGACGCTGAAGGCGAGCAATGTCGATTACAGCCCATGCGCCATCACCCCACGTCCCTCGACCATCGCCTTCGTTAAGCTGGTGAACGGCCAGGCGACCTATGCCTTCTACGACGAAGGCACCGCCGGCCGGATGATCACCACGGCCGACCTGCCGGATCTCGGCGATGATTGCGAAGCGCTGCATTTCGGCGCGATCAGCCTGATCCCCAGCCCCTGCGGCGAGACCTACGAAGCCCTGCTCGACCGCGAAGCAGCTCACCGCGTCATCTCGCTCGATCCGAATATCCGTCCCGGTTTCATCAAGGACAAGCCGTCGCATATGGCCCGCATCAAGCGCATGGCTGCGAAAGCCGACATCGTAAAATTCTCCGACGAGGATCTCGAATGGTTCGGCCTGCAGGGCGACCATGATGCGCTCGCCGCCCATTGGCTGAACCACGGCGCCAAGCTCGTCGTCATCACCAAGGGCGCAGAAGGCGCTTCCGGTTATACCGAGGAGCGCAAGGTGACGGTACTGAGCGAACGCGTCACCGTCGTCGACACGGTCGGCGCCGGCGACACTTTCGATGCCGGCATCCTGGCGTCGCTGAAGATGGACAATCTGCTGACCAAGCGACAAGTCGCCTCACTGGATGAGCAGGCGCTGCGCAACGCCCTGACCCTCGGCGCCAAAGCCGCCGCCGTCACCGTCTCCCGCGCCGGCGCCAACCCACCCTGGGCGCGCGAGATTGGGCTTTAAGGCTTAAGCCGCAACCTCTCGATTTCCCCTTCTCCCCAGCGGGGGTCCGAAGGACGGGTTGAGACCGATGGCTCAACCCCTGCAAAGGTGCCCGTAGGGCGGATGAGGGGGCCGGCGAAGCCGGTCTTAACAACGCTCCTGCGGGGTTCGGCCGCGCTGGAAACGTCCGACCGTGTTCAGGGCGTTGGGACATGGCATTTCGGGATGGGTTTTGGATGAGGGATTGTGCCGTGCGGCCCCCTCATCCGCCTGCCGGCACCTTCTCCCCGAGGGGAGAAGAGATACGCGGCAACGTCTCGATTCCCTCTTCTCTCCTCGGGAATCCGAAAGACGGGTCGGCCCGAGGGGTCAGATGCGCGAGGCCGGGTCGATGCCGATCGATCAGGAGACTATCCGGGGTCACGCTCCGGTCGAAGCTCGGGAGTAAGTACCAAGTCCCCCAAGAAGTTTTCGCACCAAAGTGAGACGTCGTGAGACAGCAGATGCTCCATCATCATGCTCCACCGGTCGCGGCGCTCCCCCAGCGACATGGCAAGGCCCTTGGCGATGGCATTGGCAGTGCCTTCGACATCGTAAGGATTGACCAGCAGCGCACCCTTCAACTCGCGAGCCGCGCCGGCGAAGCGCGATAGCACCAATACGCCCGGGCGATCGGGATCCTGGGCGGCGACATATTCCTTGGCGACGAGATTCATGCCGTCGCGCAATGGCGTGACCAGCCCGATCGTCGCCAGCCGGTAGAGGCCGGCAAGCACGTTGCGGCTGATCGATCGGTTGACATAGCGGATCGGCACCCAGTCGACCGTTCCGATGGCGCCGTTGACGCGGCCTGCCTGTTCGGCGACCATCTTCTGCATATGCTCGTATTCGGGAACTTCCGATCGCGATTTCGGCGTGACCTGCAGATAGGTGACCTTGTTCTGGTAGGCAGGATTGCTGGTGAGGAAGGTTTCGAACGCTTCCAGCCGTTGAATGATGCCCTTCGAATAATCGAGGCGGTCGACCCCGATGATCATGTCCCGGCCTTCAACGCTGCGCCGGGTCTTCTGTACCATGATATTGTTTGCGGCTCTCTCGGCGAACTCGGCGAAACCAGCAGTTTCGATCCCGATCGGATAGGCGCCGGCCTTGAATATCCGCCCATGGGAATCGAACAATCCATTTCCGAGGTCGTCGCCAATTCCCTCCCTTCTGAGATAGCCGGCAAAGTTCTGGAGGTCGTAATCGGTCTGGAAGCCGACGAGATCGTAATGCGAGAGCCCGCGCATGATTTCCTCGTGGACGGGCATCGTGACCAGAATGTCGGCCGGCGGCCAGGGAATGTGCAGGAAGAAGCCGATCCGGTTCTTCAGCCCCATTTGGCGGAGTTCGGCCGCCAGCGGAATGAGGTGGTAATCATGAACCCAGATGATGTCGTCCGGCTCGATCATCGGCGCCAACCTGTGTGCGAAGAAGCGGTTGACGCGGAAATAGCCGGCCATTTCCTTACGGCCATATTCGGCGAGGTCCAGGCGATAATGGCAGATGGGCCAGAGAACGCGGTTTGCGAAGCCGCGATAATACTCCTCGACGTCGGTGTCGGTGAGATCGGTCAGCGCATAGGTGATGTTGCCCTTCTGCAGTTGCGACAACGGGCCAGGTTCCCTGTCCCCGCTCGATTCTCCCGACCATCCCATCCAGATGCCGCCACGTTCCTGCAGGGCTGCCTGCAGCGCGACGGCCAGGCCGCCGGCAGCGGCGCTCCCATCTTTGGCTGGCATGGGAACACGATTGGAAACGACAACAAGACGGCTCATGAGCTTCCTTTGGTGAAGATGGGCCATGAAAACGCTGTGTGACGAGCGTTTTGAGGCATCTCCCGAACTTGGGCAGGGACCCCATGCGGTGAAGGCGCCGACATCGACAGAGCCGACCCGGACGCGAGCGGCCCGGTGCAGATGCCAACAAGAACAACGATCGGAGCATTTTCCGCACAGATTTTGCTTGAATCTAGGGCGATTGCGGCGGATTGAAAGAATTATTTCTAAAATTTTCCATTAGAAGAACGTTCAATCCGGTTTCGCACCATAGGCCCCATCAACAGGGATGCACCAGGCCGACCGCTATCAGTTCGCCATTGCGGCGGCAATGTCGATGTTGTCGCCAATCCGCCCTGGCGCGTGAGATTGGTTTGTAAGGTTGGAGCCAGCGTCAGCCCCTCATCCGCCTGCCGGCACCTTCTCCCCGTCCTGACGGGGAGGAGGGAATATGCCGTGACCTCTCCGTTCCTCACTCGCCTTTCGCAGGGCACGTCCCCTCTCCCCGTCAGAAGGGGGAGAGGGCTAGGGTGAGGGGCAATCTCGATCGCTTACTTCGCAAGCTTCGCCAACGCCGCAACCAGGCCCTGCGTCGAGGAGTCGTGCGATGCCGCACTTTCCTTGCCTTCGACGACCGGCAGCAGGCCCGTCGCCAGTTCCTTGCCGAGCTCGACTCCCCACTGGTCGAAGGAGTTGATACGGAAGAGCACGCCTTCGACGAAGACGCGATGTTCGTAAAGCGCGATCAGGCGGCCGAGCGCATAAGGCGTCAGCTTGTCGTAGACGAAGGTGATCGATGGGCGGTTGCCGGTAAAGACGCGGTGCGGCGCGATGAAATCGGCCTTTTTGTCGTCCATACCCTTGTCAGTCAGCTGCTTCTTGGCTTCTGCGAAGGTGCGCCCCTTCATCAGCGCTTCCGACTGGGCGAGAACGTTCGAGATCAGCAACTGGTGCTGGTGCCGCAGTTCCGGCTCGAAGGCGTTGGCGGCGATCATGAACTCGGCCGGGATGATGCTCGTGCCCTGATGGATGAGCTGGTAGAAGGCGTGCTGGCCGTTGGTGCCGGGTTCGCCCCAGACGACCGGGCCGGAATTGCCTTCGACCGGCGTGCCGTCGATGGTGACGCCCTTGCCGTTCGATTCCATGTCGAGCTGCTGCAGATAGGCCGGGAAGCGCGACAGGCGCTGGTCGTAGGGCAGGATGGCGCGGGTGGGGTAGCCGAGCACGTTGCGATGGTAGAAGCCGATCAGACCGAGCAGCATCGGCAGGTTCTCGGTAATCGGCGCCTTACGGAAATGATTGTCGACGGCATGGGCGCCGTCGAGGAATCTGCCGAAATTCTCAGGCCCGACGGCGATCATCAGCGGCAGGCCGATCGCCGACCAGATCGAGTAACGGCCGCCGACCCAGTCCCAGAAGCCGAAGACGCGGGCGCTGTCGATGCCGAAGGCGGCGACCTTGTCGAGCGCCGTCGAGACGGCGGCGAAGTGGTGCTGCACGGCGGCTTCGCCGAGCGCCCTGGCGATGAAGTTGCGCGCCGTCTGCGCATTGGTCATCGTCTCGACGGTGGTGAAGGTCTTCGAGGCAACGATGAACAGCGTCGTTTCCGGCTGTACCAGCTTCAGGATGTCGGCGATATGGGCGCCGTCGATGTTGGAGACGAAATGCGCGCGCGGACCGTCATGGAAGGGGGCAAGCGCCAGCGTTGCCATGACAGGGCCAAGGTCCGAGCCGCCGATGCCGATATTGATGACATCAGTGATCGCCTTGCCGGTCACACCCTTCAGCGTGCCGGAGCGGACGTCGTCGGCAAACTTGCCCATGGCGGCAAGCACTGCATTGACGTCGGGCATGACGTCCTTGCCGTCGACCAGAACCGGCGTGTTGGAACGGTTGCGCAATGCGGTGTGCAGAACGGCGCGATCCTCGGTGAAGTTGATCGCCTTGCCGGAGAACATTTCCTCGCGCTTCTTTTCGACACCGCCTTCTTCGGCGAGCTTTACCAGGAGCTTGAGGATGTCGTCATTCACCGCGGTCTTGGAAAAATCCATCAGCAGGTCGTCAAGCGCGACGGAAAAGCGCGAAAAGCGCTGCGAATCGGCGGCGAAGGCGGCACGGATATCAATTGCCTTGGTGGCATCAGCGGTGCTTTTCAGCTGTTCGACGATCGCGTTCATGGGAGGCTCCTTTGGAGGCGGAAAGGTTGCGGAAACTATTCGCTTTCTCACCCGCAAATCAAGTTCAGCCACCAGCCGAAATAGAAAAAAGCCACCCGCGGCGAGCGGATGGCTGTCAATTTCATGACAGCGCCGCGCTTCCGAAAGACGCGCAAAGGACGCTGTAACACTTTGAATTCGTCAAATTCAGCCGCGCAGGTCCTTGCGCAGAATCTTGCCGACCGGCGACTTCGGCAGCTCGGTGCGGAATTCGATGAAGCGCGGGCGTTTGTAGTTGGTGAGGTTGGCGATGCAATGGGCCTTCACCTCGGCTTCCGTCAGGTTCGGATCCTTCCTGACCACGAAGAGCTTCACCGCCTCGCCCGAATGTCCGTCCGGCACGCCGATGGCCGCGGCTTCGAGGATGCCGGCATGCATGGCGGCGACTTCCTCTATCTCGTTCGGATAGACATTGAAGCCCGAGACCAGGATCATGTCCTTCTTGCGGTCGACGATCTTGGTGTAGCCGCGTTCGTCCATGAAACCCATGTCGCCCGTGCGGAAGTAGCCGTCGTCGGTCATCGCCCGCGCCGTCTCTTCCGGCTTCTGCCAATAGCCGGCCATCACCTGCGGCCCGCGGATGCAGATCTCGCCGACGTCGCCGAGCGGCAGCGAATTGCCTGCCTCGTCGCGGATGTCGAGGTCGGTGGAGGGAAGCGGCAGACCGATCGTGCCGGTGAACTCAGGCGAATCGAAGCGGTTGGCAGTGGCAACAGGCGATGTCTCGGAAAGGCCGTAGCCTTCCGTCACTGCCGTGCCCGTCATCTTCAGCCAGCGTTCGGCGACCGGGCGCTGGACGGCCATGCCGCCACCCAGCGACATGATCAGCGAGGAGAAGTCGAGCTTGGCAAAATCGGCATTGTTCATCAGCGCATTGAACAGCGTGTTGAGGCCGGGGAAGATATGCACCTTCGATTTTTCGAATTCCTTGACGAGACCGGGAATGTCGCGCGGATTGGCGATCAGGATATTGTGGGCGCCAAGCGACATGCCCATCAGCGAATTCACCGTCAGCGCGAAGATGTGGTAGAGCGGCAGGGCGCAGAAAAAATTTAGCACCTCCGGCTCTTTCTTGCGCTCGAAGGCCGATCGAAGCCAGAGCGACAGCTGCGCCTTGTTGGCAAGCAGGTTCTGATGCGTCAGCACCGCGCCCTTGGCAACGCCCGTCGTGCCGCCGGTATATTGCAGGAAGGCGATATCGCTGCCCGTCAGCGTGACGGGCTGGAGCTTTTTTCCCGCACCTTCACGCAGCACCTGGCCGAAGCCTTTGTGCTGAGGGATCGACCAGGAGGGAACGAGCTTTTTCACCTTGCGCACGACGAAATTGACGATCAGCCCCTTCGGCCCCAGCATTTCCCCGAGCGAGGTGACGACGACGTGGCGCAGATCGGTCTTGTTGAGGACCTGCTCCACCGTGCGGGCAAAATTCTCCAGCACGAAAATCGCCTTGGCGCCGGAATCCCGCAACTGGTGTTCGAGCTCGCGCGGCGTATAGAGCGGGTTGACGTTCACCACCACGAGGCCGGCGCGCAAGATGGCATAGGTCGCGATCGGGTTCTGCAGCACGTTCGGCATCATCACGGCGACGCGGTCGCCCTTTTGAAGGCCGATGCTTTGCAGCCAGGCGGCGAGTTTGCGCGTCTGGCTCTCCAGCTCGCGATAGCGCATCGCCTTGCCCATGCTGGAAAAGGCGGTCCGGTCGGCGTAACGGGCGCAGGATTTTTCGAGCAGTTCTGTAAGCGAGGCATATTCCAGCGGCGGAATCTCTGCCGGAACGATATCGGGATAGGCGGCAAGCCAGGGCTTGCCGGGCTTGGCTCCGTTCGGATGGACGGAAATGCTGTTCATCGTATCCTCTCTCCCTTGCGGCCGCCGCGCCGGCCGCGCCGGTGATCGGCTGGCCCACAATTGACTGGAAGAGTCCTCCATCTTCCAGTCCAGCAGCTTATGCCATTGCCTGAACGGTTCAAGCCGAATGAAGCTATACTAACCTTGACGTAAACGTCAACATTCGCCCGTTGCGAGGTCGTGGAAGGATGGGAACTTTGAGTCCGCCATGACGTTGATCTTGCATACCCATCATGAGGAAACACCAAAAGAAGGTGCACAAATGTTGAACGAGGATACTGACGCCACCCGCCGTGACCCCAATGTCAAGGACACGCATTCGCTGATCGCCAGCGACCGCGTCGAGGGCACCCGCGTCTATGGTCCGGATGGCAGGCATATCGGCTCGATCGAACGCCTGATCATCGGAAAGCGCGACGGCCGCGTCGCCTATGCCGTGCTGAGCTTCGGCGGCTTCCTGGGCATCGGTCACGATCACTATCCGCTTCCCTGGGAAAAGCTGAACTACGACACCCAGCTGGACGGCTATCGCATCGACCTGACCAAGGAGCAGATCGAAGGCGCTCCGAGCTATTCGGACGATGACGACACCTGGTACAACGACAATGGCCGCCGGGTCTATGATTACTACGGCGTGCCGCCCTACTGGATGTAACGTCGTCCGATAGGCCGAGCTGGAAGGGCCCCGCGGATGCGGGGCCTTTTTGGTGTTAGGTTCGTGTCGATGGCTGCCTATTGTTGGTTCGCGCCAATGGTTGCCCCTCATCCGGCTGCCGCCACCTTCTCCCCGCTCGCGGGGCGAAGGGGGTATGCCGCGGCCTCTCCGTTCCCTCAGCCTCTCGCAGGGCACGTCCCCTCTCCCCGTTTTTACGGGGAGAGGGTTAGGGTGAGGGGCAGCCA
Organism: Rhizobium laguerreae; assembly: GCF_002008165.1. Classification (GTDB taxonomy): domain Bacteria; phylum Pseudomonadota; class Alphaproteobacteria; order Rhizobiales; family Rhizobiaceae; genus Rhizobium; species Rhizobium laguerreae. The sequence goes on from NZ_MRDM01000010.1 coordinate 529,528, forward strand.
CTAGCGCGAACCGACAACAAGATCATTGGCCGATCGCAGCACGGTGCCGACAGTAATGTCACCTGTTTCAATCGCTCTTGCCGTCCTCACAATAAACACATGGCTCTCGCCCGGCAGCAGCGTCACCAGCATCGTGTCGACAACGGCCTCCGGATCCAGCCGGTCGGCCATCAGGCAGAGATCCTTGAGGAAGTTTTGCGCCGTCACCTTGACCGCATACCCGCCGTCGATCCCGACCACATCGACAGTCAGCCGTGGCGCCTGAAGGTTGAGCCCGATATCCTCGACGAAATAGTGGAAGGCGCGCCTGTCCAGCATTTGCACGACGATGACCTCGTCCTTCGGTAAGCCTGGAGTGACGATCTCCTCGGGCAGCGGAAATTCCTTTGCCTCGAAACGATCGCAGAGCAGGCGCCAGAATTCGAATTCGGCAAGCACGGTGCCGTCGAGCTTCAGGCGTTTGCCGCTGATCTTCGCCCGCCAGAACAGCGTTCGTTCATTGACGGCCACCGCCGCAAGTCCGCCGTCGCGCGGCTGGATCGTCAGCAGGCGCGGATCATAGGCTGCCTTCAGCGCATACCAGAGCGGCTTGCGGCGTCCGGCGGAATCGAGGGCCGCCCAGGAGGTCACCGGCCAGCAATCGTTGAACTGCCAGACGACAGCACCCTTGCAGATACTGCGATGCGAGCGCATGTGCTCGACGCCGAAACGGATGGCGCGTGCCTGGTTGAGCTGGGTGGCGAAGTGCCAGTCGTCCATCGTCCTCGGCTCCGGCAGATGGCCGGACAGGCCGCGGATCAGCTTGTCATTGCCCTCTGTCGCCTTCTGATGGTGGAAGACGCCGTTCGATTGTGGCGTCAGCGGCGCGTCGTGCACGCTTTCTTCGATCGTCGGCCATGCCGCCGGCGCCTGCCAGCCGAATTCGGAGCAGAAGCGCGGGATATAATTGCGGTAGACCTCGTAGCCGACATCGTTCCACACGTCCCAGATATGTTTGCAGCCATGTGCGTCTGCGTTGGGTTCGATCTCCATCGAGCCGGAATAGGGACTTCCGGGATAATAGGGCCGGTCCGGATCGAGTTCGGCGCAGAGTTTCGGCAGCAGGTCGAGATAATAGCCGAGCCCCCAGCTTTCGCCCGCCTTGATGATCGGCCGCCAGCCCCATTCGTCGAAGCCCCAGATGTTCTCGTTATTGCCGTTCCAGAGGACGAGCGAGGCATGTGGCATCAGTCGCACGACATTGTCGCGCACCTCCGCCTCGATCTCGCTTCTGAGCGGCTCCTCCTCCGGATAGGCGGCGCAGGCAAAGAGGAAATCCTGCCAGACCAGCATGCCGGCGCGGTCGCAGGCCTCATAGAATTCGTCGGCCTCGAAGATGCCGCCGCCCCAGACGCGCAGCATGTGGATATTGGCTGCCTTTGCCTCCTCGATCCGCGCGGCGTAGCGCTCGGCCGTGACCCGCGGGGGAAAACAATCGTCAGGAATCCAGTTCGCCCCGCAGATGAAGAGCGGTACGTCGTTGATGACGAAGGTAAAGGCCGAGCCATGCTCGTCGGCTGCGGTATCGAGCCGCAGCGAGCGAAAGCCGAGTTCGCGCTGATAGCTGTCGAGCAGATCGTCGCTGGCCTCGTCGACCAGCCTCAGCGTCATCGGGTAGAGCGGCTGGGCGCCGAGATGGTGCGGCCACCACAGCTGCGGCGAGGGGAGGGCAAGCTCGAAGGAAACCGCGTCTTCGTCAGGCCCAATCGCCACCGTCATGGTCACGCCGCCGATTGCGGCGACGAGCCTCAACGGCGTCTTGTCGCCCTGCCGCGCCAACCGGGCATGGACCTTCACCAAGCCGTCGCCGCCGACAAGTGTTGCCGACACCCTGGTTTCGGCAAGCCGCGCCCGGTGCCAGCTTTCCAGCCGGATGGGCTTCCAGAGGCCAGCCGTCACCAGCGTCGGCCCCCAGTCCCAGCCGAAATTGCAGGCCATCTTGCGCATCAGATTGCCCGGTCCCGGATAGTTGTTGGGACGGTAGCCGTAATGTTTTTCCATCTCCGCGCCATAGGCGTAGGCGGAGCGGAAGGTGACCGTGAGTTCGTTCTGGCCAGCCTTCAGGAGCCGGGAAACATCGAAACGATAGGTACGGTGCATGTTGAAGGTGCGGCCGATCTCTTCGCCGTTGAGGGATATCACCGCGACCGTATCGAGCCCGTCGAAGACCAGTTCCTGCACCCTGGCATAGTCAGGCACCGCCTCGAAACTGCAGCGATAGGTCCAGTCGGTCTTGCCGATCCAGTCATTGGTGATCTCGTTGACGTCAATATAGGGATCGGGGATCAGCCGGTTGGCGACAAGGTCGAGATGCACGCAGCCCGGCACCGTCGCGGGTATTGCAGCCGGCAGGCCGGGCCTTGCTGTATCGTTACAGGAGAGCGTCCAGCCGGAATTGAGCGCAGTCTTTTCGATCATGGCGGGCTCCTGATGCATGCCGCTTGAAGCTGAGGGATTATCTATGGATTGGAACGTACCGGTGGTTCGGCATGAGATGCCTCAGAGAAACCGGCCGTGGCGCTGCAGCACCTCGATCTTGTAGCCATCCGGATCGCTGATGAAGAAGAACAGGCCGAAGAGCTTGCCGTCGCGGTTGAGCTCCACCAGTTCACCGGGCTTGAGCCCGAGCTTTGACAGCCGCTCGCGCTCGACCGCCACCTCTTCGACGGAGACGGCGAGATGGCCATAGGCATTGCCCTGATCGTAGGGCGCGGTCCGGCCCTTGTTGACGGTCAGTTCCAGCTCGAAGCCGGTCTCGGCATTGCTCATGTAAATCAGCGTGAAGGTTTCGAAATCGACGCGGTCGGCGACCGAAAGGCCGAATGCCCTCTCGTAGAATTCGACGGAGCGCCCCTCATCGAGAACGCGGATCATGGAGTGGATCATCTTCGCCAAGTCTGCCTCCCATTGCCCTACAGCGCCGCAGTCTTGGTACCCGTCCTCTTACGCCGCGCGCAAGCCGATTCTTCGGGTAATCGCTCCTTCGATCAAGCCCATGGCGTCATAGATCAGCACTGCCATCAGGCCGACGATCAGTCCGCCCTGCAGGATGAAGGCGGTGTTGTCGGAAATCAGCCCGGCGATGATGACCTCGCCGAGGCCCTTTGCCGCAACCGTCGAGCCGATTGTCGCCGTGCCGATATTGATCACGGTCGCAACCTTCAGCCCCTCGAGGATCAGCGGCAGGGCAAGCGGCAGCTCGACGCGCCACAGCCGCTGCGTGCCGTTCATGCCCATGCCGTCGGCGGCATCGAGCACCTGCGGCGAAACCTGCTTCAAGCCGGCAACTGTGTTTTCGAAGATCGGCAGCAGGCCGTAGAGAAAGAGGGCGATCAGCGTCGGCATGGCGCCGAAACCCGTGGCGGGAACGGCGAGCGCCAGCACCGCGACCGGCGGAAAGGTCTGCCCCGCATTGGCGATGGCGCGCGACAGCGGCAGGAAGTCAGCCCCGCTTTCCCGCGTCACGAAGATGCCGCCGATAACGGCGAGGACGGCGCTGCAGACGATCGAGCCGATCACCAGCTGCAGATGGCCGGCGGCCAGCGAGGCCAGGCTGTTCTGCGTATAAACGGCAGGCGCATTGTTGCTGGTCAGCGGAACCAGCAGGAAGGAGAGCCACTCCGTCCTGAACAGCAGGATGAGCAGCAGGGCCAGCGCCGCCAGGCGGAAGAGATTGGCGACGACGAGCTTCATGCCTTGCGGCCCAGTTCGAGCAGCCGCGTCATCGAGATCGATCCCACTGCCGCCTTTTGCGCATCCTGCACCGCCGCCTCGTCGACCCCCTGCCAGATCATTTCGGCCAGCGCGTCGCGGAGACTGAGCGACTGCGGCAGGGCATAGGCGAGACCGTTCTTGGCCGGCTCCATGCTTTCCTTCAGCGGCAGCAGCGACATCAGCTTCAGCGCCCGGTCGGAGGTGCCGGTCAATTGCTGCACGAAGGGATCGGCGGGTTCGGTGAGGATCTTTTCCGGCGTCGAGCATTGCAGCAATCTGCCCTCGCTCATCACCGCGATCTGGTTGCCGAGATGGAAGGCCTCATCCATGTCATGGGTGACGAGGATGACAGTCGTGCCGAACTGCTTCTGAATCGCCAGCAGATCGTCTTGCGCCTTGCCGCGGATGACGGGATCGAGGGCGCCGAAGGGTTCGTCCATCAACAGCAGTTCCGGTTCGGCCGCCAGCGCTCGGGCGACGCCGACGCGCTGCTGCTGGCCGCCGGAGAGCTGATGCGGATATTTGTCGGCAAAGCTTGCCGGATCGAGGTTGAAAAGCCCGAGCAGTTCCTCGACCCGCTTGGCGATGCGGGCGGAATCCCAATCGAGAAGCTGCGGCACGGTGGCGATATTCTGCGCCACGGTCCGGTGCGGAAACAGGCCGTGCCCCTGGATCGCATAGCCGATCTTGCGGCGAAGCTCGGTCACGTCAACGTCCATCACATTCTGCCCGCCGACGAAGATTTCGCCTTCGGTGATCGGCACCAGCCGGTTGATCATCCGCATCAGCGTCGATTTGCCGGAGCCCGACGTGCCGACGATGACGGTGATCTCGCCCTTCTCGACACGCATCGAAACATCGTCGACGACGGTGGCGGCGCCATAGCGCTTTGTGATGTTCCTGATCTCGATCATGGTCATGCGGCAGATCCCCGGATGCTTTCGATGACCGCATCGAGGATGACGGCCGATGAGAAGGCGAAGAAGACGGTCGGCACGGCGCCGAGCAGGACGAGGTCCATGGCCGTCTGGCCGAGCCCCTGGAAGATGAAGATGCCGAAGCCGCCGCCGCCGATCAATGCGGCGATCGTCACCATGCCGATCGCCTGCACCAGCACGATGCGGATGCCGGTGAGGATGACGGGAAAGGCGAGCGGCATGTCGATGCGGGTCAGGATCTGCCAGCGTGTCAGCCCCATGCCGGCCGCGGCGTCCCGCACCGAGGGATCGACGCCCTGCAGGCCGACGACAGTGTTGGCGACGATCGGCAGCAGCGAATAGAGCACCAGCGCAATCAAGGCAGGCGCCGTGCCGATGCCGCGAATGCCGATCGCGGCGGCGAGCGGCACATGGGTGGCGAGGTAGCCGAGCGGCAGCATCAACAGGCCGAAGAGTGCCAGACTGGGGATCGTCTGGATGAGGCTCAGCCCCTGCAGCACGATGGCCCGCAGCTTCGGCACCCAGAAGCAGAGGATGCCGAGCGGCAGGCCGAGAATAATGGCGATGGCAAGCGAGCCGAACGCCAAGAGCAGATGCGAGATCGCTTCGGTCTCGAACTGCGGGGCCCGTGTCGAAAATTCCTTCATGATCGAAAGGCTGTCGAGCAGGCCGGAGGAAAGCGAGATGAAGAGCAGCGCCGTATAGGCTGCAAGGGCTGCGACCCGCATCCAGGGCGCCAGGCGGATCTTCACCAGCGCATCGGATATGACGAGGCCGATCACGGCAAACAGCACCCAGAAGCCGCCGCCGGGCGTCATGCGCGCTACCGTGCTGCCGGGCGGCGTTGCCGCGGTCGAGACGAGGCCGATTGCAACGATCAGCGCCGCAAGGCAGAGTGTGGCGATGACAAGCCGCGTGACGGCATGACGTAGGAACAGCGTGGCGAAGGCGGTGAGAAGGAGAAGCACGGTCAGGATGATGACGGAAAGCTGGGGAAGTAGCTGCATCAGCAGCATCGGCTTGCCGGCGGCGATGCGATTTGCCTTCACGTAGATGAAGGGCATCAGTGCTGTTGCCGCGATGCCGCCGGCCACCAGAACCACGCCGAGCCGGTCCAGCCTGCGGACCGCTAAGGTTTCTTCCATTAAATCAACCCTGTCTGGCCAACCCTGTCAGGAAAGCCAACCCTGTCAGGAAAGAAAGCTCCGCCCGTAACCGGGCGGAGCGGGCAATGACTATTTCAGGAAGCCTTTTTCCTTGAGATAGGCTTCGGCGACCGACTTTGCCGGCTCACCGTCGACCTGGATCTTGGCGTTGAGCTTGCGCAACTCGTCGGCGGTCAGGCTCTTGAAGATCGGCGAGAGCACTTCCTCGATCTTCGGATTGGCCTTCAACACCTCTTCGCGGATGATCGGCGTCGGGGCATAGACCTGCTGGACGTTCTTGTCGTCTTCGAGAACGGTGAGCTCGGCCGCTTCGATCGCGCCGTCGGTGCCGTAGACCATGGCGGTGTTGACGCCGTTCGTCTGGTCGGCGGCCGCCTTGATCGTTGCCGCCGTGTCGCCGCCGGAAAGCACGACCATCTGGTCGGGCTTCAACTGGAAGCCGTAGGTCGTCTGGAAGGCGGGAAGCGCGCCGGCCGAATTGACGAATTCGGCGGAGGCGGCAAGCTTGGCGGCACCGCCGCCGGCCACCCATTTGCCGAAGTCCGTGAGGCTCTTCAAGTTGTTCGGCCCGGCGACATCGCTGCGCACGGCAAGCGCCCAGGTGTTATTAGCAGGCGACGGTGTCAGCCAGACGATCTTGTTGGCGTCGTAATCGAGCTTCTTCGCCAGCTCATAGCCCTGGTCGATGTTCTTCCAGGCGGCGTCATCGGCCTTGTTGAAGAAGAAGCCGGCATTGCCTGTATATTCGGGATAGATATCGATTTCGCCGGCGGTGATCGCCTTGCGCACGACGGGTGTCGCGCCAAGCGCGATGCGGTCCTGCGTCTTGATGCCGTTCGCTTCGAGAGCGAGCGCGATGACGTTGCCGAGCAGCGTGCCTTCCGTGTCGATCTTCGACGAAACGACGACGTCTGCGGCATGGGCCGCACCCGCAGCGAAGGCGGAGAGCGAAACGGCAAGTGCGAGTTTCTTCAGCATGGAAAGTCCCCTTTTTCAAAAACCGTTGACCTACAGCGCTGCACGTCTTTCGGACGTGCAAGGACGTTGTAGCACTTTGAATTGCTGCATAATTTTATCTTAAATCGATACCGAATTAAGGAATTATGCAGTGGCCCAAGCCCCGGGCGGGAGGCCTGCGCATAGGAAATCCGCCGGCGAAGGCGGTGAAGCCGCCATCATGCCGGAATTGCGTGCGTGATGGAAATAGCGTGCATGCTCGAAAAATCGATGCAAGCCCCCTCCAGTATTTGCGGTCGCGGCACGATTATGGCGGCGAATGCACCTCCGCGCGCGGAAACGCATTCCCTTTTCCAAGGCCGGCGCGATTTGTTTTTGTCCCCTTGCGTGTCTCCACGATATTCCCCGGCTCTATTGCGGATTCCCGCCGGCCGGATTTTTCTATGATCGAACGATAGCCCGCCTCTCCGGAGGCAGGGATATCTTTTTTCCTGAACACATCATATCGTCCGGTTTTTCCAGCGCTTTCCGGAGGCGGCCGTTTGCATCTTGGTGCCCTGTTCATCGCAAGCCATGTCCTGACCTCCGGTTCGGTCCGCGAGACGGCGCGGCGCTTCCAGCTGTCGCCCTCCACCGTCTCGACGGCAATCCATAATCTCGAGACCGAACTGGCGATGACGCTGACGGAACGCGCCTCCGGCGAGCTGGCGACGCTGATTGCGAGCGGCAGGGTGCTGGAAGGCCTGAAGCCAATCATGGCTGCGATCGCTGAGCTCGGCCAATGGGCCGGTCACGACGCCGCCGCCGCCGAGAGCGACGAGGCCTGGGCATCCCGCATTCCCGTCAAGATCGTCACGATGGAGCGTTTTCTCGAAGTAGCCGACCAGGGCAGCATCAACCGGGCCGCTCGCCGCCTTCGCCTCGGTCAGCCGCAGCTTTCGCTTCAGCTTGCCAATCTTGAGAAATTTCTGAGGCATCGCCTGTTCGAGCGCCAGGCGCAGGGCTCGGTCCTGACGGAGGAGGGCAGGCGCGCCTACCAGATCTTCATGGCGATTAGTCAGGCGTGGAACGATCTCAAATCGTCGGCCGACGAGCGTTATCGGCGCACCGCCCGGTCGCTGCGCATCGGCTCGATCATTCCGACCGGATCGGAAAGCTGGGTGGCGCGCTGCCTGGGCTCGCTCGTGTCGGAATGGAATATGCGCCGCAACAACAATGCGATCTCGCTGGTCTCGATGACTGCCGACGATCTGCGTGAGGCGCTGAAGAGCGGCCGCATCGATGTCGCGATCCTGGATTCGGTCTTCGGGCTGGAAAGCTTCCGGCATCGCGAACTGCTGCAGACCGAGATGGTGGTGATCGCGCCGCCGGATAGTACCGGATCCAGCGTTGCCGATCTCGTCGCCGGCCATCCGATCTGCATGCCGAGCCCGCGCACCGGCCTCGGCCATGCGGCGATGGCCTTCAGCTACGAACGCGCGCCCGACCGGCGCCTGCGCGGCCAGGATATCACCGCGGCGGATTCGCTGCCTGTCATCGTCGACCTCGTCGCCAATCACGGTTACGTCTCCTTCCTCGGCCGGGTCAGCGCCATGCCGATTGCCGACAAGGTGCGTATCGTCGATCTCGACGAGCATCTGCCGATGTCCTATCACGTCGCCTTCAACCATCGCAAAGCCGCCGCCGATGCCTGCACAATGATCATCGAGGCGGCGGCGAGAATTACGTCAAAACCGCAGCCGTGGCTTAAGCCGCGGCGGAGCTAGGGAGACTGCAGCGTGACGATCTTGCTGGAAGTGTGCGTCGACAGTGCCGAAGGCCTTGCCGCTGCGATCGAGGGTGGCGCCGGGCGCATCGAGCTCTGCTCGGCGCTGGAACTCGGTGGTCTGACGCCGGTGCCGAGCCTGATGCGGATCGCCGCCCGCGCACCCATTCCGGTCTACGCGATGATCCGCCCACATGCCGGTCCGTTCATCTTCGACGGGGCAGATGAGGAGGCGATGATGATCGACATCGATGCCGTGCGGACATCAGGCCTTGCCGGTGTGGTCATCGGCGCCAACCGGCCGGATGGCACGCTCGACATGCCGTTGATCCGCCGTTTGAAGGCGCATGCCGCAGGCCTCGGTTCGACGCTGCATCGCGCTTTCGATCTGGTGCCGGATGCCGACCAGGCGCTGGAACAGGCGGTCGAGCTCGGCTGCGAACGCATCCTGACCTCCGGCTGCGCATTGAAGGCCACCGAAGGCCTCGACACGCTGAAGCGCATTTCGGCAAAGGCGGCCGGGCGCATTTCGATCATGCCCGGCAGCGGCATCCGCCCCGCCAATGTCGGTGAAATATTACGGGCGACCGGCGCCCGCGAGGTCCACGGTTCCTGCAGCTCGCCCGTCGAAAGTGCCGATCCGCGCGCCGTTGCTTTTGGTTTCGAGGCGAGAAGCACGAACAAGACGGATGTCGCGATTGTCCGGCAGATGCGCAGGGCGATTGAGGTGGCGGGTTAGCCCGACTGCGGGAGAATGGATATGCCGCAACATCTCGATTCCCTCTTCTCCCCAGCGGGGGTCCGAAGGACGGGTTGAGACCGGCGGCTCAACCCAGGCAAAGGTGCCCGTAGGGCGGATGAGGGGGCCGGCGAAGCCGGTCTTTTACAACGCCTATGTGGACTTCGACCACGCCGGTATCGGATTGACCGTGTTCAGGCGGCGCTTGCCATCGGCTTGGTGGAATAGGTTTAGGTGAAGGATGTGCCGTATGGCCCCCTCATCCGCCTGCCGGCACCTTCTCCCCGAGGGGAGAAGAGAACATGCCGCGACCTCTCCGTTCCCCTCCTACCCCTTACGGGGCATGTCCCCAACACTGATCACCGCCTTGATCAGCCCATTCTTCTCATGCGCCCAGCGCGCGAGATCGCGCGGCGCATCGGTAAGCGTCGTGCGGTGGGTGATGAGTTTGTCCACCGGCACCAGGCCTTTGGCGATCGAGTCCGCCACATGCTCGAAATCGACGCGGGTGGCGTTGCGGCTGCCGATTACCATCATCTCGCGCTTGTGGAATTCGGGATCGGAGAAGCGGATATCGTCCTTGACGACGCTGACCAGCACCAGCGCGCCGCCATGGGCGACGAAGGAGAAGGCCTTCTCCATAGAAGGGCCGTAACCGGTCGCATCGAAGACCACGTCGAAACCATCGCCATTGGTCTTTGCCCGGACGGCATCCGTTGTCGCCTCGTTAGCAACGATGCCGGAGGTGAAGCCGAAACGATCCGATGCCATCTGCAGCCGCTCGGTGCTGGTATCGAGCAGCGTCACCTGATGGCCAGCGATGCGCGAGAAGATCGCTGCCCCGAGCCCGATGGGCCCGGCGCCGATGACGAGCGCCCGTGCTCCCGCACCGGTCATCGAGCGGCGCACCGCATGCGCGCCGATCGCCAGGAACTCGGTCGTCGCCGCCGCTTCGAGGCTTACACCTTCGGCGGCATAGAGGTTCTCGGCCGGAACCGAAATCTCCTCGCAGAAGGCGCCGTCGGTATGGACGCCGAGCACCTTGATATTGGTGCAGCAATTCGGCTTGCCCTGGCGGCAGGCAATACATTGCCCGCAGGAGAGATAGGGATTGACGATGACGGGCGTGCCGACCGCGATAGTGACGCCGTCGCCCGCTTCCAGCACCGTCGCCGAGATCTCATGCCCCATCACCCGGGGATATTCGAGGAAGGGATGGTTGCCCTCGAAGATATGATAGTCGGTACCGCAGATGCCGACATGGCTGACGGCAAGCCGCACCCAGCCGGCGGCGGGAGCCGCTGGCGAAGGACGCTCGACGATCTCGAGCACGCCGGGCTCCCGGCAAAGAACTGCTTTCATGACGGGTCTCGCATCCTTCGTTCTTTACTCTCTGTCGGGGCACTGCTGTTCGGTTCGTGCGGATAGCTACCCCTCACCCTAACCCTCTCCCCGTAAACGGGGCGAGGAGACGTGCCCTGCACAACGTCAAACGGGACGGAGAGGTTTGCGGCATTTGCCCTTCTCCCCGCGAGCGGGGAGAAGGTGGCGGCAGCCGGATGAGGGGCCGGCGGCGATCTCTTGCTCGCCTCTCAATTGCTCCGCCGGCGGCGCAGCTGGTCGAAGAACACGATCACGATGATCAGCAGACCGGTGATAATACGCTGCCAGAAGGAGTTGACGTTCAGAAGGTTCGCGCCGTTGTTGATGGTGGCGAGAATGAAGGCGCCGATCAGCGGGCCATGCACCGAGCCGACCGCGCCAAACAGGCTGGTGCCGCCGATGACGGAGGAGGCGATTGCCTGCAGTTCCCAGCCGTCGGCCTGCGTCGCATTGCCGATGGCAATGCGCGAGGCGAGCAGCACGCCGACGAAGGCGGCGAAGGAGGCAGACAGGATATAGGCGAGGTAGATCATGCCCTTGACGTTGACGCCGGAAAGGCGCGCCGCCTCGGCGTTCGAACCGACCGCGAAGAGATAGCGGCCCCAACGGCTCAGATGCAGGAAGATGAAGGAGGGGACCGCCACCAGAATGACCATCCAGAACAGGCTGGGAATACTGAGCAAATCGGCGCGGGCGAAATTGCTGAAGCCCTCATTGGTGATGTTGATTGTCGAGCCGTTGGTGATCAGCAGGCCGATGCCGCGCAGCGATGTCAGGGTTGCCAGCGTGATGATGAACGGCGGCAGGCCCATATGCACGATGCCGAAGCCATGGAAGGCGCCGATCGCCACACCCATCAGCAGCGTCAACGCGATCGCACCCCAGACCGGCACGCCCGCCTGCAGCAGCCAGGCGATGATCACGGTGCAGAAGCCGACGATGGCGCCGACCGAAAGGTCGATGCCGGCGGTGATGATAACGAAGGTCTGGCCGAGCGCCAGGATTGCCGTCATCGCGCCCTGACGCAGCAGGTTGGAGATATTGAGCGGCGTCCAGAAGCTCGGGGTGACAACGCCAAGCACGATCCAGAGGAAGATCAGCAGGCCGATCAGCGTCAGGCCGAACAGAATGTTCATTTTCCGGCGCGGCGGCGGCGCGACGATTTCGGTGGGGGTGACAGTCATGAATTTTCTCCCTCTTATTCTTTTGGCTCAGACGCCGATCGCTTCGCTGAGCACTTCTTCATGCGTCGCCGCGTGATAATCATGGCTCGCGACGATTTTGCCGGCGCGGAAGACGTGCAGCCGGTCGGCCAGTTCGTAGACCTCGGGCAGGTAGGAGGAGATCAGGATGATACCGGCGCCGTCCTTCAGAAGCTTGGCGAACAGCCGGTAGATTTCCGCCTTGGTGCCGACGTCAACGCCGACGGTCGGCTCGTCGAAGATGAAAAGCCGGGCGCCATGGCTCAGCCACTTGCCGATGACGATCTTCTGCTGGTTGCCGCCCGACATGCTGGAGGCCGGAACGCGCCGGCTCGGCGTCTTGATGCTGAGATTGCGGATCTGCTGGTCGGCATTGGCCGATTCGCGCGCGTGATTGATCACCGGCCCGTGGCTCAGCCGCCCGAACACCGGCAGGTTGATGTTGAGGCCGATCGGCAGGTTGAGGCAAAGCCCCTGGTCGCGCCGGCTTTCCGGCGCCAGCGCAATGCCGAGCTCCATGGCGGTGCGTTCGTTGCGGATGTCGACACGCTTGCCCATCCATTCGACATCGCCGGATGTCGTCGGCTGGCGGCCGTAGAGCCCGAGCGCGAATTCGCTGCGCCCCGCGCCGATCAGGCCGTAGAGGCCGACGATCTGTCCCGCCTTGACGCTCAGCGACACATCTTCGAAGCCCGGGCCGGAGAGGCCGTTGACCGTGAGGATCGTCTCGCCGATCGCGATTTCTTCCTTGTGGTAGATCTGTTCAATCGAGCGATTGATCATCAGCGAGATCAGTTCGGCATCGTTGGTCTCGCCGATCAGGCGCGTGCCGACATGCGTTCCGTCGCGCAGCACCGAGACACGGTCGGCAAGCTCGAAGACTTCCTCCATGCGGTGGCTGATATAGACGATGGTGACGCCTTCGCCCTGCAGGCGGCGGATCAGCTTGAAGAGCTGCGCCGATTCCTGGCGGGTCAGATAGGCTGTCGGCTCGTCGAAGATCAGGAATTGCGTGCCGCGCATCGCCGCGCGCGCGGTTGCCACCAGCTGCTGCTGGCCGATGGTCAGCTCGCTTAGCAGTGCACCCGCTGGCAGCCCAAAGCCGAGATCGTCGAGCACGGCCTGGGCCATCTTCTCCATCTGCTTCTTGCGCATCAGGCCATAGCGGTTGACCTCGTCGCCGAGGAAGAGATTGGCGGCGACCGTCAGGTGCCGGCAGAGCACGACTTCCTGGTGGACGGCGTTGATGCCGCGGGCGATCGCCTCGTTCGGCGTCGACAGTCCTACCGATTGGCCGCACCACAGCACTTCGCCGGCGGTGCGGGTAATGACGCCGGTCAGCAATTTGATGAGGGTGGATTTGCCGGCGCCGTTTTCGCCGACGATGGCGTGGATTTCGCCGGCGAGAAAGGTCAGCGTCGCTGGCTTCAGCGCCTGCACATGACCGTAATTCTTCTGCAGGCCCTTGAGTTCGAGGATAGGCGATCCGGCGGGAATTCGATTGGCTTCTTTCAGCGTCGCGCTGTCATCATGGCGATGACTGACCTCTTCCAGTCCGATCATGGGACCTCTCCTCCTTGTGTCGCGTCTGCTCTCCATCCCCTGCAAAACATAGCACGGATGGAAAAGGCCGCGCCGGTTTTTGAAGCCGGCGCGGCCTGTCTGTCGTTATTACTTGATCTTCGGGTTCAGCAGCGCGTCGATCTTCGGATCGGCCATATTCGCCTTGGTGACGAGGTTTGCGCCGGTGTCGACGTTCTCTTCGACCTTCTCGCCCTTGGAGACGGCAAGCGCGGTCTTCACGCCGTCATAACCCATGCGGTAGGGGTCCTGAACGACGAGGCCGGCAATCGCGCCATCCTTTAGGAAGCCGACCGTCTTGTCGTCGCTGTCGAAGCCGATGACCTTGATCTTGTCGCCGAGCTTGTTTTCGGCGATCGCCTGGCCGACACCCTGCGCCATGATCAGGTTCGAGGCGAAGATGCCGACGAGGTTCGGGTTTGCCGTGATCAGGTCGGTCATCATGTTGAGGCCGGTCGTTGCCTGGCCGTCGCCGTATTTGTCGGCGATCACCTTCAGGCCCGGATACTTGGTCTTCACCTGATCCAGGAAGCCTTCGCGGCGCTGTTCCAGCGAGCCGACGCCCGGAAGGTTGGTGAGGATGACGACTTCGCCCTCTTCCTTGCCGGTGGCGCCCTTGATAGCGGCGGCCAGGCCGTCAGCGGCGATGCGGCCGCCCTGAACGTTGTCGGTCGTCAGGAACGACTTGAACGCCTTGGAGTCAGCACCCGAGTCGATGCCGATGATCGGTACCGACTTGGCCGCTTCATCGATCGGCTTGCCGAGCGCCTTGAATTCGGTCGGCGAAATGACGATGGCCGCCGGCTTGCCGGCAACGGCGTTCTCAAGAATGCTGATCTGGCCGTTGACGTCGGATTCGGCCTGTGCGCCGAGTTCCGGCACGTTGACGCCGAGATCCTTGCCGGCCTTGCGGGCGCCGGCCAGAACGATCTGCCAGTAGAAGGACGTCGTGTCCTTGACGATGATCGGGATCGTCACGTCGGCTGCAAACGACGGTGCCGGCATCGCCGTGGCGATAACTGCGGCACCTGCAAGCGCGGTAAAGGCGCGGCGGGACAGAAGGGATTTCACGAAACTCATAAGGGTTCTCCTCTCAGGGTGCGTTCTCCTCCGAATAAATCGACCGCTGAACGCAGGCGGACGATTTTTATCGATAAAAAACATTTGCCAGGTGAAGCTAGCCGAGGCGCAATCAAATTGCAAGAGCGTCAGACAGGCTTTTTTGCTTCGGTAAACTCCCGCCAAGCAACTGATTTTATTCCAATACCACGATACCCTAAAGTAGGGATCAGGCCATGTCGACCTCGTGTGGATGCACGACGCCCTTTTTCAAAATCAGGTTGCCGTACAGTCGGAATTCCGTCGTCGCGACGATGTAGGTGGCCTTGCGGGCCATCGCGTAAAACGCAAAACGCTCCACCGGCACGATGCGGAAATCGCCGGCGTGCTTGGAAACGATCTGCTGGAATTCGGCGCAGACCTCGGGCATCGCATCGGGATCGCCCACCACTTCCATCCGCCACGCCGCTTCCGGCACGAAAGTGTCGAGCGGCATATGGGTCAGGATGGCCGCGGCCATGTCAGTGGCGCTGACGCCGTCGGCGCGAATGACCGGCGGGCCCATCGAGCTAGAGGGAAAATTGGCGTCCGATATGACGATGTCGTCGCCATGTCCCATGGTCTTCAGCGCATGGAGCAGATCGGGGCCAAGCAGCGGATGAATACCCTTGAGCATAATGTCTCCTCAGACTCGCACCGCTTCGGCGCCGAGCGGCGGCGCGACCAGCGTATAGGGTTCGAATTCGGCATAGATCTCGTCGGCAAGCCGCGGCTCGACGATTTCCATGTTGCGCGTCAGGCTCGAAGGCTTGGCTGTGCCGATCAGCACCGATGCGACGATCGTCTCGCGAAGCGGAAACTGCAGGGCGGGAGCAGCCAGCGGCACGCCGTGGCTTTTGGCGATCGCCTCCATCGCACCGACCTTGGCAAGCACGTCGTCATCAGCCGGCATATAGTCGAAATGCGAACCCGGAACCGGGCCGGTGGCGAGAATGCCGGAGTTGAAAACGCCACCAACGACAAGCGATGTGCCTTTCTCTCGGCAAAGCGGCAGCAGTTCTGCAACGGCCGAGCGGTCGAGCAGGGTGTAGCGGCCGGCAAGCAGAATGCAGTCGAGATCGGAATGGCGCATGACGTCGAGGCAGACCGGCACTTCGTTGACGCCAAGGCCGAAGGCGGAGATCGCGCCAGACGACTTGAGTTGCTCGAGCGCCTTCACGCCGGAGTCGAGAAACTGCTTCTGGTGGACCGCATTCTTCGCCGCGCCATGCGTGTAGACGCCGAGATCGTGCACATAGAGAATATCGATGCGGTTGAGGCCGAGCCGCGCATAGCTGAATTCGACCGAGCGCATGATGCCGTCATAGGAATAGTCGTAATTGGCATCGAAGGAGAGCGGATCGACATAGCTATAATCAGGCACCGTGCCGGTCGGCACCGGCCGAAGCAGCCGGCCGACCTTGGTGGAAAGCACGTAAGAGCCGTCTGGCTGGTCGCGCAGGAAATCGCCGACCCGCCGTTCGGCAAGGCCGAGCCCGTACCAGGGCGCCACGTCGAAATAGCGGATGCCGCTGTCCCAGGCCGCCTGCAGCGTGTCCATCGCCTGCTCGCGCGGGCAGGCGCGATAGAGACCGCCGAGAGCGGCTGCGCCGAAACTGATTTCGGTCACCTCCAGCTTGGTCTTGCCGATCCGTCTCGTCTTCATCATTCCTCCTCACGAAGAAGCTGAACTATCTGGAGCAATCCCGGGAGAAAGTGTGAAGTGGTTTTCCGTCCGGGATCGCCTAAAAACAAAGATTACAGCGTCGCACCGAGATGCCACGGCACGAATTCATTGTCGCCGTAGCCGAAGATCTCGCTCTTGGTCTTCTTGCCCGAGGCGGTATCGACGATGAGGTCGAAGATCTCGCGGCCCTTGCCGCTGATCGTCGCGTCGCCGGTGGCGATCGTGCCGCAATCGATGTCCATATCCTCTTCCATCGAAGCATAGAGCGCCGAATTGCTGGAAAGCTTCAGCGACGGCGCCGGCCGACAGCCGAAGCAGCTGCCGCGGCCTGTGGTAAAGGCGATCATGTTTGCTCCGCCCGCTACCTGGCCGGTCGCCGAGACCGGGTCGTAGCCGGGCGTGTCCATGAAGACGAGGCCGGGGGCCGTGACCCGCTCGGCATAACCATAGACCGCCGTCAGCGGCGAGCGCCCGCCCTTGGCGACGGCGCCGAGCGATTTTTCCAGAATGGTCGTCAGCCCGCCGCGCTTGTTGCCGGGCGAGGGGTTGTTGTCGAGCGAGGCGCCGTGCAGGGCGACGTACTGCTCCCACCAGGCGATTTTGTCGTCGAGCTTCTTTGCCACCTCGTCGCTGACGGCGCGGCTGCGCAGCAGATGTTCGGCGCCATAGATTTCCGAGGTCTCCGAAAGGATCGCCGTGCCGCCGGCTGCCGCCAGCAGGTCGGCCGCGACCCCTAGCGCCGGATTGGCGGTGATGCCGGAAAAGCCGTCCGAGCCGCCGCATTGCAGGCCGATGATGATCTCCCCGACCGACATCGGTATGCGCTTTTCCTTGCCGACATCGGCGGCGATTTCGCGCAGCATGCCCATGGCGCGCTCGACAGCACGGCGCGAACCGCCGGCATCCTGGATGTTGAAATGCCGCTTCGAGGCGCCTGCACCACTTTGGCCGTAAAGCGTCAGCTGATTGACCTCGCAGCCGAGGCCGATCATCAGCACGCCGCCGAAATTCACATGCCGTGTGTAACCGGCGAGCGTCCGGTGCAGCACGTTCATGCCGTCGCCGGTCGAGCTCATGCCGCAGCCCTGGTCGTGCACGATCGGCACGAAACCGTCGATGCCTTCATAATGCGGCAGGATCGTCCGGTTCGCCTCGTCGGCGATCGCCCGGCAGACCGTGGTGGAACAGTTCACGCTGGCGATGATGCCGATATAGTTGCGGGTCGCCGCCCGCCCGTCGGCGCGGCGATACCCCATGAAGGTGCGCCCGACGTCGTCGGCAGTGGCCGTTTCAGGTGCCGAATTGGCGGTCGCCGCCAGCCGGTCGTTTTCGAAATGCAGGTTGTGGCTGTGCACATGGTCGCCGGCCTTGACCTCGGCCGTCGTGCGGCCGATCGCCTGTCCGTATTTCACCACGGGCGACCCGAGCGGAATATCCGCTATCGCCACCTTGTGACCGGGGTCGATCTTCTCACGGGTCTGAATGCCGGCAACCGTCGAACCCGGCGCGATTGCCGCCGTTGCGACCGCGACATTGTCACCGGCCGAAAGGATGATCCAAGGCAGTTTGTCCAATTTATTCTCCCTGGGAAACGCTCGCTGCATCGGCGAATGCGCATTGATTTTGTTTTTTATCTACAATAAACATTTTCAAGTCAACGGGAATATTGATCCTGTGGACGAGGGAGGCAATGAGCCGCAGGCGACCGGAAATAAGCTAAAGGTCGTTTGAACAAGCCCCGGTCTGTTCTGTCCTGCTTTGAAGCGGGGCAGTGGATACGAGGGCGGAAAGCGGGGTCTGGTGGCAAGGCAGAATACGGTCTTCAAGGAAGCCTATAATAGGTATGCCGTAGCCCTGCGCACGGATACCGCGCTGCCTTCGGAACCGGAGATCGCCGCCCAGCTCGGCGTCAGCCGTTCGACGGCGCGCGCCATCCTGACGCGGCTCAGCGAAGAGGGCATCATCCGCTGGAACAAGCGCCAGAAGATCGTGCTGCGCCAGCCGACAGACCACGACCTCTTTCCCTCCGAAGAAACCGACTCCCTGCATGATATCATCGAGCGCAGCTTCATGCAGCGCATCCTTGCCGATGATGCAGCACCCGGCATGCAGATCAACGAATTGGAGCTTGCCCGCGAGATCGGCACCGGCACCACCAGCGTCCGCGAATTCCTGATCCGCTTCTCCCGCTTCGGCCTCATCGAGAAACGCCCGAACAGCCACTGGACGCTCAAAGGCTTCACCCGCGAATTCGCGCTTGAGTTGGCCGATGTGCGCGAAATGTTCGAACTGCATTCCGCCGCCGAATTCGGCCGGCTTCCCAGGGATAATCAGAGCTGGGCCGATCTTGCCGCTATGCGCGACGAACATCACGCCATGCTTGCCGACATCAACCAGCGCTTCAAGGATTTCTCCGTCCTCGACGAGCGCTTCCACTTGCTGATCCATCGCGCCTCGAAGAACCGCTTCATCGCCGATTTCTACGACGCCATCGCCATCGTCTTCCACTATCACTACCAGTGGAACAAAACCGCCGCCCGCCAGCGCAACGAGCGCGCCATCCACGAACATCTGGATTATATCGCAGCGCTGGAATCCGGCGACCAGGCGGCAATCGAAACCGCCTGCCGCGCGCATCTGCACTCCGCCCGCCAGACCCTCCTGCAATCCCTGCCGCAGGTCGCGACGGAGAGCGCGTGAGGAGCGGAAGCGGAGGGGCGACACCAACGACGATTAGCCCATCCCGATGCAGCGTCGCTGCAAATGTCCGGTGGCATTTTTCGTTTTTCCGTCCGCTGTTGCCGCGTTACGGCCGACCTTGCCGGAACTCGACCAGAATGAGACACGAAAAGGCGCAATGATTGCCCTTGTTGCTTCCACCCGGCACCTTTCGGCCCGAAGGCAAGATTTATGAATCCGTCACGATATGTCGGCAAAACCTCTGGGCTGATCCGGATGCCGCGTCAAAGCTATTGAAATAACCTCCTCGATGCGCATGGTCGACGCATCCACCGTCTGCGATGAGCGATGATCATCAATGGAGAGCAAGTTTCACCGATGGAAAACACCTCTGCCCCCTCCCGCAATGCCGAATGAACGCTGGCCGATTTCCTCAGCACCTATCGCTATTGGGCCGTGTTTTTTTCCTCGCTTCTTTTGGCAATCGGTGGACAGGGTTTCAGCACGGTCTTTCCCGTGATCTCGCAAATGACGGGCAACAGCGCTCAGACGATCGGGATCTTCTATTCCGGCGCCACTCTTGGCTGGGTTGCCGGCGCCTTCCTGGCGTTTATCGTCGCGAGCCGCCATGGCCGGTCGGCTTTGATTTCCCCCCTTCTCGTCTGTGCCATTCTCGCCATCGCTTTTCTGCCGGCGCCTGCTTTGTGGGGATCGCCGGTGTTTCTGTTTTTGTTTGGTGTGGTGTTCGGCACGGTTCGGGCCGTTTTCCCTCTCGCGATCGCGATATTCCTGGTGGGCGGGCGACCAGGAAAAATCGACTTCGGCTGCGCTCTCACGCTGATGTCGACGACGATCCTGCTCTCAGCCTTTGCTCCGATCGGCGCCTCGTGGTTATACGGGCTCGATCTCGGCGCCGTACCTGTCGTTTCGGGTTTGCTGGCCTGCCTGCTCCTCGCCGTCATATTGCTGGTGCCGGCCGGAAACCTGGCCTTCGATGAAGCTCCGCGTCCGCGACACAAGCCGCTTGCGCCGCGCCGGCGATCCCCTCTCCTGGTCGCCATCATCCTAATCACCCCGCCGATCCTGATTTTTCTGATGGCGTTCGGTGTCCATCTGTTTCAGGCAAATGATGCCGACGTCGCCTCCTCCCCCATCACGCTGCTTTTAGCGCTTCTGGTCTTCACCATTGCTGTGGCCGCCCTTATCTATCTTGCCTACTGGGTCTATCGCATACACGGGGAGCTGGCGGGCGCGGCGCAGTCGCAGCGCCTGCTGACGCCGCTTGCCGCCATGCTGATCGCGATCCTCGTACCGCTCGGATTGCCGGTTCTTGTCATGACCCTTGGCGATCTCCTCAATGAGCGGGCACGCGACAGAGGCCGGGGAGGTTTCATGTCGATTGCCTGGCTCGGCATCTGGAGTTTCATCTTGCCGCCGGTCGCCATCGCAATGATCCAGAACGCGGCGAACGACAGCTATGTCATGGGCTCAGATACGGTGTAACAGCGACAACACGGCCGCGGTCTTCCCCTCATTTTCTCGACAAGCCCTTCGATGACACGTACGTCACCGGCCTCATGAAACATTTCGATGTGTAAGCCGTTATCGCGCTTATGGCCGACGCTAAACTCAATCCGACATCGGTCGACGGCACCGACGAACCGCACGGTGCCGAAAAGACGCGCCAGGAGAAGGCATCGACTGTCGAGGTCGTGCCGCCGCCAGATATCATTGAACCCGATCCGGAGTTGACGCCCGAGGAGGCCGAGCATGCGCGCAAGCGGTATTTGCTCAAGCGCTTCTGGATCACCGCGCGCCGTTTCTGGGGCCGTGGCGGTGACAAGCTCGCCTGGCCGTTGTCGATCGGGCTGCTTGCCATGATCTGCATGAATGTCGGCTTCCAGTATGGGATCAATCGCTGGAACCGCGCGATTTTCGACGCCATAGAGCGGCACGATGCCGGCACCGTCTATTACCTCAGCGGCGTGTTCGTGCCGCTCGTGCTTGGAACCGTCGCCCTTGTCACCACACAGGTCGCTGTTCGCATGATGATCCAGCGGCGCTGGCGTTCCTGGCTGGCGACGGCAGTCATCGCGCGCTGGCTGGCAAACGGCCGATACTATCAGCTGAACCTCATCGGCGGCGACCACAAGAACCCCGAGGCGCGCATCTCGGAGGATTTGAGGATCGCCACCGAAGCCCCCGTCGATTTTACCGCCGGTGTCATCGCGGCGTTCCTGTCGGCCTCGACCTTCATCGTGGTGCTGTGGACGATCGGCGGAGCCTTGACGCTGCCGATCGGAGGCTGGACCATCACCATTCCCGGCTTTCTCGTCGTCACCGCGGTCCTCTACGCCGTGATCACCTCCAGCGTGATCGCGGTGATCGGCCGCCATTTCGTGCAGGTCTCCGAGGTCAAGAACCAGGTAGAGGCCGAATTTCGCTATACGCTGACGCATGTGCGGGAAAACGGTGAGAGCATCGCGCTTCTCGGTGGCGAGGAGGAAGAGCGCAACGACCTCGACAAGACCTTCGGCAATGTGCTGAAGCAATGGGCTTTGCTCGCCCGCCAGCATATGCGCACGACGTTTGTGTCGCATGGGTCGATGCTGATTGCCCCTGTTGTGCCGCTCCTCCTTTGCGCCCCCAAATTTCTCGAAGGCAGCATGACGCTGGGCGAGGTCATGCAGGCAGCGTCAGCCTTCGCCATCGTCCAGACCGCCTTCGGCTGGTTGGTCGACAACTATCCGCGTCTTGCCGATTGGAACGCATGCGCGCGACGCGTCGCGTCGCTGATGATGTCGCTCGACGGGCTGGAGCGTGCAGAACAGAGCGACTCGCTCGGGCGCATCAAGCATGGCCAAACCGAAAGTGAGGCGATGCTCAGCCTCAACGATCTCGCCGTGTCGCTTGACGATGGCACCGCGGTGGTCAAGGAAACCCGGGTCGAGATCCAGCCCGGCGAGCGGGTGCTTGTGTCAGGTGAATCCGGTTCGGGCAAGAGCACGCTGGTGCGGGCCATCTCCGGCCTTTGGCCGTGGGGTGGCGGCAGCGTCGATTTCCGCGCCGACAGGCGATTGTTCATGTTGCCGCAACGATCTTATATTCCTTCGGGGACGCTTGGCCGTGCTGTCGCCTATCCCGGCGGCGCCGATAACTGGCCGCCGGATGAGATCAAGTCGGCCCTCGACAAGGTGGGACTGGATTATCTGAAAGATAAGATCGAGGAAGACGCGCCATGGGACCAGACCTTGTCGGGCGGCGAAAAGCAGCGGCTGGCCTTTGCCCGTCTTCTGCTGCATAAACCCGATATCATCGTGCTGGATGAAGCAACCTCGGCACTCGACGAGAAGAGCCAGGACAAGATGATGCAGATGGTGATCGATGAATTGCCTGATGTCACCATCATCAGCGTCGCGCATCGCGCTGAGCTGGAAACCTTCCATAGCCGCAAGATCACGCTGGAGCGCCGCCGGGGCGGCGCAAAGCTTGTCAGCGATATAGATCTCATCCCGCGCAAAAGAAAAGGGAACTTGCTATCACGCGTCTTGGAGAACCGCCGCTCCCTGCCGAAGGGTAGCACGACCTCGAACAAGGCGCCGCAGCCGCAGAATAGAAATTGAAATCCGCTCGCGGGCGAGCAACCGCTGCCTATTGCGCATTCTGGGGCAGGTTGTCGGTGATGTCGTAGTAATCGCCTTTGTCAGCAGGATAGATATGCATTTTCAATTTGGTTTCGGTCGGGCCATCAAATGCACCCATCGCGACAGCAATCCAGTCGTGATGAGGTGGGTCCCAAAACAGCGATGATCCACATACCCCGCAAAATCCACGCCTCACTTTTTCTGAGGATTGGTACCAAGTAACACTTTCACCTCCCTGGATCGCGATCTGACGCCTTGGCACGTCGGTTGAAGCGAAAAAGTGGCCGGACTGTTTTCGGCATTTGGAGCAATGGCACGCATCCGGCGCTCGCAGATCGCCTTCGATCTCAAAAGTTACCGCACCACACAGGCAGGATCCTTTGTGCATAAGCCTTCCTCTCATAAGCCTACTGGTCTTCCTAAAGCTGCGCCGAGGATTCCGCGCTCGCAATCTGATCCAGATTTTCGATCAGCCGCTTGAGCAGATCGACAAGCTGCTCCGCTTCCGCATCCGTGAACCCAGTCAATGCCTCTTTATTTCCTTGGAACAAGGCAGCGATCGCCTCCGGCATGCTGTGCTGTGCAGCCTTCGCCATCACGATGCGACTGCTGCGGCCGTCATCCGGGTCGGGTGTCCGCTGTATTAATCCATCTCTCTCCATGCGAGCGAGCATCTGCGCCATCGGCGGCTGCTCGACCCTGGCAAAGCGGGCGAGGTCGCGTTGCGTGCTGGCCTTGCCATTCTGCAGCGCGACCAGGACAGGCAACTGGCCGACACCGAAGCCGAGCGGTTTAAGGCGTGACTCGCTGAGGCGGGCGAACCCCCGCGCCGCAAGACTGATGAGATGCCCCGGCGTAGAAAGCACGTCTTCGTCCAATTCCGATCACCCCTTGCCTGCGCTTGACCACGAGATATATATGTACATATGTATATTGATGCGCGGCATGAGACAAGGCCGTTTCGATGCCGCACAGCGAATGTTTCAATCTCCATCGAGGAAATGACATGTCTCAAATTGACGTCGAAATGATCAAGCGCATCTATGCCAGCTTCAACGCCAGAGACATCGACGCTGTCCTTGCGGTCCTTTCCGATAATGTCGCCTGGGCCAACGGAATGGATGGCGGGCACGTGCATGGTCGTCAGGCCGTGCGCGACTATTGGACACGCCAGTGGGCCGTCATCAGTCCGCACGTCGAGCCAGTCGCATTTAAAGAAACCGAAGATGGCGCCGTCGCAGTCGAAGTGATCCAATCGGTCTTCGACCTCGATGGCCGGCCGCTGGAAGGGCAAAGCCATGGCCTGAAGGACAAGACGGTGACGCATATCTTCCGCATGGAAGGCGAAAAGATCGTCCGCTTCGATATCCGAGATGGCCTGTAAGCTGGTACTCCCTATGCGGGGATGACCGCTCCCGTTGCGACGCGCCATTGTCAGGCCCGCCTTTCGGCCGTCGGGCTCTGGCTTGTGCGTTCAATTCGCGCTTAGCAGGCGGTATCGGTTCAGAGCTTGCGCGCTTCGAGACGCCGCTTGTCGCGCTCGACATAGTTGGAGCCCAGCTCTGTCAAACGGAATTGCCGTTTCTGAAATTCCCCGCGGATCAAGATGAAGCCTTGCTCTTCGGCTTCGTTCAATGTCTTCAGGCTGGTGCCTTTAGGGGGAGACTGCCAAGCCATGCCATCGGCGCTGTGCAGCAAGACCATGATCTTTATAATTTTGTTTCTCCATGGCTGATGCATACAGCCGGGCTGTATCGCTTCGGCAATCCGCTGGTTCCGCTTTCTTGATTTGACACCATCCAGGAGAAGCCCGTTGATTTATAAGGATTATCCGGAGTTTCGCAAAAGCTATTGTATAAAAGCTCCAATAGTCTTGGTCAATTCAACCACTCCGTCCCAACAGGTTGGGTCATGCCTGGCGATTGGCCCGATTGCGCTTATTTTCATTGAATCCCGCCATCAGCGGCGCATAGTGACGTTCCCGGCTTTGCCGGTTGAACGTAGGGGGAGCCGGTGCATGTCAGCAAATCTCGACGATATCCGTAACCAGCAACGTGAGACGTGGGACAAGTTTTCCGCCGGCTGGAAGAAATGGGACAGCTTGGTTCTCGGCTGGCTTGCGCCGTTTGGTGACACCATGCTCCGGCACGCAAATCTCTCCAACGGCTTTAGCGTGCTTGACATAGCCGCCGGCACTGGCGAACCCGGCCTGACGGCGGCGGCGGCAATCCCGGACGGCCATGTTGTCGTAACCGATCTCTCGGAAAATATGCTGACTGTTGCCGCAGAAAATGCGACCAAACGTGGCCTCAAAAACTTCGAAACTCGCCTATGCGATGCGGGAGCGTTGCCTTTTGCCAATGCCAGTTTCGACGCCGTTCTGTGCCGGTTTGGGTTTATGTTCTTCCCGGATATCGCTGCCGCCGCCAAGGAGATGGCACGCGTGGCAAAGCCCGGTGCGCGCGTCTGCGCCGCAGTCTGGAGCACTCCTGCCAAAAATTCATGGGCGACCACGATCATGGGCACGATCGCCCGCCACGTGGAAATGCCCTCGCCACCACCCGGCTCTCCGGGCCTGTTCCGCTGTGCGGGGGAAGGTATGATGGTCGAGACGTTCAGAGAGGCGGGCCTTCTCGATGTCGCCGAGGAAGAGGTGTCGGCGACGATGGTGCACGATACCCCAGCGCGTTACTGGGACTTCATGACTGAGGTCGCCGCGCCGGTTGTCGCTGGACTATCCAGGGCAGATGCGGCAACACGGGAGAAAATCCGCGGCGAGGTCCTGGAGCTAGCTCTCCAATCCGTCAGCGATGGCAAGGTTCGCCTTCGCTCGACGGCAACGGTCATCACAGGCACGCGATAGCCTCAGAATCTCGTCGACTCTCAAAACACAATCCACCGGTGTAGCAACGCAGCGCAGAACAGCCCAGTCTACTAGAATTTCCACCATGGACGCTTTGGATCGGAAGGCATCAAAGGCTTAGGCGCGAGTATGGCTTTCGCCGGCGTCACGATGCTCTCGCCATCACGGCCATAATATTCTCCCTCTTCTCCCTGGACTTCGGCTTCGAGAGATTGGGCGATAAGCCACATTTTCCGCCGGATTTCTTGATCAGGATTTTTGACAACGATGTTGCCTCCGCTCCACCAAAGACATGCGGCGTTTTCCCGATTTTTGCCGGGTGAATATTCTTTCCAGACGCACATGCCCGTCTGTTCCACCCGTAGAACACCTCCATCGGCGGTAGGAGTTTCAGCAAAGCCGCGGTGCTGAATTTCCGGATCGTTGGCGACGTATTCGAGCCAATCGTCGAGAGTGATCGACGGAGACGCGTCGAACCAATTTACTTTGCGGGTGATGTGAAGGTCGTAACCCATCAGAGCCTCTTACCTAAGTCGCGCCGAACGGCTGAACCGCTTTAATGGGAGGGCGCCTCGCTGGCGACAGCCGCCCCCTCGCGCTTCTGGCTAGGCCCGACCGGGATCAGCCAGGTGGTGAAGAAGGTCAGCACCGCGACGACGACTACGCCCCAGAAACTCCAATGCAAGGCCGCGTTGAAGACCGAGCGGATCGCCGGATCGGCGGCGAGCGCCGAAAGCCCGGTCGGCTGGTTCAGCACCTCGTGCAGGCCTGCAGCCGCCTCGCCGCTCGCATAGTGGTTGATGCCGGCATTGAGGATGGCGCCGAGCACGGTGGCGCCGAGCGTATTTCCGAGGCTGCGCGCAAAGATGATCGAGGCGGTGGCGCTGCCGCGCATCGACCATTCGACGCTGTCCTGCACGAGCACGAGGCTGGTTAGGCTGATGAGACCCATGCCGAAGCCCATGAAGAAGGAGCCGGCGCCGGCAACGATCGGCGAACTGTCAGGGGTCAGGAACAACAGGAAACAGGCGCCGAAGGGAAACATCAGGCTGCCGACGCGCAGCGTGCGGCGGATGCCGAAGGCCTTGTAGAAGCGGCTGGAGAGCATCACCGCCAAGGGCCAGCCGACGACGAGCATGGTGAGCGTGAACCCCGCGACAAGAGGCGAGCGGCCGAGCACGCCCTGCACATAGAGCGGCAGGATTGTCGAAAGTCCGATCAGCGCCATGCCGGCCAGCAGCGTCGCCGCATTGCTGGTCGCAATCAGCCTTCGGCTCCAGAGCGGGATCGAAATGATCGGCTCCGGCGCCCGCTTCTCCTGGGCGAGAAAGAGCAGGCCCGTCACCACGAAGACGGCGAAAAGCGAAAGCAGGATCCAGACGCTGGCATCGGTTTCCGTCAGCATGACGAGAAGTGCCACGATCGAGATCGAAAACAGCACCGAGCCGAGGTAATCGATCTTTACCTGCTTGTGCGCCACGTCCTCCTTCAGGAAGACCATGAAGGCGATGATCGAGATGACGCCGATCGGCAGGTTGATCCAGAAGATCCAGGCCCAGGAGATATTGTCGACGATGATGCCGCCGGCAAGCGGCCCGACGACGGCCGAGGTCGCCCAGACGGTTGCCATCGCGCCCTGCACGCGGCCGCGTTCCTCCAGCTTGAAGAGATCGCCGATGATCGTCATCGTCACCGGCTGGATGGCGCCGGCGCCGAGCCCCTGCAGCAGCCGGAACAGCACCAGCGACATCATCGACCAGGCAAGCCCGCAGAGCAATGAGCCGACGAGGAAGATCAGGATGCCGCCGATCAGCACCGGCTTGCGCCCGAAAATGTCGGAAAGCTTGCCGTAGATGACCGTGGTCGTCGACTGCGCCAGCAGGAAGGCCGAAAATACCCAGCTGTAATAGGAAAAGCCGCCGAGTTCCCCGACGATGCGCGGCATCGCGGTCGCCACGATCGTCGCCTCGATCGCCACCATGAAGGTCGCCAGCATGATGGTGGCGACGATAAGCACGCGGTTCGAGCGTTGCGCTGCATTCGACATGACGATCCTCTTCGGGTGCTCCGCAGATGCCGGAAATATCGGCAGGCTGGCTGGGTGTGGGGCGATGCGCCGCTTGCGGAGTGATGGGCCCTTTTACGACCTCGAGCCCGGCCGGTAAAGCAGGCCGCGACCGGTTTCTGACAGCACCGGTTGTTTTCGCGTGATGTCAGGGAAGTTTCGGCCGAAAGCGAAGGCCCGGTGCCATTCCGCTCCGGGCCTTCGTTTTGTCAGAAGGTAAGGTGAACAATCACCTCATCCTCATTGCGGGCATGCCTCGCCGAGCGAGCCGGTATCCGCGCTTCCGCTGGTGCAACCCGGCGTCTGCTGCAGGTTGGGATTAACCCCGCCGGGATTGATCGTGCTGCGGCCGCTGTTGAGATTGACGCCGCCATTGCCCGTCGTGCTGCCAGTGGTGCCGAAATCGGTGCCGACAGAACCAGTGCCCGCCGACCCGGTGCCGACAGACCCTGTGCCCGTTGCACTGCCGCCGACAGAACCAGTACCAGTCGACCCGGCGCCTGCGGAACCGCCGCCCGAACTCCCCGATCCACCGATAACCGGCGCCACCGAAAGCCGCCCATTGGCATCCGCCCCACCGGCCGTTTGCGCCAGCGCCGGGCCGGCTAGACCGATCGAAAGCAGTGATATCGCGATGAACTTGCAGGACATGATTTTCTCCATGCTTGTTGTCTCAAGGGAGAGAACCTGATCGGTGGGGGCATTGTTCCTGTCGTAGTTGCGATTTTCACGGTCGGTTGATGGGAGCCGCGGAGGAGGAGAAGCAGGTTAAATGTCGGGATCTAGCGATGTGTTGAAATCTGATGATTGGTAATCTCACCAGCAAGCGCCGCCCGACTTTCTGCTTGGAATACACCCACTCATGTTCGAGGAAAGAGCCTGTTCAACGCGGTTCGCGGAGACTGGGATACTGCAGCCGCAAAAGACCATGGAAAGGTTCTTGAACCGCTCATCCGTGACCCCGAACCGCCTGGTAAGCTGCTTCATATCTTTATCGACCGCGACCAAGATTGCATCGTTGGCCGAAGCGGTCTGGCAAACAACAGGGTCTTTCACACCCTCTTCAAGCGCCTCGCGGTGATAAATGACTTCGTGGCCGGCGGCTGACAACACCTGGCCAACGGAATCGGGCACGCTCGCATCAAGGAAGAAGCGCAACCCGACATCCCCTGATCATTAAGCAGCCGCCTCATAGCTGATGGCGGCGAGAATGTCCTCGGTAGTGAGGGTGGGATACTCCATCCGGATCTTTTCGATGGAATATCCCTCGGCTGCGAAAGCTTTGATCGTGTCTACCGGAATCCGCGTTCCGGCGATCACTGGCCTGCTGTTCGCAATACCTTTCTTCGACTCGATTTTACCGACAGAGGAGCTTTTCCGCTCCTTCATCTTCGCGACGGCATCCTTCATGTTCCCGGTCACAACCTCCAGCGGAATCTGCAGGACGCCCTGGCCTGAAAGGACTTCCTCCTTCGTTTTGCTTTCCGGATTGTCAAAAACGACCTTGCGCTTGAGCACATACAGCGTCGTCTTAGACCAGAGTGCATCGCCAAGATGAGCGAGCTTGTCTTTAACCCCGCGAAGATGTTGCAAGGAAACTTTCGAATCATTGCGTAGTGCACTCAGGACCTTCAGCGACACCAAGTCCCTAAAAGAATACAAGCGACTAAAGGGCTGACTTCTATCCTCATAAGCAAGGGTCGGAACAAAAAATTTAGTCCGATCCCAGTGCCTGAGTTGGCGCAAGGTAACACCTGTCAGCCGTTCCACCTGCTCCTCGGTGAACGCCGCAATGACAGAATTTTCCTTATCTTGCACCATGATTGCCTCTTTCAAATGATAAGTAGTCCTATCCGGTTAAAATATCCATATTGCTTTTTTGCGCAGGGCAATTGGGACACCTACAAGTCTTTGAAAATAACAGGAAAAATACCGTGCCTTTAGGCTTCTGCCCGTTTCGCTCGCCATACCCGCGCCGTGCGCCGTTACGTGACGCGTAACAAAACATCTTAACATACAACGCGCGATCGCTCTAAATTAGATGCGCTCAAAACGGGTACTGGGCCTGTCCAAAAAACTCACGGCGTAACTCGGGAGGGGCTGAACGGGATCAAGCCTGTCACCTGGGATCAACTATGGAGGGTTCAGAGTAAATCTCACCGTCTGGATTTGCGTCACAGTGACGTTAAACGGTCGGCATTGTGTCAACGGCGGGGAAAATGGTGCCGCTTGCAGGACTCGAACCTGCGACCCCATCATTACGAATGATGTGCTCTACCACCTGAGCTAAAGCGGCGTTTCACGGCCGAAGCATGCGGCCTGCGATTTGCATGGCGCTGATACAGGCATTGTTGGAAGATTTCAAGCACCCTGTCATGGCTTTGGCAAAAAAGACGGGAGGGGCGGGAAGGCGCGTCACAGCGTCAGCCGGGCACGCGCTGCCCTGTATTCGGCCTCCAGCCGGTCGACGAGATTTGCCACCGGCTCGACGGCCTTGATGGCGCTGATGCCCTGGCCGCTGCCCCATATGTCCTTCCAGGCCTTGGCGCCGCCGACAGCCTGCTCGAAATCCATCTTCGAGACATCGGCAAGCGGCAGGTTGTCCGGGTCCATGCCGGCAGCCACGATCGAGGACTTGAGATAGTTGCCGTGCACACCGGTGAAGTAATTGGAATAGACGATATCGCCGGCGGCCCCTTCGACGATCGCCTGCTTGTAGGCGTCCGCGGCGCGCGCCTCTTCGGTGGCGATGAAGGGCGAGCCGATATAGGCCATGTCGGCGCCCATCGCTTCTGCGGCGAGGATGGCGCCGCCGGTGGCGATTGCGCCTGCCAGCAGCAGCGGCCCGTCGAACCATTCGCGGATTTCCTGGACAAGGGCGAAGGGCGAGAGCGTGCCGGCATGGCCGCCGGCGCCGGCAGCGACCGCAATCAGCCCATCGGCGCCCTTGCGGATCGCTGAATGGGCATGGCGGTTGTTGATAATGTCATGCAGCACGATGCCACCATAGGAATGCACGGCGGCATTGACCTCGGGCACGGCGCCGAGCGAGGAGATGACGATCGGCACCTTGTATTTGACGCAGAGCGTAAGGTCGTGCTCCAGCCGCTTGTTCGACATGTGGACGATCTGGTTGACCGCGAAGGGCGCCGCCGGCCGCTCCGGATGGGCGGCGTCGTGGCAGGCAAGCTCCTCGGTAATCTCCGCCAGCCATTCGTCGAGCTGGCTTTCCGGCCGGGCGTTCAGCGCCGGAAACGCTCCGACGATGCCCGCCTTGCATTGCGCCAGCGTCAGTGCCGGATACGAGATGATGAAGAGCGGCGAGCCGATGACTGGTAGTCTCAGTTTATCCCTCAGGATCGGGGGCAGGGCCAAGGTCATCACCTCCATTGACGTTTACGAAAACGTCAATCTCATAACAGAGATGAAAAGGCGATAAAAGACCGGCTGCCATGCCTTCGTCGATTTCAGCCCGAATATATACGTCCGAGAAAGCTAATAGAATAAGGCCCATAAGCGGTGAAAGCTGCCGATATCTCCGTCGATCGATGGCAGCAGGGCCCGCAAGGCTTGCGGTTTGCCGCACTTGCCGTTACCGAATTTTGATGGAGAACGGCAGGGATTGCAGTCCGATGCCGAGTTCAAGCTGAAGGACTGGATGTGAGCGGATTAGAAACGGCCATCAGAACAGCGCTCGAGAATTCCGATCGCGACAATCCGGAGGTTCGAGCGAGGATCTATCAGTCGGCCCGCCAGGCGCTGGAAGCCGGTCTGCGCAAGCAGGATATCACCGACACCGAAGTCGTCGCCCATCACCGCCACCGCCTGGAAAGCACCATTCACGCCATCGAAGGCGAGGAGCGCGACCGCCTTCACCCCCGCCAGAGGCCGCCTGAAGTGCCCGTGCCGCCGGTCGTAGAAATGCCCGCACCGCCGGTTCCCCGCGGTGATGTCGCCGATATTGACAGCCTTATCGAAAATCCCGTGCCTGTGGGCGAAACCCGCACCCCTGAGGTGGCTTTCAGCCGCGGCGACGAGTCCAGCCTCCACGACGTGCATGCCGGCAATGCCGATCATCTGGCTGTCGCTCCCGTCGGCGAGGAACGCCTTGCCCGCGGTCAGCGCGCCACCAATATGGATTTCCGCCCGGAGCGGGCGGCAGGCCGCCGCAAGCCGCGCAAATTCTTTTCGCGGCTCCTCGTCTGGTGCGTGCTGCTCGCCTTCATTGGCATCGGCGCCTGGTGGGCGCATACATCGGGCCTGCTGATGACGGCGGCCGAGCGCGACACCAGCGTTGCCAATCCGCCGGCAAGCACGCAGCCGGAGGATTTTACCGGCAATGACGACAGCGCCGGGAATGCGGGCTCTCACACCGATCAGCCGGTGACCATCGATCCTCAGAACAGTTTTTCGGCCGATTGGATCCCGCTGTTCAAGCCTGAGGACGCCGACAAGATGCAAAGCGGCCCGCGGGCGCGCACCGAAAAGATCACCGAGAATGACGGCCCCGCCGTCCGGCTGATTTCCGAAAGCGGTGCAGCCGATGGCAATGTCTCGATCAGCGTGCCGCCATCGGTGCTGCAGCAGCTTGCCGGCAAATCCTCGACGATCGCGCTGACGCTGCAATCCACCACCGACGAGCCGACGCAGATCACCGTCGAATGCAATTTCCAGACGCTTGGCAATTGCGCCCGTCATCGCTTCAACGTCACCCGGGAAAAGTCGGATGCACTGCTGCAGGTCAAGTTCGACCGCTCGCTCGCGCCGAATTCGCCGGGCACGCTGACGATCAACAGCGATCTCGACGGCAAGGCGCGCGGCATCAACCTCTTCGCCATCCGCATCCTGCCGGGACAGTGACCCCGGTCCCGGCAGAGCCGGTGACCCCGGCTTCGATTTGAGGAAGCCAGCCTGTTTCCGAAGCCCTATTTCAAAAAGCCAGGCCCTGAGCCGATGATCTCCGCGTCGACCGTGCCGAGCGCCTGTCTGTCCTTGCCGTCATAATCCATCTTGTTCAGCATGTGGCGGATGAGTTCGAGGCGCGCCCGCCGCTTGTCATTGCCATGGATCACCGTCCAGGGCGCGAAATCCGTATGGGTTTCCTTCAGCATCCGATTGCGCTTGTCGCTGTAATCGTCCCATTTCGTCAGCGCCGCGATATCCATAGACGACAGTTTCCAGACTTTCAGCGGATCGTGCCGGCGGTCGTGGAAACGCTTGAGCTGCATCTCGCGGCCGATATCGAGATAGAATTTGAAGAAGAAGATGCCCTCATGGGCGATGATCTTTTCGAGCTGCGGCGCCTGTTTGAGGAAATCCTCATATTGCTGCGGCGTGCAGAAGCCCATGACTGGCTCGACGCCGGCGCGGTTGTACCAGGACCGGTCGAACAGCACGAATTCGCCAGCCGTCGGAAATTGCGCGACATAGCGCTGGAAATACCATTGTCCCTGCTCGCGGTCGGTCGGCTTGGTCAGCGCCACGACCCGCGCAAGGCGTGGGTTCATATTCGCCGAGGAGGCCGA
The DNA here is from genome assembly GCF_002008165.1 of Rhizobium laguerreae. Lineage (GTDB taxonomy): Bacteria > Pseudomonadota > Alphaproteobacteria > Rhizobiales > Rhizobiaceae > Rhizobium > Rhizobium laguerreae. The sequence goes on from NZ_MRDM01000010.1 coordinate 562,573, forward strand.
AATCGCGCCGCCCTTGCCGGCAGCGTCCCGTCCTTCGAACAGCGCCATCACCCGCTTGCCAGTCGCCTGCAGCCAGAACTGCACCTTGACGAGTTCGATCTGCAGCTTTTCCAGCTGCTCCAGATAGTCCTCTTCCTTGAGCTTCTTCTTGTGGGGAAAGTCGCCGGATTCCAGCGCGCGTTCGTCCACCCAGGCCGGCAGGGTGGGATCGTCGACATCGAAGATGCGCTTCTTGCCGCGGATCTCCAGCTCCACGGCCCTGTTTTCGACGTCCTCGTCCATATGATCCTCCTCAGCCTGATCGCTTTTCTCCCGCAGGCCAACATAGTTGCCGTTGAAAATCAAATCTTTCGCGACCCGCCGGCAATTATCCGCGGGTTTCGGCTGCGGTCTTTCGCATCTGAGCAGCAGCCCGAAAACTTCTGTCATGAATTGCCGCTATCAGGCAGAGTTCCAATATAAGAAAAACGAATCGACGCCGCGAGGGCACTTGCCAGACGAAACTCCATGGAGAAAAAGCCTGTTGGCGCGCATAAAGCGCGAACGGCCGGTGCTGCTTGCGGCAATCCTCAGCGCGCTCGCCGCGCTTGCCGCCGGCATGAACAAGTGGGTGGTGCTTGTCCTCCTGCTTGTGATGATCCTCACGGCGCTTTTCAACGAGGCGCCCACCATCGAGGCCGAGCCGGCACCGCCGGTGGAGATCGAGCCGGAAGCGCCACCAAGCCGGCTGCCTGAAGTTTCCGCCACGCTCTCCGGCCTCGATATCCCCGTCATGGTGCTGTCGGACGACGCCTCGGTGCTCTTCCAGAACCGCGCTGCCGAAAAGGCCTTCGGCGAGGTGGTGCTCGGCGCCCATATATCGGCCCGCATGCGCTCGCCCGGCGTGCTCGACATGGTGCGCGAAACCATCGCCACCAATGCGCCGAACCAGATAGAGCATGCCGAGCGGCTGCCCTCCGAGCGCGTCTATATCGTGCGCAGCGCGCCCATAGAATTCGCAGCCGAAGACGGGCCGCGTGAGCGCTATTTCATCCTGTCCTTCCGCGATATTTCGGAGGTCCGCCGCATCGACCGCATGCGGTCGGATTTTGTCGCCAATGCCAGCCACGAGCTGCGCACGCCGCTTGCCTCGCTGCGCGGCTTCATCGAGACCATCCAGGGGCCGGCGAAGAACGATCTGAAGGCGCAGGCGCGTTTCCTCAACATCATGCTCGACCAGACGACGCGCATGAGCCGGCTGGTCGACGATCTGCTGTCGCTCTCGCGCCTGGAGCTGAAATCGCATATCGCGCCGGATGAGAAGATCGATCTGGTGCCGCTGCTCGGCCATGTCAGAGATGCACTTGTACCGCTGGCAAGGGATGTCGGCGTCGACATCAATCTGCATCTGCCCGACGGCAAGGTCGAGGTGCTGGGCGACCGCGACGAACTTGTCCAGGTCTTTGAGAACCTGATGGAAAATGCCTGCAAATACGGCCAGGAGGGCAAGGTCGTCGATGTCTGGCTGAAGAACGGCACCGGCCAGCCGGTCGAGGTCAGCATCGTCGACAAGGGCCCGGGCATCCCGGCCGAGCATGTGCCGCGGCTGACGGAGCGCTTCTACCGCGTCAGCATCGAGGACAGCCGCTCAAAGAAGGGCACCGGCCTCGGCCTTGCCATCGTCAAACACATCCTCACCCGCCACCGGGCGCGGCTGATCGTCAAGTCGGAAGTCGGCAAAGGCACCGATTTTACCGTCCGTTTCTAACGATATGTCGCAACACTTATACGTTGCATGATTTTATAATTTTAAATCAACAACTTATACTGTCACAAATGTTTCATCGATTTGACATAAAAGGACGAGGCTTCAAGAGCTAAGAGAGTCCCGCCGATGAAAAAAGGCAATGCGAGGGCCTCTCTAAGGCCGCACTCACACAAGCCCAATGCGGGAGATTTACATGAACACCTTCAAGCTCACCGTTGCCGCGCTCGCTGCAACTGCTGCTTTCGCTGGCGCTGCCGTCGCCCGCGACCAGATTCAGGTCGCTGGTTCGTCCACCGTCCTGCCTTACGCAAAGATCGTTGCCGAGTCCTTCGGCGAAACCTTCACCAACTTCAAGACGCCGGTCGTCGAATCCGGCGGCTCGGGCGCTGGTCTGAAGGAATTCTGCAAGGGCGTTGGCGAAGACACCATCGATATTGCGAATTCATCGCGTCCGATCAACAAGAACGAACTGGAAGCCTGCAAGGCTGCCGGCGTAACCGACATCCAGGAAGTCAAGATCGGTTATGACGGCATCGTCTTCGCAACCGACGCTTCCAACCCTGATCTCGCTTACGTTCCTGCCGATATCTACAAGGCCCTCGCAGCCCAGGTCGTCGTCGACGGCAAGCTCGTCGCCAACCCCTACAAGAAGTGGTCGGAAGTCAACCCGAAGCTTCCGGCTGTTGATATTGCTGCCTACATTCCGGGCGAAAAGCACGGCACCCGCGAAGTCTTCGAACAGAACGTTCTCGCTGCCGGCTGCAAGGCCTCTGGCGCAACCGACGTCATCGCCAAGGAAATCGCCGAGAAGGCTGCCCAGGGCAAGGCCTGCGTCGCAGTCCGCAAGGACGGCGTCGCCGTTGACATCGACGGCGACTATCCGGAAACGCTGGCGCGCATCGCCGCCAACAAGACCGGCGTCGGCGTATTCGGCCTTTCCTTCTATGAAAACAACGCCGACAAGCTCAAGGTTGCTTCGATGAGCGGTATCGTTCCGTCCACCGAAACGATCGCCAACGGCACTTACCCGGTTTCCCGCCCGCTGTTCTTCTACGTCAAGAAGGCACATCTCGGCGCTGTTCCGGGCCTGAAGGAATACGTCAACTTCTTCGTATCCGACCAGATGATCGGTCCTGACAGCCCGCTCGTCGAATACGGCCTCGTTGCCGCTCCGGATGCCGAGCGCGAAGCGATCCGCAAGGAAGTCGAAGCCGGTAAGGCTATGTAATGAATTTTTGCCGGCGCGGTGCCTTTCAGCCCGCGCCGGCATTGCTTATGTCCCTGCCGGGCATGTCCGCTGCAGGGTTGAATTCCTTCTCCATGATTGGAAGCTGAAGGCAGCTGACGAAGCTGCCGGGCTTTTTGGGGCTATGGGCCTGGGGACGTAACGAATGAGCACATCCATCATACTTTTGTGCCTTGTGGTGATCGGAGTCGCCGCCTATCTGGTCGCGCGCAACCGTGCCACGGCGCTTGCCGGAGGCAGATCCTCCGCACTGCATTCACGGCCGGCCTATTACGGCGCCTATGCGGCGATCTGGGCAGTTCTTCCCGCCCTCATCGTCCTTGGCCTCTGGCTCTCCATCAGCCCCGGCATCATCCAGTCTTCGGTTCGCAGCGCTTTCCCTGACGACATCAAGGCTCAGGTCTCGGTCGAGCAGGATCTTGGTTATTCGACGGTGGCGACGGTCGCCCGCGGCCTGACGATGCTGACCTCGGATGAAACTGCGGCGGTCGGCAACGATCCAGCTGCGCTTCAGGCCAAGCTCCTCGAAAAGGGCGTGCCGCTTGCCGGCCAGCCGCTGCCTTACATGATCGACGCCGCCAGGACGCTCAACGCCATGAGCTTGACGAGCCGCATCGCCATGACGGCGATCGTCTTCGCGCTCGCCATTGCCGGCGCCTTCTATGCGCTGCGCTCCATCGCTCCGCGCTTCCGCGCCCGCAACCGGGTCGAGCGCGTCATGCTCTGGGGCCTGCTGCTCGCCTCCTCGATCGCCATTCTGACGACGATCGGCATCGTGCTCTCCATGCTGTCGGAAGCCGCTCGCTTCTTTACGGCCGTTCCCGCCATGGACTTCTTCTTCGGCACCGTCTGGGATCCGCGCTTTGCCGGCGCCGGCAGCTCGTCCTTCGGTCAGTTCGGGCTGATCCCGCTGCTGCTCGGTACGATCTATATCGGCCTGGTCGCCATGCTGGTCGCCGTGCCGGTCGGCCTGTTTGCCGCCATCTACATGGCCGAATACGCCTCGCCGAAGGTGCGCGGGGTCGCCAAGCCGCTGCTGGAAGTGCTCGCCGGCATTCCGACGATCGTCTACGGCTTCTTCGCGCTCGTCACCGTCGGTCCGTTCCTGCGCGATTTCTCCGCTCAGGTCAGCGGCCTTCTGTCCGGCAACTACAGCAATTTCATTCAGGCGCAGAGCGTTCTGACGGCCGGTATCGTCATGGGCATCATGCTGATCCCTTACGTGTCCTCGCTGTCGGACGATATCATCACCGCCGTGCCGCGGTCCCTGCGTGACGGTTCGCTCGGTCTTGGTGCCACACGCTCCGAAACCGTCAAGAAGGTGGTCTTGCCCGCAGCCCTTCCCGGCATCGTCGGCGCATTGCTGATGACTGCCTCGCGCGCCGTCGGCGAAACCATGATCGTCGTGCTGGCCGCCGGTGTGGCCGCCCGCATCCAGATCAACCCGTTCGAGCCGATGACGACGGTGACGGTCAAGATCGTCAACCAGCTGACCGGCGACCTTGAGTTCACCTCGCCGCAGACGCTGGTTGCCTTTGCCCTTGGCATCACCCTGTTCTGCATCACGCTTTGCCTCAATATCTATGCGCTTTACATCGTGCGCAAATACCGGGAGCAGTACGAATGACGGATATTGTTTCTCCCACATCAGGCGTCACCGTTTCCAAGGCGCCCGCGCGCCGCGATATCGGCATCAAGCGCCGCTATGCCGCCGAGCGCCGGTTCCAGGCCTATGGCATCGCCGCCATCACCTTCGGTCTCGTCTTCCTCTTCATCCTGCTGTGGACGGTGATCGGCAAAGGTTATACCGCCTTCCAGCAGACGGCGATCACCCTGCCGATCGAATTCGTCGAGAAGACGATCGACCCCGACAACAAGCGTGCGACCGACCCTTCGGTGCTGATCGCCGCCAACTATCCGGTTCTCCTGCGTGACGCGATCGTCAAGCAGCTGAACATCAATGCCTCGAGCCGTCCCGACGTGCGCGATGCAACCGCCATGCTGTCGAAGAGTGCGCCGATCCAGCTGCGCGATATGGTGATCGCCGATCCGTCGATCATCGGCAAGACGGTCAATGTCACGGTGCTCGCCGACGCCAATGTCGACAGCGCCAACAAGGCCCAGATCGACCTCTCGGTCGATGAGAAGAACCGCAAGGTCAACGACAAGCAGGTCGGCTGGATGAACGAGCTGAAGGCGAGCGGCGCTCTCCACAAGCAGTTCAACACCGGCCTCTTCGTCAACGGCAATTCCAGCCGTCCGGAGGCCGCAGGCCTTGGCGTCGCCCTGATCGGCTCGCTCTACCTGATGCTGATCGTCCTCGTGCTCGCTCTGCCGATCGGCGTCGCCGCCTCGATCTATCTCGAGGAGTTCGCGCCGAAGAACAAGCTGACGGACCTGATCGAGGTCAACATCAACAACCTCGCCGCGGTGCCTTCGATCGTCTACGGTCTGCTCGGTCTTTCCGTCTTCATCAATTTCATCGGCCTGCCGCGCTCGGCCTCGCTGGTCGGCGGCCTGGTGCTGACGCTGATGACCCTGCCGACGATCATCATCGCGACGCGTGCGGCACTGCGCGCCGTGCCGCCGTCGATCCGCGCCGCAGCGCTCGGCCTTGGCGCTTCGAAGATGCAGATGGTGTTCCACCATGTGCTGCCGCTCGCCATGCCGGGCATCCTGACCGGCACGATCATCGGCCTGGCGCACGCGCTCGGCGAAACCGCGCCGCTGCTCCTGATCGGCATGGTCGCCTTCGTCGCCAATGCGCCGACGACACCGCTCGATCCCTCGACGGCTCTGCCCGTACAGGTCTATATGTGGGCCAACGAGGCAGAACGTGCCTTCGTTGAGCGTACTTCGGGTGCCATCATCGTCCTGCTCCTGTTCCTGATCGTCATGAACATGGGCGCCATCCTCTTGCGTCGTCGCTTCGAGCGCCGCTGGTAAACGGAGTTACAAGATCATGAACATGTTGACGGAAGCTGCAGTTGAAAAGGCGCTGGATCAGAAGATGAGCAACGTCCCTTATAAGATGATCGGAAAGGATGTCTCGGTATACTACGGCGAGAAGCGCGCGCTTTTCGATGTGAGCCTGAACGTCCGCGAAAACACCGTAACCGCTCTGATCGGCCCGTCCGGCTGCGGCAAGTCGACCTTCCTGCGGTGCCTCAACCGCATGAACGATACGATCGACGGCTGCCGCGTCACCGGCAAGATCACGCTTGATACCGACGATGTCTATGATCCCGATATTGACGTCGTCGAACTTCGCGCCCGCGTCGGCATGGTCTTCCAGAAGCCGAACCCGTTCCCGAAGACGATCTATGAAAACGTCTCCTACGGCCCGCGCATCCATGGCCTTGCCAAGTCGAAGGCCGATCTCGACCAGATCGTCGAGACCAGCCTTCAGCGCGCCGGCCTCTGGAACGAGGTCAAGGACCGCGTGCACGAATCCGGCACCGGCCTGTCGGGCGGTCAGCAGCAGCGCCTCTGCATTGCGCGTGCCGTCGCCGTCAGCCCTGAAGTCATCCTGATGGACGAGCCCTGCTCGGCGCTCGATCCGATCGCCACCGCCAAGGTCGAGGAACTGATCCACGAGCTGCGCGAGAACTACACGATCGTCATCGTCACCCACTCCATGCAGCAGGCCGCGCGTGTCTCGCAGCGCACCGCCATGTTCCACCTCGGCAATCTCGTCGAGGAGAACGACACCGACAAGATGTTCACCAATCCCGACGATCCGCGCACCCAGGACTACATCATGGGTCGCTTCGGTTAATTTTGGCGACACCAAGCCTTCCCGTTATTCGAGGATAAAGCCCCATGGCATCGACACATATTTTTTCTGCCTACGATGATGATCTGAAGTTCCTGTCCAGGCGGATTTCCGAAATGGGCGGCCTGGCCGAGCAGATGGTCAGCGAAGCCGTCCGCGCCCTCGTCAACGGCGATACCGCACTGGCGCAGAAGGTCATCTCCGACGATGTGATCCTCGATCACGCCGAACGCGAAATCGGCGACAAGGCGATCGTGACCATCGCCCGTCGTCAGCCGATGGCCTCGGACCTGCGTGAAATCATGGGTTCGATCCGCATCGCCGCCGATCTCGAACGCGTCGGCGACCTCGGCAAAAACACCGCCAAGCGCGTCATCGCCGTCCAAAGCACCGGCGTTCCCCGCAAGCTCGCCCGCGGCCTCGAGCATCTGTCCGAGCTGGCGCTCGTCCAGCTCAAGGAAGTGCTCGATGTCTACACCAATCGTTCAGCCGACAAGGCGAATGCGATCCGTGAACGCGACAACGAGATCGACGCGATGTACACCTCGCTGTTTCGCGAACTCCTGACCTATATGATGGAGGATCCGCGCAACATCACCAGCTGCACGCATCTTCTCTTCTGCGCCAAGAATATCGAGCGCATCGGCGACCATGCCACCAACATCGCCGAGACGATCTTTTACATGACGACAGGCGCACAGCCGGAAGGCGATCGTCCGAAGGACGACAGCGCCAACACCGTAGGCGCGGTCACGGAATAACCGCCCGCATAGTTAGTTGCGTGCGCGCCCGTCCGGGGCGCGCAAAAAGGTCGCAGCCAATTTCTGAATTTGCGCAGGATGAATTGCTTAAATCACCCCTGATTTAAGGATGATGCGCGAGGAGACCGACACGCATGATCCCGAGAGTTGCAGTTGTTGAAGACGAGGAAGCCCTCAGCGTGCTTCTTCGCTACAATCTCGAAGCGGAAGGCTTCGAGGTCGATACCATCCTTCGTGGCGACGAAGCCGAGATGAGGCTTCAGGAGCGCACGCCCGATCTTCTCATCCTCGATTGGATGCTGCCCGGTGTCTCCGGCATCGAGCTCTGCCGGCGCCTGCGCATGCGGCCCGAGACCGAGCGCCTGCCGATTATCATGCTGACGGCGCGCGGCGAGGAGAGCGAGCGCGTCCGCGGATTGTCGACGGGTGCCGACGATTATGTCGTCAAGCCCTTCTCGACCCCGGAACTCGTTGCCCGCGTCAAGGCGATGCTGCGCCGCGCCCGTCCCGAGGTGCTGTCGACGGTGCTGAAATGCGGCGATATCGAGCTCGACCGCGAAACCCATCGCGTCCATCGCAAGAGCCGCGAAGTCCGCCTCGGCCCCACCGAATTCCGCCTGCTGGAATTCCTGATGTCGTCGCCGGGCAGGGTCTTCTCCCGCTCGCAGCTTCTCGATGGCGTCTGGGGCCACGATATCTATGTCGACGAGCGCACCGTCGACGTCCATGTCGGCCGCCTGCGCAAGGCGCTGAATTTCTCGAACATGCAGGACGTCATCCGCACCGTCCGCGGCGCCGGTTATTCGATGGAAGCCTGAGGGCTTCCGTTCTGGTTACTGACAGAGTCGACCGACGACTTTTTCGTCGTGCTCGGGCTTGTCCCGCTGCTGTCCGGTTCGCGGCGATAGACCGCCCTTCATCCGGCTGCCGCCACCTTCTCCCCGCTCGCGGGGCGAAGTGACCCGCTGCGACGTCTCCGTTCCCCGTCCCCGACCTCTCGTGTGGCACGTCCCCTCGCCCCGTTTACGGGGAGAGAGTTAGGGTGAGGGGCAGCCATCCCGCAATAAGCGCTTCCATCCACTCGCATAAAAAAACGGGCCACTCGGCCCGCTTTCTGCATTCTAAACGATGTTCGCTCGTTCAGCTGGCCCGCGCCGCTGCCCGGCGGCGTTCATTCACCGGCTGGTAGGCGAGTTTCTGGTGATAGCCGCAATAAGGCGAATTGTCGGGGGATTCGCAGCCGCAGAAATGGAAGTCGTCCTTCAGCGGATCGCCGACTGGCCACTTGCAGGTGCGTTCGGTCAGTTCCGTCAGGCCGAGGCGGCGCGAAATCGGCACCACCACGTTGCCCCTCGGCACGTATTCCATTTCCTCGATCGTTTCGATCTCGATCTCTTCCTTCAGCATCGTCGCGCCCTGCTGGCGGGTGACGGTGCGGGTCGTGATCCGGGAGGCGTAGTTCGGTGCGCGCGGCGCCGATGTGTTGCGCTTCGGCGTTCGCGCCGCGGTGTTGGTGCCGCCGGCCTTGGCACGGCCGGGAAGGCACAGCCGGTGCACTTTGCCGATGACCGCGTTTCTGCTGACCCCGCCAAGCTGCGCAGCAATCTGGCTGGCGCTCAGTCCTTCGGCCCAAAGCTTCTTGAGTTTCTCGACCCGCTCGTCTGTCCAGTTCATGCCCTGTCTCCACCTTTTGCGTTGGTGATGGCAGAATCCCTCACCGTTGTCCCGGGAGCTCCGAAACAAGAAACGCTTGATCAATTTTGGTGACTAGTTCCGCCGCATGCAGTCTAGTAATTGATCTTTAACCTAGTGTGAGGCTGACTCCGTGACAAGAGTCGCATGAATCCGGATGAATCGAATTCGTAGTTTTCCCCAACTTGCTGCCCCTGCGTGTCATTTCTGCAATAATGCCTGTTGATGACTGAAAATGCCGCTGTACACCCTTGCTGCATACGCTAAGGGCGCCGTTTTGTTGACATTGCAGCGCGAAAAGGAAATAGTGCCACTCGCCGCCGCAAGGCGGCATTTTTGATTTTTCGGGCCTGGTTTCCTTAGCCGGAGTCATTGCCCGGCAACTTTGATGGAGATCGCGCCATGGCTGAAGCCGCGCTTTATGACACCTATTCTCGTGCCCCACTGCGGTTCGAGCGAGGCGAGGGCGTATGGCTGATCACCGAAAGTGGCGAGCGATATCTCGATTTCGGCGCCGGCGTCGCCGTCACCTCCGTCGGCCACAGCAATCCGCATGTGGTCGGCGCATTGAAGGAGCAGGCCGACAAGGTCTGGCACCTGTCGAACATCTATGAGATCCCCGGCCAGGAGCGTCTGGCAAAGCGCCTGACGGACGCCACCTTCGCCGACAAGGTGTTCTTCACCAATTCAGGCGCCGAGGCGCTCGAATGCGCAATCAAGACGGCGCGCCGCTATCAGTTTTCCAAGGGCCATCCCGAGCGTTTCCATATCATCACCTTCGAAGGCGCGTTCCACGGACGGACGCTGGCGACGATCGCCGCCGGCGGCCAGGAAAAATATCTCGAAGGCTTCGGTCCCAAGGCGCCGGGTTTCGATCAGGTGGCATTCGGCGACATCGAAGCGGTCCGCGCCGCGATCACCGAGGCGACGGCTGCCATCCTCATCGAGCCCGTGCAGGGCGAGGGCGGCGTCCGCCCTGCCACTAGCGAGTTCATGAAGGCGCTTCGCCAGCTCTGCGACGACAACGGCCTGCTGCTGATCCTCGACGAGGTCCAGACCGGTGTCGGCCGCACCGGCAAGCTCTTCGCCCATGAATGGTCCGGCGTCACCCCCGACATCATGGCTGTCGCGAAGGGCATCGGCGGCGGTTTCCCGCTCGGCGCCTGCCTTGCCACATCAGAGGCCGCCTCCGGCATGAAGGCCGGCACGCATGGCTCGACCTATGGCGGCAATCCGCTTGCCATGGCCGTCGGCAGCGCCGTGCTCGACATCATCCTTGCCGATGGCTTCCTCCAGCAGGTGCGCGACGTAGCACTCGTCTTCCGCCAGGGTCTCGCCTCGCTGAAGGATCGTTATCCCGATGTGATCGAAGACGTGCGCGGCGAGGGGCTTTTGCTCGGCATCAAGGCTGCCGTTCCCTCAGCCGAACTGCTGCAGGCGATCCGCGCCGCCCATCTGCTCGGCGTGCCCGCCGGCGACAACGTCATCCGCCTTCTTCCGCCGCTCGTGGTCACCGCCGAGGAAGCCCGCGAGGGCCTTGCCCGCGTCGAGCGCGCCGCCGAAAGCATCCGCGCTTCCAAGGTCAAGAAGACGGCTTGAAGAAATTGCCGCCTTCGGGCGCAGCACAGGTAAGAAGACGATATGAGCCCTAAACACTTTCTCGATCTTTCGGCGGTCACATCCGCCGATCTCAGAACGATCATGAACGATGCGCTCACCCGCAAGCAGGCCTTCAAGGCAGGCACGGGCGACAAGCCGCTCGCCGGCAAGATGCTGGCGATGATCTTCGAGAAGCCGTCGACGCGCACCCGCGTCTCCTTCGATGTCGGTATGCGCCAGCTCGGCGGCGAAACGCTGTTCCTCTCAGGCACCGAGATGCAGCTCGGCCGCGCCGAGACGATCGGCGACACCGCCAAGGTGCTGTCGCGCTATGTCGATGCGATCATGATCCGCACCACCGAGCATTCCAGGCTGCTGGAGCTTGCCCAGCATGCGACCGTGCCCGTGATCAATGCGCTGACGGATGACACCCATCCCTGCCAGATCATGGCCGATATCATGACCTTCGAAGAGCATCGCGGCCCGATCAAGGGCAAGACCATCGCCTGGACCGGCGACGGCAACAATGTGCTGCATTCGCTGGTCGAGGGTGCCGCGCGTTTCGGCTATCGCATGAACATGGCCGTGCCCCTTGGCTCGGAGCCCAAGGATCACTATCTGAACTGGGCCCGCAATGAGGGCGCCGAAATCATGCTTTGCCATGATGCCGACCGTGCGGTCGCCGGCGTCGATTGCGTGGTGACCGATACCTGGGTCTCCATGAATCAGGAACATCGGGCCCGGGGTCACAATGTCTTCCAGCCTTATCAGGTCAACGCGGCCTTGATGGCGAAAGCCGGCAATGATGCATTGTTCATGCATTGCCTGCCCGCCCATCGCGGTGAGGAAGTGACTGATGATGTGATCGACGGTCCGCAATCCGTAGTCTTCGATGAGGCGGAAAACCGTCTTCATGCGCAGAAGTCGATTCTTGCTTGGTGCCTGGGCGCGATCTGAACCATAATCGGACGTCGAGAGTGAAAGATCTCGCGACCGCGCGAGCGAAGGGCACGCTGGCCCATCGCTCTGAAAGGAGTGAAAAGCCATGGCAGAAGCTGCAGCCGCCCTCGGCCAGTTTGATTTCGCCGGCGATGACCATGTCGTCCCCTTCCAGGTGGAGGGGCTGGATGTGCGCGGACGCGCCGTCCAGCTCGGCCCGATGCTCGATGCGATCCTAGAGCGCCATCATTATCCCGCACCCGTTGCCCGGCTGCTTGCCGAAGTCGTCGTGCTGACGGTGCTGCTCGGCACCTCGCTGAAGTTCGACGGCAAGTTCACGGTGCAGACCAAGGGCGACGGCCCGGTCGATCTTCTCGTCGCCGATTTCTCGACGCCGGAAAATGTCCGCGCCTATGCCCGTTTCGATCAGGCGCTGCTCAACAAGGCAGTTGAGGCGGGTGAAACCGAGCCGGAGCAATTGCTCGGCAAGGGCATTCTCGCCTTCACCATCGATCAGGGCAAGTTCAGCCAGCCCTACCAGGGCATCGTTCCGCTCGACGGCACCACGCTGGAAGAAATTGCCGGCGTCTATTTCCGCCAGTCGGAACAGATCCCGACGCGCGTCCGCCTCGCCGCGGCCGAGCTCTTCGATCGTGACGATGCCGGCAAGCCACGCCATCGCTGGCGGGCCGGCGGCCTCGTCGCCCAGTTCCTGCCGGAAGCGCCGGAGCGCATGCGCCAGCCGGATCTCCACGGCGGCGACGGCGACACCGGCAGCCGCCCGCATGGCGAGGACGATGCCTGGCTCGAAGCGCGTTCGCTGGTCGAAACCATCGACGCCGACGAGCTCACCGATCCGCTTGTCGGCACAGAGCGGCTGCTGTTCCGCCTGTTCCACGAGCGCGGCGTGCGCGTCTACGAACCGCGCGCGGTTTTCGACCGCTGCAGCTGCTCGCGCGACAAGATCAAGGGCGTGCTGAAGGGCTTTTCGGCCGAGGAGATCGAGGCCAGCCAGGAAGATGGCGAAATCGCCGTGACCTGCGAATTCTGCTCGACCACCTACCGCTTCGAGCCGGCCGAGCTTCAGCCGGCCGAATAGGCGCGGTTTGCAATGATGGCTGCCCCAAGTCCCTTCTCCCCAGCGGGGAGAAGGTGCCGGCAGGCGGATGAGGGGGCCTCCCGGCACATCCTTCACATAAAACCCATTCCGGCACTCCGACGGCAATGCCGTGTGCCCCGCCGCCCTGAACATGGTCGAGACGATGTCATCGCGGCCGAAACCTGCATGGATGTTGTTGGAAAGACCGGCTTCGCCGGCCCCCTCATCCGCCCTACGGGCACCTTCCCCCGCTGGGGAGAAGAGGGAGTCGAGATGTTGCGGCATGCCCCTTCGCCCCGGGCGTCGAGGATCTCAGGAACGTGGCGCTGACGGAAAATGACGTCTCAATTGATGCGCCTCAGTTAAGCACGCGCAGCAGCCCAGGCGAATCCAGCGAGAAGGCCGGGATGTCGACATCGAACATCTCGCCGTCGTCCGTTTCCATCTGGTAGTGGCCGAACATCAGCCCTGAGGGCGTGTCGAGCGGGCAGCCAGAGGAATATTCGTAGGTGTCGCCGGGCCTGAGCCGCGGCTGCTCGCCGACGACGCCGGGACCAGTCACCTCGTCCACCTGGCCGTTCTGGTCGGTGATGTTCCAGTAACGATTGACCAGCCGAACGGCTATGCCGGAATTGTTGCTGATGACAATCCGGTAACCCCAGACATAGCGATCGTCTTCCGGATCGGATTGCTCCTCCAGATAGAACGGCTCGACGACTACTTCGATCTCTCTTGTGAGGGCGCGATACATGCCTTGCACCTTAGTCAAGATATGTTACCCGTATCTTATAAGAGGCCCTGTCCGTCAAGAAACGGAACAATTATCATCGCTGAAATGGCTGTGATCCGAGGGTTTTCGATCGTTAAGCCTAATTGTCAGTGTTAATTCCGTTTCGGAACGCCGCGGCGAGCGAACTTGTTCCCCCGGCCTCACCCAGTGAGGTCCGGCACGGCCTCACCTTGGTGAGATCCGGCCGAACCCGGGTGGGGTCCGGCCGCCTTTATTCCTAAATCAGGCCGATACCTTGGCAAGCGCCTTCGCGAAATCCTCGATCAGGTCGTCGGTATCCTCGATGCCGGCCGAAAGGCGGACCGTACCAGGCGAGATGCCGAGTTCGGTGCGTGCCTCTTCCGTCAGGTTCTTGTGCGTCGTCGTTGCCGGATGGGTGATCAGGCTCTTGCTGTCGCCGAGATTGTTGGAGATCTTGATGATCTCAAGCGCGTTCTGCAGCGCAAAGGCCGCATCCTTGCCGCCCTTCAGCTCGAAGCAGACCAGGGTCGAGCCGCCGGTCATCTGCTTGGCGATGATATCGGCCTGCGGATGGTCCTTGCGACCGGGATAGATCACCTTGGCGACCTTGCCTTGCTCGGCCAGGAAATCTGCGATCTTTGCGGCATTCTCGGTCTGCTGGCGCACGCGCAGCGGCAGCGTCTCAATGCCCTTCAGCAAAGCCCAGGCGTTGAACGGCGACATGGCCGGGCCGGTATGACGGAAATAATCGTGCAGGTTCTCGTCGATCCATTCCTTGTCGGAAAGCACGACGCCGCCGAGGCAGCGGCCCTGGCCGTCAATATGCTTGGTGGCGGAATAGACGACGATATGGGCGCCGAGCTCCAGCGGCTTCTGGAAGAGTGGCGTGGCGAAGACATTGTCGACGACGACCTTGGCGCCGATCTGGTTGGCCAGTTTGGCGACGCCTGCAATATCGATCACTTCGAGCGTCGGGTTGGTCGGGCTTTCCAGGAAGAACACCTTGGTCTTCGGCGTGATCGCCTTTTCCCAGTTGGCCAGATCCCGGCCGTCGATCAGCGTGCAGTCGATGCCGTATTTCGGCGCCAGCGTCTCGACGACCCAGCGGCAGGAGCCGAACAGGGCGCGCGCGGCGACGATATGATCGCCTGATTTCAGCTGGCAGAGGATCGCCGCGGTGACGGCGGCCATGCCGGAAGCGGTGGCGCGGGCGTCTTCAGCGCCTTCGAGCATGCACATGCGCTTTTCGAACATGTCGTTGGTGGGGCTGCCGTAGCGGGCATAGATGAAGCCCTCCGTCTCGCCCTTGAAGCGGGCTTCGGCCGCCTCCGACGTCTCGTAGACGAAGCCTTGGGTGAGATAGATTGCCTCGGACGTCTCGCCATATTGCGAACGCAGCGTGCCACCGTGGACGAGTTGGGTTGCCGGGCGCCAGGTCTTGCTCATGCCATCACCTTCACATAACAAAAAAAACCGGTCGCAAAAGCAGACCGGTTTCAACCCGGTCTTTTTAGCCACTTGTTTAACGTGGCTGCAAGCCGACCGGCCAAATCACCACGGGATAATTCTGCAATACTGCTGTTAGCTGCTTGCGTCAATTCCCCGAGTTTGGTTTTGTCGGCGGCAAATGATGGATGAGGCATGATGGCTCGCGAAACGGGAATTCTGGCGGATCGCGCGATCTCCGCGCTGTTCGAGACGGGGCGTCTGATCTCCGAGCGGGAGCTGGACCGCGACCAGATCCAGCCGGCAAGCCTGGACCTGCGATTGGGTGGCAAGGCTTTTCGCGTGCGTGCCAGCTTCATGCCCGGCCCCTCGCATCTGGTGTCCGACAAGCTCGACCGGCTGAGCCTGCATGTGATCGACCTTACCGAGGGGGCGGTGCTCGAAACCGGCTGCGTCTATATCGTGCCGCTGATGGAGAGCCTGGCGCTGCCGGCCGACATGTCAGCCTCGGCCAATCCGAAGAGCTCGACCGGGCGCCTCGATATCTTCACCCGCGTTATCACCGATTACGCCCAGGAATTCGACAAGATCCCATCAGGCTATTCCGGCCCGCTCTATCTCGAAATCAGTCCGCGCACCTTCCCGATCGTCGTGCGCCGCGGCTCGCGCCTGTCGCAGATCCGTTTCCGCGTCGGCCATTCCCTGCTCGGCGAGCCGGAACTGTTGAAGCTACATGAAAGCGAAACGCTGGTTGCCAGCAAGCTGCCCAACATTTCTGGCGGCGGCATCGCGCTGTCGATCGACCTCGCCGGAGACAAGGACGGCCTGATCGGCTATCGCGGCAAACATCACACCGCCGTCGTCGACGTCGACAAGAAGGCCGAGCACGACCTCTTCGATTTCTGGGAACCGCTCCACAGCCGCGGCCGCAACGAGCTGATCCTCGATCCCGATGAATTCTATATCCTCGTCTCGCGCGAGGCGGTGCACGTGCCGCCGGATTACGCAGCCGAGATGACCCCGTTCGATCCGCTGGTCGGCGAATTCCGCGTCCATTATGCCGGCTTCTTCGATCCGGGCTTCGGCCACGCGCCTGCCGGCGGGCGCGGCAGCCGCGCCGTGCTCGAAGTGCGCAGCCACGAGGTGCCCTTCATCCTCGAAGACGGCCAGATCGTCGGCCGCCTCGTCTACGAACATATGCGGGAAAAGCCCGCCAGCCTCTACGGCTCCGGTCTCGGCTCGAACTACCAGGCCCAGGGCCTCAAACTCTCGAAGCACTTCCGCATCTGAGCCTTCCCGACCGCCGCGACTTGACAGCGGCCCCCATCTGTTGGAAATCTCGCTTCATCGCGGGTGTAGCTCAATGGTAGAGCAGCAGCTTCCCAAGCTGAATACGAGGGTTCGATTCCCTTCACCCGCTCCAGCTGCCCCGGCCGGCCGTTCGCCGCCTTTTGAAGGCGCTTCGTGATCTTTTATGAAAAGGGTTGCGCGCAGGCATCGGCTCCTACAAGGACACAGATGGCGCCTCGGCCGCGCGCAACCCCTAGCTTCGCCTTTATCTGGTCTTACTGACGCTCATCTCAATTCCCCCCAATTGAGACCTCACGTAGTCGCCGCGGCGAAGCTTTGCGAATTCGTCGGTGGCTTGTGCCGGTGCGCTCTTGAAAACGTACCATTGACCGTCCGGTTCGCGTTTCTGATAGATCAGGCCGCCCTTCTTGCGGTGGCTGAAGCAGGTGATTGCCGTCGCCGTTCCGGTCTTGGCGTGCCAGTCGGCGTTGAAGCAGAGTTTCCCCGACTCCGTGATGAACCAGCGGCCCTTGCCGAAGGAAGGCGAGCCATTTTCCCGCGACCAGGCGGTAAAGCGACGCGCCTTTGCGGAGAAGTAGCCGGCGCCGGCTTTCCACATCCAGGAATTCTGGTTGTAGAGCCGATAGATTTCCGCGCTGCTCATCGGCTTTGCGGTCTCGATCCCCGCAGGCTCGTTGGTTCCGGCAGCGGACGCGGCCGTGGCGATACCGCTGGTCAGGGCCACGGCCAGGAACATTTTTTGAAGCATGGACATGTTCAGGTTCCTTCTTGTTCAATTGATGCTTTCGCGGACGATCCGCCAGTCGGGGCGGCCATAGCCGTCCGGCCACGGATAGACTTCACGGTCGTTGAAGTAGATAACGGCGCTGAGCGCCGGGAACTGGGGATAGCGTTTCGTTACGCTCTCAGCCCAGTTTCGCACGAAGGAATCGCCACCTTCGTAGCCAAGTTCGGCAACCATGATGGGCTTGCCGTAACCGGCGACACGGGCGTATCCGGGCGCAAGGTGCTCGGCAAACGTCTGGTCACGGCCAGTCTTGTCCCTGTCGTATTGCTCCAGGCCAAAGACCGAGAGCCCGATGAGATCGACGACATCGTTGCCGGGATAAAAGGCTTGAAGCCCCTCATTGCCCTTCGGTGACCACATGTATTTGGCCGTCTTCAGGTGGACCTTGCAGACCTCCACCATCCGGCGATAGGCCTTGGCATAATCGTCGCCCTGCCAATGCGACCAGGAGAACTGGCTGTCGGTTTCGTCCATTTCCTGTCCCCAGCGAATGATGACCGGACTTTTCAGCTTGGCAGCAGTCGAGCAGACGGCGGCCATGTTCGCATCACGCGAACCGTCCAGGATGCTGTGCAGCAGTTCCTGCGAGGTTTGGCGCGAACCGGTCGACCAGGTCCAGGGCTCGACCGAGATCAGCAGGGTGCGGCCACGCGCTTGCGCATAATCGTCGGCG
Organism: Rhizobium laguerreae; assembly: GCF_002008165.1. Lineage (GTDB taxonomy): Bacteria > Pseudomonadota > Alphaproteobacteria > Rhizobiales > Rhizobiaceae > Rhizobium > Rhizobium laguerreae. The sequence continues at coordinate 580,399 of NZ_MRDM01000010.1, forward strand.
AGGGCGAGCGTGCGCAGATCGACATCTTCCCAGGGCAGGAAGAGATGTTCGATCTTCGAATCGGGCGAGGCGCCTAAATCTCCGTGCGGATCATAGGCGCCGAATGTGATCGACTCCTTCGTGACGACCGGCATTTTGGTCGGCGGCGCAATGGACGATGTCGTCATTGCTAGCGGCTGCCCTTCGGCAGAACTGCCCAGAGCGGTCGGCAGGACCGCGACTCCCGACAGCAACAGGCCGGTTAACGACAACAGGGCTATTTTGGATGGGCTATGCATTGTGTATTTCCTCCACGCTCGGCCGCACATCCGGGTGAGCGGCATCCGTTCTCAGTTGGATCTCCTCCGGATCGGAAATCCATCGTGGTTTGAAGAAGATCGTGCGCAGGGCGGTCCCGCCCCGGCCTGCACCGGAGGCGGCGTAGCGCTCTTCGAACAGCTGAAGGCGGCCGCTGCCCCAGGCGAGTGCCTCGGTCGCATCCTTTCCGCGCATGATGGTGGCAGCCCCCGGCAACGCGACGAGCGCAAGAAGCACGGTCGCCATCGCCGGACGGTAGAAACGCGGGGCCGCCGCAACAGTATTTTCCTTCGAATGACGCCCGACGATGACCAACAACAGCGCGCAGTAGATTGCCGCGTTCAGGATGGTAAAGAAGTAACCACCCTTGGAGGCGCCGGCATCGCCGATTGCCAGGGCAGGCAACACCGCCATGAGCGCCAGCACAGCGTAGGGCGCCAGGACACGCACCGGCAGCAGATCGACTTCGGACCGGCCTTTCGGCGTGACGCGGAAATCGACGAAGGAGCCTGTCACAAAATCGTGCACCGCAGCCAGCGTGCCGGCGAGCGCCCAGGGCCAGCGCGCGAAGAGAAAGAGCATGCATTCCCAGCTCAGGATCTTGGCGTCGTAGGGGCGGAACGAGCTACTGGCGCGCCAGCGATAAGCCATCACCACGAGAGCGATAGAAAGCGGTGCGAAATGGGCCAGGAAATCGGGGTAGGTCACCGTCACGAAGTTCTGGCCGCGCACGAGCGCGATGATCGGCAACGTAAACATGAGCAACATAAAGAACGCAAAAAGCGGATACCAGAGTTGCGAAAAGAGGAACTGAAACTTGAGCCGGGGCGGCAGCCGGCCGACGAGGCTCGGCGAGTACCGCAACAGCACCATGACCAGGCTGCGCGACCACTGGAATTCCTGCGTCACGAGATCGCTGAAGGTTCTGGGGCCGTCACCATGGGCGATGGCATCCAGCGCATGCACACCCCGCCAGCCGCCGGCATTCATCATCAATGTCGTCGAATGGTCTTCAGCCAACTCCGGACCGAGGCCGCCGATCTGTTTGAGGGCGACGGTACGTACCGCGTAATGCGACCCTATGCACATCGGCGCCAGGCCGCCATTGTAACCGGCTTGGAGCGAGCCATGCATGCTGGCCTCGGCATAGAGCCTTCCACGTGCCGACCAGCTTTCGGAAGCGTTCTTGTCGCAAATGCTGGGGGCCGAGACATAGCCGACCTTTGGATCGGCGAACGGACGCAGCATGTGGAAGAGATAGTCGGGCGCGGGAACATGATCTGCATCGAGTTGCGCCACGAAATCGTAGCGGCTGTAGCCGTAGTGGTCGTAGAAGAAGGCGAGGTTGCCTTCCTTGCACCGCGTGCGTCGGGGCCACGACGTCCGATGATAATCGGATCGCCCCTTGCGGGTCGAGACGAAGACCCCGTGCCCGGAGCACCAGTCGAGAGTCTCGGGGGAAGGGTCTTCGTCGGCAAGCCAGGTGTCGTGTTCCACCTCCTGGGCAAGCATTGCCAGCAGGGTTTCACGGACGACCGAGAAGGGTTCCGCCGGCGCCTTGGTCACGACCATGGCCACTCGACTGCCCGCCGGCAGGCGCAAGGGACCGTTCGGTCTTGCCGCCCGATACAAGACGACGATGAAATAGGCCGGCAGAGCGGTAACCCAGGCAAGAACGAGGCTCACCGTAATTGTGCCGAAAGCATCGACGTGATGGCGCGGCTCCAGCCACCAGATCCAGAAATAGGCGAAGGCGCAGACCCATACGGCCGCCGAGAACAGATATTCGGCCCGCCGATGTCCGGTCAGAACCGGGACAAGAAGCGGCTCGTAGGAGGGTTCCGGAGCATGCATCGCTTGGGTGATCGCAGGTTGGGTCACGCGCGCGCCTCCAGTCCGAAGAACGGAGCCGCCGTCCGCACGATGGTTTCGAGGTCGGAATATCGAGGCTGGAAGCAGAGCGTCTCGCGGGCCAGGCTGGCGTCGGCGTAGAGGCTGGGCGGATCGCCCGGCCGGCGTGGATGGATGACGACCGGGACTTCGCACCCGGTCGTTTCCTGAATCACGCGCAGGACTTCCCTGATGGAAAACCCCCGCCCGGTGCCGAGGTTGACAGCGAGGTTTGCTCCGCCTTTGGCGAGATGGGTGAAGGCCTGAACATGGGCGCGCGCGAGATCTGCGACATGAATATAGTCCCTTATACAGGTGCCGTCAGGGGTATCGTAATCATCGCCGAATATCTCCAGGTGCGGAATCCGGCCGGCCGCGGCCAGCAGCGCCCGCGGAATGAGATGGGTTTCCGGAACGTGCCATTCGCCAAGCTCGCCGTCCGGATCGGCTCCACAGGCATTGAAATAACGCAGGGCAACGTACCGCAGGCCGTAGGCCGCCGCATAATCGGCGAGCATATGCTCGAAGATCAGCTTGGTCTTGCCGTAGGGATTGATCGGAGCCTTCGGCAACGTCTCATCGATCGGCAGCACGGAGGGAACGCCGTAGACGGCACAACTCGATGAGAAGATGACGTTCTGAAGCCCCGTCTGCCGGCAGGCATCGATAAGCGACAATGCACCGCAGACATTGTTGTTGTAATATTTCGCTGGGTTTTCCACGGACTCGCCGACGTAGGCCGAGGCGGCAAAGTGGATGACGGCATCGGGAGCATATTTCTCGATGACCTCGATCAGGCATGACGAGTCGAGGACGTCACCTTCGACGAAAGGGCCCCAGCGCACGGACGAACGGTTTCCGGTCGTGAGATTGTCGTAGACGACAGGCTCAATCCCCTCCGAGCGGAGGAGCTTGGCGGTGTGGCTACCGATATAGCCGGCACCGCCCGTGACCAGGACCCGGGGCGCATCCATCAGACCGCCTCCAGTTCGCGTGCCGGACGGGCGAGAAGGCCATCGAAATAGTCGATCGTCTGACGCAGGCCGCTCGACAAGTCGATCTTCGGCCGCCAGTCGAGTTCCTGCATGGCAAGCGAAATATCGGGGCGACGCTGACGGGGATCGTCAACCGGCAGAGCGCGATGGATGATTTGCGACCGGGAACCGGTCAATCCGATCACCTGCTCGGCCAGCTCCCGGATCGTGAATTCGCTCGGATTGCCGAGATTGACAGGCCCCGTCAGCGACGACGGTGAGGCCATCATGCGGACCATGCCGCCGATGAGATCATCGACGAAACAGAACGAGCGGGTCTGGGAACCGTCGCCATATATCGTGATGTCTTGCCCCGTCAGGGCCTGAACGATGAAATTCGAGACGACGCGGCCGTCGTCCGGACGCATCCGCGGGCCGTAGGTGTTGAAGATGCGGATGATCTTGATCTCGACGCCGTGCGTGTTGTGGAAGTCGAAGAACAGCGTCTCGGCGCACCGCTTGCCCTCGTCATAGCAGGAGCGCGGCCCGAACGAATTGACGTTGCCCCAGTAGCTTTCGACCTGCGGGTGGACGTTCGGGTCGCCGTAGACTTCGGAGGTGGATGCCTGAAGGATACGTGCGCCGGTGCGCGCGGCCAGCTCCAGAAGGTTGAGGGAGCCCAGCACGCAGGTCTTTGTCGTATGGATCGGATCGGCCTGATAATGCGGGGGCGATGCCGGGCAGGCGAGGTTATAGATCTCGTCGACTTCCAGATCGAGCGGGTGGACGATATCGTGGGCGACGACATTGAAGCGATCGACTCGCTTCAGATGGACGATATTGCGCCGCATGCCGGTGGAAAAATTGTCGAGGCAGATCACCTGGTGTCCGGCGGCCAGAAGCGTCTCGCAGAGATGCGATCCGAGGAAACCTGCGCCGCCGGTGACAAGAACTCTCTTGGGAGCGCGATGTATTCCGGATGGACAATTTGCATCACGAGCCGAAGCTTGTACAGAGCGCGCACGAATCTTACCAAGATAGTTCACGACTACCTCCCGTGTTTTCAGATTTTGCTGTGGGATATTCGATATTTACTTCGACATATCGCGAAACCAAGTCGTTCGATCATGCGAATATTTTGTTCGTCCGGTTTTTCTTTTGGAAAGAACCAATGTTTATTTAGATACAGCTAAGAAAGGCAATTGTCGTTATCCTCACGTCCTGGAAATTATCGCTCCGTACATTTCAGAGCGAAAAGGAATATGATAAACAACTTATGGAGGAGACTCTTCGGGCACTTCCGCTTTTTCAGACGGAGTTCTGCGGAGATTTCAGCCGCAAAAACAATTGCTTTTCTCAATTTCCATGGCTCGGGTCGGGTTATGCGCTGGAGGAATTGGATGGCTACAGGGTCTGAATCCGACGATGATCCTGCCGCGGAACAGGAACGGCCGGCGCATATGGAGCGGCGGCGCTGGCCGCGTGAACCGGCCATGCGCAAGGAACGCCCACCCCATGCCTCCCCTGCACTCGAGCCGCTGCGATTCTCGACGCAGGACCTGCCACCGGCAGAACAATTCCAGGCCTGGCGGGCACATATGGCGCCGCTCGTGGATGTTCATCTGCCGGAGGGAAAATCACCCGAAGACGGATTCCTCGCGGAGCAGACCGGCTGGCAGCTCGGCGATATCCTGATCGTCCAGCAGCGCGCGCATGCCCATAGATATGTCCGCGATCAGGCCATGCTTCGATCGAGCCCCATCGACCATTGGAACGTCGGCCTGCAGCGCAGCGGCCAAGCCTGGACCGAGGTCAACCGTCGTGTCACCGAGACCGCTGCCGGCGAGATATTTTTCATGTCTCTCGGCAGCCCCTATCGCGGACGGACGACCGATACCGAAGCTTTGCTCGTGTTCCTGCCGTATGAGCTGCTGGCTCGCGATGCGAGCCTTCTCCAGAGCGCAGGCAACACGGTTCTTTCGGGCAGCCATGCCGAGTTGCTCACGGGCTATCTCACGGGCCTCGAAACGAACCTCGGGAATCTGACGATAGAGGAAGTGCCCCGGATCATCCAAACCATCGGCGATATGGTCGTTGCGGGCGCCGCATCGTCCACAAGGACTGATACCGGTCAAAACCAGGCCAACATGGGACTGATGGAGCGGGCGCACCGCTACATTCACGTCAATCTCCATTCGGAAAACTTGACACCGGACGTGATGTGCCGCGCGTTGGGGATTTCGCGTACGCGGCTTTACCAACTGTTTGAGGCGAGCGGAGGCGTGCTCAATTATATTCGCAAGCGGCGATTGCTGCAGGCCTATGCGGATCTCAGCAATTCGGCCGACCACAGGCCGATTTCAGAAATCGCAGAAGCCGCCGGTTTCGAGGTCGCCGCCAATTTTACGCGCGCCTTCATCCACGAATTCGGGCTGAGCCCGCGTGAAATCCGAAGGACGGTGGCAACCCAACAGCGGCCGGCTCCGGCCATCCGCTCGACGCGGCGTTACGGAAAAACGATCGGTGATTGGCTGGCCCTGACGGGTTGATCCGGCTCGGGCTGAAATCCAGACTCGAATCCGTTATGCGGCGGTCGACGCGCTTGCCGAAGACACCGCGGACTTGATCCAGACCCATGGCCTCTAAACCGCCTGTTGCAGTCTATGATGCCTGCTCCTCTCTTTTTCATCTTCGCAATGTGCAATGATTGATGCAGCTTTATGCTGAACAAACCGGTTCGCGTCAGATGCGATCTGAGGGCCTCCGTTCGCAATTGAGCGCATATTTCCCTTCACCCGCTCCATCTCCCGCAAACCATGCCGACTAAGCCTAGTCTCCAAAGAACCGGATCGGCTTGTATTGCCGATGCGCGATGATCAGGCTGCGGTCGGGCTGGATGATGTAGGTTTCCTCCACCTGCCGGCCGTATTGGTCGGTGAAATCATGCGGAAAGGCGGAGCCGGGGGGTGATTTAGTGAGTTTGGTGCGCGGCTGGCCACTATAGGTGATGCTGCCGGGGATGGGTTCGAGACCCGGTCCGCTGTAGCTGACGGTGTTGCATCCCGCCAGAACGAGCGTGCCGACGAGGCCGATGATTGCAGCTTTCATGTCCATCCCTCCCAATGCTTGAATAATATCACTCTACGCCTCACCGGCTAGAGTTCACGACACGAATGCCCATGCCGCTCTTCAATCCTTCGGGAAGCGTCGCCGGGGGCGCCGTGATCGAGCGGCCGGACGCGACATCCACCCGTTGATATTAGGGTGAGTATCCTGTTTCTCCAGCCGCGATGACGCGTCATTGCCGAAACCGGTGCCCTCTGCTAGATCGGCATCGTCGAAAAAGGCAGGATCGGTTGAGGTAAGCCCGATCCCTTCCGCTGGAGCGTTAAGCGCTCTGGCGAAGCTATGCTCCGTGCCATGGCACGAGAACCCGCGACGTGATCCGCATGAAGATGCGGGATCCCGGCGGCGTGCGGAGACGGCAAAAAGGCAGTCCCGGGATTTTTTCGAACGGAGACTGTCATGCACTTGAACCATCTCGATTTCCACGTACCCGATATTGTTGCCACGGCGGATTTCTTCATCCGCCATTTCGGCCTGAAGCTTAAGGATATGCGCGGCCATAACGGCCTGGCGATCTTGGAAGACGATACCGGCCTCGAAATCGTCCTCAGCCACGCAATCGCAAAATTCGGCACCGCCGATCAGGTGGAGATGGGGCGCCAGACCTATCACATCGGCTTCATCCTGCCCGAAAGGACGGATGTCGATACGGTCCATGCCGGGCTTGCGGCTGCCGGTGCTGATCTGTCTGGCCCGCCGGGCGCGATGCGCGGCGGCTGGCTGTTTTATTGCACGGCGCCTGGAAACATCCTCATCGAGATCGGCTGGCGGCCGGGTTAGACGATACCCAAAAAAGGAAAGGGCGGCCGCAGCCGCCCTTTCCAATGCTTGTTTTGACAGGCTCAGAATTCCGTCCAGTCGGGATCCTGGCTTGACGATGTGCTGCTGCCGGCGCCGAAGGCGTGGGCGATTTTCTGGCCGAGCGCGCGGGCCGGCGAGGCGGCCGGGCGGGCGGTGCCTTCGCGGGCGACGCGGACCGGAGCTGCCCTGGCTGCCGGGCGGGCGGCAGCGCGTGGTGCTGCTGTGGCCATTGGCGCACTGGCGGTGAAGCCGCCGGTGCCCGTCAGCCTGAATTGGCCGAGCAGGTTGTTGAGCGCTGCCGCTTCGGTGGCGAGGTTATGGCTGGCGGCGGTGGATTCCTCGACCATCGCTGCATTCTGCTGCGTGCCCTGATCCATGGTGTTGACGGCGGTGTTGATCTCCTGCAGGCCGATCGACTGTTCGCGGGAGGCTTCGGCGATTGCGTGGACGTGCTGGTTGATCTCCTGCACCTCCTGGACGATCGCGTCGAGCGCCTTGCCGGTTTCGCCGACCAGCGAGACGCCGGTCTGCACATGCGAGCCGGAGGTGCTGATCAGCGCCTTGATCTCCTTGGCGGCCTTCGCCGAGCGCTGGGCGAGTTCGCGCACTTCTTGCGCGACGACGGCAAAGCCCTTGCCGGCATCGCCGGCGCGGGCGGCTTCGACGCCTGCATTCAGCGCCAAAAGATTGGTCTGGAAGGCGATGTCGTCGATGACGCCGATGATGTTGGAGATTTCGCCCGAGGACTTCTCGATCTGCTGCATGGCGGAGACGGCCTTGCGGACGACCTCGCCGGATTTTTCGGCGCCGAGGCGGGTACGGGCAACGAGCTGGCTCGCCTCCTCGGCCCGCTTGGCGGCATCGCGCACTGTCGTGGTGATCTCCTCCAGCGCTGCTGCCGTTTGTTCGACGGAGGCCGATTGCTGTTCCGTCCGCTGGGAAAGCTGGTCCGCGGAGGAACGAATCTCGTTGGCGCCTGCGCCGATCGCCCGGGCATTGGCGCCGACCGTATGCAGGGTTTCGTTGAGCTTCTCCACCGAGTTGTTGAAATCCTCACGCAGCGCATCGAGATGCGCGACGAAGGGCTCGGCGATATGCGAGGCGAGATCGCCGGCGGCAAGGCGGCGCAGGCCGTCGCCGAGTGCGGTGACGGCGCGGTCGAGTTCGGATGCTTCGCGGGCCTTCTGCGCCTCACGGTCGCGGCGCTCGCTGTCGCTGACGTCGCGGTCTGCTTCGGCACGCGCTTCGATCCGGGCGCGCTCGATCGCATTGTCGCGGAAGACCGAAACGGCCTTTGCCATCTGGCCGACTTCGTCGCCGCGGTCGAGGCCGCTGACATCGCTTGTCGTATCGCCCTCGGCAAGCCGCGTCATGCGCTGGCGCAGCTGCATCATCGGGCCGGCGATGCCTATCTGGGCCACGACCACGCTGAAGCCGACGGCAGCGAGAACGGCGATGCCGATCAGAACGAGACAGAAGACGATCCGTTCGTTGACGGAAGCCGAGAGCGCGTCGCCGCCATCGTTGAGCATCGCCATCATCGCATCATTGTTGGCGATCATCTTCGGCGTCAGTGCATCGAGCTTGGCATTGATCAGGGCAACATTTGCCTGGGCGCCGGCGCCGTCCTTGGCTTTGCTCTGTTCGATGATCTTGTTCGCCAGCGTTTCGATCTCATCGATGCCCGCCTGGATTTCATCGATCGCCGGCTTGCGGCTGGGCACCAGCGCCAGCGCCTGCTTCATCCGGTCGCGCGCCTGCGGCAGCTTGCTCGGTGTGGCGAGCGCCGTCTGGAATTCGGACGTATCGGGCTTCATGTCGGCAATCAGGCTTACCTGCAGCACCGAGGCGACCGCCGATGCGCTGGCGCGCGCGCTCAGCATCGAGGCCTGCGCCTCATGATCGATGAAGGCGCTGTAGGCGGCGTCCGCACGGCGGAACTCGGAAATGACGTAGATCAACCCCGCCATCGTGATCAGCCCGAGCAGCGCTACGACCGATATGATTTTTGTGCGGATTTTCAGATGTTTCAGCATGGAAATGTCACCCGATTGACGGGGCGTGCTCGCGCGCCCGGTGCTTTTGAAATCAATTGCTGCAGAAAAAGCGCTGCTTCAATATCGCGGTTTAGGGATTACGTTTGGGCTGACGCTTGCATCATGCGATCGGCTGGCGGGGTCCGATGTCGTCGCAACAAATAAGAGGCGATATTCTTTAATTCCGCGCTAACACGAGGCGGCGGTTGGCTATGATTTTTAGGGGCTGAGAGGTTGCATTTTAACCGAGCGCGTATGAGAGGCACCGAGGATCAAGTCTCGGAGCGCCGGCATTCATATTCCCCGCCACGCGTGACTCTGATACATCTTGCCGACGCCGCACGCTTCGCGCTTAACCCAGAGACCACGATCACGATGATGCAATCCAAGCTGGCATCCCTGACTCTGAAGGGTTTTTTCACGCTCGGCCTGTTTTTCGGCGCGCTGCTTTCAAGTTTTGCCGCGTCGGCCCAGCAGGCTGCACCTTCGCTGCCGCTGCTCTTCGATGCGCGCGAACGCCTTGCGAGGCCCGATCTCTCCTCTCTGGTCCGCCTGCGCTTCCTGACCTCGGTCGATTTCCCGCCCTTCAATTTCAGCGATCAGAACGGCAAGCTTTCCGGTTTCAATGTCGACCTCGCCCGCGAAATCTGCAGTGAGTTGGAGATTTCAGACAAGTGCCAGATCCAGGCGCTCCCCTTTACCGACCTCAGGGATGCGCTCGCCGCCTCACAGGGCGATGCCATCATCGCCGGTCTTGCCGTGACCCCGGAGCTGCGCCGGCAATTCGTCTTCTCCAGACCTTATCTGATGCTGCCGGCGCGCTTCGTGCGCAATCTCGCCGTGCCGCTTGACGGAAAGACCGCTGCCGCGCTTTCCAGCCATCCGGTCGGCGTCGTCAGGGGGACGGTGCATGAGGCGATGCTGGCCGCCTTCTTCCCCACGCTCAAGGCCGAGCCGTTCGATACGAAGGACGCTCTGCTTGCGGCGCTCAAGGACCGCAAGGTCGATGCCGCCTTTGCCGATGCGCTGCAGCTTTCCTTCTGGGTCTCTTCGCCGGCCTCGGCCAAATGCTGCGCGCTGTTCGACGGCCCCTATCTCTCCGAGCATTTCCTCGGCGAGGGCATGACGATCATGCTGCGGCAGAAGGACAGCGTGCTGACGGCAGCCATCGACCACGCGCTCGCCACGCTGTCGCGCAACGGCCGCCTCCAGGAAATCTATCTGCGTTATTTCCCCTACGGGCTTTATTGAAGCCGCAGTCCAAATTGCTCGCCTTCAGCCCCTGCGGAAGCGCGCAATCGCACTGCGCTCGATCGCCGCGCAGGTGAGCTTGTCGAGGCCGAGCCGATCGCGCAGCAGGCTGAGCAGCCGCAACTCCTCCGCCTTGACCGAGAGATCGGCGGATGCCACCTCGACGGCCAGCGCATAGGCCGTGTCGTAGAGCTTTGCGGGCAGGGTATCGCGCACGGTTTCGAGGACGACGTCGAGGCCTTCCGGCCCGGCCAGCAGCGCGGCGCAGTCGCGCGCCACCGAAATCAGCTTGTCGTCATCGAAGTCCCGGAAAACCGGCAGGAATCCGATCAATTGGCCGATCCTTGTCATCTCCCTGTCGTTCATCGTGCTGTCGACGGCGGATGCCATCACCATCACGTAGATCAGCGCATCATGGGCGGAAAGCGGCTTGTTCATCTCTGATTCCTTTTTCGGTCAGCCCAGATTAGGAATTGGCGACAGCCATTACAAGGGATCGGCCCGATCCGGGCTGTCCGACCACTGTCGTGGCTGCCGGTTTAATTGCGGCGCGGGTCATCGCCGTAGAGGCCTTTTCCCGCCTGCCTGGCCTTTTCGGCGGCGGATGTAAGCGGCGACCCCGCCGTCGGTTCCGCCCAGCCGTTTTCGGCAAGCCATGAGCCGAGATCCTCCGTGCCCAGCCGGCAGGCAGTCGTTACGGTTTCCTTCCATTCCACCGTCTCGAGATCGCAGCTGACGCTGCGGTTGCGCAACAGCAGGCGCAGCGCCGTCTTCGCCATCATGCCGCAGGGCCATTGCCGGCCCGCCGGCCCGCATATCCTGTCGACCGGCGTCGGCACGATGCCGGCAAGCTGAAGCCGGCGCTTGCCGAAAGAAAGAATGCCGGCATTGTCGGCCATCGGCCGCGCCAGGTCCACCGCCTTTTTCGCAGCCGGACTTGGCGTTGCCCCGGCCGGAGTCTCCGCTTGTTGCGGTGCATCGGCCGGTTTGGGTGCCCCGCCGTCGCCCGGGTCGGGGGAGGGGGGAGCCGCCGGAGAGGGCGGAGCCTTTGGCTCCACTGAGCGAGCGATCATTTCGGCACGGTCGTCCGAGATTGTCGCACGTTCGCCGGCTTCGGGAGCAGCATCCGCCGCTGCCGTCGCCGTCTCCTCTGCGGACATCGTCTCTTCGCCGGCCATGCCGCCGCCAAGCCTTGCTTGGCCTGCCAGCAGCAGGCCGGCCACCACCGCCATCCCCGTGATACCTGTGATGAAGGCGGCAGGGCGCATGGAATATCTTCCTATTGGCTGGCCCAGATGATCCGGGCGATCCAGTCGACGTCGGAAAGCTCGAGAGTGCGGTTGGGATGTTCGGGATTGAGCGACATCAGCTCGATCGATCGCGTGCTCTGGCGCAGCAGCACCTTGGCCATCACCTCGCCCTCATTTGTGCGCACGACGACGCGGTCGTTGCGGCGCACCTGTGCGCCGGGCTCGACGATCAGCACGTCGCCGTCGCGATAGAGCGGCATCATACTCTCGCCCTGCACCTCCAGCGCATAGACGCCGGCCTTCTGTGCCGGGGCCGCCGGAAATTCCACCACGTCCCAGCCTTGGCCGGCCGGAAAGCCGCCATCGTCGAAGAAACCACCGGCGCCCGCCTGGGCGAAGCCGAGCAGGGGGATGGAGCCGCCTTGCTGGGGAAACGCGCTTTCCTGCGGCGCGGCCAGCTGTTTGGAAAGATCGGCATCCCGCCGCATGAAGGCCAAAAACTCCTCCATGCTTGCCCCTGTGGCGTCGAGCACTTTGGCGATCGATTCCGTCGAGGGCCAGCGCAGCCGCCCGTCGGCGGAAAGCCGTTTCGATTTGTTGAACGAGGTCGGGTCGAGGCCGGCGCGCCGCGCAAGACCGGAGGGCGTCAGCTCGTGCCGTTCGGCAAGCCTGTCGAGCGCTTCCCAGATCTGGTCGTGTGACAGCATGCGCGCGATTCCGTCGCGGCTTATTTCAACGCCGCGCTTCAACCCGGCGGAATATTAATCGAGCGTGCCGTCTGAGTAAAGATGGAAGAGGAATAAAATCCTGTTTCCAAAGGGAAATGTATCGCTCAGGCGACCATCGCCATATTGATCTTGCCGAGCTGGATGACGGCCTGCGTCCGGCTGTCGACGTCGAGTTTCAGCAGGATCGCCGACACATGCGCCTTGATCGTCGCCTCGGAAACGCCGAGTTCGTAGGCGATCTGTTTGTTCAGCAACCCTTCGCCGAGCATGGTCAGCACCCGGCTCTGCTGCGGCGTCAGCGTATGCAGGCGGTGGATCAGGTCGGCGACGTCGGGATCCTGCTCCTGCCCGTCGCGATAGCTTTCCGGCGTGGCGATGTCGCCGGCAAGCACCGTCTGGATGCTGCGGCGGATGTCCTCGATGCCGGCGGATTTCGAAATGAAGCCGGAAGCGCCGAGTTCCAGCGCCCGGCGGATGGTCGTCGCATCGTCGGTCGCCGAGACAATAACGATCGGCAGGCTTGCGAATTCGGAGCGCAACGCCATCAGGCCGGAAAAGCCGCTGACGCCGGGCATGGCGAGATCGAGCAGCATCAGGTCGGCATCCGCATGGGCGCCAGCTGCCCGGCGCGCGGCAGCGAAATCCCCGGCTTCGACGATCGACTGCCGGCCTTCCATGCCGATCACCGCCTGGCGCAGCGCGTCACGGAAAAGCGGATGATCGTCCGCAATGATAATGGTCTGTTCCTGCATCGAAAACTCCCTCCCAAGAGCCCGATCATGCCCTGCATGCGACGCCAGCCCTCCGCGTTGCATGCCGGCTTGCTCATGCTGACTATATCAGATCAAGTCTTCTGCGGAAGGGGATTGGTGTTTTCCTCGGCCTGGAACTCCTTCACCATCCCCATGAAACTCTTCATCATCCGCTCCATGATGCTGATCGAACGGTCGACCTCGGCATCGCTCGGCAGCGCACGCTGGATAACGCCGCCTTGTTCGAGCGCCGTCACCCGCTTCGCCAGCCGGTCGAGTTCGTCCTCATAGGCCGCCCGCTCGTCGGCCGCCATCCGGCAGACGAGGGCGCCATCCTTGTCCTGGCAGATCGACATCGCGCCGGTCTGCCGGTCGAGCCGGACGAAATGGTCGCCGCTCTTCTCCAGCTGAAAGCGGCTTGCATCCGCTTCGGCCGCCGCGGCCGCCAACGGCATCAGAAAAATGCCAAGCGTGATAACGAATGCCTTCATCGTTTCATCCTCCGGATTTTCTGGAGCATGATGCCGAAAAGTGTGCGCGGTTTTCGGACGACATCATGCTCCAATTCTGTTCCAGCTGTCCCGTTTTTCGGCGCCGGGGCGTGGACATCGCCGTCTCTTTCCGGCAAAGCCTCGTGACCAAGGAACAGCCTATCGTGAGGCCATGATGACCCTGACACCGACCCTTTACAAGATCGTGACGGAAACGCTCTGGCAGCAAGCCAGACAAACCGGCACTTTTCATGGCGCCGGCATCGATCTCAAGGACGGCTTTATCCATTTCTCGACGGCGGACCAGGTAAAGCAGACCGCCGCGCTGCATTTTGCCGGCCAGTCCGGCCTGCTGCTGATTGCCGTCGATAGCAGCCGCTTCGCCGACAAGCTGGTCTTCGAGCCCTCGCGCGGCGGCGATCTTTTCCCGCATCTTTACGCCGATCTGCCGCTTGCGGCCGTGCTCTGGGAGGTGCTGCTGCCGCTTGACGAAGCCGGCGCCCATATCTTCCCGGAGCTCGCGCCATGATCGATCCCTTCAAGCGTCTCGCCCGCAAGGGTCTCTTCCTGTTCGATCCGGAAACCGCGCACGGCATGTCCATCGCCGCCTTGAAATCCGGCCTTGTGCCCACCTGCCAGCTGACGCCTGATCCGCGCCTGCGCCAGACCGTTGCCGGCCTAACCTTCGAAAATCCGCTCGGCATGGCCGCCGGCTACGACAAGAATGCCGAGGTGCCGGAGGCGCTCCTGAAGCTCGGTTTCGGCTTTACCGAGATCGGCACGGTGACACCGAAGCCGCAATCGGGCAATCCGCGCCCGCGCATCTTCCGCCTGGTGGAGGATGAAGCCGTCATCAACCGTCTCGGCTTCAACAATGAAGGCCATGATGCCGCCTTCGGGCGCCTCACCGCGTTGAGGGGCGGCGGCATGGTCGGCGTCAATATCGGCGCCAACAAGGACAGCGAGGATCGCATCGCCGATTACGCCGCCGGCATCCGCCGCTTCTATTCCGTCGCGCGCTATTTCACCGCTAACATCTCCTCGCCGAACACGCCCGGTCTGCGCGATCTGCAGGGGCGCGAAAGCCTTGCGGTGCTGCTGTCATCAGTGCTTGCGGCACGCGACGAGATGGCGGGGACATCCGGCCGGAAGATCCCGGTCTTTCTGAAGATCGCGCCTGATCTGACCGAGGAAGGCATGGACGATATCGCCGCGGAAGCGCTCTCGCATGCGCTCGACGGGCTGATCGTCTCCAACACCACGCTGTCGCGCAACGGCCTTAAGGATCAGCGCCAGGCGAAGGAGGCGGGCGGTCTCTCCGGCGTGCCGCTCTTCGAAAAGTCGACGGCCGTGCTCGCCAGGATGCGCAAGCGCGTCGGCCCTGATCTGCCGATCATCGGCGTCGGAGGCGTGTCCTCGGCCGAGACCGCGCTGGAGAAGATCAGGGCGGGTGCCGATCTCGTCCAGCTCTATTCTTGCATGGTCTATGAGGGGCCAGGCCTGGCCGGCGATATCGTCCGCGGCCTGTCGAAACTCCTGGACCGCGAAAAGGCCGGCTCGATCCGCGACCTGCGCGATACCAGACTGGATTATTGGGCGGCGCGAAAGGTCTGATCGGCCCGCGGCTTGACGAGCATCGCCATGAAGAAACCGCGGAAGAGCAGGAAGGCGTTCATCGCCAGCCAGAGACCGTGATTGCCGAAGAGCGGCACGAAGGCCGCGAGCATCAGGAGATAGCCTGCAAAAGAGATCAGCATCCGGTTACGCATGTCGGCCGACCATGTGGCACCGATGAAGACCCCGTCCATCAGGAAGGCGAGTGCGCCGGTCAGGCCCGTCACCGCCGCCCAGGGCAGATAAATCTCTGCCGCCTGCCGCACCTCGGGTGAGGTCGTCAGCACCGAGATCAGCCAGGTGCCGGCGAGGAAGAAGAAGGCCGAGCCGATCGCCGCCAGCCCGAAGGACCACAAGATCGTCAGCTTCATCCCGCGGTCGAAGGCCGGCCGGTAATGCGCGCCGATCGCCCGGCCGGCGATCTGTTCGGCGGCATTGGCAAGCCCGTCGAGATAATAGCCGGACAGCAGAAAGAAATTCATCAGCACGGCATTGGCGGCAAGCGTCACCGCGCCGAAGCTGGTGCCGATCCGCGTCATGACGGTATAGGCGCCGAGCAGCACGAAGGTACGGATCAGGATGTCGCGGTTGAGGGCGAAAAGCTCGGCCAGCCGGTGCCGGGAAAAGACCTCCGCCCATTGAGGCCGCTCGGCCTTGTTAAAGCCGCTGAGTACGATGAAAAGTCCGGCAAGCGCGCCGACGGTTTCGCCAGCCATTGTGCCCCAGGCGACCCCGGCTACGCCCCAGCCGAGCGTCAGGCCGAGATAGATGGAGAGCACGATGTTGATGCCGTTGATGATTGCCTGCAGCAGCAGCCCGATACTGCCCTGGCCGCGCCCGAGCACGAAACCGAGGATGGCGTAATTCGCCAGTGCCGCCGGTGCTGCCAGGATGCGGATCGAAAAATAGGTGCTGGTCGCCTCTGCAATCGGCCCATGCGCGCCCATCAGCCTCAGCCCGGCGGTGATCAGCAGGGGCGAAAGGCAGAGCAGCGCCAGACCGCAGCCGAGCGCCGAAATCATCGCCCGGGAAAAGACCGCCTGCTGCTCGTGCTGGTCCCGCCGGCCATAGGCCTGCGCCGTCAGCCCTGTCGTCGAGGCGCGTAGGAAGTTGAAACTGCCCATGATGAGATCGAAGAGCATGGCGCCGATCGCCAGTCCCGCAAGCGCTTCCGGGTCGCCCATATGACCGACGACGGCAGTGTTCGTCAGCCCGAGCAGCGGCGTCGTCAGAAAGCCGAGCATCATCGGAATGGCAATCGACAGCACCATCAGGTGCGTCACGTCGAATGCCAGCGCATTGTCGTTGGTTCTGCTATCCATGCCTGCCTCGCCGCTTCGGCGCCGCGCGTTTTCTCAAACGCCCAAAGGACGCCGTACACTTTGAACTGCTGCAGGCGGAATCACCTCAGCTGGAAAGCACCATGGCCCAATAGGGCAGGTTCCTGGAAGATGTATTATGGGCGACGGCAACGCCAAGGCCGCCATAACGTCCCAGCATGTTTTCCAGGTGATGCGGCGAGTTGATCCAGGCCGTCACCACGGCATCGACGCTCTGCTGGCCCGACGCGATGTTTTCCGCCGCCGGCAGCCGAACGCCGCTCGCCTTGACGCGCGCGCCGAAACTGTCGGTTATACCCATCAGATGCGCCATCTTGCCGGCGCTGGCCATGCGTTTTGCCTGGAAAAGAGCGGCAGTGCTCGCCGCCGGATCGACGGCAAGCGGCGGCAGGCCGTTTTTGGCCCTGAGCTGGTTGACGAGCGGCAGCACGCTCGCCGTCTCGTCCTCGCCGTTTGACGGCGTGCCGGCCATCCGCGGGGTCGTGGTGCAGCCGGCGATGCCGGCGGCGAGCGCAAGTCCGGAAAGGCGCAGCAGGCCGCGCCTGGAAAGATCGATGGATGTCATGTTACCGGCGGTAGCTGAAAAGACGAAGGATGATGAAGAGCGGGATGACGATCGTCGCGCCGAGGATCAGATAGTCGCCGACGCGCCCAAGCGCTGAGAAGCCCCGGTACCAGATCTCCAGGATGAAATCGCGTATGCCGTAGATGATGCCCCACGGCGTCAGGCCGAAAACGGTCATGACGAAACCGACGATCAGCGACACCACGATAAGCTTTATCAATGTGCGGCCGATTGAATCGCCGAGGAACCTGTTCGCCTGATCGGACATAAGCCATCTCCTGTTTGCCCTTGGAATAAGGTCGCGGCGCGGCGCCTGCAAGCCCTTTCCGGAATTGGCCGCTCCGCCTCTGAAATAGGACTTGAGTTTTTTTGTGGCCGCCGCCAAATGCGGGCGAACCAAGGTCAACTTATGCAGCCCCACCAGCTTTCCTCAGGCGACGTTATCGCCGACCGCCGCGCCGATTATGCCAGGATGCTCGAAGAAGGCGGCGAGCCGGAAGCGGCTGCCGAACTGATGGAACAGGCTCTCGAGCTCGTGCCTGCCTGGGCCGCCGGCTGGTATCGCCTTGCCACCTATCTGGAAAAGGCGGGCAGGGGCGAGGCCGCGATCGAGGCCTATCGCAGGACGCTTGCCCTCGATCCCGAGGACATTTTCGGCGCCGCCCTCAAGCTCGCCCTTCTCGGCGACGCAGCCACGCCTGACCTGCCGCCGAGCCGCTATGTCGAGCGCCTCTTCGACGACTATGCCGACCGTTTCGAATCAGCGCTTGTCGAAAAGCTCGACTACAGCGTCCCGCAGAAACTGGCAGCGCTCATCGCCTCCACCCGCAGGCGCTACGAACGGGCCGTCGATCTCGGCTGCGGCACCGGCCTGCTCGGCCCTGAAATCCGCGGCCGTGTCGGCCGCCTCGAGGGCTTCGATCTCTCGCAGAACATGCTGGCTAAGGCCGCCGAGAAACATGTCTATGACAGTCTCGCCCAGGCCGATCTCTCGCTCGCACCCGATCTCTCCGGCCTCTTTGCCAATGCAGCGCGCCATCGCGCCGACCTGGTGACGGCAGCCGATGTGCTGATGTATCTCGGCAATCTCGAGAGCGTCTTTGCCATCGTCGGAGAACTCGCGACATCAGGCGCCGATATCGCCTTTTCCGTCGAGGATGCGGGGGAGGGCGAGGGCTTCCATCTCGCCCCGTCGCTGCGTTACGCCCACTCGGAAACCTATGTCAGCGTGCTTTTTGCCCGTCACGGGCTGGAGATCCTGAAGACCGTCAAGTCGGTCATTCGCAAAGATGGCGGAAAACCGGTTTCCGGCATTCTGTTCCTTACGCGCAAGCTCGTGTGAGCGAACATTTCTTGCGATGTTCTAATAGGTCAGTACTACTTACCTATTTCGCTTGATCGGAACATCGAAAAGCCCGATACTACATCGCATCGGCAGAGCGCCCGGCAATATCACGCCGAGGCGCTCGGGCTCCTTTCATGATCCAAATTCCGCCGCGCCGGGTTTTTCCAAGCGCGTTCTTGAACTCGTCTGCCGTGGAGACTGGCGACATGACACAGCTCATCAATGCCCTTGGCTTTTGGAATACGACTGCGACGCGCCACACCCCGATCGAAGACGTGCAGGGCATATTCTCGGGCAGCCTCGTTGCCGCACTCGGCCTCTATGTGCTCGCCAGCGCCGGCCTTCTCACCGGCAGCACGGCCGGCGTGGCCTTCCTCCTGCATTATGCCTTCGGCGCCAATTTCGGTCTCGCCTTCTTCCTGCTCAACCTGCCGTTCTTCTATCTCTCCTGGAAGCGACTCGGCATGGCCTTCACCATCAAGACCTTCATCGCCATCGGCCTGACCTCGGTGCTTGCCGATGTGCAGTCGCGCTTTTTGTCCATTTCAAGCATTCATCCGGCCTGGGCGGCACTTCTCGGCGGCCTGCTGCTCGGCTTCGGCCTGCTGGCCCTCTATCGCCACCGCGCCAGCCTCGGCGGCGTCGGCATCCTCGGCATCTACCTGCAGGAGCGTTTCGGCATCCGCGCCGGCCTCGTCCAACTCGCCATCGACATGTGCGTGCTCGCCGCCGCCTTCTTCGTCACCACGCCGCCTGTCGTCTTCTATTCGGTGCTCGGCGCCGTCGTCCTCAACCTCTTCGTCGCCATCAATCACCGGGCCGACCGTTACATCGCGCTCTAACATTACCAATCCGTAAGCCATTCTAAATAAAACGTAACTTGCCTGTGATCGGTCTCGGCGCCAAACTCATCTCGCGCCGGATTTGATGAGGTGAACTATGTCAGATTTGGAAAAACTTGTGAGACGCCGTATGCAGGAAGAATACGCCAAGGGCGCTTCCGCAGAAGAAATTGCGAAAGTCGTCCGCGACCTGTTCAACAGCGTCGACATCTCGGGCAATCGGTTTGACGCCGTTGCCGTACTGGCCACCAGGGATCGCGAGTGACCCGATATTCGACCGACCCGAGATTTTCGGGTCGGTTGCCAGGATGAATTCCCTGCAAAAGCAGATTTCGATCACGCCGCCTTTTGCGCCGCATCAATCGGATGTTGCGAGCGGAAGCCGACGGCAAGCCGGTTCCAGATGTTGATGGCGCCGATTGCCACCGTGATCTTGGTCATTTCTTCCTCGGAAAAATGCGCCTTCAGCGTCTCGTAGTCGGCATCCGGCGCGCCTGTTTTGGCGATATTGGTCACTGAATCCACCCAGCCGAGCAGCGCCCGTTCGCGGGCGTCATAGACCGGGGATTCCCGCCAGACGCACATCAGGTTGATCCATTGTTCGGAGAGCCCATCATGGCGCGCTTCCTTCACATGCATGTCGACGCAATAGGCGCAGCCGTTGATCTGCGAGGCGCGCAGCTTGATCAGGTGGATGAAGCGGCGCTCCAGCCCGGAGGACTGGACATATTGCTCGAGCGCGGCGACTGCCTTGTAGGCGTCGGGAGCGGCTTTGGCGAAATTGAAGCGTGGTTGCATGCTCTTTCTCCTTTGTTGTGGCTCAACGAGCCGTCTTGCGTTCATGGATTTCAAGAAAGGCGCAGCCTCTGGCTGCGATCGATCCGTCGTCGACGGCGGCAAGTTCGATGCCGATATCGGCCAGGCTCGTCTTGGCGAGTTCGGCGCGATAGATCCGTTCCGCTTTCAGCATCGCCGCGTTGATGGTGCAGGGCTGGGCGAACAAGCGATCGGAGACCGGGTTCGGGCCGCGCTGGCGGATTTCGGCGCAGCGGAACGCTGGTTGAGACCCCTCGACCGCGAGCACGATGTCGAGCAGTGAAATCTCCTTCGGCGCTTTTGCCAGGCGATATCCGCCCTTCGGCCCCGGTACGGTATCCAGGATGCCGGCGCCCGACAGCGCCTGCAGATGCTTCAGCAGATAGCTCGTCGAAACGCCGTGGAATTCCGCCAGCGCGGCGGCCGAAAGCACGCCGCCTTCGGAGAGGCCGGAAAGCATCGCAACGCTGTGAATGGCCTGCTCGACCCCATCGCCCATCTTCATGCACCTGGCCTCCTCAATTCGTGGATAAAAAATATCCACGATTATGCCTGATGTCAAGAGGCGGGCTTGCTGCTTGCTACTTGCCTTTATCCTGACCCCGGATAGAAGACGGAAACGCCGACAGGGGAACAACATGGCATCCAACGCTTTCGCAGGCCTTCTGAATTCCAGCGCCGATCGTCACTCGCTCTTCGACGACGCCCAGGGCATCGTCGCCGGCAGCATGCTCGCCGTGCTCGGCGTAACGCTTCTCTCCGGCGCGGGGCTGCTTGCCGGCGGCAGGGCGGGACTTGCCTTCCTCGCCCATTATGCGACGGGCTTCAGCTTCGGCCTCTGCTTCTTTGCCGTGAACCTGCCGTTCTATTATCTCGCCTTCCGCCGCTTGGGCGCCGCCTTTACCGTCAAGACCTTCGCCGCCATCGCGCTGACCTCGGTCCTGTCCGAATTCGTCTCGGACTTCATCAGCATGGCGCATGTCGATCCCATCGCCGGTGCGCTCTTCGGCGGCCTCGTCATCGGCGCCGGCATGCTGGCGCTCTTCCGCCACCGCGCCAGCCTCGGCGGCATCGGCATTCTCGCCCTCTATATCCAGGATCGCTTCGGCTGGCGCGCCGGCTTCGTCCAGCTCGGCTTCGACGGCATCATCCTGGCGCTCTCCTTCTTCGTCGCCAGCCCCTTCATCATCGCCTGCTCCGTGCTTGGTGCGATCGTTCTCAACCTGACGATTGCCATCAACCACCGCAAGGACCGCTATATCGCCATGTGAATTGCTAAAGCGCGTCGCGATCTTTCAGATTCGCTCATCGCGCTTTAGGTCTTTGTTTTTACGCATGTCGTTATCGCAAAACCGCGGCACACTTTTGCGCGACATGCTTTGGCCGCTCTTCTTTTTCCCTGGCGTTTGACTACTTTCAGGACGTGGACCAGATCGATTCCGAAGCCCGTGCCCTGCTTCCTGCCGCCTTTACCCGCTGGTTTGCGGAAAAGGGCTGGCGCCCGCGTGTACATCAGCTGGAACTGCTCGCCCGCGCCGAGGCCGGGGAAAGCACGCTGCTGATTGCGCCGACCGGCGCCGGCAAGACGCTCGCCGGTTTCCTGCCCTCGCTCACCGATCTCACCCGCCGCGGCAAGATCCCGCCCGGCTCCGCCTTCACCGGCATCCATACGCTCTATGTTTCGCCGCTGAAGGCGCTTGCCATCGATATCGAGCGCAACCTGATGAAGCCGGTCGAGGAGATGGGCCTGCCGGTCACCGTCGAAAACCGCACGGGCGATACGCCGAACGCCAAGCGCCAGCGCCAGAAGCTTAATCCGCCGGATATTCTGCTGACGACGCCGGAACAGGTCGCCCTGCTGCTGGCGAACCGGGAGGCCGAGCGCTTCTTCAAGGACCTGAAATATATCGTCCTGGACGAGCTGCATTCGCTCGTCACCTCCAAGCGCGGCCACATGCTTTCGCTCGGCCTTGCCCGCCTGCGCCGGCTTGCCCCCGGCCTCAGGACCATCGGTCTCTCGGCGACCGTCGCCGAGCCGATGGATCTGCAGAAATGGCTGGTCGGCCAGGAAGAGGGTAGCGAACATCATGCCGGCCTCGTCGTCGTCGAAGGCGGCGCCAAGCCCGATATCTCGATCCTGTCGACCGAGGAGCGTATTCCCTGGTCCGGCCATTCCGCCCGATATGCCATTCCAGATGTCTACCGCCAGCTCCTCGAACATCGCACGACGCTGCTCTTCGTCAACACCCGCAGCCAGGCAGAAATGCTTTTCCAGGCGCTCTGGACGATCAATGACGACAACCTGCCGATCGCCCTCCACCACGGCTCCCTCGATGTCGCCCAGCGCCGCAGGGTCGAGGCGGCGATGGCCGAAAACCGGCTGCGCGCCGTCGTTGCCACCTCCACCCTCGATCTCGGCATCGACTGGGGCGATGTCGATCTCGTCATCCATGTCGGCGCGCCGAAGGGCGCCTCGCGTCTTGCCCAGCGCATCGGCCGCGCCAACCACCGCATGGACGAGCCCTCGAAGGCGATCCTCGTGCCCGCCAACCGTTTCGAGGTCATGGAGTGTCAGGCCGCCCTCGATGCCAATTATATTGGCGCGCAGGACACCCCGCCGGTTGGCCGCGGCGCGCTCGATGTGCTCGCCCAGCATGTGCTCGGCATGGCCTGCGCCGAACCTTTCGACATGCTGGAACTCTACGATGAGGTCATCAGCGCCTCGCCCTATGCCGATCTGAGTTGGGAGACCTTCGAGCGCGTCGTCGATTTAGTCGCAACCGGCGGTTATGCGCTCCGCACCTATGACCGCTACGCCCGTATCCGCAAGACAGCGGAGGGCCGCTGGCGCGTCTCCAACCCTGCAGTCGCCCAGCAATACCGTCTCAACCTCGGCACCATCGTCGAGAGCCCGATGCTGAATATCCGCATGGTCAAGCGCGGCGAGGGCGGTAGAATCGGCCGCGGCGGCGCCACGCTGGGGAAGGTCGAGGAATATTTCCTCGAGCAGTTGTCGCCGGGCGATACCTTCGTCTTCTCCGGCAAGGTGCTGCGCTTCGAGGGCATCCGCGAAAATGAGTGCCTGGCGTCGCAGGCCTTTTCGCTCGATCCGAAGATCCCCTCCTACAATGGCGGCAAGTTTCCGCTGTCGACCTATCTCGCCGAGCAGGTGCGGGCGATGATCGCCGATCCCGATCGCTGGCGCCACCTGCCGGATCAGGTGCGCGACTGGCTGTCGCTGCAGGACGACAAGTCGATGCTGCCGAAGCGCGACGAGTTCCTGATCGAAACCTTCCCGCGCGGCAGCCGCGCCTATATGGTCGCTTATCCCTTCGAAGGCCGTCTTGCCCACCAGACGCTCGGCATGCTGCTCACCCGCCGGCTGGAGCGGATAGGCGCCAAGCCCCTCGGTTTCGTCGCCACCGATTATTCGCTGGCCATCTGGGGCCTCGAGGATATGGGACTGATGATCCGCAATGGCCGGCTCAATCTCTCCGACCTCTTCGACGAGGACATGCTCGGCGACGATCTCGAAGCCTGGCTGGACGAATCCTTCCTGTTGAAGCGTACCTTCCGCAATTGCGCCGTGATTGCAGGCTTGATCGAACGCCGCCATCCGGGCAAGGAAAAGAGCGGCCGCCAGATCACCGTCTCCGCCGATTTGATTTATGACGTGCTGCGCAGCCACGAGCCGGATCACATCCTCTTGCAGGCGACGCGGCAGGATGCGGCGACGGGGCTTTTGGACATTGGCCGTCTTGGCGATATGCTGAGGCGAATCAGGGGCCACATCACCCACCGCGCTCTCGACCATATTTCCCCGCTCGCCGTGCCGGTGATGCTGGAAATCGGACGCGAGGCGGTGCCGGGCGAGGCCCATGACGCACTCCTGGCCGAAGCGGCGGACGATCTGATCGCCGAAGCGCTCGCTTGACGAGAATCGGGCCTGATGAGAATTAGGGCCCGACGATTTAGGCCTGACGACGATTTGGGAATGACGACCGTGATGAACCGCCTGGCGTTGGCGCGCGACATATCAGGACTGGCCGCGATGCCGGGCATCGAGACATCGGTCCATGGCATTGCCGCCGTCTGCGATCCGCTCGGCGCCCTCTATCTGCCGGATGCCGGCCTGCTTGTCGTCTCCGACCTGCATCTGGAAAAGGGCGCAGCCTTTGCGCGCCGCGGCATGATGCTGCCGCCTTACGATACGCTGGCGACGCTGACCGTCCTTGCCGCCGTCATTTCCCGCTATAACCCGAAGCTCGTTATCTCGCTCGGCGACAATTTCCACGACCGCATCGGTTCCAAGCACCTGCCGGAGAATTTTCGCGCCCTGATCGTCGAGATGGTGCGCGGCCGCGAATGGATCTGGATCAATGGCAACCATGATCCGGATGGCATCGTCGATTTGCCGGGCACATCTGCCGACGAGATGCATTATGCCGGCCTGACCTTCCGGCACGAGCCGAAGAACGGTTTGCAGAGCGGCGAAATCGCCGGCCACCTGCATCCGTCGGCGACCGTGCGCCGCCGCGAGAAATCCGTCCGCCGCCCCTGCTTTGCCACTGACGGCGCCCGCCTGCTGATGCCGGCCTTCGGCCTCATGAGCGGCGGTCTGGATCTCGGCCACCAGGCGATGAAGGGCCTATTCGACAAGGCTTTGCTGGTGGCGCATCTGCTCGGCAAGGACCGGATCTATTCTGTCAGGTATGGGAATTTGTGGGGATAGCGCTTGTTATCTCGATGTCCCACGTAAGCCCCCTCTGCCCTGCCGGGCATCTCCCCCACAGGTGGGGAGATTGGCTGGGCGCACTGGCTTCCCCAAATAATGAGCGTCCAGCACGGCGAAACGGTAGATGGACAGGAAGTTCAAGCCACTTGTGATCTCCCCACCTGTGGGGGGTCCGAAGGACGGGTCGAGACACGTGGCTCGACCCCGGGCCCGGCAGGGCAGAGGGGGGCGGACATGGCACGCCCTTGAATACCCTCAATTGCACTCCTGCAGCTGCCGCTGATAGGTCCCTGCCATGCGCGCAAACTTCTGCGCCGTCTGCTGCAATTGCCCGTTCGAGCGCCAGTCGCCGCGTTTGTACCCTGTCGGACCGGAATAATAGGCAAGATAGAGATTATAGGCATCGTTCAGCGGAATGCCGGTCTCCTGGCTGTTCTGATAATGATACCAGCCGATGAAATCGATCGCGTCGGCGAAGTTTGCCCGTCGCGCCGTCCAGTTCCCCGTCTGCGACTGATAGTGATCCCAGGTCCCGTCGAGCGCCTGCGAATAGCCGTAGGCGGTCGAAGGACGGGACCAGGGAATGAAGCCGAACAGCTTGGTGCGCGGCGGCCGCGCATAGGGCTGGAAGCCGGATTCGGTATACATCGTCGCCATCAGGATCGGCACGGGCACGCCGTATTTCTTCTCCGTCCGTTCGGCGGCGCTCTGCCAGCTGGAGAAGAGCCCGTCGCGCTCGTCGAAGACGGCACAGATGTTCCTCGTCTGCTTCGGCGCCGTCGCGCAGCCGGCAAGCAGCGCCAGACCCACGGCCGTCAGAACGATACGAGTACGCATGACAAAACCTCTCGTTTCCGAGAGATTACTAACTCGTAAATGTTAAAAACCGGTTTTTAGTCGAATGCGAACTTCCCGGGCTGCTCTCTTGTGCGGCCAGGGATGATTACCCTGGCCTGATCACCGGGACGGCGTCGCATCAAAATCGCACCGGGTGGAACGCCACTACGCTTTGACGGGTTCGTAGCGAAGGATCACCGCGCCGCCTTCCGTCGTCGAGGATTCGATGAGCTTTAGCGGCACCCGGCCCTCTGCCGGTTTGAAAAGCGGATTGCCGCCGCCAAGGATCACCGGCACCAGGCAAACCCTGATTTCGTCGATAAGACCGGCCTTCAGCAGAGTGTCGGCAAGCTCGGCGCTGCCGAAGATGAAGATCGTCTTGCCGTTCTCCTGCTTCAGCCTCGTCAATTCGGGGATCGGATCGCTGACGACGCGGGCATTGTTCCAGCCGGGCTCGCTCATCGTCCGCGACACGGCGATCTTGGCGATGCCGTTCATATAGGCCTTGATCTCACCTTCGCCCTCGGCGGTCGGCCAGTAGGAGGCCATGCCCTCATAGGTCTTGCGGCCAAACACCAGTAGATCGCCCTCCCTGCCGAATTGTTCGGCATAGCGCTGCAGCTCGGGCCCCCAAGCGAAATTGTGGAAGTCGATATCCCAAGGCTTCGTGCCTTCGAAGTAGCCATCGAGCGTCATCAGGTTCCAGACAACAAGCTTTCTCATTTTCATCCTCCTTCTGAATTGTCATCCATCATGAAAACTGGTTGCGTTTAACAACTGGTTGAAAGCTAAGCCGACTGATAGCGAAATGCAAGCGGTTTTTTTGGAGTAGCGCATTCGGGCAAGCAGCTGCTCCTGCAGGCCTTCGCCTCAACGCCTTGCTGAGCCTACTTTCGGGAGGAAATCCTGAGCGCCTTGGCGGCGGGTCAGTCCTTGCGGAAGATCAGGCTGGCACCCCAGCCGGTGATGACGGCGAGCAGCACGGCCGCAAAGCCGTAGAGGATCGGCTGCTCATGCGCCGCATCGGTGATCGTCTGCTCGATGCCGGTCTTGATGACCCGCAGCGGCAACGATTTTTCGGTGACGAAAAGGCCACTCTTGAAGAGGTAGGCGCGCACGGTGTGCACCCCGTTCGGAATATTTGCCGGCAGGCGCAGGCTCGCCTTGAAAAGGTTGGAGGAAACGAACCGCACACCGCTCGGGTTGCGGTCGTAGAGCCCGCCGCCCTGCTGCAGCCGCCGGAAGGCGTCGCGGAACTCGCCGAGATTGCTGCCGTCGCCGACGAAGCCGACCGGCGTCAGCGGAATGTGGTCGATGCCGATCCCCTGATCGGTCAGCTCGAGCGGTGTCGTCAGATCGTCGATCATGCGCGAGCTCGACATCGAATAGGAATGCGGCACCGCTTCGAAGGTCATCGAGCGGGTGTTCACCCAGATGCCGAAGACGCGTTCCTTCCTGCGCACCGTCGCATCCTCGCGCGGGCCCTCCAGTACCACGACCACGTCATATTGGCCGATGGCGAGCAGCAGCTGGTCGGTATTCGAGAGCGCCCCGAAGATGGTGAGATCAGCGCCGTGGAAATCCGAGGTGATGGCGATTTCGCTGGTCGACGTGCCGATTTCCAAAACTTCACGCACCGCTTCCGTTGCTTGCCCCGGCAACCACTGCGCTCCGGCAGAGGTCGGCAGCAGGCAAAGCAATGCGATGACAGCGGCAGCCAGGCGCATCAGTTGCCCGCTCCCATCACCACCGAGTAGACGTCCGCCGGCGTCACCACCAACGCGACCGCCAGACGCACGCCGACGGCGAGCACCAGCAGGCCGAGCAGGGCGCGCAGCTGCTCGCCGCGCAGTTTCTGGCCGACGCGCACGCCGTATTGCGCCCCGATCACACCCGCCACCATCAGGATGAAGGCGAGCACGATGTCGACGGAGAAGTTGGTCGCCGCCTGCACGATCGTCGTATAGGCGGTCACGAAGATGATCTGGAACAGCGAGGTGCCGACGACGACATTGGTCGGGATACGCAACAGGTAGATCATCGCCGGCACCATGATGAAGCCGCCGCCGACACCCATGATCGAGGTGAGGATTCCGATCGCAAAGCCGAGTGCGACGATCGGAATGACGCTGAGAAAGATCTTTGATTTCTTGAAGCGCACCTTCAGCGGCAGCTTGTGCACCCAGTGCTGGTGACCGGGCTTGCGCGGTACGGGCGGCTCGTTGCGCGCTGCCCGCCGCATGGCATTGATGCTTTCGAGCAGCATCAGTCCGCCGACGGTGCCGAGGAAGATGACATACATCAGCGAGATGATGAGATCGAGCTGGCCGATGGCGCGCAACAGCGAGAAGATCCAGATCCCGACCGTCGCACCCGCAAGGCCGCCGACCAGCAGCACCGTGCCAAGCTTGACGTCGAGCGAGCCGCGCCGGAAATGCGAGATCGCGCCAGATATCGACGACGCCACCACCTGGTTGGCGCCGGTCGCGACTGCGACAACCGGGGGGATGTTGTAGAAGATCAACAGCGGCGTGATGAGAAAACCGCCGCCGACGCCGAACATTCCAGACAGGAATCCGACGGCCGCCCCCATGCCGAGAATGATGAAGATGTTCACCGACAATTCTGCGATGGGCAGATAGATTGTCACAGCCGACCCCGAATGATGACCGCCCCTGCCGGGCGGTTTCTTGTCACGTCCCCGTTCGAATGCGCACCATACTGTGAAATCGTTGCCAGAGGCTTTCGATCGGCCCCGTGATTAAGCCATAGAGAATGACGGAGAGATCGGTGGCAGAGGATTCGCCGGATGCGCGGATCGATATGTCCGGGCATAATCCGGCTTTTTTCAGGTTTTGTGACAGGCGACGGCAAAATTGAAAAAAGCCTTGCGGCATAGTGCCGCCAGGCACTTTTCATCGCCCGGAATAAAGAGGCTATCCTGCGTCGATGCGACGCGGGCGTCAGATTGCCTTGCTGCCCTGCTTGTTGCGCTCGAGCAGCGCCTTCACGGTCGCGTCGGTCACCTTGCCGTCCGGCTCTTGGCCGACGGACTTCTGGAAGTTTTTGATCGCGGTCACGGTCTTGGCACCCATTTCGCCGTCCGGCACGCCGGCGTCGAAGCCGTTATTGTTGAGGATCGCCTGGATGTTGCGGATCGCCTTCTTCATGTCGACGCTCGCTGTCTTGACGCCGGTTCCCGCCCATTCGTCGGGAATGTCGATGGCGTTCGTGCGATGGTCGACCGGCTCCGCCTTCCAGAGATCGGCCTTGGCGCGCGCCCGTTCGAGCTGGTCGGGCTTCATGGCTTTGGCCACTTCGTCGCGCTTCTGCGCCGCATCCTTGTCGCCGCCCTTGGCGGCGATCGCAAACCACTTGTAAGACTCTTCGAGATCCGCCGGAACCCCGTTGCCGCGCGCGCAGAGGATTGCCAGGTTGAACTGGCTGTCGGTGATGCCGAGGTTCGCTGCCTTGGTGAACCACGAGGCGGCCGTCGCATAATCCTGCTGGCCGAGGGCGCCGGAGGCGTAGAGGACGGCAAGATTGTGCATGGCGCTGGCATTGCCCTGGTTTGCCGCTTGCTCGTAAAAACCCTTCGCCTTGGCGATGTCGCGTTCGACGCCGTTGCCCTTCTCGTACATGCTGCCGAGCCGGTATTCCGCAGGCGCAAAGCCCTTATCGGCCGCAAGCTGGTACCAGCCTGCGGCCTGCTTCTGATCGACCGTCATGCCGTTGCGGCCGTCGGAATAACGCGCGCCGATCTCGAACAGCGCCAGCACATCGCCGCTGCTCGCCGCATCGGCAAGCGATTTCGGCTGGACGGTGTCGGGAATGGTGATGGCCGGTGCGGGTGCTGCCGCAGCCGGGGCGTTCGGAACGAAGCCCGATGCTTCCTGTGCCGCGCCGGACGGACCGGGAGCGGCAAAGGTCGCTGCCCCTTCGCCGTCAAGCGGTGTCTCGTCGGTCAGATGCTCACCGCCGACCGGCGGGACTGCGTCCGGCTGCGCCTGTTCGGCGGCGGGCGGTACAGCTTCCGCTGCCGGAGCGGTCGTTCCGAGAGCGGCGGCATCCGGCTGGGCGGGTGTCGCGTCAGGCAAGGCTGGCGCCGGGTTTTCCGCGCCGGTCAGCGCCGAGACTTCCGCTGGCGGCTGCGGCGCGCGCTCGCCGCTTGTCAGCGTTCGGGCGAGCGGAAAGGCCATGATCGCGAGCAGCACGGCGCCGACAGCCAGCAGGATCGGCCGCCGGTAGCGCGAAAAGGCGCTGGTCTTGCCGGTCTTGTCAGAAGCCTTGTCGACCTTGTCGGCATTCGCGCCCTTCTTCTCGGCCTTGCCGGCTACCTGCTTCGGATTGGCATCCACCTCCATCGCAGCCGCCTGCGCCGCACGGCGCGCGGCAGCGATATAATCTGCGCGATCGGTTTCGCCGGCAGGTTTGCCGCGTGCCGCACTCTGGCTGGCGCGAACCCGTTCAAGGATCTTCTTCACGTCAGGCGCGCCCGAACCCGGCTCGAGCAATTCGTTTGCCGCATCCGTCGGCACGACGTCGGTGGGATCGATCGACGGCGCTGGGTCGATCATCGGGCGTTCGGTCGTCCGGCTCTCGGCCTTCTTGCCGGGCAGCAGCCGCTTGCCGAGGTTGGCGAGCAGGCTGGCCTTCGCCGGCGCCTGTGTCCGTGCCGCTGTCGCAGCCTCCGTCGTCCTGGTCGCGGCTTCGATCGCGATCGCGCTCGTTCCGCTCATGGCGTTGGTTTGTGCCGGGGCGTTGGCTTTTGCCGGGGCGGCAGGCTCTGTTGCGACCTCGGCCGTGCGGATAACAGGAGAAGCTTTCGCTATCGGGGCAGCGGCCGGCGTCCTGTTCATCTCGGCTTCGGCCACCATCAGCGCATAGGGATCGACATCGAAATCGACGTCGGCGATCGGCATCTGGGCCGCCGGCCGGCCGCGATCTTCCATGCCGTCGAGGCGGTCGGCGATATGCACCAGCGTCTCGTGCAGCGCCTGGAAAGTCTTGTGCGTGCGTTCTTCGCTGTCGCGGCTGAGATCCTCGAGGTGGCGCAGATCCTCGGCCAGTGCCGTCAGCGCCGACATGTCGGCGGCGGGCATGACACCCTGCGGGCCGCCATGGCGCGAATAGGCTTCGACGACGGCCTCTGCCGCCTGGCGTGCCGCCTCGATGATATATTCGTCGCTCGTTGCCATGTAATCTTCGATCGCGCCCATGCGCTGGTCGAATTCGGGAGGTATCGCAGCGCTTTCGCGCGGCGCGCTCATCAGTGCCGAAAGATTGGCGATCTGGTCTTCGAGGTTCTTCAGTGCGTGCGGATCGGTCGGCGCTGCCGATGTGCTCTCCTCCAGCCGGGCGGCAATGTCGCTCAGCCGCCCTTCGAGACGCAGGAAGGCGCTGTCGTCGGCTACAGCGGCGGGCGCCGGCGCCTGCTGCTGATGGGCCATCTCGTCGATGCGCCGGGCGAGATGGTCGAGCCGCTGCGCCAGCACGTCGTTGACGGCGCCGTTCTCAAGCGCGTCGATCTTGCGGGAGATGTCGGAAAGCGTGCCGGTGAGATCGGTCTGCGGCGCAGTCTCCTGCGTGCGCTCTAGCAGATAGGAAAGATGTTCCAGCCGTTCGTCGAGCCGCGACGTCGATTCCGCCTTCGTCAGTTCCTCGACGCGTCCCGTCAGCGCCTCCAGCCGCATCGCCAGCTCGTCGGCCGGGTTCACGCGGCTGGCCGCATCATGGCTCATCAGGTCGATCTGGTCGGCGAGCGCCGCAAGCCGGCTTTCCAGCCGCTGCATCAGACCCGGATCATTTGCAGTGGCGGTGCGGCCGCTTGCCGCGATTGCCCGGCTGATCTCGTCGAGCCGCATGTCCATGGCGGCGAACTGCTCGGACATCACCCGGTCGTGCGGCTGGATCATATTGCCGAAATGCTCCATCGCCGTGGCGATCGAGATCAGCTTGTCTTCCAGCGCCCGAACAGCCGGGCTTTCGCCCATGCCGCCGATATGGCGCTTGATATCATCGAGCCGATAGGCGAGCGAAACGAGCTCTTCCTGCAAACCCTCGGTATCGAGCGCCGCAAGCCGGTTTTCGAAACCATCCCAGCGATTTTCCAAATGGCGCAGCGAATCCTCGCGCGCCAGCCCGTCCATCAGCGAGCGCAGCTCTTCGAAATCCTCGCGAAGGCCCGTGGCCTCCGGTGCGGCGGAGCGGCCGGTCAGCTGGGTGATGCTCTGGGCAAGGCGGCCCATATCGGCGCGCATGTCGTCGGCGAAACGGCCGTCTCCGGCATTTGTCTTGATGTCGCGCAGCTCGGTGCGCAGCGCGTTCATCTCGCGGGTGACGCCCTCGGAAATGTCGCGCTTCAGGTCCTGCCGCAGATTGACGAGCGCTTGGGCGATCTCCGTCATCGTGTCGTCGCCGGCGCGCAAGGCCGGTGCCCGCACTGGGGCAGCGGCGCGTGGCGCAGATTCACGAAGCTGCGGAGCCTGCTCGCGTGCGTAAGGCCGCTCGCGGCCGGCTTCAAGCGCGCGCTGGCGTTGACGGATTTCGGCGAGCGGGTCCGGCCGCGGCTCGGGCGGGGCCTTTGCGGCCCGGGGAGCATGGGAGCCGGCATAAGGATCGCGCTCGGCCGTTGCCGTGCGCGGCCGCTGTTCGCGCCCGCTGCCCATCAGCCCTTCGATGCGCGCCTCCAGCCCTTCGATCGTGCGGTTCAGCGCATCGAGCGAGGTCCTGTCGGACTGTCGGGAAGGATTTGATCGCGATCCGTTCATCTTCTTGCTCGCTTCGACTGCTCGACCCCTCGTCAGAGCTCGATCTTTGGCTTTTCGTCTGCTGCCCGCTTTACGCGGACCTGAGCGCACCATTCATAAGAAGCTAGTCAATTAGACTTTCCTCAAGCTGAACGATGTAGCGGCATCCTAAGGGAACGCGAGACGGGGGAAAGGAATGCGGATCACTACTGCTCAATCCGCACCTTTCACGAAACGTGGTAAACAAGCCGTTAATGCCGATGGGAATTTTTTAACGTTTGTGTTCCAAACGCCGTTTTTGGCGGCAATTGCCCCCGAACGCGTCATATCGAATGGCGCGCTCGCGCGCTCAGGCCGGCCTGGATATTGCAGCTCGATCTTCACGCCTTTAGGACCATAGACGAAGACCTGGCCGAGATCAGTGCCGGGAATATCGTAATATTCGTAGCGATAGCCGCCCGCCAGCAGGGCTCAGAAGCTCTCCGTCCAGGGCCGGACTTCCACCTCCAGCGACCATGCGCTGCGGTGCTGGCGAAGCACATCGATATAGGTCTGGGCGATCGCATCCGGCAGCAGCGTGCCATCCGGCTTCTCCACCCGGTCCGGCCGGATCTGCGAGCGCACCGCGCCGTCGATGACGAAATGCGCGACATGGATGCCCATCGGCCCGAGTTCGCGGGCGGCACTCTGGGCAAGGCCGCGCAGCGCGAACTTGCCCATCGCGAAGGGGGCCGATTGCGCAAAGCCCTTCACGCTTGCCGACGCGCCGGTGATGAGGATGGCGCCGCGGCCGCGCGGGATCATCCGTCGCGCCGCCTGCTGCACCACCAGGAAACCGCCGAAAGCAGTAGTCGCAATCGCCTTTTCGACCTCGGCGGGATCGAGTTCCGCCAGCGGGCCGCGCTGACGGGCGCTGGCATTGAAGATCACCACGTCAGGCCCGCCGATTGCGCCAGCGGCCTCTTCGAAGAGTGCCGCGACGCTCGCCGGCTGCGAGACGTCGGCGGTAAAGGCGCTGGCGCCCGTTTCATCGACCAGCGCCTGGAGTTTTTCGATATTGCGGGCGGCGAGCCCGAGCCTGACGCCCTGCGCCGACAATTGCCGCGCAAGCGATGCGCTGATGCCGGAGCCCGCGCCGACGATAAGCGCGCTCTCATAGGGAAAGTCGGTCATAATATCTTCCTCGATGGATCGTCCGAGAGACGTAGGAAGCCTGAACGGCCTTCGCCACAACTCGGCCGGAATTTCAGCGCGCTGCGTCGAATCGATCGAATAGGCGCTGATGCGCGAGAGATGGATGAAGGGAAGGCCGGTCTGCAGAGACCAGCCGTTGAAGGCGGGCTCGAAGTCGAAGGCGCACGGCTCTTTGCGCAGAGGCGCTACTACGGCTTGTCGATCAAAAGAGGAGCCACCAACGGCTTTGGCTTGTTACCCTTGTAAAACATTAGTCTTGCTGTCGAACAATAGCTCTTCAAATCGCTTTTGGCTTCTTTTTCAAGCCGCGCCATTTCTGATCCGAAATAGGGATTGAGTGGCGGATAAATACCGGTTCCGTACTGGTAACCGGCAAAGAAATCGGCATTTAGCTCAAGCTTCCCGCAATACATACCCGCAACGACCGCCCCGGCGGAAAAGGACAGAAACTGCTCTTTCGTCAATTTGGGATGGAGCGCCGGTTCCTGCGCAATTGCCGCCGAACAACTGATCAGCAATCCTGTGACGGCACCAATTATCTGTTTCAAATGATTTCCCGAACGCGCTATTTCATACATTCCGATATAGCAGCCGGCCATTGAACCATCGCAACCGATTTATCGCGATGGTTAAGACAGCAATACCGAGCTACTGCGCTGCAACGGTTTGTTCTCGTCTGCCCTCCGTGCGCGCGGTTACAAACGCTTCCGCTTTGACTCCTTTCCGCGGTGGACAAGCAAGATGAGATGACGTCTCCTCCAGATTCATGCTCTCGAATTTTTTCAGGAAAAGACGGCGCGACTGCAAAATTTGACGTTTACGCAAACGTCAATATTTTGTAAGATAGTGGCAAGGCCGTCGCGATCCGGTCAGTTGAATGGGAGGAATTTGAGAGATGCCAGTCTACAAGGCCCCGATGAACGATACGCTTTTCGTCCTGAACGACGTGCTAGGTCTCGAGCGCTACAATAATCTGCCGGGTTTTGCCGACGCGACCCCCGATATGATCGAAGCGATCCTCGGCGAGGCCGGGAGGGTTGCCGAGGAAGCTCTTTTTCCGCTGAATTATTCCGGCGACCAGGAAGGCTGCACGCGTCACGACGATGCCAGCGTCTCGACGCCGAAGGGCTTCAAGGAGGCCTATAAAGCCTATCGCGAAGGCGGCTGGATCGGCCTTGCGGTGCCGGAGGAATTCGGCGGGCAGGGGCTTCCCTATACGCTGCACACCGCCGTCGGCGAATATACCTCGGCTGCCAACATGTCGCTGATGATGTATCCGGGCCTGACGCAGGGCGCGATCGCGGCACTCCTCGTCCACGGCTCCGATGAACAGAAGGCCACCTATCTGCCGAAGATGGTGGACGGCACGTGGTCCGGCACCATGAACCTGACCGAGCCGCATTGCGGCACCGATCTCGGCATGCTGCGCACCAAGGCGGTGCCGCAGGCCGACGGCAGCTACAAAATCTCCGGCCAGAAGATCTTCATCTCCGCCGGCGAGCACGACCTGACCGATAATATCATTCATCTGGTGCTGGCCCGCATCGAGGGTGCGCCCGAGGGCACCAAGGGCATCTCGCTCTTCATCGTTCCGAAATTTCTCGTCGGCAAGGACGGCGTGCTCGGCGCCCGCAACACTGTCTCCTGCGGCGCCATCGAGCACAAGATGGGCATCCACGCCAACGCCACCTGCGTGATGAATTACGACGAGGCGACCGGCTTCCTGATCGGCGCCGAAAACCGCGGCCTCAACGCCATGTTCGTTATGATGAACGAGGCGCGCCTGATGGTCGGCCTGCAGGGCATCGCCATTTCCGAGATCGCCTATCAGAACGCCGCCAGCTACGCCCGAGACCGCATCCAGGGCCGCTCGCTGTCCGGCCCCAAGGCACCGGACAAGAAGGCCGATCCGATCATCGTCCATCCGGATATTCGCCGTACGCTGATGACCATCCGTGCTTTCAACGAGGCCGGCCGCGCCTTCCTGCTCTGGACCGCGCTCAAGTCCGACATCGCCCACCGCGCTAGCGACGACAAGGAGCGCCAGACGGCCGACGATATTCTCGGCCTCGTCACCCCGATCCTCAAGGGCGTGATGACCGACAAAGGCTTCGATCATGCCGTCATGGCCCAGCAGGTCTTCGGCGGCCACGGTTATATCGAAGAACACGGCATGAGCCAGTATGTGCGCGATGCCCGCATCGCCATGATCTATGAGGGCGCCAACGGCATTCAGGCGCTCGATCTCGTCGGCCGCAAGCTCGCCTTGAACGGTGGCCGTGCCGCCATGGCCCTCTTCAAGGAGATCGGTGATTTCTGCGAGGAGAACCGCAGCAACGAAAAGCTCTCCTTCTTCACCAAGCATCTCAAGAAGGGCTTGAACGACGTCCAGGGCGCGACCATCTGGTTCATGCAGAACGCCATGGCCAAACCCGATAATGCCGGCGCCGGCTCGACCGACTACATGCACCTCTTCGGCCTCGTCATTCTCGGCTATATGTGGGCGAAGATGGCCAAAGCCGCCGAGGATGGCCTTGCATCCGGCGATGCGGCTCGCGAGGATTACCTGAAGAACAAGCTGGTCACCGCCCGCTTCTTCATGGAACGCCTCATGCCGGAAACCGCGCTTCGCAAGGCCCGCATCGAGGCTGGCGCCGACACGATGATGGAACTGGCCGCCGAAGCGTTTTGAGCCGGTTCTCCCTCCCCCTTGTGGGGAGGGCTGGGGAGGGGTCTTATCTCCTCCTTCCAAGAGTTCAGGCAAGATAGATTGCCGTCAGGGAGATGAGACGATGACCGAGGTTTTCATTTACGACCACGTGCGTACGCCGCGCGGCCGCGGCAAGAAGGACGGCGCCCTGCATGAGGTGCCCTCCGTCCGCCTTGCGGCAAAGACGCTGGAGGCAATCCGCGACCGCAATGGGCTCGATACGGGAACGGTCGACGACATCATCATGGGCTGCGTCGATCCGGTCATGGATGCCGGCGCCGTCATCCCCAAGGCCGCCGCCTTCGAAGCCGGTTACTCCACGAAGGCGCCTGGCATGCAGATTTCCCGCTTCTGCGCCTCCGGCCTCGATGCCGTCAATTTCGGTGCCGGCAAGATCGCCCAAGGGGCCGACGATATCGTCATCGCCGGCGGCGTCGAAAGCATGTCGCGCGTTGGCCTCGGCATGTCCGGCGGCGCCTGGTTCATGGACCCGTCGGTAAATTTCCCGGCCTATTTCATGCCGCAGGGTGTCTCGGCTGACCTGATCGCCACCAAATACGGCTTCAGCAGAACCGATGTCGATGCCTACGCGGTCGAGAGCCAGATGCGCGCCGCCCAGGCCTGGGAAAAGGGCTGGTTCGACAAGTCGGTCATCCCGGTCAAGGACCAGAACGGCCTGACGATCCTGGCAAAGGATGAGCATATGCGTCCCGGCACGGATATGCAGGCGCTCGCCTCCCTCAATCCGTCCTTCCAGATGCCCGGCGAGATGGGCGGCTTCGAGGCCGTCGGCATCCAGGCCCATCCTGAAATCGAGCGCATCAACTATGTCCACCATGCCGGCAATTCCTCCGGCATCGTCGATGGCGCCAGCGTCGTCCTGCTCGGCTCCAAAGCCGGCGGTGAGAGCATGGGCAAAAAGCCGCGCGCCCGCATCAGGGCTTTCGCCAATATCGGCTCCGATCCGGCCCTGATGCTGACCGGGCCTGTCGACGTCACCGAGAAACTGTTGAAACGATCAGGCATGAGCCTTGCCGACATCGATCTCTTCGAACTCAACGAGGCCTTCGCTGCCGTGGTGCTGCGCTACATGCAGGCCTTCGACATCGACCATGACAGGATCAACGTCAATGGCGGCGCCATCGCCATGGGCCATCCGCTCGGCGCCACCGGCGCGATGATCCTCGGCACGGTGCTGGACGAACTTGAACGCCGCGACCTCAACACCGCGCTGGTGACGCTCTGCATCGGCGCAGGCATGGGCACGGCAACGGTTATCGAGAGGGTCTGACGATGGGCTTCAACACCGGTACGATCGAAACCGAATATGCCGAGGTCACCGAGCACTGGTCGCCCCGCGTCATCGCCGATCTCAACGGCCAGAGCGTCAAGCTCGCCAAGGTCCAAGGCCAGCTCGCCTGGCATTCGCACCGCGACGAGGACGAGCTTTTCCTCATCTGGAAGGGCGCGCTGACCATCGAATATCGCGACCGGCCGCATGTGCATCTCAAGGCGGGCGATTTTCATGTCGTGCCGAGGGGTGTCGAGCATAATCCGGTTGCCGAGGAGGAATGCTGGATCGTGCTTTCCGAGCCGTCGCAGACCAAGCATACCGGCGATGTCGTCACCGAAAAGACGAAGACCTTAGACGCGCAGCGCAGCCATTTGCCGGCCTGATCGGGGAGGAAACCCAATGACCTACACCAATTTCACGCTCGAAACCGACGCCGACGGCATCGCTCTCGTCACCTGGGACATGCCCGGCAAATCGATGAACGTCTTCACCGCGGAGGTGATGGTCGAACTCGACGCGATCATCGACGCCACGACCGCTGATGCCGCCGTCAAGGGCGTCGTCTTCACCTCGGGTAAATCCTCCTTCTCCGGCGGCGCCGATCTGTCGATGATCAAGTCGATGTTCAGTTCCTACCAGGAGGAGAAGGCAAAGAGCCCCGAGACGGCCGTGCAGAACCTCTTCGGTCTGGTCGGCCGCATGAGCGGCCTGTTCCGCAAGCTCGAAACATCGGGTAAGCCCTGGGTTTCAGCCATCAACGGCACCTGCATGGGCGGCGCTTTCGAACTGTCGCTCGCCTGCCACGGCCGCGTCGCCTCCAATGCCAAGAGCGTCAAGATCGCGCTGCCCGAAGTGAAGGTCGGTATCTTCCCCGGCGCCGGCGGCACGCAGCGTGTGCCGCGGCTGGCGAACGCCCAGGATGCGCTGCAGATGATGACGACGGGCCAGTCGCTGACCGGCTCCCGCGCCAAGGCGATGAACCTCGTGCATCAGGTGGTCGAGCCAGATCAGCTCATCCCGGCAGCCAAGCAGATGATCAAGGATGGCCTGAAGCCGGTCGCCCCCTGGGACGAGAAGGGCTTCAAGCTGCCTGGCGGCGGCATCTGGACGCCGGCCTCTGCCCAGCTCTGGCCGGCAGCCCCGGCAATCCTGCGCCGGGAAACATCGGGCAATTATCCGGCAGCGCTTGCCATCCTGAAATGCGTCTACGAAGGCCTGCAGGTGCCGTTCGACACCGGCCTGAAGATCGAGCAGCGTTATTTCACCGAAGTGCTGCAGACCCGCGAAGCCTTCTCGATGATCCGTTCGCTGTTCATCTCCATGCAGGAGCTCGGCAAGGGCGCCCGCCGCCCGGCAGGTCACGCGATGACCGAGCTGAAGCATGTCGGCGTCGTCGGCGCCGGCTTCATGGGCGCCTCGATCGCTTATGTCACCGCCGCCGCCGGAATCCCGGTGACGTTGATCGACCGCGACATCGAAGCGGCGACCAAGGGCAAGACCGTCTCCGAAGGCCTGGTCAAGGATTCTGTCGGTAAGGGACGTATTACGCAGGATGAGGCTGCTGCATTGCTCTCCCGCATCACGCCCTCGGCAAACTATGCCGACCTCGCCAATGCCGATCTCGTCATCGAGGCGGTGTTCGAGGATCGCGAGGTGAAGAAAGCGGTCATCGAGGCGGTCGAAGCCGTGCTGCCGGAAGGCGCGGTCTTTGCCTCCAACACCTCGACCCTGCCGATCTCAGGTCTCGCCAAGAATTCGAAACGCCCGGCCGATTTCATCGGCATCCACTTCTTCTCGCCTGTCGAGAAGATGATGCTGACCGAGGTCATCCTCGGAAGCGACACCGGCGACAGGGCGCTGGCTGTTGCTCTTGACTATGTCGCAGCCATCAAGAAGACGCCGATCGTCGTCAACGACACCCGCGGCTTCTTCGTCAATCGTTGCGTGCTGCGCTACATGTCGGAAAGCTACGACATGCTGATCGAGGGTGTGCCGCCTGCCATGATCGAGAATGCCGCCAAGATGGCCGGCATGCCGGTCGGTCCCTTGGCGCTCAACGACGAGGTCGCTATCGACCTCTCGCTGAAGATCCTCAAGGCCACGGTCGCCGATCTCGGCGAAAAAGCCATCGACCCCAAGCATATGGAACTCATCTCCCGCATGGTGGAAAAGGAGGGCCGTTTCGGCCGCAAGAATTCCAAGGGCTTCTACGACTACCCGCCGAAACCGGCGAAGAAGTCCCTCTGGCCCGACCTCAAGAACCTCTACCCGCAGAAGCCGGCGGATGAGGTTGACTTCAACGTCCTCAAACAACGTTTCCTCGTTACCATCGCGCTCGAAGCCGCCCGCACCGTCGAGGAAGGCATCGTCACCGATCCGCGCGAAGCGGATGTCGGCTCGATCCTCGGCTTTGGCTTCGCGCCCTATACCGGCGGCGCGCTGAGCTATATCGACGGGATGGGTGCGAAGGCTTTCGTGGAATTGGCAGAAAAGTTAGCTGCTGCTTACGGGGATCACTTCAGCCCGACGCCGCTGCTGAAGGACATGGCCGCTAAGGGCGAGACGTTCTACGGCCGGTTCGACCCCTATGCGAAGGTGGGGAAGGCGGCCTAGGCCGCCTTTCAGCTGTGCAGCTCTTGCCGGGTTTCAAATTGAATGGGACAGGGTGGCTGCGGCAATCTCAACCGCAAGCAGCGCACGCCTCGCTGTCACCTGGACCGGACCGCCCATGCAACCATCAACCGATATCCTAGGATTCGCCGATCCCATGGCGTGGGAATCCTGGTCTGCCGGCATCACGCAGCATCGACCGGCGCTTGGCTGAAGATCGGCAAGAAAAATGCGAAACGAACTCTGATCACCATCGACGAGGCGCTGGATGTGGCGCTCTGTTACGGCTGGATCGATAGCCAGCGCAAAGGATTTGACGCGAACTCCTACCTGCAGCGCTACTCGCCCCGGCGAACCAAAAGTCCGTGGTCCAAGCTCAATGTCGATCGAGTAGCAACACTCGCAGAAGCTGGCCGCATGCGGCCCGCAGGACTTGCCGAAGTCGCTGCCGCCAAAGCCGACGGACGGTGGGCTGCCGCCTACGCTCCGCAGCGCGATGCCAGCCTGCCGGACGATCTGCTGGCGGCGCTCGCTGAGAACGCTGCCGCCGGCGCTGCCTTTGCGCGGCTCGACAAGACCGGCCAATATGCAATCGTTCTTCCGCTTCTCAAGGCAACGACCCCGGAAGTGCGGGTCGCCCGCCTCGGCAAGGCGATCACCAGGTTGGCGCAGGCAGAATAGACAGTATTTTCAGCCTCTGCCCAATTCTTGCCGCCGGTTTTCCGCGCTGCTCGGCGGGGAGAGACCTGCCGGCGGTGCCTGAAACGTCGTCGATTTCCCTTGCTGCGGCCTTGTCACGGACACAATTTCCGATTACATATTCGCGCATCGATCTTGCTAGATGAACTTTGAAACGACCTCGCGTCGTTCCTGGCGAACTTCCTCCAAAATCGGTTTTCATCGCCGCTTGGCATTTATCCGAGCTGCAGTCTTCTATGAACGATTCGAAAAGGATATCGTCATGAGCACAGGTACCGTAAAGTGGTTCAACGCAACCAAGGGCTTCGGCTTCATTCAGCCGGATGACGGCGCAGCCGACGTTTTCGTCCACATCTCTGCCGTTGAACGCGCTGGCATGCGCGATCTCAAGGATGGCCAGAAGCTGTCTTACGAGCTCGTCCGCGACAACAAGTCCGGCAAGATGTCGGCAGACCGCCTCCAGGCGGCCTGAGCCTTTTACAGCGCCGCGCGTCTTCTGGACGCGCAAAGGACGCTGTAACACTTTGACTTGCTGCAAATGTGCAGCAAGTCTCTAAATATCATCTCCGGATCGTGACCACGGATGTACTGGCACGGTTCGTTGAGATAGCAGGGAAGGTCGGGTTAACCCGGCCTTTTTTTGTGTCTGGCTGGCTGATGTGGTGCCCAGTTGGCGGAGTAGCCGGCCACGGCACGACCTTAAAGAATCTTCCGTTTCGCCAAGCTGAATACGTAACCGGCGACAACAAGCCCCGCAATACAGGTAAGTCCCTCAACCGCCTACCGCCTCGCCACCATCCAGCATCTCCATGACCCGCGTCATCACCACCCGCGCCGCATCGAGTTCGGCTGAGGTAAACGCCGCGCCCAGCCCATCGGCCCATCCGGCTTGGGCGATCTCGATGACGCCGAGCCGCGCCGCTCCTTCTTCCGTCAGCCGCACCAGCTTGGCGCGCTGGTGCAGCGGGTTGTCGGCATAGGCGATCAGCCCTTCGCTTTCCAGCACGTCGGCAAGCCGCTGCACGCCCTGGCGGGCGAGGCCGAGCGCGCGGGCGATCTGCGCCACCGACGTGCCGCCGCGTCGTGCCGCGGCCAACACCTGCCAGCGCGCGCTGGTTTGTCCCGCCGGCTTTGCCAACTGGTCGCCGGCGGCCGTCAGGTGGCCGGCGAGGCGGAGAGCGGTGATCGCGAATGCGGAGAACGCATCCCCCTCCATCGTCCGCTCCGGTCGATTTTGTTTGACAACATGTTGTCGATTTTGTATCTCATCCATAATGACAACATATTGTCATATGCGGAGACTGAAGGCAACGCCGGAGGAGGAGATCGCCATGAGGAAGACTTACAAGGGAAGCTGCCATTGCGGCAAAGTGCATTACGAGGTGGACATGGACCTCCAGGAGGGCACCGGCCGCTGCAATTGTTCGATCTGCGCCAAGCGCCGCTATTGGGGCGCCAACGTCAAGCCGGAGGATTTCCGGCTGATGTGCGACCAGGCGGAAACGTCCGACTATCAGTTCAACACCATGAGCGGTCATCACCGCTCCTGCCGCACCTGCGGTGTATCATCCTATGGCGACGGTTATGTCGAAGCGATCGGCGGCGCCTATGTCTCGATCAACATCGCCTGCCTTGACGATATCACCCCTGAGGAACTGGCAGCACTGCCGGTCCGTTACTCCGACGGCAGGCACGATGCCTGGTGGAACGAACCGACGGTGACGAGTTATCTCTAATCGATGTCGGATCCTCGTCCTCCCCTTCGTCCTCTGTCCATAACGGAAAAGGAGAACGATCGTGAAAGACGAAGCGAATGCCAGGATCGACGAAGAGGCGATCATCGCCATGTTGATGATGCGCGCCAAGGCGCTGGGCGAAAAGAACGCCAAGGACGTGCTTTCCTACGAAACCGAGGATGAGATCGAATTTTCGCTAGCGCCGCCGCTGGTCGGCATTGGCAAGGATGAGGCGAGCCTGCAGGCTTGGTTCGATACCTGGGAAGGCCCGATCGGCGGCGATGTACGTGATGCCAAACTGACCGTCGGCGAGGATGTCGCTTTCTGGAGCGGCCTCACGCGCATGACCGGGACCAAGACCGACGGCGCCGCCGTCGATCTGTGGTTCCGCCAGACCCTCGGCCTCGTCAAGCAGGATGGCCGATGGCTGGTTGCCCACCAGCACGCCTCGGTGCCCTTCGCCATGGATGGCAGCGGCCGGGCGCTACTCGATCTCAAACCGTGAAGACTGTCAGGCAGCACTCCCCGCGACCTTCCGCCGGTCGGCGCGAATGCTCACCAATCCGACGCCCATCAAAAGCAGGATCGCCGTCGCATAGATATCCGTCGTCAATGCGTAACCGGCCGACTTTGCCAGAAATCCGGCCAGGATCGCCGGCAGGCTGAAGGCGAGGTAGCTCTGGACATAGAAGGCCGACAGCAGCCCGGCCCGCTCGTCCGGTTTGGCGAGCGGCATGATGGTGCCGATCGAACCCAGGAAATTGGTGCCGAAACCGGCGCCGGTGAAAATCGTGCCGATTAGCAGCAGCGGTACATTGGCGAGATGCACGCCGGCAACGACGGTCAGGATGCCGAGCGCCTTGGCCGACACGCCGAAAGTGAGATTGGCCGATGCCGTCTTGCCGCGCCTGAGATAGACGGCGATTGCCCCACTCACCATCAGTGCGGTAACGACGGCCCCGCCGGTCAGTGGCGCCCGGCTGCCGGTCGTGCTGGCGACCAAGGACGGGACCAGCGAGAGATAAAAGCCAGCAAGCGTCCAGTTGGCGATATTGATCGGGGTCACCAGAAAGAGCGGCCGCTTCACCTGCTTGGGAATGGTGACCCGCGGTATCAGCGAGCCGAGAGCGCCCGGCCGCGTGCCGCCGGTCTCGCCTGTCAGCCAGATGCCGGCCGCCTGCAGCGTGAAGGCGACAAACAACAGCGCATAGACCAGATGCATCGGGAAGGGGCCGTATTGGATCAGGGCGCTGGTGCCGACCGCACCCACCGCCATGCCGCAAAGCGGCGCGATCGAATTGACGATCTGTCCCTTTGCCCGGTCGACATCGACGAGCGCCGCTCCGATCGAGGCGCCGGCGATCCCCGTTGCCAGCCCCTGCACGATCCGCGCCACGATCAGCCAGGCGGGACCGCTTGCAACGACGAAGAGGCCCATGGCGACGATTTCGAGCACGAGGGCGAAAAAGATCACCGGCTTGCGGCCGAGGTGATCCGAGATCGAACCGGCAATCAGCAGCGCCGCCAGCAGAGCGAAGGCGTAGACTGCGAAGATCACCGTGATCATCACCGGCGAGACGGAGAAGTTTTCCTGATAGATCCGGTAGAGCGGCGTCGGCGCCGCCGAGGCGCCGAAGAAGGTCGCAAGCGTCAGCGCATGAAAGCCGATCGAGGGGCGCGGTGAATTCTTGGTGGATTTGGCTGCGGCGAACATATATAAGCCCCTTAAAGCTAAGCCGTTGCTTTAGCCTATGTAGAGCCGGCATTTCGTAAAAGCAGATTATTTGCGTTAATAGGTATGTCAAAGATTTTGAACCATCGGTGGCAAGGAGAGAAAGTCGGGTTGCAAACGTGACAGTGAAAGAGAATCTCCGTCCGGGCGGCAGAAGCGCCCGGGTTCAGGCATCGGTACACAAGGCGGTCCGTGAGCTGATGGCCGAGATGAGCCGCGCCGACGTGACGATCCCGCTGATTGCCGGCAAGGCGGGGGTAACGCCGTCGACCATCTATCGCCGCTGGGGCGACCT
The DNA here is from genome assembly GCF_002008165.1 of Rhizobium laguerreae. GTDB lineage: Bacteria > Pseudomonadota > Alphaproteobacteria > Rhizobiales > Rhizobiaceae > Rhizobium > Rhizobium laguerreae. Next base: position 625,108 of record NZ_MRDM01000010.1, read on the forward strand.
GCAGGAGCTTCTCGCCGATGTCGCCGTCGATCGGCTGCGGCCGGATATGGAGCCGATCGATGCCGGTAGCGGCAAGGCCGATCTCGAAGCCTGGGCCGAGCAATATGCCGAGGAAATGTCCTCCGGGCCGGGCCGAGAGATGATCCGCGACGTGCTGGCGGCGCAGGCGGGCGCGAACGCCTGCAAATGCGCTGAATTTACCCGCCAGCAGATCGGCGTCATCGCCGAGAGGGCAAAGGTCCGCGGCGAGGTCTTTCCGGATGTCGAGCGCGTCATGGACCAAGTCGTGGCGCCGATTATATACCGCATCCTGTTTGGCGACGTGCCGGCGACAAGGCGCGTGCGTGATCTGGTTGCGCGTGTCATGAGCGCAACGGACTAGAGCAATCCCAGCAAAAGTGCGTAGCGGTTTTGCGTCCGGAATTGCGTGAAAACAAGAAGATAGAGCATCTCCGTGTTTCGGAGAAAACGGAAATGCTCTAAGTTTTTGTGTTACTCCGCGGCGGCGCGCTTGAGGCCGGAAATCTGGGTGATATAGGCGCGCAGCGCCGCCGGCCGCACCGGCTTGTGCTGGACGGCGATGCCGTATCGCTCGGCCTCGCTGCGCACCTCCGGCGTGCGGTCTGCCGTGATCAGCAAAGCGGGGATATCGGCGCCGAACCGCCGGCGCAGATGCAGGATCGCGGCAATTCCGGTGCCGTCGCCGAGATGATAATCGGCGATGACGATGTCAGGTGATCCCTCCCGGCCATCGAGGGCGGTGACGTCGGCGAGGCAATTGAGCGACTCCACCTCGCAGCCCCAGCCGCTGATCAAGAGCCGCATGCCTTCGAGGATCTTCGGCTCGTTGTCGATGCAGAGGATCTTCAGCCCGCTGAGCGGCTGGCCGGGGCGGTCGGCGGGCGCAATCGCTGCTGCAGCCGCGGCCGTGCGCGACACGTCGAGCGGCATGGCAATGCGGAATTCCGTGCCCTTGCCATGCGTCGACTGCAGCTCGACCGGATGGTTGAGCACGCGGGCGATGCGGTCGACGATCGACAGGCCGAGCCCGAGGCCGGAGGCGGTTTTCGCGCCTTCGTCCAGCCGCGCAAATTCCTTGAACACAGTGCGGAATTTCGACGGCGGGATGCCGATGCCGGAATCGATCACCTGGATGATCACCTGGTTGCCGCGCCGCCGCGCCCCGACCAGCACCTTGCCGGTGATCGTGTATTTGATGGCGTTGGAGACCAGGTTCTGCACCAGCCGGCGCAGCAGATTGGGATCGGAGCGGACGCGTAGCGACGTCGGCATGACCACCAGCTTCAGCCGCTTTTCACGGGCGATCGGCGCAAAATCGGTCTGGATACGCTCCAAGAGGTCGGATAGCGCGACGGAGGCGAGCCGCGGCCGCATGGCGCCGGTATCGAGCCTGGATATATCGAGCACCGCGCCGAGAATGGTCTCGACCGATTCCAGCGCGGAATCGATGTTGCGCACGATCGGGCTGTTCTCGGATTGCGCCATGCGCTCGACCAATGCCGAGGAATAGAGCCGGGCGGCATTGAGCGGCTGCAGGATATCGTGGCCGGCGGCGGCGAAAAAGCGTGTCTTGCCGATATTCGCCTCGTCGGCGGCGGCGCGCGCCTCGCCGAGTTCGCGGTTGACGCGGGTAAGCTCTGCCGTACGTTCGGCAACGCGCTGCTCCAGCGTCTCATTCGCCTGTTTCAGCGCTTTGTCGGCGCTGACGCGTTGGGTGATGTCGGTGAAGGTGGCGACGATGCCCTTGTCGGGCATGGCATTGGAGCGCACCTCGATGATCCGCTCGCCGCCGCCGAGCACCAGCGAAAAAGGTTTGTCGAGCGTCAGGAAATGCCGCACCGTCTGCTGCAGATCGCCGGGCGGGATGTCGCCTCGCTGGCTGAGCGTCGTGACGATCTCGGACAGGGGAAAGCCGACCTGGCCGGCATTCTCGGGCAGATCCAGCAGTTGCCGGAAGCGCCGGTTCCAGATCGTCAGCCGGTTGGAGCTGTCGAAGACGGCAATGCCCTGGTCCATCTGCGACAGCGCGGTCTGCAGCATGTCCTGGTTATATTGCAGCGCCTCGCTTGCCTGATCGAGCAGCCAGGCGGTGTCGGAGGAGGCATCCTCGATCTTCTGCAGGATCAACGACAGCACCAGCCGGGCTGAGGACGAGCCGATGGCACTGCCGAGCAGCTGTTCGCTGAAGTGGATGAGCGCCATGTCGGCCGGCTGCTCGTCTTCGAGCTTGCGGCCGGAACTTTGTTCGTAGGTCGTGAGCGAGCGCTGCATGCGCTCTTCGCCGAGATAGCGCGAGATCGCTGCCTTGAGATCGCCGACGCTGATGCGGGTCTTCCAGCCGCGCGTGGCAAATTGCGAACGCGAATGCCGCTTGACGAAGATGCCGGCCTGAATGCGCTCCAGCGGCTTGGCGTTGCGGGTGAGCGAGCCGACGACGAAGAAGGCGCTGTTGACCATCAGGCTCATCGCCGTCGCATTGACCAGCGGATCGGCGTCGGGCGCGGTGAACAGCGTGGTCCCGGGAAAGATGAAGCCGAGCACGGCGCTCGCCACATAGGAATAATCGGGGCCGCCGAGCGAGGGCAGGAACAGCAGGTAGATCCAGATGACGAAGCCGGAGGTCAGCCCGAGGATCGCGCCGCGCGCATTCGCCCGCCGCCAGATCAGCCCGCCGAACAGCGCTGGGGCGATTTGCGCGATCGCGGCAAAGGAAAGAAGGCCGATCGAGGCAAGGCCGGCGGTGCTGTCGGTCGAGCGGTAATAGGCATAACCGAACAGCAGCACGGCGAAAATGGCGCTGCGGCGGATGTTGAGCAGCGTCTTGGCGAAATTGTCGCGCTGGCCGGCGCGGCCGGCGAGTTTGCGCCTGAGGAAGATCGGCATGATGATGTCGTTCGACACCATGATCGACAGTGCGACGGAATCGACGATGACCATCGCCGTTGCGGCGGAGAAACCGCCGATGAAGATGATCAGCGAAATGACGGGCATCTGGCCGGCAAGCGGCAGCGACAGCATGTAGAAATCGGCATTGCCGGTGCCGCCGAAGGTCAAGAGTCCGCCGATTGCCACCGGCAGCACGAAGAGATTGATGGCGATGAGATAGGTGGGAAACAGGAAACCTGCGAGTTTCAGCTGTTTCGGAGTTCGGTTTTCGACAACCGTCACATGGAATTGCCGCGGCAGCAGGATAATCGCAAAGGCCGACAAGATGATCAGGGTGATCCAGCGGCTGATCGGCGTATGGTAGCTGAGCGCCGACATGACCAGCTCGTTGTCGACGGTCTTGCGCCAGAGATCAGTCGGACCGTCGAACAGAAACCAGACGACGCAGACGCCGGCTGTCAGGAAGGCGACGAGCTTGACCACTGATTCCATAGAGACGGCGAGGATCAGGCCATCCTGATGCTCCGTCGCATCCGTATGCCGCGTGCCGAACATGATGGCGAAACAGGCAAGCACCAGCGTCGCGGCGAGCGGCAGGTCGAGGAAATAGAGATTGCCGCTGCCTATGCCGTAATCGGACGGATTGACCATGGCGCTGACGGTGCTCGAGATCGCCTTGAGCTGCAGCGCGATATAAGGAATGGCGCCGATCAGCGAGATCAGTGCGACGATCGTGGCGACCGTCGGGTTCTTGCCGTAGCGCGCCGCGACGAAATCGGCGACCGAGGTGAGCTTCTCCGCCTTGGCGAGCTCGATGATGCGGCGAAGCAGCGGCATGCCGAGCGTGAAGACCAGGATCGGGCCGATATAGATGCCGGCAAATTCAAGGCCGCGCTGCGCCGCAAGCCCGACGCTGCCGAAATAGGTCCAGGAGGTGCAGTAGATCGCGAGGCTCAGCGCATAGACCACCGGCCATCCGCCCAGCGTGCCCGGGCCGAGCGTGCCCTGGCCGCGGTTCTTGCGGTCGCCATAGCTTGCCACGGCGAAAAGCAGAAGCAGATAGCCGAAGGCAGACGCGAATATGACCCAGCCTGGAAGCATTGACCCTCCGCCGGCGGAAACCCGCCGGGACCTCCCGCAACGCGGGTCAGCTTAAGTCATTTCAGGCACTTTGAAAATTGCTGGCCATCTAGGCCTTAAGTCAAAGACCGCGGGGGAGGTATTGCCGAATAATTGCGATTGCCGATTGATTAATTGCAATGAAGATGTAGCTAATTAACACAATTGTATCAAAGGGAGACGGATCCGATGCTCAATGAGTTCAAGGCCTTTATCGCCCGTGGCAATGTCATGGATCTTGCAGTCGGCGTCATCATCGGCGGCGCCTTTGGCGGCATCGTCAAATCTTTGGTGGATGACCTTATTATGCCGATCGTCGGCGCCATTTTCGGCGGCTTCGATTTTTCGAATTACTTCCTCCCACTCTCGTCGGCCGTCAACGCGCAGTCGCTCGCCGCCGCCCGCGAGCAGGGAGCGGTGTTTGCCTATGGCAGCTTCCTCACCGTGCTCATCAACTTTCTCATTCTCGCCTGGATCATCTTTCTGATGGTCAAGGGCGTGAACACCCTGCGTGCCCAGGTCGAGCGCCAGGAAAAGGCGGCACCGGAGGAGCTGCCAGCGCCGCCGGCAGACGTTCAGCTGCTGACGGAAATCCGCGATCTTCTCGCCACGCGCCCGACGGCTTGATCCCGTCCGCTTCGGCCGGGCTTATTCATCACCAAAATCGATATGCCATCACTGGATGTCATGGGATTTGCCGGCGCAAATCCGCTATGAAGGCGGAAACCGGAGATATGCATGTCGATTGTCAGCAGCCTCAGCCCGCGCGCCCTGGCGGCGCCCGAAAGCGGGATCGTCGAACTCGTCAACTATGCCCGTGGCCGCGAAGGCCTGCTGCCGCTCTGGGTGGGTGAGGGCGATCTGCCGACGCCTGAATTCATCAGCAGAGCGGCGATGGATGCGCTTGCCGCCGGCGAGACCTTTTACACCTGGCAGCGCGGCATTCCGGAGCTTCGCCAGGCGCTTTCCGATTATTACAACAGACATTTCGAAATCCGGCTTCCGGTCGAGCATTTCTACGTCACCGGCTCCGGCATGCAGGCGATCCAGATCGCCGTGCAGGCGCTGACCTCGCCCGGCGACGAACTGGTTTACCTCTCGCCTTCCTGGCCGAACATTGCCGCCGCCCTCGAGATAGCAGGTGCGCGTTCGCTCAGTGTCGAGCTGCAGTTTGAAGGTGGCAAATGGGCGGTCGATCTTGGCCGCATCGAAACCGCGATCACCCCGAAGACCAAGGGCATATTCATCAACACGCCGTCGAACCCGACGGGCTGGACGGCAACGAAGCAGGATCTTGGCGATATCCTGGCGCTTGCCCGCAAGCATGACCTCTGGATCCTGGCAGATGAAATCTACGCCCGCTATTATTTTGCCGGCGGCCGCGCGCCCTCTTTCCTCGATGTGATGGACGAGGGTGACAAGATCATCTTCGTCAATTCCTTCTCGAAGAACTGGTCGATGACCGGCTGGCGCGTCGGCTGGATCGTCGCGCCCCCTGAAATGGGCCAGGTGCTCGAAAACCTCATTCAGTATTCGACATCGGGGGTGGCGCAGTTCATGCAGAAGGGCGCTGTCGCAGCCCTTGATCAAGGCGACGATTTCGTCGCTGCCAATATTGCCAAGGCGGCCCGCTCCCGCGATATCCTCTGCGATGCGCTAATTGCCACGAACCGCGTCGAGACGCTGAAACCGGATGGCGCGATCTATGCTTTCCTGAAGATCGACGGCGTCGCCGACAGCCGCAAGGCAGCGCTCGACATCGTCGACAAGACAGGCGTCGGGCTTGCACCCGGAACAGCCTTCGGACCGGGCGGCGAACTCTTCCTGCGCGCCTGCTTCCTACGTGACCCCACGCAGGTTGCGGTCGCGGCCGAGCGCCTCTGCAACTATATCCTCAAGCTCTGAGAAGCGTCGGCCAAGCCGATTTTGTGCCGAAATCGCCGGATCGATAAAACTCTAGCAAAGCCCGAAATCGGCCTCTAACCACGACTCCAAACATACCCGTTCAAAGGCCTTCCAAAGGCCGTGCGATAAGAAAATTGGAAAGAAAAACCGGCGCCTGATGCCCCTGCTTCTAAAAAACGAAAGCAGGGATGCGGGACATGGCGGTTTTGGTGACGGGCGGGGCCGGTTATATCGGCAGTCACATGGTTTGGGCGCTGCTGGATGCAGGCGAGGATGTGGTCGTGCTCGACCGTCTCTCCACAGGCTTTCGCTGGGCCGTGGCGCCGGCGGCGCGCTTCTATCTCGGCGACGTTGCCGATCCCGATATTTTGAAAAAGGTCTTCATCGAAAACGACATAGAGGCGATCATCCATTTCGCCGGCTCCGCCGTCGTCCCGGTCTCGGTCGCCGATCCGCTCTCCTACTACGACAACAATTCCGGCAAGACCCGGGCGCTGCTGAGCGCTTCGGTCAAGGCCGGTATCCGCAACTTCGTCTTCTCCTCGACGGCGGCCGTCTACGGCCAGCAAAAGACCGACCTGCCGGTGAAGGAGACGGCCCCCCTCAACCCGGAAAATCCTTACGGCCAGTCGAAGCTGATGACCGAGTTCATGCTGCGCGACGCCGCCGCCGCCTATGATTTCAACTATGTCGCGCTTCGCTACTTCAACGTCGCCGGCGCCGACCCGCACCACCGCGCCGGCCAGTCGACCTCAGGCGCCACGCACCTCATCAAGGTCGCCTGCGAGGCAGCGCTCGGCAGGCGCGACAGCGTCAATGTCTACGGCATCGATTATCCCACCCATGACGGCACCGGCGTGCGCGACTACATCCATGTCAGCGATCTTGTCGATGCGCATCTGAAAGCGCTGCAGCACCTGCGCAGGGATAAGGGTTCACTCGTTGCCAATTGCGGTTATGGCAGCGGCTATTCCGTGCTCGACGTGCTGAACATGGTCACCCGCCTGCACGGACATTCCTTCAAGATCCACATGGCGCCGCGGCGCGCCGGCGATTCGGCAAGCGTCGTCGCCGACGCTTCCCTCGCCCGGCAGGTGCTCGACTGGAAGCCCAAATACGATTCGCTGGAAACCATCGTCCAGAGCTCGCTCGATTGGGAACTGTTCCTTTCGAACAAGAATGTCGACGACCTGCACAGCATCCACCGGGCACTCGCCGCCGCGTCCTTCTGATCCAGGAACCCGTTTATCATCCCCGCGCCCGCGGGGGCCGCATGCCGTCACGTGAATAAGGAAAAATCAAGCTTTCTCTGGCTGGCTCTGGCCAACGGAAAAGAGAAGATGAAGAACTTTCTGGCCTCATTGCAGCTGCAAAAAGACAATCCGACGCTTCTGCTGGCGCAGTTCAGGGCCCTGTCGTCGCAGATTCCCATTCTCTATGTCCTGTTGGTCATCAACGCCCTTGCGGTGGCGATCACCCACCTCAAATCCGCGCCCCTTTGGCTCTCGCTCTACATTCCCGTGGCCTTGAGCGTCGTCTGTGTCTTCCGTCTCTGCTGGTGGGAGATCCGGGGCAAGGAAAACGTCACCGCCGAGCGGGCCTACAGGCTGATGAAGCTCACGATATCAGGGGCCGGCATCCTGGCCGTCGCTTTCGGCAGCTGGGCGATCGCGCTTTACCAATATGGCGACGCTTCCCAGCAGGGCCAGATCGCCTATTTCCTCGTCGTGACGGGCATTTCCTGCATCTTTTGCCTGATGCACCTGCCGATGGCGGCGGCGCTCACCACGGTCATCACCTTCTCGGCCATGGTCGCGACCTTCTTGTTCTCAGGCAATCCCGTTTTCGTGGCGACGGCCATCAGCGGCCTCTTCCTGATCCTGCCCTTCCTCAGGGTGATCAACAGCTATTTCCAGAATTTCGTCGGTCTCGTGCAATTGACCGAGGAGCTGAAGAAGAAGCAGGCGGAGGCCGAGGAACTGAACCTCGTCAACAGCCGCAATGCGCTGCATGACCAGCTGACCGGCCTTGCCAATCGCCGCAGCTTCTTTCTCTCGCTGGAAAAACGGCTGCAGAAGGATCCGTCCTCGCCGCCCGTCCTCGGCATTCTCGATCTCGACGGCTTCAAGCCTGTTAACGACGTCTTCGGCCATGCCGCCGGCGACCTCGTGCTCAAGGAGACGGCGCGCCGCTTCGTCGCGCTGGTCGGCGAAGAGGGCATCGTCTCCCGTCTCGGCGGCGATGAGTTCGGGATCATCTTCCCCTGTTCGATGACACGCAAGGCGATCGCCGATCTCGGCCTGGCGCTCTGTGCGGCCGTCCGCGACCCTTTCGAAATTCCCGACGGCTCGGTCCGCGTTTTCGGCTCCTGCGGCATCGTCTATCCCGATATCGGCACTTACGCCGCCGAGGATCTCTACGAGAAGGCGGATTTCGCCCTCTACCAGGTCAAGAGCAAGCGCAGCAGCGGCGTCGAATTCTTCTCGGCCGAGCACGAGAAGATCCTGACGCAGCGCTACCTGATCGAACTCGAGCTGCAGGCGAATGATTTCGCCAAGGAATTGAAACTCGAGTATCAGCCGATCGTCGAGCTGAAGAGCGGCCGCGTCGTCGCCTACGAGGCGCTCGCCCGCTGGGACAGCGCCCGCTTCGGCCGCATCAGTCCAGACGCCTTCATTCCGGCGGCCGAGCGCACGGCCGTCATCGGCCGCATGACGCGCATCCTTTTCGCCAAGGCGCTCGAAGCGCTGGCGATCATTCCACGGCATCTCAGGCTGTCCTTCAATCTCTCGGCGCGCGATATCTGCGACCACGAGACCTCGATGGCGCTGCTGGCCATGATCACCCGCTCCGGCATTGATCCGAAGCGCATCGAATTCGAGATTACCGAGACCGCATTGCTCTCCGATTTCGACACCGCCGACCAGGTGATCACTATGCTGCGCGCTGCCGGCATCTCGATCGCGCTCGACGATTTCGGCACCGGCTATTCGAGCCTCAGCCATATTCATCGTCTCGGCTTCGACAAGCTGAAGATCGACAAGTCCTTCGTGGTGAATTTCGATCGTGACGCCCGTTGCATGAACATCACCCGCTCGGTCGCCAATCTCTGCCAGAATCTCGGCATTGCCTCCGTCGCCGAAGGCATCGAAAGCGAAGAGATCGCCGAGGGATTGAAGGCGATGGGCGTTCGTCTGGCGCAGGGCTATCATTTCTCGCGGCCGCTGCCGCTCGAACTTGCCATCGATTACGCCGCCCGGTGCGAGGCCGATGCCTCCGCCCGTAATTCGCTGTCTGCCTGAACGATCGATCTCGATCCGCCGCAAATCGACTGGAGTGATGCTTCACCGTCGTCTATTCATGGTCTCAACAGATGAGGTGGACCATGCAAGACGGCGAAGTCATCATTGAGCGGCGAGGGACTGCTGCTATCATCCGCCTCAACCGGCCGCGGGCGCTGAACAGCCTGACCCTGCCGATGATCCGGGCGATCACTGCGGCCCTTCACGACTTTGCCGGTGATCCCGAGTTGGCGAGCGTCGTGGCGACGGGAGAGGGCGAACGCGGCTTCTGTGCCGGCGGCGATATCCGCGCCCTGCATGAGAGCGCCCGCGCCGGCGATGGCCTGGCGGCAAGCTTCTGGCGTGAGGAGTTCCGCCTCAACCATATGATTGCCGCCTATCCCAAACCCTATGTCGCGCTGATGGACGGCATCACCATGGGCGGCGGCGTCGGCCTGTCGTCGCATGGCCGCCACCGCATCGTCACCGAGCGCACGCGGCTTGCCATGCCCGAAACCGGCATCGGCTATGTCCCGGATGTCGGCGCCACCTGGCTGCTGCCGCGTGGCCCCGGCGAGGCTGGAACATGGCTCGGCCTGACGGGGCTCGATATCGGCGCTGCCGACGCGATCCACGCTCGCCTTGCCGACCTTCAGATCGCTTCGTCGCGGCTGGGCGAAGTGAGCGATGCTCTCTCGGCGCTGCCGCGCGCCAGCACGTCGAGCGATGTTGATGCCGTGTTACAAGCTCTTGCGGAGCCCGCGGGAGAAGGTCGGCTGCGGCAGAACGCGGCGGTGATTGATCGCACATTCCGTTTCTACAGCGTCGAGGAAATCCTGGCAGCACTCGCCGAGGAGGAAGGCGAATTCGCCGCTGAGACGCGCCGGGTGATGCTGACGCGTTCGCCGACCAGCCTGAAGCTCGCTTTGCGGCTGCTCAGAGCCGGCCGCCGCAGCGCCTCGCTTGCCGAATGCCTCGGCCGTGAACTCGGCGCCTGTCTGCAGATGCTGGATAATCCGGATTTCTTCGAGGGCATCCGCGCTGCCGTCATCGACAAGGATCGCAATCCGCAATGGTCGCCGGCATCAGTCGAGGCTGTGGAGGTGGCTAGGGTCGAGCAATTCCTAAAACCGGCCGAGCCGCCGCTTTCACTCTGAACGCTATCCAGTTATCGCCACATGCCGCGCATGCGGGCGCCGACATCGATGCGCACCTGCCGCGCCCGGGCTTGAGCTGCCTCCGATTTTCCCTGCGGCCAGTTGCAGGCCTCGAAGAACTGCAGCAGGGTGGCCGGAATGAAGCGGCTTCGTGAGGCATAGACGTGCCGGTCGCCCTGCGAATTCTGCCCATAGGTGAAAAAGCGTTGCGGCACGACGAGGTCAAGACCATCCCGGGCGCGCGTCATCGCCACATAGAGCAGCCGACGTTCCTCCTCGATTTCGGCGGTGGTGCCGACGGCGAGATCGCTCGGTATGCAGCCGTCGACGACGTTCAGCATGAAGACCTTCGTCCATTCCTGGCCCTTGGCGGAATGGATGGTCGACAGGATGAGATAGTCTTCGTCGAGAAGCGGCACGCCCGCCTGGTCGCTGGTCGCATCCGGCGGATCGAGGGTGAGTTCGGTGAGGAAACGCTCGCGCGAGGCATAACCGCTAGCGATCTGCTCGAGTTGCAGCAGATCGGCCTGCCGCGTCGTCGCGTCCTCATGAAGCCGCTCCAGATGCGGCGCATACCATTGCCGCGCCAGACCGATCTCCGCCGGCCAGCCTGCCTTGCCGGACTTCATCTCCTGCAGCATGGCAACGAAATCAGTCCAGTCCTCGCCGGAGCGCGGCGGCGCCGGCATGGCGGCAAGAGCAGAGATCGGGCTGGCGTCTTCGGCCATCAGGTCGAGTGCCTTTTGCGCCGTCGACGGCCCAACGCCCGGCAGGATCTGCATCAGCCGGAAGCCCGCCACCCGGTCGCGCGGGTTCTGCGCGAAGCGAAGGGCGGCCAGCATGTCCTTCACATGTGCGCTGTCGAGGAACTTCAACCCGCCGAACTTGACGAAGGGAATGTTGCGCCGGGTCAATTCGACCTCCAGCGGCCCGCTGTGATGCGAGGTGCGGAAGAGCACGGCCTGCTGCTTGAGCGTGAGGCCTTCCTCGCGATTGTCGAGAACCATGTCGGTGATGTAGCGCGCCTGCTCGGCCTCGTCGCGCACAGTGACGAGGCGCGGCCGCTCGGAGGATTGCCGCTCGGTCCAGAGGTTCTTGGTGAAGCGCTCCGAGGCGAGATCGATGACGGCGTTGGCGGCCGCGAGGATCGGCTGCGTCGAGCGGTAGTTGCGGTCGAGCGTGACGATATTGGCGGCCGGGCTGAAGGCGGCGGGAAAATCGAGGATGTTGCGCACCGTCGCGGCGCGGAAGGAATAGATCGACTGCGCGTCGTCGCCGACGACGGTCAGCCCCTGGCCGCCGGGCTTCAGCGCCAGCAGGATCGAGGCCTGCAGCCGGTTGGTGTCCTGATATTCGTCGACCAGCACATGGTCGAAGCGGCTGCCGATATCCTCGGCAATCATCGCTTCGCCAACCATCTGCGCCCAGTAGAGCAGCAGATCGTCGTAATCGAGCACGTTCTGGCTCTGCTTGGCCTCGACATAACAGGCGAAAAGTTCGCGCAGCTGTTTCTCCCACGTCGCGCACCAGGGAAAGACGTCGCGCAGCACGAGGTCGAGCGCGGTTTCCGAATTCACCGCCCTGGAATAGATGGCAAGGCAGGTGCCCTTTGTGGGAAAACGGCTTTCCGTCTTCGAGAAACCGAGGTCGTGCCGGATCAGGTTCATCAGATCGGCACTGTCTTCGCGGTCGTGGATGGTAAACCCAGGATCGAGACCGATCTGCTCCGCATAATCGCGCAACAGCCGGGCGCCGATGCCGTGGAAGGTGCCGGACCAGGAAAGCGCATCCGCCATGACGCCGGCATTCGAACCAAGCACGTCGCGGCAGATGCGCTCGACACGCCGCGCCATCTCGGCTGCTGCCCGACGCGAAAAGGTCATCAGCAGGATGCGGCGGGGATCAGCGCCTTTGACGATGAGATGGGCGACGCGATGCGCCAAGGTATTCGTCTTGCCCGAGCCGGCGCCGGCAATGACCAGCAGCGGCCCGGCAATATGGCTGCCGTCGATGAGCGTGCCGTGCTCGACGGCCATGCGCTGCTGCGGATTGAGCTTTTCGAGATACATCCAGCCGTCCGGTTGGGCTCCCGCAGAATCACTGCGGAAAGATTAGATGTTCCTTGAATGTTCGCGATTGCGGCCTCTGTCAAGCGCTGCGGCGCGCGAGCAACATCTCAGTCGGGGAAATCCGGACCGATCTCGCGCCGCACCAGCTTCAGGCTGCGGTCGGGCTGAAGGATATAGGTTTCCTCCACGCGCTGGCCCGTCCCGTTGTAGAACTGGTTGTAGACGGCGCTGCCGACCGGCGACTTGGTGAGCTTCGTTCGCGGCTGGCCGCCATACGTAATGCTGCCGGGAATGGGTTCCAGCGCTGGCGCATCGGCCGTGGAGCAGCCGGCAAGCATTGCCCCGGCAAACAAGGCGGACAGAAGCGCTTTCATCGTCGTCATCCCTCTTTCGACTGCAGCCAGATATGGAAGTCGCGACGTCTTTCGCCAAGGGTCGTCCATGCCAGGGTCCATAGGAAGCGCTCTCGAATAGGCTCCTCCATGCGTGGCGCACCGCAACGAAATGCCTCGCCGCGGGTTAACCGATATCAACTGACATCAGGAGACGGTCACTGTGCTCGGCTTTGCAGCATTCACGAACTATGGCGAATCCGGCCGGCAGGATCACATCGACGCGGCAACACGCGCCTCGGTGGAGTGCGCACTTCATGCGGCAGGCGATATCGAAGCCATAGACATCATCGTCACCACTTTAGGCTCATATGTCATCCTGGAAGGTTCCGTGCGCCGGCGGGGTGATGTCGAGCGGGCGATGGAGATCGCAGAGAGCGTCGTCGGACGAGGCTATGTGCGCAGCCGCCTGCTGCGACGCTGAAGTCGAAAGATCGGATGCTGCGCCGGCCCTGTGCTCAACTGTCCTTGCAATGCATAAAGGGAACCAAGTGCTCTCCCGCGTGTTGAAATGCCGGACCTAAACGCTGGAGACTCCCATGCAGCTGCTTCCTCGCCTCTGGGCAACGACCTTGATAGTGGGTTGCGGTGTCCTTGCCGGCTCCGCCCATGCCTCGCTCGAAACCGGCACGGATTATTCCGCTTTGCCGAAGGACCAGATCGCCCTCAACGAATATACCGGGACCGTCGCCTGCGAGCCGGTAGAGCCGCACTATCTCCCCTCCTTCATCCGCGCGGCGGACGGCACGATCATCGGCGTCGGTTATGTCGAGATCGAGAATGAGAGCGGCGCGGATTGCTGAACAAAGGCGGTCCTGCTCGGACGAGGCTCGCCTGCGCTTCCGCAGAGGTGACGAGCCTCTAACCATCATCATGATGGCTGGTCGTCTTCTATTGATGCAACTGTAGCAGGCGCAACGCCCTTTGCAACAAAACCCGGCGTGCACTTGTTGCAGGGTTAAACCAAAATTAAAGCATTGTTCTATTCCGGCACGCCAACGCGCCCAGAAGGCGAAAATCGCCCGAAATTCCTTGCCGAACTGCTAATGCAGCTTCAGCTTCGCCTCTTCGGCTGCCGCCAAGAACTCGGCTCTTGCTTCTTCCAAACTCTTGCGCCCATCGAGCGCCGCCCGGCAGGCGCTGCGTGCCTTGATGTAACGAAGCCCGCGCATACTCGGCCAGAGATCCGCCAGGCATTTCAGCGCATCGAACGGCCCATTGACCGTTCGTGCATCGGCACCTTCGAAACCGACCGTGACCGGGCTGTTCCATCTTTCAGTTGCCATCGATACTCCTCCACTATTGTCGACAGAAACAAGGGTGCAGCATCTCCCGGTTCCTCCGGGGAGACTTTGCGATAGTTAATATTCTAGCGCGATTTTTGCCGTCAGCAATGGTGGATCGGTTGATGACGGTGAGGGCGAAATGTCTACCTTAGCGCAGAGGCATCACTGTAGACCCAAATCAATGGCTGATAAACCTGTGATTTAATGAAGATAATAGTGTTTACAGCCCTTGGTAGGCGGTTAGTATGTTCGAGGAATCACTCATGGGGAGGGGTATGATGGCTAGCTATCAGCGGATCGCGCTGTTCGTTTTTTTTGATTCTATCGAGCAGGATTTAGTGCTTCGCCTGCGTTCGATTCTGCAGGCAAAAGATTCCATCCTAACCCCCGACGAAAGAGAGAAGACGCTCGGCCGACTAAAGGAGAATGATCTCGCCCGCGAGGGTCTCACGGATTTCGACCTACTGCACCGGTTGGATATAGGGGACAAGTACTCCGTATTGCTTCGGAGCAAGGCGCTTCTATCAGACGCCGAGCGAAAGCACTATCAGAGTAAACACTCGGCTTTCATCTCCTGCATTGCCGTCCGGAATGCAGTGATGCACGGCCGCCCGCTGACGATCGAAGAATACTCACGCTCCTTTGCGCTAGCCAGCGATCTTATAAAAAGCCCCTCTTATTGGCCAAGCCTCTCAGCTGCTTTCAATAAGTACAACAGGGATCCCCACTCAATTGGCAATCTTGCCATTTCGTTTATCGAGACAGCGGACAGCGCGGAAGTTTTTCATAATCTTCCGGTGCCGGATTATGATGACACGGGTTTCTTCCCGCGTCCGCAGTTGGAAGCCGAGCTCAAGAAAAAGATCCTCAGCAGACATCCGGTAGTTACCGTCCTCGGCGACGGTGGAAATGGCAAAACCGCAATCACACTTCAAACGTTGTACGGACTCATCAACTCGAACGATCACCCTTTCGATGCGATCGTTTGGGTTTCGGCCAAGTCGTCACGATTGACGGTTGGTGAAATAGAACGGATCGAAAATGCGATAACGACCTCCCTTGCCCTCTTTAGTGAGGTTGCATCGGTCTTCGAACCGGGGGCGGCAAATCCACTCGAGCGAGTTCGCCTGCTCCTAGAAAATAACAAAATTCTTCTTGCGATCGACAACCTCGAAACGGTTCTGGATGAGTCGATAACATCTTTTGCGACAGACGTTCCGGGCGAAAGCAAGGTCGTGTTCACGTCGCGCATTCCTCTTGGTGCCGACCTCACCATGCATGTCGGGGCATTTTCCGACTCCGAGGCGTTGAGCTATTTGCGCAGCCTGCTCAATACCTACGGGATCGAAAGCCTAAAGGGGCACTCCAACGAGGAATTGAAGCATTTTGCCTCGCGGCTTGGAAACAAGCCATTGCTGATCAAATGGTTTTGTCTCGGAGTGATGGCAGGCCTTTCCCCGCATTCCATCGTCAAGAATCCCGAGATTGCACTTCGGTTCTGCATGGAAAACATATACGAGGCACTGTCGCCAAACGCGCAACGGGTGCTCTCGATTATGGCTACTCTTCCCCGTGCCGCATCACAGGCAGTTGTTCAACACGTTGCGTCCCTCGAAGCCACGACGATCGAAGCAGGAATCGCTGAGTTGCTGCAGTATTCGCTTATCGAGCGGACGACTGAAAATATGCATGAAACGAGCTATCAGATTCGACCGTTTGCCAGATCATACATCATTCGCGTATTGGATCTCAGCCCACAAGACAGCAATTCAATCATCTCCAAGTACAAGTCCGTCTCATCGACCTTCCAGTCCGAGCAGGGAGCGGCACATCGAGATCGCTATAGTATTCGGTCATTCACCGTTCGTTCGCCATCAGAGGCGCTTGCCGTCCAAAAACTTCGGAAAGCAGCTGTTCTTGCCAAAGAGCGTTTTTTTGAAGAAGCCATTACGCTTCTGGAAGACGCTAAAATCTCTAATCCCGAATACTTCGAGGTCTATCGCGCCGAAGCTTTCGTCTATTTTCGGCAGTCGGATTTCGCCAGGGCCAAACTAAGCTATGAGGCTGCGGTGGAACTGGCAGGCGATCAGCCTCAAATCTTTTATTTCTTCGGCGGCTTCCTTTTGCGTGCATACGATGATTTCGACGGCGCTCAGGAAGCGTTTGGGAGGGCATTAGAGCTAGACCCCAGCTCCAATGAGATCCAGAGAGAGCTAGCGCGCACGAACATCTATGCACACCGATTTGAGCAGGCTCATAAGCTATTGGCAGAAGCTCAGGAAAGAGGTGTGCGGAACTCACGGGAAGCAACAATTCTCACTGATCTCCGTATCCAAGCCTACACCCGAAATTTGGAGTACCTATTGGCGCGAAGCCTCCACCCCGAGGTCGCCTCGATCGTATGCGAATACAATGCCTTCATGCGTACAGTGAAACGGGAGACTTTGGATCCGACTATGATCGGCCACTTGTTCTCATCGCTTGCGACTATAAGAAAGATCGAGCGCACGGTAGATAAGGCCGAAGCTTCAGCTCTCGCAGACAGCATATCGGCCCTCCTGCCGGCCCTGGATGGGCAGGGATCTGTTGGCCGTCTAAAAGAAAACGGCAGGAAACCCACATTCGGCTTTCTGGCCGATCCATTTGGCACAGAAACCTACGTTGCCAGGTCGGCCGTCGGCGACGTTCTGTGGGAGGCAATGTGTGAGGGGAACCCTGTTAGATACCAAGTAACACGCAGGGCCGACGGAAAGACCCAGGCCGAAAATATTGTATTGTCGGATTGACGGAAACGTGGCGTCAAATCACCACCGGCCCAAAAGTCAGAACGATAGCGAATGGACTGTACGGATTTTTGCGGCGATTCGCATTCTGTTCTGGGCTTTGCCCGGCAGCATCACGATTGCAGGTCGGTGTTCTGCCTGAGAAAACTGGTGCTGCCGAGTGGGATTGAACCACCGACCTCACCCTTACCAAGGGTGTGCTCTACCACTGAGCTACGGCAGCAGGACCAGAACCCGTGCGAGCCAGTGGCTCAATCGCGAGAACGGGGGGCTATTGCCACAGCTTGGCGGCCAGTGCAAGCCGCAAATTCCAACTTTGCGTCGATTGCGGCGAAGGGCCTTTTGGATTGGCGCGAATTCAGCTAATCCTGTCGCATGAACGAAAAGACCGAAACCGGCCATCAGAGCCGCAAACAGGCGATCGAGGCACAGGCGAAACTGCGCCGCGAGCGCGCCGCCGAAAAGCTCAGGGAAAATCTGGGGCGACGCAAACAGCAGGTGCGCGCCCGCCGTTCCGGCCAGGCCGACGAAACAAATGGACTGCCCGCCGCAAAAATGGACGAATCGTAATGTTCCGTCCGTCGCGAATTGAAGCGTCTCGATAAATCCCCTAAACACCTCACTCCTTATTTCAAGGCAGAACTTTCAGGAAAGGCGGGCGCTGCCCGTAAGCGCACATGGATCGTATCAGAATCGTCGGCGGTAATGAGCTGAATGGCATCATTCCAATTTCCGGCGCCAAGAATGCCGCACTGCCGCTGATGATCGCCTCGCTTCTGACCAGCGATACGCTGACGCTCGAAAATGTGCCGCATCTGGCCGATGTCGAACTCTTGATGCGCATCCTCGGCAATCACGGCGTCGATGTAGCCGTCAACGGCCGCCGCGAGCGCCAGGAAGATTCCTATTCGCGCACGATCCATTTCACCTGCCGCACCATCGTCGATACGACCGCATCTTATGAACTGGTCTCGAAGATGCGCGCCTCCTTCTGGGTCATCGGCCCGCTGCTGGCGCGCGAAGGTCATTGCCGCGTTTCGCTGCCAGGCGGCTGTGCCATCGGCACGCGTCCCGTCGATCTCTTCATCGAGGGCCTGACGGCGCTCGGCGCGACCATGGAGATCGATGCCGGCTATATCAACGCCAAGGCGCCTGCCGGCGGCCTGATCGGCGCACGCTACACCTTCCCGAAGGTTTCCGTCGGCGCCACCCATGTGGTGATGATGGCGGCAACGCTTGCCCGCGGCACGACGGTCATCGGCAATGCCGCCCGCGAGCCTGAGGTCGTCGATCTCGCCAACTGCCTGAACGCCATGGGCGCCAAGATATCGGGCGCGGGTACCGCGACGATCACCATCGAAGGCGTCACCTCGCTCTCCGGCGCCCGCCACCGCGTCCTGCCGGATCGCATCGAGACCGGCACCTATGCGATGGCCGTCGCCATGGCCGGCGGCGACGTCGTGCTCGAAAATACCGATGTGGCGCTGCTCGAAACCGCGCTGGAAACGCTGCGCCGGGCCGGTGCGGAAATCTCGTCGACCAACAATGGCATGCGCGTCAAGCGCAACGGCGCCGGCATCAGGCCGGTCGATATCGTCACCGATCCCTTCCCGGGCTTCCCGACCGATCTGCAGGCGCAGTTCATGGCGCTGATGACCCGTTCTTCCGGCGTCTCGCATGTCACCGAGACCATCTTCGAAAACCGTTTCATGCATGTGCAGGAGCTTGCCCGCCTCGGCGCCAGGATCTCGCTGTCCGGCCAGACGGCGAAGATCGAGGGTGTCCAACGCCTGCGCGGCGCACCCGTCATGGCGACCGATCTGCGCGCCTCCGTCTCGCTCGTCATCGCCGGCCTTGCCGCCGAGGGCGAAACCACGGTCTCCCGCGTCTATCACCTCGACCGCGGTTTCGAGCGTCTCGAGGAGAAGCTGACCCGCTGCGGCGCCATCGTCGAGCGCATCAGCGAGTAAGCGCCGTTCATCCCGGTTGCGTAATTGGTCGCCGCGCCTTATTTCCCTTGTCTGACGCATCGCCATTCCGGCGGTGCCCGGCCTTGGCCGGTTATGGGATGAGGCTGAATGACCGACCTGAAACTTGTTGCGCTCGATAGCGAGGATCTAGCGATCATGTCCGCGCATATGCAGGACAGCGTCTTCAAGGTCGGCGACATCGACTGGTCGCCGCGCGGCGCGCAGTTCGCGCTTGCCGCCAATCGTTTCGTCTGGGAAGGTGCCGAGCGCAAGCGCAAGGGTTTCGAGCGGCGCCGTGCTGTCCTGGTTTTCAAGCGCGTGCTTGCCGTCCGTTCGCTCGGCATCGATCGCGGCAAACGCGACGAGGTGCTGTCGCTGCTGGCGCTGCGCTTCGAGCAGAAGGGCGAGGGGCCGGAGGGCACGGTCGAGCTGTCGCTGTCCGGCACGGCCTCGATTGCGCTCGATGTCGAATGTATCGAGGTCCAGCTGGCCGATATCGGCGGCGCCTGGGAGGCTTCCTCCAAGCCTCGCCACCGCTAATCCATGTCGCCCGGAAGTGTGCAGCGGTTCCGGGATAACGACATGCATAAAACAATGAGTGTTTGACGCCCTAAAGTTTGAATATCGCAGTTTCGAGTTGAGAAGGAATATCGGCCTTGGCAATCTGGCTGGATCAGGCATCGGAAGGTTTCGAGCAGCATTTTGCCGCCTTTCTGACGACGAAACGTGAAGTCTCCGAGGATGTGAACGTGGTCGTTCGCGCCATCATCGATGACGTGCGCGCCCGCGGCGATGTGGCGCTGGCCGAATATTCGCTGAAATTCGACGGCATCGATTACGCCACCGTCCCGATGCGCGTCACAGCTGAAGAGATCGACGCCGCCGTCGATGCGGTGCCTTCGGAAGTGCTGGGGGCGCTGAAGCTCGCCGCACTGCGCATCGAGTCCCATCATCGCCGGCAGCTGCCGAAGGACGATATCTACGAGGACGATATGGGTGTCGGTCTCGGCTCGCGCTGGACGGCGATCGAAGCGGTCGGGCTCTATGTTCCGGGCGGCACCGCGAGCTATCCTAGCTCGGTATTGATGAATGCGGTGCCGGCCAAGGTCGCCGGCGTCGATCGCATCGTCATCGCCGTTCCTGCCACCGGCGGCGCCGTCAATCCGGCGGTGCTTGCCGCCGCCAAGCTTGTCGGTGTCACGGAGATTTATCGTGTCGGCGGCGCCCAGGCGATCGCGGCTCTTGCCTATGGCACTGAGACGATCGCTCCGGTCGCCAAGATCACCGGCCCCGGCAATGCCTATGTCGCCGCCGCCAAGCGCCATGTCTTCGGCACCGTCGGCATCGACATGATCGCCGGCCCCTCCGAGGTGCTTGTCATTGCAGACAAGGACAACAATCCGGATTGGATCGCAGCCGACCTCTTGGCCCAGGCCGAGCACGACGTCAGTTCCCAGGTGATCCTGATCACCGATGATGCCGCATTCGGCAAGGCGGTGGAGCAGGCGGTCGAACGCCAGCTGAAGACGCTGAACCGCGCCGAGACGGCGGCGGCAAGCTGGCGCGATTTCGGCGCAGTCATCCTCGTTTCCGACCTGAAACAGGCCATTCCGCTGGCAAACCGTATCGCTGCCGAGCATCTGGAGCTCGCCGTTGCCGATCCGGACCGGCTGCTCGACGGCATCCGCAATGCCGGCGCGATCTTCATCGGCGCCCATACGCCCGAGGTGATCGGCGATTATGTCGGCGGTTCGAACCATGTGCTGCCGACGGCGCGTTCGGCGCGCTTCTCGTCCGGTCTTTCGGTGCTCGATTTCGTCAAGCGCACCTCGATCCTGCGCCTCGGCCCGCAGCAGCTCCGCACCCTCGGCCCGGCGGCGATCGCCCTTGCCGTTTCCGAAGGCCTCGATGCCCATGCGCGATCGGTCGCGATCCGCCTCAACCTCGAAAGGTGAGGGCATGGCGAAGGGCGAATTCCGGCTTTGCGACGTCGTCCTTGACGATACGATCGGCCGTTCGACGCCCGATGTCGAGCATGAGCGCGCCGTCGCCATCTTCGATCTGATCGAGGAGAACAGGTTCGAGCCGCTCGGCCATGCCGGCGGGCCTTACCGGCTGAACATCTCGCTGGTCGATTCGAAACTGGTTTTCGCCATCACCACCGAAGAGGGTGGCGGTGTCGCCACTCATATCCTGTCGCTCACGCCCTTCCGGCGGATCGTCAAGGATTACTTCATGATCTGCGAGAGCTATTACGAAGCGATCCGTTCGTCGACGCCGAGCCGCATCGAGGCGATCGACATGGGCCGGCGCGGCATCCACAATGAAGGCTCGCAGACGCTGAAGGATAGGCTGGCCGGCAAGATAGAGGTCGATTTCGATACCGCCCGGCGCCTTTTCACGCTGGTCTGCGTGCTCTACTGGCGCGGATGACGGCAATGGAGCGCGCCGCCGATGTCGAGGAGGGAAAGCGGCCGGGTGCCATCCTCTTCATGTGCGGGATGAATGCCATCCGCTCGCCGATAGCCGAAGCGATCGCCCGTAGCATTCTGCCGGCCAATACCTATATCAGGTCTGCCGGCGTTCGCGCCGGCGAGCGCGATCCCTTCGTGGACGTCGTGCTCGAGGAGATCGGGCTTTCCCTTGGGCGCCGCCAGCCGCAGACGCTGGAAGAGCTCGAGGATGATTACTTCGATCTGATCATCACGTTGTCGCCCCAGGCCCACCATGCAGCACTCGAGCTGACGCGGTCGAATGCGATCGACGTTGTCTATTGGCCGACCATGGATCCGACGGTTGCAATCGGAACGCGCGAGCAGATTCTGGAGAGCTACCGCGAGGTCCGCGATCACCTGGCCGGCCTCATCGAAAGCCGGCTACTCAAACGAAATGGCATTGCCGCGCAATCGGCGTGAAAACAAATAAAGGAAAGCCTGATCAACGAGGTTCACAAACCTGCGTTGATTGTGTAGTTTCCGCCCAAATTTTAAAGGCGCGCGCTGCGCTGCCTATTCAACGCACAGGAAGAAAACACTTATATGCCTAAAGAAGAAGTCCTCGAATTCCCGGGAATCGTCACCGAACTTCTGCCGAATGCGACGTTCCGCGTGAAGCTCGAAAACGAACACGAGATCATTGCCCACACCGCGGGCCGCATGCGCAAGAACCGCATCCGCGTTCTCGCCGGCGACAAGGTACTTGTGGAAATGACGCCCTACGATCTGACCAAGGGCCGCATCACCTACCGTTTCAAGTAAGTTTGCCCGAAGGTCCCCGCAAGGGTTTTTGCTCCCGTCTGACGATGGTCGAGGTTCCATGGCGCTGAAATACAAGCTCATTCTGGCCTCGGGCTCGCCCCGTCGCGTCGACCTGCTCAACCAGGCCGGCATCGAGCCGTCGCGCCTTATGCCGATGGATATCGACGAGGCGCCGAAGAAGTCGGAGCACCCGCGTTCGCTCGCCCGCAGGCTTTCGGCGGAGAAGGCGGAAGCAGCCCTTGCCGCCATCAAGACCGATATCACCTGGAAGGGCAGCTATATCCTCTCTGCCGATACGGTGGTCGCTGTCGGCCGGCGCATTCTCGGCAAGGCAGAGTTCGCCGACGAGGCGTTGAACTCGCTGCATCTCTTGTCGGGACGCAACCATATGGTCTACACCGGCGTTTGCCTGGTGACCCCGGATCGTAAGGTCCGTCAGAAGATCGTCGAGACCAAGGTGCGCTTCAAGCGTCTCTCCGGCTTCGAGATCGAGAACTACCTGGCCTCCGGCCAGTGGCGCGGCAAGGCAGGCGCCTACGGCATCCAGGGCCTCGCCGGCACCTTCGTACAGAAGATGGTGGGCTCCTACACCAATGTCGTCGGCCTGCCGCTTTATGAAACCATTTTGCTTTTGACCGGCGAGGGCTTCGATGTGCATAGCCGGTGGCCCGAGGGCTGAGCCCGACGGCTAATCCCATAGGATGAACCGATATGCCTGAAGACAAGAAAGCGGCCGCCAAGGTCGAACCGCTGCGCAAGACGCGCCCTTGCCCCGAATGCGGCAAACCTTCCCACCGCGAACATTATCCCTTCTGTTCCAACCGCTGCCGCGAGGCCGATCTCTCCCGCTGGCTGACCGGCGCCTATGCCATTCCGGTTGCCGACGACGAGACGAAGGCCGATTATCCGGATGAGGAAAACTAGAGAAATCCACCCGCGAAGCTCTTATTTTTCCTCATGAATCCGCAAAGCCGGCAAGACCGTCAAAAAAGAGTCATTTGACGCTTGCCATGGGCGAACAAGATGCTATAACCCCGCTCGCTTCCGGGGTGAACCAAGGCCCCATGGTTCCTTTCTTGAAAGGAGCCATTGGAAGCAGGTTAGCCCAGGTAGCTCAGTTGGTAGAGCAGCGGATTGAAAATCCGCGTGTCACTGGTTCGATTCCGGTCCTGGGCACCACTTTGATTTCCTTGCATAATTAGCGAACTTTTGGCCTTGGAAAAAGGCGTCTGCTTGGCGGCCGTGGTAGCACATTGGTAGCCGCGCCAAACGGGGTGGAGAGGGCCAAAAACAGCGTGGCCGGCGCGATGGCGGGCCGTGTATCGACGGGGCGTTCGTTTCAACGGGCCTCATATCGTAATGGCCTGGAACAGGGAAGACCCGACCACCTCGCATGACGACATCATCGATATCGCACGCTCGCTGGTGCCGCCGGCCAGGTGAGCGCATGGAACGTCAGCCGTTTCGCCGGGTCGGCCTCTTCACCTTAACCTTGATCTACGCGTTACATTGTGGACGAGTTCGCTGATGGTCGCGAACTCACCGAATAAAGCAGTAAGCTTGGCTTGCTCCTTGCCATCCAATCGGTGCTGCGAGCAGAAGTCCGCGATGCACCAGACCTTCGCCGCTGCGATAGGCTCGGCAGTAATCGAATCAATGTGTTGCATTGTAGTCCTCCCGCAAAGGAAGCTAACGAAGTTCAAATTAGCTTTCAATGAAATAAGAGGTCTTCCAAAAACTGCGGTTCCCATTGCCCGACGCGCCGCCGCTCTCGTTTCTACGCCGCGAAACGGCGTGCAGCCTTGTCGGACCATATCAAGCACGCTGCCGCTGGTTCCTGACGTCGAAGACGGACTGAGCGACGTCTGGGGTCGCGCGGTGCCACGGATCGGCAGACCTCTCAATTCTCAGAGGTCCTACGATATTCCGTCGGTGCGCAGCCAACCGCATTTTTGAATTGGCTGGAAAAATGGAAGGCGGAATGAAAGCCGAGAAGGCCGGCGATTTCTTTTACGGATTTGTCGGTGTTTACCAGGAAGTCGCGTGCTCGCTGAACGCGGACGTTCATTTGATACTGTTTCGCCGACATCCCGGTTTGCTCACGAAACAGCCGGCGAAAATAGGGGTAGCTCACCCCCATCTCTGCTGCGAGATCCTCGACCGATTGTGAAGTTCCGCAGCGCTCCATCAGGATCATGCGCGCCCGATCGACGAGGCGCGCGCCGGCGCCGCTTGCCAGATCGTCCGGCCGGCAGAGCAGCGCAAGGAGCTGCAACCCGAGCGTGGATATCACCAGCTGATGAAGCACAGGATCCTGCCGCGCCAGGTCATGGATGGCGGCGAACACATGATTGATCTCATCGCTTGCCGGGTTGAGCGGGCGTTCGACATGCAGGAGGCCAGCATCCACTGCAAAATCGAAAGCGGTTCCCCGGCACTCTATCCAGTGCTCGGTCCAGCCGGTTCGCCGATCGGGCGCGAACCTGTGCCACACGTCTGGGAACAGGAGAAAAATCGATCCTTCCGTGACGCGCACCTGTCGGCGCAGGTTGCCGAATTCGAGCTTCCCGCTGCCGGCGCTGATCAGCACGACCTGATAGGCCTGAAGGATGCGGCCTCGAGACCAGCTGAAATGATGGTCGTCCGGATGACGGCTCGGAGGGTAACTGGAGTGCGGCGCAATGACCGAATAGCCCGTCGAGACAGCGGTGCAGCCCCATGCTGCAGAAATTCTGTTGTCAGGCATGTAGACGAAGTAGTTTTCCGTCATTTGACGTCGCCTTTTTAGGATCATTTTTTGTATGCAAATGATCACTTTTGTGGATTTTGGCGTCGTGTCAACAGGTGGGGCCGATGGTACCGTCATCAGGTCAGGGCAAAGTCGATCGAATTTGCCGAAACGCTGATTGCATCAGCTATCGCCGCTGCCGGGGAGGGTAGGGGCTGGGAGGAGAATAGATATGAAAACTCACGCCAGACTGCTGGTCGCAGCCGCTTGCCTCGCCGCATCTGCTGCCCATGCCGATGATTTCCACGGGTTCGATCCCGCGAAGTTCGACGGCAATATGCTTTCGGCCGAGGCTCTCAAGGCCATGGCCGCCGACGCGTCGAAAGTGACGCCTCCGAAAAACGGCAGCAAGTACAGCATCGGCTTCGCCAATCTTCAGCGTGACATCGCTTTCGGCGTGCTCGTGGAGAAAGGCATTCAGGCAAACGCCGATGCTGCCGGCGTGGAACTCGTTGTCGCCGACAACCGGCTCGATGGGCCGACCGCGCTTGCCAATGCCAAATCTTTCGCCGAACGCAAGGTTGACTACGTCATCGAGTTTCAGACCGACGCAAACTTCGGTCAGACCGTGATGGACGTGTTCAAGCAAGACGGCACCAAGGTCACGGCAATCGATATCCCCATGCCCGGTGCAAGTTTCTTCGGCGTGAACAATCCGAAGTCCGGTTTCATGGGCGGGTCCTACCTTGCAACGGCTGCGGCAAAACAATTAGGCGCGGACACGGTAAAAAGCGGCTATCTCGTCATCGGCGCACTGCCCCAGTCGGGCGTCATCCCGCGCATGCGCACGGAAGGTCAGCGCGCCGGCTTCCTGGCCCTGACCAAGGATTTCCCGGCCGACCACATCATCGAGATCGATACGAAGAATACGCTGCAGGAATCCTATACCCAGATGAACAACGTACTCGGCCGCATTCCGCCAGGAGCGCCGATCCTGATCATCGCGATCAACGACCAGGCGACCATGGGCATGCTGCAGGCCGTCCGAGCAGCCGGACGTGTTGATCAGGCCATCGCCGTCGGCAACGGCGCGGATGAAGCCGAGGCGCTTGCCACGGACCCGAAACTCGTGGCGGCGACGGGTTCGTTTCCAGGCAGCTACGGGAATTATCTCATTCCGATTGCGCTGTCTGCGCTCGCCGGAAAGGCCGTGCCGGAGGCAACCTTCGTCACCCATCAGATGGTAACCAAGGCAAACATCTGCAAATTCTACAAGGAATTCGCGTGCGCCGGCGAAGCCGACGGTTACACGTTTCCCGAGGCAGAGTTCGCAAGCTACCTCTCTGGTCTGAAAAAAGAGGATTGGTTGAAGGGGTACGAGGCAATTCTCCCCAAGCAATGATCTGGGGTCGGAGGCGATTCTGATGCAGACTGTATCGAGCACGGAGAACCGCGTGGAGCGGCTCCAAATCACCAACGTCACGAAGTCCTTCTCCGGCGTGCAGGTCCTGAAAAACGTCACCTGTTCGGCCGATGCTGGCGAGGTCGTGGCGCTGCTCGGGGCTAACGGTGCAGGCAAATCCACGCTGATGAAGATCCTGTCCGGCGTCTATTCCTGCGACGCCGGACAGATACAGATCGATGGGGCCGCAGTCGACATCACGTCGGCACGTGCGGCCATAGCATCGGGCATTCGCCTGATGCCGCAGGAACTGTCCGTGCATCCGGACTTGTCGGTCGCGGAGAACATCGCGTTGGGATCGATGCCCCAGCGCAAGATCGCCGGCATAAGTTTCGTCGACCGTGCCGCCATGCAGAGGCAGGCGACGACGCTGCTCGGCCGACTGAAGCTCGGTCATGTCTCTGCGAGCCGGAGAATGGGATCGCTATCGCTTCCGGAGCAGCGGATCGTCGAGATCGCCCGGGCATTGGCCGGCCAGGCTCGTATTCTGATCATGGATAAACCGACTGCTGCACTCGGAGAAGCAGATGCCGAAACCCTGTTCGGGGTGATCGACGCGCTTCGCGCCGACGGCGTCACGATCATCTATATCTCCCACTACCTCGACGAGGTGTTTCGCCTCTCCGACCGGATCGTCGTGTTGCGGGACGGCGAGGTGAGCGGCCAGTTCCAGACGAGCGCCACCAGTCACGAAGAGGTGCTGCGGGCGATGCTCGGAAGCGATCTCGGCGATCTTTTTCCGGCAAAGTCGCAATTCCTGCCGGACGAGACGATCCTGACTGTCGAAGGACTGTCGCTGCCAGGCTGGCTCAGCGACGTGTCCTTTTCGGTGCGCCGCGGCGAGGTCCTGGGTGCGTTCGGCCTGATCGGCTCCGGGATTGAGAAGGTCGGCAGAGCCATTTATGGGGCGGAGCCCAGGGCGAAGGTCCGTTCAATCCGGATGGGGACAGCCGAAACGGCGTTGTCGAACCCGCGGGCAAGCATTCGAAGCGGTATCGGTTTCGTTGCAGCCGAGCGCAAGCGGCAAGGCCTGATTGCCAACCTCACCGTCCGTACCAACACGACCCTTCCTTACCTCACGCGGTTTACGCGCTTCGGGCTCGTTGATGACAATCGGGAGCGGGTAATGTCGCAACACTGGATCCGCACCCTGCGCGTCAAGACGACGGGTCCGGAGCAGGAGATAAGACTCCTGTCCGGCGGCAACCAGCAGAAAGTGTGCCTGGTGCGATGGCTGCTCGGCGACCCCAAGCTGCTCATTCTCGAGGAACCGACCCGCGGGGTCGACCTCGGCGCTCGACGAGAGATTTATGAGGAGATCCGCCGGCTCGCAGCGAACGGATTGGGCATACTCCTCGTCTCATCGGACGCTGAGGAGGTCGCCGGTCTTGCCGACCGAGCGATCGTCTTCGAAGAAGGCCGGGCCGTGGCCACACTGGGAGCCAATGCATCGGCCGCCGAGCTGATGCAGGCGGCGGAGTCGCACTCCGTGTCTGCTGCGAACGAATTGGAGAAAGCATGAACAAGTCAAACTCGATCGTTGCGGGCGAACCCAAGCCGACCAGCCAACGCCAGTCGATGACGGAGATCCTTGCCAGACCGGTCGCCGGGATCGTGGTCCTGCTGGGCTTCTATGTCATCCTTCTCGCGGCTTTCGCTATGCTGTCGCCGTTCTTTCTGTCGGTGAGCAATCTTGCCAATATCGGCACGAACATGGCCTTTATCGGGCTCATGGCCGCAGCCGGAACGCCGCTGATCATAGGCGGTGGACTCGACCTGTCGGTGGCTGCCGTTGCCGGACTGGCCGGCGTCATCGTCGCATTGATTCATTCCAACGGGATCAATATCTGGGTTGGATGCCTGACAGCCTTGGTCATCGGCGCCGGGGTCGGAATTTTGAATGGCGTGATCGTCACCAAGCTGCGCCTCAATCCCCTGATTGTGACACTCGGGACGATGAGCATCTTCTCGGGCCTGTCGATGGTCATGACGGGTGGCTTGAGCAAGCCGCTTTTCGTGCCGGCCTTCAACTGGCTTGGTTCAGGTCGCATCTTTTTCGTGCCGTTTCCCGTCATCGTCATGCTGATCGTCTTTGCCGTCCTTTGGCTCGTGCTTGCCAAGACGCCGTTCGGACGGTTTGTGTACGCAACCGGCGGCAATCCCGAGGCCAGCAGCCTTCTCGGCGTGCCGGTCGAGCGCACCCAGATGATCCTCTACGTGATCTCGGGCATTTCAGGCGCTGCCGCTGGTATCATTCTTGCAGCAATGCTCGGCGCGGCAGCCCCGAATGCAGCAAGTCAGCATCTGCTGACGATCATCGCCGCGATCATTCTTGGAGGCACGAGCCTCTTTGGCGGGCGGGGAAGCGTCTGGGGTACGCTGATTGCGGTGCTGATCCTCGGAACTCTGAACAACGGCCTGACCCTCATGAATGTGTCCAGTTTTTGGCAGGATGTCACGCGCGGTGTCGTGTTGCTTCTGGCCGTGGGCCTCGACCAGCTTCGTGTCCGCCTGCAGGGCTGACCCCGCTATAATTCCAGGAGAAAATGGAATGTCTGATCGCCCTTTGAAGGCCGGCCTGTTCGGGATCGGTCTGGAGGCCTATTGGCCGCAGTTTGACGGCCTCGAAGCAAGGCTGCGCGGATATGTACATGTCGTCGCGTCCAAGCTGGAACGGCCTGGGGTCGAAGTCGTCAATCTTGGCCTCGTCGATACGCCGGAGAAGGCCGTCGATGCCGGCCATTTGTTTCGCCAGGCCGATGTCGATATCATTTTCCTTTACATCACCACCTACGCTCTATCGTCGACCGTCTTGCCGGTTGTTCGGCGTGCAAAGGTGCCGGTCATTATTTTGAATCTGCAGCCGGCTGGTGCGATCGATTACGCGTCCTTCAACGCACTCGGCAATAGGACTGCCATGACCGGCGAGTGGCTGGCGCACTGCGCTGCATGCCCGGTGCCCGAGATTGCCAATGTGTTCACTCGAGCGGGCATTCGGTTCCACCAAGTAACAGGCGTTCTCAACGATGACCCGTTTGTCGACAACGAGATCGAGGAGTGGATCGAGGCCGCACGGGTAGCCCAAGTCATGTCGCATAATCGCCTTGGCGTCATGGGGCGCTATTACAACGGCATGCTCGATATCTATTCCGATCTCACAGCTCAAAGCACGGCATTCGGGACACACATCGAAGTGGTGGAGATTGACGAACTAGCACGCCTCAGACGCGACGTTGGCGAGGCGGAAGTGGCGGCCTGCTTGGACAGAATCCGAACGGAATTCGACGTGCAGCCGGATTGCGATCCGGACGAACTGGCGCGGGCGGCAAGAACTGCTGTCGCGCTGCGCAAACTCGTCGACGCGAAGCGTCTCGGCTCGCTCGCCTATTATTATGAATCGGTGTCCGGGCATGAATACGAGGACGTCATCACGTCGGTAATCGTTGGTTGTTCGATGCTCACCGCCGAAGGCATACCCGTTGCTGGCGAATATGAGATCAAGAACGCGCAGGCCATGAAGATCATGGACAGCTTTGGCGCCGGAGGTTCCTTCACCGAATATTATGCAATGGATTTCGAAGCAGATGTGGTCCTGATGGGCCATGATGGCCCAGGCCATACCAAAATTGCAGAGGGTCGAACCAAGATCCGTCCTCTGGAGGTCTATCACGGTAAGGTCGGCTCCGGCGTTAGCGTCGAAATGTCGGTTAAGAATGGCCCGGTCACACTGCTCTCCGTGGTGGAGTGCGCCGGAAAAGTGAAGCTGTTGTGCGCCGAAGGACAATCGGTGCCCGGGCCCATCCTGGAAATTGGAAACACCAACAGCCGCTATCAATTTCCAATCGGGGCGCGCGCGTTCGTCGAGAATTGGAACGCCGAAGGACCGGCGCATCATTGCGCAGTCGGCGTCGGACACATTGGGAGCAGCATCGAAAAATTAGGAAAGCTGTTGGAGGTCGAATTCGTGAGAATTTGCTAATTGTCAAAATATTTCTCGATGCGGGAACTGCTTGACGAATAAAAAGCCAGTCGAAACGATCGCAGCTCCTCTACCCATCTTGCCGGCGTTGCTCTGGAGCCTCAAGGGGTGCGCCTGAGCCAGCGCGTTGAAGGCTCCCCGGACATGAACACTTATCGCGCCGGTCGCGATAAATGTGGCCGCTTTCGTGTTTGGCGGCCGTAGTGGCATGCTGGTGGCAGCGCCTAACCCCGCAGCGAGGGCAAAAATCAGCTTGGCCGGCGCGATGCATGGCCGTGTATCGACGGGGCGGTCGTGTCAACGGGTCTCATATCGTGATCGCCTGATGGGAACCGCGACTCCGCCCGTCCGTTACCATTGAGCAACGGAGGAAATGGACATGCGCAAGAAAAAAGCCATCGTCGAGGCGGCGCTCGAGTCCGAGTACGAGCGCCAGGCACTGGGGATCATGAATACCGAGCAAGCTCTGAAGCTTGAGGATTCCGACGGTCTTGTCTTCAGTCATCCGGATAAGGAGGCCGGAGTGACGGATCACTTTGTCGATCAAGATGAGCTGCGTCGGTTGGTGCGGCGGTCAACCTCGCCGCTTCCCGTGCTGCAATCGCAGGATCGTACGACACGTTAGCCCTGACCTTCAGGCAATCATATAGCCGCCGTCCACCGGCATCGATATGCCGTTCACCATGGCAGCCTGATCGGAGAGCAGGAAAAGAACAACCTCGGCAATGTCTGCCGGCTCAGCGAAGCGACCGACGGGAATTCGCTTCATCATCCCTGCGGCCTTCTCGGGATCGCTCCATGCCTTCACCGCCATTGGCGTCAACGTCACCGTTGGGTGGACGCCGTTTGCGCGTATGCCGTGAGGCGCGAGTTCCTTTGCCATAACCCGCGTCAAGCCGTCCAATCCACCTTTCGACGCACAATAGGCAGCGTGGTCGGGGATGCCGACGAAGGATGCGACCGACGAGACATTGACGATAGCGCCTGGACGGCCCTCCTTGATCAGCGAGCGGGCATATTCCTGGGCGACAATCATCGGAGCACGCGTGTTGACCGCGACGAGACGATCGAATGCTTCGACGGTTGTCTCCAGGAACGGCTGAAGCTCGGTCGTGCCGGCGCAGTTGATAAGCAAATCTGCGGGAAGGGCAGCGATTGCCGCCTCTCTGGTCGCATCGGCATCCGCGAGATCGACCTGGATTGCCCGGCAGCCGAATTCCCCTCGCAGCGTTTCGACGTCGGCAGCACTGCGGGTCAGCGCGACGACCTGCGCATCCCGTTCGACGAGCATCCTTACAATTTCGCGTCCGATGCCTTTTCCGGCGCCGGTCACGATCACCGTCTTTCCTTTGAACTCCATGGATCGTTCTCCTAAAGTCTCTGGCCTGTTTCCCGATCGAAGATATGCGCACGTCGGGGATCGATGTGGAAGTACATCGTCCGTCCGGGGTCGACCTCGATACGCTCGCGGATAAGGGCGTCGATCGGCACGCCTCCCGTGCGGCCGAAGATCAACGTCTCCGAACCCGTCGGCTCGAACACCGATACCTCGACCGGAACGCCTTCTTCGCCGATCGTGATGTGCTCCGGTCGGATGCCGTAGGTAACGGCTCGTCCTTCATCCGCATTTGTGTCCGCCATCGGAAGGGCGATGCCCTGGTCGGTGACGACGATCTTCCTGCCGTCGCGGGTGGCTATGCGGCCTTGAAGGAAGTTCATCGATGGGCTGCCGATGAAGCCGGCGACGAAGAGGTTGACGGGGAAGTCGTAGAGATCGAGAGGCTTGCCGATCTGCTCGACCCTGCCGTCGCGCATCACCACGATCTTGTTGGCCATCGTCATCGCCTCGATCTGGTCGTGCGTGACGTAGACGGTGGTGGTCTTCAGCCGCTGGTGAAGCTCCTTGATCTCGACGCGCATGGTGACGCGGAGTTTGGCGTCGAGGTTCGACAACGGCTCGTCGAACAGGAAGACCTGCGGATCGCGGACGATGGCACGGCCCATTGCCACGCGTTGACGCTGCCCGCCCGACAGTTGCTTCGGATAACGGTCGAGATAACGCGTCAGGTCGAGGATCTCGGCTGCCCTGCCGACCTTCTCGGCGATCTCGGCCTTCGGACGCTTGGCCATCTTCAGCGGAAAGCCCATATTCTCGGCGACCGTCTTGTGGGGATAGAGCGCGTAGCTCTGAAACACCATCGCGATGTCACGCTCCTTCGGGGGAGCATTGGTGACGACACGGCTGCCGATCCGGATATCTCCGC
Organism: Rhizobium laguerreae; assembly: GCF_002008165.1. GTDB lineage: Bacteria > Pseudomonadota > Alphaproteobacteria > Rhizobiales > Rhizobiaceae > Rhizobium > Rhizobium laguerreae. The sequence goes on from NZ_MRDM01000010.1 coordinate 657,667, forward strand.
TGCTGACCGTCTCCAGCCCGGCGATCATCCGGAGCAGGGTGGATTTGCCGCAGCCGGATGGACCGACCAGCACGACGAATTCGCCGTCCTCGATGTCGACGCTGACGCCATGCATGACCTGAAGAGAGCCATATTTCTTGGTGACGTCGCTAACCTGTACGTTTGCCAATGTCGTTCCCCCTAAGCAGCACGATTTGTGACTTGATGTCGTTGACGGAATTCATCGCCTCATCCCTTCCAGACGATATAGGCGCCAAGGACTGCCGAGATTGCCGCCGCGAACCATACGGAAAGCCCGAACGGCTCGATGAACCGCATCCAAAACAGGGAGAGCGCGACCCAGATCACGATCGAGATGAAGAGCCGGTCGAACCAGTTCGTTTCGATTGGCAGGAAGCCTGGCTTGGGTTCGTTATTTTCTGATTGAGACGTCATCGTTTCATCCTTTCACGGCACCGAAGGTCAGGCCGGCGACGATGTGACGCTGGACCACCGAAAAGACGATGAGCGCCGGAACCAATGTCAGCATCGAGATCGCGGCCATGATGCCCCAGGCCGTCCCCGTCGTCGTCACATATTCCGACAGGCCGGTGGTGAGTGTCCGCGCATGGAAGTTGGTGAGCGTCGCCGCCAGCAGATATTCGTTCCACGCAAACACCCAGGTCAGGATCAGCGTCACCGCAAGTCCGGGCCGTGCCAAAGGAAAGATGATATCATAGAGCACGGTCCATGGGCTCGCGCCGTCCATATAGGCCGCCTCGTCCAATTCCTTCGGAATGCCTTCCACGGTCGGGCGCAGCGTCCAGATGGCGAAGGGAAGGTTGAAGGAGCAATAGACCAGGATCATGCCCAACTTGGAATCGGCGAGCGAGAAGTCGCCGATCCTGTAGACCTGCGTCAGCAGCAGGAAAAGCGGCAGCAGGAAGACCGCCGGCGGCGCCATGCGGTTGGTGATCGTCCAGAAGAAGATGCTTTCCTTGCCGGCGAGGTCGAAGCGCGTCAGGGCGTAGCAGGCAAGGAAGCCGAGCGTGGTGACGAGCAGCGCGTTGCCCGACGAAATGATCAGCGAGTTGAGCATGTATCCGCGCAAGGTCGGATTGGTCAGCACGTCCTGGTAATTCTTCCAGAAGAAGCTCCGGAGAATGACATCGGGCGTCGAAAACAGGTCGAACGGCTGTTTCACCGATATGACGAAGAGCCAGTAGATCGGGAAAAGGGTGACGAAGCTTATCAAGGTCCAGAGGACGACCGGAAGCCAGGGAAAACGGGTCTTCATCGCTTCAACCTCTCTTCACGCGGGGTGCAATCAGGCCGACATAGAGCAGCCAGCAGACGACGATGGTGAGATAGAGGACGATGACGGAGATCGCCGAACCGTAGCCGTAATTCGTCTTGGGAAAGACTTCCCTGAAGATATGGACGCCGATGTAGCGCGTCGATGAGCCCGGGCCGCCGCCGGTCAGCATCAGGACTTCGTCGACGGTGCGCAGTGCGTCCATCAGCCTGATGAACACCGTGGCGAGCAGGGCCGGGCGGATCAGGGGCAGCGTTATGTGCCAGAAGATCTGGCTCTTGCCGGCGCCGTCGATCTGCGCCTGCTCGAACGGGTCTGATGGAAGCGAGACAAGTGCGGCGATCAGCGAGAGGGTGACGAGCGGCGTCCAGTGCCAGATATCCATGATGACAGTGACGGTGAAGGCCGCAACGGCGCTCTGGCCGATATTCAGATCGTAGCCGAACCAGCTCCTGAGAAGATAGGGAATGATGCCGATCGACGGCGTGGTCATCAGCTTCCAGACGGAGCCGACGATGATCGGCGCCATGATCAGCGGCAGAGTATGGATCGTGCGAAACACTGCTTTTCCGGGAAAGTCCTTAAGCAGCGCCTGGGCGAGGATGTAGCCGAGGACCAACTCCGACACGACCGCGAAGAAGACGAATGCCAGGGTTATGCCGAGCGATGCCAGGAACTGCGGGTCGAAGACGAGCCGCCGATAGTTCTCAGCCCAGTTGAAGATCATGCCCGGATTGGCAGCGAACGGGTTCCATGAATGGAAAGAGACCCAGAGGACGTAAATGAACGGAAATATCCCGAACAGTCCGAGGATCACTATGGTCGGTGACAGCAACAGCCACCCGAGCTTCTGCGAATGCATCGCCTATCCCCCATTGAACACTATGTGGACGTCCGCTCGATCAGGAGCGAAAGATGACGGGTCGTCGGAACGACCCGTCAGTTGGGGAGGATGCTTTATTTGCGATAACCGAGCGAGGTGAGCTCTTCTTCGGCTTTGGCCGCCATCTGGTCGAGGCCTTCATCAGGCCCGATGTTGCCGGTCAGGATGTCGTAGAAGATGGGAGCGGTCGCTTCACGCACCTGCGCATGGAAGGGGTAGGGGGGAGCGCCGGCGAAGAGCTTGCCGTCGTCCTTCAGCATCGTGTAGAAGCCGCCGAGCTTGACGTCCATCTCCTTCACCTTCGGATCGTCGAACGTCGCCGTATTGGTGATGCGTGGTGCGGCGATCGCCCAATCGGGCTGCACTTCGTTCTGGCCGATGAATTCGAGGAACAGCAGTGACGCTTCCTTGTTCTTGGACGTGACCGGCACGCCGAAGGCACCGCCATCGTAGTAGCCGATATAGCCCTTTCCGGCTTTCGCGTCGTCCAGCACGCCCGGCTCGAGCGGCGGCAGAGCGAAACCGACCTGGCCGACCACTTTCGACTGCGCCGGATCGCTTGCGATCCAGGCGGCGTTCTCACCATAGATCAGCCCCTGGGCGACACGGCCCGCGGCGAAGGTCGTTGCAGTTTCCGTCCAGGTTGACTGCGTCGATTCCGGAGGAGCGATGTCGCGCAGGTGCAGCCAGTACTTCAAGGCGGCCTTCGCCTTGTCGCTGTTCATCGCGCCGCCATGTTCGACCGTCGCCGCATAGTTGTTCTTGGCGTCGATGCCCCAATTGTAGACACCGAAGGTCGGCACGATGGACTCGAAGAATTCGTACCAGGACGCCGGATGGCCTGTATGTGCCTGAGCGGTCGTGCCCCAGAGCTCCATGCCGTTGTCCTTGCCGTACTTCGTGAAGAATTCGGCGATCTCAGTATATTCCGCGTGTGTGGTCGCCGGCTTCAGGTCCTTGCCTGTTTCCTTCTTGAAGGCTTCCTTGATCTTCGGATCGTCGAAGAGGTCCTTGCGATAGAGATACGCCTTCAGGAAGGCTTCCATCGGAACGCCGAAGAGATCGCCGCTCGAGTCCTTGAAGTAGTCGGCAAAGCTGGTGAAATTGGCGTCGTCGTAGGTCGGCGCCTTCAGATCCGGCTGGTCTTTCAGCGTCTTCGTGATGTCGACGAGGAAATTCCTGGCCAGATAGGAGTAGATGATGTCCTGCTCGATATAGACCATGTCATAGATGCCGGTCTTGGCTTCCATGTCCTTGATGGCCTTGTCGTACATCTGATCCCAGGACGTCGTCTCGATGTCGACCTTGATGCCGGTCTTCTTTTCGAATTCCGGAGCGAGCACGTTCCTGATGTAGTTCGATGGCGGGGTGCTTTCGGTGACGCCGTGCAGTGTCACGCCCTTGAATTTGGCGCCGGCGTCGGACCAGAAGTCAGCCCAGGCCGGCGAAGCAGTCGTGGCGAGGCCGAGCGTCAGCGCAAGCGCGCTAGCCTTCAAAGCATAATTCATTTTCAATCCTCCCAAAGTGCAGCGAGATCATTTCGCCGGTCCTTTGTGTAGGCCAAAAAAACTGGCGACGCAACATTTGTTGTCTAAACATGCAAATCGTTGATCTATCCCATTGATTTTTGCAGAAACTAATTTCCGGCGGAGGGTGCGATGCAAATCGCAAGAAGTGTAATATATTGCATTGCAAGGTAATTTCGCAAAGCAGCACAAAAATTGCCGTTAAAATTATTTGTTGTCTTGCCAAACTAAATGGCATAGCACTGTCCACAGCCAAAGGCATTTTTTGGAGGAAAAGGCTATGCGTCGATTGGGTATCCATTCATTTGTATGGACAGGCGGCCAAACGCAGGAAGGGCTGGAGATGGCCCTGAACAAGACGGCCGAACACGGATATCGCACCATCGAATTTGCCTATCTGCGACCCGAGAAATTCAATCTCGATCGACTTGCAAAGCTTGCGCAGTCGCTTGACGTCGAGATTGGCGTGACGATGGGTCTGCCGCTCGACAGGGACGTATCGAGCGAGGACGCTTCTGCCGTGTCTGCCGGCAAGCAGACGCTGGCCGACGCCGTTCGTGCGGTCCGTGATATCGGCGGCAACAAGCTGGGTGGAATTCTCTATTCCGCGCACACCAAGTACAATCGCCAGCCGACGAAGAGGGGCTGGGACAACAGCGTCGCCGCGATCGCCGCGACAGCCGAAGTCGCGAGACAAGCGAACGTCGACCTCGTCTTGGAAATTGTCAACCGGTTCGAGACGAACCTGCTGAATACGGCGGCGCAGGGGCTGAAGTTCATCGCCGAGACCGGATCGGAGCATGTCCGTCTCCACCTCGACACGTTCCATATGAATATCGAGGAAGCCAATCCGGCCGCGGCGATCCGCCTGGCCGGCGACAAGATCGGTTACTTCCACATCGGCGAGAGCAACCGCGGTTACCTCGGCGACGGCGTCATCAACTTCGATCTGATCTTCGACGCTCTGCTCGACATCGACTACAAGCGCGACATCGTGTTCGAAAGCTTCTCGACGACGGTCGTGGACGAAGGTCTGTCGCTCGCCTGCGCGATCTGGCGCGACACCTGGGAGGATAATGATCCGCTTGCGGCGCACGCCAAGCGCTACATCGAGCTGAAATATGACGAGGCCAAGCGCCGCCGCGCCACAAACGCGCGGCCCTGATTATCCCTCTGACAGCCTGTTCCAGTCGTGTAAGGGTTGGGCCGACTGAAGGGAATTGAAATATGAACGACACCGTCTCCATCGGAAGTTCGCCGCGCAGGATCCGGCAGAATAATATCGTCGCCGCCTTGCAGACGATCTATGCCCACCGAAGCCTCAGCCGGGCGGATCTCGCCCGGAAGCTCGGGATGAATCGCTCGTCCTCGGGAGAGATCGTCGCCGAACTCACGGAAGGCGGGTTCGTTCAGGAGTCGGACGAGAGCGGCAAGCAGCGCCTGGAACATTCCCGTGCCGGGCGCCCGGGCATCATGCTCGAACTTGTGCCCGATGCCGCATTCTTCGTCGGGATAGAGATTGGCGTCGAGCATATATCGGCTGCAGTTGTCGATCTCTCCGCTGAAGTCCGGGCATGTCGGAAAATCGCGTTCGACACGCCGTCGTCGACCGTGGAGGAGGCCGTGGCGCAGGGCGTCGAGCTGATCATAGGCGCAATGGCGAAGGGGATGATCGGACGGTGCAAGGGTCTCGGCATATCGGCGCCGGCCCACATCCGGCCGGACGGAATCGTCACCCTCGCACCCATCATCGGCTGGCGGGAGGTGTCGTTGAAGGAGGTTGGGCGGTCTGCTTTCCCGGCCACCGTCCCGATCGCGGTTGAAAACGACGCCAACGCCTTTGCGATCGGCGACAGCTATCGTCACGGCGTCTCAGGCGTGACCCTGTTCCTGCTGATGGAAACCGGCGTCGGCGGCGGCATCATGATCGATGGCAAACTGTTCCGGGGCGGCCACGGCCTGGCGGGAGAAATCGGCCACACTCTGGTGCCGGGAAGCGGCGGTCAGAAGTTTGAGCAGCTGATCGGTCGCGAAGTGCTGATCAGGCAGTATCGCGAGGCTATTGGACGTAAGCACGTCGATCTGCAGGAGTTCCTTGGCGACGTTCATGATCGCGTCCCGGCCGCGGTCAATATCGCCGAAACCTGGTCGCGCCATCTCGCTTACGCATTGCTGCAGGCCTGTCGTTTGCTCGACCCCGACAGGATCGTGCTGGGTGGCTCCGTGGCATCCCTCTACCCGATGGTGGCCGCCCGCGTGGCGGTCCACATGTCGGAGGGCCAGAGTATACCTTTCCCCACGCCTGACATCGTCGTGGACGATGATGCGGAGTTCGGTTCCGCCTTCGGGGCGGCGTGCATGTTGCACCAGCGCTTTCTGTCATTGGAGAGCGAGGAATTCGGCGGCGAGGACGGTGCGCCGATCCAGTCGGCGACGAGTTGACGACAAGAACGATCGAAAGCAGGATTGCAAATGACTTCAGTACTGGCTCCGGACCCGCTTGGTCCCACCGTTTGCGTAGGGGAGATCCTCGTCGAGATCGTCGCCACGACGGTCGGAGACGGGTTTCTCGAAGCCCAGCCGCTCGTCGGTCCGTTCGCGAGCGGAGCGCCGGCGATCTTCATCTCCCAATGCGGCCGCCTCGGCGGTAAGGCCGCAATGGTCGGCGCCGTCGGCGATGACGATTTCGGTCGTGTCAATACCGATCGCCTCAAACGCGACGGCGTCGATGTTTCGACGATCTCGATCGATCCGGACTATCCCACGGGAAGCGCTTTCGTTCGCTACCGCAAGGATGGCTCCCGGGATTTCGTCTACAACATCGCCACATCAGCAGCTGCGCGCTTCGGCTGGTCTCAACCGGTCGGCGATCTCATCCATCGGAGCGGGCATCTTCACGTGATGGGTTCCGCGCTGTCGGTCCCCAGTGCGCGTGAGGTGATCGACAAGGCGGTCGACATCGTCAAGGCACGCGGGGGAACGCTCTCGGTAGATCCGAACATTCGCAAGGAATTGAAGCTGGATGAGAATACCAAGCGCCGCTTTTCCAAGCTTGTCGCTGCCGCCGATCTGCTTCTGCCGTCCGGAGAGGAGCTTGAGCGTGCCGCAGGTGTCGAAGGGGAGGCAGACGCGATCCGCCGCTTGTTCGAGGTGGGCGTCAAAGAGATCGTGCTGAAGCGCGGAGCCGAAGGCGCGACCTATTTCGGCAGAGACGGAGACCGCATCGACGCTCCGGCATTTGTCGTTCAAGAGGTCGACCCCACCGGCGCCGGCGACTGCTTCGGGGGTGCCTATCTCACCTGCCGGCGGCTCGGAATGTCTCCGCAGCAAGCTCTGACCTATGCCTCCGCCGCCGGCGCCCGCAACGTGACGGTCCTCGGTCCGATGGAAGGTGCCGGCACTCAGCAAGAACTCGACGCGTTTATCGCTTCAACGGAAAGGCGCCCGTGATGCAGGTGCATCTCAACGAACTGGCCAGGCTGAGGATCGAAGGCCACCCCAGAGGCGTGACCTCCGTATGCTCGGCCCATCCCATCGTGCTTCGAGCAGCACTCCGACACGGGCGGCAACAGGCAAGCACCGTCCTGATCGAAGCGACCTGCAACCAGGTCAACCACCTCGGCGGCTACACCGGGATGACGCCAAGCGACTTCGCGTCCCTCGTCCGCAAAATAGCAGTCGAGGAGGGGTGCCCCGAAAATCTGATCGTTCTCGGTGGCGATCACCTCGGCCCCAATCCTTGGCGCGACCGCCCGGCCGAAGAGGCCATGGCCGAGGCGGAGAAGATGGTTTCCGCCTATGTCGAGGCAGGGTTTCGCAAGCTTCACCTCGACGCCTCGATGGGCTGCAGGGGCGAGCCGGCGGCGCTCGACGACGAAACCACCGCCCATCGCGCCGCCCGGCTTGCGGCGGTCGCCGAGGCGTCGGCGAAGAAGAGCGGCGGCGCAATGCCGGTTTATGTCATCGGCACCGAAGTGCCACCGCCGGGTGGAGCCGACCACGCCCTGACAACGATCGAACCGACGGCGGCCGTAGCGGCGCTGAAGACGATCGGAGTCCACCGCCGGATCTTTGCGGAGGCCGGACTCGGGCAAGCGTTTGGACGGGCCATCGGTCTGGTCGTTCAGCCGGGCGTCGAGTTCGGCAATCAGAATGTCATCCATTATGATCGCAGCAAGATAGACGCGCTGAAATCGGTGCTCACCGAGGAGCCGCAGTTCGTCTTCGAGGCGCACTCGACGGATTATCAGGGAACCCGGCCCTTGACCGCGCTGGTGGAGGACGGCTTTCCCATTTTGAAGGTCGGTCCCGAGCTGACCTTCGTCCTGCGCGAGGCGCTCTACGCACTGGATGCGATCGCCTCTGACCTCTTGCCCGATTACGGCCAGCGTCCGCTCTATGTGGCGATGGAGGCGCTGATGCTCGATCAGCCGGGCAACTGGAGCCGCCACTACCACGGCACGAACGCCGAGATGCGCTGGTTGCGGCACTATTCGCTGTCTGACCGCATTCGCTATTATTGGGCGTCGGCTGAAGCCCAAGATGCCGTCCGGCAGCTATGTGAGGCGCTTCGAGGGCAAATCGTACCGCTGCCCTTGTTTTGGCAGCACATGCCGGCCGCACAGGAATTCGCAGATGCGCCGCTCGATCCGGAACAGGTTTTGATCTGGAGGGTGACGAAGAGTCTTGCAGACTATCACGCCGCCTGCGGCGTCGGGAATAAATAGCAATCAGAATCAAGACAGGAGGAAAAATCGATGACGGAATTGAATGGGAAGATCGCGGCGGTCACGGGTGCTGCGTCCGGAATAGGGCTCGCTTCGACGGAGGCAATGCTCGCAGCTGGCGCGACGGTCGTGCTGGTGGACCGCGATGAGAAGGCCCTTGAGACGGTTTGTGCCCGGCTTGGCGAGCGCGCTATTCCGCTGGTGCTCAACTTGCTGGATCCGCACCAGTGCGCGGGATTGCTCGAGGGCATCCTGTCGAAGACGGGCAAGCTCGATATCCTGCATGCCAATGCAGGCACCTATATCGGCGGCGACCTGATGGAGACCGATCTCGATACCATCGATCGGATGCTCAATCTCAACGTCAATGTCGTCATCAAGAACGTTCGAAACGTCATTCCGCACATGATCGAACGCGGCACCGGCGACATTGTCGTCACCAGTTCCGTCGCCGGACACTCGGCGATTCCATGGGAACCGGTTTATTCGTCGTCGAAATGGGCGATGACGTGTTTTGTCCAGACGATGCGGCGCCAGCTTCTGAAAAGTGGCATTCGTGTGGGATCGGTTTCTCCAGGGCCGGTGATCAGCGCTTTGCTTGCGGATTGGCCGGAGGAAAACCTTCGCAAGGCCAAGGAGGCCGGAGCCTTGATCGAGCCCAAGGAAGTCGCCGACGCGATCATCTTCATGCTGACCCGGCCGCGCAACGTCACCATCCGCGATATCGTCGTGCTGCCAAGCGCCTTTGACATTTGAGGAGACGTGAGATGAGCTACCAGCAGAAATTTCGCCTCGACGGCGAACGGGCGGTGATCACCGGAGGAGGGCGCGCAATTGGGCTCTGCTGCGCCGAGGCGCTGGCGGAGGCGGGCGCCGCCGTCGTCGTCATCGAACGCAGCGAGGCCGACGCTGAGCAAGCGCTTGCGCTGCGCGACCGAGGCTACGACATCGAAGTCCGGGTCGGCGACGTCACCGACGCGGCCCGAATGGACGCAATCGCAACCGAGCTTGCCGATGGCGGGCGGCCGGCGACCATCCTGGTGAACAATGCCGGAATTGGCCAAAGCGGCATCCCGGCGCAGGATCTCACCGACGCCGATTGGCTGCGCATGATGGACGTCAATCTCAACGGCGTCTTCTGGTGCTCGCGCGCCTTCGGTCGTTCCATGATTTCGATGAAACGCGGCGCCATCGTCAACCTCGGCTCGATGTCGGGGCACATCTGCAACCGGCCCCAGCCTCAGACGGCCTATAACGTCTCCAAGGCGGCGGTCCATCACCTCACGCGTTCGTTGGCCGCCGAGTGGGCGCATCACGGCATCAGGGTAAACGCCGTCGCGCCTACCTACATCGAAACGCCGATGGTGGTGGCCGTCGAAGCCAATCGGGAGCGTATCCCGCTCTGGCTCGCCGACACGCCGATGGGAAGAATGGGAACGCCGGAGGAGGTTGCCAGCGCGGTCCTCTTCCTTGCATCAGGCGCCGCCAGCCTCATGACCGGGGCGATCGTCAACGTCGATGCAGGGTTCACCTGCTGGTAGTCGGTCCCGGACGAGGTGCGAGCGGCACCTCGTCCACACCTGGAAACCAAGTATGGAAACGTTACCACATTACCTTGACTCGCATTCCTGCTGCGTTTATCCAAATGTGGAAACGTTACCATATTGGGAGGAAGTTTGATGAAATCCGCGCGATTGAACCGACTTTTCGGCGTGTCTGGAAATTGTTTTGACGTTGCTATCGATCACGGCATGTTCAATGAACGAACCTTCCTTTCCGGCATCGAGAACATGAAGACGGCGATCGAGGTGATCGCGGATGCGGCGCCGGATGCCATTCAGCTTCCGCCGGGGACGGCACCCCTTCTGCAGGCTATTCCCGGCAAACATCGCCCGGCACTGGTGCTGCGCACCGACATCGCCAACATCTATGGCAATCCTCTGCCGTCTCAGCTGTTTTCCGAAATGATCGACAGGGCGGTGGAACAGGGCGTTGCGTTGGATGCCGCCTGTGTCGTCGTCAATCTTTTGATGCTGCCGGACCAGCCGGAAGTCTACCGCGCCTGCGTGCGCAATGTGAACAGCCTGAAACGCGAATGCGAGATCTACGGCATGCCGCTGATGGTCGAGCCGCTCGTCATGCAGGACAATTCCAAGGGCGCCTATATGGTCGACGGCGCGATCGACAAGATCCTGCCGCTTGTGCGCCAGGCGGCCGAACTCGGCGCCGATATCATCAAGGCCGACCCCTGCGACAATGTCGAGGAATATCACCGCGTGGTCGAAATCGCCCAAGGCCTGCCGGTGCTCGTGCGCGGCGGCGGCCGCGTTTCGGATCAGGAAATCCTGGTCCGCACCAAGCAGTTGATGGAGCAGGGCGCCCGTGGCATCGTCTATGGCCGCAACGTCATCCAACATCATAATCCCGGCGGCATGACGCGGGCCTTGATGGCGATTGTCCATGACAAGGCTTCCGTCGAGCAAGCCTCGCTGCATATTGGCTGACGAGCGTCTGGGAGGACATGTCATGACGAATATATTCCGCTTCGGCGTCATCGGCTGCGGTCTGATGGGGCGCGAGTTCGCGAGCGCTGCGGCGCGCTGGCTGCATCTGGCCGATGTGAAGGCGCGACCGGAAATCGTCGCCGTCTGTGATACCAACGCGACGCTGCTCGACTGGTTCAGGGATCATGTGCCGACTGTTCGCCAGTTCACCGCCGATTATAAGGAGCTTCTGGCCAATTCCGAGGTCGATGCGGTCTATTGTGCTGTCCCGCATGTGCTGCACCAGCAATTCTACGTCGACATTCTGAAGGCCGGAAAGCATCTTCTCGGCGAAAAGCCCTTCGGCATGGACGCCGCTCAGAACCGGGAAATCATGGCGGTTCTCGCCGAGCATCCTGAACTCCTGGTCCGCTGCTCTTCGGAAATGCCTTTCTTCCCCGGCGCACAGAAGGTCATCGCGCTCGCAAAAAGCGGCGAGATGGGGGATATAATCGAAGTCGAGGGGGGTTTCCTGCACTCTTCGGATATCGACCGGCAGAAGCCGATCAACTGGAAGCGCATGGCCGAGGTCAATGGCGATTATGGCTGCATGGGCGATCTCGGCATGCATGTGCTGCACGTGCCGCTGCGTCTCGGCTGGCGCCCCACGACCCTGCATGCGCAATTGGTCAAGAAGGTCACTGAACGTCCTGACGGCAAGGGCGGCATGCTGCCCTGCACCACCTGGGACAATGCCACGATCAGCAGCCGTGTGCGCACCGGGGATCAGGATTTCCCGATGGTGCTGAAAACCTGGCGCATCGCGCCCGGCGAATCTAACACCTGGTACATCCGGGTTCTCGGCATGAAGAAGAGCGCGTTCTTCAGCACGAAGTCGCCGCGCCAGTGGCAGTGGATGGACTATAATGGCGGTGCCCAGGCCTGGAGCACCGAGGATCTTGGTTATGGCTCGCTGTTTCCAGCCATAACAGGCAAGATCTTCGAATTCGGTTTTGCCGACGCCATACAGCAGATGTGGGCGGCCTTCGTCGATGAGCTTGCCGGCGGCAATGCCAACGGTTTCGGCTGCGCGACCCCGGCGGAGGCGCAGGCGCATCATGCGGTCCTGACGGCAGCCCTCAAATCCGGCCGCGAGGACGTCGTGGTGCCGGTCGACTATGACGGGGCATCCGCCTGATGAAGCGCTCCGAGATCAACGCCGCGTTGCTGCAGGCAACCGAGACTCTCGAGCGTTGGCACTGGTCCCTGCCGGCATGGGGCTCTTGGACGGCGGCCGATTTTGCCGCTCATCCCGAGGCCTCAGCCTATTTGCGCGCCCATCAGCTGGGTTGGGATGTCACCGATTTCGGCTCGAACCGCTTCGCCGAATGCGGCCTCGTGCTGTTTTGCCTGCGCAATGGCATCGTTGATATCTGGGGTGAGCGGACCTATGCCGAAAAGCTGCTCTTCGTCGAGGAAGGGCAGCTCACGCCGACGCACCGTCATGCGGCGAAGATGGAAGACATCATCAATCGCGCCGGCGGCGATCTCGTCATCGAATTCGCCGCAACCGATGCCGATGGCAATGTGCTGACGGAGGATGTGACGGTGCCGGTAGACGGGCTACCGCACCGGCTCGCGGCATGGGAGCCGCTGGTTCTCCGGCCGGGCCAGAGCGTGACGATCCGCACCGGGCTTTACCACCGCTTCTACGGCTGGAAAGATGGCGGACCTGTCCTTGTCGGCGAGGTCAGCCAGGTCAACGACGACAATAGCGACAATTTCTTTCTGGAGCCGATCGGCCGCTTTGCCGCGATCAAGGAAGACGAGCCGCCGCTGAGACCTCTGTGGAACGAAGGAGTCAGCTGATGCGAGCCGGGGAGGAGGTTCACGATCGCGACAGTCAAAAGCAGGGCGGCATCGTTTGCGCGGGAAACTTCATCGTCGATCGTGTCCACACCCTGTCCTATTGGCCCGAACAGGGCAATCTCGCGCATATCCTGCACCAGGATCTGGGCGTGGGGGGCGGGGCGGCCAACGTCGTCACCGATCTGGCCTCGCTCGGATTTCCGGGAAAGCTGGCGGCAGCAGGATGCATCGGCGCCGATCAGGACGGAGAGATCGTCAAAGCCCGCCTGGCCGTTGCCGGCGTCGATGTCGGGGGGCTCACCGCGCTTGCCGACCGGGTGACGGCGCATACGCATGTCATGAATGTGCCCGGCCAGAACCGGACCTTCTTCTATCATGGTGGCGCCAACGATGCCGTCACGGACAAGTTTGTCTCACCCGTGGTCTTCGCCACGGCCGGCTACCGGCTGTTCTATCTCGGTTATCTCATGCTGTTGCCGGGTCTCGACCGCATTGGCCCTGACGGCCGTTCGGGAGCATCGCGCCTGCTGGAAGCGGCGCGGCGCGCCGGCCTGACGACCTGCGTGGATTTCGTATCGAGCGAAGACCCGGAATTTGCGGCCAAGGTCGGCGTCGCTCTGCCCTTCTGCGATTTCCTGATCATCAACGAGATGGAGGCGGGGCGGGCAACCGGCGTTATCGTTCGCGATGCGAAGGGAGATTTGATCGAGGCGGGGCTTTTGGAAGCGGGCGAGCGCCTGCTTGCGGCGGGCGTCGCCAAGGGCGCGATCATCCATGCGCCGGAAACCTGCTTCTGGTTTTCGCCCGACGCTTCTCCGATCATGACGCGTTCACGACCCGTCGATCCCGATGACATCGTCAGTACCGTCGGCGCAGGAGACGCTTTCTGCGCCGCCGTGCTCTACGGCCTGCATGAGAACTGGCCGGTCGAGCATATCTGCGCCGTCGCCCATGCCGCAGCTGCGCGTTGCCTCAAGGGGGCGACGGCCACCGATGGCATCCCCGACATGTCTGTCCTTATTCGCGAGGCGAAGGAGACGAACCCGGAATCCGCTTAGCCCATTGGCGCGGCCTCAGGAGGGCGGCTCCGATTATCGTTCAGTCAAAAGGGGAGGAGCAAACATGAAGCTATTCATTATGGCAGCCGCGCACGGCGCCTTTGCCGATTTAGGCGCGACCGGGGAGGCAGTGCGATGACCCATACGGAAACGGCGCGGCTCTCCGGCAAGGTGGCATTGGTTACAGGAGGAGCGAGCGGCATCGGCAAGGCGGTCTGCGAACGCTTTGCCGCCGAAGGCGCCAGGGTTGTCGTGGCGGACCTCGACGGTGAACGATGCGCACGGGTCGCCGAAGCGATCGGCCCGCAGGCCTGGGGTGTGGCGCTTGACGTGACCAGCCAGGACAGCATCGAAGAAGCTGTACGCTTCACCATCGCCACCGCCGGTCAGACCGACATCCTGGTCAACGCCGCAGGCATTTACGACGTCGAGTCCATCCTGGAAATATCCCGGGAACGGACCGCTAGGGTATTTCAGGTCAATATCGAAGGCCTGATCTTCATGACGCAGGCCGTTGCCCGGCACATGGTGGAGAGAGGGGAAGGTGGACGCATCATCAACTTCTCGTCCCAGGCTGGGCGCCGGGGCGAAGGACCGGCCGTGGCTTACTGCGCTTCCAAGGCGGCCGTCATCAGCATCACCCAAAGCTGCGCTCTTGAGCTGATCCGTTACGGGATCAACGTCAACGCCATCGCTCCCGGCGTCGTCGATACGCCGATGTGGGACGTCGTCGATGCAAAACTCGGCAGCCGGGAAGGTTTGAAACCCGGCGACGTCAAGCGCCGCGTGGCCGCCGCCGTGCCCGCCGGACGATTTGGCGCCCCCCAAGAACAAGCTGCCATGGCCGCCTTCCTGGCCGGGCCCGATGCAGCATATATCGTGGCGCAGTGCTACAATGTCGATGGCGGCAATGTCATGAGCTGAGCGCTTGAGCCGTGCCCGGGATGGTCGATGCCGCGGGGCGGACGTGTGATCAGCACAATCACTTGTGGTCTGGAGGAGTGGAATGAGAGCTGTACGTTTAGAGTCGATCGGGTCTTTGACCATGCGCAGCGTCGAGAAGCCGGTTGCCGGGCCGGGCGAGCTGCTTGTCCGGGTTACAGTGGCCGGCGTCTGCGGTTCCGATCGCCACATGTACAAGGGTGAGTATCCGACGGCTATCCCCGTGACGCTGGGCCACGAATTCTGCGGCATAGTCGAAGCGATCGGCGATACCGTTACCCGCTTTACCGGTGGTGAGCTTGTGACGGTGGACCCGAATATTGCCTGCGGCACCTGTCGGGCTTGCACGCAGGCGCGGCCGAACTTGTGCGAGAGCTTGACTGCCATCGGTGTGACACGGGATGGCGGCTTTGCCGAATATGTGGCGGTGCCACAGGCCCAGGCCTTCGTCCTGCCGGCTGACCTCGATCCCGTTCACGGCGCCTTCAGTGAACCGCTGGCCTGCTGTATCCACGCCATCGACAAGGCAAAGATCCGTCCGGGCGACAGCGTCGCTATCCTCGGCGGGGGAGTGATCGGCCTGCTCATGGTGCAACTGGCCCGCCTGGCTGGGGCAGGCGAGATTATTTTGATCACGCGGCAGCAATCGAGACGCCAAACCGCTCTGCGCCTGGGGGCGACGCACGCCTTCGACCCGGCCGGTTCAGACACAATCGCTTCCGTTCGAGAGGTCACCAAAGGCGGCGCCGCCGTGGTCATCGAGTGCGCCGGCGTCAGCGACACGCTTCAAAACGGGCTGAAAATGGCGCGGCGCGGTGGCACTTTTGTGCTTTTCGGGGTGACGCCGGCGGGTGTCGAGGTGCCGGTTCTGCCCTTCGATCTGCTGGTCAACGAAGTCGATATCAGGCCGGCCTACCTCAACCCTTTCACTCATTCGCGTGCTGCGGCAATGGTCGCGAGCGGGGTGTTGGAACTGGACGCATTGGTCACCAAAACCATAGGTCTCGAGGAGGTCGCCGAGGTGGTGGGCAACGCGCCATTGCCAGGCGAGATCAAGGTCATCGTCCGGCCCTAGCTTCGGGGTCCGACCTCAGTTGCGGACGAGACCGGTGGAATCGCGCTCGATCAGCGTGACCGGCACTTTTACGATCGCACCCTGTCGAGATTCGTCTCCCGTGTGGTGCTCGTCGATCAGCGCTTCCAGCAGCCGTGCTGCCTGCCGCCCGACGTCGCGGATCGGCTGTGCGACCGTTGTCAGCCGTGGAAAGACGTAGGCTGCCTCCGGCAGGTCGTCGAAGCCTACGACCGAATAGTCGCTCGGAACGGAAAATCCGCGATCCTGGATGGCATGGATTGCCGCAATCGCCGAAACGTCGGTCGTGCCGATGATCGCGGTGACCTCAGGTCGAGACGCCAGCAGCTCCCGCGCCAGCCGGTAGGTCTCTGCAAAGCTGTGCTCTTCGGCCATCGCCACGATGGCGGGCGCGATGGCGTCTTTCGCCATCTCGGCCGTGATGCCTTGCAGGCGAAGCTGGATCGGCTGGCTGTGGGCCGGCGCGCCGACGATGGCGATTGCCCGATGGCCGAGATCGATCAGATGGCGCGCCATCAGCCGTCCGCCTTCCTCGTGATCGGCCATGACAGCATCGTCGGCAATGCCGCTCAGCTCGCGGTCAATGGCGATGATCGGAATGCGAGCGTCCCGTAGCACCCCGAAATGCTCGATGCTGCCGAAGGCGCTTGCCACGATAACGCCATCGACGCGCTGGGCGAGCAGCATGGAAATATAGCGCACCTCATGGTCCATATTTTCCGCCGTGCTGCAGATCAGCGTCTGATAGCCGTGCTGGAACAATTCCTGTTCGATCGCATGGGCCAGGATGCCGAAGAAAGGCACTTCAATCGACGGCAGCATCAGTCCGATCATCCGGCTTGGTGCGCCGCGCAGCATACGGGCACCCTTGCTCGGCGTGTAGTTCAGCGTTCGGATAGCCGCCTCGACGCGATCCCTGAGCTCAGGCGAGGCGTAACCGCTGTTGTTGAGCACGCGCGAGACCGAAGAGACTGACGTTCCTGCAAGTTTAGCGATATGTCGGATGCTGGTCGTCACGTGCACGCATTTCTTTCTCTACAGCGCCGCGCGTCCTTTTCAGACCCACAAAAGACGCTTGCATAGGAGCGGTCGAACATTCATGAGACGGCTGCTGAAGTTCACCTTGATTTCATCATCCACTAGATCACTAGCGGGACGCCGCATCAAGCACGCCGCTATTCGAGAACGTCTGCCGTTCGTGACAAGCGTCACCTTGAGAGCTAGAGGATAGGCGCCTGATCGATGCAGCCCGTTGAGCGGATACTGATGGACGACACTGTCCTCCTTTTTCACGGCATTGCCCGGACGAAGAAAAGCATGGCGAAGCTCGCCGGCTTCCTGTCCGGCCACGGTTATCGGGTTGTGAATGTCGGTTACCCCTCCACCAAGTTTTCGATCAGCGATCTCGTCGACACCATCCGACCTGAGATCGACGACGCTGCGAAGGAGGCAGGCGACGGTCGGGTCCATTTCGTTGGTTATTCGATGGGTGGGTTAATCATCCGTGCTTTTCTTGCGCGTTATCGCCCAGCCAATCTGGGAAGGGTGGTCATGGTCGGAACGCCGAACAACGGCAGCCAGATTGCCGATTTACTCAAGAGCTGGCCACTATACAGGAAGTTCTATGGACCGGCGGGGCAGCAGCTGATTACCGATCAAACCGCCATGACCGAGCTGTTCGGCACGGTGGATTATGAACTTGGCATCATCGCCGGGAATCGGACCATCGACCCGGTCTCTTCGCTTATCATCGGCCTCAGGGTTCCGAACGATGGGAAGGTTTCGGTGGAGAGCACCCGTCTCGACGGCGCGTCGGCGCATGTCGTCATTCCGGCAAACCACACTTTCTTGCCCGTCAATAAGGTGATGTGGAGCCAGACCCTGTCGTTTCTGAAAGATGGGCGGTTTACAAGCTGAATTTCCAAATATTCAAACATCCGCCACATGCCCTCTGCTTAATTCCCGCGGCACCGGTATCGAAGGAAATGTAATGACCGCCATCCTGCGAAAGAAAGTTCACGGCGCGTCTACACGCGGCCAGGTCATCGATGGTGCGCCCGATGTCGGCGTCGCCTATCAGGTGTTTTCCGATACGGTGATCGAAGACGTTATCGTCAAGAATTCTCCTCGAGGCTTCAAATTTCACAACGGCAGGAATCTCACCGTCAGGCGCTGTGAAACGGAGAATGTGAACGGCGACGGCATCTACCTGACGAAGACGACGCACGTGCTGCTGGAGAATAATCGCATCGGCGCGGCGCCAGGCGAGGGAGCAGACTGCTGCCAGTTCGCCTATCAAAACAGCGACGACAATATCAGCTCCGATATCGTGATCCGCGGCAACCTCTTCCTGCAGTCGCCGGCGAGCGCATCGAACAAGGGCGCGCTGGTCTGCGACAAAACTCGAAAATACCTGGTCGAGTACAATTTCATCGGCGGCAAGAATTTCTCCTTTTCGTCGTTGGGGGATGACGCCGTGGTGCGCAGCAACATCATGCGCGATGGCAGGATGAATGATTATTCCTTCGGCTACGGCATTGGCGACAAGGCCGACCACGCCGGCCATCATATTTATGACAACTGGATCGAGAACACCAATCGTGGCGTCAGCCTGAGCGGCTTTTCGGATAAGGAGCTGGCATTTCGCAAAGACATCGATATCCACGACAACGTCATTAGCCAATGCGACATCGCGTTCTTCGTCAATCGTCGGTGGTCCGGCAGCTTTCGGCGCAACATATTTCTGCGGTGCGAACAGGACATCGTTCTCAAGGGAAACGGCAAAGCGACTGCGGGTGATATCGATGGCAACTATCGCAACGATGGCAGCTTTCTGAATGTCACCCCGCCGCCGCTTCGCTTCAAGCCTGACGGCAACGCTTCCGTTTCCTCCGGCGAATGGACATCCGAGCCTGACGAAATCCGCATCCAGTGGCGTAACAAGGGCATCGATATCCCAGGCGCCAACCGGCCTTCCATTACGGTCGAGCCCGGCATGGAATTGTCATGCGTCCTGCTGGCCCGCAAGGAGCAGAACTGGATGCTGGCGATCGCTGAGACTGCCTATGACGATTTCACGCCGCGCGCATGGCAGGAACACATGTTGCCCTGGCAGAAGCGCTACCTCTCGATTTAGGAGGCATATCGCTTGGCTGCACGACGATTGGAGCGCCGTGCGTCCTTTGGGACGCACAAAAGGCGCTCTAACTCTTTCAATCCTAGCATCGCTAAGATCAGGATCGGCGCCAACGAAGCCCCATGGCCTTTCCTGCGCTGAGCGCTTTGCGAACCGGTTCATCGTAGAGGCGGGTGACGACAATGGCCAATACGACGATCAGCGGAAGAACGATGGCAAAGATCGCCCAGGCCGGCGGTTGTCCGAGGCCAGCGGCTTTCCAGGCTCCCAACAGCAATCCCAGCAGCGGAACATGAATTGCATACAGCGCGTAGGACGCCTCTCCCGCAATGAGAAGGGGCTGCCGTAGCACGCCATCGAAGTTGGCTGTGTAAAGGGCAAGCACGGCGAGGGGAAATAAAGCAGTGATGACAATCAGGTCCTTTATGCCAACCAGGGCGGCTGGCGCCTGGAAGACGAGAAGAGCAGTCGCGACGACGATTGTTGTCACTGCGGCTGCTTTTCCGATGCCTGAAGGGGAAAGCCGCTGACGGTAGCGGTACATCAAGATGCCGAGGCTGAAAGAAAAGAGAACGCGGGGAAATCCGGAGAGCAAGGCACCGTCGAGCGGGATCAGGTCGGCGCTTCCATGGGCTAGCGTTTGCGCCGCCAGCCAAACCCATGACGCAAGCAGGATAACAGCGAGCACACCGTTGGACAGCAATCTCGCCGTATAGCCGTAGGCGAGGTTGATCACGATCTCTAGGAATAGAGACCATGACGGACCGTTGAAGGGGAACAGATTCGGCGCCTTCAGCGATGTCCCACCGATCGCCGGCAGGAAGAACATCGAGGCAATCAACGAGGTGGCAAACAGCGTCGGGTCCATTTGCTGATTTCTGCTGAGCGACATGCCTGCATAGGCGAGTACGCCGAGCAGCAAACCGAGCAGATAGAGGGGATACAGGCGGATGAGACGCTTGATGGCGAAATCATTGGCAGAGAGCGAAGACTCTTGAATGAGTTTCCTCTCATAGGCGTGGCCGATCACGAAGCCGCTGAGACAAAAAAACAGGTCGACGGCGAGATAGGCAGCAGGTGCTGCATCAAATCCGACAAAACCTTCGGTGTGATGCACGGCCACACAAATAGCCGCCAAGCCACGAATCCCATCGAGGCCAACCAGTCTACGATTATTTGAAGTCATCTTTTTAGCCTGATGCATGTTGCGCGCCTGCCTGGTTCGGCTTGCGGAAGCGGGACAGGAACTCCGGGCCAAGGCTCGAAAGTGCGATCACGGTATGGGGCCATAAGATGAAGGGGGCGAGCATCATTCCGGCTTCGGTAAATGCGCCGATCAGGATCAGGAGGATAATGACAACCTCCTTTCTCTTGGTGATGGCGAGCGCTCGATTGAGAGGCGACGAGGTCATCTTCGCCACGAGCCGCACCACGACGAACGACGTCCAGATTATGGTCGCGGGTATGCCCATGTTCAGCGCAAGTTCGATATAGGTGTTGTGGGTGGATTGAGCGTCCCACGTAAGGCGAACATATTGCTCCATGATATCTGGCTGTCGGAACAAGGCAAATCCCCAGCCTGTAAGCGGCCGCTCGTAGATCAGCGGCAGCAGCTGTTCCCAGACATTCGTACGTCCGCTGAGCGTAAGGTCTTTCCCGAATGACTCGGCAATCGCCTGTGCCACACCCATCAACGCGACGGAGACGACGAAGCCCAGCAGAGCGAATGCAAGAAGAACGACGAAGGATCTGAATATGCGGCCTGGAAAGCGCTGAATCCAGCTCATTCCGTAGTATACAGCTATTCCAATTGAAAGCAGGATGATCGCCGTTGATGATTTCGCCAGCACGATGAGCACGAGGTAGAGCAGCATTGCCGCCCATCGCAGGAGATCATAATAGCGCAGACGCCACATCGGCAGGGCTGGAAGCAGCAAGATGAAGTTTATTGCCGAAAACTGGCCGAGCATGTTTTTGTGGTAGAACGCCCCTTTCACCATCCCGGCATAGCTGCCTCTCATCACCGCAAACCGGGGAAAGGCTGCCGTGTAAAGAATATTGATGAAAGCCGTCGCGATGGCAAATTTCGCCAGGCTTTCAAATGTGTCAACGGCTCCATAACGGGCTCTGTAAAGAAGGGGTCCAGCTGTCAGCAATGCGACGGCCACGAGAGCTCGGATCGAGGCTGTAACGCTGACGGAAAAAGCGATCGAGAGAAAGACGCATAAGCAGACTATGCCGAGCAGCGGCGAGGCGCTGCGGAGCAATTCAACGACTCGCCTGGGCTCCAGCAAACAGTAGAGGCCAATGAGTGGAACGAGCGACATCAGCAACAGTCGCATTGGCATGGGATCTTTGCCGACACCCTCCTGGAAGTCGGCGGGCAGCCCGTACCACATGCCGGTCGCTCTCCAGAGGGAAATATAAAATATTGCCGAGAGGAGGATCCGGACGAGGGTTTCACGCCGAATACGATATTGCGCGCGAGCTCTGGGTCTATGTCTTTGCAGGCCAATCGGTTGGTAGCTGTCAAATGAGGTGCTCATGACATTCCGCCTTACGTTTTGGTAACCACCTGAGCGGCAAAAATCAAAGCTGTAGACCCGCTGCGGCGAGGAAGCTCGTGATCAGCTTGTATGCCCCTTCATTGAAATGAAGATGGTCAGGCTTGTAGTTGGAACAATCCTTATCGCTTGGCTTACCGCACCGCAACATATCATCGTTCATTTGAACGAAGGTGACACCCGGCATTTCAGCCAATGACGATGCGACAAGTTGGTTGGCCGGAATTCTGACATCCTCGTAGAAGGCATAGCGCTTGCCCCGAGGCGGTATGGATAACGCGTAAATATGGGCGCCCGGCCAAAGAGCGCGAACCTTGCTGACAACAGCCACGACACCAGCTGCCACTGCGCATGGCGCGGTTTTCGCACCCAGGTTGTTCGTGCCGATAAGTACGACGACGTCCGCGGGATGGAAATCCGGAAGGTCTAAACCCTCGAGACGGTACAATGCATTTTGCGTGGTGTCGCCGGCGACCGCGAGGTTCATCACCGGGCGGGTGGGAAAGCTGTCCTTGATCCAGGGCTGCCAGAGTTCGACGAGCGAATCGCCGACAAGAGCCAGATTGTATCGGGCCGATCTGGCGCGATAGCTGGGAAGAGCGCGATTAAGTCGCTTGCTTGCCTGCTTTTGCTGGGCCGAGGCATTCGTAGCTTTTGTCGGGTCAGGGCATTCCTGTGCGAAGGACGGGCCAGCATTGCCGACGATGAGAAAGAAATTGCATGCGAGGACGATGAGGAGGTTGGCGAAAAGTCGCAACATTCAGATTACCGATATCCTGACGTCTTGGGGCTTTCATTATTGAAGAGGAAAATGGCGGTGGCAAGGAAAGAGTGGCTCTGGTCTCTCCGCCCGCAATGCTCGGTCCCACGGCAACCGATACATGAATGGAATGCACCTGCCGGAACCAAAGGCCGAACCCGCCGTTGATTGCCATGCCCAACCGTGTCCGGGAGACAGGACAGACATGGCACGTCAGACATTCTGGAAAGGTTATCTCAAGCTATCGCTCGTCACCGCCGCCGTCTCGCTGACGCCGGCGACGACCGAAAGCAACAAGGTCCGTTTCCACGTCCTCAATCGCCAGACCAAGAACCGCGTCGAAAGCCACTATGTCGACAGCATCACCCACAAGCCGGTGCCCGAGCGGGACCAGGTGAAGGGCTATCCGCGCGGCGAGGACGACTATGTGCTTCTCGAGGACGAGGAGATCGAGCAGGTCGGGCTCGAAAGCACCCGCACCATCGAGATCGACAGTTTCGTGCCGCGCGGCTCGATCGATTGGATCTGGTACGACAAACCGCATTTTCTGGCGCCCGAGGACAAGGTGGGGGTGGAAGCCTTCTGCGTCATCCGCGAGGCGATGAAGGCAAATGACGTCGTCGGCATCGCCCGCCTTGTTCTCTATCGCCGCGAGCGTGCGGTGCTGCTGGAACCGCTGGGCAAAGGTATCGTTCTCTGGACCCTGCGCTATGGAGACGAGGTGCGTGATCCCGTGGCCGAACTCGACAGCAAGGCCGAGATCGACAGCAAGCTGCTGACGCTGATGACGCAACTGGTGAAGGAAGAGACGAAGAATTGGAGCCCGGCCATGGTGCAGGATCCGATCCAGAAACGCCTGAAGTCGATGATCCGCGGCAAGCAGAAGAGCCTGAAGAAGGCGGCGCCCGTGCAAAAACCTGCACCGGTGAAATCGACCGGCAACGTCATCAATATCATGGATGCGCTGAAAAAGAGCCTGGCGGCCGAAGGCGGCCAGAAGCCGCGCCAATGAAAAAGTGGCCAGCGATTTTGGGAAACGACATAAATAAATCAAAGACTTAAAGCGCATCGCGGGAATCCACGTTGACGCGCGTCAGGTCCAGCCGGCTTCGCCGGCGCGATAAACCGATGCATTCGCGCGAGGTCGGGTGCGCCTGAGATTGCCCATCGCCCGCCGGGGCGAGGCCATCTCAGCTTGCCTTCTTGCTGCGGCTGTCGCTGCGCGCCGGTGCCTTCTTCTTCGCCGGTGCCTTCTTTGCTGGAGCCTTGCCGCTCATCTTGGCGCTCTGGCGCAGCGCTTCCATCAGGTCGACTACCTTGCGTTCCTGGGCGGGTTTCTTCTCCGGTGGCGCCCGGCCCTCGATCTTTGCCTTCACCAGCTCGACCAGGGCAGCCTCGTAGCGATCTTCGTATTCGCTCGGTTCGAAGCTGCCTTGCTTGGTGCCGATGATATGGCCTGCAAGCGCGATCATTTCCTTGTCGAACTTGATGTCGGGAATGTCCTTGAAAACCGTATCGGCCGAGCGCACCTCGTAGTCGAAATTCAGCATCGTCGCGACGATATAGTCGTCATGCGGACGGATCAGCAGCGTCCGGTTGCGCCGGAAAAGCACGGCTTCGGCCAGAGCCGCGACCTTGCCGTCGCGCATGGCGCGGGCGATCAGCGACAGCGCCTCCTCGTCATGTTCGTGGATGGGCGCGAGATAATAAGGACGGTCGAAATAGAGCTTGTCGATATCGTCATAGGCAATGAAAGCCTTGACATCGAGCACCTTATCGCTTTCCGGGATGATTTCGGCAATCTCGTCACCTTCAATGACGATGTAGTCGCCATTCTCCATCTGGTAACCCTTGACCTGGTCGCTCCGCTCGACCGGTTTGCCGGTCTCGCTGTCGACGAATTGTCGTTCCACCCGGTGGCCGGTCCTGCGGTTGATGATGTTGAAGGAGACGCGTTCGGAGGAGGAAACGGCGGTGTAGAGCCCAACGGCGCAGGCAAGGTCGCCCACCTTCAGATGGCCCTTCCAGCTTGCCCGAGCGGCCATTCCATCCTCCGCAGCAAATCAGAGCCGGCTGCCGCTCTTGTCGGTTTCGAGTTCTTGGAATTCCCAGCCGCCATCAGGCGCGGGATAGGCGAGGAGCGCATCGCCATCGCCGATCTTCTGGCGCGATGCGGCGTCCTTGGCATGGACAATTGCCTCGTCCGCTGTCGCATAAGTCTCCGAAAGTGTGTCGCCGAGCTTATAGGCCCAGCCATTGTCATGCGGCACGACCTGATAGGTGATATCGGCCATTTCGGATCTCCTCTTCTCACTCAAATAGGGTGCATGATGTCGTCGGCTAGTTCCGATTTGCTTTGCGCCGTTCGTCGAGCGCAATGATCTTCTCCAGCGACGCGATATCCTCGCTGGTGACGACGGGAACCGGATCGGCAGCGATGGCTTCCAGCACCTCCTGTGAGACGGCGCCGTTGCGGATCGCCCATTCCAGCGTTTCGCGGGTTTCCCGCTCGGCCTTCAGCTGCGCATAGAGCGCAACGATCAGCCGATCGCGAGCATCCATCCGCCGGCCTTGGATACCCGTGCTGCGGATGTCACGCATCGCAATCCACCTTTGTCACTGATTTCGTTCAGGTGTATTCAACTGATGACGGATGGAAAGGTTCCGAAACCCATGGGCGGCGTTTGCCATTGCCGCGCCGGGTGAAATCACCATCTGCAAGAGGTTCGCAAGAGGATTTCAACATGGCCGATCTCAAGGCTCGTCCCCGCCCGACTGGTGCCACCGCCGTTCTCGGCCGTACCGGTTTTCCGCACGTCACCTCCGCCACCAAGGGCGAGATCGATATCGTCACCGCGCCGTCGCAGCCGGGTTTCAATCCGCTCGATCTGCTCTATTCCTCGCTCTCGGCCTGTCTGGTGCTCAGCGCCCGCATCGCCGCCAGCCAGATGGGCGTTCTCGACAAGATCAGCGAGATCACTGCAGAGGTCACCGGCGAGAAGGCGACGGAAGGCCTTTCGCGCGTTGCCAAGTTCAACGTCGTTTTTTCGATCGAGGGCGATATCGACGAAGAAACCCGACAGAAAATCGCCCATGCCGCCGAAGACGAGATCTGCACGGTCAGCAACACCATCCGCGGCAATCCCGAGTTCTCGACGACGATATCGGGGTGAGGCTAAATCTACATAATAATTATAGACAATCGAGAGCGGAGGATTGCGTGAGTACTGCCCCGCTTCTATGCTCGGGCATCGAAAGCAATGATCCCGGCCACCATGCAGCCCAAGCCTCTCCCGACGTCTGAACAGCCCGTCGTTGCCATCATCGGCGGCGGTGTCTCCGGCGCTGGCGTCGCCTATCATCTCGCCAGAGCCGACTGCGGCGAGCGCCCTGCCATCGTGGTCTTCGAGCCGCGCGCCGAGCTTGGCCGCGGCCTTGCCTATGACACGGCCGATCCGGCCCACCGCATCAATGTTCCAGCCGCCAAGATGAGCCTGCAGCCCGACGATCCGGGCGAATTTCTGGCCTGGTTCGAAGCCCGCGACGCCGTCGCCGGCGACCCTGAGGCCAGGCAGCCCGATGGCTCGCTCTTCCCCCGGCGCCGGCTGTTCGGCGATTATGTCGCCTCGCTGCTGAAGCCGCTGCTGGAAAACGGTACCGTGCGTCATTGCCGCGCTGCAGTGACGGCTGTCGAACGCCGTGCCGGCCGCTGGTCGATCCGCGACGATGGAGGCGGCGTGACGGAGGCCGATATCGTCGCGATCGCCACCAGCCATCCGCCGCCGGCAGCCCCCGGCCGGCTTGCGAGCCGGCTTGCCGCCCATCCCCGTTTCGTCGCGGACACCACCAAGCCGGGCGCGCTCGAGGTGATCCGCCCGCATGACCGGGTGCTGGTCATCGGCAACGGCCTGACGGCCGCCGATGTCATTGCCTCGCTTGCTGAGCGCGGGCATGATGGTCCGGTGACCACGATCTCGCGCCGCGGTCTGCGGTCTCGCGGCCATCCGTCGGTACCGCAGGAGCTCTTCGGCGATTTCGTCTCCAGTGCAGCCCATTCCGCGGTGTCGCTGCTAAGAGGGATCCGCGCCGCCATAGGTGCGGCGAAGGAAGAGGGCATAAGCTGGCATGGGGTGATCGATCAGGTGCGGGCGCAGGGATACGATCTCTGGCAGGCGCTACCGGTTGCCGAACGACGCCGTCTCGTTCGCCATCTGCGTCCCTATTGGGATGTGCATCGTTTCCGGATCGCCCCGCAGGTCGAGGCCGTGCTCGACGCAGCTGTTGCTGCGGGCCGTCTCGATATACTGGCCGGCTCCGTCGCCGATGCGCGCATCGAGGGCGAGCTCATTCTTTGCACTCTGCAGCCGCGTCATCAGCGCCAGCCGTTAGAGCGAAGTTATGACGCCGCCGTTGTCACCACCGGGCCGGCGCATGGCGGCATTCTCGAAACCCAGCCCTGGCTCGCCGCACTCGCGGCAAGCGGTCACCTGTCACTCGACCCGACCGGCCTCGGCCTTGCCTGCACCGAACGTTCGGAGGCGATCGGCCCGTCAGGAATAGCAGATCCCTCGCTGCTGATCTCCGGTCCACTGGCGCGCGGCACCTTTGGTGAGCTGATGGGACTGCCGCAGGTGACCGAGCATGCGTTCTTCATCGCCGGCGAGATCGCCGAAAAGCTGCGGACCAGCGCGACGAATAGGCATCCTGCCTGATTTCCACCGATATGTCGCTCTTCGGCTGTTCCCGGTGATCGACTTCTGATAGTCCCTTGGCCATCACTGCATAATTCCTTAAATCGAAATCGATTTAAGGATAAAATTATGCAGCAATTTAGAGTGTTACAGCGTCCTTTGCGCGTCTGAAAAGACGCGCGGCGCTGTAATACCCGCCGGCCCGGCATTTGGGCGACCAGAAATATCGAGATCATGTCGCAGGCTGCCTCCACCCTTTCCGAAGCCTCGCCTTCCAATCGTTTCGCCCTTGCGGCGCTCCTTCTCGGCGGGGCGGCAATCGGCGGCTCGCCGATCTTCGTCAGGCTGTCCGAAGTCGGTCCGATGGCGACGGCCTTCTGGCGCGTGGCGCTAGCGCTGATCCCGATCGTCATCGTCTCGCTGCTGAAGAAGGAAAGAGGGCCGAAGCCGCAAAGCCTTTCCGACTATGTCATGCTCATCCTGCCAGGCGTGATGCTGGCGCTCGACCTCGCCGCCTGGCACCTTTCGCTCACCATGACGTCGGTCGCCAATGCGACGCTGCTTGCCAACCTCGCGCCTGTTTTCGTAACGCTGATCGCCTTCGTCTTTTTCAGCGCGAGGATCAGCCGCATCTTCCTGCTCGGGCTTGTCCTGGCGCTGTCAGGCGTCGTCATTCTGAAGGGCGGACCGGCAGCCATCGGCAATGGCGACCTTCGCGGCGACGGCATCGCGATGATCGCCGCCTTCTTCTATGCCTGCTACATTCTTGCGATCGGCAGGCTGCGCAGCCGCTTCGATACGATCCGCATCATGCTGTGGAGCACGGCCTGCGCTGCCGTCTGCATCTTTCCGATCGGCCTGATCTATGAGGGCGATATGCTGCCCGTGACCATCTATGGCTGGTCGATCGTCTTCGGCCTCGCCTTTATCAGCCATGCCGGCGGACAGGTGGCGATCACCTATGCGCTCGCCTATCTGCCGCCGGCCTTTTCATCGCTGACGCTGCTGCTGCAGCCGGTCGTTGCGGCAATCCTTGCCTGGGCGCTGCTCAATGAGGCGATCGGGACGATGCAGGCGCTAGGCGCCGCGGTGGTGCTCGCCGGCATCATGGTTGCCCGGACGTCTCGCGCGCCGGCTTAACCGCTTGCTGCTCCAGCGGCTGTGGATCATCACCCATCCTCTGCAGCAGCCACTTCTGGATGATCGGTACATCGGCATCGCCGAGGTCATGACCACCGGGGATGACGTCGGAATCGACGGTGGCACCCGAACTTTTCAGCCTCTCTTCCAAGTCGCTCGCATATTTGCCGTAGGCATCCGTCTTGCCGCTGATGACGAGCAGGTCGGTGCCCTTGAGATCGGCATGCGGATAGTCGCTGAGAACCGGCATGGAGCGTAGCAGTACCGCCTTGTGAACAAGGTTCGGGTGCAGGTAGAGCAGAGAGTTCAAGAGGTTGGCGCCGTTGGAATAGCCGACATAGACCACCTTCTTGGGATCGAGGCCGTAGGATTTGACAGCGCCTTCGATGAAGGCCGCGAAGGCTTCGGCCTCAGTCTTGATGTCGTTCTGATCGAAGGAGAAGGGTGTAATGCGCTTGTACCAGCGCGGAAAACCCTCTTCCGTCGCGCGCCCTCGCACGCCCATCAGGGTTGCTCGAGGCGCCGCCTTGTTCAGGAGCGGCATTAGCGTCGTCTCATTGCCGCCCGAGCCGTGGAGGAGCACGAAGACACTGCCGTCGGGATTCGGCGGCGTATAGAAGCGATGGACGAACGGCAGTTCGCGGTAGTTGATGCGGGGCTGGCCGGGCATCGAAAACTGCGGCAGAATCACCTTCAGGTCGTCGATATTGGTGATTGTTTCCGGCGGCGCGAAGAGCTTGGTGCCGAGGGATGCATGCTCTTCGTCTACAGTCATGCCGGGCTTGTCGGTTGCAAGCTCCACCAACGTGCCGCCAGGCTCGCGGGCATAGAGCGAGCGGAAATATTTGCGGTCATGCATGTTGGTCGGCGATGCCTCGGTCGTCTCCAGAGCCTTGGATACCGAACGTAGCGCGTCTTCATCAGGGGTCCGGAAGGCGACGTGATCGACCGTGCCGGTGCCTGGCGCACCGGACCAGAAGCCGCGTGCATCGCGCACGTCGATAACGTCGCCCGATTCCGAAACCAGCCTGTCGATCGTGCCGCGGTTGGTCTGGAAGCGGTAGCCGAAATGGCTCTCGAGGAAGCCGCGGCTTTCGGCGGGCTTCTCCGTCAGCATGGTCGCGCCGCGCACGCGCTGAACGGCATGCTCGACCGGGATCGAGGCGCCGTCCCAGGCGGACGGCGATGTCAGGTTCTTTGCGCCCGCGAGCTTGAGGATGATGTTGTCAGGATCCTTCAGCCGCAGGACAGGCTCGCCGAATTCGTCGGCCGGTCCCTCTGACCTCAGACCGAAGCTCATGGCGCGCGTCAGCCAATAGCCGATGCTGGTGGGATCGATCGACAGCGATATTTCGCTGATCTGGCCGTAACCGGCCCGGCCGGGCGCGCCGTCTTCCCAAGCGAGGAAAGTGAGGAGGGATCCCGGCGTTCCCGCCGCATCGCCGTAGAAGAGATGAAGTTGCGTCGCGTCCTCGTAACCGGCCGTCTGCTTGACGAGCCGCATGCCGAGAAAGCCGGCGTAGAAGTCCACGTTCGCCTGCACCTTTCGGGTGATGGCCGTAACGTGATGTATGCCTGATACCATCGAGAGCAGTCCTGATTGAAGCGGCGTCGTCAGGAGCGCGAGTATGAGAGCTGCGAAGGTCATACCGTTGCCAATGACCATCGCTTAATTTTGTTCCGCACAAAGCGCAAGCGAATCGCCGCGCTGCAATAACTCCAAATGTTCGACATCTTCGAGCGCCTCTTCCAATTGCTGCAGGGTCGGCGGCTTGACCATATAGGCGCGTGCGCCGAGATTTTTGGCCCGGCGCATGTCGGTCTCGTCGCTCGATGTGCTGAGGATGCAGACGGGAATTCGCTTGAGGCGGGCATCGACGGAAAGCGCATGCAGCACCTCGAAGCCGTCCATGATCGGCATGTTGATGTCGAGAAGCATCAGGTCGATCTGCGGCACATTTGCGATGCCGGCGCGTTCTTCGAGCAGCCGCATAGCCTCGCGTCCGTTGGTGGCGACATGCAGGTTGAAATTCACCTTGTCCCGCCGCATCAGCTTGATCTTCAGAAGCTGGATGTCGGCCGGGCTGTCTTCGACCAGCAGCACTTCGGCGAGCCTGCCCGGACCTTCGGCTGGCTGCTCCGCCGGCCTGGCGCTGTGCGGGACGGGCGATGCGGCCGGCGGCGTGGGCCGCGCCTCGGCGAGCGGCACTTCCAGAATGAAGGTGGCGCCGGGTCCATTTTCCGCCTCGCACCAGATCGAGCCGCCATGCATCTGCGCGATGCGGCGGCAGATGGCAAGGCCGAGCCCGGTGCCTTCGATGCCGCGCCCGACGAGACGCTTGAACGGCTGGAAGATCAGCTCGCGATGTTCAGGATCGATGCCGGGCCCGTTGTCACGCACGGTGAGGCGGCAGGTATCGCCCTGCGCTTCGCCTGTGATGCTGATCTCCGGAACCTTCTGCTCGCAATAGCGAATGGCATTCGACACCAGGTTCTGCAGGAGCTGGGTCAGCAGCGTCGCGTCGCCCATGACCTCCGGCAGCGCCCCGCGGATGATGACGGCGCCGCGGCTTTCGGTCTGCTGGCGCAGATTGTCCTCCACCTGGCCGAGCACATCAGAGAGCGAGACCGGCTTGAGCTCCAGCCCGCCGGAGGCCTCGAGCTTGGTGAAGCCCGAGACCTTGACGATCAGATCTTCCATATGGTCGGCGGCGCTGAGCACGTAATCGAGCAATTCCCGGTCTTCGGCCGGAAGCGCTGCAGAACCGTGCAGGATGCGGCTGAAGGATTTGATCGTCCGGAGCGGCTCCTTCAAATCATGAGCCATGGCGCGGGTGAAGATCTCAAGCGATTGCCGCTTCTGCTCCAGCTTCGCTTCCAGCATGCCGTGCATGATGGCGTTCTGAATGCAGCGATGCAGTGTCTCGGGCGAAAGCGCATCCTTCGTCAGATAGTCGCGTGCCCCGCTCTTCATCACCTCGACGGCCACAGTTTCGTTGCCCTGGCCGGTCAGCATGATGACGTTGGCGGCGGGATCATCCTCCAGGATATCGGCAAGAACGCCGAGCCCGTCGCGCCCTGGCAGCGAATAGTCGAGCAGGATGCAGTCCGGCCGTTTCCGGCCGTTCAGTGCACGACCCTCTTCGCCCGTCTCCGCCTCCACGACGGTATAGGCAGTGCTGGAAACGCGGCCCAATATGCGGCGATAGACCTCGAGATCGTCGATGTTGTCGTCGATGATGAGAATGGAGCAGTGTTCCGCCAATCTGTCAGTCCTCGAGTGGCAGGATCGCGATTTCGAACCAGTATTCCTTCAGCCGCTGGATCGCGGCGAAGAGCCCGTCGAGATCCACCGGCTTCTGCACATAGGTATTGGCGCCGAGCGCATAGCAGCCTTCGATGTCACGTTCGTCGTCGGAGGTCGTGAGGATCACCACCGGGATCTTGCGCAAGCCGGCGTTCGACTTGATCGCCTCCAGCGTCTTGCGGCCGTCAAGGCCCGGCATGTTGAGGTCGAGCAGGATCAGCCCCGGTTTCGGCACCATCTCGGCGAGCATGTCGAGCGCTTCCTGACCGGAGGCTGCCCAGCGGATCGAGTTGCGCAGGTTGGTGCGCTTGAAGGCGCGCATTGTCGCTTCGAAATCGTCTTCGCTGTCCTCGACGATCAGGATCGGTTGCGTATCACGCTGCTGCATTCTGCCCCTCGCGCTTTTTTCCCAGAGTGAAGTAGAATGTCGTGCCGGTACCGACCTCGGATTCCAGCCAGATATCGCCATTGTGCCGCGCGATGATCTTGCGAACGAAGGTGAGGCCTGCTCCGGTCCCGTCGTCGGAATCCTGCGACTTTTCCAGCCGTTTGAAAATGCGGAAAATATCCTCGTGGAATTCCTGCGGAATGCCCTTGCCGTTATCCTTAACGAAAAACACGTTGCGGGCAACCGTGCCGTCCTTGCCGACGAACCGGTCAAGATAACCGATCGAGACGAGTGGCGCCGGTTTGTCGTTGTATTTGATCGCATTGGTGATGAGATTGCGGAAGACTTCGGTCAACCGCGGCGCGTCGCAAACCACCTCCGGCAGCCGGCCGTCGATGATGACCTTGGCATGCCGCTCCTCCAGCAGCAGCTCCATCGTCGCGACGACATCCTTGACAATCAGGCCAATGTCGGTGCGTTTGACCGCCAGCTGCTGGCGCCCGAGCCGGGAGAAATAAAGAAGCTCGTTGACGAGCTTCTCCATGCGCTGGCTGAGACGCACGAGCCGGTTCAGCCGGCGCACGCCGTCCGCATCGAGCTTGTCTTCATAATCCTCCAACAGGAAGCGGGAGTGGTTGTGGAGGCCGCGCAGCGGTTCCTTGAGATCATGCGAGGCGATATAGGCGAATTCATCGAGGTCGTGGTTGCTGCGCTCGAGCTCGGCCGTATAGGCTTCGAGCTGGGAAAGCGTCGTTTTCATCCGTTCTTCCTGCCGGACGCGCTCGCTAATGTCGCGCACGATACCGACGAAGGTCTTGGTATGGCCGGTGACGACGGCGCTGATGGAAACATCGATCGGAAAGACGATGCCGTTCTTGCGTCGTCCGGAGACCATGCGCGTCGTGCCGATGATGCGCTCCTCGCCGGTCTGCCGGTAACGGGCGAGATAGCCGTCGTGCTCGGAATGGTAGGGTTCGGGCATCAGCATCTTGATGTTTTTGCCGATCGTCTCCTGCGGGGAGTAGCCGAACATGGCTTCAGCCGCCGGATTGAAATTCCTGATCGTTCCACGCTCGTCGATGACGATGACGGCATCAGGCGTGCCGCGCACCAACGCGCCGAAGCGGACCCGCTCGCTTTCGAGGTTATAATTGTTGCGCATGAAATAGAAGACGAGGAGCGCGATCAGCCAAAGCGTGGCAGCCGTAATAGTGCGGTTGGCGATCTCCTGCCAGAATGTTGCCTCGTCGTGCCTGACGGCGAAGAAGCCGAGCATCAACAGCACGGTGCAGGCAAAGGCAAAAAAAAGCGGCGCATTTCTGTTGCCGAACCAGAGTGCCGTCAGCACCAGCGGCACATAGAGAATGCCGTTGGCGACACCCAGCGGCGTATACAGATCGACGAGAAGGCCGGTGAAGCAGACCGCAGCCGGGATCCACAGCGGGATCTGCGCCCGGTTTGCCGGCTGCATCCACCAGGAGCGGGCGAGAAGCCCAGAGCCGAAGATCACCATGCCGACCGCCGTATGCAGCGCCATCGCCGCATAGGGCCCCCAGCGGTAGCCCTGTTCGGCATCGGTGACATAGCCGGCCAGTGCGATCATGCCGAGCGTGATAACGACATAGCTCGTCAATTCCTGCACCACCTGGCTTCTCGACCTCTCCACCTGGAGCGAGAGCAGCAGCGAAAGATTGGCGATCAGGAAGATCAGCGCCGTGTTCGGCCCCATGCCACCGCCGATCTCAGTGATGAAATCCGGCGAAACCAGGAAGCGCGAGATCAACAGGTCGACATTGTGATAAGTCCGCCCGATCATGACGATTTCCACGAGCCGGGCCGCGGCGATCGCCGCCGCAAGCCCTGCCGTGATCGCCGCCGTTGCTCGAAAACGGCGGGCGGCGAGTGTCGAAGCGGCAAGCCCTACACCGGAAAGCACGAAGCAGAGCGCGGTATTGAAGGCCATCGACGGAAAGCCGGGAACCAGCGAAATGACAATCTCGACCTGCAGCAGCCAGCCGGTAAGCGCCGTCACGCCGAGAAGGAACATCAGGCAGCCGACGGCAATCGCAAAGGCTCGGTAGTGCCGTCTTGGCTGGTCCTGCAGGTCCACGTTGCCCTGATCCTGCACCCGTGTGTCCTCCTTCGGTTTGCGCGGCCATCTTTTCCGAAATCGAGCAATACTCAATAGGCAAAGGCAGGGCGGTGCCGCGCTTTTTGCGAAATGATCCGCGATGAGGTATATCGAGTTTTAGTGGAACCGCGGTATCGTGATGTCGAAGGACAGCGAGGTTCATTCGAACAATATCCAAATCACGGTGCTAGATGACCACCCTATTTTATGTCGACGACAGCAAGGATGACCTCTTCTATGTCGACTATATGAGCAAAAAGCAGCAGATAGACGTCGATCTATTCTGTTTCTCGACCGCCGAAATGGCGCTGGAGGCACTGGAGACGCGCGCGGCGGAAGGCAAGACCTCACCTGATCTTCTGGTCGCCGATCTCTACATGCCGCTCGATAGCGGCATCGGCCTGATCACTCGGTTGCGCCTGGATGATCGTTTCAAGGCGATGCGGCTTGCTATCTGCAGCGGATCGGATGCTGCCGAGGACCGGGCGCGCTCACTCGATGCGGGCGCCGATGTCTATCTGGAAAAGCCACTTGACCTTGCCACGGTCATTCTCAATCTTGAGATGTAGAAAACGGCGAAAGCCGCATGACCTATTCCTCCTCATTCGTCCCAACCATATGACAAACCGCAATTGACAAGGGCGAGGACGCATCACAAGATGCAACCGAAGCGAAGAATATGGAACGCAAAATAAGCGCTGAGAGAACCGATCAACCCGCGTTCGCCGCCACGAACATCAGCCAACCCCTTAGCTGAATGGGTCTATCGGCTCTCTCGCGCTTACGTCTGGCACTGCCTTCTCGCATTCATGGATGTTGAATGCAGGAAGAATACGATACCCAGGTAAGAACTACTGCCCCTCAGTAAAATCTGCCCGTGCATCACCTGTCGTTTGAGATGATTGATGATTTCCGCCTTACATATCGAAAGTCCCCGTTTTCGATATCTCTCATCAATCGTCTCGCAATTTTTGTAGCTCTTCGCGTTTAAGACGTATATCCCAAGATTTCGGGACTAGAGGCTTGGCGGGAGGAGAGGAAGAGTGGGAATGAACAATGCCCAGGCAATTCCCTTTCATGCCGGACCGGAGCTGAGCCGGGCGATCAACCGCACCGATTTTTTCCGTCTGCTGAAATCGGCGGCGCAGCATTACAACTTCGACAATTTCGCGCTTGCTCGCATTTCCGAGGCTTCGGCTCCTTTCGGCGAACGCGATATCGTCATCACCAATGTTGCCGAGCGGCGTGTCGGCCTTTTCATCACGACGTTGAAGGAAGCGCTGGGCACCGTCCGGGCGAAGACCGCCCAGTTCCTGGCAACGCCGGTCCATGGCCGGAACGTACAGCCGGCAGATTATCCGTCCGATCTTGTTTTCAACGAGTTCCTGAGCGGCGTCTTTCTCTTCATCCCGCTGTTCACGCCGGAAGGGCGGCGATATTGCCTCGTCCTCAGCGGCGAGCGCCAGGAGCCGGATCAGAGTGAGATCGCCGACATGCTTCTCGACGCCATGCGTATTTTCGACAAGCTCTATGAGGAAATCCTGACGCCGGAAATGTCCGGACGGCTGACCCAGCGCGAATCGGAAATTGTCAAATGGACGAGCGAAGGCAAGACGTCGGCGGAAATCGCGATCATTCTCGGTCTTTCCGAACATACGGTCAATTCGCACATCACCGCGGCCGCGCGCAAACTTGACGCTGTGAACCGCGTTCATATGGTGGCGATCGCCTTGAGGAATGGTTTGGTTTCGTGAAGATGGTTTCGGATTGGGGAAATGAGACGATGATCACCGAAACGAGCCGAAGGAATGCCGTAAAGGTCCTCTTTGTCGACGACGAATTCATCGAATTCCGCGCGCTCAAGAAGAAGATCGCCGATCTCTCCGAGCCGGCTGTCGAGGTTGAATATTCGCAATCGATCGGTGACGCGCTGGAAAAGATCCGCTCGGCGCGCTTCGATCTCATCCTGCTCGACAATCGCCTTTTGCCCAATGCCGATTTCCGCGACACGGTGCCGGAGCTGCGCGGCATCGGTTACACCGGTCCGATCGGCGTCGTCTCGACCGATATATCGGGCGGCTATTTCCAGGAATTCCCGGATTACGGCGTCGATTTCCGCATCGGCAAGGACGAAATCGATGCCCAGGCACTGCAGCACATCATCCGCGAATATGTGACCTATGACGTCCCCGATTTCTGGAAGGACGATTACAGTATCTAAAGCGCGTCGCGATCTTTCGGATTCGCTTGTCGCGCTTTAGTCGTCTCTGTACTTCGCAATTCCGGACGCAAAACCGCTGCACACTTTTGCTGGAATTGCTCTAATCTCAGGCAATCGGAAGGCGGATAATGAAGCGGCTGCCGCTTTCATCCGAATGTTCGAGGCTGATATCGCCGCCGAGCGCCGTCAGAAACTCCCGCGCCGTGGTCAACCCGAGACCGGCGCCCTGGACCGTTCCCGGCTTCGGCAATTTCCAGAAAGGCTCGAATATCCGCTCCCGATAGGCGGGATCGATGCCCGCCCCATTGTCGGAAATCCGGATGAACCAGTCCGTTCCCTCGCGCTCTGCGGCAATGGCCACATGCGGCGCCGCTTCGCTGCGATAAATGAGGGCATTGGTCAGCAAGTGCCGCAGCACCAGACCGAAGAGGGCAGGGTCGGTCCGGATGGAGGGCAGGCCGTTGCTTTCGAGCGTCGCCTCGCCGACCGCCGCCTCGTCGGTCAGTTCGCCCCAGACATTTTCGGCGAGCGCCTGCAGATCGACCTCTTCAGGCGTCACCTGGGGTATGCCGCCGGCAAGGCTCATCAATGCCTTGGTGAGACGCTGCGCCGTCTGCGCCTTTTCCATGATCATCCGCAGGCTCTGAAGCTGTTCGCCGTCGAGCGTCTCCTCGAGATCGTCGAGCAGTAGCTCGGCATACATGGCGATATGGCGGAGCGGCGATTGCAGGTCGTGCGAAGCGGTCGCGAGAAAACGCTTGATGCGCTCCTCGCTGTCTCCAGCAACGGTGGTTTCCTGCGGTCTTGTCGGGTCGGATGACATCTGGCGGCTTCCCCGATCTCAATGACAGCGCCGCGCGTCTTTTGAGACGCGCGAAAGATGCTGTAACACCTTGAATTGGCACATAATGCAGTACCCGACAATAGAAAGAGGGCGCCGGCTCTGCAACCGGCGCCCTATCAGGATGCGTTAAAGGGATTTTAGCTCGCGGATTTGCGCGGGCGACCCTGTTCCGGCGGAATGATCTCGACTGCCTCATCGGTTGCCGGTGCGGCCTTGGCATGGCGGCGGCGCCAGTCGCCGAGGAAGAGCAGGATGGGTGCTGCGATGAAGATCGACGAGGCGCCGGCCACCAGAATGCCGAAGACCATCGGGATCGCGAAGCTCGAGACAGCACTACCGCCCCAGATCGCCATCGGCACCAGCGCGAGGAAGGCCGTCGCATTGGTGTAAAGGCTTCGCGCCAAGGTCTCGTTGATCGACTTGTCGATGATCTCGCGCAGCGGCATCGACTTGTAGAGCCGCATGTTTTCGCGCATGCGGTCATAGACGACGACTTTGTCGTTCACCGAATAACCGACAAGCGTCAGGATGGCGGCGATCGCTGTCAGGTTGAAGTCGAGGCCGGTGATCGCGAAGAAGCCGATCGCCTTGGTGACGTCGAGCACAAGCGTGACGATGGCGCCGACGGCAAATGGCCATTCGAACCGCGCCCAGATGTAGAGGAGCATCGCAAAGCTTGCGATCACCACCGACAGGATGCCGGCCCAGGCAAGCTCGCCGCTGACCTTCGGACCGATGACGTCGGTGCCTTCGACGGTGGCGCCCGGGTCGATCTTGGTGACTTCGGCCTTCAGCTTGGTCACCGCCGCCGTCTGCGCCTCTTCGCCGCCTTCCTGCCGTTGGGCACGAACGAGAATGCTGCTTTTGTCGCCGAAGGACTGCAGCGTGATTTCGCCGAGGCCGAGACTATCAAGACCTTCGCGGAACTTCGCTAGATCGGCCGCACCCTGGGTCTTGACGGCCATCTGGATGCCGCCGCGGAAATCGACGCCGTAGTTGAGACCGGGATAAATGAAGAGCACGACGGAGGCGATCGAAAGCAGCGCCGAGACGGTGACGCCGAAGAAGCGGGCCTTCATGAACTCGATATGCTTGTCATAGGGGCTGAACGGGATCAACGGCCGGATGTTCAGCACCTTGAGCTTGCGGCGGCGGGTGATCTCGATCATCGCTACACGCACGAAGGCAACCGATGTGAACATCGAGATGATCAGCCCGAGCGCCATGGTCACGGCAAAGCCGCGAACCGGTCCGGAGCCGAAAAAGAACAGGATGGCCGCAGCGATCAGGGCCGTCATGTTGCCGTCGATAATGGTCGAATAGGCACGGCGGAAGCCGGTGTCGATGGCGGCGAAGGCGCTCTTGCCCTTGCGCGTTTCTTCGCGGATGCGCTCGTTGATGAGAACGTTGGCGTCGACCGCAAGGCCGATACCGAGAACGACACCGGCAATGCCCGGCAGCGTCAGCGTCGCACCAACCAGCGTTAGCGCCGATAAGGTCAGGATCGTGTGGATCAACAGCGCGATATTCGCCAGAAAGCCCCAGGAGCCATAGAGAACGAAGATGAAGGCTGCGACGAGGGCAAAACCGACGATGCCGGAATAGATGCCCATCTTGATGGCGTCGGCGCCAAGATCGGCTCCGACGGTGCGCTCTTCGATAACAGTCAGCTTGGCGGGCAGGGCGCCGGCGCGCAGCATGGCGGCCAGCGTTGTGGCGCTGTCAGCCGAGAAGCTGCCGGAGATCTGGCCGGAGCCGCCGGTGATCGGCTCGCGGATGACGGGCGCGCTCAGCACCTTGTTGTCGAGGACGATGGCGAAGGGATTGCCGACGTTCTGGCGGGTTATCTCGGCAAAGCGGGTGGCGCCGGCGCTGTCGAAGCGGAAGCTGACGATCGGCTCACGCGTATTCGGATCGAAGCTGACGCGGGCATCCGAAAGGCGGTCGCCGGAGATTTCGACGCGGTCGAGAACCGGATAGGACCTGCCCTCATCATCGTTCAGCATGGTCACACCGGGTCCGGGCGCATTGTTCGGCGACAGCATGTGGAACGACATCTTGGCGGTGGAGCCGAGAAGTTCGCGCAGGCGCGACGGATCCTGCGCGCCCGGAAGCTGGACGAGCACGCGGTTGGCGCCGATGCGCTGAATGGTCGGCTCGGAAACGCCGACCTGGTCGACACGCTGGCGGATGACTTCAAGGCTCTGCTGGACGGCGTTGTCGACATTGGCGGAGATGCCGGCCCGCGAGAAGCCGACGGTAATGGTCGCTCCGTTCGCCGTGACATCAAGATCCGCCTGGCCGGCGCTGAGGCCGGTGCTGATCGGGTTGGCAAGCGTCTTGAGTTCGGTGACGGCAGCATCGCTCTGCGCGGCATCGGCGAGCGTCACGACGATCTGGTTCTGGCTGCGGACCACGGCTTTCGGCTGGATGCCCTTCTCGCGCAGCACGCGGCGCGCGTCCTGAAGCAGCGATTGCAGCCGCTCCTTGGTGAGGTCGGCTTCGTCGACTTCCAGAACGAGGTGCGAACCGCCGCGAAGGTCGAGGCCGAGCGACACTTGCTCATGCGGCAGCCAGGCCGGCACGCGCTGGAGGACGGATTGCGGCAGGACGTTCGGCAGGGCGATCAATAGGCCGAGTAGGATGATCACCGTATAGGTGAGCACCAGCCATGGTGAAGTACGCATGTTGTATTCCTTGATATCGAGGGCCGGCGCTCGGGCGCTGGCGGCATGTCGTCAATGGTCGGAAGCGCCGATCGGCGCGAGCGTCAGGCAGCGACCGGCGGTGCGCGCGGCTGATGGGTCCTGGAGACTGCGGCATGAAGCGAAGCTTCAAATGCCGGAAAAGGGGCGGCAG
Source organism: Rhizobium laguerreae (assembly GCF_002008165.1). GTDB lineage: Bacteria > Pseudomonadota > Alphaproteobacteria > Rhizobiales > Rhizobiaceae > Rhizobium > Rhizobium laguerreae. The sequence goes on from NZ_MRDM01000010.1 coordinate 697,583, forward strand.
TGGTCCAGCCGGAAAAATCGACGGCCGGGGCGGCGGCCAGGGCAGGCGGTCCGGCGTCATGCGCCGCCTGCTTCGGTGCAAGCTTGCGTTCAGTGGCGAGCAACCCGCGCACGGCATCGCGCGCAGTCAGCTGCGGCGGCTGCGGATCCCGATCGGAAGAGGAAAGCGTATTGGCGGCGGCGACCGGCGAGATCACCAGATTGCCGCCGAAAAGCAGGCCGAGATAGGCAAGGACGGCGACGAGGAGGGAGGCGGCGATACGGCTCGTCAGACGGCGCTGGTCCAGCTCCATCTTCCCCGTCTCGGTTATGTCACTCCCGTATCGGCTCAAAAGCGCGCCAATCTCTCATTCTCTTTCCGGCGGAGGGTCATCCGTCGGCATAATTGTATCAGGCCCATGCCCGTCTTCATAGGGCACACTCTCATGATGCACTTGAGCGAGCCGGTCAACCATGCCCAGCGCGATTTCACGCTCGCCCGTGATGACCGTGTCGGCGCCATATTGCTTCAGCTCATCGACCTCGGCGTCGGAATGGGCGCGGGCGACGATGAGGATCGAGGGATTGACGCTGCGCGCCTGCTCGATGATGCGGCAGGCTTCGAAGGCGTTCGGGATGGCGATGGCAATGCTGCGGGCGCCAGAGAGATTGGCAAGGTCGAGCGTTTCCCGCATCACCGCATTGCCCGACAGAGTTTCGATACCCTGCGCCTTCAGCTCGCCGATGCGCTTGTCGGAGTCCTCGATGACGAGAAAAGGTGTGGCTGACGACTTGAGATTCTGTCCGACGATGCTGCCAACCCGCCCGTAGCCGACGAGAATGGCGTGGCCGCTGAGAGCGGTCGGGTGCACCTCGTCGTCTTCGGGCAGCATCTCCTCCTGCGCTGCTATCGCATCCGCAACGGGAGCAGGGTCTGCCACGACGTCTTCGCGCTTTGCGCCATCCAGCAGCGGCCGCATGCGGTCGCAGAGGAAGAACAGCAGCGGATTGAGGATGATCGAGATGATGGCGCCGGCAAGGATCAGATCGCGGCCCTCCTCCGGCAGCAGGCCTAGTTCGACGCCGAGGGCGGCGAGGATGAAGGAGAATTCGCCGATCTGGCCGAGGCTTGCCGAAATCGTCAGCGCCGTGCCGAGCGGCTTCTTGAAGGCGAGCACGATCAGGAAGGCGGCGACGGACTTGCCGATGACGATGATGAAGATGGTGGCGAGGATCGGCAGCGGCTTGTCGATCAGGATGTTCGGATCGAACAGCATGCCGACCGAGACGAAGAACAGCACGGCAAAGGCGTCGCGCAACGGCAGGCTTTCCTGCGCGGCGCGATGGCTGAGCTCGCTTTCGGCAAGCACCATGCCGGCAAAGAAGGCGCCGAGCGCCAGCGACACGCCGAAGAGCTTCGCCGCTCCGAAGGCGACGCCGAGCGCGATCGCCAGCACGCCGAGCCGGAAGAGTTCGCGCGAACCGGTATGGGCGATGCGGTGCATCGTCCAGGGAATGAGCTTGCGGCCGAAAACCAGCATCAGCGCCACGAACAATGCCACCTTCACCAGCGTCATGGCGATCATGCCGCCGATGCCGAGATCGAGGCCGAACAGGCTGCTCAGCGCGGCCGAGAGCGGCTCGACGGGAGCGTGACCCTCACCGCCGATGCTGGCTGCGGCCGGGATCAGAACCAGCGCCAGCACCATGGCGAGATCCTCGACGATCAGCCAGCCGACGGCGATCCTGCCGCGCTCGGTTTCGACCAGGCGCCGCTCCTGCAGCGCCTTCAGGAGCACGACGGTGGAGGCGACTGAAAGCGCCAGGCCGAAGACCAGGCTGCCGCCGGTCGACCAGCCCATGAAGGCGCCGAGCCCCCAGCCGAGCAATGTCGCGAAAGCGATCTGCACGATCGCCCCGGGCACGGCGATGCCGCGCACCGACAGCAGGTCTTTCAGGGAGAAATGCAGCCCGACGCCGAACATCAGCAGGATGACGCCGATTTCGGCAAGCTCAGGGGCAAGGCTCTGATCCGCCACATAACCCGGCGTATGTGGCCCCACGAGCACGCCGGCGATCAGATAACCGACGAGCGGCGGCATCCGCAGCCGATGGGCGAAGGCCCCAAAGATGAAAGCCAGCACGATGCCGCCGACGATTGTCGAAATCAAGGGCGTATCGTGTGGCATCCTTGTCTCCCGATCTGGAAATCCCGTCCGTAATATGACATATATGGTCTATATCGACCAATATGGGCAACTTGAAATCATGGGTCAAGGCGCAAGGGAAACAATTCTCACCCCCGCTCTCTGCCGCGCGGCGCGGGGCCTGCTGGACTGGACCCAGACGGATCTTGCCGAGAGGGCCGCGGTCTCGCGCAGCACCATCCGCGATTACGAGGGTCGGCACCACGACATCCATCGGGCGACGGAGGCGCAGCTGCGCCTCGCCTTCGAGGAAGGCGGCGTCAAATTCGTGGAGATCGAAGGGACGGGCACCGGTCTCTGCCTACCCGCTGCATAATTCAAAGTGTTACAGCCTTTGCGCCTCGAGACGCGCGACGCTGTCATCGGGCAGGCTGAACCGGCTCAGGGCGCCAGGCAGGCGGCGGAGACTTTGTAGATGTGGAGCGCCTTGCCCTTGTAGTTGCCCTCCGTCGGCTGCCAGTTCTTCAGCACCTCGGGCGTCTCGGTGGCGCAGGTGAAGGGTCCGTCTGTCAGGAAAAGCACCTTGCCGGTGATGTCGGCAGGCAAAGCGAATTCCTGCTCGTAATAGCTTTCAGGAAGGCCCGCGGGCGCCCGCGCATAGATCCTGTAGGATGCATCGCGGAGCGTATAGAAAAGATCGGCGACCATATCGCGATTGTCGGTGACGATGATATCGGTGCCGGCTTGAGTTGCGAGTGCGGCGGCCTCGCGGCTGACCTCGGCGCGGCCGAGATAGCGCTTCATCAGCGCGTCGCCGTTCGGCAGCAGCAAGTGATGCGGAAAGATTGTCGCCAGAGGAAAGAGCAGGCTGGCGATGCCGTTGATGGTCAGCGACAGCCTGAGCCCCTTCGGCCACTTCAGGTAAAGCAGCCAGACGGCAAGGATGGTGCCGGCAACATAGGCGGTCACCGCCCAGTTGGCGTAAGCCTTGGCGACCGTTGCCTGCAGCGTGATCAGCAGCACTACCGGCATCGACAGCCAGACCAGCATCTTTTCCCGATCGTCGCTCTTGCCCCTGATCATGCGGTACACCGCCCAGAGCATCGCAAAGAAGATGATCGGCCCGACAACGCCGAACTGGGCGGCGAAGAATTCAAGCCCGCGACGGAGATTGATCCCGAGTTCGCTCCAATGGGCGATGTCCTGCGTATGCCGCACCGTCGTGTTGTCGTGCTGCAGGTTCCACCAGAGGTTCGGCAGGGCGACGACCGCCGCGACCGCGACCGCGATGATGAAATCGCGAATGGCGATGCGCGCCGCCGGAATGAGGAGGAGGGCAATCGCGCCGCCCGGAACGACGAATAGCACGGCATATTTCGTCAGGAAGGCGAGGCCGACGCCAAGGCCCATGACCAGCGCCAGCCCGACCGAGCGCCGCTGCGTCAAGCCAAAATAGGCAAGCAGGGCGATCGCGATGAAAAACAGCAGGATCACGTCGGTCGAGAAGAACACCGAAGAAAGCGCCACACCGGGGAGCGTGATGTAGGTGGCGCCCGTCCAGCCTTCGATCTCCGGCCCGACGAAACGTTTTGCCGTCTTCATCAATACCAGTGCCGCGGCCATGTGGATCAGCGGTCCGAGCAGCCTGATCCAATAGATGGCGTTGGAGCCGGAAAGCTCGGTCATCGCCCGGATTACCCACGCAATCATCGGCGGCTTGGAATAATAGCCGAGGTCGAGGTTTTGTGACCAGAACCAGTACTGCGCCTCGTCGACGAAAAGATCCGTCGCATCGAAATTGAGCGTGACGACGCGCCAGAGCGTGAAGCCAAGAACGATGAGGAGACCAGATCTGGGGGACATGAACCGATAGTTCCGCTGACATGAAAGGCGCGAGTGCGATACACCAAAGGCGCCGGACTGCCAACGGGCAAGGGTGGAGATTGCGACGCGCTTTAGAACACCCGAAGGGCGCGGATATCGCGGTTTGCGGCGAGGGAATCGAGGCGGGCGACGGCTGCAAGCAGCGTCATTGCAATCAAGCAGGCACCCAATCCGAGAACAATCATTGCTCTGTCCTTGTCGACGTCATGTCTTGGTTATCGACCGGCATATAACACGGAGCTTGCGTGTGCCTTGTAGCAGCCATGCAACTCCGCAACAGTATTTGCTGCGAACGGCCTTGAATTGCTTCAAAAGCCTGCACGGCGAAAGGCTTATTAACCTTCAGGCAAGGAATTAACCATAAACATTGATGTACACGTCGGAATGGGAAGATGCACTCGTTCCCACCAGGCATGACGCCGTCCCGCCGTACCGGGTTGATCCGGTATCCATCTCTTCAGACAGCTCCGAAACATAGCTGATCAGGGGGTTTCGATCCGCCGGTTGTAACCGGTGGTGAGAACCGTCTCCACGCTTCGCGTTCAACGGATGCTGCGCAAGTTTTTGGCCGGGCCTTCGCCCGGAAAGTGGTTGGGGACAGGCGTTGAGGCAGGACATGCCATCAGATCAGGCTCGTGGAGCGCAGGCAGGCAGCTTGCGCGACCGCCTGCGCTTTGCCGGTCTCGATGCCGACCAGTGCGAGCTGGTGCGCCGCAACCGGACGGCGCTTGAAGCGCATCTGAAGGCAGGCCTCAGGGATCTCTTCCACAGGTTCCAGTCATTCCCCGACGCCTCGCGCAATTTCGAGAGCGAGCGCCAGGTCGAGCGCCTGCACGATCTGCAATCCTCGCATTGGGACGTGCTGACGGATGCGCGGTTCGACAGCCTCTATGCCGAGCGCGTCAAGGTTCTCTCCGATACCGAAAGCAAGATGGGCCTCGACCCGCGCTGGCACGTCGCCGGCCATGGCGTTATGTTGGAACATGTCGTTTCCGGTCTCGCCGAAGAGATAGCCGGCCGTCCGCTGCTGCCGTCGGCCAAGCGTCGCACCCGCGAAATCTCCGATCTGATGACGGCGATCATCCGCATCGTCATGGTCGATGTGGAAATTGCCGTCTCGCTCCGCTTCAATGCGCTGCGCGCCGCCCAGAGCCGCGCGCTCGCCGATCAGCGCGCCGACAACGAGGCCGAGATCATCAGGATCTTCGGCGATGTCATCGAAGGTCTTTCCGCACGCGACCTGACGCGGCGCGCCCCCATCGACGGTGACGGCGCTCATGCCGGGATCGCCGCCGCGCTGAACGGCGCGTTGGATGGCCTCCAGGCCGAGTTTACCACTATTACCGAGCGCACGGCCAAGGCCGAAGCGGAGACAGGCTCGCTTGCCGGTCTGTCGCGGCAGTTCGCCGGCACGGCTTCCGGCCAGGCCGACCGGCTGCAGCTTTCCGCCGCTGCCCTTGCCGGCATCGCCGGCAGTGTCCGGAATGGCGCCGCCGACAGCCGCGCTGCCGAACAGGCGGCCGCCTCGACGCGCGCCGCCGTTGAGGAAAGCGGTGAGGTCGTCGGCCGCGCGATCAGCGCCATGGCCGATATCGAGCAGTCGGCCGAAAAGATCGGCCAGATCATCGGTGCGATCGACGAGATTGCCTTCCAGACCAATCTTCTGGCGCTGAATGCCGGCATCGAGGCCGCTCGCGCCGGCGATTCCGGCCGCGGCTTTGCCGTCGTCGCCCAGGAAGTCCGCGCCCTTGCCCAGCGTTCGGCTGAAGCCGCCCGCGAGATCAAGACCCTGGTGACGACGACTAAGGCGCAGGTCGATGCCGGCGTGCAGATGGTCGGGCGCACACAGGATTCGATCGGCAGCATCGTGCGTCAGGTCACCGACATCAACGCCGCCATATCAGGCATCGCCACCCGAACCGGCGAACATGCCGCAAGCCTCGACAGCGTGACAGCCGACGTCAAGGGCCTGGGTAGCGAGGTGGCCGACAGCGCCGACCTTGCGGAGCGCTCGACCGAAGGCGCCGACCACCTCCACACCGTCATTCTCGAGCTCGGCCAGACGATTCGCGAATTCCGCATCGCCCGGGAAAACGCCACAGCCGGGCGCCCGGCGCCGGTGCGCGTGACACCGCCGCGCGCCCTTGAGGGCGCTACCCGCCCGGCACCGGTCGTGGACGAATACAAAAATGACGATTTTGGCCTTCCGCAAGCGTTCGCAAACGTCGGAGGTGGGCGGAATGTTTACTAACCTATCGGATGATTGCCTCAGCTCGTCTTCGGGCCGGGGATAAGGGGATAAGGAAAAGCTGATGGCAGCAAAGAAGAGTGGCAAGACGCTGGACTTGACGGCGGTGCTCGACCTCAACGAGGCTTCCGCCTTGCGCGATAAACTCCTCTCTCTCCGGGGCAGCGGTCTTTCGATAGACGCTTCCGGCGTCGAACGGATCGGTGCTCTTTGCGCCCAGGTTCTGATGTCCGCCGAGAAGACCTGGGAGCAGGACAAGCAGCCGTTCACCTTCTCCAAGGTGTCCGACGCATTTCAGAAAACCATGCAGCTGGTTGGCGTCAATATTGACCACCTGCTTGCCAAGGAGATCCGGCAATGAAGAAAAAAGTGCTGACCGTGGATGATTCCCGCACCATCCGAAACATGCTTCTCGTGACGCTGAACAATGCCGGCTTCGAGACGATCCAGGCGGAAGACGGCATCGAGGGCCTCGAGATCCTCGAAGAGTCCAATCCTGACGTCATCGTGACCGACATCAACATGCCGCGCCTCGACGGTTTCGGCTTCATCGAAGGTGTCCGCCGCAACGAGAAATATCGGGCGATCCCGATCCTGGTTCTGACCACCGAAAGCGACGCGGAAAAGAAGAACCGCGCCCGCCAGGCTGGTGCCACGGGCTGGATCGTCAAGCCTTTCGACCCGGCCAAGCTGATCGATGCCATTGAGCGTGTAACCGCTTAAACCCAGGATTTGCTCCTATGGATATGAACGAAATCAAAGAGATCTTTTTCCAGGAGTGCGAGGAACAGCTCGCCGAGTTGGAATCCGGTCTTCTGAAATTGAATGATGGCGATCGCGATCCGGAAACCGTCAATGCGGTGTTCCGTGCCGTGCATTCGATCAAGGGTGGCGCCGGCGCCTTCGGCCTTGACGATCTGGTCGCCTTCGCCCATGTCTTCGAGACCACTCTCGATTGCGTTCGATCCAACAAGCTTGAGCCGAGCCAGGATGTCCTGAAGGTGATGCTGAAGTCGGCCGACGTGCTCGCCGACCTGACGAATGCTGCACGCGACGGCGGCAGCGTCGATGAAAGCCGCAGCCGCGGCCTCGTCAAGGAGCTCGAGGCGCTGGCCAACGGCGAATTGCCGTCTCCCTCTGCGTCAGCCGAGGCGCCTGCGCCGAAGACCGCCGCAAAAGTTGCTCCGGCCGCTCCGGCGCCGACCTCCAAGCCGACTGACGACAGCGGCTTCCAGCCGGTCCCCTTTTCCTTCGACGATTTTGGCGGCGAAGACGATGCGGGCGGCATGCCGACCTATGAAGTCATCTTCAAGCCGCGCTACGAACTCTATTCAAAGGGCAATGACGCCACCCTGCTGCTGCGTGATCTCTCGCGCCTGGGTGAAATGACGATCTATTGCAATACGGATGACTTGCCGGGCCTCGAGGAACTCGACCCGGAAGGCGCTTATTTCTTCTGGAACGTCACGATCAAGACGGACAAGGGCGAGGACGCCATCCGCACCGTCTTCGAATTCGCCGAGTGGGATTGCGAGCTGACGGTCAAGCCGGTCGAAGAAGCAAGGGCCGGCGCCACCAGCAACGACGAACTGCCGATGGTGCCGGTTCCCTTCGATCTGTCGATCCTGGACGAAACGGGCGCAATGGAAGAAGTTTCCGCCTCGGACGCGCGGGAGACGGCCGCAGCCGTTGCTGCCGCCGAGACTGCCTCCAACGTCACGCAGATGGTCGCCGCCCGCGTCGAGAAGAAGGAATCGGCAGCCGCCGCAGCGGCCGCAGCAAGTGCCGCCGCCCAGAACAATGCCGCCGGCGCCGGCCAGACGATCCGCGTCGATCTCGACCGTGTCGATCGCCTCATCAACCTCGTCGGCGAATTGGTCATCAACCAGGCGATGCTGTCGCAGAGCGTCATCGAGAACGACACGACCGGCACCTCTTCGATCAATATGGGCCTCGAGGAGTTGCAGCAGCTCACCCGCGAGATCCAGGACTCGGTCATGGCCATCCGCGCGCAGCCGGTGAAGCCGGTCTTCCAGCGCATGTCGCGTATCGTTCGCGAAATCGCCGACATGACCGGCAAGTCGATCCGCCTGATCACCGAGGGTGAAAACACCGAAGTCGACAAGACGGTGATCGACAAGCTCGCCGAACCGCTGACCCACATGATCCGCAATGCCGTCGACCACGGCATCGAAACGCCCGAAAAGCGCGCAGCCGCCGGCAAGAACACCGAAGGCACCGTCCGCCTGACCGCCAAGCATCGTTCGGGACGCATCCTGATCGAGCTTGCCGACGACGGCGCCGGCATCAACCGCGAGAAGGTCCGCCAGAAGGCGATCGACAACGACCTCATCCCGGCCGATTCCAACCTGTCGGACGAAGAAATCGACAACCTGATCTTCCTGCCGGGCTTCTCGACGGCCGACAAGATCTCCGACATCTCCGGCCGCGGCGTCGGCATGGACGTCGTCAAGCGCTCGATCCAGGCGCTCGGCGGCCGCATCAACATCACCTCGAAGCCGGGTCACGGCTCGGTCTTCACCATGAGCCTGCCGCTGACGCTCGCCGTCCTCGACGGCATGGTGGTCACCGTCGCCGGCCAGACGCTGGTCGTGCCGTTGACGGCGATCGTCGAAACCCTGCAGCCGGAAGCGGCCGCGATCCACTCCTTCGGTGCGAACCACCGGTTGATCTCGATCCGCAACAGCTTCTGCCCGCTGGTCGATGTCGGCCGCATCCTGAACTTCCGCGCTACCCAGGCCAATCCGGTCGAGGGCGTGGCGCTTCTGGTGGAATCCGAAGGCGGCGGCCAGCGCGCCCTGATGGTCGACGCCATCCAGGGTCAGCGCCAGGTGGTCATCAAGAGCCTGGAAGCGAACTACACCCATGTGCCGGGCATTGCCGCCGCCACCATCCTCGGTGACGGGCGCGTCGCTCTCATCCTCGATGTCGACGCGGTCGTCGGTGCCTCGCGCGGCCAGTCGCTCAAAGCGGAAATGTCGTTAGCAGCGGTGGGATAAGGGAATGTCGTACACTGTAAAAAATCTGAACGAGGGGGATCGCGAGCTGATCGCGTTCCGCATCGGGGATCAGGAATTTTGCGTGAACATCATGTCGGTTCGCGAAATCCGCGGCTGGACCCCGGCAACCGCGATGCCGCATTCGCCTGGCTATATGCTGGGTGTCATCAACCTGCGCGGCGCGGTGCTGCCGATCATCGATCTTGCGGCCCGGCTCGGCATGAAGCCGGCCGATCCGACTGCCCGACATGTCATCATCGTCGCCCAGGTCCGGCGCAAGGTCGTCGGCCTGCTGGTCGATGCCGTTTCCGACATCCTGACGGTGACCGAAGAAACCATTCAGCCGACGCCCGAGATCACCTCCGAGCTCGAGCGTCAATTTGCTCGCGGCGTTCTCGCCATCGAGAAGCGCCTGATCTGCCTGATCGAACTCGAATCCCTCTTTCCAGAGACCGAAAGCGAAGCCGCATGAGTGTAATGGGCGCAAAAGATCAGAGGCAAGGATCCGACGAGGTCCTGGCGAGCGGAGAATATCCGCTGACGCGCCGCGACCTCACCGAGATCGCTGCGATGATCTATTCAGATGCCGGCATCTTCCTCAACGAGACCAAGGCGTCGCTCGTCTATTCGCGCCTGTCGAAGCATATTCGCAATCTCGGCCTGTCCGGCTTCCGGGAGTATTGCGACCTCGTCGCTTCGCCGGCGGGTGCTGCGCCGCGTCGCGAGATGCTTTCGCATCTGACGACCAATTTTACCCGTTTCTTCCGCGAAAACCATCATTTCGACCATCTGCGCGACCATGTCCTGCCGGAGCTTCTGCAGCGGGCGAGATCGGGCGGCAGGGTGCGCATCTGGTCGGCCGCGTCCTCCGACGGGCAGGAACCCTATTCGATCGCGCTGACGGTGCTGTCGCTGATGCCGAATGTCGCCGATTACGACTTCAAGATCCTGGCAACCGACATCGATCCGAAGATCCTCGCGATCGCCCGGGCCGGCGCCTATGACGAGAGCGCGCTCGAAACCGTATCGCCCGCCATGCGCAAGCAATGGTTCAGCGAAGTCGAGGTGCAGGGCCGCCGGAAGTTCCAGGTCGACGACCGCGTGAAGCGGCTGATCACCTACAACGAACTGAACCTGATGGCGCAATGGCCGTTCAAGGGCAAGTTCGACGTCATCTTCTGCCGCAACGTCGTCATCTATTTCGACGAGCCGACGCAGATGAAGATCTGGCAGCGTTTCGCCGGTCTGCTGCCGGAGGGCGGGCATCTCTATATTGGCCATTCCGAACGTGTTTCGGGCGAGGCAAAACACGTCTTCGACAATATCGGCATCACGACCTATCGCTATACGGCCAAAGGTCTCGGGAGGAAGGCATGAGCGCTCCGGCAAGGGTTCTCGTTGTTGACGACTCGCCGACGATGCGGGGGCTGATCACCGCCGTCTTGAGTTCCGATCCCGAGGTCAACGTCATCGGCCAGGCCGGCGACGCGCTGGAAGCGCGCGAGGCGATCAAGCGGCTGAACCCCGACGTCCTGACGCTCGACATCGAGATGCCGAACATGAACGGCCTCGATTTCCTCGAAAAGATCATGACGCTGCGTCCGATGCCGGTGATCATGGTATCCACGATGACCCATCGCGGCGCCGAGGCGACGCTTGCGGCGCTGGAGATCGGCGCGTTCGACTGCGTCGGCAAGCCGGCGCCGGGCGAACTCAGGCCTTTCGGCGACCTCGCCGAAAAGGTCAAGGCCGCCGCACGCACGCAACGCCAGTATTCCCAGCCCGTCGCCGCCGTCGCGCCACCACCCTCGGTCGCCGATTTCCGCGTCGGCCGCAAGATCGTTGCGATCGGCTCGTCGACCGGCGGCGTCGAGGCACTCATTGCCGTGCTGCAGAAATTTCCGGCGAATTGCCCGCCGACCGTCATCACCCAGCATATGCCGCCGACCTTCACCAAGAGCTTCGCCGAACGGCTGAACCGCCTCTGTGCGCCGGTGGTGCAGGAAGCGACCGATGGCGCCCGGCTCGAAATCGGCAAGATCTATCTGGCGCCCGGCGGCGAACGCCACCTCCAGGTCAGCGGTGCCTCGGCGCCTTGCTGCCGTCTCATTGACCGCGCGCCGGTCAACGGTCACCGCCCCTCGGTGGACGTGCTGTTCGATTCGGTCGCGGAACTGGCGGGCCGCAATGCCGTCGGCGTGATTTTGACCGGAATGGGCCGCGATGGCGCCGCCGGATTGTTGAAAATGCGCCACGCCGGCGCCAGAACGCTCGGCCAGAACGAAAAAACCTGTGTCGTTTACGGAATGCCAAGGGTTGCTCACGAACTTGGCGCCGTTGAGCAGCAGCTGCCGCTGTCTGCCATCGGTGAAGAAATATTGAAAATGACAGCCGCCCGAAAGGAAGGGACCGAATAAATGTCGCTCGCGGAGAAAATCAAAGTTCTGATCGTCGACGATCAGGTAACGAGCCGGTTGCTGCTCAGCGATGCGCTGACCCAGCTCGGTTTCAAGCAGATCACGTCGGCCGGTGACGGTGAGCAGGGCATGAAGATCATGGCCGAGCAGCCGCACCACCTGGTAATCTCGGACTTCAACATGCCGAAGATGGATGGCATCGGCTTCCTTCAGGCGGTGCGCACCAACCCCAACACCAAGAAGGCGGCCTTCATCATCCTGACCGCCCAGGGCGACCGCGCACTGGTGCAGAAGGCGGCCCAGCTCGGCGCCAACAACGTGCTCGCCAAGCCGTTCACGATCGAGAAGATGAAAGCGGCCATCGAAGCCGTGTTTGGAGCCCTGAAATGATCACTGAGGGGGCAGCCCGCCGCGTGCACATCATTCAGGGCGAGTATAAGGTTCTGAACGATCCGAATGCGGTCCTCTCGACCATTCTCGGTTCGTGCGTGGCTGCGTGCCTCAGAGATCCTGTCGCCGGTGTCGGCGGTATGAACCACTTTCTGCTGCCCGGTTCGGCGACGTCGCCGACGTCAGGCGGCGATGCCACGCGGTACGGCGTGCATCTGATGGAACTGCTGATCAACGGTCTCCTGAAGCAGGGCGCCCGGCGCGACCGGCTGGAGGCAAAGATCTTCGGCGGCGCGAAGACGATCTCGACATTCTCCAATGTCGGTGAGCAGAACGCGGCCTTCGCCGTGCAGTTCCTGAGGGATGAAGGCATTCCGGTGGTCGGTTCCTCGACCGGCGGAGAGCATGGACGCAAGCTTGAATATTGGCCGGTCTCCGGTCGTGCCCGGCAATACCCCCTGACCGGCGCCGAAACGCAGAGAACCGTCGCTCTCGAGCAGCGCCCCGCCACTCCGCAGAAGCCCGTCGAAACCAGTATCGAATTTTTTTGATGGCGAGGATTTTCATATGACATTTACCCAGATGATGGAGCCGCCTGCGCCTGTCGAAGCGCTGAGCGACATCCTGATGCGCATCGTGTCCGAACTGCACGATGTCGCCTATCTCATCGAGCGTATCGAGCCGCAGCTTCTCGACCTCGGCGGCGCCGAAATCCTGAATTCGCCGGATGCCATGAAGGTCATGCAGGGCATCGATCTGGCTGTGCAGAAATCACGCGGCCTTGCAGAATTCATCGACACCATCACCGGCGAAATCCCGCACGGCTGGGCAGTCGACGTCGCAACCGCGCTCAGCCTCGTCAAGCTGGCGGAGATGCAAAAGGCATTGGGCGGCGCCACACGTCACGGCCACTCCCAGCCATTGAGCAAGGCAGCCGGCGACTTCGATTTCTTCTAGAACGACCCGTTTTTCTCCGAGTCACGGAAACGCTCTCTCTTTGTTCTAGCGCAATTCCGGACGCAACCGCTGCGCACTTTTGCTGGAATTACTTTAGGCCTTTTCGCTCCCGCACGCTCTCACGAAACGCTCGCACAAGTTTCGCCGACTATTCGTCAGATGAGGCAATAAGCCTGCTTTGTCTTTGACGGATCGTGCGAGAACAGAATGAATCTGTTAAATCAATTAGTTCAGATCTTTAAGAACTTCGGTTCCCTGGGCCGAACACGCCTGATGATTCTCGGAGGTGTCGGTGCCGTCTCCATCGCAATCGTCCTTGCGGCCGCCCTTTTCGTCAACAAACCGGCACAGGAAACGCTCTATGTCGGTCTGGACTCGCCGGATCTCAACCAGATCAGCATGGCGCTTGCCGAAGCCAACGTCGATTTCCAGGTTGGCACGGACGGCTCCAGCATCAGTGTTCCCGCGGGGATGACGGGCAAGGCCCGCCTGATGCTTGCCGAGCGCGGCCTGCCGAACAGCGCCAATGCCGGTTACGAACTCTTCGACAATGTCGGCTCCCTCGGCCTGACCTCCTTCATGCAGGAGGTAACGCGGGTTCGAGCGCTGGAGGGCGAAATCGCCCGCACCATCCAGTCGATCTCTGGTATCACCGCCGCGCGCGTTCATATCGTCATGCCGGAGGTCGGAAACTTCCGGAAGGCGGAGCAAAAACCGACCGCATCCGTCATGATTCGCGCGAGCGCCACCACCGGGCGGAGCGCGGCGACCTCGATCCGCCACCTCGTCGCCTCGGCCGTGCCGGGGCTTGACGTCGATGACGTGACGATCCTGGATTCCGCCGGCCAACTGCTCGCTTCCGGCGACGAGGCGAGCAACAGCTCGCTGAACCGCTCGCTCAACATCGTTCAGAACGTTCAGCAGGAAGTCGAATCCAACATAGACAAGGCGCTGGCACCCTTCCTCGGCATGGACAACTTCCGCTCCAGCGTCACCGCCGATCTCAACACCGACGCCCAGCAGATCCAGGAAACGGTTTTCGATCCTGAATCCAAGGTCGAACGCTCGGTCCGCTCGACGAAGGAAGCCCAGCAGTCGCAGCAGAAGCAGTCCGATAGCGCGACGACGGTCGAACAGAACATTCCGCAGGCGGCTCCCGAGGCCGGCGGCTCCGCCGGGCCTGAATCGCAGGACAAGTCCGACAAGCGCGAAGAGCAGACCAACTACGAAATCAACAGCAAGACGACGGCGACGACCCGCAGCAGCTATAAGGTCGAAAAGCTTTCGATCGCCGTGGTGGTCAACAAGGGCCGCATCGCCAAGATGGTCGGTGAGCCCGCCGATCAGACCAAGGTCGACGCCTATCTTGCCGAAATGCAGAAGATCGTCGCGTCGGCGGCCGGCATCGACGCCAAGCGCGGCGACGTCGTCACCGTGACGGCCATGGACTTCCTCGAGAACCAGTTGCTCGAAGACGCCACCGGCGGTGTCCGCGTCATGGACATGCTGAGCCGCAACCTTGCCGGCATCATCAACTCGCTCGCCTTTGTCGCGGTCGCCTTCGTGGTGGTCTGGATGGGCCTGCGGCCTCTGGTGCGCAGCATCAACGGCAACGGCAGCTCCGCGGCTTTCGGCGACGCGACGCCGGAAGCGGCCGGCCTCGAGCTTCCGGACTTCGCGCCTGCATCGGCAGCACCCGGCGGCGCTCTCATGGACGGCTTCGGGTCCGACTTCGGCTTCGACAGTACCGAAGACCTGCTCAGCCTCGGCGACGACGATGGAAACTTCAATCGCCGTGTCAAGGAAGGTCCGGAACGCAAGCTTTCCCGTATGGTCGAGATCAACGAGGAACGCGCCGCGAAAATCCTCAGGAAATGGGCGATCGACGAAGCAGCGTAAAGGAAAGGCCGGGCAACCGGCCTTTTTTCATATCGGTACCAAAGCTGGATTTCCTGACCGCTGTTGCTGAAAACCATGACCGGCTATGTGAGAGACTTGGGGCATGACAATCAGGGTTGGGAATTCGAACAACACTATAGACCCGACTCCTTAAATGCGGCTGTAACGCGACATGATGAGAGGGATTCGCGTAAAACGCGAAGCTGGTTGCGATGCCGCCAGAATCACCTTAGCCTCCTTAGATCTTGAAGGCTGGAACGAGTGGTCGAATCAGTGCATTGGCGACAGCGAAAGTAAATCCCTAGAAGTCGGAGATGGTGATTTGCATCGGCTGGCTTACCCTTAGGTGATTCGAAATGGGATTCGAGCGGGACTTGACCTGAATCCTTTACAGAAAAAATGCTGTTGCACCGAGTTCGATCGTTTCTCAGCCGCAGGACATTGCCAATGGATATGAATGTAATTCAGGCGAGCAAAGGCGAGAGGCATATGGCGAATTTCGCGAGTGCGGTGGTGCCGGATCTGCTGCCGCGCGATGAGCTGCTCCAGCGCCTCCACGGCGTTGCCAGCACCGGCAGGTTGCAGTCTGGTCTGCGCGCTCTGACGGATTACGTGGGTGCTTCGCACTACCTTCTGGCGCGCTGCGATCTCCTTCAGGAAAGTGGCCTCGATTTCATCGTTTCGTCGGACTGGCCTTTCGATCTGGTCAGGGACATCGCCAATGATCTGGTCCGCGGCTATGCCCGCTCGACAGAGCTGGAAAAATGCATGCAGGTCTTCCAGCCGAATTTTGCTCTTCTGCCTGACAGTGCCGAGATTCCGGATGGCGCCAGCCGCCAATATTGTTCGGTGACCTTCAATGTCGGCCGGTCGCGGCTGGCCTTGATGTTCCTGTTCGGCGAGGGGTTCATCCTTTCGCCGGAGCGCCTGCGGGACGTAGGCCTGCTTGCAGGTTATGTCGCGAGCTTCCTGCGCTGCGGTGGTACGAAGGTCGATCGCGATTTCGAATTGACCGACCGCGAGCTGGAATGCCTGTTCTGGATCGCCGAAGGCAAGACCAGCGACGAGATCGCGATGATCCTCGGAATCTCTCGCAATACCATCAACAACTACATCACCAGCGTGATGCGCAAGACGGCGACCAAGACCCGGTCCGAGGCCATTGCCTTCGCCGTCCGCAATAATCTCGTATAGGGGGATCTATGGGCTATCCAGCAGGCAGGACGATGAGCAGCGCCGAGCAGCTGCGCACGGTGCGTGTGAACAGGATTTCCAGCCGGTCCGATCTTTTTCCGCGGCTGATCGCGATGCAGAAGCTCGCCGATGCGCAAGGCTTCGCGATCTTCCGCGTCAGCGGCTCGGGCCTTCCGGCAAAGCAGAGGCTTGTCTGCGAGCTTGAGAACTGGGGTTCTTCCAATGCCGGTTTCGGCAAGGCCTTCACGGATGCCTACGGCGATATTCTTCTCGATCATATCGACAAGTCGCTGCTGCCGCTCTCATGGGCCGGCGGTTACGACCGTGCGGCACCCGGTCCGGCAGACTTCTCGCCGTTCATGACGCGACTGCAGGACGGTATTCTGCCCTTCTCCGGACTTGCCTTTCCGGTGCGGCTCGGCGCCGTCGGCAATGGTTTCATCCTTTTCACCGGCGATGAGATCGACCCTTCGAGCGATACCATCGTCGAGCTGCACGGTCGCTGCTGCCACATCATGATGGACCTGCTCTCGCTCGACGAACGCCGCACGGCTGCCGCCGAGGCGCTCAGCGAACGCGAGATCGCCTGTCTGCAGCTTGCCGGCGACGGCCGCATCAGCGAAGAGATTGCCGACAAGCTCGGCCTGTCCGTGCACACCGTGAACGCCTATCTCGGCTCGGCGACCATCAAGCTCGATTCCGTCAATCGTATCCAGGCGATCGCTAAGGCGATCCGGCTCGGTTATATCAGCTGAACCCGCCCAGTCCTTGACCGCAACGGACGCTGTCAAGCTTTGACTTGTTGTCCAAGTCGAAATGAAAGCGCGATTGTCTCGAAAGAAAGTCAGCCGGCCAGCGCCTGAGGCGGCTGGTTCACGCTGTAACGCGCTTCCCGAAGGCTCTTTTTGAGGAAGATGGTATTCTCGTCAGGATCGGCCGAGGGCTCCTGGAAAGCGATATGGCTGATCTCGATGCCGGCGTGATCTTCGGCAAGGGTGAGCTGCGCGTAAACGGTGACGCCGCGCGGCTTGATTTCCAGATCGAGAACGACTTCGGGCTTGCCGCCCCACTCCAGAGTATAGTTGCCGCCAAGGCCGAAATTCACCGTGCCCGGATGAAAGAAAAGCTCCGCCGCCGAAGCGACGAGATCGGAAAGATTGCCGTAATACTCGAAGCGCAGCAGTGAAATAAGGTCAGAAGCATCCAGAAGGCGTAGTTCAGTGGCGACCGGGCTGATCGCGTCTGCGAGGATCTTTTCACGCTGGGTAGAGTGGGGGCATTTTTTCATTCGGCTTATCTTACCCGTTTGTTCTTGGCGTCCGCAGCGTAGACCCGGTGGATGAGCTCCGCTACCGCCTTATAGAAGACTGACGGGATGACACTATCGATCGAGACTTGCGCAAACATGGAGCGTGCAAGCGGCGGATCTTCGAACACCGGTATGCCGTTCTTCTCGGCGATCTCTCTGATTTTGAGCGCAATCAGGTCCTGACCCTTGGCCAGCACCACCGGCGCGTCGTTCTCTTCGCGCGCGTAACGCAGCGCCACCGCATAGTGCGTCGGGTTTGCAATCACCAGCGTCGCGCGGTCCACGTTGGCGATCATGCGCCGGCGCGCCCGGTCGCGCATCAGCGAGCGCTGCCGGCTCTTGACCAAGGGATCGCCCTGCGCCTGCTTGTTTTCTTCCTTGACCTCGTGCCGCGTCATCTTCAGTTCGGTGAACCAGTGATGGCGCGTCCAGAAAAGATCGGCGATCGCCACGATAGCCGTGGCGATCAGCATGACGATGATGATCTTGCGCATCGCCGCCGTCACGCGCACGAGGATCGTTTGCGGATCGGAGAACATCGCGTCGATCGAGCCGAAATATTCGCTCCTGAGCACGAAGAACAGGATCACCCCGACGACGACCACCTTGAACAGCGACTTTCCGAATTCGACCAGGCCGGGCACGCTGAAGAGCCGTGACCAGCCTTTGATCGGCGAGATACGCGAGGCCTGCGGGCGGATGCGCTCAAGCACCAGTGTCGGCAGATTCTGGAAGACGGAGGAGGCGACGCCGAATACCATGAACAGGATGAAGGCGGGCGCCAGCAGCGCGGCACTTGCCCAGCCGATCCGGACGAACAGCGCCAGGACATCCGGCCCCGTCTCGATCTTCCACTGGTCGGGCTGTTCGAAGATGTCGCGCAGCATTTCACTCATGCGCCCGACGCTGTCGGGAAGGAAGAATACGAGGTAAATGAAGGTCGCAAGGATGGTCGCAAAGATCGAAAGTTCGCGCGAAGACGGCACGTTGCCCTTTTCCGCGGCATCGCTTTGCTTTTTCGCGGTTGGGGCTTCTGTTTTGCTGTCCTTGTCATCGTCTGCCAAGTCGCGGCCCTCCGTCAAAGAAATAGGCCGCGCCTAATGCATGTCGCCCAAAAACGTGCAGCTCTTTTGGGATGACGACATGCATCAGAACAAAGACCTAAAGCGCGTCGCAAGAACCGAGTTCTATGCGACGCGCTCTAGAGCACGGTCTATTGTTGGAAGGGTAGTCGTCTGTGACACGGCGATCAACAGCCGCCTTTCGGCATGCCGGATTTGTCAACAGTCTCGACGTTTTAGGCGGCCGCCGAAGCGTCGCCTGCCTTTTCCTTGAGCTCGATCTGGCCGGAATTGGCCAGGCGAATCGCTTCCTGCGCCACGGCGCGGCGGGCAATCGCGATCTCGCGCGGATTGACGCCGCCCATGCCGCTCTGCAGATCCGATTCGATCATGCGGCGCTGGCGTGGGCTGATGGCGGAGAGAACCGATTCGCGGATCTCGGGCGGCGACCCGCGTAGCGCGACGGTGAGCACGTCTGTCGAGATGTCGTTGAGCAGCATGACGCGGCTGCGCTGCGGCATGTACATGAGGTCCTCGAACAGGAAGATCTTCGGGCGAACCTTGTTGACCGACTCGCGGCTGATCGATTCGAGCGAGCTGAGCAGCGTGTCGACCTGCGGCTTGTCGAGTTCGTTCATGAGATCGGCAACCTTCGTCGAGCCGGCTGCATTGCGCTCTGCCTCAACCTCGGCAAGCAGCGTCATGACCTGGTTTTCGATGATCTGCGCAGCCTTCGGGCTGACCGCCTTCATGTTGACCGTTCTGTTCATGATGTCGGCGCGGCGGTTGTCGGGAAGCTGCAGCAGCACCTTGGCGCCGAAGGCGGAGGGCATCATCGAAAGAATATAGGCGACGGTCTGCGGATGTTCGCGCAGCAGGAACTGTGCGATGAATGTCGGCTCCGCCTCACTGAGGCGATCCCAGATCGAGGTTTCGTAGGCCTGGAATGCGGTGCGGCGGCCGAGCAGGCTGTCGACCTCGTCGGGCGTCAGGCCTTCTTCAAGAATGGCCTCGATCGCCTTGGCGTTGTCCATCAGTCCGGCGCCCTCGGTGAAGAGGTCTTCGAACTCGGAGACGAGCAACAGGAGCTCGTCCGGCGGAATAGCGCGCAGCGACTGGGCGGATGAGATAATGGTCTGCAGTTCGGCCTGGGTGAAATATTTCAACAGCCGGCCGGCGACGCCCTTTCCCATAGCGAGAAGAACAGCCGCCGCCTTTTCAGCCTGGGTCAACGGTTTCCCGGCTAGTGCGCCGCCGAAATCGTCAAAGTCCATCATGGTCTAACCTCTCCGTCCCACACAGGGATCAGGCTTTTTTCGTACTCAAAACTTCAATCAGTTTCACACCGAATCGCGTGTCGTCGTTATCAAGCACCGTAATTTCGCCGCGGGCAATCCTGCGGCCATTCACCATGATCTCGACCGGTTCACCGATCTTCTTGTCGAGGGCGATCGTCGCCCCTTCATTGAGGTTCATCAGGCCGGAGACCTGCATGCGGCTGGTGCCGAGCATGATCTGGACGTCGATCGGGATGTCCATGATCAGGTCGAAGTTGGAATTCAAAGCGCTGCCGAGCGGGGCCGGCGACGCCTCGAAGGAGGGGTTGCTGCCGAAATCCATGCCGGCCGCCGGGTCGGCATCGCCGCCGCCGAAGTCGCCGCCGAAATCGTCGCTGCCAAACGGAGTTTCCGAAGTCTCGCCGCCAAAGGCCGCCAGGTCCGTTCCTGCTGCGAAGGGATCGCTCTGCAGGTCGCCGCCAAACTGCGACAGGTCGCCATCGGCATCCTGCTTCAGCACGCCGCGCAGATCGTCGATCGCCTGGTCGAGATCGGCTTCGCTGCCCGGAAGATCCAGGGAGAGGTCGCTGTTCTGCTGTGTTTTCTTCGTAGCCATGAAATCACTATTCCAGTTGAAACTTGCCTCAAACTGCCTTTGCAGCCCAAAGGCCAGAGAACCGATTAATTCATTAAATGACGGATGAGTTCGTCATCCGAGTTCATCGTATCCTTGACGCGGACCATGTAGTTTTCGCCTGAACGCCCGAACTCGCACACATACAATTCCTTGCTGTTGGCGCTGACTTCGACGCGCACCTCGCCGTGGTCGCGGAACGGAATGATGTCGCCGACCATCAGCTTCGATATCGTGCGCAGCGTCAGGTCCTGCAGCCTGACCTTCGCCTCGAGCGTGACATGTGAGCGGCGGACCTGGTCGCCGAGCTGTTCGGTCCATTCCGCTGAGTTGCTGCTGGCCTGGCGTTTCGGCTTCGGCGGCGTCACCTTGGTCTTGAGCAGTGCCGTCTGCGGAACGATCAACGAAAATTCCGAAACGATGCCGGCAAGCGTGATCGACATGTTGATGGCGGCCGCGAATTCATCCGGACGATCCTCCTGCGGCCGGGCGCGCATGTCATGGCCGTACGGAGCCGAAAGGCTCGGTTCGAAACCGCCCGGCGCGTTGACAGCCGATCGCAGCACCTTGGCGATCTTGTCGAAGACCATGACCGCCAGATCGAGCTCGATGATCGACAGCAGCCGGTCGGCCGGTTCCTCGATCGTATCGGCTGTGGCGCCAAGCAGATGCTCCATCAGCGTAATGACGAAGCCGTTGCCGCAGGCAAGCGTAATGTTCTGCGACCAGTTGCGCAGTGTCGCGTCGACGAGCGTGACGTTCGCGCTCAGGTCTTCGATGAGGTGGTTCTTATAGCCAATCTCGCAGCCGAGATAGTTGACCGTCACGTCGAGGCCGGTCTCGCTTTTGATGACGTCGGGAAAGAATTCGCTGTAGATTTCCCCGAAGGAGCTGCAGATCTTGGCGACCCTGCCTCTGTCGCCAAGCCCGCCTGTCAGCTTGGCGAGGAGGGCAGGATCCATTGCCGGTTTGTCATGCGAAGCATTGCTCATAGTCATTTAAGCCGCCTTGTTTTCGCCACCTGGGTTCATCATTTCCTGCTCAACCGCATCGATGGACGGACGCTCGTAAGCCGAGATCGTCTTGCGACCGTATTCGAGAGCGACCTGCGGTACCGAGCCGTTCATATAGGCAAGCAGCGTCTGCTTGACGATGACGTAGAGGCGGTGCTGCTTGTTGCGCACGACCTTGATCTGGGAGACCAGCGGCGAGCAGACGCAGTAGGACAAGAGAATGCCGAGGAAGGTGCCGACGAGCGCCGAGCCGATCAGGTGACCGAGCACTTCAGGCGAATCGTTGATGTGAGCCATCGCCTTGATGACGCCGAGAACGGCCGCGACGATACCGATCGCCGGGAAGGAATCGCCCATGATCTGGATCGCGTGGTAGGGCTTCATCTTGTCGTGCATGATGGTGTTGAGCTCTTCATCCATCAGCGCCTCGATCTCGTGGCTGCGGGCGTTGCCGATGATGATCAGGCGCACGTAGTCGCAGATGAACGCCGTCAGTTCCTTGTTCTTCAGAACGGTCGGAGCCGATTGAAAGATCGTCGATTCGGCGGGATTGTCGATATGGGCTTCGATTTCGTTTCGCGACTTGGTGCGCAGGTCGCGCATCAGCGAATAGAGCACGCCGAGAGTATCGAGATAGTTACGTTCCTTCGGCACGGCATGCTTGAAGGCTTCGCCGAGCGCCTTACCGGAATCCTTCACCACCTTCATCGGGTTCGCCATGATGAAGCTGCCGAGACCGGCGCCACCGATGATGACGAATTCGAAGGGCTGGAACAGAGCGTTCACGTCACCGCCCATCGCCATGAAGCTGCCGATGACACAGCCGCAAGTCACTATAAATCCGATAATGATGTTCATCGTCAGCCCAATCTGAACGTTGCTTTTCATTGAGACCGATAGGGTTTCTGCCTTGCGTGAGGCTGATGAAAGGCCCGCTCGCGAGGCATTTCCGCGTGCCAGCTTCGCGCAAGCATCTGCCGTCAGTCTAAAGGGGACGAATGGGTGCCCATGCCCGTTTCTGAGATGCCGCCTCAGCGAAATCCCGGCCGAACCGCATAAGACGACGCCCGGCTTTTCGTTCCGTTCATCGCCAATGCTTGGAGCTTACCGACATGCAATCCGGTCTTTATGTTTCTCTGTCGTCGCAGATGGCCCTCGAAAAGCGCCTGACCACCATCGCAGACAACATGGCGAACGTGAACACGACCGGTTTTCGCGCCACCGAGGTGAAGTTCGACGAGATGGTGGCAGCCACCAAGAACAAGCTGAACACCAAGGTCGCCTTCGTTTCCCAGGGCAACGACTACCTGAACGAGGGAAATGGCGAGTTGCAGCAGACCGGCAACATGCTCGATTTTGCCATCAAGGGCGATGCCTGGTTTTCGCTCGATACGCCGGCCGGCCGCGTCCTGACGCGGGACGGCCGCTTCACGATCAAGGATACCGGTGAACTCGTCTCGATCCGGGGATATCCGGTTCTCGACGCCGGCGGCGCGCCGATCCAGCTCAACACGACAGGCGGCGAGCCGGCCGTCGGCAGCGACGGCATCATCTATCAGGGCGGCCGCCAGGTCGGCTCGCTCGGCCTGTTCGAGGCCGATATCAGCAAGGGTTACCTGCGCTACGAAAACAGCGGCATCATGACCACCGACCAGCCGCGCGCCGTCGTCGACCGCTTCAATGTCGGCGTCGAGCAGGGGTATCTCGAAAACTCCAACGTCAACGCCATGCGCGAGATCACCCAGCTGATCGAAGTCAACCGCGCCTTCGAAAGCGTCTCGTCGCTGATGCGCGACAGCGAGGATTCCTTCAAGGAAGCCGTCCAGACGCTTGGGGGCAGCCGCTGATGCATGCCGCCCAAAAGTGTCCGGCGGTTTTGGGCGACATGCACAAGAACAAAGATCCAAAATACGTCGCATGCAGCAAGCTGTACGCGACGTGTTTTAGGGCGGGATTTGAAGCATGAGCACCACGCTACTATCAGTGGACGGTCTTTCTCCGAAGCTGGCGCATCTGGCGGACCTCGTCGACCGATACGCATCGCCGGAGTTCGCGGTTGCCCACGGCGGCCGCGTGCAGACCATCGCTGCAGGCCACTACACGGTTCACGGTCTCTCCCGCCATGTTCGTCTCGGCGAGTTCGTGGCCCATAAATCGGCCACCGGCATCCATCTCGGCGAGGTCGTGCGTGTCGAGCCGGAACTGATCTATGTCTGCCCGATCGAACCCGGCGAACCGATCGGTATCCACGATACCGTCATCCGCAAGGGCGCCTTCCGCATTTCACCGACGGACAGCTGGTGCGGGCGCACCGTCAACTCGCTCTGCGAGCCGATCGACGGGCTGGGCCCGATCACCGAGGGCCTCGATCGCCGCTCGATCTCCAATACCGCGCCGCCCTCGATGACCCGCAAGCGTGTCGAGACCGGCTTCAAGACCGGCGTGCGCGCGATCGACATCTTCTCGCCGCTCTGCCTCGGCCAGCGCCTCGGCATCTTCGCCGGTTCCGGCGTCGGCAAGTCGACGCTTCTGTCCATGCTCGCCCGCGCCGATGCCTTCGACAAGGTGGTCATTGCGCTCGTCGGCGAACGCGGCCGTGAAGTGCGCGAATTCATCGAGGATACGCTCGGCAGCAATATGAAGAAGGCGATCGCCGTCGTCGCCACCAGCGACGAGAGCCCGATGCTGCGCAAGATGGCGCCGCTGACGGCGGTCACCATCGCCGAGCATTTCCGCGACAAGGGCGAGAATGTCCTCTTCATCGTCGATAGCGTCACGCGTTTCGCCCATGCGATCCGCGAGGTGGCGACCGCCTCCGGCGAACCGCCGATCGCGCGCGGTTATCCCGCCTCCGTTTTCACCGAGTTGCCTCGCCTCCTGGAACGCGCCGGTCCCGGTCCCGAGGGCGCCGGCACCATCACGGCGATCATCTCGATCCTCGTCGACGGCGACAATCACAATGACCCGATCGCTGATTCGACCCGCGGCATCCTCGACGGACATATCGTCCTTCAGCGCAGTCTCGCCGAAGAAGGGCGGTATCCCCCGATCGATCCGCTCGCCTCGATCTCGCGCCTTGCCCGCAAGGCCTGGACGCCGGATCAGGAAAAGCTGGTATCGCGGCTGAAGGTGCTGATCCATCGTTTCGAAGAGACGCGCGACCTGCGCATGATCGGCGGTTACCGCCAGGGTGCTGATCCCGATCTCGACATGGCGATCAAGCAGGTGCCGATTATTTACGACGTCCTGAAGCAGTCTCCGGGCGATCGTGACTCGCTCGACGCTTTCGCCGATCTCGCCGGCGCGCTCAAGGCTGCAGCCGGCATGGGCAATCAGGGCGCCCCTATTCAGAGGAGAGGCTAGACGTGGCTGATTTCGACGACGAACGTATCGGTTCACTGAAGCAGCGCAGGAAAGCCGCCATCCTGGATCGGTTTCTGACCTTTTCCGGCCTGGCGCTTGCCGGCGCCTCCGCCTTCTTTCCCTGGTACGTCTTCTTCAATGCGGACAAATTCGGCATCAATGTCGCCGCCAGCGAGAATTCGCGTGAACTGCCGGATTGGCCGGCCCGCAACGTCTTCAGCGTCTCGCCGCTTGCCATGGTCAACAGGAACGAGGCGGACAAGAAGGCCCCGCCGATCGATCCGCTGACGACGGCGACGGTCTCCGATCTCGGCAAGGAGCGCGATGGCCGCGCCATACAGGAAGATCAGCCTTTCCCCGGCAAATCTTCCTTCCGCCTGCTGCATGTTTCCAACGGCCGGGCGCTGATCGAGGATCCCTCGGGCATGTATGTGGTGCGCATCGGCTCGATCCTGCCCGACGAAAGCCGCCTTGCGACACTCGAGCAGCGCGACGGCAAATGGGTGATCGTCACCTCCAAAGGCGAGATCTACCAGAACAATTGAACCTTTCCGTAAACGCTGAAGGCAACAGGGGCTCCGCCGTGAACCGGCCGGAGCCCCTGTTTTTTATTCCGTCATTTCTTAGATCGATTCCGATTTATGGAATGACGCAGCTATTCAAAGAGTTACAGCGTCGCGGCGGCGTTCCCCCGAAAACCGCCTCGACGCCTGAATTCCCCGTAAGTCCCACGCAAGATTACCGCACTAGGTTCGGGACAGTAAAAACGGAGAGTTCTCATGCAACCGATCCAACTTTTCGACTTGGCTTCGCGGCAGGCGGAATGGCTGACGATCCGTCAGCAGGTTGTTGCCGGCAACATCGCGAATGCCAATACCCCGAAGTTCCGCGCCAAGGACGTTACGCCCTTTGATGCGGTGCTCGACAATTCCGATATCAACATGGCGCGCACCAATCCGGCGCATCTCAGCGGCAACGATTTCAGCGACAGCGGCGATATCGACGTCAAGGACGCCGCGCTCGACCAGGAAATCGGTGTCCAGGAATCCGGCAATACGGTCGGTTTGGCCGAGGAGCTCTCCAAGTCGGGCGATATCAAACGCCAGTACGATCTGAACACTTCGCTGGTCAGTTCCTTCAACCGCATGATGTTGATGACGGTCAGGAGGTAAAGTCATGGATCCGCTTTCAGCAGCAATGAAAATCGCCGGTTCCGGGCTCGAGGCGCAATCGACGCGCCTGCGCATCGTTTCGGAAAACATCGCCAATGCCCGCTCGACCGGCGACACGCCCGGCGCCGATCCCTATCGCCGTAAGACGATTACCTTCGGCCAGCAGATGGATCGCAGCAACGGCGTCGAGACTGTCGGCGTCAAAAAGGTCGGCGTCGACGAAGGCGACTTCAGCACTGAATTCGACCCCAGCAATCCGGCTGCGGACCAGAAGGGCGTCGTCAAACTGCCGAACGTCAATATCCTGGTCGAGATGGCCGACATGCGCGAAGCCAACCGCTCGTATGACGCCAATCTGCAGACCATCAAACAGACCCGCGATCTCATCTCCTCCACGATCGACCTCCTGAAGAGCCAATAATAATGATCAGCAGCGTCCAGAATGTCAGCAACCTTTCGATGACCCGTGCGCTCGGCGCCGTCGACACCGAAAATTCCGCCTCCTCGTCTGCCGCCACCATGTCGGGCGCCGCAGGAGCGGCCAACGGCATGAGCTTCGCCTCCGTCATGGGCAACATGGCGAGTGAGGCGGTCAACAGCCTGAAGGGTGCGGAAAGCATGTCCTTTGCCGGTATCAAAGGCACGGCGACGACGCGTGAAGTCGTCGATTCCATGCTCCAGGCCGAGCAGACGCTGCAGACCGCGATTGCCATCCGCGACAAGGTCGTCTCGGCCTTTCTCGAAGTCACCAAGATGCAGATGTAACTGATTTGAGGACGAACACATGAGAGCGCTCGCCATCGCAGCAACGGGCATGGATGCCCAGCAGACCAATCTGGAAGTCATCGCGAACAACATCGCGAATATCAATACGACCGGTTTCAAGCGCGCCCGCGCCGAATTCTCGGATCTTCTCTACCAGACCGAACGTGCCAAGGGTGTCGCCAACCGCGCCAACCAGGCCGTCGTTCCGGAAGGTGCCAATATCGGCCTCGGCGTCCAGACCTCGGCGGTCCGCAACCTGCATCTCCAGGGCGAACTGACCCAGACCGGCAACGATCTCGACGTAGCGCTGATCGGCAAGGGCTTCTTCCAGATCCAGTCGACCGACGGTACGACGCTTTACAGCCGCGCCGGCGCCTTCAACAAGAACGACCAGGGCCAACTCGTCACCATCGACGGCTACGAGGTCCTTCCCGGCATCACCATTCCGACGGGCTCGACCGAACTGACGATCAGCCGTTCCGGCCAGGTCTCGGCCAAGCTGCCGGGAGCGACGGAGGCGACCGAGCTCGGCCAGTTGACCCTTGCCGATTTCGTCAACGAGGCGGGTCTCCAGCCGCTCGGCGACAATCTCTTCCAGGAAACGCCGGCCTCCGGCGAAGCCGTCATCGGCAATCCTGACGAGGAAGGTTTCGCCTACATGAAGCAGGGTTACCTGGAATCTTCGAACGTCGACCCGGTGAAGGAAATCACCGAGCTGATCTCGGCCCAGCGCGCCTACGAAATGAATTCCAAGGTGATCACCACCGCTGATGAAATGGCCTCCATCGTCAGCAAGAACCTGAAGTAAAGGGAAGGGCCGAAACATGATGTTTTGCCGGGCAGGACACATCTCAGGATGGGTGGCGGCAGCCACGATCGCAGTCGCGGGCATTTTCCTGCCCGCGGACGTGGATGCCAGCATGGGTTATGCCGTCGTCCCGACGACGATCATCTACCCCGGCGACACATTGTCGTCGAGCCAGCTTCAGGAGGTAGAGGTCACCAACCCCAACCTCGCCGGCGATTATGCCAAATCCATTTCCCAGGTCGAAGGCATGGTTTCCAAGCGCACGCTGTTGCCGGGCCGCACGATTTCGGTTTCGGGCCTGCGCGAAGCCTATACGGTGACGCGCGGCTCTTCGATCCGCCTGGTCTTATCGCTCGGCGCGATGACGATCTCCGCCGCCGGCACGCCGCTCGAAGACGGCACGATCGGGCAGGTCGTTCGCGCGCGCAATATGGACTCCGGCGTCATCGTCAGCGGCACGGTGCTTGCTGACGGCACGGTCCATGTGAGGGCAAAATGAAATTGTTCTTCCGTTTCGTCACCCTTGTCGCGGTTCTCGCCATGAATTTGGCCGATGTCGCGCCCGCCTGGGCGCTGACCTCCCGCATCAAGGATATTGCCTCCCTTCAGGCCGGGCGCGATAACCAGTTGATCGGTTATGGCCTCATCGTCGGCCTGCAGGGCACCGGCGACGGTTTCCGTGCCTCGCCCTTCACCGAGCAGTCGATGCGGGCAATGCTACAAAATCTCGGCATCTCGACGCAGGGCGGCCAGTCCAACGCCAAGAATACCGCGGCGGTGATGGTCACCGCCAACCTGCCGCCCTTCGCAAGTCCCGGCAGTCGTATCGACGTTACGGTGAGCTCGCTCGGCGACGCGACGTCGCTGCGCGGCGGCACGCTCGTCATGACCTCGCTTTCCGGCGCCGACGGCCAGATCTATGCCGTCGCACAGGGCGCCGTCATCGTCTCCGGTTTTCAGGCGCAGGGCCAGGCGGCGACCGTGACCGAAGGCGTCACCACCGCAGGCCGCGTGCCCGGCGGCGCGATCATCGAACGTGAACTGCCGTCCCGCTTCAAGGACTCGGTCAATCTCGTCCTGCAGCTGCGCAACCCAGACTTCTCGACGGCAATCCGCATCGCCGACATCGTCAACGGTTATGCTTCGGCCCGTTTCGGCGGCCCGGTCGCCGAGGCCAAGGATTCGCAGGAAGTCGTGATCCAGAAGCCGCGCGCGGCCGATCTCACCCGGCTGATGGCCGACGTCGAAAATCTCATCGTCGAAACCGACACGCCGGCCAAGGTTGTCATCAACGAGCGTACCGGAACGATCGTCATCGGCTCGGACGTCCGGGTCTCGCCGGTCGCCGTCAGCTACGGCACCTTGACTGTCCAGGTCACCGAGACGCCGCAGATCATCCAGCCCGAACCCTTCTCGCGCGGCCGGACGGCCGTCCAGCCGCAGACCGATATCGCGGCCGAGCAGACCGGCGGGCGCGTCGCCATCATCGACGGTCCCGACCTCAGGACCCTCGTCGCCGGCCTCAACAATATCGGCGTGAAACCGGATGGCATCATCGCCATTCTCCAGGGCATCAAGTCGGCAGGCGCCCTGCAGGCGGAGCTTGTGCTGCAATGATTGATACCATCAACCCTGACATGACGGTTCTGCAATTGCTGCGCCGGCTGGCGTTGCCGGCCGCAGGCCTCGTCCTTCTGTCGATCCCCAGCGCCTTCGCGCAGGAACATGCGCCGGCAGGCGACATCACCTCCCAGGACGAGATCAAGCAGTTCTGCACCAACATCGCCGAGCCCGCCCGCGACCAGCGTTACCTTCTGCAGAAGCAGGAACTGGAAAAGCTTCGCGCCGACATCGACGCCCGCATGGCGGAAATGGACAAGCGGAAGGCCGAATACCAGGACTGGCTGAAGCGGCGCGACGATTTCCTGAAGCAGGCGGAAGCCGGCCTCACCGAAATCTACAGGAAGATGAAGCCGGATGCGGCTGCGCTTCAGTTGCAGGACATGAAGATCGAGGTGGCCTCCGCCGTGATCATGCGGCTCGGCCCGCGTCAGTCGAGCCTCATCCTCAACGAGATGGACCCCGAGAAAGCCGCGGTCATCGCCAGCGTCATCGCCAGTGCGTCCGATCCCAATACGTCGAAGGATCCTTCATGAATATGCGTTTCCCGGCCGCGATCGCCGCCCTCGCACTCCTTGCAGGTTGCCAGTCTCCGACGGCGGTCAGCGAGATCGGTCGTGCGCCTGCCATGAGCCCGATCGGCAGCGGCCTCGCCTACGGCCAGACACCACAGATGGCGCTTTATCCGAAGCAGCCGCGTGCTGTAGCGCAGGGCTATTCGCTGTGGAGCGATTCTCAGGCCGCCCTCTTCAAGGATGCGCGCGCGCTCAACGTCGGCGACATCCTGACCGTCGACATCCAGATCAACGACAAGGCCTCCTTCGACAACGAGACCAACCGCAGCCGCACGAATTCGAGCGGCATGAATTGGGACGTCAACGCCCAGATCTTCGGCTGGACGCCCGAGTCGAAGACCGACCTGACTTATGGCTCCGACACCAGCACCGACGGCAAGGGCAAGATCGAGCGCACCGACAAGCTCACCCTTCTGGTCGCCGCCGTCGTCACCGGCATTCTCGAAAACGGCAACCTCGTCATCTCGGGCTCGCAGGAAGTCCGCCTGAACCAGGAGCTGCGCATCCTGAATGTCGCCGGTATCGTTCGCCCGCAGGACGTCAATGCCGACAACCAGATCTCCTACGACAAGATCGCCGAAGCCCGCATCTCCTACGGTGGCCGCGGCCGTCTGATGGAAGTGCAGCAGCCTCCGCGCGGCCAGCAGGCCGTCGACCTTTTCTCGCCGCTTTGAGGCTGAACGACGATGGCAGAGCCAGACGCAAGCACAGGTCAACCGAAGAAGAAATCCGGCGCGCTGATGACGATCATCGGCATCGCCGTGCTGACCCTGCTCGGCGCCGGCGGCGGCTGGGCGGTCGGTACGATCGTCGCGCCCAACATCAAGGGGGCCAAGGAGGTCGAGCAGGCCAAGGATGCGGAGGCGAAGAAGAAGGCCGAGGAAGGCCTGGCACGCATTTCGACCGAGGCCAACAACGTCGTCCAGCTAGAGCCGATCACCTCGAACCTCGCCTACCCCTCAGAAAACTGGGTGCGACTCGAAGTCGCGCTGCTCTTCAACGGGCCGCCGGATGTCAAGGTTTCCGAGGATATTCACCAGGATATCCTCGCTTATATCAGGACCGTTTCCCTCCAGCAGATCGAGGGGCCGCGGGGCTTTCAATATCTCAAGGATGACATTCAGGAACGTGTTGACCTTCGCTCGCAAGGGCGGGTATCGAAGGTCATGTTCAGGACATTTGTCATCGAATGATTCGTCTCATAGTTTTCCTTGCCGCCATGATGGCGGTACCGGAACTGGCGGTGGCACAGCAGCTGCCGACTGACTTGTTGAATATACCGGTCGATGGCTCCGTCGCCGCCTGGATCATCCGCACATTCGGCCTGCTGACCATTCTTTCGGTCGCGCCGGGTATCCTGATCATGGTGACGAGCTTTCCGCGCTTCATCATCGCTTTTTCGATCCTGCGTTCAGGGATGGGCCTCTCCTCGACGCCCTCCAACATGATCCTCCTGTCGCTGTCGCTGTTCATGACCTTCTACGTCATGTCGCCGACCTTCGATCAGGCCTGGCAGAACGGCGTGCAGCCGCTGCTTGCCAATCAGATCAACGAGACCGAGGCGGTCCAGCGTATCGGCGAACCCTTCCGCACCTTCATGGCGGCCAATACCCGCGACAAGGATCTGGCGCTCTTCGTCGATCTGGCGCGCGAACGCGGACAGAATATCCAGACGACCGATCCGATCGACTACCGCGTGCTGATCCCGGCCTTCATGATTTCCGAGATTCGCCGCGGCTTCGAGATCGGCTTCCTCGTCGTGCTGCCGTTCCTCGTCATCGACCTCATCGTCGCGACCATCACCATGGCGATGGGTATGATGATGCTGCCGCCGACCTCGATCTCGCTGCCTTTCAAGATTCTCTTCTTCGTGCTGATCGACGGCTGGAACCTGCTCGTCGGCAGCTTGGTGCGCTCGTTCAGCTGAACGGCTGCCGCCGTTTGGATATTCGCCAATGAGAAAACCCGTCGGATTGCTCCGGCGGGTTTTTTCATTATGCAGCAATTCAAGGTGCCAAGCGTCGTTTACGCCTCTGAAAGACGCGCGGCGCTGCAGTGGTCGAAAAGCCTCACTCGGCCGCGAACGGCGCCGTGCGCGGTGGCAGCGCCGGAATGTCCATATGATCGGGTGCAAGACCCTGCTTGGCGCGCTCGGCCATGATTTCATAGGCTTGCTCCAGATGGTCGCGGAACCGTTCGGCATCGAAGAGCGGCGCGATATAACGCTTCTCCTTGAGATGCGCTTTGTATTCGGCGATCCGCCCGGGGTTCTCAGCCAATTCGACAGCCATATCCTCATAGGCCTGCAGGTCGGGCGCAACGAGATCGGGCAGGTCGATGGCCCTGAGCAGGCTCTCGCTGACGCGTGACGCGAAGTTGGTGCCCTTGACGGTCAGGACCGGCAGGCCGCCCCAGAGCTGCTCCGAGGTGGTCGTGTGGCCATTGACCGGGAAGGTGTCGATGCCGAGGTCGGCTGCCTGCTGACGGTCTATATGTTCTTCATAAGGGGCGCGCGGGCAGAAGATGATGCGCTTGGGCGAAATGCCCGCCGTCTGGAACTGCTTCAAGAGGTTTGCCTGGTTGCGCGGTGTATTCGCCATCAGCCAGAGGACGCTGTTCGGCGCACGCTTGAGAATGCGGCACCAGCTGTCGATCGTCTCCGGCGTGATCTTGCGGTTGCCGTTGAAGGACGCGAAGATGAAGGCGTCATCAGGCAGGCCGAGCTGCTCGCGTGTAACAGCACGCGGCTTCGGACGATGCATCGGGTCGTTCGGCTGGTAGCTTTCCGGCAGGCGGCAGAACTTCTCGTGATAGAAGGGCTTTGCCACATCAGGCAGCACCGCATGGTCGCCGATGACGTAGTCGAGATCGATATTGACGGTGCTCCCGGGAAAACCGAGCCAGCCGACATGCACCGGTGCCAGCGGCAAGTTAAAGGCCGTTGCACGGCTGCCCGACGTATGACCCTTCAGGTCAACCATGATGTCGATATTATGCTGTCGCACCGCCTCCAGCACTGCCTGGTCGGAGAAGCCGTGAACGTCGATGATCCTGCCCCAGCGGCTGCGGTCGGTATCGTTGTGCTTCAGGAACTCCGGGCCTGTGTGGCAGAAAAGGGTGATCTCGAAACGGTTCTTGTCGTGTAGTTCCAGGATGCGCTGCAAGAGCTTCATCGTCGCGTGGCGATCCCAGAAGTCCGATGACATGTAGCCGATCCGGATCTTGTCCGACCATGTGTGCGGCTGGCTGCGGCGGAAGGTCACCCGTTCCGGGTTGAGGGCCGTGGTGCCGATCGTCGCATACCGGTTGAAATCCTCGTTGCCGCACCAGTGCAGATGATAGAACGGGTTGTCCTTACGTAGGATCTCGACATCGCCCTTTGCAAGGGTGGCGTCGATCACTGCCTGATGTCTGCTTGCCTCTTCGAACTCGTTGAATTCGCGGGCGAAAACAAGATGAAGGAAGCGGAATGCGAGATTGCCGGGAAAACGTTTGAAGAGGTTGCGCGCCAGGGCCTGGTTGGTTGCGTCGTGCAGATCGTCGCTCAGCAGCAGGGCTGCCAAGCGCATATGATCGGGATTTTGGCTCTCCGACAGCACCGTCTTGAACGGGCGAATGATATCCCGCTGCTGTCGCTTCAGATAGATCGCCGTGATGATGAAGGCGAGTTCCGGGTCTTCCTGCGCCTTGCTGAGGTTCCGCATGGCGATCAGCAGGGCGTCGTCCTCGCTGCCGGTCTCGTAGTGCAGCTTGGCAGCCTGTTTCTGGTATTCGTAGGCGTTCGGTCCTTCGCAGCTGCCGGCCAGGCCATAGGCTTTCGCAGCATCGGCCTTGAAACCGAGCTGCACGAGGTTTTTGGCCAGCAGCGCATAGGTCTTGGCGTCCTGCTGGATATCCATCAACTGGTTGAGCGTCGCCAAGGACTGTGTGTAGCGGCCCATCTGGTAATCCTTGGATGCCGCAGAGAACGAAACTTTGCTGTTCAAAACTCAACTCCGTGAAGGAAATGTTCTGGCATGGCTGTCGATCGCCGAAGCGCGCATGGGTCGTCCTCCCAAAAACGGGGTCGGTCCGATGATGCTATCCCGGCATCCGCCACACTGGCATTCGAAGCTTGCTTGAAACCGGTGGCGCGATGAGCGCCTGCTTTGTCCGGAAAGCCTTCGACTGTCCCAGGAAAGCGCACCTTTCGGATGCCAAAAATTATCTTCAGCAGGCATTAACTAAGCCTTGTGAGAAGGCATTAACTATGCCCTGCAAGGAGCCGGCCCAGGGTCTGTATTTTTAAGAAGTTGGCAAGCATTGGCTGCGAAATTGCTCTGGACATGACGGGTTTGGGCCAAACAAAAAGGCGCCGAGTAGCATGAAGCTGGTCCGTCATCGCCGGTACTATAGTCCGGTATGTCCTCCTTTTTGTATCTTGTTTTCCAGGGGACAGACTTATGACAAGCATTAACACCAATTCTTCCGCAATGGCCGCTCTCCAGACGCTGCGTGCCGTCAACCAGGGCCTCAACCAGACGCAGAACCACGTTTCGTCGGGCTATCGCGTCGAAAAGGCTTCCGACAACGCCGCTTACTGGTCGATCGCAACGACCATGCGTTCGGACAACAAGGCTCTCTCGGCTGTTTCCGACGCTCTCGGCGTAGGCGCTGCCAAGGTCGATACCGCCTACACCGCAATGGACAGCGCCATCGACGTCGTCGGCGATATCAAGGCCAAGCTGGTTGCTGCAACTGAAAGCGGCGTTGACAAGGCCAAGGTTCAGGAAGAAATCGGTCAGCTGCAGCAGCAGCTCCTGAGCATCGCTCAATCGGCTTCCTTCAACGGCGAAAACTGGGTTGCTGGCGCAGCCGGCACCAAGAGCGTTGTTTCCTCCTTCGTCCGCGACGGCTCCAACGCCGTTTCGATCAAGACGACCGATTATGTTCTCTCGAGCGGCTCGCTGGGCAACGTCCTGTTCGGCATGAGCGGCGGTTCGGTTGAAACCTCTACGGGTATCCTTGGTACCTCGACGGGTACGGTCGGCTCGATCTACTCGATGAGCATCACCACCTTCACTGCCGGCCAGATCCAGACGGCTTTGACCAACGTTGAATCGGCTCTGAAGGCCATGACCAGCGCCGGCGCTGCTCTCGGCTCGCTCTCCAAGCGCATCGACAGCCAGGACGACTTCGTCAACGCGCTCAGCGACTCGATCGACTCCGGTGTCGGCCGCCTCGTTGACGCCAACATGGAAGAGGAATCATCCAAGCTCAGCGCCCTGCAGACCCAGCAGCAGCTGGCGATCCAGTCGCTGTCGATTGCGAACTCCTCTTCGCAGAACATTCTGTCGCTGTTCCGCTAGGACCAGCCCACAACACTTCCAAGCTTCGCGGCCGGGTCATCCCCGGCCGCGAAATGTTTTAATATAAGGTTAATCAAAATCCTCCTAAGTCTCAGATATTTTTAGCCTATTTCCAATTTGAATTTAGCTTTCCTTAACCATCTTGCTGTCATCTAGGCCCATCGAAACGGCGAGTTAACCCTAACAGGAATGGTTAACAGGCATGATGCTGATCGCTGTGGGCCGGCCCAAAATCCGGAATGTCCCTTCTTAAAATCTGCCAACAAGGGGCACGCAAACTATGACGAGCATCAACACCAATAACGCTGCAATGGCAGCTCTCCAGACTCTCCGCGGCATCAACCAGGGTCTCCAGGAAACCCAGGCTCACGTTTCGTCCGGCTATCGCGTCGGCAAGGCTTCCGACAACGCCGCCTACTGGTCGATCGCAACGACCATGCGTTCGGACAACAAGGCTCTCTCGGCTGTATCAGACGCGCTCGGCCTCGGTGCGGCTAAGGTCGACACCGCTTACTCCGCCATGGATAGCGCCATCGACGTCGTCGGTAACATTAAGGCCAAGCTGGTTGCCGCCACTGAAAACGGCGTCGACAAGGCCAAGGTCCAGGAAGAAATCAGCCAATTGCAGCAGCAGCTCCTGAGCATTGCTCAGTCGGCTTCCTTCTCCGGCGAAAACTGGGTTGCCGGCGCTTCCGGCACCAAGAGCGTCGTTTCCACCTTCGTCCGCGACGCCTCGAATGCCGTTTCGGTCAAGACGACCGACTACGTTCTCTCGAACGGCTCTATGGGTAACGTTCTGTTCGGCATGAGCGGCGGCTCGGTTGAAACCTCTACGGGTATCCTCGGTACTTCGACGGGTACGGTCGGCTCGGTCTTTGCAATGAGCATCACCAGCTTCACGCTCGGCCAGATCCAGACGGCTTTGACCAACGTTGAATCGGCTCTGAAGGCTATGACCAGCGCCGGCGCTGCTCTCGGCTCGATCTCCACCCGCATCGGCCTGCAGGAAGACTTCGTCAACGCGCTCAGCGACTCGATCGACTCCGGTGTCGGCCGCCTCGTTGACGCCAACATGGAAGAGGAATCCTCCAAGCTCAGCGCCTTGCAGACCCAGCAGCAGCTGGCGATCCAGTCGCTGTCGATCGCGAACTCTTCTTCGCAGAACATCCTCACGCTGTTCCGCGGCTAATAGCCCGCCGAAACATCGGCCCGCCGGTCCCCGGCGGGCATCCAGGAATAGAGCCGCGCTTCGATGGAGCGCGGCTTTTTAATTTCTATTAACCAATGATTAACTATAATGCTGTCTTCTGCGGTCAACGAGACGGAGAGTTAACCAAGTTTAAGAACCGGTTAACAGGCATGAGGCTGCTTTCCGTTCCCGGTAGCTTTCCGGAATGTCCCTTTTTTCCATCTGCCAACAAGGGGCAATCATTTTATGACCAGCATTTTGACGAACGTCGCGGCGATGGCCGCTCTTCAGACACTTCGCGGAATCAACGACAGCCTTGAGACTACGCAGAACCACGTATCGTCGGGTTACCGCGTCGAAAAGGCAGCCGATAACGCCGCCTACTGGTCGATTGCAACGACCATGCGTTCGGACAACAAGGCTCTCGGGGCTGTTTCTGACGCTCTCGGTCTCGGCGCCGCCAAGGTCGACACCGCTTACTCCGCCATGGACAGCGCCATCGATGTTATCAGCGAAATCAAGGCGAAAATCGTCGCCGCGACCGAAAACGGAGTCGACAAGACCAAGGTCCAGGAGGAGATCAGCCAGCTGCAGCAGCAGCTCCTGAGCATCGCACAGTCGGCTTCCTTCTCCGGTGAAAACTGGGTTGCCGGCGTCGACGGCACCAAAAGCGTCGTTTCCACCTTCGTCCGCGACGGCAACGGCAATGTCTCGGTCAAGACAACGGACTATGTCCTGGACACGAGCTCGACGGGCAACGTCCTCTTCGGCATGACCTCGGCCGGCGTGATCGAGACGAGTTCGGGCATCATAGGCACGTCATACGGTACGATCGGCTCGGTCTACTCGATGGACATCAGCACTTTCGGCTCGGCTGAGATCTCCATGGCTCTGACGTCAATCGAGGCCGGCCTGGAAGCCATGACCAAGGCTGCATCGCAGCTCGGCTCAATTTCCACTCGCATCGAGTTGCAGGAAAACTTCGTCGGCGCGCTCAGCGACTCGATCGATTCAGGCGTCGGCCGCCTGATCGATGCCGACATGGAAGAAGAATCGAGCAAGCTGACGGCGTTGCAAACGCAGCAGCAGCTGGCCATCCAGTCGCTGTCGATTGCCAACTCCAGCGCGCAAAACATCCTCACGCTGTTCCGCAGCTAAGTCGGGCGCTGAAGCTGGACCGAATCTTGCGCCATCGTCTGGCGGCAAGCGAAAAACTTCCCGGACCGCGCCCGAAACGGCGCGGTTCTTTCTTTTATATCAAAGGCTTGATCGATATGGCGATCGGCGCGCCACGCGTTGCGCTGCGCTCTTGCCGAACAGGTTGATATCGAGTTACCTTCGCCTTGAGTTGATTTGCTTTTGCGACACACCGGCGGAAACCCTGCCGGAGGCATGATGCCACCTCAGTCGCCGCCGGCAATCCGGCCTGCCCTTTCACCTTATTCCGAGACCCTGTCGATGACCGTTAAGATTACCAGCGCGTCCGCGGTGAATGCGCTTGCGGTGCTGCGCAGCATCAACAAAGAAGCCAGCCAGACCCAACAGCAAGTGTCCTCGGGATATCGCATCGAGACGGCCGCCGACGATGCGTCCTACTGGTCGGTCGCGACCGTCATGCGCTCGGACAGCACCAATCTCGGGACGATCGGAGATGCGCTCGGTCTCGGCGCTGCCAAGGTCGATGCGACTTACACGGCGATGACCTCCTCGATCGATCTCTTAAGCCAGATTCGCGCCAAGCTGGTTTCGGCAAGAGAGCCCGGCGCCGACAAGGAAAAGATCAACGCGGAGATCAGCGAATACAAGGAGCAGTTGCAGACGATCGTGGAATCGACATCGTTTGCGGGTGAAAACTGGTTGCTGAACGGCGACACCGCTCCGCCGCCGACATGGCAGGTCATCTCTGGCTTCGTGCGCGCTCCGACCGGCGAATATCAGGCCCAGACCATCGATTTCCCATCCTCGCAGACAATTCTCATCGACAAGAACAATGCAAGCGGCGGCCTATTGACCAAGTCGGTCGATGCCAACGCGATCAACAACAGCGGTGCGACGTCACGCAACTACTACCTTTTGAACGCCAACTCGACCACGCCGGCGACAGGTACGGAAATTGCGATCGGCAAGAACACGACGGATGCGCAACTTACTGACATGCTTGATGTGACCGATTCGCTGCTCGCCTCGCTGACGACGACGGCGGCTTCAATAGGCGTGATGAAGGCACGTATCGACGATCAGATAGACTACACCGCCGATCTGTCCGATTCGATCGACAAGAGTGTCGGCGCACTCGTCGATACCGACATGGACGAGGCTTCTATCCGGCAGAAGGCGATTGAAACCCAGAAGCAGATGGCGGTCGAAGCGATCTCGATCCTCAACACGGCCGCAAGCAAGATCCTGATCCTGCTGGAATAGGGGTGGGTGCGATCACGGGTGGCGGCGGCGCCATTCATCCTCGCGCAAGTTTGACTGCCTAGTTTCCGGCATGAAGGCATCGTCCGAATCCGTGCCGGTCCAAGGTCAGCCCCTTGCCCGTTTCGAAGGGGATGCCGGCGCCAAGGTCACTTTGAGCGGGGGCGGGCATGCCGCATGCCTCCCGAATGCTGGATGGTTTTTTATGAGCATTACGCTTTCCCGGTATTTGAAGGATTTCGGTGAACCGGAATCGTCAGCGCCGATCCTCGACATGAACGATTTCGGCGGCGACGATTTCCCCGAAATGCCGAGCGAACCGGCGATCGACGTCGAGGCGGAGCGCCGCGAAGCCTATGCGGAAGGTTATGCCGCAGCGACCGTGGAATTGACCGAGAAATACGAACGCGAGGCGCGGACGTTGGCGGAGGTCCATGCGCGTGAACTCGAGGAGCTGAAGCTGCGTTACGAAATCGAGGCTGCGGCGGTCATCGCATCCCGCATCCGCGATATTGCAGAAGAGATCGCTCAGCTGGTCAGCGCCGGCGCTGCCCAAGTCATCGCGCCTGTGATGACGGAAGCGCTCGCGGCCAAGGCTGTCGAAAGCCTCGCCGCCCTGCTGCGTGATACGATCCTCGAAGGCGCGGCCGGAGCGATCGTGGTCAGGGGCCCGACCCGGCTTTTCGATATATTGAAGGCTGAGCTCGGCGAACATGCAGGCGGGGTTCGCCACTTTGAGACCGACGATATCGATCTTGCCATAGAAATCGGTGATTCCGTCATCGTCACCCGTATGTCCGCCTGGGCGGCCAGCTTGAAGAAAGTTCTGGAATGAGCGAAGGCGAAAACCACCACCACGGCAAGAACGAGATCATCATCGTCAAGAGACATGGCGGCGGTGATCACGATGGCGCCCATGGCGGTGCGTGGAAAATTGCCTATGCCGACTTCATGACGGCGATGATGGCATTCTTCCTGGTCATGTGGCTGGTCAATGCCGCGAACGAGGAGACCAAGGCCTCGGTCGCGACCTATTTCAATCCGATCAAACTTTCCGACGAAAAGCCGACTGAGAAGGGCCTGAAGAAGCCCGTCGACAACGCCGAGGGCGAGGAGAAGCAGGAGAAGTCGAAACAGAAGGAAGAAGATCCGAACGACGGCAAGGCCGCGGCGGATGGTGACGACCAGACATCGACCTCCGGTGACCAAACCAATTATTCCGAGGCCGATTTCTTCGAAAACCCTTATTCGGTTCTCGCCGAGATCGCCCAGGAAGTCGGTCAGCAGGCCAATGTCAGCGCCAAGGGTGATGGCGGTGCCGCCGATTCCGGCCCGGCCACCGGCGCCGATGGCGGCGAGGCCTATCGTGATCCCTTCGATCCGGATTTCTGGACGAAGCAGGTCGAGGTCACGACGGCCGGCAAGCCGTTGCCGCCCGGCAAGAACGACGAGCAGGCGGTCGAAAGCGAGACGACCGAGATCGCCAAGCTTGAGGACGCCAAGCCGATACCGCTGACCACCGATCAGAAGGCCGCCCAGGAGACCAAGGAAACGAAGGAAACCAAGGGCGCGGCCGAGGCCAAGGACGGCAAGACGCCGGGTGGCAAGTCGCCCGAAGACAAGAAGGCCGAAGCTCAGAAGGACGCCGATCATCAGAAGGATGCGGACAAGAGTGCCGCCGAGGCCGAGCAGAAGCAGCAAAAGGAAGCCGAG
This sequence comes from Rhizobium laguerreae, assembly GCF_002008165.1. Lineage (GTDB taxonomy): Bacteria > Pseudomonadota > Alphaproteobacteria > Rhizobiales > Rhizobiaceae > Rhizobium > Rhizobium laguerreae. The sequence goes on from NZ_MRDM01000010.1 coordinate 737,982, forward strand.
CAGCTGCAGGCGCAGATCGCCCAGCAGATCGGCGGCGTTGCCGGCAAGCTCGCCGAAGGCCTGACCGTGACGGCGTCCGAAGGCGGATTGCTGGTCAGCATCTCCGACCAGACCGACGATTCGATGTTCAATATCGGTTCTGCGGTTCCGCGCCAGGAAATGGTGCTCGCCATGGAAAAGATCGGCGCGATCCTGAAGGAGAGGGGTGGTGCGGTTGCCATCCGCGGCCACACGGACGGTCGCCAGTATAAGGGCGCGCAGAACGAGAACTGGCGGCTTTCGATGGACCGCGCCCAGAGCGCCTATTACATGCTTTTGCGCGGAGGGCTCGACGAGAAACGTATCTCCCAGGTCTCCGGCTTCGCCGACCGTCGGCTGAAGCTGCCGTCTGAACCGTTCAACGCGACCAACCGCCGGATCGAGATTCTGGTGCAGGCGGATCAAGGATAGTCGAATGGCGCGTCGGCAGCATCGTTACGTCGGATTTATGGCCCTCGGCCTGGCGATGCTTTCGCCGGCCGCAGCCAATGCGCAGGATCCGGACGATCTCGCGCCCTACAAAATGCTGCGGTCGCTGCAATTCGTGCAGGATTCCGTCGTTACCGGCGATCATTCGGCCGGTGAGATGCAGCGCTTCATGCTGGGCACAATCGACACGCGGCTGCGCACCGTCGAACCGTCGATCTTTGACGACGATCGCAATGTCGACGCAGCGCTGATCTACACGATGAGCGGCGGCAATCCCCAGACGCTCGAATATCTGATCGCCCACGACGTCAACGGCTATTTCGACAACCGTGTCACCGACGTGCTGCGCAAATATCTGAGCGGCAAGGGCCTCCTCGTCGCCAAGACGCTGCAGGAGACGGCGAAGGAATATCGCGACAAGAAGATCGGCCCCTACCTTGCGCTGATCGGCGGCAACGTGCTGATCGCGACGAAACCGACAGACGCGCTGGATCTCTACGACCAGGCGCGTCTTGCCGCGCCGGGCACGATCGTCGAGGAGGCGGCGTTGCGCCGCTCACTCGCCATTTGCGTCGACAAGGGGATGCTCGACAGGGGAATGGCCTATTCGCAGCGCTATGTCCGTCGATTCCTGCATTCGCCCTATGCCAGCCAGTTCGCCGATCTTTTCGTCACCCTCGTCGTTGGCCACGATCACGACGTGAAACCACAGGATGTCATCGACATCCTGTCCTTCATGGACGCACCGCGCCAACGCGAGGTTTATCTGCGCATCGCCCGCGCCGCCGCGATATCAGGCAAGCCGGAGCTGGCGCGCATGGCGGTCGGGCGCGTGCAGTCGCTTGGCGGCGGCACCGACAATGCTTTCGGTCCGCTCGCGGATTTCTATGGCGGCATGGCCGGCCTTCCCACCGAGGATATCGATCAGGCAGCAAAGAATGTCAGCGGCATCGACGGCAACGCGCTGTCGCGGCGGGATCAGGCGCTGCAGGAGGCGGCGCGATCCGTTGCCGAGCAGATCCTGCGCGCTCCCGACCCGGCAAGCTTGACGCAAGCCTCCAATCCTAACACTGATCATCAAGAAATCACTTCTGAAAAGGCTGCGGCGATAGCCATGCAACCGGGGGCGCCAGGCGCGCTTCCCGAGCCTGTTCCGGGAGGTGTGGCATCGACTGGCCAAAGCCAGGATACCGACCCCTCATTCAACGCATTTGTGACGACCAGTCGATCCAAGCTCGACGAGATCGACGGTCTTCTGGCGCAAGAAGGCAACGAACAATGATGGATATAAGCGTCTCGGGCGGAGCCTCCGGTACGGAGACGGCTGCGGTTGCGAAATCCGCGCGACTGGCCGGAAAAGGTGATGCTGAAGGCCAAAAGAGCGGCTTCTTCGACGCGCTTGCCAAGGCCGGCAGCGATGCCGTCAATGACGAGCCCGACGATGCGCAGCCGGATCAGGGCGTGGCTGCCGATGGCGCCGCCGAGAAAGTGGCGCGGACGATCCGCGGCCGCAGCAGTGCAAAGCCGTTGATCGACCTCGGCGACGCCGCGCTGAAGGCACAGGCCGAGGTGCAGCCGGAAACGATTGCCAGTGTTGAAAAAGCCACGACAAAGCCCGCAAAGGCTGAGGTCAAAATGCCGGCCGATCTCGCCTTCGGCAAGCTCGATCCGAAGGACAGTCCCGCAGATGAGGTCGCTCCGGCAGCCAAGGGTGGCAAACACACCAAGGCCGACGCGCTGGAAACCGATACGGACAAGGTCAGCGACGATGATGACGGCGGCATTTCCGATGTTCTGGGTCTGCTGAAGCAGGAGCCTGCCGACGGGACCGTGACTTTGCCGGCGACCACCGCGCATCACGTCTCCGTCAAGGTCGACGAGGCTGGAGCGGGCGACAAGAAACTCGATGCTATCGAAGCCAAGGCGGGCGGCCATGCGTCCGACGCTCTTGCCGCGGTCAGCGGCAATATCGAGAGCGGCAAGGCGGATGACATCAAGGTCCCCGGATCGGAGACTGCCGAAGCCGCCGATGGCAAGACATTCAGGTTGAGCCGCGCCGATGGCCGCGGCGTGTCGATGGATGTCCACATGGGCACGGATCAGGCCGGGCCGAAAGATGGTTCGAAGAAAGCCGATGTCGAAAACGTTTCGGTGCTCGAATCGCGCCGCTATATCGGCCTGATGCAGAATACGAATTCCGCCGCCGTCACCGCTGCTCTCTCCGGCGATTCCGAATGGGCGCGCGCCATGGAGCCGAGCTCGGCGCTCTCTAACGCGGCGGAATGGACGAGCACCGGCAAGGTGGTCAATACGTTGAAGATCCAGATGAACCCACTCGATCTCGGCCTGGTGACGGCGACCATGCGCTTGTCCGGTGACGCTCTGAACGTCGACCTCAAGGTCGAAACCGGAGCGGCCTATCGTCAAATGAAGGATGATCACGGCAAGATTCTCGAAGCTCTGCGCAGCCAGGGTTACGCGGTCGAAAACGTCACCATCAGCATGGCGCCGGTCGAGCGTCCCGACGCGGGCAATCAGGGCCAGGCCTCCCAGCAGCAGTCGCTCCCTCAGCAGGGGCAGGGCGGCGAGGCGCGCGATCGCCAAAATCAGACGGCACAGCGGACGGACGGAGGCTTCAATGGCGCAGGCGATACCAGTATTGAAGACGCTCGTTCTGGCGGCAGCAGCAGCACTGGCGGCGTTTACCTCTGAGGCGATCGCCTCCACCGGCGCCTGCGAACGCGAGATCCAGTCGGCAGCGGCCAAATACGGCGTCCCGGAAGGCATCCTCTATTCGGTTGGGCTGACGGAGACCGGCCGCAAGGGCTCGCTCTATCCCTACGCCATGAACGTCGAAGGCAAGGCGATCTTTCCACCCTCGGAGCAGGACGCAATGCGGCAGTTCGATGTCGCCCGCAGCAGCGGCGCCAAGCTCATCGACATCGGCTGCATGCAGATCAACCATTACTTTCACGGCGAGAATTTCCGCTCCGCCGAGGAGATGTTCGACCCGCATCGCAACGTGGAGTATGCGGCAAAATTCCTCCGCAATCTGCATGACCGTCACGAGACATGGACGATGGCGGTAGCCAGATACCATGCCGGACCCAACAACAATCCGGCGCAGAAGCAATATGTCTGCCGCGTCATCTCCAATCTCGTTGCCACCGGCTATGGCAAGTGGACTCTCAATGCGAGTAACTTTTGCCGAAATTGATTCAACCAAAGATGGAAGAGGCGTATTGTGACGAAACTGTGTCACAATGTGGCGGGAATCCGGCACGAAACCCGTACGCAAGTCATATTTAACCGACTGTTAACTTTTCCACGAAATTTTGGTGTGTATAATTAGGCATACCCACTAGATATAGATCAAATCGCTACCCAGATCTTAATCAATTATTAGTTTCTGCCATTAACTTTAACGAGTTGTCGCCGATTCGTGCGATTCGTACCCATAGATCATCGAAGTGCCACACTGATTCGGAGGCGGACGAATGATCGTAGTGGTTGATGAGCGTGAGCTCGTGAAAGATGGATACACATCTCTGTTCGGTCGTGAGGGCATTCCCTCCACCGGCTTTGATCCAGCGGAATTTGGCGAGTGGGTACAGACCGCTGCCGATTCCGATATAGCTGCAGTCGAGGCCTTTCTGATCGGCCAGGGCCAGCGCAACTTCGAACTGCCCCGGGCGATCCGGGATCGGTCGATGGCGCCGGTGATTGCGGTCAGCGACCAGCACTCGCTCGAAAACACTCTTGCGCTTTTCGATTGCGGCGTCGACGACGTGGTGCGCAAACCGGTGCATCCCCGCGAGATCCTCGCAAGGGCGGCTGCGATCCGGCGCCGGCTGAAGGCGATCACCAACTACACCGAGATCGGCGGGATCCGCGTCTTCTCGGATGGTCGTGACCCCGAGATCAACGGCGAAGTCTTCGCACTTCCCCGGCGCGAGCGCCGCATCCTCGAATATTTGATCGCCAATCGCGGTCGCCGGGTCACCAAGACCCAGATCTTCAACGCCATCTACGGCATCTTCGACGAAGAGGTCGAGGAGAACGTCGTCGAAAGCCACATCTCGAAGCTGCGCAAGAAGCTGCGCAAAAAGCTTGGCGTCGATCCGGTCGATTCCAAGCGCTTCCTTGGCTACTGCATCGATTGGGCCTGATTTTCTCGGCCGGGCGGCGGCGCCCGGCTGAACCTCAATTTAGCCTCGCAGCCCGCATGACAGACAGCTTCACGCAAGGCCCGACAAATACTCTCGTGCATAACAGGTAAAACGAGGTTTTCAGATGAGCATTTTCGGCAGCATGAAGACGGCAGTATCGGGGATGAACGCTCAGGCCAACCGCCTCAGCACCGTCGCCGACAACATCGCCAACGTTAACACCACCGGTTACAAGGCTGTGTCGACGAGCTTCTCGTCGCTGGTTCTGCCCTCCTCGGGCGGCAATTACAATTCCGGCGGTGTTCAGACCTCCGTCCGCCAGGCCGTCTCCGACCAGGGCGATATTTCCTACACTACCTCAAGCACCGACCTTGCAATTTCGGGCGATGGCTTCTTCATCGTCCAGGGTGCAGATGGCACGCCGGTCCTGACCCGCGCCGGCGACTTCACCAAGGACGACGAAGGCAACCTCGTCAACGCCGCCGGCTTCCAGTTGATGGGCTATTCCTACGACTCCGGCGCTCCTGCTGTCGTCGTCAACGGCTTCGACGGCCTCGTTCCCGTCAACGTCAACCAGGATGGTCTGACGGCGATCGCCTCGACATCCGGTGTCTTCAAAGGCAACCTCGATTCCAATGCCAAGGTCGCTCCGGTCGCTCCTGCGACACTGCCGAGCGCCAATGCCGCCACCACGACAACCGACACCAAGAAGGTCTCGATGGTCGCCTATGACCGTCTCGGCAACAAGGTGATGTACGACTTCTACTTCACGAAGCAATCGGTCGTGACGCCGCCGCCGGCACCCCCCGCTACGGCTGCCACCTGGGAAGTGGCAATGTTCCGCAACGCCGATGCCGCGGTCGGCGGCACGACCTCCTTCCCCTACTCCACCGCCGGCGGCGATGTCGGCACCGGAACGATCACCTTCGACGCCAACGGCAAGTTGACCACGGGCGGCGCCATTAACATTGTCGATCCGGTGACTGGCCAGACGATTGCCATGGATTTCTCCGCCTTCACGCAGCTCGGCGCCGACTTCTCCGGCACCGGTACGCCGAACGGTCAGGCAGCGACCCCGGTCAAGGACGTCACGGTTGACGGCGACGGCATCGTCTACGCGAAATACGAAGACGGCAGCACCAAGCCGCTCTATCGCATTCCGCTGGCCAATGTCGCAAGCCCGGACAAGCTGACGCTGATGAGCGGCAACGTCTACAGCGCCAACGGCCAGTCGGGCGTCACCGTCACTGGCTTCCCGCAGACCAACGGTCTCGGCACGATCAAATCAGGCGCTCTCGAAGGCTCGAACGTCGACCTCGCCGGCGAACTGACCGAGATGATCGAATCGCAGCGCAGCTATACCGCCAATTCCAAGGTGTTCCAGACGGGATCCGACATTATGGACGTTCTCGTCAACCTCAAGAGATAAGCAAGGTACCGGGTAAGCCATGTCGCTCACGTCAGCACTTAATACCGCGCAGAATATATTTAACAATACGGGCACTCAGAGCAGTGTCGTATCGAACAATATCTCGAATGCGGGCAACAAAGATTACGTGCGCCGGCAGGCGATGCTCACCACGTCCTTGAATGGCGCGCAGGTCGTCAAGATCGACCGCGCGCAGGAAGAGGCGCTGCTGCGCCAATATCTGAAGACATCCTCTCAGGACAGTGCCCAGCAGGCATTGCTCGGCGGTCTCGAGGACCTGAAGTCGATCGTGGGTGGCAACGACTACGAAACGTCGCCATCCACCTATCTCGGTGTTTTCCAGCAGAAGCTTCAGGCCTTCCGCACGACGCCGGGCAGCACCGTCGCCGCTCAGGGCGCCATCACCGCCGCGCAGGACGTCGCCAACTCGCTGAACAATGCCTCGCAATCCGTTCAGAACGTCCGCGCCACCGCCGACAAGCAGATCGCCACCGACGTCGATAAGCTGAATACGCTTCTCAGCGACTTCGAGAAGGCCAACAATGCGGTGAAGACCGCCACGGCCTCGGGTGCGGATGCATCCGGCGCCCTCGACGAACGTGAGAAGGCTCTCAAGCAGATTTCGCAGATCGTCGGCGTCAACACGACGACGCGCGACAATAACGACATGGTGCTGAGCACGTCTGACGGGACGATCCTCTTCGAGACGATCCCGCGCAAGGTGACGTTCAAGTCTCAGGATGTCTACACCGCGACCATCGCCGGCAATTCGGTCTATATCGACGGCGTGGCACTTCCACGCGGTAGCGGATCGACGACAACGGGGCAGGGAAGCCTTCAGTCTCTCCTCCAGGTGCGCGACGAAATCGCCCCGAACTTCCAAAAGCAGCTCGACGAAGTCGCCCGCGGGCTGGTCTCGCTCTTCAAGGAGCAGAACACGGTGGTCGGTCCGGCCTATGTGCCCGGCCTCTTCACCTGGAGCGGCGGCACGGTCGATACCGGCGCCACCGCAGTTGCCGGCATGGCGGCGACCATCTCGGTCAGCAGCCGCGTCATCACCTCGCAAGGCGGCGATCCGATGCGCCTGCGCGACGGTGGCGTCAACGCCACCGGCCTCGTCCTGAACACGTCAGGCGCCAGCGGTTATACGACTGAACTCGATCGTCTCTATACCGCATTGGGCTCCGACATCGATTTCGATCCAGCGGCGGGGACGCCGGTCGGGTTCGACGCCACGACTGGCATCGATTCAAACGTCAGCATCATGGAATTCGCCACGAATTCGCTTGGCTGGCTCGAACAGTACCGCAGCAATGCCACGACGGCGGCGGAAAACACCTCGGCGGCGCTATCGCGCTCCGACGAAGCTTATTCCAACGAGACGGGCGTCAACCTCGACGAGGAGCTGACGCTGCTTCTCGACATAGAGCAGTCTTACAAGGCGGCGACCAAGATCCTGAACGCCGTTGACGAAATGTTGAAGTCATTGCTGGATATTGCGAGTTAAGCCATGAAGAGCTCATTTATTTCAAGTTCGGCCATTCAGAATGCGATGCGGCTGACGATCCGTCAGGCGCAGAACCAGATGACGAAGGCGACGATGGAAGCGACGACGGGAGTCTATGCCGATATCGGCGTCTCGCTCGGCGGCAACGCCGCCAGGAGCGTGGACTTCAGCCGCGAGGTCGACAGGATAGCCTCGATCAAATCAAGCAACTCGCTTGTCACTGCGCGCATGGAATCCTCGCAGCTTGGCCTTTCCAAGATGAAGGATGTCGGCGACGGCCTCGTTTCGAAGCTGACGGCGCTCCAGGGCAGCCACGACCCAGGCAGCATCACCGTCGCCATCCAATCGGCGACCAGCGCCCTGTCTACGATGATGGATACGGCCAATACCATGGTAAACGGCGAATATCTGTTCTCGGGCATCAACACCGATGTGCAGCCGCTGGCAGACAAGACGGCCGCGACGAGTGCTGCCATCGTCACGCAGTTGAATGCATACGCCGCCGCTCTTGTCCCCCCGAAGGCAGTCAAGGATCTGACCGGCGCCGAAATGAGCACCTTCATCACCACGACGGTAGAGCCGATGTTCAGTCAGGCAGCCTGGACCGACCCGACGACCGGTTGGTCGCAGGCGTCGAACCAGAACATGACGAGCCGCATCAGCAACTCCGAAGTGATCGAATCCTCGACCAATGCCAATTCCGAGGGCATGCGTTACTTCGCGCTCGCTTCGGTGATGGCCTCGGCACTGTTGGGACAAGGCCTCAGCAGCGATGCGATGAGCACGGTGTCCAAGCAGGCGATCAGCTACACGGCGAAGGCGACCAGTGGCCTGGTCACCCAGGCAAGCCAGCTCGGTCTTTCCCAAGAGCGCGTCAAGAAGTCGAACGACGCTCTCGACGCTCAATCGAACATCATCAAGAACAAGCTCGTCGATCTCCAGGGCGTCGACCCTTACGAGGCGTCGACCCTTGTCAAGACTTTGGAAACGCAGCTTGAAACGGCTTACACGATCGTCTCGAAGATCCAGCAGTTGAGTCTAGTAAACTACCTTTGATGATCAAAGGCGCGCAATAAAGAAGGATGCATGAATGTATCAGTTCTCATATGCCGAAGTCATGCAGGACTCGGTGGCCGACGCGAAAGAGCGGGAATGGCAGGTTCTTGACCGGTCCATAGACCTGCTGGCGGCGGCGCGCGAAAAGGAAAAATACGGCCGGGAAGCCATTGAAGCCCTGTTTTATACCCGCCGGGTCTGGATCAGCTTCATCGAGGATCTCAAACATCCCGACAACCAGCTGGAGATCGGGCTCAGGGCCAACCTCATCTCGATCGCGATCTGGATATTGAAGGAATGCGACAGGATCAGAAAACGTCAGTCTAATAACTACCAGGGCATCATCGACGTTACCACCATCATCAGGGATGGACTTAAATGAAAAGCACACTTCGCATTTCTCTGAAAGCCGGAGAAAGAATCTTCATCAACGGCGCCGTCCTGCGCGTCGACCGTAAGGTCGCGCTGGAATTCCTGAATGATGTGACGTTCCTTCTCGAAAACCACGTCCTCCAGCCGGAGGGCGCCACGACGCCGCTGCGTCAGCTCTATTTCATCGCGCAGATGATCCTCATCAACCCTGAGGGCAAGGACCAGTCGACGGCGTTGTTCCGCAAGTCGATTACCATGCTGCTCTCCTGCTTCAAGAACGAGGAAATCCTCGCCGAACTGAAGCGCATCGATGCGCTCGTCTCGACAGGCCGTGCCTTCGACGCACTCAAGGCGATCCGCGGCCTTTACGCCATCGAAGACAACATCCTCAACAACCACGAAATGCCGCCGACGATGGTCGAGCAGATTCGCAGGGAGATTGCACCATGGCGGTAGATGCAACATCGAACGTGGCCAAAACGAGTTCGACGACCACAACGAACACGGCCCAGACGAAGGCGACGCTGAACTACGACAATTTCCTTCAACTGCTCATCGCGCAGATGAAGAACCAGGATCCGACCGATCCGATGGATGCCAGCGAGCAGATGTCGCAGCTGGCAAGCTTCTCGCAGGTCGAACAGACGATCCAGACCAACACCAAGCTGGACACACTTCTGGCAAGCTCCAGCCTCACCCAAGCGAGCAGCTACGTCGGCAAATACATGGAAAGCGCTGACGGTAAGGTCAAGGGCACCATCGAATCCGTCAAGGTTTATTCGGACGGAATCATTGCGACAACCACGGCTGGCGGGAATATACTCGTGCAGGCGGGAATCACTATTGCCGACAAGGCGCCGACCACGTCGACCGACACCAGCGATACCTGATACCCACGGCGCCGGTGCGCCGCCGAAGTCGGGTGATACCAATCAATGGCGGTCCGGCCACGGCGGGGCCGCTTCAGGGCGATATGAGGTTGCCTTCGGATGAATGAAGCTGATGCATTGGATCTGTTTCAGGCGGCGATCTGGACCGTCCTGATTGCCGCCGGTCCCGCCGTCATTGCGGCAATGGTGGTGGGTCTCGTCATTGCCTTGATCCAGGCGCTGACTCAGGTGCAGGAAGCGACACTGACCTTCGTGCCGAAGATCGTAGCGGTGCTGATCACCGTCGGGGTCACAGCACCCTTCGTCGGCTCGCAGATCTCGATTTTCACCAATCTGGTCTTCTCTCGCATCCAGTCAGGTTTCTGAGCCACCTTCGCGCAAGCTTCGCCATTTAATTCTCGATCCGAATTGGGCGGGCCGCATGCCCGCCTCCTCTCATGAAGAGACGGAATCGTCATGGCGCAACCACCTGCACTCCCCCTTCCAAAAGTCGCCCCCAACCTGCGCGATGTTGGATTTGCCCTCGGCATCATCGGCATCATCTGCATTCTCTTCCTGCCGATCCCGCCGTTCCTGATCGATATGGGACTGGCCTTCTCGATCGCCTTCTCGGTGCTGATCCTGATGGTCGCGCTGTGGATCCAGAAGCCGCTCGATTTCTCGTCTTTCCCGACCATTCTGCTGATCGCAACGATGACCCGGCTGGCGCTGAACATCGCGACAACACGCGTCATCCTGTCCCACGGAAATGAAGGCCATGACGCAGCGGGCGGCGTCATCGCCGGTTTCGCGAGCCTGGTGATGTCCGGCGACTTCGTCATCGGTCTGATCGTCTTCCTGATCCTCATCACCATCAACTTCATCGTCATCACCAAGGGCGCCACGCGTATCGCCGAAGTCGGCGCGCGTTTCACCCTGGACGCCATTCCCGGTAAGCAGATGTCGATCGACGCCGATCTTTCGGCCGGCATCATCGACGAGAGGGAAGCCCAGCGCCGGCGCCGGGAACTCGAGGAGGAAAGCTCGTTCTTCGGTGCGATGGACGGTGCGTCGAAATTCGTGCGCGGCGATGCCGTCGCCGGCCTCATCATCACCTGCATCAACATCTTCGGTGGCATCATCATCGGCTACTTCCGCCACGGTATGCCGATCGGCGAAGCGGCCGACGTCTTCGTCAAGCTCTCCGTCGGCGACGGCCTCGTCTCGCAGATGCCGGCCCTCATCGTTTCGCTCGCCGCCGGCCTTCTCGTCTCCCGCGGCGGCACCACCGGCTCCACCGACCAGGCGGTCGTCAACCAGTTGAGCGGTTATCCCCGTGCGCTTTCCGTCTCGGCGGTGCTGATGTTCATCCTGGCTCTGATGCCGGGTCTGCCGTTTATCCCCTTCGTGGTCCTCGGCGGTCTTCTCGCCTTCGGCGCCTGGTTCATCCCGCGTCAGGTCGAGGCAGAGAACATGCTTCGCCGCGAGCAGGAAGAAAAGAAGGTCGTCCAGAATAAGGAGCTGGAAAAGGATTCGGTCAAGGCGGTGCTGCGCACCTCCGAAATCGAGCTCGCACTCGGCAAGATGGTCTCGACGCGCCTGCTCGGCGCCCACCAGGAGCTCGCCTTCCGCGTTGGCAAGATGCGCAAGAAGTTCGCCACGCAATACGGCTTCGTCGTGCCCGAGATCAAGGTGACCGACGATATCGCCATCGCTGAAAAGTCCTATCAGATCCGCATCCACGGCACGACGGTCGCTTCCAACCTGCTGCGCGTCGGCGAAGTCCTCGTCGTTACCGGTGCTGGCCGCCGGCCGAGCATTCCCGGCGACGAAATCCGCGAACCTGCTTTCGGCATGCCTGCCGTCTCCATCCTCGAAAACTTCGCCGACGATCTGAAACGCGAGGGCTTTCAGCCGATCGACAATGTCTCCGTCGTGCTGACCCATATGAGCGAGGTCATCCGCAACAACCTGCCGCAGCTTCTGTCCTATAAGGACGTCAAGGTGCTGATCGATCGGCTCGATCCCGAATACAAGAAGCTTGCCGACGAGATCTGCTCGTCGCACATGTCCTATTCGGGCCTGCAGGCGGTGCTCAAGCTGCTGCTTGCCGAACGTGTCTCGATCCGCAACCTGCACCTTATCCTCGAGGCGGTGGCCGAGCTCGCCCCGCATGTCAGGAAGACCGAGCAGATCGTCGAGCATGTCCGCATCCGCATGGCCCAGCAGCTCTGCGGCGACCTCGCCGACAACGGCGTGCTTCGCGTGCTGCGGCTGGGCAGCAAATGGGATCTGGCTTTCCACCAGGCGCTGAAGCGCGACGCCAAGGGCGAGGTGATCGAATTCGACATCGATCCGCGCAGCCTGGAGGAGTTCAGCGAGCAGGCCACCAAAGTTATCCGTGAGTTCATGGATCGCGGCCTGCCATTCGCACTTGTCACGTCGCCGGAAACACGCTCCTATGTACGCATGATCATCGAGAGGCTGTTCGCCACGCTCCCGGTCCTGTCGCATGTCGAACTGGCCAAGGGCATCGAGATAAAGATTTTGGGCTCTATTTCATGATAACAGACCCGCAAGGGACCGTTCTCGCGCTGTTTCTGGTTTTCTGCCGGATCGGTGGCTGTGTGCTGGCTCTTCCGGGTTTTTCCTCGGCGCGCGTTCCCGCACAGCTGCGCGTCTTCATCGCCAGCGCGCTTTCGATCGCCGTCATGCCGTTGCTCTGGGATACTGTCTATCCGGCCGTTCACACCGGTGCCGGAACCTATATCGGCCTGATCTTCAGCGAATCGCTGATCGGCGTGATGTATGGCATGCTGGCGAGGATCTACACGCTCGGCATGCAGTTCGCCGCCTCGATCACCGCCATGATGGTCGGCTACACCCAGCCGGGCTCCGCCGACGTCATCGAAGATACGCCGGAGACCAGCCTGTCGGCCTTTATCACCTTTGCCGGCATGATGATCCTCTTCATCATGGATTTCCATCACATCGTCTTCCGCGCGCTGATCGATTCCTACACGACCATGCCATTCGGCGGTATGATGCAGATGCGCGCGACGCTGATATCCTTTACCGACACGCTGGAGCAGACCACCTACATCATGCTGCGGCTGTCGAGCCCCTTCTTGATCTACGGCTTGATCTTCAACGTCTCGATCGGTTTCATCAACAAGCTGGCGCCGCAGATCCCGGTCTACTTCATCTCCACGCCCTATCTGCTGATGGGCGGGCTCTTCCTGATCTATTTCTCGATTGCGGCGATGGTCAGCCAGTTCGGCCAGTCCTTCGCCTCGATCTATATCGGGCGATGAGGCCGATATGATTGAAAAGAAGCGCTCCCAGAAGCTCAAGCGGCTGCTCTCGGTGCAGCGGCATATCGAAAGAATGGCCGAGAACGATCTGGCCGAAACCAGCCGCCAGCGTGTCGAGGTGAATGTGGCGATGGACGACGTCATCCTCGCGCTCGGCTCGATGGACCCCGTCCACCATGCCTTCTCGCAGAATTACGCCGACCGATTCGGCAGGCTCAGCATCAAGGACCAGCAGCTGACCGGCATGCAGCAGATCCACGAGATGCGGCTGGCGCGCGAGCGCGCCAAGGGTGACCGCTTTGAAGAGGGCATGAAGGAAGCACTCGAGGCCGAGCGCCGCGAGGCCGATGACAACGCCGTCTACGATGTCATCGATCAGCAATTCGCAACGCCAGCCTCCAGCAAGCTTCAAAAACCATAGTCGTTACGATCTTAAATTCAGAGGATTGTAACGTGGCTATTTCGCCTCCCAGTGATCTGGTCCTGGACGTTGTCAAAGCTGCCGACCCCATGGAGGTTCAGGCGGCCCAGGAAAAGTTGAAGGCAAATCGTGCGGCCTTTGCCGCAACGAGTCTCGCCGAAAATGGCAAAGGCTTCTCCAATACGGTCGACGTTCTCGATCATGTCGGCCAGAAGAGCGGCCTCGCCAACGTCCAGAACCGCACCAAGACCGAGGAAGTTCCGGAAAGCTACCGGAAGTTCGAAGCCATGGTCCTGCAAAATTTCGTCAAGTCCATGCTGCCGAGCGAAAGCGAAGAGGTCTACGGCAAGGGCGCGACCGGCGATATCTGGAAAGGCATGATGGCCGAGCAGCTCGGCAACACCATGGCCAAGGGTGACGGCATCGGCATTGCCAAGCAGATGTACAGCGAACTTCTGCGCCGGCAGGAAGGCAAGATCGTCAATGCCTCCACAGACGACGATGACCGCAACACCGCGCTCAGCATGATCGACGACTTCCAGCGTAAGACCTTTGGCACGCCGACCGCCGAAGCCAAGACCGATAGAACAGGATGATCTTAGGCCGGTTGGCCAAAAATCCGAATCCCGTTCCAGTTAACAGTTAGAGCATGCTGTTGTCCGAAAACTCCGTACGTTTTTCGCATCATGCTCTAAGCGAAGCATAACCGAGGGTATCATGGAAATAATTTCGAACGAATACAGGATCAAATCCGTTCTCGGACGCCTCGAAATGATCATCGACAATGAGAACACCCGGATCGGCAACGACCCGCAGTTCGATCTCAAGGTCTCCAATGCCCATAAGAGCCGCTGCCTCTACGAGCTGTCGACGCTTTTTCGCGACACCGATCCGGCCGAGCTTGCCGCTGCCCATCTCGATCAGCTGCACGGCCTAAAGAAGAAGCTGGTTCTCAATGCCCGTCGCGTTGAGGCGCATCTCGAAGCGGTTCGCGCTGTCGCCGACCTGCTGAAGAATGCAGTTCAGGACGCCGACGCCGACGGCACCTATTCCCAGGAACAATTTGCCGCGCGTGGAAACTGATGGTCAAGCTCGTCCTCACCGGTGTCTGGGTTTGCGCCATCACCTTGGCCTCGGTCTATTTCTCGGTGTACTTGGCGACCGCGCCGGCGCCCGCAGCAACGGATTCCAAGCAGAGCGCGCTTGAACTGGTGAAGGGCGAAACGATCACGGTGCCGATCATCGGCAACGGTGCGATCACCGGCTATTTCCTCGGCCGCGTTTCGTTCATGATGAACAAGGACATGCTGAAAGGCGTGACGCTGCCACTGAGCGAGATGACGACGGACGAGCTTTTCAGCCTGCTGGTCGGCAACAAGATGGTCGATATCGCCCACATCAAATCCTTCGATCCGAACGCTTTTCGCGAAGAGATCAAGAAGGGCATGAACGAACGCCTCGGTGGCGAATACGTCGCCGACGTGATGCTGGAGCAGCTCGACTATCTTTCCAAGGAAGAGGTCAAGGAAAGCTCCGCCGGTCAGCTGAAGACGGTGGGTGCACCGGTCAAGATCGTCGAGACCGCACCGGCCGCCGAAGCACCGGCGCCAGCGGCCCATTAACGACTATCATATCATTGACGGCAAACGGCGCCCTCGGGCGCCGTTTGCCGTTGGCGCGCGTGGTTAATAAACCACTTATGCGAGCATGGAAATTCAAGGAATTTTCCTAAGGGTTGTTTGAAACCGTCCTGTTATATCAGGTGTCACAGCTTGGCATGCGCCGCTTATCCGGGATCGGAGGGACGCGCACCGGCGGGACGCGACCGGTCCTTTCGAGACCTCCGGTGCGGAAATATGGGCTTGTTTTCCGGGATGTCGGGCGCATGCAGCACCCTCGGCAGGAGGTAGGAATGAATCTGATTGCAAACTTCGCGGTGCTCGCATCGCGGCGGACGATCTTCGATCTGCCGGTCTGCGATCTCGGCTGGGACGACGCCCTCGTTTTCATCAACGAGCTGGCCTCCATTCCCGTCGGCCAGACCGTGGTTTGCTTCGTCAACGCCCACAACATGCTGACGACGCTACGCGACGACGAATATTACCGGATTATGTCGCACAATCTGGTGCTGCCTGACGGTATCGGCCTCAACATCGCATCGCAAATCGCCCATGGTGCGCCGTTTCCCGCCAATCTGAACGGCACCGATTTTGTGCCGGCCTTCCTGACCTTCATGGAGGCCCCGCGCCGCATCGGCCTCATCGGCGGCACGCGCACGGTCGTCGAGGCGGCGGCAGAAAATTTCCGCAGGCACACGCCTTGGCATGAATTCGTCGTCGTTTCCGACGGCTATTTCGACAAGGTCGATCCAACTGATGTCATCGAGGAGCTCGAGCGCCAGAAGGTCGATATCCTGATTGTCGGCATGGGAACGCCGCTGCAGGAGAAATGGGTTCACAACAATATCCGCGCCGATCATGCGCGGCTGGTGTTGACGGTGGGCGCTCTCTTCGACTTCGTCTCCGGCGCCGTGCCCCGCGCGCCGAAAACAGTGCGGATGATGCGTCTGGAATGGGCCTATCGCCTGCTGCAGGAGCCGACGCGCCTCTGGCGCCGTTACATCGTCGGCATCCCGGTCTTCCTCTTCCATGTTCTGCGCTACCGCTTCCGCCGGCGCGAAAGGATCCTCAGCTATCCGGAAGAGCACGGCAGCGCGCTGCAGCCGCGGTCGGACCATAAGAAGGCGAGCTGAGCTTATAGCGCCGCGTGTCTAACAGGATGCGTGGCTTAGCAATTCTTGCCCGCTGCGGTTAACCATTTCTTTGCCATGAATATTTAGAGTCGTTTAATCATCTGCATTCGTGCGGATGAGCGAACTCGGCCATCATGTGCATGAGATGTGGCGCAAATGTACGATATCAGGGCCAGAAACAGCTTCCAGGATCGCGCAGCCGCAGGGCCGCGCCCCCATGGCGATTCCTATGCTCCGCCCCAGTCGAGCCGGCCTGATATCGCGCCGCCCGAGGCCGAATTGCTGCGCGCCATCGGCCGCGCGCTGGAAGAACAGCGCGCCAGTGCGGCGCGCACCGCACCGCTGGTCGACCGCATCGAAACCATCCTCGGCAACCGCCTCCGGGCCGCCAACGACGTCGGCCATCCGCTTCCTCAGGAGCCGGCGGGCGATGAAGAGCTGGGCGTTCCGGCCGACCAGCCGATGATCTCACCCGCACCCCTGGCCGCTGTCCGTGAAGAGCCCGCCGACCCCCGGTCGGTAGCGCCGCTGCGTCGGGCGAGCGGGATCGGCCTTGCGATGATGGTGGCCGCCGCGACGATCATCGGCGCGGGCTTGCCGGCGCTGATGCCAGCTTCGCCCGCCCTCTATCGTGCCGAGGCGACACTTGCGGTGAAGAGCGATGTAGCAAGCCGCGCTGCCTTCACCCAGGCCGCGGCGAAAGGGCTGCTGTCGGCGCGGGTGGTTGCTTCGACGGTGGCCGCCCTGAAACTCGATCATGATCCCGAATTTGCCGGCGCCAGCGCCAATGCGCTCGGCGTCGCGCTCGATCTGCTCTCGGCGACCGGTGCTGCTGCCGATCCGGCCTCGCGCGCCGAGGCGACGCTGAAACATGCGGTCGAGATACTGCCCGATGCCGCCGCCGGCACCATCCTCGTCAGGGTGACGACCGGCGACAGCGGCAAATCCATGCGCATCGCCGCAAGGCTTGCCGAAGCGGTGTCCGCAGCAGACGGAGCCGGCGGCAACGTCGAGACCGATGCCGCCTTGCGTAAAACCTATGACGAAGTGAAAGCGGAGCTTGCCGCCTTCACCGCGAAGAGCGGCGAGGGCAATGTCAAGGTAGCGATCGATCTTCGCCGCCAGATCGACCGGCTCGATGCCGATCTGAAAGAGGCAGACCAGAATATCCTTGCCGCCAAGGCGCAGGCCGACCGGCTCAAGGCCGCAAAACTTGCCGAAGTGCTCGACGGCTCGCTCCCCTCTGATATGCTTTCGCCGGCGCTACAGGACTGGCGCGACAAATATTCCGTCGCCAAAACGACGCTTGCGCAGCTTTCGGCCGAGCTTGGTCCGCGCCATCCGCGCCTCTTGCAGCAGCAGGCCGAAACGGACGGTCTCAAGGAGAATATGGGCAAGGAGCTTACCCGTCTTGCCCAGACTGCCAACCTCACTGCTAAGGCCGCCGTCGATGCGCGCAAGGGCCTGAACGATCGCCGCAACACGCTGATCGCCCAGAGCCGGGACACCGGCGTCGATTTGTCACGCCTGACCGAACTCAGCGAAAAGGCGAATGCCGCCCGCTCGCGCCTCGAAGAGGCGACGTCCGCAGCGGTGGAAACGGCCGCCGACGGTCGTATCGTTCTCCTGAAGCCGGCGTTGGCAACCGCAGTATCGGCAAGCGATGGTCTGATCGGCCGAACCCTGACTGGTGCCGCGGCGGGCCTTGCGATAGGCCTTGCTGCGGCTTTCCTGCTCCGGCTGCGTAGGCCCGTCGCCGATTCCGCAAGCGAGAAAAAGCCCGTATCCCGGCCGCAGGCCCCACTGCCCTCAATGCCTGTGCCGGCCCCCGCGCCGCTCGACGAAATGGAGCTGCTGCGCTCCGAAATCTCCGGCCTGCGCGACCGGCTTCGTGTTCATGCGCTCGAAGCGCGGCAGCCGCTGCGCTGAACGAACATTTCCTTGCAAGCTTGCTATTGCATTGCCGCTTTCCGACAGGATAGGGCGTTAGCGGGCAATTGACGCTCGCCGAGTATCCATAGATTGACGCGAAACAGGGCGGAGACACGCGTGACGACAGTAATCGACGGAAAGAACGTAGCTGCATCGGTCATTCAGACGGTCAAGAGTGCGACGGCGGCGCTGGAAAGGAGCAGCGGCGTCACCACCGGCCTTGCGGTCGTCATCGTCGGCGACGACCCGGCAAGCCACGCCTATGTCGGCTCCAAGGGCCGCATGGCCAAGGAGTGCGGCTTCAAGTCCGTTCAGCACACGCTGCCGGCGGAAACGAAGCAGGAGGATCTGGCAGCTCTCGTCGCCACCCTCAACGCCGATCCGTCGATCCACGGCATTCTGGTGCAGCTGCCCTTGCCGAAGCCGCTCGACAGCGAGGCGATCATCCAGTCGATCCTGCCGGAAAAGGATGTCGACGGCCTGAGCGTCGTCAATGCCGGCAAGCTCGCCACCGGCGACCTGAAGACCGGACTTGTCTCCTGCACCCCGGCCGGTGCCATGGTCTTCGTCCGCCGCACCCATGGCGAGGATCTCTCCGGCCTCAACGCCGTCGTCATCGGTCGCTCCAACCTGTTCGGCAAGCCGATGGCGCAATTGCTGCTCAACGCCAATGCGACGGTGACGATTGCTCATTCCAGGACCAGGAATCTCGCCGAGGTCTGCCGCAACGCCGATATCCTGGTGGCCGCCGTCGGCCGGCCGGAGATGGTCAGGGCCGATTGGGTGAAGCCCGGTGCGACGGTCATCGACGTCGGCATCAATCGGGTGGCAGCCCCCGAAAGAGGCGAAGGCAAGACCCGGCTCGTCGGCGACGTCGCCTTCGAGGAGGTCTCGGCGGTCGCCGGCACCATCACTCCGGTTCCCGGCGGCGTCGGGCCGATGACCATCGCCATGCTGATGGCCAACACGGTCATCGCCGCCCACCGCACGGCAGGGCAGACGCCGCCGCAGTTTTGATTAGAACATGATGCCGAAAAGTGTGAGCGGTTTTCGGCATCCTGTTCTAGGACTGGGGAACGGGACCGGTCGAGGCCCTGACGATCAGCTCGGTCTTCCAGAGCTCCTGGTCGGGGAAGGGGCCGGCATGCTTCACCGTGCCGATCAGCCGCTGCGCGATACGCAGGCCGGCCGCCCGCAATGAAGAGCGGGTCGTCGTCAGCGGTACGGAAAAGCTTTCCGGTTTCAGCAGCGGCAGCACGTCGTCATGGGCGATCAGTGAGATATCCTCACCGAGCCGCAATCCGGCCTGGTTGACCGCGCGGATCGCGCCGAGCGCCAGCACCGTGCTGGAGCAGAGGATCGCTGTCGGCCGCTCCGGCAATTGCAGGAAATGTTCCATCGCCAGCAGGCCTTGTTCGTCGGTCATCAGCGCGTGGCTCGTGCAACCCTCCTCGAGCGTGAGCCCGCGCTCGGCAAGGGCTGATAGGACGCCGTTCTTCCTGCGGATGGCGAAATCGAGATGCATCGGCCCGTTCATCAGCGCAAAACGCGTATGGCCGAGTTGCAGCAACAGCCGCGTCGCATCGTAGAAGGCACCTTCGTTGTCGATGTCGAGATAGGGATAATCCGGCTCCGAACCGTATGAGCGACCGTGCACGACATAGGGCATGGAGAGCGATTTCAGCATGGCGAGCCGCGGGTCGTGGCCGCGCATATAGGCGACGAACAGGGCATCGACATTGCCGCTGATCGCAAGGCGGCGCAGCGCCGCCACCTCGTCATCCGGGTCGGCCGGCATGATGACGAAGTGGAAATCGTGGCGCACGGCCTCTTCGCCGAGCCCGGCCAGGAATTCACCGAAATGCACGTCGGACTGGTGGCCGGGCGCCGTCGGCATGACGAGACCGATCGAGCCTGCCTTGCCGGTCGCAAGCCGCTGCGCCGCCTTGTTCGGCCTGTATCCGGTTTCCTTGACAGCCTGAAGCACGCGCTCCCGGGTCGCCTCATTGACCTCGGGATAGCCGTTGAGCGCCCGGCTCACCGTCGTCTGAGACAGCCCCAGCAATTCCGATAGCTGTTTGAGATTCACCTGCTATGCTTCCTCCCAGCCCGCCCGTCAGCCGTCTTGAAAAGGCCTGCCGCCTCCCAGTGGCATCCAAAGCGCTTTCAATTATGTATCATCTGGCGCGCTTGACTCAAGAAAAATCGCTCCATATTTCCCGATAGGCGCTGTTGCGCCGCGATATGCCGCGATATCTGGCGTATTCACAACGGGTTTTCGCGAATTAACTTGACTCCATTCCACCGAAAGTGGAATGAGTTTGGTGTCAAAGCGCTTTGAAATTTCTTTTATTAAGGGAATTCGGCGCGGTTGGGATTGTGATGGGAGGTTGATCACATGAAAAAGTCATTTTTGATGGGCGTTGCCGTGGCAGCGCTTTTTGCCGGTGCTGCGTCCGCGGCCGATTTGAAATTTGCCCCGGGACAGGATTCCAAGTTCAACTGGAAGAGCTATGACGAGTTCAAGGCTGCTCATGCCGATCTGAAGGGTCAGCCGCTGACGATCTTCGGGCCGTGGCGCGGTGAGGACGAGGCGTTCTTCATGAGCGTGCTTGCCTATTTCACCGAAGCCACCGGTATCGATGCCAAATACTCCTCTTCCGAAAACTACGAACAGCAGATCGTCATCGACACGCAGGCGGGTTCGCCGCCGAACATTGCCGTTCTGCCGCAGCCCGGCCTCCTGGCCGATCTCGCCAGCAAGGGCTTCCTGACGCCGCTCGGCGATGACAACTCCAAGTGGATCAAGGACAATTACGGCGCCGGCGACAGCTGGGTCGGTTATGGCACCTACAAGGGCAAGGACGGCAAGGAAGCCTTCTACGCCTTCCCCTACAAGGCCGACGTAAAATCGCTGGTCTGGTATGTTCCGGAGAACTTCGAGGAAGCCGGTTACAAGATCCCGACGACCATGGAAGAGCTGCATGCCCTGACCGACCAGATCGTCAAGGACGGCGGCGTTCCCTGGTGCATCGGTCTCGGTTCCGGCGGCGCCACCGGCTGGCCGGCGACCGACTGGGTCGAGGACATCATGCTGCGCATGCAGCCGCCGGAAGCCTACGATAAGTGGACGACCAACGAGCTGAAGTTCACCGATCCGGCCGTCGTTGCCGCGATCGACGAGTTCGGCAAGTTCGCCAAGAACGCCAAATACGTCGATGGCGGCGTCGCAGCCGTGGCTTCGACCGATTTCCGCGACAGCCCGAAGGGCCTCTTTGCGGTTCCGCCGAAGTGCTACATGCACCATCAGGCCTCGTTCATCCCGTCCTTCTTCCCTGAGGGCACGAAGCTCGGCCAGGATGCCGACTTCTTCTACATGCCGACCTTTGCTTCGCATCCCGAACTCGGCAAGCCGGTTCTGGGCGCCGGCACGCTCGTCTCGATCGCCAAGGACTCGAAGGCTGCTCGCGCCTTCATCGACTTCCTGAAAACCCCGATCGCCCATGAGGTCTGGATGGCGCAGTCGAGCTTCCTGACGCCGTATAAGAGCGTCAGCACCGAGGCCTATGCCAACCCGCAGATGAAGAAGGAAGGCGATATCCTGACCTCCGCCACCACCTTCCGCTTCGACGGTTCCGACCTGATGCCGGGCAAGATCGGCGCCGGCGCCTTTTGGACCGGCATGGTCGATTTCGTCGGCGGCAAGTCCGCTGAAGAGGCTGCAGGCGAAATCCAGAGCGCCTGGGACGGCATCAAGTAATCTTCTAAAATTATGCCGCCGGCTTGCCGGCGGCATGGCTTTGCATGACTGGCCGGACTCGCAAAGAGCCCGGCCATCGCAGGATATATTGTGATTGGGCAATACAAATAAATTGACGGTGACCGGCGTTGACCCGTCAGAATAAAAACCGGTCGGAATAAGATCAGGGGAAGCAGGGGAGGGACGAAATGCTGTTGCAGATAGTGTCCGCTTTAAGCGTCGTGGTCGTCGCCGTTGTCGCGTGCTCGGCCTATTTCTATTTTTCGAACAAGATCCTGGATCTCGCTCTGCCGGTGAAGGATGGCGACATCCGCGCCGCATCGCGCAATCTCAACCGGCGTGCATTGATCCGGCCATGGTTGTTCATCGGCCCGGCGCTGTTCCTGCTCATCGTCTACCTCGTCTATCCCGTCGTTGCGACCTTCATCCTCTCCTTCTACGACCGCGCCGGTCTGCAGTTCGTCGGCCTCGCCAACTACAAATGGGCGCTCGGCGACCGCGAATTCCGCCAGGCGATCTTCAACAACATCCTCTGGCTCGCCGTGGTGCCTGCTGCCTGCACCTTCTTCGGCCTCGTCATCGCCGTGATGACCGATCGCATCTGGTGGGGCAATATCGCCAAGAGCATCGTCTTCATGCCGATGGCGATCTCCTTCGTCGGCGCCTCGGTCATCTGGAAATTCATTTATGAATATCGCGGCGGCAACGACGTCCAGATCGGCCTGCTGAACGCCATCGTCCAGACCTTCGGCGGCACGCCGGAGGTGTGGATCTCCATTCCCTTCTGGAACAACTTCTTCTTGATGATCATTCTGATCTGGATCCAGACCGGTTTCGCCATGGTCATCCTGTCGGCGGCTCTTCGCGGCATTCCGGAAGAGACGATCGAAGCGGCCGTCATCGACGGCGCCAATGGCTGGCAGATCTTCTGGCGCATCATGGTGCCGCAGATCTGGGGCTCCATCGCAGTCGTCTGGACGACGATCACCATCCTCGTCCTTAAGGTCTTCGACATCGTGCTGACCATGACCAACGGCCAGTGGCAGACGATGGTGCTGGCGAACCTGATGTTCGACTGGATGTTCCGCGGCGGCGGGGATTCCGGCCGAAGCGCGGTCATCGCCATCATCATCATGCTCGCCGTCACGCCGATCATGGTCTGGAACGTGCGCCGCGCCAATCGCGAATTGAAGGGGCACTGAGATGACCGCTATCGGAAGCTATTTCAAGATCGGTCCCGCCCGTCTCTTCGTTCACGCAGCCGTTCTGCTGATTGTCATCATCTGGCTCATCCCGACGCTCGGCATCTTCGTCAGCGCGCTGCGCGACAAGGACCAGATCGTCGTCTCCGGCTGGTGGACGGCCTTCGTCGGCTCGACGCAGACCGTTGCCGTTCGCTTGGGCACACCGGACCAGCAGCAGCAGGAAGGTGCCGCCTATGTCATTGCAGGCAATGTGCTGGAAGGCCAGACCGGCCGCGCGGTAAAGGCCTTCGGCAATCGCGTGCAGCAGCCGGCCGCCTTCAAGGCCGGCGAGACCGCCGATCTCGGCGACGGCGAAACCCTGCAGATCAACAGCGACGGCAGTTATCGCTATGTGAAGAACGCCGCCTTTTCGCCCGACCAGCGCCCGCGGCGCATCTATGCATCCGTCTCGGCGCCGCCGGAATTCACCATGCAGAACTACAACACGGTTCTAAGAGGCGAGGGCATCGGCCAATCCTTCATCAACTCGCTGACCGTGACGATCCCGGCGACGATCATCCCGATCCTGATTGCCGCTTTCGCCGCTTATGCGCTCAGCTGGATGGAGTTTCCCGGCCGCGCGCTGCTGATCGCGCTCGTCGTTGGCCTCATCGTCGTGCCGCTGCAGATGTCATTGATCCCGCTGCTGCGTCTCTACAACGAGATCGGCAACATGCTCGGCCAGCCGTCGAAGACCTATCCCGGCATCTGGCTGGCTCATACCGCTTTCGGCATGCCGCTCGCCATCTATCTCTTGCGGGCCTATATCGCCGGCCTGCCGAAGGAAATCATCGAATCCGCCCGCGTCGATGGCGCGAGTGATTTCGAGATCTTCGTCCGCATCGTTTTGCCTCTATCCTTCCCGGCACTCGCCTCCTTCGCCATCTTCCAGTTCCTGTGGGTATGGAACGACCTGCTCGTCGCCATGGTCTTCCTCGGTACCGACAAGGACCACATCGTGCTGACCGGCAGCCTGAACGCGCTGCTCGGCTCGCGCGGCGGCAATTGGGAGATTTTGACGGCGTCAGCCTTCGTCACCATCATCGTGCCGCTGCTCGTCTTCTTCGGGCTGCAGCGTTATCTGGTGCGCGGTCTGCTGGCAGGTTCGGTCAAGGGAGGTTGACCATTCCCGAACGTGACTTCAAACAGGATATTCCATGAACGTGGCTTCCCATTCGATCTCGACCCCTGACAAGGACTGGTGGCGCGGCGCGGTGATCTATCAGATCTACCCGCGCTCCTACCAGGACTCGAACGGCGACGGCATCGGCGACCTGAAGGGTATCACCGCCCGCCTGCCGCATGTGGCAAGCCTTGGCGTCGATGCGATCTGGATCTCGCCCTTCTTCACCTCGCCGATGCGTGATTTCGGTTATGACGTTTCCGATTACGAGAACGTCGATTCGATCTTCGGCACACTGGTGGATTTCGACACGATGATATCAGAGGCCCATCGCCTCGGCATCCGCGTGATGATCGACCTCGTCATCTCCCACAGCTCGGATCAGCATCCCTGGTTCGTGCAAAGCCGCTCCAGCAAGACCAACGCCAAGGCCGACTGGTATGTCTGGGCCGACGCCAAGCCGGACGGCACGCCGCCGAACAACTGGCTGTCGATCTTCGGCGGCTCGGCATGGGCGTGGGATCCGACGCGCATGCAATATTACATGCACAATTTCCTGACCTCGCAGCCGGACATGAACCTGCATAACCCTGAGGTGCAGGACCGTCTGCTCGATGTCGTGCGCTTCTGGCTCAATCGCGGCGTCGACGGCTTCCGCCTGGACACCATCAATTTTTATTTTCATGACACGCAGCTGCGCGACAATCCGGCGCTTGCCCCCGAACGCCGCAACGCCTCGACGGCGCCGGCGGTCAATCCCTATAATTTCCAGGAGCATCTCTACGACAAGAACCGGCCCGAGAATCTTGCGTTCTTGAAGCGCTTCCGGGCCGTTCTCGAGGAGTTCCCGGCGATCGCCGCCGTCGGCGAAGTCGGCGACAGCCAGCGCGGCCTCGAAATCGTGGGTGAATACACCTCCGGCAACGACAAGATGCATATGTGTTATGCCTTCGAGTTCCTGGCGCCCGATCCGCTGACGCCGGAGCGGGTCGAGGAGGTGATGCAGGATTTCGAAGCTGCCGCACCCGATGGCTGGGCCTGCTGGGCCTTCTCCAATCATGACGTCATGCGCCATGTCAGCCGCTGGGGCGGGCTGGTCGCCGATCACGACGCCTTTGCCAAGCTCTATGCCTCTTTGCTGTTGACGCTGCGCGGCTCCGTCTGCCTCTATCAGGGTGAGGAACTGGCGCTGACGGAGGCCGATCTTGCCTATCAGGATCTCCAGGACCCCTATGGCATCCAGTTCTGGCCGGAATTCAAGGGCCGCGACGGCTGCCGCACGCCGATGGTCTGGGACAGCCAGGTCGCCCAGGGCGGCTTCTCGACGGTCAAGCCCTGGTTGCCGGTGCCGGTCGAGCATATCCTGCGTGCCGTCAGCGTCCAGCTGGGCGATGAGACTTCCGTGCTGGAGCACTATCGCCGCTTCATCGCCTTCCGAAAGCTGCACCCGGCTTTTGCCAAGGGCGAGATCGAATTCGAGGAAACACAGGGCGATACGCTGGTCTTCACCCGTGAATACGGCAATGAGAAGCTGCTCTGCATCTTCAACATGAGCCCGGCCGAGGTCGGCGTCATCTTGCCGGCGGGAGAATGGCAGGCATTGACGGGCCATGGCTTTACCAGCAACAACTATGGCGACAAGATCGATATTCCGGCCTGGGGGGCGTATTTCGCCCGTCTCGCCTAAAGAACGCAGGGGAGAGAGAAATGACTGGACTGACGCTGAAGGATATTCGCAAATCCTACGGTTCCGTGGACGTTCTCCACGGTATCGACCTCGATATCAAGCAGGGCGAATTCATCGTCTTCGTCGGTCCGTCCGGCTGTGGCAAATCCACGCTTCTGCGCATGATCGCCGGTCTTGAGGCGATCACCGGCGGTGAGATGTATATCGATGGCCATCTCGTCAATGACGTACCGCCCTCCAAGCGCGGCATCGCCATGGTCTTCCAGTCCTATGCGCTCTACCCGCATATGACCGTCTTCGATAACATGGCGTTCGGCATGAAGATCGCCGGCGAAAGCAAGCAGGAAATCGATCGCCGCGTCAAGGCGGCGGCCGAGAGCCTGCAGCTGACCCAATATCTCGGTCGCCTGCCGAAGGCGCTTTCCGGCGGCCAGCGCCAGCGCGTGGCGATCGGCCGCGCCATCTGCCGCGATCCCAAGGTCTTCCTGTTCGACGAGCCGCTCTCCAACCTCGATGCCGCGCTGCGCGTCGCGACCCGCATCGAGATCGCCCGTCTGAACGAACAGATGGCCGATACGACGATGATCTACGTCACCCATGACCAGGTCGAGGCGATGACGCTCGCCGACCGCATCGTCGTACTCTCCGCCGGCAATATCGAGCAGGTCGGTGCGCCGCTGGACCTCTACGAGCGCCCGGCAAACCTCTTTGTTGCGAAATTCATCGGCTCGCCGGCGATGAACATCATCCCCGCGACGATATCAGGGACTGGAAGCCAGACGACGGTGACGCTGACCGGCGGCATGTCGGTGACGCTCGATATCGCGACCGATGCGTCCGAAATGGGCAAGCAGGCAAGCTTCGGCGTTCGTCCGGAGGATCTCGGGGTTGCCGACGGCGCCGACTACCTTTTCGAAGGTGAGGTGTCGATCGTCGAAGCGCTCGGCGAAGTGACGCTGCTTTATATCGAGGGCTTGGTTCCCGGCGAGCCGATCGTCGTCAAACTGCCCGGCATCTATGATGTGAAGAAGGGCCAGAGGATGCGGTTTGCCGCCGACAGGCAGAAGTTGCATCTCTTTGACGCAACCGGTCATACCTACCGGAAATGAGGCGGCCATTTTTGGGGTGATCACCCCAGGAATTGTGCAGGACGGGCCGAATTCTCACTTTCTGTTAAAGATCGGCTGCTACCTTTTCCTCGTCAATTTATGAGGGGGATAAGCACGTGGCCGCTTCCAATCCGTCACAGCCAAAATCTCATTTCCTGAGCAAGGAAGAATCCTTCATGTATGACCGCGAGGCGCGGTTCAAGATGGAGGACACGATGAATGCCGCGCGCATCGAATATACGGAAAAGGGCGTCATGCACGCGGCTTCGCGCCGCTGCGACATTGTCCGGATCTCGATGAGCAGCGCGACACTCGCGATCCTGACCCAGTTCAGCCTACCGAAGCAGTTCTATCTGGATATTCCGGATGCCCGCATCACCAAAGTCGGCTGCCTGCTGATGAAGGTCAACGCCAACAATACGATCGACGTGCGCTTCCTGCGCCTGCTGACGCAGAAGGAGCTGAACAAGATCTTCGTCTACAGCACCCATCCGGCACACCGCGACTACGTTCTCGACGTCCGGGCCTGAGGGACCATTCGACTGAAATCAAAAACCCACGGGGTGCTGCGCGCGCCCCGTGGGTTTTTGTCTGTCTCCAGTGACCACGCTCAGTGGTGGAAGAGCACGCTCGCACCCTGGTCCGAAGGTCCGACGGCGCGGCGGAACGGTGCGAAGAGCTCGCGGCCCATCCCGAATTCATTGTCGGAAAGATCGACGACGACAGGTTCACGCTCGGCCATGTCGGCCGCATCGACGAGCAGCTCGAGCGTGCCCTTGATCGCGTCGAGGCGAATGATGTCGCCCTCGCGGATGCGGGCGATCGGACCGCCGTCGACCGCTTCCGGCGTGACGTGGATCGCGGCCGGCACCTTGCCGGATGCGCCGGACATGCGCCCGTCGGTCAGCAGCGCTACGCGGAAGCCGCGGTCCTGCAGCACGCCGAGCGGTGGCGTCAGCTTGTGCAGTTCCGGCATGCCGTTCGCCTTTGGGCCCTGGAAGCGCACGACGGCGATGAAATCGCGGTTGAGCTTGCCTTCCTTGAAGGCATCCTGCAGCTCCTGCTGGCTGTGGAAGATGACCGCTGGCGCTTCGATGATGTGACGCTCCGGCTTGACGGCCGATATCTTGATGACCGCCTTGCCGAGATTGCCGCGCAGCATCTTCAACCCGCCATTCGCCTGGAACGGCGTCTCGATGCTGGAGAGAACTTTGGGATCGACGCTTTTTTCCGGCGACGGCTCGCGCAGGACGGCGCCCTTTTCGCCGAGACGGGCGTCGACCGTATAGGCTTGGAGACCTTGACCGAAGACGGTGCGAACGTCGTCATGCACCAGGCCGTGTTTCAACAGTTCCTTGATGAGGAATCCCATGCCGCCGGCCGCCTGGAAATGGTTCACGTCGGCCAGTCCGTTCGGATAGACGCGGGCAAGCAGCGGGACGATTTCCGAAAGCTCGGCAATGTCCTGCCAGGTGAGCTGGATGCCGGCTGCCCGCGCCATGGCGACGAGGTGCAGCGTATGATTGGTCGAGCCGCCGGTCGCATGCAGGCCGACGACGCCGTTGACGACCGAGCGTTCGTCGATCATCTCACCCGCCGGCGTGAATTCGTTGCCGAGCGCGGTGATCGCCAGCGCCCGCTTGGCAGCTTCGCGCGTCAGCGCTTCGCGCAGCGGCGTGCCGGGATTGATGAAGGAGGAGCCCGGCATGTGGAAGCCCATGATCTCCATCAGCATCTGGTTGGAATTGGCGGTGCCGTAGAAGGTGCAGGTGCCGGGGCCGTGATAGGATTTCGATTCCGCTTCCAGCAGTTCGGCGCGTCCGACCTTGCCCTCGGCGAAGAGCTGGCGCACGCGCGACTTCTCGTCGTTCGGCAGGCCTGTGGTCATCGGGCCGGCCGGAACGAAGATCGACGGCAGGTGCCCGAAGGACAGGGCTGCGATCACCAGGCCTGGCACGATCTTGTCGCAGACGCCGAGGAAGAGGGCGGCATCGAACATATTGTGCGACAGGCCGACGCCCGCAGACATGGCGATCAGATCGCGCGAGAAGAGCGAGAGCTCCATGCCCGGCTGTCCCTGGGTGACGCCGTCGCACATCGCCGGCACGCCGCCGGCCACCTGCGCCACGCCGCCGGCTTCGGCGGCTGCCTCACGGATGATCGCCGGATAGGTCTCGAACGGCTGGTGGGCCGAGAGCATGTCGTTATAGGCGGTGATGATGCCGAGATTGGCGATGCGGTCGCCGGCAAGCGCATCCTTGTCGGCGGGGGAACAGACCGCGAAGCCGTGGGCAAGGTTGGCGCAGCCAAGTACCGAGCGCTGCACGCCCTGCGAGGCGGCCGCGCGCAGGCGTTCGAGATAGCGTTCGCGGGTGGGCTTCGAGCGTTCGACGATGCGATCGGTGATCGCAGAGATGCGTGCATGAGCGGACATGGAAAATCCCTGCCTTGTTCGTTGTCTCTATCTGTTTCGGCGGCTCCGGCCTAGATCTGAATTTCAAATCTGCGGCGGATCAGGGAGCCCAGTAGATCTCGACCGGGGAAGTGGCCCGGCGCAGAATGGCGCGGATCGGCATTTCTGCCTCTTCACCGCTGCCTTCCGCCTTGGCGAGAACGTCTTTTTTGCCTTCGCCCTCGATATGGAGAACCAGGAGTGCGGCATCCTCAAGACTGGAGAAGGTGAAGGTCAGGCGCGGCTCGCCGGCCCCTTCCGCTTCCATGGTGATGATGCCGCGCTGCGTCGATGCGTCGAGCGCCTTGGCAAGATTGCTGCCGCCGGGAAAAAACGAGGCGGTGTGGCCGTCGCCACCCATGCCGAGGATGACGATGTCGAAGGGGATGCCGATCTCGGCACTTTTTGCAGTCGCAAGTCTTGCAGCTTCCTCGACGGAAGGTGCCGGCTGGTAAAGCGGCACGAAGCGCGCCGCCTTTGCCTTGTTTTGAAGGAGATTGGCATCGACCAGCAGATGGTTCGAGCGCGGATTGTCGGCCGGCACGAAGCGTTCGTCGACAAGCGTGATCGTCACTTTTTCCCAGGCGATGTCGCGCGTCGAAAGCGCCTGGAAGAAGGCCTTCGGTGTGGAGCCGCCGGAAACGGCGATGGACGCCGTTCCGCGGGCGGCGATCGCTGCCGAAAGCGTATCGGCGACCTTATCGGCGAGACTGCCGGCGAGGTCTGCGGCGCTGGCGAAGGAATGCAGGGTCGATGTCATCGATGTCGTCCTAGATTTCGTCATGCCAGGTGCGGCCGTCACGCTCGATCAGCGCGATGGCCTGGCTCGGCCCCCAGGTGCCGGCCGTATAGCCCTGCACCTGCTGGCCGGTCGTTTCCCAACCCTTGAGGATCGGATCCACCCATTTCCATGCGGCTTCGACTTCGTCGCGGCGCATGAACAGCGTCTGGTTGGAACGGATCACGTCCATCAGCAGGCGCTCGTAGGCGTCCGGATTGCGGACGTTGAAGGCCTGGGCGAAGCTCATGTCGAGCGAGACGTTGCGCAGGCGCATGCCGCCCGGACCCGGATCCTTGATCATCAGCGACTGCTTGACGCCCTCATCCGGCTGCAGGCGGATGATCAGCTGGTTGGCGACGATGCGCCCGGCCGCCTGGTCGAAGATCGCGTGCGGGATCGGCTTGAAGGTGATGACGATCTCGGACATGCGCCCGGTCAGGCGTTTGCCGGTTCTTATATAGAAGGGAACGCCGGCCCAGCGCCAGTTGTTGATCTCGGCCTTGATGGCGACGAAGGTCTCGGTGTTCGAGACGCCGCCTTCGAGCTCTTCGAGGTAGCCTTTGACCGGGCCGGTACCCGATGCGCCGGCGCGATACTGGCCGCGGACCGTCGCCTGCTCGACGTTGGAGGCATTGAGCGGCTTCAGCGCGCGCAGCACCTTCAGCTTCTCGTCGCGCACGGCTTCCGAATCCATCGACGAGGGCACTTCCATCGCCGTCAGGCAGAGTAGCTGAAGAATGTGGTTCTGCACCATGTCGCGCAGCGCACCCGCCGTATCGTAATAGCCGGCGCGGCCTTCGAGGCCGACCGATTCAGCCACGGTGATCTGCACGTGGTCGATGTAGTTGGCATTCCAGAGCGGCTCGTAGAGCGCATTGGCAAAGCGCAGCGCCATCAGGTTCTGCACCGTCTCCTTGCCGAGATAGTGGTCGATGCGGAAGATCTGCTCTTCCTTGAAGGCACGGCCGATCGTGTCGTTGAGCTGCAGCGCAGAAGCGAGATCGCGGCCGATCGGCTTTTCGACGACGATGCGGGTCGACTTGGTGATCAGCTTATGGTCTGCGATTTTCTGCGAAATATCGCCGAAGATGCCGGGCGCGACCGCGAGATAGAAGGCGCGCACACGGTCCTTGCCCTCGTCGAGCAGCTTCTTCAGCTGATCCCAGCCGGTATCCGTGCGGGCATCAACCGAGACGTAGTAGAGGCGGGCACAGAACTTCTCCACCTCAGCCTCGTCGTATTCGCCCTTCTTCAGGTGTTCCTTCAGCGCATCGCGGGCAAAATTGCGGTATTCCTCGTGGGTCAACGGGCTGCGCGAGGCGCCGATCACGCGGGTCGGTTCGCTGAACTGGCCTTCGATCTGGCGATGATAAAGCGCGGGCAGCAATTTGCGCTCGGCAAGGTCGCCGCTGCCGCCGAAAACGACGTAATCAAAAGGCTCAACGGGAATGATTTGGCTGCTCATGAGCTTGTCTCTCAATCAGGCTTGGTTGACGGCTCTTTTAATCTAATCGATTTAAAAAGCCAGTGTGCAGTGCAATGAATCTCTCAGGCACCGGTTTTAGAGCGAATTTCCGGAAGATGAAATCCGCAATCGGACTAAAACTTGTCGCGAAGCGCAAACCACGACAAGGCGAGGAAAAGCAACGGCGCCCGCATGCGCGCACCACCGGGAAAGGCTGGAATATCAAGCGATGTGAAGAGGTCGAGATCGCGAGATTTTCCAAGCACCGTTTCCGCGTAGAGTTTGCCACAGTAGTTTGACAGCATGACGCCATGACCGGAATAACCGCCGATCGAGATGACACCGGGCATGACCTCGCGCACGAAGAGCTGGCGTGGCATGGTGATACCGACGTTGCCGCCCCAGGCATGGGTGATCTCGATGTCCTTGAGGTCCGGGTAGATCTCGGCAATCTGCCGGCGGATGTGCAGCGAAATGTCCCGCGGATTGTCCGAGGTATAGGCCTCGCGTCCGCCGAACAGCAGACGGCCGTCGCCGAATTTGCGGAAGTAGCGCACGACGAAGCGCGAATCGGCCACGGCCTCGCCCCCGGGCAGCACCTCGGGATGCCCGTCGAGCGGTGCCGTGGCACCGATGAAGGAGCGGATCGGCATGACGTGGCTTGCCGTCACCGGCTCGAGGTCGCCGATATGGCCGTTGCAGGCGATCAGCGCGCGCTCAGCGGTGATCGTTCCCCTTTCGGTTTCGATCGTCACCTTGCCGCCGCTTTGGCGGATCGCCGTCGCCTTGGTCATCTCGAAAATTGCAGCACCGGCATTGGCAGCGACCCGCGCCAGCCCGACCAGCAGCTTCAGCGGATGGATATGGCCGGTGCCGACATCGCGCACGCCGCAATGGAAACGCTTCGAGCCGAGCCTCTCTTGCGTTTCCTCCTCGTCCATGAAGCTGAGATACGGATAACCGTAGCGTAAGGCGGCGATTTCGGCATTTTCGTAATAGTCGCGTTTGTAGCTCGCCTTGTGTGCGACATTGAGCTGGCCGGGCACATAGTCGATCTCGATCTGATGCTCGCGAGCGAAATCGATGAGATGGCGCTTGGCCGCTTCGGCAAGATCGAACAGCGCCTTCGAGCGTTCGTAGCCGATCTTCTCCTCGAGTTCTTCCGGCCACCATCGCTGGCCGGTGCCCAGTTGGCCGCCATTGCGCCCGGACGCCCCGTCGCCGAAGCGGCAGGCCTCGATCAGCACCACTGAAACGCCTGCTTTGGCAAGATTATAGGCGGCCTGCAGGCCGGTATAACCGCCGCCGACAATCGCGACGTCACATGTTCTCGATCCGTCGAGAGCGGGGTAGGTGGGCCGCTCCCCGACGGTTGCCTGATACCAGGACAGCCCGGGCGCGATCGGGCTCTGCCATGTCTCCTGCGATGCCATGATGGTCCCTCACACGTTGAGCAGAAGGAATTCCCGCTCCCAAGGGCTGATCACCTGCATGAAGGTTTCGAACTCGCCGCGCTTGACGCCGGCATAAAGGCCGATGAACTGCTTGCCGAACATCTCCTCGAAGGCGGGTTCGTCCTCGAGCAGCGCCACGGCCTCCAGCAGGCCGCGCGGCAGGTCGATCGAGCCCTCATTGGCCGAATCCTCCGTCGGCGCCGTCGGCTCGATCTCGTTCATGATTCCGAGCAGGCCGGAGGCGAGCGAGGCGGCGAGTGCGAGATAGGGGTTGGCGTCCGAGCTCGGCAGCCGGTTTTCCACGCGCCGCGCCTGCGGATCGGAAACCGGCACGCGGAACGCCGTCGTCCGGTTGTCGTAACCCCAGGCATTGTTGACCGGGCAGGACATATCGGGCTGCAGGCGCCGGTAGGAATTGACGTAGGGTGCAAGCATCGCCATCGCGCTCGGCACGAATTTCTGCATGCCGCCGATGAAATGGAAAAATTCCTTCGAAGCCGATCCGTCGGGATTGGAGAAGATGTTCTTGCCCGTCTCGATATCGACCACCGACTGATGGATATGCATCGCCGAACCCGGCTGGCCCTGCATCGGCTTGGCCATGAAGGTCGCGTAGATGTCGTGTTTCAGCGCCGCCTCGCGGATCGTTCGCTTGAACAGGAACACCTGGTCGGCAAGTTCGATCGGATTGCCGTGGCGCAGGTTGATCTCCATCTGCGCCGGTCCCTCTTCATGGATCAGCGTATCGATCTCCAGCCCCTGCTTCTCCGAGAAATGATAGACGTCGTCGATCAGCTCGTCGAACTCGTTGATGCCGGCGATCGAATAGCCCTGGCCGCCGAGGATCGAGCGGCCGGACCGGCCTTTCGGCGGGTGCAGCGGATAGTCGGGATCGTCGTTCTTGGCGACGAGGTAGAATTCGATCTCGGGCGCCACGATCGGCTTCCAGCCGCGCTCATGATAGAGGCTCATGATCCGCTTCAGCACGTTGCGCGGCGTATAGGGGACTTCCCCACCGTCCGAATCGACGATGTCGCAGATCACCTGCGCCGTCGGGTCGGTCTCCCAAGGCACGACGGAAAGCGTCGAAAGGTCGGGCATCAGCTTCAGGTCGCTGTCGCGCGGCTCATAGCGGAAGCTCTCCGTCTCGTCGGGATATTCGCCCGAAATCGTGTGCCGGTAGATTGCCGAAGGCAGCGCCAGCGAGGTGTTGGAGGTGAATTTCGAACTCGGCATCATCTTGCCGCGCGCAACGCCGGCAAGGTCCGGCGTGATGCATTCGATGTCTTCGATGCCCCTGTCCCTCAGCCACCGCGCTGCTTCCTTCCAGTTCGCAACGCCACGCAGGGATCCGGGTTCCGGGGGAGTTTTCTTCGAGGCGGGTACGTTTCTGGCAGGCTTCAGCGTCGTCTTTTTTGGGGACATGACACACCGGTTTGCGTTGATCGTGGCGCCATCATAACCAGACTTTGCCAATTGGCGAGGGGTTGAGAACGTTGACTTTCGCCCTTTGATGGAAAAGAAGACGCGGGGTTTGATCGGGGAAACGGGTTTGCAGCGCAAAAGCGACGTTATCGTCATCGGCGCCGGAGCGGCGGGCATGATGGCCGCCATCCGTGCCGGAAAACGCGGCCGCTCGGTCGTCATCCTCGACCATGCCAGGGCGCCTGGCGAGAAGATCCGCATATCAGGCGGCGGCCGCTGCAATTTCACCAATATCCATGCCGGCCCGAAGAATTTCCTCTCCGCCAACCCGCACTTCGGCAAGTCGGCGCTTGCCCGTTTCACGCCCGCCGATTTCATCGCCATGGTCGACCGCCACGGCATCGCCTGGCACGAAAAGACGCTGGGCCAGCTCTTCTGCGACGATAGCGCCAAAGACATCATCCGCATGCTGCTAGCGGAGATGCGCATGGCCGGTGCGGCGCTGCATCTTGGCACCGAAATATCAGCCGTCGAAAAGACCGAATCCGG
Organism: Rhizobium laguerreae; assembly: GCF_002008165.1. Lineage (GTDB taxonomy): Bacteria > Pseudomonadota > Alphaproteobacteria > Rhizobiales > Rhizobiaceae > Rhizobium > Rhizobium laguerreae. The sequence continues at coordinate 773,320 of NZ_MRDM01000010.1, forward strand.
CTTCCGGGTATCGACGAGCGAAGGTCACTGTGAAGCATCGTCGCTGATCGTCGCCACCGGCGGCAAGTCGATCCCGAAGATGGGCGCCACCGGCTTTGCCTATCGCCTCGCCGAGCAGTTCGGCTTGGCCGTGCTCGAAACCCGACCCGGCCTCGTGCCGCTGACGCTCGATCCCGGCCTGCTGGAAAGCATCGCGCCGCTCGCCGGCATCGCAGTCCCGGCCGAAATCCGCCACGGGAGGACCGCCTTCCGCGAAGCGCTGCTTTTCACCCATCGCGGGCTGAGCGGCCCCGCTGTCCTGCAGATCTCTTCCTTTTGGCGCGAAGGCGGCGAGGTCGTGGTCTCGATCGAACCGGATATCGACATTGCCGCCCATCTGAAGACCGCAAAACAGATCAATGGCCGTCAGTCGCCGCAGACGGCACTCGGCGAGATCCTGCCGAAGCGGCTGGCACAATTTCTCGTCGAGCGCGAAAAGATCTCCGGCAACATGGCCGACCTGCCGGACAAGGTGCTGCTGCGTCTTGCCGCCGGCGTCCAGAACTGGGCGGTGAAACCGTCAGGCTCGGAAGGTTACCGCACCGCCGAAGTGACGCTCGGCGGCATCGACACGGCGGCGCTCGATTCCCGCAGCATGGAAGCCAAAGCCGTGCCCGGCCTTTATTTCATCGGCGAATGCGTCGACGTCACCGGCTGGCTCGGCGGCTATAATTTTCAGTGGGCCTGGGCTTCCGGTTTTGCCGCGGGCGAATGCGTTTAAAGCTCCTTGTTTTGATGCATGTCGTGGGCCCCAAAACCGCTGCACATTTTTTGACATGCCTTGGAAATATCTGGAGATACCGATTCAAGACTTCTTAATAGAGGTGCGCCATCCTGTCTCAATTGGCGGTTTGTAAGGTCGTCCCTAAATTAAGCTTTACCGGCAAGCCGATTTGTTGGATTGTTGTTGTGTTAGAGAGAAGTGAGGTTTCGCCCATGAACAGAAACGCACGACGGGCCCGCGCCATCGCAATTGCCGAGGCAAAGCCGAACGCTCGAATGGTCGCCCTGCGCTATCTGATGCTTGCAGCCGGCGCCACCGCCGCCTGCCTCGCGCTGCTGCTCTCGCACTTCATTTGATCCTTTCAGCAGACCTGGAATCAATGTTCCGACATGCTAGTTGTCGCACTGCGGCATCGCGGTCCATAATTTGTAACTATTTCACTGCCTTGGCTTAACCCGCCATAACCGCTTATCCGAAAATTAATATCTAATTGACACAATTGCTCGCGAATATTTGGGCATCTCCAAGTTGTTTGGACATGAACTGGCAATGACTGCCGCCTGGCCTCCGGGTTCCCCAATGTAAAATAAGAACAGCTCGATGTGCACCCGGCTGGCGCCATGTGGCCGCCTGCGGGAGGAGTGGTGTATGAAAGGCCCGGAACGCCATGTTGATTGACAAGATTCTTTCCCGCTTCAGGATCAAGACCAAGGTTTTGATCTTCGTTCTGCCTTTCGTCGTCACCATTTCGGCGGTGGGCCTGACGGGCCTCTACGCTTCGGGACTTCTGCAGGGCCGGATGGAAATATCCAACAGCGTGCTGCAGTCGCTGAGCGGCTTCAAGGATCTCTATGGTTCGATGGACGATTTCCTGCGCGTCACCAGCCCTGAGGCGCGCGACAAACTGATCGCGGATCTGAAGACCCAGCAAGGCGTGCTCGACCAGACGCTGAGCCAGGTCGGTGACGAGGCCGCCGGTCGCGACAGCCTTGCGGAAGCATCGCGCCGCACCAAGGAAATATCGGGCGTCGTCGACAAGCTGTGGGCCTTGCACGAGCAGGAACAGGCGTTGCATGAGCAGATCGACGCTGCCCAGAAGAGCGTAATCAGCACCCGTTTCACCGTGTCCTACCAGGCCGAGCAGTTGCAGAGCACCGTCCAGAGCGACGAGAGCGCCGCAACCAGCACCCTTCGCACCGCCGACCGCCTGCTGAAGGGCGGGGATTTCCTCGGCACCGTCGCCAGCGGCTTCAGCAAGCCGCAGACAGCGCAGGACAAGATCGCCTTCATCAACGAACAGATGCCGGAAATCGTCAAATCCCAGCGTCTGATCGCCATCTCGGTTCCGAGCAATCAGAAGAATGTCATCGACGCGCTGGCTGCGACCATCGACGGCATCAAGGCGATCGTCCAGACGCCCAACCCGACCGACGAGACCGCCACCGAACTCGGCCGTCTCATTTCGCGCTTCCGCCAGACCTCGACCTATACGCAGCTGACTGCAACGCAGAAGATGCGTGACGCGACCCAGGAATTCGCCGCGCTCGACGGCCGGATTGCCCAGGCCAACTCGGTCCTGCAGGATACGAGGCGTCTCGAAAATTCGGTCTATTCGCTTCAGATCGTTCTTTCCGACTTTCTCGCCGATTCCAGCAAGGAAAATCTCGTGCGGCTGCAGCAGCAGGCCGGCACGCTCGGTAAGGACATGCAGGTGCTGGTCACCAGCGCCAAGGGCATGGGCTTTGCCGAAGGCATATCCGGCGCGATCCAGCCGGCGCTCGACGTCATTTCCGGCGGCGGTTCGAAGATCGTCGACACGATCGGCCAGCGTGTCGCCGCCTATGCCGCGGCCCGCCAGGAGCTTGACCAGATCTGGAAAAAGCTGACCGATTTCGCCGAACTGCAGAAGCAGACGGCCGGCACCGAGCGCACCCAGGCAAACAGCATCTCCGTCATGACCACCGGTCTCGGCATCCTGCTGTCCATCCTCGGCGGCATTGCCCTTGTGCTGACGCTGCAGCGCCCGATCAGCCATATTACCGGCGCCATGCGCCGCATCGCCGAAGGGGCACTGGATACCAGCATCTCCGGCGAGCAGCGCCACGATGAAATCGGCGACATGGCCCGCGCGCTCGGCATCTTCAAGGAAAATGCCATCTCGAAGATCCGCATCGAGGAGCAGAGCGACGAGGAACGCGCCGCCGCCGAACACGAGCGCCAGCGCAACGACGCCGAAAAGCGCGAGATGGATCGTCAGATCGAATTCGCGGTCAATGCGCTTGCCGCCGGCCTCGAACGCATGTCGCAGGGCGATATCTCGACGACGATCGAAACGCCCTTCATCGGCCGTCTCGAACAGCTGCGCCAGGATTTCAACGGTTCGATGATGCGGCTTCAGGCGACGATGAGCCAGATCCGCGACAACGTCGAACTGATCCAGGGCAACGGCAACCAGATGGCCCAGTCGGCCGAGGACCTCTCCAAGCGTACCGAACAGCAGGCTGCCTCGCTCGAAGAGACGGCTGCTGCCGTCGACCAGATTACCGTCACGGTCCGCTCGTCGGCCGAACGCGCCAAGGATGCCGACCAGATCGTCCGCCAGGCCAAGCGCAGCGCCGACGATTCCGCCGTCGTCGTCAGCAATGCGATCGACGCGATGAGCCGCATCGAAGGTGCCTCGCGCCAGATCGAGCAGATCATCGGCGTCATCGACGAGATCGCCTTCCAGACCAACCTTCTGGCGCTCAACGCCGGCATCGAGGCGGCGCGCGCCGGTGAAGCCGGCAAGGGCTTTGCGGTGGTCGCGATGGAAGTCCGCGAACTGGCTCAGCGCTCCGCAGCCGCGGCGCAGGAGATCAAGGGGCTGATCAACAAGTCGACCAACGAGGTCAATTCAGGCTCGCAATTCGTGCAGGAGACCGGCACGGTGCTCGCCAAGATCAGCGCCCAGATCGTCACGATCAGCCAGCATGTCGAGATGATCGCCCGCGCCAGCCACGACCAGTCCAACGCGCTGCAAAGCGTCAACGCGACAGTCAACCAGATGGACCAGATGACGCAGCAGAACGCCGCCATGGTGGAGGAGACGACTGCCGCCAGCCGCGAACTGGCCGACGAGGCCGATTCGCTGCGCAGGCTCATCCAGCAGTTCAAGATCGACGGCGAAGCCACCGGTGCGCCGGTCTACCGCGCCGCCTGATCAGGGCTCGATTGCAAATTTTCGAACGGCCTCGGTTTTCCGGGGCCGTTTGTGTATTGCATAGAGAGCGACCGGAAACGGGGCGACGAATATCGCGGGCGGTCCAGATTTACAGAACATTTTCCTTAACGCTTTTCGTCTAATTTAGCCCTTATTGTTCTGTCGGGGGTTTTGATGCTGCGCCTTTTCTCTACGTCGATCGTCCGCCAGATCGTTGCGATCACGCTGTTTCTGCTGGCCATCAGCACGGCCGCCATCGTCGGTGTGACCTATTACAATCTGAGCCATCATGTCATGGACGGCGCCGTCTCCGACGCCAGGGATGCCACCCGCGCCATGGCCGTCCTCTACGGCGCGGCCGATCAGGCTGCAAAGATCGAGCTGAAGGACAATCAGCTCTCCGCTGTCACGGAAGACGCCATTCCCGCCCTTGCCGACTATTCGCTCGTAGACCGCACGGCGCAATCGATCGCCGGCGTTGCGACCATCTTTCAAAAGCAGGGCAGCGACTACGTCCGCATCTCCACCAACGTCAAAAAGGAAAACGGCGACCGTGCCGTCGGCACCAAGCTGGTCGCCGAGCACCCCGCCCAGCCGGTTCTCGCCAGGGGCGAGGCTTATTACGGTCCGGCGGAGCTTTTCGGCCGCAAGTTCATGACCGGTTATTTCCCGATCAAGAACGCCGCGAACGCCAATGTCGGCATTCTCTTCATCGGCATTCCGATGGAGGTCTATTACCAGCGCATGTATGAGCTGCAGATGCTGGTTCTCGGTGTCGGCGCCATCGTCATGCTCATCGTCGGCGTTCTCGCCTTTTATGCGATCCGCCTGTCGGTGAAGCCTTTGCAGGCGCTGACCGCGAGCGTTCACTCGATTTCCGCGGGCAATCTCGAAGGGGCGATCCCTTGTGTCGAAAAGAGGAACGAGTTCGGCGACATCGGCCGGGCCTTGGCGCTTTTCCGCGACAGTGCCCGCGCGAGGCGCGACCTGGAAACCCAGGCTGGCGAACAGCGCGAATTGAGCGATGCCGAACGCGCCAGGAACGATGCCGACAAGCGCTCGCTCGACGGCCAGATCGACTTTGCCGTCAACCAGCTTGCCGCCGGCCTCGGGCGCCTGTCGCAGGGCGATGTCTCGCAGACGATCGGTACGCCCTTCGTCGGCCGGCTGGAGCAGCTGCGCGTCGATTTCAACGCCTCCCTCTTGCGGCTCCAGGATACGCTGTCCGGTATCCGTAACAGCGCCTCGACAATCCAGCGCAACAGCGGCGCCGTCTCCGCTTCTGCCGGCGAGCTTTCCAAACGCACCGAGGCGCAGGCGGCCAACCTCGAGGAGACTGCGGCCGCGGTGGAAGAGATCACTGTGACGGTTCGTTCTTCCGCCGAACGTGCCCGCGAAGCCAACAATGTCGTGGCTGCGACCAAGAAGACGGCCGACAATTCCGGCGCCGTCGTCGGCGATGCCGTCGCCGCCATGGATCGCATCGAAGAGGCCTCGCAGCGTATCGAGCAGATCATCGAGGTGATCGACGACATCGCCTTCCAGACCAATCTTCTGGCGCTGAATGCCGGCATCGAGGCGGCGCGGGCCGGCGAGGCGGGCAAAGGTTTTGCCGTCGTCGCCCAGGAGGTCCGCGAACTCGCCCAGCGTTCGGCTGATGCGGCGCGCGAGATCAAGTCGCTGATCGAGACATCGAGCCGCGAAGTGACGGCAGGGTCCGAACTGGTCCAGAAGACCGGCAGCGTCCTTGCCTCGATCAGCCAGGAGATCATCGCGATCAGCGGCCATGTCGAGACCATCGCCACCGCCAGCCGCGATCAGTCGGCCGCGCTACAGGAAGTCAACGGTTCGGTCAACGCCATGGACCAGATGACTCAGAAGAACGCGGCGATGGTTGCCGAGACGACGCAGGCAAGCCGTCTGCTTGCCGGCGAAGCCGATACGCTGATGGCGCTGATCGAGCGGTTCCGCATCGTTGCAGAATCGGCACCGGCTCATCTCGGAGCAAGAAGAGTCGCCTGAACTGCGCAGCCGCAGCCGCTGCGGGATTGCGCAGTGGCCTTGCGGCGCCTTCCGAGGTTGAGGTCGAGCGACGTCAGCCAGGCGGCAAAGCCAATAAGGCTATTGTTTCCGAACTCGGCATAGAATCTGTCCTCTTCCGCCTTGCCACCGCTTCGCTGGGGATAGTGCCGATAGCCGATGGTGCCTGCGATGGTGAGCATGTCGATCATGACAATGTCCTTTCCTGTGTAAGACATCACCTGATCTAGGCGTCGAATTTCTCTTTATAAACGGGGAAAATCCCGCTATGTTTTTCATCAATGAAAAATGCGAGTTGGGATTCCTATCAGCTTTTCCTGCAGGTGGCCCGGCTCGGCGGGCTGACGGGGGCAAGCACTGCAAGCGGGCTCAGTCCTGCGACCGTCGGCCGGCGCATGCTCGATCTCGAGCAGGAAATCGGCCGCGCATTGTTTTCGCGCAGCCAGACCGGATACCGTCTGACCCAGGATGGCCAGGCGCTGCTCGATCACCTGCAGGAAATGGAGGCCGCCGCCCGCAAGGTGGCGGCGTGGCGGCAATCCGGCGAGGGCGGCACCACCGTCAGGGTCACCGCCGGCACCTGGCTCGCCTGGCTGCTGACCGAGAATTTCGCCGCAATCCGCATGCCGGGCGATGCCTTCGCCATTTCGCTCACCATTGGCGAGGCGCGGGCGAGCCTTGCCTACCGCGAAAGCGATATCGGTATTCGCGCCTTCGAGCCTGAGGAGGCCAATCTCGCCGCACGTCAGCTCGGGGAGGTGGCCTATGCCGTCTATGTCAGGCGCAATGCCGCCGAGACCGACGAGCGTTGGATTGCAGTCGCTGAGGAGGAGGCCATATCGGCCTATCTGCGCTGGCCGCACGCCCATTCGGCAGCCGGGATCGTTGCCACCGTCAATCGGCCGCGCTCGCTGCCGGATCTGGTGCGCGCCGGCGCCGGCAAGACCGTACTTCCCTGTTTCGTCGGCGATCTCCATCCCGAATTGCAGCGCCAGGGCGGCGAGTTGCCGGAGTTGCGCCACCGGCAATGGATCGTCATGAATGCCGAGGACCGCCACCGCCCGGAGATCCGGACCGTCGCCGACCGCATGACCAAGCTGATCAAAAGTTATGCCGATCTGTTCGCCGGAAAACGACCGAGCCGCGGCTAGAGCATGATGCCGAAAACTGTGCAGCAGTTTTGGGACCGCGGCTGCATCCAAGAGGGACGTCGAGCGCCGCACGCCCGATAGGTCGCGCGGCGATTGAAGAAGCGGGCCGACGTCACCGGCCCGCCAACGGTCGGCTTTTCGTCAATGCCGGTTGGTGACGACGACGGGGATCAGCAGGTCGCCCCAGTGGCCGTCGCCGCCGTGATGACGGGCCGAGCGCACCAGTTCGACCGAGACGCCGGCCTCGACGGCTTTCATGACCGATTGGTTCAGCCGGTGCAGGTCGTTGGCGAGCATGCGGATCGTCGTCTGCTGATCCTCGTTCATGCTGCTTGCCTGCTCTTCGGCCCGTTCTCTGACGCGTGTGATGGATGCCATGATCTTCTCCTCCTTTTCGATTTATTCCGCAGCCGGCTTGAACTGCGCATGTTCGGTCGAGCCGTGCATCGCCGTGGTCGAAGACCGACCACCGGTGATGGCGAGCGACACGGCGTCGAAATAGCCGGTGCCGACCTCGCGTTGATGTTTTGTGGCGGTATAGCCATTGACCTCAGCGGCGAATTCCGCCTGCTGCAGCTCGGAATAGGCCGACATCTGCCGCTGCCGGTAGCCGCGCGCCAGTTCGTACATGCCGTAGTTCAGCTGGTGGAAGCCGGCGAGCGTGATGAACTGGAACTTGTAGCCCATCGCCCCGAGTTCGCGCTGGAACCTTGCGATCGTCGCTTCGTCGAGGTTCTTCTTCCAGTTGAAGGAAGGCGAGCAATTATAGGCGAGCAGCTTGCCGGGATGGACCTTGTGCACGCCTTCGGCAAAACGCCGCGCCTGCTCGAGGTCCGGCTTCGAGGTCTCGCACCAGATGAGATCGCAATGCGGCGCATAGGCGACGGCGCGCGCGATGCAGGGCTCGATGCCGTTTCGCACCTGGTAGAAACCCTCGACCGTGCGGCCAGAATCATAGTCGACGAAGGGCTGGTCGCGCTCGTCGATGTCCGACGTCAAGAGCTTTGCCGCTTCCGCGTCGGTGCGGGCGATGACCAGTGTTGCAACGCCCATGACGTCGGCGGCAAGCCGTGCGGCGTCGAGATTGCGGATATGGGCCGCCGTCGGGATCAGTACTTTGCCGCCGAGATGGCCGCATTTCTTCTCCGAGGCGAGCTGGTCCTCGAAGTGAACGCCCGCGGCACCCGCCTCGATATAGGCCTTCATGATTTCGAAAGCGTTGAGCGGTCCGCCGAAGCCTGCTTCCGCATCGGCAACGATCGGCGCGAACCAGGTCTCGACGGAAAGCCCCTGGGCCTCCGCGGTCTCGATCTGATCGGCGCGCTGCAGCGTGCGGTTGATGCGTTTGGCCAGTTCCGGACCGGCATTGGCCGGATAGAGGGACTGGTCGGGATACATCGCCGATGCCGTATTGGCATCGGCTGCCACCTGCCAGCCGGAGAGGTAGATCGCCTTCAGCCCGGCGCGCACCATCTGCATGGCCTGGTTGCCGGAAAGTGCGCCCAGCGCATTGACGAAATCCTCCTGATGCAGAAGCCGCCACAACCGGTCCGCGCCCATTTCGGCCAGCGTATGGCTGAGCGCCACCGAGCCTCTGAGCCGCTGCACGTCTTCGGCCGAGTACGGTCTCTCGATGCCGTCGAAGCGGCTGGCTGATGCATTTGGAACAAGCTTGTAAAAATCCGTCATGCTGCTCTCCTCACTAAAAAGCGCGACAAAGGTGCTGCATGACAAGATTGACAATGAGAGCCGTTATGACCAGCAAAACCTTTGATTTCCTGTCCGGAAAGAGGTTAAGATGAGGAGGATTGACAGAGCGGCGCTGTGAATTTGTAAAATTTTGTAAACATGAGCGCTCCTTCCTGTCAAAGGGTGTGACATGGCGGAACGGAAGATATTCGCAGGCCCGAAAGTCAGGCGCATCCGCAATGCGCTGGCGCTGACGCAGACCGCCATGGCCGAAGCGCTGGAAATATCGCCGTCCTATCTGAACCTGATCGAGCGCAACCAGCGGCCGTTGACGGTGCAGCTCCTTCTCAAGCTTGCAAGCGTCTACAAGGTCGATCTGGAAGAGTTGCGCGGGCAGACCGGCGGCAGTCTCGGCCAGCTCAAGGAGGTCTTTGCCGATCCGCTGCTGTCGGGCGAACTGCCGGGTGATCAGGAATTGGTCGAAGTGGCCGAGGCCGCACCCAATGCCGCAAGCGGCATGATCAAGCTCTACCGCGCCTATCGCGAGCAGGCGGCAAGGCTGTCCGATCTGACGGCGCTGATGGCCGCCGAAGGGCATACGCCGCTCGCCGCCGGCCGCTTGCCGCTGGACGAGGTGCGCGAGACGCTGGAGCGCCGATCCGGCTATTTCGGACAGATCGAGACGGCGGCCGAAGCCTTTGCCGCAACGCTGCCCTGGGGCGTCGATCTTGCCGCCGGGCTGAAGGACTGGCTGCGCTCCGAGCGCGGCATTGCAGTGCGTGTCTTGCCCGTCCACGTCATGCCGGATCTGCGCCGCCGCTTCGATCGCCATTCGATGCGGCTCTTCATCTCGGAGCGTCTGTCACCGGCCGACCGTGCGCATGAGATCGCCGTCGAGGCCGCGACGCTCGCTTTGCTGCCGGCAATCGATGCCGAACTCGACGATCTCGCGCTCTCCTCCGCCGAGGCGCGCCGCATCGCCCGCTTCGAACTTGCCCGTATCGCCGCGCTGGCGCTGGCAATGCCCTACGAGGCCTTTCTATCGGCGGCGAAGGCGACGCGCTACGATATCGATATTCTGCGTGCGCGCTTCGGCGTCTCTTTCGGCCAGGCGGCTGCGCGCCTTGCCATGCTGCAGCGCCCCGGGGCGGCCGCCATTCCCTTCTTCCTGATCGAGGTCGATGCCGCCGGCCACCGGCTGCGCAGGGCCGGCGCGCAGGGCTTCCCGCAGGCCCGTTTCGGCGGCGGCTGTCCGAAGCTCAATATCCATGCCGCCTTCTTGCAGCCGGGCCAGATCCTCGCCGAAACGGTCGTCATGCCTGACGGCGCATCCTTTCTGACGGTCGCCCGCACCCTGGAGGGACCAAGCGTCGAATTTGGCGAAAGGGTCAGGCGCACCGCGATCCTCATCGGCTGCGACGCTGCCCTTGGCGAAGGCGTGGTCTACGGGCAGGCGACGGCGCTCGAGCCGGTCGCGATCGGTCCCGCCTGTCGCCTTTGCGAGCGGCGCGGCTGCCTTTCTCGCGCCGAGCCGCCGGTGACGAGACCGCTCGGGCTCGACGAGATGGTGGCAGGCCTCAGCGCCTTCGACTTCCAGTGATTGTGAAATCATTGAGCGCGCAGGATTTTGCGCTTGTGGGCTTAGAAATTCCTTCTTAGTCTGCGTCGAAAACCAGAGGGAAAAGATGCTCCGGGTGCGGAATCTTTGAACAAAACAGGAGAAGTCATGAGGTCAACCATCCTATGCGTGACGGCCGCCGCCGTTACCGCACTCCTTGCTGCCGCGCCGGCCTATGCGCAGGAGCGCGTGGTCAACGTTTACAACTGGTCGGATTATATCGACGACTCCATCCTGGCCGACTTCACCAAGGAAACCGGCATCAAGGTCGTCTACGACACCTTCGATTCCAACGAGACCGTGGAAACCAAGCTGCTAGCCGGCGGCACGGGTTATGACGTCGTCGTCCCCACAGCCGACTTCCTGCAGCGCCAGATTCAGGCCGGCGTCTTCCAGAAGCTCGACAAGTCGAAACTGCCGAACCTTTCCAACATGTGGGATGTGATCCAGCAGCGCACAGCCGAATATGACCCGGGCAACGAGCACGCGGTCGATTACATGTGGGGTACGGACGGCATCGGCTACAACGTCAAAAAGGTCGCTGAAATCCTCGGTCCCGATGTCAAGCCCGGCCTCGAAGTGATCTTCGATCCGAAGGTCGCCGAAAAGTTCAAGGATTGCGGCATCTACGTTCTCGACACGCCGAAGGACGTCATCACCACGGCGTTCCGTTATCTCGGTCTCGAGCCGAACTCCACGAAGGCTGAGGATTTCAAGAGGGCCGAAGAGCTGCTGACGGCCGTCCGCCCCAATATCCGCAAGTTCCACTCGTCCGAATATATCAACGCGCTTGCCAACGGCGACATCTGCATCGCCTTCGGCTATTCCGGCGACATGCTGCAGGCTCGCGACCGTGCGGCCGAAGCCAAGAACGGGGTCGAAGTCAATTATTCGATCCCCTCGCAGGGCGCCCAGATGTGGTTCGACATGATGGCGATCCCCGCCGATGCGCCCCATGTCGCGGAAGCCCACGAGTTCCTGAACTACATGATGAAGCCTGAGGTCATCGCCAAGGCGAGCGACCACACCTTTTATGCCAACGGCAACAAGGCTTCGCAGCAGTTCGTCAGCAAGGAGATTCTGGAAGACCCGGCGATCTATCCGACCGAGGAGGTGATGAAGAACCTCTTCACGGTCAAGCCGTGGGATCCGAAAACGCAGCGCTTGGGGACGCGCCTCTGGACGAAGGTCGTTACCGGCCAGTAATTCAGCCTGGGCCCGGACGGCAACGTCCGGGCCTTTCAATTACCGGCCGGGGTGGAGGCCGGCAGAACCTTGTATTTCGGGGAATAATATGAAGTCTCTCGGCAATATCCGCCGCGCTTTTGCGCCTTGGACGGATCCGTCTGCAAAACCCTTCATTGCTTTCAAGAATGTCACCAAGCGCTTTGGCGATTTTACCGCCGTCGACGATCTGTCGCTTGATATCTATCACCGCGAGTTCTTCGCGCTGCTCGGCGCTTCGGGTTGCGGCAAGTCGACGCTCCTGCGCATGCTCGCCGGTTTCGAGCAGCCGACCTCGGGCGAAATCGTTCTCGACGGCACCGACATGGCCGGCACGCCGCCCTACAGGCGGCCGGTCAACATGATGTTCCAGTCCTATGCACTTTTCCCGCACATGACAGTCGAGAAGAATATCGCCTTCGGCCTGAGGCAGGACGGCATGTCGAAGGACGAGATGATTGACCGCGTCTCGCAGATGCTGAAGTTGGTCAAGCTGGAGCAGTTCGCCTCCCGCAAGCCGAACCAGCTTTCCGGCGGCCAGCGCCAGCGCGTGGCGCTGGCGCGCTCGCTTGCCAAGCGCCCGAAGGTGCTGCTGCTCGACGAACCGCTCGGCGCGCTCGACAAGAAGTTGCGCGAGGAAACCCAGTTCGAGCTGATGGACCTGCAGCAGAATCTCGGCCTCACCTTCGTCGTCGTCACCCACGACCAGGAAGAGGCGATGACAATGGCCGATCGCATCGCCGTCATGAGCCACGGCAAGGTCGTGCAGGTAGCGACGCCTGCGGAAATCTACGAGGCGCCGAATTCCCGCTTCGTCGCGGATTTCATCGGCGACGTGAACATCTTCGACGGCAAGGTCGCCTCATCGGGCAATGGCACCGTTGAGATCGCCATCGACGGCGGCTTCAGCGTGCGCGTCGCCGCCGCCGAGACGCCCTCGTCAGGCAGCGCCGTGGGCTTCGCCATCCGGCCGGAAAAGATGCGGGTCGGGCGCATGCCTCCCGCCAACGCTTCGGTCAACGCTGCCAGGGGCGAACTCTGGGATATAGCCTATCTCGGCGACATGACCGTCTTCCATGTGAAATTGCAGAGCGGCAATATCGTTAAGGCTTCGTCCCTCAATGCGCAGCGCTCCGTCGACGACCCCTTCACCTACGATCAGGAAGTTTGGGTCTCCTTCGACGAGAACGCCGGCATTCTGCTGAAGGATTGACATGATGGGCAAGCTCACGTCCGGCCTCTACAATCGCCTCGTCATCGCCATTCCCTATACTTGGCTGCTGCTCTTCTTCCTGGCGCCCTTCTTCATCGTCTTTCGCATTTCGCTGTCGACGACGGCGATCGCCATGCCGCCTTACGAGCCCGTCTTCTCACTTGCCGACGGTTGGGCCGGGCTCTGGAGCAAGATCGGAGAGCTCTCCTTCGACAATTACAGCTACCTCACCGAGGACTCGCTCTATTTCAATGCCTATGTCTCGAGCGTGGTGATTGCCGGGATCTCCACTTTCCTCACATTGCTGATCGCCTATCCGATTGCCTATGGCATGGCACAGGCGCCGCGCAGCATCCGTCCGACGCTGGTGATGCTGGTCATCCTGCCGTTCTGGACGAGCTTCCTGATTCGCGTTTATTCCTGGATCGCGATCCTTAAGCCGGAGGGGCTTCTCAACCAGCTTCTCCTGTCGCTGCATGTCATCGACAGCCCGCTGATCATCCTCAACACCAATACCGCCGTCTATATCGGCATCGTCTATTCCTATCTGCCCTTCATGGTGCTGCCGCTCTATTCGGCTCTGGAGAAGATGGACGGTACGCTGATCGAGGCGGCGCAGGATCTTGGTTGCACGCCGATAAAGGCCTTCTGGCGCGTCACCTTTCCGCTGTCGATCCCCGGTGTGGTGGCCGGCTGCATGCTGGTCTTCATTCCAGCCGTCGGTGAATTCGTCATTCCCGACCTGCTCGGTGGTTCGCAGACGCTGATGATCGGCAAGACGCTCTGGAACGAATTCAACGCCAACCGCGATTGGCCGGTCTCCTCGGCGGTAGCGACGATCCTGCTGATGATCCTGGTGATCCCGATCGTCTTCTTCCAGAACGCCCAGGCCAAGGCCGAAGAGCGGGGGAAATAAGTCATGCTGAAATGGACCCGTTTCAACATCATCTCCGTCACGCTCGGCTTTGCCTTTCTCTACCTGCCGATCGTGCTCCTGGTGATCTTCTCCTTCAACGAATCGAAGCTCGTCACCGTCTGGGGCGGCTTCTCCACCAAGTGGTATGTCTCGCTGCTCTCGAACCAGGGCCTGCTCGACGCCGCCTGGGTGACGATCCGTGTCGGCCTGCTGTCGGCGACGGTCGCAACCATCCTCGGCACGATGGCGGCGCTGACGCTGGTGCGCTACACCCGCTTTCGCGGCCGCATGCTGTTTTCGGGCATGATCTACGCACCGCTCGTCATGCCCGACGTCATCACCGGCCTGTCGCTGTTGCTGCTCTTCGTCGCGATCGGTTTCGACCGCGGCTTCTGGACGATCACGCTCGCGCATACGACGCTGACCATGTGCTTCGTCGCCGTCGTCGTGCAGTCGCGCCTGTTGAGCTTCGATCAATCGATCGAGGAAGCGGCGCAGGATCTCGGCGCGCCGCCGGTGCAGACTTTCTTCGAGATCACCCTGCCGATCATCGCGCCGGCTGTGCTCTCCGGCTGGATCCTTGCCTTCACCCTGTCGCTCGACGACCTGGTGATCGCCAGTTTCACGTCGGGGCCGGGCGCCACCACGCTGCCGATGAGGATCTACAGCCAGGTGCGCCTCGGCGTGACGCCTGAGATCAATGCGGTGTGCACGATCCTGATCGCGATCGTGACCGTTGGTGTCATCTGCGCCTCGGTCGTCACCAAGCGCCGTGAAATCCAGCGCCAGCGGGACGAGCGCGCGGCAGCCGCCGGCGCGTGAGGTCTAAAGCGCGAGCTCCTCGCACTTTATTGCGCCTGAGGCGTATTGCCGAAAAGCGGAACCGGCGAGATCACCGGGTTCGGCCATGAACCGCCGATGAAGAACGGCAGAAGCGGCAACTCCGCCGCCTTGGCAGGATCGGTTGCATCAAGCGACCCGGAAAGCGCCAGCCCGTTCGACTGATAGGTGATGACGCCGGAAAGCGTCAGCGTCTGTGTGGCGCCGGCGATGCGGGCGTCGTGCATTTCGGCGGAGCCGTTGGCGAAATCGGCCTGAAGGTTGAGCTGGTTGAAGGCGAAGGCGCCGCCTGCCGCCGCGCTGAGCGGAAAGAACGGTTTTTCGGCCGCCTGCGTCCGGAGTGCTGCGGCATCCATGCCGGGAATCGTGCCTTCCCCGGTCCAGAAGTGCAGCCTGCCAGTGACGTCGGCAAGGCCGGTCGTCCAGATCGCCTTCGGTGACTGCAGGTCGAGATCGAGCGATCCGGTTGCAAGCGGCAGCGGACCCTTCAGCTGCAGGCGCTCGGCAAGGGCTGCGAAGTCGGCATTGCGGATCGACAGCTGCAGCTTGCCGCCGCCGTCGAAGTCGCGCTGCGTCGCTTCCAGATGCGCGGTCATTTCACCGCCTTCGAACTGGCTGTCGCCGATATCGAACTTCGCCTCGCCGCCGGCAACGATCATGCTGGCGCCGACATCGGAGAGCTCGAAGAGGCCCATCTGCGCGCGCCGCGCCGAAACCCTGACGTCGACATCGAGCACCCGCAGCGGCCCGCTTATGCCGGAGACTTCCTCCGCCTCGCCGGCCGCGAGCCTGAGCGCGAAGGCGTCGAGGAAGGGCTTGAGGTTCATCTGGTCGAAGGCGAGCGTGCCGCCGATCTTCGGTCGTTTGCCTGGTTGGGTGAAAAGGTCCATCACCCCGGTGGCGCTCGCTTCGTTCAGCGAGAGACTGAGATTGTTGAAACGCAGCCCGTTGCCCGACGACATGATGTCGGATTCCAGCGAGGCGCTCTTCAGCGTTGCGATGCCGGGGATCGATCTGCCCGACCATGTCAGAAGTGCGGGCACATCGGGAATGCTGGCGGTGATATTGCCGGAAAGGGCCGAAAGGCTGGCGATGCTGGCAATGCCCTGGAAGTGCGCGGTCAAAAGGTTCGATGTGAGCGACGTCCGTGTCTCGGCATTCCTGCCGGCAAAGGCGAGCAGCGGCTGGCGCGAGGCGAAATCGACCTTCAGGTCCTCGCCGTTGATACGGGCGATGATGACCGCCGAGATCGCGCCGGAGAGTCTCGGCCAGGAGATATCTGCGGTGACGCTGTCGAAATGATAGGTCTTGGCGGACCGGATGTCGGTCACCACAAGCGTGCCGTCCTCGACGGTCACCGCGCCGATCTCGGCATCGAGATCGGGATCGAGCACCTCAGCTCCGTTTTCGTAACGTACGCCGCCGATCGCGCGTGCGAGCAGGCCGGCATAACTCCAGTCGATCAGCCCTTTTTCATCGCGCGTCAGCGCCAGCTTGGGGCGCACCAGGTGGAACTCGTGAAAGCTCGTCCGGCCCCTCAACGCGTCGATGAGGCTGAAATCGGCCGACAGGCTTTCAATGCTGCCGAGCAGTTTGTCGCCGCTTTCGCGCGGTTGGCGGATGGTGATCTGGTTCAGCGTGATGCGCGGCGTCGGCCAGAATTCGAGAGCCGGACTGCCCTTGATCTCGGCATGGTAGCCTGTCCATTTCGACAGCGCGTCCTCGATACCGGAGCGCACGAAGCCGGTCGAGATGAGATAGGGTGCGGCAACCCTGAGCGCCACGAAAAGTGCCAGCGCGATCAGCAGGAACACCGTCGACAGGCGGGCGAAGGCCGGAAGCCAGCGCGAAACGGGTCCGATCTTCCTGCGCCACCTGCGATGTCTTGACGTGCTCATGATCTCCGCCGGCAAATTCAGCCGGCCATCCCGTTATGCGCTGATTTCGCCGGATATAGGAAATGCCAGGCATATGCAAATCTCTTACAGCGCCGCACGTCTTTTCAGACGCGCAAAGGACGCTGTAACCTTAGAATTGACGGCGTCGGATCGCGTCGGTTCCACGCTTTATAATGCAATGCAGCATGATATAAGGACGGTATTGGGGAGGAGGATTGAATGCAGGATAACAGACCACTCTGGGTGCCCTCGGCGGATGCCGTTGCAAAAAGCCCGATCCATGCCTTCATGGAGCGCTGCAATGCCGATTTCGGGCTTTCTCTTTCGGGCTTTGAGGATCTGCATGCATGGTCGGTGGCCGAGCGGGAGAATTTCTGGTCGACCGTCTGGGATTTCTGCGGGGTCAAGGGAGAGCGTGGCGCAGAGGTGCTTGCCAATGGCGACCGCATGCTGGAAGCCCGCTTCTTTCCCGATGCGACGCTGAACTTCGCCGAAAACCTGCTGTCGGGCCGCGGCGAGGGCGATGCGATCATCTTCCGCGGCGAGGACAAGGCCGAGGATCGCTGGTCGTGGGACCGGCTGCGTGTGCTGGTCTCGAAGCTGCAGCAGGCCTTCACAGCACTCGGCATCGGCAAGGGCGACCGCATCGCCGCGATGATGCCGAACATGCCGGAGACTGTCGCCGCCATGCTCGCCGCTGCCTCGATCGGCGCCATCTGGTCGTCCTGTTCGCCTGATTTCGGCGAGCAGGGTGTGCTCGACCGCTTCGGCCAGATCGGTCCGAAGCTGTTCATCGCCTGCGATGCCTATTGGTATTCCGGCAAGCTGCAGGATGTCGGCGCCAAGGTCGCCACCGTCGCAACAAATCTGGGTGTCCCGACCGTCATCGTCCATTACGCCGGCGATGCGGAGGCCGTGGCGCGTAAGACGCCGGGGGCTTTATCGCTTGACGCTTTTGTCGCGCCCTATGAGGCAAGGGAGGTCGAGTTCACGCAGCTTGGCTTTTCGCACCCGCTTTACATCCTCTTTTCGTCGGGCACGACAGGCGTGCCGAAATGCATCGTGCATTCGGCCGGCGGCACGCTGCTGCAGCACCTCAAGGAGCATCGGCTGCATTGCGGCTTGCAGGCGGGCGAGAAGCTGTTCTATTTCACCACCTGCGGCTGGATGATGTGGAACTGGCTGGTCAGCGGTCTTGCCAGCGGCGCGACACTCTGCCTGTTCGACGGTTCGCCCTTTGCCCCCGATGGCAACGTGCTGTTTAACTATGCCGAGGCCGAAAAATTCGCCATCTTCGGCACCTCGGCGAAATATATCGATGCGGTGCGCAAGGGCGGGCTGACGCCGCGCGTCAGCCACGATCTCTCCAGCCTGCGGCTGATGACCTCCACCGGTTCGCCGCTGTCGCCGGAAGGGTTCACCTTCGTCTACGAGGGCATCAAGGAAGACGTACAGCTCGCCTCGATCTCAGGCGGCACCGATATCGTCTCCTGCTTCGTGCTCGGCAATCCTCTGCAGCCGGTCTGGCGTGGCGAAATCCAGGGGGCCGGCCTCGGCCTTGCGGTCGACGTCTGGAACGATGACGGCAAGCCGGTGCGTGGGGAGAAAGGTGAGCTCGTCTGCACCAAGGCCTTCCCCTCGATGCCGGTGATGTTCCGGAACGACCCCGACGGCGCCAAATATCGCGCCGCCTATTTCGACCGGTTCGACAATGTCTGGTGCCACGGCGATTTCGCCGAATGGACGGAGCATGGCGGCCTTGTCATTCACGGCCGCTCGGATGCGACGCTCAATCCTGGTGGTGTTCGAATCGGCACGGCCGAGATCTACAATCAGGTGGAGCAGATGGAGGAGGTGGCCGAGGCGCTCTGCATCGGCCAGGACTGGGACGACGACGTGCGCGTCATCCTCTTCGTCCGCCTTGCCCCGGATGTGACGCTGACCGAGGATCTCGTCAAGGCGATCAAGACCCGCATCCGCACCGGCGCCTCGCCGCGGCACGTGCCGGCGAAGATCATTGCGGTTGCCGATATCCCCCGCACCAAATCCGGGAAGATCGTCGAGCTTGCCGTGCGGGAGGTCGTGCACGGCCGGCCGGTGAAGAACCAGGAAGCGCTTGCCAATCCAGAGGCTCTGAGGCTCTTCGCCGGGCTAAGTGAGCTGAAGGATTGACAGCGATCGTAGATTACAAGCTTTCACCCTTTATCAATTTCCTGTCATGGAAACCTTTCGTTAAGAAAGGTTTGTCAAAGGTGAAGCTAACTTGGGGGCCGCACATGAGCGATGCGGCCTGGGGCCTTCGGGCCTCCGAAACATGACGTTGATCGACTGAGCTCTTGTTGAACAGCACCAAATTCAAAGGCGGCCTCCTGGCTGCCTTTTCTTTATCAACCGGCCAGCACCCGCTGCGACGGGAAGGTGATCTCGACGAGCGTTCCCTCGTTCGGCGCCGAATTGATCGAGAAGGTCGCTCGGTTGGCATCCACCATCGCCTTGGTCAACGGCAGGCCGAGCCCGGTGCCGTCACCGCGGTGACGCGATTGGGTCGAGGAGACCTGCCGGAACGGCTTCATCGCCTGGTCGAGTTCGTTGCGCGTCATGCCGATGCCGGTATCGCGGACCCTCAACACAACGCTGCCATTGGCTTCATAGGAGGTGGAAACGACGATCTGCCCGCCTGACGGGGTGAAGCGGATGGCGTTCGACAGGATGTTGAGCGCGATCTGCTTGATCGAGCGCAGATCCGCCACGACCTCGGGTACCGCATGCGACAGCGCCGTGCGGATGATGACGCGCTGGCCGTTCGCCTGCGGCTGTACCAGAGCCACAGCCTCGGAGACTGCCTCGTTGAGGCCGACGGCGGCAAAATCGAGATCCATCTCGCCCGCCTCGATCTTCGAAATGTCGAGCAGGTCGTTGACGATATCGAGGACGTGCCGGCCGGAGCGGCCGATGTCGTTGGCATATTCGATATAACGCGGATGGCCGATCGGCCCGAAGCGCTCGCCGGCCATCATGTCGGAAAAGCCGATGATGGCGTTGAGCGGCGTGCGGATCTCGTGACTGACGCGGGCGAGGAAATCGGTCTTGTGGGCGTTGGCGGTTTCGGCCGCACCCTTGGCGTTGCGCAGCTCGTCCTCGGTGCGCTTCCACTGGGTGATATCGCGGATGACGGCGCAATAGCCGTTGGAGGAGGTGAGCTGGCCCATCGTCATGAACAGCGGTACGAAGCCGCCGGCGGCCTCGCGGCCGATCACTTCGCGCCCGTCGTTCAACACGCTTGCCACGCCATGGTCGGAGAGGCCGTTCAGATAGTCGATGACTGCCTTCTGGCTCTCATGGGCAAACAGCATGACGAAGGGTTTGCCGCGCGTTTCCTGTTCGTCGTAATTGAAAAGCGCGCTGGCCGACCGGTTCATCGAGCGGATGTCGCCCTCCGTGCCGATGACGACGACGCCGTCGGTCGCCGTTTCCAGGATCGAGCGCAATTCTTCCACTTCGACCTGGAGTTTAGCGACCTTCTCGACCATCCGCTCGGGGCGGCCTTCAGAGCGGCCCTCGGACCGGCCATCGGAGCGGCTTGCGTCGCTGCGGCCATCTTCCTTGCCTTCCACCGGCATCAGCGCCAGCATCAGGGCGTTGGCGTCTTCCCAGCGCACAGATTGCAGCCGCGCGGTCACCGGCGCCAGCGTATCATCAGCCTTGACGAGCATCATGGTGCCGGAGCCTGCGGCATTCTCCTCGAGTTCGCGGCGCTGCAGCAGGGCTTCGATGCCGCCCACTTCGCGCAATGCCTCGAGCGTGCCGTAGCCCGTCAGCCGCATGAATTCCGGATTGGCATGGATCAGCGCATCGCCGATATGGATGAGCACGGCAACAGGCAGTTGGTCGACCGTTCCCACCGAAAGCCCGTCCGTCATCTTGATGCGCGGCGGGATGAAGCTGGTGAGAACCTCGATCTGGCTGGTCGTCTCCTCAAGCCCTTCCGTTGCCTCGTCCTCGGCGATGACGTCAGGCTCTTCGGCGGCGCCATCGTCTTCGCGCTCCGCCTCGACGGCATTCTCGAGGATCGCTTCCTGCGGCGCGATCTCCTCGATCGACGATATGTCTGCCTCGTCGGTAGTGGGTGTTTCGCCCTCGAACGCTTCGGGTCCGGAGGCCTCTTCGAAGCCGGTTGTTTCCGTGGCGCTGGGTTCCATCGGCGCCGCGGCGTTGGGTTCCATCGGCGCCGGGGCGACAGGCTCTTCCTTGCGGGTGCCGAAGGCTTCGAGGCGCTTGGCGATCTCGCGGAAATTGGCCTGTTCGGCAGCCGTCAGTCCAGCGCCGCTGTTGTGGAGCTGAACGATTTTGTCGGAGAAACGGCGATTGGGCGTTTCCGAAATCCGAAGCGCCGGCGGCTCGTCCGAAACATCCGCTGCCGGCTCGGCGGCAGGTGCTTCGTCGGCGCCGACCGCCTGTTCTTCTACGGCATTCTCCGGCGCTGATGTCTGCACGATCGCCTTTTCGGCAGTGATCTCTTCCGATCCTGTCTCTTCGGTCTCCGGCTCGGCTGCCGTAAACGCTTGGTCGTCGATCTCTTCCGCTGCGATGGTTTCGGCCGAGACCTCTTGGGGGGCGGCTTCCGCTTCATCTGCCACTTCGGCGACGGGCTCTGCAACCGGACCGAGGCTCGCTGCATCATGGCCGATACCATCAGGGCCGAGTGTCAGGCCGAGCGCCAGCGGATCTTCCTGTGCATCGGAAAGCCGGACCACGCCGAAGCCGCGGAAGCCATCGAAGTCGCGGTTGCGGGTATAGGTCGGCAGCGCCGCCAGATCGACCGGAACGACGAGGCTGGTGCCTTCGACCGGCCAGAGGATCGTCTTGCCCGACCACGTGTCGCGGCGGGCGAGCGCCTCGGAAAGCTTGCCGTCAGGATCGAGATTGAAGAGGGCGGCGACATCGCCGAAGGCAGAACCGATAATGTCGGACGCATGCGGACCGACGGCCTCGGCAAATTCGTGGCTGACCTCCGTGAACCGGCCCTCGGCGTCGATCTTCCAGACGAAGCGCGTGGCGCGGCTGTTCGGCCTGAAGACGAAGGCGGGCTCAGCCTCAAGCTGAGGGGCAGGGGTGGTGTCGGGGACCACAGGCGTTGCTATGGCTGGCTCTTCGTGGACCGCTTCCGGCGCGGCTTCGATAGGCGTTTCGCTGGCTTCAACAGGCGGTTCCGCCGCCGTTGCCGTTTCCACCGTCTCCGCAATGGAGGTCAAATCGTCCTCGATGACCGCGGCGGGCTCGGTGGTCTCATCCGCGCCGCTATCGATCATGTTGCCGTCGCTCTCCGGCTCCGCATCCGCGGCAGGATGCGTCTCTTCAACCGCCTCGTCTGCCGATGCCGCGGCTGTCTCGGCCGGCTGTTCGCTTTCGCCGGCGATCTCCTCGAGAGTCTCCTCGACCTCTTCGATCCCCGAGACCGCGTCAATGATTTCGGTAAAGCCTGCTGGGGTGACAGGTTCGTCCTGAAGCACTTCGGCCGGCGGCGCGCTTTCTTCCTGTGTGGGCGCATCGACGGGATCGAGCGTGGGCGCGTCGAGCGGGTCGAGATGACCGATCGCGGCCTCCACCGCAAAGAGCAGATTGAGCGCCGGATCGTCGCTGAGCTTGCCGACCGCGGCCGGAAGATTGCCTCTGGCGGTCGCGACAGGTCGCTTCACCAACCGGTCGGGATGCGCGCCGGCAAGGTTGATCAAGATCTTTGCCGTCTGCTCGGAGATCCCGAGCGAGGCAAAGCCCGGCGAA
Organism: Rhizobium laguerreae; assembly: GCF_002008165.1. GTDB lineage: Bacteria > Pseudomonadota > Alphaproteobacteria > Rhizobiales > Rhizobiaceae > Rhizobium > Rhizobium laguerreae. The sequence goes on from NZ_MRDM01000010.1 coordinate 795,652, forward strand.
GCCGCGATGACCTCGCCATTGCCACCGATCACCGCCATATGCGTGTCGGGATCATCGAGTCCCTGCAGCATCTGGGCGGCCGATGCGCCGGCCGCGAGGGGCTTTGCCGAGACCGGCACCGAAAACAGGATGGCCTTTTCGCCCTGGGAAAGCCGGATCAGTTCGGCCGCCGCCTGCACCTGCGCACGCTGGAAGCCCCTGGCGACGCGGATCATCAGGCTGCGGCTGTCGCCGATATCGGTGAGCTGGCGCGCCGCCGTTTCCAGCTGGCGGAAGGTAATGTCGGTGCGGTCGACCCCCTGATCGAGCAGGTCATAGACTGCCGAATGGCCGAAAAGCTCGGCACCCGCACCGTTCGCCCAGAGCAGGCGCGCAAGATCGGCCGAAAACAGCACCATGGCCTCGCCGCGTGAAAAGCGTTCCCGCACCCGTGCATGCACGGCGATATCGATGAACGGATATTGGACTGCGGGCATGTTCGAACCTTGTCGCTGTCGGCCTTCTCAAATTAACGGCTTATTAATAACTGCGGGGCGCATGCCGGTCCAGAAGAGGAGGGGGTTTTCGGCCGGAAAGGTTAACGTCTTGTGCACTGCACAATAATTGTTGCAATGCACAATGAAATGTCTTATATAAGCATCATCCAACTAACGCAGGCAGCGGCTGCCTCAACCCAAAGGATGCGACCCATGGCTACCATAAAGACCGACGACGTTTTTTCAATCGCTTCTTTCGACCCGTCCAAGTTCACGGAATCCTTCCGTGAATTCGCCGAAAAGGGCGCTCAGCAGTCGAAGGATGCCTATGCCAAGCTGAAGACCGCTGGCGAGGAAGCCGGCAAGACGCTCGAAGCCACCGTCCAGACGGCTCAGGCCGGCAGCGTCGAGATCGGCCTGAAGGCGATTGACATCCTGCGCATCAACTCCGAGAACTCGCTGTCGCACTTCGAAGCGCTGCTCGGCGTCAAGTCCCCGGCCGAATTCTTCGAGCTGCAGACCTCGTTCATCCGCAAGCAGGCCGAACTCACCGTCGAGCAGGCGAAGTCGATCCAGGAAACCACCAAGCAGGTGGCCGAGAAGCTCGCAAAGCCCTCCAAGGACGCCGCCGAAAAGGCCATGGCTTCCTTCAAGGTTGCCTGATCGGTCTTTACCGATCGGAGATAAAAGGCTGGACCTCGCGTCCAGCCTTTTTGTATATTGACGAGGAATGGGACTTGAATTCCTCGCCAAGTCCTCGTATGTGACCCCCGTCGCGCCAAGCGCGATATATGCGGTTGTAGCTCAGTTGGTTAGAGCGCAGGTTTGTGGCACCTGAGGTCGGAGGTTCGAGACCCCCCAACCGTACCATCTCCCCTTTGTCCATATCGAAGACATAGGTAACAGATCATTCCTAAGACATGGGTGGCAACCTCGTGGCGAACGGGTCGTCGATCGGTCGCAAAGTCCTCTGTTCGACGGCATGTTCGCCGGCCAGGCACTTGACCGTCAGTTGTCGGATCTCCTTGCACCTGCGTGACTATCGCCTCCACCGGGCAAGGTAGTTGGTTGGCGCAACGCATCGGCCGCCGAGACCGATCGGTCGGCGCCTCCAGGTGGTCATCTTTGTAGCAATTGAAGATTTTGTAGCGGCTCGTGGCCGAGATGCCGAATTTCATTCACGCAGCTCGTCAACCGCATGACAGCGAATCTCGCTTGATTACGTCGCTGCCAGCTGTTCCTTTAAGGATCGCCAGGTGCCCTTTGCAAACCGCCTTGACCAGATCGAGAAGCACGGTCGTTCGCTCGTGAACCCAGCCTAACGCCTCCTCGCTGATCTCGTAATGTTTTGAATAGCGCGCCTTCACGTACGCCTCGTTCAGTGTGTTAAACCAGGCGCGCTCTTTGTGCTGATCACGCGGAAAGGCCTCGGCCAGACGACGGTCCTGCTCCTCAGCAAGCGAGCGCAGAAATTTGATGTTGTGCGATGGTGGACCGTAATTGGTCAGAGTGAGCAGAACGCACGAATAGGCTTGCTCGAGCGATTGATGCAGGCTGAATGCCGACCAATTTATCCAGGCGTCTCCGGTCCTTTCCGACTTGCTGAGTTGAAATCTAGCTGTCTCCAGGATGGTCGTGGCTTCGGCAAACCTCTGCTCAAAATGCTCCTTCGCCAACCGCAGTCGATCCTCCGACGAAAGAGGCTCGGCCTCGGCCAGCGGCTCATCGTCGAGTTCGTAGAGAACAATGCCTTCCTTGCGAATGTCTGAGAAGAAATACTGCCCCTCCTTGAGGTAGGTATTCACTTCACGTCTGGAATGGACGATGAAGCTCACCGGTGTTTCGATCGACTTATCGTGCATTAGCCGGTCAGCCGCCTTGTACCAATATTCGGCGAACTCGCAGAGCTTGCGGTTGTTGACGATGATCAAGAGATCGAAATCGGAGCGATACCCCTTCATGGTAAAGGGTTCGTCGACCCATCCGCCCTTGGCGTAGGAGCCGAACAGGATGATCTTCAGGATCCTGCCACGCTTCTTGAAATCGGCCGTGCCCTCTTTCAACGCGTCCTCGAATTCCTCGTGCAGGATTTCGAGAACCCGTCCGAGTTCTCGCTGCTTGCGAAGCGGCATATGTTCAAGCGACGATTTCATGAGCAATCGATAGGCGAAAGATCCAATATCGTCTACTGGCAATTTTAGCACAGCTCGACTCCCGTTTTGCCCCTGTGTCCCATCCGGTTGCCAACCCACGCCGGGAGATTGACGAAAAGATTCAAGCGCCTAGGGACAAGGATTATCCGATCCCGGCGTGGTTGGAACGTCGTGCAACAGGGTGAACAAAGCGTGAAATAGGTTTCAGATTAAACTATCTTGAATAAAACAGTTAAATCGCTTATTTGTCGCAGTTGATGTGGACCCGCGCGAAAACGACCGGAGACAAGCGCGGAGCGAGTCAGTCGTTCGGCCCCGACCATTGTAAGAGAGCGACGTCTCTCGTTGGTGCAGCTGCTCCGGATATGCGAGGACAATCATGGCGATCATGTTCGTCAGAGCGCAGGTGATCAGCCGGGGAGCGGGACGCAACGTCGTCGCGGCCGCCGCCTATCGTCATCGCACTAGGATGATGGACGAACAGGCAGGCACGTCGTTCAGCTATCGGCGCGGGGCCTCCGAGCTGGTGCACGAGGAACTGGCCCTGCCGGATCAGATGCCGGATTGGCTGCGGTCGGCGGTCGAGGGGCGTTCCGTTGCCGGTGCCAGTGAAGCGCTGTGGAATGCTGTTGAAGCTTTCGAGAAACAGGCAAACGCGCGGCTGGCGCGCGAACTGATCATCGCGCTGCCGGAAGAGCTGACGCGGGCCGAGAACATCGCCCTGGCGCGCGAGTTCGTCCGTGATAATTTCATGTCCGAGGCAATGGTCGCCGATTGGGTCTACCACGACAAGGATAGCAACCCGCATATCCATCTGATGACGACCGTGAGACCGTTGACGGAGGAGGGCTTCGGGCCGAAAAACGCCCCTGTCTTGGGAGAGAATGGCGAGCCACTGCGTTTCTTCCCGCCCGGGCGGCCCGGGGGTCGGATTGTCTATAAGTCATGGGGCGGCGACAAGGAAACCTTGCAGGCCTGGAAGGTCGCCTGGGCGGAAACGGCCAACCGGCACCTGGCGCTTGCCGGCCAAGAGATCCGGCTCGACGGCCGCTCCTATGCCGAGCAGGGTCTTGATGGCATCGCGCAAAAACATCTCGGTCCGGAGAAGGCAGCCCTCTCCCGCCGGGGTGCCGAGATGTACTTCGCGCCGGCCGACCTTGCCCGGCGGCAGGAAATGGCCGACCGGCTGCTCGCCGATCCTACGCTGTTGCTGAAGCAGCTCGGCAATGAACGTTCGACCTTCGACGAGCGCGATATTGCCAAGGCGCTGCATCGATACGTCGACGATCCCGCAGACTTCGCCAATATCCGGGCGCGGCTGATGGTGTCGGACGATCTCATCATGCTGAAGCCGCAGCAGGTCGATGCCGAAACGGGCAAGGCGAGCGAACCTGCCGTCTTCACCACGCGCGAGATCCTTCGCATCGAATATGACATGTCGCGGTCCGCGCGGGTTTTATCGGAACGTCGCGGATTTGCGGTTTCCCATCGCGTGGTTGCGGCCGCGATCGAAAGTGTCGAAACAGCTGATCCGGAAAAGTCCTTCCGCCTCGATCCGGAGCAGGTGGACGCCGTCCATCATGTTACCGGCGACAGCGGCATTGCGGCCGTGGTCGGCCTTGCCGGCGCCGGCAAGTCGACACTGCTCGCCGCCGCTCGCGTCGCCTGGGAACACGATGGCCGCCGGGTGATCGGCGCGGCCCTTGCGGGGAAGGCCGCCGAAGGACTGGAAGACAGTTCCGGCATCAGGTCGCGGACGCTCGCCTCCTGGGAATTCATCTGGGCCAATGGACACGAGACGCTCCATCGTGGTGATGTGGTGGTTGTCGACGAGGCCGGCATGGTGTCGTCGCAGCAGATGGCCCGCGTGCTGAAGCTCGTGGAACAAGCAGGGGCGAAAGTCGTGCTGGTCGGCGATGCGATGCAGCTCCAGCCGATCCAGGCGGGTGCGGCCTTCCGGGCGATCACCGAGCGCATCGGTTTTGCCGAACTCGCCGGCGTGCGCCGCCAGCGCGAAGAGTGGGCGCGCGAGGCATCTCGGCTTTTTGCGCGCGGCGAGATCGAGAAAGGTCTCGACGCCTATGCGCAACAGGGTCATCTCATCGAGGCGGCGACGCGCGACGAAATCATCGATCGGATCGTCGCCGATTGGAGCGAAGCGCGCAAACTGGCAATCGAGACGTCGGTCCTCGAAGGCAATGACGGTCGTCTTCGCGGCGACGAGCTTCTCGTACTCGCTCACACCAATGACGACGTGAAGCGTCTGAACGAAGCACTGCGATCGGTCATGACGGGAGAGGGCGCGCTAGGTGAGAGCCGCTCATTCCAGACCGCACGTGGTGCGCGGGAATTCGCCGTCGGCGACCGCATCATCTTTCTGGAGAATGCCCGCTTCCTCGAGCCCCGTGCTCCCCGTCTCGGTCCGCAATATGTCAAGAACGGCATGCTCGGGACGGTGGTGTCCACCGGCGACAAACGCGGTGATGCCTTGCTTACGGTGCGTCTCGACAATGGCCGCGATGTCGTCATCAGCGAGAACAGTTACCGCAATGTCGATCATGGCTACGCCGCGACCATTCACAAATCACAAGGTGCCACCGTCGAGCGAACCTTCGTGCTCGCAACCGGCATGATGGACCAGCATCTGACCTATGTGTCGATGACCCGGCATCGCGACCGCGCTGACCTCTATGCCGCGAAGGAAGATTTTGAAGCGAGGCCGGAATGGGGGAGGAAGCCGCGTGTCGATCATGCTGCCGGCGTGACCGGCGAGCTCGTCGAAACAGGACAAGCCAAATTCCGGCCGAATGATGAGGATGCCGACGACAGCCCCTATGCCGACGTGAAGACGGACGACGGAGCCGTCCATCGTCTCTGGGGTGTCAGCTTGCCGAAGGCGTTGGAGGAAGGTGGCATCTCAGAAGGCGACACCGTCACCCTGCGCAGGGACGGCGTGGAGCGGGTCAAGGTTCAGGTTCCGATCGTCGATGAGCAAACCGGGCAGAAGCGGTTCGAGGAAAGAGAAGTCGACCGCAATGTCTGGACTGCCAAGCGCATCGAAACCGCCGAAGCTCGCCTGGAGCGCATCGAGCGGGAAAGCCATCGGCCGGATGTGTTCAAGCAGCTCGTCGAGCGCCTGTCGCGCTCCGGCGCCAAGACGACGACGCTCGATTTTGAGAACGAGGCCGGTTATCGCGCCCATGCCGACGACTTCGCCCGGCGTCGTGGGATCGACACTCTTTCTCAAGCTGCCGCCGGCATGGAAGAGGAGGTCTCGCGGCGGTGGGCGTGGATTGCGGAAAAGAGGGAGCAGGTGGCTGAGCTCTGGGAGCGGGCCAGCATGGCGCTCGGTTTTGCGATCGAGCGGGAGCGGCGCGTCTCCTACAATGAGGAGCGAATTGAAACGCAAAGCGTCTCGGATGCAGATGCTGGCCGTGCGCGGTATCTGATCGCGCCCACCACGGTCTTTGCCAGGAGCGTCGACGAGGACGCGCGGCTGGCTCAGCTTGCGTCGCCGGCCTGGAAAGAGCGCGAAGCCATCCTGCGGCCGCTGCTGGAGAAGATCTATCGTGACCCGGATGCGGCGCTGTCAGCGCTGAACGCGCTTTCCTCGGATATGAGCATCGAACCGCGCAAGCTTGCCGAGGATCTTGCCGCAGCACCGGATCGGCTCGGCCGCCTGCGCGGTTCCGATCTCATCGTCGACGGTCGTGCGGCACGCGACGAACGAAATGCCGCGATTACCGCCTTGACGGAACTGCTGCCGCTCGCCCGCGCCCATGCGACGGAGTTCCGCCGGAACGGCGAACGCTTCGATCTCCGTGAGCAACAGCGCCGCGCTCATATGTCCCTGCCGATCCCGGCGCCCTCCAGAAAGGCGATGAAGCGTCTCGTCGAGATCGAGGCGGTGCGCAGGCAGGGAGGGGACGACGCCTACAAGAGCGCCTTTGCGCTCGCCACAGAAGACCGCTCGCTCGTGCAGGAGGTCAAGGCCGTCAGCGAGGCGCTCACCGCCCGCTTCGGCTGGAGCGCCTTTACCTCGAAGGCCGATGCGGTTGCCGAACGCAACGTGGTCGAGCGTATGCCGGAAGACCTCGCGAGCATCAGAGGCGAGAAGTTGACCCGGCTGTTTGAAGCCGTGAAGCGCTTTGCCGAGGAGCAGCATCTCGCCGAGCGGCGGGATCGTTCGAAGATTGTTGCTGGCGCCAGTGCCGATCAGGGGATGGAGGCAGGCAAGGAGAATGCCGCGGTGCTGCCTATGCTCGCCGCAGTCACCGAATTCAAGACCCCGATCGACGAGGAGGCGAGATTGCGCACTCTCGCCACGCCGCTGTATTGCCAGCAGCGCGCCGCGCTGGCGACCGTGGCAAGCATGATCTGGCGCGATCCGGCAGGCGCCGTCGGCAAGATCGAAGAACTACTTGCCAAAGGTTTTGCCGGTGAGCGCATCGCCGCTGCGGTGACCAACGATCCGGCCGCCTACGGCGCCTTGCGCGGTTCCGATCGCCTGATGGACCGGATGCTGGCTTCCGGCCGGGAGCGGAAGGAGGCAGTGCAGGCCGTGCCTGAAGCCGCCGCCCGCCTGCGCGCGCTCGGTTCGGCCTACGTCAATGTGCTCGATGCCGAACGCCAGGCTATTGCCGAGGAGCGACGGCGCATGACAGTCGCCATTCCCGGCCTGTCGAAGGCGGCGGAAGAGGCGCTCACGCGCCTGACCGCTGAGGTGAAGAACAACGGTCGCAAGCTGAGCGCCCCTGCCGCTTCGCTCGATCCCGGCATTCGCCGGGAGTTCGACGCCGTCAGCCGGGCGCTCGACGAGCGCTTTGGTCGCAACGCCATCGTTCGCGGCGAAAAGGATCTTATCAACCGCATCCCGCCGCTGCAGCGCCGTGCGTTCGAGGCGCTGCAGGACAGGCTGAAAGTCCTGCAGCAAGCTGTCCGGATGGAGAGCAGTGAGCAGATCATCTCGGAACGGCGTCAGCGGGCTGTCAACCGTGGGCGTGGCGTCGATATGAATGGCTTTTAAAAAAGAGACCATTGTCTGCTGATCTAAATACGTAGTGGATCGCTCTTCGCTGGAGCGTCTCGGTCGCATTATCCTGGCTGGGAAACGAACGGAAGGCAAAAGCACCTCAGACGATCAGAATGCGTTTAATCAGACGCGTGGGCGATAAGGGCGTGCCGGCGAAAATACCAAACGATTAATTCCGATTGGAGTCGGCATGTCGTTGCTGGAAATGAAGAGATCGTCGCCGACCTTATATCCGACAAGCCAACGCCCTCTCCTGAGTTCCGGCGTCACGTGGCAATCCTTGAAGAAAATCTCCACGCTCATGAAAGTCTCCCTAGTGCCAAACGAAGGTTGGATATCGCTCTGCGGCGAACGTGCATAGGGCCGCAGGGGAGATCGGCAATAAGATGCGGATCTCACTGATGAATTCGGGAAGCGCAACCAAAAATTCGGTTCTTATCGTTTCGATGGAACCCATGCTGTACCGCGTCGTTCTCCATGTTAACGGGAGAATACGCATGTCGAAAACCCTTCTCTACGGTGCGACGAAGATCGACGAGACCAACAGCGCTTATGCGCCGGTCGAAAGTCTCACCCAGTTTCAGTGGAAGAACCGCGTCTTCGTTGTTTTCGCCGACACGGATAATTCCCGCGCCGCGCGGCAGGAAAATCAGCTGCTGGCCACCCGTTCGGCCCTCGATGAGCGCGACCTGGTGGTGCTGAAGGTTTCCGGCGCCGGCGTCCGTCCGCTCTTCGGTGCGGCCGACGATCTCGACGGCGAAGCGATCCGCCGCGATCTCGAGGCGGCGGAGGTCGGCGAATTCGCCGCTTTCCTTCTCGGCAAGGACGGCACCGTGAAGCTCAAGGCCAGCGAGCCGATTACCGATGGCGAGCTCTTCGCCATCATCGACAGCATGCCGATGCGTGCTGCGGAATCGCTGAAGCCGGACAAATAAACCCGAACGTCGCGTAAACGGAAATCATGAAAGGGAGGCGGTCATGTCCGTGCCCAACGAACCCATTCCCGACCAGCCGCCGATGCCCGGGCCTGGCTGGAAGCCAGAGCCTCCGATCAAGGAACCGGAGCCTGACCGGCTGCCCGACGAAGCGCCGGTTCCAAATCCCGACGAGAACGACGAACCGGCAAAACACACTTTCGAGACTTAAAGAAAGATGTGCCGTTCGGCGCTGACGAGTTCCTGAAGAAAATCGGCGACGCTCCTGACGCGTAGCAGGTCGCGCGCGGTTTCGTGATAGGTCGTCCAGTAAGCGCGCCGGATCGAAACCTCCGGCAAAATGCGCTGGAGTTCCGGATATTGCCTGGCGATATAATCATGCAGGATGCCGATGCCGGCGCCTGTTCGCACCGCCTCCGTCTGTCCGATCGCCGTCGAAATCTCGAAGCCTGCATCCCAACTCCGCATGACTGCGCCGGAAAAATTCAGGGATGCGGTGAAGATCAGGTCTTCGACATAGCCGATGCGGCGATGGGCCTTGAGCGCGTCGATATCGGCAGGTGCTCCCTGTGACGCCAGATAATTTCGCGAGGCATAAAGGCCGAGCGTGTAATCCGTCAGCTTCGAGGAAACGAGCCGCCCTTGTTCGGGCCGCTCCAGCGTGATGGCGATATCGGCCTCGCGCAGCGAGAGCGAGAAAGAGCGGGGAACCGGCACGAGCTGGATCTTCAGTTCCGGATGGCGCTCGATCAACCTGCCCATGCGTGGCGCAAGAAAGGAAACACCGAACCCATCGGGCGCCCCGACGCGCACAGTCCCGGCAATTGCCGTATCTGTGTGGCCGAGGCTGGCCTGCACGGCCAGCATTTCCGTTTCCATCCGCTCTGCGGATGCCAGGAACACTTCGCCTTCGGCCGTCAGCTCGCAGCCATTCGTGCGACGGATGAAAAGCCGCGTCTTCAGCGCCTCTTCCAGCGACGTCAGTCGACGCGAGAGCGTGGCGTGATTGAGCCCCAACCGCTTCGAGGCGGCAAGGATCTGCCCGGTGCGGGCGACGGCGAGGAAAATACGAACATCGTCCCAGTTCATGGCTTGGCACGTATCGCGATCGGATCGACCTCGATAAGCGTCAGCAATGTCACCATGTGCGCCGTCTGGTTCTTGTACTTAAGGAAATGCGGTGTTCGCAGATGGGCCTCGTATGCTTCCTGGTCGGCGTAGACTTCAAGGATACGGATCCGGTTTGGGGTGTCCCTGATGGAAACAGCGCTCAGGGAAAGCACGCCGTCTTCCAGCGCTAGGGATGCTTCGATTTCTTCCGTGAGCACTGCGCGATAGGTTTCAAGCGTGTCCGGATCGATCTCCAACTCCGCCATTCTGACGACGGGTTTCCGGCTCATCGGTTTGACCTCCCCTTTGGGGTTTGACTTGTTGGCGTGCGGTGCCAAGTTTGGAAGCAACGGCAGCGCCTGATGCAATGATAGAACTATAATTTGCGCACAACGGTTGCTTATATCAGCGCATTGATTTGTGCAAATTGAAGTGCGATTGTCGGCCATCCAAAAACAGGAGGAACACCATGCGTGAGATCGGTCATTTCATCGGCGGCAAACAGGTTGCCGGCACCAGCGGCCGCGTCAGCAACGTCTACAATCCGGCAACAGGCGAAGTGCAGGCGACGGTCGCGCTCGCAAGCGTCGAGGAACTGCGCGCCGCTGTCGAAAACGCCAAGGCTGCGCAACCGAAATGGGCTGCCACCAATCCGCAGCGCCGCGCCCGCGTCTTCTTCAAATTCGTCGAACTCCTGAACAAGCACATGGACGAGCTCGCCGAAATCCTCTCCAAGGAACACGGCAAGACGATCGAGGATGCCAAGGGCGACGTTATCCGCGGCCTCGAAGTCTGCGAATTCGTCTGCGGCATTCCCCATCTCGCCAAGGGCGAGTTCACCGAAGGCGCCGGACCGGCGATCGACATGTATTCGATCCGCCAGCCGGTCGGCATCGGCGCCGGCATTACGCCCTTCAATTTCCCCGGCATGATCCCGATGTGGATGTTTGCGCCGGCGATCGCCTGCGGCAACGCCTTTATCCTGAAGCCCTCCGAGCGTGATCCCTCCCTGCCGATCCGTCTCGCCGAACTGATGATCGAGGCCGGTCTGCCCGCCGGCATCCTCAACGTCGTCAATGGCGACAAGGGTGCGGTCGACGCGATCCTTACCGATCCCGATATCGGCGCCGTCTCCTTCGTCGGCTCTACGCCGATCGCTCGATACGTCTATGGCACCGCGGCGATGAACGGCAAACGCGCCCAGTGCTTCGGCGGCGCCAAGAACCACATGATCATCATGCCCGATGCTGACCTGGATCAGGCCGTCAACGCGCTGATGGGCGCAGGCTACGGTTCGGCTGGCGAGCGCTGCATGGCGATCTCGGTTGCCGTTCCGGTCGGCGAGGAGACCGCCAACCGCCTCGTCGAGAAGCTGACGCCGAAGATCGAATCCCTGCGCATCGGCCCCTATACCGACGACAAGGCCGACATGGGCCCGCTCGTCACCAAGGAAGCCTATACCCGTGTTCGCGGCCTGATCGACCGCGGTATCGAGGAAGGTGCCAAGCTCGTCGTCGACGGCCGCGATTTCAAGCTCCAGGGTTATGAAGACGGCTATTTCGTCGGCGGTTGCCTGTTCGATCACGTTACGCCTGAGATGGATATCTACAAGACCGAGATCTTCGGGCCTGTTCTCTCCGTCGTTCGTGCCCAGAACTATGAGGAGGCGCTGTCTCTGCCGATGAAGCACGAATATGGCAACGGCGTCGCCATCTACACCCGTGACGGCGATGCCGCCCGCGATTTCGCCTCGCGCATCAATATCGGCATGATCGGCATCAACGTTCCGATCCCGGTTCCGCTCGCCTACCACTCCTTCGGCGGCTGGAAGGCCTCGAGCTTCGGCGACCTCAACCAGCATGGCACGGATTCGATCAAGTTCTGGACGAAGACCAAGACCGTCACCGCCCGCTGGCCCTCCGGCATCAAGAGCGGCGCCGAATTCGTCATGCCGACGATGAAGTAATCTTCACAAGCTTCCAATCTTCAATCTGCAATCCGGGGGCGCCTTTCGGCCTCCGGATTTTTCGATTCTAAGTTGTTGATTTTTGCCCGATTTGCTTTCAGATGAGCAGCCGGGCGCGTGATTCCAGTCATGAGCCGGTCGGGCCTGTTACGCTTTGGGGGAAGCAAAATATGGATAATCGAGTGTCCGCGGGCGCCGCGGCGAACGCATTCGAGCGTGCCAGGTTCACCGGCAGGGCATCGGAATATTTCGGCATCTGGATCGTCAACGTTCTTCTGACGATCCTAACGCTTGGCATCTATTCGGCCTGGGCGAAGGTGCGGCGAAACCGTTATTTCTACGGCAACACCGTCCTGCTCGGCCGCAGTTTCGAATATCACGCCACCGGCATGCAGATCCTTATCGGCCGCCTCATTGTGGTGGCCTTCGTTATCGTGGCCAACATTCTGGCGGTGATTCATCCGCTGTTCTCGCTGGTGACCACGGTCCTCATCCTCATCGCACTTCCCTGGCTGATCGTGAGGGGCCTTCGTTTCAACGCCCGCGTAACCAGCTATCGCAACGTCCGATTTGATTTCGCCGGCACTGCCGGCGGCGCCTTCGTCTCCGTCATGCTCGGAAGCCTCGTCGCCGTCCTGTCGCTGGGTCTGCTGGCGCCCTTCGCCAGCCGCTGGCTCAACCGCTACATCTTCAACAACCTCCGCTACGGCAACCGACCGTTTCAAACGGATCCCAAAGTTGGCGCGCTTTACGGCGCGCTTCTCGTCCCGGCCCTGATGGTCGTGCTGGGCGCCCTCGTGCTCGTTGCGGTGGTTGCGATCGCGGTCGTCGGAATGCAGGCGAATGACGCTGGCGCGTTCGAGCGCGATCCCGATATTGTGATGATAGTGTCGGGAATGTACCTGGCCGTCTTCGGTGTCCTGATCATCTATGGCCTTGCCGGCCTCTTTTATCGGGCAGCCGTCCACAACATCGTCTGGTCGTCGACGCAGATCGACGGCCGGCATGTCTTGCGGAGCGATCTTTCCCGTGCGCGTTATGCCTGGATCGCCATATCGAACGTCGTGGTGACGGTGCTCACCCTCGGCCTGATGCGCCCCTGGGCGGCGGTTAGGCTGGCGCGTTATGTCACCGAGCACACAGCGATCCGCATCGAAGGCGAGATCGGCGAGGTCTTTACGCAGTTTGAAGCCAGCGGCACTGCCATCGGTTCGGAATATATGAGCATGGAAGGGCTTGATTTTGGTTTCTGACGGAGAAACCATCGCGACGGGGGAATGGCATCCGCCTCATTCGAGCGCCGCCGTTCCCGCCCGCCTGCTGTCGCGGGGCGGGCGCCTCATCGCCGTCACCGCGGAAGATGCGGCTCTTTCCGATGGCGCCATCGGAAACGTCTCCTTTACGGCGCGCGTCGGATCGATCCCCCGGCGTGCGGTCTTTACCGACGGTTCGGTCTTCGAGAGCGCCGACAATGACGCAATCGATGCCTTTCTTCGCGCTGGCGGCAAAAGCGGATGGGTGCATCGGCTTGAGGAGTTTCATCCCCGCATCTTCGTCTTCGCGGTCGCGGTCGTTTTGCTTGCCGTCGGAATCTATCGTTATGCGTTGCCGGCGCTCGTCGAAGTCGCCATCTTCGTGACGCCGCCTGTCGTATCTGAGATGATGTCCTATGGCGCTCTCAACACGCTTGATACGACGGCGCTGTCTCCAAGCCACATAACGGAGATCCGGCAGGCCGAAATCGCCGATCGCTTTCGAAAGGTGGCCGCCAATGCCGAAGGCGGCGCCGAGCGCTATGTCCTGAATTTTCGCAATGGAGGATTGATCGGTCCCAATGCCTTCGCGCTTCCCGACGGCAATATCGTCCTCACCGACCAGTTGATCGAATTGGTGGGTGGCCATGACGAGATGATAACAGGCGTTCTCGCCCACGAGATCGGCCATGTCGAATACAAGCACAGCCTGAGGCAGCTCTATCGGGCCGCGGGCATCGCCGGTCTCGTCATGCTGATTGCCGGCGATATCGGCTCCGGCGTCGAGGATATCCTGACGCAAGGAGGCGGTCTGCTCGCATTGTCCTATTCCCGCAGCGCCGAGGCTGAAGCTGACCGGCGCTCGGTCGAACTGATGCGCAAGGCCGGTATGGATCCTGTCGCGATCGCCAGGTTTTTCGATCTGCTGGAAGCCAAGCTCGGCGACCACTCCCGCACCAGCATGTTGTCCACCCATCCAGGCACACCCGAGCGCAAACAGGCGATCCTCGATTACGTCGAGGTCCTAAGGCGGGATTGACGTCGCGGCAAATGGCCTCATAAGCTGAATGCGAATTTCATATTTTGGAATTGTTCAAAACTAGCAAACCGCCTATATAGGTCTGAACAGACGAGTCAGGAGAATGGCATGCGGTTGACGAAGCAGACGAACTATGCGGTTCGCATGTTGATGTATTGTGCTGCCAACGACGGGCACTTGAGCCGGATTCCGGAAATCGCCAGGGCCTATGGCGTTTCCGAGCTCTTTCTTTTCAAGATCCTCCAGCCGCTGAACAAGGCGGGTCTGGTCGAAACCGTGCGCGGTCGCAACGGCGGCGTGCGCTTGGGCAAACCGGCCGCCGACATCAGTCTTTTCGACGTCGTTCGGGTGACGGAAGACAACTTCGCCATGGCCGAGTGCTTTGAGGATGACGGTGAGGTCGAATGCCCGCTGGTCGACAGCTGCGGTTTGAATTCGGCGCTGCGCAAGGCGCTCAACGCTTTCTTTGCCGTGCTGTCGGAATACTCCATCGACGACCTCGTCAAGGCGCGTCCGCAGATCAATTTCCTTCTCGGAATCACCGGCGAGCCGGCCTATCGCAAACCCGCGATCGTTGCCCCTGCCGCCTGATCAAAAGACCAGGATGAACTTCTGAACCGCGGTTGCCCCCAGCAACCGCGGTTTTTGTTTTTGCGGGCATCTCCTTGGCATCAGGAATACGGGGAAATGCCGGCTGCGTGTCGCGATGGGCGCGCTTTTATACCAAATGCGACAAAATTTCGTTCTTTTTTGTGCGAATATTTCCGAATGAGGCTGATTTTTGACGGAAAATTTCTAAAATTGTCCAGCTGGAAAAATTTTCTGCGTAGCCCGTTGCTTTCAGTAAATAAATATCGTTCCATCGAGCGTCGACCGAGATGGCAATCTACGGTCTCCAAACATCAAAAAAGAACAACCGGGAAACAATATTATGAAAAAGATCTCTGTCCTGCTGGCAGCGACGGCCCTGATTTCCGTCATGGCGACGTCGGCCTGGTCCAAGACCCTTGTTTATTGCTCCGAGGGCTCGCCGGAAGGCTTCGACCCCAGCCTCTATACGGCAGGCACGACCTTCGACGCGTCGTCGCGCACAGTCTATAGCCGCCTCGTCGAATTCAAGCATGGCGGGACCGAGATCGAGCCGGGCCTGGCCGATAGCTGGAGCGTTTCGGCCGACGGCACGGAATACACTTTCAAGCTTCATCCTGGCGTCAAGTTCCAGACTACCGACTTCTTCACGCCGACGCGCGATCTCAACGCCGACGACGTCATCTTCTCGTTCGAGCGTCAGCTCAAGTCTGACAATCCGTGGAACAAGTATGTCGAGGGCGGTTCCTACGAATACGCGGCCGGCATGGGCTTTCCCGAGCTGATCAAGTCGATCGAGAAGGTCGATGACCTCACCGTCAAGTTTGTCCTCAATCATCCCGAAGCGCCGTTCCTCGCCGACCTGGCCATGGACTTCGCCTCGATCGTCTCCAAGGAATATGCCGACAAGCTTGCCGCCGACGGCAAGATGGCGCAGCTCAACCAGCAGCCGCTCGGCACCGGCCCGTTCACCTTCGTCGCCTACCAGCCGGATGCCGTCATCCGCTACAAGGCGAACGAAACCTATTTCAAGGGCAAGGAAAAGATCGACGATCTGGTTTTCGCGATCACCTCTGATGCTGCCGTCCGCGCGCAGAAGCTGAAGGCCGGCGAATGCCACCTCATTCCCTATCCGAATGCGGCCGACGTCGCCGAACTCAAGAAGGACGAGAACCTGACCGTGCTCGAGCAGGCCGGCCTGAACGTTTCGTATCTCGCCTACAACACCTTGATTGCTCCCTTCGACAAGGCCGAAGTCCGCAAGGCGCTGAACATGGCGATCAACAAGCAGGCGATCGTCGACGCCGTCTTCCAGGGTGCTGCGGCCGTTGCCAAGAACCCGATCCCGCCGACGATGTGGTCCTATAACGATGCCGTCGTAGACGACAAGTACGATCCCGATGCGTCGAAGAAGATGCTGGCAGATGCCGGCGTCAAGGATCTGAAGATGAAGATCTGGGCGATGCCGGTTTCGCGTCCGTACATGTTGAACGCGCGCCGCGCCGCAGAATTGATGCAGGCCGACTTGGCCAAGGTCGGCGTCGATGCGGAAATCGTCACCCATGAATGGGCCGAATATCTGAAGCTCTCGTCCGACAAGAATCGCGACGGTGCCGTCATCCTTGGCTGGACCGGCGACAACGGCGACCCTGACAACTTCATGGATACGTTGCTTGGCTGCGATGCTGTCGGCGGCAACAACCGCGCTCAGTGGTGCAACAAGGAATTCGACGATCTGATGACGAAGGCCAAGCTGACGGCCGACGTCGCCGAGCGCACGAAGGCCTATGAGCAGGCTCAGCTGATCTTCAAGAAGGAAGCTCCCTGGAATACGATTAACCACTCATTGGTCTTCGTTCCGATGAGCAAGAAGGTCTCGGGCTTCTTCATGGACCCGCTCGGAATTCACCGCTTCGACGGTGTGGACATTTCCGAATAATAAAAAATCTGTAAACTGCCCGGTCAACGCCGGGTGCGGCCGGCGGTCAGGTTCCCCTGACCGCCGGAAACTATTGGAAAACCTGCTATGTTGCGTTTTTTCATCGGCCGCCTCGCGGTGCTGATCCCGACATTCCTTGGCGTTTCGCTGATAGCCTTCTCGTTCATCCGCATGATCCCCGGCGACCCCGTCATGCTTTTGTCGGGTGAACGTGTGATGGCGCCGGAACGTCACGCCCAGATCATGCACGATCTCGGTTTCGACCGGCCCATATATGTGCAGTATTTCGATTATCTCGGAAAAGTGCTGCAAGGCGATCTCGGCACCTCGATCGTCACCAAGCGGCCCGTTCTCGGCGAGTTCTTCACATTGTTCCCGGCAACACTGGAGCTTTCGCTCTGTGCCATCATTATCGCCGTCTGTCTTGGCGTGCCCGCCGGCGTCTTTGCGGCCGTCAAGCGAGGCACGTGGTTCGATCAGAGCGTGATGGGAGTTGCCCTCATCGGTTATTCCATGCCGATTTTCTGGTGGGGTCTGCTGCTCATCATCTTCTTCTCCGGCTATCTCGGCTGGACGCCGGTTTCCGGCCGCATCTCGCTGATGTATTTCTTCAAGCCGGTCACCGGATTCATGCTCGTCGACAGCCTGCTGTCGGGCCAGAAGGGAGCCTTCGCCTCGGCCGTCAGCTACCTCATTCTGCCGACCATCGTGTTGGCAACCATCCCGCTCGCCGTCATCGCACGCCAGACGCGTTCGGCGATGCTCGAAGTGTTGGGCGAGGACTATGTCCGGACCGCACGCTCCAAAGGCTTGAAGCCGCTGCGCGTCGTCGGCGTGCATGCGCTGCGCAATGCGATGATCCCTGTCATCACCACGATCGGTCTGCAGATCGGCGTTCTTCTTGCCGGCGCCATCCTCACCGAGACGATCTTCTCCTGGCCAGGTATCGGCAAATGGATGGTCGATTCGGTCTTCAAGCGCGATTACGCCGTCGTCCAGGGCGGCCTTCTGCTGATCGCGGGCGTCATCATGCTGGTCAATCTGATTGTTGATGTTCTCTATGGCTTCATCAATCCGCGCATTCGTCATTAGGAGCGGTCCATGAGCACGGTCACCGTCAAAACCGGCCAGCCATCCGCTCTTGCGGAGTTCTGGCATTATTTCTCCCGCAACAAGGGCGCCGTCATCGGCCTCGTGGTGTTCAGCATCATCCTGGTCGTTGCAGTCCTTGCGCCGCTCTTTGCGCCACATCAGCCGAACGAGCAGAACCGCCAGGTGCTGCTGGCCGTACCGTTCTGGATGGAGGCGGGCAGCGCCTCCTACCCGCTCGGAACGGATGCCGTCGGCCGCGACATCCTCTCGCGCCTCATCTACGGCGCGCGGTTCTCGCTCTTCATCGGCGTCGTCGTCGTCACGCTTTCGGTCATTTCGGGAGTCCTGATCGGGCTCGTTGCCGGATTTTTCCGCGGTAAGATCGATACGGCAATCATGCGCCTAATGGACATCATCCTGGCCTTCCCGTCGCTGCTGTTGGCTCTCGTGCTGGTGGCCGTGCTCGGGCCTGGCCTCACCAACGCGATGATCGCGATTTCGCTGGTCAACCAGCCGCATTTCGTCCGGCTGACGCGGGCCTCAGTCATTTCAGAGCGGGAGAAGGAATATGTGATCGCCTCGCGTGTCGCCGGTGCCGGCACCTTCCGGTTAATGTTCAAGACGATCCTGCCAAACTGTCTTGGGCCACTGATCGTTCAGGCGACGCTCGCTTTCTCGGCGGCAATTCTCGATGCCGCCGCCCTCGGCTTTCTCGGCATGGGCGCCCAGCCGCCGACACCCGAATGGGGGACAATGCTGGCCGAATCCCGTGAGTTCATCTCGCGCGCCTGGTGGGTGGTGACATTCCCGGGTCTTGCCATCCTCATTACCGTTCTCGCCATCAACCTGATGGGTGACGGCTTGCGCGACGCGCTCGATCCCAAACTGAAGAGGTCGTGATGTCACTCCTCGAGATTGAAAATCTGACGGTCGAATTCCAGACCTCTTCCGGTCTCTTCCGCGCCGTCGACGGCGTGTCTCTTGCCTGCGACAAGGGCGAGATCCTGTCGGTCGTCGGCGAATCCGGCTCGGGTAAATCCGTGGCCATGCTGGCCCTGATGGGGCTTTTGCCCTGGACGGCGAAGATCACCGCCGACCGCATGCAGTTCGACGGCAAGGATCTGCGCGGTATCTCCGCCCGCCAGCGCCGCAGGATCATCGGCAAGGATATGGCGATGATCTTCCAGGAGCCGATGTCGAGCCTCAATCCGTGCTTCACGGTCGGTTTCCAGCTCGGCGAGACCCTGCGCTTTCATATGGGCCTCAACCGCAAGGAGCGCCGCGAACGCTCTATCGAGCTCCTGAACCTCGTCGGCATTCCGGCCCCGGAAGACCGCCTGTCGAACTTCCCGCATCAGATGTCTGGTGGCATGAGCCAGCGCGTCATGATCGCCATGGCGCTCGCCTGCAATCCGAAGCTCCTGATCGCCGACGAGCCGACGACAGCGCTCGACGTGACGATCCAGGCGCAAATCCTCGATCTGCTCGTGCGTCTGCAGAAGGAGCACGGCATGGCGCTGGTGTTGATCACCCACGACATGGGTGTCGTTGCTGAAACCGCCGAGCGCGTGCAGGTACAATATGCCGGCCAGAAGGTCGAGGAGCAGCCGGTGAGGGCGCTGTTTCGCGATCCGCATCATCCCTATACGGCAGCTCTGCTCGCCGCCCTGCCGGAACGCGCCAAGGTCGGCCAGCGTCTGCCCTCGATCGCCGGTGTCGTTCCCGGCCAGCACGGCCGCCCGACGGGCTGTCTCTTCGCGCCGCGCTGCGGTTATGCCACGGTCGAATGCGATCGCGGCGTGGTGCGCCAGGGCCCGGAGCTCGGCCAGGCTTTGTGCAATTATCCATTGAAGGACGGCAAGCCGCTGGGGCATCCCGGTGTCATCGCCGTTGAAACTGCAGGAGACCTGGTATGACGGGCGCTGTTCTCGAGGCCAGGGATCTCGCCCGTTTCTACACGGTCAACCGCGGTCTCTTCAAAGCCGACGCCACCGTCAAGGCGCTGAACGGCGTCAGCTTCAGCCTGCATTCCGGCAAGACGCTCGCCGTCGTCGGCGAATCCGGCTGTGGCAAGTCGACACTCGCCCGTCTGGTCACGATGATCGAGGATCCGACGGCCGGCGAATTGCTGATTGACGGCAAGCCGGCGCGTGTCGGCGACCGCAGCTTGCGCAGCCAGGTGCAGATCGTCTTCCAGAATCCTTACGGCTCGCTCAACCCGCGCCAGAAGGTCGGCGCGATTCTTGAAGAGCCGCTGAAGATCAACACCAATCTCGACGCGGCCGCCCGCCGCCGCAAGGTGGAGGAGATGATGGCCCGCGTCGGCCTGCGCCCGGAGCATCATGGCCGTTACCCCCATATGTTCTCCGGCGGCCAGCGCCAGCGCATCGCCATTGCCCGCGCCCTGATGCTGCGGCCGAAAGTGCTGGTGCTCGACGAGCCGGTTTCGGCCCTTGATCTGTCGATCCAGGCGCAGGTGCTGAACTTGCTGATGGACCTGCAGAAGGAGATGGGCCTTGCCTATCTCTTCATCTCGCACGGTCTCTCGGTCGTCCATCACATCGCCGACGAGGTGATGGTCATGTATCTCGGCCGCCCGATCGAAACCGGCCCTGCCGCTGAAGTCTTCGCCCGGCCGCGCCATCCCTATACGGCCGCCTTGTTGTCGGCGACCCCGATCGCCGATCCCGAGCGCGAGAAGACCCGCATCCGCCTGCAGGGCGAACTGCCGTCGCCCTTGAAGCCGCCGTCGGGCTGCCACTTCAATCCGCGCTGCTGGAAGGCGCAGGACTATTGTCGCCAGGTTTCTCCCGAATTAAGGGGAGAAGGCGCACAACAATATGCCTGTCATTTCCCGCTCGACTGAGCGGGAAGATAAGCTGAGGAGTAAACATGCCGGATGAGCAGATGAACAGGCCTCATGCGATCATCGTCATGGGGGTCAGCGGCTGCGGTAAATCCTCCGTCGGCGAGAAGCTTGCCGAAGCGCTGCGCCTGGCCTTCGTCGAAGGCGATGCGCTTCATCCCGCCGCCAATGTCGAGAAGATGTCGAAGGGCATTCCGCTGACCGATGAGGACCGGATGCCCTGGCTCGACCGCATCGGCGAAGACATCAAGGCCTCGCTGGAAAAGAGCGAGGGCATCATCGTTTCCTGCTCGGCACTGAAGCGCATCTATCGCGACAGGCTACGGGCCGCTGCCGGCGGCAATCTGTTCTTCGTTTATCTCGAAGGTTCCAGAGCGCTGCTGATGAGGCGTATGGCCGAGCGCAAGGGACATTTCATGCCGGTCTCGTTGCTCGATAGCCAGCTGGCCACACTTGAGGTGCCGACAGGCGAGCAAGGTGTCGTCACCGTCGATATCGACGACACGGTAGAAGGCATTGCGACAAAGGCCTTTAAAGGCCTTGCCGCGCTCGGTGTTACGGGTTGAAACGCTGCGGCGAATAGGCCGCGATATCGATGAACGGCGTTTCGCCGGTGATGACTTCGGCAAGCACACGGCCGGTCACCGGCCCGAGCGTCAGGCCGTGATGGGCATGGCCGAAGGCAAACCACAGGCCCTGATGGCGCGGCGCCTTGCCGATGATCGGCATCATGTCTGGCGTGCAGGGTCGCGCACCCATCCAAGGCTCGGGATCGAGCCTGCCTCCGAGCGGGAAGATCGTGCGGGCCACGGCTTCGGCGCGGTCGAGCTGGACCGGCGTCTTCGGCGCATCGAGCGTTGCAAACTCCGCCCCTGTCGTCAGCCGGATGCCGCGGTTCATCGGCGCAAGGAGATAGCCGCGCTCGGCATCGAGCGTCCAGTTGTTGAGCACGGCATTGCCCTCAGTGGCATAATGCATGTGATAGCCGCGCTTGACGCCGAGCGGGAAGGAATAGCCGAGCCGGCGCGTCGCAACGGCCGCCCAGGGGCCGAGCGCTAAAACCGCATCCTCGGCTTCGAGCGGACCTTCCGCCGTCATGATCTTCCAGCCGGAGCCGAACGGACCGAGCGAGGCGGCATCACCCGTGACGAACCGGCCGCCAAGGCTTTCGAAATAGCGGCGATAGGCCGATGTCAGCGCATGCGGGTCGAGCACCGACCAGGGATCGCGCCAGTGGATGCCGCCAGCAAAATCGCCGGTCATATGAGGTTCCATGCGGGCGATATCGGCCGGAGTCAGGCTGTCATACTCCACGCCGAATTCATTCTGCCAAAGTGCTGCCTCTGCAAGAGCGCCGTCCCGCTTGGCTTCAGTGCGGAAAATCTTCATCCAGCCGTCCTTGCGGATCAGCCCTTCGGCCTGCGACGCTTCGATCAGATCCTTATGTTCGACGATCGAATTTTCGATCAGCGGCGCATAGGCCCGGGTGATGATCGCGTGGCGCCGCGCATCGGAGTTCCACCAGTAGCGGGCGAGAAAGGCGATCTGGCTCGGCAGCGTGCGCAGGTGATAATGCGCGTCGATGCGGTTATTCAGCGCATAGCGCAGCAAGAGCCCGAGCTGCTGGGGAAAGCCGTAGGGTGCCACACCTTCGCGCTGGATCAGGCCGGCATTGCCGAAGGAGGTTTCGCTGCCCGGATCCTTGCGGTCGATCAGCGTCACCTGCCGGCCGCGCCGCTGAAGATGGATGGCCGTGGAAACCCCGACAATGCCGGCGCCGAGCACGATTGCGTTCTTCGTCATTTCCGCTTGAATTCCGCTTTGTTTATCGGGTGAAAATGCCCGCGCCGATACTGCGACGCAAACGAAAAATCGCTTTCATTTCAAAATCATTGCGCTTTTCAGTACGGCATTTTCAGCCTTCACACGGATATAGAGGATAAGCGCGTTGAGAACGGAAAAGACAATCGCGTAAAACGGCAGGCCGAAGGCGAGGGGAAGGGCGGCGATTTCGCCGACGACGATCGCGTAGTTCGGATGGCGGAGGAAGCGATAGGGCCCGGATCTGACGAGCGGCGCGCCGGGCAGGACGATGATGCGCGTCGTCCAGCGGTCTTTCAGCGTCGCCAGCACCCAGAGCCGCAGAGCCTGCAGCCCCATGAACACCAGAAACCAGAAGAGCGCGACAGGCCTGCCCGGTGCAGTGAGCCAAAGGCCGATAATCCAGCCGGCATGCAGCGCCACCATGACGGGATAATGCTCGGGTGCGACCTCTCTGGCGCCTCTGGCAAGAAGCGCTGCCGTGTTGCGCCGGGCGAGCACAAGTTCCCCCAGCCGCTGCAGCGTCACGAAGGCAAGGAGCGCGATCGACAGCCACATCATGCGACCCTCCTGAGCGTCACGCAGCTGGCCGAAAAGCCCGGCCCCATGGCGATCATCGCGGCGCGCGCCGGCAACCCGGCGCGGAGCGCCCGCTCCAGCACGAAGAGGATGGTCGGCGAGGACATGTTGCCGTATTCGGCAAGCACGGCCCGCTCGTGATCCAACGTGCCCGGCACCATCGAAAGCGCGCTCTCCATTGCGGCCAGCACCTTCGTGCCGCCGGGATGGCAGATGAAGCGGTCGATATCCTCCACCCTCAGCCCGTTTCGTGCCAGAATGGCCTTTACCGCCGGGCCGAGCTCCTTTTCGGCAAAGGGCGGTAGCGATTGCGCCAGCACGATGCCGAAGCCGCCGTCATCGATCTTCCAGCCCATGATATCGAGCGTGTCGGGAAAAAGATGCTCGCCGGTCGATTCTACCTCCGCCAGCCCGCCTTCGCCTGATCGCAGCACGCAGGCGGCCGCGCCGTCGCCAAAAAGCGCCGTCGCGATGATGTTCGGCCGCGTCAGCTCGTCCAGCCGGAAGGCCAGCGTGCAAAGCTCGATCGAGACGAAAAGCACAACAGTGCCCGGCCGGCTTCGCGCCAGCCGCGAGGCGATCGCAAAGCCTGACACGCCGGCGGCACAGCCGAGCCCGAAGACCGGCACGCGTTCGATGTCGGGTCTGAAACCCATCCGGCCGGCTAGCTGCGCATCAAGGCTCGGCGTCGTAAAACCGGTGGAGGAGACCGTCACGACACAGTCGACATCGCCGGCCTCAAGCCCTGCCTGGCGAAGGGCAGAGGCGGCAGCCTCGACGAAAAGCCCGCCTGCCACCTCTGCAAAGGCCTGCATCCGGTCGTGCCAGCCATGCGGCTCGTCGAACCAGGCAAGCGGGCGCGCCGCATGGCGCTTTTCGATGCCGGCGCTGTCGAAGACGCGGGCAAGATGGCGGAAATCCTCGAAGCGGTCGGCAAACAGCCGGGCCGAGGCTTCGACCGCCTGTTTTTGGAAAATGACATGTTCGGGTGTGGCAACGGCGAGGCTGACGAGTTTGACGGTGTCGGTCACAGAATTCTCCTTGTCCCTCCGGCGGAACGGAGGAAAACACGCGGACGCCCAAATTATTCAGCTCTGAAGCTTCACGAAAGGGTGAAGAAAGAAATGCAAGCGGCAGCCGAATAAATCGGGATGCAGCGGTGTTCTCTCGTCGCAACGTCACTTCCGAGGAGTTTCCCCATGACGTTTATGACAGCCCGCATCGCTTCCATCATTCTCGGCGGCTGCCTTGCCGCTTCTGTTGTCTCCGGCCCGGTTTTTGCGGTTGGCGATGATAGCAGCACAACGCCCACCTGCAAGAAGGGCGAGATCTACGACCAGAAGACCAAGAAATGCGTCAAGCAGCAGAGCGCTAACGTCTCCGACGAGAACCGCGCCGACTATGCCTATTCGCTGGCCAAGGCCGGTCGTTATGAGGAGGCGCTTGCGGTGCTCGACACGGTCAAGGATCAGAACACTGCCGAAGTGCTGAACTATCGCGGCTACGCCACCCGCAAGCTCGGCCGCACCGACGAGGGCATCTCCTATTACCTGCAGTCGGTGAAGATGGACCCGCAATACGCTAAGGTCCGCGAATATCTCGGTGAAGCCTATGTCATCAAGGGTCAGCTCGATCTCGCCAAGGACCAATTGAAGACAATCAAGGCGATCTGCGGCACCGGCTGCGAGGAATATCAGGACCTGAACGCCGCAATCCTCGACCCATCGAAGATCTGATCAGCAGGCACGGCGGGAAGACTTGAACCGCAAAAGGGACGTAAGAATGTCGGTCGCGCGCACCCATTTTCCTGCCTATGGTCGCGCGAGAACGGAATCGCCGGTTCATCCGGCGGTTTCGAGGGATGCAGGATCGGCGGAGGCGGCCATCGCGAGTGAAGCGGATATTAGGAGCGGCTTGACGGAAAATCTGGCAAGGCTCTGGCGTTATGGTCTCGTTCTCTCGCATCAGCGCGATGTCGCCGACGACCTGGTGCAAGCGACCTGCCTTCGCGCGCTGGAGCGCGCCGATCAGTTCATGCCCGGCACCCGGCTCGACCGCTGGCTGTTTTCGATCCTGCACTCGATCTGGCTGAACGAGATCCGCTCCCGCCGGGTGCGCCAGGGCCAGGGTTTCGTCGATGCCGGGGAGACGCTGATCTTCGACGGCGCGCACGACACCGAAACCCATGTGATGGCGGGTCAGGTGCTGAAGCAGGTGAATGCGCTGCCCGAGGCGCAGAGAACGGTGGTTTTCCTCGCCTATGTGGAAGGACTTTCCTATCGCGAGGTTGCAGGCATATTGGATATCCCGATCGGAACCGTGATGAGCCGGCTGGCGGCTGCCCGCGCCAAGCTCTCCGACACCGGACCGGAAGGGGGACGGCAATGACGACGAAACAGACCATTCCCTCCGACGAGGATCTGACCGCCTTCATCGACGGCGAACTGACGGCCGAAGAGGCTGCCCGCATTGAGGCCATGGTGAAGGAAGACGAGAGCGTCGCCGAGCGGCTGGAATTGCTGGCACGCGCCAGCCAGCCGTTCAAGCAGGCCTTCGCCCCGCTGCTCGCCGAAGCGCCGCGCGAGAAGCTGCAGGCGATGCTTGCCGCCATCCCTATGCAGGAAAGCGCAAAATCCAGCCCCGCGCCCGTATTCGCCAGCCGCCGCCGCTTCCTCGGCGCGCTCGCCGCCTCGCTGATCGCCGGCATCGCCATCGACCGCGCCGTCATCGGCATCGGAGCACGCTTTTCGGCAAAGGACGAAAACAGCGAATGGCGCGCCGTAGTCGCCGACTATATCTCGCTCTATACCGCCGAAACGTACGCCGGCCCCGCCCCCGGCAGGGAGGACCAGGCCGCCCAGCTCGCCGGTCTTGACGAGAAGCTCGGTCTGTCGCTCTCCCCCGAAGCCGTCTCGCTGCCGGGGATCGATTTCAAACGCGCCCTGTTGCTGCAATATGATGGTAAGGCGCTGGCCCAGATCGCCTATCTCGACCCCGAAACCGGCCCGATGGCGCTGTGCATCGTCAAGTCTGACAAGGGGCCGAAGGCGCCGGACCTCGAAAACCGCAAAGGTATGAATGTCGTCTACTGGTCGAACGCGACGCACGCCTTCATGCTGATCGGCCGCATCCCCGTAGACCGGGTGCAGGAATTGGCGGAGAACGCCCGGAGCAGGCTTTCAAGCTGACCGGCTCAGCGGGACTTCAGCTTCGCCGCTTTTTTTGGGGAGCGCGTTTGAGCTCCAAATTGACGCTTTGAACAAGGACATCGGCTTCACCAGGTCGGACAGGACGCTGTCGTCAGGCTCGAAGCTTTCCCTTCACTCGCCACGGAACGACCGCAGCCCACGTCACCAAGATTGCTGCCCGCGGTACGACAGGCCGAAACAACGCTCGGCGGCGCTGAAACAATGTGGACCTCTCGCTTTCCCGACATCACCGAGCCTGAGACTTGTTAAATTTCAGCAGATGACCGTAACGTCAATTTAAGGGCCGCCGTGGCAGCAATTGCGAAGGTTCGGACGGGCGAGCACAGAATCCTGGAATATGTCTTCTGGCCTTCGATAGAAGTTGCGGAGAAAGCGAGTCAGGAGCGTTCCTTACTAGGTCAAAAAAATTTCCTGCAGAGAAATGAAGCTTTTAGTTGAATTTTCCCTAGAGTTGGGGCAGAGCGGGCACTGGTACTAGGCGCAGCCGAAATGGAATAGGCAAACGGGTAGTTCATGACGAACCTTATTACTTGGATGAAGTACGTTAATTCGACTGGGGATCAGAGAATTGACGGGCTCTTCAGCGGCACTGCCTGGGACGGAACGATAACCTATGCGTTCCCCACTCTCTCGACATCATATTCCTATAGCGGCGAGAAAGATTTCGATTTTTCGTCGATTTCCTCGCAACAGCAGTCTGCAGCCTTGTTTTTTATGGAGCAATCCTATGGAAACGCGGCAAATGACGGCTTTTCGGTTGAGGGGTTTACGAACGCCGACTTCGTAGCGGGAAGCGCCGATACCGCCACGGTGCGGTTCGCTCAGTCGTCCCTGCCTCCGACGGCATGGGCTTATTACCCAGATGCTGGCAGCAGCGGCGGCGATATCTGGTTCGGGACGGAATATGCTGGTACAGAAGAAGATTATCGATATCCGGAGTTCGGCAATTATGCGGGCCATACCCTGGCGCATGAACTGGGTCACGCTCTCGGGCTGAAACATGCTCACGAACCGGATTTCTTTTACAATCCCACGGTCGTTCCGCGTGCCTACGATTCGGTCGAATACACAATCATGACCTACCGTACATATGTCGGAGATAATGGGGACGGGTACGAGTATGAACATGACGGGGCGCCACAGACCTTCATGATGCTCGACATCGCCGCCCTGCAGGAAATGTACGGCGCAGACTACACCACGAACAATGGCGATACCGTCTATAAGTGGAATCCGAACGAAGGCGTCACCTATGTCGACGGGGTGGCGGCCATCACACCCGATGCCAACCGGATCTTCGCGACAATCTGGGACGGCGGCGGTATCGATACCTATGATTTGAGCGCTTATACCACCACCCTCAAGATCGACCTGCGAGCAGGAGGATACTCGGTCTTTTCCCAGAGCCAGTTGGCTGATCTGTGGGGTGGCCCGAACAATGGCTACGCCCGCGGCAACATTTTCAACGCGCTTCTTTATCACGGTAACGTTGCGTCCTTGATCGAGAACGTTCAGGCCGGCTCCGGCAACGACAACATTATAGGCAACGAAGCGAACAATACGCTTTGGGGCAATGCAGGAAATGATTCGCTTTATGGTGGTGCCGGCGCTGACACATTGATTGGAGGGGCTGGTTCCGACTGGATGTCGGGCGGGGCGGGCAACGACATCTACATTGTCGACGATAATTTCGATTTTGTGAGCGAGTACGCGAAGGAAGGGACGGACACGGTCCAGACGGCGCTTTCGAGCTATACGCTCAGCAACAACGTCGAGAACCTGTTCTATACGGGATCCGCCAGCTTTACCGGCAACGGTAATGCGCTTGCCAATACGATCACCGGCGGCGCCGGCAACGATGTGCTGAATGGTGGGGCCGGGGCCGATCGTTTGATCGGTGGTGCGGGCGACGACACCTATA
>NZ_MRDM01000012.1 GCF_002008165.1 Rhizobium laguerreae
TTTTTCAAAAACAGTATAACGGTCGAGGGGATAGATCGCAAGATAGGATGCTGGCTCTATCGCCTTGAACCGATATGAACCTGCGACACCCACATTTGATTCCCTTAGGAACCGCCTAAGGTGCGGACGCATCTCAGCTTTTGAGGCGTAAGCATATTTATGGAACTAGGTTGTTCCCCCGACAATGCGGTATGCATGGCGGTTTGCCTGGTAGGAAGTGCGGGCGATCACGATTCTTGTTCAATCAACAGAAACAAAACGAAGCCGACGGTGACGCCGCTGTGAAGTGACGCGGAACGTCGACATCTGCCCGACCTGTGGTGGCGCATCGTTCCTGAAGGCGGCCGACAGGGTGGTCCAGGTGTTGGAGCACGTGCCGGCGTCGGTTAAGATTGTCCGCCATGTCGAAAAGCGCATGATCTGCAGGGATGGCGATACGACGGTAGCTGGCGAGATGCCTACCCTGCCGATCGAGCGCGGCAAACCCGGGCCGGGACTGCTCGCCCATATCATGATCGCTAAATTCGACGATCACATTCCCCTCTATCGCCTATCCGAGATGTACGAGCGGTTAGGGATAGACATCTCGCGATCCGTAATGGCTGACTGGGTCGGTCGCGCATCCAGTCTGCTAGCTCCTCTCGTCTCGGCTACTAGGGCCCATAGTGCCTCCCTCCATTCTAACGAAAATAATGCACCATCAAATGCCGGGACTAAACACCCAGAGCTTTTTCGATCCGCCAACCGGAATCGCCAACTCGGAAATCCGCGCAAACCTTTCAGCGGGCTGGATAATGCGTCACAAATTAGACGCTGCCTGAGTTCTTTGCCAACAGCAGAAAAAACAAAACGTTAAGGTGGCGCGATAGGCCAAAATATATCAAAAAAAATATCAATGTTATGTGTTGATATATCGCGGAGCGCCGTCTAGATCTGGTCAACAAGCGGCACGGGGGTCTACCCCGGTCAGCGACGGGAGGCTTAGGTGAACCGACGTGACAACATGCACCCAGACAAAATCAGATCCGACAGGCCAGAGATGAAGATCGCCCTCTTAGATGGAGAACGTGACAGCTTCCTCTTGCCCCATTCCGTTGAACTCAGCGGCGAGAGAGTGCGATAGCGGCCAGCTGCGGCCGCGGCTGTTATAAAGGTCCCGAATCTCGCCTGGGTTAAAACGCGTGCCGATATGGTGAGGCCAATTAATTCGGGCTTGAATCGGAACGCCGCCCGATATCAATGAATAAGCTCCTGTAGGGTCCCCGAAGGACATCGACAGAGGAAAACCATCAAATGCGGTGTTGCAAGAACGCGCCCCCACAGCGTGGGGCTGACACAAACTTTTCTACTGAACCAGAACCTGCAAAGGCCGATATTGCCTACGATGCTATTCGACGAATTCTCCACAATAACGGCCGTGTGCCGGGGCAACATCTCAGGGAACAGGATCTGGCGTCTAATCTTGATCTTGGTCGAACACCAATTCGCGAAGCACTTCAGCGACTAGCAGCTGAAGGGAAGATCCAATACATCCCTCAGAAGGGCTTTTTCACCAGGCCGATGTTGGAGGGTACTCTGTTAGATTTTTATGTTGTTGGAAGTGAGACGCTAATCTCGGCGTTGAATCGAAAGCGGCCGCAGATCCCAGAGAGCTGGGCCGTGGCAGATAAATTGTCCCCCGACGAACTCGCCCTAACGGCAGAAGCGATATTTACTAGAATCGCCGAAGAAGCATCGAATTGCGAGGCATGTAAAATCGTTCAACGATTCTGTTTTTGCACTCACCCTCTACGAATGGAAATAACTGCGTCGGAACTTAGGCCCGCATTTGTCGAAAGCCTCGAGAAATTAATTGCCGCAATGTCTGAACTAGGCGCCGCGACAAACTTGGTGGAGTCCGCGTTGATGAACCACCT
Source organism: Rhizobium laguerreae (assembly GCF_002008165.1). GTDB lineage: Bacteria > Pseudomonadota > Alphaproteobacteria > Rhizobiales > Rhizobiaceae > Rhizobium > Rhizobium laguerreae. Next base: position 1,917 of record NZ_MRDM01000012.1, read on the forward strand.
TGACCTAGAACGCGATGCCGTCCCAAGGGTCGTACAAGAGGTGAACGAACGTGGGTTAACAGGGCTTCCTGGGCACGCGAAAAGCTTGTGATATCGCCGTAATCTGAAGCACTCGGCTCGAGCATTTAAAGCCTATGTCGGAATAAATGCCCGCATCATTGCGTTACTAATAGGATCGACACTATTGGGCTAGTCGGATTCTTCCGGTTCCCCGAACTCCGCGATAGATAATAAAATGATTGGCACGCGCTGGATGTTTAGACCTGGCATTAGATAGAGCGAATCTGGTGAAGCGCTCGGGTTATGAAGCCCATGCTTTGCAAATGAACTCGTAGTGTGTGGAGGCCTTGAGAGGCTTGAGTCTGCGGCGAACAGGTACCCCATTGACATGGTAGTTAATGGCAGGAACAGCGCGGCGAACTTCAACATGTGGCCCGGTGATCCAACGGTTAACATGCCTCCCGCAGCAGGTCGACGCTATCGACGAGGACGACCTTGCCTCTGACTTCGACCCCCGACGGGGCGAGCGCCGCAAACGCGCGGGAAAGGGCTTCCGGCGCCAGTCCCAGTTTGCCGGCCAGGATTCGCTTTCGGTAAGGAAGGCGGAACGTAACCCGCGAGGTGGCCGCCGAGGCGGGGCAGCGGCTCATAAGGTAGTTTGCCACCCGTTGCGCGGCTGTGAGCAAGCGGTCTCCGGCAATACAATCCATCGCGCCCAGCAGGTGCCTGCCCATGATGCGCATGACGTTCCTGTGTACGACCGGATGTTGGTCGGCGAACGCCTGCAACTCCGCAAGCGCAAACAGCGCGACCTCGGCCCCGTCGGCGGACCGCGCGCTATAAGCGTAGGAGCCGCCCCCCGCGAGTAGATATTCTCCAAAGGTGTCGCCCGGCTCGCACACGCAGATATCCGCTTCGCGCCCGGCGGATTCCGATTTTGAAAGTCGCACAAACCCGTTCATGACGCAGTAGACGAACGATTCCTGCTGGCCCTCGGCTACGATCTTCTCGTCAGCGGCGAAGGTTCGAAACTCAGCCGTTCCGGTGAATTGCTCCACAGTCGCCTGATCCAAGCCAGCAAACAGGTCAGACTGCAGAAGCATAGAATTTTTCGCAAGCATCCATCTTCCTTTCGTGTTTGGACCCACTGCGGTCAGGGTTCTCGTTGATCGGTTTCGTCCTCGGCGAGGATCCGCCAGGCGGCGCCTTGAAGGTCGTCATACTGGCCGCTCTTTAGCGACCAAAGGAATGCCAGGAGCCCTATTCCTCCCATCAACAGCGCGATCGGTATGAGATAGATCAACATGTTCATGCGGCTTTGACCTCCTCACTCCTGCCGATCCGCCCTCGAATGTGCATATCCCGACGCTTGCCGAAGGCGTTCAGGCGCAGGGCGTTCGTCACGACGATGATCGAGGATGTCGACATTGCCACCGCCGCTATCAGCGGCGTCGCCAATCCGGCGATGGCGATCGGCACTGCCAGAACGTTGTAACCGATGGCGAGAGCGAAGTTCTGCCGGATGAGGCTGGCGGATCGTCGCGCAACGGCGATCGCTTCCGGAACAGCGTCAAGGCGATCGTTGAAGAAAACCAGGTCGGCCGCCTGTCTTCCGATATCGGAGGCTGTGGCCGGCGCCATCGAGACATGCGCGGCTGCAAGTGCCGGGGCGTCGTTGATCCCGTCGCCAACCATGAGCACGCGACGACCTTCGCCATTCAGCCTCTGGCATTCCTCGACCTTCTGTTTCGGCGTCAGAGAGCCCAAAGCCCTGTCGATACCCAGGGCATGCGCCGTATTGTCGACGACGGTCTGCCTGTCTCCGGACACGATCAGCGTTTCAAGGCCGGCTGCATCGAGCCGGTCGATTGCCTCGCAAGCACCCGGACGAAGCGTGTCATCGAAGAAGAAGCGAGCAAGATCGACACCATTCTTCGACAGGACCACTTCCGAGAACGGACTGTCGGCGGTGCGGGGCACGATGCTGGTTCCGCAGGCAAACGCCAAGTTGCCCAATCGATAGACATCTGCTCCGTTCCTGGCTTCCAGTCCCCCGCCGGGGATTTCCGTGACGATGTCGAAGGACATGAGGTCGGTTTCGGTGTCCCGTACCAGGGCCCGAGAAAGGGGATGCCGTGAATGCGCTGCCAATCCACGGGCGATCGCGGTGGCGCTCTCGTCCATGGCATCCACTCTGACAAGGCGCGAACTGCCGATCGTCAAGGTGCCCGTCTTGTCAAAGGCCACGGTGTCGGTTTCGGCCAGTCTTTCGAGTGCTGAGCCGTCCTTCACCATGATGCCCTTCCGGAAAAGTTCGCCCGTGGCGACGACCTGGACCACAGGTACGGCAAGACCCAATGCGCATGGGCAGGTAATGATCAGCACCGCAACGGCGACCAGCATGGCCTGTTTCCAGTCTCCGCCCAGGAGGCCCCAGGCAAGGAAGGAGACCAGCGCCAGCAGATGCACGACCGGAGAATAGAGCGTCGCAGCGCGATCGGCGATCCTTCGATAGCGAGCTCTTCCGCCCTCGGCGGCTTCCATGAGGCCGATGATCTCCGAGAGAAGCGAATCCTTGGCAATTCTTGTCGCCCGCAGCACGAGGGAGCCGGTCAGATTCATCGCCCCGGAACTCACTTCGCTGTTGCTGGCGACGGCGACCGGGCTGCTCTCGCCGGTGACGATGGAGAGGTCCAGGTCGCTCTCTCCGCTGACGATTATGCCATCGACGGGAACCCGTTCGCCTGCGGCTATCGAGATTTCATCCCCCGCCGCGATCTCATCTACCGCAATGTAGCGTCGCGACCCGTCCGGATTGATCAGCAATGATCCGCGCGGCGCCAGTCTTGCGAGTCCGTTGATCGCCGCCCGAGCCTTTTCGCGCATGACATGATCGAGGGTTCTGCCGATCAGCAGGAAGAAGAGCAGCGAGACCGAAGCGTCGAACCACGCATGCTCGCCGTGATGGACGGTCTCCCACAATGAAACGGCATAGGAGAGCGTCACGGCGAGCGAAATCGGAACGTCCATGTTGGTGCGCCGGTGCCGCAGCGCATTCCAGGCCGATTTGAAGAAGAAGCGCCCCGCATAGACCAGCGCGGGCGCTGCTATCATCGCCGAGATCCAATGAAACATGTCGCGCGTCGCAGCATCTGCACCCGACCAGACCGATATCGAGAGCAACATGATGTTGGCAGCGGCAAAACCGGACACGCCGATCGCGAGGAGAAGTTGATTTCTGGTCTTGTCGTTCTCGGGAGCTGAGGGCGTGAAGAGATGCGCGCGATATCCGGCCGAGTTGATCGCTGCCAGGATCTTGGACGGATCGGTTGCGCGTGTCTCTATCTCCTCCTGGTAGACGCAGCTCACCCTTCGAGCCGTGAGATTGACTCGCGCTGTCTTGACGAAGGAAAGCGCCAACAACGCCCTTTCGATGGTCGAAATGCAGCCACCGCAGTGGGCGTCGGGGACGCTCAGGTCCAGCTGGCGCAATCCTTCGCCGAGCGGCTGGCTCGCAAGGCGAACCTCTTCGGCACTGAATGATGTCGTGCTGAGGGCAAGCACGCTTTCTGCGTCCATGGTACAGCAGCTCACTGGCCTAACTCCGCGGTATCGATGCGTTTTGCCTCATGCATGACGACCACGCCGCCGTTTCGCGAGATGGCCTCGACGATCCAGTCACCGTCGGCTAGATCATGCTCCGCTTCGAACCGCCCCGCGGCTGTCTTCCTGAGCGTAAGGAGGAAGTCCTCGTGGTCTCCGACCGGACGTTTGAAATTCAGAATGACGTCGTCGACGATCGCAGGCGATCCGCTCTTGTCGTGAATATCGTAGCGGATCTCGTGCCCCTTTATGGAGAGGTTGCCCTCGATGCCGGAAGCGGCCATTGCCTTCATCGCCGCCGCTTTGCGGTTGAACTCCTGACTGGCGACATAGGTGTTTTCCACGACCAGACCGCTCCAGCTGGAAGAGGCATAGAAGGCCATGGTGACGTTCACCGCGATCACCACGCCAAAGAATGCCGAGGTCGAAAGCAGCATGTGCAAGCCTGTAAAACCTTGAGCGGAGGTCTTCATTTGATGTCTCCCGGTGCATTGAACGCCGCGCGGTAGGTTGCCCGGTCGGCATGCTCGGTATCTTCGATAACGAACAGAAATTCATTGATCGCGGCTCCGGTAGGCTTGCGCGTAACGAAGACCTTCAGCGTCGTGGCGGCGTCGGGTTCGGCATGGACTGTAAAGCTGCGAGCGTCTTCCTTGCCGAACTCGGGAATGCGCATCGTCGCCCCCTCCAGCCCGACCAGGCTTATGTTCACATCCCTAGGCGTCGGCACCATGTTCAGGATACGAAGCGTGTAGCCATTCCGCAGCGAGCCGTCGCTTTCCAGAACATATTGGGGGTTTCGGTCGTGAACGACGTTGAGTTCAAGGCGCTCCCGAAAGGTGAGATGGACGAGCATGGCCACGCCGACCGACGCCCAGGCGACTGCGTAAAACACGGTTCTCGGACGAAAGATGATCCGCCAGTTGAAATGCCGGATCGCCGGAATGAAGGTCCCATCCTCGTTTCGAACTCTGGAGGGTTGGACGGCCGTTCGTCCTTCGTCGGTGGCAAGCGACATGTTGCTTGAGTATTCGCTCAGCGTGGCGTAGGCGATCAGGCCGCGAGGCTTTCCGAGCTTATCCATGACACCGTCGCAGGCGTCAATGCAGAGAGCGCATGTGATGCACTCCATCTGCTGTCCGTCGCGAATGTCGATTCCCATCGGACACACCGCCACGCAGGCATTGCAATCCACGCAATCCCCGACCGATAGGCCATTGACTAAAGCCTTCTTGGCGTGACGCGACCGCTGCTCGCCCCGCCAGTCATTGTAGGTGACGACGAGAGAATTTTCGTCGAGCATCGCACCCTGGATGCGTGGCCACGGGCACATATAGGTGCACACCTGCTCTCGCATGAGACCGCCGAGCACATAGGTCGTCGCAGTAAGGATGGCGACGGTGGTGTAGGCGGCTGCAGGAGCGTGGCCGGTGAACAGCGAAACAAGCAGACTCGGCGCGTCGGCAAAATAAAAGATCCACGCTCCGCCTGTGACGATGCCGATCAGCAGCCAGATCGAGTGTTTGACGACACGCTTCCTCAGCTTGGCAAAGCTCATAGGGCTAGCGTCAAGCTTCATTCGCGCGTTTCGATCGCCTTCTATCGCACGTTCGACGACGAGAAAAAGATCAACCCAGACCGTCTGCGGACAAGTGTAGCCGCACCATGCGCGGCCAACCGCGGAAGTGACGAGAAACAGCCCGAACCCCGCCATGACGAGCAGGCCCGCTACATAATAAAATTCCTGAGGCCAGATTTCGATGAAGAAAAAGAAGAAGCGCCGTGAGGAAAGGTCGATGAGGATTGCCTGGTCAGGCGCGTAAGGACCGCGATCCCAGCTAATCCATGGCGCGAGATAGTAGATGCCGAGCGTAACCAGCATGACGATCCACTTGATCCGACGGAATCGTCCCTCTGCACGCTTGGGAAAGACCTTCCTCCGAGGTGCGTAGAGAGGTTGCCGGTTGCGACGGGCATTGACCGGCTCGACATTGAGCCGCTCGATGTTATCGGGATATGGTGCAGTGTAGAGGTTCATGGGACCTGTCCGATTTCACCCGCCTTTGTCCCATCTGCCGCGCATCCGTTCCTTGATGCAGATCAAGAGACAAGGCCTTCCCGCGAAAGGAAAAGGCCACGCCCTGGACAGAGGGCGCGGCCTGCAGGAGCTGCGGGGGAACAACTACCGCTGGGACGTCCTCGACGAGGCTCTAGCGGCTTGTCTGCTCGTGGTCTTTGAGGCAGCTCAAACTGACGATCGAACTGCCGATCTTTGCCGGGTCGTCCTGATCGGAAGGGGGCGGCGTGGCCTTGGCGCTCGCCGACACACGCAATCGTATGGTGGCGCGCGGCGTGCCATAGAGATCGAGGATCGGGTTGTGGCCGTGAGCTGCCATGGCTTTTCTCCTCACGTCCCGCCGCCAAGCGAATGGACGAAAATCGTAAGTTCCTTGACCGTCGTATCGCCGAGGCGCCCTGCCCAGGCAGGCATGACGCCATGCTTGGGAGCGGCCACCTGACGGGTGATCGCATCCTCGCCGCGTGCCTTCAGCCAGATCGCATCGGCGAGATCCGGCGCGCCCATTTCGGCTTTTCCTTTGGCGTCGTCGCCGTGACATGCGGCACAGTTATCGACGAAGACCTGTTTTCCGGCCTCTGCGAGGCCGGGGTCCGACGGTGTATTGGTCAGTCCCCAGACGTAAGCCGCGACCTGCCTTGTCTGGAGGGGATCCAGAACATCGGCAAAGGGCGGCATCTCGGAAGCATGAGTGTCCGTATCCTCGTTGAAGCGAATTCCATGCGCGATCGTCGCCTGGATGGCATCCAGGTCTCCACCCCACAGCCAATCGTCGTCGTTGAGGTTCGGAAATCCCGGACCGCCGCTTGCTCCCGAGCCATGGCACGGCGCGCAGTTCACCTTGAATGCAGACGCGCCGCCGGCGACCGCGAATTCGCGAAGGGCAGAATCGGAATCGATCTCGTGCACCGTCTTGGCGGCGATCAGATCACGCAGCGTCGTCTGCGATACTTTGGCCTGATCCAGATTCTGCTGCAACTCGGCGCGGCTGGAGAAACCCAGCATGCCCTTGGTGGCGTCGGTAACCATCGGGATCGCGGGATATGCGATCACATAGCCCAACGCCCAGACAATGGTGGCGTAGAAGGTCCACACCCACCAGCGGGGCATCGGATTGTTGAGTTCGCGGATGCCGTCCCATTCATGCCCGGTCGTTTCGACGCCGCTAAATTCATCGATATGTTTTTCCGACATCTTAATCGTCCTTCAAGGGAATATCGGCGGCTTCTTTCGCGGTTTGCTTGCTGCCTGGGCGAAGGGTGAACACAACCGCGCCGACGAAGAATGCCGCCATGGCCAAAAGGCCCCAGCTGTCGGCGAAGTGTCTCATTGCAGTGTAGGTTTCCATGGATCACCTCATCGGTAGCCGGTCGCGTCGTCGTAGGTCGAGAAATCGACCAACGTTCCGAGCATCTGCAGGTAGGACACCAGGGCATCCATTTCGGTCAGCGCAGCAGGATCGCCGTCGAAATCGCCGGTCTTCGCCTTCGGATAGCGGGAAAGCAGGGCCGTCGTATCTGCGTTCGGATCGGCTTGGGCCTTCATGTCGGCCTCCGCGTTCGCCAGCATGTCGTCGTTATAGGGCACGCCCACGTCCTCGTTGGCCTTCAGGTCCATTCCCACGTCCTTGACCGTCACCCTCTGCTCTTTGAGGAAGGCGTAACTCGGCATGATCGACTCCGGCACGACCGCCCGTGGATCGGCGAGATGCTGGACATGCCATTCGTTGGAGTAACGTGCGCCGACACGGGCCAGATCCGGCCCGGTTCGCTTGGATCCCCATTGGAAAGGATGATCGTACATGGACTCGGCCGCGAGCGAATAATGGCCGTAGCGTTCGACCTCGTCGCGGAACGGCCTGATCATCTGGCTGTGGCAGAGGTAGCAGCCTTCGCGGATGTAGATATTCCGGCCGGCCAATTCGAGCGGCGTATACGGCCGCATGCCTTCCACCTTTTCAATCGTGTTCTGCAGGTAGAACAGCGGTGCGATTTCGACGATGCCGCCGATGCTCACGACGAGCAGCGAACCGACGAGAAGAAGCGTCGCGTTCTTCTCGAGGATCTGATGTTTATCTAGTATCGATGCCATGTCTCACCTCATTCGGCAGGCTGTAGTTGGGGCGCGAAAGTGGTTGGGATTGCAGCTTCATCGCGCAGGTGGCCGCGGATCGTCATGAACACGTTCCAGGCCATGACGAGACCGCCCGCCAGGTAAAGCGTTCCGCCGACCGCGCGCAGCACGTAGTAGGGAAACATTGCCGCGACCGTCTCCGCGAAGGAATAGACGAGGAAGCCCTGGGAATTGTACTCGCGCCACATCAGCCCCTGCTGGATGCCGGCAACCCAAAGCACGGCGGCGTAGACGACGATCCCGAGGGTCGCGAGCCAGAAGTGCCAGTTGACCATCCGCAGGCTGTAGAGACGCTCGCGTCCCCATAGCTTCGGCGTCAGGTAGTAGATCGCCCCGAAGGTGATCATTCCCACCCAGCCGAGAGCGCCGGAATGCACGTGGCCGATCGTCCATTCGGTATAGTGGCTGAGCGAATTGACGGTTTTCACCGACATCATCGGGCCTTCGAAGGTCGACATCCCGTAAAAGGCGATGGCGACAATCATCATCCGGATGATCGGATCGGTGCGGATCTTGTCCCAGGCTCCCGAAAGGGTCATGAGGCCGTTGATCATGCCGCCCCAGGAGGGCATCCAGAGCATGATCGAGAAGACCATGCCGAGGGTCTGGGCCCAGTCGGGCAGCGCCGTGTAATGCAGATGGTGCGGGCCGGCCCAGATGTACATGAAGATCAGCGCCCAGAAGTGGATAATCGAGAGCCGGTATGAATAGACGGGTCGGTTGGCCTGCTTCGGCACGAAGTAGTACATCATACCCAGGAAGCCGGCGGTGAGGAAGAAGCCGACGGCGTTGTGGCCATACCACCATTGGGTCAGCGCGTCCTGAACGCCCGAGAAGACAGAATAGCTCTTCGATCCCAGGAACGAGACGGGCACTGCAAGATTGTTGACCACGTGCAGCATCGCGATGGTGACGATGAAGGCGAGGTAGAACCAGTTTGCCACGTAGATGTGCGGCTCTTTGCGCTTCAGGATCGTTCCAAGATACACGGCGAGATAGGCGACCCAGACGATGGTCAGCCAGAGGTCGACGTACCACTCGGGCTCGGCATATTCACGGGCCTGGGTGATTCCGAGAACGTATCCGGTCGCAGCCATCACGATGAAAAGCTGGTAACCCCAGAATACGAACCAGGCCAGGCTGCCGCCGAAAAGACGCGCGCGACAGGTGCGTTGCACCACGTAGAACGACGTCATGATCAGCGCATTGCCGCCGAAGGCGAAAATGACCGCCGATGTGTGAACGGGCCGCAGCCTTCCGAAATTGAGATAAGGGGCGATGTTGAGGTCGGGAAAGGCCAGTTGCAGCGCGATGACCACGCCAACCAGGAAGCCGACTACGCCCCAGAATACCGTGGCGATCAGGCCATACCGTATCACCTCGTCGAAATAGCCTGATATATCGACTTTCCGCCGTTGGCCTGCCGGCGAAAAATCAACTCTCCTGATCAGGACAGCAGCGCCCGCGGCAAGGCAGAAGCAAAGTATCCCCATATGGACCGCAAAGAGATGATCATGCGCGAATGCGGCTAGTAGCAGCGCTAGAAACGCCGCGACCGCGATCACCATCGTTTCCGTTGTGTAATTCATGATGTCGTCCCCAGTACGCCGACGACCGCGTCGCGGCCGTCTTTCTCGCCAGGACTGTCATGAAGCGGCAAATTGCGCCTTGATCTGCGTCAACGAGAGGGCCGGTAAATGGGACAGCGCTACGCGTCTTAAGTCGTTGGCACATTCCGACTGTCATACCGTCACCCAGGGTGTTCTTGGTTCGATCTCGCGTTTTGCTGGTGGATCAGTTCTCTGGATTGCCGGAAGCATGTTGCTTTCAGCTTGTCGGTCATTCCAGACATTGCGCTGACCACGGCGATAATCTTATTTCTTCCTGCACCGCAACTCAGCTAAATGCCGAACAACTCGAGCGTAATGACAAAGATCTCGAAAACTCGACTCTTCGAATTTGACAATGGTCGTCTTTATGTTTCACCTAGAATATCGGCGCTGTGAACCACCAGGCCGACCATCAGTCCAAGCGTGTCGACGACGATATGACGCTTGCGTCCCTTGATCTTCTTGCCCGCGTCAAATGCCGCCGCTTTCCGTGGTTTTTACGCTTTGACTGTCGATCACGCCCGCAGACGGCGAGGCTTCCCGGCCTTCCAATTCACGCGCCTCCATCACAAGATGATGGTTGATCCGACCCCATAACCCTGTCGCTCGCCATTCATAGAAATAGGACTGCACAGTTGTAAAAGGCGGAAAATCCTTGGGCATCATCCGCCATTGGCACCCAGTCGTGGCGATGTAAAGCAACGCATTCACGACCTCGCGAAGATCGGTGCTACGCGGCCTGCCCAGCCGCCTCGGTTCGGGCAGGCAAGGCGAGATCAATCCCCATTCCCGGTCCGTCAGATCGCTTGCATACCGCATTGCGCGTCGGGCATATTGCCGACGGGTGAAATCAGTCCAGCCCATTGTGGTCTCCGTTCGTCCTAAGCAAACAAACAGAATCACAACTGGCTGATTTAACTCAACTCTTTTTCGGTCAGGCTCTTAGAGATCCTTACAATGTTCTTATGAGAACTTTTACTCAAATCACTGCCAGCTTTATTCTATTCTAAGCTTTATGGCCGCCCAATGCTGGCGGGAATGCAAATCGTCAGCGTCTGGGCGGCGCGCATGACGAAGGGCTGGTTGACCGACGGAGGCCGCTGTCGCGGCCGCCGTAAACAAGACCCTCGGAGCAGGCAAGATTACATGCACGCCGGCCACCGCCTATGAACTGCTCATTAGCTGCAGTTTCTTTCATCCGCCGATTGCTTCGTAGCGTGCAGAATTGGGGCCTCAGGGTGACGAGCGCGCGACAGCGGGCGGAGGTGGATATTCGACTTTCCGCCTCAACCTTCGCGCAAGACCAGAAGAGAATTGTGGGTGTAGGAAACCCCTTACTGGCAGGCGGTCAGGCCGCCCGGATTTCGAATGGCGGCAAAACCGACGCCGTCGATCGTGTTGTCGTTACGGACAATGAAGCAGTAATTCATCGGCGGGAGGTGCGGCGACGATGCAGGAGTTGGCCCCAGCCGGAATGACATAGGTGTCCGCTCCGACGATCGCAAAGACGGAGGCCGTTCCATTCGGATGGGGCACCGGCTGCTTGGTGAACAGGATCGCATCGTTCGGCGGTGCGACCGCAATGGCCTGCTAGTTCCGGGAATCGGACGAAAATACGAGTTGTGCCGCGTCGGGCAGCGCTGTTGCGAGGATAGAGACGGTGGCAATGGCAAGCCCGGCAGCGATTTTACCGCGACGTGCTGTTTGGTCAGCGGATTTCAATGTAATACGTAACGTTGCTATATTCCTTTTGTTCAAGGGTTTATTGGCTTGCTCAAGCGTCAGTGATGATCCGGATCTCTGGGTCTATGGTCCTCCTGTCGCCGAAAAGGTTCCGTCAGCTTTGTAAGTCACGGTGTAGGCCGCGTAGCCCATGGTGAAATCGCAGCATGCCGAGTTGCTCTCGTCATAAGCGACGGTGCTTCCGACCGGCTGGTAGCCCATCTTCACGAAAAAGATCTGCTTCGGTATGCAGTTCATGACGGCGTTGGGGACAGGAGCGACAAAGCTCGAGAGTATAACCGCCTGATTGTTGTTCAGGGCGACGACGCCGCAATAGAGTTCGGGATGCGGCAACGGGGTATAGGAAGGCACGTTCATGCCAAACCCTCCGATCGCAATTCCGGCTTGATTGGCGGGCGCGGAAAGTCCGAGCGGATCGAGCGTCAAGGTCGTGCAGTTGTCCGGCGAACCGTCAACCGTGGTGAGCGTAACCGGTCGGAACGCGGATGTGCTACCGACCACGGATAGTGTGGCGGCATTGAGCGAGAGAAGCGCGATCAGCTGCGAGGGCGACGCCGCCTGTTTGGTGCTGAATGCACCTGCATAGACCTGACTGTCCAAACCGAAATTGACTTGCGCTCCCGAACTTGCGTAATTGCCGATGCTTTGGCAGCCGAGACTGCCGCTGAAGACGAGACCAGGGCTCGGGCAGCAACGGAAATGCGGCCTGCTTCTGGAACACATAGAAATATTGCGTCGTCTGCGAAAAGTTCCGAACGATGATCTGGTAGGACGAACTGGTCATTGCGTGTGACAATCCCCTTAGAGATCCAGCCTGTCCGCGCCCGGGCGGCGGCGGCAACCGCGAGGATGGTGCGCAGGTGAAGAGGGGACGGTTCTTCACCTGCATGGGTGCCAAGGCTTACTGGAGCTGCGTGGTCCAGGTGCCGTCAGATTTCAGGCTGACGTTGCAGACGGAATAGCCGCCAGTGAAATCGGAAAGCGCCGCGTTCACGCTCGATTGCGTGAAGTTCATCACGACACCTGGCGTGTAGGCGCCGGTCTGGACATAATATTTAAGGATCGGCTGGCAATCGGTATTGCTGGCGGGGTTTGCCTGCACGAAGTTGGAGAGCACGATGCCGCCATTGACGGCAACCGCCGAGCCGACATTGAAATAGGGCGGCGCGTTGAAGACCGGCGTGGTGATGCGGAAGGCGCCAGGCTGCACACCCTCCCCGTAGATCGGCGAGGATAGTCCGAGCGGATTAACCGTCGCGGTCGTCCAATCGTTCGGTTTGCCGCTGCTACCGGAACTCGTAGCAAGATCGATGGCGCGGCTGGCTGACGAGTAGCCGGAAGAGGCGCCGATTTGCGGCTGTGTGTTCGCCGGCTGGATGCCGGCATAATATTGCAGGTTAACCTGGAAGGTCAGGATCGCGCCCGTGTTGTCATAGTTGCCGAGCGATTGCGAGAAAAGGCTATTCGAATAGACTCTCCCCCCGCCGGTATAAATGGCCGGCTGCTGGAAGAAGTAGAAGGTTTGCGTCTGGGGTTCGCAATTTTTCACGTTGATGGTCAGCATTGTAGACATGTCGGCAACCCTTCTGCCTGAGGGATTTTGCACTTACGTGCAACAGTCGATTTGTGAGATACTCACGGCTGGTCGGCGTGGCATGTTTCGTTCCTGTTGTTTGATCTGCGACACGTTTCAGGTGCTGTGGGGTGTTAAATGCCGCACCCGATCCTCCTTCTCATTTATTTTCCTCCACGTGTTCGAACCGATGCGGTTATCCCGCAACGCGGATGCGAAAGCCGTTCCGCTGCCTCGCAATAGCTCACAAGATTCGTGCCAAGCAGGCCGATAGAGATGACGAACAATATTTACTGCGATTCCAGTTATGTGGGCGCAAAATGCGCGATTGAGAACAGGAACGCTTGTCACGTAAACGACAAAGGTGATGACAATGTCGCAAATTGTTGTATGCGTCTGAAGGACCACAAGCTGGCGCTGGCTCAGCAGTAAGGCGCGTCAGATCAAGTGGCTTCGGCTTTGGTTATGCGGTAGCTCGCCCAACCGATCAGAACGGCGTTGATGTAACGATTGAGGCGGAGAAAAGCCAAGACCTCGACGCGCTGCAGCAGCTTTTATGGACGGCTTTCGATTGATATTTCCAGCAAGGGTTACTCGACGCTTCTGGCAATCATCCTGTTCACGCCCGCAACATCAGCTAAACCGCTTGTCCAAGCCTCACTAGGCGCCCGCAGCGTTATTTTCTCGATCGCTGTGCTTCTGATCGCGCATACGGTGTCGCTAGTCAGATTATCAACGGCAAACCGAAGCGCGATACACGCCCACCGCACCAGAGCTTCAGTCCCCGTGCTATCTCCCGGGGGATTATTCGGCGTTGAAATCTTCCAACTCGTGGCGCAGCTATCATGGACTTGTCCGACCTGAAGGCTATCGAACCGCCCCTCCACTCGCGGTGGTGATCGGGGCGGATTGCGACACGACATGTCGGCAACCCTACAAAACCCCTTCGCATAGCGACAACGAAACATGTGCAATCTCGAAGGCTTACCGGCGCAACCTGATTGGCACGAGCAGTGCTCAGAGTTAGCCGGGTCCCTAAAGCCCGAATCCGATTGGGAGCTTAAACGACGATGCACATCGTGGTCTGTATCAAACAAGTGCCGGACTCAGCGCAGATACGCGTCCACCCGGTGACAAATACGATCATGCGCCAAGGCGTACCGACCATCATTAACCCATACGACCTGTTTGCTCTCGAAGAGGCACTTCAGGTTCGTGACCGCTATGGGGGCGAGGTGACCGTTCTAACGATGGGACCGCCCATGGCTGAGCAAGCGCTACGCAAAGCCCTTACCCACGGCGCAGATCGCGCAGTGCTTCTGACCGACCGCCACTTTGCCGGATCTGACACGCTGGCGACCTCGTATGCTCTTTCTCAAGCAGTAGCGAAGATTGGCGAGAGCTATGGGGGGCCTGATATCGTCTTTACGGGAAAGCAGACAATTGACGGCGACACGGCCCAGGTCGGACCCGGAATTGCAAAGAGGCTGAACCTCCAGCAACTGACTTACGTAACGAAGATTGTCTCCATTGATCCCACTTCGCGCGAGCTCATGGTTGAACGGCACGCGGAGAGCGGCACGCAGATGCTGAAGAGCACGTTGCCATGTCTCATCACCGTGCTGGAAGGTGTCAATGCTATCCGCCGGGGCTCTCTCGATGATGCTTTCCGTGCAGCGCGAAGCCAGGGTCTTAAATGGGGGGCCGCTGACGCCGGCATTGGGGAGTTGACCAAATGCGGCCTACGAGGATCGCCGACGGTCGTGAAGCGAGTATTCGCTCCTGGTCCGCGCGCCGAAAAAGCTATGCAAGTGGACATTAACGACAAAACGTTGGCCGAGGTCGCCGCGGACACGGTCGTTGCAATTTTTGCCCGCCAGCCCGTTTTGGAACGCAAGCTCACGTCCCATGGCAATCGGTGAGCAGCGAGGAGTAGATTTTGGTCGCTAGAAAAAATGAAACGCCGTCAAACGCGGTCGGCCGCGCCAGCTCAGGGAAAAAGCTGCTTAAGTGTTTCGAAGATCACCGGCACGTCTGGGTCTTCATGGAACTTGAGGGCGGCAATGTTCATCCCGTATCGATTGAACTCCTCGGCGAAGGCCGCAGACTAGCTGACAAACTGGGTGTCCAACTGGCCGGGGTAATCCTCGGTTCGTCTGAAGGCGTGGGCACCAAGCCGGCGATCGAAGAGGCCTTCGCTTACGGAGCTGATGTCGCCTATCTGGTAGAGTCGCCCCTCCTCGCCAACTATCGAAACGAACCCTTCACCAAGGCTTTGACGGATCTGGTCACTACTCACAAACCAGAAATTCTCCTTCTCGGCGCGACTACGCTCGGCCGCGACCTCGCCGGTGCTGTTGCAACGACCTTACAAACAGGGCTCACGGCTGATTGCACCGAGCTGGATGTTGATGGAGATGGTTCACTCGCAGCGACGCGGCCAACTTTCGGCGGGTCCTTGTTGTGCACGATCTACACGCTGAACAGCCGGCCGCAAATGGCAACGGTGCGGTCCAGGGTCATGGCGACGCCACAACGCTCGGATAAGCCAATTGGACGCGTTATCCAACATCAACTCCTGATGGTTGAGGAGGAGATCGTCACCAAAGTGCTCGCGTTCCTTTGTAACAGCGGGTCTGAGCAATCCGATCTGGCCAACTCCGACATCGTGGTTGGGGGCGGACTCGGCCTCGGCGCTGCAGGAAACCTTCAATACTTGAGAAACCTGGCAACGACGATCGGCGGGGGAGTCGGGTGCTCGCGCCCACTGGTCCAAAAAGGCTGGATGCCTGCTGATCGACAAATTGGTCAGTCCGGCCATACCATTAGACCCAAGCTCTACATCGCGGCGGGAATATCTGGCGCGGTCCAACATCGCGTTGGCGTCGAAGGAGCCGATCTGATTGTGGCTATCAACCTTGACGAGAACGCTCCGATCTTTGACTTCGCCCACATCGGCGTTGTCGCATGCGCGCTGGAGTTCTTGCCGGCGTTGACAGAAGCTTTCGCCAAGCGAATGCCACCGCACAACTCTATCAAGGTTATGGACCGAGGAAGGCTAGATGACCAAGGGTAAGTTCGACGCGATAGTCATTGGCGCCGGTATGTCCGGCAACGCCGCAGCGTATTCGATGGCTAGTCGCGGTCTAAAAGTGCTGCAGCTGGAGCGCGGAGAACATTCAGGCTCTAAAAATGTTCAAGGGGCTATATTGTACGCCAACATGTTGGAGGCGATTATCCCAAACTTCCGCGATGACGCTCCTCTTGAACGGCATCTGGTAGAGCAACGATTCTGGCTAATGGATGACTCGTCGCACACGGGCGTGCACTATCGCTCTGATGACTTTAACGAACTGAAGCCAAACCGGTATACGATCATCCGCGCCCAGTTTGACAAGTGGTTCTCATCCAAGGTGCGCGATGCCGGCGGCACAATCCTTTGTGAAACGACAGCGACTAGGCTCGCTCGGAACCTGAGAGGTAAAGTAGTAGGCGTTCACACGGACCGGGAGGGCGGTGTGATCCTCGCGGACGTGGTCGTCCTCGCTGAGGGCGTAAACGGACTGCTTGGAACTCGAGCCGGCTTACGCGATATACCGAGGCCAGAAAATGTGGCCCTCGCTGTCAAGGAAATGCATTTCATGCCGGAAGAGGTCATCGCAGAGCGCTTCGGCCTCAACGGTAGCGAAGGCTGTGTGATCGAAGCCGGCGGCACGATCTCACGCGGAATGGCCGGACTGGGCTTCCTTTATACCAACAAGGAGTCGATCTCGGTGGGGATCGGCTGCCTCGTCTCCGGTTTAGCGGGAGGCATGGAAAATCCGTACCGCCTTCTTGACGCCTTCAAGCGACATCCCTCGATCCGACCATTACTGGCCGGATCAGAGATAAAAGAATACGCCGCGCATCTTATTCCCGAAGGGGGCTTCAAGGCAATCCCGCAACTCTTTGGCGACGGGTGGGTGGTCGTGGGCGATGCGGCGCAACTAAACAATGCCGTGCATAGGGAGGGATCAAACCTCGCGATGACATCAGGCCTCATGGCCGGCGAAGCGATCTGTCAGATAAAGAGCCGTGGCGGCTTGATGACGAAGCGCAATCTCTCTCTATATAAGGGCATGCTGGATAAGTCGTTCGTCATGAAAGATCTGATAAAACACAAAGATCTTCCAAGCCTCCTCCACACTGACAGTCACAACTTTTTCATGACGTATCCAACGCTTATATCTCAGGCAGCGCAAAATTTTGTGCGCGTCGACGGTGAACCTAAAATCAACAGGGAGAAGGCCACAGCCGCCTCCTTTATCAAGGCACGATCCCGTTGGGGGTTGATTAGCGACGCGGTCCGCTCCGCCGTATCTTGGCGTTAAAGGAAAATTCGATGAAGGCGACCATCATTGAGCGCATTGAGGACAAGCTGTACCAAAACCGATATCTCGTCGACACTGGACGTCCGCATATAACAGTGCGACCGCACCGGTCGCCAAGCCCGAACCTGCTCGCCTTGACGCAAATCTGTCCGGCCAAATGCTACGAGCTGAACGAAATTGGTCAGGTGGCGATTGTTCCCGATGGCTGCTTGGAATGCGGCACATGCAGAGTGTTGTGCGAAGCTAGTGGCGACATAAAGTGGAATTATCCCCGGGGCGGGTTCGGGGTCCTCTTCAAATTCGGATGAGGAGTCCCTACCTCCGGCGGGATAGCAGCGACCGATCCAGCTGCATTAGCGGCGGCGATTGAATGTGCATCCACTCAACCTTTCGAAAGGCTAATTTTTGCGCCGTCGATAACACCTATTTTTAACTTAGGAATATGCGTTAGCATATTTCGTGCAGCAGGGTAAAAAGCAGTGCACCCTCCCCTGTTTGTAGGCATGATTAAACCAGAGGCGCGGCTCCATATACTCTACGACATATCCAAAGAGCTTATCTCTTCTTTTCCTCTAGACAACGTCCTGAAGGCTGCGATGAACGCCCTCGCCGAGCATCTGCGATTGCGCGATGGCGGAATCGTGATTCACGGCTCCGGAGGAGAGCCCTGGATAAACGTACGGGCTCCCATTGGGCACGACGTTCGCTCACGTTCTCTTACGATTGAACAGGCGGACACAATAAATCGTGTCATCGCTAGCGGGGAAAAGCACTTTGGGAAAAATTCTGTCGTTCTCCCCGTTAAAGTGAACCGGAAAGCAATCGGCGCATTATGGATAGATTTCGCTCAGCAAAGCGGAGCTCAGGACGAAAGCCTTCTGGCAATGATTGCCGTCCTGATCGGCTTAGCCTGCCAGCGCTATCGCGAATTGTGCAGCGATGGCTGCTCAGTCGCCGAGGAACAACAAGCAGGACAGATTCCCAAAATCAAGCCGAAGTCTCATCCCACCCAAGTCGATAAAATCGACTGGATCGTTGGGGAGAGCCTCGCGCTCAAGAGGGTATTAGCTACCACCAAGATCGTGGCCGCGACGAACTCCGCGGTGCTCTTGAGAGGAGAGAGCGGCACTGGCAAGGAATGCTTTGCAAGAGCAATACACGCGTTATCGATACGGAAAAGCAAGGCGTTTATTAAGTTGAATTGCGCCGCGCTGTCGGAGACCGTTCTGGAATCCGAATTGTTTGGCCATGAGAAGGGCGCTTTCACCGGCGCTCTCCTTCAACGAGCTGGACGTTTCGAACTGGCCAATGGCGGAACGCTGTTGCTTGATGAAATTGGCGATGTATCGCCACAATTCCAGGCAAAGTTATTGCGCGTGTTACAGGAAGGCGAATTCGAACGTCTCGGCGGAACGAAGACATTGAAAGTAGACGTTCGAGTCATATGCGCCACCAACAAAAACCTTGAAGTGGCCGTCCTTCGAGGTGAGTTCAGAGCCGACCTCTATTACCGGATCAATGTGGTGCCCATCATTTTGCCGCCACTTCGGCAGCGCGACGGTGACATTTCGCTTCTAGCGCAAGTGTTCCTCGAGCAATTCAACAAGGCAAATGATCGAAATTTCGACTTCGCGCCGTCGGCAATAGGCATTATGTCGAAATGCGCCTTCCCCGGCAATGTTCGCGAGCTGGACAACTGCGTACAAAGGACCGCTACTCTCGCCAGTTCAAATACGATCGCTTCATCAGATTTTGCCTGTCAGCAAGGCCAGTGTTCTTCGGCGCTCCTCTGGAAAGACGGCCGCGATGGCATTGACAACGACGCGGTGCATAGTCTCAACCCGCGAGATACAATGTCGAGCGGACTGGGGCTCTACGCAGGTACCCCCAGCGGTGCCACAGCCACAATGGAGGCACCGGGTCTCACTGAGCGTGATCGACTGATCAATGCAATGGTGAAGGCTGGTTGGGTGCAGGCCAAAGCAGCTCGTATCCTGGGTAAAACGCCGCGGCAGGTCGGCTATGCGCTACGCCGGTTTCGTATCGATGTGAAGAAGGAGTGACCGCGATCGCCAAGAGCTCCGTAAGCGTGGCACAACGACTTCGGGGGCGAGCTATTCATTTCTACAAGACATCTCCGGCAGCAAGCGGGGAAACGGGCGGTAAGGCGACATAAGAGCTGAAACAATAATATCTCATCGCTCGAAATCTCTCTTGCTTTTGGAGATCTAACCTTTCCTCACCAGTGGAACAGTGCAATGTCGGAACCGGAGATAAAGGTCGGGAAGACCAGCAGTGCCCTCTTCGACCGGGCGCCGATGGCTCCCTCTATGCCCGGCGGCCGCGCATCTTCGTCCCATGGCCTTTCGGTGACGGATGACATAGATGCGCGGATCTGGGAGAGAATCAAAGACCATCCCTGCTTTTCAGAGCAAGCCCACCACTATTTCGCTCGCATGCATGTCGCGGTCGCGCCAGCCTGTAACATCCAGTGCAACTACTGCAATCGCAAATATGATTGCACCAACGAAAGCCGTCCCGGGGTCGCATCAGTAAAGCTAACTCCCGACCAGGCACTACGCAAGGTGCTTGCCGTCGCCAGCAAAGTGCCGGAGCTTTCCGTAATCGGCGTTGCCGGACCGGGCGACGCTTGTTACGACTGGAGGAAAACAGTCGCGACGTTTGAAGGAGTTGCGAGAGAAATACCTGACATGAAACTATGCATCTCCACCAATGGATTGGCGCTTCCGGATCATGTCGATGAGCTAGCTGACATGAATATCGATCACGTGACGATCACTATCAACATGGTGGATCCGGAGATAGGGGCGAAGATCTATCCATGGATAATTCACGGACATCGTCGATACACTGGCATAGCAGCTGCCGGGATCCTTCACGAGCGCCAAATGTTGGGTTTGGAATTGCTGACCAAGCGCGGCATCCTCACCAAAATCAATTCGGTTATGATTCCAGGCGTCAATGACACGCACCTCGTCGAAGTTAACCGATGGATCAGAGACCGCGGCGCATTCATGCACAATGTGGTGCCCCTGATTTCCAAGCCTTCGCATGGTACTTATTACGGTCTTACGGGTCAACGTTGCCCGGAGCCGTTCGAACTGAAGGCACTTCAAGACTGTCTCGATGGCAACATTAAGCTTATGCGCCACTGCCAACAATGCCGGGCCGACGCCATCGGTTTGCTGGGCGATGATCGCGAGCGAGAGTTTGCCCTCGACCAGATCTCCACCAAAGTTGAATTCGACACCAGCAAGCGCGAGGCCTATCGCAAGCTGGTCCAGCATGAGCGAGGGGATCAACTGGCAGCAAAATTGGACGCGAACAAAGCAGTCAAGTCACTGGGTTCTTCGGGAACCCTTGCAGTTGCCGTGGCGACTAAAGGTGGCGGCCGGATCAACGAACATTTCGGTCAGGCAAGGGAACTCCAAGTGTATGCAGTCTCACTAAAGGGGATCAACTTGGTGGGACACCGCAAGGTCGAGCAGTATTGCCTCGGTGGTATAGGCGAGAAGGCCACTCTCGATCACACCATCGTTGCACTCGACGGCATCGACATTCTGCTTTCTTCCAAAATCGGCGATTGCCCAAAAAAGCGGTTGGCAGAAACTGGCGTGCGAGCCAGTGACGCATTTTCCTATGATTACATCGAGTCTGCGATTGGCGCGCTATACGCCGCCGAGTTTGGCGGCAAACCGGCAATGCCGACGGCTTTAGGCCCCTCTAATTGAATCAGGAGCTAAAACATGGCCTTCAAGATCATTGTATCCCAATGCACCCAGTGCGGCGCTTGCGAATTTGAATGTCCCTCAGATGCGATCAGTTTCAAAGGTGAGGGATATGTTGTGGATCCAAAAAAATGTACCGAGTGCAGGGGTGAGTTTGACACGCAACAATGCGCTTCGGTGTGTCCGATGCCGAAGACCTGCGTCCCTGCCTGATCGCCACCGGACTAAAGCGCAAAGACAGAGCCACGCCGGAGATATCGGCCTGCGCATATGTCGTACTAAAATAGCAGGCTTTGATAGCGCTCGACTTCCGGAGCTCCAAAGCCGCCGCAGCGAGAAGGGACATGCATGAGAGTGACAATCAGCAGAACTGACGTCGGCTTATCGGTCTATATTCACAAGAAAGACCTTGAGGAACCGATCATTTCGGTTGAGCACAAAAACCTATGGGGCGGCTTAATTTTGCTGAAAAATGGATGGCGGATAGCCCTCCCCGACCTATCGCAGAACAGGCGCCTGCCCGTTACTGTCGACGCGAGGAGGCTATCCAGTTAGCATGTGCGCAGGTTGATAGATGAGCGTCGATGCGAAGGGCAAGCTGCATACACGCCAAATAGGGGGCATCGAGTTCCCGATCCCTTGAAGGCGGCCATCGGCAAGAGGCCGCTCGTAAATCAGGCGGAATCCGATATGACGCAACTCAACGAAACAACGCTCAAAGGCCTCGTTGGCCGCATCCTTGACGATACTGGCGGAGCGTTTAGCGTGCCACTGGTACGGATCGGAGATGCACTCGGGCTATACAGGACACTGAAGATCGGGCCGGCGAATGCCGACGAACTTGCCGATGCCTCGGGATGCGCACCTCGTATACACCCGACAGCAAGGTGAAGTGCACTCCTGAATTCCAGAGCACTCGCTTCAACCTCGGACAGGCTTTCATGCAAATCAGGGAGATAGGAGACATGCTCGCTGATCCAAGAGAAACTGGGTTGCTAGCGATTGCACAGCAGTCGGCGGAGGGCGCTCTTCAATCTTCATCCAACGCGGCAAGGCGAGCCTCGGCACGGGCCGTATCGGTAATCCAAGCAATAGCCCTAATCATCAGCTTGTAACGGCATTCGTCCCCAGTGGTTCTGACATGACTTGCCTTGCAGCAATGTTCAGATCTCAAGCAGGAGAGAAAGACATGGCCCGTATCCAGGAACATGACCAATGCTACTCAAATAAGGACTACGACATCGCACGTGCCTTTTTTCACGCTAAGCCGCTGTTGCTGGCACAGATCGATGCCGCTGCCCCAAGCGACGATACAGTAGCCAACGATCAGGGGACGGTACAGTTCCACCTCATCGGCCAGAAGACCGATGATCCGCAATACAGCGGCATCATGAATGAAAACCAGGACAATCTTCTGGCAATCGGCGGTCTCATCCATGATTATATGCACACCAACTATCCTGATATTGGCTCGAAAAAGCTCGACATTAATACCTGGACGAACGTCGTCGGCCACATTCCCAACCTTTCGGCCGGACCGCAGAAACAGAAGAGCTATTCCAACAAAGTTGCCGGCACATCCGTCTCCGGCACTTTCCTCTCGCTAATCGCAAAGGCCATCGTTACCGACGGGGCATCTCTGATGACGGACTTTCAGTCGTTCTTGACCGCGATGAGCAACCTGACTTTCAGTGCCAACCGCAAGACGCCACATTACAAAGCGGTGACATGCACCTATCAGAATTATCTTCTCGGCAACGGCGGCGGGGGATACTTCGACTACGGCGCCATCGTCTTGCGGGAGATCGAGATCAAGGAACATTTCCTTGAGCTGAAATCCTGCTGCTCGTCGACGCAATACGTCAACATCGACATGAGCTACACTGAGGTCACCAATATCGTTCAAACCCGGCGCATCCGAAAAGGCGGTCCGGATTACGAGAAATTTCAGGAACTGGTGAACAAGAATTCCACCGAGCAGTTCAGGAAGGCTCAGAACTTCTTCAACGGCGGTTCGACGCCGCAACACGACATCGAGCCGCAAGTCTGACACCGGGTCGGCGCATTGCGGCTCACCCGACAAAAGTTCGGCTTAGGACGAACGCATCGACTCCAAGGAAGCGACAGGGCAACGGGGATGCTCTGTCGGGTCGTCAGATTTCGTGATCTCCGCGGCGCTCCGGAAAGGAACTGACATGAACCCATTCGCCAAAACAGTTGCGGGTCTTTTCCTCGTGGTCGGCCCTGAGAGCAATAGCCCCCTCGACGCAGAGAGGATTTGTTCAGGCTTGATCCAGAAACTGTCGGAAGATGCCTCCCGCAATCTGGATGCCCGAACCTGGCAGAACGCCGTGCAGATGGTCCCTGATCAGATAGAAAGTGCGACAACGTCGCAAACGGTGAACTGCATAATGCCGCTCGGGGGTTTGCCGGGCAACCTTGCGATGTTTTGCACCGGAGCCGTCAGTGGAAGCCATCGGCCCACACTGGCGAAATCCATTGGCTCCTACTTGGGAAAATTTGGGAAACCGACAGCGTTCAACTGCCTCATTCTGGATCAATCCGACACGGCTGAAATCCACCTCTATCTCACGTGCCTGAATGTAACGGAGGGCCGAAAATCGGAGAAATTTAGCATCTCGTCGACCCAACTTTCGGCGACGCTGAATCTTTCGAACAAGCAAACGCAGGCCACTATCACCAAGGTCTTCGGCTCCTTCCCGGCGACGAGCGACCAACCTTTCTACCTCCGCATGCTGAATTGATGCAGATGCTCACCTAATCAAGCTCAATGGAGGATATCCGTACCCGATGCTCTGGCCGCACGTAGTCCCGACTAGTTTTATCAGTGACCATGGACTAGGCGTGGACTCTTGGGATTCCCAAGTTTGAGCAAATCAGATTCAAGTCTGTCTTTTGGAGGCAGTCATGGGTGTTTTGGATCGATTGGTGCTGCGGGATGAACAGTGGGAGCGGATTGCTCCCCACATCATTGGTGACGAGCGCACGCGCGGTTCGTCAGGCCGCGACAACCGAATGTTTGTGGAGGCCGTGCTTTGGATCGTACGCACTGGCTCGCCCTGGCGTGACCTACCAGAGGTCTTCGGCGAGTGGAACAGTGTCTTCCGCCGTTTTAGCCGCTGGAGCCAGAAGGGTATCTGGTGGCGCATGTTTGCGGCGATGTCAGACGATCCAGATTTTGAATATCTGATCATCGACTCCACCATCATCCGCGCCCATCAGCACGAACTGCCGGCGCAAAAAGGGGGCTGAAGATCAGGCCCTTGGTCGCTCTCGCGGCGGCCTGAGCACCAAGATCCACATGGTGGTGCGCGGGTTGGGCTGCCCGGTTCGCTTCACACTCACCGCAGGCCAGAAAGGAGATGCGCCGCAAGCCGATGCCCTGATCGAGGGACTTCCCGCCAAGGTCGTCATGGGTGATACCGCCTATGACAGCGATCGCCTGCGCGCCGAAATCGCCGGAAAAGGCGCAGTCGCCGTCATCCCCAACAATCCTTCTCGTGCCAAAAAATATCCGCTGGACAAGGACCTCTATGCTCAGCGCCATCTGATCGAATGCTGCTTCTCAAAACTCAAGCAGTTCCGAAGGGTCGCCACGCGCTTCGAGAAAACCGCCCGAAACTACCAAGCTGTCGTCACAATCGCCGCAACCGTGCTATGGCTCAGATAACTGTCCACACGGCCTAGCGCCTCCTCCACCAAACGCGCCCGGTCAGAATTTTGTGCGCGTGGGGATAGTTTCAAAGCAGGTCTGGATGCCATTGGAGCCGAGGTTTCCATGGCCTAATAGGATAACGGCATGGAGAGGCGATTCTTTCCTTCGAATCGTTAAGCAGCATTCATCACCGCATTAGTCGCCGCCGAAGCAATGCGGTCGATACGAGGAACGGTACGACTATGTAGATGCAGAGAACACCGATATGCAGGCAGACATTGGCGATTGGTTGGCCCAGCATTGTCGGGCGGATAAGATCTATCGAATGTGCCAAGGGCAAGAAGGCGGCTATCTGTTGGAATGCTACGGGCAATTGGTCTACGGGAAACACTGCGCCTGACAAAAACAACATCGGTGTGATGACAAGGGTTTGGTAGAATATGAAGTAATCGTAACTGGGCGCGAGGGCCGTGACGACCATTCCAAGGCTCGCAAAGGCTAAGCCCGTGATGGCGATGACCGGAAGAGCATAGAGAAGAGCCAGCCAGTGAGTGTATCCCAACATGGCGGCGACGATACCAATACCGGTGCCTGCGAGCGACGCCTTGGTTGCTGCCCACGCCATTTCCCCAACGACGATATCCCCTAGCGTGAGCTGTGTGTACAACATTGCTTCCCAGGTGCGCTGGCCCTGCATTCGGCCAA
This sequence comes from Rhizobium laguerreae, assembly GCF_002008165.1. Classification (GTDB taxonomy): domain Bacteria; phylum Pseudomonadota; class Alphaproteobacteria; order Rhizobiales; family Rhizobiaceae; genus Rhizobium; species Rhizobium laguerreae. Next base: position 27,156 of record NZ_MRDM01000012.1, read on the forward strand.
AGGCCGCATAGATAGTCTCGAAGGTTGCAGCAGTCATCGCGCTTGTCGCGATCATTCCAGCCGCCAAAAATGCAGTGTACGATACGCCGTCAACGCGCCCGACCATCACTCCCAATCCAGCGCCGAGCCCGAATAGGTATATTACGGGATCGGCTAGATTTCCGAGAATGGATGCCAGCGCCGCTTTTTTCCAAGCCAGATAGTTTCTGCGCCAAACTGCGAGCCAGTTCAAACCGCCGGCGGGTAATGTTGCTACGCCCATCGTCTACTTCTCCATCTCGCGTCCGGTTAACCGCAAGAAGACATCCTCTAGATTTGGTGGACGCTCCAGCAAGCGCAGGTTCGAATATGCACGCAGTTGCGCGCGCACCTGCTCTGGATCAGGCGTGTAGCAGAACAGGGTCTCTCCGCTGATTTCCAGTCGCCTAGCATTTGGCCTGATCAAAAGACTTAGCTCCTGCGGATCGCCACCATAAATTTCGATCACGGGACAGCCAATCTGCTCCTCGATCAGGGCATGCGGTCGGCCTTCGGCGATCTTTCGGCCAGCTTCAAGCACGCACAGCCGGTCGCACAAGCGCTCCGCCTCTTCCATGATATGGGTCGTCAGAAGAATTGTCTTGCCGCGTGCCAACAGCGATCGAAGTCGTTCCCAGATCAAGTGGCGCGCGTGTGGGTCGAGACCGGTGGTCGGCTCGTCCAAAATGAGTAGCTGCGGGTCATTAATGAGCGCACGCGCCAAAGTGAGGCGCCGCTTCATTCCTCCCGATAGGTCTGCCACACGCGTATTCGCCTTGCTTTCAAGTCGCGCAAATTCAAGCAGCGATGGGATGACCGTTTCGATTTCTCGGGTGCTCATGCGGAAGTAGCGGCCGTATACCAAAAGGTTCTCACGGACCGTGAATTCCAGGTCGAGATTATCGAACTGAGACACGATCCCGATTTTCGCGCGCGCCAAGCGAACCTGGCCCGGCTCCTGCGCTCCGAGTACAGTGATCTTGCCTACACTCGGCGACGTCATTCCTAGGATCATACGGGTGATCGTGCTTTTACCTGCGCCGTTCGGTCCTAAAAGACCAAAACATTCTCCTGCGGCGATAGTAAACGACAAGTCATTGACGACGATTTTACCACCATATGATTTCGAAACGCCGGCCAGGTCGATTGCGACTGGGGACAATGAGCCAGAAGGCGAATCCATTGCCTTAAATTTCCATTGGTGCTGCCGCTCCGATAGGATGAGATGATCCTGGTGCCGATCAGCGATCGTCGTCTTCAAATTCGTTAATTGCCCGTTCATTTCTTGTCCCAGATTTTGAGCTGCAGTGACGCGTTCATCACTCGCCACTATAGGCAATTTCAGATGTAGCCCGCCCTGGCATTTTGGTAGCGCCCTGCTGCCCAACAGTGGGCGCAATCGCGACTGATCCGCGCGACAGCCAATCGCTATTGGATAGGGTACAAAGGGCATAGGCCTTCAAGGGAATTAAGAGAAAGATGTTCACGAGCGTGTGGAGAGCAAAACCCAAAAACCTAAGTTCGCGGGCGCGATAGGCAGCCACGCTACAGCGTACAAGAGTCATGGATCCAATGACCAGGATCGTCCACCAGGGCAGTGTGGCGGTCAGCGCAAACTGGCCAATTCCTGTCAATACCGACAGCGCAAGAAGTAGCAGGCCGACATTTTGCCCGATTGCGTCCAGCGTGAGATACCGATCGAGACCAGGCAGTACAGGAAGCGCAAGCAAAGTATCCCGAAAGGTGCTGCGTGCCCACCGTAGTTGTTGGCGTAGATAAACACCCATCGTGTCTGGAACGACTGTCGCCGCGATGGCGCTCGGAACATACTCAGTTCGAAAGCCTGCGCTCAGCATGAGAATCGTCAAATGGCGATCTTCGCCGAAGTCACTCGGCTTGCCGCGATAAAGCTGCGTCTCGTACTGATCGAGCAGCGAAAGCATAGCAGACCGACGGTACATCGCACATGGGCCGCAGCAACACATAACTGCACCGAAGCGAGCTTGTGCCGCGCGCTCCTCGTTGCAGGCAAGCCAGTACTCCATGTCAATCAAGCGAGTTAGCCAGGTGTCCGCCTGGTTACTGGCTTTCATTTGGCCCATCGCCGCACCGACTGCTGGATCCCGCATTTTGTGGGCAAGCTTAGATACGACGTCGGGGGCGATCGTGGTGTCTGAGTCCACATTCAAAATGAGATCCCCAGAGGACTGGGTTATAGCGGCGATTTGCGCTTTGCGCTTTCCAACATTTTTAGGGAGAATTGTGAAGTTGAATCTCTCATCGTCTGCATAGGCAGCGCGCTGAGCCACAACCGCGTCGCGATTTTTGGAACCGTCGTCGACTACATAGATGCGCAATTTTCCGGCATAATCTTGCTCCGCAAGCGACGCGAGGCATTCCGAAAGAACGATTGGGTCCTCGTTGAAGCACGGCACGATGACATCAACGCTTGGCACGGGGTTGGTTTCAATGTCTTTCGCAGGTGTTGTTGAAATCGTTGTCCGCCTAGCATGAAAGACCTGCGCGCTCTTGTAAACGGTGGAGAGCATTGCATAAAGCGAGATGGCGGCGATGCTGGTTGTTGCGAGCAGGGTCATGGTTTCTCGTTTGTCCAGTGTTTCAGGGAAGTGAACGAATCTCGAATCCGCGGCTATGCAGTGCCGGAATAATTCGAGAGAGTGCTATGAGCGTCTGGTCACGGAGTCCGGCAAGCGAGCATTGCTCCACCTCATCGGGAGGACACCCGTCGTGCAAAAGCACGATTGCCCCAGGCCGAGCAGCAGCAAGCACCTCATCAACGATCACGTCGACGCCCGGGCAAGACCAGTCTCTAGGGTCGGCCGACCAGTGAACGGCTCCAAGTCCAGCCCTCACCGATGCTGAAAGGACGTCTTCAGTCCAAACCCCGTAAGGCGCTCGTAAGTGCCGGACCAAGGCTTGGGGACAGGCCGAGACAATAGCTTGATGCGCCTCGTCTATTTCACGTTTCACATCCTTGGGATCGCAGGTGGCGAGGTCGGGATGCGTCATGGTATGATTGGCGACATCATGACCTTCCGCCACAAGACGCCGAATGAGTTCGGGGTGATCCTTCACGTATGAGCCGATAGCAAAAAATGTCGCCGGAACGCGGTGCTCAGCTAGAACATCCAGGATTTGCGGCGTGCAGAATGGATTAGGACCGTCGTCGAACGTCAAGTAAACGCAGCGAGCTTCCTGGCCGCTTGTGTGATTGACCGGTACTTCGCTCATATATGCGGGCCGCTTCATAGTTCCGACCCGTTTCGTTCAATCAACGAGCCCGCGGGCCACTCAGTCATTGGACGGTCGACGGGAACCACCAATACGAGGACATCTTCAGTGCGCGTGGCTGGCAGGTCGGAATGCGCGTCTGGAAGCGTCGAGCGCACACGCAGCCCGGTCATGATATTTGCGGTACCGTCTCGGCAGTATCTTTCCATATGATTCCGCATGGCGTGGCGAACTGTTCCGAAAGCAAATGGAACGCTCAACTCGCGCAGAATCGGAAACATAGCGCGGACCGAGTGAGCGATTCCTAATCCTTCTAGATCCGGTCGCACTCCGTACAGGCCTAGCTCGGCCACAAGCAAATCAGTCGTACCGACTTTTATGAAGCGGCGTAACAAGCCCATGTGGCTAGCGACGCCGTGCGAGTCATATGCGATTGCGCGGCGTTCGGGCCTCGCACCACCCCAGCTTCGGCCAGTCTCGAACGGCTTGGCATTGAACGCTCCCGTCGGCCCATAGGTCTTGCAAAAAAAATCGGCGAGTTCCGCGTGGTCGGAAGCTTCCAGCTCATTTTCCCAGCATATTTTCCATCGCACTTCAGAAGACATGCAAAAGCTCCAAGTTGTTTCGTCGCCCAACCACGATCAGAGCTGCGCGATATTGTTGCGCATACTTGTTGGATTGCCGGTTAGGCAATCGAGCGGTTAAGAGATGTAAGAGTCTCAAATCGGGCCCCTGCCCGGCGCTTCGTTTTTTAGTTCCTGGTCCTGATATTGATCAAGTTCCGGGTTTTCTATAAGTGATCCGAAAGATTGGTAAAATTGATTGTTTGGATGGCAATCATCTATGGAATGGATATTCAACCCATGCGTTTTAAAGGCCTAGATCTAAACCTTCTTGTAGCACTCGACGCTCTAATGACCGAGCGCAAGCTCACAGCAGCGGCGCGCAGCATCAACCTCAGCCAACCCGCCATGAGCGCTGCCATCTCTAGGTTGCGCGACTATTTCCGCGACGACCTTTTTATCATGCAGAGACGGGAGCTAGTTCCGACCCCGCGTGCAGAGGCACTTGCCCCCGCTGTTCGCGAAGCACTCTTGCATATTCAGCTCTCCGTTATCGCTTGGGATCCAATAAACCCAGCGGAGTCCGACCGCCGATTCAGAATTATCCTCTCAGACTTCATGGCACTGGTCTTCTTCGACAAGATAATACTGCGCTTAGCTCGGGAGGCGCCAGGAGTCAGCTTCGAGTTGCTGCCACTTGACGACGATCCGGAGGAGCTTCTCCGCCGTGGTGATGTCGATTTTCTGATCCTCCCGGACTTATTCATGTCCGGCGCCCATCCGAAGGCAAGGCTTTTCGAAGAGAGACTGGTGTGCGTCGGCTGCCCTACGAACGAGCAGTTACAAGGGCAGCTCTCCTTGGAGCAATATATGTCCATGGGACATGTTGCGGCTAAGTTCGGACGTGGTCTCAAGCCTTCCGTAGAGCAATGGCTATTGATGCAGCACGGCCTCAAGAGGCGTATTGAGCTCGTCGTCCCGGGGTTTAACTTGATCCCGCCATTGCTGTCTGGCACTAATCGAATAGCAACCATCCCCCTGCGGCTGGTCAAACATTACGAACGAACTATCCCACTAAGAATCATTGAGCATCCTTTGCCGCTTGTTTCGTTCACTGAGGCTGTCCAATGGCCGGCTCTTCACAACACTGATCCTGGAAACATCTGGATGCGCGAGATTATGATCCAAGAGGCTTTGCGCATGGAATCTGAGATGGAAAGTTGTACGTCGTAAGCGGCACCGTCGGCTCATTTCACAGCCCCAGTAATTAGATCCATACGCATTGGCTGTGTTCCCAAAGGAGGTATTACGTTACAGGCGGCCCCCCGCCGCCTCAGCTCAGCTAGCAATCGAAGCTATTGCCGAGAGCGATCGTTTCTATCTGAGAAGGTGCGATTCGTAATGCTTTCCCTGGCCTCATGCAAAAGTGATTCAAAACTTTATTCCTGTAACTTATGTTCGGCCCATCGCGGAAACCAGCATCCAGCTGCGGCGACTTCCACGACCTTCCGCACATGCCTTCTGCGCGAAATTGAGCAACGCGCCGACCCGGGATAGTAGCCGAAGCTCTACTTTCGATCCCGCAATACTTGTTCTTGAGGATTTGCAACGGCGCCGGCGCGAGAAGTTAGCCGCGGCAATATGTCGAGCCACAATCCATAGTGTGGATGCTTTTGATCCACACAATCAATTTTACCAATGATGCCATATGATCCATAGCAGGGCAGCCGCGCGGCGAGATTCCGGTAAGTTTTATTGGTTTCTGTCGTCACTTCGCAGACGAGCCGGAACATCTTCCGATGTTCGCAGCAATTAGATCGAGCCTTCTCGCAAGGCCGTCGGCTTGTCGAAATTAGGCATGATGGAGAGGAATACAAATGGCTGATCAACTCACACTGGAAATTATCAGTGCGATCAATAAGCTCGTCAAAGCTGAAAACGGCGAAAGAACGAGCGTAGCCCTCGGCGAAATAACGACTGACACTGAGTTGACTTCACTTGGCATCGATTCGCTGGGTTTGGCCGATGTCCTTTGGGATCTGGAGCAGCTCTACGGCATTAAGATCGAGATGAATACGGCCGATGCCTGGTCGAACCTCAACAATATCGGCGACGTGGTGGAAGCCGTCCGTGGCTTGCTCACCAAGGAGGTCTGAATGGACAGGCGCGTCGTTATCACCGGATTGGGCGGACTGTGCGGACTGGGCACCGATGCTTCCTCTATCTGGACGGAGATGCGCGAAGGCCGCTCCGCCATCGGCCCGATCTCAAACTCAGAGATTCATGAGCTGAAGGGGATGATCGGGACCGAGATCAAGGTGCTGCCTCAACACGACATTGATCGCAAACAGCTCATCTCCATGGACCGCTTCAGCCTGCTAGCCGTGCTTGCAGCTAAACAAGCCATGCTACAGGCCGGCCTTTCGTGCAATGAAGGAAATGCCCACCGTTTCGGCGCGACAGTGGGCGTTGGCTTTGGCGGCTGGGACGCTACCGAGAAGGCCTACCGCACCCTCCTATTGGGCGGCGCGACTCGCACTGAGCTATTCACTGGGGTAAAGGCAATGCCTAGCGCGGCTGCCTGTCAGGTAAGCATGAACCTCGGGCTGCGGGGGCCAGTCTTCGGTGCCACCTCTGCCTGCGCCTCGGCCAACCATGCGATCGCTTCAGCGGTAGATCAGATCAAGCTCGGTAGGGCGGACGTTATGCTAGCTGGAGGAAGCGACGCGCCACTCGTGTGGATCGTGCTTAAGGCATGGGAAGCAATGCGCGTACTCGCTCCAGATACTTGCCGGCCATTCTCGGCCGACAGGAAAGGACTAGTTTTGGGCGAGGGTGCGGGCATGGCCGTGCTGGAAAGCTATGAGCATGCCGCCGCCCGCGGTGCAACGATGCTTGCCGAGGTCGCCGGCATCGGCCTTTCCGCCGATGCCTACCACATCGCTGCACCAGCTGTGCATGGGCCGGAGGCGGCGATGCGCGCCTGCCTTGTTGATGCGAGTTTAAATGCCGAGGATGTAGACTACCTCAACGCCCATGGCACCGGCACCAAGGCCAACGATCAGATCGAAACGACGGCGATTAAGCGCGTCTTTGGTGACCATGCTCGATCGATGTCCATCTCTTCTACCAAATCCACTCACGCGCACTGCCTCGGGGCAGCAAGTGCGCTCGAAATGATAGCCTGCGTGATGGCGATCCAAGAAGGTGTCGTGCCGCCCACCGCCAACTATCGCGAGCCAGACCCCGATTGTGACCTGGATGTGACCCCTAATGTGCCCCGGGAGCGAAAGGTGCGCGTGGCCATGAGCAACGCCTTCGCCATGGGCGGCATGAATGCTGTCCTTGCGTTCAAGCAGGTGCCATGAAGTTAAGACCGCCACGATTGAACCCCTTGTAGGGCCAGCAGCAAATGCCTGAACCAGGCGCCGCCGATTCCCTTCAGCAAGGCTTCGCTGCAATTCCGCAGATACTCAGGCATCTGAAAGCTCACGCTACACCGAATTCACCACGTGTCGCGGGGAGCTGGAGCCCGCTATTTTTCGACGCCGGGAGCTCTCACGCGGCTCGCCGGCGACCAAAGTTTAGGCCTCACCTTTTCTGCCCGCGAATAAGGAGTGTTGCTTTCGATTCCACCTCTGCCTTCACCCGATATCCCGCCAGGTGCCAGCTTGATCGCGAATTAGTCGCTGGTCCGGTGTTTTTGGGGCGCTTGCCGCTGAGTACGGAACCTGCCAAGTTGAATCCGCACATCTGATTGTGCCCTCCCCAAGCTGGTGAAACGCAAGGTCGCTGGTGCCGTCAGCCCCTTGTGCAGGATTTGCCTCGCTTGAGCAGACGACTTCAACCGGCCGCCAAAGGGGAAAGATTGCTGTTTACTCCTCTGTGAGCTCTGCCGTTATTAGTTGAATTCCAGCGGCAATCACCGACCACCCCCACGAACAAGATCTGAGAAGATACGATGACACGCAGCCAAAAAGAGAAGATGCTAGCAGGCGAAATGTACAACGCAGCGGACCCCGAGATCCAAGCCGAGTTGCTCCTCACCGGGGCTTGGTTGAAGCGGTATAATGACACGCTGGGCGACTCCGCCGAGCGGTGGAATGGGCTCCTTTTAGAACGATTGGGAGCAGTCGGGCTTGGAGCGGTTATTCGTCCTCCGTTCCACTGCGATTACGGGTTCAACATCCGGATCGGAGCTTGGGTTTACATCAATTACAACTGCGTCATTCTTGACGTGGCAGCGGTAACTATCGGTGACGGAACCGCAATAGGCCCTGCTGTGCAGATTTACACCGCGGACCATCCACATGATCCAGAGCAGCGCCAGGCTGGACTGCAGTTGGGACGACCTGTCAGCATTGGCAGGCACGCCTGGATTGGCGGTGGAGCAATCATTCTCCCGGGCGTGACAATTGGCGATCACGCTGTCATTGGCGCTGGTAGTGTGGTCACGCGAGATGTTCCTGCAGGAAGCACGGCCATGGGAAATCCAGCTCGGGTCAAGGCTGGTGGACGCTTGCCGAAATCATAAAAGCAGGCCTTGGGGTAAATCCGGCGGTAAAGGGCTGGTTTCTTTGCTTCTGCGAACGGACTTCTGGCCGCCATGGCCCTTTCGGTTCCAACTGTCGGCACTTTCACTCTGACGCCAACCTCTTTGCAAATGCGGCTGCGCAGTCCTGCTGACCGATTCGTGATCATGTTTGCATGCAAAGGGGCAACTACGCCTTAGGGTCAGCCCGCAGACACATACCGCTTCACCTGCAGAAAAACGAATTGCCTTTCAGCCCGTGCGCCGATGAAAAACAATTGGCGGCATGTCGTCGGCAAATAACAATTCCTGTTGGCGCGAACATTTTCAGAGGCAGGCCCCACGCCCCGGTCGTAGCTTATCAGTCGACACTTTGCAGAAGGCATCATGCGCTGCCTACAGCGTCTAATCGACGCAACCCGAGTGGGCGACATCCATATCGTGGATGATAGCTATCCCAACAATCAATTTTACTAATCTGTTTGGATTTATTAGCACGCGCTGGAGGACACGCGCCGAGCGGCGTCCGCCTCCTGATTACCTGTCGGGGGCTCTTGGGACATGGGTGACGAGCATGTGTGGGATTGTTGGCATAGTGGGACATAAGCCCGTGTCGGAGCGGCTGATCGAAGCCTTGGGGCGGCTGGAATATCGCGGCTATGATTCATCCGGCGTTGCTACGATCTTCGAAGGAGAATTGCACCGGCGCCGTGCGGAAGGCAAGCTCGGGAACCTTAAAACGAGATTGAAGGAAGCGCCCCTGAGCGGCACTGTCGGCATTGCCCACACACGATGGGCGACCCATGGCGCACCGACAGAATGCAACGCTCACCCGCACTTTACCGATGGTGTAGCCGTTGTTCATAACGGCATCATCGAAAATTTCTCCAAGCTAAAGGACGCATTGGCGGAGGTAGGGACCAAGTTCCAGACTGACACGGACACCGAGGTGATTGCGCATCTCCTGACAAAATTCCGCCGGGATGGCATGGGATGCCTTGAGGCAATGCATGCCATGTTGAAGTGCGTCGAGGGCGCCTTCGCTCTTGCCATCCTGTTTGAGGATGATCCCGCGACCATAATGGTGGCGCGCAATGGACCACCGTTAGTGATAGGCCACGGCGATGGTGAGATGTTTCTAGGCTCCGACGCGATCGCTCTTGCTCCGTTCACCAATGACATCACATATCTGAACGATGGCGATTGGGCTGTTGTAGGCAAAACGAGTGTCCAGGTTTTCGATATCGAAGGCAATGTCGTTACGCGCCCACGGCACATATCGCTTGCTACCGCAGACCTGGTCGGCAAGGGCAATCACCCGCATTTTATGGAGAAGGAAATCTACGAGCAACCGGAGGTCATCGCCCGTGCTCTTGGTCACTACATCAATGTCAACGATAGTCATGTCACAACGACTTCAACCGACATCGATTTCGCCGGGGTTGAGAGCCTCGCGATCTCCGCCTGCGGCACGGCATATCTTGCGGGACTAATTGGCAAATATTGGTTCGAGCGCTACGCACGCTTAATCGTTGAAATTGATGTCGCCTCTGAATTCCGTTATCGAGAAATCCCGTTGTCGCCGCGGTCGGCAGCGCTCTTCATCTCTCAATCTGGTGAGACGGCTGACACGCTTGCATCGCTGCGCTATTGCAAAGCACATGGTCTGAGAATAGGCGCTGTCGTCAATACGCGAGAATCAACTATGGCCCGCGAGGCAGATGCCATCTTTCCGATCCTCGCCGGGCCAGAGATCGGCGTTGCTTCTACCAAGGCATTCACTTGCCAGCTTGCTGTTCTCGCTGCGCTAGCCATCGGCGCAGGCAAGGCGCGGGGCACGATCACAGACGACGAGGAACAGGTGCTCGTCCAAAGTTTGGCGACCTTGCCGGGCGTTATGCGACAGGTGCTGAACGACATCACGCCGGAGATCGAACTCTTGTCTCGGGAATTGTCGCATTACCGCGACGTGCTCTATCTCGGCCGCGGCACGAGTTTCCCATTGGCCATGGAAGGTGCGCTGAAGCTCAAGGAGGTTTCCTATATCCATGCTGAAGGTTATGCGGCAGGAGAATTAAAACACGGTCCGATCGCCCTGATCGATGAAAATATGCCAGTCATTGTCATCGCGCCACATGATCGGTTCTTCGATAAAACTGTCTCCAATATGCAGGAAGTGGCCGCCCGCGGCGGCCGCATCATTCTGATCACCGACGAAACGGGAGCTTCGATGTCAAAGCTTCCCACCATGCACACTATCGTATTACCCGATGTTGCGGAGATTATCGCGCCGATGATCTTCTCTCTCCCGCTGCAGCTTCTTGCGTATCATACCGCGGTCGTTATGGGGGCAGATGTGGACCAGCCGCGGAATCTAGCTAAATCGGTCACAGTCGAATGATTGTGACGATTGGTTAGATCGCAAATCGCCTCCCGGAAAATCCAGGACTTGATCAGACATCAAAAAAGTGAGGTCGTATGCACGAACTTTCGCTCGCCGACGTGCCGTCGCGAATTGGCCAGGAGCTCGGTAAATCCGAATGGATCACCGTCGATCAAACTACAATCGATCTCTTTGCCGATGCGACACACGATCATCAATTCATCCACGTGCACCCGGAACGCGCGGCAGTCGAAAGCCCGTTTGGTGGCACTATCGCTCACGGCTTCCTGACACTCTCGCTTCTGTCGGCGATGAACTTCAGCGGCATGCCAAAGATCCGCGAGCAGACCATGGGCCTTAACTACGGCTTAGACCGGGTGCGTTTCATGTCACCAGTTAAGACCGGCAGCCGTGTGCGCGGTCGCTTCGTTCTCTCTGAATGTCAATTTCGCGGCGCAAGCATGCTGGTGACTACCTACGAGGTTACGGTGGAGATCGAGAACGAGAACCGACCGGCACTCACTGCTAATTGGATCACTATCATTCAGTTTGATCCGAACGACAGGCCTAAAGGGATTTGACGCCAGCTCGCGCCAGCGGGTGTCGACTTGTTGTTTTGGCTGCACGCGATTTCGTAGTGTCACGCCGGAATTCTCGATCTGCTGCGTCGGCAATTGCGCGCTGGCATCATCCTTTGGGCAGGCGAAACGGGTTTGAGTTGAATTTCGCTGTAATGGAGGCTGATTGATTGCATTCGTTCCGTCTGGCCGCTGCGGTGTTGCCGCTACTTTTGTCATCTTGCATGCTCGGGCCCGACCATGCACCGCCGGAAACGCCTTTGCCGGAGAAGTTTTCCGAGGGTGCAAAACAGAGCGCCGGCGATGTTGCGGTGTCGGCGTGGTGGGATTCGTTTTCAGATCGTACGCTCAACCAGTACGTTGCCTCCGGCCTGGATGAGAACCTCAGTGTTCAGCAGGCGCTCGAAAGGGTTAATGCCGCCGCCGCGGACGTCACCATCGCTGGCGCCGGGGGCCTTCCCAAGGCATCACACACGACAAGCGGCGAGATCGGCAAAGGGGGAGATATCACGAGCACACAGAATATCTCCAGCGTGCAACTATCGTTGACCTGGCTGCTGGACGTATTCGGTCAGTACCGGCGCAGCACTGAAAGCGCACTGGCTTCTCTTGATTCTGCGCATGCGGCTGTCGACGCCGCAAAGCTAGCTCTAATCAAAGATCTTGTTTCCTCCTACATCGACGCCCGGTACTACCAGCAGCGCGTCTCGATTTCCCGAGCGAACCTGAAGTCCCGCCAGGAGACCTACGATTTCACGAATCTTCAAGTCGAAGCGGGAGCGGCTTCCCGGCAGGATGTCTTGCAAGCCGAAGGACTTGTCCGATCGACGATTGCCGAAATACCAAGGCTAGAACTGAATTTTCGCGTGTCGGCGCATCACATTGCGGCCCTCCTCGCTTTGCCGTCGGAAACAGTGATCAAGCAACTGCAGAAAAGTGAAGGGCAGCCGGTCTATCGCGGAAAGATCAATGCCGGCATTCCCGCCGATCTTATTCGCAATCGATTCGATATTCGCCAGGCTGAACGGGATCTCGCCGCCGCGACTGCACAGATCGGCGTGGCGGAAGCACAGCTTTACCCCGCGATAACGCTCTCCGGCTCGATCACCCCTTCCTATATCAAGCAGCGCGGCCGTCACGGGGGTATCTTGAAATGGTCCTTCGGGCCGAGCCTTGACCTCCCAATTCTGGACGGCGGCCGTTTGCGGGCAAACGTGGAGACTTCTAAATCGGACGCCGCAGCAGCCTACATAAGCTGGAAATTAACCGTCCTGACAGCTGTGCAGGAAGTCGAGGACGCTTTGACAGCCGTCCGACGCGACGTTCACACAGAGAACTCACGTCGCAGGCAAGTAGAAACGATCGAAGAAGCACTGAAGCTTTCGACGGCCTCGTACACGGATGGCGCCTCTTCTCTCCTCGATGTTCTCGAAGCGCAAAGGCAGGTGTCCAGCGCTCAGGCGAGCCTCGCTGCGGCGATCCAGCAACTGGCCAAGGATCACGTGCGGTTGAATGTAGCAATCCGCGGTGGTTTTGCGGCTCCCAAAGTCGCGTCACCCAGGGAGGCCTCGACGGTTGCAGCCGCAAATGCAAACATCCAATCCGCACATTCGCCATAGCCGAGCGCTGGATGCGGGATGGTTTAACCTGATCAAGTCATTAGCGCGCCAGCGCCTGAGTTGTATTGGCGCCGGCCGGGAGGTCGTCCAATCGCGGCACATGCCCTTCACCACCTCCCGCTTACGAGCAGGGCTTAGAGCTAATGGGATGGTCCGCCCTGTCTCCCGAGAGCATAACGGAGGTGGGCAAAGGAGGGCTGAAATTATGGATCGCAACCAACTGCGCCAATGCGCCGTCTTCGGCATCGATATCGGAAAGAACCTCTTCCACGTGGTCGGCCTGGATAGTTCCGGCGCGAGACGCTACTGCAGTTCTTCGAACGAGCGAACAGAACGCTTGTCGGAATGGAATCCCGTCCGGGTTCCCAATGGCTTGCGCCAAGTTGCAGACGATGGGGCATTCCGTCCGCATCATCCCGGCGCAGTGAAGTCTACGCAAAATCGAACAAGAATGACATCATCGATGCTGCGGCGATCGCAGAAGCTGCAAGGCGACCGACGATGCGCTTCGTTGGCATTAAGCAAGCCGATCAGGTCGATCTTCAGATGTTGCATTGGGTGCGTATTCCGATGAAACCGGCCACCGATTCCGATTTGAAGCCGGCTATTTTTCGGGCTGATCCTGGGTCTGTTTGATGTTTGGATCGGGTTTTGTGTCAGGTCAAGCTTTGCTGTGTTTCAAGCGCCATCGGTGAACGCTGTTTGCGCATACTTTCGCCAATGAGATCGATGCCTCGGCGTTGTGAACGAGGCGATCCAGTATCGCATCGGCGGCGTTGGGTTTGAAATAATTTCCCACCAGCGATCCAGGGGCACCTGGCTTGTGACGATCGTCGAGCGACGCTCGTAGCGGTCTTCGATGATCTCGAGAAGATCGCGGCGCTGATCATCGTTGAGTTTTTCCGGTCCCTAGTCATCGAGGATCAGCAGGTCGGTCTTGGCGATAGATTTGGGGATTCTGCCGTATCGCCCGTCACCCCTTGCAAGCGCGAGCGTGGCGAACAGCCGGGGAACGCGGTGGTATGCAACGGAGAAATCCTCGCGGCATGCTTTGACCGATGGATGCGGCCCAGCGCCGAAAGCGATCTGGTGTCCACTCAGCGTATCGCCGGTGGGAACTGGGCATGTGATCTGGGTCGGTTCCATGACGACAGCCGCCATAGCGGCGCTGATGGACGGCGATGCGCTTGCCGCGGTAAAAGATCTCGATGGTGCGCGCCGTTGCTCTAAGATCGACCTGCTGGCGAATGAGGGCATGAGGGACGGAATAGAAGAAGCTTTTGAACTCGACGTGATAATCGGTCGAGACACGGAGCAGACGCCATTCGGCGAATTCGTAGTTTCACCCGGGAGGCTAGCGAGCGCAGCACGTTCGACACGTTCAAATACTTGCCGCCGGGTAAACACCCAATCGACGCATGAGGTGATCGTTGATGCGATCAAGTGCCAATAGCGGCATTGGCCTCAGCCAGCGAGAAGAAAGTCAGCTTGCGCAACCGCCCCAGGATGCAGGTGGCGCATGGCGGCGTCGTCATCGGCGACGAGAACTTGTTTCAATGGCGTACCTTTACTGGTGCAGTCGATCAATAAAATCACGTCGTTTCTATTTTCAGTTCCCTGCGCCATGTTGGAAAAGAGAAGCGCCCCAAGGGTGGAACGCTCCTCGGATCATCGAATTAAATGAAGCCGAAATTTTCCGCCGTAAGCGAGGTAAGATCCGACATGTCGTGCAGATTGTCGACATGAGCGAAGGCATGCGCGTGGTTCGCAGAATCGACATAGGCTAGTGTCGCACCGTGAGTTTCGCCATCTTGACCGAGAGTTTTTTGATCATGGAAGACAATGATGTCACCGCGGGCTTCGTGATCAATAGCAGTCGCGGCGGCAGCGGCAGACGCAAAGCCTCGATCAGTGATTACCACGACGTGCTCGCCGTGCGCGCCTTCGGCCGCGCCGTTGTAGAAGGTGTCCACAAATTCGCCCGGAAAGCCCTTGGAATGATTGATGAAATTTGCATCAAACAGATTCCGGTCACCACCGAAATCTGCGGCGTCCAGGACAAAGCGGTCCTGCTTCGTGTCGAAATCCATCACACTCGTATAGCAGTGCGTTGTTCCAACCATAGGGTCGTGGAACCGAAACACGAAGGCGTCGCCGTCGTCGCCGCCAGTCAGAACATCTGCGCCGTCACCAGCCACAAGTATATCGCTGCCAGGGCCGGCGTAGAGCACGTCATCGCCCTCGCCGCTATGCGGTATTACGCGGTGAGGGTCGGTGACGTATAAGGGGTAGGAGGCGTCGCTGTACAAGAGATCGTCACCACCGTCGGCATGGATTACGTCTGAGCCTTTCCCGGCCCAGACAATGTCATGGCCCGGACCGGCCGTGATGCTGTCTTGGCCGTCACCAGCTTTGATCCGATCATCGCCGTTGCCGGCATCAATCCAGTCGTTCTTCTTGCCGCCATCGATTATGTCGTTTTCAGGGGATCCTTTGATAAAACTGCCGTTATCACTGCCTTTGATATTCATCGCATATACTCCTTATTAGGCAACGGGCGCCGCCTGTGCCCCTTATCTTTTCCAAGAGCGAATTAGTGAAATCCATTGTTTTGATATGACCTATTTGAATGACGGATGCGAAAATGTTTATCTCGGCCGCACGGCACGCCCTTCGTAGTTGGCCGGCAGATATGAAAACGACTGGGGGCTATGACGATCGGCGGCCGTTGACGAAGGCCACAACTTCTTCCCTCGTATACGCTGAAGACAAATCTGCAGAGCACCTGATCTCAGGGTGCTTTGCAGATCGAAAACCTCAGCTCCAGGCGTGGAGCGGTGGCTTCTCGCCGTTCAGGAAATACTTACCCAAAATGGCGTACTTCCAGCGGACGGGTCGTGCAGAGTATGGGTGCGGGCGTTGCGCCAGTGGCGATCAAGCCCGTGCTCTGCAAGGGTCGAGCGCGTTGAGTATCTTCGCTTCGGCGGTAACGATCTGGGCTTCCGCAACGGCTCAGGAAGAACAAATTGCGATGCTGATCACCAGCAGGAACAGCGCCGAGATACTGGTCTCGACGACGCCGTCAATGTTCTGAATATCCTCACTAAACTATAATATATTTGAAAATATATGACGTATAAGTTTGCTTTAAATGGCGAAGTATCAATCCATTACCGATTTTTGATATAACATAAACGAATATACGATTAAATATATCCTCTGCATCTCTTGTCTTAAATCAGGTAATTGTAGAGAGTCTGCTTATGAAAGCAGGTATGACAATGCTGAAATATTCAACAAGGGCTGTCGCAGGGAGGAACGTCGGGGGCTATGGTCCAGGAGGAAGGCTCCAGCACAGCAGGGACAACGCCTCCTATGTCCCGAAGAGCGTCGGGTCGACTCAAGACCCAACGGACGCGAGGCGAAACTTGATCCAGTCGAGCGATTTGGCTTTTCTCATGGAAGCTCATGATGCCCTCTCCGCGAGTAAGGCGTGGTTTGCAGACCCTTGCGCGTCCAGCCCAGCACCGGATGTTAGTTTCGTTCGTTATCGAGTTACATATGTCGCTAATTAAAAGAAAAATCTTCTCCGTGGGCGTCTCGATGCTAATGGCATGCGGCGCGTCGGCGGCCGATCTAGCTGACCACAGCGTTCCGAGCGCCCCCTCTTATGACGCACCGGGAACCTTCTCGTGGGCCGGGGCTTACGCCGGTCTTCATGGAGGTGTCGCGGCCTCCAAATTCAACCCGTTCAACAATGGTCGCGCCCCAGCGGTGGGCGCTCAGGTAGGTTACAATTTCCAGGCTGGATCGGGCGTTTTCGGCGCAGAACTGGAAGGCTCTTACTTGAACAACGAAGTACGTGTGCCCGTCGGCAACGTGGAAAGCCGCTTCCGAGGTGCCGCGAAAGCGAAGGCTGGCTTGGGCTTTGATCGCACTTTCGTCTACGGCACCGCGGGCGTCACAACGACCGAGTTCGAGGGCCACCGCCTCGTATCCGGATCGGACAAATGGAAATCCGGGCCGGATAGCTGGAAACACGGCTACCTCTTTGGTGGCGGCGTCGAGCACGCGTTTTCGGGCGGCGTGTCGGCAAAGATCGAGTACAACTACGTCATTAACAACGCCGTCCCGACCACGAGTGGAGGCATCAGCTCAAGGTCCGACCTCAACGATAATGTAATTGAGGCGGGCCTAAACTTTCGCTTCTGACGAATTCGTCTGAAGCCTTGAGCAAAACCCAAATACAAGGCAACCGCCCGCACGATCAGCCATGCCTCGAACAATGCCGGCGCTTGAAACCATCCATCGATTGCCGCTTCAGCTTTTCGGCAATAGCATTCAGAATCATCGGCTCGCTCCACAACTTTCGGAACGGCAATCATCTTCCCATGTCAACATACCGTTGAGCGCCAAAATTTGCGACAGGCCCTGCTTTGAAGTTCTCAGTCGTCTGCCGTACGGTTCCGAGTGAATGCGAAGCTATGGCGATCGGGCTGACGCACTCGGTTAAAATTGACGGCTCGAATTGTTTTTCAGACGAGCGGCGCCAAACGGTTTGCCGAGGACGATCCCGCCTGAAGATGCGCTTTTTGGTTGTATGCATCAAGGGTATATAATATGGTTTTCAGAGTTTAGCTGCCCACGGAACTGGACACTCACTGCTTAGATGTGAGGAAGTTAATCTTGCACCGAACCGGGAGGTTGTCGTGAAGGAAGAATCCTCAGCGGTCTCGAATCTGGTGTTCGATTTCCTGTCAGAGTCAGCCAGCGCAAAGAGCAAAGACGATGTGTTACTCTTATTTGGAAAAATTTCGCAGTATTTCGGGTTTAGTTATTTCGCGATATCCGGCATCCCCTCGCCTATTGAGCGAATTGATTCCTATTTCGTTTTGGGCAATTGGTCAGTCGGGTGGTTTGATCGTTATCGTGAAAACAATTATGTCCACGCCGACCCCATAGTGCATCTTAGCAAGACATGCGATCACGCATTTGTTTGGTCGGAAGCTCTGCGAGATCAAAAACTCGATCGGCAGAGCCGTCGTGTCATGGATGAGGCACGCGAATTCAAGTTGATTGACGGCTTCAGCGTTCCTTTACACACTGCCGCTGGGTTTCAATCGATTGTCAGTTTTGGAGCGGAAAAGGTAGAGCTCTCAACCTGCGACCGAAGCGCGCTCTATCTGATGGCGGCTTACGCGCACAGCTTGCTCCGCGCCCAAATTGGGAATGATGCCAGTCGAAAAATTCAGGCCTTACCCATGATCACAACGCGAGAGCGCGAAATCATCCATTGGTGTGCCGCAGGCAAAACAGCAATAGAGATCGCAACGATTCTCGGACGATCCCATCGAACCATTCAAAATGTCATTTTGAACATCCAGCGAAAGCTCAATGTGGTTAATACACCTCAGATGATTGCCGAAAGCTTTCGTCTCAGAATCATTCGCTGAAGCATATGGAGTTTTCGGCCACTTCAAAGATCGGGCCTGTTGGATCACGACAGCCATCATGATCAGATAGTAGCCCCGTTGAAATGCAGAGCTAAATCTGCGTCTGAATTGATAGACAGGCGCAACACAGTTTTCGGTAGGTCGAGCAGGCAGCATCGATTGGGGGGCTGCGAGGACGTGCTTTGAATTTGTTTCCCCAGAAGTCGTCCAATGACCGCCTACCGCCAGACGGCCCCCCCGAATTGACCAGTCGCGTCTTTTGGGGTGATCCCCGACAGATCGCAGTGGTTGGCATTTTCTGGTCGGGCAGCTTGGATCAGCCGCGCACTTTTAACCGGCGCATTTATCATGCAATACGCGTTAAAGCGTGCGGGTAGCCCTGGCGTTGTATTCGCCTGGTTGCCATTTGGCCTGCAGTTGACGCTTGCCCCCTCCAAACGCCCCGATGGATCCACGGGCTCACCGCTGAAGTCGCATGTTTTCCCGGTTGACGTTCCCGGATTTCCAACCGGACCGGCAAGCGTGACGCCGCGGATCACGACGCCAGTTTCTACGGGCTTCGCCCCCACCTTGCCTTTTTGCTGCTCCTCAGCCGCGGCACCCTGCGCGAACGTGACGGTCAGAGCGAAAGCAGCTAGCCATCCGAAAGCTCTCAAAGTAGCAGTCATTAAGGTTCTCCTCTTTTGCCGGCCGGCAAGATGTCGCTTCCGGACCGATGTCTCTAAATCGAATGAAAGGACCTACACCCCTTTCAAGTTACCGAAACTTGATCAGGTAGTTCACGGCCACGTTCTTGGGACGCGTCTCAAGAGCTGTGCGTGCCGGATTTTCGGGTGAACCTGTCGATTTGCTTGAGATGGAAGTTCCGGCGGCATTGCCCTGCTGCGAAATTCCCGCCGGCGTCGTTATCTCATAGGGATGCGCGTGAACTTGCAGAGCATCGCATTGGAGTGATCCAACAACATTCGCAACATTATTGCCGGTTGGATCTAGCCGTCGTTTCGCGTCAGGGTCCATACCGCCACCGGCATCGAAACCGCGCAGGAACAGCCCACGGTAGTCTGGAATCCGAAATTCCAGATCGGCCGTAGAATTCCGCTCTCCATAGAGTCCGCCGAGAACGGCGTAGAGTTCTGGATAGACGGCTGCCCTGAGATAGCGTCCATCGCAAAGCATCCATCCCTGGGCTTCGACGTAGCTGATAGGAGCTTCCGCATTTGTACCCGCAGCCTCGCCAGAGCTTGCGCAGGGCGTGTTGCTCCAGATTGTATTGACCGAGCTCGAGATAGGGGCAACTTGCCCCGCAAAGGGACACACCGCACCGATTGGAGGCCCTGCAAACATCGTTGGTTCCTCGGGCAATATTGATGTGTGAGGAAAGGAGTGCCAATTATCAGCAACAACAGGCACTCCCATGCATCAGTTCCGCCCTGACGGGCGGAGCTGAAGCCAATTCACCCTGCCATCAAGCCGGGTTGATATCCCAGGTATTGTCCTCTTGGAGCACGCCTACGAGATTGAAGACGGCAGAGGGAAACTTGGCTTCCCTGGTCTGGGTGATCGTGTCGATGCTGAGCACCGACCCGATAGTGACATTCGTTCCCGCCGCAATCCAATAGCTCGGAGTTGGCGTGAACGTGTGGAGCAGATTGGTGCCCGCTTGTGCAACATAAGTCCCTGTTCCGGACATGCCGATGCCCACGGAGAACCGGTTGTTTGGCACATTGCCAGCATCGTTGATGACCAGTGATCCTGCAGGATCCCCCTTGATCGGCGCGGTCAGGCCAGGTCCATCGCTTAATGAAAAAGTAGTGGTGTTTCTCCCGCTGGGGCTGCAGTCCTCCACCCCGGAGGCAAAAAAGTCCACGCCAGGAATCAGTTGTCCCGTGTCGCTCCAGACGAAATTATAGGCGAGCTCCCAAGTGAACTTGATTTGATTGCCAACCCGAATTTGATACGGAGAGCAGAACCATGCCAAGGAGAAGACATTGGCAACAGGTTGAGGCATCTTTTGATAGACATAGAAGGTCCAAGGTTGCGCCGATTGATTCTTCAGCAATAACGAATATTGCGTTCCTTGGGCAAGCGCTGCGCTTCCCGGCTGTGATGCACGGGCATGATCCGTCATTTCCTTGTCTACGTAGCTGACATGCAAGGACATTTAACTCTCCCTTTTCCATTGATTTTGTGTCTTCACGCCAGGACTGATCCAATCGCTTGGACCGCTTCTTGGCCCAGCTCCAACTGAGGCGAGTGTTATTGGAGACACCAATTCAGCTATAATCATTTCCGGGTGACGTAAATGAGTAGATTTACTCCCTGACAGACCACGATTAACCCATAGGCATGCCCCCGAAACCCGGGACGGTAAGAGCGGCCGAAGTCTATTTGGTCGGTAGCAGATAAGCACCGGCCGAGATGGCTTTCTAACGTGATCCCATCAACGAAAAGCGGCCTGAGAGGCGGCTTGATCGAGCCCCTGGCGTCTTTGACGCACACCGTATGCTCTGCAAATTTACTCTAGCGGTACGAGATGATGGCATTCTTAAGCCCGTTTTGGCGATCTTTCCGTTACCGCCATTTCCCATGCCGCGGGGGATTGTTTGATTTCAAACCATGGTAGCGCGACGAACGACGTTAATCATCCGCGACCTAGGCCGTAGTGACGATTTAACTATTTGAGCCAAATAGCGATAGCGGCGAGTTTAACGAAGCCCATGAAGTTTGCGAGCAGCTTGTCATATCGGGTTGCGACGCGTCTGAACTGTTTGAGCTTGTTGAAGAAGCGTTCGATACGGTTTCGCTCCTTGTAGAGATCGGCGTCATAGGGGCGCTGGAGCTTGCGGTTGCGTTTCGGCGGGATGACGACGTCAGCACCGGTTTCAGTGATCTTGTCGCACAAATGATCGGCATCATAGCCCTTGTCGGCAATCGTAGCGGCAGCCTGGATGCCATCGACGAGATCGTGAGCAAAGGCGATGTCGTTACGCTGTCCGGGAGATGCGATCAGACGAACCGGAAGCCCGAGCGCCTCCGTCGCGGCATGGATTTTGGTGCTTAATCCGCCCCGAGACCGGCCCAGGCCCTGGGCATCCGCCCCCCTTTGACCTTACGCGCCCCTGCCGCATGCTGGTGTGCCCGCACGATGGTGCTGTCGATCATCAGCCATTCCAGGTCTGCTTCTCGGGCAAGCATCGCCAGCATCTCATCGAGCACACCCATTTCGATCCAGCGGTAGTAACGCCGTTTCACCGAGCGGTAGTCGCCCAGTCGCTCGGGCAGGTCGCGCCAGCGGCTGCCGGAACGGGCCATCCACAAAAGCGCGTCCAGAAACAATCGATTGTTCGTGCGCGGACCGCGTTTGCCCTTGGTCCGTCCCGGCACAAAACCTCTGATCCGTTCCCATTGATCATCCCGAAGGGCATCGCAATCCATCACTGACCTCCAAAAGTCAGCGTTGAATCTGATTTGCTTGCCCTTGGGAATCCCAAGACATTAAATCGTCACTACGGCCTAGCTCAGAAATGAGTATTTCTACTCATTTTCAAGGACAGAAAGATCGCGCATAGTGATCTCCGGGGGTCAGGGAGCGATGATGAAGATTTGCATTGGGGACTCTCGGGCTAACGCCGTAATCATGGAGAAAATCTGGCGGTTTCGACACCAGCAATTTGTGGAACGACGTGGATGGCAGGCATTACGCAAGAGTGACAGACGGGAAATAGATCAGTTTGATCACGATTGCGCTATTCATTTTAGCGTTCTCAAGAACGATGCGGTGATCGGGTATTCTCGGCTCCTTCCTACGGTGCAGCCGCATCTTCTTTCAAGCGTCTACCCGCAAATCATGCGGGGCCAAAAGTGGCCAAGGTCGCACGACGTTTTCGAATGGACGCGGTGGGCGGTTGCAAGCGGTGACGAAAGGATTGACGGGGTTCGAGTATCGCGGGTTTTGATGATCGGGTTGATGGAGTTTTGCCGCGTTGCCGGCATCACCTCGCTCATCGGCGAGACGCACCCAAAGCTGATAAACTCCTTGCGCGCCAACGGGTGGCAAACACACATCCTCTCAGAGCCCAGCATTTTCGAAAACGAATTAGTCGTGCCACTCGAAGTCATCCCATCGTCCGCCCCGCAGACGTGAGGGCAACTAGCTAGCATAGGAAATTCCGCTCGATGTTTGAACCTTACGGCTCAGGAATTTTTGGTCACCAGTTCGCCGCCAGTCCGGCTCAGAAGCGCACAAGTCCCCGCCCGGAATTCTTTTGCACAAGCGGTGCTACATCGCAATCAATGCTTAGGTCAGAGAGCCAGTCACGTAGCCGCCCGGATCGATTGCAGCCTAATGATTCCGCAGCCTATGCCACCCTAGAACGGCATGGGACAGTCAGTGTACCTCAGTCACTCGCGTAATTGGCATCCCTTTAGGGGGACGGCGAGGAGAGCAACCAACGGAGAGTCATAACATGGAAACGACAACTAGCCGCAAGCCCGTTAATCTCATCGGTAGCGAGTTGAGCGTGTTTGCCAAGGCGCCGCGCGTCGGACCGACCCCTTCGACCGCAGAAATTGCTGCCATGATCAAGGGGGGCAAGCCAGGCGACATGGACAAACTGGACGTTTAAGTTTCATCCGTGTGACCGTCGCCAAGGCGGCGGTCACTGGCCCTTTAGATTTTCATCAACTAAGCGATCACCATGTTCAAGGGAACGATTGACCGAGGTCATCTCGTACGTGGCTGAACCCCCGATGTACCCGCCCTACCCCAACATCTCTATCAAGATCCTAGACCATCCTTTGCTCGAAAGCTTCCGGTGGGACACCAGTGATCAAATCATCCTGATCTGCCGCGAGCGTTCTGCCGAAGCGAATGGGCACCTTGTGGCACTCAGGGATTGGCCGATAGAACGAGCGCAGGATTTCTGTGCTTTTGGGCAATGGCCATTGGACTATCAGACAATTTCGATCAATCGCCATTCCGGCACGGTGACCTTCAGCGCCGGACATGGAGGTGTTGCGCCACTTTATCTGAAGGTCAGCGGCGAGCGCATCGAGCTCTCCTGGTCGATAGCGGACTTTTATTCGGGCATGACTCTCCCCGACGTCGACACGGATCGAACCGGCCTGCGTCTTGTGGGGACGCTCCCCTATGCAACAACCACGATGTTTCGCTGTGTTTTCATGCTGACGGAGCGCGCGTCACTTTGCATCAGCAGGACGGGAGCCATCGAGACGAAATATCCCCCTCCGGCACCGTATTTCATCCCGACTCCGCTTGTGGATGAGGCCGATGTTGCAGCCGCAGCATGCCGTTTGATCGACACCCTGCTGCGTCGCTGGCCCCTCACGCCGGCCCTCACGGCTAGCGAATTCAGCGGAGGATTGGATTCGGCAGTCGTTGCCGCCATTTTGGCGGGGCAGCATCCTGACGCCCTGCAAACCTATGCCTTGGAGGTCGAGGGGCCAGCTCGAAGTCAACAGACTTCGCGGCGCGAAATAGCAATCGAGCACTTTGGCTTCCACGACCAAACGCTGCGTGTTGACACGGTACCAATGGTTCCGTGTGGGTTCGAGGTGAGTAGCGACTACGTCCCCGCGCCCTACAATGCCGATCTGCAGCGGCCTCTCCATCAACTATTGAAGTCGCTCGCAACTGCCTCAGCCCCACGGGCGGTCGCAACTGGTACAGGCGATGATGAATTGCTAATGGCCCATGCTTTCGAGCAAAATCACGAGCAATTCGCTCGTAATATTAGCGATGCATTCCTTCCTGCGATCCTTCCCTCCGCCATGACACTGGTACTCAAAAACTGATTGCCCGACTATGCAGTAAGCTGCGATCGAGCACCCTTTCCTATTCTGCCGATCTCGGTACTGGAGGCACACGCCGCGCGGGCTCCTTTGTTTGCGAGCCATGGCATATGGCCAATTAGCCCATTCGCCCAGCCAGAAGCCGTACGATTTTATCGGAGTTTGCCTTTAGCCTGGAGGCACGAAAAGGCGCTGCATCGCCGGATGTTGGAACGGCTTGGATATCCCAAACGGTTCTTCGGAGTTTCTATAAGAGAAAATTTCGAACACTATCTGACCGGCTCGCTGATTATCGGTGCTAGCGAGATCACTAATCAATTATCCCGTCGTTGCCTGCTGCATGAAGGGGACTGATCGATGCTGACCGCCTGATCGCCACAATAGACGACATCCGATACGATTCTCCGCTTAGCGATCTCGGCTTTATCTTCCACGCGATTAACGTTGAACACATGCTTCGGCGAATTGACGGAACTTGAAGGAGATCACCCGCTATCGCAGCGGGGACTTCAACACGCCTGCAACTGGTAACCCGTGCATCGCCGCGGAACGAGGCCGATGGGTTCGCTGCCACTTTGAAATGTCGTGCTTCTGGAGCGAGACTTATATGAACATTTGCCATCGCTCGCGCCCAGACGCCGCGTCAATGACGTCTTCCTCGTGAAGTGGATCGCTAGCCGTGGCGTAGTCGAGTGACATGGCGCTTGATCATCGCCGGAAACAGCCCTTTGCGGCAAGTGATCAGAATTCGTTACTGCTGGTCTGGTGATGGGATACAGGCTGTTCGAACAATGGTCCTAGAAGCTACACATGGATAAATGAGACATCCTGTCGGCTGGTCAGATATTCGACATTGTCATCACCTTTGTCGGTTACGTGACAAGCGTTCCTGTTCTCAATCCCGCATCTTTGCGCCCACATAACTGGAATCGCAGTAAATTATTGTTCGTCATCTCTATCGGCCTGCTTGGCACGAATCTTGTGAGCTATAGCGAGGCAGCGGAACGGCCTCCGCATCCACGTTGCGGGATAACCGCATTGCCTCGAACACATGAAGGAACGCCAAACATGGCAGCTCTGCGTCAGATCGCATTCTATGGAAAGGGCGGCATTGGCAAGTCCACTACATCCCAAAACACGCTAGCCGCCCTTGTGGACCATGGGCAGAAGATCCTCATCGTCGGCTGTGACCCTAAGGCCGATTCTACGCGCCTGATCTTGAACTCGAAGGCCCAGGATACGGTTCTTGATCTCGCTGCAACGAGAGGTTCGGTTGAAGATCTTGAACTCGAAGACGTGCTCAAGGTAGGCTATAAAGGTATCAAATGCGTGGAGTCTGGCGGCCCGGAGCCAGGCGTCGGCTGCGCGGGACGCGGCGTTATCACGTCGATCAACTTTCTCGAGGAGAACGGCGCCTACAACGATGTCGACTACGTGTCTTATGACGTGCTCGGTGACGTTGTGTGCGGCGGCTTCGCGATGCCGATCCGTGAAAACAAAGCTCAGGAAATTTATATCGTCATGTCCGGCGAGATGATGGCGCTCTATGCCGCCAACAATATCGCCAGGGGCATCCTGAAATATGCTGCAGGCGGCAGCGTACGCCTGGGCGGCCTCATTTGTAACGAGCGTCAAACCGATCGCGAACTCGACCTCGCCGAAGCGCTGGCTGCCAAACTCAATTCTAAGCTCATCCATTTCGTGCCACGCGACAACATTGTCCAACACGCCGAGCTTAGAAAGATGACGGTGATCCAATATGCGCCGGACTCTCAGCAAGCGGCCGAGTACCGAACACTTGCCCAGAGAATACATGACAATTCTGGCAAAGGCACCATCCCGACCCCCATCACCATGGAAGAGCTTGAGGACATGCTTCTCGATTTCGGGATCATGAAGACCGACGAGCAGATGCTTGCCGAACTTCAAGCCAGGGATGCCAAGTTGAAAGCTGCCCAGTGATCACACTGACACGAGCGCGCAGCGACACGCAAAGCACCCGCCATCCCGTGAGGGAGGTTTCGCCGATGTGGCTTCAGCCGGATTTTCCAAGGGGTTGGGTTAATGACCTTCAAATACGCCAATGACAGTGATTTACATGCGAAGCTTATAGCGGATGTGCTGTCGCAATATCCGGACAAAGCAGCGAAGCGCCGAAGTAAACACCTTAGCCTGGCAACGAGCGAAAAGGACGCCGGCGAGGACCCAAACGCGATTAGCGAATGCGAGGTAAAGTCGAATATCAAGTCTGTTCCAGGCGTGATGACGATCCGCGGCTGCGCTTACGCCGGTTCAAAAGGTGTCGTCTGGGGACCAATCAAGGATATGGTTCACATTTCACACGGGCCGGTCGGCTGTGGTCAATACTCCTGGTCGCAACGTCGCAACTATTACGTCGGTCTGACAGGCATCGACACTTTCGTGACGATGCAATTTACCTCCGATTTCCAGGAGAAGGACATCGTTTTCGGCGGTGACAAGAAACTGGAAAATGTCATCGATGAGATCGCTGAACTTTTCCCGCTAAGCAATGGCGTCACCCTGCAATCAGAATGTCCGATCGGCCTGATTGGCGACGATATCGAGGCCGTAGCTCGAAAAAAGGCCAAAGAACACGCGACGACCGTCGTGCCGGTACGCTGCGAAGGCTTCCGTGGCGTGTCGCAATCGCTTGGCCACCACATCGCCAACGACGCAATTCGAGATTGGGTCTTCGACAAGAAAGACATAAAATTCGATCCAGGTCCCTACGACGTAAATGTCATAGGCGACTATAACATTGGCGGCGACGCATGGGCCTCGCGCATCCTGCTCGAGGAGATCGGATTGCGCGTGGTCGGCAACTGGTCCGGAGATGCAACTCTCGCCGAAGTGGAGCGCGCGCCGAGAGCGGCACTCAACCTCATTCACTGCTATCGGTCGATGAATTACATCTCCAGGCACATGGAGGAAAAATATGGCATCCCTTGGATGGAGTACAATTTCTTTGGACACTCCCAAATCGATGCCTCGCTGCGCGACATAGCCAAGCACTTCGGGCCGGAGATCCAAGAAAAAGCCGAAAAGGTCATAGCCAAATACCAACCCCTCGTTTGGGCCGTAATCGACAAATACTGGCAGCGCCTTTCCGGCAAACGGGTGATGCTCTACGTCGGGGGATTGCGTCCTCGTCACGTCGTCACCGCCTATGAGGACCTCGGGATGGAAATCGTAGGAACCGGCTACGAATTCGGTCACGGCGACGACTATCAGCGCACTGGCCATTATGTAAAAGAAGGCACGCTGATCTACGACGATGTGACTGGCTATGAACTTGAGAAATTCATTGAGGGAATTCGGCCCGATCTCGTCGGGTCCGGCGTTAAAGAAAAATACCCGGTGCAGAAAATGGGCATTCCATTCCGTCAGATGCACTCATGGGACTATTCTGGTCCGTATCACGGTTATGACGGCTTTTCGATTTTCGCCCGAGACATGGACATGGCCATCAACAATCCCGTTTGGGGTCTTTACGACGCGCCGTGGAAGAATGACCGCGCCTCGGCGGATGGCAGTAGCATGAGGACCTAATATTCTCGAAGAAAAATGCGGGAGGCCTTACGCGCCGAAGGTCTCTGATCGCCACCATGTCGTCGCAGCCAGACCGAAAGAGGTGACCCTATGCCGCAATCAGCTGAGAAAGCTCTCGACCATGCGCCTTTGTTCTGCGAGCCGGAATACAGGCAAATGTTGGCCGAGAAAAAGCTGAACTTCGAACGCCCACACCCGGAAAAGGTCGTGTCAGACCAGCGCGAATTCACGAAGACTTGGGAATACCGCGAGAAAAACTTGGCCCGTAAAGCCCTTGTCGTTAATCCAGCCAAAGCCTGCCAGCCACTCGGCGCGGT
Source organism: Rhizobium laguerreae (assembly GCF_002008165.1). Taxonomy (GTDB): domain Bacteria; phylum Pseudomonadota; class Alphaproteobacteria; order Rhizobiales; family Rhizobiaceae; genus Rhizobium; species Rhizobium laguerreae. Next base: position 55,251 of record NZ_MRDM01000012.1, read on the forward strand.
TTTCGCAGCGGCGGGATTCGAACGAACGATGTCGTTCGTCCATGGCAGCCAAGGTTGCGTTGCCTACTACAGGTCGCACCTATCGCGCCATTTCAAGGAGCCGTCATCGGTGGTCTCGTCATCAATGACAGAAGACGCCGCTGTATTTGGTGGCCTGAAGAATATGGTCGACGGCCTCGCCAACACGTACAAGCTCTATAACCCGAACATGATCGCGGTATCGACCACATGTATGGCCGAGGTCATCGGAGATGACCTGCATGGTTTTATCGAAAACGCCAAAAGTGAAGGTTCTGTCCCGCGAGATTTCGATGTCCCCTTCGCCCACACACCTGCCTTTGTCGGCAGCCATGTCGATGGCTATGACAGCATGGTAAAAGGTGTGCTGGAGAATTTCTGGAAGGGCACCGCGCGAAATGAAGCCACCGCTACTATCAACATCATTCCTGGATTTGATGGCTTCTGCGTTGGGAACAATCGCGAACTAAAACGCCTGCTCGACCTGATGCAAGTGACTTACATGTTCATCCAGGACGCATCAGATCAGTTCGATACGCCTTCCGATGGCAAATTTCGGATGTATGACGGCGGGACCAGCATCAATGACGTGAAGGCGGCGTTGAACGCGGAGTGGACATTGTCCCTGCAATATTACAACACTCGCAAGACGTTAGATTACTGCAGAGACGTTGGACAAGCGGCGACCTCCTTCCACTACCCTCTCGGCGTCGAAGCTACCGACGAACTTCTGATGGTGATATCGGAAATTTCCAGCAGAGAGATTCCCGAGGCGATCCGTCTGGAGCGCGGCCGACTCATCGATGCGATGGCGGACAGCCAAGCTTGGCTATACGGAAAGAAATACGCGATCTATGGCGATCCAGATTTCGTCTATGCGATGGCGCGCTTCATCATGGAGACCGGCGGCGAGCCAACCCACTGCCTCGCCACAAATGGCACCTCAGCTTGGGAGGACGAGATGAAGGAACTCCTCGCATCCTCGCCCTTCGGGAAGAATGCACAGGTCTGGCCAGGCAAAGATCTCTGGGCACTGCGCTCGCTACTGTTCACAGAGCCGGTGGATCTCCTGATCGGAAATTCTTATGGGAAGTATCTTGAACGGGACACCGGTACCCCACTGGTTCGGCTGATGTTTCCAATTTTCGACCGGCACCATCATCATCGATTCCCCCTCATGGGCTACCAAGGCGGACTGCGTCTTCTAACGTCGATCCTCGACAAGATCTTCGACAACCTCGATCGCGAAACAATGCACGCGGGTGTGACAGATTATTCGTATGACCTCACTCGCTAGGAGCGGCGGTCGGCCAGGCGGCCTATCTCTCAACCAGATATGAAGGCAGACGAATGTCCTCGCTCAACGCCAAAATCAAAGATGCCTTCCACGAGCTAGCGAGTGAAAGGAGCGGCAGCAAGGGTCCTAAGGCGCGCCGAAGGAATTGCGCGAGGCCAATGGCCCCGGGAACGGCCGTCGGCGGTTGCGCTTTCGACGGCGCCAAGGTCGCACTGCAGCCGATCACCGATGTCGCACATCTGATTCACGGGCCACTCGCCTGCGAGGGAAATTCCTGGGACAACCGTGGCGCTGCCTCGTCAGGTCCAACGCTTTGGCGCACGAGCTTCACGACTGATCTTACGGAAATCGACATCATAATGGGACACAGTGAACGGAAGCTCTTTAAAGCGATCCGGGAAATCAAGGATGGGTATGCGCCCGCGGCAATCTTTGTCTATTCAACCTGCGTTACAGCGATGATCGGTGACGACATCGACGTTGTTTGCAAGCGAGCGACGGACGAATTCGCCTTTCCAGTGGTGCCGGTCGATGCGCCAGGTTTTGTCGGATCTAAAAACCTCGGCAACAAGCTAGCGGGCGAGGCGCTGCTCAAGCATGTCATAGGTACCGTGGAGCCCGATGAACCGGGCCTTTGCGACATCAACATACTCGGCGAATTTAACCTCTCGGGTGAGTTCTGGCAGGTGAAGCCGCTCTTGGATAAGCTCGGCATTCGCGTCCGTGCCTGTATTCCCGGAGACGCGCGATATCTGCAAGTCGCCTCCGCCCACCGCTCACGCGCGGCGATGACGGTGTGTTCGACAGCGTTCGTTACGTTGGCACGTAAGATGCAGGAACGCTGGGACATTCCGTTTTTCGAGGGCTCCTTCTATGGCATCTCCGGCACCTCGGAGGCGCTCCGGCGGATCGCCGATCTGCTTGTAAAGAAGGGTGCTGCCCCCTCGCTTTTGCATCGCGCGGAAATCCTTGTAGCGGAAGAAGAGGAAAAGGTGTGGAAGAGGCTGGAAGCGTACCGACCTCGCCTTGAGGGCAAGCGCGTGCTTCTAAATACAGGCGGCGTGAAATCCTGGTCGGTCGTCCATGCCTTGATGGAGATCGGCATGGAGATCGTCGGCACGTCAGTCAAGAAATCGACGCTCGAAGATAGGGAGCGAGTGAAACAGACCCTGAAGGAGGAGAACCTTCTGTTCGAGACGATGTCGCCGCGCGAGCTTTTCTCGCTTCTACTCGAGAGAAAGGCTGACATCATGCTATCGGGCGGACGCACCCAGTATATAGCGCTAAAGGCAAAAATGCCCTGGCTCGACATCAACCAGGAGCGTCATCACGCTTACGCTGGCTATGAGGGAATGGTGCAACTTGCTCGACAAATTGACCTGGCAATCCAGCATCCGATGTGGCCGCAGGTGCGCGAGCCGGCGCCATGGGAGCCGGCCTTGGTCGCTGAAAAGCGAGCGAAAAGAGAAGCGTAAGCGCGTCGAACCAAACCCGCGAGATCACTCGCAAAAAGATGTTGAGGTCGTACTATGGCACGCGTCGTATCCCAAACTAAGGCGGCGGCGGTCAACCCCCTGAAGTCGTCTCAGCCGCTTGGTGCTGCCTTCGCCTTTCTGGGCGTCGACGGCGCAATACCTCTGCTCCATGGTAGCCAGGGATGTACGAGCTTCGCGCTCGCACTGCTCGTGAGGCACTTCAATGAAGCGATCCCTCTGCAAACCACGGCGATGAACGAAGCCGCGATAATCGTCGGCGGCGCGGATCGTCTCGAAGAGGCAATTCTCAGCCTCAAAACCCGCACAAGGCCACGACTGATCGGGATATGCACGACCGCATCGGTAGAGGCCCGCGACGAGGATGTCGCCGGTGACGTCGAAAATATCAAACGCAGGCGGGGGATAGAACTTGTGGGCACCGAAGTGGTAGTCGTCAACACGCCTGACTTTGACGGCGCCATAGAGGAGGGGTGGTCTAAAGCTGTTACCGCCGTGATCGAGGCAATAGCGCGACCTGACAAGCAGTACCGCAATCCGAGGAAGATCGCGATCTTGCCTGGCTGGAACTTAACGGTTGCTGACATAGAACATCTGCGCGAAACGGCCGTAAGTTTCGGCCTCGACCCGGTTATTCTGCCCGACGTATCCGGAGCGCTCGACGGCTCCATCCCCGAAGAATGGATGCCGATAACGAATGGCGGCACGAAATTGAAGGAGATCCGCGATCTCGGTGCGACGATGCAGTGTATCGCAATCGGTGAGCATATGCGGCGACCGGCTGAAGCGCTGCAGAGACTGACCGGCGTGCCGTACGTGCTGTTTAGATCGCTGACGGGACTAGAAAACGTCGATCGCTTCATTCGCGTGCTCGCCGCTATGTCACGCAAACAGACACCGCTCAATGTCCGCCGCAACCGAATGCAGTTGCAGGATGCCATGCTTGACGGACATTCCCATATGGCTGGCAAGAAGATCGCAATCGCTTCCGAACCCGATCAACTTTTCCAGCTCTCCAACTTTTTTACTACCATGGGTGCGGAAATTGCGGCCGCTGTCACCACGACCGGCACTTCGAAGGCGCTCGAGATGGTACCGGCGAAAACCGTCAAAGTCGGCGATCTCAGTGATCTGGAAAGTCTCGCCGCAATGGCCGATCTTATCGTCACACACTCGCACGGCCGAGAAGCTGCCAGACGTCTCGGTGTTCCGCTGATGCGGGTGGGTTTCCCCATCTTCGACCGCTTCGGCAGCCACAAGCTTACAGTATTATACCGGGGAACCCGCGACGTGATCTTCGACTTCGCGAACATCATTCTGGCTAACCACCCTCCGAACCCCGGCCCACTTGCCTCAACCGATAGGCGGTAATCGCAATAATGAGATCAATTCGTCGCGTCTCGCTCTTCAATGGCGGACTTCATCAACGCGGACGAAACGGCAGGTGGGCACTTCGCGAATTGCCGTCGCCACACAAGATATGAAGGGACTGACAGCGCAGCTTGAATCGGTCAGACGATTTGACGCGACATGCGACTCGAGGACCTTCGTGGAATCCGCTGGGTTCGAAATCACAAGATCGGAAGATGCAGAAGCGAAGGTGGAGGACCGCACTGGGGTAAAGATTGCGGCGTTAGTCAGCTGCCAACTCGCGTTTGTCTGACAATTGGCGGGCCTTCCTCAGCCACTTTGTCATCGGCAGAACACGATAAATCGGAGGAATCTATGACAAGCTCATCCGTGACTCGCGACGGGTCCCGATGGATGCCGGAATATCTGAATTCGATCAACCCTGCGATGTGCATCGGCTGCGGTCGCTGCTTCAAGGTTTGCTCACGCGAGGTCATGCATGCCCACGGCATCGATGAGGCAGGTGACATGCTCGGTGTTTGCGATGGCGAAGACGACTTTAATGGTGAGCTCAGTCGCGTGATCATGGTCATTGATTATCCCGGCCGATGTATCGGCTGCGGAGCGTGCGCCCGCGTCTGCCCCAAGAACTGCCAGACTCATATCGCCGTCCATCATCGTTCATTGCACGAATCTTGAATTCCGTTCCGAGCGGTAAAAGCCGCCGACGCGGTCCAATGAGAGACAACCGTGGATACGCCATCTCATAAAGACGAATCTGCTGCATGCTCAACAGTACGGTGTGCCGTATCAATTCCGAGCCTACGATCTTACTTCGCGGCCGGTTCAAGCCGCGATAGCTCGAAAGGCTGGCCCGTGTCGCATTGCGGATACGGAGACACTTCCAATGCTTACATACTCTTGACGAAGGAGTGCACAATGACTCACGTCCCGCGCTTAGTCGTAAAAATGCTCTCTTCGCGGGTCATGACGCAGGTGCGGAGAACTGGGCGATTATCGCCTCGCTGATTGAGACCTGCAAGCTTAATTCTGTCGATCCGCTCGCCTATCTGACCGCCACGCTCAAGGCTATCGTCAATGGCCACAAGCAGAGCTATCGACTATCTGTTACCATGGGCTTATACCGCAAAGGTCGAACCCGCAGCCGAAGAGAACCACTTGGGCTTCACTCCCCGTAGATGCCAATTCCAGTAGTGGCAGTGGCGACGTAGACGCAGAATCCAACGGCTACCCCAGGAAAAACTCCAGCAGCCAAGCTTGTCCTCTGGATGATAACGATGGCGGCAGCAAGTGGTCCAAGCAGCAAACGGAGCGTTTGCACAACACCTAGCGCTCCATAGTTCATATTGTGGACTGACTGCTGGACAACATAAACCAGACAAATATGCCGCCGAACACGATTAAGCCGGCACAGGCTCCCAAAACCCAGCCATGCCGTCTCCACACATTCCGTAGTTCCCAAAGAGCGGGAGGCAGCGCAAACGCCCACGGTATAAGATCAGTTATTGTCCAGATTTACGAAACTTCACATGAAGATGTTTCTAGTCTGTGAGACAACCGCTCGAAGACGTCGCCTGGCAACACCGTTTACGTCCAACTTACGACATCATCGTCACCTTTGTCGGCTCCGCGACACGCATTCCTCTTCGCCCGATCCCGCATTTTCCGCCCACCTCTTTGAGATAGCAGCGAATAATTGTTCGTCAGCTCAATCGGCCGACTTGGCACGAATCTTGAGGGCTATTGCGAGGCAGCGGAGCGGCCGCCGCGTCCGCGGTGCGGGATAACCGCATTGCTTCGAACTCATGAAGGAACACTATCTATGACGGGAAAGCGCGGAACTGGCAAATCGCCGAAATGTCGTCAAGTTCCAAAAGGGAGTGGACGTGCTCGCCGGCATCCGCGACGAGGATGTCGATGTCGGAGCGGCGCCGAAGACGTATCATCCTTCACGCACGGCAAAGGCTTTCTGAGCTCGAGGCGATCTGGAGATTAAAGATGCAAAACTGAACCTAAGCGTTTCGTTGGCGATCTGGGGAAAGACGTCACCCTGCAGGCATACATCATCAGGAAGCACGAAGGAGTTTCATCATGCCGTTGACCAAGACGAACACCAACCACGCAATCCGGGGAAGAGCTATCCCGAACAGTGGGCAGCAGAATGACTGTAAGGCTGTCATTGCACAAATCACTTTCGCCGATCTAGGACGTGGGGCTGGCACATTGCATACCGTGGGCGTTGCCCGCGTCGACATGCAGGGGCGAACCGCGGCGGGTGATGCGAACATCCAAGTCCAGATGGGTGGAGGTACGGTCGCTGCTGCAATGATCTTCAATTCCGTGCAACAGACGACGGATGCCGCCAATCAAAGGGGAGCGGCCAACGGCACCATCTCGGTGCTCAATCAAAGCATGGACAGCGGGACGGTCTGGAATTTAACAGGAACGCTTCCATGACAGTCTAGAGCGGTTCATTACTTATCGGAATCTGGTCGGGATTCCCCAATCTGCGGTATTGTGATTCATGATGGATGCTGGAATGGAGGCCAGCATCCGTGACGCGACCTTATTCGAATGTTCTTCGTGAATGCGTAGTGGCTGCAGTTGCAGCCGGTCAGAACTGTCGGGTGGTGGCGGAGCGGTTCGACATAGCCGTTTCCTCTGTGGTGAAGTGGTCACAGCGCTATCAGTTTCCGCAATGAGTCGGGGTGATTTTTGTGTGTAGGATTTTGCCGTAGGAGCGGTCCCAATCCGCCCGTTCTAAAAATCATATTCCGACTAATTTGATGTCGAGAAGCGACCAGCTGGAATTCACCCCATGCTGAAGCCCTATCCGGTGAAGACGAAGCTTGCGGCTCCGCGTAAGACTTCAGGCGCTCAGGAAAAGATCTGGCCCGGCCGGCTGGACGAGCACGTCCAGCCGTATTTGATTAATGCGCCGGAGTTGAACAGCGTCCGCTTAAAGCGCGACCGTGAGTTGCTGCACCCATCTTCCTTGGAGAGGTGTAGCCTTGGAAGGAGTTGTTCAACGATGTCAGCGCGGCGCATCGCATATCTTTTCTAGAATACCTAGAGCGGATGCGATCCTTCGGATCCTCGACGCGTCGAAATCCGCGTCATTCTCCAGAGCTGTCACCTCTGCCACAGTCAGACCAGTGGTTTCTGCAACGTCATCCAGCGAATAGCCGCGAGCTAGGCGAGCTTCTACAAGCAGAGCACCAACGGACGGGGCAACTTGGGATTTCGTAATGTTCGAGACCATGTTCATGTCGTTTAAGGCTCCTTTTGGCGGCCGGAAAACGTGCATCCGTTTTCTAGTTCCACCGCTGCCGACCACGTCCGGCGACGGACAGTTTCTTCGAAATCCGCGGGCGCTCTTTCTATCAGTTTGTGCGACGGAGTATAGGTCTGACGCGATGAAGGACGGACAACCCTTGCATGGCAGCCGACAAGAGGTGACCCGCTCCCAACTGCGGCGCAAACTCGCGACGGCCGATAAACAGCTTCCTATCTGGCAGGAGCGTTCATGCCGGTGGGAAGCTCGTGGCGAGTGATGTACTGATCGTTCTCAAGCGGGGAGCGACGGACAAACAATTCGAGAGTTGCCTCGGCGTGATACGCTCAAGGGCCGCAGGTTCGGCCAGAGCTTGTGTGAAATCTCCTGGCTCTGTTGATCGGCCGTCGTCTTGAAGAAATCGCCGGAGAACGGCGCGTCGAGATCAAGCGCGACCTGAGGTCAAGGACCCTTCATCGTCTTGGCACCCTAAGGGTTTTGCGGAACTTCGAGCGCCCCAAAAGAGGATGTGAGCAAGCCCGCATTGCGCGGCATTCGCGCCTCAGTTCACCAAGTCGTTGACGTTGGCAGGCGTGATGAGCTGAAACGGAATGTAGCCCTTCTTTTCGACCTTTTCGCCCTTAGCAGGCGTGAGTGCGGCATCGAACGATGCCTTGCCCTGGCCGGCGGCATCCTGGAACACGGCAAAGTCGAGATCGCCCGCCTGCTGGCGGCAAGCGCGTCCTGCGTGGCGTCAACGCCGCCGACGACGACCTGGGTCATATCCCTTGCCGGTCTTTGAAACGTCTGATCACGCCGTGTCTGCATGGCGGCAGACGGCTTTCGACCGTGCCCAGTCAAGCATGCCGTAGAGAACGGCGCAACCGATGGCGACTTCGGTCTGCTGACCAGGCCGCGACCTGGCCCGAAGGCGCCGTCCTATGATGGCCTTGTATCGCCCGATGACCGTTTCGACCAGGAAGAGTTTAGCGTAGCGGTTGGGGACCTATTCCCCCAAGCGCCAAGTTATGAAGTGCGAAATACACAATAATATATGAAATAATATTTTTATAACTCGCGGCTTTCTCCCACAAGTGGGCGCATCTGTCAAATATGAAAAGATATACTATAAAATATACGCAACACACTGTTGCGCTGCTTGTTATTTTCATGAAGTGTCGTGTCCTGAGGAGCTACGGTAGCAACGGAAATTCTTTCCCGACGAATGCTGAGATCTTGCCGGCGACGGCATCATCGTCGGCAGGCTTACACAAGGAGCACTATGACATGGAGCGCCAAAAGAAATCAGACAAGCGTCATGGCTACTCGCGCCTGCGGTTGGCAACCATCGACGGCGTGTCGCTGCCTGGTCTGCAATTGCCACTCGACCGGCAGGAGGGCTCGGGGTCGTCGAAGAAGCCCTTTTTCCAACAATGGTTCCTGGATTTTGCTTTCGGTTGCGAGCTATTTTATCCAATCCAGCTATATGAACATCTCGCAACGAGCGAGGGCGACGACAAAGGCGCTAAAAGTGAGAGTTATGAGTATGGACTTGGGAGAATTCGGGCTGGCCGCCACGTTCCTCATTTGAAATCCACGTCTCTCGGGTCTTCATATTCCAGAATGGAAGCGCCGGCTCAGTCGCCAACGCTTGCAAACTCTAACAACAGGTCGCCGGACGGATGGAGGATATTATGGACGACGTGGATGCGACGCAACCAAAGGACGGCTCGGACACACAAGTTTCAACAGGTGCGAACCAGCACGGCAGGAACATCCAAAGATGGTAAGAAAGACTTCAGAAACCTGACCACTATACGGTACACGCAAGCCGCAGTTCAAATCCTGCTGCCGCTATCATATATCCTGGCAACGCTCGCTCATGGGCGAAAATCAAGGATATTTGGCCCGCAAGGTTCGCCCAATTATACAGCAGAAAGGATTTCATTCTCCATGTCATTATGTTCTGCGAAATGCATTCGCATTGCCGCACTTGCAGCGACCGCCATCGTGCTGGGCACCCAGATCGCAATTGCGCAAGAGCCGTCTATAGGATCTCAGTGGCTGAACACCCCGGCATCTCGAGTGGAAGCGCTTGCGGTCCTCCAGACCTTGAATGCCAATCTCCTGAGTAACGCTAGTGCTACGTTGACCCTTGACCGCTGGTGCGCCGCGCATAAGCTCGCACCGAAAGGTTCCAAGATCGTGGCTCAGCGTGTGGACAGGCAAGGCAAACCGGCCGATGAGCACATCCATGAACTTCTGACCGTTGGACCCGGTGAGCTTATCGCTTATCGCCGCGTCCGCCTGGTCTGCGGCGACCGCGTCTTGTCCGAAGCCGACAACTGGTATGTACCTGCAAAATTAACTGCAGAAATGAATCGGGCGTTGAATACCAGCGATATCGCGTTTGGCAGAGCCGTTCAGGCTCTCAATTTCACTCGCACAAACCTGTCTGCCAAGTTGCTCTGGTCCCCTCTATCCGAAGGCTGGGACATGGACGGCTTAATAACGCATAAAACAAGTTCCCTTAGCCTGCCGCCGTTCCTGCTCGAACATCGTGCCATACTGAAACTTCAAGACGGCACTCCGTTTAGCGCCTTGGTCGAAAGTTACACGGACAAGGTCCTAGACTTTCCAGTTCCGCGCCTGCTTTCTCAATAGCGCTTCGGTATCTCGGTACACTTGCTGCACTGCGCGGGATAAAATAGAAAGCCACGGCATGGGACAAAGGCGTCCGGCTTGCACAAGCGTGCCGGTCGGGCGATTGACTTGTCGATTCGTTTGATCGCGGCGACCACGCACGATAGCCTGTGTGTAACCTGACCCCAAGCCATCGCAGATTGTCGCTTGACAGTTCCCTCGGCAAACCTCTACGCTTTTTGCATTCACCAGGGGGTCCCATCAAGGGGCTGAGGTACTGCTATCGCGCGCAGTGACCCGTTGAACCTGATCCAGTTCATACTGGCGTAGGGACGGTGCAAGCGCTCGAAGCAGTGGATTCACGCGTGGAATCCGTGCCGGCGTCTTTTCATCATTCCGGCTGAGGACTGGGTCTCCAATCGAAAGTTGGAACCTCAAACCATGAATATCGCAGCCACCCCAACCCACACCACCGGCCCCTTGCCGGCATCCAGGAAGATCTACATTCGGGGCGGCGTCCATCCCGACATTTGCGTGCCGATGCGCGAAATCAGCCTACATCCGACATCAGGCGAGCCGCCCGTTGTGGTCTACGACTCCTCCAGCCCCTATACGCTCGAGGGCGCCGAGATCCGTATCGAACAGGGGCTGCCCTCACTGCGACGCGACTGGGTTCTCGCCCGCGGCGACGTCGAGGCCTATCAGGACCGCCATGTCCGTCCCGAAGACAACGGCTTTGCCAGCGGCGAAAGGCTGACGCCCGAAGTTCCCACGCTACGCCGGCCGCTACGCGCAAAGGATGGCGAGGCCGGCACCCAGTTTGCCTATGCGCGCGCCGGTATCATCACGCCGGAAATGGAGTTCATCGCCATCCGCGAAAACCCCGGCCGCAAGGCGCAGGCGGATGCCGTAGTCCGCGACGGCGAGAGCTTCGGCGCGCATATTCCGGATCATGTGACGGCGGAATTCGCCCGGCGGGAAGTGGCGGTGGGTCGGGCGATCAACCATGTGGCCCAGTGCCCGCCAGTCACCATCGAACGAATACGCCCCGCTCTGCAGATCATGAGCGCCGTCGCCCAAGGCGCGTTCATCGACTCCGGTTGATGGGCATTCAGCCAGAGACTCCATTCGAAACCCGCAAGAAATCCGGATCCTCGCCGGCATCAGTAAGGATGTTTTCTGCACCAATGCGGCCATGAACCAGACCCTGCGCGTGGACAATTGATAGTGCTTGTACGACCCTGCGGATACACTCGCGAAGGGTGACTTTCGGTGAGGGCGCGAAACACGCAAGGAATGTCATCCATGCTGCGTTTTAAAACCGCCCGCGTGTGGCGCGCCCTGCTTTTTGGAGTGTAGTCGCGGGCGGAGGCATGGCTTCCGTGCCGACGCTCGCGGCACCGCCTCCTTTGCGGAGGCAAATGACGATGCGCAGAAGCTGGGGAAGACCCTGTGCGCGGTCCTTGATAACGTTGCCGTCAAGAAGAGCTAGGTGACTTCCGTGCGTGCATTCAAATCTGCTTGGGCCCGTGGCGTCGATCCAACTGATGGCAACCGTAATCAGCGGCGCGCTAAGCCGTCATTCAGCAATCTTTTCGGCCGCCATTGCGAAAGTCAAGGATGCTCGCCTTGAAAGGACTCGAACCGGCGACACCCTATTCAAATCTGAGATTGTTCACGTACAACAAGCTTAAAAGGGCAGACAGCACGCCACGCTCACCGTTCAAACCGCTCTAGCATTTTTCTCAACTGCGCGTTTTGCAACGTTAGCTTTCTGGCCAGCTGATCCCTGAGCACCCTGATTTCGTCATCGAGGCTCATCTCGTTTGCAGTGTGGATAACCTGGGGATCGTTCGCAATCGCCACCGCTTCCTTGCTGCGGCTCCTTTGCTCGCGCGGTCTGACCTCGGCCGTTCGCTTGATCCTAGCGGCATCATGTGCAGCGGTGAAGTCAATACCAGTACCACCGGATATAGCGGGATCAGCGCCCTCCACGATTTTGGCGACTTCGCCGTCGACCTTGTCTTGGACGTCGTTTTCAGCTCCTTCGGAACGCACAGGCTTGAGAGAAATTGCACCGGGTTGACCGTGACGAGGTAGCTCCTCGCCCGCCGGCCGACCATCGCTATTCAGGCTGTCCTCGACAGGCGTTTCAGTCGAACCAGAACTAGGCAACGCCTCCGGCGAAACCTTCTCGGTCGAGCCGTTTTCTCGCTTTTGTTCGCGTCCCGGTGAGACCAGTCGGGCAAGAAATTTCCAGGGAGACGCCATCTATCCGACCTCGCGTTTTATCCCGCAAGCAGGTTGCAAGTTTTAGTTCCGGCAACAGCATTCACCGTTGCCAAATTGTATCTCTTGCTAACCATGGAAATGCGGCCGGCGGTTGACCGGCTGCTTATATCAGTCGAGCTTGAGCCGTTTGCGCAGATCGGCATTTTCAGCGCGAAGTTTTTCAGCCAGAAGCTTCCGCAGCCGCTGGTTTTCCTCTTCCAACTGCAAAAGGTCTGCCATCTCGTCGATCGCCGTCATCGGTGCGGCCGGCGCTGTCTGCACGGCCTTTGGAGCTCGGCGCACAGGTGCGCGTTTGGCACTCGCCGCAGCTTCGACCCCCTTTGTCTTGCGCCCTCTCCTCTTCACACCACCGGCGCCGGCCAGAGCAGCTGCTGGCTCTGCCGTAGTGTCAGCTGACGCGGTTTCGAGTGCCGCGGCTTTCTTGGCCCGGGGTTTGCGCTGTTTCTTCGGCGCAATTGGCGTTTCGACAACGGTCGGCGCATCGGCACTGGTTGCAGTATCAGTCTCGTCGGCCATGCCTATCTCCTGTGTATCTGATGCAGTTGTCGACGGCCCGAGAGGCGGTGTCAACAACGACTCGGCCTTATCTGGATTTGGTAAAGAAATTTCGCTGTCGGATTTGCCACTCTGAGAGCTATCCGGCAGAAACGGCATTGCCTCTTCGTCTAAGTCGCGAGCGACGGACTTTAGGTCCACGTTGCCCCAGATCGAGTTCGACCTGGTATCGAGTTTTCGTCTGCCGGTTTTGTACTCGACGGCAAAACTGCGTTGCACTTTTTTCAATATAAATGGCCTTGGAAAATCCACGGGATGATTTGGTGATGGGATGGTACGTCCGGAATAACGATTACCGGACTGCCCGTCTATAGCCATGCTCCTATCAGATCCATCGCATCGGTTCCGGGCAGAATATATGGCTAATCAAATGCGGGCTGAGCCGCGTGAGGCCACATTGGCGAAGTCGAACCGTACTGAATCAAAAGTTGCACGTGGTCGCGCGGACTTATCGGCGAGCTTCCTTGTTGTGCATCGTCGGAGTCTTAAAAGATTTTCCGCAACGCCGACGTCGGTCTGTGGAGCGCATCCAGAGCTCCGGCGTTGCCGGCGCGCGCGGGCGAAGGCCCGCTCGATCGGCGCCACCGTCGTCACGCATGAACTGCCGAACCCTCATCGAAGAAGGAGTGCGCCTGTCAACCTTGTCTTTCTTTGCTCGCCTAGGCCGGCATCGCAACGTTATCTGTCTCGTTCACCAATGAGAACTGGAGGAAGCGCGCACTAATTGTAGCCATCTTGACTTTGAACATCAGCGGCCCGTTTGCGCTGCCGGGGGCGGTCCGCACTGCGACCGACTCAGATTGCTTTGCTAGTGAACATTGATCGCCTTGATGGGGTTCTAGCTGTCGACCCGATTGTCAGCCCGAGTTGGATAACGCTCATTTATGGAACTACGATAGTAACCCAGAGACACGTTTCGCATTTACGTCATCGCCGACTCACGTTGGGAGAGGGATCAGGATCGACAATAGTCTCGCTGGCGGCAGTCGGCGAAGCTTGGCAAAGAGGCTCGCGCTTTGGAAGCCGGCATTGATCTCGCCCGCAACGACCCGGGGCGATGCCGCTGCGGCCGTAGAGCCCATCGATGCCGGTATCGATCAGCAGACCGGATTCGAAAAGCCGGTCCAGAAACGAGGTCTGCATATCCATGACTGTCACCCCAGTAGGCTAGTGTCCTGCTTATGGACAAGAAGCATGCTCGACGTGTTGCCGAGGATGCGGTCGTTCGAAATCATGAGCTGTGCGGAATGCGCGTCGCGCAGGTGGCGTCCGAGGCTGAAGGGCGTCCCGTTCTTGTAGCCCATGATGCCGCAGATCAGCATGGCATGGTTGACGATCTCCAGGATCATCTCGGACGAGGCGATCTTGACGTTGTTCATCGCCACCGCAAATCCCATCGAGGACAGCCTGTCGGCATCGGCCTTGGCATCTTCATAGGCCTTGAGGCCGGCAACCACGTTGGATTTCACCATCTGCAGCAGGTTCGAAACCTCGGCGAGGCGCAGCGCGCCCGGCGGCTGGGCATCCGGCGCCTTACGGGCTGCGGCGCGCACGAAAGCCTGGGCGCGCACAACGGCGTCGACGGAGATGCCGTACCAGACGCCACTCCACAAGAGGTGCGAGGAGGCAAGCATGGACTGCGCCGCGATCTCCGCGAAAGGCTTCGGCAGGATCTGGCAAGCCGGCGCTTCGCCCTTGAACAGGAAGCCATCGGAACAGGTGCCGCGCATGCCGAGCGTATTCCAGACATGCGTTTTCTCGAGCGTGTACTGGTCCTTGAGGAAGGCCGTCAGTACCTGATCGGAGGAAGCCGCCTGCGCGTGGGCACGCGAGGTGATGAGAATGGCGTCGGCGTGCGAGCCGTAGGAAATGACAGTCGCATCCTTTTCGAGACGGCACGTGTCGCCATCGACCTCGACCGCACAGATGCTGTTGCGCAGATTTCCGCCGATACCGCCTTCGGTGGTGGCGGATGCGATCAGCAGCTGCTCGGCGGCGATGCGGCGCATGAAACCGCGATGCCATTCGCTGTCGGCGCCGTGTTCAACGAGGCTCGACAGCTTGATGTGGTGCATGGCGAAGACCATGGCGCTTGCGGCGCAGGCCTGGCCGAGCATCGAGCACAATTCGGCGATCTCGGTGATCGAGGCGGATTCGCCGCCGAGATGGCGCGGCACCTGGATGCCGAGCAGCCTTTCGGCCTTCATCGCATCGACGGCTTCCCGAGGGAAACGGGCTTCGGCATCAACGGTATCCGCGTGTTTCGCCGCAATTTCGGCGACGCGGGCCACCCTTGTGACAAGACCGTCCTGCATGATCTTGACGGGGAAATTCATCAGGCGACCTTCCCGCTATCCCGGATGAGATCGACGGTCCTGGCGATCGCCGCGATGCTCGCGAAGGATTTGCGGTTCAGGAGATTGTCGGGAAAATCGATATCGAAGGCCTCTTCGAGGCCAAGCATCAACTGCACGGAAGCAAAGGACGTCAAACCTGCCGCATAAAGATCGGCGTCGTCGGCGACCTGGTCGATCGACCCAGGAAGCTTGCCGAATTTGGCAACGAGGTCGCGGATTGCCTTAGTCATCTCATCACTCCAAGATTCTCATTGAGCCAGAAGTTGGAAAGCGGATCGCTGCGCAGCCAGTCCTGCATTTTGATCGACGTGCTGGAGAGCCGCCATTTAAACTAGAGTCATGTTGTTCACCGCAGCGTTTTTATTCAGCTTCGTGCTCCATGAATTAGCGCGTCCCGCCAAGGATCAGCTTGAGTTGCTCCAATATTGAAAGGCGGCGCTTGTTCCATCTGTTGGACAATACGCGCTGGTGATCTCTTCGTGTGAAATGGTTTGTGCGGTTACGTGCCATTTGAAAGTATCCTTCTTTTGGGAGAGTACCGATGTCCCCGTCGTGACAGGAAGACGCCGGGCGTTAGCATCTGGGTACCTCAAGTTCTCGCTACTGAAGCGGGTGAACTTTCTTCTCGAAACTTACCGAGCTTAAAAGAACTGGCTCGAAATCAAGGCCATCAAAATAGGTCGATCGCATCACAGAGCGCATGCTGGCCTGATCGTCTGATAGCGTATTTGCGGCATATATACTCGCGGCGATGCCGACGCCCCGCTGGCAGGTGAGCCGGCCGTAGGGGGCGAGCCATGAAGGCCGCCGCCCGCTCAGCTTGATCTTCGAGTTGCGCAGCGACTCGACTGCGTCAAAGCTTTCCTCGGCGGAGACGCCGAAGATGTACTCGACTCCCTCGTTCTCGAGTGCCGAGACAAGAAAGTCAGCCTCCTTGAGGCCTGCATCTACAGACTGAGGCACACATCATCTCCTGACGGGTTTTATACAGTTGACGGCTCTATATCGTCAAGATGATCGTGATGCATCATTTTAAACCGAACAGTCAATAATCATTTTGCACCAACGAACGTGCCGGCTCCATCGGAGCAGGCCTTTCCTCAACCCATTGAATTTTTCTCTTAGTGAGGGCGCAGCGAGGAAATTTCCTCGGCGATCCGCTCCGCAGTCGGGCGCGGATTCGTCTTCGGCCCGGACGAAGGATCCCCCACGTCGGCGGGCAATTCGTCGACCTTGCTACAATCCTCCATGCTTTTGGCAAGCCACTCGGCCAGCTTCGCGTCATCGGGAGCGAAGAGGGCAGACTGATGCGCGAAGCGCTCTTCCTTGAAGTGCTCGACAAGGGCAGCGCGGGTGTCCCTGACGCGCGGGCGGGGAACGACACTCGTGCCGCCGCAGCACGCTTCCAAAGCCGGGCGGGTGAGGCACGCGAGGAACTCTTCCTTGCCCATGTTCGGAAGATCTGCGTCGGCGCCGATGGCATCGCCGGTAATGCGGACAACGACGCCGCTGTCCGAACGATTGGTGCGCGCCGACAGGGCCTGGCCACGACACGAAGCGTGTCGATATCGACCTCCAGCTTGCCGTTTTCGCCGATCAACTGGGCAGCGTGCCGGGCGAACCCCTGGACCATAGAGATGCCCGGAGGCTTCGGAGCCGGAGTCGACAGAGACGTTCTGTCCAGCAAACGCACGCACCAGCATTGCCATGAGCGTATCGTCCTCGATCGGGGCCTGCGCCAGCGCCTCGTGCAGCGCGTCGGTGCGGAAATCGCCGATCATGTCGGATGCCGTTTCGGGTCACGTCCGGCCGGATCTTGGCTGAAACGTCGATGGCCTCGTTTCCGTCCTCGACACCGGGCGCGGTCGGATCGCCCTTTGCCTTTCGCTTGTCTGGCCTCCGGCATCCGGAAATGGGCGGACTGCACCTTGCCCTCACGATCGAGATACATGGCGGTGCAATCGCCCTTGCCGGGCTTGCCGTAGACGCGCTCCGCCTTCGGCGGCAATTGCGGCTGACCCCAGTTGTTGAGCTCGACGATGGCACCCTTCTTCGGGAGATTGCTGCTCATCCACTCCTGCTGCGCACCGAGGAATGCTTCGACGTTCGTCGGTTAGCGGTTATCCTCGTCGGCTGGTCCGAACAGGTCTTCCGCCCACTCGATGCCATAGGCCTGGCGAAGATCGTCGCCGAAACTCGCATCGCGGGCAAACATGCAGGTCTTGGTGAGGCCGTTTCCGATCGCCCACCAGGACGCCGTGTCACCCTTCTTCGGCTTGTGGGCCTTCCAGACTTCCTTCTGCTCATCGAGCGACGCTGCGGAAATTGTGCGCAGCTGCTGCTCGTTCGGCATGTCGAGCACCGCCGGCAGTACATTGGCCAGCAGGCGAAGCTTGCGGATCTGTTCTGTCTAACCGGCAACGCCAGCGCGATCGCAATCGCTTCCTCGGTCCAGCCGAGAGCAACGAGGCGCGCGATGCCCCGCCATTGGTCGACCGGATTGAGGGGCTCGCGCGCGATGTTTTCGATCATCAAACGCATCGCGCCATTATCGTTGGCCGCCTCGACGACGATAACGTCCATTTCCTCGATGGCGGCGGCGATGACCAGGCGGGTGCGCCGGTGACCGGCTTCGATGACGTAGCCGTTGCCGCCGGCTTCGGCGAAAATGACGGGCGGCTGGATGACGCCGACGGCCTTGATGGTCGCAAGCAGCAACGCGTCGGCCTGGGGCGTCGACTTCGACTGGCGCGTATTGTCGGGATTGTCCTTCAGCGCACGCGGATCGACCTTCATGAGTTGGATGGGAGTGTTCCTTTCCGGGGATGCGGACGCGGCCTTCTGCCGGTCCTTCCTGTCTTCATTTTTTCCTGAAGACACTCCCGGACCGCAAATCGGCCCGACCGGCGCAACTGCGGGCGAGCGGCCCTGCCGCGAAGGACAAGCCGGGCTAACAGCCTTGCGAAGGACAAGTGGCCGGATGAGCAGGCGGCGGTTGAGCGACAGTAGCGACGGGAAGTCCGATCTGCGACCGGTTTCCTTTCCCTCTTTTCCTGCCTTTTTCGCTCCCACGTAAGAGCTCGGAATCCGGGTTGAGTGGGAACAAAAAAATGGGCCGTCGGAAGAACCGAGGCCCATGAAGTGTGAAGGTCAAAAACCTCCAGAGGGGAACAGCTGTTGCGGCGGCACTGGGAGGAGACCGCCATGTGCATCAGTTGTGTGCACTATGACGATATTTTGATCAGATGGAAGGCATTTATTGTGCAATGCACCGATGCATATGCTGCACTGCTTCCAAAATCTGTTTCACTGACACGGACAGCAGTTCACCGCATGGCGGCGCGCCGTGCCCCATTCGGAGGTGCCAGCCGGAATCCAGGGCGCGCCGAGACGGGCGGTGATATCCGACGGCCGGAGGTCGGCAGGCTGGACGTCCTGCAGCGCTCGGACATTGCGCTCGCATACTGGATCGAGCGCCGCCGCCGCTTCGGCGACCCATGAGCTTCGTGCGGACCGGGCCGGAGAAATAAGCGTCAGATGTCTGCCAGGAGCCATCAGCGGGATCGCGGAAGATGGCGTCACCGAGTTCGTCGATCACAACGTTGGGGTCGCGATGCAGCAACTCGGCAATATGCTCGGGATCGACGCGGCCGCGTTCGTTGAGGACGACAGCCAGCGCATCGCCAGCACTGGCGATGACGGGTGGTGCCGGAGGAGAGATGACCCGATCGGTGAAGATCGGCCCGGGCTTTGCCTTATCCGTTTCGACGTCGTAGTCCTCGATCGAGGCAACCAGCCAGCAATCCGGGTCGTCCAAGAACGGCTTGAGATTGGACCGGCGATGGGTTTCGCGGATCTCACCGCTTTCCTCATCCTCAGAGATCGAAACCGTTGTGTGGTTAATCGGCCCGAAGTCGTTGCGGCGATCGTCCCGGCAAAGTCCGCGGGGTTTTGGTATCCGAGCGATGAGTGCGGCCGGAAACGGTTGTACAACACGACGACAGAACACCCACAGGACGGAGGTTCGTGAGCTTTTATATCCGTGGCATCCTTGGTGCGGTCAGCT
>NZ_MRDM01000002.1 GCF_002008165.1 Rhizobium laguerreae
ATGGCGGCTGCACGAATTTCACCACGCAGCCGAAGAGTTCAACGCGCTGACTTCGTCGCGGGAGCATCCGCTGGAGAAGGCGATAAATATGGCCATCATGGTCGTTCCGGCGCTGCTTGTCGGCCTGCCAACGGCCGAATTCGCCGTCGTGACCATCACCTTTGGCGCTATTGGTCTGGTCAAGCACAGTGCCATTCCCTGGCATGGCTGGTTTGGCAAATACGTGATCCAGTCACCACGCGACCACTTCATCCATCACTCCCGAGTGCGGGAACATCATGACAAGAATTTCGCCAATTATTTCCCGATCTGGGATCATTTGTTCGGTACCTATTACGAAGGCGATGCAGACCGTGCAAAGCTCGGTCTGGACCGCGACTACTTCAACCAAACCGATCCGTTCCGCGAAACCATCGCCACAGAAATCCGTTTCTTCCAGCGCGCGGGGCAAGCTGCCAAGGCCACGTGCGGCATAAGCCCCATAAGCGGAAAACCTGCCTCGCCCCAGGGGCTGTCGGGCCCGGAAGAGCGCCGGTAGCGCAAAGCTCGCATCGCTCTGTTGTGATAAGCGGCTCCATGTGGCGCAGAACGTGCTTGTGAGATCATCGCCAAACCCTGCCGCATCCCTGATCGTCCTCGCGCGTTTGCCGCTATGGATCAAAAAGAAGCCCCGCCGAAACGGGGCAATTTGGGAACGGACGGATCGCACAGGAAGGAAGGGTTGACGTACAGCCCCGTCACAAGAGGGGCACCTGTGCGATCCTTGTGATCTAACCCATAGATAGTCGGAAAAGTTCCTGTGCGGTTCCGCACCCAGCGCCCCGTGCCTGAAGGATTGATATCGGCACCTTGTTTCATCCGAATAAGAGCACATCTCGATGGAGTAAGCGTCGTCAGGAAAACAAATGGCTTACGAGCCTGATATGGCCATCGTCTTCGATAGCGCGACAAAGGCGGTGATCGTCAGTTTCCGCGGAGTCACGGTCTATCTGCCAGGTCCCTATGCTGACCGAAAGGCGGCCGTCCTGACCGCCGAAGCGCATTGCCGCCGGCTTGGCTGGCGAGATTGATTGCGATTTATGTCAACGATCCACAAAAGGCAGATATTAATATTAGGAATCGCTCGTCCTTTCGCAATGAGCGCGCATGCCGAGGCAAAATGTGCTAAGGTCTTTGCCAGGTATCGAAAGATCGCTACCGATTTCTCGTCGCTGGTTGTCAACAATTTCAGCGGCTTATGTGCGGTTTTGTCATAAACGCACAGTTCCTTGGGACCTATGGTCAAACCAACGGCCGTCCCGTAGTTTTTCACCAACTCACAGGCGTTTGGTTTTGACATCCAAGCTCCCATGCGGAGCCGCTATGACTCACATTGACCAATCGACTGTCGAAAACACCCTGCTGAAAATGTTGAGCGCGGACCGCTTCGCACGCCTCTCGGAAGGGATGGAGCGCGTCGACCTGCCATTACGGCACGTTCTTGTCGGTAGCGACGTGCCGACCACGCATGTCTGCTTCTTGGAAAGAGGTCTGGCATCCATGGTTGTCAGCAGCATAGACGAAGAAGTGGTGGAAATAGGCCATATCGGGCGCGAAGGCGCATCCGGCATGCACGTCGTTCTGGCGGTAGAGACCACCCCCACGCGCACCTTCATGCAAGTCGCAGGGTCGGGAATTATGGTGCCGATGGAGGCGTTTCAGCGCGCGCTCGCCGATGATCCCGAGATGAAGGATTTCTTCCTTCGCTATGTTCACACAACCGTGCTGCAGCTCGCCCATTCGGCGCTCGCGAATGCGCGCTACAATATGCATGAGCGGTTGGCGCGGTGGATCCTGATGTGTCACGACCGCCTTGAAGGCAATAACCTGGCCATTACCCATGAATTTCTGGCATTGATGCTCGGCGTCCGCCGTTCGGGCGTTACCAATGAACTACACGTCCTTGAGGGCGTCCACGCCATCCGATCGACCCGCGGAAACGTGCGAATAATGGACAGGGAAAAACTGATCGAAATTGCCGGTGGCTGCTATGGAGTGCCGGAGCGCGAATACGAAAAGCTGCTGGGTCCGCTCCGCGCCAGGTAGATCAGCCCACTCGCTTAACCGCTTCCGAAAAGGGCAGCACGAGCAGGATATCGCCTGTTTCGTTTCTGATCTCGACGCTTCTTGACGCAATGTCATATCCAAGCAGCACGGCACTGCTCATCAGCGCGCGAGCATCACGCACCGCTTCAATGCGAGCGGCATCCGGATCAGGAAGCTCTGTTCCTTCCCAGTCTTCGAGCGATCCGGCTTCCGACAGGATATTGAAGTAGAAGCGTGGCATTCGAAATCCTTCAAAGCCCGGCGGGATAAGTCGCTTATTTTGCCGTTCCGCAGCGTTCAGATCAACAGCATTGGGCATTCTTTCGTCATCGGCGCCGATGTCCTTACGGCCACTGTGCGCAACCGCACTGATAGTTGGCGGCGAGGAACCAATGGATTAAGTTTTTAACGCGAGCTTCAACTCAAGACTAATCTGGAGCGGCGACGCGTCGGAGGATGATATGATCGATTTCAATCTCTCGCTCCAGACGAAGGACGTGAACGTACTTACGGAGGCCGTGCGGACCTGGTACCGGCATAATCACGTCACACCGACGGAAGGAGCAACGCAATTGCTCTGTAGCGCGGCTGTCGATCTTTTTAGCCAGGGGCACAGGACGCCGGAGGAACTCGCTACGCTGCTGATCGCCAGGTTTGACAGCCCTCATTCGCTGAAGATCAACGCGACGACGTCCGCTGCTCATCACTAGCGATATCGGTCCCATCCCTTGGCGAACCGTAGGCGCTCTCGGATTTTGGAGGCATCGAAATGCTTCAGTCCCTCATTACATTGTCCGATCAAGACATCGAAGTCGTCATCACTGCGGTTCGGCAGTGGTGTACAAGGAACCACTGTGAGATCGATAGCAACGAAGGCCGCCGCGCCCTGACCCTTGCCATCGATCTCGTTCAGAACTCCGCCCGGGACACACTCCTCCAGAACTTGACGGAGCGCCTTGGCCCCTGGTCCGGTCAGATGGACGCGGAAACCTCCAGCCTAGCCAACCAGCAATGAGTGCCTCCATCTAGATGAATATCGGGGCGGGCGGGACATCATTGAGCCAACGCCTAGCAATCGTAGCGCGGCCGGCGAAGCATCCTACTCGCGAGATATTTGCGATTCGGTCGGCGGCGTCTTGGCAGCGCCGGTAACGATCATTCCGACCGGAACGCGGCAGGAAGATCAACAGCGACATCAAGCGGCTGGAAATGCCGCAAGTTTTCCGTAATGACAGTGAGGTCATAGGCGCGCGCGGTCGCCGCGATGATAAGATCGCCAAGCCCGGGATGACGGCCTTGGCTCTCGGCTTCATCTTCCAGAGCGCCGACGATGCGCGCGACAACCGTATCCATCGGCAAGATCCGATCGCCGAAACTCTCGGTGATGACGTCCAGCCATGCCGAAAGGCGCTTTGCCCTCTCGACCCCACCGCGACGGTGAAGGCTCCGCATTCCCTTCTCGATCTCCGCGACCGACAAAGCCGATAGAAACAGGCTGTCGGCTTCGCCATGCTCATGAAACCATGCTCGCACCGGATCGGATGGCGGCACCTTGCCCGGCGCGAGCTTGGAAATGATATTCGTGTCGAGAAGATAGGCGGTCACAGATCGATATCGCGCATTTTCGAAGAGTTCCGCTCCAGCTCGACTCCACCGGGAAACGTCAACAGGAAATCCCCGAAATTCGGCCGTGGCTTCTTCAAAGCCCTTTTCGCGGCCTCGGCCGCTTCGACGGACACAAGCACGGCGGCGGGCTTTCCGTGCCGCGTGATCGTCACGAATTCCCCGTTTGCCGCTTCATCCACCAGACCGGCGAAACCGGCCTTTGCCTCTGCCACGCTGATCGTCGACATTGCGGCCTCACGTCTTAAATGACCATATATGGTCAAAATAGACAGTGACGCCGACGGAATCAAGAGGGGAATTTTCCAAAGGGCGTAGCGGCCAGACGCCGGCGGTCGAGGCTATTGGCTCGGAGCCCCGGCGCTCAACAGCGCCCGCACCAATGCCGCCTGGCTGCGGACGCCGGTTTTGTCGAAGATGCGCTGTAGTTGAGTGCGCAACGTGTTGACACTGACCCCGAGCCGATCGGCGGCGGCGGCGAGGTCATGGCCATCGACGATCAGGCGCGCAAGCCGGGTCTGCGCCGGCGAGAGGCCGAAGACCTCCCGCGCACTTGCGATCCGGCGCACCAGCGTCTCGGCGTCGTCGAAGGAGATGAGCGTCTTGCCATCCTCAAGCAGAACCCAGCAGTGGAGCGGAATCCCCGCCGCGTCCTCGCCGAGCGCCACCGACCAGGCCTGCTTCGGCGCGATGTTCAGCGGTCTCTGGCTCTGCAGTTCGTGGAATGCCACCCGCACCGCCTCGCGCAGTGCAGGGTCGCGTTCGCGCCGCCTTGCGCGTAGGCGGCCGGCGGCGGCGATGAGCCCGGGATGGCCAGGCATCCGCTCCCGCGCCAGCCGGTTCGTCCAGAGGATCTTTGCATCCGCGTCGACCTCGATCAGTGGGCAGCTCGCCTCCTCGACGCTGCTCTCCATCATCACCATGCAGCCAATTTTCCAGGCGCCGTCGATCCGGTGGAGGATCCGGAGCTGGCGCTTGCGATCCTCGCCGGTGTCGCTGCCGATCTGATCGAAGGTCATCCAGGCCATGTTGCCGTCGACGACGATATTGACCTTTTCCCAGCGGACGCGCTCCGAAAAGGCGTGTTTCTCCGGGAAACGCTCGACGATCTTCTTGATTCGCGCGGCGATCGGGTCCCAGCCTTCGTCGACCCGGACGCCGAGCGAGGTGAAATATTCCATCCGCCGGGTCTGCGGCGACTGCACCCAGTGGCTTGCCAGCGCCTCGAAGTCCCGCTGCAGCCAGGCCTCGGTTTCGGCGCGGATCACTGCCATGATCGCCGCCCGATCAGCCTCGCCGTCGTTCATCGCGCGATCCCCCGTGACAACGGATCGCAGCATAGCATGATCGCTCTGTCGGAGCATGACGGCACCTCATGCCTTGATGACGCCAGCCAGAAGCAGCGTTGCACCGGCGGTGGTTGCGATCAGCCCGAGGAGCCGAAGCCTCAGGCGCGGCAGGGTGATCTGATTTCGGTAGTATCGGTCCTCGGCCGAAGCGCCCATCTGCGTCGGGCGGTGGCGGTTTGGCATGTGCGCGGCGACGAGACTCTGAAGGTCCATTGTGTTGCCTCCCGGTTCGGGCTTCATCTGCTGCATCCTCGCACGCATCCGAGCCGTGCTCTGTCATGCAGGCGGAGGACATCGGCTCGGCTCCCGGCCGGCGAACGAAGAATCAACTCAACCGGAACGAGTCCCGCAGTGATTCGTTGAGTCGCGTGTCCAGCGTGAGGGGGCTGCATCATGAGCAGGCGACGAAGCTTCAAACCGGTGAAGATCACCATCAATGGCAAGGTGAGGACGGTCTATAATGTCGTCCAGGCCGGCAACACTTTGCTGAATGATTGGCCCGAGCAGACGCCGGCGGCCAAGGTGGCCGAGCGGCTTGTGCTTGATGTGTTCAACGATGCCGCCGAGCCGGAGCAGGTGCGGCGGGCATTCATTACCGCGGCGAAGGCGAGCGACATCAAGTTCAGTTCCTGATCCGTGGCATCTGGCAAGGCCCTGGCTCACTTCCATGACACATGCTCCTGGTTTCGCAGATCCCAGGTTTTGAACTGCGTCTCCATCCAGGCGGCCGAGACGATGGCCGCGAGGAAGCCGAAGGTGAGGCAGGCGATGGCCTGGACCCGCCACGAGACGAAGGTGACCGGCGCCGGGGTGGTAGGCTTTTCAGCGCATTCGCCGGGCGGGCAGGCGCAGCCGGAAAAGGCCTTGATCAGGCAATCGCTCATGCTGCACCGCCTTTCACCGTGTCGATGGCGTCGAGGATCTTCCGGTGAAGCGCGCAGCCGTGAACTTTGCTGCCGTCGAAAAAGCGTTCGGCCTCCACCAGCGCCTTCAGGAGATCGGGTGCCCCGGCCGTGAAACGGGCCTTGGCGCGAGGAAGGCAAGAGCTCTCGGTTGAACCAGGTGTAAGGTTGGCGGCAGACATCTCCGTTCCCCTCAGGCGTAGAATTGATCGTTGTTGGCGATACCCATGATCTCGCGGGCATAGCGGTAATGCTCCTCGACGGAGGCTGCCGCCCCGCGCAGCCAGGACGGGCCGCGGATTAAATGTTCGGGACGGCGGAGGAACGCAAAGCCGAGCGCGCCCATGCGCTGGGCCTCGATCGCCATATAGGCGCGGCAGTCGCCGATCGTCTGCGCGCCATTCCAGCGGGCATCCCGCCTGCTTTCCTCGGTCTCGATATTGCGGATGTGCTGCATTGCCTGTCCTCTCGCCCATTTGATCGGCTTGAGGCGAAAGGTATATATAATACCCTATCACGTCAATGATGAGAGGTATAAAAAATACCTCAGGAATTGACGAGGTACGAATCGTAGGTCTATGTCTGGGGCCAGTGATTGGGCGACCGGGTGCAACTCCCGAGCTGACGAAGCCCAGCGGCGCGGGAAGCGAAAGTCCTTAAGTGCGCTGTCAGAAAATCAGGACGAGGGCGAAGCGAATGGCCCCTCTGGCACGTGTCCCATCCCGGCTCCGGCCTTCAGGACTTGGCCAATGCTCTCCCGGCTTCATGGGCTTTGCTCATGGGGTAGGGGGAAGCTTTGGCCGGAACCCTCCCTCACCAGCCTTCAGGAACCTTCTCCTCCCAAGCCTAAGAGATAGGATAGAGAACTGAAGTTGAAGTATGATGATGAAAGCAAAAAAGGGAGGCGGTCGCGCGAAATCGAAATCGCTGACGAGGTGATCGAGGCGGTCTAGATCACTGCATTTTTGAGGTCCATGGGAGGAGAAGCTGCCGAAGGAGATGTTCCCCGCAGTCATCCGGTCCATGGTGGCGGTGACGAGAGTGGTGCGCGAACAGCATCCAGAGCTTCCACAATTTATGGTTTCAGAGGGGAATCGTCCCGATATCCCTCGTGATCATGGCTAGAGCTCGGCGAGCTTCAGAGCGAAATCCTACAGGCCGTACATCTCGCGCGCAGCGCTGTACGCCAGGAGAAACACCGCGATCGTGGCGATGTAGAACCAGATTCTGCCGGCGCGTGATGAAGGGCGGATCATTCTGTTTTCCGTTAAATATGATTGATTCGGGGCGTTATTTCAGAGCCTTGAGCGCTCATCCTTACATCTCGATGATCGATCGGCGGACGCGGCCGACGATGGTGACGGCGCCCTGGAATTCCGGTGGCGGCACGTCTTCGTAGGAAGCCGGCTGGAAGGGCGGGTCGTCGTTCGGGCGATAGCGCTTGTAGGTTGCGGCCCCCGTCTCGTCGGCGACGACATAAAGCGCGTTCGGCGCCAGGCGCTTGTCGCGCAGATTGACGAAAATGATCGAGCCCGGCGGCGAGATCTTGTTCATCGAATTGCCGTCGACCTCGAGCGCGATCCATTCGCCATCGGGCAGATCGAGGGCGGCGACCGTCGAGAATTCCGAAAAATCGGTGATCGGCGCCTGCTCGCTCAGCTGGCCGGCGCTGACCCAGGAGATTTTCGGGACATCGGCGACGGAGGCGGGCAGCTCATCCGGATCGAGCGCGTTGCCGGCGCCGAACTGCAGCCAGTTGAGATTGACCTTGAAAGCGCGGGCATATTTCTTCGCATCGGCAATGCCGAAGCCGTTGCGGCCGGATTCATGCGCCTTGTAGACATTGGCATTCCAGCCGAACCGATCGACGATCGCTTTCGGGCCGGCAAAACCGGCATTCTTCCGGGCCATGACCAGCCGCTTTGCGCGTTCTTCGCGCTCAAATTGTTCCTGATCTTTCAACATGATATAAAAAATACCCTAAATTAAGGTACATGTCATGCCCTAATGTGCTTGACATTTAAGGTATTAATTGTACCCTAATCGCCATGACAAACACCGACATCATCAGCGACCACATAGCTTCTGGCTGCGGAGACGGGGCCATGAGGTTCACCATCTCAAGCGAAGAGCGGCTCGCCATGGACGTCATGCCGACCGGCATCGTCATTCACCGGCCGCACGGCCCAAGGGGAGGGCGGATGTCGGTGATCCCCGTTCGCAACGAGGATATCCCGTTTCTCGCCAAGGCCCTGCAGCAGGTGCTGAACGCCAACCGGGAGGTGGAATCGATATGAGCATCGCCACCTCCGCCCGCGAGATCCTGCGACCGAGCGGCCGCTACACCGGCTGCCCGATCTGCGCAAAGGCGCTGTCGATCGCCGAGGTGATCGAGCGCCACTGCGAGAATTGCGATCGGCCGACGCGCCCGGAAGAGATGCGGGAAACGATGATCCCGCCCGGCGCGCTGCCGATCCCCAACCCCGATAGCCCAGCCCCTCCCTGAGGCTATCGGCCGCTGGCGTCGTTGCCCTCCCTCGGCGACGCCAGCCCACCCAGGCGGCGGCCTGGCAGACGACCGGAGCCTTTGCTCGCGCAAGAGCCGGCTCCGGTCGTCATCGATGAATTTGAAAATGAAGCACGAGGCCAGCACCCGCTCCGGCGGGAACGGCGAGCCGCGTCCGAAATTGAAGAAGGATCAAGCGATGAGCATCCAGGCCGAGGCCGCGCCAGCGCAGCAAAACACGCACATGAATGCGCTCGAGCTCTTCCGCACCGGCCGGGACTATATCGAAATCGCTGCCATCCTCGGGAGGTCGGTGCCGTCGGTGGAAACCGAGATCCACACGCTTCGAAGCGCCGAGAAGGGCGACACCGCGCAGCAGGACCATGACGGCTCAAAGATCCGGCGATTTCCCCGCCGCTCCGCGAGGCCCGGCGCCCCGGTCAATTTTGCCCGGCGGGCGACGGAGGCTGCGGGTTTGAGGCCAACCATTCATGCGGCCGTGGCGGCCTCAACCGGGAAGGGGACATCGCATGGCTAAGGACACGGTGAGTGAGGAGATCATGGAAATCCTCCGGCCGGTGCTCGGCGAGGAGCTGGCGGCAGCGATCATCGAGCATCGCAAGCGCACGCTGAGGAAGCCGCTGACGGCCTATGCAGCGCGAATGCAGGCCAGAGAATATCTGATGACCGGCGATCCGGTCGGCGCCGCCGAGATGCAGATCTTCCGCGGCTGGCAGGCGATCAAATGCGACTGGTACCTCAAGGAGAAGGCGAGGGAAGCCGGGTCGATCAACAGCAGCACGAGAAGGACAGCAGTGGATGCCGCACGAGATTTCCCCTCTGGTGAAGATCATTTCGGGGATGCTTTCTGGCTTCCCGGCATCCGCAGGCACTGATCCCGACATGCAGATCCGCGCCTATCTCGTCGCCGTCGAGGGCCTGCCGGCAGAGGCGGTCTGGCGGGCTGCCAAACGCTTCATCTCCGGCCAGGTGAGGGATCATAACCGCGCCTTTGCGCCGAGCTCGGCGAGCTTTGCCGAGGAGTGCCGCCAGCAGCAGGCGGCGATCGAGGCCGAGCGCCGGCCTCGCCTGGAAGCCGAGCCCGAGGTGCCGCGGCCGAAAGTGCCGGCCTACAAGATGCAACTGCTGCGCGATGCGGCCAATGGCAGCCGCAGCGCCAAGCGGGAGCTCGCCCGCATGTTTCCCGACAACCCGATCATCGCCCGCGCCGCGCGCGATGCACAGGAGGCAGCCAAGTGACCATCACCTTTTGGACGGAAGACAAGATCGTCAAGGCGGAAAAGCTCTGGAAGGAAGGGCTGTCGGCGAGGGAAATCGCCACCCTGTTCGGCTCGAAGAAGAACACCGTCATCAACATGGCGCATCGCAACCGCGACAGGTTCCCCTCGAGGCAGGACCTGGCATCCGCATCCGAAGGCAGGCCCGCCTGTCCAGCCGATCCGCCACCCCGACCGCGTCACGCGGGTGACCCTGTCGGGCGCGCATGTGACGATGCCGCGCGTGCCGAGCATCGATGGGCCTGCGGAGCCATGAGCCAGGTCACCCCACGCGAAACCGAAGTGATCCGCTGGATGGCGGCGGGCAAGACGGCCGCCGAGATCGGCACCATTCTCGGCATCTCGCCGATCACCGTGAATACGCACATCGCCAACGCCAAGATGAAGCTCGGCGTCTTCAAGGAGACGGCGCTGGTCGCCGCGGCACTCAGAAACGGCATCATTCGATAGAAGGACCATCAGCATGGGCGGCAAAGCCACCAAGGTGAAGACAGCACGGGTTAACAAGGGCGCCGGCCGGCCGCGCAAGGAAAATGTCGAGCGTTTTCCCTGCGGCAAGATCAAGCCCTTCGAAACCGAAAAGGACAATATCAGCGTCGCGATATCAGCCCGCCGCCGCATCCACGGCTTCGGCCGGACGGTTGATGACGAGACGGTCAGGAGCCCCTTTGCCGGCTACACACTCGGCCGCATGTTCCTGGACGGCCTGATCACCGCCGAACAGCGCCAGGCCGGCGACGACTATGCCGAGGCGATCGCCCGCTACCACAAGACCACAGGCATCCCGGCCCCGAGCCCGAGGGCGCAATCGCTGTTCACAGTCAAAGGCCATGAAGGCGAACAGACCGAAACCTTCGCCGACCGCGCCCGCAAAGCCAGCAACCGCATGATGGCGCTGCAGGGCATCCTGCTGCGCTGCCCTGATGGCCCGCAGGTGCGCAGCATGGTCTATAACGTCACGGTGATGGACTATGACCACCTGCGCCAGATGCCGCCGCAGCAGTTGCTGTGGCTGCGGCGGGGGTTGACGGCGTTGCGAGGGGCGAGGGGTGGGTGATGAAATGGAGGCCGATTGCCGCTATCGAATGCTGTCTCGGTTCCTATATGCTTACTCGAAAGCATCGGAGGATTTTGAATGGCTACGGTTGAAACTCGGATAAAAGAGAGAATTGCGGGACGTCCGGGATTGACCGAATCCGAGTTGGCTGTGGCCATTTTTTGAATGAAAGGATATCAGCAGCGCGTAAGTGCCACCGATGAGGCTGATGGACCGAAGCGGCCGTGCCATCGCTATCGATTTGCTGCGGCTTGCAATACCCTGAGAAGGGTTTGGACTTAGTTCACACACACGGTGTTTGCCACAAAAGAAAAAAAGTCGTCAGCCTCCGGCTCGAATGTGGGGCCAGCCATGTCGAGACAATAGACCCCCTCGCCGAGAGAGGGGCAAAGGCAGTACCTCCAAGAGGCACCGCTGTCCGCAATAGCGACCGCATCGGCGGGGATAGGATGCCCTTCGGGACGTGGGCCTGACAGTGCACGGTAGGAGGCAGACTGGTAAAGCTGAAAGGAGGGATGCGGTTCGACGGAGGACGCGGGCTCGGGCTCGGGCTCGTAGATATAGAAATCTCGCGTAGTTGAGCCCACCCCAACCGCACGAATGAACTCAAGGTATTGTTTGGAAATGCTGGGGTAGCGCGTTGCAATCCTCACAGCGACTATTTCAGACACCGGCTGCAGCGACGATAATTCATTTGCGCGATCCAAGTCGAGCAACTGCGCGATTCCACTCATCATAGGGTTTTCAACCTCTTCCCCTCTCTTGCCGCACTTTGCAGCCTCGGCTTGTCTACAACGATAGCCGACATGATCGCAATTGGCGCATAGTCGCCATAGCGCTCCACGGCTGGTGGCGTTTGATGCAGAATATCGGAATTATTCCGCTCAGGTGTGAGCGGCACACCGCTTACGCTTTATATGCGGTTAATGGGGTGCCTTCGTCGTCTGCCCAATGGAGCGCTATGGCACCTATCCACCGATAGCGACTTTGGTCGACGTCTGACGGACCCTTTCCGTTGCCGCTCCATGGGAGTATTTTGCTCCAAACTGTTTCAACTTGGCGTTGGAGAGTGCAGTGTTTGTGGACGGCAGTCGCAAGTTTCTGCTCTTTTTGGCCGTCGTATCGTGTCAGCTGACGTTCGCGCCACAATTGGGTGCGGCAGACGACACCGTTACCATCGACAGCGGAATGCTGAAGGGTGAGAGGTCGGGCACGGTCGTCAGCTTCAAGGGCATACCCTATGCGGCGCCACCGGTTGGTGATCTGAGATGGCGCAATCCGAGACCAATGGAGACATGGAGCGGGATCAAGGATGCCCGCAATTTCGGTCCGTCCTGCATGCAGGCCGGTGACCTGCCGAAGTCAGAAGATTGTTTGACCCTCAATGTCTGGACACCCGCCAAGCGTCCCCGGACCCCACTGCCGGTGATGGTTTGGATTTATGGCGGCGCTCTTGCCGAGGGAAACACCCTTCAGTATCCTGGTGACCAGCTGGCCGCCCGGAGAGTTGTGTTCGTCAGCATGAACTACCGTGTAGGCCGATTAGGCTACTTTGCCCATCCGGCGCTGATGAAGGAATCCCCTGATGAGCCCGTCGGCAATTATGGTTACATGGACCAGCTTGCAGCCTTGAAATGGGTCCAGCAAAATATCGAAGCCTTCGGCGGCGATCCGAAGAAAGTGACGATATTCGGAGAGTCGGCCGGTGGCGGCTCGGTGATGGCGCACATGATATCGCCACTGTCACGGGGGCTTTTCCGCGGCGCCATTCTACAGTCACCGGGTCTGCCTAGCGCGCGTGCTGAGAGCACGCCTTTATCATCTTTGAAAGAAGCAGAGAAAACCGCGATGGACTATGCGGCTTCTCTGGGAATCGATGGCAGCGATGCCGACGCTCTCACCGCCCTTCGGGCGCTGCCTGCTGAAAAGCTGACCGAAGGTGCATCGGCACACGACGTGCTGGCGGGAATATCGACCGGCAAGCCCGTCATCGGCGTCTCAGGCCCGATCATTGACGGACGGTTTTTGCTCGAAACGCCTGAAGCGGCCTTTGCGGCCGGCCGCCAGGCGCCGGTTCCCGTCATCGTCGGGGCAAATAATCGAGATCTCGGTCTCGGTGAGGCCGCGACGAAAGACGATCTCTTCGCGCTGTTCGGGAAGCATGCAGCCGAAGCCCGCACCCTCTACGATCCGACCGGCCAACAGACGCTCGATGAGCTGAAGCAGCAGGTTCTGGCCGACAAAACGCTTGTCGAACCGTCGCGCCACCTCGCTGACGAGATGATCCGCGCTGGTCAGCCGACGTGGTGGTATCGTTTCTCCTATGTCGCCGAGGCCCTCCGTACCGATCCGGCATGGAAAGGCACTCTGCACGGCTTCGAAATTCCGTTTACGCTCAACATTCCGGACGCACTGGTGAAAGACAAGGTTACGCCTGCCGACTGGGCCATGGCCACATTGGCGAGTGCCTACTGGGTCCAATTTGCAACGAGCGGTGATCCCAATGGCGGCTCACGGCCAAAATGGCCCCACCACGACCCCTTCGTCCACAGGGTCATCGACTTCACCAATCACGGCGTGACGTTCGGAGCAGATCCGCTGAAGCAGAGGCTCGACCTCTGGCAAAGCTATTGGGAGGAAAAGGAGTGACGGGGTCGGCGCCGCCCGAATTCTGGCACCGTTGTCGCGCCATTCAGCGGGGGGTGCGAAGCCGTCTGGAAGGCTTCACGAGGCTGAGAATTTCACCATGACACCCCGCTGGCGAAAGTAGGCCTCCATCCGCTTCCTGCCGGAACGGTTATTCTGCACGAGCCTGGCCGGGTCGAATACGGCCTCTTTCGCACCCGCCCGCGTCAACGCTGCCTTCAGGGCCGCGATATGCACGTCGATGTCGGCATTGTCCGCCTGGAGCGACTCATAAATGCGGTTTGTTGCATCTGCTACGGTCGGTTCGCTCACGATTACACTCCTGTTGTCGTCTGGCTGGCCTGACCGTATTGGGGTGAAACCTGTTCACGTCAATGGGTGACAATGGATTGGAACATTTCGTCCACTTTCGAAGATGAACCACCAGAAGCGTTCCCAGCTAGAGTGTCTTCTCACCGAAGTCCATGATAAGCGGCGCCTATGGGAATCAAGAACTATCTGATCGAAGGCGGTTCCGGCACCGGGAAAACGTCCGTCGCTACCGAACTGGAGCGGCGGGGCTATCATGTCGTTCATGGTGACAGGGTCTTGGCCTATGTCGGCGACCCCGAGACGGGCCAGGCGCTCGCAGGACCACCCGAAGGCGCGGACCGCATCGTTTGGGGATACGCCCACTGGATCTGGCCTGTCGACAAGGTCCGCGCTATTGCTGCCGACACCACCCATCCTGCCACCTTCTTCTGTGGCGGCTCGCGCAATTTCCACAAATTCCTGGACCTCTTCGACAAGGTTTTCGTGCTCGATATAGACGTTGAGACCTTGAATCGACGGTTGGATGGGCGGCCGAATGAGCCGGGCTTCGAGCCGGCCGAGCGGGCGCTGGTGCTCCGCTACCATCATACCCGGGAATATCTTCCCATCGGCATCAGTATCGACACGACGGGTACCGTCCCAAGTGTCGTCGACGATATCCTCGCTCAACTCACCTGACGCCCTGAAAGTGTTGAGAATGGGAGGAAAAGCAGTGACGGGGTCGGTGCCCGTCGCTTAGCCCCATGTCAGAGTTCCCAAAGAGACGACCACGTGTCCAGATTCGGTCAGAGCGCAACACCATTGTTGATTGCCCAAGTACTGAAATGCCCTTTGGCGGCAGGTCTGCGCTCTATCGCCTCTCGTAACCCCCGAATTGGTTCGTCTTTATCCCCTAGCAGCCAAGCTGCGCTGACTGACAGCAGAGACGGGCGGTTCCGGAGGGCAGCAGCGAGATGCTGCATGTCACGATGAGAGTCTAGCCACGGGATGTCGTGCCGCGAGAGTAAGCTCAAACATCCAGAATGCGACTCAAAGCCGTCAATGACAGCCGCCGAAATAGGGCGTATGCTTGCTTATCGCTGGCTAGGACCCTGCAAGCGTCAGCGACTGGGAGCGCAAGACTCCCGCCTTCGGGCGCGCCGACAAGCCGACAAGATGTCACCCTTTGCCGGAATCTCTTTTGCTCGAATCCGGTCCAGACCCCTTTTTGTAGTTCGGAGCAGCGTACTGATGCCGATCATCCAAACCTGTCGCCGATTCCTGGCCGGCGCTGCAACGGTGGGCGCTGCTGGTATCGTCGGTCTTCCGGAGTCACTCCAGGCGGAACCGCTGGAAACGACCTCGGTTCGTCTACCGAATGGCGCTTCCTCGGCGAGTTTGAAGCGTGAGTTGAACACCTAATCCCATTCTCTCCAGGGGAGACGTGGCATGCAAGTCATCCAGAACCGCCGCCGCTTCTTGGCCGGCCTTTCGGCAGGTGTCGCCGCAGGTTTTCTTGGCGCTCCGCAATCGCTCCATGCGGAGCCGCCGCTGGAGACCACGCGCATTCGCTTGGCGAAGATCCCGAGCATTTGCGTAGCACCCCAGTATGTTGCAGAGGAACTTCTGCGTGCTGAGGGCTTCACCGAGATTGCCTATGTCGTCACAGGCGCCGGTGCGGCCCAGGCCTCCGCGGTGGCGAATGGCGAGATCGATTTTACCCTCAACTACGTGACTAATTTGATCGTTGCCTTGGACTCCGGCGCGCGGATCACTCTGCTCGGCGGCGTACATCCCGGCTGCTTCGAGCTGTTTGCCAAGCGTGGGATCGACAGCGTCGTCGATTTGAAAGGCAGGAACGTCGGCGTCCAGGGGCTCGGTACGGGCCCGCATCTGTTCCTCGCCAGCATCGCGGCCTATGTCGGGCTCGATCCGGCGCACGACATCAACTGGGTGGTGAACCCGGCGGTCAAGCCCAAGGAACTGTTCGCCCGCGGCGACGTCGATGCGTTCCTCGGCTTTCCGCCGGACCCGCAGGAATTGCGGCGCAGCAAGGTCGGGAACGTGATCATCAACAGCACTGTGGACCGGCCCTGGTCGCAATATTTCTGCTGCATGCTGTCCGCCAACAGCGATTTTGTGGCGGCGCATCCAGTTGCTACCAAGCGTGTGCTGCGCGCCGTCCTCAAGGCTGCGGATCTATGCACCGCAGCGCCGGCCCAGGTTGCCGAGCGCCTGGTGGCGGGCGGGTTCGCCAGCCACTACGATGATGCGTTCGCAGCGATCAGCGAGCTGCCTTACCGGAAATGGCGGGACTACGATTCCGCTGACACCGTCCGCTTCTATGCGCTGCGGCTGAAAGAAGTCGGTTTGATCAGCGCCTCGCCCGACAGGGTTATCGCGGAAAGTACGGACTGGCGCTTCCTGAACGAAATCAAGCGCGAACTGAAGAACTGAGCTTGGTAGCGGCGGCCGGACTTACGCCCGGCTGGCCCATCCAGCCCGACGCCGAGCGATAGGGAGCGGAAAGGAACTTGGGTAACGTTACAGAAGGTTTAGTCGCCATGTAGAGGCCTGTGATCGAATTGGCGAGAATGCCGATCTGATTTTGTAAAGCGCCGCGCTCAAGTCGCTGACGGCACTTTGCGTCAAACCGAGCGCATGCTGCAAACTTGCAGCCCAGGAGGAGGATGCCTCAATGCAAACTACCCAGAGTCGCCGCCGGTTTCCCGCGGGCGTGTCCGCTCTTGCGGCAGCGGGTCTTTCCGGGAGTCACAATGCGGCGGCCGAAGATGTGCCGCCTGAAACCACCACTGCCCGCTTCTCGGACGCGCCCGGCATCTGCGTCGCTCCACAATACGTCGCCGAGGAGCTGATTATCGCAAGGGGGACAGACTGGCGCTTGTTCAGCGAGCTTAAGTGCGAGTTGAAGACATGAGCAGGTGGCCGATACTTCTGCTGTTATTGACGCTGCTTTCCGGGACGGCGCATGCGCATGACGCGCCGCACAACCAGCGACTGCCGATGATCGGACCGGCGCCGGATTTCACCCTGACATCGCAGAATCTGACACCCGTCTCGTTGCACGACCTCCGCGGCAAGGTGGTCGCGGTTGCGTTCATCTTTGCTTCCTGTTCCGACATCTGCCCGATGTTGACCGACAATATGGTGCGCGTGAAAGCCAAGCTGGGCCGGGCGTTCGGAAAGGAGATCGATTTCGTTTCGATCACTTTCGACCCGGAGCGCGACACCCCTGAGGTGCTTAAGGAGTACGCCAGGAATTTCGACGCCGACTCAAAGGGCTGGTCGTTTCTGACTGGCGATCCGGCGATTGTCCATGAAGTTGGACGCAAATACGGCGTTATCGCGAAGAAGACGGCGAATGGCGATGTCGATCACACTCTGCTGACGTCGCTCGTAGATCCGAATGGCATGTTGCGCGTTCAATATCTAGGCGCTGGTTTCGACTTGGAGGAATTCCGTGGTGATCTTCTTAGCCTCATGGACGAAGCCAAGTAACGTAGCAAGCTGGCTGATCGGCTGGGTTGCGCGGCTCCCGGCGCGCGTCCAGACCAAGCTGTTGATCGCGTTCCTGTCGATCGTCGGACTGCTGATCGTGCTTGGGGCCGTCGGGTTGCAGGTGCTGAGTGGGGTCAATGCTCAGACGACCGAGCTGATCAAGCTGCAGCGCAAGATTGCCGCCTATCGCCAGGTTCAGCACGACACGACGAACCAACTCTACAGCATCTCGACTGCGCTTTTGCTTCAGGACGAAAGGATGCTCGATGCAGCATTGCGCCAGCTCAACCAGTTTGGCTACGACCTCGACCGCATGGAGTTTGTCGCTGCAAGTGAGGAGCAAGTGTTGGGCCAGGTCCGGCAACAATACAACCAGATTACCGCGAAGGTTACACGTGTCGTCGAGCTGATCCGCGCCGGACGAACCGACGAGGCGCGCAGGATGCAGCTCGATGAGATCATACCGTCGTCCGACCGTCTCGAGCGGCTGGCCAACCAACTGGTCAACATTGCGGAATCCGACATGGTGGCGGCAATCGAGGCGACCGAAGGCGCGTACGGGACGTCGCGACTGATCGTGGTCTCCTTTGCGGTGGGCAGCATCCTGCTGGCACTCGGGCTCGGCTACATTATCTCTTGGTCATTGATCGAGCCGGTAAAGAAGATCGAGATGCGTCTGCGCCAGATCGCGGCCGGCGATTTTGCGCAACAGGTTGCCGTCGTCAACCGGGATGAGCTTGGTGTGCTTGCCAGAAATGTCAACCAGACGTCCGAGCAACTGGGGCGGCTATATCAAGAGGTGCAGGCGCGCACGGCCGAGCTTGCGCGCTCGGTTGGCGAACTGGAGGCGCTCGGGGAAGTCAGTAAGGCTGTGAATTCGACGCTCGATCTTGATACTGTGCTGCAGACGATCGTAGCGAAGGCGGTTCAACTGTCGAACACCGATGCGGGCACCATCTATGTGTTCAGCAGCACGAGCCAACAATTCCGCCTCCGCGCGACTTTTGGGATGAGCAACGAGCTAATTGCCGCAATTTCCAACCAGCCGATAGGGCTGAATGACCCGGGTATCGGCGACGCCGCACGGCGTCGCACGCCGATCCAAGTACCTGATCTCAACGAACAAACGCCGTCTTCCGTACAGAAGATCGTCCTCGACGCCGGATATCGTGGCGTCCTCGTGGTTCCATTGCTCAGGCCGGACAAGATCGTCGGTGCGCTTGTCGTCAGGCGCCGTAGGCCAGGTGAATTCGACGAACAGGTCGTGCACCTCATAGAAACCTTCGCAGCCCAATCAGTGCTCGCCATCCAAAACGCGAAGCTGTTCCGCGAGATTGAGGAAAAAGGCAGGGAGCTCGAAGCAGCCAGCCGCCACAAGTCTCAGTTCCTCGCGAATATGAGCCATGAGCTCAGGACACCGCTCAATTCCGTCTTGGGCTTCACCGAGCTATTGGTCGACGGGATCTACGGCGAGCTCCCGGACAAGGCGAAGGCTACCGTGGCGCGCGTACAAGCTAACGGCCACCACCTATTGGGGCTCATCAACGACGTGCTCGATCTTTCAAAGATCGAAGCGGGCCAGCTAACGCTTGCGCTCGAGGAATACTCCGTTGGGCAGATTGTTCAATCGACTGTGACGGCGGTGGAGCCGCTGGCGCGAGCGAAAGGTCTCATGCTCACGGCGACTGTTGCCGAGAAACTGCCAATCGGACGCGGGGACGAACGCCGCTTGACCCAGGTCCTCCTCAATCTTGCAGGCAATGCCGTCAAGTTTACCGAAACGGGTGCGATCGACATTCTTGCCGATGCGGTCGATGGACACTTCGAGATCACAGTGCGCGACACAGGTCCCGGCATTGCGTCTAAGGACCAGGCGCTCATCTTCGAAGAATTCCAGCAGGTCGACAGCAGCAGTACCAAGCAGAAGGGCGGCACCGGTCTCGGCTTGGCGATCTCGAAACGTATCGTTGAAATGCATGGCGGAACCATAGAGGTCGAGTCGGTTCTCGATTCAGGCTCGGCATTCCGCTTGAAGATCCCGATGCGGGTAGAGGAAAGCGCGGAGGCGGCATGAGCAAACGAATCCTGATGGTGGAAGACACCGAGGACAACCGCCAGATTATCCGCGATCTCTTGTCCACCACCGAATACGAACTGATAGAGGCCGCCGACGGTGCCGCAGGTGTCGCCGCCGCAGCAGCTGAGAATCCAAACTTGATCCTCATGGACATTCAGCTTCCGGTGATAGACGGCTATGAAGCTGCCCGCCGTATCAAGGCCGACCCGGCACTCCGGCACATTCCAATCATTGCCGTCACCTCCTATGCATTGTCTGGCGATGAGGCGAAAGCGCTTGCCGCGGGATGCGATGGCTACCTTGCAAAGCCGTTCAGCCCGCGTGTGCTGCTGGCCAAGATTCGCGCATTTCTTGCGTGAGGAGATGGGACATTGCACGATCCGCCACGCATTCTTGCCGTCGACGATACTCCGGAAAATCTCGAAATCTTGCGCCTTCGCCTTGAAGCGAACGGCTATCAAGTGATGACTGCCGCGGATGGCGAAGAAGGGCTTGTGAAGGTGCGTGAGTTCAAGCCGGATCTTATCCTCCTCGACATCATGATGCCTAAACTCGATGGCATCAGCGTTGTTCGCACGCTTAAGCAGGACGCCTCCCTTCGATCGATCCCGGTCATCCTTGTCACAGCGAAGGCCGATACGCGGGACGTGATCGAAGGATTGGACGCCGGCGGCGACGACTATCTGACCAAACCCTTTGAGCACAGGGCGCTGGTCGCCCGTGTGCGCTCGATGCTGCGCCAAAAGGCGCTTCACGACACGGTCGAGAGCCAGGCACTGCGCCTGGAGGATCAGGCCGCCCAATTGGCGGCATGGAATCGTTCCCTTGAACAAACGGTGGCTGAGCAGGTAACGGAAATCGAGCGAATGGGCCGGCTCAGGCGATTTTTGCCGGCGCAGGTCGCCGACCTTATCGTCGCAGCGGGGGATGGCGACACGCTTCTTCAAAGCCACCGGCGCGAGGTGACAGTCGTTTTCTGCGATCTGCGCGGCTTTACGGCCTTCGCTGAGACCACCGAGCCCGAAGAGGTGATGACAGTCCTCAGCGAGTACCATTCCTGTCTAGGAGAGCTAATCATTCGCTACGGAGGGACTTTGGAGCGTTTTGTCGGTGATGGTCTACTTGTCGTCTTCAACGATCCTTTGCCCTGCGCTGACCACACGGAAAAAGCCGTCTCCATGGCCACGGGGATGCGCGATGCCATTGACGAGCATTTGGAACAATGGCGCAAACGTGGCTATTTGCTTGGTTTCGGCATCGGCATCGCCCGTGGCCATGCAACCATCGGGCAAATCGGCTTCGGCCAGCGCTCGGATTATGCGGTCATCGGCACCATCCCCAACCATGCCGCCCGATTGTGCGAACAGGCCAAATCACGTCAGATCCTCGTCAGCCAACGAGTCTTCGGCGCAGTGGAACCGTTGGTCGAAGCCGCTACAGTTGGCGAATTGAGTGAAAGGCTTCCATCGCCCGATGCCGGCCTACGAAATTGTCCGGTGGCTTGGCTGACGAGCGCTGCCCCATATGAGGTAGAGCTAAAAGGTTGATACAGGTGGCGGAAGCAGTCGTTCCAGCGAAGGCAAGCGAACGGCTACAATTGGCGCAACCGCGACTTACAGTTTCGCCATCGGCGACGTCTACATTTGGGCAGTGGCAAAGGCCTCCTCAATGGCTGACATGAGGGCGCAAAGCAGCCTTATCCTTCGATAACGAAAAAGCCCGCTTAGGGGTGGATAACGGCCTGTCCGCTTCCGACGATCGGAAGGGGCAAGCCGCCGTCCGGCGGTGCTATTTCAACGGCAGGAACAGCTCCGCCACCGTCTCATGCTCCGGCGCCTCGGGGAAGAAGGCGGGCCGTCCTCACGAGCGAGCCGGCTCGGACCCGCTACGGCGTCGACTGAGAATACCCTGGCGCTGTGGCGCTTCATTCAAGGGCGGTGATGGCTGGATGGGTTTGCCGATCGTAAAGCGCCAACTCCTCGGCGGTTGGCGGCTCGAACAGCTTTGACCACCTAAGCAGGTCCGCCCGCGAGATGTCGAACGTGCCGGCAGGAAGCGCGGCGTTTCGCCGGCAGACTCGGTCCCAAAGCGCATCAAAGGGAACGTCGAGGAAGCAGAGGACGACGCGGGCACCAGCTGCGCGAGCTTCTTCCCGGCAGGTATCACGTTCTGCCCGTGACCACACACCCCAATCCACGACAACGTTACACTGAAGCCTGATGGCACGCAGAGCGATCTGCCATTGCAGGCTCTCGACTCTGCCTCGGCACGGACCGGTTTCGGCTTCCGGCGTGGAGATGCCGGGGTAAAGCCTGTGCATCCAGTCGTCTCCGGTCAGACGGAGGGCAGATGCTTCGTGTTCGATGATCTTGGCGAGCGACGTCTTCCCCGAACCGGGAAGACCGCAAGTGAGGTAGAGCGTGGGCATTGGAAAATCTCTGATTTTGGCTTGGCAAGGGGAAGCCGCCCCGCGGTGTCGTGCAGGACTGCGCTTCGCTCAAGGCCGCAAGGCGCGGCCAATCAGAGGTGTGTTGCCATGGTCTGTCTTGTAGGACCGCTCTGCTTGGGGGTCAAGACGGAGCGCATGGGTGAGCGCACCGGTGAGGTCGTCCAACCCACTGGCTGCTTTGTGGTGCCTCCAACAATGAGCTGACTGTCTGCATCCCGCTCGCAGGCGGCGCCTCCTATGCCTTGCAAATCAAGATCCGTAAGGAGGGGCAAAGAAGCAGTTCGCGTGGTCTTCGGTTGGGTGCAAGCAAATGTGAAAATGACTGTCTCCGGACGGAATGGTGTCACCATACGGAATTCGGAAGAAGTGTTGCTTTGTGACGAGGTGATGGTCGCCCGGATTGAGCAGCACTCTGAAACCGTCAGAACCGGTGCTCACGCTGGTACTCGGAATTTCGTGGCAATCGCCTCGTTCTTTGTCCCCTCGGCAGCAAGCGGGTGGATAGATCCATCCCGACTCGGTGTCGTGGGCGGTAGCGCCATTCCAGCAAGACAGCGTCGACAGGATAGCTGAGAAATACAAAGCGCGATTCATCTTTTGTGTTCCGGGGGCGGCAGGTCGCAAATCTGCCGGCAATTGTGAGCGAGGTCCTGCCGCATGTAACGAACGGACTCCGATCAAATGACGATATTTCCCCGATCGGCATCTTTGCCCGACCCTGTTTCGAATTAGAAAATCGTTTGCTGATATGGTCGCCCGCGAATTCCTCGACGCCGACCAAGGCAGGGGATGCGTCATGGACGTTTCACGACGCAGATGTTGTTCGCATCGCGGCTCGACTGGTCTATTCCTCCAACGGATATGATCTGGGGACCGGCGGCTTGTGACAGCGCCGCATCTGACGCGCGGTTTGGTCGCCGCTGGCCGGCCTCATTCGGGAAGCCCTGCCGTTCGCAAGGCCGCTGCCAGCGCGTCCATCAAGTACGGCTGAAACAGGTTCGTTCGCACGTAGCCGCCGACCGAGAAATTCGGCGCCACCTCCATCAGTCGTCGTGCCGCAGAGTGCGCGGCTTCGACATTGCCAAGGCCGACGTGGCTGGCCGCCAGATAGGCGTACGGGATGCTGAAGCCGGGATTTGCCCGGACCGCCAGAGCGGAGTATCTGGCTGCGTCGGCGAAGGCGCCGGCAAAGAGGTGGGTCAGGGCGAGTGCGCAGTAGGGATGGTAGCTCAGCGGATCGTCGAGCGGGCTCAGCCGCAGCGCCTTGTGCGCATGTTCCACCGCCCGCTGGTGTCGCTCGCTGTGGGCACTGACCAAAGCGCTGAAGCCAAAGGCCAGGGCCGAATTGTTGTTCAATGCGAGAGCCCGGTCGAGCACCTCGACGGCGGCGTCGTAGTCCCGGGTGAGGTTGGCGCGGACGAACGCGCCGATGCTCATCGCCTGCGGGTCGTCGCTGTTGATGCCTAACGCAATGTCGGCGTGGCTGAGTGCGGTCGCCTTGTCTGCGGGATCCAACCCGTTGCGCAGGTAGCGCTGCTCGTAACACCATGCGGCATAGCCATGCGCAGCGACATAGTCGGGCTGAAGCTCGATCGAGCGCGCCAGCAATTGCAGGGCCTTGTCCGTCTCGACGGGCGTGTTCGCGTGGGCGTGTGGCAGCGCCCGAAGGTAGAGATCGTAGGCGTCCAGACTTTCGGGCCGCTTGCGGTGCGCACGCTCGATCTCCGCACGGCGGACACTCGGTTCGATCGAGCCCACGATCTGTTCAGTCAACCGATCCTGGAGATCGAACACGTCCGTTGCCGCGCCCTCGAACCTGTCGGCCCAGACATTGGTGGCCGATGCGCCGTCGACAAGCTGGGCATTGATCCTCAGCCTCCCCCCGGACTGCCGCAAGCTGCCCTGCAGCAGGTAGCGAACGTGTAGTTCGGCGGCAATTGTGCGCAGATCGGCTTTCTCGCCCCTGAAGCCGAAGGAGGAATTGCGTGCGATGACGAACAGACCCGGGATCTTCGAGAGGTTGGTGATGATGTCCTCGACCAGGCCATCGGCGAAGTAGTCATTGGGCTCGTCGCGCATGGTGGCGAACGGCAGCACGGCGATCGAAGGGCCGCCGAGCGCACTCTCGTCGCTACGCTCCAGGGACAGGCGGTAGCCCCGCCGCGAGACGGTGGCCAAGACCGCATACCGCTCGTCGCCGAGCGCTCGCCGGATCTCGTGGATGCATTGAACGAGACTGTCGTCGGTAACGGCGGCACCTCCCCAGACGGCTTCGAGCAACTCGGCCTTGCTGACCAGCCTGTTTGCGTTCTGGACGAGGTGGCGAAGGACCGCAAAGGCCTGCGGCCTGAGGGCGATTGCATCGCCGTTCTCAAGACGGAGCGTCTCGCCTTCCAGGTCGACGACAACCTTGTCGTTGAGGATAAAGGTGGCAGTTGCTGGCGAACGGACCCTGACGATCCTCACGTGTGACGGATCCCGTCGCCTAGCATACACCAGGTCTTCGCCGACGGCTCTTCATCCTTTCAGGGGTCCGGCCGGCGCAATTTCGGCAAACGACCGGAACTCGCTCGTTACTCGGACGCGGCGTGGTGTGTGGTCGCAATGAAGCACGACCGCGCAGGAGGCGAAAAACGATGTCTACCCGTCGTCATGCTTTCACCACTGAAAAGAACAGGAATCGCGGCTTGGTCGTCAGGCTCTGATAGGCCTGCGGAAAAAGCGTCCGGGCGCGAGGATCGGGCTGGGGCTCGCTGACGATGTCGATCTGAAATCCGGCCGATTTCAGCGCGTCGAACATGGCATGCAGCGGCCGGTGCCAGAAGCGCATGGCGATATCCTTGCCGCCGCACTGCCAGGTCTCATCGAAGCTGTAGGTCTCGAAATAATCGTCGCGGCCGGTCGAGGCGTGATCCATGAAGGGATGGTGGGTGGAAAAGACCAGGCGTCCGCCTTCGGGCAGCAGCCGGTTGAATTCCGAAAGGGGCCTCGACCAGTCGGGCAGATAATGCATGACGAGCGAGGCAAGGATCAGATCGAAAGCTTTGTCCGCAAAGGGCAATGCTTCGTTGAGATCCGCCGTTAGCAGGCGCGCGCGCCCTTCCAGGCGACGATGCGCGATTTCAAGCATGCCGGCACTGGCGTCGATCCCGGTCACAACAGCCCCGCGCTCGAGCAGCGCTGCCGCATGCGCCCCGCCTCCGCATCCCGCAT
Organism: Rhizobium laguerreae; assembly: GCF_002008165.1. Taxonomy (GTDB): domain Bacteria; phylum Pseudomonadota; class Alphaproteobacteria; order Rhizobiales; family Rhizobiaceae; genus Rhizobium; species Rhizobium laguerreae. The sequence goes on from NZ_MRDM01000002.1 coordinate 25,016, forward strand.
CGAGCACGGAAAGCCCCGCGACATCGCCAACCAGGGCAAGAATGGCCGGCCGCTCGTAATAGGCATTCCAGGCATTGACCTCGTTATCGGCGTCATAAGCCACCGCGAACGCATCATAATCATTCTCGGCCAAGATTTTCCCATTCCGAAGACTGTTCGAGGATGTGTGTCGGCTTCTGATGCGACCGACTGTGCCTACCTCTGATCAATTTTCAACCGCATTAACAGCTCAACATGGTAAGCGTCGCCGACCTTCAACGCATCGACCTCGATGATCGCCGCAAGCAATAGCGGCGAAAGCCCGAACTCCCGCGCTATACGGTTCACGGCGAGGACTGCCCCTCACCCTAACCTTGCCGGGGTCGAGCCACTCGTCTCGACCCGTCCTGCGGACCCCCGTAAAGACGGGAGAGCGGACGTGCCACGCAAGAGCGAGGTGGGAACGGAGACGTTGCGGAATGTGCCTTCGCCCCGCCTGCGGGGAGAAGGTGGCGGCAGCCGGTTGAGGGGCAGGCGGCGATCTCTGAACGGGGGCACTGAAAAGGTTGCTCAAGCCAAGGCCCCTCCGGCGCGGCACGCAGTGGTCGCTGTCGTCATCGAAGGCGCGGGGTTGTCGTTTCGATCGCGGGAAGGGAGGCGTCCACTGCATGCCGCACGACGCTGGTAGCGCGAAATTGTTACGCGCACTTTGCCGGGAACATACCAATCCGTAAGATTGCCGCGCTGGCCGTTCGACCGCTGCACTTTACCAAAATGTATAGTTCGGGCGAGGTCCCCGTGAGGTTTGGAGCGCAGGCTTGGCGCCATCATTGCCAAGTCGAAGGTCAGCTCTTTCATGAACATGCGCGCCGCACCTGCCGCCCTTATGCCGGCCCTTCATCCGGTCAGCCTGCGGGTGAACACCTACCTGATCAATCTCGACCGTGCGCCATTGCGCAGGTTTCGAATGGAGCGCCTGCTGGCAAGCTTCGGCCTTGCCTTCGAGCGGGTGGCGGCGGTCGATGGGGCGGGGCTGAGCCTGCCGCATCCGGGCTTTGACGAAGCTGCCTATCTCAGCCGCCACGGCCGGCGGCCGAACCCTTTCGAGATCGGCTGTTATCTAAGCCACGTCGAATGCGCCAAGCGGTTCCTCGCCAGCCATGCCGAGTTCGCGCTCATTCTGGAAGACGATCTCGATTTCGATGACGATCTGGCCGAGCTGCTCGATGCCGCCCTCGATCACGGTGCGCGCTGGGACATCCTGCGCCTGTCGACCGTCAATTCCGGGCGAAAGCACAAGGTGGAGCCGCTGACCGCGTCGCGCTCGCTCGCCATTGCGCTCACCCGCGAGAAGGGGTCCGGCGCCTATCTCATCAACCGCAAGGCGGCGGGCTGGATTGCCGGCGTGCTTGTCCCCATGCGCCTGCCTTATGATCTCGCCTTCGATCTGGAGTTCGATGATGGGCTGAGCGCCTGCTTCGTCGATCCGCTGCCGGTCAGCCAAAGGGTCGATCCCTGCTCGCAGATTCAGGCAGCGCTTTCGACCTACCGGCTGGGCCGCCGCCGGCCGTGGAGCGTGCTGCCATATCGCACTGCCGCCGAGCTGCGCCGCTTTGCCGCCCGCTTCAGCCGGCTCGCGGCATGGCGGATGGGAGGTTGGGACCAACTGCCGAAGTGAGAGGGAAGGCGATCGAAACGATGAGGCCGGGATGATTGTCGGCCATGGTGATCTCAGCCGAATGCAGGTCGGCGATCGCCTTGACGAGGCTGAGCCCGAGGCCGCTTCCGGGCGTCGCGCGGCTCTTGTCGAGCCGGTAGAGACGCCGGAAGACCTTGTCCCTTTCATCGGCGGGAATGCCGGGGCCGCTATCGGCGACCGCAATGATGGCGCGGCCGCCCTGGCAGCGCAGCGAAATGGTGATGCCGGTTCCGGCCGGGCAGTGGTTGATCGCGTTTTCCACCAGGTTGGCGATCATCTGCGTCAGCAGATCACGGTCGCCCCGGATGAGCGCGGGACAGCGCTCCGCGATATCAAGCGCCATCAGCGCGTCTTCGGCGACATCGCCATAGACCTCGGAAATCACCGCAAGCACGGCGTCGATATCGATGGCCTGAAAACGCTCCTTGCGCGCGCCGGCCTCGATCTGGGAAATGCGCAGCAGCGCCTCGAACGTGGCGTTGATCCGGTCGCTCTCGTGTCTTGCTTCGTCAAGCAGCGCCGAAACATCCGCCTGCTGGTCGTTTCCGGCTACCGCTGCATCCAGCGTCAGGCGCAGCCTGTTCAGAGGCGTCTTCAGATCGTGGGCGATATCGGCGCTCACCTGCCGCATGCTCTCGACCAATCTCTGCAGCCGCTCCAGCGCCGCGTTGATCTGGATCGCCACCGTATCGAGATCGTCGCCGTTGCCGGTGATGGCAATGCGGGCGTCGAGCGCGCCGTGGGAGACGTCGTTCATGGTGAGGGCGACCCTGTCCAGCCGCGCCTGGGCGCGAACGGCGAGAAAGACGCCGCCGCCGATCGCGGTCGCGACGACGATCGCGGCGGCCCATTCGAAGCTGACCAGCACGATCCGCAGCATCTCGTCGACATCGTTGAAATTTTCCGCCACCACCAGGCTGTAGGGACCGATGGTCGAGACCTGCATCCGGTAGCGTTCATGCCCCTTCAGCCCGACATCCCTGGAGGTGACGGTATAGATGCCGTTCGGGATGCGGGGTGCGGCGAAATTGCCGGCGAGTTTGCGCCCGCCTGCATCCGTCAGCGAATAGAGCCCATCGGAGGTCGACTGGAAGCTCGCATAATTGTTCAGTGTGTTGATCAGATCCTCGGTGTCACCGGGATTGTAGGTCGAGACGATGAGCGAATTCATCTCGTTCAGCGACTGTTCGAGATCCCGCTCAAGGCCGAGGCGCAGCATGTGGTAGATGATCGCGCCGCTCAGGATGAAGGTGACGACGAAGAGCACGCCGAAGGTCACGGCAAGCCGGAACGGCGTGCTCCTGCGCAGGCTCGAGCATGATGCCGAAAAATGTGCGCGGTTTTCGGACGACATCATGCTCTTACTCTTAAATTGCGAACAGGATTTGAGATTTTCCTGTTCTAGCGAGGCGCATGCAGGCTGTATCCGGTGTTGCGGACCGTATGCAGAAGCTGGACCTGGAACGGCTTGTCGACCTTGGCTCTCAGCCGGCTGATATGGGTCTCGACGACGCTGGTCTTCGGATCGAAGTGGAAATCCCAGACCCGCTCCAGCAGCATCGTCTTGGTGATGACCCGGCCTTCGCCGCGCATCAGCACCTCGAGCAGGGTGAATTCGCGCGGCTGCAGCTCGATCACCTGGCCGGCGCGGCGGGCCTCCCGCCGGATCAGATCGAGCTCGAGATCGGCAACCTTCAGCACCGTCCGCTGCTCCTGCACCGGCGGGCGCCGGCCAAGCGCATTGACGCGGGCCATGAGTTCGGAAAAGGCAAAGGGCTTGACGAGATAGTCGTCGCCGCCAGCCTCCAGCCCCTCGACCCGATCGTCGACGCCGCCGATCGAGGTCAGGAACAGCGCCGATGTGCCGATCTTGGCAGCCCGAAGTGAACGTACGATCGCCAGGCCATCGAGACCCGGCAGCATGCGATCGACGACGATGACGTCATAGGCCTCGCGCTGCGCCTGAAACAGCCCATCGCGGCCATCTCCGACCACGTCGCAGACATGCCCGGCCTCGGAAAAGCCCTTGGCAATATAATCGGACGTCTTGGTATCGTCCTCGATAAGCAGGATTCGCATCAGCCCGATCATTCCCGCCATGCCTGGGGCGAGATCTAGCCGAGAGGAAGGCTTGGCGACAACTTACGGATTGGTAAGGTGACGGGTGGGGAGCGGCAATCTGGCTTTCCAAACCATCTACGCCCGATCGATTCGAAGAAGCTATTCACCGGGCAGTCCGTCACCCGCTCCGGATGATCACGCACGAGGACATGCATCCTGGCGTCAAGCCATCCCGGCGATGATTTCAGCCAATCCGCGATCTTGAAGAGCAGAATTCCGTTGCCTAAATCAGCGGCACTCACGCCATGGAAGGAGGTAAACGATGGCACTCGATACTTTTGAACACCCGATTTACGCGCAACGGAAGTACTTCGTGCAGGAGATCACCGGGCTTGACGATGTCTTTGATTTTCTCGACGAATGGCCACAGGAGAAACGCGATGTCACCTATGAGGTGATGTTGGACGCCTGCCGGAAAGCAGCCAATCGGCAACTACCCGCGTCGGTCGTCGCAGCGAATTTCAGTCGCTTTCTCAAAAAGCATGGCAAGCTCGCCGACATAGAAGACGTGCCCCTGCACCTGCGGCGGGTCAGCGATCGAAATGTCTCAGGTATCTAGTACCGAAGGTGATCGCCGCAGCCGGAACCAAAACACGCTCGCTGAGTTCGGCAAAGTTCAATCTTGATTGGACGAGGAAGTCTTACTGGAAAGGAGCACGCAGGAAACAGCAGCCGTTGCAAAAGCTAGGATTCAACTGCCGCATGCCTTGAAGTATGCGGCTCCGATTTTTGCGGTCGACTCTCTGCTCACCTGAGGAGATTTTGCCGATGAAGATCGCTCAGATTGCCCCGCTTGCAGAAAGTGTTCCGCCGAAATTATACGGGGGAACCGAGCGGATTGTTTCGTACCTTACCGAAGAACTGGTGGCCCAAGGCCACGATGTGACGCTGTTTGCCAGCGGCGATTCCGTTACAGATGCCCGCCTCGTGCCGTGCTCGAACACTGCCCTGAGGCTAAATCCCGCCATCAAGGACCACCTGCCGCATCAGATCCTGATGCTTGAGGAAATCCGCAGGCGCGCGCACGAATTCGATGTCCTGCATTTCCACGTCGATCTTCTGCATTTCCCGCTGACCCGATATTTTGCCGACCGCACCGTCACGACGCTGCATGGGCGGCTCGACCTGCCCGATCTCTGGCCTTTCTACAAGGCGTTTCCAGATATTCCCCTGGTATCGATCTCCAATGACCAGCGCCACCCGATGCCGCCGGTCAACTGGTTGGGGACAGTCTATCACGGCCTTCCCGCTAGCCTCCTACCTTTCACGGAAAAGCCGGCGGGCGGTTACCTCGCGTTCCTCGGACGGATCGCTCCGGAAAAGCGACCTGACCGGGCGATTGAAATCGCGGCCAAGGTCGGCATGCCGCTGAGGATCGCAGCCAAGATCGACAACGTCGACAAACATTATTGGGAAACGGTAATTCGGCCGATGGTGATGAGCCATCCGAATGTTGAGTTCATCGGCGAGATCAACGATCGCCAGAAGGCGGGCTTCCTGGGCAATGCCGGCGCGTTGCTTTTCCCGATCGACTGGCCTGAGCCCTTCGGGCTTGTGATGATCGAGGCGATGGCCTGCGGCACACCGGTTCTTGCCTTCCGCAGCGGCTCGGTCCCGGAGGTGATCGACGACGGCATCTCGGGAATTTTGGTCGATACCGTTGCCGAAGCTGTCGAGAACATCGAATGGGCACTGCAGCTTGATCGGCGCAAGGTGCGGGCGAACTTCGAGAGACGCTTTACTGCGGGACGCATGGCAAGAGACTATCTTGCGGTCTACGGCCAGCTGCATGGATTGCGCGCAAAAGCCCCGCAGCGCCGGCGCGCGAACCGCCCGATATCCATTGACCAGGTTGTGGCGTAAAAAAACGGAGGCGACATGTGACGACATCTGCAGGCGGCAACTCAAATCGCGCAGCAACGAAGCAAGTGGCGCCGATTGCGCAATTCTTCATTCCCGCTGCCGCGTCGCTGCAGGAGCGGCAACCACGTACATTAAAGCACGGCGATACATTCGCGGTCTTCGATCACAATGGCGATGCTCTTTCCGGACCAGGAAGTCCCGACGGGCTTTTTCACCGCGACACGCGATATCTTTCGCATCTCTACCTGACGCTCGAGGATCGGCGTCCGATGCTCCTGTCGTCGACAATGCGCGACGACAACGCCACGCTCACCTGCGATCTGACGAACCCGGACTTCCTTGGCAAAGATGGAAAGCTGCGCCTCGAGCATGATCTCATCCATATTCGACGGACACGCTTTCTATGGGCGGGGCGTTGTTATGAGCGCCTGGCAGTGAAGAACTATGACGACAGCGATCATCACCTGCGGATGAAGCTCCAATTCTTTTCGGACTTTGCTGACCTCTTCGAAGTGCGCGGCACCGTGCGGGCAAAAAGAGGCCGTAGCCTGCCGGCCGTCATCGAAGATGGAAGCGTCCTTCTTTCCTATATCGGCCTCGATGAAAAAACACGGACAACCCGGGTCTCGTTCGATACGGCTCCCGATGAACTCGCACCGAATCTGGCGGTTTACGACCTCCACTTGAGCGCGCGCGGCAGCCGCTCGATCTTCATCGAGATCGACTGCGACCGTTCGGACAAGGATCGCCGCGTCAACGGCTTTTTCCTGGCCATGCGCGATGCTCGACGGGCATTGCGATCGTCGATGGCAAGGGCGGCTTCGGTTTCAAGTTCCAATCAGATCTTCAACCAGCTTGCGCGGCGAAGCGTGTCCGACCTTTACATGTTGATAACAGACACGCCTGAAGGGCCGTACCCCTATGCCGGTACGCCGTGGTTCAGCACGGTGTTCGGCCGCGACGCGATCATCACCGCGCTGCAGACGCTCTGGCTGGATCCCGCCATCGCAAAGGGGGTGCTTCGCCATCTCGCCGCCAACCAGGCGACCGATATCAATCCCGCTTCGGATGCCGAACCCGGCAAGATCCTCCATGAGGTTCGCTTCGGTGAAATGGCCGAGCTGGGGGAAGTTCCGTTCCGCCGTTACTACGGCAGCGTCGATTCGACCCCGCTGTTTGTCATGCTTGCGGGGAGCTACCTGGACCGCACCGGCGACACGGCGACGCTTCATCAGCTTCTGCCGCATATCGAGGCGGCGCTGACCTGGATCGACGAATATGGCGACCGCGACGGTGACGGCTTCGTCGAATACGGGCGCCAGACCGTGGAGGGCCTGATCAACCAGGCCTGGAAGGACAGCCACGATTCGGTCTTTCATGAGGACGGGACACTCGCCAGGGGACCGATCGCGATTGCCGAGGTACAGGCCTATGTCTATGGCGCGTGGCAAGCGGGCGCGGAGATATTCCGCCAACTCGACCGGCCCGAGCGCGCGGCGAAATTGCTGGCGAAGGCAGAAGGGCTGCGGCGTGCTTTCGACGTCCGTTTCTTCGACGAGGAACTCGGTACGTTCGTGCTGGCGCTGGACGGAGACAAGCGAGCCTGTCGGGTTCGCTCTTCGAATGCCGGCCACGCTCTCATGACCGGCATTGCCTACCCCGCAAGAGCTGAACAAGTGGCGCACACCTTGATGAACGCCTCGTCCTTCTGCGGCTGGGGCATTCGCACCATTCCCGCCACCGAGGCGCGCTACAACCCGATGAGCTACCACAACGGCTCGATCTGGCCGCACGACAATAGTCTGATCGCCATGGGGCTTGCGCGCTACGGCTTCAAGGCAGCGGCAGCGCAAATCTTTGAAGGCCTGTTCGCAGCCTCGACCTATATCGAATTACGCGGCCTTCCCGAGCTGTTCTGCGGTTTTTCCCAACGGCGGTCGCATGGACCGACCTTCTATCCCGTGGCGTGCTCTCCGCAGGCCTGGGCCGCGTCAGCGCCTTTGTCGTTACTGCAATCGTGCCTCGGTCTGGATTTCGACCCGAACGCCTCGCAGATCAGCTTTAACCAGCCGCGCCTGCCGGCATTCCTGGATGAGATCACTTTGCGGCATCTTATGGTTGGCTCCGGTTCGGCTGACGTCACCATTCGCCGGTCCGGCCGACAGGTCGTCGTAGACGTCGTAGGGCGCAAGGGAGATGTACGCGTTCTCACGACCGCTTAGAGGCCCTGCACGGGCGTGGAGTCCGAAGCAGCGGAATGATTGGTATGACTGATCGCATTAGCAATCGTCAGGGGCCGCCCAACGTACAGGAGACGCAATGCTTGGGGCAAGCAATGATCGCTGAACGGCCCAATAGCATGATACGGAATATCACTCGAAATCAGAGTCAATTTATGTTTTGGAGCAAAATGAAAGAAGGAAATTTGTAGTTGAATAAACACCTGTGGCACCACCGCACCGCCGATGGTTTGTCAGGAATGGTACTGGAACTGCTATCGCGCGCGCGGTTTGGAAGTCGATTCGCGGGAGAAAGAGACCCAGTCTGCGAGCCTCGGCCGCCCCTACACTCTTGCGATCCACCCCTTCCCAGGGTTTAGCCGCGCAGAGGCAAGGTTTTTGTGTGTTTCCTGCACCTAACGCCTTCGGTAACGCTCTGCGCGGCCTTCTGTTCAAAATTCGATCGTTCCACGCTTCCGTCCCTTTTGTGCGACCCGCTCCCGTACACGCATGGCCAGCCCCGTTGCTGCGAGAATCGCGGGAACAACTGGTCTTGCGCGAAGTTAGGGGTCCTTTTATTGATGGAGGAATACAGCTTGCCAAAGTATTTTTTCCACGTCCGCAGGAACGATGTCTTCGAGGAAGATCCGGAAGGCATAGACCTAGCCACACCCGAGCTGGCGTTCGAGGAAGCAACCGCTGCCGCCCGCGATATCGTCGCGGAAAGAATCCGCATGGGCAGTCGGGCAAACGGAGACACTTTCGAGATTATGACGGAAGACGGCTCGTTGGTCGCAACCGTTCCCTTCCGGTCCGCTATCCGCCTGGATTAGCACCCTCGCGCAAACGCCTGACCGGTCGTTGGAATTGTCAAAACCGTACAGAGCGTGAGGCACTCGAACGAAAGACATAGCGTCGCGTTGACCATTGAATGGGTGGTGCGACGTCATGACAGAATTGCTGCAGAGGCAGGTGAGAAACAGGTTGTTGCGGCAATTTCCGGAGGATGCCTTCCAGCTTCTCGCGCCGTTCCTCGATCCTATCGAACTTCCTGTGAAACATTCGCTTGTGCGACCGCGCAAGCCGATCGAGCATGTCTGTTTTCTTGAAAGCGGCCTCGCCTCGATGGTTGCGGAAAGCGCTGACGGCAAAAGCGTTGAAATCCGCCACATCGGACGCGAGGGCATCGCCGGCTACCCTGTCGTCCTCGGTGTCGACCGAACGCCGAACAAGACCTTCATGCAGGTGGCGGGCTTCGGGCTTCAGGTGGCCACCGAGGATTTTCTTCCGATCCTCGAGCACCCCTGCGTGCGGCAATTGCTGCTGCGCTATGTGCATACCTGCGAGCTGCAGCTTGCCCACAGCGCGCTGGCTGCGGCAAAGTTCAACATGCATCAGCGGCTGGCCCGCTGGCTGCTCATGTGTCACGACCGCATAGACGGCAATGATCTGCCACTGACCCACGAATTCCTGGCGCTGATGCTGGGCGTCAGGCGGGCGGGCGTCACCGATGAACTGCACATTCTCGAAGGCATGCACGCCATCAAATCGACACGCGGCAACGTCCGCATCACGGACCGCAACAAGCTGATCGAGATCGCCGGCGGCTGCTATGGCGTACCCGAGCAGGAATACGAGCGGCTGATCGAGGGGCCGGAACCTGAGGTGGTTTTCCTCGTCGAGCGCCCAGGCAGAGAGCATGCCATCGTCGCGCGGGAGCCCGGAAGCTGCCTCCGGGATTGACATGATCAAGCAGAAGGACGTCACGCTCAGCCGTGATCACGATCACGCTCAGCCGTGACGATCACGCTCAGCCGTGATCTCAAAGTTTGTTGTCAGAGAAGCCCTGGAAAACCTGAAGCCTTCGCAAACCTGCTTCCCAACAGCTCGAAATTGTCTTCGTCCCCGACGCACCGGGAACCGAACATGCCGCTGCTTGTTTTCACAGCACATAAGCCGAGCACGTCGGAGCGAGCACATGAACCCGAAAAGCACGTTGAACATTGCCGGCCATCCGATCCATCCGATGTTGATCCCGTTCCCGGTCGCTTTCTTTGTCGGAACGCTCGTCACCGATATCCTCCACAGCCAATCCGACGACCCGTTCTGGCCGGCGGCGTCGAACTGGATGCTGACGGCCGGCCTCGTCATGGCAGCCCTGGCAGCACTCGCCGGATTGACCGATTTCTTCGGCGATAGCCGCATCCGCAGCTTGCGGGCTGCCTGGCTCCACATGATCGGCAACATCGTCCTCGTTCTGATCGAGGCCGTCAGCCTTTGGCGGCGGGTCGTACAGGGCCCTGATTTCATCGTGCCGACCGGCCTGGCGCTGTCTTTGATCGCCGTTGCGCTGCTGTTGTTCAACGGCTGGAAAGGCTGGGAAATGGTGTATCGCCACCGGGTCGGCGTCAGCGAAGAGACGAGCAATTCGGCGCGGTGAGGAAGGCGGCAAATTTCCGCAAACTCCGTCGACCGGAGGATCCATGCTGCCCTCCATCGGCGGCGCGTGAATCCCAGGCTCGAGGCCTGGGCTGCGGACCTTTTTGGTTATCGAAGGATAAGGCTGCTTTGCACCCTCATGCCGGCCGTAGAGATTATCTTTGCCGCTTCCTGAAAGCATGCATCGCCGGCGACCACGCTGGAAGTTTCAGTTGCGCCAGAACCGGAAGATAGAACTGCTCCGCAACAAGTCCGATTTACTTGGTCAGCAGACCTCTGGTCCGGTAGAGTCCCAAGTCTCCACCTAGCCGCAGATCGAAAAGCCGGAAAACGCTTATCTCATAGTAAGCTGATGCATCTGGAGCGCCTACGATGAAGCCGAGCGGATCCACCGAGGCAGTGAGGATCGAGGACCTTGACGACGCGGGGCTGGTTGAACACGCGCGACAGCTTGACCCCGCCGCATTCTGGCTAATCATCAAGCGTCACAATCTGCGGCTTCACAGGGTCGCCCGCGCCGTCCTGAATGACGACATCGAGGCGGAGGACGTACTTCAGGAGACCTATATCCACGCCTTCACCCATCTGGCCGAATTCCGCGCGGAGGCGCGGCTGTCGACCTGGCTCACCCGGATCGCGCTGAACGAGGCGCTGGGACGCCGCCGGAAAAGGCGACCCACCGTAGACGCGAAAGCCATCGAAGGCATGGTCGCTCCGTTCAGCGCACACAAGCCTGATCCCGAAGAGGCGGCCGCTCTCGCTGAAATCCGCGGCCTGCTGGAGCGAGCCGTCGGTGACTTGCCAGAGCCCTTTCGCATCGTCTTTGTCATGCGGGATGTCGAGGAAATGAGCATTGAGGAAACGGCTTTTCTTTTGGCATTGCGACCTCAGACAGTGAGCACCCGTCTTTATCGCGCACGCCGGCTGCTCCGCGAAGCGCTGCGGGACAAGCTCGCCGCCGTGTTCACGGATACGTTTCTCTTCGCTGGCGCTCGTTGTGACCGCCTCGCGCAATCAGTCCTCGATCGGCTCTCAATTCGCCTGGTTCGAAAGGATACGCAGCTGTTGAACGCGGCGACTGACCGCACCTAGAGCCTTTCCGGGTTGGATTGCAGCATTCTAGACGCCGTCCACGCCGAGATTACGCCGGCTCCTTTCGCAGGGCCCTGGTAGCGGGACACGGGAATATTTTGGCCGCCCGGATCATCTAATCGTCAGGCAAACGCATTCTGTGCCGCGGTGCTGACAGCGGTGCTGAATCAACAAACATAGGAGATCGCCATGCAGGCCCCACTTGACCTATCCCGGCGTCAGTCGCTTCAGGGACTTATCGTACTCGGTGCCGGAGCGGCACTCAGCGGAATTGCGCGGCCTTCGCCGGTATTGGCACAGGACATATCGGACGAGGACATTTTCCGCTTTGCGCTCAACCTCGAATATATGGAGGCTGAATACTACCTCCGCGGCACCACCGGAATGGGCATCGACGCAGCCGATGCCGGTTCGAAATCCGGCGACGTCGTTGGTGGAAAGCAAGTCTCGTTCGAGACGCCCGCCATCGGCAAATTCATGCAGGAAGTCGCGGAAAACGAACTCGCGCACGTCCGCTTCTACCGCAAGACGCTTGGAACCAACGCGGTTGACAGGCCGGCCATCGATTTCGGTGCGGGCTTCAAAGCCGTCGCGGAAGCGGCGGGCCTCGGGCCGGACTTCGACCCTTTCGGCAACGAGACGAACTTCGTTCTCGGCGGGATGGTGTTCGAGGATGTCGGCGTCACCGCCTATGCCGGTGCGGCGACAGTTCTGAAAAACAAGGACTTCCTCGCCGCTGCCGCAGGCATCCTGGCGGTCGAGGCCTATCACATGGGAATGGCGCGATCTACGCTATACCGAAAGGGAGAGGAAGCCTGGAAGGCCGCCAACGCGGTCTCCGATGCCCGAGACAAAATCGACGGATCAGACGATAAGGACCAGGGGATCCAGGGGGACGGAAAAGCCAACATCGTTCCCTCGACGCCCGATGCGATCGCGTTCACCAGAACGCCGCAGGAGGTGCTCCGGATCGTCTACCTCACTGACAAGGACGGAGTGAGCAAGGGCGGCTTCTATCCGGAAGGGATGAACGGCACGCTCAAGACCACCTGAGCCAGTTGCGACGCGTGACGATTGGCCAGCGGAAACTGAGCGGATTGGTATCCGCCGCTCTGCGTGAGATCAACGCTTCAACCCTCCTTGCGACGTGCAAGGACGGTTGAACTCGATTAAATGCCTGTCCGCGGATACCGGTCGCGCTCCTGTGCGATCTGCTCGGGGGCGTATGGATCGAGCGTGTCGTCGAAGTGGGTCCAGCCCTGCTCCTTATAGGCACGCCGACGTTCGACCGGGTCGACGCAGTTTGACCCCTGGAGAATAGCCTGCGCCTCGGAGGCGCGGGCGTCGTCGACCTTGGCCGTGACCAGGCTGCCGCCGCGGCGGACACCTTCGGCATAGAGGTGGGCATCGTCTTCCGAAACGCCGGAGTCAGTGAGGGCGCCGATCAGGCCACCAACCGCACCGCCGGTGACGGCGCCGGCGACAGCCCCGGCCGCAGTCACGGCCAGCCAGCCTTCGGCAACCACCGGCCCGACACCGGGAATGGCCATCAGGCCCAGTCCGGTGAGCAGGCCGCCGGCGCCACCGACGGCAGCGCCGATGACGGCGCCGGTCGCGGCATCCTTGCCAACGTCAGAGTCGCGATGGACGCGGCCAGCCTTGTTGGAGACGATACTGATGTCGTTTGAGGGAAAGCCTGCCGCTTCCAATTTGGTGACGGCGGAGCGAGCGTCCGAGTGGTCGTCGAAAAGTCCGGTTACAGTTCTCATCATGCTTCTCCTTGGGTTACTTGGCGACGATGTTGCCCTGATAATCGAGAGCAACGGAGACGGCTTTCCCGTCCTTGATGCCGAGGCCATCCAGATCCCCTTGTCGTCGAGCTTGAGATCCTTGACGTCGGTGTAACCCGCTTCCGCAATGCGATCCTTAGCCTGAGTTTCGGTAAAGCTGTTGGCGCCCTCAACGGGCGCGGTCGGATTTTTGGTGTCCGGGGTTGCAACCGCAGGTGTATTTCCATCCTTGGATGGAGCCGGTGTGGTTTGGGCAAAGGCTGCAATGGCAGACGCGCCCAGAATTGCCGCCGCGAAGACGATCTTGTTCATATGCGTTTCTTCCATTTCCGGATCAGATGAGATCCATGCGGTCAGAACACGCAGGAGAGATCTTTGTTCCGCGAGATTATGTAGTTGATTTTTCTAAATATATGGGAAAGTGGCGCGCTGCGGGTTATTCTCTGCGGCGCCGGGGCAATGTAAGCAGAAAGTTACGGTGTGGGGTAACCGACGATCCCACGGGCGCCTTGAGGAAGGGCCTCGGTGTAGGCCCATCCTATAACTCCTAGAGTTGTGTTTTGTTATATCCAAGAGGGGCAGCGCGGGGCCGCTCTCCTGCAGGCAGGTCGTGCGGTGACGGATGCGGCCCCGGCAATGTCAGTGACTTCACGGAATACGGGCGATGACCTTGATCTCGAAGTCGAAGCCGGCGAGCCAGTTGACGCCGATGGCCGTCCAGTTCGGGTAGGGTGGCTTGCTGAACATCTCCTGCTTGACCGCCATGATCGTTCCGAACTGGCTTTCGGGGTCGGTGTGGAAGCTGGTGACGTCGACGATGTCATCCAGCGTTGCGCCGGCGGCACTCAGCGTCGCCTTCAGGTTTTCAAAGGCGAGCCGCACCTGGCTTTCGAAATCGGGTTCGGGAGTCCCGTCCGAACGGCTGCCGACCTGTCCGGACACAAACAGCAGATCACCGGATCGGATCGCGGCGGAGTATCCGTGCTTCTCGTAAAGAGCGTGCCTGTCGGCCGGAAAGATTGCTTCGCGTTTTGTCATTCTGATCTCTCTTCATTGTTGACAACGACCGTTGAGCGCGGCGTATCGCTTCACATCTCGCGCCCAATTTGGTATACGGTTCGTATATGAAATGTATGAGATACGCATCGTATGTCAAGTCCATATACGCTTCGTATATGAAATTGAGGGATTGCATGGCAAGGAAACGCAGCGAAACGATGCAGGAAAATCGCGTCAAGCTGATCGCGGCGGCGCGCAAGACCTTTGCGGAAAAGGGGTATTCCGCAGCATCGATGGACGAATTGACCGCTGACGTCGGTCTGACACGCGGCGCGCTCTACCACAATTTCGGAGACAAGCGCGGCCTGCTGGCGGCGGTCGTCGATCAGATCGACACGGAGATGGCCGTGCGCGCGCAGGAGATCGGGGCGCGTGCGGGGAGCGATTGGCAGGGCCTGCTTGCCGAGGGTGCGGCCTATATCGAGATGGCGCTCAATCCCGAGGTCCAGCGCATCGTTCTGCTCGACGGTCCGGCGGTGCTGGGCGATCCCTCGCAGTGGCCGAGCCAGAACAGTTGCCTGCAGGTGACGAAGAGCACTGTGGAGCACCTGATCGCCCAAGGCATCCTCAAGCCGCTTGACGCAGAGGCGGCCGCCCGGTTGCTGAGCGGCGCGGCTCTCAATGCCGCCCTCTGGATCGCCGCCAGCGAAGATCCGCAGAGCGTGATGCCAAAGGCGGTCGAGGCATTTCATGCCTTGGCGGCAGGTCTGCTGGTGCAGCCTTTGTGATCGACCAAGGGCCAAGTTGAGCGAAGGGACGTTCACCGCAGTAACGGCGTCGCAAAGATCCGCCGCGAAACTCCAACTTATGCGACAGAGTTTTGCGGACTTGCGAATCGCATAAGTGTATGCTTATGTGTAGGCATGATCGAGAACGACATTTTCCGAGCCTTGGCCGACCCAACCCGCCGGGCGATCTTCGAGAAGCTGGCGGCGGGCGGCATGAATGCCAGTGCCCTGCGCGAGGGCATGGAGATCAGCCAGCCGGCAATGTCGCAACACCTCTCGGTTTTGCGGAGCGCAAAGCTCGTGAGGGAAGAACGGCAGGGGCGGTTCGTGAATTACGAAGTCGATCCGGAGGGGCTGGCTCTCATCGCACAATGGTTGGCGAAATATCGCGCCTACTGGCCTGCCCGCATCGAAGCTCTCAAGGTCTTGCTGAAGGATATGGATCAATGAAGGATGGAAAGGCCAAGGAGCAGAAAGGCGGCATCGAACTGGAATTCGATCTGGATGAACCGCCGCAAAAGGTCTGGCGGGCAATCAGCATTCCGGAATTTCGGGAAAACTGGTTGCCGAAAGACGCTTTAGCCGATCCCACCCCGGCCACGATCACTCCTGGCGAGGAAGTCCGTTATAGCCTGCGCGACGATGCCCCACCTTTCCTTGAAAGCACGGTGACGTTCACGATCGTCCCGAACGCGACCGGCGGCACCCGCCTGCGCATCATCCACGAGCTCACCGACGCGAGGCTTGACCGGATGGCGGAAACGGCCGCAAACAGCAACAGTCCGCTCCTCATGCTCGCCGCCTGACGCGGCAAGCTCTCCCCTTTAAATTCTGGAAGATTGGAGTTCGCCGATGCGCGAAGCGATGCAACTCGTCCCTATGGTCATAGAACAATCCAGCAGAGGGGAGCGGTCTTTTGACATTTACTCCCGCCTTCTGCGCGAACGCATCATCTTCCTCAACGGCGAGGTGAACGATACCGTTTCCGCTCTGGTCTGCGCGCAGTTGCTGTTCCTCGAGGCCGAGAATCCAAACAAGCCGATCAATCTTTACATCAATTCTCCGGGCGGCGCCGTGACCAGCGGCTTCGCCATGTACGACACCATGCGCTTCATCCGCGCGCCGGTTCATACGCTTTGCATGGGCACAGCCCGTTCCATGGGATCGTTCCTGCTGATGGCAGGCGAGGCCGGCGGAAGAGCTGCTTTGCCCAATGCCAGTATCCTCATTCACCAGCCATCCGGTGGCTTCCAGGGGCAGGCTTCCGACATGCTGATTCATGCCGAAGAAATTCTGAAGACCAAGCAGCGTATGACGCGGCTCTATGCGGAGCATTGCGGGCGCTCTTATGAAGACTTTGAACGCGGGATGGATCGCGACCGCTTCATGACGGCGGAAGAAGCATTGGAATGGGGTCTTATCGACCGTATTCTAAAGGTTCGGGAAGACACGGACAGCCTATAGCTTGTCGTGAAATTCCCGGATTTTCGCGACAAGAGCACCATACTAAACGGATTTGTCGCTCGATTTCGTTTGATGCGCGTGACGGCGGTCGAGTTCACCCGCCTGCTCGCGGGTTATCCCGAGATCACTAAGCAGATGATCGTCGAGCCGGGACAGCGGTCGATTTCTTTGTGAGTGGTAGCGTGCGCAAAGCGTGCGCCAGAACGCCGCCAAAGTAGTTCCAATCCGGCCGCCTTTCATGGCAGCAACGCCCAAGTCCATCCGAACGCGTATCCGATCGCCAGCGAACCAAACGAGAAGCCAGCCGACGCGCAAGTGCCGCACTCGCCGCCCGCCGCGATCCGTGATGCGCGCAGCGGACGCTGCACCATGCTTGTACTCGACAGCGCCGCCGTCCCTGTTCCCGCGATTATCCCGAGCGCCAAGACCGCGACCATCTTTCCGATGGCGAAAGCAGGGCCGAGAACGGCCCATGTGGCGGCAAACATTGCAGGATCAGTGACGGGCGAGGAAAGCCAGAACGCCATGATGGGCGCAAGCGGCACGCCCGCCGTCAGAAACCCCGTCATCAGCGGAAGTACGGTCACGCCGCAAACTGGCGTTACGGAGCCGATCGCGGAGGCGATCACGATCGTTGAGGCAGGCCGCCCCTGGAACCACTTTGCCGTGACGGCCCCGGCTCCGCTCGCTGCAACCCACGCCGACAGAACAAGCCCGATCGCAATCGTCGGCGCTACGTCAACGAAGCTCTCCAGCACGAACTGCAGAGTTTCCTGGGCTTTCACCGGCCAAGAGATCGCCGCGGCGGCCGTGACGATAACGGCCGTTGCCCACATGATTGGCTTTTGTAGATTCGGAAGCGCAATGTTCATGACCACCATCCTGTTGAGGGGCAGTTTATGGCGGGCTCTTCCATTGATAAAACGAATAGTTTAAATACTAGATATGAGCCAAGGCGATACCTCAGTTCCGCAGCTCGACAGCGACCTGCTGCGTAGCTTCCTGGCGGTCGCCAAGGCCGGCAGCGTCAGCGGCGGCGCGGCGCGTCTGCTCCGCACGCAATCCGCTGTGAGCCTTCAGGTGCAGAAGCTCGAAGAAATTGTGGCGCAGCAATTGTTCGATCGGCATGGACGCGGTGTTTCCCTCACGGCACGCGGCGAACAATTGCTGCCGATCGCGCGTCAGGTCGTTGAAGCACTCGATCAGGTCGTCATCGCTATGCGGGGACCAGACGACAAGAGCGAAATCCGCCTCGGCATACCCGAAGAATACAGCGATACCTTGCTCCCTTCGATCTTGTCCGGATTTTCGCTAGAGCAACCCAGCGCTCGCATCCTCGTGCGGTGCGGCACGAGCGTGGAGTTTCCTGCCGCTCTCGCGGCGGGCGATCTCGATATAGCGCTGCATACCCCTGAGAATGTCGGCGCCCGCGATATCGTCGTTCACCGAGAAGCCGCCATTTGGGCCGGGTCGGCATTTCACGAGATTGAGCATCGTCGTCCGCTGCCCGTGGCCCTGTTCGATCGGGCGTGCTGGTGGCGGGAACGCTGTCTCGATCTGCTGCAAAAAGCAGGAGTGGATTATGAAATCGTCTGCACGAGCGAAAGTGTCGCCGGTGTTCGAGCCGCCATCTCGGCCGGGATCGCTGTCGGCGTCCTGCCGCAAGGTGCGTTCACCGATCGAGTCCGGCGACTTTCGGATGCCATCCTTCCGCAGCTCGGGGAAACTGCGCTCGTCCTCACGCGATCAAACACCGCGCCAACTGGCCTTGCAGACAGCCTAGCCGCGATCGTGTCGAAGACAGTTCGATCGCTCGAATAAACTGCCTAACCCTAACAGGGAGCCGATGGCCCGTAGCATTGGCGAAATTCCCGATTGAAGAGCGCCGGCCGGTCGACCATCCGACTCCGTTTGAGCCAACAGATTGCTTCAATCTAACCCGGAAAGGCTCCACATCTAGAGGTGAAGGCGAGACAGTTTCACGGACGCAAAAGAGTCCAGGCAGGGGCGGAACCGTTGCTGCGGCTATCGGTTAATCCGCCGAGGTCGCGGCGTGCCAATCGGACGTGACGGAGATGGTGAACGCACCGGTTTTTCCGATTTCTCGGTGCGGGCAACGAAATGCCAGGCGAGCACCTTACCCGTTCGCCGCGATCTCATCCCGGACAACAGGATTGGCGAGGATCGAACCGTCAACCAGGGCCACACATCGATCACTGTCTCCTGAGCGCGGAAACCGCCGCCCGCCCATAAAAGGCGGTGGAACAGGCGAGCGACCATGCACCGTGTGGATCGATCAGAGGAGGAGGAGGTCATGAGCAAGAATAATTGGCAGGCCGGGCTTCGCGCCAAGCTGGAGCAGCTCGTCGACGACTGCGTTGTGGCCGGGGCCAGGCAGCAGGACGTCTTCGATACGATCATCAAGGAGATCGTCAATCTGCGCGCAGCCCTCGAGCGCGATCCCGATCCTGCGGAGGACGACGCTGCCGTCATAGAGGAGCCTGCGAACGATTGGCCGGCGGCCGACAAGTGACCTGAAGCCGATCGGGGAGGGGCACGCGAGCGCTTTGGGGCGGGGGCTTATGGAACCAACTGGCGCGGCGAAGATTACAGTCTTGTCGCTCGGCAATCGGTTTAGCCCGGATCTGCGAGACGTGATTGCCCGCGCCGGCTGCTCATCATTCACAAGGGGGAATTACTATGGAAAGTGCAGGTATCGGCTGGATCGCCGCCATCATCATCGGCGGCATTGCCGGCTGGCTCGCCGAATTGCTCATGAAGAGCAACATGGGCGTGCTGATGAACATCCTTCTCGGTATTGTCGGCGCCATCGTCGCCAACTTTATCCTGTCGCTCTTCGGCGTCGTCCTTGGCGGATGGCTGGGTTATCTGATCGCGGGCTTCATCGGAGCCTGTATCCTCATCGCTGTTGCGAGAATGGTCAGACGGACTGTCTGATCAAACAGGAGGCGGCTTCGCAACCGGCCGCCTTCGGCATCCCCATAACGGCGTTTTCAACTCGGCATGACGCGGTCGCGGCGACATCTGGATATTGCGATCGAGATAGCGGATAAACGGGCGCCTATTCGCAATGTTCATTGGACAAGCTCGGCACGCTCGGCATCTTCATTCAGGTGCATAGATTCTCCGGCGCGACAGCACATTCATCATGTTCCGCCAAAGATGGGTGTTCGCGAATATACTCGTCAGTAACCGCCCGGCAAAATCACGGATCGATTCTGTAAGGCGATTCTCAATGTCCAATGAGCCTTAACACTGTGGGTAGCCTGTGATGATGCCCTCACGACCTTTTTCGGAAGGTGGATGCAATCGCTTGGCATAAGTTTTCGCGTTGCCATCAGAACAAGCCGGTGGCAGCTTCCAGCATACACCTTGCCTACAACAGGACAGCCCATTTGACCGATGAAAAGCTGCGATCAGCGGATCCGGAACTGGAACACCAGAGCCGGCGAGGACTGCCCTCGCTCGTTCTCGCTACCCTGGGCGTCGTCTATGGCGACATCGGAACTAGCCCGCTTTATGCATTCAGAGAGGCTCTCCACGCCACCGGCGGATCTGGAGCTCATCGTGCGGACATCCTTGGAATCCTGTCACTGATCGTCTGGGCGCTCACGATCGTAGTCACCTTGAAGTACGTAACGTTCGTTTTGAAGGCAGACAACCGGGGCGAAGGCGGCACGCTGTCTCTCATGACGCTCGCCCGCGAAGGTCTGGCCGGACGCCCCAAATGGGTGCTTGTCCTAGGCGTGATCGGCGCCTCGCTGTTCATCGGTGATGCGATCATCACGCCTGCGATCTCAGTACTGTCTGCGGTCGAGGGCATCGAGGTGGTCGCACCGGCGTTGTCCAACTGGGTCGTGCCGATCACTCTCACCATCATCGCCGTGCTGTTTTTCGTCCAGCGATTCGGCACGAGCGGCGTGGCGTCGGTGTTCGGTCCCGTAACGGCTCTGTGGTTTATCGTCCTTGGCCTCAGCGGGGCGATCCACATATTTGACGACCCGTCGGTGTTGGGCGCAGTCAATCCGGTCCACGCACTCTGGTATATCGCAAACAACATCGGCTCAGCCATCGCGGTGCTTGGGGCCGTCTTTCTTGCCGTGACTGGCGCGGAAGCCCTCTATGTCGACCTTGGACATTTCGGACGCCGTCCGATCGTCACGGCGTGGTTCTCGCTCGTCTTCCCCAGTCTGCTTCTGAACTACTTCGGGCAGGGAGCGTTCGTGCTCGCGAACCCGCAGATGGCTGAGCATCCCTTTTTCAGCATGCATCCGGAGTGGGCGCGGATTCCTATGGTCTGTCTGGCCACCGCGGCAACGGTCATCGCCAGCCAGGCCGTGATCTCAGGCGCTTATTCCCTTGTCCGTCAGGCGATGCACCTCAACCTGCTTCCTCGCCTGCGCATCCTCCACACCTCCGAAACTCAGTCCGGACAGATCTTCATGCCGCAGGTGAACAACCTGCTGTTCATCTTCGTGGCTGCTCTGGTGCTCTTCTTCCAAAACTCGAGCGGCCTTTCCGCCGCCTATGGCATCGCCGTGACAGGCGAAATGTTCATCACTTCGATCCTCCTCTTCATCGTGATGCGGCGGATCTGGAGCTGGAAGCTGGCGACGGTTCTTGCCGTCATCGTGCCGATGACACTGATCGACGCCGGGTTTCTGGCCGCCAACATCGCGAAGTTCGCAGATGGAGGATGGGTTCCCGTTGCGGTGGCGACGACGATGGCGCTCATCATGCAGACATGGACGGCGGGGCGTCGGCTGCTTGCCGCCCGCACCAAGGCCGACGAAATCCCACTTTCCGCGATCATTGACAACCTGGCCCGGAAGAAGCCACCCACGGTGCCCGGGACTGCGATGTTTCTGACGAGCGACATTGAAGGCGCGCCAACTGCACTCCTCCATAGCCTGAAGCACTACAAGGTGCTCCATGAGCAGAACGTCATTCTCAGCGTCGTGACCTCGACCACGCCTTTCGTCCCGGACGATGAGAAAATCTTCCTCGAAAGCTTCAATCGCCACTTCAGCCGGCTGGTGATCACGTTCGGCTACATGGAGACGCCCAACATACCCCGTGCGCTCGTTCTCGCCCGCAAGCTAGGCTTGAAGTTCGATATCATGTCGACCTCGTTCTTCCTGTCCCGCCGAACGATCCTGCCGTCGAAGAAAGGCGGCCTGCCGTTCTGGCAAGACCGGCTGTTCATCTCGCTTGCACAGAATGCAAGCAATGCCACAGACTATTTCGGCCTGCCGTCGGGGCGAGTGGTCGAACTTGGGCTGCAGACAACCATCTAGCGGCTGCCGATAAGGGCCGATCTTCTGTCACATTGCGAGGAAGCCCGATCTTGTCCGTCTTCGATCTCATCTCGCTGCTTCTGGTTCTCACTGCCGGGTTCTCCTGGGTCAACCATCGCTATTTCAGGCTTCCCCCCTCGATCGGGATCCTCGTGATGGGACTTGCGGCCTCAGCTTTGCTCGTCCTGCTGGAGCTTTCGATTCCAGACGTCTCCATCTACGCGGATGTCGCAGCTCTTGTGCGGCAGGTCGATTTCCAGACGACCGTCATGAACGGGCTTCTCGCCTTCCTCCTGTTTGCTGGCTCGCTCCATGTCGACTTTTCCGCCCTTCGCTCACGAGTCGCGGTCGTTGGTGCTATGGCCACCTTCGGCGTGCTGCTTTCAACGGCGCTCGTCGGCGTCGCGATGTGGGTCTTGGCAGCCCTGCTTGGCATAGAGCTGCCATTCCTGTGGGCGCTGGTGTTCGGCGCGCTGATCAGCCCTACTGATCCCGTCGCGGTTCTTTCGACGCTCAAGACCATCAAGGTTCCGCAAGCGCTCGAGACCGACATGGCGGGCGAGTCGCTGTTCAACGACGGCGTCGGGGTCGTCGTATTCACCGCATTGCTCGCGCTGGCGAGCGGCGGCGCCGATGTTGGCGCGGCGCAGGTCGCGGAACTGTTCGTCCTCGAGGCACTGGGAGGGGCAGTGATCGGCCTGCTATCAGGTTACGTCGCCTACTTGGCCATGAGGGCGATCGACGATTATCCTGTCGAGGTTTTGATTTCCATCGCGCTGGCGATGGGTTGCTATTCCCTCGCCTCCGCACTGCATATGAGCGGTCCGATCGCCGTCGTGGTCGCCGGAATCCTCGTTGGCAACCGCGGACCGAAGGACGCGCTCAGCGACGTAACGCAGCGATATCTCTTCGGCTTCTGGACGTTGGTCGACCAGATCCTAAACTCGGTGCTCTTCCTCCTTATCGGACTTGAGGTACTTGTTCTTCGCTACGAGGCGCCGATCCTGCCGCTCGCCCTCGCCGCGATACCTGTGGCGCTCGCGGCCCGCTTCGCGTCGACCATCATCCCCGTGACCCTGCTCCGCAGACAGTACGACTTCGTTCGCGGGACCGTGATCGTTCTCGTCTGGGGAGGTCTCAGGGGCGGCATATCGATCGCCTTGGCGCTGTCCCTTCCGGAAACGCCTTTCAAGGCGGCTCTGCTTGCCGCCACTTATGCCGTCGTGATTTTCACGATCGTGGTTCAGGGACTCACGCTGGGGAAAGTCGCCAGCCGCTCGTTGCGGCCGTCCGGCCCTTGACTGTAAAGAACAACAGTAGCTTGAGTGGACGACGAAATCGCACGGTGACACTGGCAACATCGGCTATTGAATCAGGCGGAAGCGAGGTGACGGCGCAATGAGGGTAGCCATTCATGCGCTCGGCACGCGCGGCGACGTTCAACCCTATATCGCTCTGGCATTGGGATTGATCGAGCGAGGACATCGCGTACAGCTCGCTGCTCCGGTTCAGTTCGAGAGCATGGTGCAAGACCACGGCGTCGCATTCGCCCCCCTGCCTGGAGAGTTTCTCGCTCTTCTCGATACTCCGGAAGGAAAGGCGGCGATCGCCGGCGGCAAGGGCTTCAGTGCGGGTTTGAAGCTGCTCAAGTACGTCCGTCCGATGATGCGAACCCTGCTAGACGCGGAATGGAAAGCAGCGCAGGCCTTCACCCCCGACATCTTCGTGCATCATGCGAAGGCAATCGCGGTGCCACACATGGCGGAGGCGCTTCAGTGCCCATTTATTCTGGCCTCGCCCCTGCCTGGCTTTACGCCGACCGCCACTTTTCCCAGCCCGATGTTGCCTTTCAGAGATCTGGGCTGGTTCAACCGGATCAGCCATATCGCGGCGATCAGGGGCGCGGAACTTCTGTTCGGCACGTTGCTCTCGACCTGGAGGGTGGAACGGCTTGGTCTGGCGCGACGCAGGACGCCAGCTATCGCTTCGAGTGGCGCGCTCTACGCCTATAGTCGCCATGTCGTGCCGGTCCCTCCGGACTGGGGCAGTGACGTGCTGGTGAGTGGCTACTGGTTTCTCGACAGCAAGAACTGGCGACCCCCAGACGATTTGGCAGCATTCCTCGCGGAAGGGGAGCCGCCAATCTACGTTGGCTTCGGAAGCATGCCGGGCGTCGATCCGGGCCGAATGACAGCCACGGTTGTCGAGGCCCTCGCAAGGCAGGGCAAGCGGGGCATCTTGGCTCTTGGAGGCGGTGCCCTGGCCGCGGACCATAAATCCGAGCATGTTCACGTCGTCCGCGACGCCCCTCACGACTGGTTGTTTCCCGAGGTGAGCGCGGTCATCCACCACGGCGGCGCCGGAACGACCGCGGCCGCTCTTCGGGCCGGCAAGCCCATGATCATTTGCCCATTTTTCGGCGATCAACCGTTCTGGGCAAGGCGTGTAACAGACCTCGGCGTCGGACTGTCACTCGATCGCAGAGCATTGACCGTCGAGAGCCTGACAGATGCACTCGCAGCCATGGACGATCCACATATGCGACGCCAGGCAGATGCGGTTGGCGCACCAATCCGGGACGAGGATGGGGTTGCGAACGCAGTCGGTTTCATCGAGGCTGCTGCGGATAAACTTCAGGCGCATCCTTGAAATGCATTGGACGACATCGTGCCCAATCGACACTCCGTATTCGTGCCAGACCGGTAAGATCAGGAAAGCGCGATAAGCTGCAGCGGTACCAATGACCGGCGCGAAGAATTCGCTTGCCTGCACAGATCGATGGCTTGGGTTCCGGACACGGGCCTCTCGATATATCATTCGATTGTGAACCCAAGCGCTCACGCCGCGGAAGGTAAGGAATGCTGTTTAGGAGACGGAAGCCGCTCTCACCGGCTCAGCGGATCCGTGAAGTCTTTTGGCCATCCAAGGGGCTATTGCGGTCCATCCGATACATCGCCATTCGAGTTCTTCGCTTGAAGGCTACTCCTCACGCCATTGCGGCTGGCGTGGCAGCAGGGGTGGCCGTGTCCTGTACGCCGTTCCTCGGCTTTCACTTCATCTTGGCCTTTTGTCTAGCCTTCATCCTCAGAGGCAATATGATCGCGGCTGCGCTCGGGACGGCGTTTGGGAACCCTCTTACCTTTCCTCTGATCTTTGCTGCCGCTTACCGGATCGGCATTTTTCTTTTGGGTCGGGCGCCCGAGCGGGTGGGTGAAGCCAATCTGTTCACGCTGCTCCGGCACCTCGATTTTGCGCCACTTTGGCATCCAATTCTAAAGCCGATACTTGTCGGCGGCCTTCCGCTCGCCGCGCTATGCGGTGCAGTTTTCTATGTATTGACATGGCAAGGCGTTCGCCTGTTCCAGCAGCGAGGAAAGCGGCGGAGATCGTAAGATCCAAAAGAGCCGGCAGCGCGCGAAGACCAATTCTGGCAGATGGACTTGACGTCCGTGAGAAGCGTCGTCGCGTATTTGTAAACGACTACGACCGGCTGCTTTTCCTCCTGCTCGCCATCAGCGAGCAAGCCAGCTCAGACTTGTCTCTTACCGTTTCGCAGTTCTGCCATATATTTCAAGATATGAGAGTCCGGCGGACGATTGTGTGGCGTTTGGAGCTTTGGCGGTGGATGCCGTCAATCCTTGCTTTGCTGCTGACGTTGTTCTCGGCTTTTGGCCTGGCGACGCCCGCATCCGAAGCGGAGCGTGTCGCTATAGTCCTGAAGATGAGCGGGGCGATTGGCCCGGCGACGGCCGATTATGTAAGACGCGGCTTTCAGCGGGCCAATGAACGCGGCGCCAGCCTGGTTGTCCTGCAGATCGACACGCCCGGCGGTCTCGACACGTCGATGCGCGACATCATTCGTGCGATCCTTGCCTCCCCGATACCGGTCGCGAGTTTCGTTGCACCCAGCGGAGCACGAGCCGCTAGCGCCGGCACCTATATTCTTTACGCAAGCCATATCGCGGCAATGGCACCGGGCACCAATCTGGGTGCGGCGACGCCGATCGCACTTGGCGGCCGACCATCCGATGATGACCGGAACGACAGCCCTGATACGACCGGCAAGCAGCGGCAAGTGCCGGGCGCTGCCGGCGAGGCGAAGGCGATCAACGATGCGGTGGCCTATATCCGCGGGCTTGCGGAACTGCGCAATCGTAACGCCGACTGGGCGGAGCGCGCCGTGCGCGAGGCCGCAAGCCTTTCCTCCGCCGCAGCTCTGCGTGAGAAGGTCATAGATTTCGTGGCGGCCGATATAAACGATCTCCTGGCACAGGCGCAGGGTCGGGTCGTGCAGGTCGGTCAAACGGATGTCCGGCTCGAAACATCGGGTCTCATCGTCCAGGAACTTGAACCGGACTGGCGAACCCGCCTGCTTTCGGTGATCACCAATCCGAACATCGCGCTGATCTTGATGATGGTCGGCATCTACGGCCTGATCTTCGAATTTCTGACGCCTGGGACGCTGGTGCCGGGAACCATCGGCGGCATCTGCCTGCTGCTTGGTCTTTATGCTTTGGCCTTGCTGCCGGTGAGTTTTGCGGGCCTCGGGCTGATCATTCTCGGCGTGGGTCTGACGGTGGCCGAGGCGCATTCGCCCTCCTTCGGCGCACTCGGCGTCGGCGGCGGCATCGCACTGATGCTCGGCGCTACCATCTTGTTCGACACGGACATACCCGGGCTTAAGGTTTCCTGGTCGGTGCTTGGCGCAATCGCCGTCGCCTGCCTCGCTCTTAGCCTTGTCATTGCCCGTCTCGCCTACATCTCGCGCCGGCACGATGTCGTCACCGGCGGCGAGCAGATGATCGGAATTTCAGGCAAGGTCGACAGTTGGACGGGCATCTCGGGCTACGTCATCGCCCATGGCGAGCGCTGGAAGGCCATTTCAACTGAGCCGCTTTCCGCCGGCGACGGCGTGAAAGTGACAGGCCGGGATGGGTTGACGCTCGAAGTGGTCCGCAGTTCGCAGGAGGCCTAACCGCCTTCAGGATGCAGGAGGAAAAGTCATGGGCATGTTTTCAGATCTCGCCTTCTATCTTGTGATTATCTTTGTTCTGCTCGTCGTCGTCGCATCTGCGATCAAGATCCTGCGGGAATACGAACGCGGCGTGGTTTTCACGCTTGGCCGTTTCACCGGCGTCAAGGGGCCTGGCTTGATCCTGCTCATCCCCTATGTCCAGCAGATGATGCGGGTCGACTTGCGCACGCGGGTGCTCGACGTGCCCGGCCAGGATGTCATTTCGCATGACAATGTTTCGGTCCGCGTCAGCGCGGTGATCTATTTCCGGGTTGTCGATCCCGAGAGGTCGACGATCCAGGTCGAGGACTTCATGATGGCGACGAGCCAGCTCGCCCAGACCACACTGCGCTCGGTGCTCGGCAAGCATGACCTCGACGAGATGCTGGCGGAACGCGACAAGCTCAACATCGACATTCAGGAAATCCTGGACGCCCAGACCGATGCCTGGGGCATCAAGGTCGCCAATGTGGAGATCAAACATGTCGACATCAACGAATCGATGATCCGCGCAATTGCCCGTCAGGCGGAAGCCGAGCGCGAGCGGCGTGCCAAGATCATCAATGCCGAAGGCGAGCAGCAGGCTGCAGCCAAACTGCTTGAAGCAGCCGAAATCCTCGCCAGGCAACCCGAGGCAATGCAACTTCGTTATTTGAGTACATTGAACGTCATCGCCGGCGAAAAGACCTCGACGATCATTTTTCCATTTCCGATGGAGTTCGGCAATTTGATGCCGCCCAAACCGGACCGATGACGACGCCTTGAATGCGCTGTTTTTGCCGATGGAGCGATGGTCCTGCGGTCAAGGTGTCAGCTAAGAAGTGCGTTTGAGATCTTCACCGGCAACGCCATAATGCCGGTGGCGGTGCCCTTGGCGCTGGAGCCGGACTGCGAACCGGCATCGGTGCCCGTCTGAGAACCGGATTGGGCCTGGCCGCCGCTCCTGGTGTCCTGCTGGGCTGCGGCGGGCAGTGTGGCAAGCGGCGACACGCTGAGTGACAGCGCTGCTACGAGCATGGTGAGATGCTTGCTTTTCATGATCAACCTCGGAGGTTTCGGGCACGCGATGCCGTCCCGCATTCTCATGCGTCGCATGCGTGCCCTAATCGTCGTAAGGGGCGGCTGAGCCGCCCGAGGTCACTGAATGACCTGGATGACCTTCCGGGAGGAAGGTTCGACGATCACACGCTGATCGTTGATGATCGCGTATGCATAGTTCGGATCATCGGGAATTGGCGTGACGACCACGGTCTCCGGCAGGGGCTGTCCGACGACCACTCTCTCCTTCACCACGACACGTTCGGTCGGGGCCGGAGCCTGCTGAACATAGGTCACCACCTTCGGCGGCGGCGGATCGATGACGCTACCTGCGACGCCGCCGACGATGCCGCCGACAGCAGCGCCGACCGGGCCGCCGACAATCGCGCCCGTTGCAGCACCGCCTGCGGCGCCCGTCACCGTGGACGACTGCGCAAAGGCAGAAGTCGACGCCATAAGGACGCCCACTGCGAACCCTACTAGTTTGATATTCATCTGTTTTCCTCCTTGGATGCGGTTGGTTCCGCTGAGGAGACAATCCGCAAGATGGAGGAAGTGTTCCAGGTGTGGGACTTCAGGCCGGGGCCGCTCCGACCTTGGTCCTAGAGCCTTTCCGGGTTAGATTGCAGCATTCTGCCGGAGCAGGTTTTCGTCAGGGCAAAGGCGATTGGCGACGGGCATACCCCCAGGCACGTCCGAGCCGATCGCCTTTGCCCTGACGTAAAGATGCCCGGCCCTTCGGGTTGGCTGAAACGGGCCGGCTGATCGACCGGCCGGCTTGGCCGTAGAACTGGGCTACGACACGCGCCGGCCGGTCGACCATCCGACTCCGTTTGAGCCAACAGAATGCTGCAATCTAATCCGGAAAGGCTCTAGCGTAAGATTCGCCTGGCTATTGCGTGGGAAAACGGCTGAGCATCCGGTCCTGGACGTTCTCCCAGCCGACGATCATCGCAGCAAGCGAGATGGCTTTGTCGCGGTCCACAGCCTTGGTTATAAAGCCTTCGAGCAGGACGACAGGGCCGAGCATCCTGATCTCGATGGCACTGCTGTCGATATCCGGATCGGCGGAAAGGGCTGCTTCGATTGTGGCGATCGTGGATGCCGAACTATGGCCTTGCGAGCAGCGCTCTTCGTGATTGTAGTTATCGGGGCCGAACTTCATTTTCTCCTCCTGTCCGCCCCTCCACGGACCTTCATATTGCCTCAGACCTAATATGAGCAGCGTGTCCTGACGTCGCCAGCCGGACTTAAGTCCGGCTTTCCCCCGGCACGATCCGGCCTAGATTCTCCTGATCCTTGCTGAAAGGACGTCAGGGAGGTTCAGCATGTTGCCCAACTCCAGTCAGAACCTCCCTGATGATTTACCGATCAATGCCAGCGGATGGAGCACGCGTCTTGCGAGGTAAATGGTTGGTGATGTGCCGCTCGCACCTTCACGGTAAATCTTGGGTTCGGTGTCGAGGATCGTGGCCTTTTTTCGCCATGTTATTTCCCTCGTCCGGCTCGGAAGAATGCCGTTGATCCGTGTGCCTGGTCTTTCATACGCTTCAACCGGCCATGCTCCTCAATCGTGGGCATAGAACAAGTCTCTTCGTGTCGCGTGGAGATCTCAATGATGTTGGTTTCGCCATGCCCTGACGTGCTGGGTGCTCCCCAAACGCCTCGCAGCCGCCATTGCATCCGCCGATATCGTGGCGCCTAGTCACACGAATTCAGGCGACCTGCTCTACCGCCAACTTTCCGGCTATCGGCTCGCGAACAGCGAGTGTCGAAAGAGATGTCTGTTTCCTTTCAAGAAAATTGCAGAACGGCCATGGCTGCCCCAAGGTACAATATCGCGACGGGCCGCCGTTTGGTAGGTTGCGCGCTGTGAGCCTCCTTTCGCAAACCGAGGGACCTCACGCTTGGGCGGTGCCGTTCCCAATTGAAGGGCGTCCGAAACTGAAATTGCTCCAGTTGTTTCGATTGAATTCAGAGTGAATACGCGACTGCGGCGCTCGTTGAATTTTGCTGCCGTGCGTTCGGATGGTTCGTCGTTCGGCCGGAATTCACAACGGAGGAGTCAAATGTATCGCAGGATCATCTACGGCATCGGAGCATTGGCTGCTTCGGCCGTTCTCTGGGGCGCGCTTGTCCCGGCGCAGGCACAAGAAGCGCAAAAACCCAACATCGTTGTCATCATGGGCGACGATATTGGCATGTGGAACATCGGTGCATATCACCGCGGCTTGATGGCCGGCCGTACGCCGAACCTCGACAAGATCGCCGCCGAGGGCATGCTGTTCTCCGACTATTACGCCGAGGCGAGTTGCACGGCGGGCCGGGCGAACTTCATCACGGGCGAGCTTCCGATCCGTACCGGCATGACCACCGTCGGGCAGGCAGGTGCCAAGACCGGCCTGCCGGCGGAAGCCGTGACGTTGGCGACCGCCCTCAAGGACATGGGTTATGCCACCGGCCAGTTCGGCAAGAACCATCTTGGCGACCTCAACGAGTTCCTGCCCACGGTTCACGGGTTCGACGAGTTCTTCGGATATCTCTATCACCTCGACGCAATGGAAGATCCCGCCCATCCCAACTATCCGCAGGACTTGCTGGACAAGGTCGGGCCGCGCAACATGGTCCATAGCTGGGCAACGACAACAGACGACGCGACCGTAGATGCGCGCTGGGGGAAGGTCGGCAAGCAGAGAATCGAAGACGCCGGCACGCTCTATCCGAAACGGATGGAAACGGTGGACGACGAGATCCGCGACCAAGCCTTGAAGTTCGTGGAGAAGGCCAAGGCGGAGAACAAGCCTTTCTTCCTGTGGCTCAATCCCACGCGCATGCACGTCATCACTCATCTTTCGCCCAAGTATGAGGCGCTGCGGACTGCGGAGAATGGCTGGTCGCTCCAGGAAGCCGGCATGGCTCAACTCGACGACGACGTCGGCTTGGTGATGCAGAAGCTCAAGGATTTAGGCGTCGACGACAATACCATCGTCCTGTTCACGACCGACAACGGCACGGAGACATTCACCTGGCCGGACGGCGGCAACACACCCTTTCGAGGGCAGAAGGGTACGATCTACGAGGGCGGCTTCCGCGTGCCGGCGCTTATTCGCTGGCCCGGCCAGATTCCTGCCGGAACTGTGGAGAATGGCCTGATCTCCGGACTGGACTGGCTGCCGACTTTCGTGGCCGCTGCCGGAAATCCGAACATCACGGACGAACTGTTGAAGGGAAAGCAGATCGGAGACCGGACCTATAAGAACCATCTCGACGGCTACAACCAGTTAGATCTGCTCACTGGCAAAGGCCCGTCGAAGCGCCACGAGATCTTCTATTTTGGCGAAAGCACGCTGGGCGCGGTGCGCATTGATGACTACAAGTATCGCTTTATCGAGCAGCCGAATGGCTGGCTCGGAGCCAAGGAGCATGTCGACGCGCCCTCAATCACGAACCTGCGCCTCGATCCCTTCGAACGCCTGGGCACGCCGGCAAACGGAACGCTGGACGGCGCACAGGGGTATTTCAACGAATGGTTCATGTTCCAATTCTGGCGCTTCGTGTTTGTCCAGCAGGAAGTCGGGAAGCTGGCGGAAACCGCCATCGAATTCCCGCCGATGCAGAAAGGAGCGAGCTTCAATCTCGACGCCGTCAAGGCGCAAATCGAGGCGGCTAGAGCCGCAATGGCGAAATAATCGAAGCTACGTTGCGGGCGGCTTGCAACGGCCGCCCTCTGGCCTCCACGAAACCACCGCTGGGATGCCGGCTCAAATGTCTGATTCTAGCGTCCGGCTGCGGAGACGGGGCTTGTGATTTATAGCCGCCGGAGCGAACTCCTTCGCAAGGGGTTCTAGCATTGAACTCAGCTCGGCATCCACCGCTGCCAGTCGCATCAGGTGACGTCGAAATTGCTCGGTCTCGTCCGGTCGTTCGACAGGGGAAGGGACAATTTGCTGGTCGAATTTCGACCTGTTCATTCGCGGTGGAGCTTGACCGTTCGCTGTTGTGGTCACGAGACGAAGACAGTGTTGTATCAGGCGCAGGGATTTATCGAGTACAAGTCGAACGATGAAACCTGGCTCGCTTCGTGCTATCGACCAAATGGTCACAAGTGACAGATATGTGTTCCTGGCTTGTCGAAATTCCCAAAATGCATATTTCTGGGTGGCGTTGGTTGCGCTTTTCGTTGCGTATTTTGGAAGCGGAGCATTTGCGGCCAGCGAACGCCTGACAACTTCCAGAGCGCCTCGGCCCATTTGCAGGTGATTGGACGACATGTTGCCGGGATACTGCCTGTATCCAACGAGCCGTTCAGGCACGACTTCGATATGATAGCGCGCAGCCAGCCTGAGCTCGAAATCGAGATCTTCGCAGCCGCCAATTCCTGCCGCTGCATATGAGCTGTCAAACCCGCCAATCTCGAGCGCGACATCCCGACGGACAAGAAGGGCGCTTCCATTGCCGACATATTTGAAAGTCAGATGCCGGGCGAAGATATATCCTCTCGCGACATCGGGCCGGCAGGAGCGAAGGATCTCGTCGTGACTATTGATGATGTAATGCAGCACATAAACCGCAGCCCACTGTGGGGATAAGCACTTGAGCGCATTCACCTGCTTTTCGATTTTTGTCTGGTGCCAGAGATCGTCCGCGTCAAGAAATGCGACGAACCAACCTGCTGCTTCCTGGATGCCGGTGTTCCTTGCTGCGGCAACGCCGCGGTTTGGCGTGGACAGCAAGCGAATCCGGGAATCTTCCAGCGCCACTTGCTCGACCACCTTTGCGGTATCATCGGTAGAGCCGTCGTTGATGACTATGATCTCCAAGTTCCGGTAGGTCTGGCGACCGGCAGATCGAAGAGTGCGTTCAATATAGCGGAAAGCATTGAACGCCGGGATGACCACCGAAACCAACGGCTCGCTGAAATGACGAACGTCCCTCCGATCCTTGTCTGAAGAGGAAAGCATTCCAGATCCCTCATTCGGCCAACAATAAATCTTTTCGTTATGATGATGGGCGATCAGTCCCGCTTTATTCTAACTTCGGGCGACCCGAAATGGACTTTCGTCCGATGCAGCCGCCCTTCAGAAGTTCGGTCAAAAACGTACACTCGCTCGAGCGGCGCCCCCGCAGAGCGTGGAGAGGCGCCACCCTTCAACAGCCAGCGGCCATCCAACTCGATCTCGCTCGGACGCCACTCCTTGGTGAAGAATGGCTCAAGCGGGCTGTAGAGGCGCAGGAGCGTAAACCAGCCTTTCTTCGGGTCGGTCTGGATCAGTTGCCCCGCGCAACGCCGTCGGGCTGGGTCGGGCCAAAGTAGACGGCCGTGGAGCCGTCCGCCGCAGCCTCGGCTGCCGGCGAGGGGAAGCTCTGGCTGCCGGCGCGCGGATGGCCTTGTGGCGTGTCGAGCATCGAGCGGGTCATGTTGTGGTAGAGCGTAAACGACCAGAAGTTCGTTTCCGGGATGTCTTTCGGCAACGTCACCTTGTAGGTCTTGGTGCCGTCAAAGTAATTCTTGTCGGCATCCGTGAAGGCAAACAAATACTGCGACCCGATGCCGGTCAGGCGCATAGCCATGCCGGGCATGATGCCGGTGATACCATAAAAGAAATTGGTGCGCGCATCACTTACGGTGCGAGCGGGGTGCCTCGCCGCGCCTGCGGCCTAGCTTCGTAGTCAAATTATTCCTCAGCGTCTGAATAGTTTTTATACTGCAGCTTCTGGAGCGGCGCATCCAGTCTTAGGATGAGCCCTGTCGGCGCATAATCAAGTGCGACCTCTCCAAAGGCGGACAGGCTGGAACTGACGAGGCGTGTGCCGAACCCCTTCTTGCTCGGAGCTTCCACCGCCGGGCCTCCAACCTCCTGCCAAGTGAATTTCAGGCGTTGGTCGCCCGCCTCATCGCGTACGGACCATTCGATTTCGACCGTCCCTGTATCTACCGACAGCGCACCATACTTGCTGGCGTTGGTGACGAGTTCGTGCAGCACCAGGGAGAAGCAAAGGGCCGCCTGTGGACCCAATTCAACCGCAGGACCGCTCGCATTGAAACGTCCTGACGTCTCAAGTCCAAGATTGATCGCGGTCGCCTCGACGATTGTCGTCATGCTCGTGCCCAGCCAGTTCTGCTGAAGCAGAATGTCGTGCGCCTTTGAATAAGCATTGATGCGTGCCGTGATCGAATGCTCCGCATCCTCCAGAGAGCTGGCGTTTCGGAAGGATTGGCTGGTGATGGCCTGAACGACGGCCAGCGTATTCTTCATGCGGTGAGAGAGTTCGTGCATCAGGATGCGCTGCCGTTCCTCATTCTCTCTCTGCTCGGTGCGATCTCTCAGGATCTTCACGAAACCTTCGACTTCGCCGTCGTCCGATGTCAACGCCATCATCTGACCGGACGCCCAGAACAATGAGCCGTCCTTGCGAACGTGCCAGCGCTCATCATTGCCGTGACCTTCGGTCAAAGCGGCAGTCATTTCCAGCTGGAGAATCCCGGCCTGCCTGTCTTCCTCGGTGAAAATGACCGCTGCGGGCTGGCCGACAATCTCATCCGCATCCCATCCGAGAATCCGGCGCGCGCCCTCATTCCACGTGGTCACCAGGCCATCGAGATCCATGGAGATGATCGCATACTCGATCGCGCTTTGGAGGATCGCTTCGAGAAAGCGCTCCCGGGAGCGGCTGGAATTGGAAAAGAATTTCATGATCATATGCTGCGTCTGATCCCTTCAGGGCCTGCAAGCCTGAAAGGCCTCCTCCTGATTTATACCGGACGGCGTGGCGTTGGCAAAGGCCGCAGCCGTGACACGTTGTCCGGCAAGTCTCGGGAGTAGCGATCGCTTGAGCCATGCAACTGTCTCGGAAACAAAGATACACGAGCTACGTTATCAGCCGACGACTTTGTGAGCGTACAAGCATGACAGCCCATACCAAAGAAAAACTCCACGGGGATTTGCCCTCCGCATCTTCAAAAGCAGCTTCTGCCGATCGCAAAGAGTTGGCAGCGATCGCATTTGAACGCACCAGGATGCCGATGGTCGTTACCGATGCGCGCAAGCCCGATCTGCCGATCGTGCTCGCCAACAAGGCATTCCTTGAACTGACAGGCTACGAGGCCAGGGAGATACTAGGCCGCAACTGTCGTTTCCTCCAAGGTCCTGCTACGTCTCCGATCGCCGTTGCCGAAATTCGTGCCGCTATCGCCGAAGAGCGCGAGATCACCGTCGAGATCCTCAATTACAAGAGCAGCGGAGAGCAGTTCTGGAACCGCTTGCATCTCAGTCCCATCCATGGTGATGACGGAAGGATCCTGTATTTCTTCGGGTCGCAAATCGACATGACGGAGTACCGGCGGATCGAGGCACTGGAAGCCTCCGAACATCGCCTGCTGATGGAGGTCGATCACCGATCCAAGAATGTCCTGGCGATCGTCGACAGCATCGTCCGCCTGAGCAACGCCGAAGACCCCGCGCTTTACGCCGCCGCCATCCAACACCGCGTGCAGGCGCTCGCCCGTGCGCATAGCCTGCTTGCTGCACGAAGATGGACAAGCATTTCTCTTGAGGAACTCATTCGCCAGCAGGTGGCGCCATTCGCGGCCACCCGCGCCTTTTTTAGCGGGCCGGATCTCAAAATGCCTGCGCCGGTCGTCCAGCCTCTTGCGCTCGTGCTCCATGAGCTCGCTGTCAACGCAGCCCATCACGGTGCGCTTGCGACTGCGCAAGGCAGGCTTTCGATCAGTTGGAAGCCCGGACCGTCCGGGGCCGGCTTTAACATCCGCTGGCAGGAGGTAGGCGCCCCCACTCCACCCAAATTGGCCAAGCGGGGTTTTGGTACGGTGATCGTCGGCGCAATGGTTGAAAAGCAGCTTCAAGGACGTCTCGAGAAAACCTGGTCGGAGGAAGGGCTGCTTATCGACATTGAAGTTCCAGCTGCCAGCTCGACCTCCGCATAACGGCACCTTGGCACAGGAAAAGTAATGTCAGGAACCCGCCATCGAGATCGAACGCTTAGCGTCCGCTAGCGAAGGACTCCGAACGATGCGGTACCTTGCCTCAACAAGATTATAAATTCCGAAAGCCGCCAATCCCACGGCGACGGCGACGTACAGAAAGGATCCCAGCGGAAGGTGGCGGAGCCATTCCAAGGCGTCGCCCATGCTGCCGGCTTGTCCAGGATCCACCCTGAAACCCGCATAGGCGAAAAGGACCCCGGTAATCGCGAACACGACGCCGCGGGCGACAAGACCGTAGATGCATACCAATGCCACAATACCCTTTTGATCAGATATCCGAAGGTGGCGTTCGAACTTCCTGGTGATGCCCTTGGCGGCCGTCACGAAGCCGCCGATGACGAAGCCAGCTCCGACGGCGATCGCAAGATAGGAGCCGAAGGGCTGCGACATGATCCATCCTGCCAGATCCTTCTCACCGGAACTTCCGCTGCTGCCGCCCATGAAAAGAGCCTTGCCGAGTGCATATCCGGCAAGCCCGAGATAGGTGATGGCGCTGCCGAAGAGTGCGGATCGGATCGCCAATCCTCTTGCCTTGCCACCATGGCCGTCGCTATCGGCTAGAGACTGCGCCAACCTCCAGGCGACAAAACCGAGAAGGCCGAGCCCGATCAATCCGACCCAAACGCGACCGAGCGGCTGCCCGAGCAGTGCCGAAACCGCAGATTTCGTCTCCGGCCGGCCACCCGCCAGGCCGGAGAAGAGAGCAAGCCCGGCCACAAGAAAAAAGACAACGCCGCGCGCGGCATAACCGCCTTTGGCGAGCAGATCGAATCGAAATCCCTTGGTCATCAGCGGTCCTCGTGTTCTGGGCGCGCGATGTTAACGCGCCAACCCGCTGAAAGTTTTCCTGAGAAGCCGCGATGCATTCTTCGGCCTGACCGGCGCGTCTTCCAAAAGGACCCGTCCCTTGAACCGCCGATAGCGGCTGGCGCTCGAAATCGAGGGCAACCAGGCAAGTGCCACTTGGAGTTTGCGGCAAGAAAGCGCGCAAAGCTCAGGTCGCGTTCATTTTAGCTCGCCGCGCGTTGGCCTTTCGGCGGGTCGAGGCAAGCAGAGCGTCAAGCCGGACCGGCTGGAGTTCACGCGCATCGACGCCGACATCGAACTGACGGGGGACCGGCTTCAGCCTACCGTGGGAGTGTCCGTGTAGATTGACCGAGCCCTTGCCCATCTTATTCCAGGTTCTAAACGCGTAGTGGCACAGCACCAGATGGTAGCCGTCCAAGGTCAACTCCTTGTAATGCTGGACGCTGCTCCAGCCCGATGCACCGGTCGTCTCCTCTGAATCGTTGTTGCCGACAATGAGATGTTTCCTGCCGTGCAGGCGGTCGAGGAGCGCGTCGCAATCGCCCGCACGCGATGACATGAAGTCGCCCAAATGCCAAACCTCGTCGTCGATCCCGACGATCAGGTTCCAGTTCCTGATGAGGGCGACATCGTGGGTCGCCATATCAGGGAATGGTCGCCGATCGATGCGAAGAACGCGAGAGTCGCCGAAATGGGTGTCGCTGGTGAAGAAGATCATGCTGTTCACTTATGATCGAGTCCGTCTCCGACCTTCTTGCGGCTGTTGCCGACCTCCTTGACGATGGAACCACTCGCCGGTGCGAGATAGGAAATACCCACTTCGTTCCTTCGAACAGCGGCCGCTCTGGGCATTCGGATCGAATGATCACGTTTGTACGCCCAGACGTCCCGCGTTCCCCGGTCCACCATCATATCAATGCGCCAGCAACGAGCGGCCATGTCAGCGCCCCCTCCAGGGTCTTTTGGGCGAACGTCAGATCCGACGCAACGGGCTGAAGTGGGACGGCTACCGCCTACAGGGATGGCATCATGCTCCGCGCGGTCCGGCTGTCAAACTCTCGGCGAGGTTTGTTTCTCGGCGGAACCGGCTGGTTGCGCTTTGCTCGCGCCGCAGATCAAAAAAGGAGCCCCGCCGAAACGGGGCAATCTGGAAAGGACGGATCGTACAGGAAGGAAGGGATGGCGGACGGCCCCGGGATTGGGGCCACCTGTACGATCCTGATGTCAAAACAACGATTGGTCGAAAAGGTTCCTGTGCGTTTCCGCACCAATGCTTGGATTAATCTGTACTTGCTCGACGATTGTTGAGTTCAGAAAAGAAAAACCCCGCTGGAGCGGGATCAGGAAAGGGGGTGTTTTCTGGGCTGGCGAATTAATTGCGCCGCAAAAACTATTTCGAACACAAATCATAGGTTTTCAATAAAACAATAATCCATGAACTAACTTTTCCCCAGATATCTGCTGACAACTATCAAATTATCGAGCGACTTCGCTTTTTCGGCAAGGAGGGTTGTAGCTAATTACAAGAGATGACTTGTGGTTCGTATATGTCGGATAGAAACTGTGCTTGACAAAGATGGGAGAAATCGGCCAATGCATAGAACTATACTGATTGGACTATCTGTGATGTTTCTCGGAACGCAAGCTATTGCTGCTACCGCGATGATAGGAAAGGAGCTTCAGGCTCTGCTTTCAGACGGCAAAGTGATTGCGCTGGGCGGCCCAAAAGAGGGCTACAGTGGGGAGCTTTCTGTACTCAAGGACGGCACCGCACATGGTCAGGTTAAACTCGATTCCGGAGATGTAATCTCAATTGACGGCGTGTGGCACATTTCTGGCAACACGTTCTGCCGTACCTGGAAGGGGGGGAGGGACGCGGGCAAGGCGGTGTGTGATACCTGGAATAATACAGGCCCGAAGTCTGTTAGCGTGTTGAACGGAAAAGAGAATATTGGCAAAAATTCTTGGAAATAGCCTCGAGGCCGTGATCGATTTGCAAGCCGGGCGCGGGCGCTGCAAGCATCGGTGAAGCAGGTGAGCTTTCGTCCTCTTCCAATTGAAGGATCTGCAACATCGATCAAGAGGACCGTCGACCAGTTAAGCCGGGGCGGCCGCCCGGCTTAACAGGAGACAGCGGTTTTCGGGGTGAAAACCAGCCGAGCGACCGGCTCTCAAACCCGCTTAGGGTTCGGCGGTTCCGCTTCTCACCCGAAAGGACTACACCTTCACGAAGCACGAAGCGTCGGCCCTGGACGTCGTCGATCGCCGATACCGGGATGTCGTCATCGACCGAAAGATGGAGGAAGTGTTCCAGACGTCGGACGTCACGCCGGGGCCATAGCTACTTCAGGGAAGCCGGATATGAACAGACCTAAAACAATCTCGCTCTAGCAGGTCGCGCTGCAGATCGGGTTGACCGAGGACGATCCATGACTTGGCCAGCTTGGCAACGTGCTATCCCGAGGCCTCGACAAGCTGGTCAGGGACGGCCGCGTCCGGTATCCAAGCACCACCGACGGACCGCCCCGTCTCTGCGAGCGCGCTGCCTGATCATTCCTGTCCGGACTGACTCCGTTTTCCCAGAGACGAGTGGGCGGCTGTTAGCTTGCTCATGGCATGGCCATACTCCCCCGCCTCTGGACGTGGCCTCAGCGTCCTATCACTCCGGCAATCCCGTTCCCAACAGGCCCTGTCTGAACTTCTCAGTCTGTTCGGCGGTTTCAACCACGATCCCTCGCGCCAAAAACTCTCCGATCGTCAGATCTGGATGATTTTCGCGAACGCTTTTGGCAAGTGCGGCAGCCTCGCGGGAGCGGCCCGCCATCGACAAGCAGGCGATCATTCGGGTGCTCGTATACTTTCCGGGGTTCGGTAGCTGCTTTAGCGCCGCTAGGGCTTGCTCGTAGTCGCCCTTAAAATAGAGAAGATTACCCAAAACCGCGTGATACCAGTGAGGCGGGTAGGGGTTGAGTCGCATCCCTTCTTCGACCAAGGGAAGCGCTTCCTCTACACGGTTTCGTCTTGCCAGAAGTCCGCCGAGCTGGACCAATGCATGGGCGTCACTGGAATTGAGCTTATATGCCAAGCGGAATTCTCTCTCGGAGTTGTCAAAATCCTTCAAGTAAAGGTGAGCGAGCCCGAGTACACGATGGGCGCCAGCCTCTCCCTCGTCCAACTTTACGGCATGACGAGCGAGGGCGATCCCGTCGCGAAGTACAGCCTCCGGCGCGTTGGCATAGCCGCCGACCGCTATCCTCGCCAACGCAAGATGAGCGTGTGCCAGTGCAAAGCCTCCGTCGCCGGCAACCGCTGCTTCGAACATCTCCACCGCCTTGACGTTGTCATCCGGCTCGTAGCCTCTGAGATGCACGAGCCCTCGCAGATAATATTCGTAAGCAGCGAGGCTGGCCGGCGGCCGCCGGAGGGACTCTCGATAATCACAGCTTTCAATTTGGCCCACGAGATTTGCGACAATCATTTTCACGATCTCGTCCTGGATGCCGAAAATATCTGCCGCTTGCCGCTGATATTTCTCAGACCAGACCAACCGCTCCGTGTCGGCTTGGATCATCCGCACCGTGATCCGAACCTCGTCTCCCGACCGACGCATGTTGCCTGTCACGAGATAGTTGGCAGCGAGCTTGCGCCCAACTTCCTTTAAACCCTCCGAGCGATCACGGAACGCAAACGCTGAGGACACCGCAATCACCGACAGGCTCCTGAATCTTGCCAGACCGGAGATGATGTCCTCAGTAAAGCCGTCGACGAGGAACTCGTTCGCTGCTTCATCTGCGCTTTGAAAGGGAAGGACGGCGACGACAGTTCGAATTGACTGCACTATCGTGGGAGTGCGAGGCCAATGCCATGCACGCACCGGCCTGGAAATATTTTTCAGATGTAGCAGTCCTCCATCTACAAACAGCCGCTGCAATTCCTCTGGAAGGATGTCGTGCGTTGTTTCTGAGATGCAGATGCCATCCGGTAACGCGTATTGTTCGAGGCGCGCCGCAACATTCACGCCGTCGCCGAACACATCGTCCTGAGTGATCATGACCTCGGCGTAGTTTATACCAATTCGAATTCGAAGAGCATCGGTGCCACTGGCACCTACAGCCTCGCTTGCCAGCAGATGCTGTACCTGTAACGCCGTCGAGATGGCGACGGCCGGGCTATCGAAGATCGAAAGTAGGCCGTCACCCATAACTTTGATTGTCCGACCGCCACTCTTGAGGATTCGAGGCTTGAGGATCTCTTCTTGCAAGCGGCTAAGGCTTGCCAGTGTTCCTTCTTCGTCGGCTTCCATCATGCGCGAATAACCGACAACGTCCGTCGTCAGGATTGCCATCAGTCGTCTGGTAGTGGGCGAAGAGGACATCTGTGACAAAACCCGAGTAAACGGCAAGTGCTTCGAATGGAATGTACAGTCTTACGGCACTGATGTCATGCACACGGAGGTGATCTCCGCGACGGCTGCCCTCTCTGAAACGTGATTACATCTGATAACGCGTCATCAGTCGCCCTTGAGCTGCAATCCGATGGCTCGATCCCGCATTGATCCCGGATACCAACTCGTGTATATCTTCTGAGGTACGTACATCATAACCATGGCTTGCGGGCGGAGACGAGCTTTGCGAGGTCTGAATTCCAGACCTGCAGTTCGGCCATGCGATGAGAGGGATTTCGGGAGGGGATCATGACGGACTTAAAACTCAATCCAGATTTTGCCATCGCCGATGAGCAGTCGCTTCGGGCGCTGTTCGAGCCGACCCATGCTCTGGCAATCGTGAAGTGTCAGAATTCGCTTGGCGAGCACGCGCAGGATTTCATTCGGCGCTCGCCATTCTTCTGCATCGGCACGCAAAGTTCGGAG
The DNA here is from genome assembly GCF_002008165.1 of Rhizobium laguerreae. Taxonomy (GTDB): domain Bacteria; phylum Pseudomonadota; class Alphaproteobacteria; order Rhizobiales; family Rhizobiaceae; genus Rhizobium; species Rhizobium laguerreae. The sequence goes on from NZ_MRDM01000002.1 coordinate 66,521, forward strand.
GGAAAGGCTGACGTCAGTCCTCGCGGCGACCCTCCGGGGTTCGTCAAGGTTCTTGACGAGCGCACCCTGGCGATCCCGGATCGACCCGGCAACAATCGTCTTGATACGTTAAGCAACATCATCGCCAACCCGAATGTCGGGCTCTTGTTTCTTATCCCCGGTTTCGACGACACATTGCGCGTCAACGGGCGGGCAAGTCTGACCAATGATCCTCAACTGCTGACGAGCATGAGCGTTGCCGATCGTCTCCCGAAACTCGCGATCATCGTCAACGTCAGCGAAGTCTTCATGCATTGCGCCAAGGCGTTCAGACGGTCCCGCCTGTGGAGCCCGGATCATTTCCAGGACCGCACGGAGATGCCCTCGCTGATAAGGATCATTCTGGATGAGACGACAGGGGCACCGCGGGACGGGGATGAAATGCGCAAGATGGACGAAGACCTGGAACAAGCCTACCGAAGGACACTTTACTAGCTGCCCGGCGCCGGCCGAAGCGGGCGATGGCACGCTCCAAACAGGCTGGCGACTCATTGCGGATGGGCGCCATGTCTCCGCTGCCTCAACTCGCCTGAACTTCGGAACGGCGCTACCCGCCCCACTCCGACGCATTGTGCCTTTCGCAGAAGTCTCAGATCGCGGTCTGCATGAGATAAGGAGATTTTTCGACGGGAACACGCGCGACGATCTTCATCACCAGCGAGGGAGCGACATCAGGAACAGAGCTCACTCGTCCGTCTTTGTAGAGCACCCGCAAGAGGCAGGTCTCGCTGTCATATTCAAGTTCGGCGATCGTCTTTGAATGGACCAGAAATTGCATCTTCAGCTGCCTCCTGCACTGCAGCATGACCACATGAAAACGACCGACCGCGGCCCCATCCTAAAGGGACAATGCTTGATCGGCGCGAAAACTCTTTGCCACTTCGGCGCCGGCGCTGTCCGAAACGCGATCCAGAAGACCATGTGTCCCGCCAAATCGTGCCGGCGAAGTCGTGAAGAAATCTAGTAAAATCCACCCTCGAAATCCCGTGAAATCAGCGTGACACACGCCCCGCGACTATATGTGACACGGGACCACCAGAATAAGATGTAGCGTTGAGCGAACCATCCGGCCGATTGCTCTCAATCGCAAGAACGCGCTCTTTGCGGGCCACGATGCCGGGGCTGAGAACTGGGCAACCATCTCCTCGCTGATCGAGACATGCAAACTCAATGCCGTCGAGCCGTTTGCCTACCTGAGCGCCACGCTCACCGCTATCGTCACCGGCCACAAACAGAGCCGGATCGATGAGCTTCTGCCTTGGAACCATCCGACAATGAACCTCAGTGACCGCCAATAACGCTCAGCCGTTCCTTCTCAAAATGTCGTCCAAGACCTTCTCATCGAGGACGTCTTCGTTTCCGACAAAGCGGGATATCTCAATGTGATCGTCGTCAAAATACGGAGATCGCTATGCGCTCTCCGACGACCGTGGCCGTGATATCAATCGTGTCCGGCCGCCACATCCGATCACGGCGAAATTTCACTGAGGAGAGGAAAGGACGCGATCACGTTCAGCGACTTGACGGGTCTGGACCGGCCAAAGAGTGTAGTCGCCGCCGAGTTCGCGATTGGCATGTAGCGGCCAGTTGGGATCGTTGAGCGCGCCCCGCGCTAAAGCTATAAAATCTGTATCGCCGTTCTCAATGAACGCTTCGGCTTCAAAGGCATCGCCCAATAGTCCGACTGCGATAGTCGGGATACCGGCGCCTTGTTTTACCGCCTTAGCGAAGGGGACTTGATAGGCTGGAGCGGACCTAATGCGGCCCTGAGCAAAGCCGCCGCTAGAGCAATCGATAGCATCAACACCACGTGCCTTCAGTTCCGCGGCCAGCGCAACGCTGTCGTCCACCCGCCAGCCGTCGGCATTGTTGTCACTGACTGAGAGGCGAACGATGAGCGGTTTTTCGGCTGGCCACACGCTGCGGACGGCTTCGGTGACTTCCAGAACCAGCCGCGTTCGATTTAGTCGGCTACCGCCATATTCATCAGTTCGATGGTTGGCGAGCGGCGACAGAAATTGATTGAGCAGGTAACCGTGGGCGGCATGGATTTCAACCGTGTCAAAGCCTGCCTGGTTGGCTCGCGTAGCAGCAGCCGCGAATCCGTCGACCACACGGCGGATGCCGTCTCTGTCGAGGGCTTTGGGGACCTGATAGTCAGCGTTGGTTGGGTCGTTCGATTGAGCGCTCGGACCTACGGGAATCCAGTGCTCGAAGCCAACGGCGCGGCGCTGCTCTTCTGTTGCGGGCTGATCTGCCTTATCCCGCCAAACCGGCGTCGAGGCTTTGCGGCCTGCATGGCCAAGTTGAATGCCCACGGCGGCACCCTGGCCGTGCAGGAAATTCACGATCCGGGCAAGCGGGGCAATGTGCTCGTCCTTCCATAGACCGAGGTCGGCGTACGAAATGCGCCCTTCGGGCAGGACCCCTGTGGCCTCAACCAGAACCAAGCCGAAGCCTCCCATTCCGAAGCGCCCTAGATGTACATAGTGCCATTCATTGGCAAAGCCATCCTGAGCCGAATACTGGCACATCGGGGAAACGACTGTGCGGTTGCGCAGCGTGACACCACGCAGGGTGATCGGTGAAAAGAGCTTGGACATGAGGGCCGCCAGATACAATTGGAAGGAAAATACGCGGCTAGATGCGCATCACTAAGCTGCCTTGGCAACCCCCGATACGCAGATGCAGCTCGCCCGGCCAAGTCACGTTGGCACGCTATTAGTTGGCGACCGTCGCCATCGACTAACGTCCGCTGTTGGCGCATTCTTGCCACCAATGTTGTAGCGGCATTTTTCGGAATGGCTAGCCGAGCTTGGTCAATGTACGCGGAAAACACCGCTTACGCCGCAACGAGGCCGAACGCCGTTGCAACGCATTGTCGGCTAAAAGTGAGTATCAGAGCACGGTCTCGACCGCTTGACTCCGGCACGCGACCCTATGATCGTCTGCCGATGATCGTTCCGCGCATTCACACTCGCCTCTCGCTCGCCAGGGATCTCGACAGTCTCGGCATTCGCGCCGGCGACATGGTGATGGTCCACGCCGCGATGAAGCGGGTGGGGCGGCTGCTCAACGGGCCTGATGTACTGATCGAAGCGCTTCGCGATGCCGTGGGGGCTGCCGGCACCATCGTCGCCTATACCGACTGGAACGGTGCCTATGATGCCTTGCTGGATGAGAATGGCCGCGTCCCGCCGGAATGGCGCGCCCATATCGCGCCGTTCGATCCGGCTGTTTCCCGCGCTGCCCGCGATAATGGCGTGCTCGCCGAATTCATTCGAACGACACCGGGGGCAAGACGCAGCGGCAATCCGGGCGCCTCGGTCGCGGCGATCGGTGCCTGCGCGGATTGGCTCACCGCCGATCACCCGCTCGATTACGGCTATGGAGAGACATCGCCGCTCGGCAGGCTGGTGGCGGCAGGCGGCAAGGTTCTGATGGCCGGAGCCCCGCTCGACACCATGACCCTGCTCCACCATGCAGAACACCTGGCGCGAATTCCGAACAAGCGCCTGCGCCGCTACGAGGCGCCCTTTGCCACATCGGCCGGCGTGGTGTGGCGCATGCTGGAAGAGTTCGACACAAGCGACCCGGTCGTGCATGGCCTCGACGATGATTATTTCGGCGCGATCGTGCGGGCGTTTCTGGCCAGCGGGCAGGGTGCGCAGGGCCTGGTGGGAGACGCCCAATCGGTGCTGGTCGACGCGGCCGCGATCTGCAGCTTCGCTGTCGCGTGGCTGGAGCATCATGTTCGGCTTGAAGGCTGAGCGGCTAAGCCGCGCGTCAGACGTGCTTGAGGAAATTCGCCTGCCTTGCAATCCAGCCGACAGTCTCGCTTCCCCATTCCTGGGCCCGGCTTGCATACTCGCCGATCAGCCGGATGTGGCGGACGATCACAAAGCGATGGGCGGCTTCGACGTCGTCAGCCGTTCAAAGCACGTCGTTCTGACACTGACATAAATGAGTGCGAGCGACACGCCCAAACCATCATCAGCGAAAATTGGCTCAGCCCGTCGACACGACACCCAAGCTGAGGACCCACATTTCGCGATAGCAGAAGTCGGGATCGGAAATCAGACGCTCTGGCTCTTCGCCGATCGCCTTCCATTGGCGATGGTCCGCTTCCGTCAAGTCGCACGTTTGGGCAAGTCCGGATAAAAATTCGAGATTGTTGCGAATATATTCACGCTCCACGGGCCTGAGGGGCTGACGGCGCTCCGCGAGCGTGGTGATAGCGAAGACGTTCTCAAGGCCGGCTGCTCGAAACCACGCCGTTACGCGCGTTCCCCTCATCGCGCCGGACATCTGCACGTCATCAGACAGCGCGTCGAGCAGACGCCACGTCAGTTTAGGATCCTGGGGCTGATACTGCCAGACCGAGATATCAACCTCCTTGACCGCAACAAGTCCGCCGGGTTTTACGACACGGCGGAACTCACCGATTGCTTGAGTCAGCTCTTCGTCATTCAGATACTGGACGACGTTCGCGCTCCAGACTGCGTCGAACGTGCCGGTCTCATACGGCAGCGCAGTGATGTCTCCGATCCGCGTGCTTATCGGACAGGCAAACGGTTGGTTTGCGATCGAGGCTTCGATTGCCTCGACATTTTCCCGCGCCAAATCAAAGGCCTCAATATGTCCCTCGCTGCCCAGTAACTCCGCCATCAACGGCAGAAAGACCCCATTGCCAGCACCTGCGTCAAGCACTGACCATCCGGGTCGAATACCGGCGGCACGAAGAGTGGCATCGTACTCGTCCTTTAATGCCAGGTAATGAACGTCAAGATGTCCGCCAGCGCTAAGCTTATGCCCAGTTGATGTAATCTGTTCGGAATTTGATGCGGTGTTCATTTTGTCTGCCCGTCCTGGTTCCGAACGACGGCGTTCATAGGCATGGGCTTGTGGCACAGCTTCGTCAGCCTTGCGCCCCAGCCATGATACAAAATCCGGCTCGCAGCTCTCATCGCCTAATGGACGCAGCGAAAAGATACCGCTTTTCGAGGACTGTCAACAGCCATCCAACCGACGGTCTCGCTTCCCCATTCCTGTGCCCTGCATACTCCCCATCAGCCAGATGTGGCCGACGATCGCAAACCGATGGGCGGCTTCGACGTCGTCTGGCGTTCAGGGATTGACCCAGCGGGAAGAGGTCAGCGCGCCCAGATGGTCGTAGGCAAAGACTGCGCGTCGATTGTCGGCGTGGCGCAGCTGGAACCAGTCCAGCGTCTCGGCCCGGAATATCAGCACCCCGAAGAAGGCCTGTCCATCGGCGTCTGCTGCCGTACTCTCACTGGCCGGCCGCTCGCCGATGTCGTCGCCCGGCGGCCCGCCCATATAGGTGCTGCGTGTCGATCGCGGCAGCAGGCTCCAGGCCTCGGCCGCGCACTCGCTTGCCGGTCCGTTGAGTTCGGCCGATCCCTGCAGGCGAAGCTGCACTTTCGGCTGCGGGCCGAAGCCGAGGATGGTGACCAAAGGATTGGCCGATATTTCCTGCCATTTCGGGCTTCTGACATCCGTATGGATTTCCAGCAGGCGTCGCGCCACATCTACGCGCCGCAGCACCACCATGCGGGCTTGCGGCCGGCCGTACGCGTCGACCGAACAGAGGTTCAGGTAGCGGAAGGCCGACTGCGGATCGGCGGCGGCCCCTTCCAGCTCGGCCCAGGCCGATGCATCGACCTCGGCGAGGTTCACTGTGTCGCCTCCGCGTTCTTTATCTCACCGGCCTTGACGCTCCAGTTGAAGCACATCGCTGTTCTCCTTGGCGTTGAGAGCGATCCTGTTAGACGGACCGGGTAAGGCCGCCGTCGATTTTGAGACTCTGGCCGGTGATATAGCCCGCCCCTTCGGAAACCAGGAAGGAAATCGTTGCGGCCACTTCGGCGCTGGTGCCGTAGCGCTTCATCGGCACGCTGTCGCGGCGCTCCTCCGTCGCCGGCAGGCTATCGATCCAGCCCGGCAGCACATTGTTGATGCGGATGCCGTCGCCCGCATAGGTATCGGCATAAATCTTGGTGTAGGCGGCAAGCCCGGCGCGGAAGACGGCCGAGGTCGGGAACATCGCCGACGGTTCGGACACCCAAGCAGTGGAGATATTGACGATTGCGCCCGACTTCTGCGCCTGCATGATCGGCGTGACCAGCCGCACGGGACGGACCACGTTCATGAAATAAATGTCCATGCCCGCGTGCCACTGTTCGTCGGTGACCTCGGTGATCGGCGCACGCGGACCGTGACCTGCGCTGTTGACGAGGACGTCGACACGGCCCCACTTTTCCATGCATGCGTCGACCAGGCGCTTGAGGTCGTCGTTCGATTGGTTCGAGCCGGTGACGCCGATGCCGCCGAGTTCGGTGGCAAGCGCCTCGCCCTTGCCCGACGAGGACAGGATGGCGATCTTGAAACCATCGGCCGCCAGCCGCTTGGCGGCTTCCGCACCCATGCCACTCCCGCCAGCCGTGATGATCGCTACCTTTTCTACTGCCATCGTCGCTCTCCCTACTCGGTTTGCACCCATTGCCGGGCGTCGATCCCCCCGATACCATGGGCCCAAAGCGAGAGCGAACCAGTTTTCGTGAAATGTCCCAGTAGAAAAACTATCGAATGTCCATGCTGATTGGCAATCTTCCATCTCTCAACGGCCTCAAGGCCTTCGACGTGGCGGCGCGTCATCTGAACTTCCGGCTCGCGGCCGAAGAGCTCGGCGTCACCCAGGGAGCCGTCGCCCAGCACGTGCGAGGGCTCGAGGCGGAACTCGGGGTGACATTGTTCGAGCGCCTGCCGAAGTCATTGGCGCTGACGGGCGAGGGGCGAAGCTACGTCGCCGACGTCCGGCGTGCCTTCGAGCTGCTTTCAAACGCGACGGCGAACCTGAAGCCTCAGCCAGTCAAACTGGTGGTCAGCACGACACCGACCTTCGCCTCGAGATGGCTGATCCCGCGTCTTCCTGATTTCACCTCGAGGCATCCCGATCTCGATCTCCACATCCTGGCGACGGACCGCATTTCCAGCTTCCAGGCAGACGGCGTCGATCTCGCCGTCCGCTATGGCAGCCCTCCCTTCGGTCCCGGCCTTGCGGCCGAGCTGCTGTTCGAGCAGGAGATCATTGCCATCTGCAATCCGAGCCTCGTCGCCGAGGGAGCCGAGCCTGAGAACGCGGAAGAACTCTCGCACTACACGCTGCTTCACGATGCCCATAATTCCTGGCCGGAATATATCGATCGCTTCCTCGGCGGCGGCGATCCCTCGCTGTTTCGGGGCATCAGCTTCTCACAGACATCGCACGCGATCGAAGCTGCCATCGCCGGACAGGGCATCGCTGTGGCGACCCGCGCTTTCGTCTCGACCGACATCGAGGCGGGCAGGCTGAGGCAGATCTTCGACGGCGCCCTCAAAACCCGGTCGCACTTCTATCTGGTGAAGCCGCGATACCGGAGGTCCGAAGCGGTCGAAAAGCTTCAGGAGTGGCTGCGCTCGCAAGTCCAGGCCTGACGGCTGGAAAGCCATCGCTCAAGGAATGAACCAGCTGCGGCAGGCTTGCGCCCAGCAGCAGTTCTTGCCGCCAAGGCCAGGGTTTGGCCCAAATCGGACGGCGTTTTATAAATTATAAAGGCCCGCAATGACATAACGGAAGGCAAATTCGAATATCGCGAGACTTGCGGAAATGGACTTAGTCTAAAGCTAGGTCATGCGCCGCTTCGCCGCCCACACCGGACAGTGGGGCTGCGTTCGACGCCGGTCCTCACATTGCTGCGGTAGGCACACGAACAATCGGGCTCACATGGGCATTCCACACCGAGGGACTGCCTGCGGCGTTCAGTGGAAGTGTTGGATGAAACGCGGGTTCCCCTGAAGCGCTGTTGAGGTCGGTCGTGTCATTTAGGTGCGACCAGTCCTATAATAGGGCGGGTGAGGCCGAACCAATGGACCGCAAGCTTTCCGCCATCCTCGCTGCTGATGTCGTGGGCTATTCTGCGCTGATGGAGCGCGATGAGGCTGGTACATTCGAGCGCCTTCGTGCGGGACGCAAGGAACTCTTTGAGCCGGATATTGCTCGCCATCACGGCCAGATTTTCAAGCTGATGGGCGACGGGATGCTCGCCGAATTTGGCAGCGTGGTGGACGCGGTGGAATGCGCCGTCTCGCTGCAGCGCGGGCTGGCGGAACGGAATGCCGCCGTTCCCGAGGGCCAGCGGATCAGGGTCAGGATCGGGATCAATCTCGGCGAGGTGATCGTTGAGGGCGAGGACCGGTATGGCGAGGGCGTCAACGTCGCGGCCAGGCTTCAGCAGTTGGCAGACCCTGGCGGCATTTGTGTCTCGGGAAAGGTCGCCAGGGAGGTTGAGAAGAAGCTGGCTTTCGGTTTCGAGCCGATGGGCGAGCAGAAGGTGAAGAATATCGCCGAACCGGTACAGGCCTTCCGCGTCCTCCTTGAGGGACACCCACGCCGACCAGGGCGGTCATCGCCTCCGCGCTGGATTTGGGCAGCAGCAGCCGTGCCAGTCCTTATGCTGGTCTTGGCCGGGACGGTCTGGCAATTCTGGCCGACCGCGACAGTAAGCGGCAAGCCGTCGGTAGCGGTGCTGCCGTTCGACAACTATGGCGGCGACGAGGCGACCGGACGCCTCGCCGATGGCCTCACTGAGGACATCATCACCGATCTGGCGGGGTTTCCTGAATTCCACGTGATCGCCCGTAACTCGACTGAACAATACCGGGCCAAACCAGCTGTGCCGAGTGAAGTGGGTAAGGCGCTCGGTGCGGGATTCGTGGTCGAGGGTTCCATCCAGCGTGAGTCTGACCGCGTTAGAATTACGGCGCAGCTCATCGACGCCAAAACGGGCAAACATCTTTGGACGCAGCGCTGGGACCGGCCGGACGAGAATTTGTTCGCAATCCAGATTGAAATTTCCGAGCAGATTTCGAACCGCCTCGGTGGCGGCGCAGGTTTGGTCCAGGAGGCAGGCCGCATCACCGCCCACCGAAAGCCACCCGAGAATCTCAACGCCTACGAACTTTATCTGCTCGGCACCGAAAAACTCGAGCAAGTCAATCAGGCGGATGTCGAAGAGGCCGTCAGGCTGCTCACCCGCGCGGTCGAACTGGACCCCGGCCTTGCCCGCGCCTGGGTCGAACTTAGCCATTCCCATGGTGTCTTGATCGGTTTTGGGGTTGAAGCCGACAAGAACCGGGCTCTGTCTGCCGAGGCTGCCGAGCGCGCCGTCCAGCTCGACCCGAGCGATGCCGAAGCGCATGCTGTTTATGCCGTGACTTTAGGCGATAGAGGCGAATTCGAACGCGCCAAGGCAGAGTTCGATACCGCGCTGCGCCTCGCTCCCGGCCAGTTCGAAGTTCTGACTTTCTATATCGATGGGGCCTCGACCTTCGGCGAGCCAGAGCGCACCGCGGAACTGGTCGACAAGGCGGTCAGTCTCAACCCCGGTTTCCCGATGTGGAGTGCCAGGATTTTCACTCATGCCTATTTCATGGCGGGCCGGTATGAGGATGCCCTGCGGATGCTGGACCGCCTGACGCCGGAAAACTATGGAAGGAAACACTGGGTTATGCGTTCTGGCGCGCTTGCGGCTCTTGGCCGAACTGAAGAGGCGAAGGTCTCGGTAACGGACGCACTCAGGCGGTTTCCCAATTTAACCGTCGAGGGATTTGTCAATATTCCCGGATTCAACGAAGCGGAGCGCCAGCGGTTGATCGAAACCATGCAGCTCGTGGGCTTTCCTGATTGCGCCAAATCGGAAGAGCTCACGAAGCTAAAGAAGCCGTTGCGCCTGCCGGAGTGTGCTGCGCCGTAATCGCGTTGACGAGCAGCCACAGATGACAAACGCTTGGAAGGGTCCGAGACGCGACCTTCGTTTCACCGACCGCGAAAGCCCAGATGCGGCGCTCGTCGCTCGTTCCGATCGGCGAGACGTATGTCTGGAAATGGGCGCAAAGCGGTCAAGACCGCTGTCGGCCCCTTTGCTGCCGTTCGAGGTCGATCCGAGAACGTGCGGTATGTGCTAGCATGCGGCCCGAAGGCGGAATGCGACAGACGCACTGCGAGGGGCGGTGTGATCGTACCGGAGTTCGCGCGACCGAGAGCCGACGTTGTGCTCTTGAAACGGGAGACGAGGACGATGCCGACACCACAGCAACCCAGTCTAATAGTTCGACAGAAATCCCCACAGAACATCGAGTTTCCGTTTGCGTCGCTCTCCGATTGGCTGATCCCAACCGAGCTGTTCTTCGTGCGAAACCATTTCCCGTCGCCGGACCTCGATGCGCGAGACTGGAGATTGCGCGTTGGCGGGGCGGTGGAGCGGCCGATCGAACTTGACCTCGACAGCATCAAGGCGATGCGGAGCACGACTTTCACCGCCGTCGTCGAGTGTGCTGGGAACGGGCGTGTCTATTATGAGCCGCCGAAGGAGGGGTTGCAGTGGCAGAGCGGAGCCGTCGGCAATGCCGCGTGGACAGGTGTTCTTCTGCGCGAGATTTTGGAAATGGCAGGCGTTAAGCCAACCGCACGTGAGGTTCTGCTCGCAGGCGCCGACAGCGGCGTCGTCGACACGAACAAGAAAACGGCTTCTCCCGGCCCCATCGCTTTTGCGCGCAGTTTACCGCTTGAGAAGGCCATCGCTGACAGCACGATCCTTGCCTATTCGATGAACGAGGAGCCGTTGACGCGTGATCACGGCTACCCGCTACGCGCGGTCGTGGGTGGCTGGTTCGGCATGGCTTGGGTCAAGTGGATCACGCATATCACGGTTGTGGAGCAACCGTTCCTTGGCTACTGGCAGGCGCGCGACTATTTCCGTTGGGAGCGCAGCCTCGGGGAACCCAGGCTGGTCCCCCTTGCGGAGATGGAGGTCAAAGCGCAGATCGCGCGTCCCGTGCAGGGGGCGCGTCTCATCGCCGGCCAACCGTACCGGATTTTCGGAGCCGCCTGGAGCGGAGAGGCTGTTATCCGGCAGGTGCAGATCTGCACCGGAGATGGCACGGGCTGGCGCGAGGGAAGGCTCCTCGAAACAGAACGTCCCTTTGCATGGCGCTTGTGGGAGTACATGTGGACCCCTGAAAAAGTGGGGCGATACATGCTGCGATGCCGCGCGATCGATGGGGCGGGGTGCGTGCAGCCCGACCTCCAGCGTTCCGACTGCGAGAGCTACGCGGCCAATTGGATCGTTCCGGTGGAGGTTACGGTCGTTCCCGAGCCACAGACGTACGAGGAGGAATTCGTGATCTAATCACCCGCATGGGGCGGAATGGCGGCTTTTGGCGCAACTGCGAGCCGCGTTGTCAATGAGTTATGTCCGCTTTGCAGCAACAGCGACGGGTGGCTCGATGACCATTATGAGGGCGCATTGCTGCCGTGGTCGAGGTCGCATATCGGTCCAAAGCGCACAAGAGGTTGTTCTGTCGTCCCTGCTGGCGGGGCTCGTCCATTCGAATTCTGGACGTCAAACTACCCACCTAGCCTATGATTCCGCGGAGTTCGTCGTTGCGCCAGGCGCTAGAAAATCTTCTCGGTGGGAAGTCCGAGCGCGAATGAACCCGCGTATTGCGCCTGGGCTCCGGGCTGCATCGGATGATAGCGAGCGCCCTGTATGTCACGGAAGCAGCGCTCCAGCCCGTTCTCTCGATAGAATGCCGCGCCGCCTGCGACCTCCATTGCAAGCTCCGTCACCTCGATAGCGTGCCGTGCGACCAAGGAACGGCCGATCATAACGTCGTTGACGGTTTCCGCGGACGGTTCGTTTCGAGCAACTACCTCTAACATCCAGCGATGTGCGATCTGTGCGGCTCTCAGAGACGTTTCCATGCGCCCGACCAACCCGATCACATGATCGCTGTTGGCCTTGCTACGGACCATCTTGACTGCGATGTCGCGGGCGCTCTCGGCGACGCCAAGATAGACCGCGTAGATCAGAGGAAACGCGATCATGCCGATGACTTGAAATACTGGATGCCATTGCCCCGCACTTCTGGAAAATGCGACACTCGCATCCGGCACGAAGAGGTTTTCGATGATGATATCGTTTGACCCGGTTCCCCTCATTCCAAGTGTTCGCCACGTATCTTCTATCGAAACCTCTGGCGATGCCATCGGAACGCCGAAATGAATGACGGAGCGCGCGCCGTCCCGTTCTTCATAAACAGCACCGGTCATCAGGATGTTTCCTGCCTCCGCGCCGGAAGTGAAGCGTTTACGCGCGGTGATCCGGTATCCGCCATCAACTTTCATGGCCTTGCCCGATCCGCCGATCCAGTCCGATCCGCCGCTCGAGAGCAATATGATTTGCTCCGATGCAACACGTCTCAGGAGCGGCTCCACCGCGGCCACCTTTTGATGCCGCCAGCGCCAGGCGGGGATGGCGACTTGATGGGTATGCATGGAAAAGGCAAGCGCAGTGGACCCACATGCACGAGCAATGGATTTGAGCATCTCAGAAAGTTCGGGCACTTCCGCGCCCAGCCCGCCCAATTCGATTGGGACGCCTGCCCGCACGAGTCCAGATTCCTTTAGAAGCGCGTAATTCTCGCCGACGAAGGTGTCGCTCTCGTCGATCGATGCGGCGCGTTGCGCGATGGTGGGCAGGACCGAATTGGTTAGTTCGACAATGGTCCGACCGCCGGCAAGGTTCTGTTTTGGTTCTGTAAGCCCGAGCATATCAATGCCTCCTATCTCGTGAGGATTGAGACTCTGCGCTCGTTTCACAATTGCGGCTAGTACACGAACTGTACTGAACGCCGCCGCCGTATGGCCAGGCAAGGAGCATTTGGCGGACCGGTTGTTTTGCAATACTGTGCCTGATCCAGACCGGTGGAGGTCCTTATGATAGAGCGTGACGGCTACGGGCAATTCTGTCCGGTATCAATGGCGTCGGAAATCCTCTGCTCGCGGTGGACGACCTTGGTCGTCCGCGAATTCCTTTGCGGATCGACGCGCTTTAATGAGTTGCGTCGCGGTCTACCAAAAATGTCTCCGGCACTCCTATCAAAACGACTGAAAGAACTGGAACAATCGGGCGTCATTACGGTGACAAGGAGTGCGAACGGCATTACCGATTACCAACTCACGGCAGCGGGCGAAGAATTGAGACCTCTGATCATAGGTCTCGGAAATTGGGCTCAACGGTGGATGGAATCGCGACTTTCCTTGAAGAATCTGGACCCTTCTCTGCTCATGTGGGACATGCGGCGGAGCCTCGATACAAGAAGACTTCCGACCCGCCGTTGTACGATACAGTTTCTGTACCCGGAACTTTCGGCCGCGCAAAAGAGCTGGTGGCTTGTGGTCGAAAACGGAAAAGTCGATCTCTGCAACTTCGATCCGGGCTATGATGTAGACCTTCTCGTTGAAGGGTCGCTCCGTTCGATGACCGCAATTTGGATGGGCCTCACGACCATACGTCAGGAAACCGATGCAGAAACGCTGAAACTTGACGGGGACAGGGTCCTCGCGCGCGACATGCAGGAATGGCTCGGTCTTAGTGTGTTTGCCAAAACCCCCCGGATGAGGGCTTGACGACGTGCGGAGAACCTAGATGAGCGAGACCAACCGTAAGCGCCCGTTACTGGGCACCTGCCTGTGTGCAAAGCAGTCTGCTATCGGGTCACAGACGCGTTCATTTTCGCAGCAAACTGTCATTGCGCAGCGTGTCGTCGCACAACGGGGTCGGCGTTCAAGGCATTCGCCCGCATCCATGGTAACGAACTGACCATCGTTCGGGGTGAAAGCGAGATCTCCTCATTCGAAAAAGACCAGTTCAGCGATGAGCATTGCAAGACATGCGGCTCGCTGCTGTTTTCTCGCGTTGACGGAGGGTTCGGGCACGTCGCGATGGGGACGCTGGTCGATGCTCCGTCAATTTCACCGACGGACCACATGTTCGTCGGTTCGAAAGCGCCCTGGTTCACCATCACCGACGCATTGCCCCAGCACGAAGGGCACCTAACGCGGAAAGAAGCCGATTAGGCTCGAAATTTGGACCACCTGCCCGTCAACGGTTTGCTGCATACCAGTAGGACACGGTCCCGCCAACCGCAGAGTGTCAGATCATGCTCGACATGCCGAGCGAAGTGAGCAGGTCGTTCTGGATTGGGCTGACGGCCTCGTTCAACCGCTGGACACCGAGATCCATGCCTTCAGGCATGACGACCGTCCGCAATGGACGCCGTTCCGTGGCCTCGACCAACTGCTCAATGGCATCGGCCACACGTTGGGGCCGTGGCGGATTGGCCGCGTCGTGTCCATGGCTGGCGTTGTCCTTGATTTGACCCGGTATCGCCGCGACCTCGCCATATGATGTAAGCACGCCCTGGTCGGAGGGCTCCGGGCTCGACGAGATAAGGTTGCTCGGGAATGGCCCAGGCTCGACGATGACGGAGTCGATTCCAAAGCCCTTCAGTTCGTACCGATAGGCTTCGGCAAGGGCCTCAAGCGCGAACTTGCTCGCAGAATAAACGCCGAAGAACGGAAAAACCACGCGCCCCATCAGGGATGTCACATGAACGAGAAGTCCGCTGCCGGCGGCACGCATGTGCGGTAGTACGGCGCGGTCGGCCCGTAGGGCGCCAAAGAAATTGACCGCAAATTGCCGTTCGACGTCCGCGACCGTATAGGCTTCCGTGACCCCGACGGCCATCGTTCCCGCGTTGTTGATCAGGGCATCGATTTTTCCGTGCTGCCTGATGACCTGCTCGATCGCGGAGTTGACCGATGCCTCGTCGGCGACATCCATTTCAAGGACGTGCAATACATGCCCTTCAGCTTTCGCCGCGTCGATGAGCTCGCTCCGGACCTTGGCATTTCTTCCTTCGACGTCTCGCATGGTCGCAACCACCGTATGATCCCGCCTGGCGAGCTCCAATACTGTTAGTTTCCCAAAACCACTGCTCGCGCCGGTCACAACAACGACTTTTCTGCTCATCTTAAGTCCTTTCTCTGAAATCCAAGGGGCGTCCCATCCTCATAGACAGACCTGTATGTATTTGCAATCTTTAAATTGACAGAATAGTCTGTATACCAGTGTCCGAAGAATCTGAGGTGGCGAAGGATGGAAACGCGCGGCATGCTTGAGTTCGTGGATGTGGAGGGGCAGCCGCTCAACGCCCTTGCCCCGCGAGAACGTATATTAAAGACGGCGTCGGACCTGTTTTACCGGTTCAGTATCCACTCAGTTGGGATAGACCGCATCATTGCCGAAAGCGGCGTGGCCAAGATGACGTTCTACAAGCACTTTCCATCAAAGGCAGACCTGATCGCTACCTATTTGCGTTACAAAACGGACACCTGGTTTCAGATGCTCGCAACCTCGACTGAAAGAGCCGGGCTGTCGCCGCTGGAGCGCGTCCTCGCCATCTTTGATGCGTTAGAGGAACCGTTCCGTGCGCCTTCCTTCCGCGGCTGTCCCTTCGTGAAAGGACTGGCCGAGTTCGGACCGGAGGCTAACTCCCCAGACGTGCAGGCAACCATCGCCGCGTATTTTAAGGGCTTACATGGATTTGTTGCGTCACTCATCGAGCCTTTGCCATTAAGCAAACCCGAAAGAGCCGTGATCCAGATGCTGTCGCTCTTCCAGGGCGCGATGGTGATCGCACAATCGACGCGCGATCCTGCCATAGTGGAGGCAAACCGCGATGCAGCCAGGGTGTTGCTTGAGGATGCGTTGATCACGTCGCCTGAACCTGAATTTCGTTCAGCGGTGGGGTAGACGATCTCGCCCGGCGCGGCTCGACGCAGCGGCTTCCTTTTGATCTGGCGATGCACAGTGGGCAGTCACCGAAATATTCTGGTCGCTTACGCCGGATCTTGCGACGCTGCGGCACGCGCATCACGTCGCATGAACGCCCAGTCGATGAGTTCCGCCATCGATGGACCGAGTGCGATCCCCATATCACTCAGTGCATATTCGACCTTTGGCGGCACCTGTGGATAGACGGTTCTTGTCACGATACCATCCTTCTCCAACTCCTTGAGTTGCTGGATCAGCATCTTCTGGTTCACGCCCTCGACGCGCTTTTCGAGTTCCGAGAATCTCAGCGGACCCTTTGCAGCGAAGAGCTGGCAGATGATGACGATCTTCCACTTCCCTTCAAGGACCCGCAGAGCATCCTGGGTTGCCGCCGCCCATACCATTCGCTGCTTCGGGTCGTCGCAGCGCCAGTCTCGTTCAACTGCCATACATACCTCTGGGTAGGTTACCCACCTTTTAGTCGGTTCTTGCCGTACCCGGTAGCTGATCCTATTCTTTGGAGCACAACAAGTCACGCTTCCGTTGGCGTGCGTTGAATCCAATATTCGCAGCAAGGAAATGATATGAACATCGGGATTGTCGGCGCAGGGAACATCGGCGCGACACTTGCACGCAAGCTCGCGGCCGCAGATCACGAGGTCAAGCTTGCCAACTCAAAGGGTCCGGAATCCATCCGCGATCTCGCCGCGGAAGTCGGTGCGACGGCAACGACCAAGGAAGATGCCGTGACGGGGGTGGACATTGTGATCCTTTCCATCCCGTTTTCGGCTCATCGCGATCTTGCCAATTTATTCGCAAATGTTCCCGAGGACGTCGTTGTCGTAGACACGTCCAATTACTATCCGTTCCGTGACGGAGCGATCACCGATGTTGATGGTGGCAAACCGGAAGCGGTCTGGGTCAGCGAGCAGATCAACCGACCGATCATTAAAGCCTGGAATGCGGTGCTTTCTGCGACTCTCGCGGAAAAAGGCGTAGACAAGTCGCAACCCGGCCGCATCGCCCTTCCGGTAGCGGGTGATGACCTCGAAAAGAAGTCGATTGTTATGCAACTGGTAGAGGCGACGGGCTTCGCCGCTCTCGATGCCGGGGGTCTCGCGACCTCATGGCGACAACAGCCAGGCACGCCTGCCTATTGCACGGAACTGACTGCTGACGAGCTGCAAACGGCGCTCGAAAAAGCTGATCAGAACCGCTCGGCGGACAATCGCGAGGCCCTGATCAAGGTCTTCATGGAAAAAGGCGACAGTCTTACTCACAATGACATCATAGCCCTAAACCGCGCCGGGACCGCGTGAGCGACAAGAAGATGAAGGTTGGTATCCTCGGACTAATTTCACGCCACGATGGCGACTCGAGTTTTTCCAACGATATCGGCGCACACATGTCATGGCTTCAAACATCAATGCGATGGCCGCTTTCGGGCAGATACTGCATCCATGGCTGACAAGCGGCGCAAAGCAACCTTATCCTTCGATAACGAAAAAAGTCCGCTTATGGCCAACGGGGCCGGTGGCCCCTAAGTGCTGATATCCCGACAGGTTCCCATATATCGACCTTCTCGGGCGTCCCATTATCTGCACTAGGCCAAGTGGGCGAAGGTCGAAGCGATCGCCGACTGCGCCGACGCACCGCCGATCCTCCGGCTGCCGAGCAGAGCTGAATTCAGAGCAGCCGATCGACACATCGTTCGGTCTCCCACGTCTTGAGGAAATTCGCCTGCCTGGCAATCCAGCCGACCGCCTCGCTTCCCCATTCCTGGGTCCGGCTGGCATATTCGCCCATCAGCCAAAAATGGCGGACGATCACGAAGCGGTGGGCGGCTTCGAAGTCATCGGGCGTGATCGGCCGGACGGCTCGATAGCCATCGACGAAAGCGTCCCACATGGCGGTCGACCTCCGGCCGAAGGATGTTTGCGCCCACAAAAACACCGAGAGGTCGTAAGCGAGGTACCCCGGACCGCCGTCGTCAAAGTCGAAAAAGACGGCTTCGCCGGCGTCGTTGATCCGCGCATTGGAGCCGTGACAGTCGCCATGGCAATACGTCCACGTCAAATCGGCGAAGGCTTCGATCGCCTTTGCGGTCCGCGCCGCGATGTCCTCAAGGTCGCTGCGGACGCCGGCGTCTTCCACGACGCCGCTATCGCATATGCGCGCGAGCGGCCGATGCAGCAAATGTTCGAGGTCGAGCCGATAGAGCGCTCCCTCCGGCTGGAATGTCTCAGCGGCGTTGTGCAGCAGAGCAAGGGTCTTGCCGTTGGCCCGCGCATCGCCGGCATCCGCCGTATCCGGCTTACGGCCCTCGATCGCCCGGAAGAGCACGGCCTGGCGCGGACCCTCCGGCGCATCTCCCTCAACGAACAAGCTGCCTTCGCGGGTCGGGATGGCTGCTGCGACCGGAACGTCCGATTGCGAAACATGCGCCAGGAACGCCGTTTCGGTCTTGACGTCGGCCGGACCACGAGCGCGACGATGGGAAAGCCGGAACACATAACGCTCGCCGCTGCTCGCAACGGCAAGATATACATCATTCAAGCCGCGTTGCAGCATCCGGCAGGAAACCGGCCCAGCAAGCGGATAATGCTGATCGATGAACTGTTCGATGGCCGCAATCTGCGGGGTCGAATAGAGCGGATTAAAGTCGAGCATGGGCGCTGTACCATCGGCTTTGCTGGCAGGCTGCTTCCGCGGTGAAAGACCATGAAGGCGGTGGCGGCCGCAGGCACCTACGATTGCAATAGGCTGCTGTTTGGATAAGGTGAATGGCGCTATTACTAAACCAAGAGATGAAAAACAAAATGCAGGCTTCGCGATTTTTGAAAGAAAACTCTCTTTCGATTTCTGTCCTTTCCATCATTTTCGGTCTGTCTGGATGTGTCACCACTCAAAACGGTGTCGCTATTTCTGCGGATCACAGTCGGGCTCTGAGTGGAGAGCGGACAAAGATGGGCCAGTCCTACAATTTGAATGAAGACTGCACGGCTGCAACAATAGCCAATATAAAATTGGTGGAAGCCCCGGCGCATGGCTCGGTTGAATTCGTTAAAGAGAATATTTATTCCAATTACAAAGATGGCATCCGCAATAAATGCAATTCGAGGAAATCTCTCGGCGTGTCGGAATACTATACTTCCAACAGCGGCTATTCTGGACGTGACATGTACAAGGTGAGGGTGTCCTACGGGGAGGGAACCATCAAGGACGTCACCGTCAACATCAATGTGATCAAGAACTAAAGTCGCCGGCAGAGCTGGGCTTATGCGGCTTTCTCAATAATATCGTCGCGAAGCGGGGTTAAGTCTCCTTCCGCAACGGTCTGTTGCGGTCGTGAACAGGCTTAGCTACGATTGCGGATGCGGTGAGCTTATTCGTTGCGCTTGGGGTTGGGATGAAATTTTTGCTTCCGGCAGTCTACGCCCTGATGTCCGTTTTCACTGCAGCGACGAGCGCCGACGCGTGCGCAGTACCTCGACCATTTTTTTCGGAGCTGTTCGACGCTGACGTGATCGTTCGGGGGGCTTTTCTGAAATATGAAGTCTTAAGGCCGGGCCATGAGGCGCGGGTGACCCTCGAAATACTGGAGAACCTGAAGGGGAGCGTTCAGCAGGGTCCATTGTCTTTCAATTGGACACGGAGCCGGCTTGCGGACCAGTGGAGGGGGCCGAACGACGTGATTGTTGCACTCAAGCGATCGAACCCGGAGAACCGCGAAGACTATGAAACCATGCGCGGCTGCATGGTGCAGGGAATCTACCGGACGGACAAATACAAAGAGCTCGTGATCGGGATCGTAGCCAGAAGCGCTCGTTGATCTGCTGCCGTCCGCTGTTGGTGATTCCGCGCATTGGGAAGGCTGCTGAGATCGCGGATGCCGCATTTTTCAACATTCGCGGCGCAGTGCTGACCTGGCCAGCTTTTCTCCGTGGCGCGGAGACCATAAAGGCGGGCGCGGCGCACGCTGTAATTAACGAGTTCCAAATCGTTCGATAAGCATCTCAGTGAGGGTTCGCACTTTTCGAGAGGGATACTGGCCGGGCGGCCTCACGACGAAGATGCCGGCTGGCGGAATCGGATGGCGCGTCATGATTGGCACCAGTGCACCCGAACAGATATGGTCCGCGACAAGCGGTTCTGGCAGATAGGCGACCCCGAGCCCATCCAGAGCGGCCACTACGAGGGACAACGCGTTATCAGCTATGAAGCGTCCCTGGGGACGCACCGTGACAATCTCGTCGCCATCCATGAATTGCCACTTCTCGGCGTCCCGCATAACGACTTGGTGATTGACAATCTCGTCCGGCGTTTCGGGGGCACCGTGAGCCTCGATGTAGGCAGGACTCGCAACCAGCTTGCCAAGGATCGGTCCGATACGTCTTGCGACGAGGTTCGAGTCCGGCAGATGCCCCAGCCGGATTGCGCAGTCAAAACCCTCTCCCACGAGATCTACGAAGCGATCGGTATAGGAAGAAAGGATTTGCAGCTGCGGGTGTCGGCTAGCCATCTGGGAGAGGACGGGAGCAAAATAGGTCGGACCAAATGACAGTGGCGCGGCCACGCGCATGCGGCCTCGAAGCTCACCGGCGGGCAGGATCGTTTCGCGCACCACATCCAGGTCAGCAGAAACCCGTGCTGCGTAATCTCTGAATGTAGAACCTGCTTCCGTGAGCGCTATGCCACGGGTCGTCCTTGCAAATAGCTGTGCGCCGAGTTCCGCCTCAAGCCTGGTGATCCGCCGGCTGACCATCGACTTGGAGATACCCAGTCGCAGCGCTGCAGACGATACTCCGCCCGCATCAGCGACTTCGACAAATATTCTGAGATCCTCAAGTTCCACAAAGCGTTCCTTATTTTGCAACACGGCTTCACACGACCGAGGACTACCGAGGCAAAGAAGAGAATGACAACTTCGCTGCGGCTGACTCTCCCATGAGCATCCTCGCTGCGGCTTCGACTCACTTCTTCGTCCATCGCACGCATCCGTAAGCGCCGGCTTGTGCATGACCGCAATTCATAAAAATCATTCGAACGAGGATAAAATCATCAGAAAAATATTCATCGCGTTTGTGACAAGTTTGTCTTTCTCTGCGGTTCAGGCACAAACGACGCAGGAACAGCCCGGTGCTGACCTGATCATTCTCAACGCAAAAATCTTCACCGGCAACCGTGCTCAGCCCGAAGCTTCAGCTTTGGCGATCAAGGAAGGCCGCATTTATTCCGTCGGCTCTGATGTGGATATTCTTGATCTGAAGAATTTCAAGACCCAGGTGATTGATGCGCGCAGCCGCCGGCTCATCCCCGGCATCATCGATGCTCATACACACGTCCTCAACGACATGGCTTACAACTACAATGTAAGATGGGATGGCGTGCCGACGTTGCGTCGCGCGTTGACCATGCTCAGCGAGCAGGCCGCACGCACACCCGAGGGCCAATGGGTCAAGGTAATCGGAGGCTGGTCCCCCTCCCAATTCGAGGAGAACCGCTTTCCCACGCTGGCCGAACTGCACGAGGCCGTGCCCGATCGCCCTATGATCGTGCAATATGCCTACAACCGCGCCTTCTTGAACAAGCAGGCGATGGAGGCACTTGGCGTCGGCACCGATCGGTTCCCAAAGTTGCCGGACACCGAATTCGAAAAGGACAGCCGCGGCAACCCGACCGGTGTGGTCCACGGCTATACCTGGTTGTTTCTCGCCCTCGAGACCATGGTGCCGCAGCCTACGTTAGACGAACAAGTGAGTTCGATCGTCTATAGCATTCACGGTCTGAACCGGGTCGGCGTGACCTCGATCATCGATAACGGCGGCAGGTGGCCATACCCCGAGGCCCAGGCGAGGGTAGACGTGCTTGCACGAGACAACCGCCTCAATGTGCGCATGCCCTTTGTGGACTTGCAACTCGGCGACGGCGGGCCGGCAAACATGGTGGATCTGGAACTCAAGGCGATCACGAAGACCGCGCCGATAAGTCCAGGGCAAAACCTGCACCCCACCCTGGCACATGGCCATGAATATCGAGGGGCCGGGGAGGTTCTGAGCGGGGAAGTGCACGATCATGAGAACTTCGACCGTCCGGCGGTCATCATCGCGCCCGAGAAGATGCGACGCTTCGTCGAGCAGGATGTAATGAAGCTGATCCAGCGGCGTATCCCGTTTCGTATGCACGCCAGCTACGACGAGAACATCTCCCCCTTTCTCGACGCCCTCGAGAAGGTGAACGAAACGACCCCGCTTGATGGCCTGAAATGGAGTCTCGAGCACGCTGAGACCATTAGTCCGGAGAACATCGATCGGGTGAAAAAGCTGGGGGGCGGCATCGCCCTGGACGCCAAAATGGCGCTGCACGCCGATGGCTTCATCAAGACATATAGTCGCGAGAAGGCGTTGGAGACACCGCGCCTGCGTACACTCGTGGATAGTGGCATCCCTCTGGCCATGACCACCGATGCATTCCGGGCAGCCACGTTCAACCCGTGGGTTGGTATAAGCTGGATGGTCACCGGCAAGTCTGTGTCCGGATCGGAGGTTCTCGCCGAGAACAACCGGCTCTCCCGCGCTGAGGCGCTGAAACTGTTCACCAGTGGGGCAGCCTGGTTCATGAATGCAGAAGCCGAGCTGGGCGTAATCGCCCCTGGAAATCTGGCAGACTTCGCCGTTCTCGACAGGGACTACTTCGCCGTGCCGGAAGATCAAATCAGCTCTATATCTTCTGTACTGACTATTATGGACGGAAAGGTCGTGTTTGGTGCGCAGGACTATAGCGCGCTATCGCCAAAACTGCCCGAAATCCTTCCCGCTTGGTCACCGGTAAAATATTTCGGCAGCTATCATGGGGAAAAATGAACCAGCAGAAAGGTTCTCCCGCTTTTCGCGTCAAAGAGCCAGCTTCCGTCATCTTTTGGCTGTGATCAACGAGTCCTTACCCTAGGGGTGAACTCATAAAAACGCAGCCATAGTCGGATGGAGGCGACGGGGGTCCGCTCGCCAATGGTTGCATCTTCTGATAAGATCAGCATCACACATCTGGAGGCCTCGCATGCCCTGCAGCAGCGCGCTCGCTCCGTTCGTCATCGCCGCTCTCGTGGCCCTCGGTCCGCTGCCGGCTGGAGCGCAGAACAATGCTGCGCCATCGCCGGCGGCGATCTCCCAGAAGGCCAAGCTTTGCGGGATGTGTCACGGTAAGAAAGGTCTGCCGACTGTTAAGAACACGCCGATCATCGCCGGCCAGCACGAGTCCTCTTTGCTGATAGCTTTGCAGGAATATCGCAATGGAGCGCGCACCGACGACCTCATGGGCCGGATCGCGAAGAATCTTTCCGACGACGACATGAAGGCATTTGCGGCCTACTTCTCCGCACTGCCCTGGCCCGCCTACCGCGAACCGGCCGACGCAGCGAGCATTACCCGCTCCCAAGCGCTCGACGCCGGGAAGAAGTGCACCTCGTGCCACCGGGAGGATTTCGTCGGATACGGCAACACTCCGCGCGTCGCAAATCAGAAGCTGGACTACCTGATCAAAACCCTCTCCGACTTTCACGATAACAAGCGCCCGAACATGCCCCGCATGACGGCCTTGGTGCGCAATTTTTCGGCCGACGACATCGCTGCCATGGCTCACTATCTTGCCGGCCTCTGACGATCAGTTCGGGGTCGGCGATGCACCGAATAGGGCCGCCGAAATAGCGTTACGGCGATACAGGGTTCCAGTTTTGGCATCGGTGTGATTCAATCTCCTTGAAAGGAGATCGCGATGCGCCGTCATGAGTTGAGTGATGAAGAATGGGTAGTGATTGCGCCGCTTTTGCCGAATGACATTCGCGGCGTGAAGCGTGTCGATGATCGTCGGGTGATCAACGGTATCCTCTGGCGGTTTTGAACCGGGTCTTCCTGGCGCGATGTGCCCGAGAGCTACGGGCCACGCACGACACTTTACAATCGCTTCTCCCGGTGGCGCAAAGCCGGAGTGTGGGATCGCCTTCTCGATGCGGTTTCAAAACGATACGACGCCGATATCGTGATGACCGATTCATCCTGCGTCCGCGTTCATCAGCATGGTGCCAACGCAAAAAGGGGGGCTCTGCCGATCCTTGCATGGGACATTCGCGTGGCGGCCTGACCACCAAAATACATGCATTGGTCGACGCTGAGGGTCGACCCGTTCGCAGGGATTGACGGCCGGACAGGTCGCCGACGCACCCGTTGCGGAGAAGCTGCTTTGTGATCTCCCGCCGGGATCAATCGTTCTAGCCGACAAGGCCTATGACACCGATGCCATCAGAGGTCTGGTCAAGCGGCGCAATTGCTGGGCAAACATCCATGCCAAGGCCAATCGCAGACAGTCGTTCAGCTTTAGTCGCTGGGTCTATCGGCAGCGAAACCTTGTCGAGCGCATCTTCAATCGCATCAAGAATATGCGAGGCATAGCAACACGATACGATCGACGTGCCGACAACTATCTCGCTGCTCTCAAGATCGTCGCTGCGAGGATGTGGATTGCTTCAAATTATGAGTCCGCGTCCTAGGCGAACCTCCGCCGGCAGCGGCCATTGGGGGCTGTGCTCTAAAGCGCGTCGCGATCTTTCAGATTCGCTCCTCGCGCTTTAGGTCCTTGTTTTTACTGCGCACTTTTGCGCGACATGCTCTAGGCGCGATCAGTCCGCCTTCGGTTGCCCCGGAAGCTGGCCGTAAGCCGTCAGAATGGCCCTGATCAGGCCCGGGAAGCGTTCGTCCAGCTCGGTGCAGCGCGTTTGATTGCGCATCTCCACACCCTGCCGCTCGCTCCGGATCAGCCCGGACTCGCGCAGCACCTTGAAATGGTTGGACAGCGACGACTTCGGAATGACGCGGTCGCCGAGATCGGCAAGCGCCGAGCACGTCCCGCCACCGCCGGCGCCGGCAAGCTTTGCAAAAATGGCAAGGCGCTCCGGATCGGACAGCGCATAGAGGATCGCCTCGGGCTTGATGTCCTCCAGGGCTGGGTGAAAGAGCGGTCTCATGAATTTTATATAGCCACCCTTGACATCGAGATCAACAGTTCCGAATTTCTGAACTATGGAACAAGGCCGCCACTCCGGCGGCTGTCCAGATCTGAAGGAACGAGAAATGGCTAAGCTTACCGGAAAAGTCGCTGTCGTAACCGGGGCCTCCAAGGGTATCGGTGCTGCGATTGCCAAGGCGCTCGCGGCGGAAGGCGCGCAAGTGGTGGTCAACTACGCATCGAGCAAGGCGGGAGCCGACGCCGTGGTTGCGTCAATCAGCGCGGCCGGGGGCAAAGCCATCGCAGTGCAGGGCGACGTTTCCAAAGCCGCTGAGGCGCAGGGATTGGTCGATGCGGCGGTCAAGGAATTCGGCAAGCTCGACGTGCTGGTCAACAATTCCGGGGTCTATGAATTCGCCTCGATTGAGGAGGTGACCGAGGAGCAATATCGCCGCATGTTCGACGTGAATGTTCTCGGCGTTCTCCTGACCACGCAGGCAGCGGTCAAACATCTCGGCGAGGGCGGCAGCATCATCAACATCTCCTCGGTGGTCACCAGCCTGGCGCTGCCAGCCACTGCCGTCTACACCGGCACGAAGGGAGCGGTCGAGGGCATCAACAGCGTGCTTGCCAAGGAACTCGGCCCGCGCAAGATCCGCGTCAACGCCATCCTGCCAGGGATGGTCGAAACCGAGGGCGCGCACTCGGCCGGCGTCATCGGCTCGGATTTCGAACAGACCATGGTCGCCCAGACACCGCTCGGCCGCATCGGCCAGCCGGACGATATCGCCAGCGTCGCCGTCTTCCTGGCTTCCGACGATGCCCGCTGGTTGACCGGCGAACGATTGGCTGCCAGCGGCGGTTTCCGCTAAAGCGCGATGATCACCGAATCCTGTTCTCATGAAAGAGTGAGAACATCATGTCGTCGGAAAAGCGCTTCGCAGTTTTACTGGAATTGCTCCAGGGCGGAGACCTGAACCCCGCAGATGCAAACGGCGACGTCCACCTCTTCGATAATGTCGAGGGGTAATCGATGAACAGCATCCTGGCACGCATGATCGGATAGCCGGCGTTGCCGGCTCTTCAGCCGGGACATCCTCCGCTGTCCCGGTTTGAACATTGCGGATGGGCGTGTGCCTCCGCCGCCTCAAGTCGCCTTGAACTTCAGGACCGCTGCCCTTTACGACGCCTTATGCCTTCGCAAGTCTCAGATCGCCGTCTGCATGAGATATGGAGATTTTTCGACGGGAACCCGCGCGACGATCTTCATCACCAGAGTGGGAGCGACGTCAGGAACAGAGCTCACTCGTCCGTCTTTGTAGAGCACCCGCATGACGCAGGTCTCGCTATCATATTCAAGTTCGGCGATCGTCTTTGAGTGGACCAGAAATTGCATCTTCAGCTGCCTCCTGCACTGCAGCATGACCAAATGAAAACGACCGACCGCGGCCCATCCTAAAGGGACAATTCTTGATCGGCACAAAAACTCTTTGCCACTTCGGCGGCCGGCGCTGTCCGAAACGCGATCCAGAAGACAACGCGTCCCACCAGATCGCCCCGGCGAAGTGGTGAAGATATCTTACAAAATCCGCCATCGAAATCGCGTGAAATCAGCGTGACACACGCCCCGCGACTATATGTGACACGGGACTACCAGAATAAGATGTGCGTAGCGCCTGCCGCAACGAAGACACCCGGACCATGAACCGAGCGAACTTCCCGATGCTGGTCATGGCGGGGGGCTCGATCGTCGGCACCTTTGCCGGCGGCCTCTTGCTTGGCATAGTGCCGAACGCCTTCCTCCTGCCGGCCCTGGCCGCAATCCTGCTGACCTTAGCGGTAAAGGTTTGGCGACACAGCTAACTCAATGACAAGCGCGAAAATGATGACTCTTTTCAGCTCATTCGAACGTCCTTGTAGCGACTGCCTTTGCGCGGTTTGGATCGAATGAGGAAAACAACATGGATTTGGATGGAAAACGAATAATTGTCGTCGGTGGTAGCCGCGGTTTGGGCCTCGGAATGGCCGAGGCGTTTGTAGCGCGCGCAGCTAAAGTGACCGTCGTGGCGCGCGACGCGACGACTTTGCGGGCGCTCAGAGAGCAACTGGCCGTCACGACCGTGGCTGCTGACGCGACCAGTGCCGACGCCGCAACGAGGATCATGTCGGAGACACGACCTGATGTCGTCATCATGAACGCCGGCGCGGAACCGCCCATGGAACGGATCGACCGTGTTGGCTGGGAGGCGTTCACGACCAACTGGAACGTCGATGTGAAGGCCGCCCTGCATTGGGTACAGGCCGCTCTGACCTTGCCGATGGCGCCGGGCGGGCTGGTCGTTCTCGTTTCCAGCGGAGCCGCGGTGCAGGGCTCGCCGCTGTCCGGAGGCTATGCAGGAGCAAAACGGGCGCAGTGGTTCATTGCAAAATATGCCGAGGGCTTGTCGACGCAGCTCGGCCTCCGCCTGCGTTTCCGGGTCATTGTTCCCCGGCAGATGTTCGCAGGAACCGGCGTGGGCAACGCCGGAATCTCCGGCTATGCTGTGGCGGCGGGCCGGACATTCGCCGAACAGGCCGCGACCTGGCCGGACATGACACCGCGCGGCTTTGGCGATACTGTAGCCGAACTGATCGGTAAGACGGCACTGGAAGAGGCCATGATCTACGCCGTGCGTGGAGATACGGGCGTGACGGTCATCGAATGATGGATGAAGCTGCCCTCGAAGCAGAAGCGAAGAACACACTCTACGCGGCGCTGGCCAAGGAGGCGGATGCAGTTCGCCCGGAACTGCATCGCTATGCCGCGCGATTGGTCGGCTCGGTGATCGACGGCGAGGACGTGATACAGGACGCGTTGGTCAGTGCGTTCGCGACGGTCGGTTCGATCTCGTCCGAGACGCCGCTGCGACCCTGGCTGTTTCGCATCGTTCACAATCGCGCCATCGATGCGCTGCGCCAGCGAAGTACCCGCCGGTCGGAGCCGCTGGAGACGGCCTTTGATCTGGCTGATGTCACTGCTGTCGATCCGGAGGATGCGTTGATAAGGCAGGACACGGTGCGGATCGCCCTGGCTCACTATGCCAAATTGCCGGTGCCGCAGCGTAGCGCGGTGATCCTCAAGGATGTGCTCGGAGAGCCGATCGCAGACATCGCCGCACTATTGGATCTGAGTATCGATGCTGTCAAAGCCCATCTCTCGCGTGGTCGGGCAGGATTGCGATCCATCTCCGCTAGAGAGTCCGACGTTCCGCAGCCCCCAAGTGCCGAGGTTCTGAATTTCGCAGCGCTCTTCAACGCGAGGGATTGGACGGCCCTGCGCAGCCTGCTTGCCGAGGATGTTCAGCTTCGTCAGGCACGACGGCCGCAGGTCTCCGGTGCGGCGAACGTTGGCCGGTTCTTTTCCTATTATGCGGACTATCCGCGGGTTTGGATCGAACCGGCTTCTCTGGAGGGCAGGGAAATATTGCTGGTCTCGGCTGCGCCGTCCGCTGCTCCTGCATATTTCATGCTGCTTGAATGGAGGGATCAAAAGATAACACTGATCCGCGACCACCGATATGCGACCTACGTCATGGAGGACGCGGCTGTGACGCGGGCCGCATCGCAACGCGGCTATTAGGCCTGGCGCTCTCACCGCTTGTGTCGGCGCATAGATCGTCGTGTCAAAGCAATGCGATGGCCGCTTTCGGTCCGAGGCAACAACGGCCTCTATGACCGTCAAAAGGGCGCATGCCTGCTGCGGCAATGGCTTGGCCTGACCGGAACCGTGGGTATCGCCCTCAGTCCCGAAAATCGCGCCACGCTTCAACGGCGAGCGCCCAGGCATGCGCGCCCGCAATCATCAATAGGGCGAGATGCACGCCCGTCGCGGACCGTAATAGGGCTGGAACGTGTTGTCGTAAGCCCTGTAGGACCGGTAGCGCGCATAGCACCAGCGCGTATGTCCGTTGCCGCCACTATAGACCTGGCGGTAACGCGGCGCGTAGTAGCGCGGGCGGTAAGGCGCGTAGTAGCGCGGACGGTAAATGGTCGACCCGTAGTAGCGCGGCGGACCGTAATAGGGCGATCCGTAGTAGCCCCGGTCGTAGTAGCCCCCACCGTAGTAGCTGGGGCCATAATACCTGGGCTGCGCCAGCATTCCGCCGATGATTGCGCCGGTCGCGAGCCCGCCGAGTGCCCAGGCCCAATCGTCGCCACCATGGCGGTATCCACGCCCGCGATAGCCTCGATAACCGCCTCGGTACCCACCGCGATAATTTCTGTACTGGACCGGCTGCGCCTCCGGGGCTTCGATCTTCGGGACGGCAATGGTGGGAAACGCCATGGCCTGCGGGACGCTCGTCAGCGCCGTCACCAGCGACAGGATAACGATTGCTAACCTTTTCATTGGCTCATCTTTCCTTCGTAAGCGCTGCGCGACGCATGCGGCGCGCAAGGACGTTTCCGCCCTCTCTATGCACTGGTTAATTTTACTCTAAAATCGACTTTGATTCGAGGAATTTCGCAGGAAGGCTTTTCTTGTCGTGGCCGCCAACCAGAGTTCAGCCGACTTGACCACCCACACCGCCACCCTCCTCGAAGACGCCGCCGATCGTATCGCGGATATCTCGCGAGCGGATCTCCAGATCATGCTCCGCCAGGCCGCGCTCGGCTGCGCAAGGCCGTAATCAATCGCTCTCGAGACCTGCTAGCATTGACATTGGAGCGTGACCTCAGCATTGCTAAAAAATCGATAGTTGCAGGTCATGCTTGAAATGCTGCGCCTGTACAAGCTTCGTGGGATAGATGTCTTTTTTTGGCTTTGCCGTGGGTCATTGGCCCAGTTCCAATTGTAGTAACAGTTTGGGCTGCGTATGCTTGCGGTATCGCTATAGCAAAGAAAATGCCAACGAGCGGCGAGGCATTTTTAGGTGCCATACTTCTTCCGAGCGGTCTGACTGCGAGCGCGTGTCAGTTAATTCTTTCAAATCAGAACACTACTATTCTTCTAATAGGCAGTCAGATAATCTCAAGTCTATGCTTTTTTATTATAATGCATGCCAGTGGTTTTCGCCTAACGCCGGTTGCAAACCTTAAAACGCCCAACGAATCTCCGATCCTCCTAAAAAGTTTTGTTATTTTATTGTCTGCATACATTATATTCAATGTAATTCTATGGAAATTTCCCGGCTCTGATCGCTGCACTATTGGGAAGTGCTTTGTTTATGAGTGGGTGTTAGGGAGAAAAGACCATGTGTTTGCAGTGTTGTACTTAGGGATTTCATTTGGGGCGCTCATGTTAATCGGAATATATGCTTTCCTTTTTCGAGCATTTCTCAAATTTTACGCGGCTACTTTTCCGACTAGATAGTGGAGTTGCAGCGAACTCGTGATGACGCGAGAAGACGCCATCAGGTATCTCGTCGGCGAGTGGATGGAGAAGAACGCCTATCTGCCGGTGCACAATCTCGACGAAGAAGTGGACGAGACGGCTTGATACAGTTGCATCACTGCTGCCAGGCTTCGGATGTTGGGGGCCGCGCGCTCGGCGCCCGTATGCCACAAACTTATCTGATCGAACTGGAGCTCAACGCGGCCGCCGCAGCATCGGGACGAGCGTCGGCGACGAACCGAGCTGGATCGCGCCGAGCGGTTCGAAGCCGTAGCGTCGGTAGAACGGAATGTTGCGCGGGTTCGAGGATTCCAAATAGGCTGGCGCGTGGTCGTGATCGCACCGTGCGAGCGCGTACGCCATCAAGACGTCGCCGTGACCTTTGCCTTGATGAGCCGGGTCGACGCCGATCAGGGGCAGGTACCAATGTGGTTCGGTCGGGTGGTACGTGGCCATCTGCTCGAATATGGCCGCGGTTTCGGGGGCAAGAGCGCGCGCAACCGTGCTCTCGAGCACCGCACCAAGTCCTTCCTCGTCGG
Organism: Rhizobium laguerreae; assembly: GCF_002008165.1. Taxonomy (GTDB): domain Bacteria; phylum Pseudomonadota; class Alphaproteobacteria; order Rhizobiales; family Rhizobiaceae; genus Rhizobium; species Rhizobium laguerreae. The sequence goes on from NZ_MRDM01000002.1 coordinate 97,204, forward strand.
AATGCACTCCCGGCGGTAGCCACAGCGCCGTCCCGGCGTAGCCGTCGGTGCAAAAGGCGCTTCCGTTAGAGAAGGCGCTGCTCCCGAACGCCCGGATCATTCGCGGCATGGCCGCAAGGTACTGGTGTGCATGCGGCCAGGTCCATCGTGCCATAGGATCCGCTGCAAACGCCAGCAGGACCGTTTCGATCGCCAGATCTTCCTCGGCCGCGGCCATCACTCTCACTGTTGGCGATTTCATACTGCCCTCCTGACGTAGGTGGTCCGACGCAGCGACCGCGCCCGCTCTCAGCTAACCCATCTTAACCGCTATGGCGTGGGAGCGAAACCGACTGCTACTGGCTCAGTGGCTCCCGTTTGAACCTATTCACCGAGCCGCAATGCATGCCGCTAACAGTTTCTGTTATCGCGACCTACTGCTGAAGCTCGGCATCATGCGCGGCTTTCAATGCGTCGCATCCCCCAAGCTCTTTCGTCGTGGCCGACGCCCACTCCTGCACCTGCGGTTCGGAGATCGTCAGTCCGGCTTCTCCATTCTGAGCGAGAAGCTTCAGGCTCGCTCCCTCCATCTTGGCAATCGCCGCCTCGAGATCGGAATAGATCTCGGTTCCAGGACCACAGCCTTATTTCTCGACATATTGTAAAAATCGCGGGCGCATCGACTTCGGCTCCGCCCCGCAATATCTCTCCGCAAGCACATGCATGATCAGCGCGTACTCGATTCCCATGAAACGCGACTCGATAGGTTCGTTAGGTTTGACACTGGTTCTGCAAAAATTTGGAGGTTGTGCATTGGCGGCAGCGAGCGGCGCGGACGCTAATACTGCGCCAAGTAGATAACGAAACACACTGCTCTCCTTCGGATGTCGATCTCGTCGATTATGGACCAGACTCTCTACGCCCGAAAGCGGGTTCGGCCATCACCTGCCGATATAGGCGGCCAGTTCCTCGGGCGTGCCGTTGGGGAAGGCCTGCTTCAGAAAGTCGAGGAACGCCGAGACGCGCGCGCTGAGCAGTCGCCGCGATGGGTAGAGCGTCCAGAGTGCGATTTCGGGGCCGTCGATATCTCCCCAATTGACCAGAGTGCCGTCCGCCAGGTCGTGGCTCACCAGCGAAATGGGTAGACGGCCTGCGCCGACGCCGGCGCGCACCGCATCGCGGATGGTGATGAGCGTCGATAAGGTGAGCACGGGTTCGATCTTGATCGTCGACCGGCCGCCCGATGTCTTCACCTGCCATGTCTGCGCTTCGGCTGCGCCACGCGCAACGCCGGGAGCGGCGCGTCCGCCGGTCGGGCGAGGTAGATCGGGGCTTGCCACCACCACCAGGCGGTCGCGCAGAAACGCCCGTCCGACCAGGCTTTCGTCGGGATCGGGATTGACCCGGATGACCAGATCATAGCCTTCCTCGATCATATCGACGGCCCGGTCCTCACTTGTTACCTCGAGCCTGACCTCCGGGTATTGGAGGGCAAAGCCGGCGGCGATTCTGCCCATGGCGGTCTGGGAAAAATGTAAAGGGGCGCTGATCCGCAATCTGCCCTTGGGTTTTTGACCGCCCGAGGCAATCGCCGCAGCCGTCTCGTCCAGCTCGGCAAGCAGCGCCCCGGTCCGCTCGAACAGCGCCCGTCCTTCTTCGGTGAGCTTCAGATTACGCGCACCCCGTTCAAACAGCCGCAGAGTGAGACCGCTTTCCAACTCGGCGACGCGGCGCGACAATGTCGCCTTCGGCCGGCCGGTCGCCCGTGCAGCTTTGCCGAAACCGCCGTGGCGGGCAACAAGATTGAAATCGGCAAGCGCAAGAAGATCCATGTCCGTTCCATCAGCGAGACGGTCTGTCTAAAATCACCGTCTATCAGACTACCAGTGAACCACACATATTCGAGGTGTCAAGCAACCCAACACGGAGAAAAACCATGACCATTCTCGTTACCGGCGCCACGGGCAATGTCGGCCGCCAAGTCGTCGAACACCTCGTCAAGCGCGGCGCCGATGTCCGCGCCCTTGTCCGCGACCCGTCGAAAGCCGATTTCCCGGCTGGTGTCAGCGTCGTGCAGGCCGACTTCCTCGATGTCGACTCATTGCGCAGCGCCATGTCGGGCGTATCGACGCTGTTCCTGCTCAGCGCCGTGGCGCCGGACGAATTCACCCAGGCTTTGATTGCGCTGAATGTTGCCCGGTCGGCCGGCATCGAGCGGATCGTCTATCTCTCGGTGATCCATGCCGACGTCTACGTGAACGTGCCGCATTTCGCCGGTAAGTTCGGCGTCGAGCGGATGATCGAGCAGATGGGTTTCAAGGCGACGATCCTGCGCCCGGCCTACTTCATCCAGAACGATCTGACGGTCAAAGACGTCATCACCGGCTACGGCGCCTACCCGATGCCGGTCGGCGCCAAGGGTCTCGCCATGATCGACGTCCGTGATATCGCCGAGATCGCCGCCCTTGAGCTGCTGCGCCGCGAACAGGCCTCGGAGCCGCTGGCGCTCGAGCGGATCAACCTCGTCGGTCCGGAGACACTCACCGGAGCCGATATCGCCGCCATCTGGTCGGACGTGCTCGCCCGCCCGATCGCCTATGGCGGCGACAATACCGAGGGCTTCGAGCAGAACCTCAAGCAGTTCATGCCTGCCTGGATGGCCTACGACATGCGGCTGATGGGCGAGCGTTTCCTGACTGACGGAATGCTGCCCGAGACCGGCGACGTCGAACGTCTGACAAAGCTGCTCGGCCGCCCGCTGCGCTCTTATCGCGCCTTCGCCTCGGAAACCGTTGCCTCCGCCTGAGGCAGCAACAGCGATCTCTGACCACAAGGAGTATAGTCATGATCTATTCGACCGCCACAGTTCCGGTGAACCCGGAAGGCGAAACCCCGTTGACGCGCGGCGAGGCCTGGCAAGGTCTCGAACGCAAGGCACGCGACGCCCGGCCCTTTCTTCCCGCCGGTCTCTGCACCCGCTGCGATGTCGTGGAGGAAAGCCCAACCCACTTCGTGCGCGAGGCGACGATTGCCGGGCTGGATCTGCGCGAGATCATCACCTTGGAGCCGCAAAGCAAAGTCACCTTCTTTCAGGCGGCGGGGCCACGCGAGGGAGCGATCGTCAACGAGCTTTTCGAAGATGAAGATGGCCGGTTGCAACTGCGCTTCTACTGCTATCTCGGCCTGCGCGGCAAACAGCCGGATGGCCCGGAAGAGCAGGCCGAGCAGGCGCAATTCGATGGCGAAACCGGCTACAAGGCCGCCCTGCTGTCGACACTGAAGCGAACCCGCGAATTGCTGGCAGAGGGAAAGCTCTGATCATCAAAAGAAACACGAACAACAGGGCGACCTCTTAACGAGGCGCCCTGCCTTGCTGGGGCACAAGCGACAAGGTGTCGAATACCGGGCAGGGCCCGAGGCCGCCACTCGCGAAGGCGCCAAAACCAGTTCAGGCAAGACTATCGCGAGCTTTCCAGGCGGCCATCGGAGCGCAGAAGGTTCAGCCATGCCTGTGACGCTTTCTCCCCGCCTGTGGCCCCGAAATGGCAATCGTCGTAGCGGTCGTCTCCATCGAGTAACGCATCGGAATTGACGCCCTCTCGAATACCGTGGCCGCTTTTTGACAGGGCCAGTTGCGCCCGCACCACCGCATTGTCCGGAATATGCTCCTTGAAACCACCGTTGCTCGGCTCGAGGCATTTCGATGCGATCGAAATGTAAACGGGTGCTTCGACGCCGTGCTGACGCAACGTGTCGACCATCGACATGAAACGTTCCTGGTAGGCCTCCGCAGTGGTGCCGATAACGAGGTCCGCCTCTCCTTGCACCCAGAGGACGTTCGTTATCCGGTAACCGGAATCCTGAAGCTGTTTCACTGTATCGACCAGCACGGGATTAAAGTCACCATCTGCCGCCCATCGCGCGACCTCAGATCCGGAATAGGCGAGAGGCGCGAGGATGACGTTGTCGTTTTGTCCCGATGCGATCAGATTATTCGCAAGAAGCGTCCAGTATTCTCCCCTGGTATTGGTCGACCCAAGAAGTGGCGACGCTGCGACAAAGCACTTTTTGTCAAAGGCGTTTACAACGCGAGCGCCATAATTCGACCGGTGCCGTTGTCCTCCGTAGTTGGCCGCGTTCGATTGGCCAAGAATGAGTAAGACGGCAGTTCGGTCGGTCTGCGCCGGGCAGGTCACAAGCGTTTTCGATTCATCGCCGATGAGCCGTTCCTTGTCGTCGAACGTGTAACGGCTTGGAGCCCCCACCTTCTCTCCGACAACCTGTTTCTTCAGCGCGGAAAGTTGTGGCCAAGGAAAGATCTCACGTCTCGCGCTCATGCCGCCGAGAAAGTAGATGGCGATCAAGGCGGCCAGGCCGACTGCCATTGTTTTGCGCATGTCGTTACCTTTCAAACATCATCCGATCACATGGAGCCTATCGGGCCGATCAAGGCTGCTCCAGCCATGAAGGTTCCTTTACACACCAGCCACATCTGCTTTCTTCGGGCATGATCTTTGAAAAGACAGTTCGTCGCGAAGATCGAGCCCCCATCGACGACCATTTCGCGCGGAGTCGCCGGAAACCTGCTCTAAACTACAGATCGGACCAGTGATTACAATCATCCGGATGGGTTAGATCGTACCTGTTATGGGCGGGTCCAGATAATACAGCGAGCCGCCCAGCAGGCGTTCGATCCGGCGCGAGCGACACGGCAGTTCACCATCGCCCCGAACAGCTACTTCCCGGTAGAACAGGCATGGCATGTCCGCTACCGAAACGACCGCCCACCGGTGGCTGAGATCATTGATCGCCGAGGTGGCAAAGGATGTCTCCGACGCTGCGGTGGCAGAAGCCATGGCTGGATATTGAGAGCGCGTGTTTGCCCTCGGCGGTTGCACGCGTCCCCGATTGATTGCATATTTCTGTTTCAAGATGAGGAGAATCCTATGCCGAAGGCCGTTGGAATCGGCGGTGTGTTTTTCAGGGCGGCCAACCCGGCCGGCCTGGCTGAGTGGTATCAAAAGCATCTCGGTATTGACGACCTGCACAAGTCGGTTTGGCAGCAGGAGGCCGGCATGACGATATTCGGTCCTTTCTCGAAGGACACCGATTATTTCGGTCGTGCGGAACAACAATGGATGGTCAATTTCCGCGTGGACGATCTCGACGGGTTGATCGCCAACCTAATGGCAAGCGGGATCACGGTTGAAACACGGGACGAGTGGAACTCGGAGGTAGGCCGCTTTGCCCGGATTCATGATCCCGAAGGTAACCCAGTCGAGCTGTGGGAGCCGGCGCAGGGTTGAGGGCGAATGGGTCGCTCCTGCATGTGAGCGAACGAAATTCTGCCGTCTGACCACGCTGTCCAGTAGGCGCAGCTGAAGGCTAACTCACTTCGTCGGCTGCGACCGCACGCTCAGTTTATTTCCGTCAGGATCGCGAAGATATGCGACGAACGACCCGTTCGGACGTTCCCGCGGCGGGCTCTCGATCGCTGTGCCACCATGCGCGGTACCGGCGGCATGCCACGCTAGAACATGGTCGGGGCTGGCGGCGGCGATACCGATAGTCCCACCGTTGGCTGCGGTCGCCGGCTTGCCATCAATCGGTTTCGTGATCATCAGCCGACCACCCTCGTGGGCATAGATCAGCCTGCCTCTTGCATCCATCTCGCCGGGCTTGCCTCCCAATGCAGCGAACGTGGCGTCGTAGAATTTTCTGGCCCGCTCCAAGTCGTTGCTTCCAATCATCACGTGGGTGAACATGCTTCATCTCCAGTAAGGCAGCCAGTAGATCGGTTGCAAAGCGCCCGATTGAAGCGGCCTTGTTTTCCGTAGTTTCCCGACATCGCAAAATAGGATGTTTTGCGCGGGCCGCAATGTCCGCTGTCGGCGCTTCTATGCCATGGCCGCATGCGGCGGAGCGGAATTGCTCGCCCGAGAATTCCATCATCCGTCTTGGCGTATCAATTCCTCCGCCCTAGCTCTGCCTACGGCATGGAGGAAGACGATGAAGATGCAGAAATTCGCAATTACCGATGCGGTCCTCGATCGTTCCCCCGGACAGAAGGCCGACATCTCCGTCGGCAATCTGGTCGACGAGCGGCATGGAGGGCCGATCACTATCGGCTATGGACGCTACGCGCCCGGCCAGAGCCTGACCGAAACGATTGTTGTTGACGACGTCATGATCGTTCTGGAAGGGCGTCTTTCCGTCGCGACAGAGGCGGGAACGGTCACCGCCGGGCCGGGCGAGATCGTCTACATGCCCAAAGGTGAAACGGTGACGATCAGCACGCATGAGGAGGGCGCGCTCACCGCCTATGTCACCTATCCGCATTGGCGCCCCGCGCACGCCTGAAGCGCAGTGCTTTTTCTCATTGCCGTCGCGATCTTTCTCCTGTGACATCAGCTGGCCGATCTCGATTAATTCACGTGCCTTTGCCAACGCCTTTCACCCTGGCAAAAAGGTCCTTCGCCCGTGCCCTCTTAGGCTGGGAAAGGGTTCCGCCACGCATCCAGTTCTTCAAGCCGTCCGTACCACGCCTGTATATGCCGAAACTCGGCAAGTGGAATTTCAGCAGAAGTCGCATAAGGAAGTGCAGCGGCCAATGCGAAGTCTGCTACAGTCAGTGTCGCCCCGACGGCGACGCTGTTCTCGGCCAAATGATCGTCGAGCACGCGCGCATGGAGCCGAAAACTCGTCTTCGCATTTTCGATCACGGCGCCGTCAGGCTCCCCGCCGAACAACGGCTTGATCAGGGTTTCAAACCAGAGCGTTGCCCCGTGCTGGGTGAAGTGACTGGCATCCCAACTCAACCAGCGCAGCACGTCGATCTGGCGGTGGTCATGCGGCCAGAAATCCGATGCGACGCTGTCAGACAGCCTGCACATGATCGCGTTCGCTTCCCATAAAGTTCCGGCATCATCCTGCAGCACCGGGACTTTCCCGTTCGGGTTAAGCGCCAGGAATTTTGCGGTGCGCTGTTCTCCGTTTGCCAGGTCAACCCTGACGAACTCGACGTCTGCTTTGAGAAAACGAGCGGCGGCGCAGGCCTTCCGGGGATTGAGCGTCTCGCAATAATAGAGCTTCATCGCGGCCTTAGGCATGATCTCACCCTTCGGATTCAGTCCCGAGAAACAAGCTCAATCGCTCGAAACTTTGCGACCAGCCGTCTTCATGACCCTCAAGTGACGATGCGCTATCAAATCCACTCTGCCGAAAAGTCATTTCCGTGCCTCCGTCGCTGTCCCTGAAGGTGATGGTGACGACTGTTTCCGGGCTATTTTCGCCGGTTGCGGACTCCCAGGCATGTGTGAAGACAAGCCTGTGCGGCGGCTCGACCTCCAGATATTGTCCGCCGACCCAATGCTCTTCTCCATCTGGCGCGATCAGACAGGCGCGGTGTCTACCGCCGGGCCAGGCTTCAAGTCGGTCGCCCACCGCCTTGAAACCGTGCGGACCGCACCATTGCGCCAACGCTTTCGGGTCGGTCCATGCTCTGAAAACCAAATCGCATGGAGCATCAAACTTTCGAACAAGAACCACGTGGTGGGTGTTGTCGGTGTTGGTCTCTGGATTAGTCATTTTCGTATCCTTGTACCTTGGACAGATAGTCATCGAGACGGTCAAAGCTTTGATCCCAGAAGCGTCTGTAATCGGCGATCCAAGCAGCAACGGTCTTCAACGCGGCCGGCTCGAGGACGCGGGGACGTGAGTTCGCTTCACGGCCGGAGCGGATCAACCCGGCCTGTTCCAGGACCTTGAGATGCTTCGATATGGCAGGCTGAGACAACTCGAAGGGATCAGCGAGTTCGGCCACCGTCGCCTTGCCGTTCGCAAGCCGCCCAAGAATTGCCCGCCTCGTGGGATCGGCGAGTGCGGAGAAAATCGCATCGAGCTTGTCGTCCATATATCACCATCTAGCTATATAGCCATATGGATATATTGTGGATAGCGTAATGTCAAAGGGTAATTTTGCATGGTCGAAATCATGGGACAAAATCGGTGTTGATGGCTCCCGATCATGTCGGGATAGGTCGCTTGTTCCTGCTGCAGACGCCACCCCGCGCTCCGTCCTCCTCGGGCTTGACCCGAGGATCCACTCTGGCCTCCTCAATCAGCAGCAAGCATGGATCCCAGGCTCAGGGCCTGGGATGACGGAGGAGGGGTTTCGCTAACCAAAGGGAGGTTGAGTGAGGCTCGAAGGTGGCTGCCGCTGCAATCAGGTGGCGCCAGCAACCACATGATAAGGAGGGAGATCGAGGCGGCGCTTTTGCCAATCTTTCTGCCCTGGCGGCTGGCCGGAATTTCTGCTTCCGGGCATCTTTCCCCGCTGAGGAGAAGAGGACAAGTGTAGCAGCGCCTTCCTTCCCCTTGCCAGCCGCGCGCGGCGCCTGGCGCTCAGCGGTCCAGCCAGGCGGCGAGTCCATCCAGCGTCTGCAGCCCGTATTCCACCGCGCCGAAGCCGATGACCACCTGACGGCGCTTGGCGCTGGGGTGGAGCTGGCGCATGGTCAGCACCGTCTTGCCGTCGGCCTGCTCATCGAAGGTCACCGTGGCGCGGAAACGGTCGGGGTCGTCAGGGTCGGGCGTGCCATAATCCATCACGATCCGCTCGTTCGGCACGATCTCCAGAAAGCGCATGAGGTTGGGGAAGCGCTGCTCCCGGCCCTCGAACACGCCCACCATGTCGAACCGCCAGAGCCCGCCCTCGCGGATATCGGCTTCGTGGCTCTCGATGCTGAGGCCGGCCGGGCCGTACCATTCGCCAAGCGCCTTGGGATCCATCCAGGCGGCAAAGACCTTGTCGCGCGGGTGGTTGAGCACCTTCACCAGTACGATTTCGCGGTCGAGCGACCATGTCTCAAACAGGCTTGCCATGTCCTTCATCATCCTCTTCGGTTTTGTCCAGGTAGACTTCCAGGCGATCCAACCGCTCGGTCCAGCGCCGGCGCTCCGCTACCATCCAGTCCGCCGCCTCGTCGAAGCGCGCCCGCTCTAGCCGGCACCAGCGGCTGCGCCCGCGCTTCTCACTGGCGATCAGGCCGCAATCTTCCAGCACCTTGAGATGCTGGGCGAAGGAGGGCAGCGCCATGTCGAAAGGCTCGGCAAGCGCGCTGACAGGCAACTCGCCGTCGACCAGCCGCGACACCACGGCACGGCGGGTCGGGTCGCTGAGAGCGTGAAAGGCGAGGTCGAGAGGGGTCGAATGGTAAGGCATATCAATCCGTAAAATGGTCGGTGGCGGCGGTCAAGGATAAAAAGGTACTTGCCTTAGTATCTGGCCCCGAATATGAAGGTAGTTGCCTTAGTATCCTGAATGGTGGGGCAGATATGGTGCAACAACCCGCAAGGAGGACTCCAGTGGTAGTTCGTGTCGATCTCATGATCTCGCTCGATGGTTTCGCGACAACGACGGACCAGACGCCTGAAGCCCCGTTCGGCGAGGACTGGCCGCGTCTCGTCGGCGCGTATGCGGCAACGCGGACGTTCCGTGAGCGCGTGCTCAAGGATACGACGAGGGAAGGGACCACAGGTCTCGACGACGACTATGCGAAGGAATATTTCGAGAATGTGGGCGCCGAGATCATGGGCGCCGGCATGTTCGGTCTCCACAACTTTCCCGACGATCCGAACTGGCGTGGCTGGTGGGGCGACGAGCCACCGTTCGGGTGTCCGGTCTTCGTCCTCACCCGCAAGCCACGAGCCTCTCTGGAGATGGCCGGTGGCACTACTTTCCACTTCCTCAATGCCACCCCTGATGATGCGCTCCAGCAGGCTGTAAGGGCCGCAAACGGCAAGGATGTGAGGATAGGCGGTGGTCCTACCGTCGTTCGCGACTATCTCAAAGCTGGCCTTGTCGACCGCCTTCATGTTGCGATCACGCCGATTTTGCTCGGGCGCGGCATCCGCCTGTGGGACGACCTGCGCGGCCTGGAAGCTGGCTGCACCGTCAAGGCGGAAACGTCACCGAGCGGCACCATGCACCTCACTTTCCAACGCTAGCCGCTATCCTCCGGCCGATCTCGGCCCCTTGCATGACGCCGCTCCGCGTGCTAAACACTGAACTATATGGTTCAGTTTTCGACAGCTCGCCTTAGTGCCTCCTTTGCCGCGCTCTCGGACGCCACGCGACGCGGCGTTCTGGAGCAGCTCGGCAGTGCGGATGCTTCGATCACTGAGCTCGCAGAGACATTCCACATGACCCTCACGGGTATGAAGAAGCATATCGGCGTGTTGGAGCAGGCAGGGCTGGTGACGACGGAGAAGGTCGGGCGCGTGCGGACCTGCAGGCTCGGCTCACGCGGGCTCGAGGAAGAGGCGGCCTGGATCGAAGCGCGCCGCCAGATCTGGAACGCACGCTTCGACGCGCTTGATCAAGTCATCGAGGCCCTGAAACGGAAGGAGAAAATCGATGGGGGAAAGAGCGAGTAACGGCCGCACGGTGGTCGAACGGAGGTCGGAGCTTGAACTCGTGGTGACGCGCACCTTCAACGGCCCGGTTCACCTCGTATTCGACGCGTGGACCAAGCCCGAATTGTTCAAGCTGTGGTGGGCGCCGAAGTCGATGGGCGTGCCCCTGCTTTCCTGCGAGATGGATGTTCGCACCGGGGGCAGCTATCGCATCACGTTCGGACACGACGCCGCCGACGCCATGGCCTTCTTCGGCAAGTATCTCGACGTGTCGCCGCCATCGCGCCTCGTCTGGACCAATGACGAAGGCGGGGAGGAGGGCGCCGTCACCACGGTGACCTTCGAGGAAGAGGACGGCAGGACGCTGCTGGTCCTGCAGGAACTCTATCCCTCGAAGGAAGCGCTCGACCAGTCGTTCGTCGGCATGGAAGACGCGCTGCCCGAGCAGTTCGAGCAGTTGGATGAACTTCTCATCACGCTCAGCGCGGGCGTGTGACAGCCCCTTTCAACTCAACACCGCTCGAACCTCGGCAAGCCGCTTGACGGCGTATTCGTCCTGCCAGCAGACGGCGGCTTCCCATGCGGCTGAGGCTTGCGCGGCGATGTCATGTGCGCCGTCGTCGAGATCGGCGGCGTTGTCGGGCAGCGCCAGGTCAAGGTCGGGGACGTCGACATGTGACTCATCCCAGTCGATCAACGCGACCCGATCTGCGGTGATGCGGACGTTGCCGGGGCTATTGGGATTGCCGTGGACGACGCATGTCTGACGCCCGGTGAGCCGCGCCCACGCTGCTCGACATCGAATAACAGCCTCAGGCGGCATCGCGGTAAGGTTGATCCTCGTTCCGGTCTCAGTATGCAGGAGGTCGGTCGACGATCGCCAGCCCGGGCGCTGCGGCCAGCCCTGCGTCAGCCGATGCAGCTCGCGCAGAGTGTCGGCCACGCGACGCCAGTCGGACCCCGTCTCGGGCGGTCCGCCCTCCATGTATTTCATCACCACCAGACCGTCCACGAACAGCCGGCCGTCAGTCGTCGGAATTGGCACTGGAACGGTCATGCCTTCACGGTCGAGGTATTGGAGCAGCTCGGCTTCCCATGCAAGATCAGCGTCGCTCCTGGAGCCGAGACGAGCGACCGCGAGCTGCCCGTGGACGCGAACGCTCCACACGTCGTTGGCAACTCCACCGGCGAGCCGTTCGATGCGAACCGCGTCTTCACCCCATTGCCCGAGTGCTTCCCATCCCATTGGCGATACCTTGGAGGCCATGATCAAATGACGAAAGAAATACGCGTCGCGATTGTTCCCACCCGCTGTCACATCTCCGGCAGGCCGGCCTTTCGAAAGCCGTCGACAAAGTGGTCTCGTACAGATGCATCGCGCAGCGGCTGGGAGCTGAGCCAATGGCCGACCGTGAAGTGAGGGTGGGCGATCAGGAACAATTCTGCTTCTCGCCGCGCCTCCTCAAGGTGGCCCAACTGCGCAAGCGCAGCAGCCAGGAATTTGCGTGAGTTGGTCCGATACGTGTCTTCCCTGCGGAGGGTAGCGGCTGCCGCCTCATAGTCACGCGCTGCGTACTGCGCCTGCCCAAGATGACAAAGATACCAGCAGGTTGGATGGGGATTGAGCCGCAGAGCTTTTTCGATTTGCGCTAGTCCGTCGGCAATCCTGCCGTCCAGCACGGACATGTCCGACATGGCGGCCCAGGTGTCGGCGTGGTTGGGATCCAGCTCCAGGGCCTTGGCGAAGGCGGCCTCCGATTCCTCCCATTGCCGCTCATAAGCCAAAATGGTCCCCAGAACGTAACGACAGCCGGCATCGTTGGGATCTAGGTCGACCGCCTTCTGCGCTGATGTCACCGCCATCTGACGGTTGGGATCTTCGGGTTCGCCGAAATGAGTCCAGGCCAGCCAGCGGTTATAGGCGAGCAGGCCAAGCGCCTCGGCATAGGATGGCTCGAGCTTGACCGCGCGTTGGAGCAGCATATAGGCCTCACGCTCGGTTTGCGGCGACTCTTCGGTCAGCAGGCGGGCGCGCACACACAGGTCGTAGGCTTCAAAGTTCTTCGGCCGATTGCGCGGTGGCGGGATGGTCAGCCGGCCGACGAGGGCTTCGACGATCTTGGCGTTAACCTCGTCCTGTAATTCGAAAACATCTTCCACCGTCCGGTCAAATCTTTCGGCCCACAAGTGCCCGCCGCCAAGCGCGTCGACCAGTTGGGCATTGATGCGGACACGGCCCATTGCGCGTCTGGCACTCCCCTCCAGGACGTAGCGGACGCCGAGTTCCTGGGCGACCAGCTTTACGTTGACCGGCTTGCCCTTGTAGCCGTAGACGGAATTGCGCGCGATGACGAACAGGCCAGCCGTCCGGGAAAGGTCGGTGATCAGGTCTTCAGTCAAGCCGTCGACGAAAGGCGCGTCCGCTTCATCCCCGCTCATATTCGTGAACGGCAAAACAGCGATCGAGGGATTTTCCGGCAGCGGCAATGTGCTCTGCAGCGCATCCGGCCAATGCCACACGTGGACCGGGCGGGTCAGGTTCTTCAGGTAGCGTTCGCCTGCATCGAAGAACCGGTCGCCGATCTCGCCGACGATCTCGCCGTGAACGCCGGCTGAAATGCAGATGCCTCCCGGCGCGGCCTGCGTCTGGAGGCGCGCTGCGACATTGACCCCGTCGCCGAGGACGTCTGAACCCTCGTCAATGACATCTCCCAGGTTGATGCCCACACGTAAAAGCAGGCGCCGGTCTCCGGAAGCCTGAACGGCAGTGGTGGCCCGTTGCATTTCCAACGCTGCCGCGACCGCTTCCACCGCGCTGCCGAATTCGATCAGGAATCCGTCGCCGACGACCTTGAAGATGCGACCTTTGTGACGCATCACAGCCGGCTCGATAGTGCCGGAACGAAGTTCCCTGAGGTTTTCAAGCGTTGCGATTTCATCTGCCTCCATCAGGCGTGAATATCCCACCACATCGGCAACGACGATGGCGGCAAGGCGACGCTGAAGAGATTGATCCGTCATCTGAGGACAAGCCCAACGACCAAATTAGCAAGTTAATTTTCAAGCGCGGGTGAGTCAACAAATCGTAAGAGGTAATGTCCTAGGCGGTCTCCACCTCGATCGAGCAGTCATACTCCTTTGTGAACGTCTGGCTGCGAGCGGGGCTTCGGCGGAAGTGCCCAGTTCTGTCCGGGGAGACCCGAACTGCAACTGCACTGCATTTCTGGCTAACTCTCCAGATGCGGCCAGTCTCCTTCCGGCCCCATTTTGGTCATCGCCAACCCTTCGATATGGCCGCTTTTGGCGCAAAGCTGCCGTTTGTAGCAATCCGAAGGCTCCGCTTCGGGATCGCCCATCGCTAGTCGCCGCTTCCCCTAAACAACTCCCATAAATCGACCTTCTCGGCGCGTCCCTTGACCGGCACCAGGCCCAGCGGGCGGAGGTCGAAGCGGGTGCCGACAGCCTCGTATATGGCGGCACTCACCAGGATCGAGGTGTTGAATTCCTTGTTCAATCCTTCCAGCCGTGAGGCGACATTGATCGTGTCGCCCATGGCTGTGTATTGCTGCCGCGAGATCGCGCCAAAACTGCCGACGACCGCCGGGCCGGTGTGTAATCCAAATCGGGTGATGAGCGCGGGACGGCCATTCTGGCGGTTGGCTTCATTCAACTCGTCGATCGCCGCTTTCATGGCAAGCGCGCATCGGCAGCCGTTTTCGGCATGTCTGACATCTGGAACAGGGGCGTTCCACATGACGAAAATGGAATCGCCGAGATATTGCACGACAGTGCCGCCATTGCGTTCGGCAATGGTGTTCAACAGTTCGAAATAGGCTGACAGCATATCGACCACGTCCTCGGGCGAATGCTGCTCGGATATGGTGGTGAAGTCTCTGATGTCGGTGAAGAGCACCGTCACATCCTGACGCTGCGCCTTGGCGACCGCTCGCCCTTCGGGATTGACGATCCGTCTGACGACTTCACGCGGAACATAGAGGGCAAACTGGCTGATGGCATGGCGGCTTGCCGCCAGCGCGCTCGCCAGCGTGTTGATCTCCGATATGAAGGAATGGGAGGCACCTTTCTCGCCGACATCGAGATCGCCGATCCTGCGCGCCTCGTCGGCCAGCCGATAAAGGGAGCGGCTGACCATGCGGGACAGCATCACCGAGGCGGCGACACCCGCGATCAGGAAGGCGGCCGCAATCAGGAGATTGTGCATCAGCAGCCGATTGGCCTCCGCCACCAGATCTTCCAGGGGCACGACGATTGCGGCGACGCTTCCCTTGAACAGACCGGACACACCGACGGGGGCGATCTGCAGGATCTGGCGTTCGCCATCGAGATCGATCCGCACCACGCCGCCGCTTGCAAAGGCCGGATCCCGCCTGAGCCTCGCCACCGTTTCGAGGCTCGTGTCGTAACTGTCTTTCGTCGTATCGACGGCAACGGCGCCATCGGCATTTTTCGACCATACGTCGAGAAGCCTGTTCATGATTGCCGGGTCGGAATGGGCGATCAGATCATCGGCGTCATCGATGATGTAGGCGCGCGCCCGCGGCGAAATCTCCTGCGCATCCAGCAGCCGGCTGACAGTCATCAGGTGGATGTTGATGCCGACGACAACCTGATCGTCGTCTCTCATCGGTGCTGCGATCGTCAGCGTTGGAAGCTGCAGCGTTCCCGCAACATACGGTCCGACGGATACTTCCTCGCTGTGCTGGATGACGAATTGGTACCAGGGGCGTTGCCGCGGATCGAATGATGCATAGTCGACGTCACGCTCGGCGATCGGGCTTGCCTGGCGGTCGAGGAAGCGAAACGTCGATATGACGTCCGGGCCCTGTCTGCGTGCTATCGTGCGGATCGCGAAAGCCGTGCCATCGGGTGCTGCGAGGATCCGGCGGACATTCTGCCTTTGCGTGTTGATGAGCTGCAGATACGAGCCGTCAGGATAGCCGGTGTAGACGCTTGTCGCGTTGGGGACGTTTCTGAGAACCTCCAGAAAGAATTGCTGTTTCGCCGTGATATCCTGGGGCGGCGGGGAGGTGAGCTGCGGCAGGGTCGATGCCAGTGCCACCGCCTCGGTGCCGCCCTGCAGCGTATTGCGGTAGCCCTCGATCAGCCGCAGGCTCATCTCGCGCATCTGCTGCACGCCCGCACTGACGGCAGCATCGCTTCCTTGCCTGAACGCCAGCCAGATGATTGGCGTCGAGGTGCAAAGTAGCGAGGCGACGACCAAGACGCCGAGATGCAGTCTTAGGGGTTTGGACCAGTGCACGAGATTTCCCCCGAAATGCGGACACGTCTCAGCACACGAGGCATAGCCAACGATGGCAGCTAACTGCTTTTTGAAAACTTACACAAGGCGGTGCGTGCGGTTACACCGCCGCTGCACGTCTCGGCAGAACGAGATCGCCGACCGTGTGAGCTGTCGCCGATCATGTTCGCATGCGCCGCTGCCCTTGCTCCAGCCGCCACCCCACGCTCCGGCTTCCTCGGGCTCGACCCGAGGATCCACTCTTGCCTCGATCGGCAGCGGGCATGGATCCCAGGCTCAAGGCCTGGGATGACGGAGGGTGGAGGGCGCGTACGCCGTACCCCCGCCGGCGCAGCAGGCGGGTTTTGCGAAGCCCCCGCTGGCGCAGGGGATGGCATTGAGTATTCGAAATTTCGCCCGCGCCAATCTATGCGTAACCGAACGGGAGATCTCCCGTTCGCCTCAGGCCCGCTTCCGCCGCATCTGCGTGACGCTTCGCCAGACGGCCGAGACCAGGAAATAGAAGGCGCCGAGGCCGGCATAGCCGGCGATGTTGGCGATGGACGGCGCTTCCGGCATTTGCGCCTGGGCGATGAAGAAGGCGCCTGCCACCGCGGATTGGCCGCCGCTGAGGATCATCGCCCACTGGCCGCCATCGGTCTTCCATCGCCGGACGGCGGTTCCAAGCTGCAGCAGGCCGGAAAAGATCGCCCAGAGGCCGAAGACGCCGAGAACCCAGTTCATGCTCATCGTCAGGGCGACGATCACGGCAGCTGTAGTCACCGCGCTGACGGCGACGTTGATCGCCTGGCTGCGGTTGTTTGGCAGGCCGCCGTTCCGAGCTGCATCGATGAGGTTGGCGGCGGCATCCCAGGCCGGGTAGAGGATCAGCAAACCCGCCGCGACGGCAAGCGACTGGAGCCCGGCCGTCAAGGCGGCGGCGACCCAGATGGCGGAAAAGGCTGCGCGGGTGAAGTAATAGCGCGTCAGCCACTCTTCCCTGTCGCCAGACGCGATGGTGGTTTGATCGGTGGTCATCATGATCTCTTTCCTGTGTGTGATGGTGTTGGTCTGATAGGGGCGGCTCACCGTCATCAGCGGCGGCGTCCGTCATCGAGACTGGTTTTCAGCTCCGCCGGGCCGCTGGCGAGCCGAAGTTCTCCGTCGTTCGGGTCCATCGGCTGCCGGTCAGGCGGCATTCCCTGGTAAATCGCCGGTCGAACCGGGGGCGGCCCGGCCGACCGGCGACGACGTGGTCATATGGGCGGGACCACGCCATTCTTTCCGACAAGGACCTGATGGGCGAGGGGACCCGAGGCAGCCTTTTCGGCGGGGATGAAGACGACGGCGCCGGGAACGAGATCGTCCTTGGTGGCCGGAGCGATGGTCACGACCGGCGTACCGTCCGGAATGGCGATCTTCTTATCCTTGCCGTGATAGGAGACGGTGACGGTGCGGCCGTCGACGCCCTTGACGGCGTCGGCCACGGTCGCATTGGTCATGCTGCTGTTGGGCTTGAGGTCCCAGCCGTAGCTGCCTTCACCGGCACCTTTCATCGCCGGCGGGAAGATCAGCACCTCAAGCGCGCCGTCGCCGCCGCCTTCACTCGGCAGGGATGCGATGCCGACGAAGTCGCCCGGCTTGATGTCGGTGACCGCAGCATTTGCAACGCTCGCCAGCTTCCAGCAGTCGGCAAGCGTGACATCGATGGTCTCTCCTTCGCGGGTCTTCACCTTGAGAGCGGAGCCGCTATAGGCGACGATGCTGCCCCTGACGTGGACCTGCTCGGCCTTCTGGTCTTCGGCATGGGCGGGCGCCGCTGGAAGGGCCGCCGACGCGATTGCGCTGAGCCCAAACGCGAGAGCGGGAAGAATGGTCTTGAACATGCTTGTCTTCCTACTAGTTGGTAGCTTTCTGGTCGTGGTTGTTGCTTCGGGCGTATATTCCGTCCGGAGCTCTATCGAGCAGCGGTTGGCGTGAGCCGCTGCAAGGTGGGAGCCAGAATGGTGGCGAAGACCTCCGGAGTCCCGTAGGCCCGGGCTGAGAGCATGGCGCCATGGACGGAGGCCATGAAGGCTTCAGCCTCGACGCGCGGTTCGCTCGACAGTTTCAAACTCCCGTCCTGAGCGCCTCGTTCCATCGCCGAGGTCAGCCATGCCGAGGCAAAGCGGAAGAAAGCCTTGACCTCGGCTGCGACCTCCGGCGGCAGTGCCGGCAGTTCGCTCGCAAGCAGGGCGCAGACGCAAAACGGCCGGCTTGCATCCTCGATGCACTGGGCCCAGTGGCCTGCATAGGATTGGAGAAGCGCCAAGGGATCCTGCACCCGCTGCTCCAGGCCCGCGATACCCGCCTCGGCATCTTCGCGATATCGCACCACAAGCGTGCGCACCAGATCGGTCTTGCTGGGGAAATGGTGATGGATGCTGGCCTTGCGGATCCCGACGACGGCAGCAATGTCGGCATAGCTGAAGCCGTTATAGCCTCCGTTCATGATCAGGGTTCGGGCGGAGGCCAGGATCTCGTCGGACGTCGTCAAAAGATTGCTCATAAAGCCATCTACCTTCCAGTAGGAAGGCTGTCAAGCAAAATGCAATTTTCTGCTGTCGGCCGTCGTCGAGGCGGTTACCGTGATGGCGGCATCGGTTGTAGCGACCAGCCTTGACTCGCCTCGAACCACCAGAACATAATCAGAACACCTAATATGTGGGGATGGAGTTCTGGATGTGCGGCCGCGTCTACATCAAGACCTCGCTTGAGGAACTGGTGCGCAATTTCGCCTTCGCAGAGCGAGGCGCGATCGATGCGCTCGGAAACCGATTCCCACTCTACAACGGCGCGCCGACGCTGGATTATCCCATCATTATTCGCGATATGGTCCGCGAGCCTGACATCATGGGGCCGATCTTCGCCTCGGCGCGCTGGGGTCTGATGCCGGCATGGATGAAGCCGGGAGGGCGTCCGCCGCCGATCAATGCGCGCTGCGAGGGCATCGGTACCAACGGCCTGTTCCGCTCGGCCTACAGGTCGCGCCGTTGCCTGGTGCCGATCAACGGCTTCTTCGAGTGGAAGGATATCTTCGGCACGGGCAAGAACAAGCAGCCCTATGCGATCGCCATGGCCGACGGCTCGCCCTTTGCGCTCGCCGGCATCTGGGAGACGCGGCGCGACAATGACATAGAGATCCGGAGCTTCGCAATTATCACCTGCGAGCCGAATGAGATGATGGCGCAGATCCATGATCGGATGCCGGTCATCCTGCATCGTGAGGATTATGAACGCTGGCTATCGCCGGAACCCGATCCAAACGACCTGATGAAGCCATTCCCGGCCGAGCTGATGACCATGTGGCCGATCGGCCGCAAAGTGGGTTCGCCCAAGAATGACACGGCTGACATTATCGATCCGATCGACCCCGATCCGGAGCCGACGCTGATCTGAATTCACCGGCTCGGGCGGGAGCCATCCATCAACCATGCGGTCAAAGCGATACCTCGCGAGAGGACAGGACGACGCATGCCAGAACAAATCACCTGGAAATCGTGGGAACATGTCAGCGGCCGAGAAATCAAATACAAATGGCGGCACGCCTGGAAGGAGAAACCCGGTGACGATTACGTCGCTTTTGACGGCGATACCCAGATCGGAAGGATATTCCGGCCATAGGCAGGCGGAGGGATCGATAATCGATGGTTCTGGATCGTGGCGACGGACGGCAGCCCTCGACTGGATTGGCCGTCAGCCGGATACGAGGACAGTGCCTATGTCGCCTCGAGGCGGCTCGAAATGATCTACGAGAGCATCAAGAGCGGGAAACGGAGGACGGCGCACCCATGAGCATTGAAGCAGGCAGGCGTGATGTCGGCTTCGCCGATCGCGACGTGAGGGTCTCACGCGCCCGACGGTGCAACGGCCCGCAACGCGGTCCTGACGATCGCATCGCCGAACTCCGGCGAGACCGGGCGATGGCCGACCAGCAGCCGGAAGAAGACCGGTCCGTAGATCATGTCGAGCAGCGCCTCCATATCAAGCGGCGGAACGATTTCTCCCCGAGCCAGAGCCTCCTCCAGGATGACACGACCCGCGTTGCGGCTCGACAGGATCACCTGATTGCGGAAGGCCTTGGTGAATTCGCTTTCCGGGTCGGCGGCCGCAAGTGCCATGGTGATCTGCCGCCCGCGCGTGCTCGCAAAGGCAGTCACCAGTCCGCTCATCTGCGCGCCGAGAGCCGCCTGCGCCGTGCCCCCTCCCACCTCCGCTTCCGGTAGCCGGTTGACCAGAAGAGCGGCCATCGCCAGTTCCTGCGCGTTGGCCCAGGAGCGGTAGATCGTCGGCTTGCCGACACCGGACCGCGCCGCCACGGCTTCGATCGTCATGCGGCCAAAACCTTCGGCCATCAGAATTTCGTGGGCGGCCTCCAAGGCACGCCTCTGCGCGGCAGCGCTTGGCGGCCGCCCGCGTTTCTTCGGTGTTGCGTTACTCTCTTGACTCATATCTTTACGATACGTAACGTTAATATAAGACCCAGTCAAGGAGGATCACCCATGCCGAGTTTTGCCCGAAAAGTGAGCGCCTACTTCATCGTCAAGGATGCGGCACGGGCTATCGACTTCTACAAGGAGGCTTTCGGCGCCACGGAAGTCTTCCGCATGACCGATCCTTCGGACGGGCGGATCGGCCATGCCGAGTTGCGTTTCGGAGAGACGCTGATGATGTTGGCAGACGAATATCCGGACTTCGGCGCCCTCTCTCCCGATACCATCGGAGGCTCGCCGGTGACCTTCCACATGGACACGGTGTCGACCGACGAAGCACTGGCGCAGGCGCTGTCGGCCGGGGCGACGATGCTGCGCCCGGCGACCGACCAGAGTTTCGGCGAGCGGGTGGCGCAGGTGCTTGATCCCTTCGGTCATCGCTGGATGTTGTCGCAAACCATCGAGCAGGTCACGCCTGAGGAGATGCAACGCCGCTGGAACGAGGGTATGTCGGCGTGAGTGCCGCAGCCCTTGAAGCGCTCGAGGAGGCTGAGCGCGCCTTCAACGCGGCGATGGTGTCCAACGATCCCATCCAGATCGCCGCCTGCATCACCCAGGACTGGGTGCTGGTGACGCCTGAGCGTGGCCCGATCCCTGCACAGGCTATTCTTTCGGCGATCGGATCCGGTGTCTTGAGCCATGACACGATGACCAAGACGACGCATCACGTCCATCTGCTCGGCAATGTCGCCACGGTTACCGGTCGCGGACAGAACACCGGCATGTTCCGTGGCGAACCGATATCGGCCGACGAATGGATCACCGACGTCTATCACCGGCAGGGTAACAGGTGGCGGTGCGTACTGACCCACCTCACCCCTGTTTGCAGCCCCTTGGAAATCCCTCCGATTCAAGACAAGATCATCCCGCTCTAGCTGGGGGACTCCGATGGAAAACCACGAGCCGTTTTTACGCGAGGCGATTGCACTCTCGAAATCCGCGGTGGCAAACGGCGACGAACCGTTTGGCTCTGTGCTGGTGAAGGAGGGCGAAGTCATCCTGCGCGCCGAAAACAGCGTCTTCAGCGGCCGCGATATGACCAACCACGCAGAGATGAACCTGGTGAAACTGGCGGCGCAGCATTACGACACTGCTTTTTTCGCCGACTGCACGCTCTACACCAGCACGGAGCCCTGCGCGATGTGCTCCGGGGCGATTTACTGGTCGGGCATCGGGCGCATGGTGTTTGCGTGTTCCGAAACACGGCTTGGCGAGATTGCCGGGATCGGGTTGAACGTGCCAAGCCGGGCGGTGTTGCAAACCGGCGCGCGCAACGTCACCGTGGTTGGCCCGACGAACCTCGAAGACGAAGCCGCCAAAGTCCATCAAGAATTCTGGCCGAAGCATCTGGGCAAGGCTTAGAGGTTGCCGGCGATAAGCCGAGGCAGCTATCTCCCGCAACGCCCGCTATCACGGGATCGCTGCACGGATGTCTGGCGGCCGCGCACGCGTAAGACGCGGTTTGCGGCTCAGCGCCTGTATTCGGGCTCGCTGCGATCGAGCGCGCGCTTCACCGATTCCAGATGGAGCCGGGCCGATTCCGGGTCTCCTTCGCGCATTT
This sequence comes from Rhizobium laguerreae, assembly GCF_002008165.1. Classification (GTDB taxonomy): domain Bacteria; phylum Pseudomonadota; class Alphaproteobacteria; order Rhizobiales; family Rhizobiaceae; genus Rhizobium; species Rhizobium laguerreae. The sequence goes on from NZ_MRDM01000002.1 coordinate 118,952, forward strand.
GCCGGTAGGCCGCTTCGGCGATCTCAGGCGCGACGGCAAGGACGTCACGTCCGGTCGACAGCGCGAGCGTCTGCACTTCGCAGGCGCGCTCGAGGTAATAGAGGTCGTCCCAGGCCTCTGCGATATTGGGTGCGCAGACCATGACGCCGTGGTGCTTCATGAAGACGATGTCGGCATCGCCGATTGCGGCCGCGATGCGATCGCCCTCGCGCGCGTCGAGCGCCAGGCCGTTATAGTTGCGGTCGACGGCCGTGCGTCCATAGAATTTCAAGGCGGTCTGCCCGGCAAAGATCAGGGGATCGCCCTCCGTCATCGAAAGGGCGGTGGCATAAGGCATATGGGTGTGGAATGCCGCCTTGGCGCGGGGAATGTTCTTGTGAATCCTGGCGTGGATGTAAAAGGCGGTGGCCTCAGGCTGTCCGCTGCCCGACACCACGTTGCCGTGAAAGTCGCAGATCAACAACATCGAGGCCGTCAGTTCGGCGAAAGCGTAGCCGTAAGGATTGACGATGAACAGGTCGTCATAGCCGGGAACGACGGCCGAGAAGTGGTTGCAGATCCCTTCCTCCATGCCGAGCCTTGCCGCCATCCGGAAGCAGGCCGCAAGATCGACGCGGGCCTGCCAGATATCGTCCGTATCAAGTTTCGGCTGGTTGGGGCCGCCGGCGGGCGAGGGGGCTGTATTGAGGGAGTGCGCCATGGGTTCGTTTCAGATTGGTGTCGAAGGAGAGGGTGGCTATGTTCTGGATTACCCCCGGATCAGCCTCGCATCAAGCCGGCTGGAGACAAACATGGTTCGCTTCATTTGCAAATCCGCATTGGCGCTCGGCGCACGCGTGAGACGCGGCCTGCGACCGGCTCGCGACAGTCTGACCGTCGATTGCACAATCTGACAGGCCGCTGCCCCGCCTCACATTGGCGGCATTCCCTCGAATTTTTGCACAGCCCGATCGGTCTTGTCCCAGGCAAGGCCGCGCGCGGTGTAGGTCACCATCTGCGGTTGGTATCGGCCGGGCTCGTCGAGGCTTGCGGCGTGGATGGTGAAGAAGTCAGGCATGTAGGAGAAGGTCATATAGACCGGCGAGCCGCAGGCGGGGCAGAAGCCGCGGGTCTTGACGTTGCCGTTGTCGGCGACCATCTGCCAATGCGTCGCCTGCCCTTCCAGCTTCACCGCCTGCCGGCTCGGGAAGGTCAGATAGGATCCGTGCCCGGTGCCGCTGCTTGCCTGGCAGTCGCGGCATTGGCAGTCGTTCATCGCAATCGGTTCTGCCGAGATTTCATAGTGGATCGCACCGCAGGCGCATCCGCCGGTGTAAGGCTTGCTCATGTCTCTCTCCTGATAAAACGCCGTATTGGCGACGGCGGTCGCCTCAGTTCTTTTCGTCGGCGATGGCGCCGATCTTCTTCACGACCTTCCTCCAGCCTTCGCCCATCTTCTCGAAGGCGGTCTCGTTTTTCGGCAGCACGAAGCCGGAATGGATGAGGCGCAGCCGCGTGCCGTTCTCGACCTTGGACAGGATGAAGGTGACGACGGTGTCGAGCGGCGAGCCGTAGCCGACATTGCCCTCATGCCCGCCCTTCCAGGCGTAGGTGAGACGCTCATTTGGCGTCACCTCCAGCACCCGGCAGTGGATCGTGCCGTCCCAGTCGCCGGCCGGCGTCGTCTGGTAGGTAAAGTGTTTTCCTTCGATGGGCTCGAATCCGGTAGGAATCATCAGCCAGCGGCCCATCAGATCGGCCGTCGTCAGCGTTTTCCAGAGCGTCTCCGGTCGATGCGGGAAGACCTCGTCGACCACGATCTCTTGCGTGTCATGTTTCAATGCGGCGTCGTTCATGGATCGATTTCCTTCAGCAATGTTCTGAGATTTGCAAAGCGTTCGCGCCAGAAGGTGCCGTAATGGCTCATCCAGTCGACAAGCGGCTCCAGGCCTTCCGGCTCGGCGCGGTAATAGACCTTCCGGCCTTCGGGGCGCTCAGTGACGAGGCCCGCCTGTTTCAGCGCCTTGAGATGCTGCGAAATGGCGCCCTGCGTGACGCTGCTTGCCCGCGTCAGTTCGACGACGGTGATCTCGTCGGCATCGACGATCTGTTCGAAGACGGCCCGCCGTGTGGGATCGGCAAGGGCGCGCATGACGGCGGTGATGGAGGCGGTTTCGGTCATGGGGAAATCAATAGCGTAGGCTAATTGATGAGTCAATACTAATTTGTTTGGTGGGGTTAGCCGATAGTCACTCCGCCGGTGGCGCGTTCGCACAATTCCCGCGTACGTCGCTGTATTTTCAGCAGAGTTCGCCCCTTACTCCGTCTTCCTCGGGCTTGACCCGAGGATCCACGTCGGCCTCCGGCTCGAGGCCTGGGATGACGGAGGGGCGGGGCGCGTCTCCGCCAAACTCGCCGCCGGCGCAGCGGATGGCGCGTCGAGTAGCCGGGGATAGCGGAGTTGAGTTGCGGACAACCATATGCTGATACAGAGTGACGCCGAAAGGGAAAGCCAAGTGACCAAGAAAAACCGTAGCAAGCCGCGCTCGGGAAAACACATCGCCGTCGCTCCAGCGGTCGACGTGTTCACACGCAGCGCGCTTGCATCGGATCTGACGTGGCTGCCGGATATGACGGCTGTTGGAAAGCCACCGCTTACCGCTGAAGCCTATGTAGAGGCCTATCTCGCAGATCCCGGCGAATGGTATTGGTCGACGCTTTTGCTGCACGACCCGAGCGAGATCGTCTTGAAGCGAGTGCTCGCCATTATCGAACAAGCCCAATTGCCCGGCCACGAAAAGGCGCTCGGCCAACTGGGCGCCGGTCCGCTCGAAGACCTGATGTCGGAGGAGTTACTGGATCGTCTGCAACATTGGCTGCCCTTCACACCGGCCATGCGCCATGCGCTCAGTCAGGTTCGAATGGCTGTCGAATCTCCTGTCTTGCAACAGCGACTGAAGGCGATGCTCTTGCGCTAGTGTCTCCGCGAGCGGCGGGCATGGATCCCAGGCTCGAGGCCTGGGATGACGGAGGGCAGGGGCGCGTTTCCGCCAAATTGCCGGCGACAGGCTGAGAGATCGGCCTTAGTTCGAGAGATAGCTTTGAAGGAATGTGCGAACGCTGCGGATGGACTTTGCGGCGGCGTCCGGATTGTATTTTTCGATGTGACCCAACACCTTCCTTCCCACCTTGAACTCTGGGGCATCGAAATCGTGGTAAGTACCCTTGTAGACATTGAGCTCGATCGGGGGGCTATCGTCACTCAGATTGGAAAGCCTCTTCCGGCATCGGTCGGCCGGGCTCCAATTGTCTCGATCGCCAGTCAAAATCAGGATCGGCACCGTCGCATCGCCCTGGGTTGCTGCGCAGAGGGGATAGTAGGCAACCGCCGCCCGGAATTTTTGGTCCATCAGCTGTTCGTTGCCTTCGATTTTTGTTCCCTCCAGCGTCGCCGTGCCGCCCGTCGAAAAGCCCATCAAGGCAACGCGCCTGATATCGACGAAGCTTTGTTTCGACAAGAAACTCAAAGCGCCATAGGCGTCGAAGACGCGATCGGGGAGGTGGCCTTGACACGTGTCCTTGATATCGCGGGTGGTGAAGCTATCGACGACGAGCACGACGTAGCCCCATGAGATCAGTCGTTTCGGCCAAAGCTCCTTGACGCTCAAACGCATGCCCTCGCATCCATGCAGGACGACGACCGCCGGGAAGGGGCCATCACCCCGGGGGCGGGATAGATACCCGAGCAGTGGTGTGCCTTGCGGTTGAGAAAGAATTTCTCCCTGTTCCCTAGCCTTGCTTATTCGAAACGGGCTGAGCTTGACGGGCGCGCTTTCGAAGTGAACCAGTTCCTCGGCGTCAGCCGGGTTTTCAGCGAACGTGGCGCTGAGAAAAGCGACGAGGCAAAGAAAAAGTCTCGTGGTTTTCACCGAACTTCTCCACCGTTTGATCAACAGGCTGCTCATTGTACGCCGGAGCTGAAGGCTCGCAAAGCGGTGAGGGGTTTTGCCGCCGATTGGCTCCGGTTGGGTCGATTTCCAACAGCAGCATGATCTGCGCTCAAAAGTGCTTGATCACCCCCTGGCACATCCGTTATCACTGCCGTAAATCCAAGCTGCGAGATTTGAATTCAGAGGTGATGTCGGGTGGGAATGCGTTTTTGGCAGACTTGCCGCCGGCGCATGAAATAATCCGCGACCCACGTTTAGCCGTTGATCACCCCCCGGCAAATCAGTTAAGACTACCGTAAATCCAAGCTGCGAAATTTGAATCCAGAAGGTGACGTCGATCAAGGCGCCGCCGCCCTTCGATAGATGTGTCTATCACCGTCCGGCCAGCTTCCCCAGATCATCATTGATCCCCTATCCTCTTCCGCCTGACCTCCCATCTTCGATCACATGGGGATCGGGGCCGGGTAGCGCGCGCCTCTTCCAAGGAGGACTATAATGGACCCTTCGATTGCTCCGGCCTCGCGGGCCGCAGTGGTGACGCCGAATGACAGCGCCATCGTCGGTGCGCGCGCGCTTTATATCGGCACGGCTGGCGATGTTGCCATTGCGCCGCGCCGGGACATGGATCCGGTCATCTTCAGACACGTGCCGGCCGGGACGATTCTGCCGGTTCATGCCGCCCTGGTGGCGCTGACCGGGACCACGGCATCCAACATCGTCGCGCTGTTCTAGACCCCTCCAGAAGCAGCGCCTCATGGGCAGACCCATCAAGTTCACCCAGGCGATTGCCGACAGGATTTGCGAGCGCATCGCCGACAGGGAAAGCCTGCGGTCGATCTGCCGGGATGAAGCGATGCCGGCGATGTCGAGCGTGCTGTCATGGCTCGCCGATGAGGACAAGGCCGGTTTTCGGGTCAAATACGCCCTGGCGCGCGAGATCCAGGCCGACGGCTTTGTCGACGAGATGGTCGAGATTGCCGATGACCGCGCAGGCGACTGGATCGAAAAGAAGAATGCGAGCGGCGAGACCACGGGCTGGCAGGAGAATGGCGAGGCCATAAGGCGTTCGCAGCTCCGCATCGCCACCCGCCAATGGGTCGCCGAGAAGCTGAAGCCGAAGAAATACGGTTCCAAGGTCGAGCCCGACCGTGGCGTTGTCGCGAGCGAAGTTTCAACTGCTGGAAGATATCAATGGCAAGACGCGCGGACTCCAAACGGCGGTTGACCAGTTTTCCGACTGGCGCTCGCGTCTGAACAACCTCTATTGGATCACCGACAAATCGGGCAGACGCGTCAGGTTCGAGATGAACTGGACGCAGATGACCTTTTTCGAAGAGATGCATTACCTCAACGTGCTGCTCAAGGCCCGCCAGCTGGGTCTGACGACCTTCATTCAGATCTTCATGCTCGATGCCTGTGTCTTCAACAGGGATATCCGCGCCGGCACGATCGCCGCTGGGCGACGTGCAGACGATCTTCAGGGACAAGATCAAGTACCCTTATGACAATCTGCCCGACGGTATCCGCAACGCCGTGCCTGTCGTCAGGGCCAACCAGACCGAACTGCTGCTTGGCAACAATTCGAGCATCCGTGTCGGAACATCGCTGCGCTCGGGTACGCTGCAATATCTGCACATCTCCGAATATGGGAAGCTTTGCGCGAAGTATCCGCAGAAGGCGAGGGAAGTCCGCACCGGCGCTTTGAATACGGTGCAGGCCGGCCAGCTGGTCTTCGTCGAAAGCACGAGGGAAGGGCAGGAAGGGCATTTCTACACGCTCTGCGAAGATGGCCAGGTCAAGCAGCGCCAGGCGGCGAAACTGACCGAACTGGACTTCAAGTTCCATTTCTTCCCCTGGTGGAAGGAGCCGCAGTATGCGATCGCGCCTGAAGGCGTCATCGTCACCGACGCTTTCGCAAAGTATTTCCGCAACCTGGCCGACCAGGGCATCGCGCTAACGGACCGGCAGAAGGCCTGGTATGTCAAGAAGGCCGAAACCCAGCTCGGCGACATGAAGCGCGAATATCCCTCGACACCGGCAGAAGCTTTCGAGGCGAGCGTCGAGGGGGCCTATTACGCCGACCAGATGGCGGTGGCCGATGCCGAAGAGCGGATCGGGGTCTTCCCGCATGTCGAAGGTTATCCCGTCCACACCATTTCCGACATCGGCATGGATGACACCAACAGCGTCTGGCTGTTTCAGGTGCTGCCCGGCCGTGTGCGGATGATCGGCTATTTCGAGCATACCGGCACCGGCATGGACGGCATGCTCGACGAGCTGGAGCGGCGCGGCGCCGAGCACGGCTATGTCTACGGCGTCCACAACATGCCGCACGATATCAAGGTTCGGGAATGGACGCGCGGCGGCATGACCCGCATCGAAGTGATGCTGAGAGAAGTCAAGGCCCGCGGCCTCGGCACCGTCCGCAAGATCGAGCGCGCCTATGTCCACGACCGGATCAACGGCACTAGGCGCATTCTGGCAAAGATCGAGTTCGACCAGGCCGGCTGCATCCAGGGCATCAAGTGCCTCAGGAACTACCGCAAGGACTGGGACGAGGATTTGAGCGTCTTCCGCGACGCGCCGCTGCACAATTGGGCTTCGCACGGTGCGGACGCTTTCGGCGGCCTCGCCATCATCTTCACCGGCTTGGCGCCCGAACCGCTGAAGCCGCATCCGGTTTTGCGAATTATGTTTCTAATCGAAAAAATCCCGAGGCTAGCTGCGCCGCTGGGTATGGATACACTAGGGGAGCATTTCGATGTTGACGTCATCGGCGCGGGCGAAGCGACGTGGGCGCTAGTTCTAGGCCGTCCCTCCTTTGGTGTCGAAGAGATCACAACTCTAATGGAAGAGCATATTGATCACGGGCCTGCCATATTGAAACAGTGGATAGAGCTAAGGGCCAGGCTAACGCCATTCAACCGGGGCACTACTGATCTAACTCGTTTCCTCGACGAATGACCCACCGCCCAATCTTCTAATGATGAGATTTAACCCGCGTCTCGGGCGCGTTTTTCTCTGAAGGACAGGGCGCCCGATGAAGCCGGACGCCATCGACGTCATCGTTCGCGAAATCGCAGACAACGAAAATGGCACCTATACCCTGACGGTCACCGGGTCGAACAGTTTTGCCGATAATTTCGCCGGATCGGCTACATCGCCGCGACCGGCACGATTACCGCCAACGACCTCTATCTCAGGGCCTCCTACCAGAGCTTCTCGGCCAACAACACCTGGCCGGCGGACGGCACGGATGCCTCGGGCAAATGGCGGCTGCGCGCCGATATCCTGGCGAAGATCTCGGCCTGCTGCGACGACGCGATCGATACCTATGCGGCCTGGGTTTCCGGTGAAAGGGACGGCGTCTGGCCCGGCATACTGGAGCTACCGAGCACGGCGGTGACCGTGCAGTCGGGCACGGATGGCGTCGCGACCTACACGACGATCGAGGTTGCGGATGCCAGCATCTTTGGGCCGGAGCAGGAGATCAGCACCTATACCGGGCCGGATGGCCTTGCCCGCCTGTCGACCACATCGATCGGCAGCATCTCCGGCAATACGATCACCATCTCGATCCCGCGCTCCACGGTGCTGCCGGTCGGCTCTATCGTCCGCCCGAGCGTCACGCCGGATGGCGTCCACCCCTACGGCGCAGTGATCGACCGTGTCGTGGGCGGCATTCCCCAATCCGAGAAGGTGAAATTCAATCCATAGGCAGAGCGAACGAAGAGGCCTTCGACGTCGTCACTTCGGCTCCGGCTGCTGGATGACCGGCGGCGGCGTTTCGCTCTTGCCGCTGCCTTGAATGAACGGCTTGATCACCGGGATGCTCAGGATCGACGCGACCATGACCCCGATGATGATCATCAATAACATTCTCATGGGCGCCTCGCTTCAGATCGATTGAGCTGTCTTGCGGCATGCATACGCCTCTTCGGGAATCCGAAGGTTCAACATCCCTAGGCTGAAAACGTTCCATCCCACAACAGAGCACCAATAGAGATGACATCCAATGACGATATCCTGCGCGCCCTCGGGCGCGTCGAGGGCAGGCTGACCGGCATCGAGGAAAACGTGGCACTTCTGCGCAACGAGGTCGGTGAAGAAAAGGCCAATGCCCACGACTTCAGCGCCGTAATCCACAAGCGTCTCGACGAACAGGCCAGGCAGATCAACTATCTCGATACCAGGGTGGCGATCAGCGGCGGTGCGGATGAGCATATCCGCGAGGAGATCAAGAGCCTCAAGGAGACCGTCGAGAAGAACCAGGAGGCGGTGGGGCCGGCGCTTGAGGAGTGGAAACGGATGAAGACGATCGGCTACGGGATATCGGGGTTGATTGCGTTCGCCGGGCTGACGATCGGGGGCATCATTGCCTATGCGAGCGATGGCGCGGTGGCGGCGCTTCGGCATTGGTTGAAGATCAATTGAACTCGGTATTGCCGGTGAACGTCCTGGTGCAACAGCAGTGGCGGGCCTGCCAATCAGCGGTGAACTCCTCAGAGCATATTCCCAAGCCGATTCCCGTTTAGGCTGGCAGGATGAACCACCTGCGGTTCCGGTCCCTCGATCAGCCGCTCGTACTCCTGCTCCGGCACGCCGTAGCAGCCGCCTGCAATCTCGATCAGCTTGTTGCGATCCGTAATGCGGACGTTGCCGCGTGTCGATTTAATGGCGTGCATGCCTTCGAGAATGTGCAGTTCATCGGTGACGCCCGCCCGCCTGACGCCCAGCATCAGCGCCAGGAATTCGTGGGTCAGTGGCAGATCATTGCCGTCTATGCGGTCGTGACACATGAGCAGCCAGCGGGCCAGCCGCTGATGCATGTTGAACTTTGCCGCAGCCAGCGCGCTGTGGGCAAGCTGCAGCTCGCAGGTATGCACATAACGCAGCAGCAATTGCCGCACGCAGGGGTGCTCGAGGACGTCAGGCGTCTGCGCCGGAGGCGCCAAAGCACGCTCGATCGTTCGGATTCGCATCCTCGCGCTTCAGCTCTTCATTTGGATTACGTCGGTCGCAAAAGGGGCGCACATCTTCGCGCGACATGCATTAGTCCAAGTGAATAGCCGACCGGAAGGGGACTGTCGCAACCAACGCGCCGTCTTCCGTCATGATCTCGAAGGCGCCGCCGTTCGCCGGATCGCCGGTACGGATCCTCTCCGCCACGATTTCGCGGGCGGCAGCGGTTGCTTCCTCGCATGCAAGCTCAGGTGAGGCCAGGTCAATGCCTTCCGGATCTTCCTCGAAGACATCGTTCCGGCGGACATGGAAAAAATACTTTGGCATGATTTCCTCCGTCAAAGAGATTCCCCCAAACCGCGCGCAAGGCCAGTTGTTCCCCCGATCTTCGATTGAACTCCATGCCAAAGTGCCGAGTGCAGAAAAAAGCCCCACCGAGGCGGGGCGAGTTGGGGTTCTTGGGAGGAATGGTGGGCCGCACGGAGGTATCGAAGTGCATGGTTGTGAAACCTGCCCTCCACACGACCCGGCGCCCCTTACGCTTGCGGGATGCTCTTGTTCCCTGGCCGATGGAATATTCTCATCAATCGTTGCGCTGAGCGCGGGTTCCCCATCGTCGAAAGGAGTATTCTTTCCTCCATCCTTGCCGCGCGGCAAACCTGATAGTGGGTTAATTTCGGAACATGTCACCGCTAAATTTTAGGGCTCGCTAATGAACAAATCGGCGGCATTCAGGTTCTCCTTTCGAAAGGAGATCGACATGAAGAGCATGAACAGTCGCCAGGTTCGCATTCCCGGTCCGCGAGAGCACGATGTTGCGGAGCACTGCCGCAAGTTCGGCATCGGCCCGGCGGAGGAGAAGAAGCTGAAGAAACTGCTCGGATCCAAGGCGCCGCTGCATGAGATCCAGGCCAATGCGCCGCCGCGCCAGCCAAGGTGGCGTTAGTCGGGAGACGTTCGAAGCGGTTTCCTCGGGAATTGCATAATCCAAAAGATGAGAGCGATTCAGTCATGAAAGCTGAATCGCTCTCATTCGTGAAGAGGTCGCGAAAAGCGGCGCATAGGAGCGTTTCACGCCGCATTACGGCATTGATTCAAAGATTGAGCGAGGCGATGAAGCGTCGGCAAGGCGTAAGAAATGGCCCTTATTGCCTGGATTTCTGAATATCGATGGAGTTTAAGATGTGGGCCAACTGCTCGGCTGGCTCCGCTTCGATCCGCTGAAAGCCCCGCTCCGGCGGGGTTTTCGCGGCGTTCCGATCTGGCTGTCGATCTTCACAAGCCGATCGGCGTGACGGCCGCAGTCGTGCCGGGCAGGCGTCAATGAGCCCTAGGCGGGTTTTTCGGAATCGCGGTGCTGTCGCACTGCCTGGAACTTCAGGCAATATGAGGGGTTTTGCCGGCGGATCGCGCGGCAGGTCTCGTCTCCTGTACCACTGCTACCCCTGCAGTTGCTGCGCGGTCCACTGTTGCAAACGACTCACGGAAGGCTTACTCGCGGCTCTTGACAGCGGGCGAAGCCACGCTTGTCGTCCGTCACCTGCAACGCTCAAGAAGGCACTGTTGCGCGCCCGCACAGCCTATCAATGCCGTGGTTGCCGCGACAGCATCAGGATGTAATCGTCTGCGATATCGGCAACCACCATGGCGGCTTCCGCGGCCGTGTATCCCCTGCCGATGGCGTCGCTGACGATCTTCATCACGGCAGGTTCAAGCGCTTCGCGGCAATCGGACAGGCTTTCGACATGCGGGCATTTTGGACGAAATTCCAAGACGTTATTCATGGCACACCCTCCATTTGATTGAGCTCGAGCCCTGTGAAGGCAAGCCGGCCTCTCCCAGAAAGGCGGGCCACGGTTCCGGCGAGCTGCTTCAGGAACCAGAAGCGTTATCGTGAAGCTACGATGGCATAGGAGCGGATGTATTCAAGCGCATGCTGATATTAAGGTAAGCCAGTAGGGTTAATTCGTCCACCGATGTTGCATCGTGGCATCGCCGGCAGAGGGAAAGCCGGCAGTCGCGAATACAATGTCATCCGAACGTTGCAGCGGTATTAGGATGACGACATGCATGAGCGCCTGCCAGACCATGTTCTGCCTCAGGCGCTGATGCGCCGGCCGGCCTTGTCCGCCTCTTTGCGATTGGCGCCGTGTTTTTCGATGATGTCCCGGGCATCTTCGTTGGAAATACGGTGTTTCTTCGCGAAATAGATGACGTCGTAGGGTCCGTCAGCCACGGCCGCTTTGGCGGGCTGGACCTTTTTGCTTGTATCATTGGTCATGATTTTTCCTTTCAGGGCAAAGTTGCGCCGGACATCAGCTGATGTCGCCGCGCGTCAGCTCTGGAACAGGATGATTTTTGGCCGGGTCGCTTCGAATCGGAATCCTGTTCTCAATTAAAGAGTTAGAGCATGATGTCGTTCGGTCGGCTGAAGAATGGGCTTCGTGCCGTCTTATCGATGGGCCCGGGCCGTCTTGTGTTTTTCCCAGATCTGCGTTGCCTGCGCTGCCGTGCCGGTCTTGTGGAATCGCAGCAGGTGCAGTCCTTCGTTCCGTCGTTTTTCGTTAAAGGCGCTGTTTTCGTAGTCGGTGCCTTCGACAATGCTCTCACTTTGAAGAACGGCCTTCAACTCCTGCACATAGTGTCCGGTGATGTTGAAAAGTGCTTCATTCTCAGGTGCGTCTGTCATCGTTTTCCCTATGAGTGGTCGCGTGGCATTGAACGCAGTGCTGCGGTTCAGCTGGCCACGTTGGTGGATGCATCAAGCAATCCGCGCCCCTATGGGAAAGGCTGGTATCGGACAGCGTTTAGCTGGAGGTGTCTGTCTGGAGTTCCATATATCATGCAGCAGCGCACCCTTGCCAATCAAGGATTAAGGCGCGGCGAGTCTGAACGCTCGCATGTTAAACTACTTGCCTCCCCGATACCACCTCAATCGAAATGCCGAAGAATATGGAGGGAGCAGGGCTGTCTTCGCTTTCCGAGTTTAAGGCAAGCGATCCGGGTTCCCACCAAAACGGTTGCTTCTGCAGGAGAGACCACGCGTGGAGGCGTTCGTCATGCCGAGCCGGCGTATCGGTCAGCTCATCATAGGTGCCCTGAACAAGCACGCTCTTCCATGTTCGGTTTTCGCCGAATTCCTCAACCTGAACACAGGCGGGTGAATGGGCCCGCAATAGATCAATCTTCAGCCCCGGCATGGAAAATACGAAAAGCCGGTCTTTGTCAAAAGCATACTGAATGGGAACGATGTAGGGATATTTTTCGCCGAGGCATGCCAAGTGGCCACGGGTGTGGCTTGCCAGAAAGGCGAGGCAATCTTGTTCACCCATTTCTCGCAGTTGCATCGCGTTATCCAATTCCGTCAGCGTTCAGCCCTTTGTTTGATAGGCAGCAGAGTGTCTTAGCTCGCCGCGACAGTCTTGCAGCGCCTACCAGAACACATCGTTGAGAATGATATAGACGATAAAGGCCAGACAGATTGCTGGTGTCGATTTCACCAGGAAGTCGATATACCGGAACCTGCCGATATGCTGAGCCAGGCGTTTCCACGAATGGATGTTTACCGTGGAAGACATGATGCCCTCCTTTGGTTGGGGCCGGGTAACTCTGATTACCCCGGGAAGCAGCACCCGTTCACAAGCTGCCACTACACCAAATATGGGCGCCAAACATCTGCGCTACAAGGCGTGGCGGATTGCCGGTCCGGCCGAGAGATCCCGCTGTTGTGTACGATCGCAAAGGGCGGCGCGGAGGTGCCAGGATTACTGGGCACGTCCATAGAGGATTGCGCTTCTACCTCAACCATCGCTTCGATCAGTTTCAGCCGATCGAGCTTCCGCCGTTGATCGTCGTAGAGCCTGCTGAGCAGCGCATAGGCCGGCCCGGAGGGTCTGCCTTTGCGCAATAGTTTCCTGATCACCATTTCCTGATCGGCAACGCGATGCGCCGCCTTCACGATATGGCGACGCGCCAGCTTCAGGTCCTTGGGGCGGTATCGTGTGGAAACCATATGTTTGCTCTCCCTGTCTCATCCGGCAGTAGCAGGATGGTGGCCATTTCAGTTCACCGGCCGCATGCCTTCCAGCGATCAGCGAAAATCTGCAGCCGTGAGCGTGAAGTTGTTTCCGCGTCGATGCTGATAGGCTCTCGATGCGGCCTCCTGAATGGCAGAGCGCGCCGCATCAAAGGCATTGAGATAGGCGGCCTCGGAGGAGTTCTGGGTGATCGCGCTGCCGAGGGCTGCTTCTTCGACCAGAAACCGGACTTCGAACATGCCGTCATAGCCGGTGAAGCGGACGCCTTTTCTCGCTTCGTCGAAGCTGCGGCTTCTGTTGGGGAAAATAAGTGCCATTGCGGTTATCCTTGGAAGTGGGCGCTGCCGATCTGCGGAACTCGGGCACCGGTTGTGATGATGGATGCACGAGGGAGCGAGTAGCTTGACGCCGGATGTCCAGCGATCAGCCTGCCTGCATGTTGGGGCGTCGGCAGATCTCAGTGGATGGTCTGCACGATAACCCGGTTTTCAAGCAAGGCTTCCGATGTCTTGATCAAGCGCATCGTACCCGTGATAACCTGATCGGAATAGAGCGAATCCGCACCGGAAATTTCGTCCGTCATATCGCGGAGAACTTTGTTGATCTCCAGCAGAGGCGGCACGAATTCCACCAATCCGGCGGCTGCCAGCCCGTGCGTCAGGCGCGCGATCGCCTCTCGCAGGTGATCGACCAGCGCACGCCTTTCCACCGGCAGTGCCGACGGCTTTGTGAGGGTCGCTTCATCGTTGAACTGCATGATGCGAATCCTCCTATAGCTAAAATGGGTTCCGCCACGCCATTATCAATGGCCGCCGCGAATGAGGTTGCGGTCAGCCGGCAATAAGCGCAAGCTAATTTATCGGCGGGCACGATACGGGCACCGCTGCTTGGGGCGCGCCAGTGAACCCTAGCCCCAACGAAGGAGGACGCCATGTCTTCCACATCAGATCAGTTTTTCGGTGTCGACAATTTGAGAATGCTCGATCGTATTCTGCGAAAGGCCGGCTTTCGCGGCGGCGAAACCCACGCGGCCGATGAGGGTGAGATCACCGCCACAAGTTTCCTGATTGATTGCTTCCAGATGGGGATCGTCGATGAGGCCGCGTTGAAATCGGCGCTGAAAATGTATCTCGCGACACAGTTGAAATCAGGCCCGCTGCCGCAGGCAATGGAAGACGCCTCCTTTGCCCGATGGCAGGATGACGGCGGCGCCCCGGTGAAAGCCTATCGGATCGCGCGGTATACGGCGTCCGGGCGTGCGGACGCACCGCTGCGGCCGCCAGCCTACCGCTTTCCCAAAACCAGGCTGCCTGAACGATTGTCCGAGATCCCGTGAACGTCCTGCTACGATGTCGCCGGCACCCCCGATCGATCGTCGCGATGACATGACGAACACGGAAGAAGACATGTCTGGGATTCACGCAGTTCAAAAGGACAGGGCCAGGAAAAGCAAGATCATCGCCTTCTTGCGGAAAATCGTAACCTTAAGCCCGACTGCAGACGATCTCATAGCGCAGGCGCGTCAAGCGCGGTTGTCGTCAGCGGAGGAGGGGATCGATAGCGCCGCCTATGGTCTGGCGCGTCCACACAAAGGTCCGTTCGATAACGCGACGGCATTCAGTGCTTCCACCTACGACCATGATCTCCCGACGCAGCAGCAATTGGAGGCGGCGCAACGCAGCCACTCCGATGCGGTAAAGCAGCAAGAGGCAAACCGCCAAACAGGCAAATTTCGTAGGCGTGCAAAGCGGACGAAGCTGAAATCTCCCTGAGCAGGAAATAGAGAGACGGACGGCGCCCTGTAGATTTTTGCCGCCTGAGCGGTGCTTGGCTTCTGGTGTCTCCGCTCCGTCCGTCGAAAAGCCAGCCTCAGGCAGGCTTTCCTGTTTTGCGGCAAAGCTCAGGCCGCCGTCAGGCAGCCCCAAACGGCACGGCGACGAAGGTCTTGTTGCCGTCGCGTTCGACGAGCAGCAGCACCGACTTGCGGCCGGCCTTGCCGGCCTCAGTAATCGCGCCCTTGACGTCGCGGGCGTTGTGGACCGGTCTGTCATTCACCGAGACGATGACGTCGCCCGACTGGATACCGGCGGCAGCCGCCGACTTGTCCGGGGCGACCTTGGCGACCACAGCGCCGCTGATCGAGCGCGGCAGGTTGAGCTCTTGGCGCACGTCGGGCGTCAGATCGGCAAGGCCGATGCCGAGGCTCGGCTGGCCGGTGCTCTGGCCTTGGGTGTCCGGGCTTTCGGCCGCGGCCTGCTTCTGGCTTTCCTCATTGGTGCCGACGGTGACGTTGAGATCGATCGTCTTGCCGTCGCGCCAGACGCTGAGGGATTTTTTGGCGCCGGGCGAAAGGTCGGCGACCAGGCGCGACAGGTCCTTCGGCGTCTTGACGCTCTCACCGCCGACTGAGGTGACGATATCGCCGGGCTTCAGGCCGGCATGGGCGGCCGGCGTATCGGCGGTGACGGCGGCAACCAGCGCGCCGCCGGTCTTGTCGAGGCCGACGGCATCGGCGACATCCCTCGTGACCGGCTGGATCTGTACGCCGAGATAGCCGTGATCGATCGAGCCATCCTTCTGCAGCTTGGCGACGATCGCCTTGGCCTCGTCGGAGGGAATGGCGAAACCGACACCGACGCTGCCGCCGTTCGGCGAATAGATGGCGGTGTTGATGCCGACGACATTGCCGTTGCGGTCGACCAGCGGACCGCCGGAATTGCCGTGGTTGATCGGCGCGTCGATCTGGATGAAATCGTCATAGGGCCCGCTGTGCAGGTCGCGGCCGCGCGCCGAGACGATGCCTGCCGTCACCGTGGTGCCGATGCCGAAGGGGTTGCCGATCGCCAGAATCTGGTCGCCGAGCTTCAGCCTGTCGGAATCGCCCCAGGCAATGGTCTGCAGCGGCTTGCCCGCCTCTATCTTCAGCACGGCGACATCGGATTTCGGATCGGTGCCGATCAGCTTGGCCGGCAGTTCCGTGCCGTCATCCAGCGTCACCTTGATGTCGACGGCATTGTCGATGACATGGTTGTTGGTGACGATCACCCCGTCGGGGCTGATGATGAAGCCGGAGCCGAGCGCCATCGCCTGCTGCGAAGGCCGCTTTTGCGGTGCCTGGCGCGGCAGCGGGATGCCCTGATCCTCGAAGAACTGGCGGAACTGCTCGTCCATCGGCGACTCCTGCTCTCCGGCGCTGACATCGCTCGCCTTCATTGTCGTGGTGATGGTGACGACGGCAGGCTTGTCGGCATCGACGATGGACGCGAAGGAGCCGCTCGGCGCGAGAATGCCGCCGGTATCAGAGGGCGCGGCAACGGCGTTGGAGGCGTTGATGGCGAAGGGCAGGCAGGCTGCGCCGGCGATGATGGCGGCCCCGACAAGGGCTGTGGTGCGATGGTTGCGGAGGATGTGTGACATGGTGGTGATCCCTTGGGCGGGTCCCTTGCGAGAGCGTTGGCTTGGATGGCGTCGTGGTTCCATGTCCTGGGACCTGGCGTCGGATGGCGTTTGGCGCCAATTCCTCCTGGGAACACGCAGTCGTCGAGGGCGGTGGCCGGGGGAAGAGAAGAATTGGCGCTCGGGATTCATATGATCCCACCAAGCGGATTTACAAATTAAAGTTTGATCATGTTTATATTGCCGATTTGTAAGATATGACTGGAATTTAATCTTCACTCCCGATGTGTTCCGGCCGACCGCCCCGCTTCAGAAATTCCGGCCTGGTCTTGCCTCGTTTCGCGTCCTTCGCGATGTTTTCATTCGAAAGTAAATGGACTTATTCCCGAAGGCAGTGATCCGATTGCCGCATGCGCCCGTAATTTGCCGAAAGACGATCCTGCTGCTGTTTCCGGAAATTGTAGTCTTGTTGCGAATATAAAATGTTAGTAGACTCTAAATTATTTCTTCTTCAGAAAGTAAAGATCGCGAATCGAGAGCTAGCGAGTCTCGCGGGCGACATACAATGGGGCGGTGAGGACGACAGTGGAGCGGGGGCGGAAGGCCAGGCGCGGCGCGCATGTGAAGTTGAGCGATGTGGCGAAAAAGGTTGGGGTCAGCCCCATCACCATTTCGCGCGCGCTTCGCAATCCTGAAATCGTCTCGGAGGATTTGCGCGAGGTTATTCTGCGCACGGTAGACGAGATGGGGTATATCCCCAATCTTGCCGCCCGGGCGCTGGCCGGCCGCCACAACGGCACCGTCGGCGTCATCACGCCCGCTTTGCACCGGCCCGCCTTTGCAGGCCTGATGATCGGCATCGAGGATCGATTGCGCGCCACCGAATTCGGTGTGCAATATTCCAACACGCTCCACCATGCGGATCGGGAGGCCGGCCAGCTGAAATCCTTCCTGATGCAGAAGCCGGCCGGCGTCATCATTGCCGGTGCCGAATCCTATGATGATCTTCTGCCGCTGATCGAGAACGCCGCCTGTCCGATCGCCCATATCACCGATCTCAGCCAGGAGCCGGTAAGGCTGGTCGTCGGCCTTGATCATCATGCGGCAGGCGCCGAACCCACCCGTTTCCTGCTGTCGAGGGGCTATGAGAGGATCGCCTTCATCGGCGGCAGCACGGATCTTCGCTCGCGCCGCCGCAGGGAGGGCTATGAAGCCGCGATGCGCGAAGCCGGCCGTTTCGATCCCGAACTTGCCATCGGCGCGGATGCGGCAGGCACCACCGGTCTCGGAAGGGAATTGTTGACCCGCCTGTTGCAGCGCGTGCCTGATGTCGATGCCGTCTTTGCCCAGAACGACGAACTGGCGCTCGGTGTGCTCATCGAATGCGGCGTGCGCGGCATCCGCGTGCCGGAGGACTTCGGCATCTGCGGCTTCAACGATCTGGAATTCTCGGCCTTCACCGAGCCTTCGCTGACGACGGTCCACATACCGCGCTACGATATCGGCTACCGCGTCGCCGACATGCTGCTGCGCGCCGTCCGCGACGAGTCGCCCGGCGAAGACAAGGTCGATTGCGGATTCTCCATCATCTCACGCGGCTCGACGCGGTAGGCTGGCATGATCTGCCGAATGAAATTGGACCGGCCTGTCGTATGCTCGAACTAGGCACGTTCCAGTTTATTGCCTATATGGAATGAATGACGATCACTGTGCTGAAAAATGGATAGTGCAGGGCTGTCTCTCGACAGAATGCGCACCTTTATTCGCGTCGCCGAACGCGGCAATCTGTCGATGGTCGCCAGAGAGTTGGGTGTCGGTCAATCCACAGTGACACGGCACCTCAATGAGCTTGAGGAGGCTGTCGGCGTACCGCTTCTCAGCCGAACCACGCGTCGCGTCACCCTCACCGACGAGGGCAGCCGCTATTATACCAACTGCCTGCAGATATTGCGCCTGGTTGAACAGGCTGCTGAAGAAGCCAGAAATGCCCGTCAGGCCCCCGCGGGCGCTGTTCGGCTTTCCTGTACGGCAGCGCTCGGTGTGATGCACATCACGCGCCTGATCTTTGATTTCCAGGACAAGCATCCGGACATCCGGGTCGACCTCAACCTGACGGACGAGCGGATCGACCTGGTTCGCGAAGGCGTCGATGTCGCACTCCGTCTTGGGCCTCTCGCCGACAGTGCGATGAGACTTCATGCGCTCGGAGAAAGCCATCGGCTGTTGGTGGGCGCTCCGGCCTATTTGTCCGCCCACGGACGGCCGGAGCGCCCCGCCGATCTGTCACGCTACGAAACCGTCATAATGTCCAATGTGGCAGGCAGCGATCAGCTTGTTCTTTCCTCTCCCGATGGCACAAGCCTGATGATCCCGGTGAGCGGCAAGCTGCGTGTCGATCACGGGCTTGCGGCGCGCAGAGCCCTTGCCGCCGGACGCGGCATTGGTCCCGCACACCTCTGGTTGGTTCACGATCTTCTGGACGACGGGCAGCTCGAGGTCTTGCTTGGCGACTATCGTCCTTTACCGGTTCCGGTGAGTTTGCTGATCGTTCCAGAGCGTGCCGCCATTGCCCGCGTTCGGCTTCTGGTCGACTTTCTTGTCGCCGAGGTTTCCAAATTGCCGGGAATCCGGCCATCGTGATTTAAAGCTCGTCGCGCAAAACTGTGCAGCGGTTCGAAAGATCGCGACGCGCTTTAGAATCCAAAAGATTGTTTATCGCCACGCCAACCCGTCTTCCGCAGATACTGCTCCCAGTTGAGCGTGTCGGGTTTCACGCCACGGCTCCATTCGAGGTCATGCTCCTTGCCGAAATATCCATATTCGACAGCATATTCGACCATCCCGAGAATCTCTCGAACGAGAAGTTCATTGGCGGCAAACTCTGGAAAATAGCGCAGCAGGCCATCCCTGGTGAAAGCGTTTCGATACTCGGCCTTGAGCCCGGTCGCACGCTGAAAGGTTTCGACCATCTCCCGCGGAGAAATGATATCCCCGACGATCGGCAGCGTTTTGCCGTTGTAGCGCTCGGGGTTTGAGAAAATTTCGAGGACGACCGGCCCGGTCGCCGTCAGCGGATCGACAAAAGGCGCTCGGAAATCTTCGGGAAGATAAATCGGCAGCAGGAGCGTATCGCCCTCCATGCGCGGCACATAATATTCGAGAAGATTGGTGTAGAAGAACGCCAGCATGACGAAGGAATGAGAAATAGGCAGGCCGCGAATATGGCCTGCAACGCGCGCCTTGTCGGTAAAATGCGGCGCATACTTCGTCCCGCCGGTGATCTTGTCGACATTCTCGAGCGTGCTGAAAACAATATGCCCGACGCCGGCCTCCACGGCGGCATCCGCCAGTTGCTGCCCGAGAGGAGCCTCGATTGTCTCCGGCGGGGCGATCGGCGGCGTCATCAGAAATGCGCCGTCCGCGCCTTTGAATGCAGCAACGAGGTCCTTCCGAAGGCCAAGTTCCAGAGGGACGGTGACGATCTCAGCGCCGAGTTTCTCCAGGCGTAATGCTTCAGGCGAATCCTTTTTCCGGGTGAAAGCTCGCACCCGGAAACGTTGGCTCTGAAGGAGTGCCGCGGCGACGCTGCGCCCTTGTTTGCTCGTTGCGCCGGCGATCGCGATCAGTGGCTTTTCATGTGCAGACATAGAGCTTTAAACCTTTCCCTGTCATTGACGCCGGCTACGGTGCCAGGCGTCGTTTTGCGGAGAGCGCTCGGCCTGTGCCGAGAGCCCACCTCGATGGCGGGCACCGTATCGCAACAGGTTCTATGGCTGTAGATATCTGAAATACATAACATAATGCCATTTTTCGGATAAATGGCTGCCAGTTAGCGCGCATACAACTCGGTTCGCCATCCTGGATCAGAACGCCGAAACCCGCGCCCGGATGCTCGGAAGCGCCGAAAGCCATCCCCTGGACACTGCCGATATTCAGGATCGCGACGGCGCAAGTGTCGTTCTTGAAGCCATTTCTCAAACGCTGGCCTTGGCTCAGAGCTGCATTGCAAAGATCGCAAACTTCACCCTGCAGATCGCTAAATAAACCGATAAGGCCAAGGTTTTCGAAGTGCTGCCCGGTCGCCGCAAGATATTACTTTTATTGATTTCTTTTCGACTCAGGATCTTAGCCTGTCTGGCAGATGTATTAATCTTTGTTAAGTACTGTTGAATATGGTTAATATTATGCTAACCTTAAAGAGATCAGGGGGCGTTCAGCGCTTTCAAAGCGGAAATTCGAAACATGAAGCTTTCGAAGATAATATCTCCAGCGATGCCTAAATATAGGTCGAGAATCGGTTCTCGCCTACATCAAACAATACTGTGCGTGGTGTTTGCAGCAATTGTTCCAATGACGCCAGCAGCGGAAGAGTTACCTTCGCCTACGGAAGCGGTCTCGGTTGTGACACCTGGTGAGACTTCGGCCCGGCAGCCTCAATCGTTGCGTGACGGTCTTCGCTCGGGCGATAAATTGAATCTCGCATTTTATGAAAGCTTGGCCTCCGTCGAAGATCGCTGGACGGGCTCACGGGGCACGGTTCCCTGGAACTTTTACCAGCGGCCCGAGCTCACTGGCGAATACGTCGTTGAAGCGGACGGAACGATTGCGCTTCCGCTTTTGGGACGCTTTCCGGTTCGAGGGCTTCCTCCGGCGGATGTGGAGGCGATAATTCTTCCGTCGTACGAAAGTTTGGTCGGCAGAAAGGGGTTCGTGAATATCGTCAAGATTGAGCACCAGCCAATTTATATTACCGGCCCGGTTCGCAATCCTGGCTCGTTTCGATATGTCGATGGCATGACGGTTCTGCATGCCGTTGCGCAAGCGGGTGGCATGGCGGCGAAGAGTATCGAGCCGTGGCAGAGCGTGGACCTTACACGCCAGATCGAGCGGTTGAAGGCTGGGCTGGCCGATCTGAAGCGGCTTGCGTCGCGAACCGAGGTGCTCAGGGCAAAGCGCGATTCCGTACAAATTGCCAGCATTGGCACACTTGTTCTTGGTCCCGATCCCGATGCTCAACGGTTGCTGGATGATGAGACATGGCAGCGCCAATTGGTAACGACGAGCAAGGATGCGCAGAGCAGTGCTTACGCAAGATCTGTGGCCAACGCTCAGGCCGATCTCGACCTGCGTCAGGCACGCGTCGGCAATTATGATGCCACCATTCGGGTCCGTCAGGATCGGCTGGCAAGTATCGAGAAGTTGGCCAAAAACAAACTTGTCACCAGCATTGAGTTGACCCGGGCACAAAGCGAACTGACCGAGTCGGAAGATCGAAAGCAGCAGGCCGTCATCGATGTCGAGAGCGCAAAGCAACGGCTGGCGGCAGCGAAACAGGACGTTGAGCGCGATCGTATCGAACGCAAGATCGAGATCGAAAAGTCGGCAGCGGATGCCGAAAGAGGCCTATCCACGGCGTTGAAGACGACCGAGAGCGATCTTGAAATTTTCCGGTCGATGGTATCGTCGAATGATAGCGCCGGTGTTGAATTTGAAATCGTTCGGCCTGGACCGAATGGTGTCATCGTCGAACCTGCGACCGAAGAAACGGTCTTACAGCCAGGCGATTTGATCAAAGTACATTGAGGCTTAGCCGCATACTCTTCCCGACTGGGGAGAGTTTAGTCCTCCTCTCGGCCAAAGAGCTCAGGGGCATCGTCGATTTGCGATTTGTCGCGCGGTCCAAAACGCCAAGGAGAGCTTATGTCTACAATCGAAGCTTTAGAATCCTCGCATTCCTCAGTGCCTGTCCAAGGCCCGATGTTCAAATTGCCAAAGACCTCACTCGTCATTCCAACCTTGAACGAAGCGGAAAACATTAAGCTGCTCTTGCCCCGCATACCGACGTGGGTGCATGAAATCATTATCGTCGATGGGCGATCGACAGACGGAACGCCTGACATAGCGCGAAGCATGCGCGACGATGTCAAGATCGTACTCCAGCCCAAGAAGGGCAAAGGCATCGCATTGCGGACCGGCTTCGAAGCCGCGTCTGGTGATATGATCGTCATGCTCGATGCTGACGGGTCGATGGATCCTTACGAAATCATCTTGTTCGTCGCGGCTCTTGTTGCAGGTGCGGATTTCGTCAAGGGTTCGCGCTTTATGCAGGGTGGCGGCACCAGCGACATGACAGTCATCCGCCGTTTCGGCAATCTCGGCCTGACCCTCCTGGTCCGCATGCTCTATGGCAGCTCTTTTAGCGATCTGTGCTACGGCTACATGGGCTTTTGGCGACGGCATGTTCCCTTGCTGCGTGCCGATTGCGACGGCTTCGAAATTGAGACGCTGATCAATTTGCGGGCCCTGAAGAACAAGCTCAAAATCATGGAAGTCGCGAGCTTTGAATCGGAACGTATCTACGGCGTCAGCAACCTGCGTGCCCTCCCGGATGGCTGGCGCGTGCTGAAGACGATCTTTAGAGAACGCGTCAGTACGCCGACGGGCGTCCAGGTCCTCGAGCAGAGTATTTCCTGAGGTCTGGATGTAATTGGCGAGGCCGCATGATGCGCATTTTGATGCTCAGCGCGAGATACCTGCCTTTTGCCGGAGGGACGGAAACCCATGTAAGCGAGGTCGCAACCCGGCTCGTGCGCAACGGGCATGCGGTAACGGTCTTGACGGGCAATCCTGACGGACTTCTTCCTGCAGCGGAAAGCCGAGACGGCGTGCGGATTGTCAGGCTGAAGACGTTTCCCCGTGGGCGGGATTGGTGCTTCGCCCCCAGCGTCTTTAAGGCCGTCGCCGAAGGTGATTGGGACCTGATGCATGTTCAGGGCTACCACACTTTCCTGGCACCGCTCGGAATGGCTGCCGCATCGCGCAAGGGGCTTCCTTTCGTGGTCACCTTTCACAGCGGTGGCCATTCGTCGCGACTTCGGTCTTCGATCCGGCGCTTCCAACACAGAATGCTTGCGCCTCTGGCCACCAGAGCAGCGCAACTCATTGGCGTGTCGCGGTTCGAAGCGGATCTGTTCAGCCACAATATGGCAATCGCGAGAGACCGGTTCATCGTTGTCCCCAATGGCGCGCGCCTGCCGGAAAAGTCCGGGCGGCGACCCCCTTCACCTCACGACAGGCCGCTGATTGTCTCGCTCGGCAGGCTGGAGCGTTATAAAGGTCATCATCGGGCGCTTGCTGCATTTCATGTGCTGGCAACGAAATTCCCGGATCTGCGCCTTCGGATCCTAGGAGAGGGGCCCTATGAGGCGAAGCTGCGTCAGCAGGTGGCCGAACTCGGGCTCGGCAACCGTGTCGAGATCGGGGCAATTCCGCCGACCGATCGGTCCGCAATGGCCGATCTTTTGTCTTCGGCCGCTCTTGTCGTGCTCCTCAGCGATTATGAAGCTCATCCCGTGGCGGTTATGGAGGCGCTTTCGGTCAAGGCTCCCGTACTGACCACCGACACATCCGGCTTTCGGGAGCTGGCTGAGGAGGGGCTCGTGCGATCCATTCCGCTCAACGCTTCGCCAGACTTCACCGCGCGTGAAATGCTCGCCGCCATGGACGCGGGGCCGATCTCAATCGAGACGAGGTTGCCGGACTGGGACGATTGCACGGACCGGCTGCTGATGGTGTACAGACGCGTCCTTTCGCATCCGCAGCCTGAACTGCGAACCGGTCCGGCACTGCTTGGAGATTTGAAGCACGATGACCGTTGTTAAGGGGCGGACTTCTCCAGATCAGCAGAAGTCCTACCAGGACGGAGCTTATCGGCATGGCTATACGGGAAGGGTTTCCCTTCCACGCGTCGATCTGTGGATCGCCGCATTTCTGGGCCTGCGCAGGCAGGACAGCGCGGTCGGGGGTAGTGCCGATCCTTCGTCGCTGGGGATGTCGCCGGTCTTCGCATTCCTATGCAGCTGCGCCCTTGTTGTGGCCGCTCTTGCTGCAAATGCCAGTCGGCTGGGAGAGGGTTGGGCGGTTCCGGCGTTCTATTGCGCCATCGCCGCGATCTTTCTCCCCGCGGCGGCGCGGATCATCCATCCGGGGGCCAGCCGCCTGGAGCGGTTGGCGCTTATAGTGATCGTAACCTCAGCCCTCTTCGTGGTACGCCTCATCCGCGCGCCCGTCGCCTTCATAGACCATGACGAATTCCTGCACTGGGCGACGGTGAACGACATTCTGGAGGCGGGGCGATTGTTCCTGCCCAATCCCCTGTTGCCGGTCAGCCCCCTCTATCCTGGGCTGGAGCTCATAACGTCCGCCTTGGTCAACCTGTCCGGACTGTCCGTCTTCGCTGCAGGCCTCATCGTGTTGGCGGCGGCACGGATGATGCTGATGCTCGCGCTCTTCCTGCTCTTTGAGAAGATCACGGGCTCGCCACGGATCGCCTCCATTGCCTGCCTGATCTACATGGGCTCGTCCGCGTTTTTGCTGTTTGACGTCCACTACTCCTATGAAAGCCTGGCGATCCCCATGCTTGCGGCGGTACTGTTGGCTTCGGAAAGCCGACGCATGGAGCGGGGCGGCACGGCAGGCTGGCCGAAGATCGTCGCCACCATCGTCCTCATCGTGGCACTCGCAGTTACGCATCATCTCACCTCCTATTTTTGCATGGCCCTTTTGTGCGGCACGGCGGTGATGGAATGCCTGAGGCAGGGCGCGTCCTCTATGCAGAGGCAGCGGGCGATCCTGCTGGCCTCGATCGCCGTGATTGCTCCTGTCGCCTGGTCGAAGATCGTCGGGAATCCCACCGGCAGCTACATCCTTCCCGTACTGGCAGGCGGCATACACGAGGTAGTGCAACTCGTATCGAACTCGACCGCGACACGTAAGCTTTTCGTGTCGGACACGGGAGCCTTGGCGCCTGCTTGGCAACGTTATCTGACGATGGCGGGCGTCGCGCTAATCTGCCTGGGACTTCTCACCGGCTTTCTCCGCTCGCTCGTTTTCAATGGGCAGCTCCGGAATGCCAGCATGCTCTGGCCGCCAACCAGATGGCGCCTATGGCGGTCAAGCCTTCTCGTCGTCTTCGTTTTGGTGACGCTCGCCTATCCTGTCAGCATCATCTTCCGCCTGACGCGCAGTGGGTGGGAGATCGGCAACCGCATCGGCTCGTTATCCTTCCTCGGCGTCGCAATTGTCGTCGCGGTGGCTGTCGCGGCGTTCTGGCACGGCACGTCGCGTGGCTGGCTGCGCGCAACGGCGCTTGCCGCCGCCGCAACAACGGTGCTGATTGGTGGCGTCATCAGCTCCGAGGGGCCACGTATCCTGGTTCCGGCCGGCTATGAGGTGTCGGCCGACTCCTCGTCGATAGAACCTATGGGGATCAGCGCCGCAAAGTGGACCAGGGAATGGCTGGGCGGCGACCAGCATTTCGCAACCGATCGGATCAATCGCCTGCTCCTGTCCACTTACGGCCGGCAAAAGGTCTCGACCACGCTTGAGAGCGGGCAGGATACAGGCATGGCCATCACCGCTGCCGATCTCGGCTCGATGGAACGCAGGCTGCTGATCGACTCGAGCGTCGGGTTCGTCATGGTCGATCTACGCACGACCACTGGCCTGCCCGGCGTCGGCGTCTATTTCGACGGCGGCACGCAGGACCGAAACCACACGGTCCCCCTCCAGTCGTCGTCGCTGCTCAAGTTCAATTCCGAGCCCGATGTCGACCGCACCTTCGACAACGGTTTCATGGTCATTTTCGATGTCGGGCGGCTCGGGAAAACACGGCAGCCCGCGGCCCCTCCTAGGCGGACCGGAGAGCCGGTGCAATCCGTAGGACGACCAGACGGAGATTTACAATGATCGATAGCCGTATCGACGCTTTCATGTGCGTCCATTCGCGGGACATCGAATACTTGCTCGAAGCGTCCCTTCGCGCCTACCAGCAGCATTTCCCCGACAAGGGAAACCTGACCATGGTCACCGACAACCCGGCCGCTTTAAGAGCCTTCCTCGACGCCAAGGGTCTCGTGCCTGGCGCAGCCGTCACCGGCGACAACGACTGGCTTTCGGCCAGAGAACTGGAACTTCCCGGCTGGTTTCGGCAGCAGATCGTCAAGCTGCGCGCCTTCGAATTCTGCCGGACCGAGCATTTCTGTAATCTCGGTGCGGATACACTGCTGTTGCGGCCCATCGCGACGACCGATCTGATCGACCGGGGCGAACCGGTTCTCTATTATTCCAGCCACAGGCTTCCCGATCTGCATTACCGTTTCGAGAAGCAACGGTTGCGCAATGTTGCAAAGATCCTCGGCGTCGAGCCGGCCCGGTCTTTTCGCTATATCGATTTCATCAACGATTTCTTCTGCTTCAAGCGCGAATGGCTCATCGCGCTGAATGACTACATCGCGTCGAAATACGGCTCAAAAGCCTACATCGAGCTGCTCAAGGGTCTGAGCGCGTCAAAGGACCAGACACGGTTCGGAGAATGGACGCTCTATTCCGTCTTTCTGCTCGATGTGATGCACCAGTCGCCGACGATGCGCGATGCGCGCGGGGCCTATTTGACGCAGATCCATAGCCGTCTCGGCCTCACTCTGAGCCGGCTGGACAGCAAGATCGTTCATCTCGTCCAGAAATCCTTCGACCCGAACGTGATCCGCCAGAAGCTCATGAAGGTGAACCCGGGCGCCGCTCAGATCATCGGCGCGACGGCATGGGCGGATGCAGGAGCTCGTCCCCGATGATGGCCCGCCGTGTCTTTCCGGGAATCATTCCGCTGTGGGTTCTTGCAGCTGCCTTGGCCGTAACGTGGCTGCCCGAAACCTTTTCGACCTGGGAGAAGGCGGTCCGCCTGGCGCTCTGCGCGCCGCTGATACTGTATCTCCCGGGCCGCATGCTGGTGGACACCCTGCGCATCGAGGGCGATATGGTCACGAGGGGGACGCTCGCGGTGTTCCTGAGCTTCGCGACCTGCATTTTTTTGGGGCTTCTGCTGCATGTCATCGGGCATCTCGATGCGCGAGGCTGGGTCTACGCGCTGGGCCTGACGACTATCGCCGTTCGGTGGCTGAATGTCGTTTTGCGGCTCGCAAGGCCGGATCCAGCCATTCCGTGGGCTTGGCCCGGCCGTCGTTTTTGGGCCTTCGCTGCTTCCATGATCTTGGCGACGAGTTCCGTCCTCGTGGCGCGCCCAGTCGCGCTTGAACACAAGCCGTTTCAGTTCACTGAGCTTTGGATGGTGCCCAAATGGACCTGGACGAACAATGTGGTAACGGTCGGCGTGCGCAACTCGGAAGACGCCAGGACGCTTTACAGTCTTGACCTTGTTCTGGGCGGCACATTGATTGGAAAGATGCCGGCCTTCGAACTGGCGCCTTCCTCCAGTCAAACCTTCGAATTCTCCGTACCGACAAAAACACGCCCACCCGTACGGCTGGAAGCCTGGCTCTACAAGGACGGCGACAGGGGAACGATCTACCGCAAGGTCTGGATGACCATCGACACGCTCCAGTCGCCGGTACCGACCGGAATTACCCTTCAATTAACCCCGGAGCCGAAAAATGGATAATTTCCAGCACCTCGCGTCCGGCAAGCTCACGACGGCAATCGTCATCTGCTGCTATTCCGACAAGCGCTGGGACATTCTCAACAAAGCAATCGAGGCGGCAGCGCGCCAGGTCCCGGCCGCGGGCGAGATCGTCGTCATCGTCGATCACAATCCGGCACTCGCACTGCGTCTGCGCGCCAAGCGCTTCGAAAGCCCGGTCAGGATCGTCGAGAACATTCATCCGCCCGGCCTCTCAGGTGCCCGCAACACCGGGATTTCTGTCAGCCGCGGCGAGGTCATCCTGTTTCTCGACGACGACGCTGTGTCGGATCAGGATTTGCTGGCGACCTTGGTGCGGCAACTCGATGATCCCTCGGTTCTGGGCGCCGTGTCCGCCATCCGCCCCTTGTGGGAAACAGACCGTCCGTCCTGGTTTCCCGACGAATTCCTGTGGACCCTCGGCTGCACCTATCGCGGCCTTCATCCAGGGCCGGTGCGCAACCTCATCGGCGCGTCCATGTGCATCCGCCGCGACGTCTTCGATCATACGGGCGGCTTCGATTCCGGCTTGGGCCGAACGGCCAAGGCTTTGCCGCTCGGATGCGAGGAAACCGAACTCTGCATCCGTGCAACCAAGGCCTTGCCATATGGCCGTTTCGTCTTCGAGCCGTCGAGCGGCAGCGATCACGCCATACCCGCCGATCGCGCGACGTGGAAATATTTCCTTCATCGATGCTGGGCCGAAGGGCTTTCAAAGGCCAGCCTATCGTTGATGGCAGGCTCCGGTGAGGCGCTGGCGTCGGAAAAGACCTATATGACGAGGACATTGCCCCAAGGGGTTATGCGGGGATTCGCTGATGTGCTGCTTGGCCAGCCGAGCGGCCTTCTTCGCGCCGTCGCGCTGGGCGCCGGCCTGGCGGCCACTGCGGCCGGCTTTGCTCTCGGCCGGACCCGCGCTGCCCTTAGGCGACCTTTCACCTCCGTTCCTGCTCGCGCTCTCGAACCCGTGGAATAGGCATGATGACCGTCAGCGCCGCCATGACCAAGGCCCGCAACCTCCTGATCGATCAGGCGGTTTTGCTCCTCAATGCAGGCTTGCTGGGGCTTGGAACGTTGATGACGGCCGTTCTCGGCTTCGTCTACTGGTGGTTCGCGGCGCGTTCCTTCTCGACCGAGGCTGTTGGCCTCGCCGCCGCCGCCATATCGTTGATGAATCTCCTCGCGAATCTCGGTGAAGTCGGTCTCGGACCCTTCCTGATGGGCGAGATAGGCCGTCAGAAGAGAGCAGGTCCCTTTTTGACGGGCGCCCTCCTGGCCGCGTTCAGCGCCTCCATCATGGTGGGGCTGATCTATCTTGCTGTCGCCGCCTTCACATCGACGCAGCTTGGCTCCATCGTCGGCTCCTCCGCGACCGATCTCTTCTTCGTCGGTGCTTGCGCTCTGACGGCCGTGACCCTCGTGCTCGACCAGGCCCTGGTCGGCCTGTTGCAGAGCGGCCTTCAACTGGCCCGAAATGTCGTCTTCGCCGCCAGCAAGCTTCTTCTGCTGGTCGCTCTCGGTCTGACACTCGGCCGGGCGAGCAGCGAACTGGCGATCTTCACCACCTGGTTTACCGGGCAGCTCGCCTCGCTGGTCGTCGTGGCCGGGCTTCTTGTTTATGCCGGCAGGCGCGTTTTTCACCGGCCGGAGATCCACGCCTTCCGCCCGGCGCTCGGACAGGTTTTCGGCCATCATACACTCAGCATCGCTGTTCAGGCGCCGGCGCTGCTGCTGCCCTTCGTCGTCACGGTGATGCTGTCGGCCGAGATCAACGCCGCATTCTATGCCGCCTGGACGGTGCTGAACGTCGCGCTTCTCGTCCCTGCGTCACTCGCCTCGGTGTTGTTTGCCATCGCTTTTCGGGAGCCGGAGCTGTTTCCCGCGCGCCTGCGCCTGTCGCTCGGCCTGTCGATGCTGGTTTGCGCGGCGGCTGCCTTGGCGTTCCTCTTCCTGTCGCGCTTCATGCTCTGGATATTCAATCCGGCCTATGCTGTGATTGCAGGAAATAGTCTCCAGTTTCTGGGCTTTGCCGCTTTCGGAATGGCGTTGAAGTATCATTATCTCGCGGTTCAACGTGTCCGGCGGCGCCTGGGTTTTGCTACGCTCGTTCTGACCGGCGGTGCGGTGCTGGAGATCGCGGCCGCCGTCGGTGGCGCGCAATTCGGGATTGCAGGCACTGCCAACTTCTGGGTCATTGCTGTTTTTCTGGAATGCCTCCTTCTGTGCCCGGCATTGTATTGGGCCGCACGGCGCACTGGGACGCCGTCCGCCACCGCGCCATCAGCGGCAGACGGCGTCTCGACATACGGCAATGTCCTCGACAAGGCAGACCAAATCGGAATTGCGTCACGGGCTTGAAAGGGAGTTTCTTCGCATGAGGCCTATTCACCGTTTCCGGAATTTCGCTGTCGGCGCTGCGGCGGTGGCGCTTTTTTTGTCTGCTCAAGTCGGATCTGCGGACGCGCAGTCATCTGCGCATCCATCTTTCGTCACGACGAAAGAGGGGGGCTTCCTGCTGGACGGAAAGCCATTTCGCGTGGCCGGCGTCAACAACCATTATCTGACATTTGGCTCGCCAGGCGAAGTCACCCGCGTGTTGGACGATGCCACGGCAATGAGTGCCAATGTGGTGCGCACCTTCCTGCAACCGGTTATAGGGTCGCTGGACGGCCAGGTGCCAACGATCTGGAATTCAAAGAGCACGGCCGATTCCAGCAATCTGGGCACCAAGGGCATCTATATGATGAGTTGGGATCCGATAACCAACAAGATGGTTCCCAACGACGGACCCGACGGCCTGCAAAAGGTCGACTACCTCATCGCGGAAGCGGCGAAACGCAAGCTTAAGCTGATCCTCGCATTCGTCGATTTCTGGGCCTATACGGGCGGTGCCCAGCAGATGAACGCCTGGTACGGGAGTTCGGACAAATACACTTTTTTTGCCGCTGATCCGCGAACTCGCCGCGATTACAAGGCATGGGTTCGGCATGTTCTGTCGCGCGTCAACACGATTACTGGCGTCCGCTATTCCGATGACCCCACCATATTTGCCTGGGATCTGGCCAATGAACCTGACATCCATCCCAAACCGCTCCTTCATGACTGGGTGTCGGAAATGTCAGCCTATGTCAAATCCCTGGCACCGAAACAGCTCGTCACGACGGGCCATGGGAACATGGAACAGAAGCTGGCGGATATGAACATTCCCAGCGTCGATTTCGGCACGTGGCATGGCTACCCATCCTACGTCAAAATGAGCCATTCCGATTTCGACGCCCGCATTCGCGAATACTGCGCGATCGCACGAAATATCGGAAAACCGGTGATCCTGGAGGAATTTGGAATTCCCCGATCCGATGCCGATCAGGCAAATGCCTATGAAACTTGGCTGAACACGATCGCCACCTCGGATTGCGGAGGCTGGGTGGTCTGGCGGCTTACCAGCACGCAGGATTCGGGCCTCTATCCTGAGGACGACTACGACAAATTCGACATCCATAACGATGGAAGCCCTGCTTGGCAGGCTCTGCGCGCCGCCGCCCTCAAGCTCAACGATTGAGGCTATGAGTCTTCCGCCGGTCAGCATTCGTCGTCTAGAGCGGTAGGTCGGGTATGCCACGGGGCTGCCATTCGACTTGATGGCTGCCAACAACCGAGCATACAGCTCGATGGCGAAAACCGATTTCAAGAAGAAAATATAGGTGACACGAACCCGGATGGGTTGCGCGTCCTTTCCCCCGGACCAGGATGATTTTACGCCGGGTCGGCTAGACGAGTGATAGCGATCCTAGCACGCCAGACTATTGACCAAAATGCTTCCACATTTTCTTGCGATATAAACTGGGCCTCCGGCTTCGCCGGATGTTTGCGCTCTCCAGTATACCAGGGGAAAACCAGAGAATTTTCGAAGGTCAGCATTTGTTAATATGAATAATGCGGACGGCTCGCCCGCAGAAGCGGTATCGTATAATGAAACATCATCGGGCTAACCCGATTCGAGATAGGGATTGCGGCAGTGAACTCTTCACGCTTTCTTCAATCAGTCGCCGAAGCCGAATCCCATGATACACGCTTAAATTTCGCGCGCGCCGCGATTTTTCAGCTGTATAGTGCTTGCCTGCCGACCGGTTCTGCGCCGGCTCAGTTTTCCGTCGAACTCACCCTATCTGAACAACAAGCAGTCACGCTTGTCGTCCGGCCGGTTGTCAATAGTATCGAGGCACTTGGCGGGCTTGTGAAATCCCTGTTTTCGACAAAGGCGGAGACCGTACTGCGAGCCGTCCCATGCAGGGTGGAGGATAAGCTTGGATCCGGCATTGGATTGATGCTTTTCGTCGACGACGAGCCGATGATTACCATCGGATCGCTCGCCGATAATAGCGGACTGTTTCTCCGCCAGATCGAGCCCGCATCCAGGAACACGTCCGGGGTTGCCACAATCGGCACGGTGGTAGGCCAACGACTTGCCAGTGTGGTTCCTATTCCGACTGGATCTCTCCAGCGTAAGCCAAAATAACGGGCTCTGAGCAATCAAGGTATCAGCAGGATACTGCCCGCCGAGCGTCCGGATTCGATCTCTTCGTGCGCCTTCGCAACATCGGCCAAACGATATTCGGCACCGATCTGCGAAACGGGCGTGAGGCAAGGATGGCCGGTGCTCGATCTCTGCCGCATCACATCACTTTTCACAAAGCCGTCGGCCGCCGGAATATGGCTGATAAGTACAATCGGACGGCCGAAATGAGCGGTAACTGCGCGAACAGGCGGTGATGTTACAGGACAGGGGTGCGCCTTGACCATCGACTACTGCTTCGGCCGATCGCATTCCGTTCAGAGTCGGTTCGGTCGTTGCCTCACGCATGAAGTCCCGCCAGATATGCGCTGGCAGGTCGCCGCCCGTCACCCCCTTCATCGGCGCGTCATCATCATTGCCAACCCAGACACCGACGACGAGCGCTTCCGTGAATCCGACGAACCAGGCATCACGATTGTTCTGGCTCGTGCCGGTCTTACCGGCCGCAAACGTGCCAGGATCTGCCCCACGTCCAGTGCCGCGCTCGACCACCAACTGCAGCAGGCCGAGGAGGTCGGACTGGTAGGGCGAAAGATCGACATTCGGCTTTGCTTGTGAGCCAACTCGAAACGTCGTGGGCTGTCCTGCCGCCTGAAAGTCGATGATGCCCCACGGCCTGACAGGTGCCCTGCCGAGTTGGACGGACGCATAGGCGCTGGTGAGGTTAAGCAGATTTACTTCCGATGTGCCAAGCGCCAAAGACGGCGTGTTTGCCAGTGGCGCATCGATGCCGAGTTCACGCGCTGCGGCAATCACATTGTCCAGTCCTACCTCTTCGGCAAGCGCCACTGACGCGGCATTGAGCGATCGCGCGAATGCCTCGGCAAGCGTTACCCAGCCGCGATAATTGCCACCGGAATTTTCTGGCGACCAGCCATTGATGTCAATTGGCGCGTCCGGAACTTGGTCAGACAAGGTGAGCCCAGCCTTCAATGCTGCGTAATAGACGAATAGCTTGAAGGTGGAACCCGGCTGGCGCATCGCAGTGACGGCGCGGTTGAACTGGCTTGCCTTGTAGTCGCGCCCTCCAACCATCGCTACGACCGCGCCGTCGGGCGTCATCGCGACCAAGGCGGCTTGCGACGCAACGACGGTCTTTCCTTCACTGTCCAGGGCTCTATTCACGAGCCTTTCGGCGATCTGCTGCAACCGCGGCACCAACGTGGTGCGCACCGTCGTCGAACCTGGCGAGGAACCGGCGATTTCGCTTGCTTGCGGCGAAATCCAGTCGGCAAACCAGCTTCCGGAGCGCGGCGTGGGCGTCGTTGGGTGCAGCCTGGCAAAGCTGGTCTTGGCTTCCGCCGCCTGTGGCTCGGTGATCTTGCCATTGGCTGCCATCGCGTCGAGAACGACCAAGGTGCGCTGCCGGGCACGTTCGAAATTGTCGATGGGATTCCATTGGCTCGGCGCCCGCAGCAACCCCGCCAGCATCGCCGACTCCGGCAGGTTGAGGGCGCCGATGTCCTTGTTGAAATAGATGCGCGCAGCGGCAGGCATGCCGGTGGCGCCCGCGCCAAGATAGACGCTGTTGAGATAGCGCGTCAGGATTTCCGCCTTGCCGAGCTTCCACTCCAGCCAAAATGCGATGACGACTTCCTGTATCTTTCGTTTTATGGTTCGGTCGCTGTCGAGGTATTGCAGCTTGATAAGTTGCTGGGTAATCGTGCTGCCACCCTCCACCACCGAGCCAGCCTCCAAGTTGCGCAGAAGCGCCCTCCCGATGCCCCTGGGGTCGACGCCGAAATGATCCATGAACCGGCGATCCTCGATCGAAAGGACGGCGGCGATCAGATGGGTTGGAAACTGGTCGTATCGAGCATATGGCCCTTGATAAGGTCCCTGTCTTACCAGCGGCGCACCGTCAGCGGTT
This sequence comes from Rhizobium laguerreae, assembly GCF_002008165.1. GTDB lineage: Bacteria > Pseudomonadota > Alphaproteobacteria > Rhizobiales > Rhizobiaceae > Rhizobium > Rhizobium laguerreae. Next base: position 153,192 of record NZ_MRDM01000002.1, read on the forward strand.
TCCAGCACGACCACCGGCTTTAACGTTCCATCCCGGATTTCGCTCCAGGGCACGTCTTTCAGTGCCCACACCAGGACGCTTCCTACAAGGAGGCAGACAAGCAGGGCCGACCCGATAGCGAATTTGCGCCAGCCCGCAATGAACGGAGCGCTTCGTCGACTCTCACGCGGCTTTGATTGCTGACCGCGTCCCACTTTCACCAAAGCACTCGTCATCCACTTGTGGGAAGCTGACGCGATTCCGGGTCGCGTCGACCTCAGTTTCGTCCTCCAAAACAATGCGGCCGTCTTGATCTTTGCCAAAGCAGAACTTGCCTGCAAATCTTGGCGCAGCGCACGCAACAGAGTCCAGGCGGCCCGTCGAGTTTGGCCGAACGATCCGTGTGGAAGTTGCGGGTCGTCGGCTTGGATGTTTCCTGCTAAATCCGAGGCAGCCACTTGCGCTGGCGAATTTGGTGTCTGATTGCGACCCGAGCTCGAGCTGCTAACGCTTTCATCTGAGGATTCGGGAGAATTGGGCATCGATTACCGCGACAAAGCCAACGCACAATGTCCTTTATAGCCGGGTGATGCAGAGTGTTCCACCGCAAAAGGCCCCAACGGTTCCAAGGAATTTCCGGGCTCGATGCCCTCGGGCTGCAAGGCAACGATCTGCGCGTCGAAGGAAGGCCGACTTTCGGCTGGGCGTCGGGCGAGTTTTTGTTTGTTAATGTGCGACTTGGGAAGCGACCGACATCAATTCCTGGGAATTCGGTGCTTTGAATGTCTGAAGCCCAGCCTCCAGAACTTCTGTGAAGCTCCAGCGTACAATGCCCTCCCGGTCGATTAGGAACTGACCGACAAGCTGCCCGTGGTCGGCAGTCATCATCTGCCTATCGGCTTCGGTAATCTGATATCCTTCCTTCTTGTTGAGAAATTCATTCATCGCCATCACGCCCACAGGCTTGGGCAACTCGCCCGGAAGATCGAACCGTATCGCCATGACGGTGTCGATCCCGACCTCGCGTAAGCCGAAGGCTTGGTGCGAAGCCCGTACCGGGTCGGAAGCAGCAAGAAGATCGGGCATCGGATGGTAACGGAAATAGAGCCGCGCGCGTTCGACTGGGGTGTTTACCACCGCCAGGGATTGAACGCCTTTCTCGCGCAGCATCGGGTTGAGATATGCCATGGCCGCGACATGGCGCCGGCAGAACGGACAATGCAGGCCCCGAAACAAACCTATCAACAATGGGCTGCGGCCACGAAAATCATCAAGTGCGATCTTCCCCTCGCGCGAGATCGCATCAAACACAACGTTCGGGACCCGGTCGCCCGGTTGTAGCGGATGGTCGACATAGAGCGTGGACATGGACAACCTCCTCGCTCGGGGATCAGTCGAGAAAAGGCGCCACGTTAAGTGCTTCGAGGTCGAGATTGAGCGTTGCAAGGCCTGACCTCTCGTTTTACCGCACCGCCAGGATCCGACCTAAGAATGGCCCCACATCGGCCCGCGGGCAAGCGGAAAACGGCGAATCGTGAATTGAAAAAGTCCGTTTTCTGCAAACTCTGATTTTTTAGCGGCCGTAGACGCCGACACACAAAATTGAGCGGGGGACCTGCCAATTTTGCGTTCAAGCAGCGTGGGGCCGCGTAGCGGAAGTGGCACACAGAGCGGCTCGATCACATCGATAAGGGAAAGTCATTGCTGTTGATCACTGCGGCGGTTTGGCCAGTCGCTTTGAGTTTCTCGCCCTGCGAGTCACAGCACGTCCAGTTTTCGGCGGATTCGTGCCAGTCGCCATCCTACGCCGCACCACCAGTTGTACTGTAAGAAGTGATTTACCACGCGCGGCATGTTAGCTGATGACGATGAAACCGATGGAGGTAACGCCGGTGCCCAGATTTCTTGCGGTCTACACCATGAAACCAGAAGCCCTCGCGTCGTTCCGAAGCTTGCCTAAAGCCGAGCAGGATGCCGTCGATGCTGCCGGCATACCCCAGTGGTCAGCCTGGGAGGAACATAATGCTGCATGCATTCTTGATCGCGGTGGCATGGTGGGCAAAACGACACGCGTGACGAAGGACGGGGTGCAAAAAGCTGAGAACCAGTTCTGTGGCTACCTGGTCGTGGAGGCGGAAACCGCTGATGCCGCCGCTCGCCTATTCCGGGACCATCCGCACTTCAATGTGTTTCCTGGTGACGGTGTAGATATCATGCCGTTTCTGACTTGAAGACGGTCTGGCGAACATCACCGACTTCCGCTTCTCTCACCTGCCTGTTGGAGGCGGCGGAAGTCCGCTAAGGGCCAATAACCGGCGTGAAGAGCTTGCCGCACCGTCCGAGGATCTGATCAATTTCATCGCTGAAATTTGCGACAGCGCCGTTCGCGAAGACTCCGCCGGGCGCAGCAAGCGGATCCGGCCCTGCATAAGGGGCCAGCCTTGCTGGCCCCTTACCTATTTCAGATATCGCTTGCAGCGCTCGACCAGAGGTCGGCCGCTTCGGCTGCCGTCATGCGCCGTACCTCGGCCTCATGGCTGCGGCTGGCGAAGAGTTCGCTTGCCATGATCTGCTCGGCAAGGTCGGCCGGAAGCGAGAGGATGACGCGGGCTTCGCCGTTGTGCAGGCCGCCAAGTTCGGTGCGCTTGCCGGTCACCATGCCGCCGGCGACCGTGTTGTTGGTCTCCGGATCGATCAGGATGAAGGAGCCGGAAAGCCGGTTCTGCTCATAGGGGTCGAAGATCGCCGCTTCGTCGAAGACGAGCCGGACTTTGCCGATGGCGTTCATGTAGAGCCGCTGGGCGGCGTTCCAGGCGCCGGTTTTCAGCTCCAGCTGGCTGAGCGGCTGCACCTGCACGCGCTGACGGCGGCTGCCGCTCTTCAGCCAGTAGCGTTTGCCGGGCTCGATGCCCTCGGGCTGCAGTGCTACGATCTGCGCGTCGAAGGCAAGGCCGACCTGCGGCTGGGCGTCGATCGAGACGATCATGTCGCCGCGCGCCACGTCCACCTGGCGGTCGAGCACCAGGGTGATCGCGTCGCCGGCAACGGCGGCGTTGCGGACGAGATCGAAGGTAACGATCTTGGAGACATTGGCGACCATGCCCGACGGCAGGATCATGACGCTGTCGCCCGGCTTGACCGAGCCGCCGGCAACCGTGCCCTGATAGCCGCGGAAGCTTTCGCCCGGACGCGAGACGCGCTGGACGGAAAGGCGGAAGCCGACCGTCTGCGACGAGCGCACGGTGGCAAGCTCCAGCGTCTCCACCAGCGACGGGCCGGTGTACCAGGGCATGGCGGCCTGGCCGGAATAGACGACGTTTTCGCCCTTCAGCGCCGACATCGGAATGGCGGTGATCTGCGTGACGCCGAGCGACAGGGCAAACTCGCGGAATTCATGGCTGATCTTGTCGAAGCCGGCGCGGTCGTAGCCCGTCAGATCGATCTTGTTGACGGCGAGCACGAACTGCTTGATCCCGAGCAGCGAGGCGATCGTGGCGTGGCGGCGCGTTTGTTCCAGAATGCCGAGGCGCGCATCGACGAGCAGGATGGCGAGATCGGCAGTCGAGGCGCCGGTTGCCATGTTACGGGTATATTGCTCATGGCCGGGCGTGTCGGCGACGATGAAGGAGCGCTTGTCGGTCGAGAAATAGCGATAGGCGACATCGATGGTGATGCCCTGTTCGCGCTCGGCCTGCAGGCCGTCGAGCAGCAGAGCGAAGTCGGGCAGGCCGAGGTCGTTCTGCTTGCCGGTGGAATCGCGCTGCAGGGTGGCGGCCTGGTCTTCCTTGACCGCCTTGGTGTCCCAGAGCAGGCGGCCGATCAGGGTCGACTTGCCGTCATCGACGCTGCCGCAGGTGATGAGCCGCAGTGGCCTGGTATCGCGCTGGGCCTTGAGCGGCTCGGCGGCGGGCAGGTTGACGACGGTTGCGGCCGAGACGGCGGTTTGGGCTGCGGTCATCTCAGAAATATCCTTCACGCTTCTTCTTTTCCATGGAGCCGGACTGGTCGCGATCGATGGCGCGGCCCTGGCGTTCGGACACCGTTGCAATTTCGAGTTCGGCAATCACCTCTTCGAGGGTGGTGGCCTGTGAGCGGATGGCGCCGGTCAGCGGGAAGTCGCCGAGGGTGCGGAAGCGGATCATGCCTTCCTGGCGGACTTCGCCGGGTAGCAGTTCCAGGCGCGGATCCTCGGCCAGGATCATCATGCCGTCACGCTCGACGAATGGCCGCTTCTTGGCGTAATAGAGCGGCACCAGCGGAATGTCCTCGGCCTGGATGTAGCGCCAGATATCGACCTCCGTCCAGTTCGACAGCGGGAAGGCGCGCACGCTCTCGCCCTTGCGGATCATGCCGTTATAGATGTTCCAGAGTTCCGGCCGCTGGTTGCGCGGATCCCAGCGATGATCGGGCGTGCGGAAAGAATAGATGCGCTCCTTGGCGCGGCTTGCTTCCTCGTCGCGCCGCGCACCGCCGAAAGCCGCGTCGAACTGGCCGGCATCGAGCGCCTGGCGGAGCCCCTCGGTCTTCATGATGTCGGTGAAGGCGGCCGATCCATGCGTAAACGGCGTGATGTTTTCAGCCTTGCCGCGCGGATTGATGTGTTCGATCAGATCGAGATCATACTTCTTCGCGGTCTCGTCGCGGAAGGCGATCATCTCGGAAAATTTCCAGCCGGTGTTCACATGCAGCAGCGGGAAGGGCACGCGGCCGGGATAGAAGGCCTTGCGCGCCAGGTGCAGCAGCACCGAGGAATCCTTGCCGATCGAATAGAGCATGACGGGACGCTCGAATTCGGCCGCAACCTCGCGGAAGATGTGGATGGACTCGTTTTCCAGCGCTTTCAGATGCGGGTCGAGCGGCGCCTTGGCGCTCTGCGGATTGCTGAGTTCCGTATCCGGACGGCTATCGGGCATGTGTTACTCCAGACTGTCGATCCTTTGCGGGTGCCCGCAAAGCAATTCCTTGGCGTTGGCTTCCCCAAGGCTGCGGCGGTCGCCGCGCCCTGATTGGGAAAGCCGTGGGGTGATTATTGTGCGGCGATCGCTGCGGCCTCTTCGGCGACATGCAGGCCGCATTCGCGCGTCTCGTCCTGCTCCCACCACCAGCGGCCGGCGCGTTCCGGCTCGCCGGGCTTGATCGCCCGCGTGCAGGGTTCGCAGCCGATCGAGGGATAACCGCGGGCGTGCAGCGGATTGACTGGCACGCCATTTGCGGAAACGAAGGCTTTGATCGCCTCCAGGTCCCAATCGGCGAGCGGATTGACCTTCAAGAGGTGACGTTCGGCGTCGTATTCGGCAAAGGGCGTTTCGGCGCGGTTGGCCGATTGGCCGCGGCGCAGGCCGGTGACCCAGATCGCAGCACCTTCGAGGGCACGTGCAAGCGGCTTCAGCTTGCGCACGCCGCAACAGGCATGCCGGGCTTCGACGCTCTCGTAGAAACCGTTGAGGCCGTATTGCGCCGCATAGGCATCGATATCGGCCTTTTCTGGCTCGAAGCGATGGATATGGATGTCGTACTGGCTTTCGGTCTCGTCGATCAGCGACAGCGTCTCGGCAAACAACCGGCCGGTCTGCAGCGTCGCGATATCGATCGGCAGGCGGTGCGTGCCGATCTCGGCGGTGATCACCTGGTCCTCGATGCCGAGTGACGTCGTGAACACCACGCGGCCGCCAAGGCCGGAGACCAGCGACAGACGTCCGGCAAGGTCGAGACCTGCCAGTCTGTCGTTCAGCGCCTCGGCTTCCGCAATCGGCCCTTCTTCCGCAATCGTATTGATAGCAGTCATGAGAATCCTGTCCTTTGTTGACGTGAGTATCGCAGTTCACGCATGGATCGGACAGAAAAAGGGATTTCGAAAGCTGCGGGCGGAGGAGCAAATATCTCTCCGAAGCTGCCGCGATGCAGAAAAGCAGCCGCCTGCGGATGAAAATCCACATCGGCAGCTCGAATGTCTATAGAAATAGTAGAGTTACACGCAGCCTGTCAATCCGAAATCTGAAGTGATGCCGAAAATGGTGCAGAAGGCGCGGTTTTGGCATAAATTAAGCGCGCTTGGCCGAGGGCGAAAAACAAGGCCAAAACGCTTGTCTCTCAAGGCTTTCTCCGGCGCGTTCAAATTCCGTTCATGCTGGTTGTGCCATAGAGACAAAAGAACTTCTGTAGCGGTGCGAAGATTCGTGCCGTCTGTGTGTGTCGATGGTCAAAAATGATTACGCAAAAGGCGAAATATGCGCTGCGGGCGCTCACGGTCTTGGCTGATGCCGATACCGACGAACCGGTGATGATTTCCGATATCGCGGCGCAGCAGAAGATCCCGAAGAAGTTCCTCGAACAGATCCTGCTCGACCTCAAGCATCACGGCATCGTCGTCAGCCGTCGCGGTAAGCAGGGCGGTTATCTCCTGCTGAAGCCGGCCCACGCCATCACCTTCGGCGAGATCCTGCGCATCATCGACGGCCCGATCGCGCCGCTTCCGTGCCTGTCGATCACCGCCTACCGCCGGTGCGACGATTGCGACGGCGAACAGAACTGCCAGATCCGCCATATCTTCGCCAAGGTCGCAGACGCCACCCGCAAGGTGCTGTTCTCCACCACTATCGCCGACGCCGTCGCCCCAAAGCACAACGCCGAAGTCACCCGGCTGCTGGCTTGAGCTTTTAGCATTACGTCAGGAATGAACGACGGTTGTATCGACCCTACGGCCGCAGACCTCCTATCGTATAGCCGCCATCAACGGTGATCTCTTGCCCGGTGACGAAGTTGGCGTCTTCGGAAAGCAGCCAGGCGACGGTTCCCGCAACATCCTCCGATGTCCCGTTTCGCCCAAGAGGCGTGTGTGCGGCGAGGCGTGCGGCAAAAGCCGGATCGATAACATCATCTGCCATCGGAGTCAGAATGATGCCGGGATTGATGGCATTGATCCGGATGTTTCGAGGACCTTGCTCCACCGCGAAGGTCCGCATCATGGCAAGCAAGGCCCCTTTCGTGCTTGCGTAGGCTCCCGCACCCGGCATCACGCCGCCTGCCGTCCACGAGGCGTTGATGAGAATGCTGCCTCCCTTCAGAAAGGGCAGGCAGTGCTTGAGCGTGAAGAAGGTGCCTCGAAGGTTGGTGGCGATCAGCGCGTCGAAATCATCCGCATCGGTCACTGCCAGTGGCTTGAATTCGCCGAGAACCCCTGCATTGGCAAAGACGGCGTCCAGGCGTCCGAAGCGTTCGATCGTCTTCTCGACAGTCGCCGCGACGGCTTCATTGTCTGCAATATCGCAAGCAATCGCGATTGCCGCACCGCCCGATACCTCGATCTCCGACAGCAGTTGACGGAGTGGATCCAGGCGGCGGCCGACAAGGGCTACCTGTGCACCTTCGGCCACCAGGCGAAGGGCAGCGGCCCGCCCCATACCCGTTCCAGCACCTGTAATGAGGACCGTTTTGCCGATGAATCGAGTTTGCGTCATGTCTTGCTCCTTGAATGAATTGCGTCATGGCCGTTGTAATTCCAGCGGCATTTCACGATAATTGGAGAAATTGCGTATTCATTTGAAAGCAGAATTATCGAATGGATCTTTTTCGCTCCATGCAGGTGTTTGTCACGACGGTGCAGGAAGGCTCGATGAGCGCAGCATCGGTAAAGCTCGGCATATCGCCGGCGATGGTCGGGCAACATGTGGCCGCACTGGAGGAGCGGCTCGGTACGCGCCTTCTGAACAGAACCACGCGTCGCCAGAGCTTGACGGATTTCGGCATGAGCTATGTCGAGCAGTGCAGGGACATCCTGGAGCGCGTAGCAATTGCGGATCAGGACGCAGAGGCATCACAGACGAAACCGCGCGGGCTATTGAGGATCACGGCGCCGACGACTTTTGGGGCAGAGGTTTTAATGCCGGCTTTGCATCATTATCGGGAGCTTGCTCCTGACGTGACGCTGGATATCACCTTGACGGATCGCAACGTCGATATCGTCGAAGAAGGTTTCGACATTGCTATCCGCATTGGAGAGTTGCCCGATAGCCGCCTCATCGCGCGTCATCTCGCTCCCTATCGAATGATGATCTGTGCTTCACCCGATTACCTCGAGCGTCACGGGAATCCCGGCCATCCAAGCGAACTTTCCGGCCACGAAACCATCGGCTTTACCCCGGCAGCACGGTCGCCATGGAAGCTGTCGAAAGGCAAGGATGAGGTCGAAGTCGTCCCTAAAACGGCAATCACCGTCAACAGCGGTCAGGCTGTCCGCATGGCTGCTCGGGCTGGGCTGGGTGTCATCATGCAGCCAGCCATTCTCCTGACGTCGGATATACAGGCTGGCCTTCTCGTCCGGCTCTTCCCGGATTGGAAACTGCGTGAACGGCCCATGTCGCTCATCTACCACCGTGATCGACGCATGACCCCGCGCTTGCGCAGCATCATCGCCTTTGCCATTGCAGAATTCGGCAGGGAACCTGAGGACTAGGTATATCGTCCCGCCGATTGACCTGAAATCATTTGCAGGCAGAGACGCTCTTGACTTCAAGATTCGGTGAAATCCCTTTTCTTCCAGTCGGGATGCTCCACCTGCCTGACCATGCTGGTAGGGAGAATGTCATGTTTGGAATTTCAGCACAGCGGATCGTGGCTGCGGCCATATTCTCGGCGGCCCTCGCGACAGGGGCGGCCGCTCATCACGGCTGGTCCTGGGCTGAGGCGGATCAGATCGAACTGCGCGGCACCATCGAGAAGATCTCCATGGGCGGACCGCATCCGACGCTCGATGTCGCCACCGCCGATGACGGCGTCTGGCTTATCGAACTCGGCAATCCGCGCCAGACGGAACGCTCCGGCTTCGTCGAAGGCGTGGCCAAGCCCGGCGACCAGGTTGTGGCCCTTGGAAACCGTTCGCAGGATCCAAAGGAGAAGCGAATGAAGGCGGTGCGTCTCACTATCGGAGAGAAGCGCTACGATATCTATCCCGACCGCATCAAGACGAACTGACCTCTGGGCGAACTGACCTGTCGTGATGGACACGCTCGAATGGCTGTCGGCTACCATGCCTGCGCTCGCGCTCCGGCGCTCCGGAACGCTCTACATGTTGGTCAACGCCGCCCATATCCTGGCGATCGGCCTTCTCATCGGCGCCATCCTGCCGCTCGATCTGAGGCTCGCCGGCTTCTTCCGCAAGGTGCCGGTTGAGATTGTCGCGCCGTTTCTATCACGCGCCGCCGCCGTCGGCCTTGCCGCGGCCGTTGTCACCGGCTTTTGCCTCTTCAGCGTCCGGGCGGTGGAATATGCCGCCAATCCCGCCTTCCTTGCCAAGCTTTGCCTGATCGCCATCGGCCTTCTCAACCTGTCGATCGTTCATTTCGGGCGAGGCTGGAAAACGGCGGTATCGACAGGCATCGTCCGGCCCGGCCTGCGCTTCTCCGCCACCCTGTCGGCCGCGATCTGGATCGCCGCTGTGATCGCCGGACGGTGGATCGGATTTCTCTAAGGCAAAGACCCGCTTGCCGGTCTTCGATCTCATCCATAGCAACTTGCTATAATTAGATAGTTGCGCTAGATTGCAGCTATAGCAAAATGCGATACGCGATTCCGGATTTATGCACATCGTCACGCAGAAAAAAATCTGGGAGGCGAAAGACCGATGGCCTCAAACAGCCAATGCCCTGGATACTTGGTATCGACTGATGAAGTCGTCGGAGCCGACAGACTTCGCCGACATGAAATCACTGTTTCCGGCAACGGACAAAGTCGGGCAGCATCACGTGTTCGACATTGGCAGCAACAAGCTGCGCTTGATCGCGATGGTGCACTACAAATTTAGGAAGGTCTATATTCAGCGGATTATGGATCATGCCGAGTACGACAAAGGAGCATGGAAGGGTTAGGCCGATGAGCGCACTTGTAAAACTGGTAAGCGAGCACTGGACGCATGTGGCTCCTCTTCTTGCCATGCCGGCCAACGAAGCTGAGTATGATCATCTCGTGAAGCAACTTGACGAGATTCTCGCTGAAGTGGGCGACGATGAGGATCATCCTTTGGCGTTGCTTGCGTCTCGCATGGCGGACCTTGTTGAGGCCTATGACGAGCAAAACCGCCCAATGCCTCCGGTGACTGGCGCCGATGCACTCCGTTATGTCATGGAGGAGCGCAGCCTTGGCCAGTCCGAGCTGCCGGAAGTGGGCGCTCAGTCCGTCGTGTCTGAGATTTTGAGCGGGAAGCGACAAATCAATGTTCGACAAGCCCGCGCGCTGAGTGAGCGATTTCTGATACCGGCATCCGTATTTCTATCGCTCTGACGATAGACGTTCCCGACGACCAGCGACGACCGGTCGGTGGCAGTGCTGCCCACAATAGCTCTCTACGCTTCAGCGGTCGCTGACGGCCGCGCGCGGGTTGACCCGCGGCTCCTGGTTCGAACGCGCCAGCGGGTGTCTGCCGAGGACATGGTCAGCCGCCTTCTCCGGTCATGATCGAGGGGCCGTTCAAGTTGGCGTAGGCGACGTGCGGGAAGATCGAGCTGTCGGCGACGCGCACCCGTCCGAAGGCTCGCGCGGCGCGGCGGGTCCAACATGCTTGTTCGAATTCATCGCCCGAATCCTCTGCCGCGCCATCCCCACGGTCAGTCTCGCAGCATGCGACGAGCTTCATAAGCTTCCAGGAACTCCGGAGAGGCGACGTCATCGGCGAGCGCGCGAAGCGCAGCAGCGGAAGGACCCAGCACCACCTCAACGCGCTGATTGGCATCAGCCCACAGGGCCAATGCCTCGTGCAGACGTTGCTCGCCAGAGGTCGTCAGCATTGCGTGCTTGGTCCGTCCATCATGTTCGTCAGGCATGAGTTCGATCAGTCCGTCCCGGACGAGCGGACGAAGTGCGTGGGTCAAAGCGGAAATGCTGACGGCGACGCGCTCGGCAAGCGATAGCAAGGTTGGCCACTCATGGCTGCCCTCGTGCAACGCTGCTATCTGGGTCAGAAGGCCGACTTGAGTGGCCTTCAGGCCGGTTGGCGCCACCGCGTCATCATAGATCTGCCCCAACCGCCGTGACGCGCGTCGAAGGGCGGTGTTTGTGCACACGAGTTCGGCCAGGAGTTCCGGCGGGGTCAGCCTGCCCGCCCGCAACTCGTCACCTGGATCGCCAATCGAACGTTTCTTTCCCATCTCAATAAAATAGTTGAGGGCTCATCCATTGACAAGGGGACATCGCGATCATATGTATACTTGAGCACTCAACTAAATAGGATTTTGACATGTCTGCATCATCGCTCAAGCCCGTTGCCCTCGTCACCGGCGCCTCCGCTGGCATCGGCGCCATCTACGCCGCGCGCCTCGCCGAAAGGGGCTATGATCTCATCCTCGTCGCCCGGCGGGCCGATCGTCTGAAGGCGCTCTCGGACAAGCTCGGCGCTGCCCACGGCACGAAAGTCGAGGTCGTGGAAGCCGACCTGACGAAAGACGCCGACGTCACCCGCGTCGAAAAGGTGCTGAAGGAAAATTCAGCGATTACGCTCCTCGTCAACAACGCCGGCAACTCGACCTTGGCTCCGGTCGCCAAGACCGCTGAGGAAGACGCAGCCGCGATGATCGCACTCAACGTCACTGCGCTCACGCGGCTGACGCACGCCATTCTGCCTGCTTTCCTCAGCCGCAACCACGGCGCGATCATCAACGTCGCTTCGGTCCTGTCCTTTCATGCCCTGCCGATCAGCGCGATCTACAGCGGCACCAAGGGCTATGTGATGAACTTCAGCCGGGGTCTGCAGCAGGAGCTGGCTGAGACCAATGTCCGCCTGCAACTCGTCATGCCGGCGGCCACGGCGACCGAACTCTGGGATTTGTCGGGCGTGCCGCTGGCGTCGCTCAACCAGGCGACCGTCATGACGTCCGAAAACCTGGTCGACGCCGCCCTGGCCGGTTTCGACAAGGGCGAAGATATCACGCTGCCATCCGTTGCCGACGCCAGTCTGTGGGACAAGTTCGACCAAGCCCGATCCACACTGTTCGCCGCGACGCAGACCGGTGAACCTGCGCCCCGTTACCGCGCCGTCTAGGCACCCCGAAGGATCGAGCGCGCGGATCAACCCCTACGTCAGCGGCGTCGGCAGATCCGTGCGGTTGATCGATATTCATTTCAAGGAGATTCCATTGCCGAGCTTGTTCGACCGATTCACGCTGAAAGGCGTCATCCTCCGAAACCGCATCGCGGTATCCCCTATGTGCCAATATTCCGCAACGGATGGTGTTCCGAACGACTGGCACGCCGCCCATCTCACAAGCTTGGCGCGCGGTGGCGCTGGCCTCGTCAACGTCGAAGCCACGGCTGTCTCTCCGGAGGGGCGGATCACGCCGGGCTGCACCGGTCTTTGGAATGATGTCCAAGCCGAGGCCTTTGGACCGATCGTCGCCGGCATCGAAAAGGCGGGCGCGGTCGCAGGAATCCAGATCGGCCACGCCGGCCGCAAGGCCAGTGCAAACCGCCCTTGGGAAGGCGACGATCATATCGCCGATGGCGATCCGCGCGGCTGGGAAACCATCGCACCGTCGGCCATCGTGTTCGGCGGCGGCTTGGCCAAGGTACCGCGCGCCATGACGAAAGCCGACATAGATCGCGTCCGCGGCGATTTTGTCACTGCAGCGATCCGCGCCCGGGACATCGGATTCCGCTGGCTCGTGCTGCATTTTGCTCACGGCTATCTCGGCCAGAGCTTCTTCTCGCCGCATTCGAACCAGCGCGACGACGAATATGGCGGCAGCGCCGATAACCGTGGACGCTTTCTCCTTGAGACGCTGGCGGCCGTTCGTGAAGTCTGGCCCGAGGATCGTCCGCTCACGACTCGCTTCGGCGTCATCGAGTTTGACGGTCGCGACCAGGAAACCCTGCGGGACGCGATCGATCTCGTCGGTAAATTCAAGGAGGCCGGCCTCGACTTCATCGACGTCAGCCTCGGCTTCTCAACTCCGGCCGCCAATATTCCCTGGGGTCCAGGGTTCATCGCGCCTTACGCCGATCAAGTCCGCAAGGCCACTGGCCTCCCCGGTGCCGCAAGTTGGAACATCACTCAGCCGGAGCAAGCGGACGAACTTATCCGGAGCGGGCAGCTTGACCTGGTTATGATCGGCAAAGCGATGCTCGCCAATCCGCATTGGCCCTACGAAGCCGCGCGCAAGCTCGGTGTCGAGCGTCCGTCCTGGACATTGCCTGCCCCCTACGCACATTGGCTCGCATCCTACCGCGCTGCCTGATTGATCGGGGCTGTCGAATAGCGCTGAGTGCCCCTGTCCGTTGGCATTAAAAAAATGAACCACGGCTCGCTGATTCATGGGCGCGATATCGCAGATATCGCGCCTCACGTCAGACGGTTGGGCCGTGACGGCGATCTTGCTGGCGAACGTCTCGGTCGCTGGCGTTCTCCGCGTCCGTCGAAGTCTTTCGGTCACCTGCATAGACGGACAAAGTAACGTCGGACGGCTCGCTTCTTATCGATCGCTGACGGCCGCGCGCGGATTGACCCAGGGTTCCTGGTTCGAGCGCGCCAGCGGCTGTTTGCCGAGGATATGGTCGGCTGCCTTCTCTCCGGTCATGATCGAGGGGCCGTTCAAATTGCCATAGGTGACGTGCGGGAAGATCGAGCTGTCGGCGACGCGCAGGCCATCAATGCCGATCACCCGCGTTTGCGGATCGACCACCGCCATCGGATCGTCCTTGGCGCCCATCCGGCAGGTGCCGCAAGGGTGATAGGCGCTTTCCAGATGTTCGCGCAGGAAGGCGTCGATCTCATCGTCGCTTTGCACGCCTTCACCCGGCTGGATCTCCGGCCCGCGATAGTCGTTGAAGGCGCTCTGACCGAAGATTTCGCGGGTGAGGCGCACGCAGTGGCGGAATTTCTCCCAATCCTCCGGATGGCTCATATAGTTGAAGCGCAGCACCGGATCGGCCTTGGGGTCGGCCGAGCGCAAGCTCACGCTGCCGCGCGATTTCGACAGGTTATAACCGACATGAACCTGGAAGCCGTGGCTTTTCGCCGCCGCCTTGCCGTCATAGCTGATCGCCACGGGCAGGAAATGATACTGGATGTCAGGCTGCTTCAGCCCGGGTGCCGAGCGCAGGAAGGCGCAGGCTTCGAACTGGTTGGAGGCGCCGAGCCCGCCGCGCGAGAGCAGCCATTGTGCGCCTGCCACCCCCTGCCAGAACCACGGCAGCCAGGAATAGAGCGACACCGGCTTGGTGCTCACCTGCTGGAAGTAGAATTCCATATGGTCCTGCAGGTTGGCGCCGACGCCAGGCCGGTCGGCCTTGACCGCAATGCCCATGTCCTGCAAATGTTGACCTGGACCGATGCCCGACAGCATCAACAGCTTCGGCGAGTTGAAGGAGGAGGCCGAGACGATCACCTCGCGGTTCGCCTTCACCACCTCTATTCTGCCGTTGCGCTCGATCTCGACGCCGGTCGCCCGCCCGTCCTCGATCACGATCTTGCGGGCGAAGCCATAGATGATCCCGACATTCTGCCGCTTCAGCGCCGGTCTCAGATAGGCGTTGGCGGCAGACCAGCGGCGGCCGCCGAAGATCGTCTGCTCCATCAGCCCAAAGCCTTCCTGCTTGCTGCCGTTATAATCCTCCGTCGTCTCGAAGCCCGCCTGTTTTCCGGCCTCGACGAAGGCTTTGAAGAGCGGATTGGTGAAGCCACCGCGCTGGACATGGAGCGGCCCGTCGGTGCCGCGCCAACCTTCTTCGCCGCCATGCGAATGTTCCATCCGCTTGTAATAGGGAAGCACGTCGGCATAGGCCCAGCCGCTGGCGCCGAGCTCTTCCCAGCGGTTGAAGTCCTCGGCATGGCCGCGCACATAGACCATGCCGTTGATTGAGGAGGAGCCGCCGATCACCTTGCCGCGCGGCGCGGTGATACGCCGGTTGTTGAGGTTCGCCTCCGGCTCGGACAGATAACCCCAATTATATCGCCTCATGCTCATCGGCCAGGCAAGGGCTGCCGGCATCTGGATGAACGGCCCAAAATCGCTGCCGCCCGCCTCGATGACGATGACGCTGTTCTTGCCGTCTTCCGACAGACGGTAGGCGAGAGCGGAGCCGGCGGAGCCCGAGCCGATGATGACGAAATCTGCTTGCATAGTCTTGTTCCCTCGAGCTGCCATCATCCGGCTACTTCTTGTTTTCCCAGAACCTGCCCCTCATCCGCCTGCCGGCACCTTCTCCCCGTAAACGGGGCGAAGGGACATGCCGCACCGCTTCCCCCAACCTCGACGCTGCGTATGCCACGTCCCCTATCCCCGGGAGCGGGGAGAGGGTTAGGGTGAGGGGCCAAGATGTTCTTCAATAAGGCGCCACCACCGGCCCCATGCCCACATAGACCGTCTTCAGTTCGGAATAATGCTCCAGCGCGGCCAGCGAATTCTCGCGGCCGAAGCCGGATTGTTTCGAGCCGCCGAAGGGGATTTCCACCGGGCAGAGATTATAGGTGTTGATCCACAGCGTGCCCGCTTCCAGCCGGTCGACGACGCGGTGAGCGCGGGTGAGGTCGGCGGTGAAGACACCGCCGGAAAGGCCGAATTCGCTGGCATTGGCGCGCGCAATCACCTCGTCCTCGGCGTCGAAATCGAGCACGCACATGACAGGCCCGAAGATCTCTTCACGGGCGATGGTCATGTCGTCGGTGACATCGGCAAACACCGTCGGCTGCACGTAATAGCCTTCGCCGGAGACATTGTTCGGAATGCCGCCGCCGGCAATCAGCGTCGCGCCCTCGGTCTTGCCCTTCTCGATGTAGGAGATCACCTTCTCGCGCTGCGCCCAGGAGACCATCGGCCCGACCTGCGTCGCCTCATCCATCGGATCGCCGATCAGCATCGCCTCGGTGCGGACCTTCAGCCGCTTCAGGAATTCGTCCTTGATAGCCTTCTGCACGAAGACGCGTGTGCCGTTCGAGCAGACCTGGCCGGTCGAATAGAAATTGCCGAGCATGGCGCCGCCGACTGCCGAATCGAGATCGGCATCGTCGAAAACGATCAGCGGCGACTTGCCGCCGAGTTCCATCGTCACGTGCTTGAGGTTGCCGGCCGCCGCCGCCGCGACCCTGCGCCCCGTCGGCACCGAGCCGGTCAGCGACACCTTGGCGACATCGGCATGGTTGACGAGCAGCGGCCCGGTGTCGCGGTCGCCCTGGATCACATTGAAGAGTCCTTTCGGCAGTCCGGCCTCAAGCAGGATCTCGGCAATCTTCAGCGCCCCGAGCGGCGTGTTCTCCGACGGTTTGAACACCATGGCATTGCCGCAGACAAGCGCCGGCGCAGCTTTCCAGCAGGCGATCTGCTGCGGATAGTTCCAGGCGCCGATGCCGACGCAGACGCCGAGCGGCACCCGCTTGGTATAGGCAAAATCCTGGCCGAGCGGGATCTGCGAACCGTTGAGACCGGCCGGCGCAATGCCGCCGAAGAATTCGAAGGCATCGGCACCCGAGGTCGGGTCGGCGACAACAGTCTCCTGGATCGGCTTGCCGGTATCGAGCGTTTCCAGTTCGGAGAGCGCCCGGTTTCTCTCGCGCATGATGTCGGCCGCCCGTTTCAGGATGCGCCCACGCGCCATCGGGCTCATCCCCGCCCATTCCGGCTGGGCGCGTTTGGCCGCCGCAATCGCTTTCTCAACGATCGCGGGCGTTGCCGCATGCAGCCGGGCGATCACCTCGCCGGTCGCCGGATAGAGGCTCTCGATGACGGTGCCGTCGGTGTCCTCGACATATTCGCCATCGATGAAGTGCGAGGCTTTCGGCTGGGCTTTCATGTCATTTGTCCTTTGGTCGTTCGATGTGGTCGTCCCTTCTCCCTTCGGGGAGAAGGGGAGGCGGTGGCCAAAAGCGCATTCAGATAATCTTCCGTCAGCGCGATCGAGGCTTCAATGCCGATCGGCGCGGATTTTAGACTTTGCCTGATGTAGAGCCCGTCGATCATCGCCGCAGCGCCTTCGGCGATGCGTTCTGCGGCGTCAGTGGGCAGCAGCGCCTTGAGGTCGGCCAGCAGATTGGAGCGCAGCCGTCGCGCATAGATCACCAGGAAGCGCCGGGTCTCCTCCGAGCGCTGCGCTTCGGCATAAAAGGCAAGCCAGGCGGCAATCGTGCCCGGCGCGAACTGGTCGGCGTGGAAGCTGACGCGGATGATGGCCGAAAGCCGGGCGCGCGGCGTCCTGGCGGCCTTGAGCGCCGCCACCGTATCGCTGCGCAGCTGTCTCAGAAGCGAGCGGATCGTTTCGATCAGCAATTGCTCCTTGCTGCCGAAATAATGATGCGCCAAGGCTGGCGACACGCCGGCTTGCCGGGCGATGTCGGACATGGTGACAGCAAGCGAGCCGTGATCGCCGATCACCCGCAGCGCCGCATCGACAAGCGCCTTGCGGCGCACCGGCTCCATTCCGACCTTCGGCAACAGACCACTCCTTTGAAATCAGCGACAGGTTATTTTTGATTGACTGATCAATCAATAAAAATCTTTGCCGATTTGCTCGAACGCAGATCTTTCCCTCCCGAATTGCTGCAGCATATTCGAACCTGTCAGGAGGTGCGTCATGGCCGATGTCTTCGAGGGAACGCCGACATCTTCGCTGCAATCGAAATGGATCTGGTTTGCCGGCCTCGGCGTGCTGCTGCTCGTCTGCGGTCTGATCGCGCTCGGCAATCTGATGCTCGCCACCGTCGTCTCGGTCTATTATGTCGGCATGCTAATGCTGTTCGGCGGCGTGATCTATCTCGTCCATGCCTTCCAAGTGCGCGGCTGGGATCACGTGCTTTTCTGGATACTGAGCGGCCTGCTCTATGTGCTTGCCGGCATCTGCGCCTTCATCAATCCAATCCTGACCTCGGCGGCGCTGACGTTGTTCCTGTCGCTGGCGCTCGTCGTCGCCGGCGTCTTCCGCACCTGGGTCGGCATGCGCATGAAGCCGGTCAAGGGCTGGCGCTGGATCGTCGCAAGCGGCGTCATCACCGCTCTTGCGGGTTTCGTCATCGCGCTCGGCTGGCCGGTGAACAGCCTGTGGATTCTCGGCCTGTTCCTGGCCGCCGATCTCATCGTCCAGGGCTCAACCTTGATCGCTTTCGGGATCGGCATCCGCAGTTCAAACTGATGCCGCTGACCGTTCTTTTTTGACAAGACTAGGATAGGGGATTAGACTTAAGGGGTTACGGGCCAATCCCAGCACACGGATGGTCCGATGTGCGAATGCACCAAGGCACCGGCGAGATCGCCGAGAATGCTAAAAATGGTCATGCGTCCCCCAGAGGCAGGGTTCTGCCTGATCAGAAAAGGGAGGAAGTTCATGCCGATGGTCACCGTTTCCATCTCCCCGCAACAGGCAGCGGGCATCCGCGCCGCCGTCGACAATGGCGGTTATGCCTCGAGCAGCGAGGTTGTCCGCGAGGCGCTGCGCCTCTGGGATACCGCCCGCAAGCTCAATGAGTTCCGGGACGATATTCTTGACGACGGCGCCCCATCCGGCGGCAGATGCGTCGCCGACATGTTCGCTGATCACGAGGCGGAGCGCCGTCGCTCCGCCTGACAAGCGTCTGATTGCATTGGAAAAATTGAATAAACGCGGAACGCGTGCAAGACCCTTGCACGTTTCATAAAACTTTCACATTGGCGAAAGAGTTCATTGATCCTTCTGCGGCATGTTCCCTGCGAAAAAGAACAAGTCACAGTGGAGATCAGCATGTCCTTGGCTGCCACCGTCGCGCCGGATGTCCTGCGCCGCTACGCCAGCGATCAGATCGTAACCCTTGCCAAGCTCGTAGTCGAGAATGCCTTCCAGCCGATCGTCGAGGCCGGCACCGGCACGGTTTTCGGCTACGAATCCCTGATGCGCGGCCAGGAGCGCATCGGCTACGAGACGCCGGTCGACATCCTCGACGAGGCTCACCAGGCCGGCCAGCTGCTGCAACTTGAGCAGATGGTCGCCAGCCGCGCGCTCGCCAAATTCGCCACACTGTCGAATTTCTCCACCTCGACGCTCTTCCTCAATCTCGATGTCCGGCTGATCCCGCATGGCGAACACCTGGTCGAGAGCCTGCTGCAGCATCTGCGGAAGGCGAATATTCCGCCATCCTCCGTCTGCTTCGAATTCTCCGAGCGTTTCGACAATACCAGCGTGCCGGAATTTTCCAGCCTGGTTTCCAGGCTGCGCAAGGCCGGTTTCAAGCTGGCGATCGACGATTTCGGCGTCGGTCACGGCGAGATGAAGCTGCTCTGCGACTATGCCGTTGATTACCTCAAAATCGACCGCCATTTCGTCGCCGAGATCGACCGCAGCCCGCGCAAGCGCCATCTGTTGAAGAGCATCGTCAACATCGCCCATGTGCTCGGCACGCGCGTCATCGCCGAGGGCATCGAGACCGAGGCCGAATTCATCGCCTGCCGCGAATATGGCGTCGATCTCGTCCAGGGCTGGTTCATCTCCCGCCCGACGACGCATATATCGGAGCTGGCGCCATCCTTCCCGCATCTGCAGGAGCTCGGCAAGAGCAAGCGGGGCAGCCAGTCGCTCGACGAAATCCTCATCCGCAAGCAGATCGAACTGCTGCCGACGGTCTATGAGAATGACAGCATCGACAGCGTCTTCGAACTCTTCCGCCGCAATCCGCGCCAGGCCTTCTTTCCGGTCCTCAACGCCAATGACGAGCCGCGCGGCATCATCCACGAGCATCATCTCAAGGAATATATCTACCAGCCCTTCGGCCGCGATCTCTTAAAGAACAAGATGTACGAGCGCTCTATCTCGCATTTCGTCGAGATGGCGCCGATCGTCGGCCTCGACAGCGACGCCGAGCAACTGATGGCGATCTTCGCCAATATGGAAGGCAGCAACTGCCTGATCCTGACTGACAACATGCGTTACGCCGGCGTCGTCTCCGCCGCCTCACTGATCAAGGTCATCAACGAAAAGCAGCTGAAGACCGCGCAGGACCAGAACCCGCTGACCGGCCTGCCGGGCAATCGCGCCATCCGCGATTACATGCGTCAGTCCGGCCGCGACGGCGATGAGCTCCGCCACTTCTGCTATTGCGACTTCGACAATTTCAAGCCGTTCAACGATGCCTACGGCTTCCATCTCGGCGACCACGCGATCTCGCTGTTTGCCGCGCTGATGCGCCGCTATTTCTTCGCCGAGCGCCATTTCCTCGGCCATGTCGGCGGCGACGATTTCTTCATCGGCGTCGTCGGCTGGAGCAAGGAAGAGCTGACGGAGATCCTCGACCGGCTGATCAGCGACTTTCATGATGATGTGCGGGATTTCTATTCCGATGAGGACCGTGCCGCCGGCCGTATCCTCGGTCACGACCGCACCGGCGCCGAAACTTTGTTCCCGCTGATGCGCTGCTCGATCGGCGTCATCGAACTGCCGGAAGGCCTCGTTGTCGACGATATCAACCGCGTCAGCGCCGAAATCGCCATCATCAAGTCGGCCGCCAAGGACAGCGAGGAAGGTCTCGTCTTCCATTTGCTGGGCGAGGCGAATTGACGCCTTTGCCACATCGTGCCTTCCCAAGCCTGCGAGGCTGATTTATTCCGGTTGCTTCCGATTAGGGAGGAGCCGGTCATGCCTTTGCCTCAGGATATGCGTTTCGTCGATCTGCCGTCCTTCGGCGGGCCGGAGGTGATGACGATCGGCAGGCGTCCGCTTCCTGTGCCCCAAGACGGGCAGGTCCTGGTGCGCGCCGAGGCGATCGGCGTCAACCGCCCCGATATTGCCCAGCGCCAGGGCAGCTATCCCCCGCCCAAGGATGCGAGCCCGATCCTCGGCCTGGAATTGTCGGGCGAAATCGTTGCCGTCGGCTCGAGCGTCAGGGGCCATGGCGTCGGCGATAAGGTCTGCGGCCTCGCCAATGGTGGTGCCTATGCCGAATATTGCCTGCTGCCGACAGGCCAGATCCTGCCCTTTCCCAAGGGCTATGACGCGGTGAAGGCGGCAGCTTTGCCTGAGACCTTCTTCACCGTCTGGGCAAATCTCTTCCAAATGGCCGGGTTGACGGAAGGCGAGACGGTGCTGATCCATGGCGGTTCCAGCGGCATCGGCACGACGGCGATCCAGCTCGCCCGCGCCTTCGGCGCCGAGGTCTACGCGACGGCGGGCTCAAAGGAGAAATGCGATGCCTGCGAAAAGCTCGGCGCCAGGCGGGCGATCAACTACAGGAGCGAGGACTTCGCCGAGGTGATCAAGGCCGAGACCGGCGACGGCGTCGATATTATCCTCGACATGATCGGCGCCGCCTATTTCGAGCGCAACATCGCCTCGCTGGCAAGGGATGGCTGCCTCTCGATCATCGCCTTCCTCGGCGGTGCGCTCGCCGAAAAGGTCAATCTCTCGCCGATCATGGTCAAGCGCCTGACGGTCACCGGCTCCACCATGCGGCCGCGCACGGCGGAGGAAAAACGCGCTATCCGCGACGACCTGCTCTCCGAAGTCTGGCCGCTGCTGGAAGCCGGCACTGTCGCCCCCGTCATCCACAAGGTCTTTGCCTTCGAAGAGGTCGTCGAAGCCCACCGGCTGCTGGAAGAGGGCAGCCATGTCGGCAAGGTCATGCTGCGCGTCGGCTAGAGCAATTCCAGCAAAAGTGCGCAGCGGTTTTGCGTCCGGATTGCGAAGAAACAAGGAGCAATTCCAGCAAAAGTGTGCAGCGGTCTTGCCAGGCAAAGCGCGAAGCGCTTTTGCCGGGAATTGCCTCAAAACAAGGAGATAGGGCGCTCTTACTGCGTCCTATCGGACGCGCGGCGCGGTAATGTCAGCGACACGCCAACCGCGAGAACACCGGGCAGCGCCATCAGCAGATAGAGCCAGTGCGCTGCCGACAACGCGCCTGATATGCCGCCGGGATGAACGAGGCCGGCGCCGTTGGCGATCAGGCCGGCAAAGGCGGCCCCGAACGCCCCACCAAGCGAACTCATTGTCGGGATCGCGGCAGAAGCCTTGTCCTTCTCGTTGTCGGCGACGAGCCTCAAAACCATGGCGACCAGATGCGCCCAGCCGAGACCGATGCCGAAGCCCATCATGAACATGCCAATCGCCGCCGGCACGATGAGGAGCATATGCCCCTCGGGATTCTCCTTGGCGAGGAAGACGGCGAGGCAGGCGGTCGCCGCCGCCTCGATGAGGGCGCCAATGACGATTGCCCAATAGGCTCGGCCGCCGGCCCACCAGCCGCTGAGGAAGGCCGCGAAGGTCCAGCCGAGGGCGACGAGCGCCACGAGATAGCCCGAGACGATCGCTGGCACCCCATGCAAGGTTTGCAGGAAATAGGGAATGAAGACATCGCTGACGAGAACGACAGTCATGGCGAGCATCGCCAGGTAGACCCGTGAAATCGGCTGGGAAAGGTTGATGGCGCCGGAGGGCAGCAGGTGGTTCGGGCTTCGGCCCTCGGTGACGATCATGCCGGCGACCGCGACGACCGAAGCCGCGATCAGCGCGACCTTCGTGGCTGTCGCCTCGACCGCGCCGGCCGCACTCACCATCAGGACGGCGGCAAGCAGCAGCCCGATCTGCGCAACCGGCGTCTTTGCCTGCTCGCGGTCGTCCTCGACGTCAGGCAATAGCCGCGGCGCCAAGACCGCCATCAGCAGGCCGAGTGGCACGAGCACGATGAAAGCATAGCGCCAGGCGTGGCCCGTAGAAAAGAAGCCGCCGAGCGTCGGCCCGATGACGGTCGAGACCCCCCAGATTGCCGCGTAGAGCGTCGAGGCCTTCGGCCATAGCGGCTCGGGATAGACGAAGCGGATGAAGGCATAGCCGAGGGCGGCAAGTGCGCCGGTTCCGAGACCCTGCACCGCGCGTCCGATCAGCACCACCGGCATCGACGGTGCGGCTGCGGCAATCAGGCTGCCGACGCCGAAGACCAGTGCTGCGATCACGTAGACGGACCGAAGCCCGATGCCGCGCGGCCGCATGGCGACGAAGATCGAGCCGAGCACGGCGGCGGCGACGAACAGGCTGGTGACCCAGGAAAACAGCGCGAGCCCGCCGATATCGCGCACGATCGAAGGCGCGATCGTCGCCATGATGTAACTCTCCACCGCATAAAGCGTCACGCCGCCGGCCAGCATCAATGTTGCCGGCAGGTGCTCGGGCAGGAAGAGGCGGAAGAGGGAGCTGGGGGGGATGGCTGCTGTCTGGTCGATATTCGACATGGGAGGGACCCCGAGATTTTTGCTGGCGAAGGATTATTTTCCAAGTTATAAATTGGAAAATTGCATGCCGTCTCGAATTAAACAAGACTTGACTTGGAAAATATGCGCCAGTCCCCAGCCAACCGGATTCTGATCCTGATAAAGACCGACGGCCCGCAGCTCGCCGCCGCGATCGGCGATGCGCTCGGCATATCGGGCGAGGCCGCCCGCCAGCAACTGTCGAAGATGGCGGAGGAGGGGCTGGTGGAACCGGTCACCCTTGCCAGCGCGGGCCGTGGCCGGCCGCGCCAGCTCTGGCACCTCACAACGAGCGGCAACCGCCAGTTCCCTGACGGCCATGCCGAGCTGACGGCAAATCTCCTCGGCACGCTCGTCGAACAGCTCGGCCCCGCAGCGCTCGATACCGTCATCTCCGCCCGCGAGGCCGAGACGCTGCAGCGCTATAGGCAGGAGCTCAGTAAGGTCGGTGACCTAGCCTCGCGCGTCGAGGCCCTTGCCGGCATCCGCACCCGCGAGGGTTATATGGCCGATTGTTGGAGGCAAGAGGACGGATCCTTCATGCTGGTCGAAAACCACTGCCCCATCTGTGCGGCCGCCACTGCCTGTGCCGGCTTCTGCCGCTCCGAACTCGAAACATTCCGCGCGGTCCTCAGTGCTAAGGTCGAACGCAGCGAACACATCCTCGCCGGCGCCCGCCGCTGCGCCTATCGCATCACGCCCGGTTGACGTCTGTCGATCGTCGCACTTCACGCGGGCTGCCGCGCCTGGCGCCTGCTGCTTTCGAGATAGAGCAGCACTCCGATCGATGCGAGACCCGCGGCCGCGCCGACGAAGGCGGTGCCGGAATAATCGGTGATCGCGGTGCCGAAGGCAAAGAGGCCGGCGCTCACGCCAACCCCAATGAACGTGTTCAGCGAGATCAGCGAGGTTCCGAGCCCCGGCCGGTCCGCAATCAGGTCCTGCAGATAGGTGATCGGCACGCTGAGGATCGCTGCCGCCCCGCAGGCATTGAAGAGGAGGAGTGCGTAGACGTGCCAGGGCGCGGAAGCAAAGCCGAGCAGCAGCAGATAAACGCAATAGATCAGCGCGCCGAAGGCGAGCACATGCACGGTCCGGAAGCGGCGCTGCGCAAATCCCCACATCATCATGAACGGCATCTCGAGCAAGGCGGTCAAACCTGCCATGAAGCCGACATCGACCACGGTGCCGCCGGCCGCATGGATGATGATCAGCGGCAGGAGCATGGCATTCAGCCGCTGCAGCCCGAACAGCATCGCCATGACGATGACGCGCGACAGCACATGCGGCACGAAAATCCGTTTCAGCGAAGCAATGAAGCCGACTGGATCGGGGGCAGGGCCGCCGGCGCCATTTCCGGGTGCGAAGAAGAAATACAGGCAGAAGCAGGTGCAGCTTGCCAATGCCGCGATCCCATAGGCCGGCGTCATCGACGGCGAACTGACGAGATAGAGGCCGATCAACCCCGGCGCCAGCGCCCATGAGCCGGAAAAGAGCGCCCGCACCATTGCGGTGATCGCCGCCCCCTGGCCGCGGTCCATCTGGTTGGTCCTGGCGCGCAGGCTGGCGAACAGCAGCGAATAAGTGGAATTGCTCATCGGCACCAGCAACAGCGTGGAGAAGATGAAGGCCGCGGGGCTATGGACGAGCGCGATCGACCCGAAGCCGAGCATGCCGGCAACGGAAAGCCCCAGCACCAGCGGCCGGCGCTCCTTCAGCCTGTCCGACCAGATGCCGAGCGTCAGGCTCGTCGTGACGTTGACGATCGAAGAGAAGAACACCAGTGCCGAATAGCCGCCGTTGCTCAAGCCAAGTTCGTTGATCCCGATGATCGACTGGTAGGGCGCGGTCGACGCATAGGTGAAGGCGAGCGCGACGAGGGTCACGGTCGGAATTCGGATCCTGTTGTCGCGAAGGATCAAGGAAAAGGTGGATGGCATGGGGGCGGTTCCTGATGCACCACTCTTAGCTGCATCGGACCTATCAGAGAAACGATAGTTTTCGATCGCCTCGGTCAATTTATGTGATGAATGTTTGGACGATGTGATCGCGGTCCGACCCCACAGCGCGGCCGAGCGCCGAACTCAGAATTTCGCGACCAAACCTGAGAGCCAGAAGTCGATTTGCCCGAAGGGAAGCACCTTTCCCAAAAATCCGACCAGAGCTGACGTGCTGACGATCAGCGCTAGCCCCAGAAGTGTTCCGAGTATTATTCCAACGCTCGCCTTTGCCGGCCGGCGTGCCAGCCAAGACGCCAGAGCCAAAGAGACAATCGTCAAAAATGCCAACAATATGGACTCGGTCATAGACAGGCCTGCTTGCAAAACAATCCCTTGGGATGTGAACCCGGCTGCACGATAGCGTCCCGATGCGTCGAAACTCAAGGCCTAGGATGGCGGAGGTTGCGGCGCGACCCGCAGGAGGCGCAATTCCGGTGACTTCGCTGTACTTGCTCCAGAGGCTCACCCCGCCCTCCGTCTTCCTCGGGCTTGACCCGAGGATCTACGCCGGCCTCCACCGGCAGCGGGTATGGATCCTCGGCTCAAGGCAGAGGAGGACGGAATATGCGGTGACGTCCAGCCACAGATAGAGCCGGTGCACTAGCAGCAGGCACCCGCGCAGCCGCCTAAACCCTGGCAAAACGTCAACCCCGTTGGCTTTCCCCGCGTGACGCGTTATGGACTGCGCTATCCCGCCAGCATCCGGATAAAAGCTCATGACCAATCCCGTCACCGTCGAAGTCACCCGCGGCCTGCTCGTCGAAAGTCGCCATCGCGGCGCGGTGGCTGTGGTCGATGGCGACGGCAAGCTTGTCTTCTCGCTGGGCGACATCGAGGCCGCGGTCTTCCCGCGCTCGTCCTGCAAGGCGATGCAGGCTCTGCCGCTGGTCGAGAGTGGTGCTGCAGATGCCTATGGCTTCGGCGACAAGGAATTGGCGCTTGCCTGCGCTTCGCATAATGGCGAGGAGGAGCATGTGGCGCTTGCCGCTTCCATGTTGTCGCGCGCCGGTCGCGATGCGCAAGCGCTGGAATGCGGCGCCCACTGGTCGATGAGCCAGAAGATTCTGATCCAGCAGGCCCGCACGCTCGAAGCGCCGACCGCGCTGCACAACAATTGCTCGGGAAAACATGCCGGCTTCATCTGCGCCTGCTGCCATCAGGACGTCGATCCGACGGGCTATGTCGGCACCCATCACCCGCTGCAGATCGAGATCCGTGCGGCGATGGAAAGCCTCACGGGAGCCGTGATTGGCGCCGATAGCTGCGGCACCGATGGCTGCTCCATTCCGACCTATGCCGTGCCGCTCAGGAGCCTTGCCCACGGTTTCGCCAAGATGGCGACCGGTACCGGCCTCGAACCCCTGCGCGCCAAGGCATCCCGCCGGCTGATCGAGGCTTGCATGGCCGAGCCTTTCTATGTCGCCGGTTCCGGCCGCGCCTGCACCAAGCTGATGCAGATCGCCCCAGGCCGCATCTTCGTCAAGACAGGCGCCGAGGGCGTCTTCTGCGCCGCGATCCCGGAAAAGGGCATCGCCATCGCACTCAAATGCGAGGATGGCATGACCCGCGCCGCCGAAGCCATGGTGGCGGCGACACTCGCCCGGTTCTTCGAGACGGAAGATGAGGTGCATGCGGCGCTGATGGCCTATGCCGCAACGCCGATGCGCAATTGGAACGGCATCCATGTCGGCGATGTCAGGGTCACCTCCGCCTTGGCCGGATGAATGCGAGTTTGCATACATAAGTTATTAGAAAAATAAGAATTTACTAATATAAAAGGGTACGTCCTGCGATCGCGGATGCACCCTTTCGCGGCGACGTGAGCACAGTCCTGGAAGCCGTGAGGGCGGGGCATGTTTGCAGGCCGCTATCTCTGGTGGATGCTGATGGGGATCGGCATCTTCATGTTCGCCGCGCTGAGCCTCGATTATATCACCTGGCTCACGATCCAGCTGTCCGGCTGCGGCGATATGTCCGGCGCCTGCGAGCCGGTTCTCCGGCTGATATCGGGCATGTTGAAACCCGCCTGCATCTGGGCTGCGATCGGCGTGCTTTTCGTGGCGACGCTGCTCCGTCTTCACACTCTCTCGCTCATCTGGTTCTGGGGACCGGTCGCCGCCATCTGGTTCGTCGCCTCCACGCCGATGCTCCTCTTCCTGGCGGCGGATGCGGCTGCTCTGACGCGGCCCGCCACCTTGGCGGCGCTGCCCGTCGCCTTCCTGTTTCTGGCGGCCCTCGTCGCCTATCTCGTGATTGCCGTCGAGGATGGCGACAGGCTGCCGCTTGCAGCCTCCGTGCCGTTGCGCTTCACACTCCGCCTGACGGCGGTCTACGGCGCGCTTGCCGGTGCAGCCTTCATGCCGGAACTGTCGCCGATCGACGGGACCCTGCTCGACATGCCGGCACTTTCCGTCGTCATCGCGCTGGCGCAACCCTATCTGCAGACGGTGCTCACCCTTGGAACCGGCAGCGTGGCGCCGGCCTATGCCGTGCTGGCGGCCTTCATCGCGGCCCTTGCCGCAAGTCTCCTGCCACATGCTGCAGCACCACAGCCCTCCCGCAGCACCATCATGCTGCGGCGATTGCGCCGTTGAGATCGCGATAGGGTTTCAGCTTTTCCGCTGTCATCTCCATGGGCACGATCAGCCCCGCCACCTCGGAAATGCCAAGCACCGGGCAGGGCGAGACGAGGTCGAACTTCTCCTCGGTCAGCAGCACATGCGTTTCAGCCGAGCAGCGGGCGATATGCCGCTTGATCGCCGCTTCCTCGAAATCGCCGGTGGAAAGCCCGTGCACCGGATGCGCTGCGGTGACGCCGAGGAAGAAGAGATCGGGGCGCAGCTGCGCGATCGCCGCCATGGCCGCCGCGCCCGTTGCCACCATCGAATGTTTGTAAAGCCGCCCGCCGGTGAGGATCACCTCGGCCGTCGGATGGTGTTCGAGTTCGGCGGCGATCGTCGGGCTGTGGGTCGCAACCGTCAGCGGCATGTCGCGCGGCAAGTGCCTGGCGATCTCCGCCGTCGTCGTGCCGCCGTCGAGGAAGATCATCTGTCCAGGCTTCACCATCGCCGCCGCCGCCGCGCCGAGTCGTGCCTTGATTTGCGACGAGACGCCGCGCCGGGCGGTGAAATCGGGCAGATCAGGCGCTAGCGGCATCGCCCCGCCATGCACCCGTTTCAGCAGCCCCTCCGCCGCCATTTCCCTTAAGTCCCGCCGGATCGTGTCTTCCGAAAGGGCGAAATCCTCGGCGACGCGCTTGGCGACCACCTGGCCGTCACGGCGCAGGATGTCGAGAATGAGGGATTTGCGTTGGGTTGTCAGCATCGGTTCTCTGCACGAAAATTAACATAACAGCCCGATGTTGCACGAAATGACTCGACATTCAAGAAATATCGTGCATTTTCACGAAATCCCGTGCATGAGGCCGGGAAGAGTGCTCACGCATAAAGCGGAGCGAAGGAGTGGATCATGTTGATTTTGATTGCCGGGCCTTATCGGTCCGGAACCGGCGACGACCCGGAAAAGATGGCCGCCAACCTGAAGCGGCTGGAAGCGCCTTCGCACGCGCTGTTTGAAGCCGGCCACGTGCCGATGATCGGCGAATGGGTGGCCCTGCCGATCTGGCACGCCGCCGGCGGCCGGTCGGTCGGCGACGCGCTCTACGAAGAGATCTTCCACCCCGTCGCCGGCCGGCTGCTGCAGCTCTGCGAGGGCGTGCTGCGCCTGCCGGGCGATTCCAAGGGCGCGGACAACGACGTCCGCATCGCCCGGGAACGCGGCATTCCGGTCTGGCACAGGCTGGAGGATGTGCCGGGCTGCGGCTGAGAGGTATCGGCGAAGCTCTTGCTCTTCGCTTACGCTCAGCACATTCGCGGCTTTGCCGCTCACCCCCTCAACCGACCCTTCGGGCCACCCCGCTGGGGAGAAGAGGGAGCAAGCGGTTTGGCTTCGGTTCCACAACAGACGCTTTGAGAAGTGAGGCGCTGCCACAAATCTCTTCTCCCCAGCGGGGAGAAGGTGCCGGCAGGCGGATGAGGGGGCCACACGGCACACCATACATTGCCCTTCGCTCGTGCTCAACGCACCTCACTTGTCCTGGGAGAAGCAAAACCCAATCCAACCAGTTCCGACCCGCGCACCGCTACGCTATAACCCTTGCCGAAAGGGAGTCGAGAACCATGCTGACATTGTACTACGCGCCCGGAACCTGCGCGCTCGCAAGCCTTATTGCCCTGGAAGAATCCGGCTTGGCCTTCGAAGTCAAGAAGATCAGCCTGCGCGATGGCGAGCAGCGCTCGCCGGACTATTTGAAGATCAACCCGAAGGGCCGTGTGCCGGCTCTGGTCACCGATTATGGCGTGCTGACGGAAACGCCGGCGATCCTGGCCTATATCGCCCAGAGCGCGCCGGCCGCCAAGCTGGCGCCGCTTGACGATGCCTTCGAATTTGCCAGGCTCCAATCCTTCAACAGCTATATCTGCTCGACCGTGCATGTGAACCATGCCCACCGCCCGCGCGGCTCGCGCTGGGCCGACGAGCCGGCGGCAATCGAGGCGATGAAGGCCAAGGTGCCTGAGAATATGGCCGATTGTTTCACGCTGATCGAGCAGACGATGTTCGAAGGCCCATGGGTGATGGGCGAGGCCTATTCGCTCGCCGATCCCTACCTCTTCGTCATGACCGACTGGCTGCCGTCCGACGGCGTCGATCCCGCCCGCTTCGAAAAGGCGAGCGACCATCACGCCCGCATGCTGCAGCGTCCCGCCGTCCAGCGGGCGCTGGCCTACGATCGGGCCTGATCCTTAAATCCGGCGGCAAGTTTCTTCGGCGCCCGGAACAGCCAGGCGCCGATCAGCCGCAGCCGCAATTCCTCGTCGCCGATCACGGCGGCGCGCACCGGCAGATGCGGCCAGCCGACATAATGATCGGTTTGAAAATAGACGTCGGGCACCATCTCCAGCAGGTGATCCTTGTCGTCGAGCGAAATCGAGATCACGATCGTCTCCGCATTCTTCACCGCCACGAAGCTCCTGCCGCCGACCTTCAGCGCCGGATTGCCGTAGGAGGTGCTCTCCTCGACATCAGGCAGCCCGGCTTCTGCCGCCAGCCGCTTCAGGCGTTCGAAGATCGCATCGACATCGCCGGCCATGGTTCCGCCCTTTCTGCCAGGGCGAAAGCTTAGAGCATGATGCCGAAAAGTGCGAGCGAAAGGCACGGGCCTATCCGCGCGGGTGTGGGTAATAATTTGGCAAACCATCGTGCCTCAATGCGCATTGAGGTCACCATCCTTTGATGCAATTCCAGAGGAGATACTCCTCTTTATCGCCTGGCTGATTTCCGTCTTGCTTATCCCCAGCGATGCCTCCAGATTGCGCACAGAGTAGGGATCGCCGCCTTGCGATTCCAGCTGAAGCCACTCGTCTTCCCGATGTTCTTCCTGTTCTTGAAGGCTGACGAGCTTCAGTAAAATCACGATGTCTTGGCTTTTCATCCTAACTGTCCTTTGTCCTGGGACTGAGGACAAAGGACAGTTTAAGGGTCGGGTCAAAGTTGGATGACCCTCAAGCCGATAGAGCCCAATGCCGAAGAGGGTGATCGGTTTCGGACGACATGATACTCTCTTTCTTTGACTTAGTGTTTTCACGCGCATTTCGCCAACGGCGACTTGTCCTCCGCCTGAAAGCCGGCCGGCATCCCGAGCGGCAGATCGGCGATTTCGCGCATCGACATGCGCTCGACCTCGGGATGCCGCAACGGATCGTCCTTCCAAGCGGTAGCATCGGCAATTTCCGCGCTGCCCACAGGAAGAGCGGGCCTCAAGAAAAACTTCAGCAACGACATGGCATGCCTCGCTTTCTTCAGTGGCGCGGATGTGATCGCGCAGCGGTTTTCGCCTCTGCCATCCCATCCGTCCACGCAATTACGTTCGAATGGGTTGCCTATGCTTGCAATGTCGGCCTCAGCAGGCAGATTTTCAATTGAGAATAACGCTGAGGCGCTATAGAAAAACTATATGAAGAACTTGAACATGGTCCGTCTCAACGGCCTGCGGGCGCTGGAAGCCGTCGGCCGTCTCGGCTCATTGCAGGCCGCTGCCGATGAACTCGGCGTCTCGGTCGGCGCCGTCAGCCAGCAGGTGATCAAGGCCGAAGCCCAACTCGGTCAGGTGATCTTCGAGCGCACCGCCAGAGGCATGGTCGCCACCGAAGCCGGCCGGCCGGTGCTTCTGGCGCTGGACGAGGGTTTTGCCCGTCTTTCGGCGGCGGTGTCGATCGCCAGCCGCAAGGACGATACGATTCTGACGATCTCGGTGGCGCCGGTTTTCGCCGCCCGCTGGCTCGTCTGCCGGCTCGATCGCTTCGCCGAGCGTCATCCCGACATCAAGCTGCGGCTGGATGCGACGACCAATCTCGTCAATCCGGCGCTTTGCGACGTCGATATCGGCATCCGCGTCGGCAACGGCAAGTGGCCTGACGTGAACGCCGAACTGTTATTGGCACAGGAGGTCTTTCCCGTCTGCTCCCCCGAGATGGCGGCGAATTTGAAGGAACCCGCCGATATCCTCGCACTGCCTGCCATCATCGATGGCCGCGCCATGTTTACCTGGGAGGTCTGGATGCGCGAGGCCGGACTATCCGGCGCCACCCTTTCGACCCGCCACGTCTTCAACGATGCCTCGCTCTGCCTCGATGCGGCGATCGCCGGTCAGGGCGTCATGCTGGCCTGGCAGACCCTTGCCGGCTTCGCGCTCGTCGAGGGCCGGCTCGTCGCCCCCTTCGGCATTCGCGCCCGCACCGGCTTCGGTCACTATTTCGTCACCGCCGAAGGCACGCGCGAGCCGAAGAAGG
This sequence comes from Rhizobium laguerreae, assembly GCF_002008165.1. Lineage (GTDB taxonomy): Bacteria > Pseudomonadota > Alphaproteobacteria > Rhizobiales > Rhizobiaceae > Rhizobium > Rhizobium laguerreae. Next base: position 185,193 of record NZ_MRDM01000002.1, read on the forward strand.
TCAAGGATTTCAAGGCCTGGATCCGTGAGGAAATGGCCGGCACGCTGGCGCTTTTCACGTAGTTTTCAGACCTCGACCGGCTCCTTGGCACGCGTCGCCTGCATCGCCTTGTAGGCCGGGCGGGACTGGCAGCGCTCGATCCAGGCTTTGATATTCGGATGCGCGTCGAACAGGGCCTCTTCGCTCTGGGCGTAGCGCAGCACCTCGGCGATGTTGAGATCGGCGACGGTGAAGCGGTCGCCGACGATCCATTGCCGGCCGTGAAGGTGGCTTTCGAGAGCCGCCAGCGGCCTGCGCAGCAGGCGACAGGCGACGGCGATCGTCTGCTTGCCGTCTTCGCTGTTTTCAAGCCCGTCATCATAAGTGAGCACGATCTTCACCGTCTGCGGTTCGACCTGCGACGCCGCCCAGACCGTCCACATCGTCAGCAATCCGTCTTCTTCGACGGTTTGCCCGCCAAGCGGTCCGCCATATTTGCGCGCGAGGTAGAGGTTGATGGCGAGCGACTCGTGCATGACGAACTCGCCGTCCCTGATGCTGGGAATCTGCGCCATCGGATTGACGGCAGCGAAGTCAGGCGAGTGCGTGTTAAGCGCCGCCTCCGGCGCCAGCGGATCTGGGAGCCGCCGTGCCTGCAGCACTGGCACCGACCGGAATTCGAGCCCAAGCTCCTCGGCCATCCAGTAGACACGCGATGCGCGCGAGCGATAGACCCCGTAGACTGTCAGCATGATGGATATCCCCCTCGATATTTGTCCAGGAGAGCGTAAATGCCGGATCGGGTTGCGAAAAGTCCCTGCCGCTAATGGGATGATGAAAGCTTTTGATGCGAGTGCTCGGACCGACTAGGGCTCAGTTCGGATGCATTTCCCCGCCCGCAACGATCGAAGCACAATTGCTGCCGTTTCGAAGGAACAATGGCAACGCCAGCGGGTTCGACTCGGAGATTGGAACCCCCAAGGTGTCCACAGCGATCAACCGCACCCCAAAACATACACCTGCAACGAAAGGAGAATGTCATGACGGGGAAGAAGACGCATGAACAGCAGCTTCGCATCATCGAAAAACGCGAGAAAACCGCCAATGCCGACGAGGCCTTCGACGCGGCGGCGGATCTGCACCGGAATGAACAGGCGAAAGAAGCTTATCGAAAAGGAAGCGATCTGAAGACCGGCACCGATTCCGGAAACGAGGATCGGAGCATTGTGCGCGGCCGCAATCAGGAAAGCGGGCATAAAAAGGGAAGCGGTCGCCCCTGAGAGGGAAGGAGAAGGTCATGGCTTTGACATTGATCAGCAAAGCTTTCGCAGAAGACCAGCCGATTCCTGCGAAATATGCGCGAACGGGCGAGAACCTCTTCCCGCCGCTGGCCTGGAGCGAAGCTCCTGACAAAACCAGGAGCTTCGCTCTGGTGGTCGAGGATCCGGACGCCCCTCATGGCACGTTCCGCCATTGCGGGATCGCCAACATCCCGGCTGAGTGGACTGCTCTTGGCGAAAGTGCCGATACGGCGCCGGAGCACGCGCCGCGATTCTATCGGAATGATTTCGGCCAAGCCCGTTATGACGGCCCGCAACCGCCGCCCGGCGATCCCCCGCATCGCTATATCTTCCGCCTCGCCGCTCTCGACGTGCCGACACTTTCGATTCCCGATGCCGCCGGGATAGGCGTGATGTGGGCAGAGGCAAAGAAACACACATTGGAGGAAGCGACCGTCACCGGCACCTATCAGACGCGATAACCGATGGAAATATCGAGGATGATCGACGTGCTCTTCAGGAGACGCGGTTCCGCTCGACGGTGAGCTGCGCATAGGGCGCGCCGCCGCCCGCCATCTCGCCGGAGACCTTCTTCTCCCATTGGAATCCTAAAACCGCCCCTTCGGCGGTCTCCTGGAAGATGTTGTCGGTGATGACGGCGGTTCCTGCGCCATCGGCGACCGAGACCGCGCATCCCACAGGCGCCTTGCGCACCACATTGCCTGTCACAACGACGTTGCGCAGATAAGGACCCCAGCCGATCTGCAGCCCCCAGCGCGGCGCGCCCTCGATCACATTGCCTGAAATCAGCGTATCGGCCTCCGCCGCGATGCCGATGCCGAAACCGACCTCGTGTTGATAGGGGCCTTTTAGCGTCAGGTTGCGCACGACGTTGCCGGTGACGCTCGCCAGCCGGCCGCCCTCGTCGAAATTGGCGATCGAGATGCCGTTTGCTGCCCCGTCGATCATATTGGCGGAAACGACGGCGCCCTCGAATGCGAATTCGACGTAGATCGCCGTCTCGCCGGAACGCCGGCACTGATTGCTGCTGATCTGGATGTTCGAGGCCGAATTGGCGCGGATCGCTGTAAAGGCGCAATTGGAGATCTGGTTGTTCACCACCATCACGCCGTCGGCGCGGAAGATGTTGATGCCGTTGCCGTTTTGCCCGGTGCCGCCGTCATTGGCGCGGATGTTGGAGATGCGGTTGCCGGAGACGACAGTGCCGTCCTCCGCCTTCTTCCAGCGGTGCACCAGGATACCGCCATTGCCGCAATCCGAGACCGTGTTGCCGATGAGCGAGAGGGTGGTGGAATCCACCGCGTAAAGCCCGGATTGGGCAGCTCCCGAGATGCGGCTGCGCTCGATCCGCCCGCCGCAGCGCTCCAGTTGCAGCCCGTGCTTGCGGCTGCCGCCGATCTCGCAATTGTCGATCAGCACCTCGTCGACGCCGGTAAATTGTAACAGTCCGCCGGCATAGTCGCCGAGCCAGCGGTTGCCGCCGTCGATGACGAGATTGGAAAGCTCGATCCGCCGCACGTTCTCGGCCGCAAATAGGTGGCCTTCGCCGGTATAGACGATCCGCGAGGCGCCGGGCACACCAGTGATGCGCGTATTGTCCGGCAAAGTGAGATTGGAAACCCGGTAGGTGCCGGGTGGCAGGAAGACCGGCACGTTCTCGCGCGCCGCCTGTTCGATCATCTGCTGCAGGTTGCGGGTCTTGCGGTTGCCGCTTTCGGGAATGGCGCGATATTCCACCGCGTCGATCGCCCCGCGCAGATCGGACTGATCGGCTGCCGTCAGCGGCGAGGCAAGGGCGCGCGATTCCCCTCCCGCAACGGCCGAGGCAGCGAGGAATAGAAGCATGTCGCGGCGTGAGGGCATCCGGGGATCACTTGTCATAACGCGCCCGTAGCAGGAAACGTGCCAAGCGCGCAGTATTCTTTTGGCACAAGCTTGGCAACGGCGGGCGAAATTGCCGTTATGGCCGAGGCCGACGGCAGGATATCGCCGCTTATATTGTCGTCTTGTTCACCCTTTCATTTAAGCAAGCCGAAGGAAATGAGGACTACTTTTAAGGGAATTTCTTTGATGACGGGTGCGGGATACGGCCTACGGCCGGCGGGGAGAATGGCGGCATGTACGAACCGAGTGCCAGGCGATGGGAATCAGCCGATGCCCTGACGGCCGAAACGCGGCGTATCGTCGCCGCGACGGAGGCAATGATGGCATCGACCGCCCACCACCTTTCCGAGGGCATCGAGAATCTGCGCCTCAAGGAAATCGTCCACGAACTTCCGGATTTTCTCTACGTCAAGGATCGTGACAGCCGCTTCGTCTTCGCCAACGCCGTCACCGCCAGCAGCCTCGGCCTGCAGCGCGCCGATCTGATCACCGGCAAGCGCGACTTCGACCTGTTCGATTTTGAGACGGCGCGCCGCCATTTCGACATCGAGCAGCAGATCATGGCGACGGGCGAAGCCCGCATCGACATGGAGGAATCCTACGTCCTTCCCGGCAGCAGAAGGCCGATATGCCGGCTGACCTCGAAGATACCGCTGCGCAATGATCGCGGCGAGATCGTCGGTCTGATCGGCGTTTCCCGTGATATCACCGAACGCAAGCGCCAGGAGGATCTGCATCGCGGCCAGGCGGGCCTGCTCGAAATGATCGCCCGCAACGAGCCGTTGCCGATGATCCTCGAGGCGCTCGTGCTGATGATCGAGGCGCAGCTGGATGGGATTGACGGATCGGTGCTGCTGCTCGACGGCGAGGGCACCAGGCTCTATCACGGCGCATCTCCCAATCTGCCCGGCGGCTACAGCCGCCTGATCGATGGCGTTACGATCGGCCCCAAGGTCGGCTCCTGCGGCACCGCGGTGTGGCGCGGCCAGACGGTGATCGTCGAGGACGTGACGATCGATCCGCTCTGGGAGGATTTCCGCGCGATGATCGCGCCGTTCGGCTTCCGCTCCTGCTGGTCGACGCCGATCGCGACGTCTGAGAATAACGTGCTCGGCACGTTTGCACTCTATTCCCGGGCAGTCCGCCGCCCCACCGAGCACGAGATGACGCTGGTGGCGCTCGCCACCCATATCGCCGGCATCGCCATCGAGCGCAAGCGCGTCGATGACCGCATCCATTTCATGGCCCATCACGACGATCTCACCGGCCTGCCGAACCGCGCCTTCCTGAAGGAACGGCTGGCGAGCATCCTCGATCAGGCCCGGCGCAACAACCGCAAGGTGACCGTCGCCTATATCGATCTCGACAATTTCAAGGACATCAATGACGGCCGCGGTCACGCCGCCGGCGACGAGGTCCTGAAAGAGACGGCCGCCCGCATGGCCAACAGCGTCAGGGCCTCCGATATGGTGGTGCGTCTCGGCGGCGACGAATTCCTCGTCGTGCTCGTCCACCAGTCGAGCCACGATGCCGGCATCACGCGCCGCCTTCGCGAGCTGCAGAAGGCAATCAACCGGCCGATCCGCGGCGCGAACGGCGAGATCACCGTCACCTCGAGCATCGGCGTTGCCGCCTTCCCCTTCGATGGCGCGACCTCGGAAGAGCTTCTCGCCAATGCCGACCGCGCCATGTACCGCGCCAAAGAACTCGGCCGCAACACATTGCAATATCACGACTGCGGCGGCACGCCCGTCGGAATGCCGCTCGGCGAGCAGGAGGAGTTGCACCAGGCGATCACTGGCGGCCAGCTGTTCCTGCAATACCAGCCACAGGTCGATGTCGCCACCGGCCGTATCACCGGCCTCGAAGCGCTGGTGCGCTGGAACCATCCGGCAAAGGGCAGGATGCCGCCGGTCAATTTCATTCCACTCGCCGAAGAGACCGGCCTCATCGTTCCCCTCGGCCTCTGGGTGCTGAATGAGGCTTGCCGCCAGGCGCGGCTTTGGCAGGACATGGGTCTGGCGCCGCTGACGATCGCCGTCAACGTCTCGGCCAAGCAGTTCGCCGATCCGGATTTCGCAACCCATGTCGCCGAGGCGCTGGAGCGCCACCGTCTGCAGTCCCGCTGGCTGGAGCTTGAAGTCACCGAAAGCGTGGTGATGCAGAATGCCGAACGGGCGCTTGCCATGATGGAAACGCTGCGGGGGCTTGGCGTGCGCCTGTCGATCGACGATTTCGGCTCCGGCTATTCCAGCCTTGCGGCGCTGAAGACCTTCCCCTTTGACCGCCTGAAAATGGACCGCTCGCTGGTCGAGGCGCTGCCCGGCGACAAGACCGCCGTCGCCATCGCCTCGGCGGTCATTTCGCTGGCGCAGACGCTGAAGCTCTCGGTTCTCGCCGAAGGCGTCGAAACCGACGCCCAGATGGATTTCCTGCGCCAGGCGCACTGCGAGGAGGCGCAAGGCTTCCGCTTCTCCAAACCGGTCTCGCCGGAGGAGATCCCGGCATTGCTGCGGGCACGCAGTCTCTGAGCCTTATTTCATCAGCCTGCCGATCGCCTCGATCTCTAAACACGAATGATATTGAGCCGCAGAGCGTTCACGACGGCCTGCGTTCTTGTCGTACATCCGAGCTTCCTGATCGCGCTGCCTATGTGATTGTTGACCGCATTTTCTGTGAGATCGAGAAGCTTGGCAATTTCATTGCCCTTCCTGCCGCCGGCGGTCAGCCTCAGGCAGTCCAGTTCGCTCGGCGTAAACTCGATGGGCTTGTGTTTCTCGTTCAATGTCAGCTGCGAGAGCCGGTCATAGATCAGTGTGGCGATGAACAGCAGCTTCGCCATTTCGACCATGCTGAAATTCCGAGATCCCGAAATCGACATGGCGCCGCGTCCACCCGCGGCATCGTGAACAGGAAAATAGGCCCCTTTTTCCATGCCGTATCGGTTGAACAGCTCGATGACCGTGGACTTCTTGCCTCCTCCACGATTGGTATTGATCGCTTCGACATCGTAGTTGAACGGGCTGGTCGATCTCAGCATCCGGCGCATGACCGGACTGTCGACCATCAGGTTATGCGCATCATAATAATCGACCATCTCCGCCGGCCAGTTGGTGATGATCTTTGTTGCGCCTATTTCAACGAAGTCGACAGTGGGTAGCGTCATGATCAGGAAGGCAGTCATTCCCAGATCCTGAGTGAGGCCCTTCATATATTTGAAAACTTCGTAATGCGTGTTGAAGCCTGCGGCGACTTCCTCAATTCGATTGAACTCGGCCTCGAGTATCATGACTTTCTCCGATCGCCGGTCGTATCCGGCGCTTGGCGGCTGATGTGTCCACCTTATCCGCTCGTATCGGAGGTTGATTCTACACGCTCGAAGGACGGTGAAATATGCTTTTGCAGGGGAAAGACAGAAGGCCTCCGGCTGCCGGGAACACAAATATAAAGGGCAGTCTGTGCTTAACAAAGAGTAAACGTGGCTACGAATTTCCGGAGCGGGCCGAGATAAAAAAGCGCTCTGTTCGCGCGCGAAATTCATGCCGGAAGATCCTCTGCCGAAGCGACCCTTCTGGCATCTCCCATACAAATAGCTGATTCTACTTTGTTATTTTCTCGCGCGGCCGCGGTATGCAGGGGCCAGTTCTGCGATGGCCCGGTTAATGGATGCTTAAAGAATTTATCGGATTTTATTTTCAGGTTGCTCGTCCAGCGCAAGCCCGCGATGGGTCGCGGCAGTCACGCTCAGAGTTGAGTTAGGGGGAAAGCATGACGAAGATAGGATTCAGCTTCCGTTCGGATGCTAAGGCTGTACTGGCCGCGATGAGCAGGTCGCAGGCCATCATCGAATTTGACCTTACCGGCAAGATTCTAACGGCCAATGCCAATTTCTGCGCTGCGCTCGGTTACCAACTGTCCGAGATTGTCGGCCAGCACCACCGGATGTTCGTCGAGCCGGCAGAAGCCTCGTCGACCGATTATCGTGAGTTCTGGGGAAAGCTCAGCCGGGGCGAGTTCGATCGGCGCCAATACAAGCGCATCGGCAAGGGCGGCAAGGAAATCTGGATCGAAGCCTCCTATAATCCCGTCTTCAGTGGCGGAAAACCGTATAAGGTTGTGAAGTTCGCCACCGATATCACGAAGCAGAAGCTGCAAAGCGCCGAGGATGCCGGCAAAATAAGCGCGCTTTCGCGGGCCCAGGCGGTAATCGAATTCACACCGAAAGGCGAGATTCTGACGGCGAACGAGAATTTCCTGTCGGCGCTCGGCTACCAGCTTGCCGAGATCCAGGGGCGCCACCATTCGATGTTTTGCGAGAGCGCTTACGCAAACAGCGACGATTATCGGCGGTTCTGGGAGCGTCTGTCAGGTGGCGAATTCGTGGCTGACGAGTTTATGCGCATCGGCAAGGGCGGGAAAAAGATCTATATCCAGGCCTCCTACAATCCGATCTTCGACATGAACGGCAAGGTCTTCAAGGTCGTTAAATTCGCGACTGACGTCACTACGCGCGTCAGCAATGTCGATCAGCTCGCGGCATCCCTAACGTCCCTGTCCGCAGGGGATTTGACCCAGGAAGTCGCGACACCGTTCATTCCGACACTGGAAAAACTCCGGATCGACTTCAACGCGGCGGTGAGCAAGCTGCGCACTGCGATGCAGGTCGTGGCCCAGAACGCAACGGGCATTGCCGCCGGGGCCCAGCAGGTTCGTTCCGCCTCGGACGATTTGTCGAAGCGCACGGAACAGCAGGCAGCCTCCGTCGAGGAAACAGCAGCCGCCCTTGAACAGATCACCACAACGGTCTCCGATTCCAGCAACCGCGCCCAGGAGGCCGGCCAACTGGTGCGCAGCACCCGCGAGAATGCCGAGCGCTCCGGCGCGGTGGTCCGCAACGCCGTCGAGGCCATGGGAAAGATCGAGACATCGTCCGCGGAGATCGGCAATATTATCGGCGTGATCGACGAAATCGCGTTTCAGACCAATCTGTTGGCGCTGAACGCGGGCGTCGAGGCGGCACGCGCGGGCGATGCCGGCAAGGGTTTTGCGGTGGTCGCGCAAGAAGTTCGCGAGCTTGCCCAGAGATCGGCCAAAGCGGCAAAGGAGATCAAGGAGCTCATCAGCGCCTCCAACGAGCATGTGAAGAGCGGGGTGACCCTGGTCGGCGAAACCGGCAAGGCCCTGGAAGAGATCGTCGCCCAAGTTCAGCAAGTCAACGGCAATGTTCTGGCGATCGTCGAAAGTTCCAAGGAGCAGGCGACGGGATTGAAGGAAATCAACACGGCCGTAAACACCATGGACCAAGGTACGCAGCAGAATGCCGCCATGGTGGAGGAATCGACGGCCGCGGCCCATGGCCTTGCCAAAGAAGCTGATGCGCTTTTCCAGCTGCTGGGTCAGTTCAACATCGGCGGCACGGCGCAACGTCAATATCGCCCGACCGCGGTAACTGCGGCCTCCAAGCCTGCGACGTCGCCGGCCCGGGCAAGGACGGCCAAGGTGGCTGCCGCCTTTTACGGGAATGCCGCGGTTGCAGGAGGCGAGTGGGAAGAGTTCTGATCGCGCATGAGTCGGCTGGCGGTCTCGGACCCGAGATCGGCAGTGCGCCGGCATGCCGATTTTCATCAAGAATTTACAGCAAGTTATCGTGCGTATGAGGGGGAAGATATTGTGCCCTGGCAGTGTTGATAGGCAATGTGGCTGCGGTCTCGCTCGTTATCTCGGTGTGGATGCACCTGCACTACAAGCTCTATCGCCTTTCCAAGGTCCAGGCGAAACTTGGCTTCGGCTCGCGAACAGGAGATCATGGCGACCGGCGAATCCATCGTCGACTTCGAGGAACCGCTCGTCCAAGGGAATGGCCGGGAACGCTCGTTCCTGACGTCGAAGGTCCCGTTGCGGAACCGCCACGGCGGACCAGGCGCTTTACACGGCGAAGAAGCATGGCCGCGACCGTGTTGAGGCGGCCGCAGATCAAGCACGAGCGGCGTAATCTCGAAGACAGCTCGGACACGTCCTCAACGATGTCCGAGGACGAACCTCATTTCACAAGCTTACCGATTGCCTCGATCTCATTCGTCCATATGCCCGCTGCATAGTTTGGCGGCAGCCGCGCCAGTTGCGCGGGGTCGTCGATGCCGGTGGAAAAATCGCTGCCGCGATAGGGGCCGAGCACGAAAACCTCGGTCCCGGCATCTGCCATCCGGTTGAGAAAACGATCCGGCCAGCCCCAGAGCCACGGCGCGATATTGATCGGCACCAGCATCATCGCGTGTTTGCATTCGTCCGGCAGCAGGCCGGTCCAGCCATAGCCGATATAGCCGGTGAGGCAGCCCTTCAGGCTCTTGCGCGAGGCAGTCTTGATATCGGGTGCCATCAGGCGGAGCACGTAGATTGGCTCGTCGCCACCATAGACGATGATCTCCGCCCGCCGCTCAGTGGAAAGCCCGTTGAGCACGGCGGCGAGCTTTTCGCCCTCGGAGGGATCGCGGCTCTTGACGTTGATCAGGAAGCGCCGATCCGGAAAGGTGGACAGCACCTCGGCAAGCGTCGGCATCATGCCGATGCCCCGGCCGCGAAAGGGAAAGGTCTTGCCGCCATCGGCGGTATAGCCATAGCCGATGTCGAGCCTCTTCATGTCAGCCATCGAATGCTCGCGGGTGACGCCATGCCCGTCGGTTCGGCAGTCGAGCGTCCAATCGTGAAAAACCGCAAACTGCCCGTCCGTCGTCGGATGCACGTCGATCTCGACTATATCGGCGCCGGCCGCAAAACCTGCCTGCATCGACGGAAGTGTGTTTTCCAGATAGTCGTGTTTCGGCGGCAGCATGCGGCTCGCCGTGCAGGTGTCGTTCTTGAGATCGGTTTCGTCGAACCGCTGGGCGATGCCGCGATGGGCGAGCAGCACCGGCTTTCCCGGCCGATGTTCGGCGAGCAGGCTGGTATTGTTGAGGTAGATGCCGGCGACTGCAACCGCGATCGCCGCGGCGCAATAGAAAAGCTTCCTGCCCAAGTTAATCCCCCTCTGGTTGCATCGACGAGCAAGTGCTAGAAAGCGATTCCGGTTGTTCTTGGGCTGTTTTCTGGCTTTTCTATGCTGCGACAACAATGAGTCTGATTGCTATGGAATTTGACGACGACGAGCTTATCCATTTCGAAGCGCACGGCGCTGCCCCGTTGCCGCCGGCGGCAGTCGACGGTCATGTCGCGCACGACGGCGCCCGTATCTGGTATGCGAGCTATGGCTCTGGCCCACCCGTCATTCTGCTGCATGGCGGCCTCGGCCATAGCGGCAACTGGGGCTATCAGGTCCCGGCGCTCGCGCGCCGCGGCCGCCGCGTCGTGCTGATCGACAGCCGCGGCCATGGACGAAGCACCCACGATTCCCGTCCTTATAGCTATGAGCTGATGGCTTCAGATGTGCTCGCCGTCATGGACGAACTGCATCTCGACAAGGCGGCCATCATCGGCTGGAGCGACGGAGCCTGCATCGCTCTGATCCTCGCCATGGCGGCGCCGTCGCGGGTCGAGGGCGTCTTTTTCTTCGGCTGCAACATGGATCCGAGCGGCACGCGGGAATTCGTCGCGACTCCGGTCATCGACCGATGCTTCAGCCGGCACGCCAAGGACTATGCCGCATTGTCCGCCACGCCGGATGATTTTAATCCATTCGTCGAGGCGGTCAGCCTGATGATGCGGACGGAGCCGAATTATCAGGCCGCCGACTTGGGCCTGATCCGCGTGCCGGTTGCGATTGTCCTTGCCGAGCACGACGAATTCATCAAGCCGGACCATGCCGAATATCTTGCCCGCAGCATTCCGAACGCTGAGATGATTTATCTCACAAGCGTCAGCCATTTCGCGCCGCTGCAGCGGCCGTCGCAATTTAATGCCGCCGTGGAATCCTTCCTCGATGGAATAGGGCCGTGACGATCGCCGGGGTTGACCGCGGCGCATTCGCCAGTCCCTTCTTCCCGCCCTCTGGCCTCGCGCCCATTTGCCGCTATCTCTCGTTTCATGAGACCTGATGCGCTGCTTTATCCCGCCCCCGAGGGGCTCTATTGCCCGGAAGGCGGCTTTTATGTCGATCCGGTGCGGCCCGTCGAGCAGGCGCTCGTCACCCACGGCCATTCGGACCATGCCCGCCCCGGCCATGTGAACGTGCTTGCCACCCGCCAGACGCTCGACATCATGCGCTTGCGTTACGGCGACGGTTTCTGCGCCAGCGAGCAGGCGGCAGCTTTCGGCGAGGAACTGCTGGTCAACGGCGTCAAGGTAAGTTTTCACCCGGCCGGCCATGTGCTCGGCTCCGCCCAGATCGCCATCGAGAAGAACGGTACCCGCATCGTCGTCTCCGGCGACTACAAGCGCCGCCCCGACCCGACCTGCGCCGCCTACGTGCCGGTTGCGTGCGATGTCTTCATCACCGAGGCGACCTTCGGCCTGCCGGTCTTCCATCATCCCGATCCGATGGACGAGATTGGCAAGCTTTTGGCATCGCTGCGGCAATTTCCCGAGCGAACCCATCTCGTCGGCGCCTATGCGCTCGGCAAGGCCCAGCGCGTCATCCGGCTGCTGCGCGATGCCGGTTATGCCGAACCGATCTATATCCACGGCGCCATGGAAACTCTCTGCGACTATTACATCGGGCAGGGCATCGATCTCGGGGAACTACTGCCGGCGACAATCGAAAGCCGCGACAAATCCGCCTTCAGGGGTGCGGTCGTCATCGGCCCGTCATCGGCCTTCGCTGACCGCTGGGCCCGGCGCTTTAACGAGCCGCTGCCGGCCTTCGCCTCCGGCTGGATGATGGTGCGCCAGCGCGCTAAGCAGCTCGGCGTCGAACTGCCGCTCGTCATCTCCGATCATTGCGACTGGCCGGAACTGACGGAAACAATCCGGGAGCTTCACCCGGCCGAGGTCTGGGTAACGCATGGCCGCGAGGAGGCCCTGGTGCGCTGGTGCCAATTGCAGGGCATCAAGGCGAAGCCGCTGCATCTGGTGGGTTACGAGGACGAGGGGGATTGAAAGTGGAGTTTGTCGCTGAGAACCGCTCCCCAATCGCTGCCCACAAGGGGGAGGGGCGTTCGTGCCGCGCCCGTCGCATTTCTCGCTCCCTCATTCCTGTGCTTGTCACAGGAATGCAGCCACCGCGCGTCGGCGCGGTGAAAGACTCATGCAACGAAAAAGAGCGTCCCGCGTCCAAGGACTTGGACGCACTGGATTCCTGTGACATCCCTCGGGTCAAGCCCGAGGACAGGAATGAGGGAGCACCCGTGGGGCCTCTCCACGCCAGTGGGAGGCACCCATGAAAGCCTTCGCCGATCTCCTCGACCGCCTGGTGCTGACCCCCGGCCGTAACGGCAAGCTGAAGCTTCTCACCGACTATTTCCGCGACACGCCGGACCCTGACCGCGGTTACGGCCTTGCCGCCATCGCCGGCACGCTGGAGGTGCGCAACGTCAAGCCCGCCATGCTGCGCGAGCTGGTGCTGGAGCGTATGGACGAGGTGCTGTTTCGCTATTCCTACGACTATGTCGGCGATCTTGCCGAAACCATCTCGCTCGTCTGGGATAATGAGAGGGATATCGACCGCTCGGCCCTTGCCCAGCCGCGCCTCGGCGAGATCGTCACCGGCATGAATGCCCTCGGCCAAACCGAAGTCCGCAGCTACGTCCGCGACCTTCTCGACCGGCTGGATTCGTCCGGCCGTTTCGCCTTCATCAAGCTTGCCACCGGCGCCATGCGCATCGGCGTTTCCGCCCGCCTTGCCAAGCAGGCGCTCGCCGATCTCGGCGACAAGGACGTCACCGAGATCGAAACTCTCTGGCATGGCCTGCAGCCGCCCTATGAGACGCTGTTCGAATGGCTGGCGGGTGGCGGCGAAAAACCGGTCCTGGCCACACCGGCGATATTTCATTCCGTCATGCTCGCCAATGCGGTGGAGGAGGGGGATCTGACCGGTCTCGATCCGGCGAATTATGCAGCCGAATGGAAATGGGACGGCATCCGCGTCCAGCTCTCCCGCTCCGGCGACAGGCGCAAGATCTATTCCCGCTCCGGCGACGACATATCAGGCGCCTTTCCCGATATTCTCGACGCGATCAATTTTTCCGGCGTCGTCGACGGCGAGCTGCTGGTCGGCGGCACCGCCCGCTCCAATAGCCCGACCCGCACCTTCTCGGACCTGCAGCAGCGCCTGAACCGCAAGACGGTGACGGCAAAGATGCTTGGCGATTACCCCGCTTTCATCCGCACCTATGACCTGCTCTTCGATGGCGACGACGACGTCCGCGGCCGCACCTATATCGATCGCCGCGACCGGCTGACCGAGATCATCGACCGCGCCCCCCATGACCGTTTCGACCTCTCGCCGCTCGTGCCGTTCTCGTCGTGGGAAGAGCTCGATACTCTGCGCGCCGCCCCGCCCGATCCGGTCATCGAAGGCCTGATGATCAAGCGCCGCGACAGCATCTACCAGGCCGGCCGCATGAAGGGTCCCTGGTTCAAGTGGAAGCGCGACCCCTATAATGTCGATGCGGTGCTGATGTATGCCCAGCGCGGCCACGGCAAGCGCTCCAGCTACTATTCCGATTTCACCTTCGGCGTCTGGGCCGATGACGAGGACGGCGAACAGCTGGTGCCCGTCGGCAAGGCCTATTTCGGCTTCACCGATGCCGAGCTCGAGGTGCTCGACAAATTCGTGCGCAATAATACCACCGAGCGTTTCGGCCCGGTGCGGGCCGTGCGCGCCGACAAGGATTTCGGCTTCGTCGTCGAAGTGGCCTTCGAGGGCATCAACCGTTCGACCCGGCACAAATCGGGGGTCGCCATGCGCTTCCCCCGCATCGCCCGCCTTCGCCCCGACAAACCCTCCTACGAGGCCGACCGGCTGCGCACGCTGATCGCCATGATCGAGGCCAAGCCGGCGTGAAGTTGCAAGCCCTGCGCAACAATGACGCAGGGCAATATTTTCAACAGCATGTGTATTGGCGGCAACGATCTTCCGGTGCAGATTCTGCGTGCCGGGGAAATGATGGATGCTGCGTTATGAGCTCGCGTGAACGAAATTCCCTTTTCCTCCAGCGCCGTGCCATCCTGGCGGGTCTTGCCGGCGCACTTATCCTGCCGCGCATGGCGGCCGCGTTCGATGTCCCGGACGAGCCGCGCCTTGCCAAGCGCGACTATACCAAGGTCCGCCACCATTTCCGCACCAAGCTGTTGCAGAAGGGCCCGGCGCCCGACAAATACGAACCGCTGAATGCGCCTGCCGATGCCGACAAGATCTTCTACCGCTCCGGTTACGGCGAGCTGGAGCTGGCGGCCTTTGTCTCGAAATACAAGCGCGAGCGCGCCGCCAGGCCGGCCGTGCTCTTCCTGCACGGCGGCAATGCCATGGGCATCGGCCATTGGCAGCTGATGAAGCCTTATACGGATGCTGGTTACGTGGTGATGATGCCGTCGTTGCGCGGCGAAAACGGCCAGATGGGCAATTTCTCCGGCTTCTACGACGAGGTCGACGACGTGCTCGCCGCCACCGAGCGCCTGGCGCATCTGCCGGGCGTCGATTCCGAGCGCCTCTTCATCGCCGGTCACAGCATCGGCGGCACGCTGACAATGCTGACGGCGATGAGCACCCACAAATTCCGCGCCGCTGCACCGATTTCAGGCAACCCCGATGCCTTCCGCTTCTTCAACCGCTATCCCCAGGACATCCGTTTCGACGATAGCAACGCGCATGAATTCGAGGTGCGTTCGGCGCTATGTTACGCCCACAGCTTCAAATGCCCGGTCCGTGTCGTCCACGGCACCGAGGAGCCGCATTTCAACGACCGCGCCGATCTGCTGGCCCGCCGCGCCCGCGGCGCCGGCGTTCCCATCGAGACGGAAACCGTCGCCGGCAACCACACCTCGGCGCTGCCGGCCGAGATCGAACAGAGCATCCGCTTCTTCCGCGGGGTGGCGGCCTGACTTTCGCCGCCGCCTTTCCCACATCAACGCCAGCTTCGCGCCAGCCGCAGATGCCATCGTTCCGGCAGATATCGCTGTCTCGCCGATCGTTGATAAGGGTGGTTCCATGAATTTTCTGCGCCGGGTCTTCCCACTTGCCGGGCTCGTGATTGCGGTTGCGTCGCTGAGCGGCTGCAACATCCTCATTCCCGATGTCGCCGCCGATTCGCCCGCCCGCTTCGTCCAGGAAACCTCGCCGGTCTTCTATCAGCCGCCCGGCGTCGATCCGCGCCGGGTTCGGCCGATCCCCGATCAGCCGGTGCCGCAGACGCGCGAGCTCTACAAGACCCAGTTCCACCAGACCTATGGCCTGCCGGTCACCAATCCCGTGCACATGGCGATGTATGGCCAGCAGCGTGACGAGGATTTCACCCTGCCGGCGATCCCGGTCAGCCGCGTGCAGCCGCAGTTCCTGCGCCAGGAGGTCGATTATCAGACGACCGAGCGCCCCGGCACGGTGGTCATCGATACCAAGGCGCATTTCCTCTATTTCGTCGAGGGCAGCGGCAAGGCGATGCGCTACGGCGTCGGTCTCGGCCGCGACGGTTACTCTTGGTCCGGCCGCGGCGTCATCCAGTGGAAGCAGAAATGGCCGCGCTGGACGCCGTCGGTCGAAATGGTCTCGCGCCAGCCAGAAGTTCGCCCGTTTGGCGCGGAGAATGGCGGCATGAATCCGGGGCTGATGAACCCGCTCGGCGCCCGCGCCATGTATATCTTCAAGGACGGGCAGGATACGCTCTACCGTGTCCACGGCACACCCGACTGGCAGTCGATCGGCAAGGCCACCTCGTCGGGCTGCGTGCGCATGCTGAACCAGGACGTCGTCGATCTCTACGACCGCCTTCCTGCCAAGGCCGAGATCGTTGTGATGTAGTGCTGCAACAGCGCTTCCCATATCGTCTGCTTCTGGCGGGACACGTCTGCGTGAAGCTATGGTTTATTTGGCGCAAGCCGATAGATATTCCTAATATCGTTATCGGCATCGGACGAATCACCGGTTTAACCGGCGTCTTGTCCGGCTTCCCGTATCAAAGGAAATCAGTCTCGCGTCATGAGCTTCGATAGACATCTTTCCCGCCGCAGCTTTCTTTCCTATTCGGCGTTGACCGCAGCCTCTGCGCTCACCGGCTGCGCCTCCTCAGCCAACACCGTGACATCAGGCGATACGACGATCATTTACCGTTCGCCCATGCGCCTGTTCCAATCGATGGGAACATCGAGCGTGCCGAGCGGGGCGGAACTTGCCGTCATGTATGGCCCCATCGAAGACGGCGGCTTTCTCATTCCAGCCGTTCCCTACGAGCAGATCGATCCGCGCTATTATCGCCAGCGCGTCGTCGATCCCACTGGTCAGCCCCCCGGCACCATTGTCGTCGATACGCCGTCGCGCTTCCTCTATCTCGTCCAGGGCGACGGCATGGCGATGCGTTACGGCGTCGGCATCGGCCGCGAGGGTTTCGCCTGGCAGGGGTCGGGCGTCATCCAGTGGCGTCAGAGATGGCCGCGCTGGAAGCCGCCGAACGAGATGGTCGCCCGTCAGCCCGAACTCGTCAAATATTCGATCGAGAACGGCGGCATGGAGCCGGGTCTGAAGAACCCGCTTGGCGCCCGCGCGCTCTATATCTTCTCGAACGGAGAGGACACGCTCTACCGCCTGCACGGCAATCCCGACTGGCGCTCGATCGGCAAGGCCGTCTCGTCGGGCTGCGTGCGGCTGATGAACCAGGATATCATCGATCTCTACGACCGCGTGCCGACAAAGGCGCCCATCGTCGTCTGGCAATGATCGTCACCGAGGCGGCCGCAATCCGGCCGCCTCGGATCGATCGCTTTTCCCGGGCAAGCCGGTGCTTTCCCCCAGGCAAGTGGTTGCTTTGTCCCAGGCAAGGTGGCGCTTTGCCCCGGAAAAACAGGTGCTTTCTCCTGAGGCAAGAGCTTCATTTTGCCCCCTCGAGAGAATTATTTTCCGAAATACCATTGCTTAATTTGGTAAATATCCTACATGGTGCGTATCGAATTGCTTGCGACCTTTGTCCACGCGCTTGAGCGCTCCGTCAGATATCCTCTCAACATCGATACGGCTTGTCGGACATCTTTCCGCAGGCGAACATAAACGGTTGAAAAGGAGATCGTTATGAATTCAGGCGTCGTCAAGTGGTTCAATGGCACCAAAGGTTTTGGCTTCATTCAGCCCGATGATGGTTCTACGGACGTTTTTGTCCATATCTCAGCGGTTGAACGCGCCGGAATGCGCGAACTCGTTGAAGGTCAGAAGATCCGCTACGATCTCGTCCGCGACAAGAAGTCCGGCAAGAATTCGGCCGACAACCTTCAGGCCGCATGATTTGTCATTCGCCTACGCTGACCACGGATGTACTGGCAGCGGGCTGACCAAACTGGCAGCGGGCTGAGTGACTGGAAGAGGTCGGGTTCGAGCCCGGCCTTTTTGCTTTGCGCAGGCCTTGTGATTGACCGATTGAGCAGCCGAAGAGTTGAAGGGACGCTGAAATGGGCAGACAAAACTATAAAGTCGGCGACATGATCGTGCTGAAATCCGGCCTCACTCGAACGGCGAAAGCCAACAAGCGGTGCCGGATCTCCAGCATCCTGCCCAACGACCACGGGCATGTGCAATATCGTGTCCAGTTCGACGCGGAGAATTTCGAGCGCCGCATCACCGAGGCCGACATCGACACCGGTGAATCTCCGTCGAGGGCTTCCCCCGAGGTGGCGGCCAAGTCCGACGGCGCCGAGCCCTGGCTGAAGTTTTCGAGCATCAAAATCGGGAAGTAGTTCCGGGTTTTTTATTTGGCCCGGGTTTTTTATTTTGGACAGTGCGGCCTCGCCGCCGCGACAGGAAGGATATCGTTTTGCAGGTACTCGTCAGAGATAACAATGTCGATCAGGCGCTCCGCGTGCTCAAGAAAAAGATGCAGCGGGAAGGCCTGTTCCGGGAAATGAAGGCGCGCAGCGCATTTGAGAAGCCGTCCGAGAAGCGCGCCCGCGAAAAGGCCGAGGCCATTCGCCGCCAGCGCAAGCTCGCCCGCAAGAAGCTGCAGCGCGAAGGTCTGCTGCCGGCACCGAAGAAGGTTCTCCGCCCCACCCGCTAATCCCGGGCGTGGCCCAACCATGGCATCACGGCCCAACCGTGGCAATCACGGTTCAGCCGTGAATCATGGTTTCTGCCGTGGAGCCATCGCTTACAGCGCCGCGCGTCATTTCCAGACGCGCAATGAGGCTGTGACACTTGAATTTCAGCATAATTCCTTGAACCGATTCCGATTTGAGGAACGATGCAGTAACGCCGCCATCACCTGGGAAAGGGGCCTATGACCGCCACCAAGGGAGAATTCTTCAATCCCGCCAAGCTTTCGTCTCGCGACAAGGCGGAAGCGACCGATCACACGGCGCGCGCCATTATCGCCGCCGAGGCATCGGCCCGTGACAAGAAGACGGAGAAGCTGAAGGCGCTGCGTTTGCAGCAGGAGGCCGAGGCCGAACCTAAGGCTGCGCCTGCAAAGAAGCGCCGGTCGCCGGCCAAGCCGCGGCCCTGATTTCTCGGCGCGCACGCCGGCTCCACCGAGTGCCGGCTCTACGGGGTGAATGCGTTCAGCCGCCGCCCGTGCCGGCCCGCCCGAGATTGCCCCGCAGCCGATGCAGCATGTCGCGCATCTCGGCCATTTCCTGAAGCGTGCAGCCTGCGGCTTGCCCGATCGCCGTCATGATCGTATCGATCTCTCCTTTCATTGCCTCACCTCTAGGGGTCAGCGACACGATCACCTGCCGTTCGTCGCGCAGGTCGCGGATGCGCTTGATCAGCCCGCTCTGTTCCAGCCGTTTCAACAGCGGCGACAGCGTGCCGGAATCGAGATCCAGCTGCTCACCAATCGTCTTGACCGGCAGTTCGCCGCGTTCCCACAGCACCAGCATCACCAGATATTGCGGATAGGTCAGGCCGACCCTGTCGAGGATGGGCTTGTAGGCGCGGGTGAAAGCATGCGCCGTCGCGTAGACCGCGAAGCACAACTGCTTTTCCAGTCGCTTCTCCTCTTGCGGTATCTCCATCGTCTTCGTCGTTTGCGCTCTCATATCTATTATCCCTGAAGCCTGATTGTCCTCTTTCCGAAATCGAAATGCAATTTGCAAAATTCACTTGCGTGCAATTTAATCGTGCGATAATAAAAATCCAACCCGATCGAAGGGCCAACCAAAGGAGATTGTCATGCCTATTCTCTATACGACCAAAGCCTCTGCCACCGGCGGCCGCGCGGGCCGCGCCGTTTCCGAAAACGGCGTTCTGGACGTGACGCTGACCGTTCCCAAGGAACTCGGTGGTGACGGCGCGACCGGCACCAATCCCGAACAGCTCTTCGCTGCCGGCTACTCCGCCTGCTTCCTCGGTGCATTGAAATTTGTCGCGGGCCAGCAGAAGGTCAAGATTCCCGAGGACACGACGGTCTCCGCCAAGGTCGGCATAGGCCCGCGTGAAGATGGCGGCGGCTTCGGCATCGAAGTGGCGCTGACGGTCAACATCCCAGGCCTCGACCGCGAAGCCGCCGAAAAGCTCGCAGCCGCAGCCCACATCGTCTGCCCCTACAGCCACGCGATGCGCACCTCGACCGAGGTCCCAGTCACCGTCGCCTGATCGATTTTAAAAACTTGGTAGCCGTATCGGCTGCCGCCATCTGCCCGCCGGACGGCGCGCTGTCCGGCGGGCCCCGGCGTTTCTATCGTTATTCATGACAGCGCCTGCAGATCCTGCCGCAGCCGGGCGGAGCCGCCTTTCGGCAGCTTTCCGTCGATCATCGCATGTGTGCTTTTCCAGATCGGCAGCGCTTTTGCCAGCACCGCCTTGCCCTCAGGGGTGAGGCTCAGCAGCCGGCCGCGCCTATCCCGCGGATTCTCCGTCACCGTCACCCAGCCCTTGCGCTGCAGCGGCTTCAGCGCCGCCGTCAGCGTCGTCTGATCCATGGCGAGCAGCGCAGCGACCGGCCCCATCGGCGGTGGCTCGGGCCGGTTCAGCGACATCATCAGCGAAAACTGCCCATTGGTCAGCCCGGCCGGCCTCAGCGCATCGTCGAACAGCCGGGCAAGCGCGCGTGCTGCCCGCTGCACATGCAGGCAAAGGCAGGTGTCGCGCACCATCAGCGTCGTGGAAAAAGGAATCTCGATCAAATTTGACATGCTCCATTTCTATTGATATCAATCTATTTAGTCAAGGAGAAGGAGATGAGCCGGCTTCACCGGCAAGCGCCGGAGGAGGGCGCATTCCATGCAGAATGAAGTTGTATCCCGCGAAGAGTGGCTCGAAGCCCGCCGTGCCCTGCTGGCAAAGGAGAAAGAGGCGACGCGGCTGCGCGACAGCGTCAACGCCGCCCGTCTGGCGCTGCCCTGGGTGAAGGTCGACAGGGATTATGTCTTCGAAACGCCGGAGGGCAGGAAGTCGCTCGCCGATCTCTTCGACGGCCGCAGCCAGTTGCTGATCTACCATTTCATGCTTGGCCCGGATTGGGATGCCGGCTGCACCGGCTGCTCCTTCCTGTCGGATCATGTCGATGGCGCCCTGCCGCATCTGAACCATCACGACGTCACCTGGGTCGCCGTTTCGCGCGCACCGCTCGATAAGATCGCCGCCTATAAACAGCGCATGGGCTGGAAATTTCCCTGGGTTTCTTCCTTCGGCAACGATTTCAATTTCGATTATCACGTTTCTTTCAGCCCGGAGGATCTTGCCAAAGACAAAGTCTTCTACAATTTCACGCCTATGCCGCCGGCTGATGCCAATGACGAACTGCCGGGCCTCAGCGCTTTCTACTGCAACGACAAGGGCGAGGTCTTCCATACCTATTCGAGTTATGCCCGCGGGCCGGAAGAACTGATCGGCACCCTGATGATGCTCGACCGCGCGCCGAAGGGCCGCAACGAGGACAGCACGATGAATTTCGTGCGCCGCCACGACGAATATGAGGAAGCCGCCAAGGCGCCATCCTGCTGTCACTGAGCCGGAGCATGATGCCGAAAAGTGTAAGCGGCTTTGCCGGGAAAAGCCGCGAAGTGACTTTCACAGGATGCGTAAAAACTAACACCACCATCATTCAAGGGAGAAGAGGATGATGAAGACCGCTGAAGTGCTGAAGGAACATTCCTTCCTGGAAAGACTGGTCGGCGACTGGACCGTCACCACACCCGACATGAGTGGCGGCGAGCCCTGGATCGAGACCGTGCGCTCACTGCACGGCATCTGGTTCGTCGCCGAAGGGACCGGCCGGATGCCGGATGGCAAACAAGCCACCAGCATCCTGACGCTCGGCTACAATACTTCGAAAGCTAAGTACATCGGCAGCTGGATCGGCAGCATGATGGACTATATGTGGGTCTATGAGGGCGAGGTCGACGCGTCGGGCAATGTGCTCGACCTCTATACGACAGGTCCCGACTTCAACACCGAAGGCCTTACCGATTATCGCGAGCAGATCATCTTCGTGGACGCCGATCATCGCACTTTCGTCTCCAGCACCAAACAGCCGGATGGCTCGTGGAAGCAGTTCATGGAAGCGCATTACGCCCGCAAGATCTGACAATCACGGCGCGCCCCAAACCCCAAAAACGGGGCCCAGGAAAAAGCGGCGTCGAAAAAGGGAGAGTACGATGTCCAAGACGCATGGAAAGTTCATCTGGTGCGAGTTGATGACCCCCGACACATCGGCCGCGGCGAAATTCTACAGCTCTGTCGTCGGCTGGACCACCTCGGAAATGAAGGTGGAGGGCATGCCCACCTACACGATCTTCGAGGCGAACGGCATCGGCGTCGCCGGGCTGATGGAATTTCCGGCCGAGCTCGAAGGTAAGGGCATTCCACCGAACTGGACGGGTTATGTCGATGTCGACGACGTCGACCAGTCGGCCAAGGATTTTGCCGCCAATGGCGGTTCGGTCCGCCGTCCGCCGGAAGACATTCCGACCATCGGCCGCTTCGCCGTCGTCGCCGATCCGCATGGCGCGGTGCTCTGCATCATGACGCCGGCGCCGATGGAGAAACCCATGCCGGAACTGGCCTTCGATGCCCCCGGCAATATCGGCTGGCGCGAACTCTATGCCGGCAATGGCAAAGAGGCGCTGGCCTTCTATTCTAAGCTGTTCGGCTGGACGAAGGACAGCGAGATGGATATGGGACCGATGGGCGTCTACTACATCTTCGCCCATAACGGCAGGCAGACCGGCGGCATGATGACCAAGCCGGAAAACATGCCGATGACCTTCTGGTGCTATTATTTCATCGTGCCCACCCTCGACGCCGCGATCGAACGTGTCACCTCAGGCGGCGGCACGGTCGTCAACGGCCCGATGGAAGTCCCCGGCGGCAGCTGGATCATCCAGGCCACCGACCCGCAAGGCGCCTTCTTCTGCCTGGTCGCACCGAAGCGGTAGGGTTTGGGAGCGACGTTGGCGGTGGGTGGTTGGCCCCTCATCCGCCTGCCGGCACCTTCTCCCCGCTTGCGGGGCGAAGGGGATATGCCGCAACCTCTCCGTTCCCCACCCACCTCTCACAGGGCACGTCCCTCTCCCCGCGAGCGGGGTTCCGCAGGACGGGTCGAGACGAGTGGCTCTACCCGGGTAAGTTAGGGTGAGGGGGGGCAGCGGCCCCACGCCACATCCTCGCCATCCATCACCCCGCAACCGAAGCAAAAAACCCTTCCGGACTTTCCACCTCCACCAGCCGCTTCCTCTCGATCAGCCAGAACCGGTTTCCCACCGCCCGCACGAAACTGCGGTCGTGCGAGACCAGCAGGCAGCTCGCCTCATGCGCCATCAACTCGCTCTCCAGCGCCTCCTGCCCGTCGATGTCGAGATGGTTGGTCGGTTCGTCGAGCAGATAGAAGTTCGGCTCCGTCAGCCGCAGCACCAGCATGCCGAGCCTGGCCTTCTGGCCGCCGGAGAGCTGGCCGATCGGTTTTGCCTGCATATCGATCGTCATGCCGGCGCCGGCCAGCAAGCCCCGTGCCCGCTGATCGCCGACATCGAAGCGGCGGATAATCGTGCCGATCGGCGTGTCGGTATCGGCAAGATCGGCAAGCGCCTGGTCGCCATAGCCGAGAACGAGCGAAGGCGTCGCCTTGACGCTGTCCCGCGCCGTCTCCGGTCTTTCGATCGCCTCTTTCAGCATCGACACCAGCCGCGACTTGCCGGCGCCGTTGAGGCCGAGCAGCACGATGCGGTCGCCCTGGCAGATGAATTGCCGGCCGGTCTTGAACAGCAGCGTTCCATCCGGCGTCGTCACCGCCGCATCCTCCAGCGTCACCAGCACCTTGGCATGTGTGCCGCGGTTGGAAAGCCGGATGGCGCCGGCCGAGCGCTCCAGATGCGCCGGTTTTGCCGCATCCTCCAGCTTCTCCGCCCGCTGCTTGAGCTGCTTCGTCTTGACGACGAGCAGATCGCTGCCGGAATTGATACCGATATTGTTGAGCTTCGCCGCCTGCTTGCGCAGTTGCTCCGCCACCTTCATGTCGCGCTCGTAGCGCCGCGCCTCCGAGACGTCGGCCTCGTCGAGGGCAGCGCGCGCCCGGCTATAGGGCAGGGCGAAGACCGGCGATTGCTCCGGCCGCAGGAACAGCGTCCGGTTGGTCGTCGTATCGAGGAAGGCGCGGTCGTGGCTGGACAGGATAACCGGCACGTCGCGCGGCAGCGCATTCAGCCAGCTCTCCAGCTGCGAGATCTTTTCGAGGTCGAGATGGTTGGTCGGCTCGTCGAGCAGAAGCACGTCGGGCTCGCCAACCCAGGTGCGGGCAAGCATGGCAAGCCGCTGCCATCCGCCGCTCAACTGCTTCAATGGCCGGCCGCGCATGACCTCCAGCACTTCGAGCGATTCCAGCACCACGTCGACACGCCAGCTTTCGCTTTCGGCCTGATCGGCCGGCAACGCCTGCAGCACCGCATCGTAGAATGGCGTGTCGAAAAGGGCAGGTGGCACATTCTGCGCGACATGGCCGACGGTCAGCCCGCGCGCTTTGGTGATCTCGCCCTCGCTCGGCTCCAGCGCGCCGGTGATGCAGGCAAGCAGCGTCGATTTCCCCCGCCCGTTGGCGGCGACGAGGCCGATGCGGTCGCCGGCATTGACGACGAGATTGAGCTTGGAAAACAAAGGATTGCCCAGCGTCACGCCGAGATTGCGGATATTGATGAGTGTCATGATCGTTCTCTGGTCTTGACCGGGTATCAAGCGCGGTCCGGGGCGTTCAGCCATCACGGAATTTCGCGGTTCGGACCCGGGAAATGAGAGGAATGCGCGCTGTCATTTACGGCGCCGCATTGGCCACGAGGGCAGACCAGGAAGAGATGTCGAGAAACGGTCTCTGGTCAGCCCTGCAAACGCATTTGCAGGGCGTTGACGGGACCACGCTGGCGATTAAACCGAAAATAATATTGCATTGCGTGATCCTCCTTTCTCAAGAGCTTGCGCGATCCAAATAACATTGCCCGCAAAAAGAGGCAAGGGAGCTCGGAGTCACCGCTATTCCCGGCGCCGCGCCGATGCCGGTAGTTCTGAGGGCGATCCAGACGATTGCCCTAGCCTTATAAAGGTTTAATATCGGATCAAGACATTTGATATTAAATCAGTTGATCTGATATCCGTCTGGAGAAAGATGTGGCACGATCAGAACCACAGAGTGCAATGCGGGCGCCGCTCGACACCGTGTTCGGGGTCGATTCCAACGTTCGCGTTCTGCGTGTCCTCGCTGCCCATGGTGGACCGCTCTCCAGTTCGGACATCACACGGCGAGCGAAGCTCTCGAAGACCGGCACGCGACAGGGTCTGATCTCCCTGGAAGAATGTGGTGCGATCGTCACCGAAGGTTCGGGACACAGTCGCCTGCACAGGTTCAATCACGATTATTACCTGGCGCCGCAGATCAAGGCGCTGTTCGGCGCCGAATCCGTGAGATTCGAGAAGATGCTCGATGCCGTACGTCTCAGCGCGGGAGAACAGACGCCGGATCTTTCGAGTCTCTTTGTCTACGGTAGTGTAGCAAGGGGTGAGGATCGCCGCGGCAGCGATCTGGATATCGGCCTTGTCGCCCGCCAGGACGTCCTTGCGGGAATTGTCGAAAAGGTGAGAGGGAATCTGCGGCAGTCGTCAAGGTCGCTAGGCTTCACTCCTTCGGTCGTCGGCTTGGACCTCGATGACGTTAGTCGCCTCGACCGCGATGGGAATCCTTGGTGGAACTCGATGCTCGAAGACGCCATCGTCCTGCAGGGAGCACGCCCAGAGGATCTTGCGGCACGGGTCAGGGAGCGCGCGGATGGTTAGAACCGGTCCACGAAGAAAAAGGACGGCACCTATGTTGCTGGACGGCTCGCCGTCGCTCGTGGCTTTCTCAAGGATGCTCGCAACGGCAATGCGGTCGCCGATCCCGGCGACATTGGAAACCCCTCGATATCCACCGTGATCAACTGTGCGATCGCCTATGCAGACGCGGTCACCGCCAAGTTTAAGGGCGAGATCAACCAAGGAGATCATCAGGCGGTCGTCAAACTCCTTCGTGGCGCACTGGGCAACGAACTGCCCAACAGACAGGAAGCAGATCTCAAGACACTTCTCGAACAGAAGGACGAAGTGCAGTACGGTTCGAGGGCGAAGACGCGTGATGACGCGTTACGCGCCCTTGAGCGCCTCGAAGAGTTCGCAGCCTGGGCCGAAGTCGTTCTTTCGAAATAACCGCCGTGGTGCCGGCATCGGCGATGCCAGTGGCGGTATATGGCTGGCCGGCAATTGGCATGCGTCCGCATGTCTTTGGCGCAGTTGCGACCCAATTTCTGATTATCCGGCCCGCTCGCCGCCAAGCAGCTCCAGCCTCCGCGTTATCCCGATACTCCTGAGGAATGTCTCGTCGTGGCTGACCACCAGCAGCGCGCCGTCATAGGCGCGCAGTCCTGCCTCGACCGCGGCGATCGAGTCGATGTCGAGATGATTGGTCGGCTCGTCGAGGATCAACAGCGGCGGCGGTGCCGAGCCAAGGACGCAGGCAAGGCCCGCCCGCAGCAATTGCCCGCCGCTCAGCGTCGATACCGTCTGTAGCGCCGCATCGGCCCTGAACATGAAGCGGGCAAGGGCAGCCCGGCAGGTATTTTCATCGGCCTGCGGATTGATCCAGCGAAAATTATCGCGGATCGAAGCCGACGGATCGAGCAGGCTCACCTTCTGATCGAGCATCGAGAAAGCGGTCATGACGCTGACCGTGCCCGCCCAGGGTTTCAGCGCGCCGGCAACAAGCGCCAACAAGGTCGTCTTGCCCGAGCCGTTGCGGCCGGTGACGGCGATACGCTCGGGTCCCGTCATATCGAAGGAGAGATCGCGGATGACGGGATCATCAGGCTGGTAGCCCGATGTCACGCCATCTATCCTCAGCACGATCTTGCTGGCGGGCAGTCCGGTTGGTGGCAGGGTGACCGACAAGGGCTGGAGGATCTCGATCTTCCCGCGCGCTGCTGTTGCCTCTTCCATTGCCTCGGCGCGCCGGCGGTCGGCGAGCCGGGCATTGCCGCCACCCGTCGTTTCGCTCCGTTCCTTCATGCCGCCGAGCATGATGCGCGGGATGCCGCCCTTGGCTGCGACCTTCCGCCCAGTGCTGTCCCTGTGCGCCTGACGCTCCACCGTCGCCTGCGCCTTCTTCGCCACCTCGGCCATGCGTTTTTCGGCTTCAGTGAGATCATGCTGTGCCGCCGCGAGCTCAAGGGCCTTGCGCTCGCGATAATGGCTCCAGTTGCCGCCGTAGCGCGTGGCACCGAGCGACGTCAGCTCGACGATCGCATCGACGCTGTCGAGCAGTTCCCGGTCATGGCTGACGATGATGGCGCCGGCCCGCCAGCCTGAGATCAGCGCGATCACCGCCTCGCGGCCTTCGCGATCGAGATTGTTGGTCGGTTCGTCGAGCAACAGAAAATCCGGTTCGGTGAAAACAAGCGCGGCAAGCCCGGCACGGGTGCGCTGCCCGCCGGAGAGCACGGCAAGCGGCGTCTCCGGCGGTGCGTCGAGCCCCGTCCGATTGAGCGCTGCGGCGATGCGCGCCTCCAGCATCCAGTCCGCCGATGCAAGCTCGTCGCTCGTTGCCTCGCCGGCTTCGGCGCGGCGAAGAATAGCGAGCGCATCGGTCACGCCGAAGAGATCGGCGACCGTTTCCTCGGGCGCCACCTGAACGTTCTGCCGCAGCACACCGAGGCTGCCGCCGACGGATACCGTCCCGGAATGCGGTTGGATATCACCGGAGACGAGTTTGAGCAGCGTCGTCTTGCCGACGCCGTTGCGCCCGACGAGACCGGTACGCTCGGCCCCGAAACTCAGGTCGAGATTGGAAAAAAGCGACCGCCCGTCAGGAGCGGACCACGAGACTTGGGAGAGGGTGATGGATGCAGGCATGGATATGGATTTCCCCGTTGGCAAGGCGAACTGGCGTTGCGATCGGGTTGAAATCCATTGCGGCACACATCCTGTTGAAATGGTCGATGGCAGGTAATTTAGGGAATAAACGCATCCGGTTCAAGGCAACGCAGCCAATCGGGCGGCAGACAGCGATCTTGCCGCCCTTCTTCTGCTTGCAGCAGCCGGCGGATTTGTCGCTTCAGGCTGCAGAATGTTCCGCACACGGAGCGCAGGGCTGCCGTATTCGATTGCTCTGCAGTTACACGGTCTGCCTCACGTAGATCTCAGGATCAAAATCAACGCGCCTCGCTTTTCCGTCAGGCGTTTTCAAGACAAGCTCGACTCCGCCTCCAAGAGAATGCATGTACCGCACGATGGACGACAGGAGGACATCGTCGGCGCTTTCGATTTTCGAAACAGTGTTCTGCGTCATGGCCGCACGCGTAGCGACCTCTTGCTGTGTTGCATGCATCGCTTTGCGCACTTCCGCCAAGGCTTTGCCCAGACGACGCTCCTGACGTTTCATGTCGAGCCGAGCACGAACATCTTCTGGAAGTTCGTCGCGTAACGTCTTCCATTCAGTGCTCATTTTTCTTCTCCTTCAGCCACGCACCGAACCGCGCGTCAGCTTTGTTGATCAGTTGTTTGTAAAAGAGCGCTTTATTCATGCCTTGCTTGTCTCCTCCGCAAAGGATGATGGCACTTTGAGCCGGATCGAAGGCGAAAGCAAAACGCCAGACCTGTTTGCCAAATTTGACTCTGATTTCCTTCATATTCGCATAATCGGAACCTGAAAGCGTATCGACCTCAGGGCGCCCTAAGAACGGGCCATCATCTTCAAGGTGGTCGAACACTTCGCCAACCAGTTCTTTTAACCCCATCTCCAGTTCTTTCCATTCAGGAACGAAGTCGGGATGGAATTGAACCTTATATGTCATCGGCTGCCTAAGAAATATATATTTAAAGATATAAAATCAAGATCGAGATCAAACAAGCTGGATTGAGAGACGTGGCTCAACCCAAGCAGCTCGAATGAGGGACAGAACACCGCGTTGCTGCCTTTCACTGGTCGCTCAAGGCGTTCTCGATGATGCTTCTTACCCTTCATCTGCCTGCGGGCATCGTCCTTCGGACCCAGGGAAGAAGAGACCCAGGCTCACCGCTTCAAGCTCCCCAAGATCCCGCGCACCAGTGCCCGGCCGACTTGCGTCGCAACAGTGCGCGCCACGCTCTTCATCGCTGCTTCCACCACCGTTTCGCGCTGATAGCCGGACGCCCGGCCGCGCGACTGGCCGCGACCCTGGCTGTCGTCATTGCTGCCGCCGAAGCCGGGAAGGGTCCAGCCGGAGGTGGTGCCCGGCTGCTGCTCTGCCGCTTCTTCCTGCGCTCGCTTGGCGGCCTCGGCATCGGCCGCCTTCTTTGCCCGCGCCACCAGCATCTCGAAGGCGGATTCGCGGTCGACATCCTCGTCATAGATGCCAAGAACCGGGCTCTTGTCCATGATCTGCCGGCGCTCGGCATCCGTCACCGGGCCGACGCGGCCGGATGGTGGGCGGATCAGTGTTCGCTCGACGATCGAAGGCGCGCCCTTGGCCTCAAGTGTCGAGACCAGTGCCTCGCCGGTGCCGAGATTGGTGATGACGGTGGCGCAATCGAAGGCCGGGTTGGCACGGAATGTATCGGCCGCCGTCCTCACCGCTTTCTGCTCGCGCGGCGAATAGGCGCGAAGCGCATGCTGCGCCCGGTTGCCGAGCTGGGCGAGCACCGTTTCCGGCACGTCGAGCGGGTTCTGCGTCACGAAATAGACGCCGACGCCCTTGGAGCGGATCAGCCGCACCACTTGCTCGACGCGTTCGGTCAGCACCCTTGGCGCGTCGTTGAAGAGCAGGTGCGCCTCGTCGAAGAAGAAGACGAGCTTCGGCTTTTCGGGATCGCCCACCTCGGGCAACTCCTCGAAGAGTTCGGAGAGCAGCCAGAGCAGGAAAGTGGCGTAAAGCCGGGGGTTCATCATCAGCTTGTCGGCGGCCAGCACCGAAATCTGGCCGTAGCCATTATTGCTGGTGCGCATGATGTCCGAAATCTTCAGCGCCGGCTCGCCGAAGAAGTGCTCCGCACCCTGCTGTTCGAGAACGAGCAGCGCCCGCTGGATCGAGCCGACCGAAGCCTTGGAGATCAGCCCGTACTGGTTGGAAAGTTGGCTGGCGTTCTCGCCCATATAGTTGAGCAGCGAGCTGAAATCCTTGAGGTCGAGCAACGGCAGCCCGCCCTGGTCGGCGATCTTGAAGGCGATGTTGATGACGCCTTCCTGCGGTTCGGAGGCATCCATCAGGCGGGCGAGCAGCAGCGGTCCCATCTCGGCGATGGTGGTGCGCACCCGGTGGCCCTTCTCGCCGAACAGATCCCAGAAGATCACTGGAAACTGGTCGAATTCGTAGTCGGTAAAGCCGATCTGCTCGGCGCGCTTCGTCAGGAAGTCCTTGGGCTCGCCCCTGGCGGCGATGCCGGAAAGATCGCCCTTGATATCGGCCGCAAACACCGGAACGCCGGCCCGCGAGAAGCCTTCGGCCAGCACCTGCAGCGTCACCGTCTTGCCGGTGCCGGTCGCGCCGGTGACGAGGCCGTGGCGATTGCCGAATTTCAGGTCGAGATATTCCGGCTTGTTGATGCTGTCATCGGGATTGCGGCTCGCGCCGATGAAAATCTTGCCTTCCTCGATCATTCGGAATGCTCCTTGGGCTGTGCCGCCATTTGTATGAGAAGGCGTGCTTCTGCCGCCTTCATCGAACTATCTTTTCCCTGTTATAAGCAGGCATGCGCATGCGGACAACTGTTTGCATTGAAAGCAAAACCGGACAAAGTGCGGCCCGGGGAGGGGCCGGCTTGAGTTGTGGTCGAATCTCGATTAACGTTGACGTTAACGTCAAAAAACAGGAGGCTGACGATGAATGAAATTGTGACCCAGATCGCCGATCGCGTGGGTATTGCGCCTGATCTCGCCGAAAAGGCGCTCGGCATGATGCTCGGCTTCCTGCAGCGCGAGGCCGCCGATGGCCCGGTTGCCAAGATGATCGAAGCGATCCCCGGCGGCGCCGATCTTGTCGCCCAGTTCAACGGCGCAGGTGCCGGCGGCGGCGGTCTGCTCGGCGGGCTGATGAGCTCGCTCGGCGGCGGCGGCATCATGGGGCTCGGGCAGCAGCTGATGGGCGAAGGCCTCGGCATGGGCGAAATCACCTCGCTTGCCAAGGAAACCATCGCGATCGCCAAGCAATATGCCGGCGAAGAGGTCGTCGACGAGGTCGTCGCTTCCGTCCCGGGCCTCAGCCAGTTCGTCTGAAACGAGAAGTCGGCAGGAGCCTCGCTTTGTTGCGGGGCTCGCTGTTCTCGCCACACCGGGGTGAAAAGCAAGCGCTGCCCCTATCGAAGGAGAGCAGATGACCGTCTGGCGCCCATCGCAGCAGATCAGGGTGAAGGTGATCGGCCTCGCCTGGCGGAAAGACCAGCTGCTTGCTGCCGAAGTGGAGGACGACAGCGGTCGCATCAAGGGCGTTCGCCCGCTTGGCGGCGCGATCGAATTCGGCGAGAGCCGTGAAGAAGCCCTGCACCGCGAATTCAGAGAGGAACTCGAGACGGCGATCCGCATCGTCGGCCCCTGGCATCTGCTTGAAAACATCTTCGAACATCATGGCGCGATCGGTCACGAATATATCTTCGCCGCCGACATCGAACTGGCCGATGCATCGCTCTACGGGCGCGACGAGATCCGCTATTCCGAGTTCGACGAGACGGCGGCGACGGCGCGCTGGTTCGGCCGCGACAGGCTGCAGGACGCCGGCATCGATCTCTATCCGACAGGTCTCGACAGGCTGCTGTCGCGCTGGCGCGATTGAGCTGGAGATCGCCCGCTGTGAGGCGCCATATTCCGATCGCCAAACCTTGATCGTCGGCCCCCGCTTCCGGGGAACAATGAGGTCATCGTGCTGTTTCTGTCGCATCGCTGAAACCATAGGGAATAGCATCATGCGTATGTTTCTTGCAGCAGCCTCGATCATTCTCCTCGGATTCGCCACGCCGGCCTTCTCCCAGGCGCTTGCTGATATGGATTATAGCGGCCGCTTCGGCGGTATGCCGCCCGGCACGGTGCCGGGGGCGGAATCCAGCAGCGGACTCGTGATTCCGTTCGATTCTGTCGAAACCGGTGATATCAACGTCGTCATTCCGCCGGATCGGCCCACATGCCCGCGCCCCGGGACGCGTCAGTACCGCGCGGCCGAGCGCGACGGTACGCTAAGCGACGCCTGCCGCTGACGGGATAGTCCCGGGTATAGAAAAGCAGGACCGGCTATTTGTCGTTTTTGTGCAGCACGACGCCGAGTTCATGCCACTGCCGCCTGTCGCGCTGGATCAGTTCGTCGGCGCAGATCGGTCCCATGCTGCCCGGCGCGTAAGCGTCAGGCACGCTCTCATCCCTAGCCCAGATATCGAGGAAGGGTTGCACCGCCGCCCATCCGGCCTCGATCCCGTCGGCGCGCTGGAACAGTGTCTGGTCGCCGATGAAGAGATCATAGAGCAGTGATTCATAGCCGGTCGTCTTGGCAATATCGAATTTGTCGGCATAGCGGAAATCGAGCGAGACCGGCACGGTATCGACGGAAAGCCCCGGCGATTTGATCGAGATTTCCATGCTCATGCCCTCGTCCGGTTGCACCTGGATCACCAGCCGGTTCGGCGGCAGGCGGCGCTTGACGTCGGTCTCGCGAAACTGCGCGAAGGGAACCGGCTGGAAGGTGATGACGATCTCGGTGTCGCGCGCCGTCAGCGCCTTGCCGGTCCTGAGATAGAAGGGCACGCCGGCCCAGCGCCAGGTATCGGCATAGAGCTTCAGCGCCACGAAGGTCTCGGTCCTGCTGTCGGGCGAGACGTCCTTGGTATCGCGATAGGCCGGAAGCTCAGCACCATTGAGCGGCCCCGCGCCATAGGCGCCGCGTACGCCATGCATCTTGGCCTCCTCAGGCGTATAGATGCGCAGCGCCTTCAGCACCTTGCTCTTCTCGTTGCGGATCGCCTCGGCATCGAAGCTGTTCGGCGGTTCCATGGCGATCATCGCCAGCAGCTGGAAGAGATGGTTCGGCACCATGTCGCGCAACGCGCCGGTTGCATCGTAGAATTTGCCGCGGCTGCCGACATCGACGATTTCGGCGGCGGTGATCTGCACATGGTCGATGTAGCGGCTGTTCCACAAGGACTCGATCATCATGTTGGCGAAACGCGCCGTCATCAGGTTCTGCACGGTTTCCTTGCCGAGGAAATGGTCGAGCCGGTAAACTTGGCTTTCCCCGACCTGCGCGAGGATCTGTGCATTGAGCGCCCGCGCCGAGGCGAGATCGGTGCCGAACGGCTTTTCGATGGCGATGCGGCGGAAGACGCCGTCGCTTTCATCGGTCAGCCCATGGGCGGCGAGCTTCTCGACGATCGTGCCGAAAAAGGATGGCGGCACCGCGAGATAGAAGGCGGCATTGGCATTCGGGCCTAGGCGCTTGCCGATCTCGACGAAAATATCGTCCTTGGTGAAATCCCCGGACGTATAGGAAATGCGCCGGCGCAGGCTCTCCCAGGCTTCGTCCTTCACTGTCGGCGCTTCGCCGCTCAGATGATTGAGGAATTGGTCGAGCCGCCCGCGCAGGAATTCGTCGTCACCAGGTTCGATGCCGATGCCGAGAATGTGGAGATCCTCGCCCACCAGGCGGCTGCGCGTCAGATTGATGATCGCCGGCACCAGCAGGCGGCGCGTCAGGTCTCCCGTGGCGCCGAAGATGACGAGGGTGACCGGCGGGGTAGGGGCAGCGTCCATGTGCCATCTCCTTGGAATTTGCGGCCGACTATACTGCGCGCCGGCTTTGCCGCAACATATGCAGGCGAGGGATAACAAGCATTTGACACCATCCGGACTGGCTGAGCCCACGTCACCTTGGTGGTAGGCGGCCGATTACCCTTTCACAGCCACCATGAAGATCCTCGGAAACCTGAGCAGCACCCGCCCGTCCGACATCTTGGGATAGGCCTTTTCCAACCGCTCCCGATAATCCGCCAGGAAGGCCTCGCGATGCTCTTCGCCGGCATGGGTGAGATAGGGCATCAGCCCGGTTCCCTTCACCCATTCGACGATCGCCGCCGCATCCGCCATCGGGTGATTGTAGACGGTGTGCCAGATATCGACGCGCGAAGCTTTGGCGATCAGCCTGGAGTAATAGCTGGACGGCGGCGGCAGCGGCTTGCGGCGCACGCTCTTGGCCTCGAAGGCGGATTTCCACGGGCCGGCATGGGCAGTCTCCTCCATCGCCAGATGCGAGGGTTCGCCGAGATTGTCGGGCATCTGCACGGCCAGCACGCCGCCTTCGGAAAGCCCGTCCATCAGCCGGTCGAAGATATCGAGATGATCGGGCAGCCATTGGAAGACGGCATTGGCAAAGAGCAGGTCGGCGGGCTCAGTCGGCTGCCAGATGCCGAGATCGGCCTCGACGAAGGCAGTGCCGGGAAGCCGCTTGCGGGCCGCCTCCAGCATGTTGATGTCGCTGTCGAGGCCGGAGACGCCGGCAGCCCCATAACGCTCGATGATGAGTTCGGTGGAATTGCCCGGCCCGCAGCCGAGGTCGATGGCGCGACGAAGACTCTGCAGCGGCACCTGCGCCAGAAGATCGCGCGCCGGCCGCGTGCGCTCGTCCTCGAACTTCACATATTGGCTGGCGGACCATGCCATGGCGGTACCTCCTGGTGTCGGACCACGTCTTCCATGCGGATCGTGCCGATGTTGCGGCCGTCGAGCTCGACGACACGGGCCAAGCCGTCACCCTCGATCTTCAGACACAAGTATTTTGTCGACGCGCCTCCCGTCGAGATCGATGACCTCGAAGCGCCATCCACCTCTCGTGAAGCTCTCCCCCAATTCGGGCAGATGTTTCAGCTCCTCCAACACCAGGCCGGCCACAGTCTGATATTCCAGATCGTCATCGAGCCTGAGGTTTAAGAATTCAGCGAATTCGTCAATCGGCGTCCAACCCGACACGAGGTAAGAACCGTCATCTCGACGAGCGATGGCCTGTTCATCGACAGGTCCTTCCTGGAGAGCCCCCATGATTGCTTCCAAAATGTCACCTGAGGAGACAATCCCCTCGAAGTGGCCGTACTCGTCGAAAACCAGCACCATGTGAATGGGCGATTTCCTGATGGCTTCGATCACATTGATGGCAGTTGCAAGGTCTGAAACCACCGGGACGTCTTGCGTCAGAGCCTTGATGTCGACAGTGCCGTGTTCGGACATCGAGTCGTAGAAGTCCTTGACCGGAAGGATGCCGATCACCTCGTCCGAACTGCCTTTTCGAACCGGCAACCGCGACCGCTTCGTCCTGTGCAACTGGGTCCGAATTTCATTAAGGCTGTCGTCGATATCAATAATTTCGACGTCCCGTCGGGGCGTCATAAGCGCTCGGGCAGTGCGGTCCGCAAGCCGCATGACACCTGATATCATCGCGGACTCTTCGCTTTCGATAACACCAGCCGACTGCGCCTCGGCCAGAACGGTCTTG
The DNA here is from genome assembly GCF_002008165.1 of Rhizobium laguerreae. Taxonomy (GTDB): domain Bacteria; phylum Pseudomonadota; class Alphaproteobacteria; order Rhizobiales; family Rhizobiaceae; genus Rhizobium; species Rhizobium laguerreae. Next base: position 220,361 of record NZ_MRDM01000002.1, read on the forward strand.
ATCTCTGCGTCAGAGACATTGTCGCCACCTTTTCCTGCCTGGCCCAGGAGCTTGAGCACAAGGTTTCCGGAGGCGTTCAGAAGCCACACGAGTGGCAGCGCAATTTTTGAAAGGACCGCCATAGCGGGTGCGACCTTGGCCGCAACCGCTTCGGGTTCCCGTAACGCGATCTGCTTTGGAACAAGTTCGCCTATGATCAGCGAAAGATAGGTGATTGCCACCACGACTGAACCCACGCCAAGGGCATCAGCGGCTGTCGATGACATTCCTTGGACTTCCAGCCATCCGCTCAGGCGGCCGCCGAGCGTGGCCCCTGAGAAAGCGCCGGATAGAACGCCGACCAGCGTGATGCCGATCTGCACCGTAGAGAGAAAACGACCGGGGTTTTCGGCAAGTTTGATCGCTTGAGCTGCACCCTTGCTTCCATTGTCGGAGAGAACCTTCAGGCGGGCTGTTCGAGAAGACACGACGGCCAGCTCAGACATGGCGAGCACACCATTCAGGATGGTGAGAAACGCCACAATTCCAATTTCCAGAAACACAGGGACCCTATTCGTTGAGGTTGTAATGCCGCGTTCGTCAGGCGAAGCGGCGAGGCATTCGAAGGGACGCTCTTATACGCATATACGCATCGCCTGTCGTCTTTCCATTATCGTGTTGACATCAGTTCAGGTTCCATAAGGCCGCTCCTCTGAAGTGAAAGTCAGGGCCATCGGTAAAACCGGCAGGCTGCGGCCACCCGTCATTGACAATGGGAAGCGGCCCTCTCTGCGGGAGCCTTGATAGGCCTGAGGCGAGGCGGAGGTCATCGCACCGTCTACAATGGTCGCCTGCTTCCTCGGCCGGGAGATCCCGGTTGGAAGGAGCGGAGCTTGTACTGGATGGGTCGCTGTCAGGCATATCGCAATTTTGACGGTGAAACAGTGCCGACGCAAGAGGCGCCGGGCGAAAATCCTTATAGCGTCTTGATGTGACAGTTTTGAAAAGGAGAGCAGCACCTCGTTTTGGTTGAGGATTTCGGCTGGTTTTCCGCTTTTCTGCAAAAGCGCCTGGTAATGACCGAGCTGTCGGCAGAGGGAATTTGACGGGATGGAGCGTGGGGACTGCGGCGCGTCCCACGAGCTGGAATAGCGATCTGGTAAAGAGGTGGAGCCAAGGACAAAGTTACCTACAAAGTCAAAGTTAGCGTTGTTTAAACGTCTGAAAGGACGCGCGGCGCTCGAGCCTATGACAAATCTGGTGCTGACGAAGGAATTGCGAACCGGGCCTTAATGGTGAATGATTGTTGTGACCGCGAGCTGCTCTGGTTTCTCGTGGAGCTTCTCCAAAAACGACGAGGTCACGATGCTCATTATCTTGGGCGGTCTGCCCGGCAGTGGAAAGACGACGATTGCCCGTGCTTTGGCTGAGCGGTTGAATGCAGTCCATGTGCGCGTCGATACCATTGAACAGGCAATCCGCGCTTCCGGAATAGCTGATGATGCAGGGCCTGCAGGCTATATCGCAGCTTACGGTGTCGCCGGAGACAATCTGACCCTCGGCAGGATTGTTATCGCCGACTCAGTCAACCCGCTCCGGATAACTAGGTCAGCGTGGCTTTCAGTCGCCCAAGCGGCCGGGGTGCCGGCGGCGGAGGTCGAGGTCGTTTGCTCGGATAAAGCCGAGCACCGCAAGCGTGCTGAAACGCGCCTCACCGACGTCGAAGATCTGGTGAAGCCGACATGGCAAGAGACTTCCGAAAGAGCCTATGACGAATGGCACGATGCGATCGTCATCGACACCGCCTCGAAAACGGTCGACGAAGCTTTGGATGAACTGGTGAGCCGATTGAAATCGCTCCCGTTAAATGCGTAGCATGATCGACGAAGGAATGCATGATGTCGTCTGAAAAAGGCATCATGCACTCACGCCATCACGCCGCGAGGATGGTGATCCCATAGGCATTGGCCGCCGCCGTCATGCGGGCGATGGTCTCCGTCGAAGGGCTGGCCTTTGGGGGCTCCGTCGTGCCTTCCGCTTCGATGAACTCGGCCATGCCCCGATCGACGACCGCAGAAAAGACCACGGGGACGGTTCCGCGGTTGGAATAGCCGTGCACCATGAAGGGCGGGATGGTGACGATGTCGCCGGCGCTGGCTTCGATCTCTTCGGGGCCGCTGTCGCCTAGGCGCCAGATCGTCAGGCGTCCCTCGATGATGCGGAACACTTCGGGGCTCGCATGCGCATGTTTCGGCGTCCGGCTGCCTGATGGCACGGTGACGTCGAAGATATTGAGCCAGGTTCCGCTGATTCTAAGCCGCCGCTCGACCCTGTCGCCGAGGACAAAAAACCGCTTTGCCTCGTCGCTCGCAGGCATTTTCACAAATGAGTTGGACATCATGTCTCTTTCTTTTTCTTACAGGGCTTCTTCTTATGGGCTTTTTCTTGCGGGCGCAGCCGTTAGACCTTTGCGCCGCCTTTGACAACCCACCCCCTGTTGTTGGGGGTAACATCGCCGAAGGCGCTTCAAAGAAGCACGCTGCGCCAGCCGAAGCGATGAACAAACGGCTCCGTTGCCAGGGGTTCAGCGCCGCTCGCGCGCCACTGCGTCACGAGACTGTCGAGGCCGATATCGGTACTTCGGGGCGTTTCCGCAAGGTCCGCCAATGCCGCATCAGCTATGCGGAAATGACTGAGGCCGGACGGGTTCGAAAGGCTCGGCGCCTGTAATACCGCCGACACAGAAGGGGCGCATAGAACGCGGCGGCCGTCCTTCCACGCCGTCCCGGCATTCACATTGATCATCCACATTGATGGAGCGCAACCATGTCCTCTCTTCCCGTCGTCGGCGCCGCCATGACGCTCGATGAAGTCGAACTTCACCGTGATTGGCTCTTCGAAAAGTCCCGCGATCTCGAATTGCAGAGCTTCATCGATGCCGAGATTCTGAACGGCGACTGGGCGCCGCTTGCCGCCCGCGCCAGAAGGCTTCTCGACGGTCATGGCGGCCGCCTCGGCATTCACGGCCCGTTCTGGGGCTTCACCGTCGCCTCGGAAGATCCCGATATCCGCGCCATCGTCACGCGGCGCCTGCTGCAGGGTCTTGATGTCTGCGCCGCCATCGGCGCGACCCACATGGTCATCCACAGCCCTTATACGTCCTGGTCCTACAACAATCTCGACGACAATGCCGGCGCCCGCGAAGCCTTGGCCGAGCGCACGCACATGACCCTGCGCGACGCCGTCAGGCGCGCCGAGGATATCGGCTGCACCATGGTCATCGAGAACATCGAGGACAAGGATCCGCATATTCGCGTGGCGCTTGCCGAAAGCTTCAACTCGCCCGCCGTCGCCGTCTCGATTGATACCGGCCACGCCCATTATGCCCACGGCTATACTGGTGCGCCGCCGGTCGATTATTATGTCAAGGCCGCCGGCAATCGCCTCCAGCATGTCCACCTGCAGGATGCCGACGGATATGCCGACCGCCACTGGAGCCTCGGCGAAGGCACGATCCGCTGGCATGCCGTCTTCGCAGCCCTTGCCAAGCTTGAAAGCAATCCGCGCCTCATCATCGAGATCAAGGACAAGTCGAAGATACCGGCCTCTGCTGCCTATCTCACCTCGATCGGCGTGGCTGAATAACGTCTGTTGCTCGTCCCGCTCTCCCTCACCTGTGCTCGGCACAGGAGGGGAGGGTGAGTTCCCTCATGAAAACCGGGTAATCACGCTGATCCCCGTGGCCTCAGCCTTATCCAGCGCCATCAGCGCCGGCACGGCCTCCTCGAGACTGATCCGCCGTCCGATCAGCTTCTGCGGCGCGATCTTTCCGGCCGAAAGCATCGCCAGCATGGCATCGTAGCGCCAGGCCTGCATGCCGTGGCTGCCGTAGATTTCCAGTTCGTGGCCGATCACCTGCGCCATCGGAATTTGTGGTGTCGCATGCTCGCCCAGCATCAGTCCCACCTGCACATGCCGGCCGCGCCGGCGCAGGTTCTTGATCGAGTTGAAGCAGGTGACGGGATGGCCGAGCGCGTCGATCGAGACATGCGCGCCGCCCTTGGTGATCTCGCGCACCGCCTCCGCCACGTCGGCGACGCCGGATGCATTGACCGTCGCCACCGCCCCGCAATCCCGCGCGAAGGCAAGCTTCTCCTCGGATATATCGATGCCGATCGCATTCGCCCCGAGCGCTGTGGCGATCATGATTGCCGACAGGCCGACACCGCCGCAGCCATGCACGGCGATCCATTCGCCAGGCCCCGTGCGCGCCTGGTCGGCGACGGCGCGAAACGAGGTGGCAAAGCGGCAGCCGAGGCTTGCCGCCGTCGCATCGTCGATCGTATCGGGCAGGTGCACCAGATTGGTATCGGCATAATCGATCGCCACATATTCGGCAAACGATCCCCAATGGGTGAAGCCCGGCTGGAACTGGTTCGGGCAGACCTGCTGGTTGCCGGAATGGCATTCGCTGCAATGGCCGCAGCCGGAAACGAAGGGCACGGTCACCCGGTCGCCCACCTTGAAACGCATCACGCCGCGGCCGGTGGCGACGATCCGCCCGGCAAGCTCGTGTCCCGGCACATGCGGCAAGCGGATATCCGGGTCGTGCCCCATCCAGCCGTGCCAGTCGCTGCGGCAGAGCCCGCTGGCCCCGACCGCTATGACGACGCCGTCCTCTGTCGGTGTCGGATCGGCAACGGTGCGGATTTCGGGCGCCTGTTCGAAGGCTTCGTAGAACATGGCTTTCATCGGCGTCTTCCCTTGCTGCTTATCCGCTGTTACGCCATCATCGCATGCGGCAGCTAGCCATTCCAACATTCCATTCCATCATTTTTGCTGATGCATCCATCGATGAAGCTGCCATCGCTGCGCACGAATATTGCGGCCTGGCGCCATTCCCTGGCTTTTTCTTGCTTCCGTGTTTCCACTCGGGATTTGTCCTTGACCCGGCTTGCCGCGGCGGTTTTTCCTTCTCCGGCTTCAGGAGGAAACCATCATGGCCGTTGATACATCACCCCGTTCAACCACGTGGACTCATGTCGACGGGGAGTGGCTTCCCGGCAATCCGCCGCTGATCGGGCCAACCTCGCATGCCATGTGGCTCGGCTCCACGGTCTTCGACGGCGCCCGCTGGTTCGATGGCATCGCGCCGGATCTCGACCTGCACTGCCAGCGCATCAACCGCTCGGCGCTCACCATGGGCTTGAAGCCGGTGAAATCAGCCGAGGAGATTGTGGCACTTGCCTGGGAAGGCGTCGCGAAATTCGATGGCGCCACACCGATCTATATCAAGCCGATGTATTGGGGCGAGCACGGTTCGCCGGGCAGCGTCGTCTCGGTCGATGGGGACTCAACCCGCTTCGCGCTCTGCCTGTTCGAGGCGCCGATGGGTGGCCATGGCGGCACCAGCCTCACCGTCTCGCCCTACCGCCGCCCGTCGCCGGAAACGGCGATGACCGAGGCGAAGACCGGCTCGCTCTATCCAAACAGCGGCCGCATGATCGCCGAAGCGCGCAGCCGCGGCTTCGACAACGCGCTGGTGCGCGACTTGAACGGCAACGTCGTCGAAACCGCTTCTTCGAACGTCTTTATGGTCAAGGACGGCGTAGTGATGACGCCGGCCGCCAACCGAACCTTCCTCGCCGGCATCACCCGCGCCCGCGTCATTGGCCTGCTGCGCAAGGCCGGTTTCGACGTGCACGAAGCAACACTCTCCGTCGAGGATTTCATGCAAGCCGACGAGATCTTCACCACCGGCAACTATTCCAAAGTCGTCGGCGTCATCCGTCTCGACGACCGCGATCTCCAGGAAGGCCCGGTCACTCGCAAGGCGCTGGATCTCTACATGGACTGGGCCCACGGCCGCAGCGAAAGCGAAGAGTGAGCAGCGGTTCGGCGAAGCCGAAGCAATCGATCCAGTGAATCGATTGCCGCGACGAACGCCCGGAGCGCAAGCGCAGGGCAGAGGGGGGTGCCGCACACCCTACCGAGAGATACCAAGCCGCCCACTTGCATAAAATGCATGGCAGGTTTGCCCAAAACGGCTTCGTCCTCCCCCATCTTTTCGCCATAGTGGCGCCGAAATTCCGTAAGCGGGGAGGAAGAGGCTTATGACTATGCTGTTCGACGAACAAGGCGAGATCATCCGCGAACTGGGTGTTGCCGCCGATATCGACCCTGAGCGGGAGATCGAACGGCGAACTGCTTTCCTCAAGGATTATCTCGTCGCCTCGGGTATGCGCGGCTACGTCCTCGGCATCAGCGGCGGCGTCGATTCGCTGACGGCGGCGCTGCTGGCTCAAAAGGCGGTGCGCGAGCTGCGGGAAAGCGGCCATGCGGCCGAATTCATCGCCGTGCGCCTTCCCTATGGTGTCCAGGCGGACGAGGCCGATGCGGTGAAGGCGCTGGAAACGATCGGCGCCGACCGCTCGATGGTGGTCAACATCAAAGCGTCGGCGGATGCGATGCTTGCCGCCGCGCAGGATGGCGGTCTCGCCTTTGCCGATGCCGGCCGTCAGGATTTCATCCTCGGCAATATCAAGGCGCGCCAGCGCATGATCGCCCAGTTCGCCCTTGCCGGGGCGCTTGGCAGCCTCGTCATCGGCACCGATCATGCGGCCGAGGCGGTCATGGGCTTCTTTACCAAGTTCGGCGATGGCGCCGCCGATATCCTGCCGCTCGCCGGCCTCAACAAGCGCCGCGTCCGCCTGCTGGCAAAGCGGCTCGGCGCCCCGGACGAACTGGTGTTCAAAGTGCCCACAGCCGATCTCGAGGACCAGCGGCCGCTGCGCCCCGACGAGGAGGCCTATGGCGTCAGCTATGACGAGATCGACGATTTCCTCGAAGGCAAGCCGGTCGGCGAGATCGCCCGCCGCCGCATCTTCGCCGCCTATCGGGCGACCGCCCACAAGCGCGCCTTGCCGGTGGCCGTCAACGCCCTCTGAAGGTCGTCCAGGCGCGGGATGCGTGCGGGCGCGACCCGGGGTTTACGGCCTTACCGGCTCGCCCGTCCGTCCTGACGAAGCGAGATAGGCATGCGGCGCGAAATAGACGCCGCCGGCATCGAAGGCTTCGAGATCTTCGGCCTGCAGCGCCTCGCGCACCTTCGGTCGTGCCGCCACGCGGGCCATGAAGCCGTGCAGCGCCGGCCATTGCTTGAGATCGATATCGGTCCAGGGCGACCAGTTCAGGCAGACGAAGAGATAGGCATCCGCCACCGTGAAGGCATCGCCGGTGAGATAGGGTCCGGCAAGACGGCCGTTCAGCCATGTCAGCCGCTTCGATATCAGCGCGCGGACCTCCCCATGAACACCGGAATAAGTCGGTTCGAAGAGCAGCACCATCGGCTTGTGCAGCTCGGCGGTGATGAAGTTGAGATAGGACTGCACTTCGTTGCGGCGGAGATCGCCGATCGGCGGCAATAGGGCTGCCCCTTCGGGCACGCTGTCGGCGAGGAACTGCACGATCGCCGGCCCCTCGGTCAGCACCTTGCCATCGTCGAGCATCAGCGCCGGCACATAGCCGTTGCCGTTGATCGCGAGATAATCCTCGCCGTTGCTCGTCCTGTGGGTCCGTCGGTCGACCTGGACGAGCTCGATATCGAACCCGAGCTCTCGGCAGATGATGTGCGGCGAAAGCGAGCAGGCCGCGGCGTGCATGTAAAGTTTCATTGCGGTTTCCTCTCCTTGCGGAGGCGGTCGATGCCGCCGGCCGACAGTGTTGAACATCTGTACTGTTTCGCATAAAATGTCTCTCGTCAAGAATTTAATGCGAAACGGTACAAATATGAAGGACGAGAAGAGGCGCGGCCGCCCGAGGGCCTTCGACGCCAAGGCGGCGCTCGGCAAGGCGCGCGATGTCTTCTGGGACAGGGGGTTTGCCGCCGCCTCGCTCGACAATCTGAGCGCTGCGACCAACCTCAACCGCCCGAGCCTCTACGGCGCCTTCGGCGACAAGGAGGATCTCTATCTCGATACGCTGGAGGGGTATCGGCAGGACGGCATGAATACGCTCGCCGAGGCGCTCGACCCGTCACTGCCGCTGCGCGACAACATCGCCCGCGTTTATGCCGGTGCGCTGGCGATCTATCTGCATGGTGAAACCGCCGCCCGCGGCTGTTTGCTGATCGGCACGGCGTCGGCCGAGGCGGTCCAGCATGAGCGGGTCCGCGAGGTGCTCGGCCGCAGCCTCAACGATTTCGACGACAAGATCGAGAAGCGCATGCGGCTTGGCGTGGAAAGAGGCGAGCTTCCGGAAAGCGCCGATCCGCAGATGCTTGCCAGGCTCGCCTCCGCCGTCATGCATTCGCTCGCCGTCCGCGCCCGCGCCGGCGACAGCCGCGAGGTATTGGAAGCGATTGCCCGGTCAGGCGTCGAGCTGATCTGCGGAAGCGCCAATAATCCTTAGGTCGAGTCCCGGGTCTCCGTATCCCTCGGCCGGACTACCCAGGCATAGGCCGCACCGGCGAGAAGCAGCACGGAGGTGCCGAGGAACACCGCCCGCATGCCGATATGGCCGCCGACAAAACCGCCAAGGATGGGGCCGGCCACCTGGCCGACATATTGCGAGGAAATCGAAAGCCCGAGAATGCTGCCGGCCGCACTATCCGGCACGCTGTGGCGGATGACCGCGGCGATACAGGGCAGCAGCCCGCCGAGTGCCACACCCATCAGGAAACGCAGGATAATCAGCTGCCAGGCGCTGGTGACGAAGGCTTGCGGGATCAGCAGCAGGCCGGCGACGGCGAGCGCGCCTGAAATCACCGGCCAGTGGCCGATCCTGTCGGCGAGCTTGCCGAGCCATGAGGCTGACAGGATGCTGCCAAGGGCGGCGGCCGACATGACAACGCCTGATACCATCGTCACTTGGGATTCGACGGGCACCAGCTGCGCGACATAGACGGTGATGATCGGCTCGATCGACATATTGGCAAACATCAAGAGCATGCCAGTCGCCAGCATGGCGATGACGGGCCGCTTGTCGGCAATGGATTTCCAGCCGCCGCTGGCCTTGGCCGCCTTTTTGCGGGCCGGCGATTTTTCCTCCTTGATCAGGAAGGCCGTGGCGAGGAAGGCGAGGAAGATCATGCCGCCGGCGGCGAGGAACGTGCCGCGGATGCCGATGATCGGCGGCAGTGCGCCGCCGATGAGCGGCCCGACGAGATTGCCGGCCATGATGCCGGAAGACAGAACGCCGAGCGCCCAGGCCGAACGATCCTTCGGCGTCTGCGTCGCCACCAGCACCATCGAGCCGGAGGCATAGCCACCGGCAAGCCCGACGAAGAGGCGCAGCGCCACCAGCTGCCAGACATTGCCGGCCATGCCCATCAGCGAGATCGCCAGCGTCATGCCGAGGCTGGCGCGCACCAGCATCAGCTTGCGGCCGTAGATGTCGCCGAGCCGGCCCCAGAGCGGCGCGACCACAGCCGCGGCGAAGAAGGTGGCGCCATAGGCGATGCCCGACCATTGCACGATGTCAGCATGGTCGCTGACGCCGAGTTCCTCGACATAAAGCGGCAGGAAGGGAAGCAGCAGCGTCATCGCCACGATCGTGGTGAAGGAGCCGATCAGCGAGATGGTGAGATTGCGCTTCCAGTAGATCGAGCCCGGCCTGGCGCTGGCGTCCCACTGCGTATCGGTCATTTTCTCGGCCTCGGCATTGATCTACAGCGCCGCTGTAGCACTTTGAAATCTGCATATTTCCTTAAATCGGTTCCGATTTGAGGAAATATGCGGCGGCGAAGTTCGCACGCCTGATGGAACGATGTGCCCTTTGCCGCGGCGAGGGGATCGGCGCGGGTGAAACTGTCCTGAAGATCGAGCTTTTCGAGGTCGAGCGCATAGGCCGTAGCGGTGCATGCGCTCGCCGTTCCAGGGCGGGCACGCGCTGATATAACCGCGCTATGGCCCATCCTCAAGACAACGCTTTCGAGATCGCTGACCTGTCTTTGGAAATGAGAGCTGCAATCTGGACCCTCTCCGGCAAAAGTGCTAGAACAGGACCGATTGCATGATGCAAACGGTTAATCCAAGGACATTGCCATGAACGACATGCGCACATCCCGAGAACAGACCGTCCGTCATCTCTACGCCGCCTATCTCGACGACCGCAAGGATATCGTCGGCGCCATGTTGACGGAGGATTTCACCTTCTCCAGTCCGCGCGACGACCACATCGACCGGGCGACTTATTTCGAGCGCTGCTGGCCGAAGGAGCCGGTCTTCCGCGGCTTTGACATCGAATTCCTGGCGATCGACGGCGACGAGGCGGTCGTCCGCTACCGTGCCGAAAAACGGGATGGCGGCAGCTTCCGCAACATAGAGAGCTTTCGCTTCCGCGGCGACAAGATCGCCTCCGTGGATGTCTATTTCGGCCGAAATCTGTAGCTCCGGCCGAGGCTGTGATCGCCCTGGCTTTACAGGAGGCGTATCGCCGAAGTGCCGATGATGATCATCGACACCGCCACCATCAGCGGCCGCACCGGCAGCCGTTTGACGAGGATCGCGCCGAAGGGGGCGGCGATGACGCCGCCGATGATCAGGCCGATCGCCGAATCGAGTTCCGACCAGCCGAGCGTCAGGATGAAGGTCAGGGAAATCGTCAGCGTCACCGCGAATTCGGTGAAATTGGTCGAGCCGATCACCCGCTTCAGGTCGTGACCGCGGCTGACGAGCGAACTGGTGACGATCGGCCCCCAGCCGCCGCCGCCGATCGCATCGAGCACGCCGCCGAAAAGCCCGACCGGCGGCACCATCCAGTCGCGAACATCCCGCTTCGGCGGCGGCCGAAAGGCCTTGTAGAGAATCACCAGCCCGATCGCGATCAGATAGGCCGACACGAAGGGCTCGATCGCCTTGCCGTCGATATTGGCAAGCAGATAGGCCCCGATCGCGCCGCCGATCATACCGGCCGGTGCAAGGCGCGCCACCAGGCGCCAGTCGACGTTGCGGTGATAGGCATGCGAGATGCCTGAGGCGGCGGTGGTGAACATTTCCGCCACATGCGTCATGGCGCTGGCATTGGCCGCCGGCACCCCGAAGGCGAGAAGGCTCGTCGTCGATAGCACGCCGAAGGCCATGCCGAGTGCGCCGTCGACGATCTGCGCGCAGAAACCCACGACGATGAAAAAGAAGAAATCCGATGTCATGCAGTCCCCTCAGACGAACGGTAGCATCAGAATAAGCGACGCGGGGAAAAAATTTCCGGTCTCAGCCGGCAAGTCCGCGCTGCTTCAGCCGGATGATCTTGAAGAAGCCGTTCGGAAAGACCGGCAGGATATCGGCAGCGGCAAAGTCACCGCGGCGCTCGGCCCAGGCGACGATGCGGTGAATGCGGAAGGCGGAGGACCAGCCGATGTGACGCACCAGCGGCGCCACTGCCGTCTCGATCGCACCCTGCAGACCGGCGCCGTCGCCAAGCTTGCTGGCAAGGATGATTTCGCCGCCTGGCCTCAGCACTCTCGCGCATTCGTCCAGCGCCCGTTCGGGTTCGGGGATGAGCGTGATGACGAAGGGCAGGCAGACGGCATCGAAAGACCGGTCGGCAAAGGTGAGCGCATGCGCATCCATTACCTCCAGCGCCTGCACATGCTCAAGGTTTTCGCGTTTCGCCTTTTCACGCGCCCGCGCGATCATGTGTTCGGAAATGTCGATGCCGGTCACCCGGCAGTGGCGCGGGTAATGCCCGAGTGTCAGGCCGGTGCCGACGCCGATCTCCAGGATGTCGGTGCCGGCCGCAGCGGCCAGGGCTGCAAGCTTGCGGTGGCCATCGCGCAGGATGCCGCGATAGACCCGGTCATAGACCGGTGCCCAGCGCTGATAGATTTTTTGCTGATCTTCCGCCCTGCTGCGAAGCTCTGACATGCCGGCACCTCCCCAGAAAATTCCAGGAAAAGTGAAAAGCGGTTTTCCAGGAATTGCATAAAACAAAAGATTTCAGCGGTTCTGCGCTTCCATGAAATAGCGCGATCCGCCGTAAAGCCCAGCCTTTCAACTCGTAAGGGTAGGCTCCGGTTCCCCACGAAATGTGACGCAAGGCACAGATTCTCACCTGCGACCACTTTAGGGGCGCCTGGGTGGCAGTCCGCTGCCGCCTATTTTGCCGGCATCAGCCCAAGCTGTTTGGCGTCCAGTTCGCTGCCGATCTCGACGGTCTTCTTTTGCTTGTCGTAGACGCAGATCTGGGCGATCAGCCCCTTGGCGCCCTTCGGCTTGCCGGTCACCAGGGCAAGCCCGTAATGCGAGCTGCCGAAGGGATCGACGGTGGCGCTGGGCTTCTCGATCGTGACCGCTGCCTTCTTGCATTTGGCCTCGACGTCGGCGGCGAGCTGCTTCCAGGCCTCATCGGAGGAGGCATGCGCCGCACCTGCCAGCGAAAGCAGCGCGGCTGTGGCGAGAAGCTGGATTATATTCCTGTTCATATCGGTCTCCGTTGATCTTTATCCCCAGCGAAGCGGTTTTCGGGGCGGGCATCCCCAGGGATTTGTCCAGGCGATTTGCATGCGCGATTCCAGCCTTGCAACTGAGGCAAATTTTCCTCCGGTCGGTCGTTTTTTGATAATTCGCCGGTTGCCTCTCCCCCTTTCCCCTCCTATGTTCCGCCTCACCTGCCGAGACGCAATCTATTGCCAAGAGGAGATCTGACATGGCTTTCGAATTGCCTGAACTTCCCTATGACTACGAAGCGCTTGCTCCCTTCATGTCGAAGGAAACGCTGGAGTTCCACCACGACAAGCACCACAAGGCCTATGTCGACAACGGCAACAAGCTCGCCGCCGAAGCCGGTCTTTCGGACCTGTCGCTCGAAGACGTCGTCAAGAAGTCCTTCGGCACCAATGCCGGCCTCTTCAACAACGCGGCCCAGCACTACAACCACATCCATTTCTGGAAGTGGATGAAGAAGGGCGGCGGCGGCAACAAGCTGCCGGGCAAGCTCGAAGCGGCCTTTACGTCTGATCTCGGCGGCTACGACAAGTTCAAGGCCGATTTCGCCAATGCCGGCGCCACCCAGTTCGGCTCCGGCTGGGCCTGGGTTTCCGTCAAGAACGGCAAGCTCGAAATCTCCAAGACCCCGAATGGCGAAAACCCGCTGGTTCACGGCGCCACCCCGATCCTCGGCGTCGACGTCTGGGAACACTCCTACTACATCGACTATCGCAACGCCCGCCCGAAATATCTCGAGGCCTTCGTCGATAGCCTGATCAACTGGGACTACGTCCTGGAACGCTACGAAGAAGCCACGAAGTAAGCGGTACCAGGCTCGCCGCCATGGCGGCGATGTCGTCCGCCTTTTTGAATTTGACACCCGGCGCGTCCAAAGCGCCGGGTGTTCTGTTTTCACGCGAAGCCGTCACATGCCTGTCATCGGCCGCTCCTAATCACGCCCCATGTCTTCCTCTGCTTCTCCCCTGTTCCGCTTCGGCATTATCGCCGACCCGCAATATGCGGCGATCGCGCCGCATGTGGCCTTGGATCGTTATTATGCCAACAGCCTTTCCAAGGTCGCCGAGGCGATCGAGATATTCAACGGTGAGGAGCTGAGCTTCGTCATGACGCTCGGCGATGTCATCGACCGCAGCTTTTCAAGCTTCGACGATATCCTGCCGGTCTACGGCAAGCTGAGGCACGAGGCGCTCTTCCTGCTCGGCAATCATGATTTCTCGGTTTCTGCGGGCCATCTCTCCGAAGTCGCGGCGCGTCTCGGCATGCCGTCGCCCTATTACAGCTTCTTGCGCCACGGCTGGCGCTTTATCGTGCTCGACGGCAACGAGGTCAGCATCTTCGCGCCGCCCGAAGGCCATCATCATCGTGAGCTGGCCGCTGAGATGCTGGCGGAGCTGCAGGCCAAGGGTGCGAAGAATGCGCATCGCTGGAATGCTGCGCTGAGCGACGAGCAGTTCGCCTGGCTCGGCGATGAAATCGCAAAAGCGGCCGGGGCCGGCGAGAAGGTGATCGTCATGAATCACTATCCGGTGCATCCGCCCAGTGAGCACGGCATGTGGGACAGCGAGCGCATCGTCGCGCTGCTCGCCTCTGAGCGCAATGTCGTCGCCTATCTCAACGGTCACGACCACGTCGGCAATTACGGCATGGCCGGCGCCTGCCACTTCGTCAATTTCAAGGGCGTGGTCGATACTGAGACGGAAAACGCCTTCGCGATCGTCGAGGTCCATGCCTCCAGCATCGAAATCCGCGGCTTCGGCCGCGAGGTGAGCCGCACGCTGTCCATCTAGCTGATTGCCGGCTCAACCGGCATCGCCTTCATTTCACTGATGTCGCGCTTCGGTGGTGTCCCGAACATGCGGGCATATTCGCGGCTGAACTGGGAGGCGCTCTCGTAACCCACCTGATAGGCCGCGTTTGCGGCGTTGAACCCATCGGTCACCATCAGCCGCCGGGCCTCGAGTAGCCGCAACTGCTTCTGATACTGCAGCGGCGTCATCGAGGTCAACATTTTGAAATGCTGGTGGAAGGAGGAAGGGCTCATCTTGGCTGCCGCCGCGAGCTTTTCCACCCGGACGGCGTCCGCAAAATTACCGCGCAACAAGTAAATGGCCTCGGCCACGCGGCGCGTATGGCTGTCGGGTAATGCAAGCTTGCAGATCTCATTGCCATTTTTTCCGGAAAGCAACCAGAAACTGATCTCTCGCATGATTGCCGGATGAAGGATTGGGATCGCTTTGGGCGTCGCGAGCGTCCGGATCAGCCTCAGTATGCAGTCCTGCAGCTCGGGGCCGAATTCTTGTACGAAAACACCCGGCCCGCCGTCGCCTGCCGGCTTCGGCGGTGCACCCATCTCCTCCAGCACCTCGCGCAGGATAGTGACGTCGAGTTCCAGGTTGATGGCGATCATCGGCCGTTCGGCACTGGCTTTCGTCACCTGTCCGAAGGCCGGCATCTCGACGCTGATGATCAGCGCCTGCATGGCTTCGTAATCGAAGAGCCGATCTCCGAACATGAGCTGCTTCGCGCCATCGACGATGATGCAGAGCGCCGGTCGGTAGATCGCCGGTTTCGGCATGGAGAGAGTGCTGGAACGCATCAGGAAAAAACCGTCAATAGCGGTGGCAAAAAGCCCGTCGCCTCCGCCATGGGCATCCATGTACCCGTTGAGCGCCTTCTTCAGATGTGCAGACATCCTGGTCTCCAATGAACGCGGGGTCGGTCTGCCGCGCCGGTGAGGGTGATCTTAATCCCTCAGCCCGTCTGGGCAAGGTGTTTGGAGGAATAGGCAAGAAATTGCAGAGTTTCGGCATTCAGCATTCGGGGCATGCGGCGCATAGATAGGCCATCAAAACATCAGGAGTACCTGAAATGCCTAACCAGAATTCAACCTCTAAAGTCGCAATCGTTACCGGCGGAAGCCGCGGCCTGGGCCGCAATACGGTCGTCAATCTGGCAAGGAGCGGCGTCGATGTGATCTTGACCTACAACTCGAACCGCGACGAGGCAGACAAGGTCGTCGCTGAGATCGAGGCGCTGGGCCGCAAGGCCGCCGCACTTCAACTCGATGCCGGCAACGTGGCAGCGTTCGATGCCTTTGTCGAAAGTGTACGCGAAATCATCAAGGGCTGGGGGCGTGAGCATTTCGACTTTCTCGTCAATAATGCCGGCACCAGCTACCACGCCCCGATTTCGGAGACAACCGAGGCGGAAATGGACAAGCTTTACAACCTGCATTTCAAGGGCGTCTTTTTCCTCACGCAGAAGCTCCTGCCGGTGATCGAGGACGGCGGCCGCATCGTCAACCTCTCCAGCGGTCTTGCCCGCATGGCCATGGTTGGCGCATCGGCCTATGGCTCGATGAAGGGTGCAGTCGAGGTGCTGACGCGCTACATGGCCAAGGAGCTTGGCCCCCGCGGCATTGCCGTCAACACCGTCGCCCCGGGCGCCATCGAGACCGATTTCAGCGGCGGCATGGTGAGGGACAATCCGGAGATCAACCGTGCAGTCGCTTCTATGACCGCACTCGGCCGCGCCGGTGTGCCCGACGATATAGGGCCGATGATCGCCTCCCTGTTGAGCGATGCCAACCGTTGGGTCAATGCCCAGCGCATCGAGGTTTCGGGCGGCATGTCGCTCTGAATAATCGCGATTGGGTGAACAGCTAGACGGCGATCGGTTTCTCCGTCCAACCGCTGGTCCAAAGTTCCCGCAACCGGTCGCCGTCGCCCTTGAAGAAATCCTCAGCTGTTGCGCAGCGCTCCACCCGGTCGCTGCGAAAATTGCGGATCGCCTGGCGCAGTTCGCACCAGGCGACGATATTGGCGGTCTGCGAATAATAGATCAGCGCGACCGGCCGGATCGTCCTCTCGCTCGCGCGGCCGAGTTCGTCGCGGTAACCGAGCATCAGCTTGCGTTCGTCACGGATCGCGCGGCGCACGATCGCAAGGTCGAAGCCTGCCGGCTGCGCAATCGAGCCCCAGGCATAAAGCGCCTTGTTGTCCATCGCCTGGCGCAGCGGCGCCGGCACGGCGCCTGATATCTTCCGGTTGACCCGGCGCGCGGCCTGTTTCAGCTCCTCGTCGGCCGTCCGTTCGAGCAGCGCCAGCGACAGCACGATCGCCTCCATCTCCTCGATCGAGAACATCAGCGGCGGCAGGTCGAAGCCCGGCCGCATGATGTAGCCGATGCCGCGCCCACCCTCGATCGGCACCCGCATCGCCTGAAGTGCGGCGATGTCGCGGTAGATCGAGCGCACGGTCACCTCGAGCGTCTCCGCCATCGTCGCCGCCGTCATCGGCTTTCTTGCCAGCCTGAGGATCTGAATGATCTCGAAAAGCCGCGAGGCCTTGCGCATTTTACCTCTCCATCCGCCACGCTCCTGACAATACACTGTCAGTTGGGTTTGCGTATAGAGCCGCCTATCGGATTGAAATCAATCAGGGTCTTTCAAAAAGGCCCGCAGAACCCAAGGCGGTAACTGACATGAACTACCATGAAAACCTCTGGCTCTTCTTCACCCTTCTCTTCGGCATCATCATTGTGCCGGGCATGGACATGCTCTTCGTGCTCGCCAATTCGCTGACCGGCGGCGTCAAACGCGGGCTGGCGGCGACCGGCGGCATCATGGCCGGCGGCGCGGTGCATTCGGCCTATGGCGCGGCCGGCGTCGGCGTGCTCGTCACCATGCTGCCGCAGTTTTTCAACGTGCTGCTCTTTGCCGGCGTCGCCTACATGATCTGGATCGGCATCTCGCTGATCCGCAGTTCGATCACCGTCGAGGCGGTCGGGCCGGGAACCGCGCGCTCCGGCTGGCGCGCCTTCCGCCAGGGCGCCGTCACCTGTCTGGTCAATCCGAAGGCCTATATTTTCATGTTTGCCGTCTATCCGCAGTTCCTCAGGCCGGAATATGGCCCCATCTG
This sequence comes from Rhizobium laguerreae, assembly GCF_002008165.1. Taxonomy (GTDB): domain Bacteria; phylum Pseudomonadota; class Alphaproteobacteria; order Rhizobiales; family Rhizobiaceae; genus Rhizobium; species Rhizobium laguerreae. The sequence continues at coordinate 237,705 of NZ_MRDM01000002.1, forward strand.
GATGCAGGGGCTGATCATGGGCGCCATGACCGTCGTCACCCAGTTTGCCATCTACGGCACGCTGGCGATGACGGCCGGCCGCAGCCGCGACTTGCTCGTCGCCAACCCTGATGTCACGGCCTTTGTCGGCCGCTTCGCCGGACTGCTGCTGGTTGCGGTCTCCGCCTTCAGCCTCTGGCAGGGGTGGAAAAGCGCTTGAGCGCCACTGCATGTCGCCCGGAAGTGTGCAGCGGTTCCGGGATAACGACGTGCATAAAGCAGAGAACTGCCTATCACATTGTTTTTATGATGATCCGGCAAAACGTGACTGCCCGGAAGCATGGATTTTGTCATGCTGCCGGTGCAGATTGGCCATTCGGCCAGCTTGGCCGAGGAAAAAGGGAGAGCAATATGAATTGGAAAGCAGCAGCGGCGGCCGTAGCCATGGCCGGCATGGCCTTCGGTTCGGTGACCGCCGCCGACGGCACCCATGATTCGCGGGTTGCGTTGATGAAGCAGATCGGCGGTTCGGCCGGGGCCCTAGCAGCCATCGCCAAAGGCACCAAGCCGTATGACGCCGAAGCGGTGAAGGCGGCGCTCACGACGATCGCCACAACGGCCAAGGTCTTCCCCGACCAGTTCAAGCCGGGCACGGAGACCGGCGACGAGGCAGCGAGCCCGAAGATTTGGGAAAACATGGACGACTTCAAGGCGCGCGCCGCCAAACTCTCTGCTGATGCCGAAACCGCGCTGGCTCAGCTTCCGGCCGATCCCGCAGCCATTGGTGCGACGATGAACACGCTCGGCGCCAATTGCGCCGGCTGTCACAAGGCCTATCGCCTCGGCAAGTGAGCGATAGGCCGTTTTCATCTGGATACTCGATCCGCGCCAGCCTTGCCGCCGGCGCGGATCGCCTTATTCTCCGCCTGCGCCGGACCGGTCGCGGGATCGACTGCAGGGAAATGTTGACAACAGGGGAGGCGGCGCATGGTCCGCAGGTTCATCCGGGTACTGCTCTGTCTGATCGGCGTCGGCGTCCTCGGCGGGGGCGCCTTCTATCTCGTCACCGCACCCGATCCGCTGCCGGAGAGCCATTGGGCGGGTCTCGGCGCGCCCGACCTGGCAAATGGCCAGATGGTTTTCTGGGCGGGCGGCTGCGTCAGCTGTCATGCTGCACCCGGTTCCGAAGGCGATGCCAAGCTGACACTTGCAGGCGGCCTGGCGCTGAAGAGCCCCTTCGGGACCTTCCATGTGCCGAACATCTCACCCGATGAAACGGCCGGTATCGGCGGCTGGACACTTGCTGAGTTCGGCAACGCGATGAAGCGGGGCGTCGGCCCGGGCGGGCAGCATCTCTATCCGTCCTTCCCCTATGGCTCCTATTCCCGCATGAGCGACAAGGACGTCAACGATCTTTTCGCCTTCCTGAAAACCCTGCCGAAGAGCGCAAACGTCGCGCCGCCGCATGACCTGCCATTCCCTTACAACATCCGGCTGGCGCTCGGCGGCTGGAAATTCCTCTATCTCAACGACCAGCCGCGCGTCGCCCTGGCAAAGAGCGACGACAAGATCAAGCGCGGGCAATATCTCGTCGAAGGCCCCGGCCATTGCGGCGAATGCCATACGCCGCGTGATGCGCTCGGCGGCTTCAAGGCGGATCAGTGGCTTGCCGGCGCGCCCAATCCGGAAGGCAAGGGCCGCATACCCGATATCACCCCGGCCTCCGAGAGCATCGGCAGCTGGAGCGAAGCCGATATCGTGAGCTACCTCGAAACCGGCTTCACGCCCGATTTCGATTCCGTCGGCGGCCAGATGGTCGATGTGCAGCAGAACATCGCCCGCCTGGCGGCCTCCGATCGCGAGGCGATCGCCGCCTATCTGAAGGCGGTGCCGGGGCGTTAAAGCATGTCGGGCAAAAATGTGCAGTGGTTTTGCGGGATAGCAGTGGTTTTGCGGGATAAAAGGGCGCTGCATTTTCCGAAAGCCGATCTCGATCCTGCTTACAGGGATGTAGGACCAGGCATGAGATCATAGGGATGGCGCCAGCCGGGCATGTTGCTGATACGATCTTTCCAGGCTGCGATTGCCGGATAGGCGCTGTGATCGATTCCGGTTTCCTCCGGCATGAAGACGTAGCCCGCCAGAGAGAGGTCGGCGATCGTCACCCGGTCGCCGACCATGAAGGCCCGGTGCGCCAGATGTTCGTCAACAATTGCATAGGCAGCTTTAGCCCTCAGTCTTAAAAACTCGACGACGGGTGTCTCGCCGCTCTTCTGCAGGCCATACATGAACCTCAGCGTCGCGTAATAGCTCGTGAATTTATGGTTGTCGAAAAGGATCCAGCGCATGACGTCGCGTCGTTCTTCGGCCGTCTGCGCGCCAAACTGGCCTGTCACCTCTGACAAGTAGTCCAGGATAATACCCGATTGGCTGATCTTCATTTGCCCATGTTCGAGCACAGGCGCTTCGCCCTGTTCGTTGATGGTTTTTCGCCATTCTTCAGTTCGCGTTTCGCCGCCCAGATAATCAACGAAAATGCTTTCCCACTTGATGCCGGCAAGAGCAAAGAAGAGTGCGACCTTGTAACAATTCCCCGAGAGAGCGAAGCAATGGAGTTTGAAGTCAGGCATGAAAAGCTCCTTACAAAAATAAAACTCAAAAGGATTGATCACGCGAATCTGGAAGATCGCGATGCGCTTTAAGTAATCGACTGCAGGTAGCGCATGCCGGTCACCGGACGCGGGATGAAATCCAGCTGTTCGTAGAAGCGGTGCGCCAGCACGTTTCCGGTCGCAGCACTGACGGAAAGGTAGCCGCAGCCGGCATTGCGGGCGGTTTCGCGCGCCCGGTCGACGAGCAGCTGGCCGGTGCCGTGACCGCGATGGCCGTCGCGCACGAAGAGATGGTGCAGGTCCATGCCGCGCTTGCCTTCCTGCGCCCTGTAGAGCGGTACGAGAATGGCGTAGCCGATCAGCCCTTCGCTGGTCTCGGCGACGAGCGCATTGATCCAGGGCAGGGGCCCGAACAGGTCGCGCTCCAGCTGCTCGGCCGTTGTAGCAGCCGCATCGCCGTGATGGGCGGCAAGCAGGGCGATCATTTCGCCGAGTTCGGGCAGGTCGCGCGGCTTGGCGGCACGGATCGTCACCACCGATGGGCGCATCAGTGAAATTTCGCTGTCTTCGATTTCGGTCATGGTCTTCGCGTCCTTTGATAGTCTGCCGTCAGGACGCTGCTGATACAACAAAGCCGCCTGACGGCGGCTTGTTGACAATATGATCTTGTCCGGCCGCCCTTTACAGGTACAGCCAAAAATACGAGCGGCTCTGGTGCGCATTTTTGATCATGGGTCATAGATCGTCGGAAACGCAGCCTTTGTCAATGGGGATCGGTGACCATCACGGCATTGAGCTCCGGCTTCAGTCTTGATAGGCTAGCCCCCTATGCTATATGAGAACCTATCATGTCCCACACCACCCTGCAGAAAAAGAAGCTCGTCGCCCGCATCAGCCGCCTGAAGGGGCAGATGGAGGCGGTCGAGCGCGCGCTCGAGGCCGAGCGCCCCTGCGGCGAGATCCTGCAACTGCTCGCCTCGATCCGTGGCGCCCTGACCGGGCTGACCGGCGAGGTGCTGGACGATCACCTGCGCGAGCATGTGCTGAATGCCGCTGGCGATGCGGCCAGGGCAGAGGCGGTCGAGGAAATATCGGAAGTGTTGAGAACCTATCTGCGCTAGAGCGATTCCAGGAAACGTGTGAAGCGGTCTTCCCAGGTAGAGCGCGAAGTGGTTTTGCCGAGAAGTACGTAAAAACAAAAACTTAGAGCGACGAAGGAGCCTGTCATGAGTGCCGGAATCGACAAAGCTGGAATTGATGCCCTGGAACATGATCACGTCTTCCTCGGCACCGATCATGCGCGCAACGAGCGGCGCATCTGGCTGGTGATCGCGCTGACGGCGGTGATGATGGTGTCGGAAATCGCCGCGGGCACCATCTACGGCTCGATGGCGCTCGTCGCCGATGGCTGGCACATGTCGACACATGCCAGCGCACTGCTGATTTCCGCGCTCGCCTATCTCTTCGCCCGCCGGCAGGCGCGCAATCCGCGTTTCACCTTCGGCACAGGCAAGCTCGGCGATCTCGCCGGCTTCGCCAGCGCCATCGTCCTCGCGCTGATCGCCCTGCTGATGGGCTGGGAAAGCCTGCTGCGCCTTTCCAATCCCGTGCCGATCGGCTTTACCCAGGCGATCGCCGTGGCGGTGATCGGCCTTGCCGTCAATCTGGTGAGCGCCTGGCTGCTTGCCGGCGGCGGTCATGTCGCGCATGGCGATCATGCGCATCACGGGCATGGCAATCATGCCCATGCCCATGGCCATCATCATCATGGACATGGCGACCATGCCCATCATGCAAAGTCCGGCGACAACAATATCCGCGCCGCTTATCTGCATGTCATCGCCGATGCCCTGACCTCCGTGCTCGCCATTGCGGCGCTGACGCTCGGCAGTCTCTACGGCTGGCTCTGGCTCGATCCCTTGATGGGCATCGTCGGCGGGTTGGTGATCGCCAATTGGTCCTGGAGCCTGATGAAATCCTCGGGCGGCGTCCTTCTCGACGTGGTTCCCGAAGGCGAGACGCTGCCGGCCGAAATCCGCGGGGCCATCGAGACGGAGGGCGACCGGATCACCGATCTGCATGTCTGGCAGGTCGGCCCCGGCCATCATGCCGCGATCGTCGCCGTCCTCACGTCGCAGCCGCGCGACCCGGCTTTCTACAAGGGCAGGCTCTCGACGCTGGGAGAACTGTCGCATGTGACGGTCGAGGTCACGCGCGCCGCATGATCGGGCGGGCGGAGACGCTCGGCGGACGACAAGATCGCTCGGCGGACGACAAAGGTCGCCGCGGGGACGAGATGCCGCCGCAATCGCTGCTTAGCTCTGTCCTCCTGATTCGCCGGAGGATTTCATGGATCTCAGTCTGACCCGCCGCATGCTGATAGGCTCGGCATTGTGCCTACCCGTGCTGACGCTTCGAGCCAATGCCGAGGAGGGGGCCAAGGGGAGTGCAGGCGAGGGCGAGGACAATATTGAACATCGCCTTGCCGCTTTGGAAAAACGCACCGGCGGCCGTCTCGGCGTCTCCGTGCTCGATACCGAGACGAGCATCTCCTTCGGCTATCGCGGCAGCGAGGCATTTCCGATGTGCAGCACCTTCAAGGCGCTGGCCGCCGCTTTCGTGCTTGCCCGGACCGACAAGGGCGAGGAGAACCTCGGCCGGCGGGTGAGCTACGGCAGGGACAAGCTCGTCGATTATTCGCCGATCAGCGAAAAACACGCCGGAACCGATGGCATGACCCTTGCCGAACTCTGCGAGGCGGCGGTGACCGTCAGCGACAACACTGCCGGCAATCTGCTGCTCGAAAGTTTCGGCGGTCCGGCGGGGTTGACCGATTGGCTGCGCTCGATCGGTGACGGCACGACGCGTCTCGACCGTACCGAGCCGACGCTGAACGAGGGCAGGAAGGGTGATCCGCGCGACACGACGACACCGGATGCGATGCTCGACACACTCGGCAACCTGACGCTCGGCTCTGTCCTCACCGAAACCTCCTCAGACAGGCTGATCGCCTGGCTGGTGGCGAGCACGACAGGCAAGGTGCGGCTGCGCGCCGGCCTGCCCGCGGATTGGAAGGTCGGCGACAAGACCGGCACCGGCCCGAACGGATCACTCGGCGATATCGCGGTGATCTGGCCGCCGGATCGCGGCCCCATCGTCGCCGCCGTCTATATCAGCGAGACGACCGTGCCGGTAAAGGAGCTCAACCCGATCTTTGCCGAAGTCGGCCGGATGATCGTCGAGATGGTGTGAATCGGGAAAAGCGAAGGGCATCATCGACAGCTGTCCGGTTCGCGTCGGAAAACCCCTCCCCAACCCCTCCCCACAAGGGGGAGGGACTAACCTGAGGCGAGATTCTGCCACCAAAATACGCTGCCACAGGCTGCATCCTCAGGAATGAAATGCAACGGGCGCCACACGGCAGCCCCTCCCCCTTGTGGGGAGGGGTTGGGGAGGGGTCTTTCTCAAAATGCGGGCAATTCGAAATGCTCCAGCTCAAGCAGCCGGTACGTCGTCCACCTTCTCGGTGCCGTCATCCTCGATGCCGGCCATCTCGCGCTTGATTTGGTCAGCGATTTCCTTCTCGATCGCGGCGCGCTGGTCGGCCGGCATGGCGGCCAGATCGGCTTCGGACAGATCGTGCTGCTCGAGATAGCGGGCCCGGATATATTCCGCTGGCGTCATGTTTCCCCATTTGGAGAATTCGTCGACCACGGAATCATGCGCCGCCCTTGCCGCCACTTCTTCCTCGGAAGGCGGGTTGATATAAGGACCTTCAGCGCTTTGAAGAGCCCACATGGTGTTGGCGATCGACGGCGGCGTGCTGCTCGGTTCGAGACCGGGCGCGGCATTGGGCGCCGTTTTCGTGAAATCCGCCGTCTGCTGATTCTTGGATTTGGCCGGCTGATCGAAAAGGCCGCCGATGCCGTAATTGTTGCGAATATTACTGGAAATTTCCATAAAAACTCTCCCCGAAAAACGGGGAGAGAATGGCGCGGCAAACCTGCGCAGAGCTTGCGGGAAGCTTCACGTCACGGCAACGTATAGGCGATCACGTAATCGCCGGGCTGGGTGCCGACCGAGCCGTGGCCGCCGGCGACCATGACGACATATTGTTTGTTGTCATCAGTCGTATAGGTCATCGGCGTCGCCTGGCCGCCGGCCGGAAGCCGCGCCTTCCAGATCTCTCGTCCGTTGGTCACGTCATAGGCGCGCAGGTAGTTATCGACCGCAGCACCGAGAAAAGCGACGCCGCCCTTGGTCAACATCGGCCCGCCGATCCCCGGCACGCCGACCTTGAAGGGCAGGGGTAATGGCGTCATGTCGCGGACGGTGCCGTTCTTGTGCATATAGGCGATCTTGCCGGTGCGCAGGTCGACGCCGGCGACATAACCCCATGGCGGCGCCTGGCAGGGGATCTGCAGCAGACCGAGGAAGGGACCCATGAAGACGCCGTAGGGCGCGCCGTCATTGCGGTTCAGCCCCTGTTCGCTGCCCTTCTCGTCCTGGCCTCGCGGCGGAATGTCGGCGGCCGGTATAAGCCGCGAGGTGAAGGCGAGATAGGTCGGCATGCCGAACATGATCTGCCGCTCCGGATCCACCGCCACCGAGCCCCAGTTGAAGGTGCCGAAATTGCCGGGATAGACGATCGTCCCCTTGAGTGAAGGCGGCGTATAGCGGCCCTCGTACTGGTAGCGGTGAAAGTCGATGCGGCAGGCGAGCTGATCGAACAGCGACACGCCCCACATGTCCTTTTCTTGGAGCGGCTCGGGCGAGAAGGTGAGGTCCGAGATCGGCTGCGTCGGCGAGGTATGATCGCCGGTGACTGCGCCACCAGGCGCCGGGATTTCCTTGACCGGGATGATCGGCTCGCCGCTGCGCCGGTCGAGCACATAGATATCACCCTGTTTGGTGGGGCCGACCAGGGCAGGAACCACGGTGCCGTCCTGCTTGGTCAGGTCGATCAGCGCCGGCTGGGCGGGGACGTCCATGTCCCAGAGATCGTGATGCACCGTCTGGCGCACCCAGCGCAGCTGGCCGGTGGCGATATCGAGCGCGACGATCGAGGAGGAGAATTTCTCGACATTCTCGCTGCGGTTGATACCGATCTGGTCGGGCACCTGGTTGCCGAGCGGTATGTAGACCATGCCGAGCGCCTCGTCGACGCTGAAGACCGACCAGCTGTTCGGCGAGTTGGTCGTATAGGTCTGGCCCTCGGCGATCGGCGTCGTCACGTCGGGATTGCCGGAATCCCAGTTCCAGACCAGCGCGCCGGTATTGATGTCAAAGGCGCGGATGACGCCGGATTGTTCCTCGGTCGAATAATTGTCGTTCACCGCCCCGCCGACGATGATCTTGCCCGCCACCGCGACCGGTGGCGAGGTGGAATAATAATAGCCGGCCGGATTGAAGCGCATGCCGGTTTCCAGATGCAGCACGCCCTGGTCGGCAAAGCTGGTGCAGACCTTTCCGTCCGCCGCATCGAGCGCGATCAGCCGGGCGTCGGAGGTCGGCAGGTAGACACGCTCGGCGCAGGGCTGGCCGGCGGCAACGGCAGGATCGGCATAATAGGTGACGCCGCGGCAGGTCTGATGCTGCCGATTAGAATTCATGCCCGAGTTGGAGTCGTATTTCCATTTCTCCTTGCCGGTCTTGGCGTCGAGCGCGATCGCCCAGTTATGCGGGGTGCAGAGATAGAGCGTGTCCTTCACCTTGAGCGGCGTCACCTGATAGGTCGTCTCGCCGACATCGTCCGGCCGCTTGACGTCGCCGGTCTGGTATCGCCACGCTTCCTTGAGGGTGGAGACGTTTTCGGCGGTGATCTGGTCGAGTGGCGAGTAGCGCTGGCCGAAGGACGTGCGGCCGTATTGATGCCATTCGCCATCAGGCACGCTGCCGCCGACGGCGGGGTTGGCGGTGACCTGATCCTTCGGCAGGTCGCCGGCAAGATCATGCGGGTCTGTCGTCATCGAATAAAGGGCGACCAGGATGGCGAGAATGACAGGCACGGCGAGCGGCCAGGGGTTCGCGGCATAGGTGATGCCCGTCGGACTGCGCAGGCCGAGCGGCCGGCGGATCCATGGCGTCAGCAGCCAGAGCCCGAGCAGGATAATCATGCCGCCGCGCGGCCCCAGCTGCCACCAGTCGAAGCCGACCTCCCAAATCGCCCAGGCAAGTGCTGCGACGACGAGCACCGCATAGACCCAGAGCGCCACCGCCTTGCGCATCAACAGCAGCCCGGCGGTGATCAGGAACATCAGCCCGGCGAATAGATAGAAGACGCTGCCGCCGAGCGTGACGAGCCAGAGGCCGCCGCCGCCGAGTGTGAGTCCGATGATGATGAAGAAGATGGAGGTGACGATGATCGCCATAAGGCAGTCTCCCGCTGAGGTTAGCCGGGCTGAGGGATCGGCGGAAAAGTCCCGCCGATCAGCCAGATAGCGCGAAGGAGATGCCTTTCAACGGCCATAATTGCCGCAGGGTGCCGATGCGTCGAACGGGGCGCTGGGCCGAATGGAACGGGATCGCTGTGGCGCAGCTGCCACACCGAAATCGATCGAAGCGCCCGTCACGTTCCGCAGAAGGTCGCAAGCACCCGTTCGCTGGGCTTCGGCGGTTCCCTATAGGCGGCAAAGCCCGGCTGGTCCTCATAGGGTTTCGAAAGCACGCTAAGCATTGCTTCGAACAGCGAAAAATCGCCGTTCTCGACCGCGGCCTCGATCGCCTGTTCGACGCGGTGATTGCGCGGAATGAAGGCCGGATTGACGTCGCGCATGGCGACGGCGCGCTCGGTGGCCGTCTGTGGATCGCGTGACAGCCGCTCGCGCCACTGCATGAGCCACGCGCCGCAGGCATCCGGCTCGCGGAAACTCGCCGCAAATTCAGGCTCTGCGGCGTCATCGCCGGCAAGATCCGACAGCCGCCGGAAGGTCAGGGTGAAATCGGCACCCTGCGCCTGCATCAGCGTCAGCAGCGCCTGCACCAGGTCGAGATCGCCGTCCTCTTCGCCGGCAAGGCCGATCTTTTCGCGCATGCCGGCCAGCCAATGCGCCTGGAACCGTTCGCCGTAACTCTTTATCACGACATTCGCCTTGTCGACCGCGCTGTCAGGCTCGGCGTCGATCAGCGGCAGCAGCGTTTCGCCGAGCCTTGCGAGGTTCCATTGGCCGATGGCGGGCTGGTTGGCATAGGCGTAACGCCCGTGCTGGTCGATCGACGAAAAGACGGTCGCCGGATCGTAAGCGTCCATAAAGGCGCAGGGGCCGAAATCGATCGTCTCGCCGGAGACGGTCATATTATCCGTGTTCATCACGCCATGGATGAAGCCGACATGCAGCCAGCGGGCAATCAGCGCCGCCTGGCGGTCTGAAACCGCTTCGAACAGCGCGAGATAGGGGTTCTCGGCCTCTTTCAATGCCGGATAGTGCCGGTCGATCACATAATCGGCCAGAGCCCGCACGCCGTCGGTGTCGCCCCTGGCCGCGAAGTACTGGAAGGTGCCGACGCGGATATGGCTGGCCGCGACGCGGGTGAAGACCGCGCCAGGCAGCACCTCTTCGCGATAGACCGGCTCGCCTGTCGTCACCGCCGCCAGCGCCCGTGTGGCCGGAATGCCGAGCGCAAACATCGCCTCGCTGATGATATATTCCCGCAAAACCGGCCCGACTGCCGCCCGCCCGTCGCCGCGGCGCGAAAACGGTGTCGGTCCTGCGCCCTTCAGCTGGATGTCGTAGCGCTTGCCGCTGCGGTCAACGACCTCGCCGAGCAGGATCGCCCGCCCGTCGCCGAGCTGCGGCGAGAAGCCGCCGAACTGATGCCCGGCATAGGCCATCGCCAGCGGTTCGGCCCCTTCGGGAACGAGATTGCCGGAGAAGATCGCCGCGCCATCGCGGCGCAAGGCCTCGACGTCGAGCCCGAGTTCGGCAGCGAGCGGCTCGTTGAGCTTGATCAGCCAGGGCTCCGCCACCGCGGTCGGCGCTTGCGCCGCAAAGAAGCGTGGGGGCAAGCCGACATAGCTGTTGTCGAACGGAAAGGCCGCACCGGGCCGGTTTTTCTGCAGGGCGGAGGTCATGGTTCATAGGTAGGGCTAGGATGCCTGCCGCACAAGCCGGGGTATGAAGACCTTCACGAAGAACAGACCCATGCAAGGAATTGTGATCTGCCTTTACCTCTCGTCAAAGCAGCTTTGCCATAAACGACATAGCGCCGCGATGATCGCGGGCGTATAGCAAATCGTCTCCCCTTGGCTTTGCGCCATGTCATCCCCCGCGGCCTTGCTGCCTTGTGTGCTCCGCCGCGCCACCGCGAGTGATCCCGGACGATGTCGGATCAGATTTACCAAGCGCCGATGGTTCGGCGCGCCGCGCCCAATTTCCGGGTGATCGCAATGATTGTCGCGAGTGCGATGCTGATGGAAAACATCGATGCGACCGTGCTTGCGACCGCGCTGCCCACTATGGCACGCGATTTCGGCGTCGGCGCTCCGGCCATGTCGATCGCCCTGACCTCCTATCTCCTGAGCCTTGCGATCTTCATTCCGGCAAGCGGCCGGATGGCCGACAGTTTCGGCTCCCGCACCGTTTTCCGCTCGGCCATCGCCGTTTTCGTCGTCGGCTCCATCCTCTGCGCCCTGGCGCCGACGCTGTCCTTCCTGGTGCTGGCGCGGCTGCTGCAGGGTATCGGCGGCGCGATGATGATGCCGGTCGGGCGCCTGGTGCTGATGCGCAGCGTCGACCGCAAGGATATGGTCAGCGCCATGTCCTGGCTGCTCGTGCCGGCGCTGATCGGCCCGATCGTCGGCCCGCCGCTCGGCGGCTTCATCGTCACCTATCTCGACTGGCGCTGGATCTTTTATATCAACGTGCCGATCGGCATCATCGGCATGATCTTCGTGTCGATCTACATCGAAGAGGTGAAGGGCAAGGCAAGTGGTCCATTCGATACGATCGGCTTCATTCTCTCGGGCATCTCGCTCGGCTCGCTGCTCTTCGGCTTCGAAATGTCGAGCCATGAAGGCGAGGGCGCGTTTTCGATCTTCCTGATCGCCATCGGCCTGCTTTTCGGCATCGGCTATCTCAGACATGCTCGCAAGCATCCGTCGCCGATCATGGATTTCTCGCTGATGAAGGTGCCGAGCTTCGGCACGTCTGTTATTGCCGGTTCGCTGACCCGCATCACGCAAGGGGCGCAGCCCTTCCTGCTTCCGCTGCTCTTCCAGATCGGCTTCGGCCTGTCTGCGGCGGCGGCCGGCCAGATCATCATCGCGACCGCGCTTGGCGCTCTCGCCATGAAGCCGATGGCGAAGTTTGTCTTCCGCCGGCTGGGCTTCCGCAGGAGCCTCATCCTCAACGGCATCCTCGGTACGATCGGCTATGGCCTCTGTGCCGCCTTCCGGCCGGATTGGCCGATGCCACTCATCTTCGTAGTCCTGGTGCTCAGCGCCTTCTTCCTCTCGTTCCAGTTCACCGCCTATAACACCATCGCCTATGACGAGATCAGCAAGGAGCGGATGAGCTCGGCCACCAGCTTCTACACCACCTTCCAGCAGCTCATGCTGTCGCTCGGCATCTGCATCGGCGCCTTGGCGCTGCACGGCTCCATGGCCTTGTCGGGCACTGAGACGCCGGCCCTCGGCGATTTCTCCGCCGCTTTCATCGTCGTCACCATCATCTCGATCACTGCCACCTTCTGGAACCTGCGCTTCTCGCCGACCGCCGGCGAGGAGATCACCGGCTACAAGGCCAAACAGAGGAAAGGCGCCGTCGCCGAAGGCTGACGCCGCCTTTCCCTTCGTCAGAAGCCGACCGGCTCCCGCAGCCGCCTGCGTCGCAAGGGCCGGCCCTCGCGCCGGTCCGCCTCGAGCCCGTAGGTTATCGGGCCGGGCAAGCCCCCGAAGGCGAGATCATTATCCCGTAGAGCCACCTCCACGGCCGCCTCCGGCTCGGCGCGCCTCTGCCGTCCCGTGATCACAAGCCACAGATCGTGCCAGCGGCGCTCTCGCATCATCGTCCCCCCAATCGTCATTCTCTCCTCCCTCTCAGGTCGTCACGCCGCCTGCGGCAGGCATGCCTCGCAGATCGCCGCGACATGGCGGTGGTCGGTGCCGCAGCAGCCGCCGAGCACGCTGAGCGCTGGCATGCGGTCGATGAGCTTGCGATAGTGGCGGCCCAGATCTTCGGGATCGCCCGCATCCAGCGTTTCGCTATTGTCGAGCTGCTCATGGCTCATGGTCGAGGCATTGGCGCGGATGCCGGAAATGCGTTTCACCCAGGCGCTTCCAGGATCGAGCGCCGTTTCGAAATGTGTCGGGTGGGCGCAGTTGATCATGTAATAGGCCGGCGCCCCGCCGGTCATCGCATCGGTCGTCTCGATGGCCTCCTGAAGGCTGCGGCCCGTCACCAGCCGGCCATCCGTCTCCAGCGTGAAGGAAATGGCCGAGGGCATGCCGAGCGCCTGTGCCGCCCGCGCCACGCCGATCGCCTCGTCGATATTGGTCAGAGTGAAGGCACTCACCATATCCGCCTCGGTGCCGGCGAAAGCCCCGATCTGGAAGGCGTGGTAGTCTTCCGCCTCGGCGGCATCCATGACGCCCGCCTTGTAGCCGTCGCCGCGCGGGCCGATGGCGCCGCTGATGACGATCGGCTGCTCCGGCCGCTCATAGGCGCTGCGCAAGCCGACGAGCAGGTCGACGGCTTCCTCGTTGACTGCTTTCAGCGCATCGGTGCTATAGCCGAGCTTCTGCCCCCAGTCCGGATTGGCCCGCCATGTGGCAGTATCGAGCACGAAGCCCGTGCCGTGCCGCCGGGCGACATCGAGATAACGGCGATAGTAATTCCGCATCCGCTGCCGCCCGTCTTCGGAAGCCAGCAATATGAAGGCAGCGAAATGCGGAAGTTCGATCCCTTCCTGGAAGATCATCGTCGTTTCCATGCCGCCATCGGTAATGAAGGTGCCGCCTTTGAGCTGCGGCAACCCGTTTCTGTACTTTGCCATTGTTGAAGCCTCTCCTCGCGACACCCGATTGGCTGCCGTCGATGAATGATGTTCTGGCGTTTAATTGGCTGCCAAACTAGGCGACTTGCGGTATACTCCAGGCGGTTTTGGGTTTTGCCGATTGATTTCAATCGCTTGCTTCAACCGATCTTGCCGGGGGCGGAGGCAGATCTGATCATGCAACACTGAAAACTGTACCGCCGGTACAGGAGGGGACATGCGAAAGGGCGAGGAAACGCGGACGCGCATCCTCGATGTGGCGGAAGCGGCAGTCTTGCAGAAGGGTTTCGGCGGCACTTCCATCGAGGAGCTGATCGCCGAGACCGGCATCACCAAGAGCGGCTTCTTCTATCACTTCAGGGACAAGAACGAGCTCGCCAAGGCGCTGCTCAACCGCTACATCGATAATGACGAGCGCATCTATGATGAGATCTTCGGCCGCGCGCGCGATCTGACCGGCGATCCGCTGCAATCCTTCCTGCTCGGCCTGAAGCTGCTTTCCGAATTGCTCTCCGACCTGCCGAACGGACATCCCGGCTGCCTGGTGGCGACCGTCTGCTATTACGAGCGGCTGTTCGACCGGGAGATCCAAGAGACCAACCGGAATGCGGTGCTTGCCTGGCGGCGGCGCTTCGGCCGCATGCTCCGCGAGATCATGGAAGTCTATCCGCCGCGCGAACCCGTCGACGTCGACCAGCTCGCCGACATGGTGTCCTCCGTCCTGGAAGGCGGCATCGTTTTGTCGAAGACGCTGAAGGAGCCGAACACGCTGGCCGAGCAGGTGCTGATGCTCCGCACCTTCGTGAAAATGCTCTTCCTGCCGGTAGTGGAAATGCCGAGGGCCTAAAGCAACTCCAGCAAAAGTGCGAAACGGCTTTGCTGGAATTGCGCTGACATCCTCAGTCCCCGTCCTCCAACGCCGCCGCCATCTCCGCGAGCTTGCGTACGGTGTTGAGATTGCGCGACGTTCCGGGTTTCAGCGCCGGCAGCTTCAGCTTCGAGCGGCCGGAACCATTGGGATAGTGTACATAGATTTCCCTGCCGGCGAGCTTGGCCTCCTCGCCGTCGGGCGCCACCATCTTTTCCAGCGCATCGCCGGGCGGCTTTTCGGGCAGGAAGTACACGAGCAGGAAGTTCGGCTTGGCATCGGGAAAGGGTGCGTCGTCGACTACGCCGTCGAGTTCCTTGCGGCTGCGCACCATCACGCCTGGCCGCTTTCCGAGCTTCTTGCCGATTGCCTCGTCGAGCCGCTCCTCCACCGCCTTTTCCGCTTCATCCGCGCGGAAAAGCACGTTGCCGCTCTGGATGTAGGTCTTGACGTCGGAAAAGCCCAGGTCTTCGCAGATCGCCTTCAGTTCGGCCATCGGCAGCGCGCCGGTACCGCCGACGTTCACGGCGCGGAGGAGGGCGATATAGACGGCCATTTTTTCTCCCTTGGTACCGTGTGGCACCCCCAACCCAGCCCTTCACATCTTCCCAGCAACCTTGATCGCAAACGCATATTCAAACGCGATCTCTTCCAGCCGCTGGAAGCGGCCCGAGGCGCCGCCGTGGCCGGCGTCCATGTTGGTCTTGAGCAGGATCGGCGCGTTGCCCGTCGTCTTGTCGCGCAGCTTCGCCACCCACTTTGCCGGCTCCCAATAGGTGACGCGCGGGTCCGTCAGGCCACCGAGCGCCAGGATTGGCGGGTAAGCTTTCGTGTCGACATTGTCATAGGGGGAGTAGGAGGCGATCTGCTCGTATTCTTCCTTGCTGTCGATCGGGTTGCCCCATTCCGGCCATTCCGGCGGAGTGAGCGGCAAAGTGTCGTCGAGCATTGTGTTGAGCACGTCGACGAAGGGTACGGCGGCGATGAGGCCGGCGAACTTCTCCGGCGCCATGTTGGCAACCGCACCCATCAGCATGCCGCCGGCCGATCCGCCCTCGGCGATGATCTTCGCGTAAGACGTGAACCTCTGTTGATTCAGATAATCGGCCGCCGCGACGAAGTCCTTGAAGGTGTTGGTCTTCTTGTCCATCTTGCCGTCTTCATACCAGGAAAATCCCTTGTCCTTGCCGCCGCGGATATGGGCAATCGCATAGACGAAGCCGCGATCGGCGAGCGACAGGCAGTTGGTGTTGAAGCCGGCCGGAATGGTGATGCCGTAGGCGCCGTAGCCGTAGAGCAGGCAGGGCGCGCTGCCGTCGAGGGGGGCATCCTTGCGGTAGAGTAGGGTGACCGGCACCTTCTCGCCATCCCACGCCGGCGCAAAGACGCGGCGGGTGATGTAGTCGTCGGGATTGTGGCCGGACGGCACTTCCTGCGTCTTCAACAGCGTGCGCTCTCGCGTCACCATGTTGTAGTCGTAGAGCTGCGACGGCGTCGTCATCGAGGAATAGGAGAAGCGGATGGTATCCGTGTCATATTCCGCCGCACCCTGCAGCCCCAGCGAATAGGCTTCCTCGGCAAAGGCGATCGCGTGTTCCTCGCCGGTCGCCCGATCGCGGATCATGATCTGCGGCAGGCCGTCCTTTCGCTCCAGCCACAGAAGATGGCGGGCATAGGCCATGTGGCTGATGATGAGTGTACCGGGCTTATGCGGCACGACCTCGCGCCAGTTCTCTTTCACCGGATTGTCGACCGGCGCTTCCATGATCTTGAAATCCTTGGCGCCGTCGTCATTCGTCAGGATGTAGAAGACGTCGCCGCCCTCGGTCAACGAATATTCGATGCCCTCTTCGCGCGCCGCCACCAGCTTCGGCTCGGCTGTCAGGTCCTTGGTCGACAGCAGCCGGTATTCGCTGGTCTCGTGGTCGTGAATGTCGATATAGATGAAATCGTCGAGCAGCGAGCCGCCGACGCCCATGAAGAAGCCGGCATCCGGCTCCTCATAGACTAGCCGGTCTTCCGACTGCGGCTGGCCGAGAATATGGTGGAACACCTTCGACGGCCGGTGGTTCTCGTCCAGCGCCGAATAGAAGAAGCTCTTGCCGTCGGGCGCCCAGACGCCGCCGCCGCCGGTATTTTCGATCCGGTCGGCAAGGTCTTGCCCGGTCTGGAGGTCGCGCACCTGCAGCGTAAAGAATTCCGAACCCTTGTCGTCATAGCCCCAGATGCCGCGGCTGTGGTCGCTCGTATGGTCGAGGCCGGCGAGGCGGAAATAGGCCTTGCCTGATGCCTCCTTGTCGCCGTCGAGCAGCACCGTGCGGATCGTTTCGTCGGCGACATTGCCGTCGCGGGCGATGCGGAAATAGCGCGGCTGTTCGCCGCCGGTGACATAGAAAGTGCCGTAGGCAAAGGCGCCGTCCTTCATCGGCACGGAGCTGTCGTCTTCCTTGATGCGGCCGCGCATTTCGGCAAATAGCACCTTCTGAAGCGGCTTGGTGTCCTCCATCGCCGCGTTCATATAGGCGTTTTCGGCTTCGAGATGGCGGCGGATCTCAGGGTCGAGGATCGACGGATCCTTGAACATCGCCTGCCAGTTGTCGGCACGCAGCCAGGCATAGTCGTCCGTGCGGGTAATGCCGTGGCGCGTATCGGAGATCGGCTTCTTCGGTGCGGCAGGCGGGGTCGGCAGGCTCTTGAAAACGGACAAGGCGTGGCTCCGGGGTCGGAATGACGGGTTGGCAAGAGATAGAGGCGCGCCGCCGCCGGATCAAGCGGCAAAGGGTGTGGCAAGAGTACAGCTGCCCTTCCACAGACAAGGAGGACGCTCTGCCCGCATTGCCTTGATGTCACCACAATATTTAAGAAAGTCCGCTATCTCAGTGAATTTGCAGGTGCCAAGCCCCCCGCAAGCTGTCGGGGGTAGGGCAAAAATTGCAGAACAGTAAGGGATTTTTTCCGTAATGCCGAAACGTCTGGTCCTGTTTCTATCCCTCGCAAGTCTTGCTGCCCCCGCCTTTGCCGTCGATCCCGCTATCAAGAAGCAGCTGGAAAAACTCGATCCCGCGACCCGCCTGGAACAGAGCTGCGACACCGAGGCGATGAGCCGCATCAACCAAGACAGCACCGGCTTCAAGCCCGACAAGGTGATCGCTTACACCTTCAAGGACCCGATCCCTGGCGACAATTCGCTAGAGGCGCCGGGTGCCGTCTTCCGCAGCAAGGGCGACTGGTACCATCTCTCCTACAATTGCATCACCGGTCCGCAGCATATCAACGTGCGCGAGCTCAATTACGAGATCGGCGAGAAGGTGCCGCGCGAGAAGTGGAACAAGTATTATCTCTATGATTGATACGGCCTGTCCGCCCAAGCGGCTGCGGTGACATCCGGCCGCATGGCGCCGGGGGAGAGCCACCGCGAAAATTTGGCAGCTCGAATCATAGAAATCCACTATATGAACCGCATCCTGCTCGCTTCGGCGTTCCTTCTCGTCAGCATCTCGGCTGTATTCGCCGACGAAACTCCGTCAGCGCAGCCTGCTTCGGCCGTGGTCAGTCCGGTCCCGGCTGCAGTCAGTCCGGTCCCGGCTGCAGTCAGTCCGGCCCCGAAGGCGCCGGCGCTAAAACTCGTCGAGCCGCATCTGCATATCACCCGTTCCAATATCGCCGGCCATGCCCGCATTGCGCTGACCTTCGATGCCTGCATGGGCCAGGCGGACGAGCGCATCCTTTCCACGTTGGTGCGGGAACGCATCCCGGCAACGATCTTCGTCACCGCCCGCTGGCTGAAGCGCAATCCCGCAGCGCTTGCCGTGTTCCTGCAAAACCCCGATCTCTTCGAACTCGAAAACCACGGTCAGAACCATATTCCCGCCGTCGACAGGCCGACGCTGATCTATGGGATCGCGTCCGCCGGCTCACCGCAGGCGGTGCGGCAGGAAGTCGAAGGCGGTGCCGCCGCCATGGTCGCGGCCGGCATCCCGGCGCCGCACTGGTTTCGGGGCTCGACCGCCAAATATGATCTTTCCGCCATCGGCGAGATTCGCGCCATGGGCTATCGCATCGCCGGTTACTCCGTGAATGGCGACGGCGGCTCGCTGCTCGGGGCTGTGATCACCGAAAAGCGTATCGCCTCGGCCAGGGACGGCGACGTCGTCATCTCCCACATCAACCAGCCGACCCATGCGGCCGGCGAGGGGGTGGCCAAGGCACTGGTCGATCTCAAGACGAAGGGTACGCAATTCGTTCGCCTCGAGGATGTCGAGGACACTGGTGACGACAAGACGACGCAGTAACGGCCAGAAGCGCTTTTTCGTTTAACGCAGCGCTATCTCCGGCGGTCGAAAGCGCTCATGCAGCGTTCTGGAACCCGGTCCGTCGCGGTCGAGCGCGAAATCCTCGAACCAGTCGCGATGCATGCCGGCGAGCATGGCGCCGATCATCTGCGCGGCGAGATAGGAAAAGGTGATGCCGTTGCCGCCGTAGCCATAGGCTGCGAACACATGCGGTATCTCCGGCACCGGGCCGATCAGCGGCAGACCGTCGGCCGTCTCGCCGAAAGTGCCGCACCAGGCGTGTTCCACCCGCGTATCCGCCTTCGGCCACAGCCGCTTCATCTTCTCTTGGATTGCCTTGATCTTGGCCGGCAGCTTCCGATCCCGTACCTCGGCATCGATGGTCTCGTCATCCTCGCCGCCGGCGACGATGCGATTGTCCGCCGTCGTTCGCATGTAGAGATAGGGATGGCTGTCCTCCCAGATCAGCGCCCTGTCGCGCCAGAAATTTGCCGGGTCTTGCGGCACGGTGGCGAACGCCCAGCTAGAACTCGAGCGGTGCAGCTTCGGCATCTCGAGACCCGGCATCGAATAGCCGGTCGCCAGCACGACATGCCGCGCCTCGATGACGTGGCCTCCATCGGTCACTGCCGTGACATGATCGCCTTCGCTGTGAAGCGTGGTCACGGAAGCGTTGACCAGCAGCGCGCCGCGCCGCACCGCCATCTCGATCAAGGCCCAGGTCAGAAGCAGCGGATCGGCCTCCGCCGAACCCGGCGAATAGATCGCGCCATCCCGGTCGAGCTCGAACTGTGTGAAGAGATCGGGATGTTCGAGATAGACGCCGGGCAGGCCGGCCCGGCGGCGAAGCTGGCGCTCCTCCCTGAGGTTGCGCGCGCCTTCGCAGTTGGCGGCGAGATAGAGTGTGTTGCGCGGCCGGAAGCCGCAGGCGATGCCGTTTGCGGCGATGAGCTTGGAAAGGCCGGCGACCGCAGCACCACTGCGGCGGTAAATGCCGGCCGCGCGCTCGAAGCCGTAATAATCCTCGAGTTCGCTGAGCGTGCTGTCGATTTCCCATTGCAGCATCGCCGTACTCGCCGCGGTGCTGCCAAAGCCGGGCTCCTCCCGGTCGATGACCGCAACGGAAAAACCGCGCGCCGTCAAATGTTCGGCAACCAGGGCACCGGTGATGCCGCCGCCGACTACCGCGACGTCGGTGGAAAAGCTCTGCTCGATCGGCCGCCATTCCGGCCGTATGCCGCTCTTCCCCCAGAGAGAACGGCCGCTCACCATCTGGTCGTGATCGGATTCGGTAAGATCGAGATCAGATGCCACGGACGTTCCCCCGGTTGATCATTTCGGCAATTGCGGCTGCGGCTTTTCCTCGATCAGCAGTTCGTCGATGACAGTCATGACGATCAGCGAGAGCGGCAGCGCCAGCATGGCGCCGACGGCGCCCCACATCCATGTCCAGAACAGGATGGCGATGAAGACGACGAAGGGATTGATTTCCAGCCGCCGTCCCATCACTGCGGGGAAGATCAGGTTCTCCATGAGGAGATGCACTGTGAAGAAGGCTGCGGCCGGCATTAGGCCGATGAGGATGCCATCATGAGTCAGGATGCCGGCGATGGCGACAGCAAGCGTCATTAGAGTGATGCCGAGATAGGGGATGAAGCTCGACAGGAAGGCAAAGAAGCCCCAGAGCACCGGGGCCGACAGCCCGCCGGCATAGGCGATGACGGTCATGACGACGCCGAGCCCGACATAGATCAGCGAGGCCGTTGCGAAATAAAATCCGAGTACCTGCTCGACGGCATTGATGACGCGGATGGCCGCCAGGCGCTGCGTGCGGGTGCGGAAGGTCATGATGATCGTCTTGCGCAGGTTGACCCGACCAGCGAGGAAAAACAGCAGCGCCGCAAAGAAGATCAGTCCCTGCACCAGCGCCGGCGTCAGGCTACTTGTCACCACGTGCAGCACGTTGCCAGTGTTTTCGAGCAGCGCACCGATCGACATCGACCCGCTTTCGAATGTCGCCGGCGTGATATGCAGCCATGTGATGCGCTCCAGATAAGGCATGATGCGGTTGATGGTTCGCTCGGCGAAGGCGGGGCCTTCATTGGCAAGCGTCATCAGCGGGTCGGCGAGTGAGTTGATCAACAGGAAGATCACCAGCGCCACGCTGCTTGAAAGGATGAAGGCGTTGGCAAGCCGCGGCACGCCCATCTTGCTGAGCTTTTCCGCCGCCATGCCAAGGATCATGCCGACGACGACGGCAAGCGTGATTGGAATGAGGATCAGCGACATCAGATAGACGGCGGCAAGGAAGAGAATGCCGAAGATGCCGATGATCGCCCAGGCCATGCTGACATCGAGCCCGTCTTTTTCCAGCCGGTGCAGCGGCGGCGGCGGCAGTTCTTCCGCAGCCTCCTTTAGCGACTGTGCCCAAGCGCTGGTGTGGCGTTCGCCGATGGCGATCTTCTTTGCTTGTTTGCGGATGCCATTTGCGATGCCCATTGCGGTGAGGTCCCCCCGAAGCCCATTGCTTCGTGACGGAAACGCGCCGATGCGGTTCCGGTTCCCCCGGCACTCCAGCGCCTGTGTCCGTACCGGACATGTGCATATTGGGCCTTAGCGCTGGAACAAGTTTTCGGTCACGGGAGTTCGGCCTCGGAAGGAGTTACAGCTATGACTGCAGATCGAGATCAGATCAATACGACCGAGACCTACGGCACCGAGCCGCCTTATGCGGACAAGGCGGCGCTTGACGCCTCCGACCAACGGCGATGGTGGGTCTGGGGGATACTTGGGGCGGGCTTGGCGGTCTTCATCATCGCTGGCGTCAGTGTCGCGATCTGGCCCGACCCCAGCAGCAATGATCCAACGGCGACAGCCTCGACCAAGCCGGACCCGATCAATGCGCAACCATCCGGCCCCGGCACCTTCAACGACGATCCCGTCTCCGCCCCGGCAAGGCCTCCGGAAGCAGTGGACCGTTCACCATCGCCGAGCGGAAATGGTGGTGGGCCGACGCAGGTGACGACACCATCGGGCGCCGAGAAGGTCCGATAGACTCTTTGGATCAAGCCGACAGCGTTAGGCCAATGCCCCACGGATCTTTCAGGAAGATGCCGCCGTCGCGCTTCTCGCTTTTGATCTCGAGATTATCCAGTTTGGAGACGGCCGCATCCAGCGTGCCCTTGTCGTTGAAACGAATCTTGTAGTCGGACAGCCCGGTCATGTTGCCGGCGCGTGCCATGGCGCCGCGGCTGTTCCAGATATTGGCGCCGAGATGGTGGTGGTAGCCGCCGCTCGCAAAGAAACTCGCGCCCGGATAGCGCGCCATCAGCTTGAGGCCGAGGACGTCGCGGTAGAAGGCGTCGGCCTGCGGGATGTCGCCGACCTGCAGATGCAGGTGGCCGATCGCCGTCCCCGCAGCCATGCCGTCCCAGCGCTCATCAGGCGCGCTGTTGTAGAGCGCCTGCAGGTCGAGGCGTAGCGTCGCCATCTCCACCATGCCGTCCTCATGGAATTTCCATTGTTCGTGCGGCCGGTCGGCATAGATCTCGATGCCGTTGCCTTCGGGATCGGAAAGATAGATCGCCTCGCTGACGAGATGGTCCGAGGCGCCGTCCAGCGCGACGTTATTCTGTGCCGCATGGCGCAGCCAGCGTGCGAGCTCCGTCCGGTCCGGCATCAGGAAGGCGGTGTGGAAAAGGCCGGCGGCATTGCGCGGCGCGATGGTCGCATTCTTTGCGGTCGTCAGCGTCAGCAAAGGCAGGTCGCCGACACCCAGCACTTCGCCGCTCGCCGTCTTCTCGATCACCTTCAGGCCGAGCATCGATTGGTAGAAGCCGGAAACTAGACCGAGGTCGGTCACGACCAGATGCGACTGGTCGATATAGGCGGGCCGTGTCAGCGCATAGCAAGTTTCGGTCGTCATGGCTTGTTCTCCTGCCTCTGAATTGGCCCGTAGGATAGAAGGCGTACCGGCGGTGGCGGCAAACATGCCGCCCGTGGCAAGCCCGAGGAAGTTTCGCCGGTTCATTCGCCTCTGATCTCCCGTCGGCTGCCGTACTTGATCCCTATATGGCGCATTCCAATTGTTCACAGAAGACCTGTTTTTGAGGATGAAGCGTTGAGCAGATGTTGACGATGACTTGCGCCCACTTGATTGCGATCAATGCGCCCATATCTCCATTAGAGGAAAACTTATATCTCAGTCATGGAGGGAAGCCATGTACAGGAAGATCATCGTAGCGATCGCGCTCGGCGGCATCGACAAGGGAGAAAAAATCCTTCGCAAGGCCGCGTCTCTGCTCGACGCAGGCGGCGAGATCATCGCGCTCAATGTCGTCGAGGATGTGCCGAGTTATGTCGCGATCGAACTGCCGGCCAATATGGTCGAGGACGTCATGAAGGACAGCCGCGGGCAGCTGGAAGCGCTGCTCGCCGCAGCCGGTGTTGCAGCAACTGTCGAGATCCGCAACGGCCCGCCTGCCAAAGCGATCATCTCGGCCGCCGAAAGCCACGGCGCCGACCTGATTATCGTCGCCTCGCACGTTCCCGACTTTTCCAACTACTTCATCGGCGCCACCGCTGATCGGGTCGTGCGCCATGCCAAATGCTCGGTGCTGGTTGACCGTCAGAAGGTTTGACTTTGCGCCCTGCTGCCTGTCACGAAGATTTACCGCCTGTGCGCTTTGCCGCAGTTGCGCGCCCGTCCGTTCGATGCGACGATTGCAATCGGGTATGAAATGGATTGGCGTGCATGGGCGAGTTCAACGGCATTCGCTGGGCTTATGATAGATACGAACTGATCGCCGACGGTATCGTTCATGGCGTCGGTCTCGTGCTGGCGCTGATCGGGGCTACCGTGCTGATCTTCTACGCCACAGTCTGGAGCTCCTACGGCGCGCTCGCCGCCGCCTGGATCTATGGCGTCGGGCTGGTGCTGACACTTGCCATTTCCTTTTCCTACAACGCCTGGCCGGTCTCGCGCACGAAGTGGTATCTGCGCCGCTTCGATCATTCGGCGATCTTCCTGCTGATCGCCGCCACCTATACGCCGTTTCTCGAACGCGGCGCCGACGACCCGCTGCTCTTGTTCATGCTGGTCGCGATCTGGCTGTTTGCCGCTGTCGGCATTCTCCTGAAATGCGCCTTTCCCGGGCGTTTCGACCGTCTTGCCATCCTGCTTTATCTCGCTATGGGCTGGAGCGGCGTGCTGGTGGCCGAGCCGGTTGCCTCGCGCATTCCCGCCGCGTCCATGCTGCTGATCGTCATCGGCGGCGTCATCTATTCGCTCGGCGTCATCTTCCATGTCTGGGAGAAGCTGCGCTTCCAGAACGCCATCTGGCACGGCTTCGTCGTCACCGCCGCGGCGGTGCATTATTCGGCCGTCTTCACCTGTTTCAGCCTGTCGGCGCCGGGCCTCTGAACGACTGATGTGCCGGAGGTCGTCGGTCTTTCGCATCCGCCGTTTACATGTGTGCAGGCGCGGCGTATGCCCACCTTCGCAAACAATATGAACCCGAGCATCATGACAGACGCTGTCCTCCTCCGCGACGCCACCGAAGCCGATCTTTCCGCCATCCGCGATATCTACAATCATGCGGTCGAGCACACCACGGCAATCTGGAACGACACCCTGGTCGATCTCGAAAATCGGCAGGAATGGATGAGGGCGCGCAAGGCGCGCGGCTTTCCCATCATCGTCGCCGAACTATCGGGCAAGGTCGCAGGCTATGCCTCCTATGGCGACTGGCGGCCTTTCGACGGCTACCGCCACACGGTCGAGCATTCCGTCTATGTCGACAAGGATTGCCGCGGTGCGGGCATCGGCCGGCGCCTGATGCGGGAACTGATCGCGCGTGCTGCGGCCGGCAATATCCATGTGATGATTGCCGGTATCGAGGCTGAGAACGTTGCCTCGATCAGGCTGCACGAAAAGCTCGGCTTCCGCATCGTCGGCAGATTTTCCGAAGTCGGCACCAAGTTCGGCCGCTGGCTGGACCTCACCTGCATGGAACTTCGCCTGCCCGGCAAGGCGGATTGATCCACCTGCCAGGAAAAGCCGGACCGCAATCCATTGTGAACGGCGCGGGCCATCTTTTTATTGTAGTCTGAGCTGTGTAAGAAAATGGAAGGCTGCTTCGCGAAAGGCGGCCTGAAAGCGTCATGTAAGCGTGATGGGGGTGAACTGTTCAATGGCAATGCACGGATCGTCGCTCGGTCTCCTTGCCCTCGTGCTTCTGGCATTTTCGCCAATTGCCGCACGGGCCGCCGATTGCAGCAGTCTGGCCGAGCCGAAGCTCGACTGGCAGGAATGCACCAAGAAAAACCTGATGTTGCAGGGCAGTGATCTCGAAGGCGCCAATCTCGTCGGCACCGATTTTTCGCTGACCGATCTCGCCGGCGCCAACGTCAAATCCGCCAATCTGGAGAAAGCGACGCTGGTGCGCGCCTCTCTCGAGGGCGCACACGCCGAGGGCGCCAATTTCGCCAAGATCGAGGCCTACCGATCCAGCTTCGCCAATGTCGCCGCCGAGGGCGCGTCCTTTGCTGGCGCCGAGCTGCAGCGCGCCAATTTCGCCGGCGCCCAGCTCTCCGGCGCGAGCTTCGAAAAGGCTGAACTCGGCCGCGCCGATTTCGACAAGGCGGTGCTGACGGGGGTGAAATTCTCTTTCGCCAACCTCTCCCGCGCGGATCTCTCCAAGGCCACCTTCGAAGGCCCGGCGACCTTCGAGCGCGCCTTCATGTTCCTGACCCGCATCGAAGGCCTCGACCTCTCGGGCGCCGCCGGGCTCGAACAGGCGCAGATCGACCTTGCCTGCGGCGATGCCTCGACCAAGCTGCCGGCAGGCCTTTCGGCACCCACCACTTGGCCATGCCCCGCCGATCACGATTGATTGCGGGTTTCGCGCGATGCCGAGCGGTTGGTAAGACCCTATGGGCAACAATGGCTGGCGGGCACGCAACGATCTGCTGGGACTGTCGGATTCGATTTAGTGCAATCGCAACTCGCCATTCGTTCGGTCCGATTAGCCGCTGGTGGCTATAGCGAACGGAATGCAGCGGCCTGTTGATCGGTAATGGCTCGGCTGGCGTCGCCATTCGCCGGTCGGGGTCGATGTGATGGATCGCCACGGCAATGTTCAGGTGTTCACGACAGCATGACGGATCAGTGGGGAGGCGGGTCATCCGCCTTTCCTATTCCGGTTCCTCTTCATCCGAACTCAGCAGATCAACAAGCGCAGCAACCCTGCCTGTTGGCAGAGGCCGGCCTTCACCCATCAAG
Organism: Rhizobium laguerreae; assembly: GCF_002008165.1. GTDB lineage: Bacteria > Pseudomonadota > Alphaproteobacteria > Rhizobiales > Rhizobiaceae > Rhizobium > Rhizobium laguerreae. The sequence goes on from NZ_MRDM01000002.1 coordinate 263,730, forward strand.
GCTTCGTCGTTGCTGGCCCACGCAAATGCCTCGGCGAGTTCAGCCTGGGTGGCGCCTGTCGCGATGACCTCGGCCACGAGCGTTTCATCGGCGGGCCCGAGGACGGCGATGACGTCCTTTGAAGTCATTGTCATAACCATTTCTCCTCTCTCAAGCTCAGCTCAGATATGGTGGTGCCTTCGAAGAAAGCAATTTTTCGCTGAGAAATTCTCTCCTCTTGAAACGGTAAACTGCTGAATTATATCAGTATTGTCGATCGCCGAGCAGGGATCGACAGGTCCAGGAGACGCCTGTCGCTCTTGGCGTCTCTTGTATCCATGTTGCTTGTAAGGAGGATATGGCTATGAGGACAAACCTCGATTTCTCCCCCCTGATCCGGTCGAGCGTCGGCTTCGAGCGGATGTTGAACGCACTCGAGGCTGCAAGCCGCGCCGAGACAATCGACAACTGGCCGCCTTACGATATCGTCAAAACCGGCGAGGACGAATACCGCATCGCCATGGCAGTGGCGGGCTTCTCGCAGGACGAACTGGCGATCATCCAAGAGCAGAACATGCTCGTCGTCTCAGGGCAGAAGGCGAACGGCGAAGATGTTCAATACCTGCATCGCGGCATTGCTGGTCGAAGCTTCCAGCGTCGGTTCGAATTGGCCGACCACGTCAAGGTCGTGGATGCCGGCCTCGTCAACGGTCTGCTGACTATCGATCTCAAGCGTGAAATTCCTGAAGAGATGAAGCCGCGCCAGATCGAGATCGGAACTGGGAATGCAATGCCGAAGGCCGAGACCAAGCAGATCAAGGCCGAGACGCAGGCAGCCTGAACCGTCAGGAATGCCCAAGAACCACCAGAAAGGAGTAAGCCATGAGTGTTCGTGATTTGATTCCATGGGGCCGCAGCAACGGCCACCAAGTTCCGAGTCTCCTCCGCGAGGACGACCATGATCCCGTCCTGTCGCTCCATCGCGAGGTCAACAGGCTGTTCGACGATGCTTTCCGCAGCTTCGGCTCTGGCCTGCCGTCACTGCGGGGCGCCAGCGGTTTCGGTGCCGGCTGGCCGAGTGTCGAGATCTCCGACACCGATAAGGATATCAAGGTGACGGCCGAAGTCCCCGGCCTTGAGGAAAAGGACATCGAGGTCATTCTCGATGATGGCGTTCTGACGCTGAAGGGTGAAAAGCGTTCGGAGACGGAAGACAAGGAGAAGCAGTTCTCGGAGCGCTACTATGGCCGCTTCGAGCGACGCATCCCCCTCGGGACCGAGGTCAAGGAAGATCAGGTCGACGCCACCTTCAAGAACGGCGTCCTGACCGTCACCTTGCCCAAGACCGAAAAGGCGCAGTCACAGGTCAGGCGCATCGCCATCAGAAGCTGATCGAAACGAGGGCGGCGGCCGACCACTTGGCCGCCGCCGCTACCATGTCGTCCATGATGGCACGGAAATTTCTGTCGCGCTTAGTCTCCTCATGGCCGCGGGATCGGCAGATGCCGATCGCAGGTTCAGGCCTATTTCCCAGGCTCGAACACCATGGAGTGGCCGTTGATGCAGTAGCGCAGGCCGGTCGGCGGTGGGCCGTCCGGAAAGACGTGGCCGAGATGGGCGTCGCAGCTGCCGCAGCGGATTTCGGTGCGCACCATTCCGTGGGTCGTGTCGCGATGCTCGATCACCGCTTCGGGCGACACCGCTTCGAAATAGCTCGGCCAGCCGCAGCCGGCATCGAATTTCGTGTCGGAGCGGAAAAGTGGCGCGTTGCAGCCGACGCAGCGGTAAAGCCCTGTCTCGAACGAATCCCAGTAGGGGCCGGTGAAGGCGCGTTCGGTGCCGTGCTGGCGCGTGATGCGGTATTGCTCGGGGGTGAGCTGCTCTTTCCATTCGGCGTCGGTCTTGTGGATCTTGGCGGTGGTCGCAGTTTCGGACATGAGGTGCTCCTTTCGCCGAGGGGCGGGTTCCGTTTCGCGAGAAAATGTGGTGCGCCGCATTCACTTCATCAAGTCTCCCGCGGCGCGCCATGAGATTGGCCGCATACCCAATTGGGGGAAGAGGCTTGCTTTTACATCCGTTAGGGGTTTTCTGTTAGGGTTAATGTTGCGTGCATTGGAGAATCACTGGTGTTTGAGGCAGCAATCGTCCTGCTCTACGGCCTTGTGGCCGTGGCAGCCATGGCGGTCACCCTGTTGGAAGGCTGGGCCAACCATGACGGCTTGACGCTTCATCGTCTCGCCGGGCTCCTTGCTTGCCTGCTCTGGCCGTTGACGCTTCTGGTGTTCATCCTGCACGGTTGCATCGCCCGGCTGCTGACGCGCCTTTCCAGATCGACGGCCTGATCGGCTTCGAACATCGCGTGCTTCGCAGGACGGGCCGAAATCGCTTGAGACACTCCCTCGTTTCGCCTAAGTCAGAAGACAGGCCGGTTTTCGCCGGCTTTTCGTCCGTTGCCTTTACAGCGCCGCGCGTCTTGTCAGATGCGCAAAAGATGCTGTAGCACTTTGAATTGCTGCATGATTTCATCGTTGGATTGATCCCGATCCAAGGAAATATCTCGGTAGAGGAGGAGACATGGCCGATGTCACGGCTTTGACATTTCTGGCCCTGTGTCTGCCACTCGCCGGCGCTCTTGTCGCTCCTTTTGTCATCCGCATCTTCGGCGCCAGTGGTGCTTGGCTCCTGGCGATCGCTCCCTTGCTCGCCTTCCTGCATTTCCTGCGGTTCATTCCTCAGATCGCGCGAGGCGAGGTCGTCACCGGCGGCTATTCCTGGGTGCCGAGCTATCATCTCTCCTTCTCCTGGTTCCTCGACGGCCTGTCGCTGGCTTTCGCGCTGCTGATCACCGGCATCGGCACCCTGATCGTGCTTTATGCCGGCGGCTATCTCAAAGGACACAAGGATCAGGGCCGCTTTTTCTCCTTCATCTTCCTGTTCATGGGCGCGATGCTCGGGGTCGTCGTTTCCGATAGTTTCCTGATGCTCTTCGTCTTCTGGGAACTGACATCGATCACGTCCTTCCTGCTGATCGGTTTCGATCACGAGCGTGCGGCGGCTCGCCGCGCCGCCCTGCAGGCGCTTGTTGTGACCGGCGGGGGAGGGCTCTGCCTGTTGGCCGGCCTGCTGCTGCTCTGGAACATCTCTGGGGTCACCGAGATGTCGCGGCTCATCGGCGCCGGCGATATCGTGCGCGAAAGCCCGTTCTATCTGGCTGCCCTCATCCTGGTCCTGGGCGGCGCCTTCACCAAGTCGGCGCAGTTTCCCTTTCATTTCTGGCTGCCGAACGCCATGGAAGCGCCGACGCCGGTTTCGGCCTACCTGCATTCGGCGACGATGGTGAAGGCAGGCGTCTATCTGCTGATGCGGCTCAACCCCGTCATGGGGGCAACGCCTGCCTGGGAAATCCTTCTGCCCTTCTTTGGCGGGCTGACGTTGGTGGTCGGCACCGCGCTCGCCATCCGCCAGACCGACCTGAAGCTCAAGCTCGCCTATACCACCGTCTCCTCGCTCGGCCTGCTTGTCATGCTGATCGGCTTCGGCTCGGACCATGCAGTCGAGGCGGCAGCACTTTATCTGGTGGCGCATTCCCTCTTCAAAGGCGCGCTCTTCATGGTCGCCGGCATCATCGATCATGAGGCCGGCACGCGCGATATCACCAGGCTCAGCGGCCTGATGCGGGCGATGCCGCTGACATGGATCATCGCGCTTGCGGCGGCCTTCTCCATGGCCGGCCTGCCGCCCTTCTTCGGCTTCCTCGCCAAGGAAGAGATCTACACGGCGCTGATCGGCGGCAATGTCCGCGCGGTAACCTTTACGTCTATCGCTGTCTTCGGCAATGCGCTGATGTTCGCAGTCGCTTTCGCGGTGGCGCTGAAACCCTTTCTCGGCCGGCCGGTGGAGACACCGAAACCGCCGCACGAAGCACCGGTTCTGCTCTGGCTCGGTCCGGCCGTTCTTGCTGTCCTCGGCCTGCTCGCTGCGATCTTTTCAACCTTCACGCATACCGTCCTGTCCTCGCCGATCGCGTCGGCCATCCGCCAGACACCTGCCGACATCGACATTTCGCTGACGCCGCATCTCGGCCTGCCCTTGGCGCTATCCGCCCTGACCGTGCTGCTGGGCATCGGCGTCTACTGGCAGCTCGATCGCGCCCGTTTCCTGATGGCCGTCTTCCTGCGTTCGATCGGCCATGGCCCGGACCATGGCTTTGATGTCGCCATTTCGGGCCTTGTACGCTTCTCTAGCCGCGTCATACGTGTCCTGCAGCCGGGACGGCTCGAAATCTATGTCACCTGCACCTTCCTCTGCGTCGCCGCCATCCTCCTCATTCCCCTAGTCGTCTATGGCGAACTGCCGCGCTTTCCCGCTTGGCCGACCGATGTGAGACTCTATGAATGGGCGGTTTTCCTGATCGCCGCCTTCGGCCTTGCCGCCGTGCTCGTCGCCCGCGATCGGCTGACGGCGATCGTCTCGCTCGGCATCCAGGGTTTCGCCGTCGCCATCATCTTCCTGCTGTTCGGCGCGCCGGATCTGTCCTTCACCCAGTTCATGGTCGAAACCCTTTCGGTGGTGATCCTTGCCCTGGTCATGACCAGGCTTCGCCTTTCTCCCGCTGATCATCGGCCGCTCGGCGGCCGGCTGTTCGACGGTGCGCTGGCGCTTGTCTGCGGCCTTGGCTTCACGCTTCTGCTGATGCGGGCGACGCAGGCGCCGTTCAACGACGCGCTGACGGCCTTCTTCAACGCCTATTCCAAATCGATCGCCCACGGCGCCAATGTCGTCAACGTCATCATCGTCGATTTCCGCGGCACCGACACGCTCGGCGAAATCGCCGTCGTTGCGGTCACCGGCCTTGCCATCCTGGCGCTGATCCGCATTCGCGCCGGCAGCGAGCGCAAGCTTGCCGCCAATGATCCCACGGCGGAGGGCTGATCGCGTGAACACCCTCATTTTCCGCACCGTCGCCCCGTTTCTCACCGCGCTGATGCTGCTTTTTTCCGTCTTCGTGCTGCTGCGCGGCCATAACGAGCCGGGCGGCGGCTTCATCGGCGGGCTGATCGCCGCCTCGGGACTGGCGATCTACGGCATTGCCCGCGGCGTTGGCGCCGTTCGCCGGGCACTGTTTTTCCATCCGCTGTCGATAGCCGGCTTCGGCCTGCTCCTGTCCACCGCGGCCGGTCTCCTCTCCATCTTGTTTGCCGTTCCCTTCATGACCGGCCTCTGGATCTATCCGACGCTTTTCGGCGCCGAGGTTCCGCTGTCGAGCGTCATGCTCTTCGATATCGGCGTCTATCTTGTCGTGCTCGGCGCCATCACCTCGATCGCGTTGGCATTGGAAGAAAAGGAGGTGGAATGATGGAGCCGCTTCTGGCGATCCTCGTTGGCCTGTTCTTCGCCGCCGCCATCTATCTGATGCTGTCGAAATTCTCCATCCGGATCATGCTCGGCATCGCCATCCTCGGCAACGCCGTCAATCTGCTGCTCTTTACCGGCGGCCGGCTGACGCGCGAGGTGCCGCCGATCATCCCGGTGGGTCTCGACAGCTTGCCCGCAGGCACGGCCAACCCGCTGCCGCAGGCCCTCATCCTGACCGCGATCGTCATCTCCTTCTCCTTCCTCGCCTTCCTGCTGGTGCTGACCTACCGCGCCTATCAGGACCTCGGCACCGACAACACCAGCGACATGCGCGCCGCCGAGCCCGACGACCGGCCGCTGCCGCCATTGGAGTATTGAGGATGTTGGTGCGGATGCTGACCCAAGCCCTCTCTCGCGCTAGCGGAGGCGCCATCTGATGGCCGCCCCCACCGCCACCGTCGATGTCTCCGCCGCCCTGATCACTGCTCCGGTGCCGATCGGTCATTGGCTTGCCATCCTGCCGGTCGCCCATTGCATCACGTTCGGTGCCGTCCTGCTGATGCTGCGCGGCTATCCCCGTCTGCAGGCCTGGCTGGCCATTCCGGGCCTAGCGGCGCTGGCGCTGATCGATGCGGCCCTGCTCGCCAAGGTCGCGGCCGACGGGCCGCTGACCATGGTCATGGGCCGTTGGCTGCCGCCCTTCGGCATCGCCTTCACCGTCGATCTCTTCGGTGCGCTGATGGCCTTCACCGCGGCCCTTGCCGCGCTCGCCGGCGGCATCTATGCGCTGGCCGATATCGGCGAAAGCGGCCGGCGATACGGCTTCTTCCCGCTGCTCATGCTGCTGATGGCCGGCGTCACCGGCGCCTTTCTCACCGGCGATATTTTCAATCTCTATGTCTGGTTCGAGGTGCTGCTGATCTCCTCCTTCGGGCTGATCATTCTTGGTTCCGAACGTGAGCAGATCGACGGTGCGCTGAGATATGCGGTGCTCAATCTGATTGCCACGACCCTGTTCCTGGTCGGCGTCGGCATCCTCTATGCCGCCTTCGGCACGCTCAATATGGCCGATATCGCCGCAAAAGCTGGGGATTTACGCGGCACGGCGCCGCTGATGACGCTGGCAAGCCTCTTCCTGCTCGCCTTCGGCATGAAGGCGGCAGCCTTCCCGGTCAACTTCTGGCTGCCCGCCGCCTACCATACGCCGCGCATCGTGGTCTCGGCGCTGTTTGCAGGCCTGCTCACCAAGGTCGGCATCTACGCGCTGATCCGGGTGATGGTCATGCTGTTGCCGATGGAGCGCCAGGAATTGAGCCTGGTGATCGCGCTCGCCGCCGCCGCGACCATTCTCGTCGGCGCTCTCGGCGCGCTCGCCGAAAACGATATCCGCAGGCTGTTCGGCTATGTCGTCATATCGGGCATCGGCAATATGCTGGCGGGCGTCGCCCTCGGCGGTCTTGGCGGCATCAGCGGCGCGGTCTTCTATGCGCTCCATTCCATGGTGCTGATGACGGCGCTTTATCTTGCCGCCGGCGAGATTGCCCGGCGCGGCGGCGGCTTTTCACTGTCGGCCCTCGGCGGGCTCTACAGGCAAAGCGGCGGCTTCACCGCGCTCTCCCTCGCGCTCTTCCTTGCCGCCTGCGGCCTGCCGCCCTTTTCCGGCTTCTGGCCGAAAGTCATTCTCGTCAAGGCCTCGCTCGATCTCGGTGCCTGGTGGCTGGCGGCCTCGATCCTCGTTGGCGGTTTTCTGACGACGATTGCCTTCGGCCGTCTCTTCCTGCTCGCCTATTGGCGCCCGGCGCCGATAGCCCCGACGCCGATAGCATTGTCGTCGACAACCCTGAGGTCTCCCCGTGCCAGGTGGCACACGGGTCTGCCGCTCGCGGCACTGACAGCGCTGGTCGTCGGTTTTGGCATCCTGCCGGAACAGTTGCTGGCGCTGTCGCAATCGGCCGCTGCCGGCCTGGCCGATCCCCAGGCCTATCTTCATTCGGTCTTCCCGGAAGGGCGCGCGCCGTGATCTTCTTCCTCTTCAACCTGTTGCTTGCCATTGCCTGGATCGCCGTTACCGGCAGCGGCTCGCTGCACAATCTCGTCCTCGGCTTGCTGCTTGGGGCCTTGGCGCTGGTCATCATCCGTGAATCCTTCGGCGGCAAGGGACATATCCCCCGCGTCCTCCCGGTGCTCTCGCTCGCCGCTCTGTTCCTGAAGGAATTGTCGCTGTCGGCCTGGAAGGTCACGGTCACCGTCCTCTCGCCCGATATGAAGCTGAAGCCCGGCATCTTCGCCTTCCCGCTGACGGTGACAAGCGATTTCGAGATCACTTTGCTCGCAAACCTCATCACGCTGACACCCGGCACGCTTTCGGTCGACGTCTCGCCCGATCGCCGCACGCTCTTTGTGCACGCGCTCGATTGTTCCGATCCCGAGACGACCAAGCGTGATATCGCCAACGGTTTCGAACGCAAGATCATGGAGGCCTTCCGGTGATCACACCTGCCGCCATCGTCGCGGTCGCATCCTCGACCGCACTCGTCATCCTCGGCCTGGCGCTGATTCTGACCGTCTGGCGCGTCGTTGCCGGCCCGACATTGCCGGATCGGATCCTCGCCCTCGACATGCTGACCGGCATCGCCATCGGCTTCATCGCCGTCATCGCGGTCAAGACCGGTTTTTCGCTCTATATCGATATCGCCATTTCGCTCGGCCTCGTCGGTTTCCTGGCGACCGTCGCCTTCGCCCGATTCGTGCTGTCGCGCGGCAACATCAAATCGAAGCCGCCCGCCGCTGCGGCAAACGGCAACACGCAAAAGCGCCGGGCAGGGGGAAAGAAGCGATGATCGATTATATCGTGGCTGCCGTCACCGCCCTGCTTTTGATCGTCGGTGCGCTCTTTGCGCTTGCGGCGGCGATCGGCCTGGTCCGGCTGCCCGATCTCTATACGCGCATGCATTCGGCCTCGAAGGCGGGGACCGTCGGCTCCGGGCTGTTGCTCCTTGCCGCCGGTCTCTATTCAGAGGACCCGGCGATTCTCGCCCGCGCCCTTGCCGGTTTCGTCTTCTTCCTGCTGACGGCGCCGGTGTCTGCCCACCTGCTTGCCAGAGCTGCCCATCGTTCGGGATATGATCTCGGTGCACTCTCGGTCCGTGACGATATCAGGGATCGTTGAGCCTATGCTGTTCGGCGACTTTACCAGATTTATGCAAAACTTATGCACAGGAAGCTGTGAGTAAAGCTTGCCGAAGAGACCCTCAATTCTTCATCTGTCATTTTTTCTCAAGAAAAACGACAAATAATAATTGGCCTTTCGACCAAACGATGGTATTTGAAAATGCAAGTAGAGTTCTGATTGTGGATTGCAATCGTACTGCTTCCAAGTCCCTCAGTTTTGATTTTTAATGTCTAAACTGAGGCCATCGCCTGGGGCATAACGTAGTGGTTTCCAGTCAGGCAGTATAAGAACAGGTTACGCTCTTCGGAATCTAGGGGTGGATTTCGCGTTTTTCGAAACAGAAGGTCGCTTCCTGTGCTTTTGCTGTTCGCTTCTACGAGGCGGGTCTTTGGCGTGTCAGTCAAAGACCGTTTGAGCATGCTAACAGGAGAAAGAATATGACGGATATAGCGACCGGCAATGCGCCGGAGCTGCTTGTGGAACTGACAGCCGACATCGTCGCGGCCTATGTCAGCAACCATGTTGTACCGGTCAGCGACCTGGCCAATCTGATTTCCGACGTGCATTCGGCACTGAGCAACACGTCCGTACCGCAGCCTGCTGCGGCGATCGTCGAAAAACAGAAGCCTGCAGTTTCTGTCCGCAAGTCCGTACAGGACGAGCAGATCACGTGTTTGGAATGCGGCGGCAACTTCAAGTCCCTGAAGCGTCACCTGATGACGCATCACAGCCTCTCGCCGGAAGAATACCGCGAGAAGTGGGATCTGCCGACCGATTACCCGATGGTAGCGCCCGCTTATGCCGAAGCGCGTTCGCGCCTGGCAAAGGAAATGGGCCTCGGGCAGCGCCGCAAGCGCGGCCGCGGCTGAGCTTTTTCGAAAGCATCGACGACAAAAAGCCGGGTCTTGTGCCCGGCTTTTTGTGCGCTTTTTCAAGACGAAAAAATACTCATTCCGATATTTAGAGCCTTTCCGGGTTAGATTGAAGCATTCTGTTGGCTCAAACGGAGTCGGCTGGTCGACCGGCCGGCCCGTTTCGGCCGGACGCCACGACAGCGTAAGCGGTCCCGTCTTATGCTTTGCCGACGGGCTTAGAATGTTTTCCTATACTATGAGTAAGTGTTAATATACTCGATTGCAGAGCCGGCACCGCCCCACTCGCCCGTCCTGTCGCTTTCAAAACGGGCCAGCAGCCACGAGCACGGTCAAGCCGCAGCGCGGACTCTCGCCTCTTCTCGGATCCTGTTCACCATCGACCGCAGTCCGTTCGAACGCTGCGATGACAGGTTCTCCACCAGGCCGATCTTCGAGAATATCTCGAAGGCATCGAGCCCGGCGATCTCGGAGGCCGTCTTGCCGGAATAGGTGGCAAGCACGATGGCGACGAGGCCGCGCACGATATGGGCGTCGGAATCACCCTCGAAGCTCATGACGGGATTGTCGGGATCGCCTGCCGTATGGCTCACCAGCCACACCTGGCTGGCGCAACCCATCACCTTATTCTCGGAGGTACGCTTTTCCTCCGCCAAGTCGGGCAGCGCCTTGCCGAGTTCGATGACATAGCGGTAGCGGTCTTCCCAATCGTCCAGGAAGGCGAAGTCGTCGATGATCTGGTCGAGGGATGCCATGGTAGCCTTTCACTATTAAAGCAGTTCCAGCAAAAGTGCGCAGCGGTTTTGCGTCCGGAATGCGTCAGGAAGTGCTCTAAGACTGCATATAGGTGAAAGACCGGCAGATTTGAACCGTTAAAAAGAAACGCCGTGAGGGATGAGCATCCTTACGGCGCAGCAACATGCTGAATTAAACAGGGCAGGCACGTCAGGCATGGGGCATCTCCGCGTCATGCGGACCACCGATGCAAGCTGGTTAAGGGTCAGGTCGCCGGTTTCGGCGTCGGCAGCGGAATGGCGCCGGTCACCACCGCCTCAGGGGAGGCATCGTCCTCGACCGGCGGACGGTAAGGCATCGGCTGGTTGAGCGCGGCCTTTGCCTCGCGCACCTTTTCCTGAATGGCAGGCGTGGTGAGGGAAGGCATGTTGAGCGCCACCGGCATCTGCGGTTCGGCAAGCTTTGCGGTTGCCGGCGCCTCATCTTTGAATTGGCTGTCGAGCAGTTGGTAGGCGACGTGGGCTCCCTCGCGGGCCCGGTAGCCGAGTGCGGTGAGGGTCTCGGTGCCCTTGGCGCAGACCTCTGGCTTCTCCGAGCACATGCCGGTCAAATAGTCGTAGGCGCCGCTTGCCGCCGTGAACGCGTCGGAAAGCTGCAATTGCGGGCCGTTGGCGAGCTTGTCGGAACTCTCCGTGCTGAAGACGGAAAGAAGCACGAGCACGAGGCCAAACCAGAAGGATCCTTTGATCAGAAACCACATTGTCGTTGCCCATCCTGTTTTCCCGTCCGGTTCTTGTTGCCGAATCAGGCCGGTTGTCCGGTGTGTTTTCACCCTACCGCCAAGTTGCGAATGCCGCTTTTCGAAACTCACGCGCATTTGCGGCAAATTTAGTTCAAATTTTAGCGAACGGTATTTGACCCGTATTTTAGTCGAATGCGACCGATCGCCGTTAAGCATCAGGGCAGCACCTGCTTGCAATTGCAGGACTTTTGCCGGCTCGCCTTGCCACAGGAGTTAACGCAATGCTGAAATATGAGGAAAATCCGTCGCTTACCCCCTATTAACCACAAAAGGCAAAGAGCCTTCCAGATGCTTCAAAACGAGAATTTCGGCCGTTTCAGGCTGTGAACAGCGCTTTTGCCTTATCCTTTCTTTAAGTCGCCAAGGCCTATTGTCCGGATCGATAGACAGCCTTTCGGGCGGGTATTGCGTGCGTGTATTGAGTAACATTGGCGGCTGGATGACGGCCCTCGTAGACCGGGCAGCGACAAGCTGGCTCTCCCGGACGGGCGGCGGTGAAGCCGTGCGCCAACGCGAGCTCGCGATCCTGCGCCGCCTCGTGCTGCTCTCGTCGGCTGCTCTCGTTGCCGCTCCTGTCGGCCTTTCGGCGGTCACCAGTCCGGCCGTGGCGCTGCCGGCAGGTGTCGCCATGGTCTGCGCCGCCTTTCTCTTTTCCGCCGTCGGCAGCATCGCGCTAGCCCGTCAGGGTTCGTCTGCCGGTATCGCCACGCAGTCGGCCGAGGATTTCTTCCTTGCCGCCACCCCGGGCCTCGTCTTCTTCCTCGACCCGCACGGCAGTGTGGCGACCGTCGGCGGTCGCGACCGACGCGACTTCCTCGCCTGGATGCGCGATCCGAAGGGCAGGGGCTTCCTCGAGCAGGTGCATGTCTCCGACCGCATTCTTTTCCTGCAGGCGCTCGATGGCCTGCGCCGGGGCGAGGATGCTCAGAGCGTCGACCTGCGCCTCGACCGGCCCTCGGTCTCGCGTGATCAACGCCAGTTTGCCTATCTGAGAATGGACATGACGGCCCGGCGCGATGCCGACGGCGAACTTGCCGCCATCATTGCCCAGCTGCGCGATGTCTCCGTCGAGCAACAGCTGCGTGACGAAGCCCAGAACCGCGCGGCCGATGCCGAATCCGCAAATGATGCCAAATCGCGCTTCCTCGCCGCCGTCAGCCATGAGTTGCGCACGCCGCTGAACGCCATTCTCGGTTTTTCCGACATCCTGATCGGCGAATATTTCGGCAAGTTCGAAAACGACCGTCAGCGCGAATATGTCGGCCTGGTCCGCGAATCCGGGGCGCATCTGCTCTCCGTCGTCAACACCATGCTCGACATGAGCAAGATCGAAGCCGGCCGCTACGAGCTGATCCTCGAAGCCTTCGACATATCAAGCTCCGTCAAATCCTGCGAATCGATGCTGGCATTGCAGGCGAAGACCAAGGGCCTCACCCTGACGAGCCGTATCCAGCGCGGCCTCGGCGAGGTCGTCGCCGATCAGCGGGCCATCCAGCAGATCCTCATCAATCTCGTCGGCAATGCCATAAAGTTCACCGAGGCCGGCGGCGTGGTCTCGGTCGATGCGGCAGCGCGCGACGGCATCCTCAAGCTGACGGTCAGCGACACCGGCATCGGCATCCCGGCCGACAAGCTGGCATTGCTCGGCCAGCCCTTCGTCCAGATCCAGAACGACTATACCCGACAGTTCGAAGGCTCCGGCCTCGGTCTCTCCCTGGTCAAGGGCTTGGTGGCGCTGCATGGCGGGTATTTCGCCATCGCCAGCCAGCCGGGCGAAGGCACGATCATTACCATTGAGATCGCAATGGACGGCTCGGCTGCCCAGCACGCCGAAGACGTCGGCCATGGCGCGACTGTCGAGTTTCCGCCGCGGCTGAAGGGCGCGGTCAACACAGGTGCAGAATTAGAAGAGGGGCGTTTCGATGGCCGCGCGCAAGCGAAAATCGCCTAAGGGGAAGCGCCAGCAGCCGGGCCTTCTGATGTCAGGCGCCGCCGCCCTCGGCGGGCTCGGCCTGCAGGGCGCCTCCGTGCTCGGCGGCGTCATCGGCCGCAATCCGTCGGTCGCCGGCGGCACGATCACCTTCGCCGTCATCTTCTCCTTCGTCGCCGCCAATGCGCTCTGGTATCAGCCGGGCCTGCATCCGCATCCGATCTTCCGCACCCGCGATCCGCAGTCCCCAACCGTGCTCGGCGCCCGCCGTCCGGCCGAGGAGCAACAGGGTGACGTCACCACCTTCCGGATCGAACGGCCGCAGGATACCGCCGCCACCAACGCGACACCGGCGCCTGCCGCACCCGGCCAGCAGCCGAGCCAACTCGTCATGGACATCCAGCAGCAGCTGGTGCGCCGCGGCCTCTATAACGGCATACCCGACGGCATCATCGGCCCCCGCACCAGTGCGGCCATTCTCTTCTTCGAGGAAACCGTCGGCATGACCCAGACCGGCGATCCGACGCCGGAGGTGCTCGTGGCGCTGAAGACCGATGCTGCCGGCCCCTCGACCGTACCCGCCGAAAAGCCGCCCGAGGATGTCAGCTCGAAGGCGGCGGCGGAAGACCCGGTGGCAGCGGCGATCCGCAGCGCCGAGAAGACCGTCAAAACGGTTCCATCGGCGGCAAAGCAGGTTCCATCAAGCCAAATCACCAATGTCGACCTGGTGTTGAAGATCCAGAAGGGTCTTTCCAACATGGCCTATGCCAATGTCGGCGTCGACGGCGTCGCCGGCGAGCAGACCCGCGCGGCCATCCGCCATTTTCAGAAGCACTACAACCTGCCCGAAGACGGCGAGCCGAACCAGGCGGTGCTGAAGAAACTCAAGGAAATCGGCGCGATCTAACCGCCATGATGCCGCACGGTTGGCTTCGCCCTACAACCTAAGTCTAAGGCGAGGCTGCTGTTTGCAGCTTATTAACGATGTTGACGGAAGCTTTTCTGATTGGGCGGAGGAGCGTCGGACATGCATGCGCTGAAGGCGATAGACGATCTGGCCGGAGAGCCGGCGGTCGAAGCGGGAGGGCCTGATCGCGAGGCGCTGCGCCGCATCCTGCTGCGTCTTGCCGAAGAAGCCTCCACCCTTGGCATCGATCTCGTCGATATCGCCGGCGCCATCCAGGACATGGCGGGAATGTCGGCCCGGCATGCCTCCGCCTTCGATCATGTCACCCGCACCGCGCTTTCGATTGCAGAGACCAACCGCTCGGTCGCCGTGTCGCTGCGCGAGACCGACCGCACGGCGACCGAGGCCCGCCACATGCTGAAAGAATCGGCCGACCGCCTGACGGGCTCCGTCGCCGAGATCGGCCACATGGTCCAGTCCTCCAACGAGATCGGCGCTGAGATCGCCGGCTTCTCGAAGTCGCTTGCCGATGTCGACAATATCGCCGAGGAGATCAGCACCATCGCCCGCCAGACCAACCTGCTGGCGCTGAACGCCGCGATCGAGGCGGCGCGCGCCGGCGATGCGGGCAAGGGTTTTGCGGTCGTCGCCACCGAGGTCCGCGCGCTTTCGCTGCAGACCTCGAAGGCGACCGGTTCCATCCAGCAGACGCTGGACGAACTGCGCGTGAAGATCGACCGGCTGTCGGCCGCCGGCAGCGATGCGCGCGACAGTGCCGCCGGCGTGCGTGACAAGTCGGAGGCGATGCGCGGCGCCTTCGAAAGCATGGAACATGTCATCACCCGCATCCTCGACAGTTCGACTGTCATGGCCAACACCACCGAGGCGGTCGACCAGCAATGCGCCGGCTTCGTCGAGAAACTCGGCGAGATGTCGGCCGAGGTCGCCGGCTCGAATGTCAGGCTGCAGCAGGCGGCAAAACGTGTCGACAGCGTCGTCGGCCTCTCGGAAACCCTGATCCAGCTGACGGCGAGCGCTGGCGTCAAGACCGCCGACAGCCGTTGGATCGAGGAAGCGCAGTCGGTGGCAAGACAGATTTCCGGCGCCTTCGAGCGCGCCGTCGCGGAAGGGCAGATCGGGCTCGATGCTCTTTTCGACCGGCGGTATCGGCCGATACCAGGCTCCGATCCGGCACAGATGATGGCAGCCTTCACCGAACTCACCGACCGCCTGCTGCCGCCGATCCAGGAACCCGTCACAACCTTGGACGAGCGCATCGCTTTCTGCGCGGCGATCGACGAAAACGGCTATCTGCCGACCCACAACCGGAAATTCTCGCAAGCCCAGCGGCCTGGCGACAGCGTCTGGAACACCGCCAATTGCCGCAATCGCCGCATCTTCGCCGATCGCGTCGGCCTTGCCGCCGGCCGCAGCACCGCGCCCTTCCTCGTCCAGACCTACAGGCGCGACATGGGCGGCGGCAATTTCGTGATGATGAAGGATATCTCCGCTCCGATCACAGTGCGCGGACGGCATTGGGGCGGATTGCGGCTGGCGGTCAAGGTCTGACCCCTGAGGTCAAACTCTGGCCCCGCATTGCCGCCACCGGCGCGCCGGTCTATACCGCGCCGATGAGATTACGCGCCGACATCTTCGTTTCAGCCCTCCTGCGCCGCGTCTTCGCCAGCGGCGATTTCGCCGCCGTGGAGAAGAAGGGCGCCGAGGAAGCCGGGGCGATCTTTATCCGCCAGCACTTCCGCAACGGCCTGGAAACGCTCTACGCGCCGGCGCCGCAGACCGCTTTCGACGAAGGTCAGGCCGGCGACCGTCTGTTCGAGGTCCGCCTGTCGCGCAGCGATCCGGAAGCGGTGCGGGCGATGCTGGAGCGCGAACGTAAATTCGACCCCGATCTCTGGATCGTTGAGCTGGAGGCGGAGGAACTGGGGGACATGATCCCGCTTGCGAAGGGCGGCTGAGCCAAGGCGCTCGTCAGTTCCTAATTTCAAACAGCTCAGCATGCGGTGAGGTTAGTCATTCCAGCTCAGCGAGATCGCCGCCCCATGACGCGCATGTCGCGCTGCGGCGGCGCTTGGCGGATGAAGCGGTGGTTGGGCGTTTCCTGAGGTGCGGGCACATTGGGTACGTCGTGCCTATAGGTGTAGCGGTCGGCGCGCCGCCAGGCTTCGACGCGTTCATGGCATTCTTCCGGGTCGAGCGCATCGAGCACCATCCAGCCGCGCGTGACGTTGTGTTGCTGTTCGGTAAGGTGCGGATAGAGCCTTTCGAGCACGAAGACGGCATCGAGAAAGCCCATGCCGAGGCTCGTCAGCGTCGTGGCGAGCTGCTGGCCGGAAAGATCGAGCATGATGCGCTCGGCAAGCCAGCGGCTGGCGGAAAGCGCATCGGCAAGTGCGGTCGCGAAATGCGTCGCCTCACGCGAGCGGGCAAAGCGCACCAGCAGCGCCTCCTGAATGTCGGTGAGCGTGCGCAGACCGAGCCTGTCCTCGTCGGCACGGCCGAGATGGCCGGCAAGCCCGAGGATACGCTCGCGCAATGCCTCTTCATTGGCAACCCGCTGTTCCTCCAGCGCATCTGCCTCGTTGGTCTCGGTAGGCGCCGGCGAAAGCGGCACCGCCGGCGATTCCATGACCGGCGCCGATGTGGTCGCCGACCGCGGCTGGCTCTGGCGCAGCGCCACCAAAGCATCGATGACCTTCGGCGAGAGTGAATCGCGGCTGACGATCGCCTTGACATGCGCTGCACCCTGCATGCGTGCGATGGTGATCAGCGTATCGTCGGCGACGGCCTTTGAGGCGGCAAGAAAAGGGGCTGCGATCTCGATCGGCTGGTTGCCGATGAACAGCGCCACTGCGGCCGGCATGTTCTCGCATTGAGAAAGGGCGGCGACCGCTTGGCGCTTGGCCTCGTCGGAGGAGGCCTGGAATAGCGGCATGAAAAGCTCGGCGAATTGGCGCAGTTCGGACCGTGTCGGATGAGACAGGTTCTCGAAACTGCTGACAGTCGCCATCAATACCACGTCCTTTTTCCTGACGGCCAAGGGGCCTTCTAGGTCTCGAAACCGGTCACGCACAAAAACACCCCGAAAACGCAGAATAAGGGGACCAAGGGCCGATATGCGCTGGCGGAACGCATGTCAGGCCATACGGTTATGAACAAATCCTACACCGGTACGGTTAATGCATGCTGAAGATTTTATTAAAATGCAACAGAAATATACACGCCGAACGTGTATCGGCATTGTCAGCCGGCAATATAAAAATGGGTGGTTTGGAAGGCGCGTTGAGACGATCGCAGCATCGCTGCCGAGATAGAGGAAAAATCAGGCGATCCTGTGATCGCGCAGCGCGTGCAGCAGTTTTTCGCGGCTGTCGTAACCGGCCTGATAAAGGTCGAGTGCTGCGGATGCCGCGAATTGCGCGTCGACGCTTTTGATGTCGATGCGCCGTTCTGCGCACCAGGCATCAAGCGCACTGCGCAGCACGTCGAGATCTTCAGGCGAGAAAGATGAATTCACCAGCAAAGACACCGCTTGCCCTCCGCATTCCGGCAAGAACGTGGAAATCCCGATCGATCGGAAGCCGGAAACGTGTGATCGACATGAGCGAACATACGCGCATCTGTGCGCCTCGCAATTAAATATTTTCATGATGTATTTTTGCAACGTCGCCATTTTTCTCGGCCGGCGAATTGCAGCGCTGATGTCAAGTATATGAATTGTTTCTAATTTTATCCGTTGATCTCCAGCCGGCCGTTTGCGCAGGCGGGGTGAAACCAAATCAGCTCTTCGAGCGTTAAAGGGAAAGTAACGCGAACTGTGTTTGGCATCGGCCGAGTATTAGTAAACTGTTAACTGTCATCTGTCTCAATTCGGATAGGAACGACGCGATTTGAGTATTTGGATCGTTGAAACTCCGCATCACGGTATTTCAATCAGGTGCCGTGGGAAAGGCGCGAATGCCCTCGGTCCGGTTATCCCGGCACTGCAGGACGCGCCGGCCCGCACATTGGCGGGCAGGGTGAAATCCATCGCAACTTCATCCGTCTCGGGCAGTGCATGGAGACGAGAATGGCAATAGTAGTCGCATTGGCGGATCGGCGGCCGCGGGCGCCGCGTCGCCCGGACAAAGAGCCCCGCGAAGCCAAGATCCTTTGGTTCACCGGCGTCCGCTACGAGCGGCTCGCCGAGAGCCCGAAACATCGTCCGGCGCCCGCGCCGCGCGTCAACAAGAAGTAACCGCTCTTCAACCTCAGCGAGCGAATTGCTCGCAGCCGGCTTCCGTCAGGAAGTTGCGCGCAGCCTCATCGAAGCTCGCCTGCGGCGCCAGCGTCCGCAGCACGGCATAGCCGTCCGGCCGTGCCATTTCCACCAGGATCGCCTGCTGCAGCTCCTGCGGCAAGTTCTTGCGCAGGTCTGTCAGCTGGATCGGACTGCCGGCCAGCACGTCGAGCGCGCCGCCGACCGATGTTCTGTCGTTCATGCTGAAGACCTCGTTGGAGGCACTGTCATAGATCGCGATCGACCAGAAGGGCACGTTGCCCTTGGCGGTGAAATGTACCGGCGCATCCTCGACGTCGAAGGAGCAGACGGCGGTGCGCAGGAAGGGGTCGCCATTGGCAAGGCCAGCCTCGTCATATTGGTCGCCGAGCAGGTAGAAATTGTTGAGGTCGCCCTCTGCCTCCACGCGGGTCGCCGCATCCCTGCCGGTGAAATGCGGCAGCGACAGGATGATGACGAGATGCAGCAGGGCTGCGCCGAAAAGGCCGGTCAGGACGGCGAAAAATATCCTAAGCATTGCCGCATCCGGTCTTGGTGAGCTTCGGCATAGCGAGGTCGATCACGCCGGAACTGCCGGCTGTCGGGGTGTCGAACAGCGTGAGCACCAGCCGGAAGGTGCCGGCCTCCGGCAGGGCCAGCCAGTTGCCCGGCTGCGCGACGGCTGAGATCTCGATCGAGAAACTGCTGTCTTGATTGCGCAGCACCGTCCAGGAATTGAGCGCTGAGGGATGCCCGGTCTTCACCGCTGCCGGATTGCCGCCATTGTCGGCGGTAAAGAGGGTCCAGAGCCGGGCAGGCGGCGTCTGCCCGCTGATGCGGTAGCGGCAATTGGCATTCAGCCGCGCGCCCTCGTCGTCGACGCTCGCCGTGAAGGTCAAGCCCTCGGCGCTGCCATAGAGAAGCTTGCCGGCACGCGCGCGATGCGATTTGGCGTAAGGATCGGCCTCGACTGTCTGCAACGCCGGAAAGGCCTCCCAGGCACCGAGCTTGATCGCCCCGAAACCCTGTGTCGCGTCCAGCGCATAAAGCGAAATCATGATCCCGCCGCCGAAGGCGACGATCAGCGTGATCGCGATAAAGAGGGGGAATCGAAACACGTCATGACCTTGGAAACCATATCGGATGAAAGGGTTACCACTGATTCTGGCAGGGTGGAATGCCGGGCCGTGACATAGGCGCCGATTGATCCCAGCTTATGTCCATGCGGCAAAGCCGTCTGCCACGTGCGGCAAAGCCGTCATGTAGGGCTGTCCGGTTCTGGCCGATGGCTGCCCCTCACCCTAGCCCTCTCCCCGTAAAACGGGGAGAGGGGACGTGCCTTGCGAGATGTGGGCGAGGAACGGAGAGGTTGCGGCGTGTCCCCTTCGCCCCGTTTACGGGGAGAAGGTGCCGGCAGGCGGATGAGGGGCCGGCGTCGGCAATCTCCCAGGCCGGAGATTTCGGAACCCGCGCGTAAGATCCCGCCAACTACTCCGCGCTCGCCACCTTCGCCGGCGCGAGCGGGGCGGCATCCTTCAGCTTCTCGCCGAGCTTCTTGAGGATGCCAGTCGATTGAACCGAGAGCATGCGCGGCCGGATGAGCTGCGGCAATCCGTCCTGCGGCTTGGCGGCGGCAGTCTTGGCGAGGTCCTTTTCCGAGGGCAGGGGGTTTTCGACGCCGGGGATGGCGCGCAGCGTGACACCCTGATGGGCGTAATCCATGGCGCGCTTGAAGGTCATCGCCGGCAGCGAACCGCCGGTCATCTCGTTGGTCGAGGTGTAGTCGTCATTGCCGAACCAGACGGCGCAGGTGTAATTGCCGGTGAAGCCGACGAACCAGGCGTCGCGATAGGCCTGGGTCGTGCCGGTCTTGCCGGCCGTCAGGATGCCGTTGTCGAGGGCCGCCTTGCGCGCCGTGCCGACATAGGGAACGCGCGACAGCATCTGGTTCATATAGGCGTCGGCCTGTTCGGAGAGCACACGCTTCGGCGCCGGTTCGTCGCGGTCGAAATCGTAGAGAACGTCGCCGTCGTAATCGAGGATCTGGGTGATACCGTGGCGGCGCGACTGGTAGCCGCCGGCCGGGAAGGTGGCGTAGGCCGTCGCCTGGTCGAGGACCGTCACCTCGGAGGTGCCGATCGGGATGGTGACGTCGTCGCGGATCGGCGTTTCGACGCCGAGGTTCTTCGCCATCGCCCGGATCGGCTGAATACCGAGTTTTTCCTTGGCGAGCCGCACCGGCACGGTGTTGATCGACTGGGCGATCGCGGTCTCAAGCGTGATGCGGCCGGCATAGCGGTTTGCGTAATTGTGCGGGCTCCAGTTGCCCCAGTAGATCGGCGCATCGACGATCGTCGTCTGCGGTGTCATGCCGCTCTCCATCGCCACCGCATAGGTGTAGACCTTGAAGGACGAGCCTGGCTGGCGCAGCGCCCTGCTGGCGCGGTTGAACTGGCTCTCGCCGTAATCCCGGCCGCCGACCATGGCGCGGACGGCGCCGCCGTTTTCGATCATCACCATCGCGCCCTGCTTGGCGTGATAGGCTTCGCCATATTCGCGCAGCGACGTCTCGACCGAATCCTCCGCCGCCTGCTGGATGCCCATATCGATCGTCGTGCGCACGATCAGCGAATGCTGGTGGAAGCGCGACGAAAGCCGCTGCACCTCGTCGAAAGCCCAATCGAGGAAGAAATCGGGCGATTCCACCTCGTTGCGGTCGACGACGGTGGCCGGATTGCGCCTGGCGGCGATCACCTGGCCCTCGGTCATCAGCCCGCTTTGCACCAGATTGGTCAGCACTTCGTTGGCGCGCGCACGCGCCGCCGGCAGGTTGACATGCGGTGCGTATTTCGCCGGCGCCTTGAACAGGCCGGCAAGCATGGCGGATTCGGCAAGGTTCACATCGGTGATGTTCTTGCCGAAATAGAACTGCGCCGCCGCCGCGGCGCCAAAAGTGCCGCCGCCCATATAGGCGCGGTCGAGATAGGTGGAGAGGATTTCCTTCTTGGAAAGGTTCGCCTCGAGCCAAAGCGCCAGGAACGCCTCGGTGACCTTGCGGTCGATCGAGCGTTCGTTCGACAGGAACAGGTTCTTGGCGAGCTGCTGCGTCAGCGTCGAGCCGCCCTGCACGACTTCGCCGGCGCGTGCATTCTCACTCATGGCGCGGAAGAGGCCGATGAAATCGATGCCGAAATGGTCGAAAAAGCGCCGGTCCTCGGTGGCGAGCACCGATTTGATCAGCGAATCCGGCAGCTCGTCGATCGGCACGGAATTCTGGTGGATGACGCCGCGATGGCCGATGACGTTGCCGTAGCGGTCGGTGAAGGTGACGGCGAAATCGCCGCGGTTGCGCCAGTCTTCCTTGGTCGCCTCGAAGGCCGGCTGGGCAAGTAGCAGCATCAGCACCGAGCCGGCCGCTCCGAGCGTCAGTCCTTCGCCGGCAAGTTCGAAGACCATGCGCTTCCAGCCGCGCACGCGGAAGCGGCGGAAGAAGATGGTAATGTCTTCCCAGATCTCGGCGGCGCGGAAGCCGGCGTTCCAGACTGTCGAATCGATCCAGGAATCGATGCGCAGCAGAATGTGACGGCTCTTCGCCGGCCGCTTTTCCGCTGCCTCGTTCGCCGCTTTTCCGGGCCTTTTTTTTGGCCCGTTTTCTGGGCCATTTCCTGGCCCGATTTCTGGGCCATTTCCTGGCCCATTTCCTGGGTTGTCCGGATCCTGCACGTCCTGTATTCCCGCCTGATCTCACTTCGGTCATATCCGACGAAAGCGCGAGGCCCGCATATGGCCGCAAAGCTCTCCGATACCGGGAGAGAATTCTCCGAGTACCAGGAGTATACTGAAGGATTGATTGATTTTGCGGCTGATAACAAGAGAGATGCATCAGGGTCACGCGAATTTGCGGGTCGCTGTTGCAAGAAACGAACGATGAACGATCTGCCTTTCTGGAAGAGCAAGACGCTTGCCGAAATGACCGTCGCCGAGTGGGAAAGCCTTTGCGACGGCTGCGGCCTCTGTTGTCTCAACAAGATCGAGGAATGGGATAGCGGCGATATCTATTTCACCTCGGTCAGCTGCAAGCTGCTCGATGGCGAAAGCTGTCGCTGCTCCAGCTATGAGAACCGCTGGGATTTCGTGCCGGACTGCGTGCAACTGACCAAGGAGAACGTGCCGGATATCGCCTGGCTGCCGCCCACCTGCGGCTACCGGCTGGTCAATGAAGGCCGCGACCTCTACTGGTGGCACCCGCTCGTCTCCGGCGACCCGGCGACCGTCCATGCCGCCGGCATTTCCGCGCGAGGCCGCGCGATCAACGAAAATGAGATCGATCTCGACGATCTCGAAGACTACGTCGTCGACTGGCCGCTGACTGTGGGCGAGGAGAAGGACGATGAGGACGCCTGATACGGCTGGCGAAGGCTTTCTCTTGCGGGGCGAATGACGCATTCGCACAGCGCACGCCTTACCTCCGCGCGATGCGTAAAATCGGCACTGGCCGCTGCTTGATTATTGAAGAGTGAGACCCTACCTGCAGTGCGACCCGCTGGTCCGGGCCCCTCTGGCGAGAGCTTCGGCACTCTTGCGATGTCGGACCTCTTCTCCGACAACCAGTGCCGACAGGGGACTATCCTTGAATCTCTCTTTTTTGTTCGTCGAGCGGCTGGGAACGCCGCTCTGGATGTGGTCGAGCTTTTTCGCCCCGCTTCCGTTACCTGAAGCCGGCGCTTGCCATCGTGCTGATCTTCATCGGCTCGAAGATCTTTCTCGCCGATCTGCTGGGCCTTGAAAAATTCCCGGCCGCGCTCTCGCTCAGCATCGCTTTCGCGATCATCGCTGCCGGAGCGGTCTGGAGCCTCCTCAAAAAGCGGGATCCGCAGCAGCCCGCCTGAGCGGGCTCTGCGAGGGAATACGTTAACAAAGGAAGGAAACAGATATGATTTCGAATTTCATCGGCTGGATTTTTGCCCTGCTCGTCGTCGATCCGTTGCAGGCTGAGATACAGCAACAGGCTGAGCGCGCCCGGCTTCCCGTGGAGATCGTCCGCCAATCCCAGGCCTGCCTGACATCTCAGGGGCCGAAGCTCATAGAGCGCGCCGCCGGCGACTACGGCTGGGCGGCGGCCACAGTCGTCAACATAGCGATCGGCCATACCGCGCCGGCCGAACTTCTCGACGGCAGCGACCCACAATGCGCAGCCCTCGTCGGCGCCCTGAAGGGAGCCGACGAGGGTGCGTGACGGCTGCCAGCTGAAAAATGGACTGCGTGATGTCTGATCAAGACGGAAATAGACGGCGGCCGCGCGGTGTGGCCACCGCGCGGCTCCGGGAGATGCTGGAACTCGCCCGGGTGAAGGGCGGCCTCTCCATCGGTGAGGCTCTGGAGGCGATGGGCTCGACGAGCATCGCCTTCACCATCCTGTTCCTGGCAATCCCGGCGCTGACCCCGATTCCCGGGCCGTTCGGAATGGTTTTCGGTACCGCGCTCGCGCTGGTTTCCCTCCAGATCGTTTCGGGCGGCCGGAAGGTCTGGCTGCCCGCCATCGTCAGGGATCGCCGGGTTTCGTCCGCGGCGCTCGATCTCGTCGTGGGGCACGCGGTCCCGGTGATCGCCCGGGTGGAGAAGGTCGTGCGCGCCGGCCGGCTGGAGGCCCTCACCGGCCCGACGGTGCAGGCGCTTCTCGGCATTCCTGTCTTCCTGCTCGCCGTGGTGATCGCGCTGCCGATCCCTTTCGGCAATATTCTGCCGGTGTTCTCGCTGGTGGTGCTCGCCGTCGCCCTGATGGAGCGGGATGGTCTCGTCACCCTGATCGGACTGCTGCTCACATTGGCGACCATCGTCGCGACCGCCGCTTTTCTTTATTTTATCAAGGCGATGATCTTCACAGTCTCCTAGGCTGAATGGACAGGTACCGCGGCGAGGAAGCGCCGAAGCTCCGTCTCCACATAGGCGGCCACCGGCCCCTCGGCGCCAAAACCCCACCAGATGAGCGAACCCTGCCATTGCGACAGCATCAGCCGGGCGATCGTCTCCGGCGCCTTCGCCGAGCCGAAACATCGAGCGATTGCCGCCGTCAGTGCCGTTCCCCAGGCCGCACCCCGGGCGCGCAGCACCGGATCGCGGAAATCCTCGCGAAGCACCAGCAGTCCCTCGCCATAGGCAGCGGCATTGTCGCCGTAATCCTGCGACAGACCGACGAGCAGCACGACGGCGCCGTCCGGCGTTTTCGGCACGGTCTCGGCAAGCCGCGCCGTTTCCGAATCCAGCCTGTCCCAGGCATAAAGCAGCGCTGCGCGCAGCATCGCCGCTTTCGTGGCGAAACGCTGCACCAGCGTCGAACCGGAAAGTCCGCTGGCTTTCGCCACCGCCGCAAAGGTCGCTGCATCCGGCCCCTCGGCATGAATCAGCGCCAGCACCATGGCGAGAAGCTGTTCGTCGGACAGTGTGCGGCGGCGCGGCATGAAATTCCTCTTGCATTCAGGTCATATATAAACGATCATTCGTTTATAAACAAGCGGCGCTGGCTAATACTTGGCGCTTCATTACGGCATGAGGCGTTCTAGCGTGGAGGATGGAGAAGTGACAGCGAACTTGCGGGAGAAAGTGGCCTTGGTGGCGGGTGCTACGCGTGGCGCCGGCCGCGGCATCGCGGTGGAACTCGGCGCCGCCGGCGCCACCGTCTACGTGACCGGGCGCACGACGCGCGCTCAGCAATCCGAGTATGCCAGGCCGGAGACGATCGAAGAGACGGCCGAACTGGTAACCGCCGCAGGCGGTAAGGGTATCGCCGTGCAGGTGGACCATCTCGTCAAGCAACAGGTCGAGGCGCTGGTCGCCCGCATCCGCGAGGAGGCCGGCCGACTCGATATTCTCGTCAACGACATCTGGGGCTGCGAGAAACTGTTCGAATGGGACAAGGCCGTCTGGGAGCATTCGCTGGATAAGGGCCTGCGCATGCTGCAGCTCGGCATCGAGACGCATCTGATCACCGCACATTACGCCCTGCCGCTGATGATCGAGCGGCCCGGCGGGCTGCTGGTGGAGATGACCGACGGCACGGCCGAATACAATGCCACCCATTACCGGCTGTCGCCCTTTTACGACCTCGTCAAGACAGGCGTCACCCGCATGGCCTGGGCGCATGCGCAAGATCTGGCGAAACACGGCGCCACCGCCGTTTCGATCACGCCCGGCTGGCTGCGTTCGGAAATGATGCTGGATGCTTATGGTGTTCGCGAGGAGAACTGGAGCGAGGCGACGAAAGTACAGCCGCATTTCGCCATTTCCGAAACCCCGCGCTTCGTCGGCCGGGCCGTTGCGGCCATCGCCGCCGATCCCGACCGCGCCCGCTGGAACGGCCAGTCGCTGTCGAGCGGCGGAGTGGCCAAGACCTATGGCTTCGACGATATCGACGGTTCGCGGCCGGATTGCTGGCGCTACATGGTGGAAGTGCAGGAGCCGGGCGGACCGGCGGATGTGACAGGCTATCGCTAGAGCATGATGCCGAAAAGTGTGAGCGGTTTTCGGACGACAACATGCTCTAACTGTTTAATTTAGAACAGGATGATTTTACTGGAGCAATTCCAGGAACAAAAGGTTAGAGCGGCTCTGCGCTTCCGTGAAAGCTAAACCGCTCTAACGCCCCGTTATCATGCTGTGGCAAGCCGCGCCGCCTCGCGAAACGAGACCAGTCGCTTCGTCTGCTCGTCCCACAGCACCAGCTTGACGCAGCGCAGGCTTTCCATGAGCGTGATGCGGCCCAGATCGGCAAGCTCAGGATGATCTCGCAGCACCTCCGGCAGCCGGTAGTAAGGCACCCGGCTCGACAGATGATGCACGTGGTGGATGCCGATATTGCCGGTGATCCACCGCAGCACTGGCGGCAGGTCGTAATGCGAGGCGCCGTGCAGGGCCGCATGCTGGAACTGCCAGTCCGGCTCCTTCGACCAATGTGTTTCCTCGAATTGATGCTGCACGTAGAACAACCAAACGCCGGCAGCACCTGCCAGAAGCACGGTCGGCAGATGCACCAGTAAAAAGGGGACGATCCCGACCGCCCAGATCAGCAGCGCGGCGACCACCGCGATGGCAAGATTGGTCGCCATGGTCGAGATCCAGGGCAGGGCGCCGGAGCGCATCATGCCGAAAGGCAGGCGCTGCTTGAAGAGGAACAGCCATGCCGGTCCGATCCCGAACATCACGATCGGGTGCCGGTAGAGCCGGTAGCCAAGCCGGCCCCAGCGCGACAGCGCGTTATATTCGGCGATCGTCAGCGTTTCGATATCGCCAACGCCGCGCTCGTCCAGGTTTCCGGCCGAGGCGTGGTGTTCCGCATGCGCCCGGCGCCAGTAGTCGTAGGGCGTCAGCGTCAGGATGCCGATCGTGCGTCCAACCCAGTCGTCGACGCGGCGACGAGCGAAAAACGAGCCGTGGCCGCAATCATGCTGGATCATGAACAGCCGGAGCAGGAAAGCAGCGGCGGGAAGGATGAGGATCAGGCCGGGCCAGAAACTGTAATGAACCGCTGCCCAAGCGGCAGCCCAGAACAGCGCGAAGGGGACGACTGTGACGGCAAGCTCGAAGGCGCTGCGTCCGGCCCGCGGCTGGCGATATCCGGCAAGGATCTTCAGCCAGCGCTTTTCTGCGAAAAGTGCGGATCGCTCCGGGTTGTCGTCGGGCTCTCCCAAAGGGGCCACTTGGATTTCCTCGCACTCGCTGCGGCGCGCAGATTCGATCATAGAGTGACGCCGTGAAAGGCGGCGATCGCCGAAAAGCCGAGTGCAATCACCACGGCCGAGCGAATGAGGAAGAGCGGATAGTCGAAGTTGTACATTGTATTAAGAGTTGTCATGGTTGCAGCAATTCCTGTTTTTCCGAAAACATGTCAATGGGTGATGGTGTCGCGCCGGAGCGCGGCGCGTCCGACAAGACGCGCTATCACTGGCGCTGTTATGCGCACGGGGGCGGAGCGGGGGCTCGATAAGAGGTTCTATTTCTTTGGAGCACTGCCCTGCGGGGCAGTTTTGGTCGCCGTCTTCATCTGATTGGCGAATGTGCTTTCCACCTTCGCTGCCTGCTTGTCCTTCTTCGGCTTCCGGACCTCGCGATTGCTTCTTACTTGTCCTTTTGCCATCGATAAAATCTCCCTTTAGATCGAAATTGAAAGCCGCAGCCTGCGTGGTATTCGCCCCGCTTGTCGGTCGCGATCGGAGATCGCGGGATCGTCATGAGGGGCAACCCGACAACACCGGGCCGCAGGGATGGAATGAAAATGATGCCTGCTGAAACCGCATCGCAGTCTGGAGGCGGATGACCGGAGAGGTCACCGAAAGCCAAACCCGACGTTGAGACGGGACGTCACCATGCTTTCGCGATCGGGAAAATGGCGGGGCCGGAAATCCGGTCACCGCAAATGCCGCATCGGCCAAATCAGCGAGCCCTCCTTATAGAGTAAAATTGAGGTGCCATTAAGGCCGCCGCCGCAGGAAAGCCATATTTCCACAGGGGATAAAGCGTGCCGCGCAAAGGGGGCGGCGGTTTTGCGATAACGACATTCGAAACAATAGGACTAAAGCGAGAGATGAATCTTCCGACGCGCTTATTCATTCACGGGAAACAGGCGGATCAGCTTTGTTCTTTCCATCTCCGCACGGCCTGATGCAGACATGATGCCGCGGGCCAAACAGAGTTCTATGTCCCGTCCGATATCGAGCGGCACCAGCATGCCGCCGGCCTTGAGCAGGCGGTCTGTCATCGACAGAAGCATATCCACTTTCGCCTGGCAGCCATCGCTTTCCAGGAGCGCCACCCGGCGCTCCCTATCGATGTCGGCAAGATCGCTATCCTGTTGCCGTTGTTGGTAAGCCCCGAATTGCACCCATCCGAAATAACCGGCCGCTGCGACGCAGATACAAAGCAGGAGGGTTTTTCGCACAATATTCCTTCGGAGCCGGGCGGCTCGCTTGCCGCTAAAGCATGTCGCGCAAAAGTGTGAAGCGGTTTTGCGCTAACGGCATGCGTAAAACAAAAACCTAAAGCGCGAGGAGTGAATCTGAAAGATCGCGACGCGCTTTAGAACATCAGTGAGAGCATGATGTCGTCCGAAAACCGCTCACACTTTTCGGCATCATGCTCTAGCCGGCGACGCGTCTTTCGCGGGGCAATCCCTGTATCGCATATCGATTGAAGACGGGGGTTATCGGTTTCGGCGGCGTCTTCAGCTTGCCGAAATGGTGTTCGAGCGCTTGTGAGAGCATGGCCGGCGAGGTGACGCCCTCTTCGAACAGCCTGATCAACAGTATGGCCGCGACGTTGAAGACGCGTTCGTTGCCGATCAGGATTTTGGCGTCGTAGCCGGCGTCGTCGAGCACGCCTTGCAGCATGTCGAGATCGGACGAAGTCAGATGCGACTTTTCGAAAGTGGAAGACATCGGTCCTCCTTTCATCGGGGCAAGGGTATAAAAACCCTCAGTCGGCAGCGCCCGTACACTGGCTGCCGAAGTTGCGACCATGCGCCTTTCACCCAGGCAACGCAACGGGATTCTTGCTGCAGATATCGCTCCGGTTGATGAGTAGCCCGCACCGGTCAGGGTGCGGGCTGATGACGGTCATTCCGCCGCCTGATAGCTGGGTCTCCGGGCGGCCGATGTCCGCGGACCGGCGGCTGCAAGCAAGGTAATCGCCACCGCAAGCAGCGCCACGAAGGCGATGCCGGCGACATAGGGGTCCCAGCCGAAGTGCGGTGCGGCGCCGAAGACTGCCGAGGCCGCCGCAAGCACGATGCCGCCGCCGATCTGGAAGGAGGCGAAGAGCAGTCCGGAGGCGAGCCCCGACTTATCGTCCTCAACGTCCGAAAGGGCCGCGACCTGCACTGAGGGGTAGGTCATGGCGTAACCGAGGCCGAGTGGGATCTGCGAAAACAGCACGAGCAGGATCGGGTCGACATGTCCGAGTGCGGTCACCCAGAAGATATAGCTGAACGCTTGCAGGCCGACACCCGCCGCCATCAGCCCGGTGGCGCCGCGATTTTGCGCGAGCGTCGCAAAACGTGGCGCCAGGAACATGACGAAGACGCCGCCAAGCGCAAAACAGAAGCCGGTGGTGAAGGCCGACCAGCCGATGACGTTTTGATAATAGAGCGTCGCCAGGAACTGGAAGCCGACATAGGCGCCCTGGAAGAGGGCGGCGATGGCATTTGCATGCCGGAGCTTGGCTCGGCGGAACATGCCGAGCGGAACCATCGGATCGGCATGGCGCGCTTCGACCACGAGGAAGAGCAGGATCAGCACCAGCGACGCGGCGAGCGAACCCCAGGTCGGGAAGGCCCGCCAGCCGGCGGCTGCGGCATTGGTGATGCCGAAGACGAAGAGCAGCAGTCCGGGCGTGATCGTCAGCGCGCCGGCCCAGTCGAAGCTCGGCCGCGGTCCCGTCCTTTTCGGGTCGGCCGGCAGCGCCAGCGGCGCAAGAAGGAGCGTCAGTATGGCGACAGGCGCGCCCATGACAAGGGTCGCCCGCCAGCTGAAGATCGTCGCGGCACCGCCGAGCACCATGCCGAGCACGAAGCCGGTGGCGCCGGTCGAGGCGAAGACCCCGAGCGCCTTTGCCCGTGCGGTTCCCTCGCCGAAGACCGAGAGCAGCAGCGCAAGGGCGGCAGGCGCAGTGAAGGCGGCGGCAATGCCCTTGATCAAGCGGGCGGCAATCAGCGTCGGCCCGCTATCGACGAAGCCGCCGGCGATGCTGGCGGCGGCAAAGATCGCCAGCGACCAGAGAAAGACGCGGCGATGGCCGAAGACGTCGGCGACCCGGCCACCGAGCAGCAGGAAGCCGCCATAACCGAGCACATAGGCGCTGACGGCCCATTGCAGCGATGTCGCCTCCATGCCGAGTTCGGCCTGGATGGCAGGAAGCGCGACACCAATGGTGGAGACGTCCATGGCGTCGAGGAAGTTGGCGGTGCAGAGCAGCAGCAATGCCAGCCCCGCCCCGCTTCGCGATTTGGAAAGAGTCATCGAAATCGTTCCTTCGTTGCTGCCGCCTCATCGGGGGAGGTTGCCGGGCGGCAGGGAACGAGAAAATGGACAGCTTCCTTTCCTATTGCAAATTGATAGTAGCCATGCCAGGTATTACTAACGATGATGAATGATGCCACTCTTCGCAAGATCGACCTCAATCTCCTGTTGGCCTTTTCGGTGCTGATGCAGGAGCGCAATGTCAGTCGCGCCGCCGAGCGGCTGCTGCTCGGCCAGCCGGGTCTGTCGGCTGCTTTGCGGCGCCTGCGCGAGGCGCTGGACGACGAACTGTTCGTACGTGTCGGCCGCGGCCTGCAGCCGACCCCGCGCGCCCTTTCCATCGCCCCGGCGATCGAGGATGCGCTGTCGGGCATCGAGCGCGCCATCCGCCCGCAGGCCGAGTTCGATCCGGCAAGCTGGCAGGGCGAGTTCCGCATCGGCATGTGCGACAATCTCGAATCGGCCTTCTTCGGCCCGCTTGCCGCCCGTCTTCTCCAGCTTTCACCCGGCGCCCGGTTGATCGGCATCGCTTCCGAAAAGCGCGATGCCGCGCGCCGGCTGGACGAGGGCGTCTTCGACTTCAGCGTCTCCGTGCATGACCAACCGGCCTCCTGGCACATCCGCGCGCCGCTGTTCGATCAGGCCTCGATCTGCATTTACGATGCCGCCCAGCTCCGGCTGAAGGCGCCGCTGAGCCTTGAAGATTTCGCCAATGCCGCCCATCTCACCGTCTCGTTCGAAGGCAATGCCGCGACCAGCATCGACATCGCGCTCGGCCGCACCGGCCACGTCAGACAGGTGGTCGCGACGGTGCCGCGTTTTTCCGCCTTGCCGACGGCACTGCGGGCGATGCCCGCCATCGCCACCGTGCCGGAATCGATCGGCCGCTGCATGGCGCAACTGCATGGACTAACGATCTGCGCGCCGCCGCTTGCGCTACCGGCCGATCCCGTGACCATGCTCTATCGCCGCGTCGACCAGGCGGACGGCCGGGCGCGCTGGTTCCGTCGCCTGTTTCTCGATGTCGCCAGCGAGGCGCTCGAAGCCTCGGGCTGCCGCGTATCGATATCGAGAGTTGCGGCCTGAGCCTTAAAGTTCGCCCTTGTGAAAATAAGCTTCGAGGCGGTAGCCGTCCGGGTCGATGATGAAGGCGGCATAATAGAAGCGCCCGTAATCCGGCCGCACACCCGGTTCACCATTATCCGTGCCGCCGGATGCGACCGCCGCCGCGTGAAAGGCATCGACCGCGGCCTCATCAGGCGCGACGAAGCAGAAATGCAGCCCGGATCGCATGTCGGCAACAACAGGCTGCTCGACCTGCATCACCCAGAGCCCGACCGTTTCCGGGCCGTAGCCGATCATGGTGTCGGAATTAGACAGGCGCTCATATCCGAGTGGCGCCAGCGCCGCATCGTAGAAACGGCGGGCTCTTTCCAAGTCTTTTACGCCGATGGAGATATGATCGAACATGGACTGCGAACTCCTTCTCTGCTCATCCCCGGTGTGAGCTCTCTCATCACCGGTGTGAGCTCTCTCACCCCCAAGATGGCACGATGACAACATCTTTCAACCGTCGTTCTAAGTCAGCGAACGGGCGCATCGTCAGCGGCCTGCGCGCTCATTCATGGCCGGCGATTCTGTCCAGCGCCTTGGCGAAGAAATCGGGGGCTCCGAAATTGCCGCTCTTCAGCGCAAGCCCGAGCGGTCCGGAGCGGTCGGCCACGAGAACCGGTACGCCGGGATCGATCTCCGGCCCGATCATCATGTTCTTGAGACCGAGCGCTTCCACCACCGCGCCGGAAGTTTCTCCGCCGCCGACGACGATCTGCCGCATGCCGGCATCGGCGAGCCGCCGCGCCAGCCCTCCAAAGAAGGTCTCGATTTTTTCAGCCACGTCCTCGCGCCCGAAACGCTGCTGCACGAAGCTCACCACTTCAGGAGCGGCTGTCGAATAGACGATCGGATTTTCGGCGGCATTCGCTTCCACCCAGCGTGCCGCGCGCTCCACCGACATTGATCCGCGCATCAGCACCGCCGGATCGATCGCAAGCCCCGGATGGTTCTGCAGGTGGCAGGCGACCTGGTTCTGCGAGGTCGTGGAGCAGGAGCCGCAGATCACGACACCAGGACCCTCGACCAGAGGCACTTCGGCCGCCGTACCTGAGAGCTTGCCCTGGTTGCGGAAATTCTGCGGCAAGCCCTGCGCAATGCCAGAGCCGCCGGTCACCAGCTTGTGGTCGGCGACCGCGGCCGCGATCGTCGCCAGGTCGTCGTCCTCGATGGCGTCGACGACGACGAGGCGGTGGCCGGCGGTGAGTTCGGCGCGCAGGCCGTTGCGCAAGGCCGCAGCGCCCGAGCGCACCACGTCGAGCGCAATGCTGCCGATTTCGCCTTTCGTCTGCTGCTGCAGCCAGCGGCGGATGTCGGGATCGGTCATCGGCGTCAACGGATGGTTCTGCATGCCGGATTCGCTAAGCAGCCGGTCGCCGACGAAGAGATGTCCCATGAAAAGCCTTCGGCCGGTCGCCGGAAAGGCCGGGCAGACGACGGCGACGCCGGTGCCGGTGAGGCGCAGCAGCGCTTCAGCCACCGGCCCGATATTGCCTGAAGGCGTCGAATCGAAGGTCGAGCAATATTTGAAGACGATCTGCTCGCAGCCCTGCTCGAGCAGCCAGCGCGCCGCCTCCAGCGACTGGCGCACCGCATCGTCGACCGGCGCTGAGCGCGTCTTCAGTGCGACGACGCCGGCCTCGCAATCCGTCTTGCCGCGGCCGGTGCCGACGAACTGAACGGTCGACATGCCGCCTCTCGCAAGCGTGTTGGCAAGATCGCTGGCGCCGGTGAAATCATCGGCAATCGCCCCAAGCAGCATGTCAGGAAAGCTCCGGCAGGCGGCCTTCGAGCTCGTCCTCGATAGGTACGTGAATGATCTCGTCGAAGGATGTTTCAGCGCCGAAGCCGAGCGCCTGCGCCCGGCTCGCATCGGAATTGCCCGGCGCAGCCACCAGCTTGCGGCCGGCCATTCCGGCCGCGCCTATGACAAGGATTTTCATCTGAAGCGGCCCTCCACTCGAAGACATCGACGCCGACTTCCGGGCGCGAGTCGGCCCCGAACCGGCAATGTCTCAGTTAAGACAAGGCGAGCGACGCTGTCACGTGATTTTGGGGGGAGGGCGCAGTTCGGCTCGGTGCTGCTGCGGGCGGCTGCGATGAACCGGGAACGGACAAGCAGTTCTACCTGCGGCAGCCTGAGGCTGGGCATGCCGCATCCTGCCCAGGTCTCGTTCTAACCAGCACCCTCGGCGACGCTTTGCATCTGCTGCAGGTTCGTCACCTCATAGGTCCAGACTCGAAACGCCTTCAGCACATGCGGTCCGAAGGAATTGATGAGCGGTATGTCGGCGGCGTCGCGCCCGCGTGCGACGATGATACGACCGATCCGCGGCGTATTGTTGCGCGGATCGAATGTATGCCATGCACCGTCGAGGAAGACCTCGATCCAGGCGCTGAAGTCCATCGGGTCGACGACCGGAATACCGATGTCGCCGAGATGGCCATTGATATATCGGGCAGGAATGTTGAGGCAACGGCACAGCGCCACCGCGAGATGCGCAAAGTCGCGACAGACGCCGACACGTTCGTGAAACGCCTCGAAGGCTGTCCGCGTCGATCGCGCCTGCATGTAGTCGAATTGGATGTGGCCGTGAACGAAGTCGCAGATCGCCTGAACGCGGCCCCAGCCGGGTGAGACGGTGCCGAACATATCCCATGCAATTTGACTAAGACGATCCGTCTCGCAATAGCGGCTGCCCATCAGGTAGACGAGGCAATCATCCGGCAACTCCGAAACCGGGAGTTCCCTGGCGCCTGGCAGCGACCTGTCCGGTTGGCCATCGTCTTCGATCGTCGCATCGCCCCATATGGTCAGGTCGCCCGCTGGGGCAACCAGCCGAAGACAGCGGTTGCCGAAGAGGTCGCGATAAGTCGATGTGGGAACATCGGGGGTGGTGAAGACCGTTTCCGGAATTCTGATGTCGGCGGCACGATCATCATGAACCGACAACAGGCACACCAATGCGGTCGGCTGCGGGCAGGTCAGCGTGATTTCATAGCCGTAACGGATCAACATGGAGCGTTTTCTCGCGCGTCCGGATCCCGCTAGCGGAAATCCGCCGCAGTTAGAGTATAAAAGGCGCGGCGGCGGTAGGAATAGGCTTTGTGTGCCACGTCCTGAATGGAGTTGCGCAGGGCGTCGAACGCCGAAAGCCACCTCGTTTCCGAAGGCTCGGTTCTTTGCAATGTGGTGTCGGATTTCGCCAGCGCGTCAACCTCGATGAAGAACAACACCTGGAACATGCCGTCGTGGCCGACGAAGCGCACCGCATTTCTCGCCGCATCGAAGCTGCGGCTTTGATTCAGAAAGGCTAGCGCCATGGTTGAACCGGCGGGGTCTGACGAGCGCTCCGGGCGGCGTCCGACAGCCTCAGCCATTCCTTCCGGTATCCTATGTTGAGAAGATTGAAGGACATCATGTCTTTCCCGGCCTGCGGACGGCTCTTCCCGGTCACGGCATGGTCGGCGTGCACTGGAACGTTTGCTGAGACACGATAGACGGTCGACGAACGGGCGGATTCGATCCGGCGGTCGTGTTCGATCTCCATGGAGTAGCGGCCGGAAGCGCTACATTTGTTTTCCCATGTGCCGACGGCAAAGGCATTCCTTCGTTCGGCTTCGTCTTCATGGCTGTTCACGATGTCAACCTTTCGTCATTCGGGCCGTGGCCATGGCCAAACGTCCTCTCGATCAGTGTTGCGCCGCTGCCGGCGGGCGTTAGGTCTACCAGTTCCAGGCTGTCTTCCGTCGCGACCCGCTCATGACGTTCATCGTCACTGCGGATGCGGTATTGCAGCACATTTCCTCTCAGAGGCAGCGTGGCGGTAATGCGGTATGTCTCGGGGAGCTTGGAGGGAACGACCAGGAACCCGTCCTTCACCCGGACAGTCTGTCCAACCTTGAAGATATGTGTTGCTGCCTCGCGCCGGATCGAGCGTCCATTGCGTTGCGGGATGCGCGTAGCGGTCATGACGGTTTGTGGTCCTCTTCGAGCGCGGTTTCGAGATCTGACAGGTGGATAGGCATCATCTGCTGCGTCGAACTCTGCGCGGCAATCGCCGGCAGGTGGATGAAGGCGCCGACCCTTAGCCAGGCAAGCCTGGAAACGCTATCGATCAATTCCTCGTCATAATCGACGCGGTATTCTCCGGCTGGCTGCGCCCCGTCGAAACCGGGCAGGCGGAATGGGAATGAAAAGCGGACGACGGTTTGTGTGGTGCGACTGGTCACGGCTGAGGCCCCCGCAGGAAGACACCGATGCGTTTCCTGTATCGTTGAGTTCCGAACCGGAGGAACTCGATGCTGCCGGTACATCCGCGGTCAGCGCCAAGCTCATTCCGGATCGCAATAGGCGAAATCAACGCCGGAACGACGTCATAGATTGCTATCGAAAATTCAGTGGTGATGGCGGGTCGTAGGTCTCTGACACCGCGAAGCCAAGTCGGCCAAATCGACGAGGCCTATCATTGCGCCTCGATTGAGTTTAAATCAAGATAATTCGGATTTATCTATGAAAAACGCCAAATTAACTCGATGGCCATTTAAATAAAATTGGGTGCGGCGGCGTAAAAATTCTATTCACTTCCTGATTATTACAAATATCCGCCCAAATTGATTTCCTGAATTTTCCAGAAATTCCCTGCGTGAACAATATTTCTTGGCACTCCTATCAATCGAGTGCCACGAGTGCTATTTATGAATTGCAGCCGCCCTACGCGCCGGCAGCAGAAAGACCTCTATGAAATTCCGTTCACTTCACGACCGCGTCGTCATTCGACGTGCGGAAGGCGATGTCAAATCCAAGGGCGGGATCATCATTCCAGACGCCGTCAAGGAGAAGCCGCAGCAAGGCGAAGTGGTCGCAGTCGGCCCGGGCCTGCGCGACAAAAGCGGCAGTCTCGTCCCGCTCGATGTCGAGGTCGGTGATCTCATTCTGTTTGGAAAATGGTCGGGTAGCGAGGTCACGATCGATGGCGAAACCCTTCTGATCATGAAGGAGATCGACATCATGGGCATCGTCGGAAAGACCGAAGCGGCTGCCGGCAAAGCCGCCTGAGGGTCGAAAATTTGTGACCCGCAACTCAAGACCGAACTGGGAAGAAATATCATGTCTGCCAAGGAAATCAGGTTCTCCACCGACGCGCGCGACCGCCTGCTGCGCGGCGTCGAATTACTCAACAACGCCGTCAAGGTGACGCTTGGCCCGAAAGGTCGCAACGTCGTCATCGACAAGGCCTATGGCGCACCGCGCATTACCAAGGACGGCGTCAGCGTCGCCAAGGAGATCGAGCTCGAAGACAAGTTCGAGAACATGGGCGCGCAAATGGTGCGCGAGGTGGCTTCGAAGACCAATGATCTTGCCGGCGACGGCACGACGACGGCAACGGTGCTCGCCGCCTCCATCTTCCGCGAAGGCGCAAAGCTCGTCGCCGCCGGCATGAACCCCATGGATCTCAGGCGCGGCATCGATCTCGGCGTTACCGCCGTCGTCAAGGAAATCCAGGCGCGGGCGATGAAGGTCAAATCGTCAGGCGAGATCGCACAGGTCGGCACCATTGCCGCCAATGGCGACGCCACCATCGGCGAGATGATCGCCAGGGCGATGGACAAGGTCGGCAATGAGGGCGTCATAACCGTCGAAGAGGCGCGAACCGCCGAAACCGAACTCGATGTCGTCGAGGGCATGCAGTTCGATCGTGGCTATCTCTCGCCCTATTTCGTCACCAATGCCGAGAAGATGCGCGTTGAACTGGAGGAGCCCTATATCCTCGTTCACGAGAAGAAACTCGGCAGCCTGCAGGCAATGCTGCCGATCCTGGAAGCCGTCGTACAGACCGGCAAACCGCTGCTCCTCATCTCGGAGGATGTCGAAGGCGAGGCGTTGGCGACGCTTGTCGTCAACAAGCTGCGCGGTGGCCTGAAGGTCGCAGCCGTCAAGGCGCCGGGTTTCGGCGATCGCCGCAAGGCCATGCTCGAAGACATTGCCGTGCTGACCGCTGGCCAGATGATTTCCGAGGATCTCGGCATCAAGCTCGAAAACGTCACGCTCGATATGCTCGGCCACGCCAAACGCGTGCTGATCGACAAGGAAAGCACCACGATCATCGACGGCTCCGGCGAGAAAGCGGCCATCCAGGCGCGCATCCAGCAGATCAAGGCGCAGATCGAAGACACCACCTCCGACTATGACAAGGAAAAACTGCAGGAACGCCTGGCGAAACTCGCCGGCGGCGTCGCGGTCATCCGCGTTGGCGGCGCGACCGAGACGGAGGTCAAGGAAAAGAAGGACCGCATCGACGATGCGCTGAACGCCACCCGTGCGGCGGTCGAAGAGGGCATCGTGCCCGGCGGCGGCGTGGCACTGTTGCGTGCAAAGTCGGCGCTCACGGGACTGACGGGGGAGAACGCCGACGTGACGGCGGGCATCTCGATCGTGCTCAGGGCGCTCGAAGCTCCGATCCGGCAGATCGCCGACAATGCCGGGTTCGAGGGCTCCATCGTCGTCGGAAAACTCGCCGGCAGCAATGATCACAATCAGGGCTTCGACGCGCAGACGGAGACCTATGTCGATATGATCGAGGCCGGCATCGTCGATCCTGCCAAGGTCGTGCGCACCGCTCTGCAGGACGCCGGCTCGATCGCTGCGCTGCTGATCACCGCCGAGGTGATGATCGCCGACATTCCCGCGAAAAATTCTGCGCCTGCGGCCGGAAATGGCGGCATGGGCGCTATGGGATACTAAAGCATCATGCCGAAAAGTGTCAGCGGTTTTCGGACGACATCATGCTCTAACTATTTAATGTAGAACAGGAACCAGATTTTAGACCCGGCCTAAAATCATCCTATTCTAAGGCCAGCTTGAACCGGTCCGGCGTCGCCGGACGGCACAACCCGAACAACAGACAGGGAGAATTCCAATGTCCGTGCAGAGCAGCAGCAAGACATCGATTACCCAGCGTTTCGACAGTTACCAGCCATCCAAGACGCTTCTCGCCTGGGCCTGCGTCGTCACGGCGATCGCCACGATGATCATCGGCTTCAGCTGGGGAGGCTGGGTCACAGGCGGCACATCAAGCAAAGCGGCAGCCGCCGCCGGCGAGACCGCGCGCGGCGAACTGGCGTCCGCCATCTGCGTCGAGCGGTTCAAGGCGGCGCCGGATGCGAGCGCTAAACTGATCGAGTTCAAGGCGATTACCGAAGGCTACAAGCAGCGTCAGTTCGTTGAGGCGGGCGGTTGGGCGACCATGCCTGGGCAGACCTCAGCCGATAGCCGAAGTGTTCAAGGCTGCGCCACGGCGCTTGCCATCTGACACCGTTTTCCAGAGCGCTCCGATATACGTGCGGAGCGCTCCCACTGTTGAAGCAGGAAATGACCCATGATCCGTTTCGTGAAAAAGAGCGACCCAAAGCCAGCCGCAGAAGACGCCGGCGGCGAAAGCGTCAAGAAAGTCCCTGAGGCAGCCGCCGACGGGCCTAAGAAAGCCGCCAACGACAGCACGCGTCGCCGCGCGCCGCAGGCGCCGGAAGACGACGATCCGCTTATCTGAGCACAGCGCCGCACCGCTGTTGACGACCTAGCGATAGTCCAGCCAGATCCCTCCGGCATCGGCGGAACGCACGCAGGTTTCCACCCAGCGCACTCCTTCCAGTCCCGCATCGACATCGGGAAAGACCAGCTCTTCGATCCCCGCAGGAGCGAGGCCGCGCTCTCTGTTGATGGCAAAGCCGAAGCGGCGATAGAGGTTCGCCCAGGCTTCGAAGAGACCTTCCGGATGGCCGCCGCCGATCCGGTCGTCGATCCTGGCCTCGGGGTAGAGATAGTCCATGCCGCGCTCGAGAATGCGGGCCGGTTCGCCCTGGATCTCGTATGACAGCTGGTTCGGCCGCTCGTCCCACCATTCGATACTGGCCTTCGAGCCGACGATGCGGATCTTCTGGCCGTGCATGGAGCCGGCATTGACGGCGCTCGACCAGATGGTGGCGATCGCGCCATTGTCATATTCCATCAGGGTCACCGCATTGTCTTCCAGCGGCACGCGGCTTTTGACGAAGCTCTGGCGGGTGCAGAGCAGCCGCCTGATCTTCAGATGCGGCAGGATGACCTTGGCGATATAAAGCGGGTGGGTCCCGACATCGCCGAGCACATAGCTGGGACCTGCGAATTTCGGATCGACGCGCCAGCGCGTCGCGGGGTTCTGCTCCTCCACCGCAGCACTATGGAAGCCATGGGCAAATTGCAGGTTGACGATGCGGATTTCGCCGAGATCGCCATTCCTGACCATCGCGCGCGCCTGCTCGATCATCTGGTGGCCGGCATAACCATAGGTCACGCCGACGATCCGGTCGCGCACTTCAGAAAGCGCCTTCAG
Source organism: Rhizobium laguerreae (assembly GCF_002008165.1). Lineage (GTDB taxonomy): Bacteria > Pseudomonadota > Alphaproteobacteria > Rhizobiales > Rhizobiaceae > Rhizobium > Rhizobium laguerreae. The sequence continues at coordinate 303,245 of NZ_MRDM01000002.1, forward strand.
CTCCTCGGCTTCGGCGGTCGTGAAGCAGAGCGGCTTTTCGCAGATCACGTGCAGATCATGTTCGAGTGCTGCCTTGCAGATCGCGAAATGGGTGTTGTTGGGTGTCGCGATCGACACGGCCTCGATGCCGTCGGCCCGCCGGGCCTCAGCCGCAAACATCGCCGCATAGTCCCGGTAGCTCCTGGCTTCGTCGAGCCCGAGATCGATGCCGAAGGCGCGCCCGCGTTCCGGATCGATATCGAAGGCGCCCGCCGCAAGGGCAAAAACGTCGTCGCGATGCGCTGCCGAGCGATGAATATAGCCGATCTGGCTGCCTCTGCCGCCGCCGACCATGCCCCAGCGGATCGGCTTTTTCCTGTCATTCGTCATCATCTTTTCCCTAAAAACCAACCGAGCTGAGGTAATCGCGGCTTTGCTTCACATCTTCGAGGCTGCCGGCGACATTGAGTGGATCGCGCTCCTGCTCGACGGTGATGAAGCCGTGATAGCCGATCTCCTCGAGCGTCCGCCTGACGGCGGGATAATCGATGACGCCGCGGCCGATCGGGCACATGACGCCCTGTCCGCAGGCCTCGAAGAAGCGGATCTTCTCGCCAAGCACACGGTCGAAGACGGCCTGGTCGATGTCCTTGAAGTGGACGTAGTCGAGCCTGTCGGCATAGCGGCGAAGCATCTCCACGGGATCCATTCCGGCATAATAACTGTGGCCGGTGTCGAGGCAGAAGCCTGCGATCTCCTGCGGAATGGCGCCTGCCACCCGCTCGATCTCATCGGCGAATTCGATATAGCCGCCCGCATGCGGGTGGATGACGGCGCGCACGCCGTATTTGCGCTGGGCGAGTTCGGCGATCGCCCTGATATTGGCGATCATCCCGGCCCAGGCCTTGTCGTCGAGACGCGGCGCGCGATCGGAATGGCCGGCGGCATAGTCCCGCTCGTCGTGCCCCCAGTCCATGACCGTGAGATAGGGAGTCTTGAACCGCTGGCCTTCCATCTGTTCCGGCTGCGGCAGCCTGGTGATGACGGCGCAGATTTCCTCCGTCTGCCGCAGCAATGTCTCCCGATTTTCAGGCGAGACGAGATCGTCGAAGATCGTGCCGGCGACGATGAAGAGATTGCGCTCGGCAAGCGCCTTTGCGACGAGCCCATCATCGAGTGGCACATAGCCGTACGGCCCGAGTTCGAGGCCGCCATAACCAGCCGCCGTCGCCTCGTCGAAGACGCGCTTCCAGACGGGAAGGTTTGGATTGTTGACGTCATCAACGCCCCAGCAGCAGGGGGCTGTCGTAATCGTGATGGTCACGGTTTTATTCCTGAAAAGTGGGGGCCGGGAAGATGTTGACGATCAACCAAGTTTCCCGGGCCAGTATTTGTCGACATATTTCTGGATTTCGGAGCGCATGAAGCGGCCGGAATCATCGGCACGCTCCTCCCAGCCGAAGACGCAGGCGGTGATGATCCCGTCGAACCCGACCGCGGCGAGTGAGGAGAAGAAGACATCCCAATTGATCTCGCCCTGGTACATATCCATGTGCTGATGGATGGTGACCTTCGCGCCCGGCGGATTGATGATGTAGCGCAGCCCTGACGATGCCTTGTGGTTATAGGTATCGGCCACATGCACATGGGCGATCAGCGGACCGGCATCGCGGATCATCCGCGCCATGTCGTCACCGAAATAGAAGGTATGCGGCGCGCAGTAGAGGAATTTGACGTTCTTCGAGCCGATGGTCTTCAGCATGTCGATCGCCGGATGCAGCGTCTCGCACCAGTCTTCCGGATGCGGTTCCATGTTGAGCGTGACGCCCTCGCGCTCGAACACCGGAACGAGCTCTTCGATCGAGCGCCACCAGGCAGCCTCGCTGTGCTCGTGGGTATGCATGCCGCCGCAGCAGCTGGCGCGGTGGCTGCGATCCGGCGACGGTCCGCGGCCGAATTCCGAATTCATCGTATCGCAGCCCATCTCGGCAGAAATCGCGATCGCTTCCTTCCAGTAGCGTACTGCCGCCTGCCGCTCGTCCTCATGCGGGCTCGCCCAGCGGTACATCGGCAGGATCGAGGCGAGCTGGAGGCCGTGATCCTTCAGAGCGGCCTTGAATTCCGCGATGCGTTCCTTGTGTGCCCGCGGGCGCACCCACCAAGGCAGAAAATCGTCGCGCGGTGAGAGCTCGATATGCTCGTAGCCGAGTTCCGCCGCCTTGCGGCAGAGGTCGCGCAGGTTCAGGTGACGGTGCATATGCGGGTCGAGTGCGATCTTCATCTGGTTCCTCCGTTATCCCCCAGCGGCTTCGCGCCGGTGGATGATCCTTGATCTCATTCGTTTCGTGCTTCGGGTGCTCCTCCCGGATTGCTGGCACGATACTGCTGCAGTGCCCCCAGACTCCAATGCTTCCTTGATCAAATTTGATCATTGACCGCACAGCAGACCGATGCTCTGTTGTGTCAGCTTTGGGAGTGGATGAGCCCTGATGAAGGTGACTTTGAAGGATGTCGCGACGCAGGCCGGCGTTGGCACCGCGACCGTCGAGCGCGTCCTCAACGGCCGCGGCGGCGTACGGCCGGAGACGGTGGAGAAAGTCTTCCTGGCGGCAAGACGCCTTGAATACCGGCAAAGCCTGCCGGTCGCCCATCGCGGCGTGATCCGGATAGAGGTGATCCTCGTTCGTCCGGAGACCAGCTTCTATTCGCGTCTGAACCGGGCGTTCGAGCGCATTGCCGCCTCGCTCGACGACAGCATTGTCGTTCACCGCACCTTCGTCCGCGAGGACGAGCCGGCGCAATTCGCCCACTACATCGCCAACCCGACGGCACGCCGTTCGGCGCTGATCGTGGTTGCGCCCGACCATGCCGACGTCGTCACCAGCGTGCGCGAGGCGGCCGGTCTCGGCATTCCCGTCGTCCAAATCATGACCCGTCCGGCCCCCGAACTGCCCTATGTCGGCATCGACAACTACGCTGCCGGACGCACTGCGGCTCACTACATGTCGGGCATGCTGGCGCAGCGCCCCGGTTCGTTCGTCGCTCTCTGCCACAGCGGCGCCTATGAGAACCATAAGGAGAGGATCCGCGGCTTCTCCGCCTATCTCTCAGACCACCGTTCAAACGAACATCGTTTCATCGAGGTCATGTTCGACCTTGATGACGAGCACAATGCAATCGAACTGCTGCAAGCGGCACTTCGGCGGGAGCCCGGCATCATCGGCGTCTATAGTGCAGGCGGCGACAACAAGGGTGTTGCCAGGGTGCTCGAGGCAAATAAGGCTGGGCGGTCGTTCTGGGTCGGCCACGAATTGACGGGAGAGACGCAGGACTATCTCCGCCGCGGCATCATGTCGATCGTGCTCGACCAGGCGCCGGAGGTGCAGGCGAGGCGATCGATAGATCTTGCCCTGAACAGGCTGGGTCTCATCGAGGTGGAGGTCAGCGCCGAACCGGTGCGTTTCCTGACGATCACACCGGAAAATCTCTGAGACGGGATGAGGATGCCCGGACAATCCGCTCGAATGGGCGCCCAGCGGGTTTCACGACACCGGCGTAACCTTACTGCAGCTGCGGTTTCTTAAGAAAGCTGTTGCGGTCGGCGGATTTGATGCGCAGCCAGGCTTCCCGGCCGTTCCTGAGGATCCGCATGGGGATCTCGGCGCCGGCGGGGCCGCTGCTCCAGAGCTTGCGATAGAAATCGGCCAGGCCATCGACCTCTTCGTCGCGGATCTCCGAAATGATATCGCCTTGACGCAGGCCCGCCTGGGCGGCCGGGCCGTCTTCGGCCACGCTCATGACTACCACGCCCCCATTGCTCTCGGCGGAGAAGGCGCCGAGCCAGGGCCGCGGCGGCTTGTTGACCTGGCCCCGGTTCAAGAGATCGTCGAGGATCGGCGGCAAAAGGTCGATCGGCACGACCATGTTGATATCGGCAACCTCGTCGCCATGGCTCATTTGCAGGCGAAGCGAACCGATGCCGAGAAGCTTGCCGTCCGAACCGATCAGGGCCGCGCCGCCCCATGAGGGATGGGCCGGTGCCGTAAAAATCGCCTCGTCGAGCAGATATTCCCAATAGCCGGCAAATTCCTGCCGTGCGACGATATTTGCCTCGACGAATTCTCCGATGCCATCGGCCAGCACCACGGGATCGCCGGGCTTGGCCGTGGCCGCGTCGCCGAGATCCACCGCCGGCGCATTCAGGGCCCCAAGCGCCTGGACTAGGCCGAAGCCGCTTTCCTGATCATAGGCAAGCGCATGCGCGGGAACCACGCGCCCGTCATGGGTCGTCAGCCAGACCTCTTCGGCCTCGGTGATGAGATAACCGATGGTCAGCACCAGCCCGTTGTCGCGAATGACCACGCCGCTGCCTTCCCGGACAGTGCCCAGCGTCTCCGCCGTGAAGGCATCTTCCGGAATAGAGGAACGGACGGCCACGACTGACCGTAAAATCGGATCGATATTCATACTTTCATCCCGATAGACGCCGGCGCGAAAGTCCGAAAGCCGGCGCATTCTTCCTTGAATAGGTAAGAGAATGGACGGCGGGTGCAAGACCGTATCGGACGGAATTTTGGCAGGCCAACGCGCGACCTCCCTCCGATGCCTGCACCAATCAAGGTTTCACTGAGCGCCGAGACTATCTCGCATGGCACCGGCGGGCGGCTGAGCGCGACCATATTGCCGCGGCGAGCATCCCATCACTCTCTTGAAAGCGGTGCTGAATGCGCTTTCGGATTCATAACCGAGCGACAGGGCGACACCGGCAATTGCTTCGGCCGAATTTGTCAATCGGTCACCTGCGAGAAGCATGCGCCAGCGCGTCAGATAATCCATCGGCGCAAGCCCGACCTTTTCCTTGAAGTGGAGAGCAAAACTGGACCGGGACATCGAGGCCCGTTCAGCTAGCGACTGCAAGGTCCACTTGCGGGCTGGATCGGCATGCAGGGCACCGATAGCCGCGCCGATCCGCCGGTCGGTAAGCGCGAAAAGCCAGCCGACGCCGCGCGCATTCGGCGATGCGATATGGAGGCGCAACACCTGCATGAGCATGACATGAGCAAAATGCTCCGCCATCAGAAAGCCACCCGGCTGCTGGTCGCGCAATTCGCGCGTCATCCGATCGAGGCACCAGCGCAGCACGGTGGCGTGATCGGAATCCCTCTTCACATGGACGATCGGCGGCAGGATTCCGAGAAGGATGTCCGAATTTCCTCCCGAAAAGGAAAAACGGCTGCCGATCAGGAAGAAATCGCCGCCGCCGTTGCAAGTCGCAATGCCGTCGCGGGCGATCGAATAGATCGCATCGGACGGGATCGCTTCAAGAGCCGGATCGCTGGCGAGACGAAAGGCTCGGCGGCTGGTCAGCAGAAAGCAGTCGCTTTCCTCCAGGCGGACAGCTTCGGCAACGCCATCGACGCTCAGCCAGCAGGCGCCTGAAATCACCGCGTTGAACTTGATGCCATCAGGGGGCGGAAAATCGATCGCCCAAGCACCGCCAGCGTCAAGCCCCGCGGAAACATAGCTGCGCGGTTTGAGCAATGCGAGAACATCGGATAACGGGTCCATGTAGAAATCCGGACGATGGCGAAGAGATGCCGGACTTTAGCGCATGGATCGTCTGGAGGCCACGCCTTATTCTCGCGACCGTCATCCCGAGCGACGGCAACGCGCCGCAGAACAAAGGTAATTATCATGAGTGACAAACAAGTCCCCATCCGCTCCGGATTTGGAGCCCACACGACGGCCGGCGAGGTTCTGGCCGGTCTCGATCTTTCCGGCAAGCGCGCCATCGTCACCGGCGGCCATTCCGGCCTCGGGCTCGAGACCACGCGCGCTCTGGCGGGCGCCGGCGCCAAGGTGACCATCGGCGCAAGGAGCATCGAGCCGGCGCGTAGCGCGGTCGCCGGTATCGATGGAGTAGAGATCGATCGGCTCGACCTTTCCGACCTCGAAAGCGTTCGCGCCTTTGCCGAGCGGTTCGTCGCATCTGGCCGCAGCATCGACATTCTGATCAACAGCGCCGGCATCATGGCCTGCCCGGAAACGCGTGTCGGCGACGGATGGGAGGCACAGTTCGCGACCAATCATCTCGGCCATTTCGCCTTGGTCAACCGCCTTTGGCCGGCGATCTCGCGCGGCACTCGCATCGTTTCGGTTTCCTCCGGTGGCCATCACAACTCGGCCATACGATGGGAGGATGTGCAATTCGACACCGGTTACGACAAATGGCGGGCCTACGGCCAGTCGAAGACCGCCAACGCACTTTTCGCCGTGCATCTGGACAGGCTCGGGCGCGACACCGGCATCCGCGCCTTCTCGCTGCACCCGGGCAAGATCCTTACCCCCTTGCAGCGCTATCTCGCACAGGAGGAAATGGTCAGTGCCGGCTGGATCGATGCAGACGGCAATCCGATTGATCCGACATTCAAGACACCAGCCCAGGGGGCCGCCACGCAGGTTTGGGCGGCGACCTCGCCGCAACTCGACGGTATGGGAGGCCTCTATTGCGAGGACTGCGATATCGCCATCCGCGCAACGGCTGGAGAACCCGGCGGCGTCAGCGACCATGCAGCCGACGCCGAGGAGGCGGCACGCCTGTGGATCTGGTCGGCAAGGCTGACCGGGATTGACGCTTTCGCGGCCTACGCCTGAAGCCATAGCGCGCGGCAAACCGTCGTCAATGCGCGATGAAGACGCTGCTGATGTCTTGCCGTCCTCACGCCTCACCCGGGCGGGTGAAAGCCCGATCGGCAAGCCGAGCGGATCGTCAGCACGTCATTGGCGCACACGCTGCCGAAATCGGCCTGCGACAGCGCGGTCGCCGTGCCGGATTGTATTTGCGCAGATAGCAGTCACGTCCGGCGACAATCCGTCCTGCGTCGTTCTCCGGACTTGGCGCGCGACATTTTTCGTGACAGCGGCAGTGTGCAACAATATACGGTCAATCTCATCAGGAATCAGACCGACACGGATCACGACATGAAAGACTGGCATCCCGATCTCAGCCGCAGCAGCGGTCCGCGTTATATGGCGATCGCCGATGTGATCGAAATGGATCTGCGCAGCGGGCATCTGGTGGTTGGGGACCGGCTGCCGCCGCAACGTGAACTCGCCAAGCGGCTGAATGTCGATTTCACGACGGTGGCGAGAGGTTATGTCGAGGCGCAGAAGCGCGGGCTTGTCGATTCGCATGTCGGTCGAGGCACCTTCGTCACCGGTGGCGCGGACAAGGAGCGCCAGGGATTCGCGCCCGACGCCGCGCCCGATCCCCGCCGCGCCTCCATCGTCGATTTCTCGATGAACATGCCGCCGGAAACGGACGACCCGGAGCTGATCGCCCGCATGCGCGAGGGCATGTCGGCGGTGACGGCGAACCTCATTCCGCTTCTGCGCTACCAGGGCTTCGGCGGCTCCAGCATGGACAAGGAGGCTGCCGCCTCCTGGCTCAGCCGTCGCGGGCTGGTGCCCTCGCAGGAACGCATCTTCGTCACACCCGGCGCCCATCCGGCCCTGCTGGCGATCTTCGGCCTGCTGGCAAAGCCGGGCGAAACCGTGCTTTCGGAAATCATCACTTATCCCGGCATGCGCTCGATCGCCGCCCAGCTGCGGCTCAATCTGGCCGGCCTGCCGATGGACGAGGACGGTATCCTGCCGGACGCCTTTGCCGAGGCCTGCGAGAGATTGAAGCCGAAGGCGCTCTATCTCAATCCGACGCTGCAGAACCCGACGACGCTGACCATTCCGGCCAGGCGCCGCGAGGAGATCTGCGCCGTTGCCCGCAAATATCACGTGCCGATCGTCGAGGACGATGCCTATGGCTTCATTCCGCAGCATGGCCCGGCGCCGCTCGCCGCAACAGCGCCCGATCTGACCTGGCATATCGGTGGACTGGCGAAATGCATCGGCGCGGGTCTGCGACTTGCCTATGTCGTAGCGCCTGATAGCAAGGCCGTGTGGCCCTTCGTCAGCGCCATGCGCGCCAACAATGTCATGGCCTCGCCACTGACCGTGGCGCTCGCCACCCGCTGGATCGAGGACGGCACCGCCGATACGATCCTGCGTTTCATCCGTGCCGAGGCCGCCGCCCGCCAGCAAATGGTCGCCGCCATTCTGCCGGCCGGCAGCTACCGCGCCGATCCGATCAGTTTCAACATCTGGCTGCCGCTCTCCAACGGCTGGACCCGCTCCACCTTCGGCAGCCATACTCGCTCTTCCGGCATCGGCGTCGTCGCAAGCGATGCCTTCACGGTCGAGGGCACGGCACCCGAGGCCGTGCGTGTCTGCCTTGGCGGACCGATCACCCGGGAGAAACTGCAGGGCGCACTGGAATTCATGGCCCATGCGCTGGAAGGCCCGCCGGAAATGGCGGCGTCGTTCTTCTGACGCGGAACCCAGCTCCGGGCTGATCAGACACGGACGAAAGCCGGAGGCGGTCGAGATCAGATCGGTCGTGCCCAGATCTATCCGGGCATGGGCGAAGCGTAACCGTCACGTTCACGTCTGATCCGCCCTGGCTGCGCCCCCAAATGCTGCTTGAAAATCTGCAGTCAGCTTGCTGCCGGCATGCGCTGGGGAGCTCTGCGGCATTCTGGCGAATTGACTGGTAATTTCCCTATAATGTAATTATATTGCATGCAGTCATTGCAGCTATTGATCGTATCAATATTTGCGGAGCAAGAAAGCGAGATCGTCATGGACACGGAATATCCCCCACTTCCTCCGATGCAGACCGGCATCAAGGGACGCTGCCCGCGCTGCGGCCAGGGCCATATGTTCAAGGGCTTCCTGACGTTGCAGCCGGAATGCGAGGTCTGCGGTCTGGATTATTCCTTCGCCGATCCGGCCGACGGTCCGGCCTTCTTCGTCATCTGCTTCGCCTGCATCCCGAGCGTGCTGCTCGGCGTCTGGCTGGAGGTGGCCTTTTCGGCGCCGATCTGGGTGCAGCTTCTGGTCACCGGTCCCTTCATGCTCGCCACCTGCATTCCGCCGCTGCGGCCGCTGAAGGGCTGGCTGGTGGCCAGCCAGTATTTCTACAAGGCGGAAGAGGGTAAGCTTGCCTAAAGCATGTCGCGCAAAACTGTGCAGCGGTTTTGCGCAAACGACATGCGTAAAAACAAAGACCTAAAGCGCGAGGGCGAATCTGAAAGATCGCCACGCGCTTTAGGACTTGTTTAGCGTCGCGCGCAGGCGCGGCGTCGCGAAATCGAGCAGCGCCTGCAGTTTCAGGGGCACCAGTCCCTGCGCGGGATAGACGAGATGCACCGGGGCCGGCGGCGGTTCGAAATCTTGGAGCAGCGGCACCAGCAACCCGGCCATCTCGGCGCGTGCGGCCTGGTAGGAAAGCACCCGGGTGATGCCGAGGCCGGCGACGGCCGCATCGACCGCGGCCTCGGCTGTGTTGACCGCGAGCCGCGAGCGGATCGGCACGGCGAGATCATGTTTCCCCTCGATGAATGTCCAACTCAGCATCGAGGCCATACCCTCGAAGGTGACGCAGTCATGCCCGGCAAGATCGCCTGGATGCCGGGGCAGGGCGTGCCGCGTCAGATAATCCGGGCTGGCATAGACCGTACGGCGGATCGCGCCGAGCCTTGTGGCGATCAGGTTGCTGTCCGGCAGGTTGCCGATCCTCAGCGCCACGTCGATGTGATCCTCGATGAGGTTCGACAGCCGGTCGCCAAGCATCAGCCGCAGATTGATATCGGGATAGGCTTTCAGGAAATCCACCACGACGGGCAGGACATGCAGCCGACCGAAGACGATCGGTGCGGTCATCGTCAACTCGCCCTTCGGGGCGCTGTATTCACCGGCTGCCGTCCGTTCCGCCTCTTCCACCCGATCGAGAATCTCCCGCGCCGCCTCGACGTAGGAGCGGCCGGCTTCCGTCAGCGTGATCTTCCGGTTGCTCCGTTGCAGCAGCTGAGCGTTGAGATGTGCTTCCAGTTCCGAAACCTTGCGGCTGACGGTTGCGAGCGGCGATCGCAGATGCCGTGAGGCGGCCGACAGGCTGCCCTGTTCGACAACGGCAAGAAGCACGGTCATGGCGTCGAGGCGGTCCATTCTATCCTTCCATGAATTGGTAGCATGCCTTCCAGATTAGCATTCTACTGCAGTCATATGGAAGGCAGTAAATTACACCGCAGATGGTTCGAAGCGGCCATCGCCAACCGCGTCCCGTCGATTCGAAGACCAGAGGAACCATCATGAAACTCTATCACCACCCGCTTTCCGGCCATGCCCACCGGGCTCACCTGTTCCTGTCGCTGCTTGGCGTACCCTATGAACTGGTCGAGGTCGACCTGGCGGCTGGCGCTCACAAGGCGCCGGACTTTCTGAAGCTCAATCCCTTTGGCCAGGTGCCGGTGCTCGACGACAATGGCACGGTCATTGCCGATTCCTCCGCCATCCTCGTCTATCTCGCGCGCAAATACGGCCGCACCGACTGGCTGCCGGAAGAGGCGGTGGCCGCGGCGCGGATACAGAAATGGCTTTCGGTCGCAGCGGGCGAGATCGCCTATGGGCCTTGTGCTGCGCGCCTGGTCACCGTCTTCGGCGCCGATTTCCGCACCGACGAGGTGATCGCCCGGGCGCACCGCATTCTGGCGCTGATCGAGGCAGAACTGGACAACCGCAGCTTCCTGCTCGGCGACAATCCTGTGATCGCCGACGTGGCACTCTACAGCTACATCGCCAATGCGCCGGAGGGCAATGTCGATATCTCGGCCTATCCAAGCGTTCGTGCCTGGCTTGCGCGCATCGAGGCGCTGCCGGGTTTCGTCGGCTTTCGCAAGACCAAGATCGGCCTTGCCGCGTGAGAAACCACCGGGGCAGGGACGCTGCCCCGGTTCCCCCAAATGCTGCCCTGAAGGAGGCCGTGATGCTGGAACAGACAAGACAGGACGCCACATCGCCCTGGCATAAGGGTGAACTCGCCATGCAGCGCAGCGTCGGTGTCGCCGAACGCATGGACGGGCCGGGCCGTAATTTCGTCCGCAAGGCCATGCCGGAGCAGCATCGCGCCTTCTTTCCGATGCTGCCTTTCGTCGTGCTCGGCGCCGTCGATGCGAAGGGCGATGTCTGGGCAACGGTCAGGGCCGAGCGCCCGGGTTTCATGGTCTCACCGGAGCCGGAGATTCTCGATGTCCGCCTGCCGCGCGACGCGGCCGATCCTGCCGATGCCGGCATGGAGGATGGCGACGCAATCGGAATGCTCGGCATCCAGCTCGAGACGCGGCGGCGCAACCGGCTGAACGGCGTGATCCGCAGGACGGATCCTGGAGCTTTCCAGGTGCACGTCGGCCAGAGCTTCGGCAATTGCCCGCAATATATCCAGCTTCGCTCTTCCGCCTTCGTCCGCGATCCCGATGTGCCCACAGCGATGCCGCCGCTACACTCTGGCCAACTCGACGATCGGGCGCTAGGGATGATTGAGGGTGCGGATACCTTCTTTGTCGCCTCCTATGTCGACCGGGAGAACGGCGAGCGGCAGGTGGACGTGTCCCATCGCGGCGGCAATGCCGGCTTCGTGCGTGTCGGCGCCGACGGCGTGCTGACCGTTCCAGACTTTCCCGGCAATCGGTTTTTCAACACGCTGGGCAATTTCCTCGTCAATCCGAAGGCGGGGCTGGTCTTCATCGATTTCGAAAGCGGCGACATGCTGCAGATGACCGGAAAGATCGAGGTGCTGCTGGATTCGCCCGAGGTCGCCAGCTTTCAACGGGCGGAACGGCTGTGGCGTTTCACGCCGGAAGAGATCGTGCTTCGCCCGGATGCCCTGCCGCTGCGGTGGAGCCGGCCTCCCGGCCTTTGAGAAATGCCGCCTCGAAGCGGCTTGTCAATCATTGTACCGATCGGTACAATGATAACTGCTCAGTACAGGAGCGCCCCGGAGAACCCATGTCCAGCCTCGTCCCGCCTTTCACCCTTGAGACCGCCACCCAGAAAGTCCGTCTTGCCGAGGACGGCTGGAACAGCCGTGATCCCGAGCGCGTCTCGCTCGTCTATACGCCGGACAGCCGCTGGCGGAACCGCGCCGAATTCATCACCGGCCGTGCCGAGATCGTCGCCTTCCTCACCCGCAAATGGGCAAAGGAGCTGGATTACCGGCTGATCAAAGAGATCTGGGCCTTCACCGATCATCGCATCGCCGTGCGCTTCGCCTATGAATGGCACGATGACAGCGGCAACTGGTTCCGCTCCTATGGCAACGAGAACTGGGAATTCGACGTCGCCGGTTTGATGCAGCGCCGCTTCGCTTGCATCAACGACCTGCCGATCCGGGAATCGGAGCGCAAGTACCATTGGCCGCTCGGCCGGCGGCCGGACGAGCATCCCGGCCTGACCGAGCTCGGTCTCTGATCAAGGAAGTTCGCGGGTGAAAACTGTCTACGAACGTGCCGACATCGTGCCGCTGCTCGCCGAAATCTTCCGCGAGCTCGGCTATGAGGGCACGTCGCTCAGCCGCATCACCGAACGCACCGGCATCGGCAAGGGCAGCCTTTACCACTTCTTTCCCGGCGGCAAGCAGGAGATGGCGGGCGCGGTACTCGCCGATGTCGATGGCTGGTTCGAACATGCGATCTATCAGCCGCTGAGAAAGGACGACGCCGATCAGGCGATTGCGGCGATGTGGACGAATGTGAACGACTACTTCTGCTCCGGCCGTCGCATCTGCCTCGTCGGTGCCTTCGCGCTTGACGAGACCCGCGAACGGTTTTCGGCAGAGATCGGCGATTATTTCATCCGCTGGATCGACGCCTTGCGGTCAGCGCTGATGCGGGCAGGCTGCCCTGAGGGGGAGGCGCAAACGCTCGCCGAGGAGGGCGTCGCGGGTATTCAGGGCGCGCTGGTGCTATCGCGTGCGCTGGACGACAGGATGGTTTTCACCCGGGCCTTGGACACGCTGGCGAAACGGCTTGATGCTGTTATGCGATGAGGGGGTGGTGATGTGATGAGGGGGCAAACCGCTGGGACGTTTATTGTAACTATGAAAAAATTCACCCGGCCACGAGTGACTGGCCGGGGCATTGATCGGGCGCTGCGCGGCGCTCGAGCTTACATCGGTAGCGTTTTGCGTCTATTTCAGCGTTGTTGTTGAGGCTGCTGGGCCGGGCGCGTATTTTCCCGTTCAGGGCGAACCTGGCGCCATTCGTTTTCCATCTGGTCGACGACATGCTGGGGAATGGTGGTTTGGCTATTGGCGGGCGTCTGCATCGGAAGTCTCCTCTGTTCGTGGTAAGGCTTCGGGGCAAGAAGATGCATTGCATAAGACAAAAGGCGTGTAAATCAGTGGCTTAAACACTTTAAACGATTAGATCGAATTTAATCGATTAAGAGGGTTTTAACGATGATATTCGAGGGAAGCGCGGAATGGTTGTCCACATGGACCGGGCATTCTTTTTCGATGTTGTGCGGCACGGACTCTTCAAGGGAGATCTGACGCAGCCTCAGGTAGTGGGTATCACGGCGATCCTCGACGCCTGGGAAGAACGGTTTGCCGATGCCGACCGGCGGTGGCTCGCCTATGTCCTCGCAACCGCTTACCACGAGACCGCTTATACGATGCAGCCGGTGCGCGAGACGCTGGCGCAAAGCGATATGCGCGCGGTCGAGATCCTCGAGACGGCCTTTGCCGCAGGCCGGCTCTCCTGGGTGAAGACGCCCTACTGGCGGCCGGACGAGGATGGTCGCAGCTGGCTCGGACGCGGCCTGGTGCAGCTCACCCACAAGCGGAACTACGAGGCGATGAGTGTGCTGACGGGGATCGATCTCGTTGCCGATCCCGACCGGGCGATGGAGATGGATGCGGCAGTGACGATCCTGATCGAGGGCATGCTGCAGGGCAGCTTTACCGGCCACAGGCTCGCCGATCACCTGAACGCGACGACCGCGGACTGGGTGAATGCGCGCCGCATCGTCAATGGCACAGACCGGGCGGAAAAGCTCGCCGCCTATGCCATGGTCTTCGATGCGGCGATACGTCCCGATGCGGCCCGTGGCATGCTCGCGCGGTTGAAGGCCTGGGGCGCGCATGTTATCGCCCGGCTGACAGCTGGAGTGCGGCGCGTCCGATAGGATGCGCCAAGGTCGCTCCATCATTTTGATAAATCTGACAGGAGCTTCCGCGTGATCCGTCATATCGTATTCTTCACCGTGCAGGAGGAACATCTGCAGGAGGTGAGGGCCGGGCTTTCTATACTGACCGGCATTCCGCATGCGCGGCTGCTTGAAATCGGCACCAATGTGAAGACCGATCAGTTGGGCACCGAGATCGATCTCGTGGTCTATGGCGAATTCGACGACGAGGCGGCCCTTGCCGCCTACAAGGCGCATCCCGATTATCAGCTCTCGATCGATCGCGTGCGGCCGCTCCGCGAAAAGCGCATCGCCGCCGATTACGACAGCCGCACGGCGGTGACGCGGCCGCTCTGACTTGCGGAAGCGTTGGGCCACGCTGTATTCCATTGAAATTTCAAATGGATGAATGATTGTCCGGATTCGGATCGCTCTGAAGCTGGCTCAACTTCCGAACCACCGGACTCAACTTTCGAAAAAGCGGCGGCAAGCGATTCTAAAGATTCGCCAAACCGGCTGTTGGTTCATGGTCAGATTGCCCCAGCGGTTGCGGCGTGGACGGAGAGCCGCTCTCGTCCAGGCGTGGATGATAATCAGGAAATATTAAGAACGGCTGATTCCGACGCACGGGCGCCGCGCACCAGCGCCATCAGCATCAGCACGAAGATGAGCGACAATGCCGCCAGAACGGCGCAGGCGGCGAGCGCCGGGCCGGTGCCGGCGCGGTCGAGGATGGCGGTGAAGATGACCGGGGCGACGGCATTGGCGAGGTTCTGCGGCAGCGATAGTCTGGCCGATTGCAGTCCGAATTCGCGCGGTGAGAACAGCGCCAGCGGCAGCAGCGCGCGGGCGACGGTCATGACGCCGGTGCCGAACCCGTAAAACAGGACAAAGGTGACGAGCAACGGCGTCGACGGGCTGGCAATCAGCATAATAACGAAGCTCATCATCATCAGACTGATGCCCATGACCGCGCTGAGCATGGGGTTGCCGCGCCGGCCAAGCAGCATATCGAGGAAACGTGCCGAGATGCCGAGGATGCCGCGTGCCGAGCCGAGCTGCAGCGCAAAGGCCGGCGAAGCGCCGGACTGGCGGAGGATTTCGAGCAGTGATGGCGAGATGCCGAAGGTGACGAAGGTCGAGATCGTCGTCGCCGCGGCGATCAGCAGAAAGGCTTTGCGCTGCTTGGCCTTCGACAGCGGCACCGGAGCGATTTCGGCTGTGCCGCCGTCGACATGTGTTGCGATCGCCTTCGGCAGGGCGAAAAGATGCAGCGGCAGGCAGACGAAGAATTGCAGCGCCGCACAAACCAGGAAGGTGAGGCGCCAGCCGACCGCCTCGTTGAGCAGGCTGAGGATCGGCCAGAAGATGGCGCTCGAAAGCCCGGTAAACAGCATCAGGATGGCGATTACGCGTTTGCCGTTTGCTCCTTCGCGCTCGACGACGGCGGTATAGGCTGGTGCCGAGAGACCGAACGCGCCGCCGATGCCGATGATGATCCAGGCGCCGGCATAGAGCACGATGCCGTTTGCGGCAGCCAGCAGAAGCAGGCCAAGCGCAAAGGTCAGCGAGGCGGCCGAAAGCACCCGAGCAGCACCATAGCGGTCGAGCCAGCGGCCGGTTGCCGGACCAACGATGGCGCTGACCACCATCATGATCGTCAGGCCGGCAAACACCGCCTCGTTCGGCAGGCCGAGATCGGGCGCCACAACGCGGCCCATGACACCGAGCATGTCGAAAGTCGTGCCCCAGCCGATCAGCTGGGTAACGGCAAGGACGGTGACCGTCTGCGCCGAGCGGAAGCGGGAGGATTTTGGCATTGGTGCTGAAACGGTCTGAAATGTGGGGCAGCAAGACATAACAGTTTCAACCGACCGGTGAAAGCTGCGGTCGGCCGGAATCAGAAGATTGCGGCCGATTCGCAGACAGAGATTATGGTGCCGGTGCTGCCGGCTCCCCACCTTTCGGGAGGTCATGAAGAACGCGTGGATCCCAAGGCTGGAGGGAATCGTTTTGAGCGCTACGGCGGCCGCCGGAGCTTGCCGCGGCAGCGGTTTCCAGGTGCTGAAACAGGGTGTCCCGAACAATCGAGAACAGTTCTAAACGCCCTGCATTACAGCGCATTCATTTGCCATTCAGGTCGCGTGAGTACATATTCGGGGCAAGTTGGCATTACCTTGGAAGCATAACACATGGCCTTTCCTCTGAGCGTCGCAGCATTGGCCGCCGGACTGGTGGTATCGGCGCCCTCACCGGACGCCGCGGGCACTTTTGTCGTGCGTATCGGAGGCGATTGCAGCGCCGCCGCAGCCCAGGTCGTCGAGCAGACGGGCGGCCAGCTCCTGTCCGTGCAACCGGTGGGCGATACCTGCATCATCACCGTTCTCGTGTCCGGCAATGGCCAGCGTCCACGCAAGGTGACGGTAAAGGTTCCGATGTAGGCGGAATCGGCTTATTCAGGACATTGAACGATTTGAAGCGGACGAAGGCGGACCGATGCGCATCCTGGTAGTCGAAGACGACGTTAATCTGAACCGGCAGCTGGCCGACACGCTGAAAGAGGCGGGCTATGTCGTCGACCAGGCGTTCGACGGCGAGGAAGGCCATTTCCTCGGCGACACCGAACCCTATGACGCCATCATCCTCGATATCGGCCTGCCGGAGATGGACGGGGTTACCGTTCTTGAAAAATGGCGCGGCGCCGGCCGCGGTGTGCCGGTGCTGATCCTGACGGCGCGCGACCGCTGGAGCGACAAGGTCGCCGGCATCGACGCCGGTGCCGACGACTACGTCACCAAGCCCTTCCATGTCGAGGAAGTGCTGGCCCGCATTCGGGCGCTTATCCGGCGCGCAGCCGGGCATTCCTCATCCGAGATCATCTGCGGGCCGGTGCGGCTCGATACTAAATCCTCGAAGGCGACGGTCAACGGCACGACGCTGAAGCTGACCTCGCACGAATATCGCCTGCTTTCCTATCTCATGCATCACATGGGCGAGGTCGTCTCGCGCACGGAACTGGTCGAGCATATGTACGATCAGGATTTCGACCGCGATTCCAACACGATCGAGGTCTTCGTCGGCCGCCTGCGCAAGAAAATGGGGGTCGACCTGATCGAAACGGTGCGCGGTCTTGGTTACCGTATCCAAGCGCCGAAACATGCGAATTAAGTCGCTCACCGCACGTGTGTTGTTGCTGACCACGGTCTGGTCGACGGTGGCGCTGGTGGTGATCGGTCTGCTGATCTCCACCCTCTACCGCAAGAGCGCCGAACGCGGTTTCCAGGATCTGTTGCGGGCGCAGCTCTACAATGTCATCAATTCGGTGACGATCGGCGATCAGGGCGCGCTCAGCGGCAGCCCGCAGCTCGGCGACCTGCGTTTTGCCCAGCCGAAGACCGGCTGGTACTGGGTGGTGGAGCCGCTCGGCACCTATACGACCGCACCGCTGGTGTCGCCTTCGCTCGGCTCGGCGCTCATTGCGGTTCCCTCCGTGGTCGAGGCGCCCTTCGACAAGAATTACGAGCGCTACTACCAGGTGACGGATGCTTCCGGGAACCGCGTGCAGGTAGCCGAAACCGAAGTGGTGCTCGATACCGACGGGCGCGCGGCGCGCTTCCGCGTCACCGGCAACGTCGATGTCGTCGAAGACGACGTGCGCACCTTTTCCCACAGCCTCTATCTGGCGCTCGCCGGTTTCGGCGTCGGCAGCCTGATCGTCAACGCGCTGGCGATTCTCTACGGCCTTAAGCCGCTCGACAAGGCACGCGCCGCGCTGGAGCGCATCCGCGCCGGCGAGAGCGAACAGCTGAAAGGCGACTTCCCGCGCGAAATCCTGCCGCTCGCCAACGAGGTGAACGCGCTGATCGACAGCAATCGCCGCATCGTCGAGCGAGCCCGCATGCAGGTCGGCAATCTCGCGCATTCGCTGAAGACGCCGATCGCCGTGCTCCTCAACGAGGCGCGCGTGCTCGAAAAATCCCATGGCGAGCTGGTGCGCAGCCAGGCGGAATCGATGCAGGGGCAGGTGCAGTCCTATCTCAATCGGGCGCGCATCGCCGCGCAGCGCGAATCCGTGCTCGCCCGCACCGATGCCGAGCCGGCGCTTGAACGGCTGGTGCGCGTCATGCGCCGGCTGAACGTCGATACCGAATTCGATCTGGTCGTCTCGCCACCGCATCTGGCCGTTGCCATGGAGCAGCAGGATCTCGAGGAGACCGTCGGCAATCTCCTGGAAAATGCGGCGCGTTTTGCCAAGAGCAGAGTGCGGCTTTCGGCCGTCGAGGCCGGCGAGGATGTGAAGGGGGTAGAGGCGAGCGCGCGCCGCCACTGGGTGGAGCTCGCCGTCGAGGATGACGGGCCGGGCCTGGAGCCGGACCAGATCCGCGAGGCGCTGAAGCGCGGCCGCAGGCTCGATGAAAGCAAACCCGGAACCGGACTCGGCCTTTCGATCGTCACCGAGATTTCCAACGAGTACCAGGGACGGCTCGAGCTTTCCCGCGGTGAATGGGGCGGGCTGAAGGCGAAGCTTATCCTGCCCGGCGTCACAAAGGATGTTGCATGAGCAACTGCTTGATGTCACAAAGATACTGGCAAATGTATAGCATGCTTTGCCTTAATGCTGACACGGGGACGCTGCACTTCGATCGGCTGAAATTGACCCCTGATCGTGGTTCGACGCAATGATTTTACGCTCGCAAGGCATGATCGTTTCCGCTCTTCTCGTCGCCGTCGCGCTGTCCGGCTGCACGACGACGAAGAGTGCCGCTTCGCGCGGCATTTTTTCGAGCAAGCCCTCGGCATCGGCCGCCTTCATCACCGCGCTCCAGGGCGGCATCGTCGGCCGCAGCAGCGTGAGCTTGACCGACAGCGACAAGCAGCGGGCGCTCGAGGCGGAATATCGGGCGCTGGAAGGGGCGGCAGTCGGCCAGCCGATGCTCTGGACCGGTAAGGACGTGACCGGCAAGGTGGTCGCGGCGGCACCCTATCAGGTCGGTTCGCAGAACTGCCGGCAATATACCCATACGCTCACCGTCGACGGCAAGGACACCGTGGTGCGCGGCGCTGCCTGTCGCAACGACGACGGCAGCTGGTCGCCGCTCTGAATTGCGGCCAATAGAGCGCCGCGCGTCCGACAGGACACGCTAAAGACGCTCTATCACTTTAAATGGCGCATGATCCTTTCCGAAAATCGATTCCGATTCTCGGGGTTATGCGCTAGCCTCAAATCTTCGTCATTCCGGCTTTGGCAGTTGGAATGACGGCGCGCTTCACGTATTTGGGCGACATGCTGTTCTGGATTCTCGTTGCCGTTATGACGGCAGCCCTCGCCGTTATCCTGCTCTACCCCCTTCTGCGCGGAGCGAAGGCGGCGGAGAATATCCGCGCGGGCGAGGCGGCGGTCTATCGCGACCAGTTGCGCGAACTTGACCGCGATCTCAACGGCGGGCTGATCACCCCGGAGGAAGCCGATTACGCCAGGGCGGAAATCGGCCGGCGGCTGATCGCCGTCTCTGCCGATGAGCCGGCTGAGACGGCGAAACCCCCAGGGCATCACCGTTTCACCGAGGCCGTCGTGCTCCTGGTCCTGCCGGTTCTCGGGCTCTGTCTTTATTTGACGACGGGCAGGCCGGACCTGCCCTCGCAGCCGCTGGAAGCGCGGCTGGAAAATCCCGGCAACGACGTGGCGGTGCTGATCACCAAGGCGGAACGGCACCTGGCTGAGAAGCCCGATGACGGCAAGGGCTGGGACGTGCTGGCGCCGATCTATTTCCGCACGATGCGCGTCAACGATGCGCAACTGGCCTATCGCAACGCGATCCGGCTTCTCGGTCCGAGCCCGGCCCGGCTCGACGGGCTTGCCGAGACGTTGATGGCGGTCTCGGACGGCGTGGTGACGGAGGAGGCGCGGCAAGTGCTGGAACAATCGCTGACGCTGGAACCTGACAATCCGCGTGCCCGCTTCTACATAGCCCTCAGCATGGAGCAGGCGGGACGGTCAAAAGAGGCGCGCCAGGCTTTTGAGACTCTGGCAAAACAATCGCCCGCCGATGCGCCCTGGCTGCCGTTGGTCAACGAGCATATCGCCATGAACGGCGGCGCGAAGGCGAGGGTTGATCCGGCTGCCCCGGGCAATCCCACGCAGCAAGATGTGGCGGCGGCCGAGACTATGAGCGCGGGCGACCGGCAGCAGATGATCCGCGGCATGGTCGAGAGCCTCGATGCCAAGCTTAGCGAGGAACCGAACAATTTCGAAGGATGGGTGCGGCTCGTCCGCTCTTATGCCGTATTGAACGACAAGGATCGCGCGGCAGGCGCCCTGAAGCGCGGGCTTGCGGCCTTTCCGCCGCCCGGCGAACAGGGCAGGCAATTGCTGGCGCTTGCCAGGGAACTCGGCATAGCCACGGAGGGAGCGACGCAATGACGCGCAAGCAGAAGCGCCTTGCGGTGATCGGCGGCGGCATGGGCTTCATCATCGCCGCCGTGCTGCTGGTCATGTTCGCCTTCGCCCAATCGGTCGCCTATTTCTACATGCCGGCCGATCTCGCCAAGACGCCGGTGGCGCCGGAAACCCGCATCCGCCTCGGCGGGCTGGTCGGCGAGGGCAGCGTCGTGCGCGGCACAGGCTCGACGGTGGAATTTGCCGTCACCGACGGCAGCACCAATGCCGTGAAGGTCAAATATACCGGTATTCTCCCCGATCTCTTCCGCGAGGGCCAGGGTGTCGTCACCGAAGGCATGTTTGCCACTGGCACGAACGTTTTCGTCGCCGACACCGTGCTTGCCAAGCATGACGAGACCTATATGCCGAAGGATGTGGCCGACAGGCTGAAATCCCAGGGGCTGTGGAAGGAAGGCCAAGGCCAGGAAGGTCCTGGGAAGCAAGGCCCAGGAAAGGAAAGCCAAGCGCAGGAAGTGAAGGCGACGCCATGATCATCGAGATCGGCCATTACGCGCTGGTGCTGGCGCTCGCCACGGCGCTCATCCTTTCCATCGTGCCGGTAATCGGAGCCCGTCGTCACGACCGGGCGATGATGGATGTGGCGACGATCGGCTCGCTGGCAATGTTTGCGCTCGTGGCCTTCTCCTTCGCCGTGCTGACCTATGCCCATGTCGTCTCGGATTTCTCGGTCGAGAACGTCTGGGAGAATTCGCATTCGCTGGTGCCGCTGCTCTATAAATATTCCGGTGTCTGGGGCAATCACGAGGGATCGATGATGCTCTGGCTGTTGATCCTGACACTGTTCAGCGCGCTCGTCGCCGTCTTCGGCCGCAATCTGCCGGAGACGCTCAAGGCCAATGTATTGGCCGTGCAGGCCTGGATTTCGGTCGCCTTCACGCTGTTCATTCTTTTGACCTCCAATCCCTTCCTCCGTCTCGATCCGGCGCCGGCCGAGGGCCGCGATCTCAATCCGGTTCTTCAGGATGTCGGCCTCGCGATCCACCCGCCGCTGCTTTATCTCGGTTATGTCGGCTTCTCCGTCTGCTTCTCCTTTGCCGTCGCTGCCCTCCTGGAAGGACGTATCGACGCCGCCTGGGCGCGCTGGGTGCGGCCCTGGACGCTGGCGGCCTGGACCTTTCTGACGCTTGGCATCGCCATGGGCTCCTACTGGGCCTATTACGAGCTCGGCTGGGGCGGCTGGTGGTTCTGGGATCCGGTGGAAAACGCCTCCTTCATGCCGTGGCTCGCCGGCACCGCACTGCTGCATTCGGCGCTCGTCATGGAAAAGCGCGAGGCGCTGAAGATCTGGACGGTGCTGCTTGCCATCCTCACTTTCTCGCTGTCGCTGATGGGCACCTTCCTGGTGCGCTCCGGCGTGCTGACTTCGGTGCATGCCTTTGCCAGCGACCCCTCCCGCGGCGTCTTCATTCTTTGCATTCTGCTGATCTTCATTGGCGGGGCGCTGTCGCTGTTTGCCTTCCGCGCGCCGAAGCTGTCGGCAGGTGGGCTGTTTGCGCCGATTTCGCGTGAGGGCGCGCTCGTCGTCAACAATCTGATCCTGACGGTTGCCTGCGGCACGGTGCTGACGGGCACGCTCTATCCGCTGCTGTTGGAAACGCTGACCGGCGACAAGATTTCCGTCGGAGCGCCCTTTTTCAACCTGACCTTCGGCCTGCTGATGGCGCCGCTGATCGTCATCGTGCCCTTCGGGCCGATGCTGGCCTGGAAGCGCGGCGATCTGCTCGGCGCCCTGCAGCGGCTCTATGTCGTCGCAGGTCTGGCCTTCCTTGCCGCGCTGGCCTTCTTCTATATCGAACATGGCGGGCCGGTGCTTTCGGTGCTCGGCCTCGCTGCCGGGCTGTTCCTCATCTTCGGTGCGATCGCCGATCTCTGGTATCGGGCCGGCATCGGTAAGGTCGCGGCAAGCCTTGCCTGGCGCCGGCTTTCCGGCCTGCCGCGTTCGGCCTTCGGCACGGCCCTTGCCCATGCCGGGCTCGGCGTCACCGTGCTCGGCATCGTCGCGGTTACGACGTTTGAGACGGAGCACGTCATCGAGATGAAGCCGGGGCAGGTGACCGAGGCCGGCGGTTACAGCCTGCATTTCGACGGCATGCAGCCGGGGACCGGGCCGAACTATACCGAGGACCGCGGCCACTTCACCATCCGCCGCGCCGGTGTCGCAGTTGCCGATACCTGGTCGGCCAAGCGCCTTTACACTGCTCGCCAGATGCCGACGACGGAGGCCGGCATCCTGACCTTCGGGCTCAGTCAGCTCTATGTATCGCTCGGTGACGCCACCAAGGACGGTGGCATCGTCGTGCGCATCTGGTGGAAGCCGTTCATTCTTTGCATCTGGGGCGGAGCGGTGTTCATGGCCTTCGGCGGCCTCGTCTCGCTCAGCGACAGGCGCCTGCGTGTCGGTGCGCCGCGCCGCAAGGCGAAGCCGGCAAGGCCGGCAGCTCCCGCAATGGAGCCGGCGGAATGATGCGGCGTCTGCTCCTCGCTGTCGTTTTGCTGCTGATGGCGGCCCCCGCCTTTGCCGTCAATCCGGACGAGGTGCTGGCCGATCCGGCGCTCGAAGCGCGCGCCCGCGCCCTTTCGGCGGAACTGCGCTGCATGGTCTGCCAGAACCAGTCGATCGACGATTCCAACGCCGATCTGGCCAAGGACCTGCGCCTGCTGGTGCGCGAGCGCATCGCCGATGGCGACAGTGACGAGGCGGTGCTGAGCTATATCGTCTCGCGCTACGGCGAGTTCGTGCTGCTGAAGCCGCGTGTCAGCATGAAGACGGTGCTGCTCTGGGGCGCACCGGTGCTGCTGGTGCTCGCCGGCGGGATGTCACTGCTGGTCTTTGCGCGCAAGAGGGCCGGCAAGCCGACCGGCAGCAAGCTGACGGCAGACGAGCAGGCGAAGTTGAGCGAGCTTCTCAAGAAATAATCGACCAGGCTGGCCGGCAGGCGAGCATTTCTAGCCGCCAGAGAGGCCGGCGGCACGTTTGGCCGAAAACAAACCTTGCAAACATTACGAACTTTTCATTGGCCGGACAGTTCGCAGTAAGGTGCGGCGTCCTATATCTTTCGTCATCGACTGATCCGGCGTCGCCGGTCTGAAGATCTAAGAACAAGAGAAGGTGCTCCAATGCTCAAGAATTTCAACGGACGTCCGTCCCTCGCTACTGTGCTCAAGGCTTCTACCGTCGCCGGTATCACAGCCGCTGTGCTCGCAACCGGCGTTCCGCTCGAAATCACCCGGTCTTATGCCGAAGCTGTCAAGGTTCAGGCGCCTGCCGTTCCGAGCTTCGCCAATGTCGTCGACGCCGTTTCGCCGGCCGTCGTTTCCGTCCGGGTCGAAAACCGCGTCAATCCCGTCTCCGACAACAACAATGACGGCTTCTCCTTCGATTTCAACGGCCGCGGCTTCGACGACCTTCCCGATGATCATCCGCTGAAGCGGTTCTTCAAGCAGTTCGGCCAGGATCCGAATGATCAGCAGGGCCATTCCAGGCGCTTCGGCCAGAACGGCCCGAATGGTGGTCCGGGCGGCAAGGGTCGCCTCCGCCCCGTCGCCCAGGGTTCCGGCTTCTTCATCTCCGAGGACGGCTATATCGTCACCAACAACCACGTCGTTTCTGATGGCCAGGCCTTCGTCGCTGTCACGAATGACGGCACCGAGCTCGATGCCAAGCTGATCGGCAAGGATCCGCGCACCGACCTCGCCGTGCTGAAGGTCGACGGCAAGGGCAAGAAGTTCACCTACGTCAACTGGGCAGACGACAACAACGTCCGCGTCGGCGACTGGGTCGTTGCCGTCGGCAACCCCTTCGGCCTCGGCGGCACGGTCACGGCCGGCATTGTCTCGGCCCGCGGCCGCGATATCGGCTCCGGTCCTTATGACGATTACCTGCAGGTCGATGCCGCGGTAAACCGCGGCAACTCCGGCGGCCCGACCTTCAATCTCAGCGGCGAAGTCGTCGGCATCAACACCGCAATCTTCTCGCCGTCGGGCGGCAGCGTCGGCATCGCCTTCGCCATTCCCGCCTCGACCGCCAAGGATGTCGTCGCCGATCTGATGAAGGACGGCCAGGTCTCGCGCGGCTGGCTGGGTGTGCAGATCCAGCCGGTGACCAAGGATATCGCCGAATCCATCGGTCTCTCCGAGCCGAGCGGCGCCCTTGTCGTCGCCCCGCAGGCCGGATCGCCGGGTGACAAGGCCGGCATGAAGGCCGGCGACGTCGTCACCGCGCTGAACGGTGAGACGATCAAGGATGCGCGTGATCTCAGCCGCCGCATCGGCGCGATGCAGCCGGGCAGCAAGGTCGAGCTTTCGGTCTGGCGCGCCGGCAAGGCCCAGCCTCTCACCGTCGAACTCGGCACGTTGCCGATCGACCAGAAGGATGCGTCCGCCGATGACAGCAATCAGCCGCAGCAGCCTGAGGCACCGGCTTCCGAAAAGGCGCTTGCCGATCTCGGCCTGACGGTCGGCCCGTCTGACGACGGCAAGGGCCTGGCGATAACAGACATCGATCCGAACTCCGACGCCGCTGACAAGGGCATCAAGGAAGGCGAAAAGATCACCTCGGTCAACAACCAGGAGGTCTCCAGCGCCGACGATATCGTCAAGGTGCTGAACCAGGCAAAGAAGGACGGGCGCACCCGCGCGCTCTTCCAGATACAGTCCAATGAAGGAAGCCGTTTCGTAGCGCTTCCGATCAACGGCCAGGGCTGATCCCTAAGACAACTTGGAGCCGTGCGGACGAAACTCCGCGCGGCTCGATTCTTCTGCCTTTTGAAGGATGATCACGATGAGCGCCGCCCCGCAGGAAGATGCTTTGAGCCTTGCCGAAACGCAGCCGGCGGGTAATGTCGGCCGCATGAAGATTCTCATCATCGAAGATGATCTCGAGGCTGCCGCCTACCTCACGAAAGCCTTTCGCGAGGCGGGTATCGTTGCCGATCACGCCAGCGACGGCGAGAGCGGCCTGTTCATGGGGTCGGAAAATACCTACGACGTCATCGTCATCGACCGCATGCTGCCGCGCCGGGACGGGCTTTCCGTCATCAGCGAGTTGCGCCGCAAGGCCATCCATACGCCGGTCCTCATCCTCTCGGCGCTCGGCCAGGTCGATGACCGCGTGACCGGTCTTCGTGCCGGCGGCGACGATTACCTGCCGAAGCCCTATGCCTTCAGCGAGTTGCTGGCACGCGTCGAGGTGCTCGGCCGCCGCAAGGGCACGCCGGATCAGGACGTCGTCTATCGCGTCGGCGATCTCGAACTCGACCGGCTCTCCCATGAGGTGCGCCGCGGCGGCAAGGAGATCCCGCTGCAGCCGCGCGAATTCCGCCTGCTGGAATATCTGATGAAGAATGCGGGCCAGGTGGTGACCCGCACCATGCTGCTCGAAAATGTCTGGGACTATCACTTCGACCCGCAGACCAACGTCATCGACGTTCATGTCTCGCGCCTGCGCTCGAAGATTGAAAAGGACTACAACCAGCCGCTCCTGAAGACCATTCGCGGCGCGGGGTACATGATCAAGGATGAGGGATGAGCCGTTTCAGGGTTCTCTTCAAGTCCACAGCAGTCCGCCTTTCGGCACTCTACATTCTCCTTTTCGCCATCTGCGCCGCGACGCTCGTCTTCTATGTGACGGCGATGTCGGAGCGGCTGCTGACGGGCCAGATCCGCGACGCCGTCAGGCAGGAGGTGGAGCAGGTGCAGCGCGCCTATGACACCGGCGGCATGAACCTTCTCCTGCGCACGATGGAGCGGCGTGCACGCCAGCCTGGAGCCAACCTCTACATCATCGCCGGTCCCTCCGGCGATATTCTCGCCGGCAACGTCGCCTCGGTGCAGCCGGGTGTCTTCGAGGAGATCGGCTGGACCTCCGCGCCCTTCGGCTACCAACGCTATACTGACGGCGGGGGTGTCGAGCGCCGCCACAAGGCAATCGCCAATATTTTCGTGCTCGACAATGGCCTCAGAATCCTGATCGGCCGCGACCTCGGCGACCCCGAGCGTTTCCGTCTGCTGGTGCGCCAGGCGCTGATGGTGGCCTTGGCGATCATGGGGCTCGGCGCCATCATCATCTGGTTCGGCATCGGCCGCAACGCGCTGAAACGCATTGACCGCATGTCGGATGCCAGCAAGAAGATCATGGCCGGCGACCTGTCGCAGCGCCTGCCGGTGGGCGGATCCGGCGATGAATTCGACCGCTTGTCGATGTCGCTGAATACCATGCTGGAGCGCATCGAGAAGCTGAACGAGGGACTGCGGCAGGTCTCCGACAACATCGCCCACGATCTCAAGACGCCGTTGACGCGGCTGCGCAACAAGGCGGCCGATGCGCTCGGTGTCGCCGATGGCGAGGCGCGGCGCACCGCGCTGGAAGGCATCATTTCCGAATCGGACCAGTTGATCCGCACCTTCAACGCGCTGTTGATGATCTCCCGCGTCGAGGCCGGATCGGTCGCCGCCGAGATGTCGCCGGTGGAGCTTTCGGCCATCGTCGCCGACAGCGCCGAGCTTTACGAGCCGGCGGCGGAGGAGGCCGGGCTCGGCCTCAGCTCCAGCATCGAGCCGGATGTCGAGGTGCAGGGCAATCGAGAGCTGATCGGCCAGGCAATCTTCAATCTGCTCGACAATGCCATCAAATATTCCTCCGATACGGAAGGGGCGGGCAAGGTATCGCTGAAGCTTTCCCGCCGCCCGGATGGCATCTGCCTTTCGGTCGCCGACCATGGGCCGGGCGTTCCGGCCGACAGGCGCGACGACGTGGTGAAGCGCTTCGTCCGCCTCGATGAAAGCCGCTCGAAGCCGGGAACGGGGCTCGGGCTTTCGCTGGTGGAAGCGGTGATGGAGCTGCACAACGGCCGGTTGGAACTCTCCGATACCGATCCCGACAAACCTGAAAAGCGCGGATTGACCGTCAGCATGATCTTCCCCGCCAAGGCTGCCTGAGCTTTTCCGCCGAAATACGATGGGTTGAATCGTATATTGGCGGTTTGCCGCCAAGACCCTAGTTTAATGCCGGTCGAAGGAGGCGTTTCCGCGATTCTGCGGGACCGTTCCTTAGGCGCTAAAGCAGGGAGAGCGCATGCTGACGAAATCGACGCATGGCCTGAAGGATGTGGCCGAAGGGCTGCTACGTCCGCTGAACCAGACGGAGTTGAAGCTGGCGTTGGCCGACCTCCAGGAGGCCGGCGGACACGAGCCGTCGGTGGCGGCGATGCTGAAGACGGAAGGCCCGCTTCGCGATTTCATTGCGGCCGTGCTGACGCTGTCGCCCTATCTGCGCGAAATCGTCAATCTCGATCCCGCTATCCTCGCTGGTGCCATCACCCAGCCGCTGGAGCCGCAGATCGAGGCGCTGGTCGCCGAGGCGCGGCGCTGCTGGCGGCCAGACGAGGAGGGTGCTGCACCTGCCGAATCCGTAGTGATGAGCAGGCTGCGCATCATCAAGCGCAAGATGGCCTTCCTCGTTGCATTCGCCGATCTCGCGCGCATCTTCGACGGCCGGGCGACGACGGCCTGGCTGAGCGAGCTCGCCGAAGCGTCGGTTGCCGCCGCGATCGACCATCTGCTGCTGGCGGCGCATGAGGGTGGAAAACTCAGGCTGCGGGATCTGGCGGCGCCGAGCGAAGGGTCCGGGCTGATCGTGCTCGGCATGGGCAAACTCGGCGCAAGCGAACTCAACTATTCCTCCGATATCGACCTCGTCGTCTTCTTCGACGAACAGGCAGGCATCGTGCCCGACCCGGATGATGCGATCGAGGTCTTCCCGAGGATGATGCGGCGGTTGGTGCGCATCCTGCAGGAGCGGACAGCCGATGGCTACGTCTTCCGCACCGATCTCAGATTGCGACCCGATCCCGGTTCGACGCCGCTGGCGATCCCGGTCGATGCGGCGATGATCTATTACGAGGGCAGGGGCCAGAACTGGGAACGGGCGGCTTTCATCAAGGCGCGCGCCGTTGCCGGCGACCTCAAGGCTGGCGGCGATTTCCTGCGCGGGCTCGCCCCTTTCGTCTTCCGCAAATATCTCGATTACGCGGCGATTGCCGATATCCATTCGATCAAGCGGCAGATCCATGCGCATAAGGGCCACGGCGCCATTGCGGTCAAGGGTCACAACGTCAAGCTCGGCCGCGGCGGCATTCGCGAGATCGAATTCTTCGTCCAGACGCAGCAGCTGATTGCCGGCGGCCGCATGCCGGCATTGCGTGGCAGGGCGACGGAGGGGACGCTCGGTGAGCTCACCAAGGCGAAATGGATCGACGCGGAGACCCGCGACGAACTGACGGAGGCCTACTGGTTCCTGCGCGATGTCGAGCATCGCATCCAGATGGTGCGCGACGAGCAGACCCACCTGTTGCCGGAAACGGATGCCGACCTGAAGCGCATCGCCTTCATGATGGGCTTTTCCGACACGCCGAGCTTCTCCGAACGGCTGGTCGGCGTGCTGAAGACGGTCGAGCGGCGTTATGCCCACCTCTTCGAGCAGGAGAGCAGGCTTTCCACCGACACCGGAAATCTCGTCTTCACCGGTCAAGGCGACGACCCGGATACGCTGGAGACGTTGAAGAGGCTCGGTTTTACCAGGCCGTCCGATATTTCCCGCATCATCCGCACCTGGCACTACGGCCGCTACCGCGCGACGCAATCGGTCGAGGCGCGTGAAAGGCTGACGGAGCTGGCGCCGGAGCTCCTGCGGGTCTTCGGCGAAAGCAAGCGCGCCGACGAGGCGCTGCTGCGCTTCGACAGTTTCATCTCCGGCCTTCCCTCCGGCATCCAG
The DNA here is from genome assembly GCF_002008165.1 of Rhizobium laguerreae. GTDB lineage: Bacteria > Pseudomonadota > Alphaproteobacteria > Rhizobiales > Rhizobiaceae > Rhizobium > Rhizobium laguerreae. Next base: position 332,530 of record NZ_MRDM01000002.1, read on the forward strand.
CTGTTCTCGCTGCTCGGCAGCAACCCGGCGCTGCTGTCGCTGATCGTCAACATCATGTCCTCGGCACCCCGGCTTGCCGAGGTGATCGCCGCCAAGCCGCATGTCTTCGACGGCATGCTCGATCCGGGCCTGATGGCCGAGCTGCCGACGCGTGATTATCTCGGCGAACGGCTGAAGGGCTCGCTTGCCCAGGCGCGCCACTATGAAGAGGTGCTCGACCGGCTGCGCATCTTCGCCGCCGAGCAGCGCTTCCTGATCGGCATCCGCCTGCTTACAGGCGCGATCAACGGCGTGATGGCCGCACGCGCCTTTACGCATCTCGCCGACCTCGTCATTGCGGCGGCACTCGATGCCGTGGTCGGCGAGATGCGGGCAGCACACGGCGACTATCCTGGCGGGCGCATCGCGGTCGCCGGCATGGGCAAGCTCGGCAGCTTCGAGCTGACGGCCGGTTCCGACGTCGATCTGATCCTGCTCTATGATTATGACGATGCGGCTTCCGAATCCGACGGGCCGAAGCCGCTCGATGCGACGCGTTACTTCACCCGCATCACCCAGAGACTGATGGCCGCCTTGTCGGCGCCGACCGCCGAAGGCGTGCTCTATGAGGTCGACATGCGGCTGCGCCCATCCGGCAACAAGGGGCCGGTCGCCACCCGCATCAATGCCTTCGGCAAGTATCAGCGCGAAGAGGCATGGACCTGGGAACATATGGCGCTCAGCCGCGCCCGGCTGATTTGCGGCAATGAGAGCCTGATCGCCGAAGCGGAACATATCGTCCGCGAGGTGCTGTCGGCCGATCGCGATATTGCCAAGGTGGCGCATGATGTCGCCGAGATGCGCGCATTGATCGACACGGAAAAGCCGCCCTCCGGCCCGTGGGACCTGAAGCTCATTCCCGGCGGCGTCATCGACCTCGAATTCATCGCCCAGTATCTCGCACTGATCGCGCCGACCAGGGGCGTCGGCATTGCCGTCAATGGGATGAGCACCGGCGAGGCCCTGAAGGTGCTTGGCGACCCGCTGATGGTGACGTCCGATCTCGACATATGTCTCGAGGCCTTCGCGCTTTATACCGGACTTTCGCAGCTGATCCGCCTCTCCATCGACGGCCTGTTCGATCCGAAAGAAGCACCGGCGGGCCTCGTCGAACTCGTCTGCCGCGCCGGCGACTGCCCTGACATCAAGACGCTGGAAGCGGAGGTGAAGCGGCTGTCGAAAGCGGTTCGGAAAATATTCCTGAATGTCGTGAAAGCCTGATCTCACATCAGATGGAACGACCGCAGGATTATCTCGAGCATGGCCTGTCGGATTCTCGTTTAGCCGGTCGTCTTCAGGACAAAGCTATGGAGAACACCAATGACGATTACCATTACCGCCTTTGAACGGTCGCCCGATCGCGGCAAGGGTCTGGCGCGTGACATGCGCGTTCGCTGGGCGCTCGAGGAAGTGGGCCAACCTTACGACGTTCGTCTTGTTTCGTTCAAGACGATGAGAGAACCCGCGCATCTCGCACTTCAGCCTTTCGGGCAGATCCCGACCTATGAAGAAGGCGATCTCGCTTTATTCGAGTCCGGCGCCATCGTCTTCCATATTGGCGAGCGCCATGCGGGCCTGCTGCCGGACGACGCGAATGCCCGGGCACGCGCGCTTACATGGATGTTTGCCGCGCTCAACACCGTGGAACCACCGATCTTCGACCGCGCGCTCGCCATGATCCTCGAGCGCGACAAGCCTTGGTACGACCATCGCCTTTCCGCCGTTGAGGACAGCATCCGGAAACGGCTGACCGACCTCTCCCGCCGTCTTGGCGATGCCGACTGGCTCGATGGTGCGTTCAGCGCCGGTGACCTGCTGATGGTGTCGGTGCTGCTCAGGTTGAAGGGATCTGCTATACTGGAGGAATATCCGAACCTCTCCGCCTATGTCGCCCGCGGCGAAGCGCGGCCGGCATACAAGCGTGCTTTCGCCGCTCAGCTGGCCGTTTTTACCGCCGCATCGGCCGGCTGACGAACGACTTTCCGGCTTAGCTCGTCGGCGCTGACGGCGTCGCTTCGAGCTTGAAGGTTACGCGGATAACCTTGTCGAGCCATTCACCCTTTCCGTCATTCTGCACGCCAAGTCCAAGGGCCAGACGATCCAGCTCCGCCGTGCCGGCAACGATGGCCCGTCCCGCCCCATCGCGCTGCATCGTAAACGGGACCGACACAGGCACCGTCACACCGCGGACAAGGGCATTGCCCTTGCCGAAATAGGCCTCGCCCGCAGTTTCGAAATGGTCGAGCACAACCTCCACCAGCGGATGGGTGGTCGTCTGCAGGCCGTCGTCGCCGCCGATATTGGGCCTGACGAATGAATTATCGAAATCGATGGAGGCGGCGTCTATGGCAATCCGCGCCTTGGCGGCGCCAAGATTGTCCGGATCGAATTCGATGAATGCGTCCCATTTTCCGATCGTGCCGGCAGTCGGCGTTCCGGAAAAATTGATCGTGTAGGTCAGTGCAGACTTCGTTTTATCGATCACCCAGCCGGATGGCGATGCTTCAGTCGATCCAAGGTCCGCGGCATTGACGGATGCGGTGCCGCCCGTTCTGGAGATCAACAGTCCGCCGGCGATAAAGCACAGTGCCAGAACGACGGAGACCAGCACGCCGATTGCGGAGGAGGGCATCCGGCGCAGCCAGCCAACAGGCATCATTCGCGAAAAGGACGGCATCCGATCGATCACCGAATGCTTGAGCGCCCCGGCCACATGCAGAACCAGAAGCAACCCGAAACCATAGGCCAGAATGACATGCGCATTCTCGGACGCGGCCTCAACCGTTGCGCGCATCCAGACCGGAATGGGCAGATGTGGCCAGACCAGAGTATCGGAGAGAAACAGAAGGGTGGGAATCCCTGTAGAGGACGCCGACACCAGCAGCCAGCCGGTCAAAGGCACGACCAGCATCAGCGCATAGAATAGTGCATGGACGATGCCGGCCGCGACCTGTTCTTCCCGTCTCATCGGCGCATGCGCGGGCGGCGTGTGGAACAGGCGCCAGGCGATGCGGGCGATCGTCAAGGTTAGGATCGCGATGCCGAAAGTCTTGTGCCACTGGAACATCGCAAAACGCAGCGTATCTGGGACGCTCTCCACGCGGCTCATCAGAAAACCCATGGCCAGCTGAGTCAGGATGAGCGCAGCGATGAGCCAGTGCAGGATCATAGCACCCATACTGTAGGCCCGTACCGAATGTGTAGCTGACATGGATGACTTCCGGTCGTCTCAATGGGAACGCAAAAGAGCCGGCGCAACCCGACGATGTCGGGGCTGCACCGGCAACGAACATCTACTGAGCGACGAATTCGGTTTCGATCGTCAGTTTGACGTCGTCGCTGACAGGACCGACCAAAGCGGCAACGCCGAAATCGGAGCGCTTGATCACGCCGGTTGCTGAAAAGCCGACGGTCGGCTTCTTGGACATCGGGTGCGGGTTGAGCGCTGCGTTCAGGGTAACGTCGAGCGTAACGGGCTTGGTGACGCCGTGGAACGTCAAGTAACCGGTGACGGTTCCGGTCTTGCCGTCCTTGACGTCGATGGCCGTGGAAACGAAAGTGATCTGGTTGAACTTGGCCGCATCAAAGAACATTTCACCGGCAATCTCTGCATCAAAGCTCTTGTCGCTTGCCGGATAGTTCGTGCTGACCGAAGCCGGATCGATGGTTGCCGTGAGTTTCGACTTCGTAACGTCCGCAGGGGCGAGCTCGAGCGTCGCAGAGATCTTGTCGAAGCGGCCGATATAGTTGGAAAGGCCGAAATGGACGACGCTCCACAGAACGTTGGTATGGGTCACATCCGCCCGGTAGGTGCCGGCAGGAACATCGATCGTCTGCGCATATGCAGTGGAGGACGCAAGTGCCAGGACACCGGCAACGAGGGCGGACTTAATGGAAAACATCGCTGATCCTTGAATTGTTTTGACAGCACATTGCGTGCAGCATTTCCCTAGCGGGTGCTCAGCCCTCCCGAAACAGCGACGAACTGTTCGACATTTGTTGACAATCACTTGAGGGACGATAAGCTTTTGTTTAAAAAAGACAAATTCACGAGATCAAGGGGTAGCAATGAAAAGTGAGGAGGGCGTGATCGCCGTTTTTGCGCTGCTTTTCTGAGAAGCGGTCCGCGTCAACCGCTGGCCGGACTTGAAGTCTACATGCCAGTGCAACCTGCTGTCGTTGCCATCACCAAAGTGGGCGATGGCAAGATTGCCGTTTGACGGCATCACTCGGCGTCGAGCCGCAATGAAGGGCTGTGGCTGCCAGCTAGCTGTGAAGACCAGTTAGGGGCCGGGATGAGCGCATCATTCGGGCCCTTTGTCCGACACCTAAATATCGTCGGGAATGCGCAGCGAGATCACGGTGCCGACCGCTTCGCGTGAGCGGATCTTCATGCGGCCGCCATGCAGCAAGGTCAGCGAGCGGGAGATGGCGAGCCCGAGGCCGGAGCCACCCTTGCTCTTGGCATATTGGCTCTGCACCTGCTCGAAGGGCTGGCCGATCTTCGACAGCGCCGAGCGTGGAATGCCGATGCCAGTGTCGGCGATGGTGACGACGACAGCGCCGTCGACGCGGCGAGTGCGCACCGCGATGCGACCGCCATTGTCGGTGAACTTCACCGCATTGGAGAGCAGGTTGAGCAGCACCTGTTTCATCGCGCGGCGGTCGGCCATCAATGTCAGGCCGGAGCAGATGCGCTGTTCGATGACGATGTTCTTTTCAGCCGCGGGCATGGCGGTGAAGCGCAGGCTTTCCTCGATCAGCGGCACAAGATCGATGCGCTCGCAATGCAGCCTGACATGGCCGGCTTCGATCTTCGACATGTCGAGAATGTCGTTGATGACGTTGAGCAGATGTTTGCCGCTGTCATGGATATCGCGGGCATATTCGTCGTATTTCAGCGAGCCGAGCGGCCCGAACATCTGGTTCTGCAGAATTTCCGAGAAGCCGAGGATGGCGTTGAGCGGCGTGCGCAGCTCATGCGACATGTTGGCGAGGAATTCCGATTTCGCCTTGTTGGCAGCCTCGGCGCGTTCCTTCTCCGCCTGGTAGTTGGCGTTGGCCGTCGAAAGCTCGGATTTCTGGATCTCCAGCGTCTGGCGCGAGGCGGAAAGATCGCCGATCGTCGCCATCAGCCGGCGTTCGGATTCGCGCAGCCGCTCCTGATGACGTTTCATCAGCGTGATGTCGGTTCCGACCGAGACCCTGCCGCCGTCGCGGGTGCGCCGCTCGTTGATCTGCAGCCAGCGCTCGTCGGCAAGCTGCACCTCCGTCGTACGCGAATAGCCGGAGCCGTCGGCATCGGAAATCCGCCGTTCGATGACAGGCCGGGCGGCGGCGGCATTGACGGTCGAGCGCTCGGTGCCGGGCACGAGCACGCTGTCCGGCAGGCCATAGGCCTGCTGGAAATGCGTGTTGCACATGACCAGCCGATCGTTCTTGTCCCAGAGCACGAAGGCTTCCGAGGTGCATTCGATGGCGTCGGCCAGGCGTTGGTCGGCTTCTGCGTAGCGCTGGGCGAGCCGATGCTGTTCGGTCACGTCCATGGCGATGCCGATCAGGTGCATACGGCCGGAATTGCTGCGGATCACCTGGGCGCGCGCCCGCATCCAGACATAGTGGCCGCCGGCATGGCGCATGCGGAAGATCTGGTCGACCTGGGCGGAAGCGCCCTTGCCGATGACGCGCGCGATCTCGTAGAGCCCGCCGTCATCGGGATGCATCAGCCGCGCGGCGTCGCCGAAGCCCATCGTCTTGTCGGAGCCCGGCAGGCCGAGCATGTCGTACATTGAGCGCGACCAGAAGAATTCGCGGCTCTCGAAATCGAAATCCCAGAGGCCGCAGCGGCCGCGCGACAGCGCCGTCTCCACGCGCAGGTTCGATTCCACGAAGATGTCGTCGGCGTCGCGGGCGCGCTTCACCTGGGTGTAATAGGCATAGAGGATGACGAGCAGGATCGAGGAGATGCCGGCAAACAGCGTGACGTTGAGGGCCAGTTCCTCGCGCCAGAGCCGGCCGACCTCGTCGAGCGAGGTGGCGGCGATGATATAACCACCGGCATTGCCCATCAGCGTGATCTCGGCATAATAGGGCACGCCGCCGATCGTCGTTTCGATGACGCCGGTGCGGTCGCCGAAACGGCGGATCGCCGAAACCTCGGGGAAGAAGTCAGCGACATTGCTACCCACATGCGAAAGCCCGGCGGTGGTCGCGCCAAAAACCTTGCCGCTTGCCTGCACCAGCAGCACGAAAGCGCCGCTGTCCAGCCGGTCCTGCGGCAGGTATTTGGCGAGGCGGGCCTGCGCCCCGGTGATATCGCCGCTGTCGAAGATGTCGGCCGCATCGGCAAACACCGCAGAGGCGGTCGCCGCCGAAAGTGCGGTGGCATGGCGTGCCGAGGCCTCCAGGCGCCCATATTCGCTCATCATGCCAAAGAAATGCGAGGCGGCGACGACGGAGAGGAAGGCGACGATCAGCGCCGGGATGGCCCGCTTCAAGACCAACTCGGCCTTCGGCAGATAACGGAGAAGTGGTTCCGATGTCGCGTGGCCCGAAAGGCTGTCGCGCCAGGCTTTCAGCCCGTCAAAATCGACACGCAGCCGTCCACCGGCCACGGTTGCCCGCCGCACGTCCATCATCTCTTCGCCTTGTCCCTCATGTGATTCGCGCGCCGCTCGCTCGAACCTGACCTAGAGAATCATGGGTGATTCGCCTTGTCCAGAGGCAAAGGTAAAAATCCGTTAACTATTTATAATTTCGGGTTTTTCCAGGTGATTCGAGGTTCCGGGCGACCGGCCGCCGAATTTCTCCTGATGGCCGGTCGAATCAAATTACCCTTTAAGCGTGCGCTCGACGATATCGCGCACGTCGGTCGAAAGATCGGCGGCCCGCTCGATCTCGATCAGCGCCGAACGGGCGTGATCGGCACGCACGGGTTCGAGCGACCGCCAGGAGCGCATCGAGGTGAGGATGCGGGCGGCAAGCTGCGGGTTGCGCCCGTCGATATCGAGAATCTGATCCGCGAGGAAACGATAGCCTTCGCCGTCGGCGCGGCCGAATCCGGTCGGGTTGGCAAAGGCGAAGGTGCCGACCAGCGACCGCATCCGGTTCGGATTGGTGCGCTTGAAGAGCGGATCGTCCATCAGCGCGCGGACCCGTCCCAGGGTTTTTGCGCCCGGAATGCCGGCCTGGATCGCGAACCATTTGTCGATGACGAGCGCATTTTCCGCAAAGCGGTCACGGAAGGTGGCGAGCGCCTCGCTCGTCTCCGCGCTGTCGGGAAAACGATGGGCGAGGATCGTCAGCGCATGGCTGAGATCGGTCATATTGTTGGCCGCATCGAAGGCGGCCTTGGAGCGGGCCGGCGTCTGTTCGGCATGCGAGAGGTAGGTGAGGGCGCTATTGCGCAGCGCCCGCAGGCCGGCGCTTTTCGCATCCGGATTGAAATCGCCCGTTGTCGTCATCGCTGCGTAGAGGCCGGCAAAGACATCCTTTCCGGCATCGGCGATCTGTTTCAGGACCGCCTGCCGGCCGGCATGGATGGCATCGGGATCGTTGTTGCCACCGAGTTCCCGGGCGATATCGGATTCGCTCGGCAGAGCCAGCGCCTGGGCGCGGAAGGCGGGCTCGAGGCTCTCGTCGGCGGCGGCGGCAATCAGCGTCTCGACGAAGGTCGCCTCGCAGACGACAGGCTTGCCCTCGCGGGCGTCGCGAGCCGCTTTCAGGAGGTTCGGTAGCGCCAGATCGGTCAATGCCTGCCAGCGGGCGAAATGATCGGTCTCATGGCGGGCGAGATGCGCAAGATCGGCCGGGCTCTGATCGAAATGCAGGTTGATCGGCGCCGAGAAGCTGCGGTTGATCGAAACGACCGGCCGCGAGCCAATGCCATGGAACACGGCCGTCTGCGTGCGGCCCGTGAGATGCAGCACCTCGCCGGCATATTCCGCGCCGTCGACCGAGGTCGGCTCGATCCTGCCGCCGTTTTCGCCAAACAGCGCGAGGCTGAGCGGGATATGCATCGGCTCCTTGCTCGGCTGGCCGGGCGTTGCCGGGATCATCTGTTCGAGCGACAGGGTGAAGCTGCCGGCCGCCGCATCATAGCTGCCCGATGCGGTGACGAGCGGCGTGCCGGCCTGATGGTACCAGAGCGAAAATTGTGTGAGGTCGCGTCCGCTTGCATCCTCGAAGCATTTGACGAAATCCTCGATCGTCACGGCCTCACCGTCATGGCGGTCGAAATAGAGGTCCATGCCTTTCTTGAAGCCGTCCTTGCCGAGCAGAGTCGCGATCATGCGCGTGACTTCGCTGCCCTTTTCGTAGACGGTCGTCGTGTAGAAATTATTGATCTCACGATATGTCGTCGGCCGCACCGGATGGGCGAGCGGGCCGCCATCTTCCGGGAACTGCTCCGATTTCAGGTGGCGCACTTCTGCGATGCGCTTGACGGCGCGCGAGCGCTGGTCGGAAGAGAATTCGTGGTCGCGATAAACAGTCAGGCCTTCCTTGAGACACAGCTGGAACCAGTCGCGGCAGGTGATGCGGTTGCCGGTCCAATTGTGGAAATATTCATGCGCGATGATCGTCTCGATATTGGCATAATCGGCATCGGTGGCGATCTCTGGATCGGCAAGCACGTATTTGTCGTTGAAGACGTTGAGGCCCTTGTTCTCCATCGCGCCCATGTTGAAATCGGAGACGGCGACGATCATGAAGATGTCGAGATCGTATTCGCGGCCGAACCTCTCTTCGTCCCACTTCACCGAACGTTTCAGCGCGTCCATGGCATAGGCTGCGCGCGGCTCCTTGCCGTGCTCGACATAGATTTTCAGCACCACCTCACGGCCGGACATGGTCGTGAACGTGTCTTCGACGACGCCGAGATCGCCGGCGACGAGTGCAAAGAGATAGCTCGGCTTCGGATGCGGGTCGAACCAGGCGGCGAAATGCTTGCCGGGGCCGTAGCCGGCGCCGCCGAGGAAGTTGCCGTTCGACAAAAGCAGCGGGTTGGCGTCCTTATCGGCGATGATGTTGACCGTGAACGGCGCAAGCACGTCGGGCCGGTCGGGGAAATAGGTGATGCGGCGGAAACCCTCCGCCTCGCACTGCGTGCAGTAGATGCCGCCGGTGCGGTAAAGGCCCATCAGCTTGGTGTTGGCCTCAGGGTTGATGACGGTGGTGATCGTCAGTTCGAAGGGCGCGCTTTCCGGCAGGTCGCGCACCGTCAGGCTTTCTGGTGTTGCGTCGTAACGCGAAGCGTCCAGTTCCATCTGGTCCAACAGCAGCCCCGACAGCGTCAGTTCGTCGCCGTCGAGAACGATCGGCGCTGCAGGATCGGTGCCCGGGCGACGATGAAAGATCAGACGCGCCTCGACCTTTGTCTCCGTCGGGTCGAGTTCGAAGGTCAGGTCCACACGTTCCAGCACGAAGTCGGTGGGACGGTAATCTGCCAGATGAATGACCTGGCCGGTATCTGTTCGCATGGTGTTTCCTGAAGACCGTTATTTGATAACCGCGGAATACAGAGGCGGGCGCACTCTGCCATAAATTTTGCCGGGAATGATTACATTAAAGTCTGAACTAAACTTAAAGCAAATTGCCCGCGAACACCAAGTTCGCGGGCAAAATATCTTATTGGACATGGATGAACGCCACCGGCGCAAGATGAGTGCTACTTAAGATTGAGGGCGGCCTTGATCGTCGCGTCGTTTTCCGTCTGCTGCACGACGACGCCGTACCAGCCGAGCCCGTCGTAATCCTCGTAGCCGAGGGTGCGCGCGAAGGCGACGATCGAGCCGTTATTGTCGTAGTAGCTGCCTTTCCCCTGGCCGGACGGATTGGCGAGCGCAAAATGGGAAAAGAGCAAGGCGGGATTGGTGGTAGCGATGACCCGGCTCTTGCCGTCGAGCAGCATGACCGTCGTTTTTTCCGCCAGCTGCGGTGGCAGGTTCGCCTCCTTCTCGACGATCGCCTGGCCCTGGTTCTGCCAGTCGAAATAGACGCCGAGCGTGCCGACCAGCCGCCCGTCGAGCTTGCCTTCTTCGCGGATGCCTGTGGCATAAACGAGCGCATGCCTGGCGTCGTGGAGCGGGCTCGCTTTGACATCGTCGACGATATAAGCGTCGCCGGAGGAGCAGGCCGATGCCGCGCGGAACCATGGATCGCCGGCCAGGCTCGTGCCTGCGATCTTGCGCTGGAACTTGGGATTGGCGGATGCGATCACCTTGCCCGAGAGATCGGTCATGACGAGATCGAGATAGACCGTGTAGAAGCGGTTGATGGCGCCGAGACGCTCCGCCGCAAAGGCGACGGATTCACGAGCCGGGTTCTGCAGCGCCTGCCAGAGCGCTGGATCCGTCGCCCACCAGCGCACATCGGCCGTGCGCTCGAAGAGGTTGCGGACGATGAGCTGCACCAGTGTCTGCGCCAGATCCGTGAGGCGAACGCCCTCCATCTCCTCGACCAGCGAATCGGCCATGGCGCGGCTGAGGCCGATGCGGCCGAGCACGTTGCTCTCGAACCTGCCGGTAATGTCGGTTGCGATCTGCGCCAGCCGCTGCACCTCGTTGGCAACGACGGCAAAGCCCTTTCCGGTCTCGCCGGCCCTGGCCGCCTCGATCAGCGCATTGATCGCCAGCAGCTTGATCTGCTTGACGATATGGGTGTTGTCGGCGCTGAAGCGCTCGAGGTCGGTGCTGATGCCGTCGGTGACGACGCGCATGGAGCGCGGTGTCGCATTCTGCGACTGGGCAATGGTTTCGGCGCTAAGCGGCTTCATCAAATGGGATCCTGAAAGGAGCGGGCAATTGTTTGTGCGGTGAAGAAAATTTCGAGATCAGCGATAAAAACGATGCTTGCCTATGGTTTTCAATTGGTTAACGCCGAGCGCCGGGAGATGAACATTTTGGGGGTAAATGGCTCAAATAGGGAAATTTCAGCGCGGTGACGCGCATGCAGCACGGTTGAGCCCGCGGCTGACGGCGATTCTGTGATTCTCTCATATTGCTTGCGGTTTTTTCGCCAATCGGGCTTTTCTTTCGCTGCGGTGGGCGACGTCACCTGCTGCGTTCCCGAGTCGAACGCGTCTCCCCGTTCCGGTTAAGTCAGTATCAAGAGCCAGGATCATGCACTCGGTTCTCAGAAACCCGATGAGAGGCATTGCGCTGAAGGTCTCGTCGGTCGTGGTCTTCCTGGCCATGCAGACCTTCATCAAGCTGGCGGGCTCAGACATCCCGCCGGGGCAGGTCACCTTCTGCAGGTCGTTCTTCGCGCTGTTCCCGATCATGGCCTATCTGGCCTATAACAGGCAGTTGCGCGCCGCCTTCTACACCGCCAATCCAATCGGTCACCTGAAGCGCGGTACGATCGGCATCTTGTCGATGGCTTTCGGTTTCTACGGCCTGCTGCATCTGCCGCTGCCGGAGGCGATCGCGCTTGGCTATGCGCTGCCGCTCGTCGCCGTCATCTTCGCTGCTGTTTTTCTCGGCGAGACCGTGCGCATCTATCGCTGGAGCGCCGTCCTGGTCGGTATCGTCGGCGTCGCCATCGTTTCCTGGCCGAAACTCACGCTGTTTCGCGACGGCGGCATGGAAGCAGAACAGGCCGTCGGTGCGCTCTGCGTGCTGCTCTCGGCCGTTCTCGGCGGCGTGGCGATGATCCAGGTGCGCCGCCTCGTCGAGGAAGAGAAGACGGCGACGATCGTGCTTTATTTCTCGATCACCGCCTCGGTCTTCTCGCTGGCTTCTCTTCCCTTCGGCTGGCTCATCCTGGCATGGCCGACGGCGCTCTATCTGATCGCCGCCGGTTTTTGCGGCGGCGTCGCGCAGATCCTGCTGACGGAAAGTTACCGCCATGCCGACGTCTCCACCATCGCGCCGTTCGAATATACTTCGATCCTGCTCGGCGGCATTGTCGCCTACTTCGTCTTCGGTGACGTGCCGAGCGTGACCATGCTGATCGGCACCGTCATCGTCGTCGCCGCCGGCATCTTCATCATCTATCGCGAGCATCGGCTGGGCATCGAGCAGAGAGAGGCGCGCAAGGCCACGACGCCGCAAGCCTGACGCCTACAAGCGTATGTTCATCAAGGTTTTAACGCAGGGATTGCAGTGGCTTGGAACTTGCACTCAAAGAGTGAAAAGAATGGTGAATTCTTGGGATACCGTTGGCCTGTGGAATATGATTGTTGAACATGAGAGAGTATCATTTATTCCAAGCTGTGCATGTCTGAATGGCCGCTGATGCCGGAGGAGCTCTCGGTGTCGTTGCTCCGAACGCTGGCCGGCGAGCGGGGGTGGAGAAAAGCATAATGGCATTCACAGCGGAGCAATTGGTGGGGAACCCTTCCTTTCTGATGAGCATTCGCTTTTTGGCTGGGCAGATGCGCGGCATGTTCGATGCCGGTCCGCGGCTGGCGCGACTGCTCGCCTCCCATCAACGCTGGCTTCTGACCCAGACTGCCTATGCCCTCCACCTGGAACATGATCCGCGCGACCCGACGTCGGGTTTCACTGCCGTTCGGCTGACCGGGCGCATCACCGCGCACAAGGTAGCGAGCCGCAACACCGTGCTCGCTTTCATCGAAGAACTCTATACCTACCGCTTCATAACCCACACGCCCGGCGACGAGCGGCGGCGGCCACGTCATTTCGAACCGGCTGACGTCAGCCATCAGGGAATGTTTGCCTGGATTCTCGGCAATCTCGGCGCGCTCGACCTGCTCGACGGCGGTCGAAGGGCAGGTTTTTTCCAGGAAAACCCGTCATTGATTCGGCTCGTTCAGCCGCGCATTGCCCGCCATTGCCTCGAAGATGCCGCCTGGCGCGAACCGCCGGAGCAGGTGGCGCTGTTCCTCTGGACGGAAGCCGGCGGCCTCGTCGTCGACAACTTCATCGCCCGGATGGATATGGATAGCAGCGAACCGGACAGGTTTTCCGTCGGCCGCGTCGAAACCCGGGCGCTCGCTGCCGATTTCATGATGTCGCGCACGCACCTGCAGCGGGTGCTGGCAAAGGCGGCGCAACGCGGCTGCGTCGGCTGGCAGGACGAGCCGCGCAAGACGCACCTTTGGATATCGCGGGATTTCGTCGAGGAATATTGCGCCTGGCAGGCGGTCAAGTTCGCCTATGTCGACGAAGCCTTCGAATGGGCAAAGGCCCAGATCGAGGAAATGGCCATCTGACCAGAGCATTTCCGGCAAAAGTGCGCAGCGGTTTTGCGTCCGGAATGCGCGAAACCAAAGAGATAGAGCATTTCCATGACTCGGAAATGTTCTACAGAACGATGGCTGTAGCACCTGCACCAATGCGCGCGCTGGCATCGGCCGGCTTGACCGAAAGCTCGCGCTCATATTCCCGCGCGGCGCAGACCGCGACGCGGATGTGCTCGAAGGTTTCGATGTTGCGCAGAAGCGATATCAGGATCGTCGACATGTTGGGGTACTCTTGATACGAAGGGCAGGCGATGGGCCTGCCGCTCAATATTGCTGGAAGTCCGAAAAAATGGCGTTCGGGCGCGCCGTACGGCTGTTGATGCCGGTGCCGCGGGCAATCATCTGTTCGTTCGTGGCAAAGCCGAACCGGCTGTAGCCTTGAGTGGAACGAACCTGGTCGCCGGCGAGGCGAAGGGTTTCAAACCCGCTATGGATAGGGCGAAAACGCTTGTTCATGGCCTTGGTTCCTGTGATTCCTCCCAAGACACAGCTGATATTGCGATGCAGCATAGATTCCGCAATGCGTCACGGCGGGATGCAGCCATGCGAAAAACGCATAGATTGATTCATAAATTATTCAACTTTGGCTAATTTCTAAGCAAAGATAGGGACTTAAGCTTCGCCTGAAAAGCCAGCAGGTCATTCCAGGCCAGCCGCTTGTTTACAGGTGCGGTTAACAGATCCTGCGGATGCAGGCTGGCTATGGCAGGAATGACACAGTCCGCAACGGCAATCTCCTTCCAACGGCCGCGCAACCCGTGAATCGTATCGTTTTCGCCGAAGAAGAAACGTGCCGAAAAATTGCCGAGCAGCAGGATCGCTTTCGGTTCGGCAAGCGCGATCTGCCGCTCGATGAAGGGGCGGCAGATGTCCATTTCCGCGGCCGAGGGTGCACGATTGCCAGGTGGTCGCCAGGGGATGACCTGCGTCAACAGAATGGCTGAGCGCTTCAGCCCGATCGCCGCCAGCATCTTGTCGAACAGCTGGCCGGATTTTCCCGAGAAGGGCACGCCTTCGCGATCGTCTTCGGCGCCCGGCGCCGAGCCGATCACCATGATGCCGCTTTCGGCATCGCCGCTCGCGAATATGGTCGAGCGGGCACTGTGCTTGAGGTTGCAGCCGTTGAAGGCTTCGATCGCCGTCTTGAGCTCACTGAGCGAGCGCGCGCTTTCGGCAGCGAACCGTGCCTGCTGCACCGCCTCGCCATCAGGGATCGCCGGTTGCGGGCCGGAAGCTGCGCGTTCGGCTGGCGCTGCCGAACGTAGCGAGGCCGTGCCCGGACGCGGCGGCGTCTGGCGTTCCCCGGGGACAGATCGTTCCTTAGGTGTGAGGCTTTCCCCAGCTACGGGACGTTGCTGCTGCGCCTGTGTCGCCGGGCGGCGGGCGGCCTTCATTGCCTCGAACTCGGCGAAGCGGTCGATCGCCTCTTCCTCCAGCAACCATTCCACGCCGGCATCGGCATGGAAATGCAGAAGCGCTGCGAGCTCGGCTGGGGAAAGGTCGTTGGCGGAGATCATGAGGGCAAGCTTAGCGGAGTGACCGGGGCATTGAAAGGGCGGGTGGCAGATTGCCCGCCCTTGCCGGCTCTATTGCACAGTCCATTGCGCGATGTCGTCGCGTTCGCCGATCAGCGCCAGGCCATGGGCGATCGACAACAGCTCGCCGCCGCTTTCGATCCGGTCGCGCTCGAACCGTTCGGTAAAGATGCGGCGCACCGCCGGCACGAAGGAGGTGCCGCCGGTCAGGAACACCTTGTCGATCTCCGATGGTTTCGTCTCGGTCTTGTCGAGCACGTCGTCGAGCGCGCCTTCGATGCGAGCGAGATCATCGGCGATCCAGCCTTCGAAGTCGCTGCGCTTGATGCTGCGATGTCCACTGCGGCCAAGCGGCGCGAAATCGAAAGGCGCCTCTTCTGCGGCCGAGAGCGCCATCTTCGTCGCCGACACCGCCTGATAGAGCGGGTAACCCTCGTCATGATCGATCAGGTCGATGAAGATTTCGAGCTTTTCCGGTTCCAGGCTGGTGCGCACCAGCTTCTTCAGATCCTCGAATTCGCGGGTCGTCTTGAAGATCGACAGCTGGTTCCAGCGGCCGAAGCTGGAATAGTAGTTGGACGGCACTTCGAGGATCTTGTCGAAGCTTTTGAAGTGGCTGCCCTTGCCGATCAGCGGCGCGACGATGTTGTCGATCATCCTGTAGTCGAAATGGTCGCCGGCGACGCCGACGCCTGAATGGCCGATAGGCGTTGCCGTCAGCTTGCCGGCGACGGTCTCGAAGCGGATCAGCGAATAGTCGGTGGTACCGCCGCCGAAATCGGCGACCAGCACGGTGGCATCCTGCTTCAGGTTCTGCGCGAAATAGAAGGCGGCGGCGACCGGCTCGTAGACATAGTGGATTTCGGGAAAGCCGAAGCGCGACAGCGCCGCGTTGTAGCGCTCGGTCGCCAGCGCCGGATCGGGGCTGGCGCCGGCAAAATGCACCGGCCGGCCGGTGACGATGCGACCGACATCCGAAGGCCAGTTGTCGCCGGCATAGTTGCGCAGCCGCCGCACGAAGATCTCCATCAGATCCTCGAAATTATGCCGCTTGGCGAAAATTAGCGTGCCCTGGAACAGCGCACTCGCCGCAAAGGTCTTGATCGATTGCAGAAAGCGACATTCGCCGGGATTGTCGATGAATTGGCGGATCGCCGCATGGCCTGCTTCCACCTTCAGCGCCGAAGCGCCGAGCTGGGCATCCTTCATGAAGGAAAGCGCCGTGCGCATGCTGTCTGCCGTACCCTCCGTGCTCGTGAACGCCATCGAGCGCGTCGCCCCGCCATCCGCCATGGCGAGAACCGTATTCGTCGTGCCGAAGTCGAAACCCAGCGCCTGAGCCATGCCCGCACCTCTTCATGCCGATTGTTATTGGAGACGGAGCATCGCTCCGCAAAAGGACGTGAGGACGCCCCGAATTCAGGAGGGCGGGTGATGCCACAGGGGCGTGACACATTCAAGAGGAGCGGAAGTTGATGTGATCGCGGGCGCACTTCTTCTCCCGGTTAGAAGAAGAAGTGCGCCGCAAGGGTCAATCGGCAATGCCGAATTCAGAGGGCCGTCATCACTCGGCGGCCATTGCCCTTGCCTCTTCCAGCTGCGGCTCCTCGACCTTCTTGTGGCCGATCAGGCGGCCGAGGAAGTTTCCGAAGCGGTCCATCTCGACGAAGATGACCGGGGTGATGAAGAGCGTCAGCATCTGCGAGACGATCAGGCCGCCGACGACGGCGATGCCTAGCGGCTGGCGCAGTTCCGAGCTTGCGCCGGTGCCGAGCGCGATCGGCAGGGCGCCGAGCAGGGCACAGAAGGTCGTCATCATGATCGGCCGGAAGCGTCGCACGCAGGCCTCGTGGATCGCCACCGTCGCCTTTTCGCCGGTCGTGCGCATGGTCTCCACCGCCACGTCGATCATCATGATCGCGTTCTTCTTGACGATGCCGATCAGCATCAGCAGGCCGATAAGGGCGATGATCGACAGGTCGAAGCCCATGATCTTTAGCGCCAGCAGCGCACCGAATGCCGCCGCAGGCAAACCGGAGAGAATGGTGAGCGGGTGGATGAAGCTCTCGTAGAGCACGCCGAGCACGACATAGATGGTCAGCACCGCCGCCAGGATGAGGTATGGCGTATTGCCCTGAGACTGCTCGAAAATCTCAGCTGTACCGCCATAGGAGGTGAAGACGTCGGCCGGCATGCTCATTTCCGTCTTGATCTGGTCGATTGCCGCCGTGGCATTGCTGAGCGATACGCCCTCCGGCAGGTTGAAGGAAACGGTGGTCGAGACGAGCTGGCCCGTCTGGTTGATTGTCACAGGGCCGACCGTGCGCTCGACATGCGCGAAGTTTGAAAGCGGCACCAGGCTGCCATTGGGCGAGGCGACACGGATTTCCGAGAGCTTCTGGTCGTCCCATGGCTTGCTCGTGTCATATTCGACGATGACGTCGTAGCTGTCGCCGGTAGACTGGATTTCCGCCGCTGCATATCCGCTGAAGGATTCCTGCAGCGTCGTGCGCAGTGTGTCGTTGTCGATCCCATAGGCGGCTGCCCGCTCCGTATCGATGACGATATTGGCCTGCAGCGCGTTGTTCTGGGCGTCCGAGGTCACGTCGGTGAACAGCCGGTCCTTGCGCATCGCTGCCTGGATCTTGCCGGCCCAGAGGTTGGTTTGATCAGCACTCAGTGCCTGCACCACCAACTGATACTGGCTTGCCGTCTGGCGACCGCCGAAGCGCAGGCTCTGGTTCGGCGTCACGAAGGCCTGCAATCCGGGGATCTTGTTGATCTCCGCGCGCAGCTCACGCAGCGTCTGGTCAAGCGGCGGACGTTCCTTCTTGTCCCTGAGTTCGACGAACATCGAGCCGTTGTTTTGCGGTTTGTTCGGGTTGCCGCCGATCGTCGACATCACATGGTTGACTGCCGGGTTCGCCTTGACGACGGCTGCCGCCTGCTGCTGCAGCGCCTCCATGGCCGAATAGGAAATGTCTTGGCGAGCCTGCGTGCTGATCGTCAGGCGGCCGATATCCTCCTGCGGGAAGAAGCTCGTCGGCAGCGTCATGAAGAAATAGATCGTCAGCGCGACCGAGGCGAGGAAAACGCCGAGGATCGTGGGGCGGTGGCGAAGGCACCAGCCGACCGCCCTGTCATAGCCGTTGAGAGTCCGTTCGAAGCCGGCATCGAAGATGCGGATGATGAGCGGCGGGCGGCTCTGGTGGTTGGACAGACGCGAGGCGAGCATCGGCGTCACGGTCAGCGAGACGATTGCCGAGGAGATGATCGCAATCGCAACCACCATGCCGAATTCGTTGAACACGCGGCCGACAACGCCGCCCATCAGCAGGATCGGGATGAAGACCGCGATGAGCGAAACCGACATTGAAATGATGGTGTAGCTGACTTCGCCCGCACCCTTGATCGCCGCTTCCCGCGCGGGCATGCCGTCCTCGACATGGCGCAGAATGTTCTCGAGCATGACGATCGCGTCGTCCACCACGAGCCCCACCGCGAGCGTCAGCCCGAGCAGCGAGATGTTGTCGATACTGTAGCCGAGCACATACATCATGCCGAAAGTCGAGATCAGCGACAGCGGAACGGCAAGCCCGGGAATGATCGTTGCGGTCGCATGGCCGGTAAACAGGTAGATGACGAGAACGACGAGGCCGATCGTGAGCAGCAGCGTGAACTTGACATCGGAGATGGCATCGCGAATCGGTTTTGCGGCGTCATTCATGACGACCGTGTTGACCGAGGGCGGGATTTCGGCGTGAAGCTGCGGCAGCTTGGCGTTGATCGCATCGACGACATCCACCGTATTGGCATCGGGTTGACGCTGGATGGCGAGGATAATGCCACGCTGGCCATCATACCAGCTGCCGGTATACTGGTTCTCGACGCTGTCCTGCACATCGGCAATATCGCCGAGGTGGATCGGCGCGCCGTTCGGATTGGCAATGACCAGCGAACGGAATTGTTCGGCGCTGGTGCGCTGCGTGTTCGCCGTGATGGTCATGCTCTGCGAATTGTTCTGCAGCGTTCCCACGGGCTGCTGGCTGTTGGCGGCAGCAAGCGCCTTGTTGACGGTATCGATGCCGATGCCGCGGGTCAAAAGCTTGTTGGGATCGACCTCGACGCGCACGGCATAGGTCTGCGCACCGTAGACGCTGACCTGGGCAACGCCGGGAAGCGTCGAAAGCGACGGCGAGATGATGTTCTCGGCGATGTCGTCAAGCTTGCTGCGCGGCATGGTGTTGCTCTGCACCGAGAGCAGCATGACAGGCGCATCGGCCGGGTTCGTCTTGCGATAACTCGGCGGCGTCGTCAGATTGTCGGGCAGTTGCCGGGTCGCATTCGAGATCGCCGCCTGCACGTCGGCTGCGGCCGCATCGATATTACGACTGAGGTCGAACTGCAGCACGATGCTGGTGCTGCCGAGCGAACTGGAGGCGCTGATTTCGGTGATCCCGGGAATGGTCTCGAACTGCTTGATCAGCGGCGTCGAAACCGAGGTCGCCATCGTCTGCGGTGAGGCGCCGCTCAACTGCGCCGAAACGTTGATGGTGGGAAAATCGACCTGCGGTAGCGCTGCGACGGCGACGAGCTGATAACCGGCAAGACCGGCCAGAATGACGCCGATCGCAAGCAGCGTCGTCGCGACGGGTCGCTGGATACAGAAATTCGGGATCATTGTTGAGCTCCCACCGCGATTGTCTCGGAGGGCTGCTGTTGCCGAGGCTCTTCGGCGGAGGCGACATCAAGCGCCTTATCGTCGAACTGCTCCTTGATCGCCTGCTGGTCGCTGAGCTGGCCCTGGCCCTCGACGACGACATGGTCGCCTTCCGAAAGGCCCGAGGCGATGGCGGTGAAGCCGCCATTTGCGCGGGCAACGGTGACGGCCGTCAGATGCGATTTGCCGTCCTTGGCGACGAAGGCGAAGAAACCCTCCGGGCCGGGGCTGACGGCGACCGTTGGCACCACCACCTGCTGTTCGTCATTGTTGAAATGCACGACGATGTTGACCGACTGGCCGGGCCAGAGCGCGCCGGAGGAATTCTCGAATTTCGCCTTGGCGAGGATCGTGCCCGAGGCGGTATCGACCGTATTGTCGTAGAAGCTGATCTCGCCCTTTCGCACTTGCCCCTTGGTGGAACTGGGAGCGGTGCTGACCTCGACCGGACCGCCTGCCAGAGCGCTCTTCAGCTCCCGCAGGTAGCGTTCCTGCAGGTGGAATTTCACATAGATCGGATCGTATTTCGCAATGGTGACGATTGCCGAGCCGGCATTGAGGAAGGCGCCCTTGCTGACGGCGATATCGCCAAGCCGGCCATCGAAGGGAGCACGGATGTCGGTGTGCTCGAGCAGGATTTGGTCGGAGGCCAGCGACGCCTTGTCGGCGTCAACAGTGGCTGCGGCGGTATCGCGGGCGGCGACCGCCTGGTCGAGGCTCTGCTCGGTGCCGGCCTTCTGGTTGAAGAGATCCTGCGCGCGCGTCAATGCGGTCTCGGCTTCCGAAAGGGTTGCCCTGTCGCGCACGATCATCGCATTGTCCTTGTCGACGGTTGCCTTGGCCGTCCGGTCGTCCAGCTTGGCGATCAGGTCGCCGGCTTTCACGGTCGCCCCATCCTGCGCATCGATTCTGACGATCAAGCCCTGTTCCTGTGCGGCAATGGTCGTGTTGTCATCGGCATCGGCCCAGCCGGTCGCCGTCACATCCATCGGCAGCGTCGTTTTCACGGCTGCGACGGTCTTGACGACGGTCGGGCCGCCGCCACCGCGCCTGCGCCCGCCGCCCTGATGTTGCCCGCCATCCTGACTGGTGGCCTGACCTTGATCGGCTTGCGCCTGCTGCCCGCCGCCATTGCCGCCGGCCGGCTGCTTGATGAACTGCGAGAGGTAGGGAATGCGGGAGGCATAAGGGACCAGATTCCCGAATTGCCAGACGCCGATGGCGGCAATTGCGATAACGCTGACGGTGATCCAAAATTTCTTCATGGGCGGGAACCGGTCTTGAGCAAGGTTGCAAACTTTATGCTCTGATTGAGCTGCTTATATTGCGGCGCAAAAAGGACATAATTCCCGGTGTGCGATCACTAAGTGGTTATAATGGCTTAAAATTTTGTAATGAATATTCCGTAATATTCAAATTATACTAATATAGATCCAGTGTAGTCCGATGCCGTCCGACGGCGGCGGCGAGGGCGGTTCGACAGATGACGATGCCGACCCGTATGCCGTCCATCGCGCGGAAAAACACGGAAAAACGAGAGAAGGCAGGTCGTCATGACTGAGTTGGATGCCAGCGAATTTCGCTCTCTGATCGTAAGCCTATTTCCTGAACTCACGGCCTCCGTCTTCAAGCTGGCGGCGAAGGGCTGGGATTCGCTTGCCGTCGACGTCGATGACACATTAATCTTCAAGTTTCCCCGTAATCTCGGCGCGGAAAGAGCGCTTCAGAAGGAAGCCGCCTTGCTCGATATTGTTCGGCCGTCGCTGTCGATGGCGGTTCCCGACATGCGCATTCACGACGGGCCGCCGATCTTCTCCAGCCATGCCAAACTCGACGGCGAACATCTCATTGCCGAAGATTACGATGCCCTTGGCGAAAGCGATCGGCAGCGCCTCGCGGAAGATCTCGCGCGTTTTTACGCCGAGCTGCATGTGCTCGATGCCGATCGCATACGGTCGGCGGGTGCCGGGGCTATCCAACCATGGCAATTTCCCGAGACGGTGCGAACGAAGGCTTTGCCGCTGCTGCCGCCTGACATCAGTAGTTTTGCGCAGGCCATTATTTCGGATTTCGAAGCCTTGCCGCCCGATCCCTACGGCAACATCTACGGCTTCTTCGACGGTCACGGCTGGAACATGGCCTTCGACCATGCGCAAAGGCGGCTGAACGGCATCTACGATTTCGCCGATTCCGGCTTTGGCCCGCTGCACCAGGAATTCATCTACTCGAACTTCATTTCGCCCGATCTGACCGCGCGCATCATATCGGCCTATGAAACGCTGACCGGACGCCGGCTCGACCGGCGCCGCATTACGATCCTGACCGGTTTCCATCGTCTGTCCGAACTCGCCGAACTTGCGGACGATCCGGCCAACGTCGAACAGATGATCCAAAGTGTGGCGACATGGGCGGCGGCGGCCCGCGTCGGCTGAGAGAGAATGTCAGACGGATCGCGCCGCGCCGCCATCGCAGCGGATGAGCGAGCCGGTGATGTAGCTTGCCGGCTGGCTGCACAGGAAGGCAGCCGTTGCGGCGAATTCCTCGACCCTGCCGTAGCGGCCGACCGGAATGCGCGCTTCCTTGTCGGTGCGGATTTCCTCGAGGCTCTTGCCGGTTCGCTTTGCCGCAGCTCCGTCGAGATCGTCGAGCCGCGCCGTCAGGATGCTGCCCGGCAACAGCAGGTTGGTGGTGACGCCGAAGCCCGCCACTTCGGAGGCAAGCGTCTTGCTCCAGCCGGCAAGGGCCGGGCGCAGCGTATTCGACAGCGCCAGATTGGCGATCGGTTCGATCACGCCGGATGAGGCAACCGTCAGGATGCGCCCCCAGCCCTGCGCCTTCATGCCGGGCAGCAGCGCATTGGTGAGCGTGATCACGCGGGCGACCATGGAGAGGAAATAGCTTTCGAGCTTTTCGCCCGTCATCTCCTCCGTCGTACCGGGCGTCGGCCCGCCGGTATTGTTGACGAGGATATCGAGACCGCCGAACTTCTCCTTCACCGCCGTCGTCGTCATCTCGACGAAGCGTTCGTCCCCGAGATCGGCCCAGATCCAGTCGGCCCGGCCTTGGCCTTCGCCATTGATCGCCTTGCAATTGGCCTCCAGCTGTTCGCCGCTGCGCCCGCAGAGCAGCACGTTTGCGCCCTCACGCGCCAGCGCCACGGCGATGCCGAGGCCAAGGCCGCGCGAGGAGGCGAGGACGAGTGCCCGTTTGCCCCTGATGCCGAGATCCATGATTGTCCTCCGATAGCTTTGAGCGATGTATAAGGCGCAAGCGGCGGAAAAGGAAAGGGCATGTAACCGGTTCGGCAGCGTTTGATAATTGACGTTGACGTAAGCGTTATGTAATTCTTTCCCACCAGGCCTCATCATTGTGCGAATTGGAAGATTGGCTGTCGTATCCCGGCTCGACAATGCTTTCTCGTTTTGACAAGAAAGTGCCATGACGGGATGACGGCCGCGTGCCGCCAAGCGGAGACGAGCGAATGACCGAGACGACTGAGCTGCCCGAACGCGAGAGCATGGAATTCGACGTTGTGATCGTCGGCGCCGGTCCGGCTGGTCTTGCGGCGGCGATCCGGTTGAAGCAGGTCAATCCGGAACTCTCCGTCGTCGTGCTGGAGAAGGGCGCGGAAGTTGGCGCGCATATCCTCTCTGGTGCCGTGGTTGACCCGATCGGCATCGACCGGCTGTTGCCCGGCTGGCGCGACGGGGCCGACCACCCGTTTAAGACCAAGGTCACGGCCGATCACTTCCTGCTGCTCGGTCCCGCCGGCTCTGTTCGCCTGCCGAATGTGCTGATGCCGCCATTGATGAACAATCACGGCAACTACATCGTCTCGCTCGGAAATGTCTGTCGCTGGCTGGCGACCAAGGCCGAAGAACTCGGCGTCGAGATCTATCCCGGCTTTGCCGCCACCGAAGTGCTCTACAATGACCAGGGTGCGGTCATCGGGGTCGCCACCGGCGATATGGGCATCGAGAAGAATGGCGAGCCCGGCCCGAACTATACCCGCGGCATGGAACTGCTCGGCAAATATGTGCTGATCGGCGAGGGCGTGCGCGGCTCGCTCGCCAAGCAGCTGATTGCCAAGTTCGATCTTTCGAAAGACCGCGAACCGCAGAAATTCGGCATCGGCCTCAAGGAACTCTGGCAGGTAAAGCCGGAAAACCACAGGCCGGGCCTGGTGCAGCACTCCTTCGGCTGGCCGCTCGGCATGAAGACCGGCGGCGGCTCCTTCCTCTATCACCTGGAAGACAATCTGGTCGCCGTCGGCTTCGTCGTTCACCTCAATTACAAGAACCCCTATCTCTATCCCTTCGAGGAATTCCAGCGCTTCAAGACGCACCCGGCGATCCGCACCACCTTCGAGGGCGGCAAGCGGCTGTCCTATGGGGCGCGTGCCATCACCGAGGGCGGCTACCAGTCGGTGCCGAAACTCTCCTTCCCCGGCGGGGCGCTAATCGGCTGTTCGGCCGGTCTCGTCAACGTGCCGCGCATCAAGGGCAGCCACAATGCGGTGCTGTCGGGCATGCTGGCCGCCGAGAAGATCGTCGCCGCGATCGCGACCGGCCGCAGCCATGACGAGGTGGCCGAGATCGAGAATGAATGGCGCAAGGGCGACATCGGCAAGGATTTGAAGCGGGTGCGCAACGTCAAGCCGCTATGGTCGAAGTTCGGCACCGCACTCGGCGTGGCGCTCGGCGGCTTCGACATGTGGACCAACCAGCTGTTCGGCTTCTCCGTCTTCGGCACGCTGAAGCATGGCAAGACCGATGCTGAGAGCCTGGAGCCGGCGTCGCAGCACAAGCCGATCGCCTATCCCAAACCCGATGGCGTCTTGACCTTCGATCGCCTCTCCTCGGTGTTCCTGTCGAACACGAATCACGAGGAAGACCAGCCGGTGCATCTGCAGGTCAAGGACATGGCGCTGCAGAAGCGTTCGGAACACGACATCTATGCCGGTCCGTCGACACGTTACTGTCCGGCCGGCGTCTATGAATGGGTGGAAAGGGACGGCGAAGAGGTCTTCGTCATCAACGCCCAGAACTGCGTGCACTGCAAGACCTGCGACATCAAGGACCCCAACCAGAACATCAACTGGGTGCCGCCGCAGGGCGGCGAGGGGCCGGTCTATCCGAATATGTGATGCGGATTATCCCCACCGCGACAATTCTTGCGTGCTGACGCCTTCGTGATCGCCTTCTGCCGGAGGCTGTTAGCCGTTCGTTAACCATAATTTCCTTAGCTTGCGACATCAAGTTGACGCACTAAGGACACATTCATGACGATCTCCCGCCGGGGCTTTCTGATCGCTCTGCCGCTTTTCGTGGCCGGCTGCTCTTCGACCGGTCTGAACAGCCAGACGAATTATGCCGCACTTCCGGACGAAAAATTCCCGTTGAAGCAGGTGCCGATCGACAAGATCAAGCCGGAACTCCGCCGCCAGGAAGTGGCGTACGAAACCACGCATGCTGCCGGCACCGTGATCGTCGATACACCGGCGCGCCGCGCCTATTACGTTCTCGGCGGCGGCAGGGCGATGCGTTATGGCGTCGGCGTCGGCCGCGAGGGGCTGGCCTTTGCCGGTAACGCCTATATCGGCCGCAAGGCCGAGTGGCCAAGCTGGACGCCCACCGAAAACATGCAGCGCCGCGAAGAGCGCTATCGCAAGCTCGCCGGCGGCATGCCGGGCGGCCCGAACAACCCGCTCGGTGCGCGGGCGATGTATCTCTATCGCGGTGGCAACGACACGCATTTTCGCATTCATGGCACCAACCAGCCGCAATCGATTGGTCTTGCCATGTCGAGCGGCTGTGTCCGCATGATGAACCACGACGTGATCGACCTCTATAGCCGAGTCGAAGTCGGCGCCAGGGTTGTCGTTATCCAGGCTTAGGCAATACGCAGATAGCATTGCCGATGAAAAAAGCCGCCGCAGCGATGGCTGCAGGCGGCTTTTCCATCTGCTGTTGGTGTTGGATTTCAGCGGCGTGGCGTGGCGATACCTGTCGAAAGCGCCACGCCGATGCCGGTGATCACGGCGGCGCTGATTTCCGTCATGCCGATCGCTTCGCCAAGCAGCAAGCCGCCGCCAAGCGTCGCCAGCACCGGCGTCAGCGCCGTAAAGGCGGCAGCCTGTGTTCCGCCGAGTGTTCTGACGGCGGTGCCGTAGGCGACCATAGCGACGAGGCCGGAAAGAACGCCCTGGCTCAGCACCTGCAGGCCGATCTCCGGGAGAGTAGCCTCTGGCAGCGAGATGCCGAAGACGAGGGCAAGCGCGCCCATGATCAGGAAAGACCAGACGGCGATCAGGGCGCTTGCCTGCACGGCCGTCAGACCGGAGCGGCGGAAGGCATGCGTATAGCTTGCCCAGAGAACGGCGCCAGCCGGCAGCAGCACGAAGCTTGTCCATGGCAGCGAGGCGTCTGCAAGGCTGCGCGTGAGCAGGATCAGCACGCCGGCAACGATTGCGATAAGCCCTGCGATGCGGGTGCCGTCAGGTCTTTCGCGAAACAGCACAATGCCGATCAGCGCCGTGGCGAGCGGCATCGAGCCACCAAGCAGAATCCCCGAAGAGGCGGCCGGCGTCGAATGGATTGCCAGCGTCGTCAGCAGGAAGAAGACGGCGCCGGAACCGGACGCCATGATCGCCAGCAGGTGAAGCGGCAGGGCCTTCGGCAGCAGCCCCGTCTTCAGCCAGACAGGCGAAAGCACCAGCGCCGGAACTCCGAAGCGGATCAGCCCAATATCGATCGAGTCGAGCGGCGTTGCGGCGCTGTGGCGGGTGACGAGAAACCATGTTGCCCAGATCAGCACGGTAATGGTGCCGCCAGCATAACCCAGTAGCTGCGACGGCGACTTGTCGTTTGTAAATGCAATGGTGGTCATCGTCTCAATCCTTTCTTCCGTCCGGAGTTTGTCCGGTTGAAGAAAAGATTAGCGCCAGAGGCCGAGGCATGTCCTTGCTATCTATGGCTCTTAAATGATGCTATGCGCAATCTTCTGCCAATTAGTGCCAACTGGGATCGCAGAAATGCCAAATCTCGATAAATTCGATATCGCCATCCTGAAGTGCCTGCAGGAGGATGCGCGCGCCACCAATGTCGAAATCGCCGAGAAGGTGAACCTTTCGCCGTCGCCCTGCCTGCGCCGCATCCGCAATCTCGAACGGTCCGGCATCATTCGCGGCTACAGGGCGGATATCGACCGCAAGGAGGTTGGTCTCGGCCTCACCGTCTTCGTCGAATTCAAGGTAGTCCATCACAGCCGCGAGAATTCCGAGGCGCAGCAGAAGGCGCTGCTCGCCATCCCCGAGATCGTCTCCTGCTTCCTGATTTCGGGTACGGCCGATTTCCTCGCCGAGGTGGTGGTGGAAGATCTTGCCGCCTACGAACAGCTTCTGACCGAAACGCTGTTGACCTTGCCGAATGTCAGCGACATCCGCTCGAACTTCGCCATCCGCAGCATCAAGACGCACGGGCCGTTGAAGCTGCCCGAGGGAAAATAATTCCCCTCGGGCTTGTTTGCGGGTTAGAGCAGCGTCCCGCTGAGGATGAGCAGCGCCACCGAGAAGTAGATGACGAGCCCGGTGACGTCGACCAGCGTGGCGACGAAAGGAGCTGACGCGCTGGCCGGATCGAGCCTGAGCTTCTGCAGCACGAAGGGCAGCATCGAGCCGCAGATCGAGCCGAAGGTGACGATCCCGATCAGGGCGGCAAACACCGTGACGGCGACCATCTGCCAGTGCGGGCCGTAATCGTAGAGCCCGGCCGACTGCCAGAAGACGATGCGGATGAAGCCGACCAGGCCGAGGATCGCGCCGAGCACGATGCCCGTTGGCAGTTCGCGCAAAAGCACCTTCCACCAGTCCGAGAGCTTCAGCTCGCCGAGCGCCAGCGCCCGGATGATCAGCGACGTCGCCTGCGAACCCGAGTTGCCGCCCGAGCTCATGATCAGCGGGATGAACAGCGTCAGCACCACGGCCTTTTCCAGCTCGCCTTCGAAATGCTGCATGGCGCTTGCCGTCAGCATCTCGCCGAGGAAGAGCGCAGCGAGCCAGCCGGCGCGCTTGCGGATCATGCCGGCAAAGCTGATCTTCATGTAGGGCTGGCCGAGCGCCTCCATGCCGCCGAACCTCTGGGCCGCTTCCGTCGTGTCTGAGATCATCGTGTCGATCACGTCGTCGACGGTGACGATGCCGAGCATCTGCCCATGTTCGTCGGTGACGGGCAGGGCGAGCAGGTCGTGCTTGCGGATCAGCCGCGCGACATCCTCCTGCTTCATCAGCGGACCGGCCGAAACCGGCACGCCCTTCTGTGCCACCGAGAGGATCGAAGCCTCCGGCTCGCCGGTGATGAGGCGACGCAGCGTCACCACATGCAGCAGCGTATGGCTGACCTCGTCGAGCACATAGATGGCGTAGAC
Source organism: Rhizobium laguerreae (assembly GCF_002008165.1). Classification (GTDB taxonomy): domain Bacteria; phylum Pseudomonadota; class Alphaproteobacteria; order Rhizobiales; family Rhizobiaceae; genus Rhizobium; species Rhizobium laguerreae. The sequence continues at coordinate 360,455 of NZ_MRDM01000002.1, forward strand.
GGTCTCGCGCGAGCGTTCGACCTGGCGCACATGGTCGAGTGTGCGGGCGACGGTCCAGCTGTCAAGCACGCTGACGAACTCCGTCGTCATGATGCCGCCGGCCGTGCGCGGCGGATATCCCATCAGGTGCTGGATCGCGATGCGCACCGGTTCGTCGAGGCTGGAGAACAGCCGGGCGCGGGTCTCGCCGTCGAGTTCGAGCAGCACGTCGGCGACGCGGTCGTTCGACATGCCGTGCAGCAGCCGTGCGGCATCCTCGGCACTGATCAGCGCAAGGATCTGTGCGGAGTTGCGAAGCTCCGGCCGGTCGAGAATGTTGACCGCATAGTCCAGCGGCATGCCGCATAGAACACGTCCGGCGTCCTGGACGCTCAGCGCGTTCAATGATTCGACGCGTTCGGCGATTGTTGCGCCGCGGCTGTTGTTGATGAAGGCACGGGCGGCATGGCCTGCCCGAAGAGGGAAGCGATTGATATTCATTTGAGGCTCGCCTTTCCGTCGATCCGCCGTAGCGTCCGATCGGGCGAGCCGACAGGAGTCGGTCAGCGCACGAGGGCAGCGTACGGCAAAGGCAATCGACTGCTACTGTCGCTTGGCATCGTTATGATGGCTCCGTTGAAATCCGTGGCTGACGAGTGTCATCCACATGGATGCTAGGTGGTCCCGGACGCGAAAAAAGTCAAGCGGGGTAAATGCTTAACGCCAGAATGCCGCACCCCCGCGATGCGGCATTCCAGGCAGGTATGGCCGGCGGTATGGCATGTAGACCTCGGGGCTTCCAAAAACACCGGCGCTGCCGGCCGCGATCTCAGAATCCTGCAAGCACCGCCTTGCCCTTCATTCTGCCGCTTTCGACCATGGCATGAACCGTCTTGAGGTTTGCCGCATTGATCGGGCCGACGATCTCCGAAAGCGTGGTGCGGATCTTTCCGGCGTCGACGAGCTCGGAAATCCTGTTCAGCAGCTTGTGCTGCTCGATCATGTCAGGCGTGCCGTAGAGCGGGCGGGTGAACATCAGCTCCCAATGAACAGAGACGGCCTTGCGCTTGAAGGGCATGATGTCGAGCGTCTTCGGATCGTCGATCAAAACGAAGCGGCCCTGCGGCGCAATCGCTTCGACGATGTCGCCGATATGGCTGTCGGTATTGGTGGTCGAGAATATGAATCCCGGCGCGCCGATGCCGAGCGCTGCCACCTGCGGCGCGATCGGCCTGGAATGGTCGACGACATGATGCGCGCCGAGTTCCTTCACCCAGTCCTGCGTTTCCGGCCGCGAGGCCGTGGCGATCACCGTCAGATCGGTCAATACCCGGGCGATCTGAATGGCGATCGAGCCGACGCCGCCGGCGCCGCCGATGACCAGGATGGAGCGTCCCGCCCCCGAAACCGCGTCCTGCACCTTCAGCCGGTCGAACAGCGCTTCGTAGGCAGTGATCGAGGTCAGCGGCAGGGCCGCCGCGGCAGCGAAATCGAGGCTCCTCGGTTTGGTGCCGACGATGCGTTCGTCGACGAGGTGGAATTCGGCATTGCTGCCCGGGCGGCTGATGACTCCGGAGTAAAACACCTCGTCGCCGGGCCTGAACAGGGTGACATCAGCGCCGACGGCCTTGACGATGCCGGCGGCATCCCAGCCGAGCACCTTGAGTTCGTCTGCGGGCGGTGCGGAATGGGCGCGCACCTTCACGTCGACGGGATTGACCGAAACGGCTTTGATTTCGACGAGCAGATCGTGGCCCCCAGCCTCCGGCATCGGCAGTTCGACATCGATCAGCGAGGTTTCGGCGGAGATCGGTTGGGGCGTTTTATAGGCGACGGCGCGCATGGGAAACTCCTGTGTTCGTTGCACGGAAGCTAGATGCGCACTATGGTCTGACAACGCAAGAATGCACAAATTCTGTACGTAGTACCCAAAAGGATACTGTAAATGTCATTGCCGCGCGCCAAGCTCGTCCAGAATTTCCCCGGCTGCCCGGTCGAAGCGACGCTGACTTACCTTGACGGGAAATGGAAGGGCGTGATCCTCTTTCATCTGATGGAGGGAACCCTGCGCTTCAACGAATTGCGGCGTAAGCTGCCGGCCGTGACCCAGCGCATGCTGACCAAGCAGCTGCGTGAACTGGAAGAGTCCGGCCTGGTATCACGCACCGTCTATCCGGTCGTGCCGCCGAGGGTCGAATATGCGATGACGCCCCTCGGCATGACGCTGAAGCCTGTCATCCAGGCGTTGGCCGCCTGGGGTGACGATTATGTCTTCTGCAGCCCGGAAGGCCGCGAACTGCGCCTGGCCTCAGATGGCCTGCGCGCTCCGGTCGCGGCGCTCGAGGCGTAGCGAGGCTGCAAAGACGAACAGGCCGAGGAAGGATAGTGCTGCGCCGACATAACCGGTCGCTGCAAAACCGTAACCCCCGGCGATGACGAGGCCGCCGAGCCAGGCGCCGATCGCATTGGCGATGTTGAAGGCGGAATGGTTGGACGCGGCCGCAAGCGTCTGCGCGTCGGCGGCGACATCCATCAGCCGCGTCTGCAGCGCCGGGCCGGCGGCAAAGCCGCAGCCCACGAGGAAGACGGAAAGCCCGAGCAAATAGGGATTGGCGGCGGTCAGCGAGAAGGTGGTCAGCACGACGATATTATAGACGAGCGACCCGCCGATCGTGCCGAGCAGCGATTTGTCGGCGAGCCACGAGCCGATGAAATTGCCCGCGTTCATGCCGACACCGAAGAGGACCAGCATGATCGGAACGGCCGTTTCCGGCAGCATCGCCACCTCAGTCGTCGTGGAGGCGATATAGCTGAACATCGCGAACATGCCGCCGTAACCGACGGCGGCGATGCCGAGCGTCAGCCACACCTGCGGCCGGCGGAAGGCGCCGAGTTCGCGCAGGAAACCCGCTTCCGCAGAAACCCTGTCCTTCGGAACGTAGAACCAGATCAGCACCACGGTCAGCAGGCCGAGCACGCCGACCGAGAAAAACGCCACCTGCCAGTCGAGCGACTGGCCGAAGAAGGTCGTCAACGGCGTGCCGAGAAGTGTCGCAACGGTCAGGCCGAGCATGACGCGGCCAACGGCGCGGGCGCGGCGATGCGCCGGCACCATCGAGGCGGCGACAAGGGCCGCGACGCCGAAATAGGCGCCATGCGGCAGGCCGCTGACGAAGCGCAGCAGCGTGAAACTTTCGAAGGTCGGCGCCATGGCGCTCGATATATTGCCGGCGGCAAAGATCAGCATCAGGGTCAAAAGCAGCGTGCGGCGCGCCATCTTTGCGGCGAGCACGGCAATGACCGGTGCGCCTACGACGACGCCGAGCGCATAGGCGCTGATGACGTAACCGGCCTGCGGCGTCGTGACCGAGAAGGTCTCGGCGACATTGGGCAGCAATCCCATGATTGCGAATTCGCCGGTGCCGATGCCGAAGCCGCCGCAGGCGAGCGCCAACTGGACCAGCGCCACGGTCATTGCCGACGGCAGCTCTTCATCCTGGCTATCAACTGAAATATTGGCGGCAATCTCACTCACGAGAGCTCCTCGAGGCGGTTTCTGCTTGGCAATGGCCCTGGCGCGCAGGCGCGGCCGCAAGCCGATCGGTGGAAATGGCGGGAGGTGGAGACGATGTCTCCGATAGAGCATCTATCCGTGAGGTCCGGGCTGCCGTCGAGTGCATTTTTTGCAGTGCAGCGTCCTGCTATGTGCATACGTCTATTGCAATTTTTGCATTTCTGCCCTTTGTCAGGAAAGAAGGTTGCGCTTGAAATCGGCGATACCGCAACCATCTCAGGGGCAAGGCAGGAGCATTTCCGCGCCAGGGACGGGAGCTCTTATGAAGCTTGTAGGCTTTTTCAATCGCGACGGCGGGACCTTCAAGACCACCGACATGCCGGCCTATGAAAAAAGGGCGGAAGCGGCTTTCCGCGAAGCGGGGCACGATTTCGACGCCATCGTCTTCTCAGGAAAGGAAATCGTTCCTGCCATGGAGCGGGCCGCCAAGCGCGACGATATCGACGGCATCGTCGCCGGCGGCGGCGACGGCACGATTTCGGCGGCGGCATCGATCGCCTGGAAGAACGGAATTGCGCTCGGCGTCGTGCCCGCCGGCACGATGAACCTCTTTGCCCGCTCGCTACGTGTGCCGCTCGATATCTGGCAGGCGCTCGATGTGCTTGCCTCCGGCGAGGTCGACAATGTCGATATCGCCAGCGCCAACGGCCGGCCCTTCATCCACCAGTTTTCCGCCGGCCTGCACGCCCGCATGGTGCGCTACCGCAACGCCTACAGCTATCGTTCCCGGCTGGGTAAGATACGGGCGAGCACGAAGGCGGCTTTGGGCGTCATCTTCAACCCGCCGGAATTCGAGGTCGAGTTCGAGGCGATCGGCATGCGCGAGCGCCGCAGGGTGTCGGCGATCTCAGTCTCCAACAATCCCTTCGGTGAGAACGCGCTGCTCTACGCCGATAATTTGAGAAGCGGCGAACTCGGCTTCTACACGGCAAATCCGCTGAAACCCCTCGGTGTCGCCCGTCTCGCCATCGACATGCTGCGCGGCAAGGTCCGCGAGAATGCCGATGTCATGGTGATGCACCCGGCCGAAGTGCACCTGCATTTCCCGAAACTGCGCTCCAAGGCCAATTGCGTCATGGACGGCGAGCTGCTGCCGCTCGAACGCGACGTCTCGATCCGGCTGCATCCAGGCGAATTGAAGGTTCTCGTCAAGCAGGGTCTCGCCGCTCAGGTGAATGCGGACGAACGCCGCGAGCCCGCTGCGTAAGTCGGCCGGCTGCGTAAGTCGGCCGCCGCGTAATTCAGAGCCGCGGCAGATAAGTGCGGTAGTCGAAATCCGAGACGGTGCGCAGATGCGCAAGCGCTTCCTTGCGCTTGGTGTCGCCATAGAGCGTCTGATAACGCGCGCCGAAGATATCGGTGATGAAGGGCGAGGTGCGGAAGGTCTCGACGGCGCTGAGGAAATCATGCGTCAGTCGCGCCGTATTCGCAGGTATGTACGAGGGCGTCGTCTCTTCGCCGGGGTCGAGTTCGCCGTCGAGACCGGCGAGCATGCCGCCGAGGATCGCTGCCAGCAGCAGATAGGGATTGGCGTCGGCGCCGGCGACTCGGTGTTCGATGCGTGCGGCCGGGCCATCCTTGTCGGGGATGCGGATCGCCGTGCCGCGATGGCCGCTGCCCCAGGTCAGATCCACAGGCGCAAACGAGCCCGGCTGGAAGCGGCGGTAGGAATTGGCGAAGGGAGCGAAGATCAGCTGCGCCGCGCGCATGGTATCGAGCAGGCCTGATATCACCGATTTGAGCAGCTTCGGTTCGCCGCCCTTGGCATCGAGGATGTTGCGGCCTTGCCCGTCGATGATGCTCGCATGCACATGCAGACCGGAGCCGGCATGTTCGGAATAGGGCTTGGCCATGCAGGTCGATTTCAGCCCGTGACGGCGCGCCGCCTGTTCGGCGATGCGCTTCAGATAGAGGCAATCGTCGGCGGCAGCCAGCGCGTCCGCGCGGTGCAGCAGGTTGACCTCGAACTGGCCCGGACCGAATTCTGCCGTCGTCGCATCCGCCGGCAGGTCCTGCGCCTTCGCATAGGCCCTCAGCGTCTGCAAATAGCCATCGAGCGCGTCGACGGCGCTCATGTCGTAGAGCTGGAAACCGTTCGGTTCGCCGCGATAGGTGAGGCTTTCCGGCGGGGAAGGGCGCCCGGTCTCGCGCCAGTCTCCCGACATCACGTAGAATTCCAGCTCGGTGGCGACGACGGGCGTCAGCCCGCGCGCCGCATAGCGCTCCAGCACCGAAGCGAGGATGGCGCGCGGATCCATGAAGCTCGGGCTGCCGTTGAATTCGTGCATGGTGGCGAGCACCTGCATCGAGCCCTCGGGCGCCCAGGGCATCGGCGCCAGGCTGCGCCGGTCGGGGATGACCTTGCCGTCGGGATCGCCGATCGTTAGCGACAGGCCGGTGATATCGTCATTGTCGTCGCCCCAGATGTCGAGCGATTGCGTCGAGGTCGGAAGGCGGATGTCACCGGCCCAGACCTTGTCTTCGGCGCCGGGCGGAAGCTGCTTGCCACGCAGGTCGCCGTTCATGCCGACGATCAGGATTTCGAAACGCGGGTCGCCGCACTCGGCCTTACCGTCCACCCTGTCGCTCGCCATGACCTTGAAAATCCTCCGGGACAAGGCCAAGCTCCTATCCCATCGACATCAGCCTTTCAATCCGCGAGGGTCTTTACCAATCATGCCCGATACTTACCCGCCCTCGAATCTTGCCGCGATCGACGCCGCGCACCACCTGCACCCCTTCGCCGACATGAAGAAGCTGAATGCCGAGGGCGCGCGCATCATCCAGCGCGGCGAGGGCGTCTACATCTTCGACAATCACGGCAGGAAATATCTCGATGGCTTCGCCGGCCTCTGGTGCGTCAATATTGGCTATGGCCGCCGGGAGATCGCCGATGCCGCTACCAGGCAGATGAATGAACTGCCCTATTACAACACCTTCTTCGGCACGACCTCGACGCCGGCGACGCTGTTGGCGCAGAAGGTCACATCCCATGCCGGCGAGCGTTTCAACCATATCTTCTTTACCGGCTCCGGCTCGGAGGCGAACGACACCTGGTTCCGCATGGCCCGGGTCTACTGGAGCGCCGTCGGCAACCCGTCCAAGAAGGTCGTCATATCGAGGAGGAACGGCTATCACGGTTCGACCGTCGCCGGCGCCAGCCTCGGCGGCATGAAATACATGCATGAGCAGGGCGACCTGCCGATTCCGGGCATCGTCCATATCGGCCAGCCCTATTGGTACTGCGAGGGCGGCGATCTCACGCCTGATGAATTCGGTCTCAAGGTTGCCCGCGAACTCGAAGCGAAGATCGACGAACTCGGCGAGGAGAATGTCGCCGCCTTCGTCGCCGAGCCGGTGCAGGGCGCAGCCGGCGTCATCATCCCGCCCGAGACCTACTGGCCGGAGATCGGCCGCATCTGCAAGGCGCGCAATATCCTGCTGGTGACCGACGAGGTAATCTGCGGTTTCGGCCGGCTGGGCGCCTGGTTCGGCCACCAGTATTTCGGCGTCGAACCCGATCTGGCGCCGATCGCCAAGGGACTTTCCTCCGGCTACCTGCCGATCGGCGGCGTGCTCGTCAGCGATCGCATCGCCGATGTGCTGATCAACGATGTCGGCGACTTCAACCACGGCTTCACCTATTCCGGCCACCCGGTCTGCGCTGCCGCCGCCCTCGAAAACCTGCGCATCATCGAAGAGGAAAGACTGGTCGAACGCGTGCGCGATGATATCGGCCCCTATTTCGGCAGGGCCTGGGCAGCGCTGGCAGAGCATGATCTCGCCGGCGAAGCCGTCAGCATCGGCCTGATGGGCGGCCTGCAGCTTACCGCCGAGAAGAGCACGCGCACCCGTTATGCCAAGCCCGATCAAGTCGGTGCGCTGGTGCGCAATCACGCGCTGGCGAACGGTCTGGTGCTGCGCGCCACCGGCGACCGCATGCTCGCCTCGCCGCCTCTCGTAATCAGCCACGCCGAGGTGGACGAGATGGCGAGGATTACAAGGCTGGCGCTGGACTTGGCCTGGAAGGAGCTGAAATCCTGATTGTGCTCAGCCTGGCTGGTTGACCCAGGCATAGCCGAAACGATAGGTGTCGTCGCCGCGCGCATAGAAATAGGGCACGTTGATCACCGACGTCTCGGGTGCGGACACGCCGAGATTGGTCTGCAGCCATTGAGCCATGGCCGGCGGAAGCCCTTCGTTACCCCCTTTTTGCGGGAGGAGCCACACCAGGAGAAGCGGTCGGCGGCCCGTAAGATCCGGGTTGAAGCCGGGATAGTCCACGGAGAGGATCGGCACACCGGGAATATCCTGCCTGAGATTGCCGGCAAGCAGGCTGTCGCCGGCAAGTATCGCGGCCGGTTCGGCCTGTTTGCGCAAGGTTTCCAGCATGCCGGCATAAGGCCTGTTCAGCCGCTCGTAATGACCGGTAAAGCGCGCCGTCGCAACGCTCCCGTAGAGGACCGCCGGCACGCCGATCATGATGACGGTGAGGATGGGTATAAAACGCCGGAACGCTCTGTCTGTCGTGACGCCTGCGGCCTCGATCTTCAGGCAGAAATAGAGCGGCAGGATGAAGAGCATCGGCACGAGCCAGCGATCCTTGATGCCGGCAGCACCGCCGAAGACGATCAGAAGCAGAATACCGGCCAAGAAGACGAGCATCATCCGCTCGAGAAGCCGCGTCCATTCCGAGCCGGAGCCGAGCGCCGGGCGAAGGCTCTTGCCGAAGACGATCGCGAACACAGCAACGGTCAATGCGGCAAAGCTGATGGTGGCGACAGCGAGCGAGCTGACGCCCATGGCGACCTGGGTGAGATAGCTCGCATCGCCGCTCGCGGTCATCTTCTCCAGCGTGCGTGCGGTGGCGAAATCGAGATTGTCCTTCAGCCAGAAGAGATGCGGCAGGGTGATGACGAGCGCCACCGCCGCCGTCAGCACCAGCCGCCAATCGAAGATCCGCGGCCGCAGGCGCGCATCCGAAAGCGCGGCAATCAGGGCTGCCGCCGGCAGGATCGCGAAATTATATTTGGCAAGCAGGCCGAAACCGATGCCGATGCCTGATATCAGGTAGGAGGCAAGGCTCGGCTGCTTCAGGCTGCGGATGAAGCCGTAGAAGAAGATGCTGGCCGAGAAGAACACCGCGACCGTGTGCGTCAGGTCGCGCTGCATTTCGAAAGCCATTTGCGGGATCGTCAGCAGCCCGAGCGTGGCGATCGCCACCAGCGCCTTGTCGCGCAGCACGAGTCGCGCCGTCAGGCCGTAGAGCACATAGGAGCTGAACAGCAGTAGGTTCTTCACCACCGAAAGGGCGGTCAGCGAGACGCCGGCAAACTGGAAGACGGTGTATTGCAGCCAGTTGTAGAACGGCGGCTGCGGGCCGTAGCCGGCGGCAAGCCATTGCGAGCGGAAAGCCTGTTCGGCCTCGTCGAGATCGAGTGAATGCGAGGTTGCGAGCCGCACGCCGACCTGGAGCACGAAATAGGCTGCCAGCAGAACGAAGATCCAACTGATGTCGCGACGGCTGCTCTCGGTCATTCTATCTGGTCTCCGGCCGAACCCAGGCGTAGCCGAGCGCGAAATTGTCGCCCTGGCGGCCGAAATAATAAGGAAGCGACAGCGAGCCGATCTCTTGCAGCGCGATACCCGCCGCCGTCAGCGCCGAGGAAAAACGCTCCGCCATGACCGCATCGGCAGCCGTCGCGGTCTTCTTGCCGCGCCAGACGATCAGCACCGGCCCCTTGGCCTCGGCATAGGCCGGAATGCCCGGTGTCGGAAAATCCGGGATCACCACCGGCACATCGGGAAACTGCAGCCGCATGTTTCCGCCGATATAGGTGTCGGAAGCGATCACCAGCGCCGGTTCCGCCTGTCGCGTCATCTCGCGCGAAAAACCCGCCATCGGCACATTCGGCCGGCTGTAAGTGCCGATCAGCCCGGCGCCGACGACACGAAAGCCGAGGGCGATCAGCACGCAGGCCATCAGCACCGGCAGCACCGGCCGGAAGCGGCGCAGCCCGGCGGAAAGGTCGAGCCCGGCGGCCTGCATTTTCGCCAGGAAATAGATCGGCAGCACCAGCAGGAAGGGGTCGAGCCAGCGCTCGCGCACCGTGGTGGAGCCGGTCAACAGCACGATCAAAGCGATGCCGGCGAGGCTTGCGAGCATCATCCGCTCCATCATCCCAGTCCAGCGGTTGCCCGCCGAAAGTGCCCGGACGAAATTCCGGCGGAAGGTGGCAGCGAAGATCACCACCGGCAGCGCCGCAAAGGCGATGATGGCGACGAAAAAGGCGAGAAGGCCTTTGCCGATCCGCACGGCGCCGGCGGGTTCGCTGCCGGCGGCCATCTTGACCAGAGTGTCGGAGGAGGCGAATGCGAGATTACCTTGCAGCCAGATCGCGTGCGGCAGGACGATGAGGAGCGCAACAGTGATCGCCGCCAGCATGCGCCAGTCGAGCGCCCTGCGCCGCCATTCGGCATCGGGTAGGATGGCGATCAAGGCGACGACAGGCATCAGCGCGAAATTATATTTCGAGATCAGCCCGATGCCGGTCGCCAGCCCGAGCAGCAGGTAGCTCGCCATATCGGGCTGGTCGAGTGTGCGGAAGAGCCCGTAGAGAAACAGCGAACTGGCAAAGAGCAGCGCCGTCGTGTGGGTCAGATCCTGTTGGGCCATATAGGAGACCTGGGGGAGGGTGATCAGCGCCAGCATGCCGACGGCGGCAAGCGCCTCGTCCTTCAGCGCGCGCCGCCCGGCCAGGCCATAGAAGAGATAGGACAGGAACAGCAGGATGTTCTTCGGAACGATCAGCGCGCCGATCGACATGCCCGTCACCGAAACGACGGCATATTGCATCCAGTTGTAGAAGGGCGGCTGCGGGCCGTAGCCCGCCAGCAGATATTGCGAGAAGAAGGATTGCTCGGCCTCGTCGAGCTCCAGCGAATGCGGGAGCCCGATGCGCAGCACGATGTTGAGCACGAAATAGGCTGCAAGCAGCAGGCCCGCGGTTTTGATCGTCCTCGTCGCGCGCTCCAGCATCGTGCTGCCGGCTTAGGCTTGGCTTTGATCGTCGAAGATCTGCCGCACGATGTAATTCGGAGAGGCATCGTCGCGGTAATAGGTGCGCGCGATCATTTCCGCCAGGATGCCGGTGGTGATCATCTGCACCGACGACAGCAGCAGCACGACGCCTACCATCAGCATCGGTCGCGTGCCGATGTCGTTGCCCAGGATGAACTTGTCGAAGCTGAGATAGAGCAGGATCAGCATGGCGAGCGCGCCGAGGCCCAGACCCAGCGAACCAAAGAAATGCCCCGGCCGCGCCTTGTAGCGCATGAAGAACATCACTGACAGCAGGTCGAGGATGACGCGAAAGGTGCGCGAAATACCGTATTTCGAGACGCCGTGCTCGCGGGCATGGTGGGTAACGGCCATCTCGCCGATGCGCGAGCTCGGCACGACCCCGGCGACCCATGCGGGGATGAAGCGGTGCATCTCGCCCATCAGCTTCACCTGCTTGATGATCGAGGCACGGTAGATCTTCAGGCTGCAGCCGTAATCATGCAGCTTGACGCCGGTGATGCGGCCGATCAGGTAGTTGGCGCACCAGGAGGGGATCTTGCGCAGGAACAGGCCGTCCTTGCGGTTCTTGCGCCAGCCGACCAAGAGGTCGAGTTCACGCCGTTCCAGCTCGGAGACCATCGAAGGAATGTCCTTCGGGTCGTTCTGCAGGTCGCCGTCCATCGTCGCGATCAGGCGGCCACGGGCGGTATCGATGCCGGCCTGCATGGCGGCTGTCTGGCCGAAGTTGCGCTGCAGCTCGACGATCCTGAGCGCCAGCCCCTCGCGTCCGACATACTTGCGGGCGTTGACGAGCGTCGCATCCGTGCTGCCGTCGTCGACGAGGATCAGCTCCCAGCGATGGGGGTAGCTGACCATCGCAGCCGCGACGCGTTCGACGAGCGGGCCGACGCTTTGCTCTTCGTTGAAAATAGGCACGACCAGCGACAGTTCGAGCGATTGTACCGGATCATTCGTACCGCGAATGGGCTCTACGGTTGTCTGCAACTTTCATCTCCAAAAGGCCGGACAGCCGAGCAATCTTTAATGCTGCCGCCGCACTTGCGGAAGGCTACTACATGAAGTGTCCGCCGGTTGCCAGCGGGCAATGCTGGTTTCCCGCAATCGGCTGATCTGCCGGGGCGCTATTTCGCGCCGCCTTCCACCCAGGAGTAACCAATGGAGAAGCTGCGTTTGCCGTCACCGAAGAGATAGGGCAGCGTCAGCGTCTTCAACTCTTGCAGATGAATGCCCGATCTCACCAGGTCATTGGCGAAGCCGGGGGAAATTGTTGGATCATCTGCGGTCTCGCCGCGCCAGATAACCAGCACCGGCCCCTTCGCGTCAGCATATTGGGGAACTCCGGGACCGGGAAAGAACGGGATCACGACGGGAATATCGGGAAATCTCAGCCGCATGTTGCCGGCCACGAACTTGGTTCCCGCCACGATGAGAACCGGCTTGCGGGTCGCGGTCAATTCAGCCACATAGCCGGAAAAGGGTACGTTCGTTCTCGTGTAAGTGCCGATATATTGAATGCCGACGATCCGGAAGAGAAGGATCGACAGGATGACGACCATGAAGACCGGCACCACGGGTCGGAAGCGGGCAAGGCCGGCGGAGAGATCGAAGCCTGCGGTTTCCAGTTTCAGGAACAGATAGATCAGCAGGACGAGCAGGCATGGGTCGAGCCAGCGCTCGTGGATGTCGCTCGCGCCGGCGAAGAGGACCACGCCGACGAAGGCGAGCAGGCTGATGACCATCATCCGCTCGATCACCCGGATCATCGGGCTGGAAGCGGAGAGCGCGCGAAAGAAGTCGCGCCGGAAGGCGGCAGCGATCAGAACGATCGGCAAAGCGACGAAGCCGAGGACGGCGATCACAAGAGACAGCAGTCCTTGGCCGATGCGGGGGAGGCCGGCCGGTGCCAGGTCTTCGGCAGTCATCCGCTCGAGCGTCGGCGCGGAGGCGCTGACGAGGTTGTCAGGCAGCCAGAGCGCATGCGGCAGCACGATCAGAATGGCGAGAACGGCCGCCGGCAGCAAACGCCAGTCGATGAGACGGCTGCGCCATTTCCGTTCCGGCAGCACGGCGATGAGGGCGGCAAATGGCAGGATGGCGAAATTATACTTCGAGATGAGCCCGATGCCGGTGGCGATGCCGATGAGGAGATAGGTCCCGATCGTCGGCTGGCGCAGCGTGCGGAAAAAACCGAAGAGGAAGAGCGAGGTCGCAAACAGCAGAGCAACCGTATGGGTCAGTTCGCGTTGCGCCATCAGGCCGACCTGCGGCAGGGTAATCAGGCTCAGCATAGCGAGCGCTGCGAGCGAACGGCTCTTCAGCACCTCGCGGGCAGCAAGCCCGTAGAAGAGATAGCAGCCGAAGAGAATGATGTTCTTCGGCACCGAGAGCACCCACATCGATATGCCGGTCACCGAAACGATGGCATATTGGATCCAGTTGTAGAAGGGCGGTTGCGGACCGTAGCCGGCAAGCAGATATTGCGAGTAGAAGGATTGCTCCGCCTCGTCGAGATCGAGTGTATGCGGCAAGGCGATGCGAAGCGCGATGTTCAGCAGGAAATAGGCTGCCAGAAAAATGCTTGCGCTCGTAATGCTTTTGGTAATCCGCTCCAACATCGTCTCCACGTCAAGCCGGCAAGGCGCCGTCACGGCGCTCGCAGAGTAGAAGCGTGTTCGCCGCCGCCATCAACTCCGCCGTTGTGCGCAACCTTCATTTCTCCTAAAACGCCTGGCGACGGAACCGAGACCTATGCCGACGCCAAGCGAGGAATGCCTACTACATGAAGAGTTCGATCGTTGAAAGCCGGCAATCCTGGTTTATGCGCAATCGCATGACCGTTCTGACGGCTGTCATCGTCGCAGCCTATGGCCTCTTCATCCAATGGTTCTGGGGTTGGCCCGTCATCATCAGGCAGTGGGCAGATGTCGGCGCAGGTCCGGTGATCGCTGCGCTGGTGCTGCTGACGAGCACCTATTTCCTGCGCACCTGGCGCATCTATGATTATTTCCCGAACGAGACAGCCGGCCGGTTTGCGACCCTCTTCCGCGTCACGCAGATCCATAATCTCCTGAACATCATGCTGCCTTTCCGAACTGGCGAAACCAGCTTTCCGCTGTTGATGCGGACCGAATTCGGCATTCCGCTGACGCGCGGGACCTCGGCGCTGTTCGTCATGCGGCTGCTCGACCTGCACGCGCTTCTGGCCGCCGCTGGCATCGGCTTTGCCGTCGCTTCAGCCGATGCCGCCGTTGCCTGGTCGCTCTGGACTGTCTTCCTGCTGCTGCCGGTCGCGGCCTTCGCCGCCCGCAAGCCGCTGCTGCGCCTAGCCGCCAGACTGCTGCCGAACAAGGCGCAGAAATTCGTCGCCGAGATCGAAAACGGCTTGCCGCTCGATGCCGTCGCCTTTGCGCGTGCCTGGGCGATGACCATCGTCAACTGGCTGGTGAAGGTGATGGTGCTGGCCTGGGCCCTCGGCCTGATGGGCGTTCTGCCGATGGCGGCAAGTTTCGGCGGCGCGCTCGGCGGCGAGCTCTCCTCCGTGCTGCCGATGCATGCGCCGGGCGGCGTCGGCACTTATCCGGCCGGCATCACCGCCGGCGCCATCGCCTTGGGCGCATCGAGCGAACGGCTGGCCCTGGCCGCGCTGGCGCAGGCGAGCGTCAATGCCCACCTGCTGATCATTGTCTCGGCGCTGACGGGAACGGCGATCTCACTACCGCTCGGACGTCGTGGCAAGCTCTGAAATCCGCTTTCTCAGAAACGCCTGCTCCGGCTCCTGCCGGCAGAGAGACAGCGCTGTTTGATAGGCCGCAATCGCCTCTTCGGTGCGGCCGAGCCTGCGCAGGAAATCGGCACGCGCCGAATGGGCAAGGTGATAGGCCTCAAGCTCCTGGCGCCCCAGAATGGCGTCGACCAGATCCAGCCCCTCTGCCGGTCCTTCGGCCATCGAGATCGCCACGGCGCGGTTGAGCTCGACGATCGGAGAGGGCTGCGCCGCCAGCAGCAGATCGTAATAGAAGGCGATCCGCCGCCAGTCGGTCTCTTCGGCAGCCGGCGCCCTGGCATGCTCGGCGGCGATCGCCGCCTGCAGCGTATAGGTGCCGATCTCTCCCGCTTCCATCGCCGCGGCGAGCAGCGCCAGGCCTTCCATAATCTTCGCATGATCCCAGAGCGAGCGGTCCTGATCGGCAAGCAGCACCAGCGATCCGTCTCCGACGCGGCGGGCGGTGCGACGGGAATCCTGCAGCAGCATCAAGGCCAGCAGGCCGGAGACGTCGGGATGCGGCAGCAGCGCCAGAAGCAGTCGCGCCAGACGGATCGCTTCTGCGGTCAGGTCGGCGCGGACCACCTCCTCGCCCGAAGAGGCGGAATAGCCCTCGTTGAAGACGAGGTAGATGACGTGCAGCACCCGGTCGAGTCGCGGCGGCAGCGCCTCGCGGCCCGGCACCTCGTAGGGGATCTTCGCCGCCCGAATCCTGCCTTTGGCGCGCACGATCCGCTGGGCCACCGTCGGCGCCGGAATGAGGAAGGCACGGGCGATCTCTTCAGTGGTCAGCTCGCAGATTTCCCTCAGCGCCATCGCCATCTGCGCATCGGCCGGGATGAGCGGATGGCAGCAGGTGAAGATCAGCCGCAGCATGTCGTCCTCGATCGGTTCCATGTCGCCGATCTCCGTTGCATCGGGCGTGTAGAGGCTGTCTTCGATATGATGCTGCGAAGCATCGAAACGCGCCCGCCGTCGGATCGTGTCGATCGCCTTGAAACGCCCTGTCGAAACGAGCCAGGCGAAGGGATTGCCGGGAATGCCGTCCGTCGGCCATGTCCGGGCGGCGGCGGCAAAGGCGTCGTGAAGCGCCTCCTCCGCCCGGTCGAAATCGCCGAGCAGACGGATCAGCGTCGCCAGCACCCGGCGCGACTGAGTTCGGTAGATTTCTTCGATGATGCTTTCCAATCGGGCTCCTCAGTCTGGCAGGGTCAGCGTCCGCACGGGCCTCAGTTCGACCGCGCCGTAACGGGCCGACGGGATTCGCCCGGCGATCTCTTTGGCCTTGACCATGTCGGGCGCCTCGATGACGTAGAAGCCGGCCAGATGCTCCTTCGTTTCGACATAGGGACCGTCCGTGGCGGAGAGCGTGTTGTTGCGAACGCGCAGCACGGTCGCCGTGTCAGGCATCTCCAAGGCATCGGAGTGGATCATGATGCCTTCGCGGCTCAGCTCCTCATCGAAAACGAAATGCGCTTTGATAAGTTGGGCGGTTTCATCAGGCGTCAGCGTTCCGTCCGTGTCGGTGCTGTTATAAATCAGGCAGATGTAGCGCATCGCTATTTCCCATCCTCAATGGAGTAAGTCGGGCGCACTTCGATCGAGCAATATTTGAGGATCGGAAAACTCGACACGATCGTCCTCGCCTCCTCGATAGTCTCGGCTTCGATCAGCAAAAAACCGCCGAGGTGCTCTTTGATTTCGGCAAATGGGCCATCGGTCGCAAAGGCTTCGCCATTGCGCAGGCGGACCGTGATCGCCGTTGACGGGTCATGCAAGGCGAGCGCCACCAGCAGATGGCCGCTCTCGCGCCAGCGATTGTCGCTGATGATGCACTCCTGTGTCAGCGCATCCCATTCGGTCTGAGGGACCAGCTTGCTTTTTTCCGTGTCGAACCAGATCTGGCATAGAAATTTCATTGGTCTCTCCTCATTTAGCTCCGAATTCGTGGATTGGCCGTACCTCGATCGCGCCGAGCCTGGCGAGCGGGATACCGGCGGCAATGCGGATCGCTTCGTTGAGATCCTTTGCCTCGATCAGGATGAAGCCGCCGAGCGCCTCCTTCGTCTCGGCGAAGGGACCGTCCGTCACCGACATCTCGCCATGACGCACCCGTACGGTCACCGCCGATTTCGGCGGCTGCAGCGCCTGGGCGACGATCATATGCCCGCTATCGACGAGGTCCTTGTCATAATTCAAGGAATTGGTATCGAGTTCGGTCTTTTCCTCTTGCGTCATGGCGTCGAGTACCCCGCCATCGAACCAGACCTGACAGAGATATTTCATCGCGGCAGCCTCCTTGCTCTGTTCCCATAAACATGGACGAACGAACTGCATGCATTTCGACAGCGCCGCGAAAAAAAAATGTGCGGACGAGGTGTCGAAATCGCAAGGCAGCACTCGACAAGGCTTCATCGAAACCCGTCGAGGAGAATGGAAATGAGCATTCTTGAAATCGCTCTGGCAAGCCAGATCTGGGCACGTCGCAACGAGAAGCGTCAGCTGGTAGTACTCGACGATGCCGATGTGCTGAAGGTTCTCCTGCGCATCGCTTTCGTCGTGATGGCGTTCACCCTGCTGATATCAGGGCTGAATCTTGCCGCCGGTAGGCCGCAGATGCTGGCCGAGGGTTCGGCGCCTGTCGTGACGGGCAGATGAGGAAACGGCCTATTGGAAGGCCGTTTCGAAGAAGCTGCGCAGCTTGCGTGAATGCAGCGCTTCCTTCGGCATGGCGGCAAGCTTCTGGACGGCGCGGATGCCGATCTGCAGGTGCTGGTTGACCTGCGTGCGGTAGAAGGCCGTTGCCATGCCCGGCAGCTTCAATTCGCCGTGCAGCGGCTTGTCGGAGACGCAGAGCAGCGTGCCATAGGGCACGCGGAACCGGAAGCCGTTGGCGGCGATCGTTGCCGATTCCATGTCGAGCGCGATGGCTCGCGCCTGGGAGAGCCGCTTCACCGGCCCGCGCTGGTCGCGCAGTTCCCAGTTGCGGTTGTCGATCGTGCCGACGGTACCGGTGCGCATGATGCGCTTCAGCTCGAAACCTTCATAGCCGGTGATTTCGGCCACGGCTGCTTCGAGCGCCACCTGCACTTCGGCCAGCGCCGGGATCGGTACCCAGACCGGCAGGTCGTCGTCGAGGACATGGTCCTCACGCATATAAGCATGGGCGAGAACATAGTCGCCGAGCCGCTGGCTGTTGCGAAGACCGGCGCAGTGGCCGAGCATTAGCCAGGCATGCGGGCGCAGCACGGCGACATGGTCGGTGATCGTCTTGGCGTTGGAGGGGCCGACGCCGATATTGATCATGGTGATCCCGGCATGGCCCTTCTTCTTCAGATGGTAGGCCGGCATTTGCGGCAGGCGGGTGAGGGTAGCATCCGTTTCCGGCGCGTTCGAGCCGGGAAGGGTGACGACATTGCCGGGCTCGACGAAGGCGGTATAGCCGTCGCCGCCCTCCGCCATCAGCTTGCGCGCCCAGCCGCAGAATTCGTCGATATAGAACTGGTAGTTAGTGAACAGCACGAAATTCTGGAAATGCTCGGCATGCGTCGCCGTATAATGCGACAGCCGGGCGAGCGAATAGTCGATGCGTTGCGCGGTGAACGGCGCCAGCGGCGAGGGCTCTCCCGGCGGCGGGATATATTCGCCGTTGGCGATCTCGTCGTCAGTGGTGTTGAGGTCGGGCGTGTCGAAGATATCGCGCATCGGAACGTCGATGAAGGCGTTGGTCGATGCTTCCACATGTGCACCTTCGCCGAAGGCGAAGTGGAGCGGGATCGGCGTCGACGATTCTGAGACGACGATTGGAACATTATGGCTCTTCATCAGCAGCGACAGCTGCTCCTTGAGGTAATGCTTGAAGAGCTTCGGCCGGGTGACGGTCGTCGTGTAGATGCCGGGTGCCGTGACATGACCGTAGGAAAGCCGCGAATCGACATGGCCGTAGCTTGTCGTCTCGATGCTGACCTGTGGATAAAATGCGCGGTAGCGCGAGGAGATCGGAGCGCCCTGCGCAAGTTCGCTGAAACTCTCGATCAGGAACGCCGTGTTGCGCTCGTAAAGCGCTGTCAGCGTCTCGACCGCCTTGGCGGGATCATCGAAGCTCTGAGGCTGGAAAGGCGGTGGAGAGGATGTGTCGAGGGGCGACAAAAGAGAGATTCGTTTGTTCATGACGCATTATAGAGAGTTGTTCTTGACAAGCAAACGACGCGCGCCGGCGGAATTCGATTTTTTATCTCCTTCCGTGTCTGATGCCAGTCACCGCACCGTCGGCGCGCAGAAGGTACCGTTTCTCTCCAGGCAGGTATAGCTCGCCCCGAAATGCGACTGCGCACCGCCGCCGCCCTCATGCACCACGACTGCCGAAAACGTGATCGCAAAGATCGCCGCAAACAGCGTGATGATGCTGAGGCGTCTCGCCATAATATAGTGGTTCATTGCCTTGCCCCCGATACGCAACTCTATCGTGAGAAGAGTTTTGGCATGCGATGGCTGAACGAGTGCTGAGATGCCGGTTCATCAGCCGTTCAGCTTGCCGGACAGGCTCGGCCAGGTTGCGGAGAGAGGATCAGGAAGGATTCGCCGGGGAGTTCGACGCCATTCGACTGCGCCGGTGGCGTAGCGGAGGAGGCCGCAAGGGGCTTCGAAGCATGCCGCCGCTTCGTCGGCATGCTTCTGCATTTGGGATCGTTGCGCAGGTGCCCTATGGCCTCAGAGCCGCGTCCAGGTTTGAGACTTGCAGAGGATCTTCATCACGCAGCCCTGCATCCTCAGCGAATTGCCGGAAATCTTGCCCGAGCCGCTATAGGTCTTCTCGGCGGCCGGGTCGGTGATCTCGCCGGCATAGCTGCCGCCGGTTCCCGCCAGCCTGCCGATCTTCCGGCCGGCATATTTACCGGTCTTCAGTGTCACGCAGTAACTGCCGCCGCAGGATGCGATCACCGCCGTATCACCGGCGGCCGTCTTCCAGTTGCCGACGATCGGCTCCTCGGCATGCGCGATACCCGCGATGACTGTTATGACGCCGGCGAGAACGAAGCTGCGGATCATCTTTTCCTCCATGATGTCCTTGATCTCCGCGAAAATAACTGACGCGAACGTAAAGGTAAACAGGGTCAATCGCTATCAAGCTGACCGGCTGAAAAATGCGAGAAAAAGCCATTCGTCCAGCTTAGAAAGAGATCGCCTGCTGATTTCATGATGAACGATCCGTTTATTTTCAAATCTGAATCTTTCGTAAAATTCGCTCGAAAATCCTTAATTCGCAGGGAGTCCGATGTTTAACGAAAATCCAATTTTACCAAGTGTTTGCACTTTGTTTGTCTCAAATTAATCATGCATTTTAGGCGTTTTTTGAAAGCCGTTTGGCATAGTGAACCCATCAAACGAGCGGGGCAAACCCGCCGGACCGAAAGGGCCGCAAGCCGCGATAGACGGCAAGGCCTAGAGGTAAAACAGGGTCAGTCATAAACAGGCTAACAGGGATAAAACCGATGGCACGCTTTGAAATGCACGATGCTGAAACGGC
This sequence comes from Rhizobium laguerreae, assembly GCF_002008165.1. Classification (GTDB taxonomy): domain Bacteria; phylum Pseudomonadota; class Alphaproteobacteria; order Rhizobiales; family Rhizobiaceae; genus Rhizobium; species Rhizobium laguerreae. Next base: position 380,382 of record NZ_MRDM01000002.1, read on the forward strand.
CACCATGGGTGGCGACAACAACAGCGCCGATGTCTTCTGCGAGATGGGTCTGATGTATGCGACCGGCCGCGGCTGCGAAGTCGATCTCGTCGCAGCCCACAAATGGCTGAACATCGCCGCAATCAAGGGCAACGACCGCGCCGCCGAGCTTCGCGCCGACGTGGCCGCCGCCATGGACAAGATGCAGCTCGCAGCAGCGCTGCGCGCCGCCCGCGAGTGGATGACGGTTCACTAGCTAACACCGTCTCCGATCAGGCATTTGACAAGAGCAGCAATAACAACCTCAAAAACAGGGGCTGGCGGGGCGCTTTGGACGGGGCCGACGCCGGGAGAACGGAACCGCGACCGGATCCTCCACCGGCCGCGGTTCTTCGTTTTATCGGCTGATCTGTTTCAGCACCTGCGGCAGCGCTTCTTCGAGCAGCGCCATATCCGTCTCCGGCCCGACGCTGACGCGAATGCAGCGATTGAGCGGCGCCACGCCAGGCATGCGGATGAAAACCCCGAGATCCATCAGCCCGTCGACGATCGCCCTGGCATAAGCGCCGTCGCGGCCGGCGTCGATCGCCACGAAATTCGTCGCCGAGGGCAGCGGTTGAAGGCCGTTCGCCCGGGCGATGCCGCCGATCCGCTCCCGCGCCGCATGGATTTTCCCGACCACCTCGACGAGATAGGCCTGGTCCTTCAGCGCCGCGAGCGCTGCTGCAGTCGCCAGCCGGTTCATGCCGAAATGATTGCGGATCTTGTCGAAGGCCTGTGCCGTGCCTAACGTCGAGATCGCGTAGCCGGTGCGTGAGCCGGCAAGCCCGTAGGCCTTGGAGAAGGTGCGGGTGCGAACGACGTTCGGCAGCTCGATGAGCGAGGAGATCGACGGCAGCGAACCTGCCGGCCCCGTCTCGCTATAGGCCTCGTCGAGCACCATCAGCGTCGTCTCGGGCAGCGCACGGGCGAAAGCGAGGATGCTGTCGGCATCCCACCAGCTTCCCATCGGATTGTCGGGATTGGCGAAATAGACGAGCGGCGCATTCTCGCGCCTCACCGCATCGAGCAGCCCGTCGAGATCCTCGCGGTCGTTTGCGTAGGGAACGGTTACCAGCCGGCCGCCGAAACCGGCGACATGGAAATTGAAGGTCGGATAGGCACCGAGCGAGGTAACGACGGGCGCCCCCGGCTCGATCACCAGCCGGACGATCTGGCCGAGCAATTCGTCGATGCCGCTGCCGATGGCGATATTGGCGGCCGAGACGCCGAGTTGGGCGGCAAGCGCTTCCCGGAGCGCGAAATTCTCCGGATCATTGTATTTCCAGATATTGCCGGCCTCCTCGCGCATCGCGGCAAACACGGAAGCGGCTGGGCCGAAGCCGTTCTCATTGGCGCCGATACGCGCCGAAACGGCAAGCCCGCGCTGGCGCTCGATCGCCTCGGGACCGACGAAGGGAACTGTGGAGGGCAGGGCGCTGGCAAGAGGTGTGAAGCGCGAAAAGGCGGACATGCGAAGGCGGTTTCCCGGACATATTGACAATCGGCGCAACAATAGGCCCGGGCACGGCCAACGCAAGCAAGATTATTTCTGCAATAAGCCTGTTATGGGCCGGTTCACGCGCGGAAGATCGGCGCACGTCGGGCGTCGATTGCTTCCATGTTGCCGATCATGAAATCGGTGCGGACGACGCGGCGCAGAACCTCGGGGTCCATGATGTTGATGAACCGCACCCCGATGCGTTCTTTGTGGCGATAGACCTCGGCGCAGCCGATCCGGTAGGCGAGACCGAGAATGTTGAGATAATAATGCTTCGGCAGACCGGCGGTGGTCGATACGATGAAGGTGGCGCCGCCCTGCGAGATATCGATGATCTCGGCGCTTCGCATCGACACACCGGTCAGGCACGGGCGGACGGCGACGATGCGGGCGGGTCGCTTGACGTTGAACTCTTCCCAGCGCAGGTCGTAGACAGCGGATTTGACCGTGGCAAGGTGTGTAGCGCGGAGCATAGTCATTCACATTCTCCGTCAGACAGTGCACATTTGGGGTCTTGATCACGAGCAAGCTGGTCTTGATCACGAGCAAGCTGGTCTTGATCTCATTCAAGCTGGGGTCTTGCTCCAACCAAGGTCACATGAATGTTTTGCACATTCGTCAAATATAAAATTACAATTTTAACGAGTTTAAACTTTGTTTCCAAGCGGGACGCCCGATGTCCATTTTCGGGACGCGGGCTTGCATCTCCAGGCTCCCGTTTCAGCCAAAAAATCTGACGGCGAAATATCTACCGGCGGCAGTCAGCGCCGTCAGAGCCGTGCCCCAGGCCATGTCGACCAGGCTCATGGCGAGCGGCCAGTTGCGAAGCGTGGCGAGATTGGTGATGTCATAAGTGCCATAGGCCGCCAGTTCCAGAATGGCACCGTGGAGAACGCCGTGGCGATAGAGCCCGCCGACAGCGCTGGCAGCACGGCACTGCGGCGGCGAAGAACAGGTAGAACAGTGCGCCGACCGCCAGATTGGGCGAGGGCAGCATCAGCGCTCCCAACTGGTCGCGGTAGAAGTTGCGGGCGATGAGGCCGAGCCATATCCCGTCGCAGATGAGAAGAGTGAGAAAGGTGCCGGCATAGGCAAACAGCGCTGTCTTCGTCGTCAATTTACCGAGCTTAGCCTTTCTACGCGGCCAAGGCCGACCGGATCGCCGCCCCGTTCGATTTCGGCGCAATTTTCCCGAACTCTTTCAATGGCCGAGCGTTGTGCCTTGATCGATGAAGCACGGCGCGCTTCGAATGACGACAGCGAGGAGTTGAAGATGACCGACGTCAAAATCCCTTGGAAATCATGGGTCGTGGTCTGCAACGGAGCCAAGGCTCTGATCATGCAGAATGCCGGCGATGCCCAGCTGATGAAGCTGAAGGTGCTGGAAACTCTAACGCAGCCGAGCGAGCCAGACCGCGAGATCGGCACCGACAAGCCCGGCCGCAGCCATGCCGCCGATGGCTTCAGCCGCAGTGCTGTGGAGGAGACCAACTGGCAGGATCAGGCCGAAGCCCAATTCTTGAAACAAGTCGCAGAAAGGCTGGATGAGCTGTCGCAGGAAAAGGATGTCCGCCGCATCGTCCTCGTTGCGCCGCCGAAAGCACTCGGCGCGCTGCGGCCGGCGCTCAGCGCCGATACGCAAGCAGCGATCTCCGTGGAATTGGCGAAGGACTATACCAATATGCCGGTCGATGAGATCGAGCGGCATCTCGCCGCCTGAACCAGTAGAGCAATTCCAGGAAAAGTGTGAAGCGGTTTTCCGTCCGGAATTGCGAAGAACCAGTAGAGCAATTCCAGGAAAAGTGTGAAGCGGTTTTCCGTCCGGCATTGCGTAAAAACAGAAGGCTAGAGCGGTTATGCGCTTCCCGTGAAGCTGAACCGCTCTAGCACAACCTGAGGAAACGCGGGTCGAGAGGCCCGCGTTTTCGCGTCACGCGGACGGTTTCTGCCCGGCAAACAGGACTTCATGATCGGCAAAGAGCGCCGCCAGGCGGTCGATGACGATCCTGACCTCCGGCCTTTGCCGCTCGTCGTCATGCGCAACGATCCACATGTCGTAGGTCAGTTCGTCGATGACCGGTCCGGCGCGGACGAGCCTGCGCTCCTGATCGCCGATGAAACAGGGGAGCACGCCGCGGCCGGCACCGCCGCGGATGAGGTAAAAGAGCATATGCGGCGTGTTCGTCCAGCTGGTGATCCAGGAATCCGGCTGTTCGAACGTCCATTTGTCCGCCGGCGTGATGGCGGTATCTGTGCCGAGCGAGATCCAGTTGCAGTTTTTGTCGTCATAGCCGGCCGCCTGATAAGCCGCATGCGCCACCTTGACCGAACGGCGGATCGCGACGTTGCCGCTCTCTGGCCGGCTGTGGCGAATGGCGATATGCGCCTCGCGATAGGTGAAATCGACGGTCGCATCGCAGGTCTTGTAGCACATGCGGAAGCTGTCCTTCGGCGTCCAGACGCTTGCCAGATGGTCGGCGACGAAGCGCGAGGTCCAGCTGTCGGCGGCCGTCGAGACGATCGGCAGTGTCAGCACCTCGCCGCGCCAGTCGGAGATCGCACGCGCCGCATCCTGCATCAGCCGGACGCGATCGAGCAGTTCCTGCCCGTCCTTGGCGAGCAGATAACCGGTGGGGCCGCGGCTGAACAGCGAGCGGCCGGTCACCCGTTCGAGCGCCAGCATGCGCCGGCCGATCGTCGGTGCGCTGAGCCCGGTGCGCGTCGCCGCCGCCGAAAGCCCGCCGCCGGTCGCAACATGGAAGAAAAGCTGCAAGTCGTCCCAGCTCGCATCTTTCATGGATGAAAACCCCCTTTCCCTAGCGCCTCTACATCGGAGGGGCGCGAAGGCTTAGCTCAAGTGCCTGAGCCAAATAGATGGAGGATCGAGCAATGGATCTCAACTGGATTGTTCTCTTTAAGGAAATCGAAAACGGCAATCGCCGGATCCGCCATGATCCCTTGGCCGATCCACTCGAGCGTCCGGAATGGCGCGGATTTCTCTGGGCCGTTTCGATCATCGCGCGTCTCGCCGCAAGACGGAGCGGCGAAACAAAGGCGACGCGCCGCGATGATTCACGGATCGGAAAAAGCCTCAGGTTTCGAAGTTCAATCGCAACACGTGGTGCAGGAATTCCGGATTGATCAGCATGTTGAAGCTGATCGTCACCGATTCGCCTTCGCGCTTGACCACGGTCGCACCGATCTCGTCATGGATGCCTAGGATTTCGAGAAAGAAATGGCTCGGTATTTCCAGGTTCGGGCTGACTTCAAGCAATGCGCCGGCAAGCGTGATCGTGCGGATCAGGCAGCGCACCTGGGTTCCGGTGCTGAGGTGATGGCCGACGAAGATGATGTTGCCGGGCCTGTCGAGGTTGAATTCCCTGTAGGCACGTTCCGGCTTGGGGTGTTCTGTGTCGAGGTGCATCTGAAAGGCCCTTTTAGCCTCCGCTTGTAATACGACAGGATATTAGCCGAAGAATGCTGACATTTGCTGAAGAACACCGTTAAGATTGAATGCTTATGTGAAAGCCGCGGGAAAATCGCACCGATTTCGTGCAGATTTGCTCCAAAGCTGCGCATTCCTGAAGCAGATGCGCCATTCTTGACATGTCGGTGGCGTTCGCGCATACAAAGGCCGGTTCGAGGCACCGGCCGCTCGCGGATGAAAATCCATGGTGAAGTCCTCGCGATCATGGTCACGGCCCTTTGTGCATGCTGACTGGCGGCAAAGCGAGCTACCATCCGCAGTCGAAGAGCATGCCTTGCGAAGGCTCACGCCATGACGACGACCTATCCTGCCATTGATGAATTGAAGGCCCAGGCCAGGCGCCTGCGCCAGGCGATGAACGATCGCGGCACCCCGCTGACCCACAGTGCGGCGTTGGAAATGATTGCCCGCCAGCACGGCGTGCGCGATTGGAACACGCTCGCGGCCCTTGCGGCAAAGCCCAATGCTAGCCCGAAGACGCCGCTCTTCGTCGGCGCGCATATTCGCGGCCGTTATCTCAATCAGCCGTTCACCGGCGAAGTACTGGCGCTTTCGGCCCTGCCGGGCGGCGATCTCCACAGGATCACCATCCATTTCGGCGAGCCGGTGGATGTGGTTACCTTCGAGAGTTTTTCCGCCTTTCGCCAGCGTGTGAACGCGCAGATCGACGCCGACGGCGTGTCGCCGCGGAAGACATCGAACGGCGTGCCGCATCTGGTGCTCGATCTCTAATTTGCTCTCATCCTTTTGAGGCTGTCCGGATACGCAGGATTTTTAAGCCGGATCGGGCCTCGCCCGCTATTGCACGGATTTCTCCATGACCGATCTCTCTCAAGGCAATGCCTTTCTCACCGGCTGGCTGCCGGGCGTCTTCATCAAAACGGCGGCACCGATCGTCACGATCACCACCGTCAACGGCCTGTTCACCGTCGTCGACGCCTATTTCCTCGGTGCCTATGTCGGCCCGGACGCGCTCTCTGCCGTCAGCTTGATTTTCCCGGGGCTGATGCTGCTGGTCGCCCTGCAATCGCTGGTCTCGAACGGCATGGCGAGCATCCTCGCCCGCCGGCTCGGCGCCGGCGATCGTCAAGGCGCGCGTCGGGTGTTTGCCGGCGCGCATGCGCTGGCGTTCGCCGTTACCCTCATCCTCAATCTGGTCCACTGGAAGGTGGGCAGGCAGATCATCGATGCCGGTGCCGCCGGCAATGCTGCCGTGGCCGATGGCGCCATGCTGTTCATGGGCGCGATGATCGCCTGTGCGCCGGTCGGCTTCTTCCTGTCGCTGCATCTCGATGGGCTGCGCTGCGAAGGCAAGATCGGCTTCATGACACTGGTGACGCTGTCGGCCTCGCTGCTCAACATCCTCGCCAACTGGCTGTTCATGGCGGTGATGCATTGGGGCGTGCTCGGTTCGGCAGCTGGCTCCATCGCATCGCAATTCGTCTGCCTCTCAGCCGTGCTCGCCTATCGCTGGCGCCGGCCGGCGGCACTGAGGCCTTCCCCGGGGTTGGCTCTTGCAGAATGGCGCGGCATCGTCGCCTTCGGCGCACCGATGAGCCTCGGCTTCATCGGCATATCGCTGGCCTCGGCCGCCATTCTGCTCAACGTCTCGCTCTGGAGCACGCATGACTACGTCGCGACTGTTGCCGCCTACGGCATCATCACCCGGATCATGACCTTCACCTATCTGCCACTGCTCGGCCTCAGCATCGCGCTGCAGACGATCGTCGGCAACAATCACGGTGCCGGCCTCGGGCTCCGCGTCGGCGGCAGCCTGCAGATCGCCATGCTCGCAGCGCTCGTCTATTGCACCCTGGTGGAGATCACCGTCGAATTGCTGGCCGGCCGGATCGGCGCCGTCTTCGTTGCCGATCCGGCGATCATTGCCGAGGTCAGGCGCATTCTGCCCTGGACGATCGGCGCCTATTTTCTCTTCGGGCAGATGCTGATCCTGTCGTCCTATTTCCAGTCGATCGGCGATGCCCCGCGCGCGGCGATCTTCGGCCTGTCGCGGCCCTATCTGCTCACCCTGCCGCTCACCTTCCTGCTGCCCTTCGTCTTCGGCGAGCAGGGGATCTGGATGGTGCCGGTCTTTGCCGAGGCAGGCATGTTCATCCTTGCTTTCCTGGTGCTGTCGCAGAACGCCAAACGCCGCGGCTGGCGCTACGGGCTTCTGCCCGCCTGAGACGGAAAAGCCGCGCTAGGGAGCGCGGCTTTTGCCTGGAATCGTCATTCCTTGCCTGCCGAAGCGGCCGATGTTGCGGCTTCCGCCTCGTTCAGCGCCTCGGCGCATTCCTGGCAGCAGACCTCGACAGCCTTGCCGCCAAGCTTGACGGTGATGGTCTCCGCACCGAGTTCGCAGTCGCAGGCGGCGCATGTGGTCTTCTTCATCTGAGGATCCTCCGTTAATCGTCCCGCGATCGGGACAAGCTCATAAGATCATCGAAGACCGCATCGTCGCTGTCGAAATCTTTAGCGATTGATGGAAGCTTTTACCTGCGTCGCAGCTGCGCCGCGCGCTGGAATTCGGCCGGAGTCTGCCCGAAAGACTGCTTGAAGGAAGCGCTGAAATGGCTATGGCTGGAGAAGCCGAGATCGAGACCGAGCGCGGTCAGATCCTCATACTGGCCAAGCAGATCGAGCGCGCGGGCAAGCCGCAGCCGCAGCTGGTAGCGGTAAAGTGGCGTCGCCTCGACCTGCTGGAAGACCTGGGTGAGATAAACGGGCGAGACGCCCACTTCGGCGGCGATTTCCGAAAGCGTCCAGCGCCGCGCGAGATCGGAGGAAAGCACCAGCTTTGCCCGGTCGACGAGTTTCTGCCGGCCGGCGCTGGCGCCCGCCGCATGCGATGTGCGCTCGCCGAGTGAGCGGCGCACCAGCGTCAGCGCCAATATTTCCGCTTCCAGCGTTTCGGCGACGTTGCGGCTGAGACCATGACGCAGGAGCGCAACCAGCGCCTGTGCGCGCGGATCGATCCGCCGGCGCTGGCGGCGGAAGGAAAAGGGCGGGCCGGGCTGCGCCTGCTCCTTCGGCGTAAGCTCTTCAAGCATGGATTCGTCGATCGCCAGATCGATGCAGGCGTCGCCACCCTCGATAGGGTGGCTGATCCGATATCCCTGGCCGGCATTGAAGAACAAGACCTGATTGGCTTCGGCCACCGTATCATTGCGGCCGACATGCCGCATGAAGACGCCGCGATAGGGATAGACGAGGCTCGTCCTGTGGGCGCATTCCTCGTCGCTCTTATGACGGCACTCGCCATTGCAGACGATGTCACGAATAGTGACCATCTTCGTTTTCAGAAGCGGTGCCGTTGAGAACTGCGACATTGCATATTCCGTATCAGACAGGCCAGAACCGACCGTACTTATAACAGCACTTTAGTAACGGCTGTAGACGTGAACATCGCTTTCCGTCTGCCCCCTGGAAAGGCCGACATCCTTCAGCTGTTCGTCGGAAAGCTCCATCAACGCATTCAGGTTGCGTCGTTCGTTTATTTTGCGCGCCAGCCAGCGCGCCGCCCTGATTGCGGCAAGGACCAGGCCTGGTCGCGTAAGAGAGCGAATATTTCGCGCCGGTATCGTGAAATTCGGGCTGTGCATGGTGATCCTCCATCCGTGTTTTGGATGGAGGCAGTGAACCATCAGCGGCGGTTTCGCGCTGTCAGATTATTTAGCGATCGGAGGCGACGGTTATGCTTTCAGCAGCCACTCGTGCTCGGCGGCATTGTGGAATTTCCAGATCCGCTGCGGTCCGGCCATGACGTTGAGGTAGTAGAGGTCGTAGCCATGGCAGGCGGCGCAGGGGTGATAGCCCTTCGGCACCAGCGTCACATCGCCGTCCTCGAGCGCCATTGCCTCGTCGAGCGAGCGATCGTCGGTATAGACGCGCTGAAAAGCGAAGCCCTGCGGCGGGTTGAGGCGATGGTAATAGGTCTCTTCCAGGAAGCTCTCGTTCGGCAGGTCGTCCTGGTCGTGTTTGTGCGGCGGATAGGAAGAGGTGTGTCCACCTGGCGTGATCACCTCGACGACCAGCAGCGAATGCGCCGAGCTGTCGTCTTCCGGCATGATATTGTTGACATAGCGCACATTCGTGCCCTTGCCGCGCGTCACCTGCGGATGCGTGCCGGGCGGGATGGCCTTTGCCTGATAGGTGCCGCCGCCGGGTGCGGAGCAGACCGCGAGCTCCAGATCGGTCTCTGCCGTCACCGACCATGTCGATTCCATCGGGATATAGAGGGCATGCGGCGCGCCTTCGAACGGATTCATGCGGCCGCCGAGCGTGCCGAAATCCTTGGTGCCGGCCGATGCCTTGCCTTTGCCGGTCACCCAGACGAGGCAGACTTCGCGATCGCCCGTCTCTCCCGAGACGGTTTCGCCCGGCTTCATCCGATGCAGATCGAAGCCGACATAGGTCCAGCCGGCGCTTTCCGGGGTGACATGCGTGACGCGGCCATGCGTGCCTGATGGTTTCACCTTGAGATTTGGCATTGGTGTTTTCCTTGTAAATTGGCGTGTGCGGCCCCCTTGCTCATCCGGCTGCCGCCACCTTCTCCCCGAGTGGAGAAGGGACATGCCGCGCCGTTCCATTCCCCCTTCTCCCCACGGGGAGAAGGTGCCCGAAGGGCGGATGAGGGGGCTACTTGCTCCAGCAGTCCGGAAAGACCAACTCCTTGTGGGAGGAATCTCCGGGCAAACAGTTCTCTACGATCCCTTAGGAAAGCCTTCCGTTTCAACGGTATAGCCCGCAGCCGTCATGACGCGCATCAACTCGGCGTGGCCGATCTCGGCCATTTTCTGCGGCGGGGCCTTGCGCGGATCCTGTTCGGCCTCGACGACGAACCAGCCTTCATAGCAATGATCGGCCAGCCTCTGGACGATGGCGCCGAAATCGAGCGAGCCGTCGCCCGGCACCGTGAAGGCGCCAAGTGCCACCGCATCGAGGAAGGACTGCCGGCTGCGGTCCAGCCCATCCACCACAGGCTTGCGAATGTCCTTGACGTGAACATGGTTGATACGGGCGTGGTGGTTCTCGATGGCACGCAACACGTCGCCGCCGGCAAAGGCCAAATGCCCGGCATCGAGCAGCAGCGGAATGCCTTCGCCCGAATGGCGCATGAAGGCGTCCAGTTCCGGCTCGGTTTCGACGACGGCGGCCATGTGATGGTGGTAGGAGAGCGGCATGCCCTGCTCGGCGCACCATTCCCCGAATTCCGTGACGCGACGCGCATAGTCCTTCATCTCGTCATCGGAGAGGCGCGGCTTGGTCGCGAGCGGCTTGGAGCGGTCGCCCTGGATGGAGCGACCGACTTCGCCATAAACGATGCAAGGTGCATTGACCGCCTTGAACAGCGCGATCATCGGCGCGATGCGGTCCTTGTTGGCGGCAAGCTCCTCATTGACCAGCGTGCCGGAGAACCAGCCACCGCACAGCGTCACGTCGGCGGCGCGCAGAATGGGCAGCATCACCTCGGGATCGTCGGGGAAGCGGCGTCCCTTTTCCATGCCGGTGAAACCGGCACTGCGCGATTGCCGCAGGCATTCCTCCAGGGACACATCGTCGCTGAGCTCAGGAAGATCGTCGTTCCACCAGGCGATGGGCGACATGCCGAGTTTGGCCTTCATCAACATTCTCCTTAAAAGCATTGCGGAAGAGCCGGGACGCTCTTCCGAGAAATCATAGCACTACAGCGCCGCGCGTCTTTTCAGACGCGCAAAGGACGCTGTAGTACCTCGAATTGCTGCATAATTTTGTCCTTAAATCGGTCCCGATTTAAGGAATTATGCAGTAGATTAACCGATGCGCTGGGCGGCGCGTGCTTCGACATAGCCCTTGCGCGCTTCGTTGACCTCTTCGCGGGGGCTGACCTCAGGTACCGCGACATCCCACCAGTGGCCGCCGGCCTCGGTGGTAATGAGCGGATCGGTGTCGATGACGAAGACCGAGGTGCGGTCGTTCTTCTTCGAGGCGGCGAGCGCCTGCTCCAGCTCCATGATCGATGCGACCTTGACGGCGATGGCGCCCATGCTTTCGGCATGCGCGCGGAAATCAATCTCCGGCATCACCTCGTGATAGGAGTCCTTCAGCAGATTGTTGAAGTTGGCGCCGCCGGTCCCCATTTGCAGCCGGTTGATGCAGCCGTAACCGCGATTATCGAGCACGACGATGTTGAGCTTGAGGCCGAGCATGACCGAGGTGGCGAGCTCGGAATTCATCATCATGTAGGAACCGTCGCCGACCATGACGACGACATCGCGTTCCGGACGCGCCATCTTGACACCGAGGCCGCCGGCGATCTCGTAGCCCATGCAGGAAAAGCCGTATTCCATGTGATAGCTGCCGGGCGTGGTGGCCGGCCACAGCTTGTGCAATTCGCCGGGAAGGCCGCCTGCGGCGCAAAGCACCGTCGTATTCTCGCCGCCGATCGTGCGCGCCACCGCGCCGATCACCTGCGCATCGGAGGGCAGGGCGGCATTGGTCGTCGCCATCGCCCTGGCCGCGGTCTCCATCCAGATCTTTTTCTCCGCCGCTGCCTTCTCGGCGAGGGCTGCCGGCGCCTTCCAGCCGGAAAGCCCTGCCGAAAGCGCCTTCAGCCCTTCGCGGGCGTCAGTCACCAGCGGATGGCTGTCGTGCTTCACCGCGTCATAGGCGGCGATATTGAGGCCGATCATCTTCAGGCTGTCGTTCTTGAACAGCGCCCAGGAGCCGGTGGTGAAATCCTGGCAGCGGGTGCCGACGGCGATGACGAGGTCCGTCTCTTCGGCGATCGCATTCGCCGCCGAGGTGCCGGTGACGCCGACCGAACCAAGCGCCAGCGGATGGCTCTCGTTGATCGACGATTTGCCGGCCTGGCTGACGACGACCGGAATGTCGTGGGCCTCGGCAAAGGCGGCAAGCTCCTTCGTCGCCTGCGAATAAAGCACGCCGCCGCCGGCAATGATCACCGGCTTCTGCGATCCCTTGATCAGCGCGATGGCATTTGCGAGCTCATCCGCATCCGGCTGCGGCCGGCGGGTCGCCCAGACTTTTTCCTCGAACAGGCTTTCCGGATAATCATAGGCCTCCGCCTGAACGTCCTGGCAGAGCGACAATGTCACCGGACCGCAATCGAGCGGGTCGGTCAGGACCTGCATGGCGCGCTTCAGCGCCGTGATGATCTGCTCGGGCCGGGTGATGCGGTCAAAATAGCGCGAAACCGGACGGAAGGCGTCATTGGCCGAAACCGTGCCGTCCCCGAAATCCTCGATCTGCTGCAGCACCGGATCCGGCGCGCGGTTGGCGAAGACGTCGCCCGGCAGGAAGAGAACGGGGATACGATTGACATGCGCCACGCCGGCAGCCGTCACCATGTTCAGCGCCCCGGGCCCGATCGAGCTGGTGCAGGCCATGAAGCGCGTGCGGAAATTCGCCTTGGCATAGGCGATCGCGGCATGCGCCATGCCCTGTTCGTTGTGGGCGCGATAGGTCGTCAATTCCGCGCGCACCTGATAGAGCGCTTCGCCGATACCGGCGACGTTGCCGTGACCGAAGATCGCCCAGACGCCGCCGAAGATCGGCACTTTCTTGCCGTCGACGATCGTCATCTGTACTTTCAGGAAATGCGCGACGGCCTGCGCCATCGTCAACCGTATCGTCTTGCCCATCGGGTCCTCCCGCAATCTTTCTTTTCGCATTTTTCCTTCCCCAACTCCTCCCCACAAGGGGGAGGGGCTAACCTGCCGGGCTCTCTACATTCTCGCCGCAATGTCTCCTCCAAAGGGAAGCTTGCTGATGGCGTGAGGCGGTGCTCCGGGTTAAGTCCCTCCCCCTTGTGGGGAGGGGTTGAGGAGAGGTCTCAATTCTAAGTCTATTGATGTCCGCGCGTCTTCAGCCACGCCTCTGTCAGTTGCCGGAAGCGGCCGGCCATATCGGCGATCGCTTCCTCGTCGTTCATTTCACCTGAAAGCCAGGCGCGCGCCGGATCGGCAAAGATCGTCCGGCCGACGGCGAAACCCTTCACGGAGGGAGCTGCCAGCGTCGCCTCGAAGCAGGAGATCAGCTCGTCGGCGGGCGCCTCGAGCCCCAGGAGCACGATACCGCGGCACCATGGATCATTTTTGGCGATCACCGCATCGATCTTCTTCCAGGCTTCACGGGATGCCTGCGGTTCCAGCTTCCACCAGTCCGGCTTGATGCCGAGCGCATAGAGTTCCTCCAGCGCGGTTGCGATCGTGTCGTCGGTGAGCGGCCCGTTCTTGCCGGCGATGATCTCCACCAGCAGCTCGCGGCCGACCTTGCGGGCGGCCTCGAACAGCGTCCGCAGCTTCTCCTGCTGCTCCGTCTTCAAGTCAGCCGGATCATCAGGATGATAGAAGCACAGGCATTTGATGCAATGACCGAGCGGCCATTCGACGAGCTGCGAGCCGATATCCTGGCTGAATTCGAAGCGCAGCGGCTTCGAGCCCGGCAATTCCACCGGCCGTCCGATCCAGGAGAAATTCTTCGTCGCCGCATCGAAGAAAGCGTCGCGGCCGAAGCGTTCGTCGATCAGCATGCCGTAGCCGTCGCGGCCGTTCGAAACCCGCGCCGCTGCCGCCACCGCCAGCCGCTTGAAGGCGACGATCTTCTCATGGCCGACGCCGAGCTCATCGGCGACGCTGACGAGCTGCGAACGGTGGTCGATCGCCAGCGCCATCAAAAGCGGGATTTCGCCGCGCCGGGTCGATGCCCAGTGGATATGGTTGAGCGCCTCGTCCTTGCGCAGCGCCCGCTGTTTGCTGCCGGTCGTCAGGAAGAAGTCGAGTTCCGCCCAGGTCGGATATTCCGGCGAGCAGAGCAGGCGGGAGACGGCGAAGGCGCCGCAGGCATTGGCCCAGGTGGCGCAGGTCTTCAGCGGCTCGTCGCGCAGGAAACCGCGCAGGAAGCCGGACATGAAGGCATCGCCGGCGCCCAGCACGTTGAAGACCTCGATCGGGAAACCCTGGCCGATGATGCCGGCTTCGAGATCGTCGGCGATCGGCCCGTCATAGACGATGCAGCCCATGGCGCCGCGCTTAAGCACGATCGTCGCCGGCGACAGCCGACGGATCTCCTTCAGCGCGCCGAGCACGTCGTCGGCGCCGGAAGCGATCAGGATTTCCTCTTCGGTGCCGACGATGAGGTCGCAATCCGGCAGCGTCTCCTTCATCTTCGAGGAGACCCGGTCGGATTTCACGTAGCGTTCGAAGCCTTCCGCATGGCCGGCAAGGCCCCAGAGGTTCGGCCGGTAATCGATGTCGAAGATCACCTTGCGGCCGTTCGCCTTGGCGATGCGGATGGCTTTGCGCTGCGCGGCCTCGGTATTCGGCCGCGAGAAATGCGTGCCGGAAACAAGAACGGCGCGCGACGATCTGATGAAATCTTCGTCGATATCACCTTCATCGAGCGCCATGTCGGCGCAGTCCGACCGATAGAAGATCATCGGCGACACGCCCTCGGCTTCGACTGCCAGCAGCACCAGCGCCGTCAGCCGCTCCTTGTCGGTGACGATGCCGTCTGTCGCGACACCTTCGTGCGCCGACTGCTCGCGGATGAAGCGTCCCATCTGCTCGTCGCCGACGCGGGTGATGAGGCCGGATTTGAGGCCGAGCCGTGCCGTGCCGATGGCGATATTGGCCGGGCAGCCGCCGACGGACTTGGCGAAGGAGCCGATATCCTCAAGCCGCGAACCGATCTGCTGGCCGTAAAGATCGACCGAGGAACGGCCGATGGTGATCACATCAAGCGCCGGCTCCGGCTGTGAACCCGGATTCGATTGTACCATGATGTCCTCCCGCTAGATTTTGCGCGGCTTCCAGTGCCTGCGAATTTTCAATAATGAAACATCGGTTCCGATATTTTGTCAATTCGGAATGTTTATTCCATTTTGCCTTTTGCAGGTTTTGACTGCTGACTCTTGCGCCGCCGTTCGGCGATTGCAACCGGTAGTGCCATGGTGAGCGCCATCGAGGCCGAAAGTGAGCGGAAGCCGGCGAAATCGGCTTCCGCCACTTCGAACCAGTGCGTGGCGCAGGCGGCAAGCGGCGAGAAGGCCGAATCGGTGATCGCGATGACGGGGACGCCGCGGTCGGCAAGCTCCTGGCTCTGATTAAGGCTGTCGGCGGCATAGGGCGAGAAGCTTGCCGCGATCGCTGCGTCTTTCGGTGTTGCGAACTGCACCATTTCAGGGTCGACGCCGTTTGGCGAGGCGACGATCTGGTGGCGGATATTGAGCTTGGAAAAAGCGTAGGTCATGTGCGCCGTCAGCGGGTAGGAGCGCCGTTTGGCGATCAGATAGATCGTCTCGGCGCTGGCAAGGATATTCACGGCTTTCGTAAAAGTATCGCTCTGCACCGTCGCCGCCAGCCGGTTGACCGACTGGTTAGCCGCGGCAATGAAGCCGGAGAGCAGATTGGCGTCCTCATCGTCGCCGCTCGATTGCTCGAGCGTGACGAGGCGCTCTTCGTAGCTTAGCGTCCGGTCCCGCAATCTTTCGCGAAAGATGCTCTGCAGGTCGGAAAAGCCGCCGTAACCCAGATGATGCGCCAGGCGCACCAGCGTCGACGGCTGGACATCGGAGGCGGCCGCGATGCTCGCCGTCGTGCCGAAGGCGATTTCGTCGGGATTGCCGAGCGCGAAGGCGGCGACCTGCGCCAGCCGCTTCGGCATGCTCGCCTTGCGCTCGATGATGGTGCTGCGCAGGCTTTCGAAATCGCGCGGCACGCGCGCGTGCCTCTGGGAATCGTTATCCATGCTTACGGCTCACGAGATGAAACAAATATTCCATATTATCGAACATAAACGATTTCAAACGACACGGCTAATTGTTTTTAATCCCCTGTAATTGAAGGCTTTTGGACAGTCTGGTCGGGATGGGCGCAAAAGTGCCTGTGGCTGGGTCCCTTGTCAAAATGATCCAAATATTCCAAAAATCCGCGCACAGCTCTGGAGGAGACGGAAATGAAGCCACTCGGCATCGGTTTGATCGGCACCGGTTATATGGGCAAGTGCCATGCATTGGCGTGGAATGCGGTGAAGACGGTGTTCGGCGATGTCGAGCGTCCGCGTCTCGTGCATCTGGCCGAAGCCAATGCCGGGCTTGCTGAGGCTCGTGCCGGTGAATTCGGTTTCGAGAAGGCAACGGCCGACTGGCGGGCGCTGATTGCCGACCCCGAGGTCGACGTCGTCTCCGTCACCACGCCCAATCAGTTCCACGCCGAGATGGCGATTGCAGCCCTTGCAGCCGGCAAACATGTCTGGTGCGAAAAACCGATGGCGCCGGCCTATGCCGATGCCGAGCGCATGCTGGAGACGGCGAAGAAATCAGGCAGGGTTGCCGTCCTTGGTTATAATTACATCCAGAATCCTGTCATGCGGCATATCAGGACGCTGATTGGCGAGGGCGCCATCGGCACGGTCAACCACATCCGCGTCGAGATGGACGAGGATTTCATGGCCGATCCGGATGTCTTCTTTTATTGGAAGAGCGAGCTTTCCGCCGGCTACGGCGCGCTCGACGATTTCGCCGTGCACCCGCTGTCGCTGCTCTGGTATCTCTTCGGCCATGTCGAGGCCGTCATAACGGATATGGTCAAACCCTATGCCGACCGCCCGCTAAGCGAGGGCGGTCGCCGTGCCGTCGAAAACCACGATGGCGCCAACGTGCTGATGCGGCTTGGCGGCGGCATCTCCGCCGTGCTGATGGCGAATCGCGCCGCCTGGGGTCGCAAGGGCCGCATTGCGCTGCAGATTTTTGGCTCGACAGGCTCGATCGTCTACGACCAGGAGCGGATGAACGAATTCGAGCTCTATCAGGCCGACGGCCGTGGCTCCGAGCAGGGCTTCCGCAAGATACTGGCGGCCCCCGCCCATCAGCCTTATGATCGGTTTATCCCGGCACCAGGCCACGGCCTCGGCTTCAACGATCTGAAGATCATCGAATGCCGTGAGCTGATCCGGGCAATATCAGGCGAGCCGTCGTCGATCGTGACATTCGAAGACGGTCTCAGGATAGAGAAGTCGGTGCATGCCATGGCACAGTCCTTCCACGAGCGCCGCTGGATCGAGATCGGCTGAATGTAAGAGGCCGCTTTCCGTTGACGGGGCGTGGGGTAGGGAATAGGCCTTGGCGTGGGCGTCGGGCGCAGCTTCA
Source organism: Rhizobium laguerreae (assembly GCF_002008165.1). Taxonomy (GTDB): domain Bacteria; phylum Pseudomonadota; class Alphaproteobacteria; order Rhizobiales; family Rhizobiaceae; genus Rhizobium; species Rhizobium laguerreae. Next base: position 397,536 of record NZ_MRDM01000002.1, read on the forward strand.
GGAGTGAGATCGTGACGGATAGACTGGTGATCATCGGCGCGGGACAGGCCGGTTTCGCATTGGCAGCCAAGCTGCGTGCGTTGAAGGATACGCGCCCGATCACCCTCATCGGCGCAGAGGATGTCGCTCCCTATCAGCGCCCGCCGCTTTCGAAAAAATACCTGCTCGGCGAAATGGCTTTCGACCGCCTTCTGTTCCGCGCCGAGCACTGGTATGCGGACAATGACGTCGATCTTCGCCTTTCGACCTGGGCCGAGCAGATCAAGCCGGACAGTAAGCAGGTTCTGCTGCAGGACGGCTCCGTTCTTGATTACGGCACGCTGGCGCTCGCCACCGGCTCGACGCCGCGCCGGCTGCCGGCCGCAATCGGCGGCGATCTCGAAGGCGTTTATGTCGCCCGCGACAAGCGCGATGCCGATCTGCTCGCTGACGAGATGCGCCCCGGTCGCCGCGTCCTCATCATCGGTGGCGGTTATATCGGTCTCGAGGCGGCGGCCGTTGCCCGCCATCGCGGCCTGGAAGTCACCGTCATTGAGATGGCCGACCGCATCCTGCAGCGCGTCGCGGCGAAGGAGACCGCCGACATCATGCGCGTGATCCACGAGGCCCATGACGTGGTGATCCGCGAGAAGACAGGGCTCAAGCATCTGATCGGCAAGGATGGCCGCGTCACCGGCGCCGCACTTTCCGACGGATCGGTCATCGACATCGATTTCGCCGTCGTCGGCATCGGCGTCGCCCCGAACGATCAGCTTGCCAAGGAAGCCGGCCTCGAAGTCGCCAACGGCATTGTCGTCGACGAATTCGCCCGCACCTCCGATCCGGCGATCTTTGCGGCTGGCGATTGCGCCGAACTTCCCTGGCAGGGCGGACGCATCAGGCTCGAATCGGTGCAGAACGCTGTCGACCAGGCCGAAGCGGCGGCAGCCGTCATCGCCGGCGGCAACGAGCCCTATGATCCGAAGCCGTGGTTCTGGTCCGACCAGTATGACGTCAAGCTGCAGATCGCCGGCTTCAATCTTGGTTATGACGAGACGCTGCTGCGCTCCGGCGCCCGCGAAGGCGCGCATTCGGTCTGGTACTTCAGGGAGGGCCGGCTGATTGCCGTCGATGCGATCAACGACGCGAAGGCTTATGTGACCGGCAAAAAACTGCTGGAATCCGGGACCAATCCCGATAAATCGATTCTCGCCGACCCTTCTGCCGACCTCAAGAGCCTGCTCGGTTGAGTTCGGCTCCTTCATCGAAGAGAACGAAGCGCGATCAAATTCCGCGGATTTCGCCAGGAAATGCGGTTTGTTTGCGCAACCGGCTGAATTGCCAGCTCGCTGCATTTCTTCTGGTGAAAACTCAAAAAACCCTTGCATTCACAGACCGGTCACCATAGTTAGGCCGCACCGGAGAGGTGGCCGAGTGGTCGAAGGCGCTCCCCTGCTAAGGGAGTATACGTCAAAAGCGTATCGTGGGTTCGAATCCCATCTTCTCCGCCATTCCGATTTCCTGAGCGTGCGTCGATCGTTAGTTTCTGCTGGGAATCATGTTCGCTTAGTCGGCTAAGCCGGGCGCCGAAAAAATCTCTCTACCCCAAGTGAGAGAATCGCCTGCGGGAATCACCTCCCGCGCTCAAGCCACTGACAGGTGGCGAAAGCGGATCGGTGCACGTCCGGTTACGCTTCCGGCAATCATGAATCCCTCGCAAGAGCCGCACTTTGTCAAAAAAGTGTCACGAATGTGTCGCCAAGCGCATGTCCAAATCTTTGTTGGCTTGACCTAAGCCTCCGCAAAATCACGGTTTTCTTAACGAAGCATAAAGGAAATCGAGGCCGGTTGCCCGACTTGTGTCCTTTCAGCAACAGAATGTCGGGAAGGCTCCTTCAAATCCCCTGTCCGAGTAAGTTGGTGATTGCGTGACGGCTTCCGTCTTGTATTTTCAGCGTCGGAAGCAAGGGCGACTGATCGTCCACTTCTTGAAACACGGGGATGGGGCAGGGAACGCTGCTCAGCGAAAGATCCCAAACCCGATCGAAACTTTGAATTGGAGGTCATTTATGAACATCAAGAGCCTTCTTCTCGGCTCCGCTGCTGCTCTCGCAGTAGTTTCCGGTGCTCAGGCTGCTGACGCTATCGTTGCTGCCGAGCCGGAACCGGTTGAATATGTTCGCGTCTGCGACGCTTACGGCACCGGCTACTTCTACATCCCGGGCACTGAAACCTGCCTCAAGATCGAAGGTTACATCCGTTTCCAGGTTGATATTGGTGACCAGCCGCTCAACCTTTCGGCAGACAACGACTCCGATTGGGACGCAAGAACTCGCGGCCAGGTTCAGTTCACGGCCAAGAGCGACACCGAGTATGGTCCGCTGACCGGCGTCATCGTCATGCAGTTCAATGCTGACAACTCCTCGGAACAGGAAGCCATCCTCGACTCCGCTTACCTTGACATCGCCGGCTTCCGCGCTGGTCTGTTCTACAGCTGGTGGGACGATGGTCTCTCGGGCGAAACCGACGACATCGGCTCGCCGGTCACGCTGCATAACTCCATCCGTTATCAGTATGAAACCGACGCCTTCTACGCTGGCATCAGCGTCGATGAACTCGAAGACGGCTTCTACAAGGCGGACGAAGAACCCAACAACGTTGGCGTTGCAGTCGGTCTCGGCGGCAAGGCTGGTGCGTTCAGCTACCAGATCACTGCCGGCTACGACGTCGACAATGAAGAAGGTGCTGTCCGTGCAATGGGTACGGCTGACATCGGTCCTGGTACGCTCGGCCTCGCTGTTGTATACGCTACCGGCCCGAGCTCCTACTACACCGCGGCTGAATGGGCTGTCGCTGCCGAATACGCTATCAAGGCAACCGACAAGCTCAAGATCACCCCTGGTGTGCAGTACTACAGCAACTACGGCGTTGTCGGCGACGACTTTGCTGATGGCGATGCCTGGAAGGCTGGTCTGACGGTTGATTACCAGATCGTCGACAACTTCTATGCCAAGGCTTCGGTTCAGTACCTCGATCCGGAAGATGATGACGACTCCACTTCGGGCTACTTCCGCCTGCAGCGTTCGTTCTAATCTGATCTGACTTCGGTCAATCAGGAAAGCCCGGCTCTCGAGCCGGGCTTTTTGTATTTGGACGAATGGCCCATTGTACCAGCTGACCAATTTCCTGAGGTTATCGGCGGGTGGCGAGAAAAGCTCGAATTGTCGTGGGGATATTGCCGAGGTGCAGGAGCGGGGCATGTCCTTGTCCTTCGGCAGCATGAAGGATCAACCGCGAATGCCGCCGTGCCATTTCGCCGGCGGTTTCCTGTGAAAGCAGCAACGTACTTTCACCGCGGATCAGCATGACCGGCAACCGGCTCAGGCTTTCGAATTGCCCCCAGAGATCAGGCAACGACTGGCTGAAATCGATCGATTTCAGTGCCTCTGCGATCGCCGGGTCGAAGTCGGCGACCGGCCGTCCACCTATATCGCGATAAAGGGCAAGCGCCATCTCGCGCCAGTCTTCCTCTGCAAGCGCGGCAAACGACGCGCCATGATTTTCCTTCAATATATCGGCCGCCTCGTTCCAGTCCGCCGGCTTCCTGCCGCCGTTGAGGTAATCGCGGATCCGCGCCAGCCCCTCAGCCTCGAGCACAGGCCCGATGTCGTTGAGGATGACGGCTTCGAGAAGATCCGGCCGTGTCGCCGCGATCAGATGCAGGATCAGCCCGCCCCGCGACGTGCCGATGAAGATCGCCCGCTCGATGCCGAGTGCTGCGCAGGCGGCAAGGACGTCGCCGGCCTCGATGGCGAGATTGTAGTTCGCCTTGTTCTCATCCCATGCCGAGTTTCCCCGTCCGCGCGAATCGAGCGCAATCACTCTGCGAGGCATTGTTGTGTCCCGGGAGAGAAGCAGTGCAAGCGGATGAAAATCCCGCGTATTGCGGGTCAGGCCGGGCAAGCAGATCACCGGCAGCCGTCCGGCGGCTGCCGCCTGGTCTGGTCGGTAGTCGCGGGCATAAAGCCTTAACCCATCAGAAGACGTGTAAAATCGTTCCTGGAAACCGCCTGCATCCATATCCGGCATCGCATCCCTCGAGATCTGTTTGATCCCGAAGATGTAGCTTGCTTTTCAAGTCGCGCCAAACGGCTTCAGGAGGCGCTGCGTCCGCCGATCAGGTCGCGCTCGATATCGGTGGGTTGGCCGAGACGGGCTTTATAAACTTCGTAGTTCTCCATCACCCGCTGTACGTAGTTGCGCGTTTCGGGGAAGGGGATGCGCTCGATCCAGTCGACGATCTCGTCGATCGGCCTGCCGCGCGGATCGCCGTAGCGGCCGATCCATTCCGGCACCCGCTTCGGCCCGGCATTATAGGCAATGAAGGTGAGGATATAGGAGCCGCCGAAGGCGTCGATCTGCTCGCCGAGATAATGAGCACCGAGTGTCGCGTTATAGCCGGCATCGGCCGTCAGCTTGTCTTTGGAAAAGGCGATGTTGTGGCGCTTGGCCACCGCCTGGGCTGTTCCCGGCAGAATCTGCAGCAGGCCGCGCGCGTTCGCCGCCGATACGGCGGCTGGGTTGAAGGCGCTTTCCTGCCGGGCGATGGCATAGGCGAGCGCCTTGCCGGAGCCTGTTATGTTGGCGTTCGCCGGGATTACGCCGACCGGAAAGGCAAGCGCTGCGACATCGATGCCGCGTCCATAGGCGATCTTTCCGATCTGCAGCGAGAGATGATGATCGCCGGATTGCTCGGCCCGTGCCGCAAGGACAGCCAATTCACCGGGGCTTTGCAGTTGATCGGCGAGCGCGAGATAGAGAATGGCGGCCCGCCATCCATGGCCGGCGGCCTCCAGCCGGGCGATCGCCTGCACGGCTTCGCGTGCCTGGAAGCGCTGCCGGTCGGCCGTGCTCGGTGCGGGATAGGTGACGTTAAGCGTCTTTCGCCCCAGCCTTTCGGCCGCGAGCTGTCCATAGAAGGTGCCGGGAAAATTCGCGGCCTTCGCATAGAGTTCGCTGGATTTGCCGGGGCCTCCGGCCTCCGCTGCTCGTCCCAGCCAATACCAGGCGCGTGAAACCGAGATCGGTCCGTTTGATGTCTGGAGGATCTTGCGGAAATGTTTTTCCGCCGTTGCCGGGTCCCGCAGGCCGCGAAGCGCGTACCATCCGGCATGGAATTCAGCCTCGACGATATCCGTCGGGCTCGTTGCGGCGTAGTTTGCGACGATGCGATAGGCAGGCTTGAACTGTCCCTGGTCGACGAGACCACGGCTGATGATGCGCTGCTCGTTCCACCATTCGCCGGAATTGACGAGTTCGCTACGCTCGGGCGGCATCTGCTCCAGAAGCACGGCCGCTTCGGCATATTTGTCTTGCTTGCGTAGATATTCGATCCGCGCAAACAGCAGGCCGGCATCGCCGCGCCATTTCGCATCGACGGCGTTGAGCAGCGCGCCGGCATTGCCGGCTTTGGCGTCGACTGCAGCCCAGGCCGTGTAGAGCGACTGCGCCTGGCCCATGTCTCCGAAGCGCTTGGCCTGCGCCACCCGGCCGCGATACATCAGATAGTCCATCCGCGCCTTATGGTCGGCAGGCGTCAACAGCGCGGAAAACTCGATGAGGATCTTGTCCTCGGTCGCCTTGTCGAGCGCCTCTACGCGCCAGACCTTGCGGATATATTTCGCCGCCTGCGCCTGCTTGCCTGACGCAACCAGCGCCCGGCCGAGGATGACGGCGCCCTGCATTGTCTCGGGCGCGGTATCGCCGAAGGCGGCGAGCACGGCGGAAGGGGCGGGATTTTCATCATAGATCGCGCGTTCGGAATAGGCGCGCAACCGCGAAAGACCCGGCCAGCCCTTGAGCTCTTGCGCGGCGCTGGCGATTTCAAAAGAAGGAACGCCCTTCAATCCGGAAACGGCGATCGCCCAGGTGAGGATATGGCGGTCGAGCGTCCCGTCGCGCATGCTGTCACGGATCGAAAGTGCCAGCTGCGGATCCTTGTCGGAAAGCGCGTCGAGGCCGGCCTTCAGGTCGCCATTGACGGGCGCGATGGCCGGATTGCGCGGAATAGCGCCTGTCGTGATCGATTCCGGTATGGCTGTCTCGGGAATGAAGCCGAGCGGCTTGACCTCAGGCATGGAAGTGCTCTCGCCGGGAAGCGGCGACGCAACGCTGCCCCACGCAGCGGCAATGAAGCCGAAGGCGGACAGAATCAGGACAGCTTTCTTCATCCGGGATCTCGCAATGAAAACACGCCTTGCCATTAGGCTAGAGGCATCTTAACGAAACCTTACCGTACCAGGTAAAATTCATTCACATCTGCTATCGGAATTTGCCCTAAACCGAACTCTACGCGCTTGTCGCGATGATTTCGGCGCTCTATGGTGCGCAACTCTTATTCATGGAATGCGGCCGAAGCAAGGATTTGGTCGTGAGGAGCTTTGCATGTTCAATGGGTCCATTCCCGCCCTCGTCACCCCCTTCACCGATGCCGGACTGATCGACGAAGACAGCTTCGCCGCTCATGTCGACTGGCAGATCAAGGAAGGCAGCGGCGGTCTCGTTCCGGTCGGCACAACCGGCGAATCCCCGACGCTGTCGCATGCCGAACACAAGCGGGTGGTGGAACTCTGCATCGAAGTTGCCGCAAAACGCGTTCCCGTCATGGCCGGTGCCGGCTCGAACAATACGCGTGAGGCGATCGAACTTGCCCAGCATGCCGAAAAGGTCGGTGCGAACGCCGTGCTGGTCGTCACCCCCTATTACAACAAGCCGACGCAGAAGGGTTTGATCGCGCATTTTTCGGCGATCGCCGAGGCCGTCGATCTGCCGATCTATATCTACAATATCCCCGGTCGCTCGGTGGTCGACATGACGCCCGAAACGATGGGTGCGCTCGCCAAGGCGCATAGGAATATCGTCGGCGTCAAGGATGCGACGGGCAAGATCGAGCGCGTCTCCGAACAGCGCATCAGCTGCGGCGCGGATTTCAGGCAATTGTCAGGCGAGGATGCGACGGCGCTTGGCTTCAACGCCCATGGCGGCGTCGGCTGTATTTCGGTGACGGCGAATGTCGCCCCGCGTCTCTGTGCCGACTTCCAGGCGGCGACGCTGGCCGGCGACTATGCCCGCGCCCTGGAATATCAGGATCGGCTGATGCCGCTGCACAAGGCTATCTTCCTTGAGCCGGGTCTTTGCGGCGCCAAATACGGGCTCTCCAAGCTCGGCCGGATGAGCCGCAACGTTCGTTCGCCGCTGCTTTCGACGCTGGAGCCGGCAACGGAATCGGCGATCGACGCCGCGATGCGCCATGCAGGCCTGCTGAACTGACGAGACCGGCCGTCTTCACAAGACGGGGTCTCTCCCTTACATAGAGGGCAAGGAATGAGGGCGCGGCTTTTCGCGCCCTAAAAAGCAATTGGAATATCGTCATGGCCCCCAAAGGCAGCCAGCGCGTGGTGAATAAGGTCGTGGCCGAAAACCGCAAGGCCCGCTTTAACTACGAGATCATCGATACTTACGAGGCCGGCATCGTGCTGATGGGCACGGAGGTCAAGTCGCTGCGCGAAGGCAAGGCCAATATCGCCGAATCCTACGCCTCGGATGAGGGCGGCGAGATCTGGCTGATCAATTCCTATCTACCGGAATATCTGCAGGCCAACCGCTTCAATCACGAACCGCGCCGCCGCCGCAAGCTGCTGCTGTCGGGCCGTGAAATCCATCGCCTGCGCTCTGCCATCAACCGTGAAGGCATGACGCTGATCCCGCTGAAGATCTATTTCAATGATCGCGGTCGGGCGAAGATGGAACTGGCGCTCGCCAAGGGTAAGAAATTGCACGATAAGCGCGAATCCGAGAAGGAGCGCGATTGGAACCGGCAGAAGAGCCGCCTGCTGAAGGCTCATGGTTGACCGCGCTAAAGCATGTCGCGCAAAAGTGTGCGGCGGTTTTGCGACAACGGCATGCGTAAAAACAAAGACTTAAAGCGCAAGACGCGAATCTGGAAGATCGCGGCGCGCTTTAGGTCCGATCACGCTGCAATCGGCCGCTGTCGCGTATCGTCCATGTAAAGGCGTGGCCACGCGAGGAGCTGGCCGCCGCGCCCTGCATAATTCAAAGTGTTACAGTGAGAGATCAGTCCTCGAAATCGCTGGCCGGCGCGACTTCGGCCGGGCGTGGCGCCCGCTCGGAAGGATCGCGACCGATCTCAGCCTTCAGAGACAAGAGATCGATGAAATGATCGGCCTGGCGGCGCAGGTCGTCGGCAATCATTGGTGGCTGGGTCGCCATGGTTGATATCACCGAGACCTTGCGGCCTCTGCGCTGCAATGCCTCGACCAGGTTGGTGAAATCGCCGTCGCCCGAGAAGATGACCAGATGATCGACCGTTTCGGATTGTTCCATGGCATCGATCGCAAGCTCGATGTCCATGTTGCCTTTGATCTTTCGGCGCCCCATGGAATCCGTGAATTCCTTGGCGGGCTTGGTGACGACTTTGTAGCCGTTGTAGTCGAGCCAGTCGATCAGCGGCCGGATCGACGAATATTCCTGATCTTCGATCAGAGCGGTATAATAATACGCGCGCAGCAGATATCCGCGTTTCTGGAATGCTTTCAGGAGCTTGCGGTAATCAATGTCAAAGCCGAGGCTCTTGGATGCAGCGTAGAGATTGGCGCCGTCAATGAAGAGTGCAATTTTTTCGCGTGGGTCAAACATCGCTTACCAATCCAATGAGAGCAATCGAAATCCGTATGGGTCAAACTTCAATAAAAACAATAGCTTGTGTTTCGATTTCGATCTGATCCTTTACTTTATGAATTATTCATATATGAAAGATTTAGGGCACGATTCGACATATTCCAAGCAACCTTCGGTGGAATTATGACATTCTCCATGGAAATCTAGCTCAGCCGCGGATAAAGACGAGGGGAGCCGGAACGAAAAACTTGTATTTGCCCGGTTTTAATTGTATCGGGCGTGTTAATCCCGAAATGACGACCGTAAAGGACAGGCAATGGCCCGTGTCACAGTTGAAGATTGCATCGACAAGGTGGAGAACCGCTTCGAGCTGGTTCTGCTCGCCAGCCACCGCGCCCGGCTGATTTCCCAGGGTGCCTCGATCACCATCGATCGCGACAACGACAAGAATCCTGTCGTGGCCCTGCGCGAAATCGCCGACGAGACGCTTTCGCCCGATGACCTCAAGGAAGATCTGATCCATTCGCTGCAGAAGCACGTCGAAGTCGACGAGCCCGAGCCCGACCCGGCAAGCATGATCGCCGCCGGCGGTGCCACTGCGGCCGACAGCGAAGAGCAGGACGACGTGCCGGAGACGATCACTTTCGACCAGATGTCGGAAGAAGAGCTGCTTGCCGGCATCGAAGGCCTTGTGCCGCCGGAAAAGAGCGACGACTACTAAGCGCACCGGCCGGATCTCCGTCGCATCGGTCAGATGCAATCCCGCGGTCGCATTGATGCGATCCGAAAAAAGCTGCATGCGACGCAAAAGAGCGACGATTACCAATCGTCAATCTTGCACCTTTATTGCTTAGGCATATTATTGCCCATGTGTGCGCCAATCGTTGATTGGCGCGCTTTTATTTTTATCGGAGTGGCTTTGGAATGATGCGGCAGTACGAGCTCGTGGAGCGGGTTCAGCAATACAAGCCCGATGCCAATGAAGCACTGCTGAACAAAGCCTATGTTTACGCCATGCAGAAACATGGCCAGCAAAAGCGCGCGAGCGGCGATCCCTATATTTCCCATCCGCTCGAGGTCGCCGCCATCCTCACCGACATGCATCTCGATGAATCGACGATCGCTGTCGCCCTTCTGCATGATACGATCGAGGATACGACGGCGACACGCGCCGAGATCGACGAACTCTTCGGCGAGGATATCGGTCGCCTGGTCGAGGGTCTGACGAAGATCAAGAAGCTCGATCTCGTCACCAAGAAAGCCAAGCAGGCGGAAAATCTGCGCAAGCTGCTGCTCGCCATTTCCGACGATGTGCGCGTGCTGCTCGTCAAGCTTGCCGATCGCTTGCACAATATGCGTACCCTCGATCACATGTCGGCCGACAAGCGTGCCCGCATTTCCGAGGAGACGATGGAAATCTATGCGCCGCTCGCCGGCCGCATGGGCATGCAGGACATGCGCGAGGAACTCGAGGAACTCTCCTTCCGCCATATGAACCCGGAAGCCTACGAGACCGTCACCAAAAGGCTGGAAGAGCTTTCGAAGCGCAACGAGGGCATCGTCAAGAAGATCGAGGCCGAACTGCGCGACCTTCTGGTCGCAAGCGGCCTGACGAGCGCCTATGTCAAGGGCCGGCAGAAGAAGCCCTATTCCGTCTTCCGCAAGATGCAATCGAAGTCGCTTTCCTTCGAACAGCTTTCCGATGTCTACGGCTTCCGCCTGATCGTCGAGGACATCCCGTCCTGTTACCGGGCACTCGGCATTGTCCACACGCGCTGGCGCGTCGTGCCCGGCCGCTTCAAGGATTATATCTCGACGCCGAAGCAGAACGATTACCGTTCGCTGCACACCACTATCGTCGGCCCCTCCAGCCAGCGCATCGAACTGCAGATCCGCACCAAGCGCATGCACGAAATCGCCGAATTCGGCATCGCCGCCCACACGCTCTATAAGGACGGCGCCACCAATGCCGATGGCGATATTCTTTCCCGCGAATCCAATGCCTATTCTTGGCTGCGTCATACGATCGAGGCCCTGGCCGAGGGCGACAGCCCGGAAGAATTCCTCGAACACACCAAGCTCGAGCTCTTCCAGGACCAGGTCTTCTGCTTCACGCCGAAGGGCAAGTTGATCGCCCTGCCGCGCGGCGCCACCCCGATCGATTTCGCCTATGCGGTGCACACCAATATCGGAGATACGACAGTCGGCGCCAAGATCAACGGCCGCATCATGCCGCTGGTGACGCGACTTGCAAATGGCGACGAGGTCGAGATCATCCGCTCCGGCGTGCAGGTTCCGCCCGCCGCCTGGGAGGAGATCGTCGTGACCGGCAAGGCGCGCGCCGCCATCCGCCGCGCCACCCGCATGGCGATCCGCAAGCAATATGCCGGCCTCGGCCACCGCATTCTCGAGCGCACCTTCAACAGGGCCGGCAAGATCTTCTCGCGCGAGGCGATGAAGCCGGCGCTGCACCGTCTCGGCCAGAAGGATGTCGAGGATGCGATCGCCGCCGTCGGCCGCGGCGAGATGTCCTCGCTCGACGTGTTGCGCGCCGTCTATCCCGATCATCAAGATGAGCGCGTCACCGTGAAGCCCTCCGGCGATGATGGCTGGTTCAACGTTCGCAGCGCCGCCGGCATGATCTTCAAGATCCCCGGCAAGACCAAGACAGGGCACGACGGCGGCCATTCGGAAATCGACGCCGATGCCGATATCGGGCCGATCCGCGGCCTGTCCGGCAATGTCGACGTCAAGTTCGCGCCGACCGGCGCCGTGCCCGGCGATCGCATCGTCGGTATCATGGATCAGGGCAAGGGCATCACCATCTATCCGATCCAGTCGCCGAGCCTGCAGCGCTTCGACGATCAGCCCGACCGCTGGATCGACGTGCGCTGGGACCTCGACGAAGCCAACAAGTCGCGTTTCATGGCGCGCATCATGGTGAATGGGTTGAATGAGCCCGGCACGCTTGCCAAGGTCGCCCAGACGGTCGCAGGCCTCGACGTCAATATCCGCTTGCTGAACACGGTGCGAGTGGCGGCCGATTTCACCGAAATGATGCTCGAGGTCGAGGTCTGGGACCTGCGCCAGCTCAACCAGTTGCTCGCCCAGATGAAGGAACTGGATTGCATCGCCACGGTCCGGCGCCTCTACGACTAAAGCTTTTGTTAAGCCCCTCCAGAGGGTTGGGCGAAAAATTGCACATTTTATAATCGGAGCAGCGCATGAGAGGGGCAAGCGGTGCACTCAGCGCATGGCTGTCTCCATATTGCGGCGGTAGTAATTAACCTGTGCCGGGCCTATCTTCTGGTCATCGAAACGTAAACAGAAGATGAGACAAGATAATGTTTGACCCTATCAAGAAATTCGCTCGCGCCTTTCGCGCTCCGACCACGCAGGAACGTGAAATGGCATATTTGAATGGCTCGCTCGATCGTATCGATCTCGAGTTTCGTCAGCGCCAGGTCGATCGCGGTCTGTTCCGTAATCGCTGATAATGGACTTTATACTTGAGGTAAGTGAGGGACGTTATGCATAACGGACGCCCCTCGGCATGAAGAAGCTCCTCTTCGCAGCGAGAATTGAGGGGCGGTTTTTGGAGCGGTATCATTTGCCGCTCTTGTCATGGTGGTGTGCGCTGCACTAAATACCGGCCATGTTGTTTCGCCGTCGCAAGCCTGCGGGATTCAAGGAAAAGATGCGGGAGCTTTTATGGCCTCGCAAAGGTTTCCTTCGCCCGATCCGTTATCTGACAATGCGCGTCCTGCGCCTGAGCGCTTCGCCGCATGCGGTTGCCGCCGGCGTCGCTGCGGGTGTCTTCGTCTCGTGGACGCCGTTCATCGGCGTGCATTTCGTCATGGCTTTCGTCATCACCTATTTCCTCTCCGGTAGTATGGTGGCCGCCGCCCTCGGCTGCGCCGCCTTCGGCAATCCGCTGACCTATCCCTTCATCTGGGGCATCACCTGGGAAATCGGGCATCTGCTGTTGAGCCGCGAGGATCAACTGGCTGGTCAGACGGTGGATCTCGCCGCCCTTTTCCACAAGCTGAACTTCACCGAATTATGGAAGCCGGTGCTGGAGCCGATGCTGGTCGGCGCTATCCCGCCGGCGATCGTCACCTCCGTTGCGCTCTACGCGCTGACATTATACACCGTGAAGGTTTTTCAGACGCGCCGCCATATACGGCTGATGGAGCGGGCGCGCCTGCGTCTTGCCGTTCCAGCCGGCGACATGCCGAGCGTATGAACCCGATCAAGAATTCTTAAGCGACGGAAGGGGCCGGCATGATCATCGGCATTGGCAGTGATTTGATCGACATTCGCCGTGTCGAGAAATCCATCGAGCGCTTCGGCGAGCGCTTCACCCATCGCTGCTTCACCGAGATCGAGCGCGCGCGTTCCGACAGGCGGGCAAACCGTGCCGCATCCTATGCCAAGCGTTTTGCCGCCAAGGAGGCCTGTTCCAAGGCGCTCGGCACGGGCATGGCGCAGGGCGTCTTCTGGAAGGACATGGGCGTCGTCAACCTGCCGAGCGGCAAACCCGCCATGCTTTTATCAGGCGGCGCCGCCCTGATCCTCGAATCGCTGCTGCCTGCGGGCCACAGGCCCGCCATTCATTTGACAATAACGGATGATTATCCCTTGGCGCAGGCTTTCGTCATTATCGAAGCGTTGCCCTTGAGCCTCTGATCGCGCGACCTCGGGAGCTGTTGATCGCGACCTCAGAAGCGTTGATCGCGACCTCTCGTCGCTTTTGATGTTGTCGCCATTGCCGCAACCGGCCGAAGCCGCTAGAGAGAACGACAGAAAGAATTGCGCCGCCGCGGCGTCTTGAAGGAATAAGACTGCGTGTCCGAAAAAGTCGAAGCCAAGCCGAACGCCCTCTGGGAAAATATCAAAGTTATCATCCAGGCGCTGATTTTGGCGATGGTGATCCGAACGGTGCTGTTCCAGCCCTTTACCATTCCGTCCGGTTCGATGATGCCGACCCTGCTTGTCGGCGACTACATCTTCGTCAACAAGTTCGCTTACGGCTATTCGAAATATTCGCTGCCCTTTTCGCCTGATATCTTCAGCGGCCGCCTGTTCGGCGCCGATCCGAAGCGTGGCGACATTGTCGTCTTCCGTTTCCCGCCGAACCCCGACATCGATTACATCAAGCGCTGCATCGGCCTGCCGGGCGACCGTATCCAGGTTACCGACGGCGTGCTCTACGTCAACGGCAAGCCGGTTCCGAAGGTGGCGGACGGTGCGTTCACTTCGGATTACAAGCTCGACCCGGGCGAGGACGTGCCGGTATTCCGCGAAACGCTTGACGACGGCAAGTCCTACGACACGCTCGATCAGTCTCGGGTGTCGCGTGGTGATAACACCCGCGAGTTCATCGTGCCGGAAGGCCATTATTTCATGATGGGCGACAATCGCGACAACTCGCTAGACAGCCGCTTCGACGTCGGCTTCGTGCCCGCTGAAAATCTTGTCGGCCGTGCCAGCGTCATCTTCTTCTCGCTCGGCAACGACACCTCCTTCCGCGAAATCTGGAAGTGGCCGACGAACATGCGTTGGGACCGCCTCTTCAAGGTTGTTGAATGAGTAAGGCGCAGACGCTTTCTGCGGCGGACCGCGCAAAGCTTGAGGGCCTGATCGGTCATGACTTCGCTGAAAAGGAACGCCTGGATAGCGCGCTGACCCATGCCAGCGCCCGTACCGAAAAGGGCGGCAATTACGAACGGCTGGAATTCCTCGGCGACAGGGTCCTCGGGCTCTGCATCGCCGAGCTTCTGTTCCGCACCTTTGGCACGGCAGGAGAAGGCGAGCTCTCGGTTCGCCTCAACCAGCTCGTCAGCGCCGAAACCTGTGCTGCGGTCGCCGACGAACTCAATCTTCACCTCTATATCCGCACCGGCGCCGATGTGAAAAAACTGACCGGCAAGCGCATGATGAATGTGCGCGCCGATGTCGTCGAAAGCCTGATCGCCGCGATCTATCTCGACGGCGGCCTCGAAGTCGCCCGCCGCTTCATTCTGCGTTACTGGCAGGGCAGGGCGGTGCGGGCCGATGGCGCCAAGCGCGACGCCAAGACCGAGCTGCAGGAATGGTCGCACGCGAAATTTGGTGTCACGCCGATCTACCGGGTTGATGAACGCAGCGGACCGGATCATGATCCGCGCTTCAAGGTGACGGTGGAAGTTGCTGGCATTAAGCCCGAAACCGGCGTAGAGCGGTCGAAGCGTGCCGCCGAACAGGTGGCGGCAACGAAGATGCTCGAGCGCGAAGGCATTTGGCAGCAATCGCCTGCCGGAAACTGACGGGACAATGACACAAGAAGAAGAGATCGCGGCCGAAGCTGCCGCAGAAACCAATGGTCCGACGCATTCGGGCTTTGTCGCGCTGATCGGGCCGACCAATGCCGGCAAGTCGACGCTGGTCAACCGCCTCGTCGGCGCCAAGGTCTCGATCGTCAGCCATAAGGTGCAGACGACGCGGGCCATCGTCCGCGGCATCGCGATCCACGACAATGCCCAGATCGTCTTCATGGATACGCCTGGTATCTTCAAGCCGCGCCGCCGGCTTGACCGCGCCATGGTGACCTCGGCCTGGGGCGGTGCGAGGGATGCCGATCTGATCGTGCTGCTGATCGACAGCGAGCGCGGCCTGCGCGGGGATGCCGAAGCCATCCTCGAAGGCCTCAAGGAAGTCCGGCAGCCGAAGATCCTGCTGCTCAACAAGATCGACCGCGTCAATCGCGAGGATCTGCTGGCGCTGGCCGCTGCCGCCAACGAGAAGATCGCTTTCGATCGCACCTTCATGATCTCCGCCGAAAACGGCTCCGGCTGCGACGATCTCATGGACTATCTGGCGAAAACGCTCCCGGAGGGGCCGTGGTACTATCCGGAAGACCAGATCTCCGATCTGCCGATGCGCCAGCTCGCTGCCGAGATCACCCGCGAGAAGCTGTTTCTGCGCCTGCACCAAGAGCTCCCCTATGCCTCGCATGTCGAGACGGAGACGTGGGAAGAGCGCAAGGACGGCTCGGTGCGGATCGAGCAGGTGATTTATCTCGAGCGTGACAGCCAGAAGAAGATCGCGCTCGGCAAGGGTGGTGAAACCATCAAGGCGATCTCGACTGCTTCCCGCAAGGAATTGTCGCAGATCCTCGAACAGCCGGTCCATCTCTTCCTGTTCGTCAAGGTTCGCGAGAATTGGGGTGATGATCCCGAGCGGTTCCGCGAAATGGGTCTCGATTTCCCGAAATAAGCATGGCAAGGATTTCGTCGGGTTGGCGCCAGCCCTTTGTTTCCGCATAAAAAATTGGCCTCGCTCATGGAACAAATCCGTGCCTTGCGTCATTCCTTGACGAACGGCGCGCCAATGTTGGCGCGCCGATTTTGCGACGGCAAGGGCAAGCATGGCGACGTCGAGACCCATCAATTCTTTCAAGACCCCTTGCGACCAATGTCCCTTGCGGCCTCTGCCGCATTTCAGGGAGTTCAGCCGCGACGAGCTGGAATTCGTCTCGAGCTTCAAGAGGGGAGAGCTTGCCGTCGATGCCGGCTCCACCATCCTCGTCGAGGGCGCACATAGCGCTCACCTCTTCACCGTGCTCGCCGGCTGGGGCTTCCGCTACAAGATGCTGGAGGACGGACGCCGCCAGATTCTGAACTATATTATGCCGGGCGACCTGGTCGGCCTGCAGGGAACGATCGCCGGTGAGATGCAGCATTCCGTCGAAGCGCTTTCGCCCGTGTCCCTTTGTGTCTTCGAGCGTGACAGGCTGATGACGCTGTACAACAAGCACGCCTCGCTGGCCTTCGACATCACCTGGATCGCCGCGCGCGAGGAGCGCATCCTGGATGAGCATCTCTTGAGCATCGGCCGCCGCACGGCGCTGGAAAGAGCAGCCTACCTGATCGCCTTCCTGTTTGAGCGTGGCCGGAAGCTCAATATCTTCAACGGCCGCAAATTCATTCCCATCACCCAGCAGCACATCGCCGACACGCTCGGTCTTTCCATCGTTCACACCAATAAAACTTTGAAAAAGCTCAGCGAACGAGGGTTGATCCGCTGGCAGGAGCGCGGCTGCGAGGTGCTGAACGGCGAGGAATTGATGGCGATCGCCGGCTGGGAAGGGCTGGGAGAGGGCAAACGCCCGTTCATCTAAAGCGCGTCGCGTCTTAGGTCTTTGTTCTGCGCGACATGCTTTGGTCAAGCAGCCTGGTTATGTCTTTTTTAAATGCAGATTAGCAGCAAGGAAAATAAGGTCGGCTGTCATCTTCCTCCGATTTTGATTCTTATCGACCGGGCAGAAAAATGGTTTATTCAGAAAAGGTGGCGGAATTCACCGATAGCGTGCCATGCGGGGCACCGGAGGGCAATGATGTTGGCGAAACGGCCGGGGCGCTGCGACAGGCGCCCGACGAGGGGCATCGAATCATGAGCGCAATCCGTGTTCTGGTTCTTGAAGACAGTTTGATCATCGCGATGGAGGCGGAGGATATTCTACGCCTGGCCGGCGTCGAGAGCATCGATATCGTCGGCAGCGTCGAACAGGCAAGGGCCGCCATTGCTGCGGAGAAATATGATTTCGCTCTTCTCGACGTCAATCTCGGCGAGGGCATGAGCTTCGGTTTTGCCCGCCATCTTCTCGACATCGGCATCCCGTTCGGCTTCGTCAGCGGCTATTCCGATACCGGCGATTTCCCGCCCGACCTGCAGCAGATACCGCTTCTGGTGAAGCCTTTCGACGAAATGGCGATGCGGGAATTCCTGCAGAGGCTTTTCCCGGCTGTCGCCTGACGCAGTCCCCGACGGAAGCCGGGCCTTGCATTGCAGCGTGTCTTTCAGACGCGCAAAGGACGCTGTAACGCGTTGAATTATGCAGTAGGATGGATTCGTCAGCCGTAAGGACTTCTTTCGATGCAGTGGCAGGACCATGCGATCATCCTGGGCGTCAAGCGCCACGGCGAGACGAGCGTCATCGCCGAGGTAATGACGCGTGATCGCGGCCGCCATCTCGGCCTGGTGCGCTCCGGCCGCTCGCGCGCCATGCAGCCGGTGCTGCAGGCGGGTAATGCGGTGGAGGTTATCTGGCGCGCCCGGCTTGACGAGCATCTGGGCGAATTCCGCGTCGAGCCGGTGACGCTGCGCGCTGCCCGGCTGATGGAAACGGCAACCGCCGTCTACGGTGTCCAGGCGATGGGCGCGCTGCTGCGGCTGCTGCCGGAGCGTGACCCGCATCCGCATCTCTTCGATGCGCTGGAGGTCATCCTCGATCACCTGCACAACCCGGCCGATGCCGGCGAACTCTTTGTGCGTTTCGAGCTTGCGGTGCTGAATGACCTCGGCTTCGGCCTCGATCTTGCCGAATGCGCCGCGACCGGCGCCCGTTCCGATCTCGTCTATGTCTCGCCGAAATCCGGCCGCGCCGTCAGCCGCGCCGCTGGTGCCCCCTGGGCGGACAAGATGCTGCTCCTGCCGCAGTTCCTCAGCATCGAGGGCAATCATGCGGCCGACTTCGATAGTCTCTCAGCCGCATTCCGTCTGACAGGGTTTTTTCTGCATCGCCATGTCTACGAGCCGCGCGGCATCGAAGCCGTGGCAGCCCGCGACGGCTTCGTTCAGGCGGCACTCAAGGCGCTCAATCCAGCCTTGCGGACGCTTTCAGGTCCGAATGGTATTTCCGCCTGACTTCCGTTTTTTACGGGTGCAAAACATCCTCCGGATTTGGCGGTTTACCTGCCTATGAGCGCTTCCTATGTCTTCACAGGATTGCCAATCAAGGAGGATCTCATGCTGACCAAGACCGCATCACCGACGACGATCACGCTCTGGAATGGCCGCGAAATTCCGCGCCTCGGTATGGGATGCTGGGCGATCGGCGGTCCCTTCTTCGCCGGCGACACGCCGCTCGGCTGGGGCGATGTCGACGACGATGAATCCGTGGAAGCGATCCACCGTGCCATCGAACTCGGCATCCGCTTCTTCGACACGGCCTCGAACTACGGCGCCGGCCACTCGGAGGAGGTGCTCGGCCGGGCGATCGGCAATCGCGACGATATTGTCATCGCCACCAAGTTCGGCTTCGCCACCGACCCGGAAACCAAGCAGGCAACCGGCGCCTTCGCCGATGAGGCCTTCATCCGCCGTTCGGTCGAGACCTCGCTGCGCCGCCTCAAGCGCGATCGCCTCGATCTCCTGCAGTTCCACCTCAATGATTTTCCGCTTGAACAGTCGGATGCCGTCTTCGATACGCTGGAGGCGCTGCGCGCCGAAGGCAAGATCGATGCGTTCGGCTGGAGCACCGATTTTCCCGATCGTGCCGCCCGTCATGTCGGCCGCCAGGGCTACGTCTCGATCCAGCATACGATGAACGTTTTCGAACCGGTGCCGGAGATGATCTCGGTGATCGAGGGGAAGGGTCTGATCTCCATCAATCGCGGTCCGCTGGCGATGGGACTGCTGACCGGCAAGTTCACCGCCGACAAGGCGGTGGGCGCCAAGGATGTCCGTGGGGCGGCCCTTGACTGGATGGTCTATTTCAAGGACGGGCGCATGGCCCCGGAATTCGCCGCAAGGCTCGATGCCGTCCGCGATCTCCTGACGTCAGGCGGCCGCACACTGACGCAGGGCGCGCTTGCCTGGCTCTGGGCACGCTCGCCGCGCACCCTTCCCATTCCGGGGTTCCGCACCGTCGCCCAGGTGGAGGAAAATGCCGGCGCGCTGGAGAAGGGACCGCTTTCGGCCGATGTGATGGCGGGCATCGATGCCGCACTCGCGCGCGTATAACGTTTCTAGAGCGGTTCAGCTTTTCACGGAAGCACAGAGCCGCTCTAACTCTTTGTTTTTACGCAATTCCGAACGGAAAACCGCTTCGCCCTTTTCCTGGAATTGCTTTATGCTGCGACGCGACGCTTGAGCGCCCAGCCTTCCGGCCTCTCTGCAACGATGCGGACGGTGTCACCGATCGTGATCCTGCCGCTGCCGCGCGGCGTGACGTTCCAGCCGAAGAGCGGGCCTGGCACGCGCCGATCGGCCGACATACGGAGGCGACCCATGGCCGGCATCGGGCTTGGTCCCTCGCGCGACCCGGTCAGTTGGTCCTGGGTCGTCATGATGCAGCGGGAGCAGGGTTTGACGAGATCGAAGCGGATGCCGGCGATCTCGATTGCCGCCCAGCGGTCCTCCGGCCAGGCCTCCTCGGTATCGATGACGATGTTCGGACGGAAGCGTTCCATGCCGACACTACCTTCGCCATGGGCGGCGAGATCGGCATTCAATGCCTTCAGCGAGCCGGTCGTCGTCACCAGGATCTGGTAGCCGTCGGTAAAGGTGACGGGCGTGGCTTCGCCGGCCCATTCGGCATTCGCCGTCCGCCGTGCCTGCCCGTCGAAGAAGACCAGGCGCACCTCGCGGCCAAGCCATTCCGAAAGCTGCCGGTTGCTCTCCGGATCGGCGACGGCCGCGTTGACGGCAGATTTCCACACGATCACATCCATGCGGGCTTCAGGCTGAGGCGGTGGTACCGATATGTCCGTTTTCCCCTGCATCAGCAGCCGAAAGGCACTCGCTTCCGGTCGTACCTCGATGCGTGCGAGGTCGGGCAACTCGCGCTGGGTGATGAAGTGCCCCTGCGCATCGGTGATCATCGCCCGCCGGTCGCCTGGAAGCCCATAGGCGTCGATGTCGGCGGCGGGCAGCGCAATGCCACGGGCGCTCTTGAGCGGATAGATGAAGAGGTCGCTGACAAGCATGCCGTTCTCCTAGATTTCGTCCATGAATTCCGAGAGAAAATCGCGCAAGCTCTTGTCACGCGCGGCCGCCAGCCTGCGGCCGGTCTCGGTCTGGAATCCTTCCGCCAGTTTGAACAGCTTCGTCTGGAAATGGTCAATGGCATAACGCTTGTCATCGAGCGGGCGGTCTGCCGCTGCCGGGTCGAACGGATCGTAGAGCCCGGATCCCAGTCGCCCGGCGATATAGAAGCAGCGGGCGACGCCGATCATGCCGATCGCGTCCAGCCGGTCGGCATCCTGCAGGATCTTCGCCTCCAGCGTCTGCGGCGCCACCCCGGCCGAGAAACTATGCGCGGTGATTGCGTGGGCCGCGGCCTCGATATCCGCGCCGCTCCAGCCAAGTTCCGCCAGGATCGCCGATGCCTTCTCGGCCGCCAAAGCCGATGCTTTTGCCCGCTGCGGCGAATTCTTCTCGATGGCGACGCAGTCGTGCAGCAGCACGGAAGCAACAAGAACCCGCCCGTCGCCGCCTTCTCCCGCATGGATGCGCATGGCATTCCTGAAAACGCGCAGGATATGGGCAAGGTCGTGCGAGCCGTCGTCGCCGTCGGCCGCATGCGCAATCAGCGCTGCGGCAAGCGTTTCGTGTGGGGAGAACGCTTCAGCCGCGAACATAGCGCCACCTGTCATGAGGAAGATCGTTTCCGCCGATAGCGCATCGGCGCGGTATTGAATGCGGGTGATAAAAGGATGCGACAACGAAGATCTCAGGAATCGCAGCCGATTTTCTAGAGCATGATGCCGAAAAGTGTGAGCGGTTTTCGGGCGACATCATGCTCTAACTATATATTGTAGAATAGGATTCAGATTTTAGGCCGACCCGGCCTGAAATCATCCTATTCTAACGGCTTGCCGTGCGAGTCGCAATCGAGGGTGATCTCACCGCTTGGCTTTGGGAAGACGCGTCACGCCGCCGTTTTTCGGCGGCAGGGAGAGAAGATGAGGCACCTCACGCGCCGGTCTCGGCGGGCTGATGTGATAGCCCTGGATCTCGTCGCATTCCTCGCACTCGAGCAGCGCCAGCTGCTCGGCCGTCTCGACACCCTCGACGGTGACCCGCATGCCGAGCGCATCGCCGAGCAGGATGATCGCGTGCATGATCGCATGCGCTTCCTTGTTGTCGACGATGTCGTTGACGAAGGATTTGTCGATCTTGATCTTGTCGAAGGGGAAGCTCGAGAGGTAGCTCAGTGAAGAATAGCCGGTTCCGAAATCGTCCATCGAGATGTGGATGCCGCGCTCCTTCAGCGCATGCAGGATCGGCAGCACCTCGCTCAGATTTTCCATCAGCACGCTCTCTGTGATTTCGAGTTCAAGCCGCGACGGCGACAGCGTCGCGGCGGCAAGCGCCTCGCTGACATCCCGTGTCAGGTCGCTGCTGCTGAACTGGATCGCCGAAACGTTGACGGCGACCTTGATGCCCTCCGGCCATTGCGCTGCATCGTCGCAGGCCCGACGCAAAACCCAGCGGCCGATATCGACGACGAGGCCGACCTCTTCGGCAAGCGGAATAAAATCCATCGGCGGAACGCGGCCTCGGACCGGGTGGTTCCAGCGGATCAATGCTTCGAAGCCGCAGATGCGCCGCTGCGTGAGGTCGTAGAGCGGCTGATAATGCAGCTCGAATTCCTCTTTCTCGACGGCTGCCCTGAGATCAGCTTCCAGCGCGTGACGCAGCTGCATCTGCGCTTCCATCTCATTGGCGAAGAAGCGCTCACGTTTGCGCCCGTCGGCCTTGGCATGCGACAGTGCCACGCCGGCATTTTTCAGCAGGATATCGGTTTCCTCGCCATCATCAGGCGCGACCGCGATGCCCATCGAGACGCTGAGCTCCACCTGTTTGTCGCCGTGGAGGAATGGTTCGGAAAGCTCTCGGCGGATCTGGTCCGCCAGCGCCGTCACGTTCCACGGCTGCTGCCTGCCCGTCTGCAGAATGGCGAATTCGTCCGAACCGAGGCGCGACAGGATGTTTTCCGAACCGGCCGAGGCGCGGATGCGCTCAGCGACCTGCTGCAGGATCGTGTCGCCGGCCGACACGCCCATCATGTTGTTGATCGATTTGAACCGGTCGAGATTGAGGTGAACCAAGGCGATCTGCTCATCCGGCTTTCGTTCGGCAAGCGCGGCATCCACCTGCTCGCGAAAATGGATGCGGTTGGGAAGACCTGTCAGCGGGTCGTGGTGGGCGAGAAAGGCAATGCGCTCGGCTGCCCGCCGATCCTCGGTGACATCGGCATGGATGGCGATGCTGCTGCCGTCGGAAAGGATGGTCACCATGCTCTGTATGATGCGGTCGTCGTCCATCAACCATTCGCGCCGACGGATACTGCCGCGTCTTGCGGTTGCGGAGGACTGCAGCCTGGTCCGCCTGCCGGGTTTAGCGTCGGCGTTCTCCCTGCCGCGCATTTTGGCCGTGAGATTGGCGATTGTCGCGCCCGCGGTGACATCGTCCTCCGTCAAGCCGAAGAGCTGACGGAAACGGATGTTGGAAAGCGTCAGCCGCTGGTCGGCGTCGAAGACGCTGAGACCGAGCGGCAGGTTGTTGAGAATGATTTCGAAGAGTTTTGTCTGTCCGTCGAACGCCTGACTGAGGGCCGATATATTGCCTCTCAGTGCATGGTTTTCCCTCAGCAGCGTTTCTGCGCTTCTCTCGATTTCGTCATAGTCGCTTTCATGGACGCGATAGGTCGCGATCACCAGATCCATCAGGCGCTGCGCATCTATCGATCCATCGTCTGAGACGGACTGAGTGCATTGCTGCCAGAAAAGCGCTTCGGCTTTCATGTGGATGCGTCTTGCGCAGCAGCTGCCCCGGCCTCGGGCGGAGATGCCTTCGATTGACGTACGTGCATCATTACGCCGGACATGATAACCTTTCTCAGATGAACACAGAAATTGCTTCTTATAGCCGGACTGTCTGGTGGCAAAGCGTGACGCCCATTTTCTATGCCCCGAATTAATATTCGGTTGCAGTGCAACAGCGACGGGCACGTCCTCAGACAATTGTTTTGTATGTGAAAAACCGCTGAAATATGCGGGAAATCGGGTTGGCTGGCGCTGGCGGCAGGCGACCTCGCGGCGTTCCGTTAACTTTTGTCAATCATCGTTAATGAGAAGTTAACAACTTATTGACGCACTGCGCAAATCAGTTTAACCACCGAGTTAACACTGATTTTCCACCTTGGTATTGCGTGCAAACACCACCGGCAAAAGGCGGTGAATGGAGGTTTGTATGACCAGCACCCCATCCGTTTCAGACACCTCATACGCATATCTGGCGACACTGTCGCGGCTCGATGCCAACGGCGATGGCGTGCTCAGCCGCGGCGAACGTGCCGCCGATGAGAAGCCCGGCATCATCAAGGAACTTCTGGAAGACGATAAGGCCAGCGACACGCAGCCGAAATTTTCCGGCAGCCTGGTTGCGCTGATGATGGACACGCGTGACAGCGGCACGGCAAGCAGCATTGCCGTTCCCTATCCACTCCAGCAGGCCGCGCCGACGACCGATAATCAGTCCGACGATCTTTACCGCAAGACCTACGGCCAGTTTGATTTCGATGCCGTCGCCTGAACCGCGTCTCGATTCGGGCGATCTGCAAGCCGGCCGTTTGGCCGGCTTTTCTCGTTCGACGGTCTCTAATCAGGAACACCTTCCGGTTTGATACGTTCAGAAGGACAACCGGACGGAAGGAGATCTCCATGAAAGCCATGCGCACCATCGCCGCCTTGAGCCTGCTTGCGGTTGCATTGCCGGCAGGCGCTCAGGACAAGCAGACGGCGGTCGCCAATTTCGTCACCAAGGACGGCAAGGAAGACGGTCGCGCGCAACTGACGGCTGCTGCCAATGGCGGTGTCCTGATCGAAGTCGAGATATCGGGACTGCCGGCGAACAAATGGGTGGCCTTCCATGTGCATGAGACCGGCCGTTGCGACG
Source organism: Rhizobium laguerreae (assembly GCF_002008165.1). Taxonomy (GTDB): domain Bacteria; phylum Pseudomonadota; class Alphaproteobacteria; order Rhizobiales; family Rhizobiaceae; genus Rhizobium; species Rhizobium laguerreae. The sequence continues at coordinate 421,938 of NZ_MRDM01000002.1, forward strand.
CCGCGACCCATCACGAATCGGCGGGCGGTCATTTCGATCCTGAGAAGGCGGAGCATGGCATTCTTGCCGCCAAGGGTTCGCACGCTGGCGACATGCCCAATCAATATGTCGGACAGGATGGCGTGTTGCGGGCACAGATCTTCAACGGCATGGTCACGCTCGACGGCAAGACCGACGGCATTCGTGGCCGCGCATTGATGGTGCACGCCAATTCGGATGATTATCGGAGCCAGCCTTCGGGAGATGCCGGCGAAAGACTTTCCTGCGGCGTCGTCCAATAGCTTCGGCACAAGTCCTTTAATCGGGATCGATTGAGGGACAAAGCCATGCAGTAATTCAACCTGTGCACAGCGCCGCTGGTCTTAAAAGATCCGCGGCGCCGCAATGTCTCACTGTCGCGTCTGCGTCGGCTTTTCGGCGGTTGCCTTGCCGTTGGACTTTTTTGGTGGCGCGGCATCTGAAGCATCCGCATCAGCGACCGGTTTCTTGTCGAAGGCGAGTTTCACGCGCTTTACCATGTCACGGCTGACCAGCCACCAATCACCGGTCTTTGCCCAATAGCGCAGCGTTACGGAGATCGCGCCGTCGCCGAGGCTGTCGATGAAGACACTCGGTGCCGGCGACGTCAGCACTCTGGAATCGGCTCTGGCAAGGCCCATCAGCCTCTCCATCGCCAGATCGATGTCATCCTCATGGGCGACGCTGATTTTCAGCTCTTCACGCCGCGTGGGCTCGCGGCTGAAATTGGTAATCGGCGTGTTCCAGAGCGTCGAATTCGGCGCCAAGCGGTAGAGCCCGTCGCCAGTCCTGAGTTCGGTCGCAAACAGTCCGATTTCGCGCACCGTACCGGCCACGCTGCTGGTCTCGATATATTCGCCAACGCGGAACGGTCTGAGGATCAGCAACATGATACCGGCCGCGATATTCTGCAGCGTCCCTTGCAGCGCCAGCCCGATCGCCAGGCCGGCTGCGCCGAGCGCCGCGATGATCGAGGCGGTCTGAACGCCGAATTGGCCGAGCACGGTGATGAACACCAGGATCAGCAGCGCATAGCGCACGACATTGGTGAAGAAGCGTGCCAACGTCTCGTCGATGCCGTGGATGCGCGACAAGCCCTCATAAGCCCAGCGGCTGACGAAGCCGGCGAGCGTCCAGCCGATGACCAGCAGGATTAACGCCCCCAGGATTGAGAAGGAATATTGGACTGCGAGCGCGCTTGCTTGGCTGAGTGCCGTGCGGGTGGCGAGGAAGACGTCGGCTGCTTGTTGTTCCATGATCAGGCTCTGTCGATTGTTCGTGGTCGGGGCCTAGATGGAGCGGCCGGCGGCAGCGTCAACCGCAGGCGGCGTCTCGGATCGCAAGCACGAAGGGCGCATTGCCGTCGGCATCGGCACCGCGTCCGATTGCCCGCACCGCCGCGACCAGCCGGCCGCTGCGGCCGAGCAGCGCGTCACCGATCTCGATCAGCCGGGCATTCGGCGTCGCGAAGGGCGAGGCGGCCCGCAGCCGGCGGGCAAGCGTTTCCTCGCTCTGATCGGGTGCCAGCGACAGCGCGGCAATGAGCGCTGCGGCCGGCGATCGCGACACGCCCATCCAGCAATGGATGAGCAGCGGCGTCTCCTGCCGCCATGAAGCGGCAAAGTCGATAATCCCCTGCACATGCGTCTCGTCAGGCGCCACGAGATCGCCGGTGCCCTTGAAGACGATATCGTTCATAGCAAGTGTCAGATGGCGCTCGGCCGCGATCACGCCCGGCCGGTGAAAGGCCTGCTCCTTGGCGATCAGGCTGATCATGTCGCGCGCCTTGTGGCGCACCGCCATTTCCGCGATGCGCGACAGCGGCGAGACGACGATGAAGGTCACGATACCATCTCCCGTTCGACCTCGATCGCCGCAAAGCGCTCGCAAAACAACCGCTGCGCTTCGACCGCCGGCAGGGGCTCGATCATCAGCATGTCCTTGCTGATTCCGCGTGGCTGGCCGAAGAATTTCTGTGCCTCGGCGGGTGTGAAACCGGCCAGCACGGTCGCCTCGAAATAAGCGGCGATCGTGTCGGCCTTCTTGATCCGGTCCTTGAGATCGCGCGAGGGATGCGGCGGCAGGCCGAAGCGCAGGTGCACGGCGGCCTCCAGCCGCTTTTCCACCGTCTTGTAGCCGCCGCCGACCACCGATTTGAACGGCGAGATCATGTCGCCGATCACATATTCGGGTGCATCGTGCAGCAGCGCCATCAGGCATTCCTGCGGCCGCGCATCGTTGAAGCGACGGAAGATATCCTCGACGACGAGACTGTGCTGGGCCACCGAAAAAGCATGATCGCCTGAGGTCTGGCCGTTCCAGCGGGCCACGCGCGCAAGCCCGTGAGCGATGTCGATGAGTTCGACGTCGAGCGGCGAGGGGTCCAGCAGGTCGAGCCTGCGCCCGGACAGCATGCGTTGCCAGGCACGCGGAGCTTTCGTCGTTGTCACGCGCTGGCCTCGTCGGCGCTGGCTGGAAAGACGAGACCGGACCATGCCGGTAGGACGAGGGAAACAGGCGTGTCGCCGGCGAGCAGCGGCGTGCCTGCTGCCATCGCCGCGCCGGCGCGGTCGATGCGCACGATCGCAAGTCCATTGCCGCCGTGAACCGAACCGAGGGTTCCCACAGGCTTGCCGGCGGCGGTAATCTCCGTCCCGGTTCCCGGCAGATCCGTTGCGGCGGACACCGTCACGACGCGCCGGCGCGCAGTGCCGCGATGCTGCATGCGTGAGACGACCTCCTGGCCGACATAGCAGCCTTTCCTGAAGGAGAGGCCGCCGTTGAAATCCATCAACACATCATGCGGGAAAGCGTCCTGCAGGGCGAAGTCAGATCCTGATGTGACGATGCCGTGGCGGATGCGTAGCACGTCGTAGAGCGCTTCTGCACCATCGCCCTGTCTTCCTGCCCGGCGGGTCAGGGTGACGCCCGCCTTGGCGAAGCGGCTGTCTCGGGCGCCCTGGCTGCCCCGGGCGCCCTCGGCATCCTCGCCCCAGGAAACGGTAACGCCTTCTTCGGTGCTTGGCGCAAGTGTGACGGCGGCGCGCAGCTTGTACATCGTCAGCCGTTTCAGCAGGCCATCGCGCTGGCCGGCATCGGTCTCGATCATGTAACCGTCGCCGTCCTGCCAGATCATGAAGTCGAACAGGATCTTGCCCTGCGGCGTCAGCAATGCCCCGGGCCGCGCCTCGTCGGCGCCGAGCGCGGCGATATCGGTGGTGATCAGGTTCTGCAGGAAGGATTGGGCTTCCGCTCCGCTGACGAAGAGCAAGGAGCGGTCTTTCAGGAATACGGCTGGCATGGCGGAACCTGTCGCGTTGGTTATCGCTCAGAGGTATGTCTTCATGAGGTGGATCGCAAGCGCCATGCGAACGTGAAAAGCGCAGGCGAGACGGGCATCAATCGCCCGCTGTGAAGAATTTCCATTTACCCTCGGGCGTAATACCGAGGCGATAGAAATTATATCCGCCGAATTCCTGCATGTCGGAGAGATCGCCGGCCGTGACGATGCGCAGCAGCTCGACGCGCTCCGGCGGTGTCAGCGACTTCAGGTCCTTCTCGGCAAAATAGGGCCAGACATACATGTCGTCGGGCGTGCCCTGGCCGACATGCACGAAGCCGGTCGAGATGATGTCGAGCATGATGGCAAGGATCTCGTCGCCATCAGGATCGCCCGACAGATCCTTCAGCGTGCCGATCGGATCGTCGGTCGGTTCGCCCACAGTCACCTGCGTCTGGTCGGCGCCAGTGCCCATCAGCGGCCGCAGCCGCTCGAGATCGCCGGATGCGGCCGCCTCGACGATCTGCTCGCGCATCTTGCGAACCGGCTCTGGCACCTTGCTGATATCGTAGATCACCTCGGTGGGCTTGGAATTGTCCTGAGCGCCCGGCGTCTTGTCGACACCCTGATTGCTCTGGCTGTTGACCAGCGGGTCGGCCATGGGAACGCCGGGAGTGGTCTGCGGCTGGCTCTGTCCCTGAGCGCTTCCCTGTGCAGGCGTCTCGTTGGCCGCCTGGCCAGGGATCTTGTGCAGTTCGGAAAGCGCGTAGGCTGCCGGCGCAAGGAAAACATTGCCGGCGGCGAGGCTGAACGCAAGCAGCACCGGCGCGAGCGAAATTCGCGAAACTTTCTCTTTACCGGTGTGCATCAAACTCTCTGACAACAATTATTGCAGGGTGCGGTTCGCGGAGAATTCGCCGGCAAGCATGCGCTCACGCAGCGAATCCAGCAGGGCTTCGGCGCTCTTTTCCCCATGCAATCTGATCGTCTCGCGTAGCGCATGTGCAATGGCAGCATCAGCGATGATTTCAGGCTCGATCCCGTCGGCCATGCCGTCGGCCCAAGCCTCGTTCTGGTACTCCAGAGCTGCCTGCATCTTTTCGTGGACGATCATGTCGTCGATGTCGTTGAGGCTTGCTTCCATTGTCTTTTCCTCAGAACTTCTCATGTCTTACTGCACCGTTAACAACACTAACAGCCTTTTCCCAAAACGACACGTCCGCTTGCGAAAACAGGTTAATTAAACGTCAATTTCCAAAGCGCGAGGTAATTTCTGTGGCAAGTGTTGCACCTTCGTTACGGTAGCGCTCTTCTGCCACGATGGCCGCCGGGGTGCAATCCGTATAGACCGAGGCGAAGGCGCGATAGCCGCGATTGAAGGCTGCTGTCAGCTTTTCCTTGCGCTGCGGCTCGTTGCCGGTCTCCGAATCGAGCAGCTGCTGCATGCCGTTTCGCCAATCGTCGCCGCCCGCCGCCTTGCAGAGCGTTCTGAGATAATGGACCGAGCCCAGCACCTCGGCGAACCGCGCCAGCTTGTCGTCATAGGGCACGCTCACGATCGGCGGGGCAATCTCCTCTTCCTGTGGAGGCGGCGTATTCTTGCCCTGCGCCATCGTGGGGCCGGCGAGAACGAGCAGGGACAGAAAAACGCGTCGAACGGGAATCATGCTCACAGTTGATACGCTCAGCATGACGGCAACAAGGCGTGCTTCAAAGTTTCCACGTCTATTCGCCGCCCGCCAGCCGCTCCGCGCATTCGAGCACGCTCTGCGGTACGGGCAATTGCCGGATTTCCTCGACCGTGTACCAGCCGAGGGCTGCCGCATCGTCGGCAGCTTCCGCCACTGCATCCCGATCCGCATCGACGCGAAAGACCGACAGCAGGAAATGGCTCTTGACGCTGCCGTCGGCCGCATGCGTTTTCAGGTCGTAGGTCGAAAACAGCCGCGGATTACGTGCCGAAATGCCGGTCTCTTCATGGAGTTCGCGCAATGCCGTTTGCTCCGGAGTTTCGCCGGGTTCAGCCCGTCCGCCGGGAAAGGCATACATGTCCGCGGAAGGCGGGTTGCGCCGCAACACGAGGAGGAATCGGCCGTCGCGTTCGAGAATGGCGGAGGAGGCGGCTTTGGCGGTGGAGATCATCGGAGGCTGCTCTTGCTGTGATGGCCCATCTTATCGGAGGAATAGTGCGACGGGGATTCGAAAGGTGCTTCCGTGACTTACATCATTTTTGCGTTTGCTGCCCTCTTCGAGATCGCCGGCTGCTTTGCCTTCTGGGCATGGCTGAAGCTCGAAAAGTCAGTCTGGTGGCTGGCGCCGGGCATGATCTCCCTGGCGCTTTTCGCCTGGCTTCTGACGCTGGTGCCGAGCGAGGCCGCCGGCCGCACCTTCGCAGCCTATGGCGGCATTTACATCCTCGCTTCGCTGCTCTGGCTGTGGCTGGTCGAAGCCCGCGTGCCGGATCGTTACGATATCGGCGGTGCGCTGATCTGCCTTGCCGGCGCCAGCCTCATCCTCTTCGCGCCGAGAGGCTGAGGCGTCTTGACGGAGTACCAGCCGGGTGTAAAGACAGGCCGATGTGTGGACGTTTCGCCCTGACAGTCTCCAGCGTCGACCTGAGCGACGTCTTCTCCGGTCTCGATCTCGACGATTTTCCGGCGCGCTACAACATCGCGCCGACGCAGCCGATCCTCGTCGTCATATCAGGCGAGGGCAGGGAGCAGGGAAGCAACTTGGCCGACCGGCGCGCCGTGCTCGTGCGCTGGGGGCTCACTCCGGGCTGGGTCAAAGATCCGAGAGATTTCCCGCTGCTGATCAACGCGCGCGCAGAAACCGCAATCGGTAAAGCCTCCTTCCGCGCCGCCATGCGGCATCGCCGCGTGCTCATTCCGGCCTCCGGTTTCTATGAATGGCATCGCCCGTCGAAAGAAAGCCGCGAGCTGCCGCAGGCCTACTGGATCAGGCCGCGTCAGGGTGGGATCATCGCCTTTGCCGGGCTGATGGAGACATGGTCTTCTGCCGACGGCTCCGAGGTCGATACCGGCGCGATCCTGACGACATCGACCAATTCAGCCATATCAGCGATCCACGATCGCATGCCTGTCGTCATCAGACCTGAGGATTTCACGCGCTGGCTCGACTGCAAGACGCAAGAGCCACGCGAGGTGGTCGACCTGATGCAGCCGGTTCAGGATGATTTCTTCGAGGTCGTGCCGGTCTCCGACAAAGTCAACAAGGTTGCCAACATGGGTCCCGACCTGCAGGAGCCGGTTGTCATCGAAAAGCCGTTGAAGGCGCCCGACAAGCAAAAGCCTGACGACGGCCAGCTCAGCTTCTTCTGAACACTGTCCGCCGCACCAGCCGGCCCGTAGGCGACCTATCGGCGCCGACGTGTCACATTGGCGGTGGCCATGCATCGCTTCGTCCAACAGGTTTTTCGGGTTGTGCTTATGTCGCCGGAGCGTTGTCAGGAGATTCCGGCGATCGCCTCTCGTCATTCACTTGGTCAGCGGTGCCTGACGGATGTAACCCGAGAGCACGCATGCTTCCAATTTGAAGCCTTCTTCAAGCGGATTTTTTGACGCTGGTTGGCTTATGCTTCGCCATCAGCGATGCTGCGGCAACAGCCTTCAGGCCGACGGGGCGATAGTTGGCGGCGAGGTCTGGCTTGGCCGCTTGCTGTTCGCCGGTACTGCTCGTCTTCGAAGTCACGATACTCTCCTTACGTGGTTCTTCCCTGGGCATTTTATAGTTTGATGTTTCGTCACGAATAGCGACAAAATGGGGGCGTAGCTCATCAGGATTTGTAAACGCGCACCATAATTCGCGAGGCTTAACTGAAGCCTACGTTGGTTAATACTTACTGAAGAGAGCAGTTCCAATAAAAGTGCGAAAGCGGTTTTCTCGGCAAAATGCGGAACAGCCGGATAAGCGCACGGTTTTCTCCGGGGAAAACCTGCGCTTTTCCCAAGTATCCCTCAGAACGAAGAGAGAGAAGCATTTCCATCATTTGGAGAAATCCGGAAATGCTCGGTGATCAGATGTGCCGGCCGATATCGTCGTCGCCGATGCCGGGTTCCTCGATCGTTAATGTCCCGTATTTCCGCCGCCATTTCCGCGCGCCGAAGGGAAGCGATATGAGGTAGGCGGCGACGGTGAAGACCATCACCTCCCAGGTGTAGCTCATCAGCAGAGCCACATAGAGCACGACACCGAGCATCATCGGCAGCACGAGATCGCGCCGCAAGCGGTTGCCTTCCGCTTTTCCCGACCAGACCGGCAGCCGGCTGATCAGCAGGAAGGCGATGAGCACGGTGTAGATCGACGAGAGATAGGCGAAGGTGCGGTCCGTCGCCAGCCCGAGGAAGCCGAGATAGACCGGCAGCAGCACCAGCATGGCGCCGGCCGGCGCCGGCACGCCGACGAAATATTCCGATTGCCAGCTCGCCTTGTTCTCGCGTTCGGCCATGACATTGAAGCGGGCAAGGCGAAGCCCGGCGGCGATCGCATAGATCAGGGCGGCGATCCAGCCGAGCGAGCGCGCCTGGTCGAGCGCGAAGACGTAGACGACGAGGGCGGGTGCGACGCCGAAATTGACGATGTCGGCAAGCGAATCCATCTGCGCGCCGAACTTTGAGGTTGCTTTCATCAGCCGTGCCACGCGCCCGTCGATGCCGTCGAGGAAGGCGGCGAGCAGCACCATGGAGACGGCGAGCTCATAACGGTTCTCGAAAGCCAGCCGGATGCCGGTCAACCCGGCGCAGATCGCCAGAATGGTGATGAGATTTGGAAAGACGAGCCGGAGCGGGATTTCGCGCAGACGTGGGCCGCGGGCGGAATCATCTGGCCCATTGGGCTCGAAAGGCGGAAAAGGCGTTTCCATATCGCGTTCCAATCGTTCCTAAGGCAATTCCTGCAACAGTGCGTAGCGCTTCTGCACTTCCGTGAAAAGCTGAACCGCTCTAGCTGCGGCGGCTGATGACGGGACCCTTGGCGGAGGCGAATTCGGCGATGACGGTTTCTCCCGCAACCGCCGTCTGGCCGAGCGAGACGCGTGGCGCAGCACCGGCGGGCAGGAACACGTCGAGCCGCGAGCCGAAACGGATCAGCCCGAAGCGCTCGCCGGCATCCACCGGCTCGTTGGGGTTTGCCCAGCAGAGGATGCGCCGCGCGACGAGGCCGGCGATCTGCACGACGCCAATCTGGCCGTGCTGGGTTTCGATCACCAGCCCGTTGCGCTCATTGTCTTCGCTCGCCTTGTCGAGCTCGGCGTTGACGAAGCTGCCGGAGCGGTAGTTGATGCTGACGATGCGCCCGCGCATCGGCGCCCGGTTCACATGGCAATTGAAGACGTTCATGAAAACGGAGATGCGCAGCATCGGCTCGGAGCCGAGGTTGAGCTCGGCCGGCGGGGTCACCATCTGGATCGCCGAGACCTTGCCATCGGCGGGGGAGATCACCAGGTCGTCATCCTGCGGGGTCACGCGCTCCGGATCGCGGAAGAAATAGGCGCACCAAAGTGTGAAGATCATGCCGATCCAGAAGAGCGGCTTAAAGATCCAGCCCAGGACAAGCGACGCGACGAAGAAGGCGGCAACGAAGGGATAGCCCTCCTTGTGCACGGGGACGATCGTGTTGCGAACCGTGTTGAACAGGCTCATGGCTGCCGGTCTCCTTGCGTTTTCATTTTTGCTGTTAGCGAAAAACCGTCTCTGGGGCAATGCTGTGGCCTCGGCCCTGGTTCCCGCGCCGGGGTTCTAAACAACAAAAGCCGGCCGGCGTCGGCTTCCGCTGTCAGCTTGCCGGAGCAAGCCGCGTTATCACGCCGAGGTCGTCGCTTTCGCGCACCTGCTTCAGATGTTCCTCCGCCTGTGTCGCCTCGCGCTGGCGGTTCCACATCGAGGCATAAAGGCCGTTCATTTCGAGGAGGGCGGCATGTGTTCCGCGCTCGGCGATCTCGCCGCTTTTGAGCACGATGATTTCATCGGCGCTGATGACAGTCGAAAGCCGGTGGGCAATAACAAGCGTCGTGCGGTTCTTCGAAACCAGGTCGAGTGCCTCCTGGATTTCCCGCTCCGTTGTCGTGTCGAGCGCCGATGTCGCCTCGTCGAGGATCAGGATCGGTGGCGCCTTGAGGATGGTGCGGGCGATAGCCACCCGCTGCTTCTCGCCGCCCGAAAGCTTCAGCCCGCGCTCGCCGACCTTGGTTTCGAAGCCCTCGGGCAGCGTTTCGATGAAATGCGCGATCTGCGCCACCTCGGCGGCGGCAAAGACCTCGCCGTCGCTGGCCGATGTGCGGCCATAGCGGATGTTGTAGGCGACCGTGTCGTTGAAGAGCACGGTATCCTGCGGCACCATGCCGATCGCCGTACGCAGGCTCTTCTGCGTCACCGTGCGGATATCCTGACCGTCGACGGTGATTGCGCCGCTCTGGATATCGTAGAAACGATAGAGCAGGCGCGACAGCGTCGATTTGCCCGCACCGGACGGGCCGACGACGGCGACCGTCTTACCGGCCGGCACCTCGAAGGAAATGCCCTTCAGGATCGGACGGGCCGCATCATAGGCGAAGTGCACGTCCTTGAAGGAGATCGCGCCCTTGCCGATCCGAAGTTCCGTCGCATCAGGCGCGTCTTTGACTTCGGTCTGCACCTCAAGCAAATCGAACATCTGCTCGATATCGGTCAGCCCCTGGCGGATTTCGCGGTAGACGAAGCCGATGAAGTTGAGCGGTACGGAAAGCTGCAGCAGCATCGAATTGACGAAGACGAAATCGCCGACCGTCTGCTCGCCGCGCTGCACGGCCAGCGCCGACAGCACCAGCATGATGGTCGTGCCGATGCCGAAGATGACGCCCTGGCCGAAATTCAGCCAGCCGAGCGAGGTCCAGACATCGGTCGCCGCCTTCTCGTAGCGTTCCATTGATTTGTCGAAACGCTTTGCCTCCATCTCCTCATTGCCGAAATATTTGACGGTCTCGAAATTGAGGAGAGAGTCGATCGCCTTCGTGTTGGCGTCGGTATCGCTGTCGTTCATCGACCGGCGGATGGCGATGCGCCAGTCGGATGCCCGGATCGTGAACCAGATATAGGCCCAGACAGTAAAGGCGGTAACGGCGAGATAGGAGAAGCCGTAGCCCCACCAGAAGATCACCGCCGTCAGCACGAATTCGATGACGGTCGGGACCGAATTGAGGATCGTGAAGCGCACGATCGTCTCGATACCCTTGGTACCGCGCTCGATGATGCGCGACAGCCCGCCGGTCTTGCGCTCGAGATGGAAGCGCAGCGACAGCTCGTGCATGTGCACGAAGGTCCTGTAGGCGAGCTGGCGCACCGCATGTTGTCCGACGCTGGCAAAGAGCGCGTCGCGCAGCTGGTTGAGGCCGAGCTGGATCAGCCGGGTGATGTTATAGGCAATCACCAGCGCGATGGCGCCGGCCAGCAGCGATGGCACTGAGCCGGCAAGATCCATCCTGCCGTTCAGCGCATCGGTCGACCATTTGAAGAAATAGGGAACGAGCAGCAGTACGAATTTGGAGATCAGCAGGTAGACCGAAGCCCAGACGACGCGCATTTTCAGGTCGGGCCGGCCGGCCGGCCACATATAGGGCCAAAGGTTGAGAAGCGTCTGCGGCAGGTTGGATTCCGAGACTGTCTTGCCGTTTGCCATGCTTGTCTCCAGCCCGGATGAGCTTGCCGCGATTGCGGCGATTCGATGGCGGCAGGAGCCCGGAACCGGGACCTACCTGAAAGCGCTTCCCATATCCCGTAGCCGCCACCGCCAGATAGGGTGCCGGGCGGACGAATACAACAATTGCTGGCGTAAGGAAACGACGAGGCCGGGCGCTTATCCCGCCCGGCCTCGTCGCGTTGTTTTGCAGCTTAGAGATGCTGGCCGGACATGCGCTTGCGGTGCAGCTCTTCGGCATTCGGCAGGACATCCTTCGGCAGGCCGAAAATCTGGCCAGGGCGGATGCGATCGGGATTGATGATCTTGTCCTCGTTGGCGATGTAGATCGTCGTGTAACGAACGCCGAGGCCATAGGTGCGGCGCGAGATCTGCCACAGCGTGTCGCCGCGGCGAATGATGACCGCCGCATTGTTTGCCGTCAGCGGCGCCTGTTCGATCGTCTTCGGCTGGTTGCTTCCGACATCGTTTGCAGATGGCGTTGCCGGCGCGGGTGCAGCGGTGAGTTCGGCGATCATCCCGCCCAGTTTTTCGAGCGCGGCGCCGACGGACTTCGCATCCCCAGGCAGGCCCTGCAGCAGCTTCAGCGCATTGCCGGCGACCTGCGAGGCCGAGCCGGACGTTTGCCTGAAGGCACCGGGCGCATCGGGCGCCGGGCGGAAGTCGGCGACCGAGCGTAGCGCGAACTCCGTTGCCGAGCGCGCCGCCGCAAGCTGTTCGGCGCCGGGCAGCTTGCCATCGGCAAACAGCCCCTTCAGCAGGCCAAAGGCCTTGCCGACTTCGGCTTTGAGTTTGCCGAGTTCGCCTTCGTCGAGCAGCACCATCGAGGAAGCGCCGTTGGTGTCGGCGGGGACCGATTGCGCGGCGACCCTCACCTGATCGCCGGCCGGGCGATTGAAATTCACCGCCGCGCGCACGATCACCTTGCCTGCGGGATCGACGACATCGACGCGGATCTTATGGTCGCCGACCGAGAGCGCCACCACACCGTCGATGACGAAATGGCCATCGGAGCCGGCTGTGTCCTGGCCGACGAGGCTGTCGTCGGCATAACCGATGACCTTGGCATTGGAGCGCGTCGTGCCGGCAATGAAGATCTTGTTGCCTTCGATCTCGACGGCATTGACCATCACGTCGGGCACATTCGTCTTATCCGGTGCTGCGGTGCCGGGAATGGCCGGTGCCGTATCAGCGCTACCGGAGGGGGTATCGGTGAGGTTCGGCGTCTGCAGCGCCAGCTCGCCGGTTGGTGCAGGCGTAGCCGAGCTTTCGCCGGTTGCCGGCTTGTCCGCAGGCGGCGCCATCGGGTTGGAAGCATCGGCAACTTCGGTTCCGGCCTTCGGCGCGGTGATGATGCGGCTCGCCGCGCCGGGTTTGGAAACCATGGCGAGCAGATTGGCACCATTGCCGTCCTTCGGCACGGAAATGGTCGCGACTTCTTCGGAAAGCGTGCTCTTGCCGTCCTTGCCCGTGAACTTGAGCACGAGCTGGTGGTCGCCGGCCGGAAGCGGATCGTCGAGAACGGCAGCAAAATCGCCGCTCGCATCGACATTGGCCGTCGTCACCACCTTCTCGCCGTCGAGCACCTCGAGCTTGCCGTTCGGTTCGGCGGAACCGGCAATCACCGTCGATCCGTCGGGCTCGACGCGCAATACGTCGAAGGCCGGAAGCTTCGGGCCGGTATTTTCCGCTGCCGTATTCGCCCCAGGGGCGGTCTCCGGCGCACCGGTCAGCGCAACCTCGGCCTTGGCGATTGCGGCAAGCGCATCGGCGATGTTCTCGGGCAGCGACCGGACGATGGCGAGTGCCTTCGCGCCACCGACCTTGGCCTTGGCGGCAAGGGTCTGGGTCGCGGGATCGAGGCCCTCGGGAATGGTGAAATCGGCAAGCGCGGTCAGCGCGTTCACGGCCTTGGTCTTGGCGGCAGTGAAGACATCGATGGCCGGACCTTTGCCGTCGGCAAACAGCGCCTTGAGCTCGCTGAGCGATACGCCGGCATCGGCCGAAAGGCGACCGACCTGGTCGGCGACCGCAGCCGCGTCGCCCACGGCGGAGCGCGATGTCTTTGCCGCCTCGTTAACCGTGTTCTTGACCTCCGTGCTCGCCTGGTTGATGGCATCGCCGACCTTGGTTGCATCGCCGCCGATGCGCGGCATGACGACAAACACCATCAGTAGGATTGCGATTGCGAGGACTGCAAGAGCCAGCAAGCCGGCACGGTTCTTCATCATTATGTCTCCCAGAGCGGCAATTTGCCGTAGTAACCAAAATTGCTAGCGATTCCCGTTGCTTTTCACAAGCATTCAAAGCAATTCGGCAAGCTAGGCACGCTGCTTTTCAGTCAATTTTCTTGACTGCATTGAAATGGAATAGTTGTTTGCCTCTATGACCGAACAATCTGTATCGATTCGATCCATCTGCGTTTACTGCGGCTCCAGGCCGGGAGGCGATCCTTCCCACATGGCGGCCGGGCGTGCTCTCGGAAGAGAGATCGCCGAATACGGCCTGCGCCTCGTCTATGGCGGGGGGACCAAAGGCATCATGGGCGCGGTTGCCAGCGGCGTGCTTTCAGGCGGCGGTCAGGTCACGGGCATTATCCCCGAATTCCTGATCGATATGGAAGCGACTCGCCACTCGCTCGGTCAGCTCAACGAACTCATTGTAACCCCTGACATGCATGCGCGCAAACACACCATGTTCGAGCGCTCCGATGCCTTCGTCGCGCTGCCCGGCGGCATCGGTACGCTGGAGGAGATCGTCGAGATCATGACCTGGGCGCAGCTCGGCCGCCACGAGAAGCCGATGGTCTTTGCCAACGTCAACGGTTTCTGGGATCCGATGATGGAACTGATGCGCCATATGACCGAAGAAGGCTTCCTGCACACCGCCCACCGGGTGCAGCCGCTCGTCGTCGACGAGATCTCCGGCATCATTCCGGCGATCATGGCCCAGGCAGCCCAGCTCGCCGCCGACCGTGACGGCGAGGACGAGGTGATTTCGAAGATGTAGGTCTGTTGCCTTTAGCGCCCCCGGCTTCCCTTCAGCATCGACCAGCTATAGAGGAACAGCCCCGCCCAGATCAGCGGGAAGGCGATCATGCGCGCCGTGCCGAATGGCTCGTGGAAGACGAAGACCGCGATCAGGAAGATCATCGTCGGCGCGATATACTGCATGATGCCGATCGTTGAGAGTTTCAAGAGCTTGGCGCCGTTTGCATAGATCATCAGCGGCACGGCGGTGATGACGCCGCAGCCGAGCAGCAGGGTCGTATCTGCAAGACCGGTGCGGTAGAGGTGGCCCTGGCCGCCGAATTCGAGATAGAGGATGTAGAGGAGGGCGGGCCCGCTGAGGATCAGCACTTCGAGGAAAAATCCCTGGTTCGGCCCGAGCGGCAGCGTCTTGCGCAACAGGGCGTAAAAACCCCAGCTGACCGCCAGCGTCAGCGCCACCCACGGGATGCCGCCGCTGTCCAGTGCGAGAATGGCGACGGCAAGTGCTGCAAGCGCGATCGCGGCGATCTGCAGCGGCTGCAGCTTTTCCTTGAGGAACACCGCGCCGAGGAAGATGCTGAACAGCGGATTGATGAAATAACCGAGTGCTGCATCGAGCGAATGGCCGGCGCCGATCGCCCAGACATAGGTGCCCCAGTTGACGGTGATCAGCGACGCGGTCAGCGCCGCCATCGCCAGCATGCGCGGCGACCTGAGTGCTGCGCGGATGTCCTGCGTGCGCCCGAGCACGATCAGCACGATGCCCGCCAGCGGCAGCGACCAGACGATGCGATGGGCGATCACCTCGGCCGGCGTGATATGCGCCACCGCCTTCATGTAGATCGGCAGGAAGCCCCAGAGCAGATAGGCCGTCAGCGCGAAGGCGAACCCGCGCGGACTGTCTTCGTTCTTGGCCAACGGAACGGATGCATCGGTCGACATCGGTGTTTCCATCTTTGTTCTTCTTCTGATCCGGCCTAACTTAAGCGCCGTGAATAGGCCAATTCATTTCGTTGAATGAAGGGTGAGAGGATTTGAATCGGGAGACGACGCGATGATCCGGCTCCCTGCGCTGGAAGGCGGAGTCCGAAGGAAGCGAATAATATTCGGGCGAGGGCTGGGACCCGTCGCCGAGCCGCGGAATAGGTTTATTCCGCCGCGATCTTGCCCGCCAGCTGCCGGTTCTTCATCAGCTTGTAGATGACCGAATCCATCAGCGCCTGGAACGAAGCGTCGATGATGTTCTCCGAGACGCCGACGGTCCACCAGCGTACACCGTCGCTGTCGGTGGATTCGATCAGCACGCGGGTGATCGCCTCCGTGCCGCCATTGAGGATACGCACCTTAAAATCGGCGAGCACCAGATCGTCGATCTCGTGCTGGTACTTGCCGAAATCCTTGCGCAGCGCGAGGTCGAGTGCGTTGACCGGGCCTTCGGCATCGGCAACCGACATCAGCGTCTGGCCGTCGATGGTGATCTTGACCACCGCCTCCGAGACGATCTTCACTCGGCCGAGACTGTCGAAGCGGCGCTCTATCATCACGCGGAAGCCTTCGATGGTGAAGAATTCCGGGATCGTGCCGAGCGTGCGGCGCGCCAGCAGCTCGAAGCTCGCATCCGCGCCCTCATAGGCATAGCCGATGGATTCACGTTCCTTGACGATCGAGATCAGCAGGTCGAGCTTCGGATCGTCCTTGGCGACCGCGATGCCGCGCCGTTTCAGCGCATTGATGAAGTTTGCCTTGCCGCCCTGGTCGGAGACCATGACCTTGCGGAAGTTGCCGACGGTTTCCGGCGGCACGTGTTCATAGGTCCGCGGATCCTTGAGCAGCGCCGATGCATGAATGCCGGCCTTGGTGGCAAAGGCGGAAGCGCCGACATAGGGCATCTGGTGGTCGGGCGAGCGGTTGAGGAGCTCGTCGAAGGCATGCGAGAGCCGGGTGAGGTTGAGCAGCCGCTCCTCGTCGATCGTCGTTTCGAAACGTGTGTTGTAGGCGCTCTTCAGCGCCAGCGTCGGGATCAGCGTCACCAGATTGGCATTGCCGCAGCGCTCGCCGATACCGTTGAGCGTGCCCTGGATCTGCCGGACGCCGGCGTCGACCGCGGCAAGCGAATTGGCGACCGCCTGGCCGGTGTCGTTATGCGCATGGATGCCAAGACAGTGGCCGGGAACGCCTGAGGCGATCACCGCCTCGACGATGGCGCGCACCTCGGGCGGCTGCGTGCCGCCATTGGTGTCGCAGAGCACGACCCAGCGGGCGCCGCTCTCATAGGCCGTCTTGGCGCAGGCGAGCGCATAGGCCGGATTGGCCTTGAAGCCGTCGAAGAAATGCTCGCAATCGACGATCGCCTCCTTGCCCGCGCCAACCGCCGCCTTGACGCTTTCGGCGATGCATTCGAGGTTTTCCTCGTTGGTGCAGCCGAGCGCCACCGCGACGTGATAATCCCAGCTCTTGGCGACGAAACAGATGGCGTCGGATTTTGCCTGCAGCAGCCCGGCAATGCCGGGATCGTTGGAGACCGAAACGCCGGCCCGCTTCGTCATCCCGAAGGCGACGAAACTGGCCTGGCTGGTGCGCTTCTCGCTGAAAAAAGCGGTATCCGTCGGGTTGGCGCCGGGATATCCGCCCTCGACGTAATCGAGGCCGAATTCGTCCAGCATGGCGGCGATCGCAATCTTGTCCTCGACGGAAAAATCGATGCCGGGCGTCTGCTGCCCGTCCCGGAGTGTCGTGTCGAAGAGATAGATGCGTTCTTTCATGTCGTTTCCTCCCGCCAGGCGGGTTGTTATGAAGTGCGGATGCTGCCCCTCATCCGGCTGCCGCCACCTTCTCCCCGTTATGACGGGGAGAAGAAACATGCCGCACCGTATCGCGGAGCACGTCCCCTCTCCCCGCGGGCGGGGAGAGGGTTAGGGTGAGGGGCTGCCCCCAATGCCAACGATCAGTCTTGCTTCCCGGCGAACTTATCCGTCGCCCGGATCAGCTGATCGAGAATCCCCGGCTCCGAATAGGCATGGCCCGCGCCCTCGATCAGGTGGAACTCTGCCTTCGGCCAGGCCTTGTGCAGCAGCCAGGCATATTTGGCCGGACAGGGCATATCGTAGCGTCCATGTACGATGACGCCCGGAATATCCCTGAGCCTGCCGGCATCGCGGATCAACTGTCCCTCGTCCATCCAGCCGGCATGGACGAAGAAATGGTTTTCGATGCGCGCAAATGCATAAGCGAATTCCGGCTCCTCGAACTTGCCGCTCGTCGAAGGTTCCGGCAGCAGTGTGATCGTTTCGCCTTCCCAGATGCTCCAGGCCTGCGCGGCCTCAAGGCGCACGTTCCTGTCCTCATGCGTCAGGCGACGATGATAGGCATGCATCATCTCATGCCGCTCTTCCCTAGGAATGGGAGCGATGAACCGCTCCCACTTGTCAGGGAACATTTCCGAGACGCCGAATTGGTAGTACCAGTCGAGCTCGGCCTTGGTCAGTGTGTAGATACCGCGCAGGATGAGCTCGGACACGTGCTCCGGATGCGTCTCGGCATAGGCGAGCGCCAGCGTCGAACCCCAGGAGCCGCCGAACACCTGCCAGCTGTCGACGCCGGCCATCTCGCGCAGCCGCTCGATATCGGCGACGAGGTGCCAGGTCGTGTTGGCATGGAGTTCCGCATGCGGCGTCGACCTGCCGCAACCGCGCTGGTCGAACAGCATGACGTCGTAGAGAGCGGGATCGAAAAGCCGGCGATGGGCGGGTGAGATGCCGCCGCCCGGACCGCCATGCAGGAAGACGGCAGGCTTGGCGCCTGGTGTGCCCGAGCGCTCCCAATAGATCACATGGCCGTCGCCGACATCGAGATGGCCGGAAGCATAGGGCTCGATTTCGGGATAGAGCGTGCGCAACATCTCGGTCATATCTTCACGCCTTTCGCGGGCCAGACTTCTGTGTCGTGGTCGGGATGCTGGAAGGAGATGATAGCCTCCTGTCGTGCGTAGAAATCCTGATCCTTCAGCACCGGCGCCTCGAAGATTTTCTCGACCCAGGGCAGGCGGGCCTCGTAGTTGACCTGGATCAGCGGAGCGAGGTCGCTGCGATCGTCGAATGTGCCGATCGCAAGCTCCAGCCCGCCTGGATGGCGATAGGTCATCGGCGTGCCGCAATTGCTGCAGAAGCCGCGTTCGATATTGACCGAGGACTGGAAATAGCTCGGCTCGCCGCGCGTCCAATCCATCCCTTCCTCAGGCGCGGTAACGAGCGCGGAGAAGAAGCCGCCGAACTGCTTTTGGCACATGCGGCAATGGCAGATCGAAGGTCGCCCCAGTCTGCCTGAGATGCGGAAGCGCACAGCGCCGCACTGGCATCCGCCTGTCTTTATCGTGTCCGTCATGAGGTTTCTCCGAGGGGCCATTTTTGCGTGTCGTGGTCGGGATGCTGATGGTTGCTTGCCGTGATCGCGTTTTCACGGTCGGACGTTTCAGGCTGTGGCTCCAGCGGCAGGCCGTCGAGCGCATGAAACCAGGACATCTTGCGGCCGGTATTCGATTGCATCACCGGCTTGACCGTATCGGGCTCGTCGAGCGAGCCGAGAGTGATGTTGATGAAGTCCGCTTCGGGAATATCGTAGAACAGCGGCGTGCCGCAATCGCCGCAGAAACCGCGCCGCACCAGATCCGAGGACTGAAACCATTTCGGCGCGCCGCGCGTCAGCTCAAAATCCTTACGCATGGCTGCTGCAAGCGGCAGAAAATAATTGCCGGCGGCTTTCTGGCACATGCGGCAGTGGCAGATGTGTGGGTAGCCGAGCTCGCCGCTGGCCCGATAACGGACCGCCCCGCACTGGCATCCGCCCGTCTGCTTCGCCACGCCGGTCAAGTGCGATCCTCCGGCGGCCAGACCGGCGTATCGTGGTCGGGATGCTGATAGGAAACGAGTTCGCTGAGGAAGGAGCCTGCAGCCAGATCCGCCTCGGTTCGCTCTCCGGGCAATTCGTGCAGATGATCGACGAAGCCGATCTTGCCTTCCACGCCCCATTGAATGGTCGGAGGAAGGGATGACGGATCGTCGAATGCGCCTGCAGCTACCGCCACTCCATCCGGCGCCTCATAGGTGAGCGGCGTGCCGCAATCGCCGCAGAAGCCGCGCTCGACGAAATTGGAAGAGCGGAATTTTTTCCGCTCTCCGCGTGTCCATTCGAAATCGGCGCCGCGCACCGAGACCAGCGGCGCATAATAGGCCCCGAACGCCTTCTGGCACATGCGGCAATGACAGATCGACGAATCCTTGATGTCGCCGCTGACGCGGAAACGGATCGCTCCGCATTGGCAGCCACCGGTATAGGTCGTCATCTCTTGACCTCCCACGTCGTCACGCGCTCGCCGGTCACCGGATCCTTGCCGTCCTTCAACTGGATGCCCTTCGCCGTCAACTCGTCACGGATCTTGTCGGCCTCGGTGAAGTTCTTCGCCTTCAGCATTTCGAGACGCATCGCGATCAGCGCATCGACTGCCGATGCGACGGCTTCGTCGATTTCCATCTTTTTCGGCAACAGGCCCAGAAGGTCGGCGGTTGCGGCAAAGACGGCACGGGCTGTGGGATCCGCATGGGCAGCCTGGGCCAGCGCATGCAATGCCTGCACCGCCGCGACAGTATTGAGGTCATCGGAAAGCGCGTTCAGCACGGTTTCATCGGGCGCCGCATCGCCGGCTTCTGCCGCCGGCCACTTGGCGAGCAGCCGTTCGGCTTCTTCCAGCCGCTTGATCGAAAAATCGATCGGCTCGCGGTAATGCGTCATCAGCATGGCAAGGCGCAGCACCTGGCCCGGCCAGCTGCGGCCGCCGAAGATGTCCGTGTGCAGCAACTCGTGGATGGTGACGAAATTGCCTTCGGATTTCGACATCTTGCGGCCTTCGACCTGCAGGAAGCCGTTATGCATCCAGACGTTCGCCATCACCTCGGTGCCGTGGGCGCAGCGCGACTGGGCGATCTCGTTTTCATGATGCGGGAAGATCAGATCCAGCCCGCCGCCGTGAATGTCGAAGACATCGCCGAGATAACGCTTGCTCATCGCCGAGCATTCGATGTGCCAACCGGGCCGGCCGCGGCCCCACGGGCTCTCCCAGCCGGGCTCGTTGTGGCTCGACAGCTTCCAGAGCACGAAATCACCCGGATTCTTCTTGTGCGCGTCGACGGCGATGCGGGCGCCGGCCTGCTGCTCGTCGAGCGGGCGCTTCGAAAGCTGACCGTAATCCGCCATGGATTTGGTGTCGAACAGCACTTCCCCCGATGCGACATAGGCGTGACCGTTGCCGATCAGCTTCTCGATGATCTCGGTCATCTCAACGATATTGTCGGTGGCGCGCGGCTCGAAGCTCGGCTCCAGGCAGCCGAGTTCGGCGACATCCGCGTGATATTGCGTCTCGGTCTTTTCCGTGACCGCGCGGATCGCTTCATTGAGCGGCAAGCCCGGATGGTCGCGAAGCGCCCGCGCATTGATCTTGTCGTCGACGTCGGTGATGTTGCGGGCATAAGTGACGTGATCTTCGCCATAGGCATGGCGCAGCAGCCGGAACAGCATGTCGAAGACAATGGCTGGCCGGGCATTGCCGATATGAGCGAAGTCATAGACGGTCGGGCCGCAGACATACATGCGGACATTGTTGGGATCGATCGGCGAAAAGACCGATTTTTCCCGCGTCAGCGTGTTGTACAGCTTCAGTTCCGGCGTCGCGTCCATTTCACTCTCCCAAAGGCATGATCAGAAAAATATCGCGACCGGCGGACCGGGGCGTTTCGCATCTTGACTATTTGGGAGACGAAAACGGCCGGGCCAGCGCTCGCGCTAGCGAATAATCTTCCGGCAGATAATGCAGATAACCGTTTTCATGGCGGGTTTTATGGCCCGGTTCGCGCCTCCGGTCAAGGGGGCGAAGAGCGATCCAGCGGCAACGGGATCCATCTATCCGGTGAATCGATGGCAGCAACCAACGTCTTTGAAACCCATTGGCGCGCTCTTGAAATTCGTCCGCCATTTTCGGAGCACAAATCTCGCATAGCCAGTTGAGAAGCTGTTGAAAATAGGGGGAAGGGATGCGGAGACTTGCCCGATCGACGATCGGAGCGACTGCGGTTCTGGCGGTCGCATTCGCTGTATATTTCGCATACTACTTCGGGATGCTTCGCTTCAACAATCCCTCTCTGAGCACCTATCCAATCCAAGGCATCGATGTCAGCCATCACCAGGGCGATATCGATTGGAAGGTTGTTGCCGCGCAGCCGAATGTCCGTTTCGCCTTCATGAAGGCGACCGAAGGCGGAGACCATCGGGATTCCAAGTTCGCCGATAACTGGCAGCGCGCCGGAGATGCTGGAGTGGTCAGGGGCGCTTATCATTTCTTCACCTTCTGCCGTCCGGGCAAGGATCAGGCGCAGAATGTCCTGGCGACCGTGCCGAAGGAGCAGGGAACTCTGCCGATCGCCGTCGATCTGGAGTTTGTCGGCAATTGCAACAGGATCCCGACGCTCGAGGAAATGGTTGCCGAGGTGAACGCCTTTTTCATCGAGCTGAACGGCACCTTTCCGAAAAGCCTATTTTCTACGTCACGCAGGAGTTCTTCGATCAATATCTGAAAGGCAATGAATCACGCTTCCCCGACCACTATCTGTGGCTGCGCAGCGTGTTCAGAGAACCGAGGCAGGAAGAGTGCAGCCGTTGGTCGATCTGGCAATTTGCCGATAACGGCACCTTGGACGGTATCCAGGGACCGGTTGACCTCAATGCACTATGCCCGTCGGAAACGGGCCTGGCGCATCTGTTCCCCGCCGTTGCAGCGAATTGAAACGTCCGGCCTATCTGAAACGCCGGCCTATTCGGGCAGGCGATAATCGACGAGCTTGTTCTCCCGAACGATGAACAGCTTGCCCGTCTCCGTCACACCAGGCCCCAGCAACGGCAGGATTGCCTTTGCGACCTCGGAGGGATGCGGCAGCGTCTGCGGATCTTCGCCGGGCACCGCCTGCGCCCGCATCGCCGTGCGTGTCGCCCCCGGATCGACGCTGGTGACCCGCAGCGGGGTGCTTTGGCTCTCGCCGGCCCATGTGCGCGCCAGCGCTTCGACCGCAGCCTTGGAAGCGGAATAGGCGCCCCAGAAGGGGCGGCACTTGTGGGCGGCACCCGAAGACAGGATCACCGCGCGGCCGGCATCCGAGCGGGCAAGCAGCGGGTCGACCGAGCGGATCAGCCGCCATGTCGCGGTGACATTGATAGTCATCACCTTCTCGAACACTTTCGCTTCGATATGGCCGATCGGCGAAATGACGCCGAGCACGCCGGCATTGGCGACGAGGATGTCGAGCTTGCCCCAGCGCTCGAAGATCGAGCCGCCGAGCGCATCGATCGCATTCATGTCGGAAAGGTCGAAGGGCACGAGGGTCGCCGTGCCGCCGACGGCCTTGATTGCATCGTCGAGATCCTCGAGCCCGCCGACCGTGCGCGCGCAGGCAATCACGTGGGCGCCGGCTTTGGCAAGTTCCAGCGCCGTGAAATAGCCGATGCCGCGCGACGCACCGGTGACGAGTGCGATCTTGCCCTCAAGATTGATATTCATGATGTCGTGTTCCCTCACGAAGGGAGAGGGGTGCGATGCACCCCTCGGGATGGACAATGAAAAAGCCGGCGCGCCGTGTCAGCCGTTGCTGGCAAGCATGGAGATTTTGTTGCCCATGGACTCGCCGTTCTTGTCGAGCAGGCGGGTCGGATAGTCGCCGGTAAAATAGTGGTCGGTGAACTGCGGCCGGGCGGGGTTGCGATCCTCGCCGCCAACGGCACGGTAAAGTCCGTTGATCGACAGGAAGGCGAGCGAGTCCGCGCCGATATATTTGGCCATGGCTTCGACATCGGCATACTGGTTTGCCAGCAACTTTTCGGCATCGGGCGTGTCGATGCCGTAGAAATCCGGGAAGAAGATCATCGGGCTTGCGACGCGGACATGGACTTCGCGCGCCCCGGCTTCACGGATCATCTGGACGATCTTGAGAGACGTCGTGCCACGCACGATGGAATCATCGACCAGCACCACGCGCTTGCCTTCGATCATCGCCCGGTTGGCCGAATGCTTCAGCTTCACACCGAAGGCGCGGATCTGCTGCGTCGGCTCGATGAAGGTGCGCCCGACATAATGGTTACGGATGATGCCGTACTCGAAGGGAATGCCGCTCTGCTGCGCATAGCCGAGCGCCGCCGGCGTGCCGCCATCCGGCACCGGCACGATCACGTCGCCATCGACAGGCGATTCCTTCGCAAGGTTCATGCCCATGCTCTTGCGCGTCGTATAGACGTTGCGGCCACCGACGACCGAGTCCGGGCGAGCAAAATAGACATATTCGAACAGGCAGAGGCGTTCCGGCTGCGGCTTGCTGGGCTTGCGCGCATCGATGCTGATCGAACCGTCGGGCTGGATTTCACAGATGATAACCTCGCCGTTCTCAACGTCACGGATGAACTTGGCGCCGATGATGTCGAGCGCGCAGGTCTCCGAGCAGAAGATCGGCTTGCCGTCGAATTCTCCCATGACGAGTGGGCGGATGCCGGTCGGGTCGCGCGCGGCAATCAGTTTGGTGCGCGTCATGGCGAGCATCGAATAGCCGCCTTCCATCTGGCGAATGGCGTCGATGAAGCGGTCGGACGTGGAAGCGTGGCGGGAACGGGCGATGAGGTGAAGGACGACTTCGGTATCGGAGGTCGACTGACAAATGGCGCCGGTCGCGATGATCTGGCGGCGAAGCGTCAGGCCGTTGGTGAAATTGCCGTTATGGGCAATGGCAATGCCGCCTTCTTCCAGTTCGGCAAAGAGCGGCTGCACGTTGCGCATGGCCACTTCGCCGGTTGTCGAGTAGCGGGTATGACCGATCGTAATGCTGCCGGGCAGGCGGGCCAGCGTCATCGGATTGGTATAGTGGTCGCCGACGAGGCCCATGTGGCGCTCTTGATAAAAGCGCTTGCCGTCGAAGGAGACGATGCCGGCCGCTTCCTGTCCGCGATGTTGAAGCGCATGCAGGCCGAGAGCCGTGAGCGCGGCGGCATCGGGATGTCCCAGAATTCCGAAAACCCCGCATTCTTCATGCAGCGTATCTCCGTCGAGTGGATCGTCGTTCGGGAAGGAATGGGACTGGTTCATTTCTGCGGGCCTCTGCTCTCACAAGAATGGATCGGCATTTCCAGAAATAGCTGAGCCCGGCGGAGCTGGAATGCTCGGCCGGACCCTCATTTCAGATCCCGCTCAAATGGCGATTGCCGGAAGGCGGGTCAAGCTCTTGAACACTGTGTCAATTCGCCGGCTGCTGCGCGCCGTCTGCAGGCGCGGTCGGTGCGTCTTCCGCCGGAGCCTGGTCGCCCGTCGGCGGCGTAGTACCTTCGGCGCCCTGTGCCGGCGGCTGCAGCTTATCACGGATGCTTTCCGGTATCATCTGGGCAAATTGCTCCGGCAGAACCGATTTCAGCTTCACGACCATCGAATCCAGGAAGGGCTTCGACTTCGCTTCGTTGACCCAGGCCGGACGGTGGTCGACATCGACGAGCCAGTTCCAGAAGGCGACGGCGACGACCAGGAGCAGCACGCCGCGCGCTGCCCCGAACAGGAAGCCGAGCGTGCGGTCGAGCGCGCCGACACGGCTGTCGATGATGAAATCGGCGATCTTCATTGTGATGAAGGAGATGACGATGAGCGCGATCAGGAAGACGACCGCTGCCGAACCGACGATCGCGATGCGGTCGTCATCGGTGTATTTTTTCGCGTAGGGCAGCAGGTACGGATAGAGATAGTAGGCAGCCGCGGCCGAACCGCCCCAGCTCGCGATCGAAAGAATCTCGCGCGAAAAGCCGCGGACCATCGCCAGCACGGCGGAGAAGAGCACGACGCCGATGACAATACCGTCGAAAATCGTAATGGGCATGTAAATTCAACTCCAGGACTGCCGCTTGGCGGCCGTGTCGTGCCTTATCGTGTGCTCCTATATCATCACCACTCTTGGCAATGAAAGGATCAAACGTCGTCTTCCACACGCAGCGCTCCGTTCGATCCGGCGATGCGCACGACCAGATCCGGCAGGCTTGCGACTTCGCTCCAGCGCCCGCCGGAGCCTTTCGGCAGTTCGGCGGAGGCGGATGGAAGCAGTGCT
The DNA here is from genome assembly GCF_002008165.1 of Rhizobium laguerreae. Lineage (GTDB taxonomy): Bacteria > Pseudomonadota > Alphaproteobacteria > Rhizobiales > Rhizobiaceae > Rhizobium > Rhizobium laguerreae. The sequence continues at coordinate 447,080 of NZ_MRDM01000002.1, forward strand.
GCCGAAAAACCCAGCTTCTCGGCTTCCTTGAGGCGCTGGGCGGTGTGCGCAACCGGTCGGATGGCGCCCGACAGGCTGACTTCGCCGAAATAGACGCAATCGGCAGGAAGGGCAATACCGGCAAGCGAGGAAACGAGTGCCGAGGCGACGGCAAGATCGGCCGCCGGTTCGGAGATGCGGTAACCGCCGGCAACGTTGAGATAGACGTCGTGCTGGCCGAGCCTGACGCCGCAATGGGCCTCAAGAACTGCGAGGATCATCGACAGCCGCGCCGAATCCCAGCCGACCACGGCGCGCCGCGGCGTGCCGAGCGAGGTCGGTGCCACCAGCGCCTGTACCTCGACGAGAATGGGACGGGTGCCCTCCATACCGGCGAAGACGGCAGCGCCCGGCGATTTCTCGTTGCGTTCGCCGAGGAAGAGTTCCGAGGGATTGGCGACTTCGCGCAAGCCTCTGTCGGACATTTCGAAGACGCCGATCTCGTCGGTCGGGCCGAAGCGGTTCTTGACTGTGCGCAGGATGCGGTAGTGATGGCCGCGGTCGCCTTCGAAATAGAGCACGGCATCGACCATGTGTTCGACGACGCGCGGCCCGGCAATCTGCCCGTCCTTGGTCACATGGCCGACGAGCACCATGGCGGCCCCTGTCTGCTTGGCGAAACGGATCATTGCCTGCACCCCAGTGCGCACCTGCGTCACCGTTCCCGGCGCCGATTCGGCAAGTTCGCTCCACAGCGTCTGGATGGAATCGATGATGACGAGGTCCGGCCGCTTGCCCTCGGCGAGTGTCGCCAGAATATCCTCGACATTGGTTTCGGCTGCCAGCATCACATCGGTATCGGCCGCCGCAAGGCGCTGTGCCCGCAGCCGGACCTGCGCCACGGCTTCTTCGCCGGAGACGTAGATGATCTTGTGGCCGCGCCGCGCAAGGGCGGCGGCGGCCTGCATCAGCAGCGTCGATTTGCCGATGCCGGGATCGCCGCCGATTAGCACCGCCGAACCGCGCACGAAACCGCCGCCGAGCGCCCTGTCGAGCTCCGACATCGCGGTATGGATGCGTGGCGCTTCCTCGATCTCGCCGGAGAGCGCCGTCAGCGCCACCGGTCGGCCCTTCTTCGGCGTCTTGCCGGGACCGGAGCCGATCCCGCCCATCGGGTCTTCCTCGACGATGGTGTTCCATTCGCCGCAGTTCTCGCATTTGCCGGCCCAGCGGTTATGAACCGTGCCGCAACTCTGGCAGATGAATTGTGTCCTGGCCTTCGCCATCGATTACTCTTTCAGTCCGGGTTCCCGAGCGAAGCGACGCGCCGCTTCACCGAATCATTGTCGTGCTTGAGATAATGGCTATCGCGACGGATCAAAACTAATGATTTCCCCATCAGCGCACCCCTGCCTATGCTTTGCTTCTGCTTATTTGGAATGATGATGATGTTCGATTATTCGTTTGCGCACTGGCTTGCATTTCTGTCGGCGGCGGTTTTGCTGAACCTCTCGCCTGGACCCGATATCGCCTTCATCCTCGGTCACACGATGAGAAGCGGAAAACGTGCCGGTTTTTCCGCGCTGTTCGGCGTCTGGTCCGGCGCTTGCCTGCACGTGCTGATGGCTGCACTCGGTCTCTCGGCCATGCTTGCCGCTTCCGCAGTCGCCTTCTCCACGGTCAAATGGATCGGCGCCGCCTATCTCGTCTGGCTCGGCATTCAGGCTTTGCGCTCCGGTGGCGGCGATGGCCTGATAAAGGCTGCTGGTGAAAAATTGCCGGTTGCAAGAATCTATCGGCAGGGAATTCTGGTGTCGCTGCTCAATCCGAAAGTGGCGATATTCTTCCTCGCCTTCCTGCCGCAATTCGTCGTCGAAGGGGCAGGGCCGGCATGGGCGCAGCTCATGCTGCATGGCGGGCTGATCATCGTCGTCGCCGCCTTCATCGAACCGCCGCTCGTCCTTCTTGGCGGGCGCCTTGCCGATGCGGTCAGGCATAATCAAAAAGTCGGCCTCTGGCTCGATCGCGGCCTCGGTGCGCTTTTCGTGGCGCTCGGTGTCCGTCTCGCCCTCAGCAGCCGTTGAACAGGACGGCCGTTATTCCTCGGCCACGTAGCGCCGCTCGTGGCGGAAGCCCATGCTGGTCAGAATCTCGTATCCGATCGTGCCGGATGTCCGCGCCACATCGTCGACCGGCAGGTTCTTTCCGAACAGCTCGACATAATCCCCAGCGCGCACGGCGTTGTCAGGCAGGTCGGTGATATCGAAGATCGTCAGGTCCATGGTGATCCGGCCGGCAACCGGTACCTTGTGTCCGGCGATGAAGCCTTGCCCGCCTTGCGGCACCACCTGGCGCAGCGGCACACCGCCGCTCGACTGGCTGCGCATGTAGCCGTCGGCATAGCCGGCCGAGGCGATCGCCAGCCGGCTTTCGCGGCGAAGCTGCAGCGCCCGCCCATAGCTGACGGTCTCGCCGGCTTCAACGCTGCGCACCTGGATGATGCGCGCTTCCGCAGTTGCCACCGGCCGCATCGGGTTCACCATGCCGCTGACCGCTTCGCCGCCATAGAGCGCGATGCCGGGGCGGGTCAGGTCGAAGTGATAATCCTCACCGAGAAAGATGCCGGCCGAGGCGGCAAGGCTTGAATCGATGCCTTCATAAGCAGCGCTAACTCTGTGGAATGATTCGAGCTGCTGCCGGTTCATCGCATGGGTGGGATCGTCGGCGCAGGCGAGGTGGCTCATGACAAGCACGGGCGCGAAGCTCGCCGGCCGTGAGACGTCGTCGGCGAGCGCGATCGCATCGTCGATATGCAGTCCGAGCCGATTGAAGCCGGTATCGACATGCAGCGCGCAGGGGTAGTCGCCGTAATCGGCGAGCACCGCCATCCAGAAGGCGAGCTGTTCGTCGGAGGAAATCACCGGCACCAGATCGTTCTCGAAGAAACGCCGTTCGGTGCCGGGCCATATGCCTGAGAGCACGAAGATGCGCGCCTCGGGCGCATAGAGGCGAAGTGTTACGCCCTCGTCGACGGTCGCGACGAAGAAGTCACGCGCGCCGGCCATATACAGCGCTTCGCCGGCATCCTCGATGCCCATGCCGTAAGCATCCGCTTTGACGACTGCCGAGGCGCGCGCCGCACTGGAGCGGCGCGCCATGTCGCGCCAGTTCTCCGTCAGGGCGGTGAGGTCGACGGTCAGCCGCAGCCCTGCCGAGGCAAAATTGTCGTCTTCGGGGGCGTCGAAAAATTCGCTCATGATCCACATCGAAAAGAGGCCGGAGAAGGATTCTCCGGCCAGTTTAAAGATCAACTATGTCAAGGGAAAGCCCGGCGCTGCATGCAGCATCCGCGCGATCAGTGCTCTTCATATTGGGTGAAGGAGGGATCGGCGAGATCTGCAAAGCGCGTGAATTCCGCCTGGAAGGCGAGCTTCACCGTGCCCGTAGGCCCGTGGCGTTGCTTGGCAATGATGACGTCGGCCGTGCCCTTCACCTTGTCGAACAGCGCTTCCCATTCCGGATATTTCGGATCGTGGAGGTCGCGCGGCTCCGAATTCTTGACATAATATTCCTCGCGGAACACGAAGAGCACGACGTCGGCGTCCTGCTCGATCGAGCCGGATTCGCGAAGGTCGGACAGCTGCGGCCGCTTGTCGTCGCGGCTTTCGACCTGACGCGAGAGCTGCGACAGCGCGATGATCGGAACGTTGAGCTCCTTGCCGAGCGCCTTCAGGCCGGTGGTGATCTGGGTGATTTCCTGCACGCGGTTGTCGCTGGATTTGCCCGAGCCGGTCATCAGCTGAATGTAGTCGACCACAAGCACGTCGAGGCCGCGCTGGCGCTTCAGACGGCGCGCGCGGGCCGAAAGCTGGGCGATCGAGATGCCGCCGGTCTGGTCGATAAAGAGCGGCACCTTCTGCATCATCATCGAGCAGGCGACGAGCTTTTCGAAATCGGCATCGTTGATGTCGCCGCGGCGGATCTTCGAGGAGGAGACTTCGGTCTGCTCAGAGATGATACGGGTGGCAAGCTGTTCGGACGACATTTCGAGCGAGTAGAAACCGACGACGCCGCCGTTCTTCGCCTTCATGCTGCCGTCCGACTGGACTTCGCCTTCATAGGCGGCGGCGATGTTGTAGGCGATATTTGTAGCAAGCGAGGTCTTGCCCATGCCGGGGCGTCCGGCAAGCACGATCAAGTCCGACCGCTGCAAACCGCCCATCTTGGAATCCAGCGAATGGATGCCGGTGGAAATGCCGGAAAGCCCGCCGTCGCGTTCCTTGGCGACGGCCGCCATGTCGATCGCCAGCGCGACCGCATCGTTGAAGGCCTGGAAGCCGCCGTCGTAGCGGCCGTTTTCCGCCAGTTCGAAGAGGCGGCGTTCGGTATCCTCGATCTGCGACTGCGGCGGCATGTCGAGCGGCGCGTCATAGGCGATGTTGACGACGTCCTCGCCGATGGTGATCAGCGCTCGGCGCAGCGCCAGGTCGTAGATCGCCCGGCCGTAATCCTCGGCATTGATGACGGTAACGGCATTGCTGACGAGGCTCGCCAGATATTGCGAAACCGTCATGTCGCCGACCTTCTCGTCGGCCTTCAGGAAGGTCTTGATCGTCACCGGATTGGCGATCTTGCCCATGCGGATGATATCGCCGGCAACCTCGAAGATCTTCCGGTGCAGCGGTTCATAAAGATGGATCGGCTTCAGGAAGTCCGACACCCGGTAATAGGCGTCGTTGTTCATCAGGATCGCACCCAGAAGCGCCTGCTCGGCTTCGATGTTGTTGGGTGCTTCGCGATAATGCTGCTCCGACGGAGCAACGGCTGCAATCTTTCGAGCGGCGTCGTTCATCATCATCCGTTCTGTCTTTTTCCAGCTCCGGATTTGCAATTCCGGACGCGAAAATCAAGAGGCTACGAAAGGAGCGGGGGCTCGCTTCGCCCAAATCCTGAACACTGTGCACGTTGTTCGACTTCTCCACAGTCTTGGGCGACGCAAAGGAGAAATACTGGCAGTGTCACCCGCACGACACGGTATGGCGCCGACTCAGCCCATCCGCTTCGGAGAATGTCATTTTAGCGCGATGCGATAAGGCACGCAGCAAAAACATCCGGAAGATCCCCTTAAAAGAAGCGAGCCGATCAGCGGCTCATATCGAAGGGGTGGAAACGAAAAAGCCCGGCGCGGTGGCCGGGCTTCCCTCTCGCGGATCGCTCCGACGAAATTATGCTTCGTCTTCGTCGACGCCATCGGCTTCCGGATCGAAGAAGTCTTCCGGACGCAGCGCGTCTTCGTCGACGCCGTAGATCGCGTCGACCGAGGTGAGTTCTTCGCCCTTGGACTGGCGCTCTGCCTCTTCGGCAGAACGGGCAACGTTCAGCTCGACGTGAATTTCGACTTCGGCATGCAGCTGCAGCTCGACCTTGTGCAGGCCGATCGACTTGATCGGCGTGTTGAGGTGAACCTGGTTGCGGCCGATGTTGAAGCCTTCGGCGCCGAGAATATCGACGACGTCACGGGCAGCAACCGAACCGTAGAGCTGGCCGGTTTCGCCGGCGGAGCGTACGACGATGAAGGACTTGCCGTCGAGAACGTCGGCGACCGTCTGGGCTTCCGACTTGCGCTCCAGGTTGCGGGCTTCGAGCGTTGCGCGCTCCGCTTCGAAGCGGGTCTTGTTGGCGGCGTTGGCGCGCAGCGCCTTGCCGAGCGGCAGCAGGTAGTTGCGGGCAAAGCCGTCGCGAACCTTTACGGTTTCGCCCATCTGGCCGAGCTTGGAGATGCGTTCGAGAAGGATGACTTGCATTTTCTTTTTCCTTTCTTGTGTCTCAGATTTTCGTATCGGATTGTTTGGGGGTATCAGCATCTTTCGTCGGGGTCAGCGCGATCGCCTTGCGCGTATCGCTGAGACCGAGAACGAGGATGAGGAGAGCTGGCAGCAGCATGAGCATCGAGGCCAGATAGCAGAGGATGAGGGCCGGTATGCGCCAGTCCTTGCCGCGCGTGCGGAAATGCAGCGAGGCGAAACCGGAAAGCATGAAGCCGGCGCCGAAGGCGCCGATCACGGTCGCGCCGACCAGTGCCGGGACGCCGCCGAAAAAGCAGGCGGCAAGCCCGGCCAGGAAGATGAAGATCGAGTTGCGGTTCATCCGCAGCGACGAGGGAATGTCCTCACGCGGGCGAAGGCCCTTGCCGGAGGCTGCAACGATGCGCACAGCGAAATAATAGGCGGCAAACAGCATGCTGACCCACATGCCGCCCTGCAAAGCCGGCAGCATCAGCAGGATCAGCGACTTGGTCTGCGCGGTCGCTGCCGGATCGGGCATGAATTCCGGCTGCTGCTGCTTGAGCGAGGTGATCAGCAGGTCGACGATCGGATCGGTGATCTCAGGCCCGTAGCCGATGATCACACCGATGACGATGACGGCGAGCGTCACCAGACCGCAAAGATGCAGCAGGATATCGGAGAGCGGATACCAGGCAAGCAGATGGTCGGGGCCGCCGAGTTCGGAGGCGGGACGCGCCAGATTGGCGAGATGGCTCAGCCAACCGGCCGGCAGCAGCGTCACCATCGTCATGATCAGCGCGAAGGAAGGCGAGATCAAGATCGCGCCGAGTGCTGCGGCGCTGACGACGGCCGAGATCGCGGCGGTATTGCCCCAGCCGAGCCCGACGATCAGGATCGGCAAAGCCGAAGCCGTGTAGAGAAGCGCGCTGAAAAACGACGGCTGCATGCTCGCGCCCAGCACCAGCAGGGCGGCGGTCAATCCGGCGAGTGCGCCGATCAGCAGCGTTTTAATGTTCGGTCGTTTCAAGGTCGCTGTCCTGCTTCATCAAGCAGTTAGAGGATGTTGCTGAATCAAATTCAGAAACGTCTCAACATGGGTTTTAAGAGTTCCGATCCGCGCCCATCGCGGAAGGGAAAAGGGAAGGCACGAATGCCTTCCCTCAAGGGTGTGTGCGTCGGCCGATGATCAGGCGACGACGTAGGGCAGCAGGCCGAGGAAACGGGCGCGCTTGATCGCCTGGGCGAGTTCGCGCTGCTTCTTCTGGGAAACGGCCGTGATGCGGGACGGAACGATCTTGCCGCGCTCGGAAATGTAGCGCTGCAGCAGGCGTACGTCCTTGTAGTCGATCCGCGGCGCGTTGGCGCCGGAGAACGGGCAGGTCTTGCGGCGGCGATGGAACGGGCGGCGGACCGGAGCGGAGGAAGTTTCAGACATATCTCAGATCTCCCTTATACACGGTCTTCGCGCGGACGGCGCGGACGGTCGTCGCGGTCGCCGAAGCCACCTTCACGCGGCGGACGCGGGCCACGGTCACGATCGCCGAATCCGCCTTCACGCGGGCCACGGCCGCCTTCGCGCGGACGGTCGTCACGGTCGCGCTTCTGCATCATGGCAGACGGACCTTCTTCATGCTTCTCGACGGCGATCGTCATGTAGCGAAGAACGTCTTCGCTGATGCGCATCTGACGTTCCATTTCCTGGACGGCAGCAGCCGGCGCATCGATGTCCATCAGGGCGTAGTGCGCCTTGCGGTTCTTCTTGATGCGGTAGGTGAGGGACTTGAGGCCCCAGTTCTCGATACGCCCGACTTTACCGCCATTCGCTTCGATCACACCCTTGTACTGTTCTACGAGGGCATCGACCTGCTGAGCGGAAATATCCTGCCGGGCAAGGAATACATGTTCATAAAGAGCCATGACAGCTTTGCCTTTCTTGCGTTTGGTTCAACCCGATATTCGGCGGCTAAGCCTCAACGACTGCTCCTGATTGGGCGGACCCAGGCAAGAAAGCGTTTCCGAGACGGTCGAGAGCGGAGACACGGGAGGCTGGAACGCTTCCGTTCCGAACGATTTCCGCGAGGAAACCGGCCCTCCGTTCAGCCACCAGCCAGAAGACCGGGTTAACGAACACGGCGGCTTATACGGATTTTTCGGGCAAAGGCAAGCGCAATCGGATACCCGAACCCGACGCCGGCCAATGGTCGGCATCGGGCAGGCGCCAAACAAACATGATCAAAGCGTCAGCGGATACTGCCGGTGCACCTTGGCGATTTCCGCCAGGACCTCGTTCGAAAGCGTAATGTCTGCCGCGCCGATATCGATTTTCAACTGCTCCATCGACGTCGCGCCGATGATGACCGAGGCCATGAACGGACGTGACAGGCAAAAGGCGAGCGCCATCGCTGCCGGGTCGAGTCCATATGTTGCGGCGATCTCCAGATAGGCTCTGGTCGCCGGCTCCTGCAGCGGCTGCAGCCGCCCGCCGATATCGGGGTTGATCGAACCGCGGGAACCTTTCGGCCTGCCGCCGTCGATATATTTGCCGGACAGGATACCGCCGGCGAGCGGCGAATAGGCGAGCAGTCCGACATCCTCATGATGCGAGAGTTCGGCGAGATCGAGATCGAAATGGCGGTAGAGCAGGTTGTATTCGTTCTGGACGCTGGCGACCCGCGGCAGGCCCTTCTGTTCGGAGAGCGTCAGGTATTTGTGTATGCCCCAGGTGGTTTCGTTGGAAAGGCCGATCGCGCGGATCTTGCCCTCCTTCACCAGAGCGCCGAGCGTTTCCAGGATGTCGAGCATATTGGCGACCGCCTTGTCGCGATCCTGGGTGAACGGATTGTAGCTCCAGTTCTGGCGGAAATGGAAATGCCCGCGGTTCGGCCAGTGGATCTGGTAGAGGTCGACGTAATCCGTCTTCAGCCGCATCAGGCTGGCCTCGAGCGCCAGGCGGATATTCTTTGCATCGGCACCTTCGCCGCCGCGCAGATAATCGCGGCCGCGGCCGGCGACCTTGGTGGCGAGCACGATATCGCCGCGCTTGCCGGTCTTCTCGAACCAGCTGCCGATATAGTCTTCGGTCCAGCCCTGTGTCGCCGCTGAAACCGGGGTGGTTGGATAAAGCTCGGCCGTATCGAAGAAATTGACGCCCTTTTCGACGGCGTAATCCATCTGCGCATGCGCATCGGCTTCGCTGTTCTGCGAGCCCCAGGTCATGGTGCCAAGGCAAATCTCTGAAACGGAAATATCGGTGCGGCCTAGTGAATTGTACTTCATGGAAAAACCTTGGGAGAGAGGTGAAAGCCTTGGGAGGTCCGGGCAAATCTAGGCTGGATTTGGCGGAGCGCAAGAGCAAAAGCCGGGCTTTTGCGCGCGCGCGAAAGGCTTTGCGGAGAATGAGCCGCTACTTGACTCTGCCGGAAAGAATGTCAATTGGAGGCAAAACAGCCTCAAGGGGCGCAATCAGGGACATGAAAATGACCATTGCTTTCACTTTTCCCGGTCAGGGCAGCCAGGCCGTCGGCATGGGCAAGGATCTCGCCGAGAATTTCGCGGAAGCCCGCGCCGTTTTCGAAGAGGTCGATGAGGCACTCGGTGAAAAGCTTTCGGACGTCATGTTCAACGGTCCCGAGGATACGCTGACCTTGACGGCGAACGCCCAGCCGGCGCTGATGGCCGTCTCGATCGCCGTTGTCCGCGTTCTCGAAGCCAAGGGGCTGGATCTGAAGTCCAAGGTCGCCTACGTCGCCGGCCACTCGCTCGGCGAATATTCGGCACTTTGCGCCGCCGGCAGCTTTTCGCTCGCCGACACCGCTCGGCTGTTGCGTATCCGCGGCAATGCCATGCAGGCCGCCGTCCCCGTCGGCGTCGGCGCCATGGCCGCGATCATCGGCCTCGAACATGCCGACGTCGTTGCCGTCTGTGAGGCAGCGGCCGCTATCGGCGCTTGCCAGATCGCCAACGACAATGGCGGCGGCCAGATCGTCATCTCGGGCGAGAAGGCAGCCGTCGAAAAGGCGGCCGCCCTTGCGACCGACAAGGGCGCCAAGCGCGCCATCCTGCTGCCGGTCTCTGCTCCGTTCCATTCGACGCTGATGGCGCCCGCCGCCGACGCCATGCGCGAAGCGCTGGCAAAAGTCGCGAAGTCCGACCCCGTCGTGCCCGTCATCGCCAATGTCCGTGCCGCCCCGGTGACCGGCGCCGACGAGATTGCCAGCCTGCTGGTCGAGCAGGTGACCGGCCAGGTCCGCTGGCGCGAGACGGTGGAATGGTTTGCCGGAAATGGCGTGACGACGCTTTATGAACTCGGTTCCGGCAAGGTGCTGACCGGCCTTGCCCGCCGCATCGACAAGACGATCACCGGCATCTCCGTCAACGGTCCGGCGGATATCGACGCGGCCGTCGCCGCCCTCATGGCCTGATTGGTATTTCCGGACACCGGATTTGGTGTCCCTGATATAAGGAACGTTTCCATGCTCGATCTTTCCGGCCGCAAGGCTCTCGTCACAGGCGCTTCGGGCGGTATCGGCGAGGAAATCGCCCGCCTTCTTCATAAGCAGGGCGCCATCGTCGGCCTGCATGGCACCCGCGTCGAGAAGCTGGAAGCGCTGGCGGCCGATCTCGGCGAGCGCGTCAAGATCTTCCCGGCGAACCTCTCCGACCGCGATGAGGTCAAGGCGCTCGGCCAGAAAGCAGAGGCCGACCTTGAAGGCGTCGACATCCTCGTCAACAATGCCGGCATCACCCGCGACGGGCTGTTCGTGCGCATGAGCGACGAGGACTGGGACAGCGTCCTCGAAGTGAACCTGACGGCGACCTTCCGCCTGACGCGCGAATTGACGCATCCGATGATGCGCCGCCGCTATGGCCGCATCATCAACATCACCTCCATCGTCGGCGTCACCGGCAATCCGGGCCAGGCCAATTACTGCGCCTCCAAGGCCGGTATGATCGGCTTCACCAAGTCCCTGGCGCAGGAAATTGCCACCCGCAACGTGACGGTCAACTGCGTGGCGCCCGGTTTCATCGAAAGCGCCATGACCGGCAAGCTCAATGACAAGCAGAAGGAAGCGATCATGGGAGCGATCCCGATGAAGCGCATGGGAACGGGTGGCGAGGTCGCTTCGGCGGTCGCTTACCTTGCGTCCTCCGAGGCTGCCTATATGACGGGCCAGACGCTGCACGTAAACGGCGGCATGGCGATGATCTGAAACGACAAACTGTTGGCATGGGAATAATTCCGCCAATAGCATGTTGAGCAATCACGAACCGTTGATTTTCTGGCTTTGCGGCAGACATAAAGCATGTTAAGCGGGCCATGACTGTGAACAGTCGTCCCGAGAAAGCAGACGGACCGGCGGGCTTTTTGCAAGCCTGGGACATCTCTGAAGCCGGGTAAACGAGTTTGCCGAGGGTGTCTGAAAACATCGCAGGCTGAAACAGGGTAGGGGTGCCGCGATGGCATTCCGATCAGGACATAAGGTCGAGGAAACCGACATGAGCGATATCGCAGAACGCGTAAAGAAAATTGTTATTGATCATCTTGGCGTCGACGCCGACAAGGTCGTCGAGAGCGCCAGCTTTATCGACGATCTGGGCGCTGACTCGCTCGACACGGTCGAACTTGTCATGGCTTTCGAAGAAGAATTCGGCGTTGAAATTCCTGACGACGCCGCCGACTCGATCCTGACGGTTGGCGATGCAGTGAAGTTTATTGAGAAGGCCCAGGCCTGATCCTGTGAATTTGAGAAAGGGCGGGCCTGGAGTCCGCCCTTTTCTTTTCGGCATATTTCTCCATAGAACATAAGAGACGGGGGAAAGCACGCGATGAGACGTGTCGTCATCACCGGTACCGGCATGGTATCACCCTTGGGATGCGGAACCGAGGTGACGTGGTCCCGGCTGCTTGCCGGTCAGAACGGCGCCCGCCTCGTCACCGAATTCGAGGTCGATGACCTTCCCGCCAAGATCGCCTGCCGTATTCCTATCGGTGATGGCACCGACGGCACCTTCAATGTCGATCAGTGGATGGAGCCGAAGGAGCAGCGCAAGGTCGATCCCTTCATCATCTACGGCATGGCCGCCGCCGACATGGCGCTTGCCGATGCCGGCTGGCATCCTGAAACCGATGAGGACCAGATCGCCACCGGCGTGCTGATCGGCTCCGGCATCGGCGGCATCGAAGGCATTGTCGAGGCGGGTTATACCCTGCGCGACAAGGGCCCGCGCCGCATCTCCCCCTTCTTCATTCCCGGCCGCCTGATCAACCTCGTCTCCGGCCAGGTCTCGATCCGCCACAAGCTGCGCGGACCCAATCATTCGGTCGTCACCGCCTGCTCGACGGGCGCGCATGCGATCGGCGATGCCGCGCGCTTGATTGCGCTGGGCGACGCCGACGTCATGGTCGCCGGCGGTACGGAATCCCCCGTCAGCCGCATTTCGCTTGCAGGTTTTGCCGCCTGCAAGGCGCTGTCGACCCAGCACAACGATGACCCGCAGAAGGCTTCGCGCCCCTATGACCGCGACCGCGACGGCTTCGTCATGGGCGAAGGCGCCGGCATCGTCGTGCTCGAGGAACTGGAACATGCCAAGGCGCGCGGCGCCAGGATCTACGCCGAAATCGTCGGCTACGGCTTGTCGGGCGATGCCTATCACATCACCGCGCCCTCCGAAGACGGCGAGGGCGCCGGCCGCTGCATGGCGATGGCGCTGAAACGCGCCGGGCTGACGCCCGCCGATATCGACTACATCAATGCCCACGGTACCTCGACCATGGCCGACACGATCGAACTCGGCGCCGTCGAGCGACTGGTCGGCAATGCGGCGTCGAAGATCTCCATGTCCTCGACCAAGTCGGCGACAGGACACCTTCTCGGTGCTGCCGGTGCCATCGAGGCGATCTTCGCCACGCTCGCCATTCGCGACAATATCGCGCCGCCGACACTCAATCTCGACAATCCCGAACGGGAGACGGCGATCGATCTTGTTCCGCACAAGGCGCGTGAGCGAGACATCAATGTGGCGCTGTCCAACTCGTTCGGATTCGGCGGCACGAACGCGTCGCTCGTACTGCGCCGTTACGCGCAATAAGAGTCCTGCAAGCGGTGTGACGGGTCTCCCTTGCACCGCAAACCGGCCGTCCTCTACGTTGCGTAAGGGGGCGTGCGAAAGCATAACGACCGGCAGCGGCGTCGTTGAACGGCGGCAGAACCTGCTTTTGCCGCATTGCTTCGCGAAATAGCGAAGTGAGGGTCAAGTTTTAGAGGATTGCCGGTGAGCGATACGACGAACCAGAGCAACGATACCCAGGCGCAAAAGGGACCGATTATCCCGAAGTCGCCCAGCGAAGCCCTGCGTCCGGAGCGCGTTCCGGAGCCGCCGAAGCGGTCCAAGAAAGCCCGCGGCCAGGTCGTTCTTTTCCTGAACTTCATCATGACGATGGCGGTTCTGGTCTGCGTCGTCGCCGTCATCGGCTTCTATTACGCCACATCGACCTATCGGAACCCGGGCCCGCTGCAAACCAACACCAATTTCATCGTCCGCAACGGCGCCGGTCTGACCGAAATCGCCTCGAACCTCGAGCGCAACGCGATCATCAGCGATGCCCGCATCTTCCGCTATCTCACGGCAACGCATCTTTCTGCCGGTGAAAGCCTGAAGGCTGGTGAATACGAGATCAAGGCGAGGGCCTCCATGAGGGATATCATGGAGCTGCTGAAATCGGGCAAGTCCATTCTTTATTCCGTTTCCTTCCCCGAGGGCCTGACGGTCCGCCAGATGTTCGACCGCATGCTGCAGGATACCGTGCTGGAAGGCGACTTGCCGGCGGCACTGCCGACCGAGGGCAGCCTGCGTCCGGATACCTACAAATTCTCGCGCGGCACCAAGCGCTCGGAAATCATCGAACAGATGGCGGCTGCGCAGCAGAAGCTCGTCGATCAGATCTGGGACAAGCGTGACTCGTCGCTGCCGCTGCGGTCCAAGGAGGAGTTCGTGACACTCGCCTCGATCGTCGAAAAGGAAACCGGCGTTCCCGACGAGCGTGCCCACGTCGCCTCCGTTTTCTTGAACCGACTCGGCAAGGGCATGCGCCTGCAATCCGATCCGACGATCATCTACGGCCTCTTCGGCGGCGAGGGAAAACCGGCCGACCGGCCGATATACCAGTCGGACCTGAAGCGCGACACGCCTTACAACACCTATGTCATCAAGGGTCTGCCGCCGACGCCGATCGCCAATCCCGGCAAGGATGCGCTGGAAGCCGTTGCCAATCCTTGGAAGACGCAGGACCTCTATTTCGTCGCCGACGGCACCGGTGGCCATGTTTTCGCTGCGACGCTCGAGGAGCACAATGCCAACGTCAAGCGCTGGCGCAAGCTCGAAGCCGACAAGGGTTCCGACCCGAACATCGCAGTCGACGGCCAGCCGGAAGAGCAGCCTGCGGATAGTGGCGCGACCGTCGCGCCGCCGAAGAAAAAGAAGATCAACTGAGACTTTCGGGAGGCACGCATGGCTTTGCAGTCCATGACCGGTTTTGCGCGGCGCGAGGGAACGAGCGGCCGCTGGCGCTGGGCATGGGAACTGCGCTCGGTCAACGGCAAGGGCCTCGACCTGCGCCTGCGCCTGCCGCCCGGGCTCGAGCGCATGGAGGCTGACGTCCGCCGCCTCGCCGGCGAAAGCTTCAGCCGCGGCAACCTGCAGGCATCCCTATCCGTCAGCGCCGACGAGAACGTTTTCGAGGCGGTGCTGAACAAGCAAGCGCTTGCCGCTGTGCTGGCCATGCGCGAGCAGCTGGACGGTGTCATCGATCCGGCGCCGCTGAAGCTCGATACGCTGCTTCTGGTGCGCGGCATCGTCGAATTCCGCGAAAGCGAGGATGGCGAGGAGGCGCTTGCCGCCCGTGACGCCGATATCGCTGCCGGCCTGTTGGCCGCGCTTGTCGATCTGCGAGCAATGCGCGAACAGGAAGGGTCGGCGCTGGCCCGCATTCTTCACGACCACGTCACGACCATCGAAGGCCTGACGCGGACGATCGAGGCCGATCCATCGCGCTCGCCGCAGGAGATCGCCGCGCGGCTTGCCGCGCAGGTCGCATTGTTGATGGACGGCATGGCCGCGCTCGACCGCGACAGGCTGCATGCCGAAGCCGCACTGTTGGCGACCAAGGCGGATCTGCGCGAGGAAATCGATCGTCTGAAGGCTCATATCGCCGCAGCGCGCGACCTCCTGGTGAAAGGTGGCCCCGCCGGGCGCCGGCTGGACTTCCTTGCACAGGAATTTAACCGCGAATCGAATACCATCTGCTCGAAGTCGAATGCCTCGGCGGTCACCGCCGCCGGCATCGAGCTGAAAGTCGTGATCGACCAGTTCCGCGAGCAGGTCCAGAATTTGGAGTAAGACATGAAACCGGCGAAATCCTCGCCCGTGCAGATCGCCCGCCGCGGTCTGATGCTTGTCATCTCGTCGCCTTCGGGCGCCGGCAAGTCCACCATCGCGCGCACGCTGCTGGAGACCGACAGGCAAATCGGCCTTTCCGTCAGCGTCACCACGCGTCAGCGCCGGCCGAGTGAAGTTGAGGATGTGCATTACCACTTCAAGAGTGTGCGCGAGTTCGAGCGGCTGCGCGATAGCGACGCGCTGCTCGAATGGGCCGAGGTGCATGGCAATTTCTACGGCACGCCGCGCGAACCGGTCGAGCAGGCCATGGCCGAAGGCCGCGACATGCTCTTCGACATCGACTGGCAGGGCGCCCAGCAATTGCAGGAGAAGATGTCGGCCGACGTCGTCTCGATCTTCGTGCTGCCGCCGACCATGACCGAGCTTCAGTCGCGGCTGCACCGCCGTGCCGAGGATTCCGAGGAGGTCATCCAGACACGCCTCGCCAACAGCCGCGCCGAGATCGCCCACTGGCGCGAATACGATTATGTCATCGTCAATGACGATCTCAACGCCGCCCTCGACGCCGTCCAGTCGATCGTCAAGGCCGAGCGCCTGCGCCGCGACCGCCGCCACGGCATGTTCGACTTCGTTCGCGAGTTGCTCGAAGAGACGCCGTCGCTTTAAAACATATCCGCAAAAGCGATAACGACGTGCGTAAAAACAAAGATCTGAAGCGCGACGAGCGAATCTGAAAGATCGCGACGCGCTCTGGCGCATGTCCTGGGAAAGCCGCTTCGGACGTTGCTGGAATTGACCTACAGGCTGTTCGCGAGAAGGCAGAATTCCTCGACGGACAAGGTTTCCGCCCGCCGCGCCGGATCGATGCCGGCCTTGACGAGCAGGCTCTCGCCGCCGAGCGGTTTCAGGCTTTGGCGCAGCATCTTGCGGCGCTGGCCGAAGGCCGCCTGCGTCACCTTTTCAAGATTGGCGACAGCGCAGGGGATCGGGTTTTCGCGGGGGGTCAGTTGCACGACCGTCGACGTCACCTTCGGCGGCGGTGTGAAAGCCTGCGGCGGCACGTCGAAGGCCATGCGTGCCTCCGTCCGCCAGCCGCAGAGCACGCCGAGACGGCCGTAATGGTCGTCATCTTCGTTGGCGACGATACGCTCGCCGACCTCCTTCTGAAACATCAGCGTCAGCGACTGCCAGAACGGCGGCCAGGCTTTGGGCAGCAGCCAGTTGACCAGCAACTGCGTGCCGACATTGTAGGGCAGGTTGGCAATGATCTTGATCGGACCTTCCGGGACCAAGGTCTCGAAATCCGTCTTCAGCGCATCGCCTTCGATCACCTCCAGTCGGCCGGGATAATGATCGGCGATCTCAGCGAGTGCCGGCAGGCAGCGGGGATCCCGCTCGATGGCGATGACCTTTCTGGCGCCAAGCGCCAGGATCGCCCGCGTCAATCCGCCAGGGCCAGGGCCGACCTCAACGATGGTAGCCTCTTCGAGCGTGCCTGCCGTGCGAGCAATCTTCTGGGTGAGGTTGAGGTCGAGCAGGAAATTTTGCCCGAGCGCCTTGCGCGCGTCGAGGCCGTGACGCTGGATGACGTCGCGAAGCGGCGGCAGGCCATCGAGTGCTGCCATCAGCGGCGGCTTTCCGCGCTGCGGCCGAGCTGGGCGGCGAGCTTCAGCGCCGCAACGAGACTATGCTCGCGCGCCAGTCCCTTGCCGGCAATGCCGAAAGCGGTGCCATGATCCGGCGAGGTGCGCACGAAGGGAAGCCCGAGCGTTAAGTTGACGCTGTCGTCGAAACCAAGTGCCTTGGCCGGGATCAGCGCCTGATCGTGATACATGCAGATGGCGACGTCGTATCGCGCCCGCGCCTCGTCATGGAACATCGTATCGGCGGGCAGGGGGCCGATCGCATCGATGCCCTCGTCGCGCAGGCGCTCGATCGCCGGACGGATGACGTCCTCGTCCTCCGTGCCGATCGCCCCGCCTTCGCCCGCATGCGGGTTGAGGCCGGCAACGGCGAGCCGCGGCGCGCCGATGCCGAAGCGCTGCTTCAGATCTTCATGGGCGATCCGGCAGGTTTCCGTGATCAGTTCGCCCGTCAGCGCCTGCGGCACGTCGCGGACCGGAATATGGATGGTGACGGGAATGGCTCGGAGCTTCGGTCCGGACAGCATCATCACCGGTGTCACCGGCCGGCCGGTCGCCCTGGCGGCGAGATCGGCGAGAAATTCGGTATGGCCGGGAAACCGGAAACCCGCCTCGTAAAGCACGGCCTTGGCGATCGGATTGGTAACGACTGCGAGCGCCTCGCCGTCAATGACAAGCGACACGGCTTTCTCGATCGACGCGATCGTGCCTTTCGCCGTTGCCGCATGCGGTTGGCCGGCCACGACCTCGATACCAACAGGTATGGTCATGACGGGCAGCGCATCGGCGAATATGCCGGCGGCCTTGCTGGCTTCATCGGTCTCGCGGATCGAGACCGACAGATTGAGCTGGCGGGCTCTCAACGCCAAAACGTCGGGGTCGCCGATCAGGAAGAAAGGCGGCAGCCCGAGTTCACGCCGCCGGAGCCAGGCCATCAGAGTAATATCCGGCCCGATGCCGGCGGGGTCGCCCTGGCTCAGCGCAAGCGGTCGCGAAAACGGTATCGCCATGGTCGGTCAGCGATAGGCGATCTGCGCCTTTTTGCGCAGTTCATCCAGGTATTTCTTGCTGTTTTCGTTTTCCGGGCTGGCATCCTTGCCGGCCTTGGACTTGTCGAGATCTTCCTGGCGGAAGACCATTTCGGCGGCCTGGTCGTCGGAAACCTGCCGCTGGCTACAGATTGCCAGATATTCGACGCCCTTGTCGGTGACGCGGGTCCCTGTCGTGTTGCCCTTGGCCTGCTCGACCAGCGGCTTCCAATCCGGCGGTATCTCGGGGGCGAGCAGGCGGCCGAGATCGCGCACGGAAACGTCGCGCATCGTCGCGGCAAAGACCTTTGCCTGATCGCAGCCCGGAAATTTGGAGCGCGACGCCTCGGCCTCGCCCTTGCGCTTGCCGGTGATGGCGCCGCGCTTGGCTTGCGGAACGACGAAGATGATCTGCTGCAGCATATATTCCGTCGTCACCGGCTTCTGCTTGTTGTTCTGCATCATGCGCGAGACGAGATCATAGTTCGACAGCCGCGAAGTCGAGCCGTAGCGGGCGTTGACGACGCGCGGCCAGCTCATCTGCACGGCGATGAAACTCTTGAAATGGTCGACGCCGACGCCGGCGCGATCGAGGATCTGCGACATCTGCTCTGGGGAAAGCTTGTTGCCGCTCGAAAAGCGCGCGAATGACGCATCGACGTCCTGCTGCGAAACCGACATACGGACGCGGGCGACTTCCTGCCGCTTGAGCGCCTCGTCGACCAATTGCTCCTGGGCAGTCTTGGCGTCGGCCTTCGTACGCTGCAGGCGCAGGAAGGCCTGGCGCTTGACGACATCGCCGCTTGTGATAGCGGTGCCGTTCACCACGGCTTTGACTTCACTGGCCGCAAGCGCTGGAGCGGCAAAGCCCGTCAGCAATGCAAGCGCTGCCCCGGCGAGGAACTTGGTTATGGCTTTTTTCGCGTCAATCATCTGTTGACCTCCCGATAGCGCCGCGAGACGTTGTTCGCGGCGTTCTTACCACAGTGCGAGACACGCTGAAATCGCTTCCATCACGGCGCGAAACCCCTATGCCTCAGATACCGACTGGCGGCAATGTCCTGCACAGGCTTACGGCGAAAGAATGGCTTCAGGCCATGTTTGCGCCGATCGCCCGTCATTCGAGGGTGTCGGTACCGATCTTGATGTCGCCGAGCGTGCGGAAGGTCAGCCGTGCGCCGATCGTCCAGTCGCTTCCCGACTCGTCATCGGAATCTCTGCTGTCCGTATAGGCGATCGTGAAGATCGTGCATTCGTCGTCATAAGAGAGGCCGATCGTCCGCCGGCTGATCACATCATTGTTCAGATCCCAGGCAATGCCGCCGAAAATCGACCAGTAATCCTTGAATCTGACGCTGCTGTTGGTCTGAATCTCGTCATTGTCCTCGGCAAAGCCATATGCCGGCTGGGCGCTGAGATGAGTGTAGGTCAGCTGCGTTGCGAAGGTATCGTTCTGGTAGGCCGTCGTCAGGTCGCCGCGGCGGAATTCGAAATCTTTTTCGTCGAGTCGGTAGGAGGCTGCGACGGAAACGCCGTACGGTGTTTCGACGCCGCCAAGGCCGACATAATCGGAGCGGTCGGTTTCAAGGCCCGAATCCGCGCCGACGTTGACGAGGTCATCGGTCGCAAACGAGTTCTGGCCGGCGATCTGATAGGACTGGCCGAAGATGCCGTGCAGCTTGTAACCGCTGTCGAATGTACCGGTGTACTGAACACCGATATTGGCGCGGGTACCGCCTTCGACCCGGTCGTAGCCCGAGAACTTGTCGCGGTCGAACAGCGAGGTGGCGTCGAAGACGAAGCTTTGCGCATCCTCGTTCGGCAGGCGGCCTGCCAGCTGCTCGTCGGGGCGGGCATAGATCTGCGCGATCGGCTCGAGGATGTGGGTGCTATTGTCAGTCGTCATCAGGATCGGATAACGGATCTCCAGACCGGCTGTGAACATCGAGCGGGTAGCAGAATTGCCGTCGACGTAGTTGCCGGTGTAGCCGGTCGGATCATCCATGTTCAGCGCGAAGGCATCGCCGCGCGCGGCCAGCAGCGGTGTGATCACCAGGCCGGTCGGCGTGACGTAGGTGCGCTTCCACTGCAGCTCGGCAGTCAGCCGCGAAGTCTGGCCTTTCAGGCCGCGGAAACGGTCGAAGCCGTCGACGGTATAGAAGTCGTCATGTGTGCGCGAAATATTCGTGAGATTGACATCCGCCGAAAGCTCGCCGCCGGCCAGCGGCTGCGGCGCCACATAGTGATAATCGAGCGACGGATAGACGATCGCCTGCTGCTTTTCAGCGGTATTCGTCCGATCGGCATCCTGGACGTCGAAATAGAACGCCCGCATGTCGAAATAATTGCGTTTCCCGAGCCCTGTCAGGTAGATCTGGTTGGTGCGATCCGTACCGGTCAGGCCCCGCAGCTTATACGTTTTCGAGAAATTGTTGTCGCTCTGCATCATGACGTCCCAGCCGAACGTCCAGCGCGGATTGATGCGGAATTCCGCCTTCGATGCCACCATGCCACGCTGATCGGCTTCGGCGTCGCTGGTGCCGGAGCTGAAGTTGCCCGGCTTTGCCTGGTCGATGCCGGCGACGCGCAGAATATGCGTGCCATTTTCGAAGCGTTGGCGAAATTCGCCTTCGATGAGGAAGCCCTGGGCGGTGTAGCCCGTGGCGGTGACCGTCGCGTCCATGCTCGGCGAGATCACATAGTAATAAGGAACGGAAAGTCCGAAGCCGAGATTCTGCGACAGGCTCATCGTCGGAAACAGAAAGCCGGACTTGCGTTTCACCGTATTGTCGGGAACTTCGATGAACGGCAGGAAGGCGATCGGATGGCCGAGCAGCTCGAAGCGCGCTCTCTCCAGACGGATCGTATGCGTCTCGCCGTTCTGGATCACCCGCTGGGCCTTGACCTGCCAGAAAGGGGCGCGCTTCGGATCTTCAGCGCAGGGAAGGCAGGCCGTGTAGACGCCCTTGTTGAGAATCATCTTCGTGCCGCCGACGCGCTCGCCGCTTTCGGCGACGATGCGGGTATTGTCGGCGGTCTCAATGCGCAACGAGTTCAGGAACCCGTCGGCAAAATTGTCGGTCACGTCGAGGTTGTCGGCATAGATACGGTTGCCGTCCGGGCTGACCAACTCGACATTGCCAAGCGCCATCATCCGGCCGGTCTTCTGATTGTACTCGACCTTCTGCGCGACCATTTTATAGCCGCCATAGTTGATCTGCACGCCGCCGACCGCCGACACCAGATCGGCGTCACGATTATAGACCAGTTCATTGGCCGAAAGCAGAAGCTTGGCCCCTTCGGGAATATTCTTCTCTATAGTTTGTTCGGGCGCGCTGGCCTGGCCGAAAGAGGCCGGGGCGCTGCCGAAATAGGAACATAAAGCCGCACCGACAAGCAGGGCAACCAACTGTTTACTAAAATACTTGCGGTCGCCTGCCGCCACTAGCCGTCCTCCTGATGAAGCAGAATAGTCGCACCCAAGGCCAGCGCGACGACCACCGGTATCCACGTCGCCACGAAGGGGGGCACGACTCCACTGCTTCCGAATGCCTTTACAAGCACGGTGATGACATAAAGCATGAAGCCCGAAAGGATGCCACCCAGAATCACGGAGCGGGATTGGTTGAACCGGCTAAATTTTAGGGACACTGTTGCGGCTATGAAAGTCATGGCCACCAGCAGCAATGGCTGGGACAACAGGGAGTTGAATTGCGTCTCCAGCGCCTTGGTCGAGATGCCGAAGGATTTGGCCGCCGCAATCCGGTTGGAAAGGTCAAAGAAACCAATTGTTTCCGGCGCTGTAAGCCGCTCCTGGACGAAGTCCTGTTTCAGATTGGTGCGAAGTTGAACCGAAGCTTTACGCACGGGGATTTCGCCAGGCTTGCGCTCGACAACGGTGTTAAGTTGCCAGTAACCATCTTCCAATTTTGCCGTGGCGGCGTCCTGTCTCAGAATGACCTGACCGCTTGAATCGAAATGGATCAGCACGGCGTCGATCAGCTTGGTGCCGTTCTCCTGGACCGTCTGGGCGCCGATGATGACATCGTCCCGGCCACTGATCTGGCGCAGCCATGGAATCTGCGGCGCCTTGCGCAGAACTGCGTTCTCGCCGCGCCAGTCGGATTCGACCAGCAGTGCCTGGCGCTGTCCCCAGGCGGCAAGCGGGTTCAGCGCCGCCATTGTCAGCAGGCCGAGCGCCAGCGAGCCGGCGATGAAGGGGAACATGAACTGCCAGACCGAAATGCCGGCGGCGCGCGTGACGACGAGTTCATATTTGCGGTTGAGGCCGATCAGCACCGTCATGCCGACGAACAGCGCGATGAACGGCACCGTCTGCTGCAGGATGAGCGGCAGGCGCACCGCGGTCATCAAGACGCCGCCGCCGATCGTGTAGCCGGGAAGGCCGGACATGCGGCCCGCCGTCTCGCTGAAATCGAGGAGGAAAGAAATCGCCGAGACGCCGATCAGGAACCAGCCCGTCGTCACCAGATAGCGGCGAAAGAAATAACGCGACAATGTCCCGAACATCATTGGGCAGTGCCCCCGCCGATCCTGCCGGTTGCAGCAAGCAGCCTTTCCTGCATCCGCCTCCAGAAAGACGAAATCCGGTCCCGGATGAACGAAGGCATGACCAGTCGTTTGTGGAGGCCGAGGAAGACGATCGAGACGATGCTGCTGACGATCGGGATGGCGTAGAGGACGGCGATATATTCAGGGTCGGTATCGATCTGATTGGCCGCGTAGAAAGCCGCCCATCGCATCGCGAAGGCATAAGCGAGAGCGCTCACCATCGGATGCAGCCGCGCTTCGCGGTGCGAGCGCGCATCGCCGGCGATCGCCAGTGAAAACAGTGCAAAGACGACAGGCAGGATCCAGTCGGTCAGCCGCCGATGCAGTTCGGCGCGGTAGCTTTGCGGCCGGATCGTAAAGTCCTTGTCGGCCGGATCCGGATTGAACAGGAACCACAGGTCACGGTCGCTGGCGCGCAGCGTCGCCTGACCGCGATTCTCCGTCATATCCGAGAGGTCGAAGGAATAGGAATCGAAATTGATGACCGAGACATTGCCATCGGGCGTTTTGCGGTGCACTTCGCCTTGATGCATGATCAGCGTCGTGCCCGTGTCGTCGACGGCGCCTTCCTTCGCATAATAGATCAGTTCGTAGGCCGGGTCGCGCTCGTCAGCGACAAAAAGGCCCTTCAGCATGCGGCCCGCCATCCGCTGCGAGATCTGTACATAGAGGCCTTCATCGAGCTTGCGGAAGGTCTTTTCCTCGATCACCGAAGAGAGGAGGTCAGCATAGGTCTCGGCGATCATCTGGCGCACGACGGTCTTTGCGCGTGGCTCGACGACGTTGTCGACGAAGAAGGAAAAGACGCTGATGACGGCGGCAAGCAGCAGGATCGGGCGGATCAGCACGCTGCGCCGCGCCCCGGCCGCGTCGATGACGGTGAGCTCGGAATCATTGTTCATCGTCGTCAGCGTCTGGGTGATCGCGATAACGAGAGCGAAGGGCAGCACGACAGGAATGATCGACGGCAGAATCATCGTCGCCAGCTTGGCGAACGAGCCGATCGACTGGCCGCTGTCGGTGACCAGATTGATGCGCTGCAGAACCTGAGTCGTCCAAATGATCGCCAGAACCGGCAGGAGCGCCACGAGAAACATCTGGCCGACGCGCCGCAATATGTATGTCTCGAGTAGTTTCATGCCTGCCCTTGAAAGCACCTGCACGCCCAAACGACCTTGCAGGAGAATCCCTCTACGCTCTTTGTCGCGCTTTTGCGACAAGCTGGTGTCAAAAATTCATTCAAATTTCAGAATTTTTTTGATGCTGTTGCGACTCAGTTAACGCCAGCAATGCGGCGAAGACGACAAGCGAGGAAAGCCATCCAAGAACGACGTCGGAAAGATAGTGTGCGCCGAAGGATAGCCGCATCGCCGGGGTGAGGATCGAGATCGCCGCCAAGGGTGCCGCCACCGCATAACGCAGGGATTTCGGCACGAAGAGCAGGAGGCAGAAGAGCCAGCCGGCACTCGCCGCCTCGCCGGAGACGAACGAGCAGTTCGAAACGCATTTTCCGGCAAGCGAACCTGCCTCGACGAAATGCAGCGTACCGCCGAAAATGTCCGTCTGTATCGGCCGCGGCCGGCCCCAATGTTCCTTGAGGATGACATTGACGAGCAGCACCGGCCCGATCAGCATCGTTTCGAGCGCGACTTTGAGCTTTTGCGCGCGCTCGGCGTTGAAGGTTGCGCCGTGCTGCTGGTAGCATTCGACGAGTTTCCACAGCATCACGATCGCCACCACATAGGGCAGGCGGAAGAATAGAGTACGCAGCAGGTCGAAGGCCGCGACGTCGCGATAGGGAAAGCCGCCGCAGATGCTCCCGGCAGCAGCAGTCGCGTCGCAATCTGCGCCCACGAAAAAAAGCTGGGAAAAATAGATGTCTATTTCGGGGAAAGCACGGAAGACGGCAAGCAGCGCCCACCACATCCAAAACAGCAGCATGAATGCGCCGAAAGTTGTTTTCGGCAGGCGGATTGCCAAGCTCCGCCATCGATTTTTCGAAAAAACTGTCAACGCGAATATCTACAAAACTGACGAAAACAAGAGAGCCCTGATGGCTGCGGGCGACCATAACAATTGTCGCAAGCCATTGACAGACCCGCCAAACGCGAAATTATCCGCGAGGGACGGATTTCAAAGAATCCCAGCGGAGAAGACATGTCAGTAAAGTTGGAAATTTCATTCTCGAAGTCGGCAAAGCTCAATGGCGGCCTGGCGATCCTGTTGAAGACTGCGGAGGCCGACAGCGCTGCCGGCGCCGACACGGTCGATCCGGCAGGCGTGATCGCCAAGGCTGCGAGAATCGCCCGATTCTCCGCAAAATCCATGAGCGGGCTCGATATTGTTGCCCCGGAAGGCGCGCCCGTCGAGCGCATCGTCGTCATCGGGCTCGGCAAGGCAGCTGAACTCACCGCCCATGACTGGCTGAAGGCCGGCGGTGCTGCGGCATCGAGAATCAAGAATACCGACAAGGCCGCCGTCTTCATCGACGTGCCCGGGCTCGAGACGAGCGCGCGGGCAGCTGCCGATTTCGCGCTCGGCATGCTGCTGCGCGCCTATAGCTTCGATACCTACAAGACGAAGAAGAGCGACGAGGAGGAGAAGCCGGCGAAATCCGTCAAGGTGACGATCGTCACTGCCGATCCGGGCGGTGCCAAGAAGGCGTTTTCCGATTCCGAAGCGATTGCCGGTGGTGTCAACCTTGCCCGCGACCTCGTCAACGAACCGCCGAACGTGCTCGGCCCCGTCGAGTTCGCCGCCAAGGCGAAGGAGCTGGAAAAGCTCGGCGTCGAAGTGGAAATCCTGACGGAGCGCGAAATGCGCCGCCTCGGCATGGGCGCCCTTCTCGGCGTCGCCCAAGGCTCCGTGCGCCCGCCGCGCCTGGCGGTCATGCAGTGGAAGGGCGGCAAGGGCAAGGATCGTCCCGTCGCCTTCATCGGCAAGGGTGTCGTCTTCGATACCGGCGGCATTTCGATCAAGCCGGCCGCCGGCATGGAGGACATGAAGGGCGATATGGGCGGTGCGGCAGCCGTCACCGGCCTCATGCATGTGCTCGCTTCCCGCAAGGCCGCCGTCAATGCTGTCGGTATCATCGGCCTGGTCGAGAATATGCCCGACGGTAACGCCCAGCGTCCTGGTGATATCGTCACCTCGATGTCCGGCCAGACGATCGAGGTGATCAACACCGATGCCGAAGGCCGCCTCGTGCTCTGCGATGCGCTCTGGTACTGCAACGACCGCTTCAAGCCGCAGTTCATGATCAATCTCGCCACCCTGACCGGGGCGATCGTCGTCGCACTCGGCAATGTGCATGCCGGCCTGTTCTCCAACGACGACCAGCTTTCCGCGCAACTGACGGCAGCCGGTCTTTCGAGCAACGAAAAACTCTGGCGCATGCCGCTCGGCAGGGACTACGACAAGCTGATCGACAGCAAGTTCGCCGACATGAAGAACACCGGCGGCCGGCAGGCCGGCTCGATCACGGCGGCGCATTTCATCAAGCGCTTCGTGCAGGACACGCCCTGGGCGCATCTCGATATTGCCGGCACGGCGATGGGCTCGCCGCAGGATGAGATCAACCAGTCCTGGGGCTCCGGCTTCGGCGTGCGCCTGCTCGATGAACTCGTTCGCGCCCATTATGAATCCTGATGACGGAAATTCTCTTCTATCATCTGACCGAATCCAGGCTGGAGGACGCGCTTCCGCCGCTCATCGACAAAAGCGTCGAGCGCGGCTGGCGCGTTGCCGTCCAGACGCGCGAGCCGGCGCGGCGTGATGCGCTCGATCAGCATCTTTGGACTTTCCGCGAGGAGAGCTTCCTGCCGCACGGCACCGACGAGGCGGATTTCGCCGAAAGCCAGCCGGTGCTTTTGACGGTGACGCCGGACAATGCCAATGCGGCGACCGTGCGTTTCATCGTCGACGGCGCAGAGCCGCCGCCCGCCGATGCCTATGAGCGCGTCGTCTTCATGTTCGACGGTCACGACCAGGAGCAACTGGAAGCCGCGCGTGCGCAGTGGAAGAAGCTGAGAGGCGAGGGGCACAACCTCACCTATTGGCAGCAGACGGCACAGGGGCGGTGGGAGAAGAAAGCTTGAGGGTTTTGCGTGAAATGCGCGCGATAGAAGCCGTTATCGCCTCGCCCCTTTATCCTCGTCGAGGTTTGTCAGGATATTGAGGGGTACGATCCCGCCAGCACTTTCCGATGCGTCCAGCGCCTCGACTGCCAAAACATGCTTTCCATTCGGACTGACCAAAGCGAATGCCCACGCCTTGTCGGCAAAGGTGCTGACCGGCATTTCCGCCCAGCCGGCTTGATGCACAAGGCGTTCGGCATAATAAGCCTTGATGGTCTGCGGGTCGGTGGTGCTGGCAAGATTGCGCGCCAGGATACGCATGGACTTCTCTCCGAACCGCCCTTCCAGTTGGCCCAGCACCTTGCGGGTGGCCCGCCAATCCTGGGCCTGGGTCGCCGATCCGAAGGAATATTCCTCGGATCGGGAAATGCCCGGTGGATCAGGCGGCATGACGACCTCTTCGCCCGAACATGCTGCAAGGCCGAGAAGCGGCACCACAAGGATGCCAATCTTCGACACGCGGAAAAATCGGCCCTTGCGGCCAATTTTGTTGCTCATGAGCGGCTGCCCCCGAACACGATTGCCATAGGCCGGCAAATCTTGCCGGTTTCTATGACGTTATTGCGACGCTCAGTCGTGGAAGGCGTCGACGAATTTCCGCTTGCCGAGCATGAAGGCATCGGCGACGTGACGCAGCGGCGCGAGATCGACATCCGATTTGCCGGCCTTGATGATTTCGGCAAAGCGACGGTAGAGCGAGGGATATTCCTGCTCCGGCTCGGCGAATCTGAGCGCGCCGTCGATCAAAAGCTTGGCGCCGCCCTCGGCGAGCACCATCTGGCCGGCTGCCGTCTCCGCGACGATGTCCCAGCTCTGCTTGCCGGTCTGGCGCCAGTCGAATTCGGCGTGAACCGGCAGGCCGTCCGCGTTGCGGAAGTGAATGTCGGCCGCGATCGGCGCATCGCGATTCTCGGGAAATTCAAGCACGGCCTCGGTGATGAAGATCGGCCGAGGCAGGATATGAGTGACGATCGACAGCGCGTTGATGCCGGGATCGAAAACGCCGAGGCCGCCGGCCTGCCAAATCCAGTCCTGGTTCGGATGCCAATGGCGGACATCCTCTTTCCAGATCACATGCACGCTTTTGATCGTCGTCGAGGCAAGAAACGCCTTGGCAGCTTCGACGCCCGGTGCATAGCGCGAATGCCAGCTAGCAAAGAGCGACGCACCCTGCTTGTTCGCCAGCGCTTCGAGATCGGCCACTTCGCTGAGCGTCGCGCCGGGCGGCTTTTCCAGGAAGACGTGCTTGCCGGCGACCAGCGCCTTATAGGCGGCCTCATAGCGATATTGCGGCGGCATGCAGAGCGAAACGGCATCGATCGAAGGCTCGGCGTCGAGCATCGCTTCGATCGTCGTATAACTCTTGACGCCTTCGACCGTGCCGTGGCGGCTTGCCGTCGCGACGAGTTCGAAATCCGGGTTCTTGGCGACGGAGGGAAGGTGCTGGTCGCGGACAATTTTGCCGACGCCAACGATGGCGAGGTTGATGGGGGACATGGTGTTTCGTTCCAGCCTATGAAAAGTATGACTTATTGGGTTCG
The DNA here is from genome assembly GCF_002008165.1 of Rhizobium laguerreae. Taxonomy (GTDB): domain Bacteria; phylum Pseudomonadota; class Alphaproteobacteria; order Rhizobiales; family Rhizobiaceae; genus Rhizobium; species Rhizobium laguerreae. Next base: position 475,161 of record NZ_MRDM01000002.1, read on the forward strand.
TTTTTTTAGCAGAAAGAGGAACGCCGACAAGCTCTCCCTCTTCATTCTTTGCATTATGGCATTCTATCGCATGATCGTTTGGCGAAGGAAGCTGTAACCCATCGCTGCACGCGCCGCGCGCTCTTCGGAGTTACCGTCACCGCCATGCCCGCCGGAGCCGAATTCATGGAAGAGCGGCCGGTGTCCTTCTTCCTCCAGCCGCGCGGCAAAGCGGCGCGCATGCGAGGGATGCACGCGGTCGTCATTGGCGGAGCTTTCGATGTAGATAGGCGGATAGCTGACCTTGGTCGCCGCCCCGACATTGTGAAGCGGCGAATAACCGAGCATGAAGTCCCGGTCCACCGGCGTCTCCGGATCGCCATATTCGTCCATCCAGGCTTGCCCTGCGGTAAACAGGTGGAAGCGTGTCATGTCGAGAACCGGCACCTGGCACCAGACGGCGCCGAAATCTTGCGGGTAGCGCGTCAGCATCACGCCGGTCAGCAGACCGCCATTGCTGCCGCCCTGGCAGGCAATCCGCGACGGCACGGTATAGCCGCGGCCGACGAGATCGCGCGCGATGGCGACGAAATCGGCAAACGCCCGGTCTCGCCCCTGCCGCTTGGCGCTGCGATACCAGTCGGGCCCGAATTCGCCGCCGCCGCGAATATAGGCCTGCACATAGGCGCCGCCTTGTTCCAGCCAGCGTCCTGTCACGCCGGAATAGCTTGGCGACAACGGGACATCGAAGCCGCCATAGCCGTAAAGCAGCACCGGCAGCGCGCCCTTGGTCCATTGCTTCGGCAGAACCAACCGGTAGGTAACCCTCGTTCCGTCCTCCGAAACAGCCTCCAGCAGTTCGGATGACATATCGGTCGTATCGAAATAGCTCGGCGCCGCGGCGACAAAAACCGGCTCGGCCTCTCTGCTGCGATCCGACAGCTCGAGACGGTAACAGACGGGCGGCTGCAGGAAGCCCTGGCCGATGACGAGGAGCGTATCGTCGCCAAGATGCAGATCCGCATGGAGTGGCCTGAAGTGAGCCGTTTGCATATCCGCCGGCAGTGCGATCTCGCGCTGTTCGGCATCGGGCCTTGTCAGGTCCAGCACCATGAGACGCGGTCGCAGCCGATCGGAGATGATGAAGACGCACCACTCCTGCATCAGCATCATCTGCGCGATGGACTGGCCCTCTCCAGGCTGAAACAGGATCCGCTCCGGCCCGAGCAGGGCCGTCTCCGAGGCGGGGTCGAAGCGTTGCAGCACGAGGCTGCCGGTCGCAACGCGTTCATCGGTCTTTGCCCGCCAAAGGCAATGATCATGATTGAACTGGAAATCGGCTTCCTTAGGCAGATCGATGCGCCGCTGTGTGCCGTCGTTGGCGATCAGGAAAGCGCTGGCGACGCCGATCTCGTGGGCGGCGACGAAAATATCGATCAATCCGCGATCCGCCGAAGCGCCTGATAGGTCAGGGTCAATGACGAGATTGAAGCCGTAGACGTCCTCGTCTGCGGCTTCGAACATGACGGCGGCATCTTCCGGTCGCTGCCCGCGCTTCAATCGCCGTCCGACGCGCGGCCATCCGGAGCGGGTCGCCGAAAATCTGTCGATGGAACCGAAATAGCAGATTTCGTCGCGGCTCAGCCAGGTGGCATGCGATCGTGTGGCCGGTGTATCGAAGCCGCCCTCGACGACCTGTTTCCGCTCGGCGTCGAATTCGAGCAGCCGGAGAAGGTCGGAGCCGCCGTCCGAAAGCGTGAGCAGCACCCGCGTCGGCTCCCATGGGCAGGTGACGGCGCCGCGCCAGTTCCAGCGCTTGCCTTCCCTGACGCAGAAGGCGTCGAGATCGAAGACCGGCTCCCAGGCGGCGTCCGGCAGCGGCTCCTGATCTGCCGGCAGGCGGAGCCAGATGCCGAGAGGATTGTCCTTGCTCTGGCGGAAATCGAACAGCCACTCACCTCGGCGCATCGGAACGATCAGCCTGTCCTGCCGCTCGATCAGCGCTTTGATCGCGTCGCGATCCCTGTCGAATTCAGGTGTTCTCAGTGCCGCGCCGGAAGCCCGGTTGTGCTCGTCGATGAACTGACGGGTGCGTGGATCGTCGTCCGTTTCGAGATGAAGGTTCATTCTAACCTGCCGGCTTCCGTTGACGTCGGACAGATCTAGGCAGACGGTCCCGACTTGGCAACCCGCCTTATAGCGCCGCGTCTCTTCAGACGCGCTGATGCGCTAGCGGATCGTCACGAATTCGGCCGAGGCGACGACGGTGTCGGGCACCTCGGTCTTCTTGAATTTCAGCGTCACCCTGTGGCTATCCCGCCATCGCTTCTTCGTATTCGGCCGACAGCATCAGCCAGTCTTCCTCGGCGGCAGCCAGTTTTGCCGCGGCTTCGCCGCGCTGCTTTGCCTTCTCGGCGGCTTTAGCGGGCGTCTTCTCGTAAAGGGCCGGATCCGCAAGTTCCGCGTCAAGCGCCTGAATCTGTTTCTCCAGCTTCGCCGTCAAGGATTCGATTTCGTTGATCTTTTTCTTGAGTGGCGTCAGCGAGGCGCGACGCTCGGCATTGAGCTTGCGCTGGTCGGCCTTCGACGTCGCGTCTTCAACTAGCTGAGGCTTTTCTTCTTTTTTTTTACCTGAAGTGACAATGAGGTCGCGGTACTCGTCCATATCGCCTTCGAAACTCGTCACCGTGCCGCCATTGACCAGCCAGAGCCGGTCGACCGTCGCCTCGATCAGATGGCGATCATGCGAGATCAGGATGACGGCGCCTTCATAGTCGTTCAGCGCCTCGATCAGCGCGCGGCGGCTGTCGATGTCGAGGTGGTTGGTCGGCTCGTCGAGGATCAGCAAATTGGGCGCATTGAAGGCGGCAAGCCCCATCAGCAATCGAGCTTTTTCGCCGCCGGAAAGATCCTTGGCGGCCGTCGCCATCTTCTCGGTCGCAAGCCCCATCTGGGCGACGCGGGCGCGCACCTTGGCTTCCGGCGCGCCGGGCATCAGCCGGCGCACATGCTCCACCGCCGATTGCTCGGGGATCAGGTCGTCGAGCTGGTGCTGCGCGAAGAAGCCGATCTTCAGGCTCGGCGCGATCTTCACTTCACCGCTCTCCGGCGCCAGCCGGCCGGAGATGAATTTGGCGAAGGTCGATTTGCCGTTGCCGTTCGAGCCGAGCAGGGCGATGCGGTCGTCATTGTCGATGCGCAGATTGAGGTTTTTCAGGATCGGATTGCCGGGCTCGTAGCCGACGGCGCCGCTCTGGATCGCGACGATTGGCGAAGCCGGCTGCTTTTCCGGCTCGGGAAAAGTGATCGGCTGAACGTGGTCCTCGATCACCGCGGCAACCGTTCCCATACGCTCCAGCGCCTTGACGCGCGATTGTGCCTGACGAGCCTTGGAAGCCTTGGCCTTGAAGCGATCGATGAAGCCCTGCAGATGTTTGCGCGCCGCGTCGTTCTTGGCCTTGGCCTTGGTCTGCAACTCGTCAGCTTCCGCTTTCTGCCGCTCGAACTGGTCGTATCCGCCGCGATAAAAGGTGAGCTTCTTCTGGTCGAGGTGGACGATTGCATTGACCGCGTTGTTCAACAGGTCGCGATCGTGGCTGATGATGATGACGGTATGCGGATAGCGCCTGACATAATCTTCAAGCCACAGCGTGCCTTCGAGGTCGAGATAGTTGGTCGGCTCGTCGAGCAGGAGCAGGTCAGGCTCGGAAAACAGCACGGCGGCAAGGGCGACGCGCATGCGCCAGCCGCCGGAAAAGGAGGAGGCGGGGCGGGCCTGCGCGTCCTTGTCGAAGCCGAGGCCGGCAAGAATGCTCGCCGCACGCGCTTCGGCCGAATGCGCGTCGATATCGACAAGACGCATCTGGATTTCGGCGATGCGATGCGGATCGGTTGCCGTTTCTGCCTCGGCAACGAGGGCGGTGCGTTCTTTGTCCGCGGCAAGCACGATCTCGATCAGCGCGTCCTCGGTCGCCGGCGCTTCCTGCGCCACCTGGCCGATGCGTGCGGCCTTCGGGATCGACACCGTTCCGCTCTCCGAGCCGAGATCGCCGGTGATGACGCGAAAGAGCGTGGACTTGCCGGCGCCGTTGCGCCCGACGAGCCCAGCCTTCGTGCCTGAAGGCAGCGAAACGCTGGCATTGTCGAGAAGCAGGCGCCCGGCGATGCGGGCGGAAATGTCAGTGAGCGTGATCATGGCCGGCGTTTTGGCCGAAAGCGCTCGCTAAGGCAAGAGCGCTTATCCCCGCGCCAAGCTTGCTTGTGCGCTGACAAGCTTGCTTATCCCCGCGGCAAGCTCGCTTGTCCGCCCCAAGCTTGCTTGTCTCGCGACCAGAACAATTGTCCGCCGCCTCAGCGGCCGAAAGCCTGCACCGGCTGTCGGGGGTTCGATTGCGCGGCGAGAAGTGCCACCCGGGCATTGGCCTGCAACTGTCCCGGCGTTGCCGCATCGGTGCTGAGCGCTACGCCGATCGAGATGGTGAGCCTGCCGGGATCGGCCTTGTCGGATGTCGCAAAGACCAGATTGTCTTCGACGGAGGCGCGCAGGCGTTCGGCAATCGTCATCGCATCCTGCATGCCGACGTTGGAAAACAACAGGGCGAATTCGTCAGCCTCTGTGCGGGCGACGAAATCGTTTTTCTTGACCGACTTGCTGAACAGGCCGGCGAGCTTCTTCAGGAGCTTGTTGCCGGCTTGGGTGCCGTATTTGTCGTTGAGTTCGGTGAAATTGTCGATATCGACCATGATCAGCGCGCTGCCGGCGGCACCTTCCTCGCGCTTGTAGAGATCGGCGATCGTCCGGTTCAGCGCGATGCGGTTCGGAAGTCCGGTGATCCTGTCGGCGATCGCGGCCGATTGCATCGCCGAAATGCCGCGCTCCAGCGTTTCCAGCGTCTTGATATCGTCCTGCAGCTTCGCGCCGATTTCCATCTCCGCTGCAAGAACGGTCGAAAGCGACGCAGTGAGGTAGTCGATCTCGCTGAGAAAGGCGGCAAGGCTCTGGTCGTCCTGTCCGGAGACGGATTTCAGGATCGTGCCGCAGGCGCGCGCAAAGGCATTCTTGTGCTTCAGCCCTTCGGCAAGCCTTTCCGCCACGTCGCGCAGCATCCGGCTCGCCTCGTTGCGTGATGTCTCGCCCGCCAGCCCGCAATGGCCGACGAGGCGGTATTTCAGGCCGAGTTCGTCGAGCATTGGCTGCTGCGGCTGGGACCCGAGTGCTGCGATATCCTGCGCAAGGCCGGCATTGAGCCCGACGATCGCCTCGTGAAAGAGTTCGTAATTGCGCGGCAGTGCCGGGACGTTCAGGCGCGCCATGTGCTGGGCGATCTTCTGAATATCCGCCATCGGTGCGGAGCGCGCAGCCTCGCGCGGCACCAATGCGTTTGCGCTTGCATTCTGCATGACAATCCCTCGCGGCCCGGCCTCATCTCTCACATCCGCTATGCCCGCAAGCTTTTAAAAGAGGCTGAATTTTCAACGGGAATCCCGGGATTGGCGGGTGGAACCGGCAAAGGCGGTTAATTCAGTGTTGATGGCCGGAAAAGTGTGAGCGGTTTTCGGATGACATCATGTTCCAACTTTTCAATTTGGATCGGGCCTCACATCCATTCGTGGCCCTCGCTGCGCAGGAAGTAGATGAGATCAAGCACGAGGCTCGGCTTGCCGAGCGCCGTCAGCGTCATGTGGCACTGGCCGCGATGATGGGTCTGGTGGTTGAAGAAATGCGCCAGCGCTGCCGACAGAGGCTGGGTGATCTCGACCGGCTGTACCACTGTTACATAGGTGAAGTTGGCGGCAAGCGCCGCCTCGTCCAGCATGCCTGTCCAGGCAATGATCCGCTCGTCCTCTGCTTTGCGTGCGGCGGCAAGCGCATCCAGATCTTCGAAGAGCACGGCATCGAGTGTCGTCGGTGCTTCGCCGGCGCCGGTGAAGCGCTTCATCCATATTCGGTCGGCGACGATCAGATGATTGAGCGTGCGATGCAGCGAGCCGAAGAAGGCGCCGCAGTCGCTGCGGAATTCTGCATCGCTGAGTTCGGCGGCAGCCGCATAGACTTGCGTGTTGGCCCAGCGATTATAGGCGGCGAACATCCTGTAATGTCTGAGCGTTCTGTCCCTCCCGGATTGGTCGCGGCAGTTTAGCCCCTTTTCCCGGAAATCGCAGTGATGCGCCCATGAAATTTCCTGATTTGATCGCAGGCGCTTTCTGTCGTCGAATGCATGGAGCTGCGATCTCGAAAGGACTGTTATGACCAGAGCCCTCTATTCCCTCTGCGGCGCCGACGAGCGGCGCTTCTTTTCGCCCCATTGCTGGAAGGCTGTCATGGCGCTCGCGCATAAGGGGCTCGATTTCGAGGAGATTCCGACGACTTATGCCCGCATCCGCGCGATCGGCGGCGGTGTCTCGTCGATCGTGCCCGTTCTCGACGACAATGGCCGGCTGGTCTCCGACAGTTTCGACATCGCCCTCTATCTGGAGGAGGCCTATCCCGAGCGGCCGTCACTGTTCAACGGCGAGGGCGGCAAGGCGCTGTCGCGCATGGTGGAAGGTTATTCGCAGATGATCATCCATCCAGCGATCATGCGCATCGCCCTTCTCGACATCCATGCGAACCTCGATGAGGCAGACAAGGCCTATTTCCGCGAAAGCCGGGAGGCTCGGCTTGGCAAGCCGTTGGAAGTGGTTGCCGCCGACAGCGAGACGGAGAAAGCCACCTTCGGCGCCAAGCTGGAGCCGCTCCGGCACATGCTGAAGTTCCAGCCCTTCATCGGCGGGCAGGCACCGCTCTTTGCCGACTATATCGTCTTCGGCGCGCTGCAATGGCTGCGTGTGTCCGCCGGTCTCGCCATGCTAGCTGCCGACGATCCCGTCATGGCCTGGTTCGAACGCTGCCTCGATCTTCACCAATGCCGCGGCAGGACTGTGACAGCGGCGTGAAATTGCCGCCTACCTCTTGTTTTCGGGCGTTGGGGCGGGTAAAGACCGCCCACTTTTCCCGAGAAAACAGAGGATTTGACTATGGCGATTGAACGCACCTTCTCGATGATCAAGCCTGATGCAACCAAGCGCAACCTGACGGGCGCCATCACCAAGATGCTCGAAGATGCCGGCCTGCGTGTCGTCGCTTCCAAGCGCGTCTGGATGAGCCGTCGCGAAGCCGAAGGCTTCTACGCCGTTCACAAGGACCGTCCCTTCTTCGGCGAACTGGTCGAAGGCATGACCTCCGGCCCGACCATCGTCCAGGTGCTGGAAGGCGAAGGCGCGATCCTCAAGAACCGCGAGATCATGGGCGCGACCAACCCGGCAAACGCTGACGAAGGCACGATCCGCAAGGTTCACGCTCTGTCGATCGGCGAAAATTCGGTTCACGGCTCGGACGCTCCGGAGACGGCTGCCCAGGAAATCAAGTACTGGTTCTCCGATACCGAAATCGTCGGCTGAGGCCACGCTTCGGCATTCGCCGGCAATGCCTTGAATTGACTCTCGAAAGCCGGGGCCTCGCTCCGGCTTTTTCCATGCATTTCTCTATGCCGGACATTTGTCCGTATTCGAGAAATCGACGCTGCCGTCAGGCTTGAAGACCTCCGGGTTCTTGTCATAAAACGCACCTACCACGAGCGGCTTGCTCGGCAGGACGGTCTGGTCGAGGTCGGACCGGAACTGCGTCTTCAATTCCTGCAGCACCTTGCCGTCCTTGTCGACCAGCCGGACGCTGACCGAATAGGGACGGTCCTTGCGCACGCAATGCAGGTTTTCGCTCTGCAGCGCGATCTTGTCGTCGATCGGGTAGATCTTCTGGTTCAGCACCAGCGGATCGCCACCTTGCGGATTTTCGAATTCGGCGATGATGACCGAACCGTCGGGAATAGGCCCCGTCTTCTTCAACGTCAGCAGATAGGTGGCGCTCGCCACCCGATAGTTGAACACGAAGAGATGGCCCGTGACCTCGACCAGATTTTCAGCCTGGCGCTGGCAGGCTGACAGCATCAGCCCGGCCACCGCCGCCATCACGATCCAATGCTGTCTCATGGCGTCTCCTCCTTCTTGCGGCGATAGTGACGGTTCGCCTTGGCGCGGTTGCCGCAGACCGCCATGTCGCACCAGGCCCGGCTCCTGTTCTTGCTGCGGTCGATGAACAGCCAGCCGCAATTGCCGCAGATCTTCATGCGCTCCGGATCGGGCATGGCGATCAGCCGCAGCGCCGAATGGGCGGTCGCCGCAACCAAGCTGTCGGGCCTCGTGTCGCGCAACGCCTTCGCCAGTGCCTCCAGCAGGCTAGCGAGCAGTTGGTCGTCGCCTCCATCAAGTATACGCTCGCGGAAATAGAGGTCGATCGCTTCCCGCAGCGCGATGAAATCCGCCTCGTTTTCCGCCGCCACCGGCGCGATGTCGCCGAAGAGGGCGCGCTCGGCGCAGAATTCGGCGGCGGCGCGCGGAAAGCTCCGCATCTGGTCCCTGACCGCGAAGCGGTCGATCCGCCGCGATGCATCGTGGCGCAGAACGACGCTGTTGACGACATCGAGCGCCAGTGCGCCGCCGGTAAAGCGGTGAGGGGTCCAGGAAAAACTCATGATGAAATTATAACTGGTGAAATAGGTTTTACCAGTTATAATTTTGCTGACGCGGAGTGTCCGGAATGGCTTATCTTCTGCAGCAGCTGGCGAATGCGGTTCCGCTTGCCGCCCTCTATGCCGCGCTCGCCTTCGGTTATGCCGTCGCCTTCGGCGTGACGAAGCGGACCGATATCACCTATGGGGCGATCTTTGCCTTCGCGAGCCAGATCCTGCTGCTCTTCACCGAACTCGCCTTCAACCGCTTCTGGCTGGTGCTGCCGGCCGCCCTTGCCGTCGGCGCCGGCGCTTCCATCGTCTATTCGCTGGCGGCGGGCCTATGGATCGGTCGCTCGATCATGCTGCCGCTGGTCAGCAAGTCGCCGAATACGGTCATCGTCGCTGCCCTCGGCATCATGATCGTCCTCATGGAGACCGCCCGGCTTGCCGCCAATACCCGCGCCATCTGGCTGCCGCCGTTCCTGAACGACACGGTCGTCTTCTGGAGCGACGGCCCGTTCAAGGTGACGCTCACCCATATCCAGTTGATCGACACCGCACTGATGTGCGCCATCGTCGTCGTGGGTGCGCTGATCCTCAGGCGCACGGCCTGGGGCCGCGTCTGGCGCGCCGTCACCGATGATCCGCTGGCCGCCGAACTCTGCGGCACCAGCGCCAACCGCGTCTTTCTTGTCGCCTATGGGGCCGCAGCCCTCGTCGCCACCATCTGCGGCATCCTCGCGACTTTCTACTACGGCTCGATGGATTTCGGCGCCGGCCTTATGTTCGGGTTGAAGGTGCTGCTGATCGCAGCCGTCGGCGGCCATTCCGATCCGCTGCGCTCGGCAGGCGGCGCTGCCGGGCTTGCCGTTGTCGAAACCATGTGGGGCGCCTACGGCCCCTTCGTCTGGCGGGATCTGGTCGTTTTCTCGCTGCTCGTCCTGCTCCTGGTGATGAGCCGCAGGGAGCGCGTGGTTCTCTAATTTACTTCCACTTGTCACGCGCCGCGTCGTCGGCGTCTTTCGCCGAGACCCACTCGCCGGTGGTGCCATCTCCAGCGTGCTCCTTCTTCCAGAAGGGGGCTGCAGTCTTCAGGAAATCCATGACGAAATTGGCGCCGTCGAACGCCGCCTGCCGGTGCGGCGCGGCTGCGACGACGAGCACGATATTCTCGCCGGCAGCGATCTTCCCGTAGCGGTGGATGGCGGTCAGCCCGAGCAACCCGAAACGCCCGATGGCAAGATCGCCGATGCGCCGCATCTCCGCCTCCGCCATGCCGGGATAATGCTCGAGTTCGAGGGCGGCCAGTGTCCCGCCTTCATCACGGCAGAGGCCGGAAAAAGTGACGACGGCGCCGATGCCGGCTTTGCCCTTGGAGAGGCGATCGACCTCGGCTTGCAGGTCGAAGTCCTCATGCTGGACGCGGATGGTGGGGGTGATGGTCATGATAACATCCCCAACTGCTTTGATGTCGTAGCGGAGGCTATGGAGAGGGCGTGCCGTGCCAACCCCCCTCTGCCCTGCCGGGCATCTCCCCCACAAGGAGGGAGATTACACGTGGCTTGACCATCGTGCCCATCTACAGTTTTGCCGGGCTGAAACGCCGATTGTTTGGGGAAGCCGGTGCGCCCAGCCAATCTCCCTCCTTGTGGGGGAGATGCCCGGCAGGGCAGAGGGGGGTAGCGACACGGCATCACGGTCACCGCCCTATCCACCCGTCATCGGCGGAAATATCCCGATTTCCCGTGCGCCTGATATCGGTTCGTCATGCTCGACATGCTCCATGTCGAGCGCCACGCGGATCACGTCGGGATATTGAAGTGCGGTCTCATATTCTTCGCCCAGCGTCTTCAAATGATTCAAGAGATCGGCGACGGTGACGACGGAGGAGGGGAGGTCGATCTCCTCCTCGCCCTTGCCGATGCGCTCGCGCACCCAGGCGAAATAGACAAGTCGCGTCATTCTTCGTCATCCACGATATGTTTCACCCCGGCGCGGAAATAGTCGTAGCCGGTATAGATCGTCAGCAGCGCCGCGATCCACAGCAGCGCGATGCCGGTCTGCGTCGTATAGGGGAAAATCTCGTCGCCGGCCGGGCCGGCGAGCAGGAAGGCGATGGCGACGAGCTGCAGCGTCGTCTTCCACTTGGCGATCCGCGTCACCGGGACGCTGACCTTTAGCGCCGCCAGATATTCGCGCAGTCCCGACACCAGGATCTCGCGGCAGAGAATGGTGATCGCTGCCCAGATCGACCAGCCGGCGATCGTCTGGTCGGCCGCGACCAGGAGAAGGATCGAGGCGACCAGCAGCTTGTCGGCGATCGGATCGAGCATGCGGCCGATATTCGACGTCTGGTTCCAGATGCGCGCGAGATAGCCGTCGAGGAAATCGGTGAGCGAGGCGATGACGAAGATCCACAGCGCCACCCAACGCGCCGTATTGCTGATCGACAGCCTGCCCTCGATGAAGAAGCAGAGAACGATCAGCGGTACGGCGAGGATACGGCCGTAGGTCAGAAGATTGGGAATGCTGTACGCACGCGATGCCATGGGATCGTTTCTCTGAATTGATGCACCGCTACAGCGCCGCGCGCCTTTTCAGACGAGCCAAGGACGCTGTAACACTTTAGAACCTCCGCATCATGCTCGGGCCGATGCGGTAGATGACGGCTTTGGCCGCGGACCGTCAACATTCTTTCTGTCTTTTCACCGCCTTTGCGTGGAATTTGCGACGGACGCCGGTTATTTCGCGGCGTCGTCGTGGAAATGGTTATAGACCTGCCTGGCGACGGCTTCCGATATGCCTTCCACCGCCATCAGGTCGGACAGGGCTGCGCGCGAAACCGCCTTCGCCGTACCGAAATGCTGGAGCAGCGCGCGTTTGCGCGACGGGCCGATGCCGCCGATCTCGTCGAGCGGGTTCTTGATCATTTCCTTCTTGCGCCGCGCCCGGTGCGAGCCGATCGCGAAACGGTGCGCCTCATCGCGCATGCGCTGGATGAAGTAGAGCACAGGATCGCGCGGCGGCAGCGTGAAACTCTCGCGTCCGGCCGGGAAGAAACGTTCGCGCCCGGCATCGCGGTCGACGCCCTTGGCGATGCCTATCGCCGTCACGCTGTCGGTGATGCCGAGCTCGGCAAGGATGGCGCGCACCGCCGTCATCTGCCCCTGGCCTCCATCGATAAGGATCACATCGGGCCAAGTCGGGAAGGGCATGTCGGCTGCATCGGGCGTGGCCACCTGCGCCGTCCGGTCAGGAATGCCTTCCTCCTTGATCAGCCGCGAGAACCGCCGCGTCATCACCTCTTTCATCATGCCGAAGTCGTCGCCGGGCGTGATGTCGGTCGATTTGATGTTGAACTTGCGGTACTGGTTCTTGACGAAACCTTCCGGCCCCGCGACCACCATGCCGCCGACGGCATTGGTGCCCATGATATGCGAGTTGTCGTAGATCTCGATGCGCTGCGGCGCATAGGCAAGCCCGAAGGTCTCCTTGAAACCTTCGAGCAGCCGCGACTGCGACGCCGTCTCGGCAAGCTTTCGCCCATGCGCCTCGCGCGCATTGCCGACGACATGGTCGACCAGATCCCGCTTCTCGCCGCGCTGCGGCACGAGGATGGAAACCTTGTGGCCGGCCTTTTCGCTGAGTGCGGCGGCCAGTAGTTCCAACTCCTCGACCGTCTGTGACAGCATGATCTGCTTCGGCACCGGCTTGTCGTCGTAGAACTGCGCGAGGAAGGAGTTCAGCACCTCGGCGCTCGAAAGCTGTGGATCGGCCTTCGGGAAATAGGCGCGGTTGCCCCAGTTCTGGCCGGTGCGGAAGAAGAACACCTGGATGCAGGAGATGCCGCCTTCATGGTGGATGGCGAAAACGTCAGCCTCCTCGACGCCCGCCGGATTGATCCCCTGATGGCTCTGCACATGCGACAATGCCGCCAGGCGATCACGATAGATCGCCGCCCGCTCGAAGTCGAGGTCCTCGGCCGCCTGGTTCATGGCCTCGGCCATATGCGACTTCACCTTCTGGCTCTTGCCGGACAGGAAGTCCTTCGCCTCCTGCACCAGTTCGCCGTAACCCTCGTCGCTAACCTCATGTGTGCACGGCCCGGAACAGCGCTTGATCTGGTAGAGCAGGCAGGGTCGCGTGCGCGTTTCGAAGACGCTGTCGGTGCAGGTGCGGATCAGGAAGGCGCGCTGCAGCGAGTTGATCGTCCGTCCGACCGCGCCGGCCGAAGCAAAAGGTCCGAAATAGTCGCCCTTTCGCGCTCTCGCACCGCGATGCTTGAAAATGGCAGGCGCCCGGTGGTCGCCGGTGATGAGGATATAGGGAAAGGACTTGTCGTCGCGCAAAAGCACATTAAAGCGCGGCCGCAAGCGCTTGATCAGATTCGCTTCCAGAAGCAGCGCTTCGGTTTCCGTGCGCGTCGTCACGAATTCCATGTTCGCCGTCTGGCGCACCATCTGGGCGATGCGGTTGGAATGCACGCGGCCGACGGCGTAATTGTTGACGCGTTTCTTCAGGCTGCGCGCCTTGCCGACATAGAGCACGTCGCCTTCGGCGTTGAACATGCGGTAGACGCCGGGGCTGTTCGGCAGCCGCTTGACGAATTCGCCGATCAGGTCCGCACCGAGGAGCCCGGTTTCATTGAGGCTACCCGCATTCCAGTCGACCGTCGCCGTAAGCGGCGCGGCGACGGAAGCGTCGCCTTCCACCTCGATATCGTCTTCGCTCTCGTCCGTCTCGTCGTAGAGAACGCCGCCATCCGGCAGCTTTCGTCCGTTCATTCCGTAATCTCCGCCACATCGGGCGTCTGCCAGGCGAGGTGCTGGCCGCCGTCGAGGGCAATCATCTGGCCGGTGATCGAGGGCGTGTCGTAAAGGAAGCGAATCGTTTGTCCGAATTCCTCCAGCGCCGGCCCTCGCTGCAAGATAAGGGCTGAGACCTGCGCTTGGAAGTCCTCCATCGCCTGCCGCTCGCTCGGCATCGAGGGGCCGGGGCCGATGGCATTGACGCGGATGCGCGGCGCCAAAGCCTGTGCAAGCGTCTGCGTCGCCGTCCACAACGCGGATTTGGAGAGGGTATAGGAATAGAAGCTGGGCCTCAGCGCCCAAACCCGCTGGTCGATGATATTGACGATCAGCCCCGCTGCGTCAGCGGGCATCTGCTGCGCGAAGGCCGCCGCAAGGATAGAGGGGGCACGGACATGCAGGTCGAAGTGCAATGCCCAGGTGGCGGCATTGAAACTACGCGCTGAATCATGCTGGAAGACCGACGCATTATTAACGAGCAGATCGAGCGGCCCGAGCGCTTCCGCCGCCTTCGCGATCAACGCGCCCGTTTCGCCGAGATCGCTAAGGTCAGCCTGCAGCGCGATCGCCCTTTGTCCCTTCCGCCGCAATTCCGTCACCAGCTCTTCGGCCTCGCCGATGGAGCCGTTCGCGTGGATCGCAACGGAAAAGCCATTTGCAGCAAGGTCTTCGGCGATTGCCCGGCCTATTCTTTTAGCAGCCCCTGTTATAAGGGCCGAGCGAAGTCTTTTGTGGTTCAAAATCGTGCCTTCTGATCCCGCGAGTCTGTCAGCAGACTATATAGGGGCCGACGGAGATTATATAAATAGGTCGTTGCGGTTGCGTCGGGGAAGGGGATATTCTATGTATTATTTAAGAATACGATTTCTTAAAATAAGTATTTTCAGTTTAACACTTCAGTAGGGTTAATGAAGTGTATGTTGCGCCAAAGCAACATCGAATTTCAGCCATCCGGCAGCCACAATGATATCACAATTTGGCTCTTTCAAATCCGCATTTCAGTTCCAATTTCAGTCTCGATCCGGAAGGGACATCTGGCAATATCCCGCCAATGCTTCACTGATAGACAGTTGACAAGCGGCGCGGGACTGAAAGGAGACTAAGTATGCGTGTACTCATTGCTGGCCTCATGGCCTCCGTTTTTGCAATTGCGGGCGTCTCGGCAGCTCAGGCGGCCGATGCCGTCGACCAGGTTCCGGAAGCACCGGTCGCCCAGGAAGCTCCGGTCAAGCCGGCTGGCAACTGGGAAGGTTTCTACCTCGGCGGTGCCGGCACCTATAACATGGGTGACTTCGGTTCCGACCGCCACACCTACGGTTTCGGCGGCCAGGTCTTCACCGGCTACAACTGGCAGCAGGGCCAGATCGTTTACGGCGTTGAATCCGATCTCGGCTACAGCGGCGACGACGTCTCCTCGGGCGGGGTCGAGAACAAGTATGGCTGGAACGGCTCCGTCCGTGGCCGCGTCGGCTACGACATGAACCCCTTCCTGCTCTACGGCACGGCCGGTCTTGCCATCGGCGACGTCAAGGTTTCCGACGACACCTCGGATGAAAGCAAGACGAACTTCGGCTATACGGTCGGCGCCGGCGTCGAAGCCTTCGTGACCAACAACATCACGACGCGCCTCGAATATCGCTACACCGACTACCAGAGCAAAGACTACGACCTCGACTCCGGCAGCTTCTCGCGCGGTTACGACGAGAACAGCGTCAAGCTCGGTATCGGCGTCAAGTTCTAAGCTGATTGATATCCGAACATGGAAAAGCCGGGCACCTCGCCCGGCTTTTTGCTGTCATCTCGTTGTTTCCGAGAGCTCAACCGTCAGACTTGAGCTCGCTATGGGCCGGGAATTTCTTGTCGAACTGCCGCTGCCAGTCGATCAGCGGCGCATGATCGGCTTCCCACTGGTCCTTGAAGCGCAGCTCGAGATAATCGAGCGTCGCGGCCAGCGCGAAATGTCCGCCATTGAGCCTCTTGCCTGTTTTCGGCGGATTGGCGCTGAGATGAGCGAGCCCGCTCGTCGCCTTCTTCCACTGCCGGTCGATCCACGGCTGGTGAACCTTTTCCTCGTCGCGGAAGCGCCGCTCGTAGACGATCGCGAGCAGGCAGTCGCAGATGCCGTCGCAGAGCGCCTCGAGGATTTCCGCATCCGTGCGCTTGCCCTTCTTGGAAGGGTAGAGCCCGCCCTTCGTCAGCCGGTCGAAATAATGCATGATCGCCACGCTGTCATATATCGCGACCTCGTCATCGGTCAGCAGCGTCGGGATCTTACCGAGCGGATTGTTGTCCACCAGGATCGCCGGTCCGGTATTGGTGTCGACCCGGATGGCGTTCAACTCCAGGCCCAGAAAATGCGCGGCCATCCGCACCTTGTTGGAATAGGGCGAGGCGGGCGAACAAAGGAGCTTCATGGGACACCTGATGAGGTTGTAGACTGCGGCGCGGACTATTCCTGAAGGCGATTGGCTGGTCAATCGTCCTTGACGGCCTTGTTTTCGCCGCGCAGCCAGAAGGCGCGGTGCGAGGCGAAACGGTCTTGCGCCAGATGATCCTTCAATGCGGGCAGCAATTGGTGCAACTCGTCCTTCAGCGTGAAGGGCGGGTTGACGATGACGAGGCCTGAGCCCGTCAGTCCGGTAATGCCGCGGTCGCTGCGCACGGTGAGTTCGGCGCAGAGCATTTTCGGGATGTCGAGCGCCTGCAGGGTCTCGTGGAACTCCTTGATCGGCGCGCCCTTCTTCAGTGGATACCACAGGCAATAGGTGCCGCCGGGAAAGCGCCGATAGGCCTTTTCCAGTCCCTCGGCCAGCCGCTGATATTCGTCCTCCTCCTCGAAGGGCGGATCGACGAGCACGATGCCGCGCTTCTCCTTCGGCGGCAGATGGGCGCCGAGCGCCAGCCAGCCGTCAAGCTCGGTGATGCGGGCATGGTGATCACCCTCGAACAGCCGGTGCAGCCTGACATAGTCCTCGGGATGCAGTTCCATCGCCGACAGCCGGTCCTGCGGTCGGAACAGCATGCGCGCAAGTTTCGGGGAGCCGGGATAGAAGCGGATGCCGCCCTCAGGATTGAGTTCGCGGATGGCCGAGAGGTAGGGCTCCAGCAGTTCAGAGACCTGAGGGCCGAAGTCTGCCTCCATCAGCTTGCCGATGCCATCGAGCCATTCGCCGGTTTTCTGCGCTTCTTCCAAGGAGAGGTCGTAGAGCCCGATGCCGGCATGCGTGTCGAGCACGCGGAACCCGCCATCCTTCTTCTGCATGTAACGGATCAGCCGCGCCAGCACGACATGTTTCAGCACATCGGCAAAGTTGCCCGCGTGATAGATGTGGCGGTAGTTCATGTTCGCTGATGTCCGTATGAATTCGCATCATGGGAAATTTTTGTGGCTTTTGGCCGTGCAAGCCTTGGAATATACAAATGCCATGAACATTGCGACCCCCATCCACGCCAAATCAGAAAAGCCGGACAACAGGGTGGGCCACACGGCCTGTCCGCATGACTGTCCCTCCACCTGCGCGCTGGAGGTCGAGATATCGGAGGATGGCCGCATCGGCCGTGTCCGCGGCGCCAATGACCACTCCTACACGTCAGGTGTCATCTGCGCCAAGGTCGCCCGTTATGCCGAGCGGCTCTACCATCCCGACCGCCTGATGCATCCGTTGCGTCGCACCGGCGCCAAGGGGGCAGGACAGTGGCAGCAGATTTCCTGGGACGATGCGCTGGATGAGATCGCAGAAGCCTTTGTGAAGTCCGAGGCAAGGGACGGCAGCGAGGCGATCTGGCCCTATTTTTACGCCGGCACCATGGGCTGGGTGCAGCGCGATTCGATCGATCGCCTACGTCATGCCAAGCGTTACTCCGGCTTCTTCTCCTCGATCTGCACCAACCCCGCCTGGACCGGCTTCACCATGGCGACCGGCACGCTGCGCGGTCCCGATCCGCGCGAGATGGGCCGCACCGATTGCGTCGTCATCTGGGGCACCAACGCGGTGTCGACCCAGGTCAATGTGATGACTCACGCCATCAAGTCGCGCAAGGAGCGCGGCGCGAAGATCGTCGTCATCGACATTTATGACAATCCGACGATGAAGCAGGCCGACATGGCGCTTGTCGTCAGGCCGGGCACCGACGCCGCGCTCGCCTGCGCCGTCATGCACATCGCCTTCCGCGACGGTTACGCCGACCGCGAATACATGGCGAGATATGCCGATGATCCCGCCGGTCTCGAAGCGCATCTGAAAACCAAGACGCCGCAATGGGCCGCCGCTGTCACCGGCCTTTCGGTCGAGGAGATCGAAGCCTTCGCCAGCCTCGTCGGCACGACGAAGAAGACCTTCTTCCGCCTGGGTTACGGCTTCACCCGTCAGCGCAATGGCGCGGTCGCCATGCATGCGGCCGCCTCGATCGCCACCGTTCTCGGTTCCTGGCAGTATGAGGGCGGGGGCGCCTTCCATTCGAACAGCGATATTTTCCGCATGAACAGCGCCGAACTGACCGGCCGGTCGATGAAGGATGCCGATATCCGCATGCTCGACCAGTCGCAGATCGGCCGCGTGCTGACCGGCGATGCCGTGGCGCTGCGCCACCGCGGCCCTGTCACGGCGATGCTGATCCAGAACACCAATCCCGCAAACATCGCGCCCGAGCAGCGCCTCGTCAGACGCGGCTTCGCCCGCGATGATCTCTTCGTCGCCGTCCATGAGCAATTCATGACCGAAACGGCTGAGATCGCCGATATCGTCATTCCGGCGACGATGTTCGTCGAGCATGACGATATCTATCGGGCCGGCGGCCAGAACCATATCCTGCTGGGGCCGAAGCTGGTCGAGCCGCCGCCAACCGTGCGCACCAATCTCTTCGTCATCGAGGAACTGGCCAAACGCCTCGGCGTCGCCGATCGCCCCGGCTTCGGCTTCACCGCCCGCGAGATGGTCGACCGCATCCTCGAATCGAGCGGCCTGCCGGGCTACGACCATTTCCTCGAACACAAATGGTTCGACCGCCAGCCGGCTTTCGAGGAAGCGCATTACCTGAACGGCTTTGCCCATCCGGATGGCAAGTTCCATTTCCGCCCGGACTGGATCAATCAGCCGGCGCCGAACAAGCCACCGGCGGCGATCGGCGCGCTCGGGCCGCATGCCGCGCTTCCGGCTTTCCCTGATCAGGTCGATGTCATTGAAGTCGCCGATTCCGAACATCCCTTCCGGCTCGCCACCTCGCCAGCGCGCAACTTCCTGAATTCGAGCTTTTCCGAGACCAAGACCTCCCGCCAGAAGGAAGGCCGCCCTGAAGTGATGATCAATCCGGCCGATGCCGAAGCCAATGGCATCGCGCAGGGCGATCTTGTGCGCATCGGCAACAGCCGCGGCGATCTGCGCATCCACGCCCGCATCACCACCGAAGTCAAATCCGGCGTGCTGATCGCCGAGGGGCTTTGGCCGAACAAGGCGCATGTCGACGGCGAAGGCATCAACGTCTTGACCGGCGCCGACCCTGTCGCGCCTTATGGCGGGGCGGCCGTCCACGACAACAAGGTCTGGCTTCGCAGGGACGCAGCATGATGCAGCCGAAATCACGCGTGAAGATCGCCGGCGAGGAAACCCTGTCGAATGGGTGGACGCGGCTGAGCAGCTACCTGCTCGACTATATCGACCGCCAGGGCGCAACCCAACGGTTGAAGCGGGAAGTCTATCACCGCACACCGGCCGCCTGCATCCTGCTTTATGATCCCAGGCGCGACCTCGTCGTTCTCGTCCGCCAATTCCGCCTCGCCGTTCATCTCAACGGCGATCCGGCCTGGATGATCGAGGTGCCGGCCGGCCTTCTCGACGACGACCATCCGGAAGCAGCGATCCGTCGCGAGGCGATGGAGGAGACCGGCTATCACCTGCGCGATGCGCGCTTCCTGTTCAAATCCTATACCTCGCCGGGCGCCGTCACCGAGGTCGTGCATTTCTTTGCAGCCCTCGTCGACACCGCCGATCGCGTCGCCGAAGGCGGCGGCCTAGACGAGGAACATGAGGATATCGAAGTTCTCGAGATCCCGCTCGACGAGGCGGCAGCGATGATCGAAACCGGCGAAATCTTCGACGTCAAGACGATCGTGCTTCTGCAATGGGCTCTGTTGAACAGGAAGACGCTTTCTTAGAGCCTTTCCTGGTCAGATTGTAGCATTCTGCCGGAGCAGGTTTTCGTCAGGGCAGAGGCGATTGGCGAAGGGCATACCTCTTGGTACGTCCGAGCCGATCGCCTTTGATCCTGGCGGAAAGATGCCCGGCCCTTCGGGTTGGCTGAAACGGGCCGGCTGATCGACCGGCCGGCTTGGCCGTAGAGCTTGGCTACGACGCGCGCCGGCCGGTTGACCATCCGACTCCGTTTGAGCCAACAGAATGCTGCAATCTGACCAGGAAAGGCTCTAACCCAGCCCGAAGGTGAGACTTTCCGCTGACGCGGCACGCTCCAATCTGGCGTCCAGCGTCGCAAGCGATACGTTCTCTGCGACCGCAAGCGCCAGATAAGCGGCGTCATAGGCCGATAGCTGATATTTTCCGGCAAGTCGTAAGATGGGAAGATGGTCTTCGCTTAAGACAGTGCGCAGCGGCAGGCTGGTGAGCCGCATGAGACAAGCGAGCACATCCTCGTTGGAGATGCGTTTCCGCCGTTCCGCGGTCAACAGGATGTTGCGTATCTCATGCCAGAAGAGATCGGGCACCAAGGCATCTTCCGTTTCGAGAAACGACAAGGCTTCTTCGGCAGTCCGGCTTTCCTCATCGGTAAGCAACCAAGCCGCCGCAACAGAAGCATCAACCACGAACGGCATCAGCGCTGGCCTTCGCGCCGCCAGGCTTGAATTTCAGCCGCGGTTGCTCCGGCGCGTTCTGCCCGTTCGCTGCGGAGTGCACGGATGGCGTCGAGCCTCTGGCGACGGTCATCGATCTTGATCATGCGGGCGACCGCGTTGTTGCCGCGTGATATCACCACATCTTCGCCTGCTTCCACCTTTGTCAGAAGCTCCGAGAGATGCGTTTTTGCCTCTGCCACTTTCACTTTGATCGTCATGGCCACCGTCCACTTTGTCTCTAATATAATGTTATGTCAAAACTTGGTCAACTGATTGGTCAAGTATGGCAAAGCAAGAACGGAAAGGGTAAGAAGTTTGGAAGTTCTTCATGCAGTTGTCACGAAGCGGTTCTATGCGCTGCGGTTTGTCAATCATCGGATGCGGTCAGGAGAAAGCCCATGTGGCTCGGCAATTTCACCCTCGTTCTCCCAGACGAGGTGGTGAGTGAAGGTTCCGTGCGTGTTGAGGATGGCGCCATCGCCGAGATCAGGCCGGAGCCGGTCGCAGGTGCTGTGATCGATGGCGGCGGGCGGCTGCTGATGCCGGGCTTCGTCGATCTCCACGGGGATATGATCGAGCGCGAGATTGCCCCGCGGCCGAACGCGACGATGCCGATCGATTTCGGCATCCACGAACTCGACAAGAAACTTGCTGCCGCCGGCGTCACGACGGCGTTTGCCGCCGTCTCCTTCGCGACCGAAAGCGTCTACGGCCACGTCCGCTCGCTGGAGACGACATCGGCGGTGATCGAAGGCATCAACCGCCTGCGTGACGATCTGCTGATCGACCACCGTGTCCACGCCCGCTACGAAATCACCAATGTCGGTGCAGCCCCTGCACTCGAGCGCCTGCTGAATGACGATCAGATCGACATGGTCTCGTTGACCGATCACACGCCGGGCCAGGGCCAGTACAACAACTTGCAGAGCTACATCCTCAGCATTTCCGAGCGTCGTGCCATCTCCGAGGAAATGGCGGCGGAGATCGTTGCCAAGCGCATCGCCATGCGCAGCAATCCTGACATCGAGGCCAAGCTGAAGGAGATTGTCGCGCTGTCGCTGAAGCACAAGCTGTCGCTTGCCTCCCATGACGATGACAGCGTCGAAAAGGTCGCCGAGATGCATAATCTCGGCGTCACCATCAGCGAGTTTCCGGTCACCGCACCTGCGGCGGAGGAGGCGCGCCGTCGTGGCCTCTGGACGTTGATGGGCGCGCCGAACGCGCTGCGCGGCCAGTCGATGTCAGGCAATCTCAGCGCGCTCGATGCCGCAAGCGCCGGCCTGCTGAGCATCATCGCCGCCGATTATCATCCGGCCGCCTTCGTGCCCGGCATCTTCAAGCTTGCCGATATGGTGGAAGGTGGCCTGCCGGCAGCCGTTGCCATGGCGACCGGCAATGCGGCCCGCTCGGCCGGCCTGTCGGATCGTGGCGAGATCGCCATCGGTCAGCGCGCCGATCTGATCGTGGTCGAGCCGGGTGATATCAATCGCATCCGCGCCACCTTCCGCGCCGGCCGCTTCGTCTACAGCGACGGCACGCTGCATCCATTGCGGGCGCTCGCGGCTTAAGCGCGATCGCCGATCAGTGAAATCAGCTGAGCCTTGGGCACAGCGGTCGAGGCCTCCGCACCGACGGCCCTGCCGGCTTCCATCATCACGCGGCCCTCGGCAAAGAGCCGCAGCGCTTGCGGGTAGATCTGGTGCTCCACGGTGAGCACACGTGCGGCAAGGCTTTCGGCCGTGTCGCCGGAAAGAACCGGTACGGCCGCCTGGCCGATCACCGGCCCCTCATCCATGCCTTCGGTGACGAAATGCACCGTGCAGCCGGCGATCCGCATGCCGGCGTCGATCGCACGCTGATGTGTATGCAGGCCGGGAAACAGCGGCAGCAGGGAAGGGTGGATATTGAGCATCCGGCCTTCGTAACGCTGGATGAATGTCGCCGTCAGCAGCCGCATATAGCCTGCCAGGCAGAGAATGTCGGGTTTAAGCTCGTCGAGCGCCGAAAAGATCGCCGCTTCGTGCGCGTCCTTGCTGGCATAGTCCTTGCGGGGAAAGGCGAAGGTGGCGATGCCTTCGGCAGCCGCCTTGGCAAGCCCGCCGGCATCCGTCTTGTCGGAGATCACCCCGACGATCTCGGCCGGATAGTCGGCTGCCTTTGCCGCCGCAACGAGCGCCATCATGTTGGAGCCGCTGCCTGATATGAAGACGACGGCGCGTTTGCGCGGCGAGCTCATATGGCAAGCGTGCCCTTGTAGACCGTGCCGGCAGCGCCCTCGTCACGGGCGATCATGCGGCCGAGCGTGACAACCGTCTCGCCTTCGGCTTCGAGTGCGGCGGAAACCGCTGCAACATTCTCACCGGCGACGACGGCGATCATGCCGACGCCGCAGTTGAAGGTGCGCAGCATTTCCTTGGATTCGACGCCGCCCGTCTTGGCGAGCCATGAAAACACCGGCGGCACCTTGACAACGGCAAGATTGATCTCGGCCGCCAGGTGCTTCGGCAGCACGCGCGGAATATTTTCCGGGAAGCCGCCGCCGGTGATGTGCGCCAGCGCCTTAATGGCGCCGGTCTCGCGGATCGCCTTCAGAAGCGGCTTCACATAGATACGGGTCGGCTCGAGCAGGGCTTCGCCAAGCTTCTTGTCTTCGGTGAACGGCGCCGGTGCATCCCAATCGAGGCCGGACAGTTCGACGATCTTGCGCACCAGCGAGAAACCGTTGGAATGGACGCCGGAGGAGGCGAGGCCGAGGATCACGTCACCCTCGGCAATATCGCCTGATGGCAGCAGCTTGCCGCGTTCGGCAGCACCGACGGCAAAGCCCGCGAGATCGTAATCGCCGGAGGAATACATGCCGGGCATTTCGGCCGTCTCGCCGCCGATCAGCGCGCAGCCGGCCTCACGGCAGCCGGCGGCAATGCCGCCGACGATGGCCGCGCCTTGGTCAGGGTCGAGCTTGCCGGTCGCGAAATAATCGAGGAAGAACAGCGGCTCGGCGCCCTGCACCACGAGGTCGTTGACGCACATGGCGACGAGGTCGATGCCGACGGTGTCGTGATAGTCGGCATCGATCGCGATCTTCAGCTTGGTGCCGACGCCGTCATTGGCGGCGACGAGAACCGGGTCGGTAAAGCCTGCCGCTTTGAGATCGAAAAGCCCGCCGAAGCCGCCGATCTCGCCGTCGGCGCCGGGACGGCGGGTCGAGCGCACCGCCGGCTTGATCTTTTCGACGAGCAGGTTGCCGGCATCGATGTCGACGCCCGCATCGCTATATGTCAGGCCGTTTTTCCCAGACTGGCTCATGCTGGTCTCCGATGGCTATTTCAGGCGGCAAACGTGCCGCGTCATCTGCCGGTCGCAATTGCATGACAGGGGCTTTTATGCAAGCGCTGCATGGCGAAAGCCCCCAATTTCCCGCGTCTTCTTCCGGCCTTTCCGGGATTTGGCGCGACAGGGTTGACCATCTTTGCGCCTGCATCCTATGTGCTCAATGGCCGCTTCGGATCGGATGCGGCGTCAGACGGCGGCGAGCGATCAGCGGGGAAGCAATGCCACAGCAAGTCAGCGGCAATAGTCTCAAACGTCAGATTTTCTTCTGGCTGGTGGTGCTCGTCTTCTTCATCGTCTTTCTCTACGTCTTCAGCTCGATCCTGCTGCCCTTCGTCGCCGGCATGGCGATCGCCTACTTCCTCGATCCGGTGGCAGACAGGTTGCAGCGGCTGGGACTGAGCCGCATGATGGCGACCATCGGCATTCTCGTCGCTTTCGTGATCGTCTTCGCGCTGGCGCTGATGATCCTCATTCCGGTGCTGATCAGCCAATTCAACGATTTCGCTCAACGTCTGCCGGGTTATATCAGCCAATTACAGCAGTTCATCGCGCAGGCGCAGAATTCGCTGCTGCCGGACTGGGTTGAGAACCAAGTGGGCACGATCAAGGACAATCTCTCGGGCATCCTGTCGGAGGGCATGGGCTTCCTCACCGGGCTCTTTGCGCAGATCTGGAATTCCGGAAAGGCGATCGTCGACGTCATATCGCTGCTCGTGGTCACCCCCGTCGTCGCCTTCTACATCCTGCTCGATTGGGACCGCATGGTCGCCAAGGTCGATCAGTGGATCCCGCGCGATTATGTCAGCGATGTCCGCCAGATCGCCAAGGAGATCGACCAGGCAATCGCCGGTTTCATCCGCGGCCAGGGCTCGCTCTGCCTCATCCTCGGCATTTATTATGCCGTCGGCCTCTCTCTCGTGGGGCTGAATTTCGGGCTGCTGATCGGCCTCTTCGCTGGCATGATCAGCTTCATTCCCTATGTCGGCTCGATGGTTGGTCTCGTGCTGGCGGTCGGCGTCGCGCTTGTGCAGTTCTGGCCGGATTATCCGTGGATCGGCCTGGTGCTCGTCGTCTTCTTCAGCGGTCAGTTCCTCGAAGGTAACATTCTGCAGCCGAAGCTCGTCGGCTCCAGCGTTGGCTTGCATCCGGTCTGGCTGATGTTCGCGCTCTTTGCCTTCGGCGCGCTCTTCGGTTTCGTCGGGCTTCTGGTCGCCGTGCCGGCGGCGGCGGCGGTCGGCGTCCTTGTTCGTTTCGCACTTTCACGCTACCTTCAGAGTGATCTTTATTTTGGCGGGTCGCCGAGTGGCAGTGCCCGGAAGACGAAATCAGTTCCCAATGAGTGACGCGAAAAACGCTGATCCGAAGCGCAAGGCCGGAGAGCAGCTGCCGCTGGTCTTTTCGCACGATGCCGCAAGCGGGCGCGACGACCTCCTGATCTCGGAGCGGCTCGCCGCCGCCGTTTCGATCGTCGATGCCTGGCCGGCATGGCCATCGCCGGTGGTCGTGCTCGCCGGCCCCGTCGGCTCGGGAAAATCGCATCTCGCCCGGATCTGGCGGGAATTGAGCGGCGCCGTCGACATCCACCCCGAGCGTGGCTCGGATGCGGCGGTTGCCGCTGCCGCCGGCCCGGTGCTGTTCGAGGACGCCGACCGCCTCGGCTTCGACGACAATGCGCTCTTTCACGTCATCAACAGCGTGCGCGAAAACGGCACCAGCCTGTTGATCACCAGCCGTCTCTGGCCGATGTCGTGGCCGGTTTCGTTGCCCGATCTGCGCTCGCGCCTGAAAGCGGCAACCGTCGTCGAGATCGGCGAACCCGATGAGGCGCTGTTGTCGCAGGTGATCGTCAAGCTCTTCGCCGACCGGCAGCTTTATATAGATGACAAACTCGTGCTTTATATCGTGAACCGGATGGAGCGGTCGCTGAACGCGGCCCAGACAATCGTCGAAAGGCTTGACCGGCTGGCCCTGTCGCGGGGCACGAAAATTACCCGGTCTCTTGCTGCCGAAGTATTGAATGAATTGGGAAATTCGGAACCGGCCGATTGACTGTCACAGTTCCGTCGTCAAACTGATATAATTGCCTTTGGCGATTGAAAACGGGGTAAGCGGACCATGGATAGTGCAGTCGCAGAACATCAGGAACTCACTCCGGAAATCAACGACAACACCCCTCCGCTGGAAGAGCTGCTCAAGAGCCCCGAGCGCTTCATCAACAGAGAATTCTCCTGGCTGCAGTTCAACCGCCGTGTCCTCGAAGAAACGCTGAATACCGAGCATCCGCTGCTCGAGCGTGTCCGCTTCCTGTCGATCTCGGCCGCCAACCTCGATGAATTCTTCATGGTGCGTGTCGCCGGCCTCGAGGGCCAGGTACGCCAGAATATCGCCATCCGCAGCCCGGACGGCAAGACGCCGGCCGAGCAGCTCGACTCGATCCTGCAGGAGATCGACCATCTGCAGATGGAGCAGCAGGCCTCGCTCGCCGTGCTGCAACAATATCTCGCCAAGGAAGACATCCTGATCGTGCGCCCCGGCGCCCTGAGCGAGGGCGACCGCCAGTGGCTGGCCGCCGAATTCGAACAGGCGATCTTCCCGGTGCTGACGCCGCTGTCGATCGATCCCGCCCATCCGTTCCCCTTCATTCCGAATCTCGGCTTTTCGATCGGTCTGCAGCTCGTCAGCAAGAACGGCCGCGAGCCGATGACGGCGCTGCTGCGCCTGCCGGTGGCGCTCGACCGCTTCGTCCGCTTGCCGGATGATGGAAACACAATCCGCTACATCACGCTGGAAGACGTCGCCAACATTTTCATCCATCGGCTCTATCCGGGTTACGAGGTGCAGGGCTCCGGTACGTTCCGCGTCATCCGCGACAGTGATATCGAAGTCGAGGAAGAGGCCGAGGATCTCGTCCGCTTCTTCGAAACGGCGCTGAAACGCCGCCGCCGCGGCAAGGTCATCCGCATCGAGACCGATTCGGAAATGCCGGCGTCGCTGCGCCAGTTCGTTGTCCAGGCGCTGAGCATCCCAGACAACCGCGTCGCCGTTCTGCCGGGTCTTCTGGCGCTGAACACGCTGTCGGAGATCACCAAGGCGCCGCGCGACGATCTGCGTTTTGCCCCCTACAATGCGCGATTTCCCGAGCGCGTCCGCGAGCACGCCGGCGATTGCTTCGCCGCCATCCGCGAAAAGGACATGGTCGTCCATCACCCCTACGAATCTTTCGACGTGGTGGTCCAGTTTCTTCTCCAGGCTGCGCGCGATCCTGACGTCCTGGCGATAAAGCAGACGCTTTACCGCACCTCCAACGACAGCCCGATTGTCCGCGCGCTGATCGACGCCGCCGAGGCCGGCAAGTCGGTGACGGCGCTGGTCGAGCTCAAGGCCCGCTTTGACGAAGAGGCAAACATCCGTTGGGCGCGCGACCTCGAACGCGCCGGCGTCCAGGTCGTCTTCGGCTTCATCGAGCTCAAGACCCACGCCAAGATGTCGCTGGTCGTCCGTCGCGAGGATGGCAAACTGCGCACCTATTGCCATCTCGGCACCGGCAACTATCACCCGATCACCGCGAAGATCTATACTGATCTCTCCTACTTCACCTGCAATCCCGTCATCGCCCACGACATGGCGAACATCTTCAACTTCATCACCGGCTACGGCGAGCCGGAACAGGGCATGCAGCTCGCGATCTCGCCCTATACGATGCGCTCGCGCATCCTGCGTCACATTGAGGAAGAGGTCCAGCACGCCAGGAACGGTGCGCCGGCGGCGATCTGGATGAAGATGAATTCGCTTGTCGATCCCGACATCATCGACGCGCTCTATCGCGCCAGCCATGCCGGCGTCGAGATCGATCTTGTCGTGCGCGGCATCTGCTGCCTGCGTCCCCAGGTGCCCGGCCTTTCGGAAAAGATCCGCGTCAAGTCGATCGTCGGCCGCTTCCTCGAACACAGCCGCATCTTCTGCTTCGGCAACGGCCACGGTCTGCCGTCCGACAAGGCGCTGGTTTATATCGGCTCGGCCGACATGATGCCGAGAAACCTCGATCGCCGTGTCGAAACCATGGTTCCGTTGACAAATCCGACCGTTCACGAGCAGGTCTTGTCACAGATTATGCTCGGCAACGTGATTGACAATCAACAAAGCTACGAGATATTGCCCGACGGTACGTCGCGTCGCATGGAAGTGCGCAGGGGCGAAGAACCGTTCAATGCGCAGCAGTATTTCATGACCAATCCGAGCCTGTCAGGCCGTGGTGAAGCTCTGAAGTCCAGTGCGCCGAAGCTGATCGCCGGCCTGCTCGAAGGCCGCAACAACAAGTAATACTGGACCTAAATGGTTGAATCTGAAGCCCAGGGGCGCCTTCCGGGGATCGCCCCGGTCTCCGTTGTCGATATTGGATCGAATTCGATCCGTCTTGTCGTCTACGAAGGCATGTCCCGTTCGCCCACCGTCCTCTTCAATGAAAAGGTCCTCTGCGGCCTCGGCAAGGGTGTCGCCCTTACCGGCAAGATGGATGAAGACAGCGTCGCGCGGGCTCTGGCGGCGCTGCACCGTTTCAAGGCTCTATCCGACCAGGCGCGCGCCGCCACCATGTATGTGCTGGCAACGGCGGCCGCGCGCGAGGCAAGCAACGGTCCCGATTTCATCCATCAGGCAGAAACCATCCTGAACCGCAAGGTCCGCGTGCTCTCGGGTGAGGAGGAGGCGAAATTCGCTTCGCTCGGCATCATCAGCGGTTTCTATAACCCTGACGGCATTGCCGGCGATCTCGGCGGCGGCTCACTGGAACTGATCGATATCAAGGGCAAGGAGTTCGGCAAGGGCATCACGCTGCCGCTCGGCGGCCTGCGCCTGTCGGAATATGCCGGCGGTTCGCTCTCCAAGGCCCAGACCTTTGCCCGCAAGCAACTGAAGACGGCAAAGCTGTTGTCGAAAGGCGAGGGCCGCACCTTCTACGCCGTCGGTGGCACCTGGCGAAACATTGCCAAGCTGCACATGGAAATCACCCATTATCCGCTGCATATGATGCAGGGTTATGAGGTGTCTTTCGAAGCGATGATGCTGTTCCTCGAACAGCTGACCGCGCGCGATTCCCGGGAGCCGGCGCTGCAGGTTGTTTCCAAGCACCGTCGTTCGCTGCTGCCCTTCGGCGCTATCGCCATGAAGGAAGTCCTGAGCGCGATGAAGCCGTCGGTGATTTCCTTCTCGGCGCAGGGTGTGCGCGAGGGATATCTTTATTCGCTGTTGTCGGAGTCCGAACGCCGCCTGGATCCGCTGCTTGCCGCGGCCGGCGAACTGGCGATCCTGCGTGCGCGTTCGCCGGAGCATGCCCGCGAGCTCGCGGAATGGACCGGCCGCATGATGCCCCTTTTCGGCATCCAGGAAACCGACGAGGAAAGCCGCTACCGTCAGGCCGCCTGTCTGCTGGCCGATATCAGCTGGCGCGCCCATCCTGACTATCGCGGCCTGCAGGCGCTGAACGTCATCGCCCACTCTTCCTTCGTCGGCATCAGTCATCCCGGCCGCGCTTTCATTGCGCTTTCCAACTATTACCGTTTCGAAGGCCTGCATGACGACGGCGCCACCGGCCCGCTGGCGCAGATCGCCGCGCCGCAGCTCATCGAGCGCGCGAAGCTGCTCGGCGGCATGCTGCGCGTCGTCTACCTGTTCTCGGCCTCGATGCCCGGCATCGTCAAGAACCTGACCTTCCGCAAATCCTCGAGCCCGGACCTCGACCTCGAATTCGGCGTGCCTCCCGAATATCGCGACTTCGCCGGCGAACGCCTGGACGGCCGCCTACAGCAGCTGTCGAGGCTGACGAACAAGCGGTTGGCGTTTCGGTTCGAGTAGGTCTGATTTGCGGCCGTTGTGCCGAGCAGGCCCCCTCTGGCCTGCCGGCCATCTCCCCCCAGGTGGGGAGATCACAAGTGGCATGACCTTCCCGCATCTTGAACGTCAAGCCGAGTTGAATCGCTGATTGTTTGGGGAAGCCCTTGCGCCCAGCCAATCTCCCCACCTGTGGGGGAGATGCCCGGCAGGGCAGAGGGGGGCACACACGGCACAGCGTCAACGAAAAAGGCGGCGCCTGCGCACCGCCCTCTCTATCTCACATCACGCTCGAATTACATCGCGTTCAGGAACTCGCCAACCTCGATCAGGCTGAACTCGTTATTGTCGGCCTTGTCGGCGGCGCGGCCGGCCGAAAAGGGCAGGTTGTTGTCGTTGCCGATGATGATGTGTGTGGCGTCGACGCGGTCGACGTTTTCGATCGTCACGAACGGCATGTCGTAGGCGCCGTCCTTGCTGCCGGCCCTCTTCTTGTTGTCGGGGTCGTGGATGTTGAGGAGGTCGATATAGCCGATCTTGCGGACGGACTTGCCGACATTGGCATCGTTGAACTCGATCTTGTAGACGCGCTTCAGCACGGCCGGAGCTTCGAAGCAATCCGGCTTCGGCTGCTTCGGATCGGCGCAGGCCTTGTCTGCCGTGCCGGCGCCGTTATCGCGCTCGATGACGAGAGCGGTCGTGTCGTCGAGCATGTTGAAGTCGCCGATCGACACACCCTTGTCTTCGAACGGATAGAACCAGCTGCGGCCGGTCCACTTCTTCGACGCGACGTCGAATTCGATGACGCGAATGGCGGTGTGGCCGTCGATGGTTTCCACCGTGCCGTCATCCTTGTAGATGGCGCCTTCGAGCAGGCCGTAGAGCTTGGCGCCGTCCTTGGACATGGCAAGGCCCTCGAAGCCGCCGGAGCGCTTCAGATTAAAGACCGGCATCTTGGCGGCCGGGTTGGCCGGAACCGAGAGAAGCGGATTGTCGGGCGAAAGCACCGGCTTGCCGTCGAGCGTCGTCGGGATGACGTCGGTGAGGCGGCCTGACATGTCGAACTTCAGGATGTAGGGACCGAATTCGTCGCCGAGCCAAAAGCCGTCGGCAACCGGCTGGATCGATTCGATGTCGAAGTCGGCGCCGGTGAGATAACGCGTGCCGGTGCCTTCGAGAACGATCGGGAACGGAGCAATCTTGTTCGGATCGGAGAGAAAGAGGTTCTTGACGACTTCAGCCTTGTTGCCGGCCCAGTCGAACTTCATCTGGTGCAGGAAGAGCATGGAGTCCGACGAATTGGACTTCGAGCCGAAACCGTTGTCGGAGAGCGTCCAGAAAGTGCCGTCGGCCATCGTCTTGACGCCGGAGAAACCCTGGATCGGCTGGCCGTCGAAGGGAAGCTTCAGATCGGTGACGCGGGCGCCGTCCTTACCGGGGACGGTGCCGAGCGCTTCAGTGCGCTTGCGGTCCGGCGTCGTAAACTTGCCGGAATGCTTGAGGAATTCGGGGGCATCGGCCGGCGCCGGAACCATGGTATTGGCGGGCAGGATCGCCTGGCCGGCGAGCTTGGCCGGGAACTGCTGCTGGTCGGCCGAAGCGGAGCCCGCGACCAGGATCAAAAGCGATACGGAAGCAATAAGGACGTTCTTCATAATATCCCCGTGGAGCGGATTGCAAAGGCCTTCCGCTTAGCAGGGCTTCCGTGTCAGCGAATTGACGGTTGGGTGAAGCTTTGGTGACGTGAGGTCAAGACCGTGCTCAGCCGTGCAGAATGACCGCCGGCGTGTTCAGCACGGTGACCGCGCGCGAGGAAAGCGCCATGACGCCGAGTGCCTGGCCGCGCCCCTTGACGGCATGGGTGCCGAGATCCTCGCAAGTGATGTCGTCGGGAAAATCCATGCGCCGGGCAAGCTCGCTGGAGATCAGCACCGATCGGTTCAGACTGCGGCAGAGCGTCTCCAGCCGGGCGGTGGTGTTCACCGTATCGCCGAAATAGCTGATCTTGTGATGGTCGACGCCGATTTCGGCAGTGATGATCTCGCCGCCATGGAGGGCGGCGCGGAGCTTCGGCACCTGCCCGTAATTCTTTCGCCAGCCAGCGGCATTGGCGTCGATATCGGCGAGGATATCGAAGATGCAGCGCACGCAACGCGCATCCTTGACGCCGCGGGCAAGTGGCCAGGTGATGATCGCAGCATCGCCGACATAGTCGTTGATCATGCCCTTGTGACGCCTGACGGGCTCGGCGAAGGTCGCAAACAGCGAGCTCAGCAGTTGTTGCGCCCTGAGGTCGCCGTGCTTTTCGGCAAAAGCCGTCGAATCGACGAGGTCGATGAACAGGAAGACGCGCTCCTCCCTGACCGGATTGCGGTAGCGGCTGATGAGCATGCTGAGGAAAACTTCACGACCAAGCAGTTCCCGCACGCGCAAGACGAAGATCAACATCGTGCAGACCGCAAGCGCATAGAGGAAGACCTCGAACGGCATGATGACGAGGTCGAGGAGCGACACCGGCTTCACCATGCCGAGCCACCAAAGCAGCAGGCCGGCGCAGGCAAAGCCGATGCTCATCAGGATTTCGTAGATCAGCAGCTCGGTGACGATGAAGGCGAAAGTCGGCAGCTTCTGGATGCGCCTGTAGAGTGCTCGAAACAGCACCTTGCGCTCGAAAGCGAGGATCGGCATGCCGATGAAGAGCGCGAAGATCGCCCCGACGATCGGCGTCTGATTGGAATAGAACATCAGATCATAGATGACGCCGCTGGCCGCAAGGACGATCGTGATCAGGATCCAATTCTGTGTCGGAGATATTTCCCGCATGCCGCCTCTGCGCCGTGATGTTTCTTCCCGCCATTGTTTCAGGCCGGAAAAAACCGTCAAGCGAATTCGAAATTACAGCGCCGCTGTAGCACTTTGAATGACTGCATCACGCCTTAAATCGATGCCGATTTAAGGCGTGATGCAGTCGCCTCAGAGGCTGACGGTTTCGACCTTCCGGTCGACGAAGCGCAGAGCGATCGCGCCTTGGATCAATTGCAGTGCCGGCTCGCCGAAAAGATCGCGCCGCCAGCCGTGCAGGGCAGCGACTTCGGCCTTCTCGCCCTCGGCGGCGATCCTGTCGAGATCTTCGCTATTGGCGATCACCTTCGGCGCCACGCCGTGTTTTTCCGAAATCAGCTTCAGCAGAACCTTCAACAATTCAACGGCAGCAGCGGCCCCTTCGGGCGCCTGCGCCTGGCGTGGCACATGCGGCATATCGGCCTTCGGAAGAGCAAGAGCGGTGTTGACGGCCTCGATAACCGCGGCGCCGGAAGTCGAGCGCTCCCAACCCTTCGGAATGGTGCGCAGACGGCCGAGCGCCTCGGTATCCTTGGGCTGTTGCTGGGCGATCTCGTAGATCGCATCATCCTTCAGCACCCGCGAACGCGGCACGTTGCGGGCCCGCGCCTCGCGTTCGCGCCATGCGGCGACATATTTCAGGATCGCCAGCTCCTGCGGCTTGCGCAGACGCATCTTCAGGCGCTGCCAGGCATCGTCTGGATGCATGTCGTAGGTTTCGCGCGACTCGAGAACGTCCATTTCCTCGGAGAGCCAAGAGGTGCGGCCTTCGCGTTCGAGTTCCGCCTTCAGCGACAGGTAGACGTCGCGCAGGTGGGTGACGTCGGCCAGCGCATAATCCAGCTGTTTGTCCGAGAGCGGCCGGCGGCTCCAGTCAGTGAAGCGCGACGACTTGTCGATATGGACGTTCTTGATGCGGCTGACCAACTGGTCATAGGAGACGCTGTCGCCGAAGCCGCAGACCATTGCGGCGACCTGCGTGTCGAAGATCGGATGCGGAATGAGATTGCCGCGATTGAAGATGATTTCGATGTCCTGGCGGGCTGCATGAAAGACCTTCAGCACCTTCGTATCGGCCATCAGCTCGAAGAAGGGGGCGAGATCGATGCCCTTGGCCAGCGGGTCGACGAGGACTTCCGTCGTCGGGCTTGCCATTTGGATCAGGCAGAGCTCCGGCCAGAAAGTCGTTTCGCGCAGGAATTCGGTGTCGATGGTGATGAAGTCGGACTTGGCCAGCTCTTTGCAGGCGGCCGCCAAATCGGCGGTGGTTTCGATCATATCATTTCATTCGCAAGGAAAAGGTCGGTTAAACCTTCCTTCTCCTTTCGGTTCGATATGTCAATACAACAGCATACGCTTCGAGCATTGCTGGCTAAGAATCACGTCCAAACTGAGGCACGGCGGCAATCGCGGTGAAAGTGCAGGCTTTCTCAGCTTACCCTGAGATAGCTCGTCATTCCCGTCTTCTGGTGCTCGATGATATGGCAATGCAGCAGCCAGTCGCCGGGATTGTCGGCGACGAAGGCAAGCTGCACTTTCTCGTCCGGCTGAATGAGATAGGTATCAGAGGTGAGCGGCATCACCTTCCGCGTCGAGGAGGAGATCACCGTGAAGCTCATCCCATGCAGATGGATCGGATGGGCATGCGGCGTGGTATTCTCCAGATTGAAGACATAGCTCTTGCCGAGCTTCAATTCCGCAAGCGGCGCCGTCGGATCAGGCGTGTCGCCCGGCCACGGCATCTTGTTGATGGCCCAGAAACTGTAGCCGAGCGTGCCGCAGATGCTTTCGGCTCTAGCATTCTCGGCAGTGGCGCTCAGCACCAGTGGGATCTGCTCGGCAGCGGTTAGATCGGCCTTCGGGACGGGGTTGTCGACAAGCGGCCCAAGATCGCCGATGGCGCGCTTCAACGACGATCCGATCGCGCGCAGGCTGGCGATCGTCTTCGGCGCCGTGCCGCGGATATCCTCCAGCGTCGCGACTGCGCCTTCACCATCAGGCATGCGCACGGCAAGATCGAGCCTTTGACCCGGTCCGATCTGCAGGAGGTCGAGGGAAAAACGCTTCGGCACCGGATTGCCGTCGATCGCAATCACGGTGGCGTCGGCGCCTTCCATCTTCAGCGAGAAGATCCGCGTCACGTCGGTGACGGCAATGCGCAGCCGCACCAGCCCGCCGGCCGGCGCGTCATATCGCGGCTCCTGGTGCCAGTTGGCGGTGCGCACCGTGCCGTAGGTGCCGGTCTTGGCAGCGTCGCGCGGCCGGAAGGGGGCGATGAATTGTCCCTTGCCGCCGAGCCGCCAGTCGCGCAGGTTCAGCACCACCTCGGTATCGAATTGCGGATCGGCCGGATCTTCGACGACGATGACGCCTGTCATCCCATGCCCCATCTGCGTCAGCGTGTTGCAATGCGGATGGTACCAGAAGGTGCCGGCATCGGGCGGCGTGAAGGCATAGTCGAAGCTGTCGCCGGTATAGACGTAAGGCTGCGTCATGAACGGCACGCCGTCCATGCGGTTGTCGATGCGAAGCCCGTGCCAGTGGATCGTCGTCGGTTCGTCGAGCCCGTTTTTCAGACGCGCCGCATAAGGCTGCCCCTTCCTCATCCTGAGAATCGGCGGCATGCCGTCATGGCCCCAGCTCATGATATCCCTGGTCGGTCCTGCCGCAGTCAGCATGGCTTCGGTCTTCACCGCCGTCAGCTGCTGCGGCTCGGGAGCCGCCTCGGCAAACCCGAATTTGCCGGCAATGCCGATGCCGACGCCATAAGCGCCCGCAACGGCGGATGCCTTCAAAAGGTTGCGTCGGCTAAGGAGAGGCATGCGGATGCTCCACGGTGAGAATGCCGATCCTTTTAAAGTTGACCGGCGGCTTCAGCAATACGGGAAGCGCGGCCAAACTGCCGCAGCATACCGGTCGCAGCCTCGCCATAAACGCGTGTCAAACGCTCGGCCGCGCGCGCCAAGCCTTGACAAATCGGAGCGTCCATGCGCTTTTCCGCCCGATTTTCTTGTCGGCGCTTGAGGGTCTTGGAACCCTTGCTGCCGTCTTAAGCCACATGCCAGGATTTGAGATCATGCATCGCTATCGCAGCCACACATGCGCCGCCCTCCGCAAGTCGGATGTCGGCTCGACCGTCCGTATCTCCGGCTGGGTTCACCGCGTTCGCGACCATGGCGGCGTTCTCTTCATCGATCTTCGCGACCATTACGGCATCACCCAGGTCGTTGCCGATCCCGATAGCCCGGCCTTCAAGATGGCGGAAACCGTGCGTGGCGAATGGGTCATCCGCATTGATGGCCTCGTCAAGGCCCGCACCGAAGACACCGTCAACAAGACCATGGCGACCGGCGAGATCGAGCTTTACGCACAGGAGATCGAAGCCCTCTCCGCCGCCAAGGAATTGCCGCTGCCGGTCTTCGGCGAGCCGGACTATCCCGAAGACGTCCGCCTGAAGTATCGTTTCCTCGATCTTCGCCGCGAAACGCTGCACAAGAACATCGTCAAGCGCACCCAGGTCATCTCGGCCATGCGCCGCGAAATGGGCAATGTCGGCTTTACCGAATATACGACCCCGATCCTGACGGCCTCCTCGCCGGAAGGCGCGCGCGACTTCCTCGTGCCGTCGCGCATCCATCCCGGCACTTTCTATGCCTTGCCGCAGGCGCCGCAGCTGTACAAGCAGCTGCTGATGGTTGCCGGCTTCGACCGCTACTTCCAGATCGCGCCCTGCTTCCGCGACGAAGACCCGCGTGCTGATCGCCTGCCGGGCGAATTCTACCAGCTCGACCTGGAAATGAGCTTCGTCACCCAGGAAGACGTCTGGGACACGATGGGTCCGCTGATGACCTCGATCTTCGAGGAATTCGCCGAAGGCAAGCCGGTCACCAAGGAATGGCCGCGCATCCCCTATGACGAGGCGATCCGCAAATATGGCTCCGACAAGCCCGATCTGCGCAACCCGATCGTCATGGAAGCGGTCACCGAACATTTCGCCGGCTCCGGCTTCAAGGTTTTCGCAGGCATGATCGCCTCCAACCCGAAGGTCGAGATCTGGGCGATTCCGGCCAAGACCGGTGGTTCCAGAGCGTTCTGCGATCGCATGAATGCCTGGGCGCAGTCGACGGGTCAGCCTGGCCTCGGTTACATCTTCTGGCGCAAGGAAGGTGACAAGCTCGAGGGCGCCGGCCCGCTGGCAAAGAACATCGGCGAGGAGCGCACCGACGCGATCCGGACCCAGCTCGGCCTCGATGACGGTGACGCCTGCTTCTTCGTTGCAGGCGATCCGGCGAAGTTCTACAAGTTTGCCGGTGAAGCCCGCACCAAGGCCGGCGAAGAGCTGAACCTTGTCGATCGCGACCGTT
This sequence comes from Rhizobium laguerreae, assembly GCF_002008165.1. Classification (GTDB taxonomy): domain Bacteria; phylum Pseudomonadota; class Alphaproteobacteria; order Rhizobiales; family Rhizobiaceae; genus Rhizobium; species Rhizobium laguerreae. Next base: position 511,705 of record NZ_MRDM01000002.1, read on the forward strand.
TCGAACTCTGCTGGATCGTCGACTTCCCGTTCTTCGAATGGAGCGAGGAAGAAAAGAAGGTCGATTTCGCCCACAATCCATTCTCGATGCCGCAGGGCGGCCTCGACGCGCTTCAGAACCAGGATCCGCTGACCATCAAGGCGTTCCAGTACGACGCCGTCTGCAACGGCTTCGAAATCGCCTCGGGCTCGATCCGTAACCAGTCACCGGAAACCATGGTCGCCGCCTTCGAGAAGGTCGGCCTCAGCCAGCAGGATGTCGAGGATCGTTTCGGCGGCCTCTACCGCGCCTTCCAGTATGGCGCCCCCCCGCATGGTGGCGCCGCCTTCGGTATCGACCGTATCGTCATGCTGCTCGTCGGCGCGAAGAACCTGCGCGAAATCTCGCTGTTCCCGATGAACCAGCAGGCCCAGGACCTGCTGATGGGCGCGCCGAGCCCGGCAGCGCCGACGCAGCTGCGCGAGCTGTCGATCCGGCCGATCCCGCCCGTCAAGAAAGATTGAGATCGCCTGATCCCGAATGCAAAAGCCCGGCAATCGCCGGGCTTTTCTGCTTGGTTCGGTCGGTCACAATGCCGCGTAGATCGCCTCGCGAAGATCGACCGTGAATTTTCCCCACATGCCTTCAAGCGTCGTGTTGGTCAGCGCAACGACGGTCAGCCCATTGACCGGGTCGATGAACCAGCTATGGCCGTAGACGCCGCCCCATTTCAGCGTGCCCTTGGGGAAGGGGACGCCTGCCTCGGCCGGATTGGTGATGACCGACCAGCCGAAGCCAAAGCCGGAGCCGGGTTCGTGCCGCTGGCGCTGGCCGTCAGCCTGGTCCGTCGTCATCATCCCTACAGTTTCGGTCGAGAGCAGCGGTGCGCCACCCCTGCGGATGGTGTCGAGTATGGTCAGGATATCACCCGCCGTTCCCGCCATGCCGGCGCCGCCCGAATGATAAGAGGCGGGGTCGAAGATGCGGTTCGGCGCGAAGCGGATGGGACCCATCAGCGACGTCACCAGCGCAGTCTCGCCCATCAGCGCCGGTTCGGGTGAAGCGTCCATATAGGCCGCTGCCAGCCGGCTGTGGTCGCGAACCGAAAACGCGGTATCGGAAAGTCCAAGCGGTTTCGTCACCAGTTCGGCGACGGCCGCGCCCAGCGGCACGCCGGTTTCCGCCTCGATGACGCCGCCCAGAACATCCATGGCGACGGAATATTGCCAGTCGCTGCCCGGCGCGAAGCGCAGTGGCGTGCTGGCGATCCGCCGCAGGTTTTCGGCCAGCGGCAGCCCGGGTTTGTCGAGGCCGTCGGAAACGCCGGCGCGGGTATAAGAATCGTCCTCTTCGAAGAAGCTGTAGCTGAGGCCCGACGTATGGGTCAGCAGGTGGCGGATGCGAATGGTTGCTTCACTGCCGTCAGGCAGCCTCGGCCGGAAGTCCGGCAGCCATCTCGTCACCGGGTCGTCGAGCCCGATTCTTCCCTGCTCGACGAGCCGCATTGCGGCGATGGTGACGATCGGCTTGGTGATGGAGGCAAGCCTGAAGACGGTGTCCTCGCGCATCGCCAGACCGCTTTCGCGGTCGGCAAGGCCGGCGGCGCGGCGATGGACGATCTCTCCGTCGCGGGCGATAAGCACCACCGTTCCCACAAGCCGTTTGTCGTCGAGAGCACTTGTGATGGCCGCATCGACTGCAGCTGCAAGCGATGAATTCCTGTCGGCGTCTGCCATTTCGAGGGGAAGACTCATCAGATTAAACCTTCTATAATCACAATGACCGTTCCTGAATACAGAAAGCTGCCTCGAATTTCTAGAGTGATCATTGTGAAAAATAGCCGAGACGTGGAAAATTCTACCGCCCGCCGCCGCGGCCGTCCGCCGGCCTTCGACCGCGACACCGTTCTCTCGGCGGCGCGCGAGACTTTCTGGGCGCATGGATATGAGGGCGCCTCGATCGCCGATCTCACCGCCGCCATGGGTATCACGCCGCAAAGCCTCTATGCCGCCTTCAACTCGAAGGCCGATCTCTACCGCGCTGCGCTGGAGCAATACCGAGGGCTGGGCGCCGACACTTTTTCCGTGCTCGGCGAGCCGATCGACACCGTCTCCGCCTTCGAGCGCATATTGCGGGGCTCGGCTGAGATTTTCTCGGCGCCGGAGCATCCGAAAGGCTGCATGATCTCGACGGCCGTGCTGAACTGCGCCAGCGAGAACGAGGTGATCGCCGACCATGTTGCGGCGCTGCGCCGTCGGTCGCTGGACGCTTTCACGGCGAGGATCGAGCGTGGCATCCACGAGGGCGACATGAAGCCAGAGACGACCCCCCCCGCGCTGGCACGGTTCCTCGGTGCCATCATCCAGGGCATGTCGGTGCAGGCGAGGGATGGCGCATCGCTAGGGGAGTTGCTTGATATCGCAGTCCTCGCCATCGCCGAGGTCGCCCGTCATCGCGCATGAAAACGAAAAGGCCCGGCAGCACCGAACTGCCGGGCCTTTTCGCCGCGAGATCGAAGCGATCAGTCGTTGGCGGTAACCTTGACGCCAAGCACCTGCGGCAGCGTGTTCGGAGCGCCCATGGCGGCGCCCACGATCGTCGGGAACGGCACCGGCTTTTCAGGAGCGGCCTTGACGGTCAGGCTCTTCGGATCGTCGAGGAAGGTGTTGACCGCAGCCGAAATGGCGTTTTGCAGTTCCGGGATATTGAGCTGCGCCAGCATGATCGGCGTCATCGCCTTCAACGAATCCGCCATCTGCTTGCCGGATATGTTCTGCTGTGAACCGGCATAATCGAGCGCGCGCTTGGTGATCGAGGCGTCTTCGAAACGCACCTGCGCGGCCTCGAAGGACAACTGCTGCATCAGGCCGAGCATGGCAAGGCCAAGCGCTTGTTGCGACTCTTCCTTGTTCGGGTTGGCTTCGGATTGCTTCATCGCATCCTGCAGCGACTTCACGAAGGCCATCGTGTAGCCCGAGATCTTGAAGCCAAGGTTCAGCTTGCCGATGTTGGTGAAGTCGAAGGCGAATTCCGAAATGTCGATCGTGCCGGGGGCAAGTTCCCAGGCACCCTTCATGGTGATGTCGCCCTGGATGTGCTGCAGGGCCAGCTTCTCGATTGCGTCCTTGCTCTGCGGATCCTCGGCTTTGCTGAGATCGGCTTTCATGCTTTTGAAGGCGCCGTCGAAGTCGAAGCCGGATTCGTCTTCGCGCAGCGTCAGGTTGACGTCGCTTTCGAGCACCGAGAACAATTCCGCCCCATCCTTGACCACCTTCAGCGGGCCGGTATGGGCAGTTTCGTAGAGCATCATGGTATCGAGCGTGTCGCCGCCCGGCGTTGCCGGGATCGAGATGCCGCCGAGCGTCAGCTCCTGCGCCGTGACCGTGACGCCGTCTTTCGTGGTGTTGATATCGGGGAAGGCGGCCTCTTCGATGTAATAGCCGCCATCCTCGTCTTCTTCGACGCCGGAAAGAGTGACTTCGCCAACGGCCAGGCTTTCGCCACCGGCCGATTTGACGCTGACATTCTTCAGCGTCGCGGTCGTGCCGTCGATATCGACGCTGTCAGCCGAAATGGTTCCACCTTGTGCGGCATAGGCGGCATTGAGCTTCTTCAGCAGATCGGCACCGTCGAGAGCGAAAGCCGAGCCGGCAAGCGATAAAAAGGCTGCGCTCGACAGCATCAGCCGCGTTGTCCGGTAAAAGTTCATGGGGTGGTTCCTCTGGTGGCGTGGTGGCGGTTGGAAATCTGCAGTGACGCTACTACGGATTGGACCTGCTTTATATTTGCCGACCTCTAAATTTTTGTTGAGAGGAACGGCAAACGAAGTCCAAATTGCGGCGGCGCGTTTGTCTCATCCTTTGATGACGGTCCGAAGACTTCATCCACAGCTGCAATGGCCCCGATTCCTTGCCCGCCGGCCTCTTCTGAGCTAGTCAGAACCTATGGGACAAGAGATTTTGCCGCCTTCAGGCGGAGACGACGATCACATCCAGCCGGTCGACCTCAAGGCGGCGCTCGAGCAGCGTTACCTTGCCTATGCGTTGTCGACCATCATGCACCGCGCCTTGCCTGACGTGCGCGACGGGCTGAAGCCTGTCCATCGCCGCATCGTTTATGCGATGAACGAGATGGGGCTGAGGCCGAACTCGGCCTTCAGGAAATGCGCCAAGATCGTCGGCGAGGTGATGGGTAACTACCATCCGCACGGCGACCAGTCGATTTACGATGCGCTTGCCCGTCTCGCCCAGGATTTCTCGCAGCGCTACACGCTGGTCAACGGCCAGGGCAATTTCGGCAATATCGACGGCGATAGCCCCGCCGCTATGCGTTACACCGAATCGAAGATGACGGCGGTTTCCGAACTGCTGCTCGAAGGCATCGATCAGGATGCCGTCGATTTCCGCGACACTTACGACGAATCGAATTCCGAGCCGGTCGTCCTTCCCGGCGCCTTCCCGAACCTGCTCGCCAACGGCTCCTCCGGCATCGCCGTCGGCATGGCGACCTCGATCCCGTCGCACAATGCCCACGAGCTTTGCGATGCCGCCCTGCATCTGATCAAACATCCCGATGCGACCGTCGAAAAGCTCGTCGAATTCATTCCCGGCCCGGATTTCCCCACCGGCGGCATCATCATCGACAACCGCGAAAGCATTATCGAGAGCTACCGCACCGGCCGCGGCGGTTTCCGCGTACGGGCGAAATGGCAGACGGAAGATCTCGGCCGCGGCGGCTACCAGATCGTCATCACCGAAATTCCCTTCCAGGTGCAGAAATCGCGGCTGATCGAGAAGATCGCCGAGCTGCTGATCGCCCGCAAGCTGCCGCTGCTGGAAGATATCCGCGACGAATCGGCCGAAGACATTCGTGTCGTGCTGGTGCCGAAGACCCGCAGCGTCGATCCGACGATCCTGATGGAATCGATGTTCAAGCTGACGGAGCTCGAAAGCCGCTTCCCGCTCAACATGAACGTGCTCTCCATGGGCCGCATCCCGCGGGTCATGGCGCTGAACGAGGTGCTGAAGGAGTGGCTGGATCACCGCCGCGAAGTCCTGCAGCGCCGTTCGCGCTTCCGTCTGGCGGCGATCGACAGACGCCTCGAAATCCTCAGCGGCCTGCTGGTCGCCTACCTCAACATCGATGAGGTCATCCGCATCATCCGCGAGGAGGACGAGCCGAAGCCGGTGATGATGGCGCGCTGGGATCTCACCGACAATCAGGTCGAGGCGATCCTCAATATGCGGTTGCGCGCCTTGCGCAAGCTGGAAGAGTTCGAGATCCGCAAGGAATTCGGCGAACTCACCAAGGAGAAGGGCGAGATCGAGGCGTTGCTTTCCTCCGACGACAAGCAGTGGCAGACGGTCGCCTGGGAAATCGGCGAAGTGAAGAAGAAATTCGCCAAGGCGACCGAGGTCGGCCGCCGCCGCACCCAGTTTGCCGACGCGCCCGAGACCGATGAGGAAGCAATTCAGCAGGCGATGATCGAGAAGGAACCGATCACCGTCGTCATTTCCGAAAAGGGCTGGATCCGCGCGTTGAAGGGCCATATCGCCGATACGGCGGCGCTGACCTTCAAGGAAGGCGACGGCTTGAGGATCGCCTTCCCGGCGCAGACGACGGACAAGATCCTGATCGTCACCACCGGCGGCAAGGCCTTCACGCTCGGTGGCGACAAGCTGCCGGGCGGCCGCGGTCACGGCGAGCCGCTGCGCATCATCGTCGATATGGATAACGACCAGGCGGTGCTGACCGCTTTCGTCCATGATCCCTCGCGCAAGCAGCTGATTGTCTCGACCGCCGGCAACGGCTTCGTCGTTCCGGAGGCCGAGCTGGTCGCCAATACCCGCAAGGGCAAGCAGATCATGAACGTCGCGCTGCCCGAGGAAACGCAGTTGCTCGTGCCCGTCAGCGGCGACCATGTCGCCGTTGTCGGCGAAAATCGCAAGCTGCTGGTCTTCCCCTTAGCGCAAGTGCCGGAAATGTCGCGCGGCAAGGGCGTGCGTCTGCAGCGCTACAAGGATGGCGGCATTTCCGATGTCCGCTGCTTCGCGATATCAGACGGCCTCGTCTGGGAAGACAGCGCCGGCCGCACGTTCACGAAGAACAAGGACGAACTTGCCGAATGGTTGGCCGACCGCGCCACTGCCGGTCGCACCGTGCCCAAGGGCTTCCCGCGCAGCGGCAAATTCGCCGGCTGAGGCCTAAAAATTCCGCGCCCGACTCTTGGCGGGCGCGACAATTCCTCTATTTCACTCCTGTTACCAAAAATATGAACAGGCCGGCTCCGAAGGCGGACGGAATGGCCGTGGCCCGTGCGCTTGGGGAAAGTGCGCGCGCCATTAACGGAGGAAAATCGATGCCCGCCAACACCATCAAATTGCATGTCAGCCACACCTACAAAGCGCCGCCCGCTGTCGTCTACGACGCCTGGCTCAACCCCGAAATCGCCCGCCGCTTCTTGTTTGCGACCGATGACGGTCATGTCATTCGCGCCGATATCGATCCGCGTGTCGGCGGCCGTTTCTTCGTCGTCGACCGCCGCCCGACCGGCGACGCTTTTCATCAGGGCGTTTTCCTGGAATTGAAGCGCCCGCAGCGCATGGTCTTCAGCTTTTCCGTCGAGGAGCATGATCACAATTGCGACCGCGTCGAGATCGACATCGAGCCTCTCGACGGCGGCAGTCGTCTGACGCTGACCCATGAAATGTGCGCCGAATGGGCCGAACAGGAGGAAAAGACCAGGAAGGGCTGGGCTCATGTGGTCGAGGGGCTTGGCAGGGAACTGGAGCCGCAGCAGTTCAAGGCGACGGGTTGAGCGGTATGGAGAAATCCCGCAGGAAGCGGGTCGCACCTTCTTCGTCGATCTCGCCGGCGGCGACGGCAAGAACGAAAGCGTAGAGATTGGCATCGGTCGTTTCGATCTCGTAGCCGTTTTCGAGAAGGAACACACCGGCGGTTACGATCGCGATCCGCTTGTTACCGTCGACGAATGCGTGGTTGCGGGCAAGGCCGAAAAGATAGGCGGCGGCGAGTTCGATGACGTCGTCGCAGCCGTAATTTGCCTTGTGCATCGGCCGGCCGAGAGCCGATTCCAGCGCGCCTTCGTTACGCAGTCCTGCGAGACCGCCGAACCGCTCGATCTGCATTTTCTGCAGGCTCTCCACCAATGGTCTCGTTAGGAATTTGAAGGCCATTATTCGGCCAGCTTTTTCAAGGCGACCTTATACTTGTCCATGAAATATCGCGCCGCCTCGAGTTGACGAGACAAATCCTCATCGGCCGGCTTCAAAGTGATGCCGCCGTTTTCCATCTGCAATTCCAATGAATCGCCGGCCTTCAACCCAAGGCGGTCGAGGGTTTCCTTAGGGATGATAACACCCTCGGAATTTCCGATCTTGCGGATTGTGACGTTCATCGCTTTGTCCTCTGTGGTAACGGAGTTATAACATGAGGTCGAGCAGACGACAATGTATTAACGCGCCATTTGCCTGATGCTTCTTCTTTGCACCATCCAGACGGAATGCGCTGCGATCGCCATCACCAGGATGCCGCCACCGATCAGCGTCATCGGCGCCGGCGTTTCCGCAAAGATCAGCCAGACCCAGATCGGTGCGAGCACGGTTTCGAGCAGGTAGAACATGCCCACCTCCGGCGCGGAGAGGTAACGCGGCCCGGTCGCCAGACACCAGAGGGCAAGCGGCATCATGACCGCGCCGTTAAAGAGGATCCAGGCCGGATGCTCGATCGAAAAACTGCCTGCCGGCATGATTAAGATCAGGCCGACCGCCGCCGGCAGCACCGTCGAAAGCAGCGAGACAAAGCCCATCTCCCGGCGGGATGCGCGGCTGATGGTGATGGCGGCGGCAATGATGAAGGCGGTAAGCAGCGCCATGATATCGCCGAAGAGATGGCCGCCCGAAAGCCCGTCCCGCACGATCAGGCCGACGCCGAAGATCATCGCCGCCATGGCGATCAGCGTTGCCAGCGCCGGCCGCTCCTTAAGGAAAATCCAGGAAAGAAGCGCGGCGAACATCGGATTGAAGGCGACGATGAAAACGACATTGGCCGTCGAGGTGTTGAAAACGGCGAGAAGGAAGACCACCGTCGTCAGGCCGTAGAGCAAACCGGTGACGAGGCCCGGCCAGCCCGGCACCAGCAGAGGCCAGCGCCCATTGGCGATCCTGAGCACTGCGGCGACCAGAAGCGTCACGCCAAGGGTCGCGATACTTCTCGCGGCCAGGATCGACCACAGCTCGCCGTCGGCGAGCCTCATCAGCGGGATATCCACGGAAAGCGCCAGCCCGCCGATCGACGTCAGCAGCAGGCCCTTCCGATGGTCGGAAAGAGCGGTGGGGAACATTCAGTCGTGGGTGCTCTCGGGCATGGATGAGGGATCGAAGCGTTCCCAGCCGCGCGGGGTCAGATGCTCCTGCGGCTGGAAGCGGGTCTTGTAGTCCATTTTCCGCGACCCTTGAACCCAGTAACCGAGGTAGACATGCGGCAGTCCCAGCACTTTCGTGCGCCTGACATGATCGAGAATCATGAAGGTGCCGAGCGAACGCCGCTCAAGCGCCGGATTAAAATAGGAATAGACCATCGACAACCCGTCGCTCATCGTGTCGGTCAGCGCAGCGCCAAGCAGCTCGCCCTTCGGGCGCTGCTCCAGTCCCGAGCCTTCCTCACGCAGGCGATATTCGATGATTCTCGTATTCACATGCGTGTCTTCCACCATGATTGCATAGTCGAGCACGGTCATGTCGGACATGCCGCCCTGCTGGTGGCGAAAATCGAGATAGCGTCGGAAGAGCGAATATTGCTCGCTGGAAGGCTGGGCTGCGAATTCGGTGGCGATGACGTCGGAATTAGCGGCAAGCACCCGCTTCATCGATTTCGTCGGTTCGAATTCCTGAGCGAGAATTCGCACGGAAACACAGGCGCGACAGGATTCGCAGGCCGGGCGATAAGCGATGTTCTGCGAGCGGCGAAAACCGCCCTGCGTCAGGATGTCGTTCATCTCGGCGGCGCGCGGGCCGACCAGATGGGTGAACACCTTGCGCTCCATCTCATGCGGCAGGTACGGACACGCAGCCGGAGCCGTCAGATAAAACTGCGGGGATGGCGTTGTCTGCGTATTCATTTGTCGCGGAAATTTCCTTGTCGAGACCGTGCCGTTTCCTGACAGCATGACCTAAGAATAAAAAACGTCAACAGCCGGGCACTTTTCGCCCTTCATATCAGTCTTCTAATTTCAGATATGGAGCGCTTGCGCCCACCGGCAAAGGGAGGGCGGAGACTTTATTTGGTCTCCGCCACGTCAGGGTTTCTCAGCTAAAGTCTCAGGCCGTGCGCACCGTCGCCGTGCCGACCAGCAGGTCGTGAACGAGACGGCTGCGTTCGATGAACAGGCCGGCAAGCAGGATGAGCGGCGTCAGTATCGAGTTGAGGATCCAGAACAGTGCCAGATGCACGATCGCTGTCATGAAATCCATCGGCCGTCCATCGACGCGTACGATCGCGATCCCCATGGCGCGCATGCCGAGCGAGGCCTGGCTCGGCCCGCCCACCGTCAGGCCGAAGTAGATACCGGCGACGATGACGAAGAGGGCAGGGTAGAGAAAGAAGCCGAGCCCCAGCGTAACGATCGACAGGAAGAACAGCACGATCGCCGCGGGAATGCAGAGCAGCGCCACGATGACGTAGTCGAGGATGAAGGCGAGGACCCGGCGGCTCAACACGCCGCTATAGGCGCGCCAGTCCTCCGGTGCGGCATAAAGCGGATTGGGGTTGTAGCTCATCTCAATCTCCTCAGGAAAAGCGATGCCGCTGATATGGTATCGGCAGGGCAAAATGCAATAATTCTAAATCAACGAGCATGATGTCGTCCGAAAACCGCGCGCACTTTTCGGCATCAAGCTCCAAATCACCGCTTTGCAAGAATTCTCGCCACTTCGACCGCGAAATAGGTGAGGACACCGTCGCAGCCCGCCCGCTTGAACGACAGCAGCGTTTCGAGCATCGCCCGCTCGCCGTCGATCCAGCCATTCGCCGCCGCGGCCTTGATCTGCGTATATTCGCCGGAAACCTGATAGGCGAAGGTCGGCAGGCCGAAGGCCTCCTTCATCCGCCAGCAGATATCGAGATAGGGCAGGCCGGGCTTGACCATCAGCATGTCGGCGCCTTCCTCGACATCGAGGGCCGCGTCGCGGATTGCCTCAGTGCCGTTGGCGGGGTCGAGATAATAGGTCTTCTTGTCGCCTTTCAGCAGCCCGCCCGTCGAGATCGCCTCGCGATAGGGGCCGTAGAAGGCGGAGGCGAATTTCGTCGCATAGCTCATGATGCCGACGCTCTGGTGGCCGGCCGCATCGAGCGCGATGCGGATCGCGCCGATGCGCCCGTCCATCATCTCCGACGGGGCGATGATGTCGGCGCCGGCATCTGCCTGCATCACGGCGGCGCGCGCGACCTGGTCGACGGTTTCGTCGTTGACGATCTCGCCGCCTCTGAGAATGCCGTCATGGCCGTGGCTGGTGAAGGGATCGAGCGCGACGTCGGTGATGATGCCGATATTGGGCACCGCCTTCTTGATCGCCGCCGTCGCCTGATTGATCAGGTTGTTGGCTTCGAGGCTGTTCGAGCCGGTCTCGTCGCGCAGTTCCATCTCGATATTCGGAAAGGTAGCGAGTGCGGGTATGCCGAGGCCGGCCGCCTCCCGCGCGGCTTCGACGGCCTTGTCGATGCTCATCCGGTTGACGCCGGGCATGGCAGCGATCGGATCGACGATGCCGGAACCCGGCACGATGAAGATCGGCCAGATCAGGTCGTCGACGGTAAGCCGGTTCTCCTGCACCAGCCGGCGTGTCCAATCCGCCTTGCGGTTGCGCCGCATGCGGCGATGGCCGGTGATGTCGTCGACGAGATGAGTCCTGTCCTGCATGATATCTGTCCCTGGCCCATTCCATTTATCGGAGCGCTCATTATCATGGCGCCTGGAAAATCCAAATCGGACGATTGGCCGCGGCGGAAGAACCTCTGGCGCATGATGCCGATAATCGGAATCGATTTTTCGGGGGTATGCGCAAACTCAAAGTGATAAAGCGTTCTCCAGCGCGTCTTGTCAGACACGCGGTGTTCTTTATGAAGATGCAACCCCAAACCGATGTCTGCGCTATGGAAACCGAATCCCCGACGATACCAAAACGCACACTGGCGGATATCCTCTTCATTCTCTTCCTGAGACTGGTTGCCTTATCCTGCTTCTGGTTCGGCCTGCAATATTGGGCGATGCTCGTCGGCTATTCGCTGGTCGGCGCCGGCCGCTTCGATCTTTTGAGCCTGCCGTGGAAGGTGGCGAGCACCAGCCTCGCCGTCCTCTTCCCCGTCGCCTCCCTCGGCCTCTGGCTCACCGTCTCCTGGGGGCCGGTCATCTGGGTGCTGGCCGCCGGCGGACAAATCCTCATGTATGGCCTGCTGCCCGATATTTTCGGCCCCAACCAGCTGATCATCCTGCTGCATGTCATCGTCGCCGTGGTCTACTTGATTTTCCGCCTGCTGCTCTGGCTGGAAAAGCGCCGGCATCGCCGTCAGGTAAGTGTTGATTTACCCTGAGACAACGTGGAGTTACCGGTAAGGCTCTGTTAAGCCTGCGGTTTAAGTCGAATTTTATATGTATTCGATAGGGTCTCACTCAAGGCGGGAAGAAAACACACCGCCAAACAAACAGTGAGGCAGTCAATATGAACACGAAAATCAAGCCACAGGCGGTATCGACCTTCCGTGACCAGCAGGACCACGACATCCGTGATCTTTACATGGAATCCCTTCATCTCGTTGAACGTCTGCACCGTCGTCTTCTCGACGTCATCAAGGACGAATTCGACCGCCAGGGTCGCAGCGACGTCAACGCCATCCAGGCGCTGCTCCTTTTCAACATCGGTAATTCCGAGCTGACCGCCGGCGAGCTGCGCTCGCGTGGCTACTATCTCGGCTCCAACGTCTCCTACAACGTCAAGAAGCTGGTCGATCTCGGTTTCATCAACCACCAGCGCTCGCGCATCGACCGCCGCTCGGTCCGCATCAGCCTGACCGAAACCGGCCAGGACATCGCCGAAACGGTGGCCAAGCTCTACGAACGCCACATCGCCTCGATCGACAAGGTCGGCGGCATCGGCACCGACGAGTTCACGCAGATGAACAAACTGCTCCAACGTCTGGACCGTTTCTGGAACGATCAGATTTTGTACCGCCTTTAAGACCCCTGACCTCCTTCCAGGGTTGACCAAAACCGGATGCGTCCCTGCGTGTCCGGTTTTGCCGTTTGCTCTTGCGTGGCATCTTTGCAACGCAGGGCAGGCCAAGCGTTCTCGCTTGTATTCAAGCCGTTTTTTAGCCGTTATTAACCGGCACGCTTTACCCCGTCATATGGTTCGTTGCGTCCTGTTTCCGGCAGTCGGCAAGTCCGGCTTCCCACTGGCAACACGAATTGGCCATATTGGTGTGGCAGCGGAAGGCTTAACAACCGGCGCTTTCAATGGACCGATCAGGAATGTTCAGGCTGCCGCATCGCAATCTTGTGATGGGGCAAGCGGAATTTTTCGGTGCGCCGGAACAACGAGTGGACTGGGATCTGCGTTTACGCGCAGTGATATCGCAAAAGGCCGCAGATTCTTTTTATAGCGGCATTCAGTGGTTGGGACTATGTCGAAGAAAAACGGAATTGAAGCTCTCTCGCGCCGCGCCTTCCTTGCGTCCGCGGCGACGGTTGGCGCCGGTGCGCTTGCCGCGCCGGCATTCGCGCAATCGGCGCTCGATACGCTGATCAATGCGCCGCGCCGCGGCAACTGGGACGACCAGTTTGACGCCAAGGCGGCTTCGCGCACAGCGACCGCCATGGTTTCCAACACGCCGATCCTCGGACCGCAATCGGTCGCGAGCGCGCAGCAGGCAATTATGCAGTATCAGCAGATCGCCGCAGCCGGCGGCTGGCCTGAGGTCAACCCCGGTGACCAGCGCCTCCAGCTCGGCGTCAGCTCTCCCGCCGTCCAGGCGCTGCGCCAGCGCCTTGCGATCACCGGCGATCTGCCACGCGAGGCCGGCCTGTCCAACGCCTTCGATTCCTATGTCGACGGCGCCGTCAAGCGCTTCCAGGCGCGTCACGGCCTGCCGGCCGATGGCGTTCTCGGCGAATTCACGCTGAAGGCGATGAACATCCCCGCCGATGTCCGCCTGCAGCAGCTGAACACCAATGTCGTCCGTCTGCAGACCTTCCCTGAAGACTTGGGCCGCCGTCATCTGATGGTCAACATCCCGGCCGCCTATGTGGAGGCTGTTGAAGACGGCAGTGTCGCGACGCGCCACACCGCGGTCGTCGGCCGTCTCAGCCGCCCGACGCATCTCGTCAATTCGAAGATTTACGAGGTCATCCTCAATCCTTATTGGACTGCGCCGCGCTCGATCGTCGAGAAAGACATCATGCCGCTGATGCGCAAGGATCCGACCTATCTCGAAAAGAACGCCATCCGTCTGCTCGACGGCAAGGGCAATGAAGTCGCCCCCGAGACCATCGACTGGAACGGCGAGGCGCCCAACCTGATGTTCCGTCAGGACCCCGGCAAGACCAACGCCATGGCGTCGACGAAGATCAACTTCTACAACAAGAACGGCGAGTACATGCACGACACGCCGCAGCAGGGCCTGTTCAACAAGCTGATGCGCTTCGAGTCGTCGGGCTGCGTCCGCGTTCAGAACGTGCGCGACCTGACGAACTGGCTGCTGCGCGAAACGCCCGGATGGAACCGCCAGCAGATGGAGCAAGTGATCGCAACCGGCGTCAACACACCGATCAAACTCGCCGCGGAAGTTCCGGTCTATTTCGTCTATATCTCTGCCTGGGGCATGCCCGACGGCATCGTCCAGTTCCGCGACGACATCTATCAGATGGACGGCAATGCCGAGCTGGCGCTCGACACCACAGCTGGCATGGAACAGCCGGTCCAGTAAGCGGCGACCTCTGCATCGCAATTTGAAAACCGCGCTTTTTCGGGCGCGGTTTTTTTATGTCGGAGAAGCGGTTCTTGAGATGGCCGCCAAAGATCGGCACGGAGCGACCGCAAAAGAGCGTGAGCGCGCGCTTTGCTCAGCAAATGTCGTTCTTCGTATTGCTCTCGCCACGGCGGAAGGCTAATACCTCAGCGCATTCCAGTTGAGGAGCCCGCCCATGACCAATGCTTCCACCGAATCCTTCTTCAATCGCTCGCTTGCGGACGTCGATCCGGACATTTTCGGCGCGATCGGAAAGGAACTCGGTCGCCAACGGCACGAGATCGAACTGATCGCTTCTGAGAACATCGTCTCCCGCGCCGTGCTGGAAGCCCAGGGCTCCATCATGACCAACAAATATGCCGAGGGTTATCCCGGCAAGCGTTATTACGGCGGCTGCCAGTTCGTCGATATCGCCGAGGAACTAGCGATCGAGCGCGCCAAGAAGCTGTTCGGCGTCAATTTCGCCAACGTCCAGCCGAATTCCGGTTCGCAGATGAACCAGGCTGTGTTCCTGGCACTGCTGCAGCCCGGCGATACCTTCATGGGGCTCGACCTGAACTCCGGCGGCCACCTCACGCATGGTTCGCCGGTCAACATGTCCGGCAAGTGGTTCAACGTCGTCTCCTACGGCGTGCGCGAAGGCGACAACCTGCTCGACATGGATGAAGTCGCCCGCAAGGCCGAGGAAACCAAGCCGAAGCTCATCATCGCCGGCGGCACTGCCTATTCCCGCATCTGGGACTGGAAGCGCTTCCGCGAGATCGCCGACTCGGTCGGCGCCTATCTGATGGTCGATATGGCCCATATCGCCGGCCTTGTCGCCGGTGGCGTTCATCCGTCGCCGTTCCCGCATTGCCATGTCGCGACGACGACCACCCACAAGTCGCTGCGCGGCCCGCGCGGCGGCGTCATCCTCACCAATGACGAGGATCTGGCGAAGAAGTTCAATTCGGCTGTCTTCCCGGGTCTGCAGGGCGGCCCGCTGATGCACATCATCGCCGCCAAGGCTGTGGCCTTCGGCGAGGCGCTGCAGCCGGAATTCAAGGATTATGCCGCCCAGGTCGTCAAGAACGCCAAGGCGCTTGCCGAGACGCTGATGGCAGGCGGCCTCGACGTCGTCTCCGGCGGCACCGACAACCACCTGATGCTGGTCGACCTGCGCAAGAAGAATGCCACCGGCAAGCGCGCCGAGGCAGCGCTTGGCCGCGCCTACGTCACCTGCAACAAGAACGGCATTCCCTTCGATCCGGAAAAGCCCTTCGTCACGTCGGGTGTGCGGCTCGGCGCGCCGGCCGGCACCACCCGCGGCTTCAAGGAAGCCGAATTCCGCGAAATCGGCAATCTCATCGTCGAGGTCCTCGACGGTCTGAAGGTCGCCAATTCCGATGAAGGCAACGCCGCTGTCGAAGCCGCTGTGCGCGGCAAGGTGGTCAGCCTCACCGACCGCTTCCCCATGTACGGCTACATGGGATAAGGAGTAGGGATGCGCTGCCCCTATTGCGGTTCGGAAGATACTCAGGTCAAGGATTCGCGCCCGGCGGAGGACAACACGTCCATCCGCCGGCGGCGCATCTGCCCGGATTGCGGCGGCCGCTTCACCACGTTCGAGCGCGTGCAGCTGCGCGAACTGATGGTCATCAAGAAGACCGGCCGCAAAGTGCCCTTCGACCGGGACAAGCTGGTGCGATCTTTCGAAGTGGCGCTGCGCAAACGCCCGGTCGAGCGGGACCGCATCGAGCGCGCCGTCTCCGGCATCGTCCGGCGGCTTGAAAGCTCCGGCGAGACCGAGATCTCCTCCGAACAGATCGGCCTGCAGGTGCTGGAAGCGATGAAGAGCCTCGACGATGTCGGCTTCGTGCGCTACGCCTCGGTCTATCGGGATTTCTCGCTTGCCGAGGATTTCGAGAAGGTCATTTCCGAAATCAACGCCAAGATCGCCCGCGACCCGCTGGACAGGTGAGCCATGAGCATCACGCCGCATGACGAACGTTTCATGGCGGCGGCGATCCGCCTGTCGCGCTGGCATCTCGGCCGCACCGCCACAAACCCCTCCGTCGGCTGCCTGATCGTCAGGGACGGCGTCATCGTCGGCCGGGCGGTGACGGCGCTCGGTGGCCGCCCGCATGCCGAGACGCAAGCACTCGCTGAAGCCGGCGCGCTCGCCCGCGGCGCCACTGCCTATGTGACACTCGAACCCTGCTCGCATCACGGCAAAACGCCGCCCTGTTCCGAGGCGCTGATCGCCTATGGCGTTGCCCGCGTCGTGATCAGCGTCGCCGATCCCGACCGGCGTGTCTCCGGCCGCGGCATCGCTATGCTGCGCGAAGCCGGCATAGAGGTGGATACCGGCGTGCTGGCGGCCGAGGGCCGGCACTCGCTTGCCGCCTATCTCACCCGCCAGACGAAGAATCGCCCGTATGTGACTCTCAAGCTTGCCGTTTCCGCCGACGGCATGATCGGCCGCGCAGGGGAAGGGCAGGTAGCGATAACAGGCCCGGAGGCCCGCGCCCAGGTGCAGGCGCTGCGCGCCGAAACCGATGCGATCCTCGTTGGCATCGGTACCGCGATTGCGGATGATCCGCTGCTGACGGTACGGACGCCAGGTCTTGAATCGCAATCGCCGATCCGCATCGTGCTTGATCCCTCGCTGGCTTTGCCGCTGACGAGCAAGCTCGTCGCGACGGCGCGCGAGGTGCCGGTCATCGTGGTGGCGAGCGAGGAAGTATGGCCGTTGTCGGCTGATGCGGAGGGTTTACCCCCCTCTGCCCTGCCGGGCTACCGGGGTCGAGCCACGGGTCTCGACCCGTCCTTCGGACCCCCCGCAGGTGGGGAGATCGGCGAGAGGCGACATCCGAATTCCCCAGTTTCCGATGGTGATGGTTTCGCCTTGAGGCAAGACGTAGGGCAAGGGGCTAACCCCGATCCGATCTCCCCCCTTGTGGGGGAGATGCCCGGTAGGGCAGAGGGGGGTGCCTCACCCGCTGACATGGACTCCCGCCGCGCAGCCCTCGAAGCCGCCGGCGTCGAGGTGCTCTACTGCAATCCCTATCATCCGGAAGTCCTGTTGCCGGCGCTCGCGACGCGCGGTATTTCCTCGCTTCTGGTCGAGGGCGGTGCAAAGACGGCGCGGCTTTTCCTCGAAGCTGGCCTCGTCGACCGCATCCAGCTTTATCAGGCGCCCGGTGTCATCGGCGAGCGCGGTATTGAATCTCCGCTGCTGACAACCGACATACCATCGGGTTTTGTCCATACGGGCACGCTGATGTTCGGCGAAGATCGCCTGGACGAATACGAAAGAGGGCTTTGATGTTCACCGGAATAGTCACCGATATCGGTACGATCGAATCCGTTTCGCCGCTGAAGGAGGGTATCAAGCTCCGCGTTGCGACGAGTTACGACCCGGCGACCATCGATATGGGCGCATCCATCTCTCACTCCGGCATCTGCCTCACCGTCACTGGCCTGCCGCAGGAAGGCAGCAATGGTCGCTGGTTCGAGGTCGAGGCCTGGGAAGAGGCGTTGCGGCTGACGACGATCGGCGCCTGGGAGGAGGGCAGCCGCATCAATCTCGAACGGTCGCTGAAGATCGGTGATGAACTCGGCGGCCACATCGTTTCCGGCCATGTCGACGGCAAGGCGGAAATCCTCTCGGTGACAGCAGAAGGCGACGCCACACGCTACCGCCTGCGCGCGCCCGAACATCTGGCGAAATTCGTCGCCCCCAAGGGTTCGATCGCACTCGACGGCACCTCGCTGACGGTCAATGCGGTCGACGGCACGGATTTCGACGTGCTGCTCATCCGCCACACGCTCGAGGTCACCACCTGGGGCGATCGCAAGGCCGGCGATTTCGTCAATTTCGAAGTCGACACCATGGCGCGTTACGCCGCCCGGCTGGCGGAATTCCCGAGCGCATAAGTGAAAACCGTCCTGTTGGACGCGCGGCGCCTACCGCGCAAACTGAATGATCTCGCCGTTATAGTGCGTGCGCGCCGTCTCGCGGAAGCCGAGCTTGGCTGCAACCCGCAGCGAGGCCCGGTTCTCGGGGCTGATGATGCAGCTCATCGGTTTTCCGGGAAAATGCGTTTCCGCCCAGCCGATTAGGACGGTCAGCGCCTCGGTGGCATAACCGCGGCCGTGCGCCGAAGGCATCAGCGCCCAGCCGACCTCCATCGTCCCCTCGATCGAGGGTTCCATCTCGCGGCGGGCTTCGAGGAAGCCCGCTTCACCGACGAACCGGCCGCTCTCCTTTTCGACGATCGCCAGAAAGCCGAAGCCCATGTGGTGCCACATGCCGGCAACGCGCAGCATGCGGCTCCAGCTCTGCTCGCGCGTTGACGGCACGCCGGTGATGAAGCGCACGACATACTCGTCCGCCCATAGTGCTGCATGGGCGTCGAAATCGTCGAGGCGGTGCGGGCGAAGCGTCAGACGTGCCGTTTCGAGGGTCGGAATGTCGGTCACATCGGGTCCTTATGAAAAAAACACGTCCTCAGGCGCCGGGCTCGCCGTCCCAATAGTCGAGATTGCCTTCCGGCCGTCCGATATGGCGGAAGCGCTTAGTTTCTGCACCGTCCCTGTTGGTCTTGGCAAGGAACTTTCCGGAATCGGGATATTCGACGATCTCGGTCTTCGCCGTCGTCGAAATGCCGAGATAGACGAGTGTGGCCGTGCCGGTATTGATGATCTGGTGCGCCGTTTCAGGCCCGCCGGCCGGCGCGCCGAGCACGTCGCCCGCCTTGATCGCATGGCGCGCATCGCCGAAGCGGTATTCGCCGGTACCGGCGATCACGTAGAAAAGCTCGTCTTCGACATGGTGATTGTGGAACGGACAGCTCGATTTGCCTGATGGCACCTCGTTGTAGCTGATACCGAGGCCGGCAAGGCCAAGAAGCGCGCCAAACGAGGTGTCGGCGCTTTCGTAGAATTCGCCTTGTTTCCAGTTGTCGAGCTTGAGATCGGCGGTATTGATCACCGCTTTCGGTTCCGTCGCCATGGTGTCCTCCTGTTGCAGGAAGAGAAACCATCATCGCGTCGGAAAATTCAATGCTTTATCTCGGAAATCCCCAGCATGGCCGGTGAGGAGACCGCCGCCCATGCTTGGAGCGCCATGCGTCCAACAGAACACGCTGAGGACGCTCTATCACTTTCAATCCCACGCATAACCCAAAAACCGATCCGATCTTCGGGCTATGCGCTGGAGCCATCAGCGGACGTAGAAGGTCAGACTTCCATCGGCCGCCTGCTCGGCATTGACGACATTGCGAATATTGACACCCTCATTGTTGAGGCGGTGGGCAAGCGACCTGTTGGCGTCGATCGAGGCCTGGATGCCGCGGATAGCCTGGCCGGAGCGCTGCGGTGCGGAGTGTGGGCCGCTCGTCTCGTCGTCGAAGTTGCGCCAATTGTAAACCTCCTGGACATTGAAATCATTGCCCTGGTAGCTCCTGAGCGTCTGCTCGATGCCTTGAGGGGTGTTCATCCCAAGGCTTGCGGCCCGGCTGACGCCGGCAAACGCGATGGAGGAGAGGGCGGTAGCGAGGGTGATGGTGAGAACGCGGTGCATGATTTGTATCCTTTCATCTGCTTAGACGGTCGGCTGTCGTTGCAGGGGATCGTCTGCGTCACGACATGGAATTGGCGTTCTCCCATTCGCGATTCAATGGCTTAAACCACTGAAAATCCATTAAGAATTGTTCACGAAAACTGCCTTCGAATCGCCGCTTTCCAGGCGTCCGGGAAAGCTGATTTCAGAGGCGTGCCCAGCTGTGCATAAAGGGCGCGGCTATCCCCTTGCAGATATTTCCTCTTTCCCATTGCGGCATCGGGCGAAATTGCTTGCCATTCGGACGAAGGCATGTTTTGACCGCGGCCTGCCGAGTGGGTAAATGTCCCGCCAACTGAAGGTGAACCATGCCGAGAGAGACCGCTCCCCATATTTTGATCGTTGAGGCCCGCTTCTACGACGACATGGCCGACGCCCTGCTCGAAGGCGCGACCTTCGCATTGACAGAGGCCGGCGCTACCTTCGAGGTCGTCACCGTTCCCGGCGCACTGGAAATTCCGGCGGCGATTGCCATGTCGCTCGATGGAGACGACAATGGCGGAACGCATTATGACGGCTATGTCGCCCTCGGCATGGTCATTCGCGGCGAGACCTATCACTTCGATATCGTGTCGAACGAATCCTCGCGCGCCTTGATGGATCTTGCGGTCAGCGAGTCCCTTGCCATCGGCAATGGCATCCTGACCGTCGAAAACGACGAACAGGCTTGGGCGCGCGTGCGCCGCTCGGACAAGGACAAGGGCGGATTTGCCGCTCGTGCAGCTCTGACCATGATCGAGCTGAAGCAGAAACTGGGTGCATAACGAATGAACGACGACAAGACGGAACGGCCGGTCAAGACTGCGAACCAGCGGGGCGCTGCCCGCCTTGCTGCCGTTCAGGCCCTGTATCAGATGGATGTCGGCGGCACGGGCGTTCTGGAAATCGTGGCTGAATACGAGGCGTACCGTCTTGGTCAGGAAATCGATGGCGCGACTTATCTGAAAGCCGATGCCGCCTGGTTCCGTTCCATCGTCTCCGGTGTCGTGCGCGATCAGGTCCGCCTCGATCCGCTGATTGCCGCAGCCCTGCAGGATGATTGGGCGTTGTCGCGCCTCGACAGCACCGTGCGCGCCATCCTGCGCGCCGGCGTTTTCGAGATCACCGACCGCAAGGACGTCCCCGTGGCGGTCATCGTCACCGAATATGTCGAGATCGCCCAGGCCTTCTTCGATGACGATGAGCCGAAGCTCGTCAATGCCGTGCTCGACCGCATCGCAAAGCAGGTCCGCGGCGAGGCGAAGAAATAAGTCTTTAGCCGCCAAACAATCCCCCTACGCCTTTCTTTGTACCGCAATGGTTTTCGCCCGTTGCGGTCTTGACGCCACGTGATCGACCACGCAATCTCCGCACCGCTTAGCTGTGGCATTTCTGTGGAGAGGAAGGCGATTCGGCGGCGTATCTGCCGGAGAAGGAGTGAGCTCCGGCCTATGGGAGGAAAGAGCGAAATGACGATTCTTTTATGCGTAATCGCATGCGGTCTGCTCTCGGTGGTTTATGCCGCCTGGGCAACCCGGTCGGTGCTTGCCGCCGATCAGGGCAATAGCCGCATGCAGGAGATCGCGGGCTATATCCGCGAAGGCGCTCAAGCCTATCTGACGCGCCAGTACAGAACCATTGCCATTGTCGGCGTTGTTGTTTTCATTTTAGCCTGGCTGCTTCTTTCCGCCGAGGCCGCGATCGGCTTCCTGATCGGCGCCGTGCTTTCCGGTGCTGCCGGTTTCATCGGCATGCATGTCTCCGTCCGCGCCAATGTGCGCACCGCCCAAGCGGCTTCCGTCAGCCTTTCCGCCGGCCTCGACATCGCCTTCAAGTCGGGTGCGATCACCGGCATGCTGGTGGCTGGCTTGGCGCTGCTTGGCGTCTCCATCTACTATACGGTCTTGACCATCGGGCTCGGCCATGAGAGCGGCTCGCGCGAAGTCATCGATGCGCTGGTGGCGCTCGGCTTCGGCGCTTCGCTGATCTCGATCTTCGCCCGTCTCGGCGGCGGCATCTTCACCAAGGGCGCCGATGTCGGCGGCGATCTGGTCGGCAAGGTGGAAGCCGGCATTCCCGAAGACGATCCGCGCAACCCGGCAACGATCGCCGATAACGTCGGCGACAATGTCGGCGACTGCGCCGGCATGGCGGCCGACCTTTTCGAAACCTATGCGGTCTCGGTCGTCGCCACCATGGTTCTCGCGGCGATCTTCTTTGCCGGCGCGCCGATCCTCCAATCTGCGATGGTCTATCCGCTGGCAATCTGCGGCGCCTGCATCATCACCTCGATCATCGGCACCTTCTTCGTCAAGCTCGGCTCGAACGGCTCGATCATGGGCGCGCTCTACAAGGGCCTCATTGTCACCGGCCTGCTGTCGATCGTCGGTCTTGGCGCTGCAACCTCACTCACCATCGGCTGGGGATCGATCGGCTCCGTCGGAGGCGCCGACATATCAGGCGCGAACCTCTTCTTCTGCGGCGTCATCGGCCTCGTCGTCACCGCGCTGATCGTCGTGATCACTGAATATTATACCGGCACGGGTAAGCGCCCGGTCGTCTCGATCGCCCAGGCCTCGGTCACCGGTCACGGCACTAACGTCATCCAGGGCCTGGCGGTTTCACTGGAATCGACGGCACTGCCGGCGATCGTCATCGTTGGCGGCATTCTCGCCACTTACCAGCTCGGCGGCCTGTTCGGCACCGGCATTGCGGTCACGGCCATGCTCGGCATCGCCGGAATGATCGTCGCGCTCGACGCGTTCGGACCGGTGACGGACAATGCCGGCGGTATCGCCGAAATGTCGCATCTGCCGCCGGAGGTGCGCAAATCCACGGATGCGCTCGATGCCGTCGGCAATACGACCAAGGCCGTGACCAAGGGCTACGCCATCGGTTCTGCCGGTCTCGGCGCCCTGGTGCTCTTCGCAGCCTACTCCTATGACCTCAAATATTTTGTGGCGAATGGCGACAAGTTCCCTTATTTTGCCGGCATCGGCGAAATTTCCTTCGATCTTTCCAACCCTTACGTGGTGGCTGGATTGATCTTCGGAGGTCTCATTCCTTACCTCTTCGGCGGCATCGCCATGACCGCCGTCGGCCGTGCGGCCGGCGCGATCGTCGAGGAAGTGCGTCGTCAGTTCAAGGAAAAACCCGGCATCATGCAGGGTACGGAAAAGCCGGATTACGGCAGGGCGGTCGACCTTCTGACCAAGGCCGCCATCCGCGAGATGATCGTGCCGTCGCTGCTGCCGGTGCTGGCGCCGATCGTGGTCTATTTCGGCGTGCTTCTCATCTCCGGCTCCAAGGCCTCCGCCTTTGCTGCCCTCGGCGCATCGCTACTCGGCGTCATCATCAACGGCCTCTTCGTCGCCATCTCGATGACATCGGGCGGTGGCGCCTGGGACAATGCCAAGAAGAGCTTCGAAGATGGTTTCGTTGACAAGGACGGCGTGCGTCACATGAAGGGCTCGGATGCGCACAAGGCCTCCGTCACCGGCGATACCGTCGGCGATCCCTACAAGGATACCGCCGGCCCCGCCGTCAACCCGGCGATCAAGATCACCAACATCGTCGCGCTGCTGCTGCTGGCCGTTCTCGCCGGATAAACAACGGCGCCGGCTTGGCACACTTCAAGCTGACGCAGCGACCATCAAAAAACCCCGCCGGAGCGATCCGGCGGGGTTTTCGTATAAGGCGTGTCAGATCAGCGCAGGCTGCTTGGGTTCTGCGGCGTGCCGCCGGCGCCACCGCCGAACAGGCTGCGGGCAGCACTCGCAGCGCTGCCGCCGGAAAGCATCTGTTGCAGGAAGGTGAGTTCCTTGCCGCCGGTCGGCGTGACGCGTCCGATCGTGTCGAACACCTTGCCGTCCTGCAGCGCATAGTTGGCGCGGCGGCTGACGACGCCGTCCTTGTCGAAATAGATTGCCAGAACGCTCTGATCGACGACCTTCAGTTTCTGGAAGGCGACCGCACGCGTGCGCCGCTGCGAGATGTAATAGAAGACTTCGCCGTCGAAGGTCGCCGTCGTCGACGGGGTGCCGAGCGAAAGCAGCACCTGCTCGCGGCTGGAACCTTCCGGAACCAAGTTCAGCGACTGCTGGTCGGCGACGTAGCCGCCGTTGAGAACGGTGCTGGTCTGGCAACCGGAGAGAGCGGTAGTGGAGGCAATTATGAGGGCAATGGCCGCATTGCTGAAGAATTTCATGTCAGACTTGAAATACCGTTTCTTCAACGACATCTACTCCCTGTGAGTGTCGATAGCAGCCATTCTGGGCCTTGCACGCTTTACCTCCTGCAAAACCATTGTGGCCATTCCGGGTCGAATTTCCCGAATTCGCTTCGCTGACGCGTCGAAGGCGTCGTCCAGAAACTGGCCATGATCGGCATTGCAATTCGCGCCTGCTTCGGTAAACCAGCTTTCGAAATCATGCAACAAGGCCAGACGCCAGCCGGCATGAAGAATGAGGCATTTCCGGAAAAAACAATGATCCTCGGGCTCTTCCGCAAGAAAAACAACAATCAGGCGATCGTCGACAGGCAATATGCGGCGTTGGCGGCGGCCGCGCGCATGCCGGAACTCTACGAGCGGCTCAATGTGCCGGATACGGTCATGGGCCGTTTCGAGATGCTGTCGATAGTCATGATTCTGTTTTTTCGCCGCACCCGTGCTTCCGCCACCAGCGGCCAGGAGATCGCCCAGGAGATCGTCGACGCGTTCTTCCAGGATATCGACTATTCGATCCGCGAACTCGGCATCGGCGACAACAGCGTGCCCAAGCGCATGAAAAAGCTCGCCGGTATGTTTTACGGCCGGCTCGAAGCCTATTCGAAGGCGATGGACACCGGCGATGCCGAAGCCCTCGTTCTTGCCCTTCAGCGCAATATTTACCCCGAAATCGCGACGCCGACCGATATGTCCGGTCTCGCCGGATGGATGATGGCCGCAGAATCGCATCTGTCCGCCGTTGCCGAAGAGGTAATTGCCACCGGTTCGGCAACGCTCCCACCGGTCGCCTGCCCGCCGATCACCTGAAGGAGGAAACGATGCAGAATGATCGGGACGATGTTCCCTTCTCCTATCAAGTCAAGGTCGGCCACATCTCGGCCAACCCCGTCGAGGTTCATGTCGAGGCCGACGCCAGCGAACTGAAGGCGTTGGCCCGGACCTGGAACGTCGTCTCCGTCGACGATTTCAGCGCCGATCTGCAGATTGCCCGCTGGAAGCGCGACGGCGTGCGCATCAAGGGCCGCGTGCAGGCGAAGATCGTCCAGTCCTGCGTCGTGACGCTGGAACCGGTCGAATCCGCCATCGACGAGAGCTTCGAGCAGATCTTCGTGCCGGAGGGCTCCAAGCTTGCCCGTCAGGCCGGCAACGACGCCGGCGAGATGCTGCTCGATCCCGACGGTCCTGATCTGCCCGAGAACTTTGTCGGCGATACGATCGACGCCGGCGAGGTGGTTGCCGAATTCGCCGCTCTGGCGATCGATCCCTATCCGCGCAAGCCGGGTATCGAATTCGCCGGCCATGTCGAAGACAGCGGCGAGGACGACAAAAAGCCCTCCGCTTTCGCGGCTCTCAAGGACTGGAAAAAGGACTGAAGCCCCTCTGGCATTTGACACAATTCAGTTGTAAGCGACGCCAAAACCGGTATTTTGGCCGAAATTTCGCCCTCGGCGAAAAGAAGGATCAGGGACGCGTGATCAGAATATCTCTCGACCTCATGGGTGGCGACTTTGGTCCCCAGGTTGTCATCCCCGGCGCCGCCAAGGCGTTGGATCGGCATCCGGATATTTCCTTCGTTCTCTATGGTCTCAAGGAACAGTGCGATCCGGTTCTCGCCAAGTTTCCGAAGCTGAGGGAAAAATCGATCTTTCACGACTGCGAGCTTGCCGTCGCCATGGATGAGAAGCCGAGCCAGGCGCTGCGCCGTGGCCGCTACATCTCCACCATGTGGCGCTCGATCGCGGCGGTGAAGACCGGTGACGCTGATGTCGCGGTCTCGGCCGGCAATACCGGCGCGCTGATGGCGATGGCGAAGTTCTGTCTGCGCACCATGGCCAATATCGAGCGTCCCGCGATCGCCGCGATCTGGCCGACGCTGAAGGGTGAGAGCATCGTGCTCGATGTTGGGGCGACGATCGGCGCCGATGCGCAGCAGCTGATGGATTTTGCCCTGATGGGCGGCGCGATGGCGCGCGCGCTTTTCGAGGTCGAACGTCCGACGGTCGGTCTTCTGAACGTCGGCGTCGAGGAGATGAAGGGCCAGGAGGAGGTCAAGGAGGCCGGCCGGCTGTTGCGCGAGGCGAACATCGATTCGCTCGAATATTCCGGCTTCGTCGAGGGCAACGACCTTGGCAAGGGCACGGTCGACGTTGTCGTCACCGAAGGCTTTTCCGGCAATATCGCCCTGAAAACCGCCGAAGGCACAGCCAAGCAGATCGGCGAATATCTGCGTGCCGCCATGTCGCGCACGCTGCTGGCCCGTATCGGCTACCTCTTTGCCAAAAGCGCCTTCGACATGCTTCGCGAGAAGCTCGATCCGAGCAAGGTCAATGGCGGCGTGTTTCTCGGCTTGAACGGCATCGTCATCAAGAGCCATGGCGGGGCGAATGCCGAAGGCATCGCAGCCGCCATCGAAGTCGGCTACGACATGGCCAAGAACGGCCTCAATCAGAAAATAGAAAACGATCTTAAGAAATATCATGCCAAGCGGCTGCCCCCGATGGGCCCGGAAGCGGCATGAGCGATGGGGTTCAATCAAAGATGATCCGTTCAGTGGTTCGCGGGTTCGGAGCCGCACTTCCGAAGCGCGTAATGACCAATCGTGACATGGAGGCCATCGTCGATACATCGGACGAATGGATCGTCCAGCGTACCGGCATCCGCCAGCGTTATGTCGCCGGTGATGACGAAACGACGGCGTCGCTGGGCGAGGCGGCTGCGCGCGCAGCCCTTGCCAATGGCGGCCTGACGCCTGCCGATATCGATCTTGTCATCTGTGCCACCTCGACGCCGGATAACACGTTTCCGGCGACGTCGGTCAACATCCAGAACCGCCTCGGCATGAACCACGGCTTCGCGTTCGACGTCCAGGCTGTCTGCACCGGTTTCGTCTATGCGGTGACGACCGCGGATGCCTATATCCGCGGCGGGCTTGCCAAGCGCGTTCTCGTCATCGGCGCCGAAACTTTTTCGCGCATTCTTGACTGGAACGACCGCACCACCTGCGTGCTTTTCGGCGACGGCGCCGGCGCGATCGTGCTCGAAGCGACCGAAGGCGAGGGCACCGTTGCCGATCGCGGCGTGCTGACCGCACATCTGCGTTCCGACGGCTCGCACAAAGAAAAGCTCTATGTCGATGGCGGCCCGTCGACGACGGGCACTGTCGGTAAGCTGCGCATGGAAGGCCGCGAGGTCTTCAAATACGCCGTCGGCATGATCACCGATGTCATCCAGGCGGCTTTCGATTCGACCGGCACCACAGCCGATGACCTCGACTGGCTGGTACCGCACCAGGCCAATCGCCGCATC
Source organism: Rhizobium laguerreae (assembly GCF_002008165.1). Taxonomy (GTDB): domain Bacteria; phylum Pseudomonadota; class Alphaproteobacteria; order Rhizobiales; family Rhizobiaceae; genus Rhizobium; species Rhizobium laguerreae. Next base: position 538,842 of record NZ_MRDM01000002.1, read on the forward strand.
ATCGACGGTTCGGCGAAGAAGCTGAACATCGATGCCGCGAAGGTCGTCATCACCGTCGACCTGCACGGCAATACGTCGGCTGCCTCGATCCCGTTGGCACTTGCGACCGCTGCCGGCGACGGCCGCATCAAGAAGGGTGACCTGGTGATGCTCGAAGCGATGGGCGGCGGCTTTACCTGGGGTGCGGTTCTGCTGCGCTGGTAGGCAAGAAACCTAAAAAACTGGCGGCGAACAAGAGCTTGACCGTAAGGCGCAAGACAAATACTCTTCGTGCGATTTCACAAAATATTTGTATGGGCGGGGAAACCATGACCGGAAAAACAGTGACGCGAGCAGACCTGGCGGAATCCGTTTTCCGAAAGGTCGGGCTTTCCCGGACCGAATCTGCCGAACTTGTGGAAACCGTCATCGACGAGATCTGCAACGCCATCGTGCGTGGCGAAACCGTCAAGCTTTCCTCCTTCGCCACCTTCCAGGTGCGCGACAAGAACGAGCGGATCGGCCGCAACCCGAAGACAGGCGAAGAGGTTCCGATTTCCCCCCGCCGGGTCATGACCTTCAAGGCGTCGAACGTGTTGAAGACACGCATCCTCAAATCGCATGTCGCTCGCAAGATCAAGTTGAAGCCGCTGAATCCGGCTCCCTGATAATCGGCTTCCCATTTCGGAAGCGGCTTTTTTTCTCTCTCGCACTCTCGATCCTTGTGCGCAACGTCAAGACATGACTTGAATTGTCGGCGCCAAACCGTTGAAATATGATGAGTCGCCGTAGGATCGAGCCGCGAGGTCGCGTAGCAGCATGACGTTGGACAAGAGCCCCGATGCCTTTCGCACCATCAGCGAAGTCGCAGACGATCTTGATCTGCCGCAGCATGTGCTGCGCTTCTGGGAGACGCGGTTTCCCCAGATAAAGCCGATGAAGCGCGGCGGCGGCCGTCGCTACTATCGGCCGGAGGACGTGGACCTCCTCAAGGGCATCCGGCATTTGCTCTATGATCATGGCTATACGATCAAGGGTGTGCAGAAGCTTCTGAAGACCAATGGCAATAAGTTCGTCGTATCGGTCGGCCATGGCGATCTCGCCAGCGTCGAGGCGCTCGCGTCGGGCGTGCAGGACATGGGTGCAGGGGAACCGCGCGTCGGCATGGCCGATGAAGACCAGATCGTCGGCCGCGCCAAGCCGCCGATCACCCGCCGGTTCTTCAATTTCGTCGCCGGAGACGACGAGCAGGAAGTCTCGATCGGCAAATCGAGCGTTGGCAAGGAAGACAGGGCGCTGCTGCAGGAGGCACTCTACGACCTCCTGGAATGCAAGCGTCTGCTCGATCAGGTGCGCTGAACAGGAAAGTCAGGCTTCGGTAAGCCGCTTCATCGCCTGTTCGAGTTCGCTGAGCTGGAAGGGTTTTTGCAACACGGGCAGCGTGCTTGGGCTGCTGCCATCAGGCGGTGTGCCGTATCCCGTCGCATAGAGATAGGGTTTTCCGCGTTCGTCGAGCAGCTTTGCGACCGGCAACGAACTCTGCCCGGCAAGCGAGACGTCGAGAATTGCAGCGTCGAACTCCGTATCCCTGGCGGCTGTCAGCGCTCGTTCCAGGTCGGGCGCGCTGGCGCAGACCCGGTAGCCGAGATCGGCAAGCATGTCCTCAAGCAGCATGGCAATCAGCGCGTCGTCTTCGACGATGAATATGTCTTTCATGATCCCGTTCACCCATTGCCCCTTGCTAAAGCATGTCGCGCAAAAGTGTGCTGCGGTTTTGCGATAACGACATGCGCAAAAACAAAGATCTAAAGCGCAAGGAGCGAATCTGAAAGATTGCGACACGCTTTAGGCATGAGGTTTATGTGGCTGCTTGCACGGCTCGTCAAGACGTGGTGGCCGGCAGTGCGAGAAACAGCATATTGCCGGTTGAAATTCGATATGCAAAAGCTGGAGTGCCGTCTCCGCAACGGCTCCTGCATAATTTCCTTAATCGGAATCGATTTATGAATAAATTATGCAGCAATTCAAAGCGTTGCAGCGTCTTTTGCGGCTCTCGAAAAGACGCGCGGCGCTGTAAGAAGGGGTGTCGAATGGATTTGCTGAGTGCCACGGATTGGCTGCGTCACAGGCCAGGTTTTACATATCCGCTGGCCATTGCCTTCGTTGGCCTGACGTTTCTTCTGAGGCTTGCCGCCAGCGACACCCTCTCCGAGTTTCCCTTCCTGAGCTTCCTTCCGGCGATATTGCTCGCGAGTTTCATAGGCGGCGCCGGGCCGGGCGTTGTCGCGACCTTGGTTGCCGGTTTTATTGTCCAGCAGTTTTTCGTCGAGCCGTATGGTGTTTTCTGGCCGGTCACCGCCGGCCAATGGGTCGGCCTTTCCACCTATCTCATCAATGCGGTGATCACCGTTGGATTGATGGAGATGATCATCATTGCCCACGGCAGGCAGAGCCGCCTCCGCAGCGAGCTCAACAGCTTCAACACGCGCCTCGAACAGACAGTGGCCCAGCGCACTGCCGAGCTCAGGCACGAGATGGAGGAGAATGCCGCCGCTCAAGCGCAGGTCCGCCAGTTGCAGAAGATGGAAACGATCGGCCAACTGACCGGCGGTGTCGCCCATGATTTCAACAACATGCTGGCAATTATCATCGGCAACCTCGATCTCGCCCAGCGGCGCCTGACCGGAAGCGAAGATCCCCGCCTGCTATACTCCATCCAGAATGCCAGGGACGGTGCGCAGAGAGCGGCAGTGCTGACCGCGCGTCTTCTCGCCTTTTCGCGCCAGCAGCCGCTCGCCCCGGAGGTGATCGACCTCAACAAGCTGGTCGGCGGCATGTCGGAGCTGCTGCGGCGTACGCTCGGCGAGCACATCCGGATCGAGACCGTGCTTGCCGGCGGCCTTTGGCCGAGCTTCGCCGATCTGAGCCAGCTCGAGAACGCCATCCTGAACCTTGCCGTCAACGCCCGCGACGCCATGCCGGGCGGCGGAAATCTGACGATCGAGACCGCCAATACCGAACTCGACGAGCGATATTCGCGCATGCATTCGGAGGTCGAAGCAGGTCAATATGTGATGATCAGCATGACTGACACCGGCACCGGCATGTCGCCTGACGTGATCGAGCGAGCCTTCGATCCGTTCTACACGACCAAGGGACCCGGCAAAGGCACAGGTCTCGGCCTCAGCCAGGTCTACGGCTACATCAAGCAGAGCGGCGGCCACATCAAGATCTATTCGGAGATCGACAGGGGTACGACGTTGAAGATCTATCTCCCCCGTCATGTCGGCACGGCGGGTGCCCGGTTGAACGTCGCCGGCGCCCAGCCGCTTCCTCAGGGCAGCGTCAAAGATACGATCCTGGTGGTGGAGGACGATGAGAACGTCCGCACCATGACTGCCGAAAGCCTGCATGAACTCGGTTACACCGTGTTGCAGGCCGCTAGCGGCATGGAGGCGCTTATGCTTCTGGAGCAGAATGCGGCAGTCGACCTGATCTTCACCGATATCGTCATGCCGCAGATGAGCGGACGCCAGCTTGCCGATATCGTCCAGGAAAAATGGCCGACGATCCGGATCCTCTACACGACGGGTTACACCCGCAATGCCATCGTCCACAATGGCGTGCTTGATCACGGCGTTTCCCTGCTTGCCAAGCCCTTCAGCCTGGAGCAGCTCGCTCATAAGATACGCGAGCTTCTGAATGTCGCGGTGAGGGTGGGAGACGAGCGGACGTGAAGCCGGAATACGGCCGCACGTCCGCAATTCTGTGTCAGCGTTATTCCAAGACCTGGATGATGCGATGCGTCTTCGGTTCGACGATCACGCGCCGCTCGTTGACGACCGTATAGCCGTAGCCGTCGATATTTGGCACGGTATGCACTTCGACGGTATCGGGCAGCGTCGCGCCGACCGCGATATCGCCGTCATAGACGACGGATGGCGTGTTCTGCTCCATCACATAGGTGCGCACCTCGCCGGGCAATACGACGGAGCCGGTCGGTGCGGGATCGGTGACAATGACGCTGCTCTGCGCGAAGGCGGCGGAGCTGATGGTCAGCATGGCGGCCGCAGCCAGCATGGTCTTGCGCATGGGATTTCTCCTTTCTACCTAAGACATCAAGGCAACGCTGGCCATGCGGCATAGTTCCCCGCGGGCTTTCGCGGCGGCGGTAACAGACGCAAGGAGAGCAATTGAGTTGTTACTAAATTAATTTTTACATCATACGGTTGAGCCGTCTGAACAGCGTTCGAAAAGAGTCCAGATGGTGATGTTAGAGCTCGCTTGTTTACTTTTCGCTAACCATGTTGGACGTTTATTCTGAACGGACGACCAACCGGTCGTTGATTCGACGATCCGTCGCGTTTCGGCTTGCGAATGGATCTGGAAGACGATTGCGGCGGCTCGAGACATGCGCTTGCGGGAGACGATATTGCTGTTGGCCGTGACGGGCATGATGGCCGGCTGCACATCGACAGGCGGCGTGCGCCAGCCTTCCGCGCCGGAAGCCGTGGCGCCTGAAAAGGCGCTGGTCCTGCCGCCGCCGGGCGGCCCGTCGATCGTCAGCGTGGTCGAGCGCAAGCGCGGCAACGGCGTCGAGCAGACGATATCGCTGTTTACCTCATCCTCCGTGCCCGGTCAGAATTCCCTGAAGGTCGAGTTCTTCGGGGCTTCGGGCGCCAATCCCGGCGCCGGCAATGCTGGCTTCAGCAAGATCAATGAGAGCGGCATTGCCCGCGAGGTGGCCCGTTCGGCCCCCGGCGTGCCGATGGCGACGTCGGCGACCTTCCTGCAGAACGCCTATGGTCCCTTCGGGTACGCCTCCGGTCGCAACCGTGCCGGCGACACCTGCCTCTATGCCTGGCAGCAGATACGCTCCAGCACTGCTGCCAATACCCTGGCGCGAAATTTCGGCATGATCCAGCTGCGCCTGCGCCTTTGCGATGCGAGAGCGAGCGAACGCCAGCTGCTTGGCATCGTCTATGGCTACACCGTCACCGGCACCTTCGACGGCGAGCTCTGGAACCCTTACGGCAATCCGCCGCCCGCCGACGTGGCGCTCGGGCGCACCGGCGCGCCGATCTATCCCGACGAAGGCGGTTTTCGCGCCAGCCCGATGCCGATCGGCTACGAGCCGGCGCCTGCCAGTGTCACCCGGCCGCGAGCCGTCGTTCGCAGCGCCTCGACCGCGCAACCGGCTCAAGGTGTGGCACCGGTGCCGGCACCCATCGGCCCGCGTGTGCCGCTGCCGGGCGAGGCGCCGCAGACAAGTGCAAGGCCGGCTGCGGCAGTTGCGCCAATCGAACAATCGGTAAGGGCGATCGGCGTCACCGTGCCTTCGCCGGACTGCATAGGCGACGCGGCCATGACGGCCGCCTGCCGGAGATAATGAGCATGTCGCGGGCGGCGGATGGTGCCCCGGTTGAGCAATTTCGAAGGAACGCCGATGCGCAAAGCCCGCAGTGTCTTTATATGGGCCGTGGTTTCGCTCTGTATGATCGTGCTGATCACGCTGCCGGTCAACCTGCAGACCCAGCTCATCACCGCCATCACGGTCGTGACCGTGATGGCGGTCATCAAAATTCTGAAGGGCGAGGGGACATGGCGCCTGGTGGCGCTCGCCTTCGGCACGTCGATCGTGCTGCGCTATGTTTATTGGCGCACCACCAATACGCTGCCGCCTTTGAACCAGCCTGAGAATTTCATTCCCGGCCTGCTGCTCTATCTTGCCGAAATGTATAGCGTTGCGATGCTGGCACTCAGCCTGTTCATCGTTGCCACACCGTTGCCGTCGCGCCCCTCGCGCGCCGCCAATCCCGGGCGCCTCCCTCATGTCGACGTCTTCGTGCCATCCTATAACGAGGATGCCGGCCTTTTGGGAAATACGCTGGCCGCCGCCAAGGCCATGGATTATCCGGCCGAGAAGCTGCATGTCTGGCTGCTCGACGACGGCGCCACCTTGCAGAAGCGTAACTCCGGCAAGCTGCTCGAAGCCCAGGCGGCCGCGGCCCGGCATATCGAGCTGAAGCAGCTCTGCGACGATCTCGATGTCCACTACCTCACGCGCGACCGCAACGAGCACGCCAAGGCCGGCAATCTCAACAACGGCATGAAACATTCGACCGGCGAACTCATCGCCGTCTTCGATGCCGACCACGCGCCGGCCCGCGATTTCCTGCTGGAGACCGTCGGTTACTTCGAAGACGATCCGAAGCTCTTCCTCGTCCAGACTCCGCACTTTTTCATCAATCCCGACCCGCTGGAGCGCAACCTGCGCACCTTCGACAAGATGCCGAGCGAGAACGAGATGTTCTACGGCATCATCCAGCGTGGCCTCGATAAGTGGAATGCCGCCTTCTTCTGCGGCTCGGCCGCCGTTTTGAGCCGCAGGGCGCTCGAATCCCAGAATGGTTTCAGCGGCATCAGCATCACCGAGGATTGCGAGACGGCGCTGGCGCTCCACGGCAGCGGTTGGAACAGCATCTATGTCGACAAGCCGCTGATCGCAGGCCTGCAGCCAGCCACCTTCGCAAGCTTCATCGGCCAGCGCAGCCGCTGGGCTCAGGGCATGATGCAGATCCTGCGTTTCCGCTTTCCGCTTCTGAAGCGCGGCCTGACGATCCCGCAGCGCTTCTGCTATATGTCCTCCACGCTGTTCTGGCTCTTCCCGTTCCCGCGCACGATCTTCCTGTTTGCGCCGCTCTTCTACCTGTTCTTCGACCTGGAAATCTTCACAGCCTCGGGCGGCGAGTTCCTCGCCTACACGCTTGCCTATATGCTCGTGAATCTGATGATGCAGAATTACCTCTACGGGTCGTTCCGCTGGCCCTGGATTTCAGAGCTCTACGAATATGTCCAGACGGTGCATCTGCTGCCGGCAGTCGTCTCCGTCATGCTCAATCCGCGAAAGCCTACTTTCAAGGTCACCGCCAAGGACGAATCGATCGCCGTCAGCCGACTGTCGGAAATCAGCCGTCCGTTCTTCGTCATCTTTGCGGTTCAGATTGTCGCGCTCGTCATCACCATCTACAAAATCTATGCCGAGCCCTATAAGGCCGACGTCACGCTCGTCGTCGGCGGATGGAATCTCATCAACCTGATCATGGCCGGCTGCGCGCTGGGTGTCGTGTCAGAGCGCGGCGAGCGCGCTTTGTCCCGTCGCGTCCGCGTCAACCGGCGCTGCGAATTCGGCGCCAACGGCAGGTGGTACACGGCCTCGATCGAGGACGTCTCGGTTCACGGCGCAAGGCTTCACATCTTCAACAAGCATCTCGACGAGATGCTGGTCGGCGCCGTCGGCGAAATCCGCTTCCGGCCCTATAGTGGCGCGGATCTGGAAACCCTGCCGCTCATCGTCCGCAATATCGAGCCGTCGGGCGATATCAGCAATGTCGGTTGCCAGTACGTGCCGAAAAGCGCACTTGATCATCGTCTGATCGCCGACCTGATATTTGCCAATTCCGATCAGTGGACAGAGTTCCAGGCCTCGCGCCGTCGCAATCCGGGCCTGATCCGCGGCACCATCTGGTTTCTCGGCATGTCGTTCTACCAGACGAGCCGCGGCCTCGTTTACTTCTTCCGCAGCATGCGGCCGGAGCGAGAAGCCCAGCAGCAGGCGGCAAAGGTCAACGCCGGATGAGAAGGATCGCCGCCGCCTCGCTTCTTCTGCTGAATGCCTCCGCCTTCGCCCAGGCGCAGACGGCACCCTTCGACATGTCCGGCGAGCGGCCGCCTGGTGCTTCCGTTACCCCGAGATTGACGTCGCCTACGCCGCCCGCAACCCCGGCCGCTCCTGTTCCTCCGGCGGTCGTCGCCCCGCCGCAGCCGGCGGCGCCTGCGCCCCAGCCAGCCGCCACGGCAAATACCGCCGCGCCCCGCCCCGGCGATGTACGTCGCTATGTCGTGCCCTTTTCGAAACTTGATCTCGGCGGCGAATACGATCGCCGGTCATGGTCGGTCTATCTGACGCCGGAGCAGGCGGCGGCCAAGGCAAGCTTCACCTTCGCCTACCAGAATGCGATCTTCGTCGCGCCCGAGGCCTCGGCGCTGACCGTCTATCTCAACAATCGCCCGATCGGCCAGCAGCGTGTCGGCTCGCCGGATGGCCCGTCGGCCGTCACCTTCGAGGTTCCGTCCGGTTTGCTGCAGCCTGGCGCCAATCTTGTCACCTTTGAAGCCAACCAGCGCCACCGAACAGATTGCAGCATCCAATCGACTTATGAACTGTGGTCGAATATCGATCCGGCCGGAACCTTTCTGAGCTTTACCGGCAGGGATGTCGCCCAGCTATCGAGCGCCGACGCAATCCGCGCCATCGGCGTCGACGGTGCCGGCAAGACGGAGTTCGATATCGTTGTCCCGGCGCTGGAGCAGCCGGGAACCACCAAGCCACTGCTACGGCTGGCGCAGGGCCTGTCGGTGCTGAGCAGCATGCCGAACCAGATCTTCGCCTTCAGCACCGCTTCGCTTCCGGCCGGCGGGCCCGGCAAGCTCAGCGTGCTCGTCGGCACCGCGGCGGAACTCCGGCCGCTCTTTCCCGGCCTGCCGCCCGGTGCCGAAAGTGCGGCACTCGCCGCTTTCGTCACCGATCCGCGCAGCGGCTTGCCGGTGCTTCTGATCAGCGGCCCCTCCTGGCAGGCGGTCTCCTCGGCGATCGATACTATCGTCGCGCCGACGGACCGATCCTCGGACGTCCGCCGCGACGTGTTGACCACCGAGCGCTGGAGCGCGCCGAACGCGCCGCTGGTCTTTTCCGATACGAACATCGCCTTGTCTCAGCTCGGCGTGAAGACCACCGAATTCTCCGGCCGGCGGCTGCGGACGAGTTTCAATATCGCCGTGCCTGCCGATTTTTATGCTAATGCCTATGGCGAAGCGAAGGTGCTGCTCGACGCCGCCTATACCGACAACGTGATGCCCGGCAGCCACATCGATATCTACGTCAACGACAACATCGCTTCCACAGTGCCGATCACCACGACATCAGGCGGCATTCTCCGTCATCTGCCGATCCGCGTGACGATGCGGCACTTCAAACCCGGCCTCAATTCGGTGGCGATCGAGGCGATCCTGATGACCAAGGACGATGCCGTCTGTACGCCGGGCTCGACCGCCGGCGCCACCCCGCGCTTTGCCCTGTTCGATACCTCCGAGCTGCAGATCCCGGATTTTGCCCGCGTCGGTCAGCGTCCGAACCTGGCCGCAATGGCCGGCACCGCCTATCCCTATGGTCGGGCTACAGAGCCGACGCCGCTCTTCATCGACCGCGTCGATGCCGACACGCTTTCGGCCGCCGCCACGCTGCTCGGTCAGATGGCGATCACCGCCGGCCATCCGATCGCCGTTGAAACCGTCGCCTCGCCGAATACGATCGGCGATCGTGACGCGATCTTCATCGGCTCCATCTCGCAGATGCCGGCAACCGCGCTGTCACAGACCAATATCGCCGCGGCAAGCCAGGCCTCGTGGCGTCCCGTGGCCGATACGCAGGCGGGCGTCGTCGATACCGGTACGGCCTTCGAGGAGTGGAATTCCAAGGTCAGCGGCGGTGTCTTGCGCAACCGGATCACGGCCTTCCGCGAATGGCTGTCGCGCAATTTCGATATCTCCCGCAGCTCGCTGCAATTCATCCCCGGCGCCGAGCAGATTTTCACGCCGGCCAACGCCGACACGCTGCTGGTTGCACAGGGCTCCAGCCCCGCGGGAGCCGGCGCCTGGACCGTGGTGGCGGCGCCATCGGCGAAGGATTTGCGCGAAGGGCTCGAGGTTCTGACCACGCAGCTGAACTGGCCGCAGATATCGGGCCACATCACCACCTATTCGAGCAAGACAGGCAAGATCGAGACCGTGCCCGTCACCCGTTTCGATTTTGTGCCGTCCACACCCTGGTCGATTGCCAATTACCGCCTGATCGCCGCCAACTGGCTGTCGACGAATATCCTCTCCTATGCCTCCCTGCTGGTCGTCTTCGTGCTGCTGATCGGGGTCACCACGTCAAGCATGCTCAGAAGACTGGGTCGGTCGAAATGAGGCGGTGGCGCGCACTCCTGCTTGCGGCATCGGTCGCGCTCGCTCCCGGGGGAGCGCCCGCCGTTGCGCAGCAGGCAATGATCAATGCCGGCGCATGGTCGGCCTACAAGGCGAAGTTTCTCGATGCGACCGGCCGCATCATCGATAACGGCAACGGCAATATCAGCCACAGCGAAGGGCAGGGTTATGGCATGCTGCTCGCCTATCTCGCAGCCAGCCCTGCCGACTTCGAGCAGATCTGGTATTTTACCCGCACCGAGCTGCTGCTGCGCGACGATGGCCTTGCCGTCTGGAAATGGGATCCGAACGGCAAGCCGCACGTCACCGACACCAACAACGCCTCGGATGGCGACATGCTGATCGCCTATGCGCTGGCGCTTGCCGGCACGACGTGGAAACGCAACGACTATATCCTCGCCGCCTCCCGCATGGCCCAGGCGCTCCTTGCCGAAACCGTTGTGCACTCGTCCGGCCACACACTCCTGTTGCCGGGGAGTGAGGGTTTTGCCGCTACCGACCGTGAGGACGGTCCCGTCGTCAACCCGTCCTACTGGATTTACGAGGCGATCCCAGTGATGGCGGCGCTCGCTCCGTCGGATGCCTGGCAAAAACTGTCGGACGATGGCCTGGCGCTGTTGAAGAGGATGCAGTTTGGCCCGCGCAAGCTTCCCGCCGAATGGGTGAGCCTCAGCGGCCAGCCGCAGCCGGCAGAGGGATTCGACGCCGAGTTTGCCTATAACGCCATCCGCATCCCGCTCTATCTCGCTCGCGGCGGCGTCACCGACAAGGCGCTGCTGACCCGCTTGCAACAAGGAATGTCGCAAGACGGCGTTCCCGCCACCATCGATCTGACCACCGGCCGGCCGAAGACTGTGTTGTCGGATCCCGGTTATCGAATTGTTAACGATGTTGTGGCCTGTGTGGTCGATGGGACCAAGGTGCCGGTCTCGGCCCTGCAATTTGCGCCCGCACTCTATTATCCGTCCACGCTTCAACTGCTGGGGCTGGCCTATATTGGGGAGAAGCATCCGGAGTGTCTGTGAAGTCTTCTCTCGTGGCGGTTTCAGCGGCAGTTGTGGTGGCGACCCTCGTCACCGGGCTGAAAGATCGTGCCGCTCTGCAGGAAAAGTTCGGCCTTGGGGCCGCCGGCAAGCCGTCGCCGGAGCTGATGATGATGGGCCGCATCAAACCGACGGATGGTCCTGCCGGCGATCCCGAGTTCAACGCGCAACTCGTCGCCGACAAGATAGAGGCGATCACTTCCCCGCCGCCAACACCGGACAGGTCCGAGCCGGATGCCGCTGCATCGCAGCCTGCAGCACCGCAGCCTGCGGCACCTCAGACGGCTGCTCCGCCGGCTCAGACGGTCGCCCAGCCGGCACCAGTCACACCCCCCATCGTTTCCAAGCCGCCGGCAACACAGCAGACGGCCGCGGCGCCGCAGCCTGCCGTCGATGAAAGTGCGCTTCGTTATTTCGCCAGCCGCGGCGACAAGGTGCGCCTGCAGGCCGAAATCTCCCGCCTTCAGGCGCTCTATCCGAACTGGGTTCCGCCGGCCGATCCGCTCGCCGTGCCGCAGAATGGCGACAAGCAGCTCGAGGCCATGTGGCAGCTCTATTCCGATGGCCGCTATGCGGAGCTGCGCAAGGCCGTCGCCGACCGCCAGGCAACCGATGCCGGATGGCAGCCGCCGACCGACCTGCTCGACCGGCTCGACGTCGCCGAGGCCCGCGCCCGCCTCGTCAATGCTTCGGACCTCAAGCAATATGCGACGGTGGTCGATACCGCTGCCGCAACACCGAGCCTGCTCACCTGCAGCGAGATCGATATTCTCTGGCGCGTCGCCGAAGCCTTCATCCAGACGGAGAGGGCGCAGCGCGGCCAGGACGCTTATACCTATGTCCTGAAGAACTGTACCAATCCCGCCGAGCGGCAGGCGACGGTCGAAAAGGCCTCGACGCTGCTTGCTTACCAGCCGATGCAGGCGCTGCTCGCGCTGGAGAGGCCCGCTGCCGACGGCAGCAGGGAATTCGATGCGATCCGTGATAACCTCGCCCGGCGCTTCGTGGCCGAAGGCAATGACGATCCGAATCTCGCCATCGCGCCCGATTATATCGCCCGCCTGGAAAAGCTCGCCGGGACTGAGGGGCTTGCCTCCGATGCGCTGCTGCTCGGCTGGTACCAGCTTCGCCGCAACAACGATGCGGATGCTGAGAAATGGTTCCGCGCGGCCCGAGCCAAGCAAGATTCGGCGGCCGCTTCACAGGGGCTGGCGCTGGCGCTGATCGCCCGCAAGGCGCCTGAGGAAGCCGAGGACGTGATGTTTCGCTGGCGCGCCGATTCCGATGATGCGACATCAACCTATCTCGCCGCTACCGCCAACCTGATGGCGTTGCAGCCGCCGGCCGATCTGGCCGAAGACGTGCTGCACCGCATCGCCACCGAGGTCATCGCCCGGAAATATGTGCCGACGGCGCAGCAATTCGGCTGGTATGCCCGCTCCCTCAACCAGTTCCAGACCGCCGCGCGCTGGTTCGAGACGGCGCTTGCCTGGAAACCAGATGACGAACCGTCCGCCTATGGCCTTGTCATCACCCGCGAGCAACTGAGCGACCGCAAGGGCGTGCTCGACCTCCAGCGCGCCTGGGCCGGCCGGTCGAGCCGGATCACCAACCTCGAAGACACGTCCTCCCTGACGCCGAATGCCCTCACGCCGCCGCTGGCGAAGGGAGGGCTTGCCGCACAGCAACCGGCTCAACCGGCGCAGCGTCCCCCGACCGAGCCGCTTCCGGCCGAGCGGCGCATCACCCTGCAGCCGGGTGCGGAAGTGGTCGTTCGCGCCGCGAGACCGGCGATGGAAACGATGACCGCCCCGCGCGGCCCGCGCCAGACGCGCGGGTGCTCGACGACTGTCGATGCCGGGCAGCTTAAGCCGGCCGACGCACTGTCGCGCGGCTGGTGCCTGATGGATATCAACCGGCCGATGGAGGCAATCTCCGCTTTCGAGGCGGCATTGCAGAGCCCCGTCCGCAAGATCCGCGAAGACGCAGCCTACGGCCAGAGCCTTGCCTATTTGCGCGCCGGCCTTTCCACCAATGCCGCCGTCGCAGCCACCAAGGCGCCGCAGAACCGCCAGCGCGCCGCCGAGCTTCAGGTGGCGATCCTCGCCGACCGTGCGCTTGCAGCCTTCGACGCGGGACGTTATCGCGAAACCCTCATCTATCTGGATCAGCGCGCCCAACTGCAGCAGGAACGCATCGACCTGATGGTTCTGCGCGCCTACAGCTACCTCAATCTCAAAATGTACGGCGATGCGACCCGTATCTTCGAAGCCGCTGCCGCAACTGGCAGCCGCGACGCCGCCCGCGGCCTTGCCGACGTCCGTAACGTCACCCACCCAGACACCAACAACTGACGTTGACGCCGCTTCCGCTCTCCGCTACTCGCCTGCGCAAAGGTCGCCCCGGCCTCATGCTTGCAAGGAAAAGCCTGTGCCCGCTCTCCATGACATCCTCGACAGATCCTATGACGCCTTCCTTTTCGACATGGACGGAACGCTACTGAATTCCATCGCCGTCGTCGAACGCGTCTGGAGTGAATGGGCAAGGCGCCACGGCTTCGAGCCGGAGGTCTTCCTGAGGACGATCCACGGCATCCGCGCCTCCGATGTGATCCGCGGGCTTGGCCTGCCCGGCGTCGATCCTGCCCATGAGGCGGATCTGCTGCTCGCCGAGGAAATGGAGGATGTCTCCGGCATCGTCGAAATCCCAGGCGCAGTCCGCTTCCTCTCGGCCATTGCCGATGGCAAATGGGCAATCGTCACCTCGGCGCCGATCGAGCTTGCCAAGCGCCGCATGGAAGCCGCCGGCATCCTGATGCCAAGGGTCATCGTCAGCGGCAAGGAGGTCAAATCAGGCAAGCCCAGCCCCGAAGGATATCTGCTCGGCGCAAGCCGCCTCGGTGTCGATCCGAAAAAATGCCTGGTCTTCGAAGATGCGGTCGCCGGCATCCTCGCCGGCGAGGCCGCCGGCGCCGACGTCACCGTCATCACCGAAACGCACGCCACGCCCTTCGAAACGCCGCATTTTTCGATCGCCAACTACCAGGCATGGCAGCCTCGTCAAACCGCCGAAGGCCGGCTGAGGCTCGTAGCGATCTGACCATTCGCGCAAACCGCCTCCTTTTTGTTGGCGGCAAGGTTTTTCCGCTTGCAATGCACGCGCTGAAAAACTAAACGAAGCATGCCGTTTCGGCAGGTCGGGGCGTAGCGCAGCCCGGTAGCGCACTTGACTGGGGGTCAAGGGGTCGCTGGTTCGAGTCCAGTCGCCCCGACCATTTATCCCCTTGAAATCCCAGTCAGAATGTCAGTTTTCTTCGTCCCGCTGGCGGCGGAACGGAACGAGGCATTGGCAGAAATGCTAAAACGGGAGCCGAACGTCCCGAACGAAGATGTTCATGTTGCAGGCGAGCTACAGCGCCGCCATTGCAAAGGGATGGCGGGCCTTCGACCGCCTTCAGTGTGGTTTTTGAGCGATCGCGATCATCGACTTCGCCAGAAGCGGAATCCTCCCGACATATTCGAAGTCGACGTCTTCGAAGCCTGTTTCAAGCAGGAGGGTGCTGAGCGTTCCAGGAGACCAGAATTTGATATGGCCATGGTCCTTCAGAGGCATGAAATGGTCATCCATCTTTCCGCTGACGGCCAATGCCAGATTTTTCCAATAGCCGTGAAAAGGGGTCGACATAACGGCGATGCCGCCAGGTTTCACCAAATCATACATGGTCGCCGAGAAAGCCTTGGGATCATAGACATGTTCCACCACTTCAAGGCTGATCACGGCATCGAAGGTCCCATACCGGCTGGACAGATCTTCGTAGCCGGAACCGATTTCCAGCGGAAGATCGGGGTGGGCCGTTCTTGCTTTCGCGATGCCGTCTTGGGAGGGATCGACGCCGACGACGTCATAGCCTTTTTCCGCAAGCACGGCTGCAGCACCGCCGGTGCCGCAACCGAGGTCGAAGACCGCCGTATCTTTTGCCTCCTCGAAACTGTTCTCGAGAACATCGACAACGGCCGGCAGAATATAGGAATGGGCGGTCGCCGGCTTGGCGTGTACATAGGTAGTAGCGTCCAGTTCGATAGACATTTTACCTCCTGAAAGTCTGGATAAAGTGAGCGGCCAATGGTACGGCGGACTTTGACGGGAGTGTGGTGCCGTTGTGGTATTAAGGTGATTAACGCCGAAGGCGTCCCCGGCGGCTAAGCGTCGCCCGCCGATTGGCTGTACAGACTGCGCGAGACATCCTCCAGCACGGCCCACGCTCGCCATGCCGGATCCCGAAGCTGATTGACAGGGTGCCCTGAAGATGCTGAAAACGGGCCGCTTTCAGGTTTGCCGCATTCTCGCGGTTCAAAGGGCCGCTGTATCCGGCTCCGCCCGTTTCGACCATTTAAACTAAATAACGCGATGAAATACCATTTGAAGGTGCATAGCAAATAAATCCTTTAGTTCTTTTTGGTACTGCCTCAGTTGGGAGAGGTGGTATTTGTTGCATTTTGTTAAGGTTATACCCAGTTTGGAAGTTAACAACCAAATTTTGGATTGAAAAAAGCCTGAAGCCTCTTCGCATTCTCGTGAATATGTTGTAGATTAACATTGTCCCTGTCACGGATAGCCTAGTCGAGCATGGCGGATATGAAGCACAATCTAACTTGCAGGCAGAGCCTCGCGAGCGCGTTCCAGGCTCTGTCGGACGAGGCCATCAAAGGCGGCTGGTCGGAAGGCGATGTTGCCCTCGCGCTTGCCGAACTCGCGGAGGAGCGGGTGATTGAGGTTACCGCCAAGGTGATCATGGAAGGCTCCGTCCATCCTCAGCTCATCGCTGCCGGCGGCGGACGCAACAGATAACGATCTTACACCAGCAATCCCGCCGTTTTCGCTGCCGTGATGAAGGAAGCCTGTGCTGCGCGCGGGCTGCGCAGTCCGTCGAGCGCATCCAGGCAGTGCTGGCGCGCAACGCGATAATCGCGCCCACGCTTGCTCGGCCACCGCTTCAGATATTCGACGGCCTCCCAGACGGTCGAAACGATCAGGCTGCTGTTTGAAGAAACGACCCGGACGGGGGAGGGAAAGCGTTTTTCACTCACGTCTGCACTCACCGATTCCTGCTACCAAACGCGGCCCGAACGCGCGGGATAAAATTTTGTTCCATAATTTTGTTCCACAGAAATTTGCGTAGTTGCTAAAGTTCGGACCCTCGCGCATAATGACTTTATGGTCGGTTGCGGAGGGCGGCCGGCGATGCAAGCGTGGATGCGTTTGCCCTCGGAGGAAATGCGGCGTGATGTTACGATCATCAATTCATCCGCATGATTTACCGCTCTTTTCGGAAGATCTCGATCTGCTTTCGCAGGTGCTCGACAAGGTCTGCGACGAACGCGGCCTCGCCAGGACGACGCCGGAGGCCGAGCGGATCGGTGCGGTCATCATTCAGCTCTACAGGCAAGGCGTGAAGGACGGGGGCAAACTCGCCGACCTTGCAAAAACCTATCTTTAAAGATCAGTTCTGCTCGATCGAGACACCGTTCTTGCCGATGCTCATCTCGATGCCTTGCGGCTTGCTTTCCTCGTGGAAGATATAGGCGCCGAGGCCGATGACGGCGACGACAAGAACGCCGATGACGACGTAGAGACCATTGCTGCGGTTCAAGAGACTGCCCCCGATACGTTATAGGCCCGATATGTTATGGGACAGCGGAAACGGTCGGGCGGCGGATTGGTTCCGTCAGTCGTCGTTGGCGGCGTTGAGGTTTTCCGGCCGGATGCCGTCATCGCTGGAGGTGCGGGCGCGCAACCGGATACCGGGGCCGCCTTCATCCTGATTGCCGCTCGACAGGAAGATGATGCCGTTCGCCTCGAGTGTGCTGCGCACATCGAACAGCGCATGCGGCTCGCCGGCGAATTCGCCGTTTTCCAGCGCCGTCACGGTCTCGACCGGCAGGCCGCTGGCGGCGGCGAGCTCTTCGATGCTCATTCCGATCATGGCGCGCGCGCCGCGTATCTGCGTTGCTGTTATCATGATGGAAAACCTAGCGCATTCCCAGCGCTTCTCAAGTGGCGAAACCGCACGTTGGCCCTAAGGCATGCGCTCTTCAAACTTCCCTCAATTTGACACCAAATAGATCGTCATGCATGCGCTCGACCGCGATCCCCATTCCTCCCATCAGGGCGGCGCGGTTCCCAAAGCGACTGATCTCGATGCGCGGCGGATAAGGCGTACAACGCGGCAGGAAACCGCGGATGGCGTTTACGAGTTCCGGCCTTGAGCCGATGCTGCCGCCGGTGATCACCAATTCAGGATCGAGAGCCGCTCCGATTGCAGCGATAGCGACTGCGACCAGCCTTGCCGTCTCTTCGATGGCAGCCGCAGCGCTTGTTTCTCCTGCATTAAACGCGGCGAAGAGATCGGCCACGGTGGATGCATTACGCCCGCCGAAACCGACGTAACGTCGCAACATCGCGACGCTGCCGACCGCGCTCTCAAAGGTTCCAAGCGTAAATCCGCCAGGATCAAAAGCATCTCCACCGATCGGAAGATAGGCGATTTCGCCGGCCGCCCCACGCGCGCCGCGCAACAGAGTTCCGTTGGCGATGATGCCCATGCCGACGCCCGTTCCGAGAGCAACGAAAGCAAAATTGCTGGTTTCGACACCGTGTCCCCGCCATCTCTCCCCTTGCGCGGCGAGGTTGACGTCATTTTCAACGATCACCGGTATGGCCATTCTGTCGCTGAAGACTTGCCGCAGATTTATGGCGTCGATGCCGGGGATGCTTGGCGCTACGTTGATATGCCCGGTGGCTGGATCGAGCACACCGGGACTGCCTAGAACGACGAGACGGAGTTTGTCGGCAGTCGTCCCGGCCGCAAACGCGAGTTCTACGATAAGATCGCTGAACTGATTGACGAGATGCATTCCGCCGCGCGGGTCGGTGGATACTTTAGTTTCAGCGACCACGTTCCCCAACAGATCGCAAATGGCCGCAGCAATCTTGGTGCTCCCGAGATCGATAGAGACGGCCAGCCCCGCCCTGGCATTGATTTCATAGGTGATCGCATTCCGGCCCGGGCGACCATCAGTCTGCCCGACTGGTTTCAGCCATCCATCATCCTCAAGGTCGCGCACGACATCGGAAATCGTCTGCTTTGACAAGCCGGTTAGCTTGGCAATATCGGCGCGAGAGATCGATCCGTTCGCGAACACGGTTCGGATGACGGCATTGGTTGAAATTTTTCGTGCGATCGGGGTCTGTGCGACAGAAGATGCCATTGCCATCCGGCTAGCTCAGTCCAATTAGTTCGGAGCGCATACTTAATGGACGCGATATTAAGTCACAACTATTGCGACTAAGCGGAATTCAATACATCGAAGCAGGCAATTTGTCTATGTCCTTGACAAATGGGAGGTCAGCTGTAGGCTTGAAATTAACGTGCGATGAAAATGCGCGATGAAATAAAGAGGGTCGATGTGAAGTATGCGCCATACGTATCGTCCGGTTAGCCGTGCGCCTGCCAAGATCGCCCAAAGAGGAACTGGCCTGGGCTTGCCTGGCTATTTCTTTTTTTGCGTCCCGCGGACTCCTTGAACCCGGCTTCCGAGGATTTGCTCATGATGAAGCCCTCGACTGATGGACAGCTTTTCGCGAAGCAACCTGCTTTACTGCCGATAATGCTATCATGCCTTCAGGCGGCCGTTCATCGGGATGGGTACGCTGACCTCACCGTGTGGCGAGCAGGCAGTTTCGGGCGTGTGAGATTTTCTCCAATCAAGGGTGCTTATACCCGGGAGACACGGCCTTTTCGCGGCTTGGAGAAACCAGGAAATGCTTCAACCCGATCCCTCATCGATCCGCATTGCGAAGGCGACGGAGCCATCCTGCTCGAATTCGGAAAAGCCGAGGCGACGGTAGAAACCCCTGGCGCGTTCGTTGTTTGGGTCGACCCCGAGATGCACGGCTCCGACCCCGTGGTTTCGAAGCGCTTGAAGCTCCGTGGCGATCATCCTGCGCCCCCAACCGCTTGCCTGAAGTCCGGGAAGGATGTTGATATGGAGATGCGCGGGATACTGGTCTTGAAGCCAAGCCGTTCCGCTGCGCGGATTTTGAATTCGTTCCATCACGTCGGCGTCGCGCGGACGGGTGGGTGCCAGTCCCGCAATCTGCTGGCGGACGAACGGCCACCAGTTCGTTTGCAAGTCTCTGTCGAACCTGCTGGTGTCCGCCACCCCTACAACGTAGCCGACTGGCCGGTCGTCCTGAACGAGAACAAAGGCAAAGTCTTTGGCGAATTTGAGGTAGGGTACCGACCAGATGTAGCCGGGCAGATGCGGGTCGCTATAAAGCGCGCTGGCATCTTCACCGCCATTCGCGGTTTTCAGGCAGATGTCGAAAAGGGCGTCGATATCCGCTTCAGTCGCGGGGCGGATGAAGCAGCTGGTGTCCATCACTTTGCCACCTCCTGCGTGGCGCTTTGTCATTTTAGGTCGCGAGAGGAGCGGATGCATTGACGATTACCTCAGATTCGCCAGCCAGGCAAAGCTCTGGGGGAAGAAAACGTTCGGCCGCTGCTTGGCGCAAGGCCTGAACGGGGAGTGGAAAATAAACCAGATGAGGTGGAGCAGATGAAAAGAACCGTGAAATCGATCCGCATACTGCCGGCATACCGATTGAAAGCAGCTGTCGCGCTTGTTGGCGCGGTGCTTTTGAGTTTTGGCCTTTCGGCAGCCGCGCGCGCCGACGACCTGGCTGTGTGGGATGACCAAACCTATGAAGGTCAGAGCGCGGTCATAGAGCAGCTCAACAAGGAGTTCGAAGCTGCGCATCCCGGCGTCACGATCAAGCGCACCGCCCGTACCTTTGATGACATGAAGTTGACGCTGAAGCTTGCGGTTTCGGCAGGTGATGGCCCTGTCATCACGAAAGTCAATCAGGGTGCCGGTGACATGGGAGCGATGGTCAAGGAAGGATTGCTCCTGCCGGTCGACGACTACATCAAAAACTACGGCTGGGATAAGCGCCAGTCGGATTCGGTGCTTGCTCGAGACCGCTGGGAAGATGGAAAATTTGGGGTCGGTAAGACCTACGGCATATCAGGCCTCGGCGAGATCGTTGGCCTCTACTACAATAAAAAGATCCTCGGCGATGCGGGAGTAGCGCTGCCGCAAACCTTCGAGGAGCTGTTGGCCGGTCTTGATAAGCTGAAGGAAAAGGGCGTTGCGCCCTTCATGATGGGCTCGGCAAAGCAGCATCTGGCCCTGCACATGATCGGCGCCATCGAGCAGGCGCATATCGACGCGAGCAATCGTGCCGAGCTTGACGATCTGATTTACGGCCGGGGCGGCTCGTGGAACACCAAGGGGAACATCGAATCCGCCAAACTCGTGCAGCAATGGGCACAGGGCGGTTACTTTTTCCCCGGTTTCGAAGGCATCTCGGGTGACGACGCCGTCCAGCTTTTCATTTCCGGGCAGGGCGCGTTCCTGATCTCCGGAACCTGGTATTTCGGTGACATGCAACACAATCCGGATATCGGCTTCATGGCAATTCCCGCCCCGAAAGGTATTGCCAAGCCCATGAGTGTTGGGGGCGTGGATCTTGCCTGGGCGATAACGAGCCTTGCCAAAACGAAGCCGACACAGGACGTAGCCGGCGCATATATCGATTATATGGTCTCGGAAAAGGCTGCTGAAACCTGGGCCAATGCTGGCTATCTTCCGGCAACGTCGCTCGCGGCTGATGCAAAGCCAAAGCTCACGCCGCTCCTCAGCTCCGGCATCGAAATGTGGAAGACACTCAACGCAAACGACGCCCTCGGACATTACCCCGACTGGTCGAGCCCGACGATGCTGAAGACAATAGACGACAACACGCCGCTTCTTCTGTCCGGCAATATCACGCCCGAAGCCTTTGTCGATGCTATGGACAAGGATTATCAGGCGTACCTGAAGGATAAGAAATAAAGATTGCGGGCGCTGGTCACGGCCGTCCCCTGCGGTCGTGACCTCAGTCTCGTCGATCCCAATAAATGAGCACTGCGATCGGCTTGCTGCGCGACGACCACAGCTTTAGCTTTATGGAGTAATGGATGAAACGCTCCGCACTTGATGGCTCGCAACAGACCAATTTTATCTATTTATTGCCTGGATTACTGTTCTACGCGGCTTTTGTCTTTGGACCGATCGTCGCGGCTTTGGGTTTGAGCCTGACCAGCTGGGACGGCCTGAGCATGCCCAAGTGGGTTGGTCTCGGCAATTACGTCGATCTCTTTTCTGACAGCCGTTTTTATATTGCCTTGCGTAATAATGCCGAGCTCATGATCTTCTACTGTGTCCTGCCGCTCGTGCTCGGCATAACTCTCGCCGCTTGCGTCTGGAATCTGAAGCAGCGCGAACAACTTGCACTGCGCACCTTCTTGTTCCTGCCTTACATCATGCCGACCGCCGTGTTGGGCATCATCTGGGCATGGCTCTACAATCCTGCATTTGGCCCGTTCAATCAGTTTCTCAGAGCAGTGGGGTTAGGCGCCTTCGCACTCCCGTGGCTGGGAAATTTCAATTTTGTGCTTCCCGCGGTCGGGATCGTTGCCACCTGGTATTTCTTCGGTTTTTGCATGGTCATCTTCCTGACCGGAATTCAGCGCATCGACCCGTCTCTTTTCGACGCTGCCAAGGTCGATGGCGCTTCGGCGCGAAAAACCTTTTTCTGGATAACGCTGCCGCTTCTCTTGCCTGAAATAAGGGTGGTTTTGCTCCTGACGGTCATAGCGTCAATCAAAAGCTTCGACCTGATTTTTACAATGACCAGGGGCGGACCAGCCAACGCGACGCTCGTGCCGAACATCTACATGTATCAGCTCGGCTTCGAGCTTAATCGGTTCGGCGCCGCAGCGGCCATCGCCATTGTCGGCGCGGTCCTCACATTTGTCATCAACTATGCAATTCACCGATTTGTGGGATCGCAGAACAAAGGACGGGCTTGATGAGCCGTTGGTCTAACATCTCCCCCGGTACGCTATTCCTTCGCCTTGTCCTCTGGCTTCTTGCTTTCGTAACGATCACGCCGTTCCTGCTTCTGCTTCTAACCTCGATAAAGAGCAAGGCCGACGTTCTGCAGGGTGCATTCGCGCTGCCGGCATATCCGCATTTCGAAAATTACGTCGATGCTTGGAATGCCGGACATTTCAACATTTACTTCTGGAATTCGATCATCGTTGTCATACCCGTCGTTGCTGCAAGCGTCTTTTTGGGCCTGCTGACTGGTTTTGCCTTCGCCTACCTGTCGTTTCCATTCCGGCGCACGCTGTTCGCTATCCTGACGCTCGGCATGATGGTGCCGGCGGAAGCCTTCATCATCCCGCTTTATTACGAAATGCGGTATCTGGGATTGATCAATACCTATGCGGCTCTGATTTTGCCGCAGATCGCGATGTCGATACCGTTCTCGACGATCTTCCTCGCCAGCGCGATGCAGCAACTGCCGGAAGAAGTTCTCGAAGCGGCGGTTCTCGATGGCGCCGGACGCTTCCATATCCTGCGCAAGATCGTTATCCCGCTCATGGTGCCGGCAATGTCGACACTGGCGCTGTTCCTGTTCATATGGACCTGGAACGAGTTTCTGATTCCGTTCATCCTGGTCAACGACGACGACTATCGGACGCTGCCCCTCGGCATGCTGTTTTTCCAAGGGCGCTATACCGTCAACACGCCGGTTCTGACCGCCGGCGCGGTGATTGTCATTTTCCCGCTCATCGTGACTTATCTCATTTTCCAGCGGCGGTTTATTGCCGGCTTGACGGCAGGAGCGACGAAATAGACAGCCGCCCCTTGACGGCAACAACTCACGCCGCCTCGTGGCGTCTTCGTTCACGCTTGTGGCGCACTTCCAGCGCCGCGCAGCCCCAGACCGTGCCGAGCAGCAGATAGACATGGCGCCAGTGGTCGATATCGATGACGTTGCCGATTGTCGCATGGCCGAGAACCGAGATCCAGGCGATCATCAGGAAGGGCTGCCACGGTCGGTCGAGCAGCAGGTTTCTGAAACCGAGAGCCAGCGTCCAGAGAAGCATGCCGACGTAGCTGACGAAACCGAGCCAGCCATAGGAGGTGAGCGACTTCAGCCAGATATTGTGCTCGTCCTCGGGAAACATCGTGCCGAACACCAGCGGGCCGATGCCGAGCGGACGCTCCATCATCATGGTGAAGCCGATCCGGTGGCGCTCGAAGCGGCCGAGATGTTCGCCGTCATATTGCTGTACCAGCTGGGCGCGCGCCGAAAACAGTTCGGCGACCTTCGGGATCTGCAGCGCCACCAGCAGCGACGCGATCAGCATGATGATCGCCGCCAGCGACAGGACCAGGACTCTCAAGCGAAAGGCGCCGCTGCGCTCTTTCAGCAGCATGATGAAGATCAACAGCACCACGCCGAGCGCGAAGAGCCCCCAGGCGGCGCGGGAAAAGGAGAGGAAAATCCCGAGCGCAAGCACCAGCAGGGCGGCGGCCTTCAGCGGCGATTTCTTCAGGTCGCCGACCAGGATACCGTGGACGAGATAGAGCGATGGCGGCACCAGGAAGGGGCCGAAAACATTCGGATCCTGGAAGGCGCCCTTGGCACGGTCGTAGAGCGTGAAGATTTCCGCGCCCGGAAAGGCGTGGAAATAGCCGAGTATGCCGAGCGCGGAGGTGGCGACGGCGGCAAAGGTCCAGGCATTGAAGATCAGCGGCAGCCGCTTGTGGCTGTCCTCGATGATTGCCGCGTAGAAGACCGCCGTCAGCGCCAGGAAGGTCGACACCGCGATATACATCGGCGCGGTTGCCAAGTCCTTCATCTGCGTCAGCGACAGCATGCCGCCAATATTGAAGATCAGCAGCAGGGCAAGCAGCGGCGCCACGCTGCACGAAATCCTGAGACCCAGGATGAACCAGAGGCCGATCAGCCCCGCCATCCAGAGTTCATAAGGTGCCGGCTCGTCGATCACGAAACCGGAGAGGAAGACGCCGAAGGCGACAAAAGCCGAGCCGATCAGGCGCAGCGTCATCCGCTGCGGTTGGGCGACACGGGGATATGTCGCCTCGATCGCGCTCAATAGGCGTTTTCCGTGTTGAGCAGTCGGATCGGCGTCAGGAACAGGATCTTGAGATCGAACCAGAGCGACCAGTTCTCGATGTAGTAGAGGTCGTAGGCCGTGCGGAACTTGATCTTCTCGTCATTGTCCACTTCGCCGCGCCAGCCGTTGATCTGCGCCCAGCCGGTGACGCCGGGCTTGACGCGGTGGCGGGCGAAATAACCCTCGACGACATCGGCGAAGGCGCGATCGCGCGCCTGGGCGAGAACGGCATGCGGGCGTGGGCCGACCAGCGAGAGCTCGCCCCTCAAAACGTTGAAAAGCTGCGGCAATTCGTCGATCGACGTCTTGCGGATGAAGCGGCCGACGCGGGTGACGCGCGGATCGCCCTTGGTCACCGCGGCCTTGCCGGTGGGGTCGGCCATGGTGGTGTACATCGAGCGGAACTTGAAGACGTTGATGATTTCGTTGTTGAAGCCGTGGCGCTTCTGCATGAAGAAGACCGGGCCTTCGGAGGTCGCCTTGATGGCGATCGCGGTGGCGATCATCAGCGGCCAGAGCAGTGCCAGCGCGACCAAAGTGAAGAAGAGGTCGAAGCCGCGCTTGGCGACCGAATCCCAGTCGCGGATCGGCTTTTTGAAAATATCGAGCATCGGCACCGAGCCGACATGCGAATAGGCGCGCGGCCGGAAGCGCAGCCGGTTGGCATGCGCGGCAAGGCGGATATCGACCGGCAGAACCCAGAGCTTCTTCAAAAGATCGTAGATACGGGCCTCGGCCGACAGCGGCAGGGCGATGATCAGCATGTCGATGCGCGTCAGTCGCACGAATTCGACGAGTTCGGCGACAGTGCCGAGCTTCGGATAACCGGCGACCATGATCGGCGATCGTTTCTCGCCGCGGTCGTCGAAGATGCCGCAGATACGGATGTCGTTGTCGGCCTGCTGTTCGAGGATGCGGATCAGGTCCTTGGCCGGCTCGCCGCCGCCGACGATGACGGCGCGCCGTTCCATGATGCCGTTGCGCGCCCAGTTGCGGATGCCGTAGGCGACGAGGAAGCGCTCGGCCGCAAGGAAGAGCGCGCCTGCGGCGAACCACGGGATATAGGCATCGACCATCGCCCATGTGGTGCCGCGAATGAGCGCGAACAGGCCGACGCTCAGGAGAAGCGCGATCGTCCAGGAGGCGAGGATGCGTGGCATCAGCCGCAGCTTCGCCCGGAGGGCGGGAATGGTGTAGGTGTCGGCAAGCTGCAGGCCGATAACGGTCAGGGCCGAAGCGATCGCCGCCATGCCCGCCCGCATCGAGGTGGAATCGCTGCCGTCACCGGGCCAGAAATAGTGGGAGATCAGGGCGATCGCGAAGAGCGCCAGGAATTCCAGCAGCCGCAATTGGCCGATGATGATCACAGGCGAATTGGTTCCGTCGCGGAACTGCTCGGCGATCTGTCGGGCAAAGGGGTTGATTTCGGTCGGGTCGGAAGGCTTCTCCTGACCCGCGCCGCCGCGCGCCTCGACGTCGGAGACCTGCTTGCGCAGTGCTTCCACGTCGAATTGATCGCCTTTTTCCAGCTTGTTCATGGGGCTTTTCGCTCGTTGTCACCAAGCGAAATACCAGAAAGCCCCTAAGAAATATTTACGAGGCAACGGGCATTGCTTGGCCGGCAGCGGGATTGACGAGCTCATGGTACAATTTCAGGACATCGCCTGCCATGACGGCCGAAGAAAACACCGCCTTCACCGCCTCGGGCTTCGGCATCGTCCTGGCGTGCCAGTCGGGCGTGCTCAGCGTTTCCGCCATGACGCGGGCGAGATCGTCGGAATTGCCGGGCTCCACCAGTGCTGCGCTGTCGGCGCCGAGCACCTCGGGAATGCCGCCGACACGGCTTGCGATGATCGTCTTGCCGGCGCCGAGCCCCTCGAGCACGATGTAGGGCATGGCTTCGGCGCGCGAGGGAACGACGAGGTTCTGCGCCATGGAGAAGGCTTCGTGGACCCGCATGGCCGGCAGCATGCCGATGCGTTTACCAAGGCCGCGTTCGACCATCATCTCACGGTAGCGGTCGCGATCCGGCCCGTCGCCAATCATCAGCGCCGACAGCGGCCTGCCGAGCAGCCGTTCGGTCTTGGCGAAGGCATCGACAAACAGATCGGGACCCTTGAGGTCCCGGAGCATTCCGACATAGATGAAATGCACGGCATCCGAGCGAGTCGGGATCGGCTCGAAATCGCGCTCGCCGATGCCGTTGTAGATCAGTCTCGTCTTCGTCCTTGGCCGTCCGACCTTGCGCGCATAGGTGTCGCGCTCATATTCGCAGATGAAGACCAGCGCATCGGTGAAATATTCCTGCAGGCGCTCCATCCGGAGGACGAACTGTCCGCTGAGCGAGGAGCGCGAATAATGCAGGCTTCCGCCATGCGCGGTATAGAGGCGGGCTACGCGATACCTGTTCACCCGCAACACTGAGCCGGCAAGTCGCGCGAGCACACCGCCTTTGGCGCCGTGTCCGTGCAGCACATCCGGCCGCAAACTTTTGATTTTCTTGTATGTATCCCACATCGTCGCAATATCGGACGGGCTGATTGAGCGCCGGATCGGCACGCGCGTCAGGCCGAGCGAGAGATAGGGACGGATATCGTCGAACAGGCTGTCCTCGTACTCGCCGCCGGTCGAGCTGTCGCAGAGGATGCCGATTTCATGGCCGGCCTTGCTGTGCTCTTCGACGAGATCGCGGACATGGCGGAAAATTCCGCCGATCGGCGACCTGAAGCAATGGAGGATGCGGAGCGGCTGCTGTTTTGCCATCGTTCAGAAAAGCCGTTCGCGAACGTAGATCGTGTCACCCGCGATAATCGGCCCCGATATGTTGATGCGGCCGGTCAGCACCTGTCCGTTGATCTTGCGGGTGACATCGACCATGCGCTGGTTGGCGCGGCTGGTGAAACCGCCGGCAACAGCGATGGCATTCTGCACCGTCATGCCGGGAACATAGGCATACTGGCCGGGCTGGCCGACTTCACCCATGATGAAGACCGAGCGGTAGCGATCGACATCGATGGTGACGTCGGGATCGCGAAGATAGCCCTGCTGCAGTTTCTGGGCGATCTGTCCCGAGAGTTGCTGCAGGGTTCGGCCGCGGGCAGGGACCTGGCCGATGAGCGGGAAGGCGACATAACCTGCCTGATCCACCGTATAGGTATTGGTCAGGCTCTGCTGGTCGAAGACGGTAATGCGCAGCCGATCGCCGCTGTCCAGCGTATAGGGCTGTATGGTGGCCTCGTTGAAGGCCTTCGGCGCCGGCTTGTACGTCGTGCAGCCGCTCAGTGCTGCCGTCATGGCTGCAAGGCTCAGGGCCAAAAGGATCTTGGGCTGGACGACAGACATCCGCTTGTGCTCACAAAAATGAACTCGGTGCAGCCGTTATCGATCCGTTAGGGTTAATGCCCGGTAAAGGGCGCTTGCAATTTCCGGTATCCTTCATCGATCATCGCTCATTTCTCGGCGAGATCGCCATTAACCGTTGAGTTACCATGGTCGTTTACGCTTACGGCACCTTTGTTGTGGAGTAAGAGCATGTCCGGCGTAGCTCGTGATCAGGATGTGGACATCGACCTCGGCCAGTTGGTCCGTGCGGTCTGGGCGCGCCGTCTGCGGATTTTGGCAATCACCCTCGTGGGGGCGGGCGTCGCCTTTGCCGGCGCCAAAATCATGTCGCCGCAATATCGCAGCGAAACACGCATCCTCATCGAACCCCGTGCGCCGGCTTTCGCCAGCACGCAGCAGGCCAATGACGCCAGCGCCGGCCCGCTGATGGATGAACTGAACATCGCCAGCCAGGTGCAGCTTCTGCAATCGGCCGATCTCCTCAAGAAGGTCATCAACGATCTGAAGCTTTATAACCTGCCGGAATTCGACGATGCCGCCAGCGGCTCGGCCATGAGCAGTATCCTGGTGAAGCTGCACCTGAAGAAGAACCCACTGGAAAATCCGCCGGAAGAGCGTGTCATCGACGCCTTCGTCGAACGCCTGCAGGTCTATCAGGTGCCGGGTTCACGCGTCATCGGCATCACTTTCACCTCCAAGGATCCGAAGCTCGCCGCCGCCATCCCGAATGCCATGGCGAATGTCTATCTTTCGACCCAGAGCGGCGCCAAGCTCGATTCCAATTCCGAGGCGACCCGCTGGCTGGAGCCGGAGATCGAAGGTCTGCGCCAGAAGGTCAGCGAAGCCGAGAGGAAGGTCGCCGAATACCGCACGTCGCACGGGCTGCTGCAGACGAACGGCACGACCACTTTTCCGGCCCAGCAATTGAACGATATCTCCGCCGAGCTGACCCGCGTGCGGGGCGACAAGGCCAATGCCGAGGCGAGGGCGCAGGCGGTGCGCAATGCACTGTCTTCGGGCGAAGCCTCCGATACGCTGCCCGACATCATGTCCTCCCAGGCGATACAGCGGCTGAAGGGGACGGAATCCGGCCTGCAGTCGCAGATCTCCGATCTGCAGACTAGCCTTCTCAATAATCATCCGCGGCTGAAAAGCCTGCGCGCCCAGCTCTCCGATATCCGCAGCCAGATTCGCCAGGAGACGCAGAAGATCCTGGCGAGCATCGAGAACGAGTCGAAGGTTGCGGATCTGAGGGCGAGCGAGCTCGAGCGCCAGTCGGACACGGTCCAGGCCAACAGCGCCCGCGCCGGTGAGGACGAGGTCGGTCTCAATGCGCTAGAGCGCGAGGCGAACGCCCAGCGCCAACTGCTCGAAACCTACCTGGTGCGCTACCGCGAGGCCGCCTCCCGCGCCGACAGCAATTCGAGCCCGGCTGATGCCCGGATCGTTTCGAGGGCCGTCGAGCCGGTCGATCCTTATTTCCCGAAGGTGGTGCCGATCGTCGTCGTCGCTGCCGTCGCGACGCTGATCATGAGCGCCATCGTCATCATGCTGGCCGAGCTCTTCAGCGGCCGGGCTCTCCGCCCGACAGATGCCTCCCCGGAAACAATTGAGGCAGAAGCAGTCGTCGAGGAGAAACATGTGCCGCAGGCCGCTCCGATCGCCGCCGCCGGAAAACCCGTTCAGCCGAGCATGCTCGCCGTCGTCGCGGACGAGGAGGGTACGATCGAGGACGTGAAGGCTGCCGAGGATGTGCCAGAGGACGAGCCGGAGGATGACAATGAATTCTCCGTCGCTTCAGTTGCTGACTATCTCACCGGCAGCCGCGCGCCGCTGGCAATCGCCATATCGCCGACTGGTGAGAATGGCTCGGCGGCGACGGTTTCGCTGACCCGCATGCTCGCCGATGCCGGCCACCGCGTCATCCTGATCGATATGACCGGCTCCGGCTACCCCACGGAACTGATGGCCGAGGACCCGGCCGCCCTTGGCGTCACCGATCTGCTTTGCGGCGAGGCCGCCTTCGGCGACACGATCCACGGCGACCGCCTCTCCGATGCCCA
Source organism: Rhizobium laguerreae (assembly GCF_002008165.1). Classification (GTDB taxonomy): domain Bacteria; phylum Pseudomonadota; class Alphaproteobacteria; order Rhizobiales; family Rhizobiaceae; genus Rhizobium; species Rhizobium laguerreae. Next base: position 568,415 of record NZ_MRDM01000002.1, read on the forward strand.
TCTCATTCCCCAGGGGCAGAGCGACGTGCGCCGCGCCATGCGCGGTGTCGATCGGCTGTCGTTGCTGCTCGATGCGCTCGCCGCCGCCTACGATCTCGTGGTGGTCGAATGCGGTTCGGCCGATGTTGCCGGCGTCTCGCGGCTGACGCGCAGCCGGGACGTCGAGATCATCCTCTCGCTGCCTGAGGTCGAGGAGACCATTTTCGTTGCTCTGATGACGGAATTCCAGGCTGCCGGCTATGAGCGCGTCGTGCTGATGTCGGGCGGCGAAGGGGCCGAGCAGGCACTCGGCCGGGCCGCCTAGTTTTTTGACGATCAGCCGATCCGTGCCCGGATGCCCTGGGCGAATTTATAGAGCTTCGGGCGCGCCTTGATGTGCGCCTTGCCGCGGGTGACGAGCCGGTGTGCGGCGCCGGCGACGACGCCGAACGGCGATACCGGCAGCACCACGTCGTAATGCGCGGTCTCGACCGGCGCCCAGGAACGCTTGTAGGTCTGGTCGCCGAGGCCGAAATCGAACAGCGCTACACCCTTGCCATGCAATCCCGAGATGGTCTGCCAATAGAGGAATTCGCCGGGGCTCGTATCCGGCACGAGTTCTTCATCGATCGCGCCGAACTGGCAGATGATATGGTCGCCCTTGCGCGAAATCCCTGAAATCGCGGCGATCTTACCCTCATGCTCGCCCTTGAGCCGGAGCATATGCATCTGCAGCCCGAAGTACTGCCTGGTGTCGTCCTGCTTGTCGATGAGACCGTGCAGGAAGGTCTGCGTTTCCCTGTCGGCAAAGACGTCGGGCAGGCCGAGGCTGGCGAAGCGGGCGCTTTTCAGGCGGAAGAAGATATCGAGCAGGCCGTGCTGTTCTGCCGATGTCTCGGGAATGACGTATTCGAAGCCGCCGGCCGCCTCGAAACGCTTCGACTGAACACGGAATTTCTTGCGCCGGTTCTTGGCGTTGAGCTGCTTCAGCGTGTCCTCGAAAGCGGGAAGGAACGGCAGCTGATAGGCGTGATTCTGGTTCTGCACCATCGGCAGCCCGGCGAGCGGGCTCTCTCGCCCTCGCCATTCCAGCGGAATGTTCTGCAGCAGCAGCAGATCGGCGCGGCCCTTCAGCGCATGCCGGAGCCGACCGGCGAACTCATGGGGGTCGATGGTCCTGCCGGCTTCGGCAAAGCTCTCTGCGAATAGGCCGGTATTGATATTGCTGTGATCGGCGGCAATGAATCTCGCCGTCCTGAGCCCGCGGGACTTGACGATCTCGACCGGCAGAATGAAGACGGTCTGACCCGCATGAGTGGCTTTGAGGATCGCAAGCGGCCGCTGGAAGGCGCTCACCCAGGCGGCGCACCAGTCGTAGCTCTGATGCAGGGACTGGAGGTTGTCGCGCTCCAGCGCCCGCCAGTCATCCTCCAGCGGCTGCATCGCGTCAAAGACTTCGATGTCGAGTTGGGCCATGGCGAGTTTCATGCTCAGCTGGCGCAGGCGCGAAATGGCCGTATCGGCCAGCGCCACGTCGTCGGACGGCTGTTCATGGACATCGAGCTGTTGCGTCTGCACGGTTTTCTCCGGTCAAGAATGCTGAACGGGAAGGTAGGTATGCCAGCCGTATATTTGGTTTAACCGCAGGCGATGGGTGAGGTTTTCCGCAGATCACGGTTATTCGGCCGTTAATGGCTAAAGCATGTCGCGCAAAAGTGTGCCGCGGTTTTGCGACAACGACATGCGTAAAAACAAAGACCTAAAGCGCGACAAGCGAATCTGAAAGACCGCGACGCGCTTTAGCGCTGCGGCGGTCCGGCCATCCATTTGATGATCACCATCGCCGGCAATACCCAGAGCAAGCCGGTGAGCAGGAAATAGAGCAGGTGTCCCCACCAGGGTGCGTTGCCGAGCGTTGCCACCGCGATCGTGTTCGCCACCAGCGCATAGACGACTACGAGCACGATGATGAGGATAGTGCCGATGAATTTGCGAAGGCGGACGGGCATCGGCTATCTCTTGCAATGGACGGGTTGAACCTGGCGCGACGGCATGCCGCAAAGGTTCGGGGCTTGTTTTGCATGAGCCGGTGGGGCAAATCAACTGCCGGATAGAAGGAGACATCATGGCCGTTGCAAACCCGACCACGGAACAGGCGATCCTGAGCGAAATGCGCAAGCAGAATCGCGACCGCCGCGCCTTGCGCTTCTGGCTCGGCTTCGTGCTTTTGGCGCTCTTCTGTCTCGTGCTCGTCGGCGGCGCCACGCGGCTGACCAATTCCGGCCTGTCGATCACAGAGTGGAAGCCGATCCACGGCGTCATCCCACCGCTGTCGGCCGCCGAATGGGAGGAGGAATTCCGCCTCTACCAGCGCATTCCCGAATTTCAGCAGCTGAACAGTTCCATGACCGTCGATGAGTTCAAAGGCATCTTCTGGTGGGAATGGGCGCACCGGCTGATCGCGCGTGCCATCGGCGTGATCTTCGCGCTGCCGCTCATCTATTTCTGGCTGACGGGGCGTATCGAGAAGCGTCTGCGCTGGCCGCTCGTCGGCATCCTGGCGCTCGGCGGCCTGCAGGGGTTTATCGGTTGGTGGATGGTGTCCTCGGGCCTTTCCGTCCGAACCGACGTCAGCCAGTACAGGCTGGCGACGCATCTCGTCATGGCCTGCCTGATCTTTGCCGGCTGCATGTGGATCATGCGCGGTCTCTCCAGGCATTCCGACGATCCGGCGCCGACAAGAAGCTCGCGCGGTTTTGCCGCCGCGATCGCCATTTTCTCACTGTTCCAGATCTATCTCGGAGCGCTGGTGGCAGGGCTCGACGCCGGTTTTTCCTACAATACCTGGCCGCTGATGGACGGCGCCGTCATCCCTTCCGATCTGCTGATCCAGCAGCCCTTCTGGATCAATGCCTTCGAGAACCCGAAGACGGTGCAGTTCATTCATCGGATCGGCGCCTATACGCTCTTCGCATTGACGCTGATCAACATGGTGATCGCCCTTCGCGCAGCGCCTTGGACCACCCATGCACGTCGCGCGATCCTGCTTTTCGTGCTTGTGACGCTGCAGGCAGCGATCGGCATAGCGACGCTGCTGATGCAGGTGCCGCTTCACTGGGGCCTGCTGCATCAGGCCGGCGCGCTTGTCGTTTTCGGCTTCGCCGTCGCCAACTGGCGCGGCTTTTACGGCGAATATCCGCACGGGACGATGATCGCCGAACGCGACTGAAGCGAGCGGCCTTCCGCCGGCGGTTCTAGCGCAGTACGCCGTCGAGCAGCGGCATGCCGATGATTGCGGCGGCGGCGATCAGGACATAGCAGGCGATGCGGAAGGTCCGTTCCTCGGCAAGCCCGAACAGTTTCGAGCCGCCGTAGAGCCCGACCACATAACTCGGCAGGATGACGACGGTGAGCGCAAAGACGGCAGGCACGAACAGTCCGCCGATATAATAGCTGATGGCGCTGAAGACGGACGAGATCGAGAAATAGAGCACGACATTCGCCCTGACGCGGGTGAAGTCGCTCTTGCCGCCGAGCCAGTAGGCGACGACCGGCGGCCCGCCGAGCTGCGCAGCGCCGCTGAAAAGGCCGGCAATTAGACCGACGCCGCTGCTGAGTGGCGCCGAAGGTGCGCCGTGGTAGCGCCATCCCGATACGAGAAGCGCGAGCAAGGAGATGGCGATGATCGTGATGCTCCAGCGCAGCAGCATCGGATCGAGCAGCGCCAGCATCGCGGTGCCGGCCGGCACGCCGAGCGCGGCACCCGCCGCCATGACGAAAACCTCGCGCCGGTTGGCGCCGCGCCAGGCCGGTGGGATCATCCCGAGTGTGGCAATGCCGTCGATGACGAGCAGGATCGGCGAGATCAGCTTCGGCCCGACGATCGCGCCGCCGAGCGGAATGAAGATCAATGCGGCGCCGAAACCCGAAAAGCCGCGTGCAAGCCCAGCGATGAAGGCAAATGCCATCAGCGCATAGATGCCATGATCGGGCAAGGCTGCGGCAAACCATGCGCCGACGCCAGCGATAAGCGCATCCAGCGTCATGACATCGGCTCCGTGATTCGGGATGGGCAAGGAGGAAGGATCCGGTTTCATAGCCCAATCGTCATCGATGATCGAGCGCGAAAGCGATGCTGCGGCCGCCGATGCAAGCGGCCGCGGAAAGATCATGATGAGTCATCGCTATAAGCTCAAACGGCATCGACGCTGATGCCGTCGTCTGCGCCTTACGAGGCGAGCATCAGGTCCATGTTCTGGACGGCGGCGCCCGATGCGCCCTTGCCGAGATTGTCGAGCAGCGCCACCAAATTGATCTGCGAAGCGCCTGACGTTCCGAAGACGAAGAGCTTCATCGTGTCCTTGCCTTCGAGCTCGATGGCATTGACGCGGGGCAGGGCCTTGCTTTCGGCCAACGGCACGACACTGACGATATCCTGGCCGGCATAATGGGCGACGAGTGCGGCATGGATGCTCTCCATCGTCGTGCCCTCGGCGAGATGGTCGAGATGCAGCGGCACCTGCACGATCATGCCCTGCGCGAACTTGCCGACGGACGGCGAGAAGATCGGCGCGCGGTCGAGCAGGCCGTGCACGGTCATCTCGGGCACGTGTTTGTGGGTGAGCGGCAGGCCGTAGAGGAAATGCGGCGCGGTGATCGCATCCGGGTGATCCGGGTTTTCCATCTGCGCGATCATCTGCTTGCCGCCGCCGGTATAGCCGGAGACCGCATTGACCGTTACCGGATAGCCGTCCGGCAGAATGCCGGCGGCGCGCAGCGGCCGGATGAGGCCGATCGCTCCGGTGGGATAGCAACCGGGATTGGCGACGAAACGGGCGGCTCTGATCCTGTCGGCCTGTGCGCTGTCCATTTCGGCAAAGCCGTAGGCCCAGCCGGGATTGACGCGGAAGGCGGTCGAGGTGTCGATGACGCGCACATTGTTGTTGGCCGAAACCATCTGAACCGCTTCCTTCGACGCATCGTCGGGCAGGCAGAGAATGGCGATGTCGGCGCCGTTCAGCATGTCCTCGCGCATGGCGGCGTTGCGCCGTTCGGCTTCGGGTATGGACAGAAGTTCGACATCGCGGCGGCCTGCCATGCGCGTGCGGATCTGCAGACCCGTCGTGCCGTGTTCGCCGTCGATGAAGATTTTCGGTGCCATGTTAAACCTGCGCTTTCAATGGGTTCTGAAGGTTTCCGGATTCAGTTTGAGGATGATAGGTCAGCCTTGTGACACGGCGATGGCGCGTCGCTCGGCATGAAGCCCCAGCATATACATCGCCACCGTTGCCCCCGCAATGGCGGTGATATCGGCATGATCGTAGGGCGGCGATACCTCGACGACGTCGGCGCCGCGGATATCGAGCTGGTGCAGACGCTGCAGCACCGAGAGGATCTTGGCGCTCGATGGTCCGCCTGAGACCGGCGTGCCGGTGCCCGGCGCAAAGGCCGGATCGAGGCAATCGATATCGAAGGTGAGATAGGCCGGCGCGCCGCGCGTATGGGAGATGATCGCCGAGGCGATATCGCTGGCACTCATCTCTTCCACTTGATGACCGTAGAGAATATTGACGCCGCAATCCTCCGGCGCATGGGTGCGGATGCCGATCTGAATGGAGCGGTCGGGATCGATAATGCCCTCGCGAGCGGCGCGTGCCACGAAAGAACCGTGGTCGATGCGGCGTTCCTCGTCGAACCAGGTATCCTGGTGCGCGTCGAACTGCACGAGCGCGAGAGGGCCATGTTTTGCCACATGGGCTTTCAGCAGCGGCCAGGTGACGTAATGATCGCCGCCGAGAGTCAACAGGAAGGCGCCGCTGTCGAGGATGACATTCGCCTGGCGTTCGATAGCGGCCGGCGTGTCCTGATGGTTGCCATAGTCGAGCAGGCAATCGCCGTAGTCGATCACGGCCATTTCGGCGAAGAGATCGCGGTTGAAAGGATATTGCGCATCATTGTCGAAGATCGCCGATGCGCGCCGGATCGCCTGCGGCCCGAACCGCGTGCCCGGCCTGTTCGATGTCGCGGCATCGAAGGGGATGCCCCAGACGGCGACGTCGACGCCAGCGAGCTCCTTGGTGAAGCGGCGGCGCATGAAAGACAGCGCGCCGGCAAAGGTCGGATCGCTGGCAGCGGAGGTGAGGCTGGTCGCCGTGAAGGCGTGGTCAATCGATCTGTTCGCCAAATCGTGCTCCTTTTTCGGTCGCAAAATCATAGTCGCGTTCGATACGGACGCTGCATTGCAGGATCGCCGTTCGACGCCAGAGCGTCGGGCGGCGGGTCTCTCGCGAAGGAATTGGCCGATCCGCCGCGCGCAGAAAGGCGTAGGCGAGGTGCGGACGGATTTCAAGCAATCGTTCGGACGACGGCCGCTCGTTATCGTCGAGCGACCGTTATTTGTCCGCTGCCTATCTGGCCGGCTCCCGCAGGCACCACAATCCAGCCAGCGTCGTCAGCGCGGTCGCTGAGACATAGCCCACGAGCGGCCAGGCACTGTCGCCGCCGAGCAGAATCACGAAGAAGGTTCCGGCAAAGCCGACGATGATGCTCTGGACGCAGAAATAGAGCGCGACCGCCGTTCCTGCCGTGTCGCCAAAGGCGTCGAGGGCGCCGTTGGCGGTGACCGCCGTCGCAACCACGATGCCGATCGCGATGATCCACATCGGCACGACGAAGCTGACGAGGGAAGGCTGCAGAAACAGCTGTCCAAAGGCAAGCAGCACGGCGCCGAGAAGCAGCATTGCCATGCCTCTGGCAAGGCTGCCTGCAATGCCCCAACGCATGACGAAACATTTGGCGAAACGCGCCGTCACGATCATCACCAGCGCCACCGTGGCAAAGGTGAAGCTGAAGGCGATGCCGGAAAAACCGGCTTTGTCGATCAGGATACGGGGTGCCGTCGAGAAGAAGACGAAGAAGGCGCCCATCGCCGTACTGAAGCCGCCCGTATAAACCCAGAAGGGAGGGCTTGTAAGGATCGGGCGGAGAGCGATCTTCGCGGTGACGGCAGGGCGGGTTTCGTGCCATCGCATGCCGGCGTTGTAAAGGGCGGCAACCGAAAGGAGGCCGATGACGAGGAAGATGGCGCGCCAGCCGAAGCGATCCGCGATCAAGGCTCCGATGATCGGGCCGAGCGCGGGTACGAAGGAGAGGATGGAGCCGAGAAGACTATAGATCGTACTGCTTTCGGGACGCCCGGCGTAGACGTCACGCACTGTTGCGAAAGTTGCGACGAGGGTAGCCGACGCGCCGACTGCCTGCAGCAATCTCAAGACCACGAAGATCGGCGCCGACGAGGAGCCGGCAAGCAGGAAGGATGAAGCCGCAAAGAGTGCAGCACCTCCAAGCAGGACAGGCCGTCGTCCGACAATATCGGAAATTGGGCCGAAGACGATCTGGCCGACACCGAGCACGAGCATGTAGAGGCTGAGGGTCAGTTGGATGACCGCCGGCGAAGTGCCGAGCGCCTCCGGCATGACCGGCACGATCGGCAGATAGATATCCATGGCGAGCGAGGCCAGGATGTCGAAGGGTGCCATCAGCAGCAAGGCTGCCGGCAGGGAATAGGTCCATTGCTGGATTTTGGGATAAGACATGGGAAGAACCCGCTCAAATGACTTCATTCGGCGGCGATCTGTCTCTTCATCAGTATCGGGATTGACCGGACAGACGCCGCAACAACAGGGCAGAGTTGTTGCGGCCTATTTGTCTGCGGACTTGGTTGTTCCCATGATGCGACCCTGACTGCGGCTTCGCTCATTTCCGAAGCGCTTTGCCAAGCTTCTACCAGCAGAGCTGGAATGCGACAATGGCGCGCCGGCACGCTTCCGATTTGTTTAAACAGCGCAAAACAAAAAAGGCCGGGTTGCCCCGGCCTTCGTAAATTCCGTCTGTCCGAAGCGATTAACGCTTGGAGAACTGGAACGAGCGGCGGGCCTTTGCCTTGCCGTACTTCTTGCGTTCGACGACGCGGCTGTCGCGAGTCAGGAAGCCGCCCTTCTTCAGCACCGCGCGCAAGCCCGGTTCGAAGTAGGTGAGCGCCTTGGACACGCCATGGCGAACGGCACCGGCCTGGCCGGAGAGGCCGCCGCCGGCAACGGTTGCGACGATGTCGAACTGGCCGTCACGGGCAGCCGCAACGATCGGCTGGCGCAGGATCATCTGCAGCACCGGACGGGCGAAATATTCCGCGAATTCCTTGCCGTTGACGGTGATCTTGCCGGAGCCCGGCTTGACCCAGACGCGGGCAACAGCGTTCTTGCGCTTGCCGGTCGCGTAGGAGCGGCCGAGCGAATCGACCTTGCGGACGTGGGCCGGAGCAGCAGCTTCGGAAACCGTGCCGAGATCCTTCAGGGAGGAGAGGTCAGCCATATCAGGCGCTCCTTACGTTCTTTTTGTTGAGCGCGGCGACGTCGAGGGCGACCGGCTGCTGGGCTTCATGGGGATGGTTGGAGCCGGCGTAAACGCGCAGGTTCTTCATCTGGCGACGGCCGAGCGGGCCCCGCGGAACCATGCGTTCGACGGCCTTTTCGAGGACGCGCTCCGGGAAACGGCCTTCGATGATCTGGCGTGCGCTCCGTTCCTTGATGCCGCCGGCATAACCGGTGTGCCAGTAGTAGACCTTGTCGGAATACTTCTTGCCGGTGAAGACGACCTTTTCGGCATTGATGACGATGACGTTGTCGCCATCGTCAACGTGAGGCGTGAAGGTTGCCTTGTGCTTGCCGCGCAGGCGCATAGCGATGATGGAAGCGAGACGGCCAACGACCAGCCCTTCGGCGTCGATGATCACCCACTTCTTCTCCACCTCTGCAGGCTTCTGGGAGAAGGTTGCCATAGTGAATACTCTCTTTTGGGACCCTTGACCCGAAGGCTTGAAGGGCGTTTCTTGTTGCTTGGATTGGCAGGCTTTAGGCATGCCAAAAAGAAAGCAGCTCAGGTAGGCTGCGTTCTGGCGCGGTGTATAAAGGGAACATGACATCGGGTCAATATCGACGTCCCGAAGGTTTGGAAAAATTTTGAAGCAAAAACAAATACTTAGATATGTGGTATTCTGATACCTCATATTTCTGCGGTCGCGAACTGCTGCGCTTGACGTTTTTCACGTCGTCTCTGCCGGTTTGAAATAGCATCCCATGGTCGAAAGCGGTTCTTAACCTTTGAACGCGCGCAGGCATTTCATCATTTCGCGAAGGCCGCGTGTCAGATGTTTGTCCCGGCGCAGAACCATGCCGAGGCGGCGCGTGAGCCGCGGGTTCAGCGATGAAGTTGCAACGAGGCCGGCGCGCTTCAGCGCCAGCCCCGGCAGGATCGACCAGCCGAGCCCCACGGCCACCAGCTCCTTGATCGCCTCGATGCTGCCGAACTCCATCGCAGGCCGGATCCTGGTATCCGGTGCAGCCAGCCACGCGTCGATCGCCCGCCTGGTATTGCCGCCCTCATAAAGCAGCAGCGTCCTGTCGCGCATGAAGGCGGCGTCCGGCCCGCCTTCGGGCATCAGGCTGCCCGTAGGAGCGACGGCCAGCAGTTCCTCCTCGTAGAACGGCTCGATCTCGAAGTTCCGTCCGGATGCCGGCAGGGCGACGACGGCGATGTCGAGGCTGTTGGCTTCCAGATCACGCAGAATGTCGTCGGCATCGCCGATGCGCACGGTGATTTCGAGGCCGGGCATGGATTTTCTCGCAACGGCGATGGCGCGAGGAAGCAGATGGATCGACGCCGTGCCGCCGCTGCCGATGCGCACACGGCCGCTGGCGCCATCTCTGTACGGCATCATCGCTTCTTCCGCGGCAGCCGATTCCTGAAGCAGCCGCCTTGCATGCACGAGCAGGTCGAGGCCTGCAGCGGTCGGCTGCGCCCGCCGCCCGACACGCTCGATCAGGCGTACGCCAAGCCGCTGCTCGAGCCCCTTCACCTGCAGGCTGACGGCCGGTTGCGTCAGGCCTTCCTTGTCGGCTGCGGCCGTAAAGCTTCCGAGATCGGCGACGTTGACGAAGGCGGCAAGCTGATCGAGGTGGAGAGGCATACAAAAGAAATCCTTATGCATATCATAATATCCATAAGCTTCTTTCGCGGCATCTTCCAGCGCATCTTTCATCCGTTGAAGAAAGGAAGAAGAGATGGCCTTGGAATTAAGCGGGATCCTTGACACACCTCGCGATATCGTTCGGTCGAGACTTCACGGGATGGCGCGCTGGAGCCTGCGGCTGCTGATGACGATCGAACATCACCTCGAAAAGCGCCGCAGCCGCCGCACGCTTTTGGAACTCACCGACGACGAGCTTTGCGATGTCGGTCTGACCCGTGCGCAGGCGAGGGCAGAAACATCGAAGTCGTGGTTCTGGTCCTGACGGCAGCGGTCTCTGCGTGGAGTGCGGATCCTGCTCGAAATTTCCGGCGCCTTGTGGCAAAACGTCTGCCTGGAATCGAGCGCAGGGAGAGCAGCATGGCTGAAATCGTATCCTTCCGGAAGGACGCCGGAGCGGAAGAGGGCGGCTTGCTGACCCGCTCGCTGCGCGACGGCGTGCTGCGGCTTGTGCTCAACAACCCACCGGCCAATGTGCTTTCGATCGCGCTTCTCGAAGCGTTGCTGGAGGAGCTCGAGACGGCCGGGGCGGAGCCGGATGTGCGCGTCGTCGTCATCGCCTCGACCGGCAATGTCTTTTCCGCCGGGCATGATCTCAAGGAACTCACCGCCCATCGCGCCGATGAAGATCAGGGGGTCGATTTCTTCGAAAGATCCTTCCGGCTTTGCGCCGATTTGATGCTGAAGATCGCGCATCTGCCGAAGCCTGTCATCGCCGAGATCGACGGGCTTGCAACGGCTGCGGGCTGCCAGCTCGTTGCTTCCTGCGATCTGGCGATCTGCACGGACAGTTCGACATTCTGCACCCCGGGCGTCAACATCGGCCTGTTCTGTTCGACGCCGATGGTAGCCGTTTCCCGTGCCGCGCACCGCAAGCAGGCGATGGAGATGCTGCTGACCGGTGAGACGATCGACGCCTCGACCGCCAAGGATTTCGGCCTCGTCAACCGCATCGTGCCGAAGCAGTATCTGGCGCAGGTGGTTTCCAAATATGCGGCAGTGATCGCCAGCAAGTCGCCGCTGACGCTGAAGATCGGCAAGGAAGCCTTCCACCGGCAGCTCGAACTGCCCGTGGAGGCGGCCTATGATTATACCTCCAAAGTGATGGTCGAGAACATGCTGACTGAGGATGCGCAGGAAGGGATCGGCGCCTTCCTTGGCAAGCGCAAGGCCGAATGGACAGGTGAGTGATCACGCCAGTTTCAGAACCAGCCCGCCGATCGCGATGACGACACCGGCGACGTAGCGCCAGATGCTGGCTTTTTCCTTGAAGACGGTGATCGAGATCACCAGCGCAAAGAGGATCGCAGTTTCGCGCAAGGCTGCGACGGTCGCGACCGGGGCTTTCGTCATCGCCCAGAGCGCCAGCCCGTAGGAAGCGATCGAGCCGGCGCCGCCGATGAGGCCGCGCCACCAATTGCGGCGAACGTGACTTACCACGGCGAAAGCGCCGCGCTGGGACGCTGCCCAGGAAAACAGCAGCACTGGCGGCAGCAGCGACATCCACAAAGTGTAGGAAACCGCATTGCCGGAGATGCGTGCGCCGATTCCGTCGACATAGGTGTAGCTGGCGATGACGCAGGCATTGGCAAGCGAGAGTATGATGGCGCGGCTGCTGCCGCGCCGCGCCTCCAGGGCGAGGGTCAGCACGCCGGCCGAGATCGTCATTGTGCCGACAAGGGCGCCGCCGGAAAGATTTTCCTGAAGAATAAAACCGCTTGTCGCGGCGATCAGCAGCGGTGCGCAGCCACGCATCAGCGGATAGACGAGGCCGATGTCGCCGGCCCGGTAGGCGGCGGCGACCAATTGGAAATAAGCAAATTGCAGGATGGCGGAGGCACCGATGAACGGCCATGCCGAGGCGTGCGGCAACGGCAGCAATGGCAGGAACGGCAGCGCCGAAACCGCGCCGCCGGCCGAGATCAGCGCCGCATCGAGGGACTTATCGCTCCCCGCCTTGATGATGGCGTTCCATGTCGCGTGCAGCAGTGCGCCGAAGAGAACGAGCAGGATGACGTCGAGAGGCAAGGGAGTAATCCGGATAGGATGAGACGAAGCGGAATACGCCTCGCCTTCGGCGTTCCAAATTCCTGAAAAGACAACTGGGATTTGCACGAAATTGCATGGCGGCGGTCGCTAATGCGCCCATATGACGAATAGCATCCTTTCAGGATGTGAACAATGGCGGCTCATTGCAGCAATTTTTACGTGCGCGCGACATGCGTTCAATCCACGCGACGTTTTCAACTATGAGATGCTTCTAATGGATGCGGGAACAAACGGCGGCATTATCGCGAACAAAAAAAGAAAATATCTGCGGGAATTCGGGAAGTGACTATTCTATGCTGCTGAAATATAGATATTATTCTATAACTTTGACATAGGGGAAAATTAAAGCTTCTGATTGTGCAATCGCTACGAAATCGCAGCGCGGGATTGATCCTCAAACCTTTCGCAAGCGCGAAAGGCGTACAGTTCCTGCGGACCCTATGACGGCGAAAACATCAGAGCTGATGATGCGGAACGAAGAGCATCCCGTCAAGGTTGTCGATGTTCTGGCAGTTCAGAACTCGGCAGCGAGGAGTGTCTTTCGAAGGGATATATGTCCATTCCGCATAATCGGTCGCGTCGCAATAATTGCTGTTGCGGACATAGCGATCGTAGAGCGGCAAGCCACGGGGAGACTGGTAGCGGAAGATGACGGCGCCCTGATTGTGGATGGCGGCGCGCATGCTGGCACAGCTCATGGTGAGCGGATTGTAGCGCGAGATCGCCAGCGCCGGTGATGCGGCGAGCACGAGCATGAGGGCAAGAGCGATTTTTTTCATCGAATCATCCTCAAGGAGTATCCAGTTCCTATATACGGGCCAGTTCATATATACGAGAAAGACACGCAGCCGGTTTCACGGAAACACAAAAAAACAAGCCGGCCGTGCCGAAGGGCTTTCGGGAGTGGAGAAGCGGACATGAATCACGACGGCTATACGGATGATTACCTCGCCGGCATCCTTCATTCGGTAAAGACCATCGCGCTGACCGGCGCTTCGCCCAATCCGGCCCGGCCGAGCAACGGCGTCATGGGCTATCTGCTGTCGCGCGGCTACGAGGTCATTCCTGTCAATCCGGGGCAGGCGGGCAAACTGATCCAGGGCCGCACCGTTTATGCCCGGCTTGCCGACATTCCCGTGCCGATCGACATGGTCGACGTCTTTCGCGCTTCCGAATATCTGGGTGGGGTCGTCGAGGAGGCGCTGGCGCTGAGGCCGCTGCCGAAAATCATCTGGTCTCAACTTGGTGTGCGCGACGATGCGGCTGCGGCAACGGCGGAGGCCGCCGGCATCCAGATGGTGATGAACCGCTGCCCGGCGATCGAGTATCCTCGTCTTATTGCCTGAGTTGCGATCCCCTGAGACGGATTTTCCACCGAACGCCCATGGGTTGAAATGGATCGCGATTAACTTTCGCAAGCGACCGGCTATGATCCTGCCCGTCAGCAACAACTGGAGGACGACATGGCCAAGAACGATCCGGGATTCAATACATTGGCGATCCATGCCGGTGCGCAGCCCGACCCGGCGACGGGCGCGCGGATAACGCCGATCTACCAGACGACCGCTTTCGTCTTCAATGATTCCGATCATGCCGCCGCCCTCTTCGGTCTGCAGGCCTTCGGCAACATCTACACCCGCATCATGAATCCGACGCAGGCCGTGCTCGAGGAGCGCGTCGCAGCGCTCGAGGGCGGCACGGCGGCCCTTGCCGTCGCCTCCGGCCATGCGGCGCAGATGATCGTCTTCCACACCATCATGCGCCCCGGCGAGAATTTCATCGCTGCCCGTCAGCTCTATGGCGGCTCGGTCAACCAGTTCGGCCATGCCTTCAAGAATTTTGGCTGGCAGGTGCGTTGGGCCGATGCCGCCGATCCGGCAAGCTTCGAAAGCCAGATCGACGACAAGACGCGCGGCATCTTCCTCGAAAGCCTGGCCAATCCCGGCGGCACCTTCGTCGATATCGCCGCCATTGCCGACGTCGCGCATCGCCACGGCCTGCCGCTGATCGTCGACAATACGATGGCAACACCCTATTTCATCCGTCCGATCGAGCACGGCGCCGACATCGTGGTGCATTCGCTGACCAAGTTTCTCGGCGGCCACGGCAATTCCATGGGCGGCCTCATCGTCGACGGCGGCACCTTCGACTGGTCGAAATCCGGCAATTACCCGATGCTGTCGAGCCCGCGGCCGGAATATAACGGCATGGTCCTTCACGCGACTTTCGGCAATTTCGCCTTTGCGATCGCTGCCCGCGTGCTCGGCCTGCGTGATCTCGGGCCGGCGATCTCGCCCTTCAATGCTTTCCTGATCCTGACCGGCATCGAGACGCTGCCGCTCAGGATGCAGCGCCACAGCGACAATGCGATCGCCGTCGCGAAATGGCTGAAGGCGCACAGCAAGATCGCCTGGGTGAATTATGCCGGCCTCGACGACGACCCGAACCACGCCCTGCAGCAGCGCTACTCGCCGAAGGGCGCCGGCTCCGTCTTCACCTTCGGCGTCAAGGGCGGCTATGAGGCGGGCAAGACACTGGTCGAGGGGCTGGAGCTCTTCTCCCATCTTGCCAATATCGGCGACACCCGTTCGCTCGTCATCCATCCGGCCTCGACGACACACCGGCAGTTGACCGACGAGCAGAGGATCGCTGCCGGCGCTGGGCCTGACGTGGTGCGCCTTTCCGTCGGCATCGAGGACGTCAAGGACATCATCGCCGATCTTGAACAGGCGCTCTCGAAGATCTGAGATCAGAGGGATCTAGGGCGACCATGACAAATTTCATCACCTTCGATATTGACGGAGTCGAACCCGAATTCGGCGCCCCCGAAGCCGATCGGATCATCTCCGGCGATCCGCATTTCCGCACCTGGAACCTGGAGGAGAGAGAAGGCGGGCTTTATTCGGGCATCTGGGAGGCGACGCCGGGCAAGTGGCGGATCGTCTACGAGGAATGGGAATATTTCAGCCTGCTGGCCGGCCATTCGATCGTGACGGAGGAGGGCGGTGAGCCGGTTCATCTGAAGGCGGGCGATCGGATGATCCTCAGACCCGGCTTCAAGGGAACATGGGAAGTCGTTGAAACGACTCGCAAGGACTATGTGATCAAGGTTTGAGCGGCCAGCAAATGGGCGCGACGAAGCCCGGGCCTTTCCCGTTCGGCTTTGTTTTTGTCGTCGCGGCCGTAGCGATGATCCGAAACGGCAAGCCGGCAAACGGTGTTTTTGGCCCTTTGTCCCGGATTGAAAGCTTTTAACCAATCCCATTAATCGTGCCTACATCGACAAATGCTAAACCTTATCTGCAGCGCATTGCGGACATGATGTCTCCTGCCGTCACACAGACATGGCCTTGCAATTAATCTTTGCGGAATTTGCATGTCGTCGAATCTTGCAGGTAGGTACGTTCGGACCCAGACGTCTTCCATCATCGCGACAACGGTCTTCTTCCTTGTCGTTGCTCTCGTACTGACCGGCCTGATGGCACATGTCGTCGTCACGATGACCCGGTCGGCGAACGAGATCGATGATGCCAGGGCCAGTCGCGCCGCCCGCGCGGCAATCGGTGCGTTTGTGGGTCGCCTGAGCGCGACAACGACGGACAATGCCATATGGGACGATGCCTATAGTGCTGCCTCATCTTCGGCCGCCGCGGATTGGGCCTATGAGAATTGGGGAAAAACCAGCGAGGATTACGCGCTTTATGACGGCGCGATCGTGATCGGCCCTGACCGGTCTTCGATCGTCTCGGCCTATGCCAAAGGCAAGCCCTTCCAGCCGGGCACTTTTTTTGGCGACGTCTTTTATCAGCAGATCAATGCGGCAGCGGCTCCGGCGAGGGCGCCGGTGGTCAATTTCATCAAGACCGAAAGCGGTATAGCCCTGATCGCCTCGCAGGCGATCCAGCCTTTCGAGGACGCCCCCAAGCTTCCGAAGTTCAGTGTGCTGAGTTTCTACAAGGAGCTTACGTCGGAGGTTATCGATACGCTCTCGAACGAACATGAACTTGAAGGCTTGCGCCTTGAGACGACGCCGAAGCCGGAGTTCCTGAACACGCCGATCACCGACATGGAGGGGACCGTCATCGGCTATCTCGTCTGGCCCAGCAAAGCGCCGGGAAGCGCCGTGTTTCATCAGGTCTATCCTTATATCGCAGCCGCTATCGTCATCCTCGCGCTGTTTCTGATCGGCGTTCTGCTGGTTGGCGCTTCCGAAGCGCGGCGCCTGCGCCAATTGGCGCAAGCAGCGATTTTCGAAGCCGACCACGATAGCCTGAGCGGCCTTTTGAACAGACATGGGCTTCTCAACCTGCTGGAAGAGCTGGAGAATTCGACCTCTTCGCCACATCGGCTTTATCTGGTCGACCTTGATGGCTTCAAGGCCGTCAACGACGCCTGGGGCCATGCGGTGGGGGACGATTTGATCCGGCTGGTCGCGAAGGCGCTGACCGCCTGCCACCCCGAAATCATTGCCGCGGCGCGGCTCGGGGGCGACGAATTTGCGCTGGTGCACGTCGGTTCTGCCACATGCGGAGAGATGGAAAAGACGATTTTGGCGCTGTTTGCCGAGCCCTTCAAAATCGACGGACGAACAATCGAAGTTGGCGCAAGCATAGGAGCTGCTGCTCGCGACGGCGACGTCCCGCCCTTGGAGCTTCTCCGTAGAGCGGACATGGCCCTTTATGGTGCCAAGGCAAATGGCAGAGGCCAGGCGATCGAATACGACCCCGAACTGGACCGGGAACGCCAACGGGTCGCCGAACTAGAAGGCCTGTTGAAGAATGCCATCAGCAGTGGCGCAATCGAGGCCGTTTTCCAACCTCTCGTCTCTGCTTCGACGGGCGCTGTGACCGGTCTTGAAGCACTGGCGCGCTGGCGAACTGTAACCGGAAATATCAGCCCGGAGATTTTCATCCCTCTTGCCGAGAGATGCGGCCTCATCGACGCACTCGGCGTTCATATGCTGAGGACATCGATCGAGCATGCCAAGGGCTGGCCCGACCTCGCATTGTCGGTGAACGTTTCGCCAATCCAGCTTTGCAATCCGGAGTTTGCCGCCGAAGTGATCTCGGTCCTGCAGGAACTCGATTTCAATCCCAACCGCCTGACACTGGAGATCACCGAAGGCGTTCTGATGACAAATCCGGATCAGGCGCGACGGTCGATAGACCAGCTCAAGCATGTCGGCATAAAGTTCGCGCTTGATGACTTTGGCTGCGGTTACGCAAGCATTGGCGCATTGCGGCAGTTCGGGTTTGATCGCATGAAAATCGATCGCTCGCTGGTGTCGGCTCTCGACGAAGGCGCAAATGGCGCCGATGTTCTTCGAGCAACCATCTCCCTCGCGACAGCGTTGCGGATTCCCGTTACCGCGGAAGGTATCGAGACTGCCCGCCAGGCGGCGATCTTGCGCGACGCCGGCTGCGATCAGCTTCAAGGATATCTGATTGGAAAACCCATGTCGGCATATGACATATCGAGCAGGCTGAAAGAAGAGTCAGCCGCGTGATGGCGCGAAGATCGTGGCATAGGCTCGGTATTGACGGATCGTTACCGGCGGCGACCGTATTTTCCATTGGATAGTTTTCGGCTGTGGCCTGCTTTTCTAGCGGCTCAGAGGACGGATCACCACTGCAGATCCAGCCGGTCCAGCCCGTGGAAATGGTAGACGTCCTGGACCATAGGTGTCTTTGCCAGCCTCAGGCCCACCAGCCGTTCGAACAGGATCGGAAGCACGACGTTGAGCTCCAGCCGCGCCAGCGGCGCGCCAATGCAGAAATGGATGCCGGCGCCGAAGGAGAGGTTTGCCGCCTCGTTGCGGTCGGGCTTGAAGGTGAGGGGATCGGTGAATTTCGCCGGATCGAGATTGGCGGCGGCGAGGATAAGGCTGACCTTGTCGCCGCGCTTGAAGGAGACGCCGTCGATTTCGGCAGGCTCCAGGGCCCAGCGCTGGAAGATGTGGACGGGCGCGCAGATGCGCAGGGTTTCCTCGACGGTGCGCCCGGTCGTTGCCTCGTCCCGGAAGAGTTCCGCCGGATCGCAGCCGCTGTCGAGGATGGTGCGCACGGAGTTGCCGATCTGGTGCACGGTCGCCTCATGCCCGGCATTGAGCAGCACGATCGTCGTCGAGACGAGCTCCTCCTCGGTCAGATACTGGCCCTTATGCTCGGTATGGATCATGTGGGTCAGCAGGTCGTCGCGCGGTTCGGCACGGCGTTCGGTGATGACCGTCTTGACGTAGTCGGAAAATTCCTTGGCCGCCCGTTCTGCCTCTTCCTCCTGCTCGCGCGTACGGCCGAACATGTACATGCGGACATAGGCGTGCGACCAGGCGAGCAGCTGCGGCCCCATCTCCTCGGGAATGCCGATCATTCGTGCGATCATCGTCACCGGGATGATATCGGCAAAGGCCGAGAGCAGCTCGACCTCACGCTTCTCCGCGAAGCCGTCGATCAGCCGGTTGGCGAGTTCGACAAGTTCCGGCTTCATCTTCTCGACATGGCGGGAAACGAAGGCGCGGTTGACGAGCGTGCGCAGCCGCGTGTGCTCCGGCGGTTCGAGTTCGAGCAGGGAATAACGTTCCGAGAGATCGAAACTGGCAAGATGCGGCATCGGCTCGGCAAGCCCAAGCTCCTCGCGGCTGGCGATATGCAGGATCTGCCGGCCGAAGCGCCGGTCGCGCAGCAGTCCGTTCACATGGTCGTAGCCCGTGAAGAACCACTGCTTCTGCTCGCTCCAATAGAAGGTCGGGCAATGGGCGTGAAGTGCGCAATAGACGGCATTCGGGTTGCCGTAGAAGGCCGGGTTGCGGCTATCAAGCGAGACATGACGGTTGGCGCGGTCGATCGAGAGAAAGGATGGGATCATCATGCCCCGAGCCTTATCGGATTTGCCGGACCTCGGAAAGATGTGGGGCGTGAGGATCCCGGGGCTACCCGGCCCGCGACAGCGTACCCATGCGTCGCAGCGCTTCGACCTGGTCGTCGACCGTCGGCACGAGTTCGCCGGCAGTGCTGTTCGGCGTGGCTGGTGCAGGGGCTGCGGCCTCCGCTTCGCCGAAGGTGACCGTGCAGTTGCGGCCGGCGGCCTTGGCTGCGTAGAGCGCCCGGTCGGCGGCCGAGATCAGCTTGTCAATATTGGCTTCGATCGAGGAGGCGAGCGCAATGCCGATGCTGACGGTGACCGGAACGATCGCTTCGCCGGTGCTGACGGGAAGACGGCAGAATTCGGTGCGGATCGCTTCGGCGATCGCCTCGGCTTCCGTCTGGTCCGCGACGGCGGCGAATGCGGCGAATTCCTCGCCGCCCATGCGGCCGAAGATGTTGTTCGGAATATACTGGCGGGCCATGCGCGCGAAGGCGGTCAGCACGGCATCGCCGGACTGGTGGCCGTAACGGTCGTTGACGCGCTTGAAATGGTCGAGATCGAAGAGAATGACCGCGACCTGGCGCTGCTCGTTATGAGCTCTTTCCTGGATGCCGTCGAAATAGCCGAGCAGGCCGCGGCGGTTGAGCACGCCGGTCAGCGAGTCGGTCAGGGTGAGCGCACGCAGGTGTCGTTCGGAGCGCTCCATGATCAGCCGGCAGGTGAACGCGAAAGCGATGGTCAGCAGGAAGGCGGTGGCCATGGCGGAAGCGCCGCCGAGATTTGTCGCCTCGACATCGCTTGGCATCGTCAGCGTCATCGTCAGGGCCGAGCCGAAGCATAGGCAGCCCTGGAGGACGAACACACCCATCAGCTTGATGCGGGTAGGCTCACGGCGCATGTCGCCGGCGGCGACCGCCATGGCGAGTGCCGTCGCACCCGTCGCCGAAGCAAGATTGTAGAGAACCACCCGATTTGAATAATCGCTGTTGACCCAGGGCAGGAAGACACCGGCGAGCCAGATTGCCGGCGGCAGTAGCGCCCACCACTCGATCCGCTTGCGGTCGAGTGCGAGAAAACCGGCCACCCAGGCGCTCTGGCCGAGCAGGGCGATGGCATTGCCCGCCTCTACTGAAAGCAGGCTGGGGATTTCGCCGCGCAGCGCGACCATCGCAAAGCCGATGCCGGTCAGAAGGAAGCCCAGGCCCCAATAGAGATAGGCCTCGTTCCTGATGTTGTGGCGCCAGGCGACGAACAGCACCAAAGCGAGCGTCATGGCCTCTGAACACCAGATGGCGAGACCTGTAGCGATATTGAACACGGCAGCAACCCCTTGTCTGTCCATTCGCATCCTTGCTGAGGAAGCTCGCCACTTCCTTAATGTCGCTGCGCTGCGGCATTGTTTCGGGCCGATATCTGCCGGTAGGCTTTCCGTTGGGTAAACGTGCATGAGTATTGTCGAATAGAGTAAGCCTTCCTTCATCCTGTCATGGAGAAAAGCCGGGGGAGACCGTAGCAAGGGCTCGCCGTTAACAGGCGATTGAGGGAAAGAGGCTCAATGCATGTCGCCCGGAAGTGTGCAGCGGTTCCGGGATAACGACATGCATGAAAAGAAGGAGCTTAGCCGCCTTGCCCCGCCTTCTTAACGTTATCCGCATGCGTGTCTTGAAGAGGAGGGCCGGGACACTCTATGTAGGGGTAAGACATTTTTCTTTGATTCCCGGCGCGGGCCGGCGAGACGTTGACAAAGGACGCACATGAGAAACCCAGTCGATACCGCAATGGCCCTCGTTCCGATGGTCGTGGAACAGACCAACCGCGGTGAACGCTCCTACGACATCTATTCCCGCCTGTTGAAGGAACGCATCATCTTCCTGACAGGTGCTGTCGAGGACCATATGGCGACGCTCGTCTGCGCCCAGCTGCTCTTCCTCGAGGCCGAAAACCCGAAGAAGGAAATCGCCCTCTACATCAATTCGCCGGGTGGCGTCGTCACCGCCGGCATGGCGATCTACGATACGATGCAGTTCATCAAGCCTGCGGTTTCGACGCTCTGCATCGGCCAGGCCGCGTCCATGGGCTCGCTGCTGCTGGCGGCCGGCCACAAGGACATGCGCTTCGCCACGCCGAATTCCCGCATCATGGTGCACCAGCCTTCGGGCGGCTTCCAGGGCCAGGCTTCGGACATCGAGCGTCATGCTCGCGACATCCTCAAGATGAAGCGCCGCCTGAACGAGGTCTACGTCAAGCACACGGGCCGGACCTATGAGGAAGTTGAAAAGACGCTCGATCGTGACCATTTCATGGATGCGGACGAAGCCCAGAGCTGGGGCGTGATCGACAAGGTTCTGACGTCGCGCCTCGAAATGGAAGGCGAGCAGGCTAGTAATTAATAGGGATGGTGTTTTCCTCGCCACAGTTCTATCCCATTTGTGATTGAACAAGGGCTTTCATCCGGCGACGAAGACGCTAATAGTAACTATTAATGCTATGTTGAATTTTTATGACATAGCATTCGGCATTCGAAGGGGAATTCGTTGCCGCCGGGGCCAGGACATGATTGGTTGGGCCCGGTTCGTAGCCCCTGAAGCCCTTCTCGGCAAAGGCTCCGGAAACGGAGTGCCGCCAGGAGCTGATAGAGTGGACCGCGATTTCGCCTTGAAATGCGGCGTGCTGGAAGGAAAGTGATATGAGCAAGGTCAGCGGCAGCAACGGCGGCGACTCCAAGAACACTCTTTATTGTTCGTTCTGCGGAAAGAGCCAGCACGAAGTCCGGAAACTGATTGCCGGACCGACCGTCTTCATCTGCGATGAATGCGTCGAATTGTGCATGGACATCATCCGCGAGGAAAACAAGTCCTCGATGGTCAAGTCCCGCGACGGCGTTCCGACGCCCCAGGACATCATCAAGGTCCTCGACGAATATGTCATTGGCCAGCGACAGGCGAAGAAGATCTTGTCGGTTGCCGTTCACAACCATTACAAGCGCCTGGCGCACGCCTCCAAGAACGGCGAAGTCGAGCTGGCGAAGTCGAACATCATGCTCGTCGGTCCGACCGGCTGCGGCAAAACTTATCTTGCCCAGACGCTTGCCCGCATCATCGACGTTCCCTTCACCATGGCTGACGCGACGACGCTGACCGAGGCCGGTTATGTCGGCGAGGATGTCGAAAACATCATCCTGAAGCTGCTGCAGTCGGCCGACTACAACGTCGAGCGTGCACAGCGCGGCATCGTCTACATCGACGAAGTCGACAAGATTTCGCGCAAGTCCGACAACCCGTCGATTACCCGTGACGTCTCGGGCGAGGGCGTGCAGCAGGCGCTGCTGAAGATCATGGAAGGCACGGTCGCTTCCGTTCCGCCGCAGGGCGGCCGCAAGCACCCGCAGCAGGAATTCCTGCAGGTCGACACGACGAACATCCTGTTCATCTGCGGCGGCGCTTTTGCCGGCCTCGACAAGATCATCTCTGCCCGTGGCGAGAAGACCTCGATCGGCTTTGGCGCTAGCGTCAAATCGCAGGATGACCGCCGCGTCGGCGAGGTTCTGCGCGAACTGGAGCCTGAAGATCTGGTCAAGTTCGGCCTGATCCCTGAGTTCATCGGCCGCTTGCCGGTTCTGGCGACGCTCGAGGACCTCGATGAGGACGCGCTGATCCAGATCCTGTCCGAGCCGAAGAACGCTTTGATCAAGCAGTATCAGCGCCTGTTCGAGATGGAAGACGTGGAACTGAACTTCCATGAGGACGCTCTTCGCGAAATCGCCCGCAAGGCGATCGTGCGCAAGACCGGCGCCCGCGGCCTTCGCTCGATCATGGAGAAGATCCTGCTCGACACAATGTTCGAACTGCCGACGCTGGAGGGTGTGCGCGAGGTCGTCATCTCCGAGGAAGTGGTGCGCGGTTCGGCCCGTCCGCTTTACATCTATGCCGATCGCCAGGAAGAAAAAGCCAACGCTTCGGCGTGACCTTCACCGCTTTCGCGTGATTATTTTGGGGGCTTGCCATAGGCAGGCCCCTTTCTATTTGAAAAACCATGCGAGGCCCTGTTAGTATTTGCCCGTGGGAACCGAAATTGCCTTTGCCGATGTTGCGCAAGGGATCGTGCTTGGCAATGATGCAATGATTCCGTAAGCCTCTTGCTGGCGTTTGTATTTTAGCCGGGTCGGAAGTGGTAAGCGCCGGTCCAGCCACGCGCTTCATAGTGTTGGCGTTCCGTTGTAATAAAGCTGTTACATCCGAGGGACGCGGGCGTTAGCGTGGCTTGAAAAGCGTAGTTAGAACCTCCACTTGTAGCAACAAGTGAGTGCCGGCCGGTCCCAAGCGGCCGTGCAGAGAGCCCGGCAACGGGACGATGGAAAGGACATAAAATGACGAAGAAAACGTCTGTAGCGAGCAGCACTGCCTACCCTGTTCTGCCCCTGCGCGACATCGTGGTTTTCCCGCATATGATCGTGCCGCTGTTCGTCGGACGGGAAAAGTCGATCCGTGCGCTCGAAGAGGTCATGGGTTCCGACAAGCAGATCATGCTGGTGACGCAGATCAACGCCAGCGACGACGATCCGGATCCTTCCGCGATCCACAATGTCGGCACCGTGGCGAACGTGCTGCAGCTCCTGAAGTTGCCCGACGGCACCGTGAAGGTTCTCGTCGAAGGCCGCGCCCGCGCCGAGATCGACACCTATACCAGCCGCGAGGATTTCTATGAGGCGCTCGGCCATGTGCTCGAGGAGCCGCATGACGATCCGGTCGAACTGGAAGCCTTGTCGCGTTCGGTCGTTTCCGAATTCGAGAGCTACGTGAAGCTCAACAAGAAGATTTCGCCCGAAGTGGTCGGCGCCGCCAGCCAGATCGACGACTATTCCAAGCTCGCCGATACGGTCGCCTCGCATCTGTCCATCAAGATCACCGAGAAGCAGGAGATGCTGGAGACCACCAGCGTCAAGCAGCGCCTTGAAAAGGCCCTCGGCTTCATGGAAGGCGAGATCTCGGTGCTGCAGGTCGAAAAGCGCATCCGCTCGCGCGTCAAGCGCCAGATGGAGAAGACCCAGCGCGAATACTACCTCAATGAACAGATGAAGGCGATCCAGAAGGAACTCGGCGACGGCGAGGAAGGCCGCGACGAGATGAGCGAACTGGAAGAGCGCATCTCCAAGACCAAATTGTCCAAGGAGGCCCGTGAAAAGGCCGATGCGGAGCTGAAGAAGCTGCGCCAGATGAGCCCGATGTCGGCGGAAGCCACGGTCGTGCGCAATTATCTGGACTGGCTGCTCGGCATTCCCTGGGGCAAGAAGTCGAAGATCAAGGCTGATCTCAACAATGCCGAGAAGATCCTCGAAGCCGATCACTTCGGTCTCGACAAGGTCAAGGAGCGCATCGTCGAATATCTGGCCGTGCAGGCCCGTGCCACCAAGATCAAAGGCCCGATCCTCTGCCTCGTCGGTCCTCCGGGTGTCGGCAAGACCTCGCTCGCCCAGTCGATCGCCAAGGCGACCGGCCGTGAGTATGTCCGCATGGCGCTTGGCGGCGTTCGCGACGAAGCCGAAATCCGCGGTCACCGCCGCACCTATATCGGCTCGATGCCCGGCAAGGTCATCCAGTCGATGAAGAAGGCGAAGAAGTCCAACCCGCTCTTCCTGCTCGACGAGATCGACAAGCTCGGCCAGGACTATCGCGGCGATCCGTCCTCGGCCCTGCTCGAAGTGCTCGATCCGGCCCAGAACATGACCTTCATGGACCACTATCTGGAAGTCGAATACGACCTGTCGGATGTGATGTTCATCACGACGGCGAATACGCTGAATATTCCAGCACCCCTGATGGACCGCATGGAGATCATCCGTATCGCCGGCTACACTGAGGATGAAAAGCGCGAAATCGCCAAGCGACACCTGCTGCCGAAGGCCATCAAGGAACATGCGTTGCAGCCGGAAGAGTTCTCGGTCAGCGACGACGCCCTGATGGCGATCAGCCAGCAGTACACCCGCGAAGCCGGCGTCCGCAACTTCGAACGCGAATTGATGAAACTCGCCCGCAAAGCGGTCACCGAGATCATCAAGGGCAAGACGAAGGCCGTTCACGTGACGGCTGCCAACATCTCCGACTACCTGGGCGTCCCGCGCTTCCGCCATGGCGAAGCAGAGGGCGAGGATCAGGTCGGCGTCGTGACCGGTCTTGCCTGGACGGAAGTCGGTGGCGAGCTGCTCACCATCGAAGGCGTGATGATGCCGGGCAAGGGCCGCATGACGGTCACCGGCAATCTGAAGGAAGTCATGAAGGAATCAATCTCGGCAGCGGCCTCCTATGTCCGCTCGCGCGCTGTCGATTTCGGCATCGAGCCGCCGCGCTTCGACAAGAGCGACATCCACGTGCACGTGCCGGAAGGCGCGACGCCGAAGGATGGCCCCTCGGCCGGCGTCGCCATGGCAACCGCGATCGTCTCGATCATGACCGGGATCCCGGTGGACAGGCATGTGGCCATGACAGGTGAAATCACCCTTCGCGGCCGTGTGCTGCCGATCGGCGGTCTCAAGGAAAAGCTGCTCGCAGCGCTTCGCGGCGGCATCAAGAAGGTGCTGATTCCGGAGGAAAACGCCAAGGACCTGGCGGAGATTCCTGATAACGTGAAGAACAACATGGAAATCATCCCGGTATCCCGCATGGGCGAGGTGATCAAGCATGCGCTGATCCGGCGGCCGGAGCCGATCGAATGGGACGGCACGGTGGAAACGCCGGTCATCGCAACGGTCGAAGGCCTCGATGAGACAGGCGCAACCATAGCGCATTGAGTGGCCTTTGCCACATTTATGCCCAATTGGCCCTAAACACGCAAAAAGGCTGGCGGAAACGCCAGCCTTTTTTGTGAAAACGTCATGTAGACGCTTGCTTTTCCTTGATTTGCAGGGCTTTTGGGTTTTCGGCGGGCCTGATGAAACCTATTCTGCGCCTAGCTTACTTTTGAGTCGTTTCATACCATTTAGAAAGGGGTGGAAACATGAACAAGAATGAACTCGTGTCCGCAGTAGCCGAAAAGGCAGGACTGACGAAGTCTGACGCGGCTTCCGCTGTTGACGCGGTTTTTGACGTTGTCCAGGCTGAACTCAAGAACAAGGGCGACATCCGCCTCGCGGGTTTCGGCAGCTTCACCGTTTCTCATCGTGCCGCATCGAAGGGCCGTAACCCGTCGACGGGCGCTGAAGTCGACATTCCGGCTCGCAACGTTCCGAAATTCACGCCCGGCAAGGGCCTGAAGGACGCCGTCAACGGCTGATCTGAGATTGATTATCCGTCAGCCGGAAACGAGACCGGCTGTGCAGGATTTGAGAGGGGTTCGGCTTTGCCGGACCCCTTTTGCTTGGCGAGCCTTGCTGTCGCCCGGGCTTATCACCAAGAGCCTGACAGGCATCGAACGGCCGGAGACGATCACCGTCTTGGTGCTCGTTGCTGGCGGGGCTGCTGACTGCCGTAGCGCAGTATTTCCTCACGCTTGCCTACGCCGCGGCCGATGCCGCCTACGTCCAGCCGTTCGACGATCTAAAGCTGCCGTTGAACGTGTTCGCCGGTTGGCTGTTCTTCGGTTATGCGCCGGCCGGCTACCTCTGGCTGGGAGCGGCTCTCATCCTGTCTGCTTCGCTGTTCATCATGCGAAACGAGATGCGCCGGGAGCGCAAACCAGCCTGAAATGATCTGACGCAAAATGCCGCATCTGTCATGCTTCTGTCATGCCTCTGTCATGCCGCGCGCGCAGAAAACTCCTGTTTCGAATGTTCGACACATGGGGGATTTCATGACAATTTCATCGCGCAAGGCAGCGCTTGCTGCCGTGCTTCTCGCATCCGTCGCTTTTCCGGCCGCGGCCGAGCCGGTTTTCAACCGCATCGCCTCGTTCCCGGTTGCGGCGAACCTGCCTGTCGATAAGGACAAGCTTTCGGTGAGCTCCGCCGAGATCATCACCGCGACCGACGACGGCAACACGCTGATCTATAGCGACAGCCCGCTCGGCGCGATCGGCTTTATCGACATTACCGATGCCAAGGCCCCGAAGGCCGGCGGCGCGCTGATGATGGGCGGCGAGCCGACTTCAGTCACCTCGAGCGCCGGCAAGGCGCTCGTTGCCGTCAACACCTCCGAAAGCAAGGCGAAGCCCTCGGGCCGTCTCGCGATCGTCGACGTGGCGACCAAGAAGATCGAAAGCACGTGCGATCTCGGTGGTCAGCCGGATTCGATCGCCCTCAACAAAGACAAGACGCTCGGCACCATCGCAATCGAAAACGAGCGCGACGAAGACGTCAATGATGGCAAGATCCCGCAGATGCCGGCCGGCGACCTCGTCGTCTTCCAGGTCAAAAACGGCACCGTCGATTGCGGCACTATCAAACACGTAGCGCTGACCGGCGTCGCCCCTGAAGATCCGGAGCCGGAATTCGTCGCCTTCAACGGCCTGAACGAGATTGCCCTGACGCTGCAGGAAAACAACGAGATCGTCATCATCGACGCCAACACGGCTGAAGTGAAGACGCATTTCTCCGCCGGCAGCGTCGATCTCTCCGGTATCGACACCAAGCGTGACGGCGCCCTGAAATTCTCAGGCGAAGCCAAAGGCGTTCTGCGCGAGCCCGACGCCGTGAAGTGGCTGGACGACAACCGCCTCGTCGTCGCCAATGAAGGCGACTATCAGGGCGGCTCGCGCGGCTTCACCATCTTCGACAAGACGGGCAAGCTTCTCTACGAATCGGGCGCCTCCTTCGAACGCGCCGTCGCCCATATCGGCCACTATCCGGAAAGCCGCTCGGGATCGAAGGGTGTCGAGCCCGAAGGCCTTGAAGCCGCCATGTTCGGCGACATCAAGTATTTCTTCCTGCTCGCCGAACGTGCTTCGGTCGTCGGCGTCTATAAGGATACCGGCGCCGATCCCGAACTCGTCCAGTTGCTGCCATCCGGCATTTCGCCGGAAGGCGCGATCGCCATTCCCGCGCGCAATCTTCTTGCGACCGCCAACGAGGTCGATCTCGGCAAGGACGGCGGAACGCGCTCGCATGTGATGATCTACGAGCGCTCGGAGGGCGAGAAGGCCTATCCGCAGATCGTCTCCGCCGAGAAGGACGGCAATCCGATCGGCTTTGCAGCCCTTTCGGGTCTCGCCGCCGTTCCGGGCAAACCGGGCATGCTCTACGCCGTCAGCGACAGCGTTCTGGGCTCACAGCCGACGATCTACACGATCGATGCCAGCAAGAAGCCGGCCGTCATCACCGACGCCCTCGTCGTCAAGCGTGACGGCACCCCGGCCCAGAAGCTCGACATCGAAGGCATCGCAGCCGCCGCCGATGGCTCCTTCTGGCTCGCCTCGGAAGGCTACAGCGAGCGTCTCGTCCCGCACGCGCTCTACAACGTCAACGCCAAGGGCGACATCAAGGCCGAGATCGCCCTGCCGAAGGAGCTCGTCGCCAACGAAATCCGCTACGGCTTCGAAGGCGTGGCCATTGTCGGCACCGGCGACGACACCATGCTCTGGATGGCGGTCCAGCGCGAGTGGAGCGACGACGAGAAGGGCTTCGTCAAGCTCGTCTCCTACAATCCGAAGAAGAAGGAATGGGGTGCCGTTCGCTATCCGCTCGACAAGACGGAAAGCGGCTGGGTCGGTTTGTCGGAAATCTCCGTCCAGGGCGACAGCGTCTACATCATCGAGCGCGACAACCTCGTCGGCCATGCCGCCAGGCTGAAGAAGCTTTACAAGGTTGCGATATCGGAGCTGAAGCCCGCCAAGCTCGGCGGCGAGTTGCCCGTCGTCAAGAAGACCGAAGCCCATGACTTCCTCGGTGAACTGAAGTCTGCGACCAACGGCTATGTGCTGGACAAGCTCGAAGGCTTCACTTTCGACGCGTCGGGCAAGCCCTACGCGGTCACCGACAATGACGGCGTCAGCGACTCCTCCGGCGAGACCCTGTTCTTCCCGGTCGACCTGACCGCCACGAACTGAGCTTCTGACAGTTACACGACAGAAAAATGGCCGGGCGGAAACCCGGCCATTTTGCCTTTCGGCCATTTGCATTTTGGAATATCGATGGCCTACCAGCGTTGATGCACATGCGGCGCAATCAACCGCTCATAGATCTCGCGCGTTGCCGCCATGACATCGGCTGACAGCGGCGCAAGGTCGGCGGCAGCCGCGTTGGCCCTGGCCTGCTCGGCATTGCGGGCGCCGGGGATCACGACGGTGACAGCGTCGCTCATCAGAATCCAGCGGAGCGCGAAGGCAGCCATGGTCGTGCCCTCGGGCACCAGCTTGCGCACCTCTTCCACCGCCTGCAGGCCGACCTCGAAGGGAACGCCGGCAAAGGTCTCGCCGACATCGAAGGCCTCGCCGTTGCGGTTGAAATTGCGGTGGTCGTCGCTGGCAAAATGTGTGTCCCGGGTGATCTTGCCGGAGAGAAGACCGCTGGCGAGCGGCACACGGGCGATGATCGCCACATTCCTGCGGCGCGCTTCCTGGACGAACAGGTGGTCGGGGCGCTGGCGGAAGATGTTGTAGATGATCTGGATGCTGACGACGCCGGGATATTCGATCGCCTTCAGCCCGTCTTCGACCTTTTCGACGCTGACGCCGTAACCCTTGATCTTGCCGGCCTTCTGCAGCGCGTTCAGGCTCTCGAAGATCTCAGGTTGGTAAAGCGCGTCGCGCGGCGGGCAGTGGAGCTGCACGAGGTCGAGGCTGTCGACGGCAAGATTCGCCAGGCTGCGGTCGATAAAGCCTTCGAGATTAGCCTTGGTGTAACCTTCGGCGACATGCGGATTAAGGCGGCGGCCGGCCTTGGTGGCAACCATCGGCCGTTCGCCGCCACGCGTCTTCAGCACGTCGGCGATGATCTTTTCCGAGCGGCCGTCGCCATAGACATCCGCCGTATCGATGAATGTCATGCCGGCATCGAGCGCGGCATTGAGCGCCGCGCGTCCGTCCGCCTCGCTGATATCACCCCAGGAGCCGCCGATCTGCCATGCGCCGAAGCCGACATTGGTGACGGTGAAGGGCATGCGGCCAAAAGCATGGTGTTTCATGAAAAATCCTCCGTAGGTGATGAAAGGTGTTGGAATTATCAGTCGGGTGAGTCCGCGGCAATTGCCGATCCAGCTTTGATTGGTCGCCTCGATGAAATATCGTCGCGATATAAGGCTTCAACCGCAATCAATGGAAAAGGAAAGATCATGGAGATCAAACCCGTCGGCTCTCGCCCCTCGACGAAGCCACCGGCCGACTATTTCACCGGCGCCGTTCGCCAGGATCCGCTGATGGAAACGCCTGCGCCGGCACGGGCGAGGGCGGTCTCCGTCACCTTCGAACCCGGCGCCCGCACGGCCTGGCATACGCATCCGCTCGGCCAGACGCTGATCGTGACATCAGGCAAGGGCCTCGCCCAGAGTTGGGGTGGGGACATCCGCGAGATCCGCGCCGGCGATACCGTCTGGTTCGCGCCGGGCGAAAAACATTGGCACGGTGCTGCCCCGGATACGGCGATGACGCACATCGCCATTCATGAGGCGCTGGACGGCAATCACGTCGACTGGATGGAAAAGGTCAGCGACGAGCAATATTCCGGCAAGGCCTGATCAGAGCCGCTTCAGGCAATAGGAAAAATGCGCGTGCGATTCGACCGTCAGGAACTCGAATTGCCAGCCGTAATCCTTGCAGAATTTGGTAACCGCCTCGACGACACCATAGACGATCGGCTTGACCGTATTGCCGGTGCAGAAATCATGCCCGGCAATGCGCCCCGTCCGCTTCACCTTCTTTTCGCAGAGCAGGAGTTCCTGCCAGGTGAGCTCGAAGGAATGATCGGTATCGATATAGGCCCAGTCGAGGAAATCGTCGTCGAATTCGGCAAGCTTCCCGAGCGATGTGCCCTGCATCAGGTGCAGCCGGCCGGCCTCGATCTCGGCCGCGAATTTCGTGTGGATCGAGTCGAGCCCGGAGCTGTAACGATCCATCGACCAGGGATCGATGAGGTAGAGCTGCGCCGGTCGGTTCTTTTCCAGGATCTCCGCCGTATATTCGCCGAAGGCTGCTCCGACCTCGACGCCGATGCCGCCGTTCGGAATCCGGTAGAGCAGCTCGCCGCGATCCGGCAGCAGCCGGGCGTTTTCCATATGATGGGCGCTGAGGGGGGTGCGCGGCATGCTCGCCCGGAGCGCCTGCCTTTCTTCACGTGTCTTCATCTTGATCTCGGGATTGCGGGCGACTGACGGCCCTGATGCGGTTTGACGGGAAGGTAGGAGCAGCCGGCACCGATGACAACCGCATGACAGGAATTTGCTTCTTTCGAACAAACCGCTAAGTTCCATCTGTGAACTGACGAAAAAGCCTCGGGAGGAGCGATTTCATGAGACGCATGTGGCCTGAAGAATTCAACGCCATCATCAGCGAAGCTGAGGAGGTGGTGTTGGAAACACCAGCCGAGGCCGGCGAAGCGCCGCTGCAGCGCAAGGCGCTGAAGGCGCGAATCACCATGCAGGATTACGAGCGGATCTGGCCGCTCGCCGAAATGCGCTTCCGGCTTGGCGAAAGAGATGGCAAGGCCATCACGCTGATCACCACCAACCCCCACTATCATCCCTGGCACCCGAAGGACGGCGGCAGCGTCGACTCCGTGTCGGACAGCGGCCGCCACTACAAGACGGACTATCTCGTCGTCCACTTCCTGCTCGACGACGTGAAGGAAACGTCTCCCGCCTGAGGTGCTGAGGCCCGGTGCGGCCGGAAGTCGCACCGGCGTCCTGTGGAAGCCAAGTTGATCCCGACGCTGATGACAAGGGCGGCGATATCGCTAAGCTTTGGCGAAACATATCCTTACGAAATTGGAGGTTCCTGTGACGGGCAATGTGCTGGATATCCCGGTCAAGACTGTGGATGGTCGTCAAACGACGCTCAACGAATACAAGGGCAGGGTGATTCTGATCGTTAACGTCGCCTCGAAATGCGGGCTAACCCCGCAGTATGACGGGCTGGAAAAGCTCTATGGAGAAAAGCGCGAGCGCGGCTTCGTCATCGCCGCCTTTCCCGCCAACGACTTCAAGGGCCAGGAGCCTGGCACCGACGCCGAGATCCTCGATTTCTGCACCAGCACCTACGACGTCACCTTCCCGATCTTCTCGAAGATCTCGGTCAAGGGCGAGGCCCAGCACCCGCTTTACCGACAGCTGACCAAGTCGGGTGTCGCGACGACGGGCGACGGCCCGATGCGCGAACGTCTGAAATCCCATGGGCTGACAGGTGGCGATGAGGACGACATCCTCTGGAACTTCGAAAAATTCCTGATCGGCCGCGACGGCAAGGTCGCCGCCCGTTTCGCGCCGGATGTGACGGCAGATGATTCGCGGCTCGTTTCGGCGGTCGAGAAAGAACTGGCGAAGGCATGAATGGTAGGGGATGGGGAATCCTCCAGACGGCAAGGCATGCCCATCACCCCAAGCACATGGTTACATCTGCGTCAGAGAAAATGAGAAGGCGCATCGGGCTCCGCTCATAAACGAAACGCGGTTCTGAAAAAACGAAAACGTATATTCATCCCCGCTTTGACCGTTGTCTTTGAAAGATGCGGGGAAGCGGCTGATTGTGCTTAAGACGCCGCGCTGGCTGGTTTTCTTGATTTCCAGGCTGCAGGCTGAATTGTCCGCGTCGACCGAAAAATTAATCGGCAGATCTGACGGCATTCTCAGGAGATAGGTCCTGGCTTCACGCGCCGGGGTTTCTCCGGAGGTCGTCATCGCCTGATCCCCGGCAGACAGGAACACCTCTTGCGCCGGCTCTCTGGCAATGCACGGCGGCACAGCCACGCCTGCGAGAAGCAGCGTAGAGATGATGGCAACGGTTTTCATGAGGTGTCTCCTGACAAAACACCTTGCGCAGATCCTGAGCGGATTAGCGAGCTAATTCGGGAGTCTAAATCTGATGAACAAGCAGCGGGAAAGTTTGGAAATGGTGGGCGATGACGGACTCGAACCGCCGACATCCTCGGTGTAAACGAGGCGCTCTACCAACTGAGCTAATCGCCCATCGCAAACAAAGCCGGATCGGCCTGCCGCGTTGGTGGCCGTGATCTATGCGGATCGCGGCAAAACCGCAAGAGTGTTTGTGAAGATTTTTGATTTTTTTGGTGGTGGTCCCCTGTCTGGCAATGCCGCTCAGGTCCGGCTTGGCTGTGGAAAAGTGAGGGGAGGGCGGCGGGCATGTCCGTTTCGAAGGCGCTGCGTCGGCGCCTGAGCATCGCTGCGGAAGACGGAAGTGCCGACTTTTGTTCGTCTGGCATCCAACCCGCCGAAACAATTCGCAGACTGTCATGGTTTTGTCTCCAAACCTGCTTGACACTAAAAGGCGAACCCCGTAGTTAGCCGCTCATCGAAACGGGCAGCCGTTTTGGAGAGGGTGCGAAGGCATCCGGACTGCTTGAAATGAATTGCGGGTGTAGCTCAGTTGGTTAGAGTGCCGGCCTGTCACGCCGGAGGTCGCGGGTTCGAGCCCCGTCACTCGCGCCATTTCAAGTCTTGTAAAACGCAAATGCGATTTGCCGTTTGTCCGGTTCTCTTTATCCTCGCGGCCGCAAATGGCCGATCAATGCGCGGGTGTAGCTCAGTCGGTTAGAGTGCCGGCCTGTCACGCCGGAGGTCGCGGGTTCGAGCCCCGTCACTCGCGCCATTTCTTCCGAAAGCTATGCAGTTTCCAATGGTCAGGCATGCAGGTTCAAACGGCTTGCACGGATTTGTCGCGACATCGTTGCATCTGCTTGATAATGTCCGCGCGACACGCGTCGAATTGCCTCTGTAAAAGTCTTGCGCCGGGGCCTCGGCTGCGCTAACCACGGCTTGTTGCAACGCACGTTCGCTTGCCGGGCATTTGCCCAAATGCGCCGCCTGGCGTCACCGGCAAGCAGGGATGAACATGATGACTGAACTGCTCAGTTCTTATATTCCGATCGCTATCTTCATCGCTATTGCGCTTGTTATCGGCCTGGCGCTGCTCATTGCGCCGTTCGCCGTGGCTTTCAAAGCGCCCGATTCGGAAAAGCTCTCGGCTTACGAATGCGGCTTCAACGCTTTCGACGACGCCCGCATGAAGTTCGACATCCGTTTCTACCTCGTGTCGATCCTCTTCATCATCTTCGACCTCGAAGTCGCCTTCCTCTTTCCCTGGGCCGTGTCTTTCGGCGCCATCGGCTGGTTCGGCTTCTGGTCCATGATGGTCTTCCTTCTCGTGCTGACCATCGGCTTTATCTATGAATGGAAGAAGGGAGCCCTGGAATGGGAGTAGCCCCTGTGAGCAATCAGCCGCTTGTTGCCCAGCAGCCGAAGGGGATTATCGATCCCTCGACCGGCAAGCCGATCGGCAGCAACGACGCCTTCTTCGGCGAGATCAACAACGAGCTCGCCGACAAGGGGTTCCTCGTCACCTCGACCGATGAGCTGATCAACTGGGCCCGCACCGGCTCGCTGATGTGGATGACCTTCGGTCTTGCCTGCTGCGCTGTCGAAATGATGCAACTGTCCATGCCGCGTTATGACGTCGAGCGCTTCGGCTTTGCGCCGCGCGCCTCGCCTCGCCAGTCCGACGTGATGATCGTCGCCGGCACGCTGACCAACAAGATGGCGCCCGCTCTGCGCAAGGTTTACGACCAGATGCCCGAGCCGCGTTATGTCATCTCGATGGGCTCCTGCGCCAATGGCGGCGGCTATTATCACTATTCCTATTCGGTGGTGCGCGGCTGTGACCGCATCGTGCCGATCGACATCTACGTGCCGGGCTGTCCCCCCACGGCAGAGGCGCTGCTTTACGGCGTGCTTCTGCTGCAGAAGAAGATCCGGCGTACCGGCACGATCGAACGCTAAGGGTTAAGGACAAGGCATATGAGTGAAGCCCTGACTGAGCTTGCGTCCTACCTTGGCGAAGCGCGCGGCAACCTGATCGCCGCATCGCAGATGAAGTATGGCGAACTGACGCTGACGACCACGGGTGAAAACCTGGTTGCGCTTCTGACTTTCCTGCGCGACGACGCCAAATGCGGTTTCGTCAACCTGATCGATATTTGCGGGGTCGACTGGCCGCAGCGCGAGCTGCGTTTCGATGTCGTCTACCACCTGCTGTCGCCCAAGAAGAACCTGCGCATCCGTGTCAAGGTCGCAACGGATGAAGATACGCCGGTTCCGTCCGCCTGCCCGGTCTATCCTGGTGCCGACTGGTTCGAGCGCGAGACCTGGGACATGTACGGCGTGCTCTTTACCGGCCATCCGGACCTGCGCCGCATCCTGACCGACTACGGCTTCGAAGGCCATCCGCTGCGCAAGGATTTCCCGACCACCGGTTTTGTCGAAGTGCGTTACGACGACGCGGCAAAGCGCGTCGTCTACGAGCCGGTCGAGCTGAAGCAGGAATTCCGCAACTTCGACTTTATGTCGCCTTGGGAAGGCACGGAGTATGTGCTGCCTGGGGATGAAAAGGCGAAACAGTGAGTAGTGAATAGTCGGTAGTGAGTAGCGGCTAGATATCCGGGTGACGAACGGGAAAATCACTTCCTACCGTGACTTGAAAGTCTGGAAATTTGCTATCGAGCTGTCTGTTGTTTGTTATGAGGTGACGAGAACTTTCCCGCGGGAAGAGATTTATGGGTTGACCAGCCAGATTAGACGATCTTCTGCTTCCGTGGCCGCGAATATCGCGGAGGGCTATGGAAGAGAAAATCGAGGCTCGTTCGCCCAATTTCTCAAGATCGCTCAGGGCTCGTTGAAAGAATTGGAGACGCATTTGATCATCGCCGGACGAATTGGCTTTCTTCAAGCCTCGGCCTTGGACGAATTGCTCGACCGATGCGACGAAATTGGAAAGATGCTGGGATCGCTTATTCGAAGCGTTCAGCACCGGAAAGCTGATGAATAGTGAACGGTCGAAACTAATCACTACTCACTAGCCACTACTCACTCTAAGCGAGTTGATCGCCATGACCGAACATAACGTCCGCAACTTCAACATCAACTTCGGACCGCAGCATCCAGCGGCGCACGGCGTTCTTCGTCTTGTCCTGGAGCTTGACGGCGAAATTGTGGAGCGGGTCGATCCGCATATCGGCCTTTTGCATCGCGGCACCGAGAAGCTGATCGAGACCAAGACCTATCTTCAGGCCGTGCCCTATTTCGATCGCCTCGATTACGTCGCGCCAATGAACCAGGAACATGCCTATGCGATGGCCGTCGAAAAGCTGCTCGGCATCGAGATCCCGATTCGAGGTCAGCTGATCCGCGTTCTCTATTCGGAAATCGGCCGCATCCTGTCGCACCTCCTGAACGTCACGACACAGGCCATGGACGTCGGCGCGCTGACGCCGCCGCTCTGGGGCTTCGAAGAGCGTGAAAAGCTGATGGTGTTCTACGAGCGCGCCAGCGGCTCGCGCATGCACGCAGCCTATTTCCGTCCGGGCGGCGTCCATCAGGATCTGCCCGAACAGCTCGTGCAGGATATCGGTGCCTGGTGCGATCCGTTCCTGAAGGCGCTCGACGACATCGACAACCTGTTGACCGGCAACCGCATCTTCAAGCAGCGCAACGTCGATATCGGCGTCGTCTCGCTGGAGGAATGCTGGGCTTGGGGCTTTTCCGGGGTCATGGTGCGTGGTTCGGGTGCGGCCTGGGATCTGCGTCGCGCCCAGCCCTATGAATGTTATTCCGATCTCGAATTCGACATCCCGATCGGCAAGAACGGCGACAATTACGACCGCTATCTGATCCGTATGATCGAGATGCGCGAATCCGTCCGTATCATGAAGCAATGCGTCAATCGCCTGCTCTCGGATGCCAAGACGGGTCCTTTCTCGTCGATCGACGGCAAGGTTGTGCCACCGAAGCGCGGTGAGATGAAGCGCTCGATGGAAGCGCTGATCCACCACTTCAAACTCTATACCGAAGGCTACCATGTGCCGGCCGGCGAGGTTTATGCCGCCGTCGAAGCGCCGAAGGGTGAGTTCGGCGTCTATCTCGTCTCCGACGGCACCAACAAGCCCTATCGCTGCAAGATCCGTGCGCCGGGTTACGCCCACCTGCAGGCGATGGACTTCATGTGCCGCGGCCACCAGCTTGCCGACGTTGCGGCCGTCCTCGGCTCTCTCGATATCGTCTTCGGCGAGGTGGACCGCTGATGCAGCTTCTGCCGCTGGCCGTCGCAATCCTTCTTTCGGCATCCGGGGTTTCGGCTCAGGAGTCCGATAGCCTCGGCACGCCGCTGGGCCACAAGGAAGAGACGCCGCCGGCGCAGCAATCGTCCATGGGCGAGCTTTTGTCCAAGGGCTATCAGATCAAGGCTGCCATTCCGAACGGCAGCAAATTCGTAGTGTTTATGCAAAAAGACCAGTCGGCCTATGCCTGCGAAATGCAGTCTTTGACCGCTTCGCGGTGTGGAACCCTAAACTGACAAGGCGTGAGAAAGAATGTCCGTTCGTCGATTAGCCGAAGATCAATTCCAGCCTGCCGCATTCGCCTTCAGCGATGAGAATGCGGTCTGGGCGGACAAGACGATCCAGAAATACCCCGCCGGCCGCCAGCAA
This sequence comes from Rhizobium laguerreae, assembly GCF_002008165.1. Taxonomy (GTDB): domain Bacteria; phylum Pseudomonadota; class Alphaproteobacteria; order Rhizobiales; family Rhizobiaceae; genus Rhizobium; species Rhizobium laguerreae. The sequence goes on from NZ_MRDM01000002.1 coordinate 605,959, forward strand.
TCGGCGGTCATCCCGCTGTTGATGCGGGCGCAGGAGCAGGACGGCTGGGTCACGCGCGCGGCGATCGAAAAGATCGCCGACATGCTTGATATGGCCTATATCCGCGTGCTCGAGGTCGCGACCTTCTATACGCAGTTCCAGCTGCATCCGGTCGGCACCCGCGCCCATGTGCAGGTGTGCGGTACGACGCCCTGCATGCTGCGCGGCTCGGAAGCGCTGATGTCGGTCTGCAAGAGCAAGATCCATGCCCATGCCTTCGAGCGCAATGCCGAAGGCACGCTGTCCTGGGAAGAGGTCGAATGTCTCGGGGCCTGCGTCAATGCGCCGATGGTGATGATCGGCAAGGACACCTATGAGGACCTGACGCCCGAGCGTCTCGAAGAAATCATCGACGTCTTTGCCGCCGGCAATGGCGCCAGCATCAAGCCTGGCACCCAGATCGACCGGGTGTTTTCGGCGCCTGAAGGCGGCCTGACCTCGCTGACGACCGAAGAGCCGAAGGCAAGGACGCGCGCCAAGAAGGCCGATGCCGAAACCGTGTCGGCTCCGGTCGACCGCGCGCCGGTGCCGCCCTCCGAGGCCGCCCGCCCAAAAAGCACCGATGCCGAGACCAATGCTACCCTGAAGACGCCGGCAACGGCGCCCAAGGCGGCTGCGAAAAACGCAAAGGCAGCCGAGGAGCAGCCGGTCTCCGGCACTGCGGCTGCCGAACCGACGCCGAAAGCTGCCGTCAAGGCCGAGGCTGCCACGGCGGCAAAGCCTGCCCTGACCGACAAGAACCGTCCAGCCGGTATCGAAAAGCCCGCCGCCCCGGACGATCTGAAGATGATCTCGGGTGTCGGCCCGAAGATCGAGGCGACGTTGAACGAAATCGGCATCTTCACCTTCGCGCAGGTCGCAGGCTGGAAGAAGGCCGAACGCGAATGGGTCGATGGCTATTTGAATTTCCGCGGCCGCATCGAGCGCGATGACTGGGTCAAGCAGGCCAAGGCGCTCGCCAAGGGCGGGGAAGCGGAATATATCAAGGTCTTCGGCAAGAAGCCGCGGTAAGAGGTGAAGCATGTTACAAGATAAAGACCGCATCTTTACCAACATCTACGGCCTCAAGGACAAGTCCCTGAAGGGCGCGATGAGCCGCGGCCACTGGGACGGCACCAAGCAGATCCTCGAAAAGGGCCGCGACTGGATCATCAACGAGATGAAGGCGTCAGGCCTTCGCGGTCGTGGCGGCGCCGGCTTCCCGACAGGCCTCAAATGGTCCTTCATGCCGAAGGAAAGCGACGGCCGCCCGCACTACCTCGTGGTCAACGCCGACGAATCCGAGCCCGGCACCTGCAAAGACCGCGACATCATGCGCCACGATCCGCATACGCTGATCGAAGGCTGTGTCATCGCGAGCTTCGCTATGGGCGCCAATGCGGCCTACATTTACGTGCGCGGCGAATATATCCGCGAGCGCGAGGCGCTGCAGGCGGCGATCGACGAGTGCTATGATTATGGCCTGCTCGGCAAGAACAACAAGCTCGGCTGGGACATGGATATCTTCGTCCATCACGGCGCTGGCGCCTATATCTGCGGCGAGGAAACCGCGCTGCTCGAAAGCCTCGAAGGCAAGAAGGGCCAGCCGCGCCTGAAGCCGCCGTTCCCGGCCAATATGGGGCTCTATGGCTGCCCGACGACGGTCAATAACGTCGAATCGATCGCTGTTGCGCCGACGATCCTGCGCCGCGGCGCCGGCTGGTTCTCGGCCATCGGCCGTCCGAACAATGTCGGCACCAAGCTGTTCATGCTCTCCGGCCACGTCAATAAGCCGTGCACGGTCGAAGAGGAAATGGGCATCACCTTCCGCGAACTGGTCGACCGCCATGCCGGCGGCATCCGCGGCGGCTGGGACAACCTGCTTGCCGTCATTCCGGGCGGCGCATCCTGCCCGATCGTTCCGGCCAAGGACATCATCGACTGCCCGATGGATTTCGACGGCCTGCGCGGTGTCGGCTCGTCTTTCGGTACGGCGGCCGCGATCGTCATGGACAAGTCCACCGACGTCATTAAGGCGATCGCTCGTATCTCCGCCTTCTTCAAGCATGAGAGCTGCGGCCAGTGCACGCCCTGCCGCGAAGGCACGGGCTGGATGTGGCGCGTGATGGAGCGCATGGCCAAGGGCAATGCCCAGAAGCGCGAAATCGACATGTTGTTCCAGGTGACGAAGCAGATCGAAGGCCACACCATCTGCGCGCTCGGCGACGCCGCCGCATGGCCGGTGCAGGGTCTGATCCGTAACTTCCGTCCCGAGATCGAAAAGCGCATCGACCAGTATACGGCGAGCGCGCTTGATCACGGCGCGGTTCTGGAGGCGGCTGAATAGTCATGGCGGACAATGCATCCAAGGGTAGGAAAAACGAAGAGGCCGCCGATTTCGCGGCCGGGTTCGGCCGTCTTGCTGCCGAGATGCTGGAAAACGCACGGGCGATGCCGGTGCATCCGCTGATGGCGCATCCCGCTGCAGCCTTTGCCGCCGCAACGGCGATCGGCTTCGGTTTCTCGACCCAGATGGCCGGCGCCTTCTTCGGGGCCTTCCAGAGCGCCCTGGAAACCACCAGCAAGGTCGCGGCCGCCCTCGATGACACGCCGCCGGACGAACTGAAGCCCGATGTCGATATCCGGCCGGAGAATATTCGCCCGGTCGTGAAGGCGGTCACCAAGCCGTCGGCCGAGCAAAAGGCAGGACCGAGACTGACGGTCGTCAAACCGGTCAGCGAGCCGACGCCAGCCAGCCGGCCGAAGCCAGTCAGCCAAGCGAAGCCAGCCAGTCAAACGAAGGCCAGCGAGCCAAAGGTGGCCGTGAAGGCAAAACCGGTTGGGCGGGGGAAGACCGATGATCTCAAGCTGATCGCCGGCATCGGCCCGAAGCTGGAGCAGGTGCTGAACGCCAAGGGCATTCGCAGCTTCGCCGAGATTGCTGGCTGGACCGACGAGGAAATCGACCGGTTCGACACCGAACTCGGCTTCAACGGCCGCATTCTGCGTGACGACTGGACCGGCCAAGCGAAAGTTCTGGCAGGGCGGGGCCGCAGAAAGAAATGAACTGTCCGGCCGTGTCGATCGGCCGGAAAGATGGGCAGGTCGGCGGACGGGCGGGGGCCTCAGGATGCCGGTGCGGGTTCCGGATCTGGAATGCGCGACAGAGAATTTGGGCGACATCAGATGTCGGCAGGACGAAAGATCCGGCTTGGCAATGAGAGTGCTGCAAAAATAGGTTTGTTTGCCGTCATCAGGCAAACGGGAAACAGGACTGAGCGACGATGGCAAAACTGAAGATTGACGGCAACGAGATCGAAGTTCCGGATCATTACACGCTATTGCAGGCGTGCGAGGATGCCGGCGCCGAGGTTCCGCGCTTCTGCTTCCATGAGCGCCTGTCGGTTGCCGGCAACTGCCGCATGTGCCTTGTCGAGGTGAAGGGCGGACCGCCGAAGCCGCAGGCTTCCTGCGCCATGAGCGTGCGCGATATCCGCGGCGGCCCGAACGGCGAACTGCCTGAGGTCTTCACCAACACCCCGATGGTCAAAAAGGCCCGCGAAGGTGTGATGGAATTCCTGCTGATCAACCATCCGCTCGATTGCCCGATCTGCGACCAGGGCGGCGAATGCGATCTGCAGGACCAGGCGATGGCCTTCGGCATCGACACCTCGCGCTATCAGGAAGACAAGCGTGCCGTCGAGGACAAGTATATCGGCCCGCTCGTTAAGACGGTGATGAACCGCTGCATCCACTGCACGCGCTGCGTCCGCTTCACCACCGAGGTCGCCGGCATTTCCGAACTCGGCCTGATCGGCCGCGGCGAGGATGCCGAGATCACCACCTATCTCGAACAGGCGATGACCTCCGAGCTGCAGGGCAATGTCGTCGACCTTTGCCCGGTCGGCGCGCTCACCTCGAAGCCCTTCGCCTTCACCGCGCGCCCGTGGGAGCTGAACAAGACCGAATCGATCGACGTCATGGATGCCGTCGGTTCGGCGATCCGCGTCGACACCCGCGGCCGCGAAGTCATGCGCATCCTGCCGCGCGTCAATGAGGCGATCAACGAGGAGTGGATTTCCGATAAGAGCCGCTTCATCTGGGATGGACTGAAGACCCAGCGCCTCGACCGGCCCTATGTTCGCCGCGACGGCCGCCTGCAGCCCGCCACCTGGGCCGAAGCCTTCGGCGCTATCAAGGCCGCCGTCGGCGCCACCTCGGGCGACAAGATCGGCGCGATATCGGGCGACCTCGCTTCCGTCGAGGAAATGTATGCACTCTCCGAACTGGTGAAGTCGCTGGGGTCGGTCAATCTCGACTGTCGCCAGGATGGGGCGGCACTCGATCCGTCGCTCGGCCGTGCAAGCTATCTCTTCAACCCGACGATCTCGGGCATCGACCAGGCCGACGCGCTGCTGATCATCGGCGCCAATCCGCGCTTCGAGGCTGCCATCCTCAACGCCCGCATCCGCAAGCGCTGGCGCCGCGGCAAGTTCCCGATCGGCGTGATCGGCGAGCGTGCTGAACTGCGCTACAGCTATGATTACCTCGGCGGCGGTCCCGACACGCTGAAGGATCTGGTCGACGGCACCCACGCCTTCGCGGACGTGCTGAAGAATGCCGCCAAGCCGATGATCATCATCGGCCAGGGGGCGCTCTCGCGCACCGACGGCGCCGGCGTTCTCGCCAGTGCCGCCAAGCTTGCCGGTTCCGTCGGCGCGGTCGTCGAAGGCTGGAACGGCTTTGCCGTCCTCCACACCGCTGCCGCGCGTGTCGGCGGCCTCGACCTCGGCTTCGTGCCGGGCGCCAAGGGCGTCAACGCAGCCGAGATGCTGACGGCGATGGACGTGCTCTTCCTGCTCGGTGCAGACGAACTCGACTTCACCGCCAAGAAGGCCAAGCTCACCGTCTATATCGGCTCGCATGGCGATAACGGCGCACACCATGCCGACGTCATCCTGCCAGCCGCAGCCTATACCGAAAAGTCCGGCACCTGGGTCAACACCGAAGGCCGCGTCCAGATGGGCAACCGTGCAGGTTTTGCGCCGGGTGATGCCCGCGAGGACTGGGCGATCATCCGCGCCCTTTCCGACGTGCTCGGCAAGAAGCTTCCCTTCGATTCGCTCAGCGAATTGCGTGTCCGGCTCTATGCCGCTTTCCCGCATTTCGCTGCCATCGACGAGATCGCCGAAGCCAATAGCGCCCAAATTGCCGCAGTTGCGAAAAAAGCCGGCAAGATGAACAAATCCGGGTTTGCGTCGCCGGTGAAAGACTTCTATTTGACGAACCCGATAGCGCGTGCCTCGGCTGTCATGGCGGAGTGCTCGGCATTGGCCCGCAACAACTTCAAAGTCGCGGCAGAGTAAGGGCAGGGACTATGGATTCTTTCTTTTCAAGCTATGTCTTGCCGGCGATCATCATGGTCGGCCAGTCGCTGCTGCTTCTCGTCTGCCTGCTCGTCTTCATCGCCTATGTGCTGCTCGCCGACCGCAAGATCTGGGCAGCCGTGCAGCTGCGCCGCGGCCCGAACGTCGTCGGTCCCTTCGGCCTGTTCCAGTCCTTCGCCGATCTTTTGAAGTTCGTCTTCAAGGAGCCGATCATTCCGGCCGGCGCCAACAAGGCGGTGTTCCTGTTGGCCCCGCTGGTAACGGTGCTTCTGGCGCTGTCCACCTGGGCGGTGGTGCCGCTGGCCGACGGATGGGTGATCGCCAACATCAATGTCGGCATCCTCTATATTTTCGCGATCTCCTCGCTCGAGGTCTACGGCATCATCATGGGCGGCTGGGCTTCGAACTCGAAGTATCCGTTCCTCGGCGCGCTGCGCTCGGCGGCACAGATGGTCTCCTATGAAGTCTCGATCGGCTTCGTCATCGTCACCGTGCTTCTCTGCGTCGGCTCGCTGAACCTGACCGATATCGTCAATGCGCAGCATACCGGCCTCGGCACCATGCTCGGCCTGCCGGCGTCGTTCCTCGACTGGCACTGGCTGTCGCTCTTCCCGATGTTCATCATCTTCTTCATTTCGGCACTTGCCGAAACGAACCGCCCGCCCTTCGACCTTCCGGAAGCCGAATCGGAACTCGTCGCCGGCTTCATGGTCGAATACGGCTCATCGCCATACATGATGTTCATGCTCGGCGAATATGCGGCCGTCTGCCTGATGTGCGCGCTGACGACGATCCTCTTCCTCGGCGGCTGGCTGCCCCCGGTCGATATCTGGATCCTCAACTGGGTCCCAGGCATCATCTGGTTCACGCTGAAGGCCTGCTTCGTGTTCTTCATGTTCGCGATGGTCAAGGCCTTCGTTCCGCGCTACCGCTACGACCAGCTCATGCGCCTCGGCTGGAAGGTGTTCCTGCCGCTGTCGCTCGCCATGGTCGTCATCGTTGCATTCGTGCTGAAACTGATGGGTTGGGCATGATGCTGCCCGCTCTCGTTTTCGGCAAAATTGGAGGTTGAAGATGGCAAGCTTGTCCGGCTCCATCAACTCGCTGTTTCTCAAGGAATTCGTCGGCGCGTTCTTTCTGTCGATGCGCTATTTCTTCCGCCAGAAGGCGACGATCAACTATCCCTTCGAAAAGGGTCCGGTCTCCCCGCGTTTCCGCGGCGAGCATGCGTTGCGCCGTTATCCGAACGGCGAGGAACGCTGCATCGCCTGCAAGCTCTGCGAGGCGATCTGTCCTGCCCAGGCGATCACCATCGAGGCCGGTCCGCGCCGCAATGACGGCACGCGCCGCACGGTGCGCTACGACATCGACATGGTGAAGTGCATCTATTGCGGCTTCTGCCAGGAAGCCTGCCCGGTCGACGCGATCGTCGAAGGCCCGAATTTCGAATTTGCGACGGAAACCCGCGAAGAGCTCTACTTCGACAAGGCACGGCTTCTGGATAACGGAGACCGGTGGGAGCGCGAAATCGCCCGCAACATCGCGATCGACTCGCCGTACCGCTGATTGAGATTTTGAAATGCCGCGGTGGAGCTTAAGCGCTCCTGTCGCGGTCAATATGCACAGGAGCTTTTCCGGTTAACGCCAGGGAGAGCTCCATCGGGCAGGGAAACTCCCGGCTGCCCGGGGGAAGATGAAAAAGGCACCAACATGGGTCTGCAGGCTCTATTTTTCTATCTTTTCGCCTTTGTCGCGGTGGCGTCGGCGTTCATGGTCATCTGGGCGAAGAACCCGGTTCACTCGGTTCTCTTCCTGATCCTGGTGTTCTTCAATGCGGCCGGCCTCTTCCTGCTGCTCGGTGCCGAATTCCTGGCGATGATCCTGCTTGTCGTCTATGTCGGCGCCGTCGCCGTCCTCTTCCTCTTCGTGGTGATGATGCTCGATATCGACTTCACCGAACTGAGGGCCGGCGTTCTCGAATATGCGCCGATCGGCGGGCTGATCGGGGTGATCCTCGCAGCCGAACTGATCGTCGTCATCGGCGGCAGCGTCATCTCGCCTGAGATCGCCAAATCAGTCGCCATGCCGATCCCGGCGCTGAGCGAGCGCACCAATACGGCCGCCCTCGGCGACGTGCTCTACACCAACTACGTCTATTTCTTCCAGATCGCCGGTCTGGTGCTCCTCGTCGCCATGATCGGCGCGATCGTGCTGACGTTGAGACACCGCACCAACATCAAGCGGCAGAATATTCCCAGGCAGGTTGCCCGCACGCCCGCCACCGCCGTCGAGGTGGTTTCGGTCAAGCCCGGGCAGGGCGTCTAAAGGCAGGTCAAGGAACAAAGAACATGGTCATCGGACTTTCCCACTACCTGACGGTCAGCGCCATCCTCTTCACGCTCGGCGTCTTCGGCATCTTCCTGAACCGGAAGAACGTCATTGTCATCCTGATGTCGATCGAATTGATCCTGCTTGCCGTCAACATCAACATGGTCGCCTTCTCCTCCTTCCTGAACGACATCGTCGGCCAGGTCTTCGCGCTGTTCATCCTGACGGTCGCGGCAGCCGAAGCGGCGATCGGTCTTGCAATTCTCGTTGTCTTCTACCGCAACCGCGGCTCGATCGCGGTCGAAGACGTCAATATGATGAAGGGCTGAGTGGCTCATGTTCCTCTATAAGGCTATCGTCTTTCTTCCCTTGATCGGTGCGATCGTCGCCGGCCTTTTTGGCCGCGCGATCGGCGCCAAGGCTTCGGAATACGTCACCAGCGGCCTGATGATCATCGCCGCCATCCTGTCCTGGGTCGTCTTCTTCACCGTCGGCATGGGCCATGCCGAAGGCGGTCCGATCAAGGTCGAGGTGCTGCGCTGGATCCAGTCCGGCGGCATCGACGTCTCCTGGTCGCTGCGAGTGGATACGCTGACGTCAGTGATGCTGATCGTCGTCAACACGGTCTCGACGCTGGTGCATGTCTATTCGATCGGCTACATGCACACCGATCCGCATCGCCCGCGCTTCTTCGCCTATCTCTCGCTCTTCACCTTCGCCATGCTGATGCTGGTGACCGCTGACAACCTCGCCCAGATGTTCTTCGGCTGGGAAGGTGTCGGTCTCGCCTCCTATCTGCTGATCGGCTTCTGGTTCAAGAAGCCCTCGGCGACGGCCGCGGCGATGAAGGCCTTCATCGTCAACCGTGTCGGCGACTTCGGCTTCGTGCTGGGCATTGCCGGCGTCTTCGTGCTGTTCGGCTCGATCAACCTCGACACGATCTTCGCCAATGCCTCGAACTTCGCCCCGCATGAAGGCGGCGGCGAAGCGGGCGAGGTGATCCTCAATCTCTTCGGCATGCAGCTCGACAAGGCGCATGCGCTGACCGGTATCTGCCTGCTGCTTTTCATGGGTGCGATGGGCAAGTCGGCGCAGTTCCTGCTGCACACCTGGCTGCCGGACGCCATGGAAGGCCCGACCCCGGTCTCGGCCCTCATCCATGCCGCCACCATGGTCACCGCCGGCGTCTTCCTCGTTGCCCGCATGTCGCCGCTCTTCGAACTGTCGCACGATGCGCTGGTTGTCGTCACCGTGATCGGCGCGATCACCGCCTTCTTCGCGGCAACCGTCGCTCTCGTGCAGAACGACATCAAGCGTGTCATCGCCTATTCCACCTGCTCGCAGCTCGGCTATATGTTCGTGGCACTGGGAGCCGGGGCCTATGGCGCAGCGATCTTCCATCTCTTCACCCACGCCTTCTTCAAGGCGCTGCTCTTCCTCTGCGCCGGCTCGGTCATCCATGCCGTCGATGGTGAGCAGGACATGCGCTACATGGGCGGCCTGTGGCCGCATATTAAAGTTACTGCGGTGCTGATGATCATCGGCACGCTGGCAATCACCGGCGTCGGCATTCCTTTCACGCCGATCGGCTTTGCCGGCTTCTTCTCCAAGGACGTGATCATCGAGGCGACTTATGCATCGCATTCGCCGGTCTCGGGCTTCGCCTTCGCGCTGCTGGTCATCGCGGCTCTGTTCACCAGCTTCTATTCCTGGCGCCTGATCTTCATGACCTTCTTCGGCAAGCCGCGCGCCTCGCACGAGGTGATGCACCACGTGCATGAGTCTCCGCAGGTCATGCTTGTGCCGCTCTATCTCCTGGCGATCGGTGCGGTGCTTGCAGGCGTGATCTTCGAAGGCCGGTTCTATGGCGAGGAATATGCCGAGTTCTGGAAGGGTGCGCTCTTTACCGGCGCCGAGAACGAACTGGTCGAAGAGTTCCACCATGTTCCGGCGCTGGTGGCTTTGAGCCCGTTCATCGCCATGGTGCTCGGTTTCGTCACTGCCTGGTACATGTATATCCGCTCGCCGCAGACGCCGCGTATCCTCGCGCAGCAGCACCGCGTGCTCTACAAGTTCCTGTTGAACAAGTGGTATTTCGACGAACTCTACGACTTCCTTTTCGTCCGCTCCGCCAAGGCGCTCGGCCGCTTCCTGTGGAAGAAGGGTGATGTCGGCGTCATCGACACCTACGGCCCGAACGGCGTCGCCGCCCGCGTCGTCGCCGTCACCGATCGCGTGGTCCGCCTGCAGACCGGTTACCTCTATCACTACGCCTTCGCCATGCTGATCGGCATTGCGGCGCTCGTTACCTGGATGATGCTCGGGAGTTCCTTCTGATGACCGATTGGCCTATTCTTTCAACGGTCACCTTCCTGCCGCTCGTCGGCGTGGTGCTCCTGCTGCTGATGAACGGCGAGAGCGAAACCGGCCGGAAGAACGTGCTGTGGATCTCGCTGATCACCACCGTCTTCACCTTCGTCGTCTCGCTCGTAATCTGGATCGGCTTCGACAATGCCAATCCCGGCTTCCAGATGGTCGAGAAGCATAATTGGCTCGGCACCGGCATTGGCTATCACGTCGGCGTCGACGGCATCTCGATGCTGTTCGTCATCCTGTCGACCTTCCTCATGCCCTTCTGTGTGCTGGCGAGCTGGCTCTCGATCGAGAAGCGCCTGAAGGAATACATGATCGCCTTCCTCATCCTCGAAACGATGATGATCGGCGTCTTTGTCTCGCTCGATATCGTGCTCTTCTACGTCTTCTTCGAGGCGGGCCTCATTCCGATGTTCCTGATCATCGGCGTCTGGGGCGGCAAGGACCGCGTCTATGCGAGCTACAAGTTCTTCCTCTATACGCTGCTCGGCTCGGTGCTGATGCTGCTCGCCATCATGGCGATGTACTGGCAGGCCGGCACGACCGATATTACCGCACTGCTCGCCTACAAGTTCCCGCCGGCGCTGCAGACCTGGTTATGGCTTGCCTTCTTCGCCTCCTTCGCGGTGAAGATGCCGATGTGGCCCGTCCATACCTGGCTTCCCGATGCCCACGTTCAGGCGCCGACGGCTGGCTCGGTGATCCTGGCCGGCGTGCTTTTGAAGCTCGGCGGCTACGGTCTCATCCGTTTCTCGCTCGGCATGTTCCCGGTCGCGTCCGATTATTTCGCGCCGCTCGTCTTTGCCATGTCCGTCATCGCCATCATCTACACCTCTCTGGTGGCGATGATGCAGGACGATATCAAGAAGCTGATCGCCTATTCCTCCGTGGCCCACATGGGCTACGTGACCATGGGCATCTTTGCTGCTAACATGCAGGGCGTCCAGGGCTCGATCTTCCAGATGCTCTCGCACGGCATCGTCTCCGGCGCGCTCTTCCTCTGCGTCGGCGTCGTCTACGACCGCACCCACACCCGCGAGATCAACGCCTATGGTGGCCTGGTCAACAATATGCCGAAATATGCCGTGGCGATGATGGTCTTCACCATGGCCAATGTCGGGCTTCCCGGCACGTCGGGCTTCGTCGGCGAATTCCTGACGCTGATCGGTGTCTTCCGGGTCAATACCTGGGTAGCGCTCTTTGCCGCCACCGGCGTCATCCTCTCGGCCGCTTACGCGCTCTGGCTTTATCGCCGGGTGCTCTTCGGCGCGCTGGAAAAGGAAAAGCTGAAGGCGCTGCTCGATCTTTCTCCACGCGAGCAGTTGATCCTCTACCCGCTGGTCGCGCTGACTATCTTCTTCGGCGTTTATCCTGCTCCGGTCTTCGATGCGACAGCCGCCTCGGTGGATCTGCTGGTCAACAACTACACGGCCGCCGTGCACGCAGCGCAGAACGTTGCGCTGTCGATGAAATGATGACGGGACTTATTGGACATGACCGCTGAAACAATTCTCCTCAGTCTGCATCTTTCCGCGCCGGAGCTCATCCTCGCGGTCGGCGCCCTTGTCCTGTTGATGGTCGGCGTCTTCTCCGGCGAGCGGTCGGGCCTTCTCGTCACCGGCCTCGCCATCGTCCTGCTGCTGGCCTCCGGCCTGTGGCTGCTCTTCGTGCCCGCAGAAGGCCTTGCCTATGGCGGGGTCTACATGGCCGACGGCTTCTCGCGCTTCATGAAGCTGGTGGCGCTGATCGGTTCGCTGGTCGCCATCTTCATGTCGATCGGCCATGCCCGCGAAAATCAGCTCGACAAGTTCGAGTTCCCGGTTCTCCTGGTGCTTGCGACCCTCGGCATCCTGCTGATGATCTCGGCCAACGACCTGATCTCGCTCTATCTGGCGTTGGAACTGCAGTCGCTGGCGCTCTACGTCGTCGCCGCGATCAACCGCGACAGCCTGAAATCGACCGAAGCCGGCCTGAAATATTTCGTCCTCGGCGCGCTTTCCTCCGGCATGCTGCTCTATGGCATGTCGCTGGTCTACGGCTTCACCGGCCACACCCACTTCTCCGAAATTGCCCAGGCGCTGTCCGTCGAGGGCGCGCGTTCGCTCGGCCTGATCTTCGGCCTGGTCTTCATCCTCGCCGGCATCGCCTTCAAGATCTCGGCCGTTCCCTTCCATATGTGGACGCCGGATGTTTACGAAGGTGCGCCGACACCCGTCACCGCCTTCCTGGCCGCAGCACCCAAGGTCGCCGCCATGGCGATGATGACCCGTATCGTCATCACCGCCTTCCAGCCGGTTCTGGCGGACTGGCAGCAGGTCGTCGTCTTCATCTCGATCGCCTCGATGCTGCTCGGTTCGTTTGCGGCGATCGGCCAGAAGAATATCAAGCGGCTGATGGCCTATTCCTCGATCGGCCACATGGGTTATGCGCTGGTCGGTCTTGCCGCCGGCAACCAGACCGGCGTCACCGGCGTGATGCTCTATATGGTCATTTACATGGTGATGACGCTCGGTAGCTTTGCGATCATCATGTCGATGCGCCGCAAGGACGGCACCGTCGTCGAGAATGTCGACGATCTCGCCGGCCTCTCTACAACCAACCCGTTCATGGCCGTTGTGCTGACGGCGCTGATGTTCTCGCTTGCCGGCATCCCGCCGCTCGCCGGCTTCTTCGCGAAGTACTTCGTCTTCGTTGCCGCCATCGAAGCCAAGCTCTATGCGCTCGCCATCATCGGTGTTCTCGCTTCGGTCGTCGGCGCCTACTACTATCTGCGTGTCATCAAGCTGATGTGGTTCGATGAGGCGACCGGCGAATTCGCCCGTGTCTCCGGAGCGCTGCGTCTGGTCTTCGGTCTCTCCGGTCTCTTCGTCACCGCCTATGTCCTCATCGGCGGCCCGATCGGCGGCGCGGCAGAGCTTGCCGCTGCGACGCTCTTTTGATGGCTTCCGACGGACGGCGCCGGATATCGCTCGGCGATTTCAGGCACGAGGCTCTGTCGGAAACATCGTCTACCAATAGCGAATGCCTCGCCCGGGCTCGGGCGGGCGATGGCGGCAATCTCTGGGTGACCGCCGAGAGGCAGACGGGCGGCCGCGGCCGCCGCGGTAGGCTCTGGGTTTCCGAGCGCGGCAATCTCTACGCCTCCCTTCTTCTGATCGACCCGGCGCCGATGGAGCGCCTTGGTTCTCTGCCGCTGGCGATCGCCGTTGCCGTGCACCAGGCGATCCGCAGGGTGCTGCCACTGGGCGCCGAGCCGCTCGAGGTCAAATGGCCGAACGATATCCTCATCGGCCGAAAGAAGACCTGCGGCATCCTCGTCGAAGGCGAGGGGCTGCCGGACGGACGTTACGCGCTGATCGTCGGCATCGGCATCAATATCTCGGTGATGCCCGACAATCCGCTCTACCCCGTTACCTGCCTGCGCCAGCAGGGAAGTGCGGCGTCGCCGGAGGAACTCTTCGCGCATCTCTTCGCCGCCACGGCGGAAGTGCTTGAAATATGGGACGAGGGCCGCGGCATCGGCGAGATCACGGCGCTCTGGCGCGCGATCGCCTGCGGCATCGGCGAAAAGATTACGGTCAATTTGCCGGACCGATCGATTTCCGGACAATTCGCCGGAATTAATGATAATGGCTTGTTGATGCTCGATACCGGCGCTGGCAGGATAATGCCCATTGCTGCCGGTGATGTGTTTTTTGGATAGCGGAAAAAACGAAAATTATGGCGAAACAGGACGAACTGGTATTCCTGCCTCTGGGCGGTGTCGGTGAGATTGGCATGAATCTCGCTCTCTACGGCTACGGCCCGCCCGAGCATCGCCAGTGGATCATGGTCGATTGTGGCGTCACTTTTCCGGGGCCAGACCTGCCGGGTGTCGACCTCGTATTGCCCGATATCCGCTTCCTCGCCAGCGAACGAAAGAACCTCAAGGCGATCATCATCACCCATGCGCATGAAGACCATTATGGTGCGCTCGCCGACCTCTGGCCCGGCCTCAACGTGCCGGTCTATGCCTCTGGTTTTACCGCTGGTCTGTTGGAAGCCAAGCGCAATTTCGAGAAGGCTAAGATCGGCGAAGTGCCGGTGACGCCGTTCAAGGCCGGCGATACGATCAATGTCGGCCCCTTCAGCATCGAAGGCGTCGCCGTCAACCATTCGATCCCCGAGCCGATGTCGCTGATGATCCGCACGCCGGTCGGCAATGTCATCCATACCGGTGACTGGAAGATCGACCACGAGCCTTCGCTCGGGCCCCTGACTGACGAGACGCGTTTCCGCCAGCTCGGCGACGAGGGCGTGCTGGCGCTGATGTGCGACTCCACCAATGCGCTGCGCGACGGCGTCTCGCCCTCCGAGAAGGATGTGTCCGAAAGCCTGCGCAAGATCATCGAGGATGCCGAGGGCCGGGTGGCGATCACCACCTTCTCGTCGAATGTCGGGCGTATCCGCACCGTAGCCGAGGCGGCCGAGGCGGCAGGCCGCGAAGTGCTGCTGCTCGGCAGTTCGCTGAAGCGCGTCGTCGACGTCGCCCAGGATGTCGGTCTCATGGAAGGCGTGAAGCCCTTCATCTCCGAGGAGGAATACGGCTATATCCCGCGTGACAAGGTCGTCGTCATCCTCACCGGCAGCCAGGGCGAGGCGCGGGCAGCCCTTGCCAAGCTCTCCCGGGACGAGATGCGCAATGTGGCCTTTGCGGCGGGCGATATCGTCGTCTTTTCCTCGCGCGCCATTCCCGGCAACGAGAAGGCGATCCAGGACATCAAGAACGGCCTCGTCGAGCAAGGCGTGCACATCATTACGGATACCGAGGCGTTGGTCCACGTTTCCGGCCATCCGCGCCGCAACGAGCTGCAGCGGATGTATGAGTGGACGCGGCCGAAGATCGTCGTGCCGGTGCATGGTGAAGCGATACATCTGACGGCCCACAAGGAGCTTGCCGAGCAATCCGGCATCGCGCTGGTGCCGCGGGTGCGCAATGGCGACATCCTGCGGCTGGCGCCGGGTCCCGTCGAGGTGATCGGCGAGGCGCCGCATGGCCGGATTTATAAGGATGGCACGCTGATCGGCGATTTCGACGAGATGGGTATCGGCGAGCGCAAGAAGCTCTCCTATGTCGGCCATGTCGCGGTCAACGTCGTGCTCGATGCCCGCTATGACATCGTCGGCGAACCCGACCTCATTTCGATCGGCCTGCCGACCTACGATGATGAGGGCGAGGATATGGAGGATACGCTCTTCGACGCGGCGGTCAGCGCCATCGAGAGCATTCCGCGCGCCCGCCGCAAGGATATCGACATGCTGCAGGAGGCCGTGCGCCGCGCTATCCGCTCGGCCGCGAATAACACCTGGGGCAAGAAACCTCTTGTCACCGCCTTCGTTACCAAGGTCTGAGCATGCTCGGCAGGGTCAACCATATCGCCATCGCCGTGCCCGATCTGGCCGCGGCGACGGCGGCCTATCGCGATACGCTGGGTGCTGCCGTATCGCAGCCGCAGGCTCTGCCGGAACACGGCGTCACCGTCGTCTTCGTCGAATTGCCGAACACTAAGGTCGAGTTGCTGCAGCCGCTCGGGGCTACCTCGCCGATCACAGCGTTCCTCGAAAAGAACCCGTCCGGCGGCATGCACCATATCTGCTACGAGGTGGACGATATTCTTCTTGCCCGTGACCGGCTGGTAGAGGCGGGTGCCAGGGTGCTTGGCGATGGCCAGCCGAAGACCGGCGCCCATGGCAAGCCGGTGCTCTTTCTGCATCCCAAAGATTTCTTCGGCACGCTGATCGAACTCGAACAGGCCTGAGCCCTGCTGCGGCAGAGTGACCCGCAGGCGGCTAAACGCTTCGCCCGCTTTGAGCTAGTCGCCATTCTGCCGTATAAGGACGCGATATCAGCGCGGCATCAACGGGAACCACAATGCTCCAGATCTTTCTTCAGGGATTTGCCGTCTACTTCATCATCTGGTGGATGACGCTTTTTGCCGTTCTGCCGATTGGCCTGCGCACCCAGGCGGACGACAACGACGTCGTGCTCGGCACCGTTCCGAGTGCGCCCGCCCGGTTTCGCGCCGCTTTCGTGTTTTCGCTGACGACACTGATCTCGGCTCTGATCTACGGCCTCTGGTATGTCTGCGACACCTATTTCGGCTGGGGCTTCGATGCCCTGCCGCAACTCGCCCCCAGCTTCTACTGAGCATAGCTTTTGCTCAAACTTTGAGCAGATGTAAACCTATCGAAATCGAACTTCGCCATACCACTGTCATGCTGTTGCGGCAAAGAGCTCGCGTAACGGAATGACGGTTATTCCCTTACGGAAGCCCGGCTGGATTTTTGGTTGGGATCAAGGCCGAAAAGCCAAAAAAAAACAAGGCTAAAAGCCTTGTTTTAAGTATCGCGTGATCTGTAACCGTTGCCGGGGCTGCGACGAGCGCGCCTAAGATCTGATCCTCCCAAGACTTGACCGCGAATTCGGCAAGAATTTAACTTCCTGCCTGTTTTGTGAGCTAAAACTAGCTCAAACATTGGGCTTTGTCATCTGCTTTTTTTGCATTTTTGCTACACTCTAGCAAAATTTTTCTGTTGACAAGATTTTCGTTCAAGCCCTTATAAACACGCGCTTTTTCATGCCCTTTCATTTTGCGGGTGCGAACATGCGCTTCCGGGAGGTTGCCGGCATCCGTTGCGGGTTTCCTTCCTGCCGCGAAGCGGCTATGAACGCTCCCGACATTAACAATGGTCTTTCGATTCCGCCTGCTGCGGGATCTCAACTGCTCCGGAATCCGCCATGCGTCTGTCCCGTTATTTCATGCCCATCCTCAAGGAAAACCCCAAGGAGGCGGAAATCGTCTCCCACCGGCTGATGCTGCGTGCCGGCATGATCCGCCAGCAGTCACAGGGCATTTATTCCTGGCTGCCGCTCGGCAAGCGCGTGCTCGACAAGGTCAACGCTATTATCCGCGACGAGCAGAACCGCGCCGGCGCCATCGAGCTGTCGATGCCGACCCTGCAATCGGCCGAACTCTGGCAGGAAAGCGGCCGCTACGACGCCTACGGCAAGGAGATGCTGCGCATCAAGGACCGTCAGGATCGGCCGATGCTCTACGGTCCCACCAACGAAGAGATGGTGACGGATATTTTCCGCTCTTCCGTCAAGTCCTACAAGGACCTGCCGCTCAATCTCTATCATATCCAGCTGAAGTTCCGTGACGAGATCCGTCCGCGCTTCGGCACCATGCGCTCGCGTGAATTCATGATGAAGGATGCCTACTCCTTCGATCTGACGCGCGAAGCGGCGGAGCATTCCTATAACAAGATGTTCGCCGCCTATCTCAGAACCTTCGACCGGCTCGGCCTGCGCGCCATTCCGATGCGCGCCGACACCGGCCCGATCGGCGGTAAGCTCAGCCATGAATTCATTATCCTCGCCGATACCGGCGAATCCGAAGTCTTCTGTCACAAGGATTTCGTCGACTTCGATATTCCTGGCGAACACACCGATTTCGACAGTGTCGAGGGCCTGCAGGCGATCTTCGACAAATGGACCTCGCTCTATGCGGCGACCTCGGAAATGCACGACGAGGCGGCTTTCAACGCCGTTCCCGAAGGTGATCGCCTGTCGGCGCGCGGCATCGAGGTCGGCCATATCTTCTATTTCGGTACGAAGTATTCCGAGCCGATGGGCGCGAAAGTGCAGGGACCTGATGGCAAGGAACACTTCGTTCACATGGGTTCCTACGGTATTGGCCCGACACGCCTTGTTCCCGCCATCATCGAAGCATCGCATGATGATAACGGAATCATCTGGCCGGCATCGGTCGCGCCCTTCGATGTCGTTGTGATCAACATGAAGGCGGGCGATCAGGCCTGTGACGATACCTGCGAGCTGATCTATGCCGCGCTGAGCAAGGCCGGCAAGGATGTGCTCTATGACGATACCGACGACCGGGCCGGCACGAAATTCGCGACCGCCGACCTGATCGGTGTGCCCGTCCAGATCATCGCCGGCCCGCGCGCGGTCGCAAACGGCGAAGTGGAAGTGAAGGACCGCAAGACCGGCGCCCGCGAAACGATGACCATCGAAGCGGCGATCAATCGGTTCGTGGCTTAAGGAAACGGAGGCGAAATGGCAGAGGCAGCAGTGGACCGGAGTTCGAAATCCGGCTTGGGTCCGGCTGGCAAGCCATTTTCCACCTTTGAACGCCTCGTGGCGTGGCGTTATCTGCGCGCCCGCCGCAAGGAAGCCTTCATATCGGTCATCGCCGGCTTCTCCTTCGTCGGCATCATGCTCGGCGTCGCGACGCTGATCATCGTCATGGCCGTGATGAACGGCTTTCGCACCGAGCTCGTCTCGCGCATCCTCGGCATCAACGGCCACATGATCGTCCAGCCGGTCGACGGCCCCTTCACCGATTATCCTGGCCTCAGCAGCAAGCTCGCCGCCGTACCCGGCGTCAAGATGGCGCTACCCCTGGTAGAAGGCCAGGTGCTCGCCTCCGCCCAGGCCGGCGGTAGCACCGGCGCTCTGGTGCGCGGCGCCCGCGCCGAGGACCTGACCAAGCTCAAGACGGTCTCCGACAACATCAAATCAGGCGACATGGTGGGTTATGCCTCCGGCGACGGCGTGCTGATCGGCAGCCGCATGGCCGATCAACTTGGTCTGCGCGTTGGCGATCTCATTACGCTGACGTCACCAGATGGCGACATCACGCCGATGGGCGTCAGCCCTCGCATCAAATCCTACAAAATCTCCGGCCTCTTCGAGATCGGTATGTCGGAATATGATTCCTCGATCATCTTCATGCCCCTCGAGGAAGCGCAGCTCTATTTCAATGCCGAGGGACTGGTGCAGTCGATCGAGCTCTTCGTCGATAACCCCGACGATATCGACGATCTGAGGCCCAAGGTGGAGGAAGCGGCCGGTCGCCAGATCGCCATCACCGACTGGCGCCAACGCAATCAGACCTTCTTCTCGGCGCTGCAGGTCGAGCGCAACGTCATGTTCATGATCCTGACACTGATCGTGCTTGTCGCGGCGCTGAACATCATCTCCGGCCTCATCATGCTGGTGAAGGACAAGGGCAGCGATATCGCCATCCTGCGCACCATGGGCGCCAGCGCCGGCGCGATCATGCGCATCTTCTTCATGACCGGAGCGGCGATCGGCATCGTCGGCACTATTGCCGGTGTGCTGCTCGGCGTTCTCGTCTGCGTCAACATCGAATCCGTCCGCCAGTTCTTCTCCTGGATTTCAGGCACCGTACTCTTCAATCCGCAGGTCTATTTCCTCAGCCAGCTGCCGGCCGAGATGGATCTGAGCGAAACGATCTCGATCGTCGTCATGGCGCTGACGCTCTCCTTCATCGCGACCATTTTCCCCGCCTGGCGTGCCTCCAAGCTCGATCCCGTGCAGGCCCTGCGCTACGAATAAGGAATGCCGCCTTCATGAAACGCAACGTCGTTCTCCAGCTTACCGGCGTCGAGCGCCATTACGGGCAGGGCGGTACGCTGCTCTCGATCCTGAAGGGCGCGGATTTTTCGATATCGAAGGGGGAGATTGTCGCTCTCGTCGCCCCTTCCGGCACCGGCAAGTCGACACTGCTGCATGTCGCCGGCCTGCTGGAGCATCCGGACGGTGGTGAGGTCAACATCAACGGCCATGCCTGTGACGGCCTGAGCGACGAGAAACGCACCGCCATCCGCCGCAGCGAAATCGGCTTCGTCTACCAGTTCCACCACCTGCTGCCGGAATTCTCGGCGCTCGAAAATATCATGATGCCGCAACTGATCGCCGGGCTTTCCTGGAAGGAGGCCGGAGAGCGGGCCGGCCAGCTTCTCGATTATATGCGCATCGGCCATCGTGGCTCGCATCGCCCCGGCGAGCTTTCCGGCGGCGAGCAGCAGCGCGTCGCAATTGCCCGCGCCGTCGCCAATGCGCCGACCCTGCTTCTTGCCGACGAGCCAACCGGCAATCTCGACCCCGAAACGGCAAGCTACGTCTTCGACGCGCTGGAAGCGCTGGTGCGCCAGTCCGGCCTTGCTGCCCTCATCGCCACCCATAATCACGAACTCGCCCGCCGCATGGATCGACGCGTGACGATTTCGGACGGCAAGATCGTCGATTTCTGAGGCCCAGATCACATCAAGGGATGATCAATCCGCCGCGATAGTCGAGTTGATAGGCCTTCTGGCCATCGACCATGATGCATTCGTGGCCGATGAACCGCTCGCAGCCGCCTTCGCTACTGTCGATATAGCGGCCGAACGGATGGTCGAATTCCATCCCGCCAAGAAACCGGCCATCGCGATACATCGCCGAAAGTGCGGCCTTGATCACTGCTCCGGCTGCTGTGCCGTCGATCAGCTTCGCTGCGATGATGCAGCCGAAATAATTCATCGCCCAGGCGGGCTCGTCGGCAAGCCACACCACTTCCTGTCCGGCGAAATCGGTCCCGCCGAAATAGCTGTCGAGATAGCGCCAGTCGCCGCGTTCGTAACCGATATCGTGGGCACCCGGCCGACAGGGCACGCGCGCCACGCCGCCGCCGACATAGGTGGCAGCCTTCGCCTCCACGACGAATTCGTTCAGCATCGCAAGCTCGACCATGTCATTCTCCTCTCGGCCCCGATGCTGGCAAATATGCCGCGGCATGTAAAGAACAAAAAGGGAACATAGGTGAGAAATAAAGAGTCGCCCTGAGGAGGTCTGCCGCCTGAGCACCATTGCCGATCTGCGGCGGATCGGGAAAAGGGCAAGGGTGCTGCCGATAACGTCGAGCGCCGGCCTTTAGCCGATTCGGCGCCTATTTTCCTGGGATTTTCGACCACAAGAAAGAAGGAAAAGATTCCTGTTGACAACAGAACATACATGGAACAAATTGAAAACATAACGAGTAAAGGAGAGACCGATGACTGACATGATCCGTGATATCGCAGCCTTCACCTCCATCGCAATGTTCGTTGCCAGCTTCTCGCTCATCGTCATGGCGCTCTAAAGTTTTCAGGGGATCGCATGGTAATCATGCGGTCCGGACGCGGGACTTCTTCTGGACATCATCGCCCTCTTTGCCGACAATACGTCCGATTCATTCGGGTGATTGGGAAGGCATGTTATGGCGGATACGGCAAAGGGTTCAACGGGTGAGGCGACCGGCGGTGCGCCAGGTTTCATCCATCTGAGGGTCCATTCAGCCTATTCGCTTCTCGAGGGCGCACTGCCGCTGAAGAAGATCCTCTACAAAGCGACCGGCGACAGCCAGCCGGCGATTGCGATTACCGACACCAACAATCTGTTCGTCGCCCTCGAATTCTCCCAGAAGGCGATGGAAGACGGCCTGCAGCCGATCATCGGCTGTCAGGTCTCGATCGATATGGGAGACGGGTTGGAAACGGAAAAGCGCGGCGGCCAGCAGGCCCTGGTCAAGCTGCCGTCGATCGTTCTTCTTGCCGCAACGGATGCCGGTTACGAACGCCTGGTCGATCTCGTCAGCCGGGCCTATCTCGGCGGCGAGAGCAACCAGGCTGTTCATATCAGCTCCTCCTGGCTGGAGGAGGCAGGCACGGAAGGACTGATCGCATTGAGCGGCGCCTTGACCGGGCCGGTTGACGTGGCGATCAAGGAAGGCCATCCCGCTCAGGCGGAAGTCCGGCTGCTCACGCTGAAGCGTCTCTTCGGCGACAGGCTCTATGTCGAGCTGCAACGGCACGGCACTTACGACAAGCGGCACGAGCAGAAGATTATCGGGCTCGCCTACGCCCACGACCTGCCGCTGGTTGCGACCAACGAGGCCTTTTTTCCGACCCGCGACGATTACGACGCCCATGATGCGCTGATGGCGGTCGCGCACAACGCCATAGTCTCCGACGACAGCCGCTTTCGCCTGACGCCGGATCACTATCTGAAGAGCCGGGCCGAGATGGTCAAGCTTTTCGCCGACCTGCCGGAAGCACTGGAAAATACGATCGAGATTGCCACGCGCTGCTCCTTCGTGCTGAAGACGCGAAAGCCGATCCTGCCACGCTTCACCGGTGCGACCGACGATGCCGAGGAGGCCGAACGCGCCGAGGCGGGCGAGCTGCGCCGCCAGGCGGTCGAAGGACTGGACATGCGGCTTGCAACGCTCGGCATGTCGCCGGGTTACGAGGAAAAGGACTATCGCGAACGGCTGGATTTCGAGCTCAGCGTCATCGAGCGCATGCGTTTTCCCGGTTACTTCCTGATCGTTGCCGACTTCATCAAATGGGCCAAGCAGCATGACATTCCGGTCGGTCCCGGCCGCGGTTCGGGCGCCGGTTCGCTGGTTGCCTATGCCTTGACGATCACCGACGTCGATCCCTTGCGTTTTTCGCTGCTCTTCGAGCGCTTCCTCAATCCGGAACGCGTCTCGATGCCGGACTTCGACATCGACTTTTGCCAGGATCGCCGCGAAGAGGTGATCCGCTACGTCCAGGCCAAGTATGGCCGCGAGCAGGTGGCGCAGATCATCACCTTCGGTTCGCTGCAGGCACGCGCCGCCCTTCGCGACGTCGGCCGCGTGCTGGAAATGCCCTACGGCCAGGTCGACAAGATCTGCAAACTCGTGCCGAACAACCCGGCCAACCCGACGCCGCTGTCCAAAGCGATCGAGGAAGAGCCGAAACTGCAGGAGGAGGCGGCAAAGGAACCGGTTGTCGCGCGCCTGCTCGACATCGCCCAGAAGATCGAGGGGCTTTACCGCCATGCCTCGACCCATGCCGCCGGCATCGTCATCGGTGACCGGCCACTTTCCAAGCTCGTGCCGATGTATCGCGATCCGCGTTCGGATATGCCGGTTACCCAGTTCAACATGAAATGGGTGGAGCAGGCGGGCCTCGTCAAATTCGACTTCCTCGGCCTGAAGACGCTGACGGTGCTGAAGGTCGCCGTCGATTTCGTCGCCAAGCTCGGCGTCAAGGTCGATCTCGCGGCCATTCCTCTCGACGACAAGAAAACCTACGAGATGCTGTCGCGCGGCGAGACGGTCGGCGTGTTCCAGGTGGAAAGTGCCGGCATGCGCAAGGCGCTGATCGGCATGAAGCCGGACTGCATCGAGGACATCATCGCGCTGGTGGCGCTCTATCGTCCCGGCCCGATGGAGAATATCCCGACCTACAATGCCCGCAAGCACGGCGACGAAGAGCTGGAATCGATCCATCCGATGATCGACCACCTGCTCAAGGAAACGCAAGGCGTCATCGTCTATCAGGAACAGGTGATGCAGATCGCCCAGGTACTATCAGGCTATTCGCTTGGCGAAGCCGACCTTCTGCGCCGCGCCATGGGCAAGAAGATCAAGGCCGAGATGGACCAGCAGCGCGAACGCTTTGTCGTTGGCGCGGTCAAGAATGGTGTGTCGAAACCGCAGGCCGACAATATCTTCGAACTGCTGGCGAAGTTCGCCAATTACGGCTTCAACAAGTCGCATGCCGCCGCCTATGCCATCGTCTCCTACCAGACGGCCTACATGAAGGCGCATTATCCGGTCGAATTCCTCGCCGCCTCGATGACGCTCGACATGTCCAACACGGAAAAGGTCAATGATTTCCGTCAGGATGCCAAGCGCCTCGGCATCGAGGTGATCGCACCCTCGGTGCAGACCTCCTTCCGCCATTTCGAGACCGGCGACAACCGCATCTATTACGCGCTCGCCGCACTCAAGGGCGTCGGCGAATCCGCCGTCGACCATATCGTCGAGGTGCGTGGCGACAAGCCCTTTGCCAGCATTGAGGATTTCTGCCTGCGCATCGATCCGCGCCAGGTCAATCGTCGCGTGCTCGAAAGCCTGATCTATGCCGGCGCCTTCGATTGTTTCGACATGGACCGCGCCCAGCTGGCAGCCGGCCTCGACCGTGTTCTCGGTTATGCCCAGCGCGCCCAGGAGAACAAGCTGAGCGGCCAGTCGGACATTTTCGGCAGTACGCTGACGTCGGGGCCCGAGAAGATCTCCCTGCCGCCGTTCTCGCCGTGGCTCCCCTCTGAGCGGCTGCTCAAGGAATTCCAGGTGCTGGGCTTTTATCTGACAGCCCACCCGCTCGATTCCTACAACAACATCCTGCAGAAGATGCGGGTGCAGACCTTTGCCGAGTTTTCCGCCGCCATCAAACAGGGCGCGGCCAATGCGCGGCTTGCCGGTACCGTCATCTCGAAGCAGGAGCGCAAGACTCGCACCGGCAACAAGATGGGCATCATCGTCTTTTCGGATTCTTCAGGCCAGTTCGAAGCGGTGCTGTTTTCGGAAATGCTGAACCAGTATCGCGATGTGCTCGAGTCGGGAAAATCTTTTGTGCTGACCGCGACGGGCGAGGAGCGGCCGGAGGGCATCGGCCTGCGCATCCAGACGATCCAGTCGCTGGAGGAAAAGTCGCTGCAGATGCAGAAGGCGCTGCGCGTCTATGTCCGCGATTCTGGACCGCTGCGGATGGTCGCCGGCCATCTGAACGCCAAGGGTGACGGCCTCGTCTCCTTCATCGTCATCAAGGAGGATGGCAAACGCGAGGTGGAAGTGGCGCTGTCGGAGAAATACCGCATCACGCCGGAGATTGCCGCCGCCCTTCGCGCCGCCCCCGGCGTCGTCGACGTCGAGCTCGTCTGATCACCCGCGGGTGATGGTGATGAAATCCGTGCCTTCGCCGGTCTCCCGGCCGAGGCCGGTATCGGAGATCGTCAGCGTCGAGCCCGGCGCGATGAGGGCGTCGATCTTGCGGCGGGTCTCATCGGGGATGGCAATCCGGCTGAGCGAACGGGCGATCGGCTTGCCTGTGATGATCGAGCTTTCCTGATTGGTGATGCCGAGCCGCTTCATCGTTTCGCGGGAGAGATTGTTCTCGAGCGTGATAGCGAACCAGTCCGCCGTGCCGGCCTTTGCATCGACGGCATGCAACGTGAAGAAATGCGTGCCAAGCGCCAATCCCGGATCGGCGATCGTCACCGGCGCTTCGAAGAGGGGCTTGAAGGCCTGCCGCACCATAATGACGCCGTTCGGCGGCTCGCCCTTGCCTGCCGCGGCATAGACTTCCCTGAGGAGCGTGTCTGAGACCAGGTTCCTGTCGGCGGCGAATTCCGTCGGCCGCAATGTCTTGAAAGCCTTGATCGCCTGCACGGTCGACGGACCAAGCAAGCCGTCCGGATTGCCGGCGGAAAAGCCGAGCTGGTTGAGTAGGGTCTGGATGTCGATCACCGTCTCGCGCAGTGTCCGTCGCGTAACGAGCATGCTGATCGGCTCGGACGGCGGCTCGGGTTCGGGCGCTGCAATCGGCGGCACGGCCGGCATCGGCATCGCAGCCGTGTCGTTCATCGCCACCTGTACCGGCTCCCCGAGGCCGTCGGGCATGGAAGGCCGCAGCTCGACATCCGAAAGCAGCGGCATCGCCGCCGGTGCTTGCCGATGGAAAAGCGTCGGATGGTCGATCGGTTGCGGCGCCAGTTCACCGTCGCTGATAATGACGGGGACACCGCGGTCGGTCATCCCATAGAGCATTTTTGCGAAGGCGCCGGGCATGCGCACGCAGCCATGCGAGGCCGGATAACGCGGCACCGAATTGGATTCGTGCAGCGCGATGCCGGACCAGGTCAGCCGTTGCATGAACGGCATCGGGGCGTTGGAATAGAGATTGGATTCGTGGTATTTCTGCTTTTCCAGCACCGAAAATATGCCGCTCGGCGTCGTGTGGCCGTCCTTGCCGGTCGAGACCTTCGAGGTCGCGACGACCTCGGTGCCATCATAGACCGCAAGCGACTGCTTGTCCTTCGAGACGATGATCTGCAGCGTGCGCGCATCCACGGCAAGAGCGGGGTGCACGAGTGCGGTGGCCGACAGCAAGCCGAGGCCGAAGACGAGACGCGAGAACATGATACCCAACCATACGCAATACTTGCCCGGCACATTATGGGACGAAGTTTAACGAAGATTTTATAGGCCGGATCGCCGGCTGCCCTCACGCGTTAGTGATCGCGCCTGCCGCTGCCGAAGGTGTAGCCGGTCTCGACCGTTTTCTCGCCGAACTTGTCACGCAGCTTGTCCATCGCCGCTTCGGCTGCCGCCCGCCGGCCCGATTGCCGGTCGATGAGGTCGGGCGGATCGGCGAGGGCGGCATCGCCGAGATCGGTAACGCCGATGCCGATCAGGCGGAATTTCGTACCATCAGTCTCTTTTTCGAGAAGCTCGAGCCCGGTGCGGAAGATCTTGTCGGCAAGCTGGGTCGGGTCTTCGAGCTTGCGGTTGCGGGTGCGCGACTTGAAATCGGCGGTCTTCATCTTCAGGACGACGGTATGGCCGGCAATGTCGTTTTTCTTCAGCCGCCAGGAGACCTTTTCGGAAAGGTTGCGCAGGATCGGCACCAGATCGTCGTAGCGCGATATGTCGTCGAAGAAGGTCGTCTCGGCTGATACGCTCTTGGCCGCATCGTTAAGATGCACCTCGCGGTCGTCGATGCCGCGCGACAGCCGTGCCAGCCGCTGGCCGATGCTGCCGTAGCGGCGCATCAGGTCGTTTTCCTCCATCTGCTGCAACTGGCTGATGGTGCGGATGCCGTCCGCCTCCAACGTCGCCGCAAAGGCCTTGCCGACGCCCCAGATGGTGGTGACGGGACGCGGCGCCAGGAACTCGACCGCTTCCTCTCGGCCGATGACCGAAAAGCCGCGCGGCTTCTGCAGATCGGAGGCGACCTTGGCGAGGAATTTGCAATAGGAAAGCCCAACCGAAACTGTGATGCCGATCTCCCTTTCGATGCGACGGGCGAATTTGGCCAGGGTGCGCGCCGGCGGATCGTGATGCAGCCTCTCGGTGCCGCCGAGCTCCAGGAAGGCCTCGTCGATCGATAGCGGCTGCACCAGCGGCGTCAGATCCTGCATCATGGCGCGCACCTGCCGTCCGACCCGGACATATTTCTCCATGTCGGGGCGGATGACGATCGCTTGAGGGCATGCCTCCAGCGCCTTGAACATCGGCATGGCCGACCGTACGCCGTGGATGCGGGCGATATAGCAGGCGGTGGAAACCACACCGCGTTTGCCGCCGCCGATAATGACAGGCTTGTCGGCAAGTTCCGGATTGTCGCGTTTCTCCACCGCTGCGTAAAAGGCGTCGCAATCGATATGCGCAAGCGTCAAGGCGTAGAGTTCGCGGTGGCGCACGAGACGGGGGCTGCCGCAGGAAACGCAACGGCGCGCCTCGCCCTTCTGCTCGGCAAGGCAGTCGCGACAGAAGCCGGGTGTCTTGTCAGGCGCAGGCGTCATGATGAGAACAAAGATTGAACGCCGGGACATTACGCCTTAAGCTTCCGAGTCTCAAGAGAGGGCGGGAGCTTTGCCTTTGGATAACAATCTTCGTTTCGAGCCGGTAACGCCAGAACGCTGGGACGATTTCGAAGTCATGTTCGGGCCGCAGGGTGCCTTCTATAACTGCTGGTGCGTCGCGTTGCGTCTGCCGTATGGGGTGAGGACGAAGATGGCGGCCGACGAACGCAAGGCGCATATGCGGGAGCGGATCAAGGCGGGTCCGCCGCCTGGCATCCTCTGTTATGCGGACGGCGCGCCGGTCGCCTGGGTGCAGGTCGGGCCGCGCCACGACGTACCGCAGTTCAATTCGCCGCGCACCGTCTCGCGGCCGCTGGAGGAGGGCGATGCGCATGATCCATCCATCTGGGCCGTCAGTTGCTTCTTCCTGCTGCCCAAACTTCGCGGCACGGGAATGAGCCACCGTCTGCTCGCCGGCGCGATCGACCATGCCCGGCGCCAGGGAGCGCGGCTGCTCGAAGCCTGTCCGATCGATCATGTCAAGCAGTCGAAATCCGTGACGCTCTGCATCGGCTCTACGGCGATCTTCGATGCCGCCGGTTTCGAGACGGTTGCGCGGCGCAAGGACGGCCGTCCGCTCATGCGGCTGGAACTGCGCGCGTGAAGGTGCCGGAAACAAAATGCGCCTCGATCAGCGCGGCCACATGCGTCCAGTCGGTGGCGCGGGTGATGTCGTTAGCGGCGGCCGGGGCGAAGCGATGGACGGGCGAGTTCGGCACCAGGTGAATCAGCAGGCAATCGGCGACGTGATCCCTGACGGAATGCAGATTGAGCGCCATATCATCGATGAAGATGACGGGAAGGGAGCGGCTGGCATGCAATGCGTGAACGATCGGCCCTTTGGGTTGTTCGGTAGCAAGCAGCGGAAAGAGCAGGCCCATCCTGTCGAGCAGGCGACGGCGCTGGTTCTGGAACCGCGGCTGCATGGCTGTCAGGAAAAGGATATCGGCCTCTTCCGAAAGCCGGTCGAGCGTTTCGACGACGCGGTCGAGCGGCGTCTGCCACAGCTCTTGGGCTTCGAAGAATTCCTCGATCAGCCGGCTGACCTCCTGATCCTCGATCTCCACGCCGTCGGCTTGCGAGACGATGTTGCCGTGCAGCCGGAACGATCGCGGCAGAAACGCGCAACCCTGGCTTTGAAGGAAAAGCTGGAAGGGACCGATGAACTGCAGCACGACGTCGTCGACGTCGCAGACGATCAAAGGCCGTTCGCCGAGGCGGATATGCGAGATGTCGAATTCCCCGGAGGTCACGGTCAGTATTCTCCGGAATCGAGGCCCGGTGAAGAGAAATGCCGCCAGGCCGCCGTCACCGTCTCCGGGCTGATCCCGCTCGCCGCGCAGAAGGCCATCGCCGTCGGTTCATGGTTCATCAGGAAATCCATCATGCCGGCGAGGAATCCGGGATCGTCGACGGCGTTGCGCACCTGGCCGGGCGCCACACCCGTCAGGGCGAGGAAGCGGCCGAACATGTCGGGATCGTCGGCAAGCCAGCCGAGCACGGCGATCGCCGTCTCGTGCGGGTCGGCGGCCTGTTGTTTCGAAGTCTTGAAGTTGCTTTGCATTTCGCTGGGTAAGTTACCTTTTCTTCAACCAAATACCGGTAGCGTGCGCTATCGGTTTCACGGAGCTATTTGTCCGCATGTGCCTTTCTCATGGGACGAACCGCTGCGCGAACGGACGTAGGGACAGCTTGTCATGCCCAAACAGGTGATGATTGTAGAAGATAACGAGCTCAACATGAAGCTCTTTCGCGACCTCATCGAGGCGTCCGGTTATACGACGATCCAGACCAGAAATGGTATGGAGGCGCTCGATCTGGCGCGCAAGCATCGCCCCGACCTCATCCTGATGGATATTCAGCTTCCCGAAGTCTCCGGCCTCGAAGTCACGAAATGGCTGAAGGAAGACGACGAGCTGCACGTGATTCCCGTCATCGCCGTTACGGCTTTCGCGATGAAGGGTGACGAAGAGCGGATCCGCCAGGGCGGCTGCGAGGCCTATGTTTCCAAGCCGATCTCGGTTCCGAAATTCATCGAGACGATCAAGACCTATCTGGGCGATGCCTGACGCATCGGAAAGACGCTGATGACTGCGCGAATACTGGTGGTTGACGATATTCCGGCCAACGTGAAGCTGCTCGAAGCGCGGTTGCTTGCGGAGTATTTCGACGTGATGACCGCAGCGGACGGCTACACGGCACTGGCGATCTGCGAGCGCAACCAGGTCGATCTCATCCTGCTCGACATCATGATGCCCGGCATAGACGGTTTCGAGGTCTGCGAGCGGCTGAAGGCCAGCCAGAAGACCGCCCATATTCCAGTCGTCATGGTCACCGCGCTCGACCAGCCGACCGATCGCGTACGCGGCCTGAAAGCTGGCGCTGACGATTTTCTTACCAAGCCGGTCAACGATCTGCAGCTGATCTCCCGGGTGAAGAGCCTGCTGCGGCTGAAGACGTTGAGCGATGAGCTGCGTATCCGCGCCGACACTGCCCATACGATGGGCATCGATGACCTCACACGGGCAGGCGAGGGCCGCGCCGACGAGACCGCTCAGGTCCTGCTCGTCGACGGCCGCGCCAATTCGCAGGAGCGCATCATCAAGGCGCTGAAGCCCGTCGCCGACGTGCTTGCCCTCTCCGATCCGCAGGCCGCCCTCTTCGAGGCGGCCGAAAGCGCGTTCGATTTCGTCATCGTCAACGCCAACTTCGACGATTACGACCCGCTTCGCCTCTGCTCGCAGCTGCGCTCGCTGGAGCGCACCCGCTTCCTGCCGATCCTGATCATCACCGAGCAGGGCGCTGACGAAATGGTCGTGCGCGCGCTCGATCTTGGCGTCAACGACTACATCATCCGCCCGGTCGATCCCAACGAACTGGTTGCCCGCAGCCTGACGCAGATCCGCCGCAAGCGCTATAACGACCGCCTGCGCGCCAGCGTCAAGCAGACGATCGAGCTTGCCGTGACCGATCCGCTGACCGGCCTTTATAATCGGCGCTATCTCGACAATCACCTGAACGTGCTCTTCAACCGTTCGATGGCGCGGGGCCGGCCGCTTTCGGTGCTGATCACCGATATCGACCGTTTCAAGCATGTGAACGACACCTACGGCCATGATGGCGGCGACGAGGTGCTGCGGGAATTTTCAAATCGCGTCCGTTCGACCATCCGCGGCGCCGATCTCGCCTGCCGCTACGGTGGTGAAGAATTCGTCGTCGTGATGCCCGACACCTCGCCGGAAATTGCCGCCGCCGTCGCCGAGCGTTTGCGCGCGGCGATCGAAAGCGCTCCCTTCATGCTGAAACACTCCGGGGAAGCGCTGAATGTCACTGCTTCCTTCGGCATCGCCTCGCGTATTGCGTCGGTGCTGACCCCGGGCCAGCTGATGAAACAGGCGGATCTGGCCCTTTACGAGGCCAAGAATACCGGTCGCAACCGTGTGGTGGCCGCGGCCGCGTGACGAATCACTTGCCGCCATATGTGCCATTTGCGAGTTTTCCACTGCGGTAAGCCAATTGTTACCGATTTTTAATTTCGCCTGTGCAATGCAGGGCTAAAATTTCGCAACTCAATAGCCCAAAAATGGACTCGCCGCGTTGCTGCGGATGTGTTGCCGCGCGATAGTCTTGAGAGTGTCAGGCCGTAGCTCACAATGAAATGAAGACTATAAAGAATGCCTGTCGCCAACAGGATCAAATAGATTGCGGCGGCGTCACCTCACGTAGGGGGAGGCGAGGCGTAAGTTGTTCAGTTATATTGTCGAATTTCTTCCAAACGTCAGGCGCTACGCTTCGAGTCCAAGCAGAGCGGATAAATCTTTGTATGTCCCAAATCTGGGCTTTTAACCATAGAATCAAGCTGCAAACATTCACCATTAAGAATTTGTTGATTTTCTTTCATTTTTGCGCAAATTATCGGCTCATAAGAGAAGCGCTCCCGTTGAGGAGTTGTCGATACCCCATGATGCTCAGGTCCGCCGCATCTCCTGGGTCGTGGGGTCGGTCGGCTAGTAGGCAAGTTATAGCGGTTCCTCGTGCCGTTTTGCATGCTGGCCGACCCCCTTTCAAGAAAACGCCGCCACTTCCCGAAGATGGAAGGGCGGCGTTTTTCTGTTTGCGCTATCATTTTTTAAAGACGATCAATCCGGGCAATAAAAAACGCGCAACCCGAGGGCGCGCGCTTTTTTGAAATCCGTCAGGCCAAGTGATTACTTGATCTTGGTTTCCTTGAACTCGACGTGCTTCTTTGCAACCGGGTCGTACTTCGTCTTCGTCATCTTGTCCGTCATCGTACGGCTGTTCTTCGTGGTGACGTAGAAGAAACCAGTGTCGGCTGTCGACAGCAGCTTGATCTTGATTGTTGTAGCCTTGGCCATGGTCGTCCTGCCTTTAAGAAAATGAAAGCCGTGGAAGCCGGATGGGCTCCACGGCAAATCCTGGCGCGAAACTACGAATCCCGCCCGAAAAGTCAAGCCCGTTTTCGAATGAACATCAGTCTGATGCCGGAAAGTAGGGCGTAAAGACCGAAGAAAGCCGCAATCGCCCAGGCAAAACCGTTATTTCCGGCGAGATCGATCGCCGCGCCGATCGCCTGCGGCCCGGCCACGGTTCCCATCGCATAACAGAAGACAAAGGCGGCATTGGCCGCTGCAAGATCGGAGCCCGTCAGCCGCGAGCCGAGATGGCTGAGGCCGACCGTATAGAGGCCCGAGACGCAGCCACCCCAGAAAAGCAGGAGCCCGGCCATCAGCAGCCAGTTGTCGAGCAACAGCGGCAACATCATCGAGCCGATGAAGCCCATCAGCGCCATGCCGGCCAGAAGCGGCCGCTTGTCGGCGATGCGGTCGGAAAGCAGGCCGAGCGGGATCTGAAAGATGACGTTGCCGACGCCCATCATGGTGAGCAGAAGTGCGGCCTGCGATTCGGTGAAATGGGCGCGCACCGCAAAAATCGGGAAAAGCGACAGCCCGCCCGCTTCGACCGCGCCGAAGATGAAGACCGCCGCCGTCGCCGTCGGTACCAGGAAAACGTAGCGCATGAAATGCAGCTCCGGTTTTTCCTCGAGCACCGGGCTTTCGTCGCGGGCGATGAAGATCGGGATGGCCGCCAGCAGGATGGCGGCGGCGCCGATCAGGAAGGGAAAGATGCCGTCGCTGCCGAGGATGGAAAAGAGCAATGGTCCGGCCGCGAAGCCGAGGGAAAGCACCGTCGCATAGATGCCGAGCACGAAACCGCGCTTGGAAGGCGGCGAAGCGGCGTTGATCCAGAATTCGGAGAGGATGAACAGCGTCGTCGTCGCGCCGTGGAAGGCGAAACGCAGCGGAAACCACATCCAGAAATCCTGGGCGTAATAGAAACCCAGCGCGCTCAGCGCCGAAATCAGCACGGCCCAGATCATTGTCGGAGCCACGCCATATTTATGGGCGAGCTTGGTGGTGATCGGTGCGGCGGCCATCGCCGCGACCCCGGCCATCGCCGTGTTCAGCCCTATCAGGGTGGACGAGATGCCACGTTTTTCGAGGATGATGCTGAGGAGGGGCAGACCGAGGCCGATTGCTATGCCAACGGCTGATATGGACGAGATGGCTGCCACCAGAGAAGGCCAATGGATTTCTTCGACATCGCCCGGTGTGCCGGTTCTCGGCTGAGACATTTATCCATCCTTAGAGAGGTGCGCGAACGCATCGGCCGATCCCGTCAGATAGATAGACACGGACGTGCCAAATCCAGGTGACGGATGCCGCTTCGCAGTATTTCCGATGTGAGTGACCATCTGCGGAATGTAAAGCCCGTTCGGGCAAGAAATGCTTACCATGTCAGGTCTTGAGGATCGTCGGCTCCCGCATTTGGGTGGTGGTCGGTGGAGGGCTGGCACTACACGTTAAATATGTCTGGAAGGTGAAGGCGCTAATTCGGCCGGCCGGGGATGTCGTAATCGTCCGGACCGTCGCTCTCGCCACCGAAGCCGTGCATGCGCAGCGCCCATTGCAGACCGATGACCCCGCCCTTGATCGGCTGGATCGAGGCAAGCGCGGTGATGACGGTGATCGGCGCCCAGATGGCCAGATGGACCCAGACCGGCAGCACGAAAGTCAGGTCGGTCAGCATATAGCCGCCGACCACGACGTGGCCGAGGACGAGGATGACGATATAGGGCGGCAGGTCGTCGGCGCGCTGGTGATGCATCGCCTCGCCGCAGGCTGCGCAATGATCGACCGGCTTCAGGAAGGCGCGAAAGAGCTTGCCGCTGCCGCAGGCCGGGCAGCGGTTCATCAGCCCGCGCAAGACGGAGCGCCCAAGCGGACGCTCGACCTCGGGCGTATCGCCGTAGCGGAGGGCCGGATCGGTCGGTGTGCTCATCGCATGTTCCTCTTCGGATCTAAAACACGTCGCGCGAAACTCTGCAGCGGTTTGCGATAACGACATGCGTGAAAACAAGGGCCTATAGCGCGGGGAGCCAATCTGAAAGATTGCGACGTGCTTTAGTGCCGTCCGCGTGGCGGCCTCGTTCCGGGTTTCTTGCGAACCTGGCCCCTGTCGCGGCGCCCCGCCTTGTGGAAGGAGCGCATCGCCGCCGGCATTTCGCGGCCCTCGCTGATCATCTCGAAACGCAGCGCGCCGGCAAGCGGGATCGCTTCGGCAAGCTTTACTGTGACGCTGTCGCCCAGGCGATAGCCGAGCCCCGTCTTTTCACCGGAAAGCGCCTGGTGCGCCTCGTCATAGATGAAGTAATCGGTGCCGAGCGTAGATATAGGGACGAAACCGTCGGCGCCATAGTCCGGCAGGGCGATAAAAAGCCCCGATTTCGTCACACCCGAGACCCGCCCGGCAAATTCCTCGCCGACCCGGCCGCTGAGGTGATGCGCGATCAGCCGGTCGACGGTCTCGCGCTCGGCTGCCATGGCCCGGCGCTCGAATGTCGAGATTTCGGCCGCGATATCGTCGAGTGCTGCCTCCTCGTCCGGCGTGATGCCGCCTTCGCCGAAGCCGAGCGAGCCGACGAGGGCGCGATGCACGATGAGATCGGCGTAGCGGCGGATCGGCGAGGTGAAGTGGGCGTATTTCATCAGGTTGAGGCCGAAATGGCCGATATTCTCCGGGCCGTAGATCGCCTGGCTCTGCGAACGCAGCACCATCTCGCTCACCATGGTCTGATGCGGCGTGCCCTCCGCCTTCGCCAGAATGCCGTTGAAGTTGTTGGCGCGCATGTTGCCGCCCTTGGCAAGCGAGATGCCGAGCGTGGCCAGGAACTCGCGCAGGATCTCCTGCTTGGCAAGCGTCGGACCGTCATGGATGCGGTAGATCAGCGGCTGACGCTTCTTTTCGAGCGTCTCGGCGGCGCAAACGTTCGCCTGGATCATCATCTCTTCGATCAGCTTATGCGCATCGAGGCGTGGCGGCACGACCACCCGGTCGACCGTGCCGTCGGGCTTCAGGAGGATCTTGCGCTCCGGCATGTCGAGTTCCAGCGGCTGGCGCCGGTCGCGTCCGCGCTTCATCACCTCATAGGCGTGCCAGAGCGGCTTCAGGATCGGCTCGAGCATCGGCCCGGTCTGATCGTCCGGCTTTCCGTCGATCGCCGCCTGCGCCTGCTGGTAGGATAGCTTTGCGGCACTTTTCATCATGATGCGATGAAAGATGTGGCCGATCTTGCGGCCTTCCCCGGAAAAACTCATGCGCACGGCGAGCGCCGGGCGGTCAACGCCTTGCTTCAGCGAGCAGAGATCGTTGGAGATGCGCTCCGGTAGCATCGGCACGACGCGATCGGGGAAATAGACGGAGTTGCCGCGCTTCAGCGCCTCGCGGTCGAGCGGCGAATTGGAGCGGACATACCAGGAGACGTCGGCAATCGCGACGGTGACGATGACGCCGCCGGGATTGTCGGGCGAGGGGTCGAGCTCGGCATAGACGGCGTCGTCATGGTCCTTGGCATCGGCCGGGTCGATGGTGATCAGCGGTACGTCGCGCCAATCCTCGCGATGCGACATGCTGGCGGGCCTTGCGGCCTCCGCCTCGGCGATGACGGCCGGCGGGAAGACATGCGGGATGCCGTGCGCATGGATCGCGATCATCGAGATCGCTTTTTCCGAACCGACGGAACCGACGACGGAAAGCACCTTGGCGCGCGGCAGGTCGAAACGGCCGAGACGGGCGATTTCGACTTCGACCAGATCGCCGTCCGTGGCGCCGCCGGTGAAGTCGGGATCGATTACCATCTCCTCGCCGCGCCGTTCGATCGGCAGCAGCCGGCCGCCGCCGCCGGGTGCCGTACGGAAGACGCCCATCGAGGCGCCGCGGCGCCTGTCGATCACCTTGATGATCCGCGCCGTATAAGCCGGACCGCCGCGATCGACAGCCGGGAAGATCTTCGCCAGGATGCGGTCGCCGAGGCCTGCGACCGGCGCCTTGCCCTTGCCCTGGCGGCCTGCGGGCGATTGCTGGCGGATGGCGACGGCGGGTGCTACGCCCTGATCCTCCGGCCATTCCGCCGGCCGTCCGATCAGATCGCCGTCCTTGTCGCGTGTGGTGATGTCGAGAACGGTGACGGGCGGCAGCGCACCGGGACGGATCAGCGACTTGCGGTTCTTCTGCAGCATGCCATCCTGCTCGAGCTCCTGCAGCATTTGCTTGAGCTCGACGCGGCTATCGCCTTTCAGGCCGAAAGCCTTGGCGAGTTCACGCTTGGACGCTTTCTGCGGATGGTCGGCGATGAAGCGCAGGATCACCTCGCGCGAAGGCAGCGTGCCATGGACGATGTTCAGCGGCTCGACGGCGGAAGCATCCTTGCGGCCGATCTTGCCCGGACGCTTGCCCGCAGGGTTCGTTCTCTCGCGCGGTATCCTGCTCACGTCAGCCCTTTTTCGATTTCGCGGGCGCTTTCGCCTTCGTTGTTTTCGGCTTGGCAGCCGTCTTGGTGGTCTTGGCTTCGGCCGCCGCCGCCTTCGGCTTGGCTTTCGCCTTGGCCGCTTTGCCCACAGGCGCCTTGCCGGCCTTTTCGGCGATCAGCGCAAGCGCCTCCTCGACGGTGATCGCCTGGGGATCCTTGCCCTTCGGCAGCGTGGCGTTGACCTTGCCCCAGTTGACGTAGGGGCCGTACTTGCCGTCGCGCACGGTGATGGCGCCGCCATCAGGATGATCGCCGAGCGTCTTCAGTGCCGCCGGCGTGCCGCGCGCACCCCGCCCTGGGGCCTGCTTCGCCTTTTCAGCGATAACAGTCACGGCGCGGTTGAGGCCGACCGAGAACACGTCCTCGACGGTTTCCAGATTGGCATAGGAGCCGTCGTGCAGGAGGAACGGCCCATAGCGGCCGATGCCGGACGAGATCATCTTGCCTGATTCGGGATGTTTGCCAATATCGCGCGGCAGCGAGATCAGCGCCATCGCCTTTTCATAATCGATATCCTCGGGCTTCCAGCCTTTTGGCAACGAGGCGCGTTTGGCCTCCTTGCCGTCGCCGCGCTGGATATAGGGGCCGAAGCGGCCGGAACGCAGCGTCAGCTCCTCGCCGGTCGTCGGATCGGTGCCGAGGTTCTTCGGCTCGTTGAGCGCAGCACCGTCTGCTTCTCCGCCGTTTTCGGAGGAGAGCTGGCGGGTGTAGTTGCAGTCCGGATAGTTCGAGCAGCCGACGAAGGCGCCGTATTTGCCGAGCTTCAGCGACAGGTTGCCGGTGCCGCAGACCTGACAGATGCGCGGGTCGCTGCCGTCCTCCCGTTTCGGGAAGACGAGGGGTGCCAGCGCCTCGTTCAGCGAATCGAGCACGTTGGTGACGCGCAGTTCCTTGGTGTCCTCGATCTGTGCGAAGAAATCCTTCCAGAAATCGCGCAGCACCTGCTTCCAGTTCAACTCGCCGGCGGAAATCCGGTCAAGCTTCTCTTCGAGATCGGCGGTGAAGTCGTATTCGACATATTTGGTGAAGAAGCTCTCGAGGAAAGCCGTCACCAGACGGCCCTTGGCCTGCGGAATCAGCTTGCGTTTGTCGATCATCACATAGTCGCGGTCGCGCAGCGTCGCGAGCGTCGCGGCATAGGTGGAGGGGCGGCCGATGCCGAGCTCTTCCATCTTCTTGATCAGCGAGGCTTCCGAATAGCGCGGCGGCGGTTCGGTGAAATGCTGCGTTGAATTGATCTTCTGCTTGGCGAGCGCCTCGCGCGCATTGATCTCCGGCAGGCGGCCATCCTCGTCGCCGTCGTCGCTCTGCTCGCCATCTTCCTTCTGGTCGGTATAGGCGGCGATGAAACCATCGAAGCGGATGACCGAACCGACGGCGCGCAGACCGGCCTTCTCTCCCTTATTGTCGGCGGTGATTTCAGCCGTCGTGCGCTCGATCTCGGCCGACGCCATCTGGCTGGCGATGCCGCGCTTCCAGATCAGCTCGTAGAGCCGAATCTGGTCGGCATCGAGGAATTTGCGCACACGGTCGGGCGAGCGGTCGAAATCGGTCGGGCGGATCGCCTCGTGCGCCTCCTGGGCGTTCTTCGCCTTGGTCGAGTAGAAGCGCGGCTTTTCCGGCACGTAGCGCTGGCCGAACTGGTCGACGATGGCGCTGCGCGCCGCGTCGATCGCCTCTGGCGCCATCTGCACGCCGTCGGTTCGCATATAGGTGATGAGACCGACCGTCTCGCCGCCGATATCGACGCCCTCATAGAGCCTTTGCGCGATCTGCATGGTGCGCGAAGCGGAGAAGCCGAGATTGGAGGAGGCGGCCTGCTGCAGCGTCGAGGTCGTAAACGGCGGTCCCGGGTTGCGCTTGACCGGTTTCGCCTCGACCGTGTCGACCACATAGCTCGCACCTTCGAGCAAGGCCTTCAGCCGGCCGGCATCTTCGCCGTTGCCGATTGCGCGCGGCTGCAGCCGTTTGCCGTTCGCCGAAACCAGCCTCGCCTCGAACTCGTCGCCGCGTGGCGTCTTCAGAAGCGCCGAGATGTTCCAGTATTCTTCCGAAATGAAGCGCTCGATCTCGGATTCACGGTCACAGACGAGGCGAAGCGCCACCGACTGAACGCGGCCGGCCGAACGTGCGCCGGGCAGCTTGCGCCACAGTACCGGCGAAAGATTGAAGCCGACGAGATAATCGAGCGCGCGGCGCGCGAGATAGGCATCGACCAGCGGCACGTCGATGTCGCGCGGATCGGCCATCGCGTCGAGCACCGCCTTCTTGGTGATCGCATTGAAGACGACGCGCTTGACCGGTTTACCGTTCAGCACGCGCTTCTTGTTCAGCATGTCGAGAACGTGCCAGGAAATCGCTTCGCCTTCGCGATCCGGGTCGGTCGCGAGAAACAGGCCATCGGCGGACTTCACCGCGTCGGCAATGTCCTTCATCCGCTTGGCGGAGGCGCTGTCGACCTCCCAAAGCATTTCGAAATCCTGATCAGGAAGAACTGAGCCGTCCTTGGCAGGCAGATCGCGCACATGACCGAAGGAGGCGAGCACTTTGTATCCCGGACCCAGATACTTATTGATCGTCTTGGCCTTGGCAGGCGATTCCACCACTACAACATTCATGATGATTCTCTAAAAAGGAAACGACGCCAGCGTTGAAGCCAGCGCGACACACACCGCAACATGGATATCGGCCCTCCGACATGGACAGGGAAATCGCCGCGGTCAAGGGGTTTGCTACAATTTTACCTCTTGTGTCTTCTGCAGCCGAAGGGAGAGTATCGATGGAATACAATTATAGATAGTCTATCGAAGGTTTTCGACTCACGGTTCGGCAATTCGCAAAGCCGCCGCCTGATGTCGTACCCAGGTTCAATCGGAAAGCGAGACGAGACCGCCCTGATGCCGGTGCAGCCTGCCTGATATATCGAGTTCCAGAAGGATGAGATAGACCGCGGATGCCGACAGGCCGGTATGGCGGATGACGTCGTCGATCTCGACCGGCGTCGGCCCGAGCGCATCGATGATGCGGTTTCGATCGGAATCGCCTGGCGGCACCGACATTGCCTTGCCGTCAGGTGCCGGTTTCTCCGCCATCGACGATGGGAACAGGTCGAATTGCGCAAGCGGCGCCAGGGCCTCGATGACATCGGCGGGCGCGGTGACGATCGAAGCGCCGTCCTTCAGCAGGCCGTTGGTGCCATGGCAGCGCGGATCGAGCGGCGAGCCGGGCACGGCAAACACCAGGCGGCCGAACTCGCCGGCAAGCCGCGCCGTGATCAGCGAGCCCGAACGCGTCGCCGCTTCGATGACGACGAGGCCGAGCCCGATGCCGGCGATCAGCCGGTTTCGGCGTGGGAAGTCGCGGGCGCGGGGTTCCCAGCCGAAGGGCATCTCGCTCACCGCCAGGCCATTGCCACCGGTTATCTCTTCGAGCAGGCCGATATTCTCTGGCGGGTAGGGTTGGTCGAGGCCGCCGGCGAGTGCTGCGATCGTGCCCGTGTCGAGGCTTGCCCGATGGGCTGATGTGTCGATGCCGCGCGCCAGGCCGGAGACCACGGTGTAACCCGCCCGGCCGCAGTCACGCGCCACCATCGCTGCGAATTTCGCGCCTGCGATCGAGGCGTTGCGCGAGCCGACGATACCGACGGCCGGTCGTTTGGCAGCGGCCAGCGCGCCCTTGACGGCCAGAAGCGGCGGCGCGCCGTCGATCTGCTTCAGCGCTTGCGGATAGTCCGGTTCACCGATGCCGACGAAGCGGGCGCCGAAGCGACGTGCCGCCTCCAGCTCCCGATGCGCCTCGGCCTCGCTGGCGATGCGGATTGCCCGTGTCGCGCCGCCGCGCGCCGAAAGCTCCGGCAATGCGGCAAGTGCTGCCTCGGCCGAACCGAAATGATTGATGAGGTCACGAAAGGTGGCAGGGCCGATATTGTCGGAACGGATGAGGCGCAGCCAGGCAATTCTTTGCCGCTCGGTCAGCACGACGCCTTTCGGTCCGGCGCTTAGCGCATCCATTATCCCTTTGCCCCGATCTTGCTTTCCGTCCCGCCCATCAGGCGCGAAATATTCGCTCTATGCTTCCAGTAGGAGATGAGGGTCATGATCGCCATGACAGCTGCAACCTTTTCATTGCCCAATATCCACAGTGCAACTGGAATGACAAGCATGGCAACCAGCGCCGACAGTGAGGAGTAGCGGGTGGTGAAAGCGACCGCCAGCCAAACGGCGGCGAAGAGCACGACCATGATCGGGGCAACGCCGAGCAGCGTGCCGATATAGGTGGCGACACCCTTGCCGCCCTTGAAGCCGATCCACACCGGGAAAAGATGGCCGATAAAGGCGAAGAAGCCGGCGATGATCGCGGCTTCCTCACCGAGTAAATAGCCGACGACCCAGGCTGCCGCCGATGCCTTCAGCGCATCGAGCAGCAGCGTCGCCGCGGCGAGCGTCCGGTTTCCTGTTCTCAGCACATTGGTCGCACCGATATTGCCGGAGCCGATGCTGCGCACGTCGCCGAGGCCGGCGGCGCGCGTGAGGATCAGGCCGAACGGGATCGAGCCGAAGAGATAGCCGATAACGGCGGCGGCAAGCGCGATCGGCAGCGTGATCTGCCATGACATGAGATTGGATAACATATGCCCCCTCAGCCTCTCCGTGGCCTATCCTCGAGTCAGCCTTCTCCCGCTGGGGGATGGACGGCGATCGTGTCGGTTCTAAATTGCGTGGACAAGCTTTCCCGAGACGTATGTCGCGACCGCCCGCCCACTGAAGCGCGCATCCTCGAACGGCGTATTCTTCGAGCGGGAGAGAAGCATGTCTTTGGCGACAAGCCAAGGCTCATCGAGATCGATCAGCGCGATATCGGCCGCAGCGCCCGGCTTCAGCGTGCCGGCATTCAGGCCGAAAATCTGAGCGGGGCGGGTCGACATGGCGTCGATCAGGCGCATCAGGCTCACCTGGCCGCTATGGTGAAGCCTGAGCGCTGCCGCCAGCATGGTTTCGAGGCCGATCGCGCCGTCCTCCGCCTCGCCGAAAGGCAGACGCTTCGTATCGACGTCCTGGGGGTCGTGCGAGGAGACGATGATATCGATCGCGCCGCTCGCAAGGGCGTCGACCATCGCCACCCGGTCGTCTTCCGGACGCAGCGGCGGATAGAGCTTGAAGAAGGTGCGGTATTCGCCGATGTCGTTTTCGTTGAGCGCCAGATTGTTGATCGAGATGCCGCAGGTCACCTTGGCGCCGCGGTTGCGGGCGCGTTCGATCGCCTCGACGGATTCCGGCACCGAGATCATCGCGGCGTGATAACGGCCACGCGTCAGCTGCGCGATCCTCAAATCGCGTTCGAGCGGGATGAGCTCGGCTTCTTTTGGAATGCCGGAAAGCCCGAGCCAGCTGGCAAAAAGCCCCTCATGCATGACGCCGTTGGCGCCGAGATATTTGTCGCGCGTCTCGCAGCAGACGACGGCGCCGAATTCGCGCGCATAAGTCATGATCCGGCGCAGCACCTGTGTGTCGTGGACGCTGGAATGGGCATCGGTGAAGGCGACGGCGCCCGCCTGCATCAGCAGGCCGATCTCCGTCATCTCCTCGCCGGCAAGTCCCTTGGTGATGGCGGCTGCCGGATAGACGTTGACGGCGGCCGTATCCCGCGCCGTCTTCTTGACAAATTCGACGAGCGCGATGTCGTCGATGATGGGATCGGTGTCCGGCATCATGATGATCGAGGTGACGCCGCCGGCGGCTGCCGCCCGGCTCGCCGAGGCTATCGTCTCGCGGTGTTCGCCGCCGGGTTCGCCGACATGGACGCGCGCATCGACGAGGCCAGGCGTCGCCACAAGGCCCGTGCAGTCGCAGATGACTGCGCCATCAGGCGCGCCCTGGTTCTGCGCCTTGTGGCCGGCGGCGAGAATCACGCCGTCTTCGGCAATGATCGTCCCGATCTCGTCGAAATTGCGCGACGGGTCGATGATACGGACGTTTTTGAGGACGATCGGGTTGCTCATGCCATCATTCCATCGCTTCGGGGACCCTGGTTCTGCGAGACGAGCAGCGTCTCCATGACGGCCATGCGCACCGCGACCCCCATTTCCACCTGTTCGGCGATGACGCTCTGCGGTCCGTCCGCCACTTCCGAAGCGATTTCGACGCCGCGGTTCATCGGGCCGGGATGCATGACCAGCGCATCCTCCTTGGCCGCCTTCAGCGTTTCGGCGTCGAGCCCGTAGAAGTGATAATATTCGCGCACCGAAGGTACGAAGGCGCCGGACATGCGCTCGCGCTGCAGCCGCAGCATCATCACCACGTCGGCGTCCTTCAGCCCTTCCTTCATCGAATGGAAGACCTCGACGCCCATCTCGGCGATGCCGGCCGGCAGGAGGGTCGCGGGCGCGACGACACGCACGCGGGCGCCCATCGCATTGAGCAGCAGGATATTGGAGCGCGCCACGCGCGAATGCAGCACGTCGCCGCAGATCGCCACGATGATGCGCGAAAGCTTGCCCTTGGCTCGACGGATCGTCAGCGCGTCGAGCAGTGCCTGGGTCGGATGTTCGTGCTGCCCGTCGCCGGCATTGACGACCGAGCAGGAGACCTTCTGGGCGAGAAGGGCGGCGGCACCCGCGCTGGAATGCCGGATCACCAGCACGTCGGGGCGCATCGCATTCAGCGTCATCGCCGTATCGATCAGCGTTTCGCCTTTCTTCACCGAGGAATTGCCGACCGACATGTTCATGACGTCGGCGCCGAGCCGCTTGCCGGCAAGCTCGAAGGAGGCCTGCGTGCGAGTCGATGCCTCGAAAAAGAGGTTTATCTGCGTCAGTCCGCGCAGCGTCGACGTCTTCTTTTCTCTCTGCCGGCTGATCTTGACGGCCTCGTCCGCCTTGTCGAGAAGATAGGTGATATCCTGCTCGGTGAGGCCCTTGATGCCGATGAGGTGGCGGTGGGGGAAAAAGACCATGACCCTGCCTCTTGCTGTCTCTGGCGGGTCTATAAAGAGTGCTGCCCGCCGGGGCAAGCATGTGCTGTGGGCAAAGGCTTATGTCCCCATGCATTTTCGCCCGAATTCCGATAGAGCAGAATGAACCGAATCATAACTTCCGGTTTCCCTTTGTCGGGTTCTTACACTAGAAGCGAATTATGACCTCCGCCAACCGGACTGACGACAAACTCGCAGAACTCAACCAGCCGAGCCTGTGGTCCGGCATCAACGCCTATCGATCCGATCCGCTGATCGTCGATCTGACCGCGGCTTTGCCGCGCGGCATCCGCGAAGACCTGGAAAACATGGGCCGCTACGTCACCTCGCCGGAGGCGCAGGAGATGGCGCGCATGGCGAACCAGGGCGCGCCGCAGCTGCGCACCCACGGTCCGCGCGGTGAACGCGTCGACGTCGTCGAGTTTCACCCCGCCTGGCATGCGCTGATGCGCCGCTCCATGTCGGTCGGCCTGCATTCCTCCGTCTGGGATCCCCAGGCTGATACCGAGGCCAAGGATGAGGCCCATAAGGTTCGCGCCGCGCGGTTTTATCTGACATCGCAGCTGGAATCCGGCCATCTCTGCCCGCTGACGATGACGAGCGCCTCCGTTGCGGCACTCTCGGCCTCGCCCGCGGTCCAGAAGGACTGGGCGCCCAAAATTCTCTCGCGCAAATATGATTCGTCGAACAAGCCCGCCATGCAGAAATCCGCCGTGACCATCGGCATGGGTATGACAGAAAAGCAGGGTGGCACGGATGTGCGCGCCAACAGGAGCGCTGCCGAAAAGGTCAGCGAGGGCATCTACCGGCTGTCCGGGCACAAATGGTTCATGTCGGCGCCGATGAGCGATGCCTTCATTATGTTGGCGCAGACGAAGGAGGGCATGGGCTGCTTTCTCGTGCCGCGCCTTCTGGAGGATGGTTCCGCCAACGGACTGCAATTCCAGCGGCTGAAGGACAAGGTCGGCAACCGCTCCAACGCCTCTTCCGAGGTCGAGTTTACAGACACGTTCGGTTTCCTGCTCGGTGGTCCGGATGCCGGCATCCGCACCATCCTCGACATGGTGACGCTGACTCGGCTCGACTGCGCGCTGGCCTCGTCAGGCATGATGCGCGCCTCGCTCGCCGAAGCCGTGCACCACACCCGCGGCCGCAGCGTCTTCGGCAAGATGCTCGTCAACCAGCCGATCATGACGCGCGTGCTCGCCGACATGGCGCTCGATGTTGCCGCCGCGACGGCACTGTCCTTCCGTCTTGCCGACGCCTTCGACAAGGCGCGCGGCAATGCCGAGGAAGCGGCCTATGCCCGTGTCATGAC
Organism: Rhizobium laguerreae; assembly: GCF_002008165.1. Lineage (GTDB taxonomy): Bacteria > Pseudomonadota > Alphaproteobacteria > Rhizobiales > Rhizobiaceae > Rhizobium > Rhizobium laguerreae. The sequence continues at coordinate 650,541 of NZ_MRDM01000002.1, forward strand.
GCCGGTCGCCAAATACTGGTGCTGCAAAATTGCGCCCGCGCTGATCTATGAGGCTATGGAATGCATCGGCGGCAATGGCTACATCGAAGAGCGCCCGATCGCCCGCCATTACCGCGAGGCTCCCGTCAACGCCATCTGGGAAGGCTCCGGCAACGTCATGGCGCTCGACGTGCTGCGCGTGCTGAACCGCGGCAAGGATCTGTTCGAAACGGTCTTTGCCGGCCTTGCCCGCGATCTCGGCCCCGCCGGCAAGAAGACCATCGACGTGCTGCGCGCCGCAATCGCGCTGTGCGAACAGGATGAGGGCGCCGCGCGCCTGCTCGTCGAGCAGTTGGCGCTCGCCGCCGGTGCCGCCGAACTCTATCGGCTGGGGGCAGGGCGCATTGCCGATGCCTTCATCGAGACGCGTCTTGCCGGCGGCTGGCGCTCCACCTACGGCATGCTCGATTCCCGCTTCGACGCCAGCTACATCGTCGACCTGCTCTATCCCCCGGCCGCCTGATCGCAAGCAGGGTCAGGCGATCTCAAGGCCGAGACGCTCGGCCATCGGATCGAACTGTCGACGACGATCACCTTGTATCGTCCGACCGGTCATGACGTATCTCGTCGAGGTCGCCTTCCCAGCCGATCCCCGCGAGATCTGCGATCGCATTTTTCCGCCGGTGCTTCTCGACAAGGGTTCGCAAAGCCTGCTCGACAGTGGCCTTTTTCGTCGCCAATCCCGCGGCGGTCATTGCCGCGTCGAGCAAGGCATCATCGATATCGATATTCGTCCGCATGATCGCGCCCCATATGGGATCATCGTAGAAGATATACATCCACGCCACGGCGGTTCAAGCTCGGCGACGATGCCGTCACCATAAACGAAAATCCGGCCGCGTCGCCGCGGCCGGATATCAATGTTTACGTCCGAAAATCAGCGTTCAAAAGAAGCCACGGCGCTGCCACCAGCCGGCTTTCTTCGGCTTGCCGTCATCGCCTTCGCCATTCTCGACGCGGGTGGATTTCACCGTTGGCTCGGAGGAGGAGATGTTGGATTCGCGGTTGGCGCGAACCGGCTTTGCTTCTTCCTGAACTGATGTTTCGAGATCGGCGGAGGCTTCCACCAATTCCGGTTCGGCCTCGGCCACAGGGGCCGTCTCTGCAACCGGTTCCTCGACCGGCGCTGCGGCCGGTTTACGACGGCCGCGGGCGCGGGCGGGCTTTACCTCTTCGGTTATGACAGGCGCGCTCTCGACGGCTGCCATCGCGGCCTGGCCTTCGTCGGCCTGTTCGGCAATCGCCTCGACCGCTACGGCTTCGCTCGGAGCGCCGTCGTTCGAAACGTCGTCGCCTTCGTCCTCGTCGTCGCCATTGTCTTCACCGGCTTCGCCAGCTGTCAGTTCGGAGCCATCCTCGGCGCGATTGCGGCGGCCGCCACGCTTGCCGCGACGGCGGCGCTTGCGGCGCTGCGATTCCTCGCTTTCAGCGCGTGTCTCGGGCGTGGCCTCGGTGTTTTCATCACCTTCGCCGCCCTCGTCGTCGCCTTCCTCATCCTCGTCGCCGGCTTCGCCTGCTGATACCGGCTGTTCGGCATTGCCGTTGCGGCCGCGGCGGCGCCTGCGGCGCTTGCGCTTGCGGTTGCCGTCAGCTTCGCCTTCCGCGCGGGCCGCGACGGGCCGCTCGGCGACGGCCGGCTTTTCCTCGAGTTCCTCGTCTTCCTCCTCATCCACTTCGATGACGATATCGTCGTCATCATCCTCGGGAATGGCTGCGAAGTTGAAGAGGGTTTCGATCTTGACCGGGTTTTCCACCGGCTCGCCGCGATCGATCGCGAAATGTTGCGCGCCGACCGAGCCGTCAGCATCGATGATGATCGCGACGCCGAAGCGGCTCTCATAATCGACGATCGTCTGGCGCTTGTGGTTGAGCAGGTAGAGAGCGATGTCAGGCGTTGTGCGCACGGTGATGTTGTGCGTGGTGTTCTTCAGCAGATATTCCTCGATGCCGCGCAGGACATGCAGGGCGACGGAGGACTGCGAACGCACATGGCCGCTGCCGCCGCAATGCGAGCAGACCTGCGTGGTCGATTCGAGAACCGAAGCGCGGATGCGCTGGCGCGACATTTCGAGCAGGCCGAAATGCGAGATCCGGCCGACCTGGATGCGGGCGCGGTCGTTCTTCAGGCATTCCTTCAGCTTCTTCTCGACAGCGCGGTTGTTGCGCTTCTCTTCCATGTCGATGAAGTCGATGACGATCAGGCCGGCAAGGTCGCGAAGGCGAAGCTGGCGGGCGACTTCGTCTGCAGCCTCAAGGTTCGTCTGTAGCGCGGTGTCCTCGATCGAATGTTCGCGGGTCGAGCGGCCGGAGTTGACGTCGATCGAGACCAGCGCTTCGGTCTGGTTCATGATCAAGTAGCCGCCGGACTTCAGCGTCACCTGCGGCTGCAGCATGCGGTCGAGCTGAGCCTCGATGCCGGAACGCGAAAAGATCGGATGGATGTCGCGGTAGGGCTGAACCACCTTGGCATGGCTCGGCATCAGCATCTTCATGAAGTCTTTCGCTTCACGATAGCCTTCTTCGCCGGAAACGATGACTTCGCTGATATCCTTGTTGTAGAGGTCGCGGATCGAACGCTTGATCAGCGAGCCTTCCTCATAGACGAGGCAGGGAGCGGTGGACGCCAGCGTCAGCGTGCGCACATTCTCCCAGAGGCGCATCAGATATTCAAAGTCGCGCTTGACCTCGACCTTGGTGCGGTTGGCACCGGCGGTGCGAAGGATGACGCCCATGCCCTGCGGCACCTCGAGCAGGCGCGCAATTTCCTTCAGGCGCTTGCGGTCGGCAGGGTTGGTGATCTTGCGGGAAATGCCGCCGCCGCGCGCCGTGTTCGGCATCAGCACCGAATAGCGGCCGGCGAGCGAGAGATAGGTGGTAAGGGCTGCACCCTTGTTGCCGCGCTCTTCCTTGGCGACCTGCACGAGCAGGATCTGGCGGCGCTTGATGACTTCCTGAATGCGGTACTGCTTGCGCGGCTTGCGCTGCACGCGGTCCGGCACTTCTTCCATCGCGTCTTCGGCGCCGACGGATTCGATGACTTCCTCTTCGCCGTGATCGTCATCGTCGTCGTCGTCATCGTGGCGACGCTTGCTGGTATCGACGTCCTCGGAAATCGAGTCGGTTTCCACCATCGCAGCCATCGCGCCGCCGGTCGAACCGTCATCCTCATTGTCGACGCTCGAAGCGCCTTCGGCTTCGACGTCTGTGGGAACAGCATCCTCGGTCGCGGTCGTTTCGACAACCGGTTCGACGACCTTCTTGCGGCTGCGGCGCGGCCTTGCCTTCTTGGCCGGCGCTTCCTCGGTGGCCTGTGCCGCGGCCTCTACCGCTGCGGTCTCTTCCGTTACGGCAGCCGTTTCCGGCGCCTCTGCCGGAACGATGCCGACATCCGGCTGATCCTGTTTGGAAAGATCGACCATCGGTGCGGTTTCGACATGCTCGACATCTTCGTCGCGGCGATGCTCCTCGGCCTCGGCCCGAAGCAGTGCCTGACGGTCGGCAAGCGGTATCTGATAATAGTCGGGATGGATTTCGGCGAAGGCCAGGAAGCCGTGCCGGTTGCCGCCGTAATCGACGAAAGCGGCCTGCAGCGAGGGTTCGACCCTCGTTACCTTTGCAAGATAGATGTTGCCGCGGATCTGCTTCTTGTGCTGGGACTCGAAGTCAAATTCTTCTATGCGGTTCCCGCGAACGACAACGACGCGCGTCTCTTCCTCGTGAGACGCATCGATAAGCATTTTGTCTGCCATGTAAGCTGTGCTCCTCGGCGTGGCCGCGAGAGCGCATTCCCGACTGCTGTTGAGACAGAAAGAATGCGGTCCACTGTGGCCGCGCCGGATAATGAAAGTCGCGCCTGATGCGAGGGGGAGGGCAGCAGCCAGACCGCAGCCGGAACCATTTCGGTCCGGGGCCTGTACACTTCAGATAAAACCTGCTGCGAAACCATCAACAACCAAGCGTGATCGACAAATACGAAGACCCGTTCGGGTCCGATGAGTTTGCTCCCTGAGAGCGTGGTGGCTGATCCACCAATGAATTCCGACAATAAGCCGGAAAATCAGGATCGAGTTCTAGGGATGAAGCGCATGAGACGGCGGACGATGACCGGTGTGGCGCCAGGTCCTGATCTGGCTGGCAGCCTTTGCGGCGACTCTATCCCGTCAACACTTTACCCTGAAATTCGTTGTATGTTTTCCGTGTCACAATAGCAAGGGGAAAGCCAAATGTGCCATAATATTGATGGATTTCGCAACGCATACAAGCTGGGATAAAGTGATCGCGATTCGGCAGGCTGCAGCGGGTGTTTCGTCACAGGACGTTGGCCGCAGCCGCGTCGGGTCCCTCGCAATACAGATAGGGTGTGGCGGTTTATTGTTTAAGAGGGCTCGGATCGCGGCGAAATCCGCAGCGCGGCGATCGACATTCGCAAGGCGGGTTCTGGCGGCGCTTTTGACTGCTAGTCTCCTGCCGGCCAGCTCTGTCGAGGCCAGGGATCCGCTGCTTGCCTATGGCGCGCGCATCGTCGGCGACGACGCAAGGACCCGCATCGTCATCGATTTCGATCGCGAGCCGCGTTTCTCCGTCCACTATATCGCCAATCCGGAACGCATCGTCGTTGACTTGCCGGCGACCGCCTTCGGGTTTCCGGCGAAGGATCTTGCCGCCCGCGGCCTGTTCAAGGATATCCGCTACGGCAAGATGGACGAAGAGAGCGCCCGCATCGTGCTGACGACGGCAGGGCCGGTGAAGCTGGCGCTTGCCAAGGTGCAGGCCGATGAGACGGGCAACGGCCATCGCCTGGTGCTCGATGCGGAGATGATCGACAAGAAGGCCTTTGCCGAACTGGTGAAGACGCAATCCTGGAGCGATCGGACTGAGGCGGCTCAGACGACAAGCGCCATTCCGGCACCGCAAAAGGCTGCTCCCGGCGATTTCGTCATCGCCGTCGACGCCGGCCATGGCGGCATCGACACCGGCGCGATCGGCGTCGACACCAAGACCGAGGAAAAACAGGTGACGCTCGCCTTCGCCAAGGCCTTCACCGAACGGCTGAACAAGGAACCGGGCATCAAGGCTTTCCTGACGCGCGAGGACGACGAGTTCCTGTCGCTTTCGCAGCGTGTGCTGATCGCCCGCCAGAACCATGCCGGCCTCTTCATTTCGCTGCATGCCGATACGCTGAAGCAGAAGGATATCCGCGGCGCGACCGTCTACACGATCTCCGACAAGGCATCCGACAAGCTCGCCGCCGACCTTGCCGAACGTGAAAACCTATCGGATCAGATCGCCGGCAAGGAGACGGTCGCCGAGCCGCCCGAGGTCGCCGACATCCTGCTCGATCTGACGCGGCGCGAGACCCAGGCTTTCTCCATCTCGCTGGCCGAGAGTGTGTTGAATTCTTTCAAGGATCAGGTCGGCACCATCAACAATCCGCACCGTCATGCCGGCTTCCGCGTGCTGCAGGCCCCCGACGTGCCGTCGATCCTTCTCGAAATCGGGTTCCTCTCGAATGCCGAGGACGAGAAATTGCTGCTCGACGAGGGCTGGCGCGGCAAGATCGCCGGTCTCTTGACCGACGCAGTGAAGCGATACCGCGCCGCCGTCATGGCGAATGGCGGCTGACGGCCGCCGCCTAAAAATCTGTAGCGGTTGCGGCACGGCGGCCCACCTGAAAACAAACATACATAAAAACAAAGATTTAAGTGCGCCGCATGAATCAAATTCTGAGCAAGATACCTCAGATTGGCGGCGGGAGCGGGCGTTGCTTGGATGTGACAGTTCTAATGAAACGCCGCCGCAGCGGTGAATGCGGCGCAGACAGCCCTATTTTGCTCACATTCGCGCCGTTACTCCGGCTTATGTTTCGCAGCCTGAGGCGCGGAATCGGCTTGTGGCGGTAGCGCTCATGGAGTAAGCCGCGCAACGTGCAAATTGCCTTGATCTTTGCAATCGTTGCGTCTGCGCCGATTGAAGATCGAAATGACCGGTAGCTGAAATATGGTTAGACTTTTTGGATATTTCTTCGGAATGGCCTGCGTCCTGTTTCTGGTCGCGGCGGCGGGTATTGCCATTTATCTCGCCAATGTCGCGAAGGATCTTCCGGACTATGCCGTTCTGAACAGCTATGCGCCGCCGGTGACGACCCGCGTCCATGCCGGCAACGGCGCTTTGATGGCCGAGTATGCCAAGGAAAAGCGTCTCTTCCTGCCGATCCAGGCGGTTCCCGACCGTGTGAAGGCGGCTTTCCTGTCGGCCGAAGACAAGAACTTCTACAATCATCCGGGCGTCGATCTGACCGGTCTCGGCCGCGCAATCCTCGTCAACCTGCAGAATTTCGGTTCCGGCCGCCGCCCGGTCGGCGCCTCCACAATCACCCAGCAGGTGGCCAAGAACTTCCTTTTGAGCTCGGACCAGACGATCGACCGCAAGATCAAGGAAGCGATCCTCTCCTTCCGTATCGAGCAGGCCTATAGCAAGGACAAGATCCTCGAACTCTACCTGAACGAGATCTTCTTCGGTCTGAATTCCTATGGCATCGCCGGCGCAGCACTCACCTATTTCAACAAATCCGTCACCGAACTGACCGTCGCCGAAGCCGCCTATCTGGCATCGCTGCCGAAGGGTCCTGCCAATTATCATCCGTTCCGCCATCCGGAAGCTGCACTCGAGCGTCGCAACTGGGTGATCGACCGCATGGTCGAGAACGGCTATGTCAGCCAGAGCGACGGCCAGGAAGCCAAGAAGCAGCCGCTCGGCGTCACCGCCCGCACCACCGGCCCTTCGCTCTTTGCTTCGGATTATTTCGCCGAAGCCGTGCGCCGCCAGCTGATCGACCAGTACGGCGAAAAGGTCCTCTATGAGGGCGGCCTTTCGGTGCGCACGTCGCTCGATCCGCAGATGCAGCTCGCTGCCCGCAAGGCGCTGCAGGACGGTCTGGTCACCTATGATGAGCGCCGCGGTTTCCACGGCCCGATCAAGCAGATCGATGCCAGCGGTGATTGGGGCAAGGCGCTTGCCGATATTCCCACACTGTCCGACGTGCCGGAATGGCGGCTCGCCGTCGTGCTCGCCGTATCCGAGTCGACCGTCGACATCGGCCTGCAGCCGGCCAAGGATGGAAGCGGCAAGGTTGCAGCCGATCGCCAGCGCGGCACGATCGACGCCAAGAACATGCAGTGGGCCTTCCGTTCGTCCGACGGCGCCCGCAAGACCACGAAATCGCCGGTCGGCGCCGTGTCCCCCGGTGACGTTGTCTATGTCGCAAAGCTCGGTGACGACGCGTCGACCTCCTATCGCCTGCAGCAGCCGCCGAAGGTGCAGGGTGGCCTGGTCGCCATGGATCCGAAGACCGGCCGCGTGCTCGCCATGGTCGGCGGCTTCTCCTATGCCCAGTCCGAATTCAACCGCGCCACCCAGGCGATGCGCCAGCCGGGTTCCTCGTTCAAGCCTTTCGTCTACGCGGCGGCGATGGACAATGGTTATACGCCGGCTTCGGTCATCATGGACGCGCCGATCGAAATCGTCTCGGGCGGCCAAGTCTGGAGGCCGGAGAACTACGGCGGCGAATCCGGCGGCCCGTCGACGCTGCGTTCGGGCATCGAGCATTCGCGCAATCTGATGACGGTGCGCCTCGCCAACGATCTCGGCATGAACATCGTCGCCGAATATGCCGAGCGCTTCGGCATCTACGATCACATGCTGCCGGTTCTTTCCATGTCGCTCGGCGCCGGCGACACGACAGTGCTGCGCATGGTCTCGGCCTATTCGGTCATCGCCAATGGCGGCAAGCAGATCAAGCCGACATTGATCGACCGCATCCAGGACCGCTACGGCAAGACGATCTTCAAGCATGAGGAGCGTCTGTGCGAGGGCTGTAATGCCGGCGACTGGCAGAACCAGGAAGAGCCGAATGTCGTCGACAATCGCGAAACCGTTCTCGATCCGATGACCGCCTACCAGATCACGTCGATGATGCAGGGCGTCATCCAGCGCGGCACCGCTGCCGGCAAGATCGATCTCGGCGGTCGCGACGTCGCCGGAAAGACCGGCACCACCAACGACGAGAAGGATGCCTGGTTCGTCGGCTTCACGCCGGATTTGGTCGCAGGCCTCTATATGGGCTTCGATACGCCGGGCCCGCTCGGCCGCGGCGGCACCGGCGGCGGTCTCTCCGCCCCGATCTTCAACGAATTTATGCAGGTGGCTGTCAAGGACACGCCGGAATCGAAATTCGTCATTCCATCAGGCATGAACCTGATCCCGATCGACCGCAAGACCGGCATGGCCGCCGTCGACGGCGATCCGAACACCATCATCGAGGCCTTCAAGCCCGGAACCGGCCCGGCCGACAGCTTCTCCGTCATCGGAATGGACAGCACCATGGCGCCGGAGGAAATCCTGAAAACGTCGCCGCAGGCAAACCAGGCTGTCCAGACCGGCACGCCCGGCCTGTTCTGACCGAGACCTGAATTTTGTATGCCCGCCGCGGCCCTTTACATCCGCGGTGGGCGTCTCTAGAGCAATTCCAGCAAAAGTGCATAGCGGTTTTGCCGAGAAAAGCGCAAAGCGACTTTCCCAGGGAATTGCGCGAAACCAAAAAGATAGAGCATCTCCGTGGCTCGGAGAAAAACGGAAATGCGCTATCTCACCAGCACCTGAAGAAGACCGAGACAGAGAAGCAGGAAAATGCGAGCGGAAATCGAAAACGTGGTCGATGAAACCAAGCAGGCTATCACCCTGCTGAGGAGGCATCTTTGACTGGGACCAGGCGATAAGACGGCTGGACTGGTTGAACAACAAGGCAGAGGATCCGAACCTCTGGAACGACGCTTCCGAAGCGCAGAAGCTGATGCGCGAACGCCAGCAACTCGATGACGGCATCAACGGCGTCAAGCAGCTCGAGCAGCAGCTGAACGACAATATCGAGCTGATCGAGCTTGGCGAGGAAGAGGGCGACCAGAGCGTCGTCAAGGAAGCCGAAGACACGCTGAAGGCCTTGAAGGCCGAGGCCGGGCGCCGTCAGGTGGAAGCCATGCTCTCTGGCGAAGCCGATGGCAACGACACCTATCTCGAAGTCCATTCCGGCGCCGGCGGCACCGAAAGCCAGGACTGGGCGAACATGCTTTTGCGCATGTACACCCGCTGGGCCGAACGCCAGCGCTTCAAGGTCGAGCTTCTCGAAGTCCATGACGGCGAAGAGGCGGGCATCAAGTCCGCGACCCTGCTCGTCAAGGGCCACAATGCCTATGGCTGGCTGAAGACGGAATCGGGCGTGCACCGACTGGTGCGCATCTCGCCCTACGACAGCAATGCGCGTCGCCACACCTCCTTCTCGTCGATCTGGGTCTATCCGGTTGTCGACGACTCGATCCAGATCGAGATCAACGAAAGCGACTGCCGCATCGATACCTATCGTTCGTCGGGTGCTGGCGGCCAGCACGTCAACACCACCGACTCGGCCGTGCGCATCACGCATATCCCCACCGGCATCGTCGTGCAGTGCCAGCAGGAGCGCTCGCAGCACAAGAACCGCGCCAAGGCCTGGGACATGCTGCGTGCCCGCATGTATGAAGCCGAACTGAAGAAGCGCGAGGACGCCGCCAGCGCCGAAGCCGCTTCCAAGACGGAGATCGGCTGGGGCCACCAGATTCGCTCCTATGTGTTGCAGCCCTATCAGATGGTCAAGGACCTGCGCACCGGCGTCGCCAGCAGCGCGCCGGATGACGTTCTCGACGGCGACCTGAACGAGTTCATGGAAGCAGCACTCGCTCACCGCATCAGCGGCGCCGCCGACGCGGTTGTCGAGGATGTCGACTGATCGGATTGACGATGGATGAGTTGGAAAGCCCCGACGGGGCTTTCCTTTTGCTCAAACCATTATGCAGCAATTCAAAATGTTACAGCGTCCTTTGCGCCTCTGAAAAGACGCGCGGCGCTGTAATGCCGCTGTCTTGAAACAGTGCTGCCGACAGATCGGCAATCTCGTCATGAATGGCTGCGCGCTCAATGCCCGGGGGATCGGTAAAGAGTTCCGCCGCAAAGGCGAGGCCGAGCGCTGTGCCCTCTGGCACGAAGACATAGTGCCCAAGGCCGCCGCCGAAGATTCTAAGAGCGCCGCGCCGCAGTCGCGCATGCAGCCACGACGAACATTCTTCGGCCGGTGACGCCCGGTCGGCATCACCGACCAGGATAAAGGCAGGCGCATCGACGGCTTTCAGGCTTTCCTCGCTGAAGCCGAGAACGGACCGGCCCGGCGCGCAGATGAGTGCGGCCTTGATTCTGTCGTCTCGGTAAGACTCCGACATCCGGGACCACGAATCGCGAAACACATCGCTGGTGCGCAGCAATGCCGGGATATGATCGGCAAGGTCGGGAAATTCCCTCGGTCCGCGCGCGCCACCCGGCTTCATCCTGGACGGTTCGAACTGCGAGAACTGGGCGACAGCGCCAAGCAGCAGCATCACACTATAGGCTCCGGCCGAAAATCCGGCTGCGAAGACGTTGTTCGTATCGATATGGCCTGAGAGATCGCTGAGCCACGCATCGCAATGGTCGAGCATGTAGCTTAGATCCGGCGCCCGCTCCCAAAGGCAGGCAAAGCCTTCAGCGCGGTAGGGCTCGATGCCGGTATTGCCGTGATGGCTGACGCCGAGCGCTGCAAATCCGCGATCGACCAGGCGTCGCGCCAGCCACTCCAGTCCGGCCGCGGAGCCGCCGGTGCCATGCGACAACAGGACGAGGGGATAGGGCCTGGCCTCCGGCCGGATGGGTGCATCGCGGGCGACGGCCGCCTTCTGGAACCAGCTTCTTTCCGGGACGTCGCTTTGCGCGTCGTCGGCGGCGGGGTACCAGAGGGACCAACTGATGGGTCTGGGGCCGGCGGCGTCCCAGCTCGACCTGTTCTCGTCGCAGAGGACGCCGTCGCGAAAGCCCAGTTTCATCGCTTGGATGCCCCTCTGAACAATTCCCAGCCGTTCAATTCGTCGCCTTCTCGACGGTGATGTCGCCGAATTCGTCGATCAGCACGGTCCAGCCATCTGGCTCCGCGGCAGGGTCGGTCTTCAGATAGACTGTGGCGAAGAGCCCCGGCTGCTTGATGATGCCGTTCGAATTTTCGGGGCGGATATCGGTCACGTAAGGCTTCAGGTCGCTGAACTCCTGCAGCTCGATGGTCGAGGCGATCGCCGGGCCGGTCTCGGTCTGGGCAATCTGCTGCAGATAGACCTTCGAGGTCCTGTCCGGCTGGCGCACGGCAAAGAGCTTGTAGTAGCCGTGGCGCTGCGTCCCTTCTTCTTCGGGGTTAGCAACGCTCTCGGCGCCCGTCGGCGCCCGCTCGACATTAGGTGCGTTGCCGTCGTCCTCCCAATAACCGGTGCTGGTCGCGAAAATCACCGCTGCCGGCAGGAGGGCATCCTGCGCCGGCGCGGCCTCCGCTGTGACGCTCCATCCCGCAAGCAGGAGGCTGGTCATCAATATCCGTCGCATTGCCATCGTCTCAATCCTTGAACTGCTCGGCGAGAATACGGTCGGACCAGGAGCGGTCGGGATCAGAAAGAATGCGCGCCGTCACATGCTCCGACTGGGCGATGCGGATATGCAGCACCGACTTGACCTCGGTATTGTCGGCCACTGCGTTGACCGGCCGCTTCTCAGGCTCGAGAATGTCGATATCGACCGTCACCTTGTTCGGCAGCAGAGCGCCCCTCCAGCGCCGCGGCCTGAAAGCGCTGACCGGCGTCATTGCGAGCAGCGGCGCCTCGAGCGGCAGGATCGGGCCATGGGCGGAAAGATTATAAGCCGTCGATCCGGCAGGTGTCGCCACCATCAGCCCGTCGCAGATCAGTTCCTCCAGCCGGACGCGCCCGTCCACCATGACCCTCAGGTTAGCGGCCTGATAGGACTGGCGAAAAAGATAGACTTCGTTGATGGCGAGCGCCGTCGAGTTGGTGCCGTCGGCGTTGGCCGTCGTCATCTGCAATGGCCGAAAGACGTTTTCGACGGCGACGCAGATTCGCTCTTGAAGCCGGTCGGTCCGATAATCGTTCATTAGGAAGCCGACCGAGCCGCGATTCATGCCGTAAACCAGCTTGCCGGAATTCATGGTGTTGTGCAGCGTCTGCAGCATGAAACCGTCGCCGCCGAGCGCGACGATGACGTCGGCTTCGTCAGCCGGTACGTCGCCATAGATGCCAATCAACTCCTCGCGCGCGGCAAGCGCCTCCGTCGTTGGTGAGGCGAGAAAGGAAAGCGTCTGAAATGAACGGCCCATGCAATGCCCTTTATGATGCTGCCCTAGCTAAAGGATAAAGGCCTTGCGCGACAAGGACGTTTTCTATCGCGAAGCGTTTTGAGCTGCAGCCGAGTTGTCCGCGCAGACACGGATTTTCCCTTTACAGAATTATAGAATCTGCTAGTTGGGGCAACTAACGCCCTTGTAGCTCAGTTGGTAGAGCACCTGATTTGTAATCAGGGGGTCCCGGGTTCGAACCCTGGCGGGGGCACCAGCCTACGCTCTGTGAGCTTCGGCTCGGCGAGTCGAAGAGAGCAGCTAAGCGGAGGCTGTCGCGTCGTAGTTCCGTCAGGAACGAAGGCGGACTGGTTCGAGAATGATCCGGCCACCATCTTTTCCCCACAATACCGTCTGCTACCCCATAGTCTGGGTTCGATGCTGTTTGGCTCAATCGCACCGGCAGACTTTTCAGAAGGTTCATATCGTTTGATGAACCGCGCGTGAAGGGCTGCTTCAGCGCCAATTCAGCCGCGCCCGCCTATCTTCGCCTCATCATCAATGAGGAAACAGCCATGAAGCTCGCACATCTCTTTCTTGCCGCAACCATTTCCGTCGGTGCGGCTTTCGCGTCCGTTGCACCGGCGGCCGCCATGCCGGCCGAGCGGCCGGCGGTGTCGACTGAGGGCGAAATCGTTCAAATTCGTGATGGCTGGCGACGTGATCGCGACCGTGACGATCGTGGTTGGCGCCATGAGCGCGATTGGCGCCGGTCCGACTGGCGCGATGATCGCCGTCATTGGCGGCGGTGGCGTGCCGAGCGTTGGCAGGAGCGCCGCGAGTGGCGCGATCGCGATCGCGGCATGCCGTTCTGGCTCTACCGCAGCTGACGATAACGGCCCGGATCATCCGGGCCGTTACTTTAATGAGTGACGGGCTCGTTGACGCCGCCTCGATCCTGATCTCCGTCCGCGTTCCTGCCAGAATTATTGCACCGGTCCCGGCGTCGCGGGGCCGGGCACTATCGGTGACAGGGGATCGGGCTGGTGGACGGGGTGCGACGTGTCCACCCAGATGATGCTGAGGATAATCACGACGAAGACCGCGATGAAGAGGATACCGAAAATCAGCGGTCGAATGGCCATGATAGGGATCGTTCCTTCTTGCTTCTGAGTGGGTCGCTGTGACCAATCATTGGCCGATCATAGTGCTCCGGGGTGTCATTCCAAGGCAAAAGTGGATTTTTCTGGCATCGGAGCCGGACTGCGGCAGCGGCGGACGAGCGAAAGCGGCCTGCCGCCTTCCAGAGCCGCGAGCGTGGGAATAAAACGGATCATGACAATTCCCCTATTGCCGCGACGACAGCGTCACGCGCCTTTTCAGACGCGCAAAGGACGTTGTAGCACTTTGAATGACTGCCTGCGGGCCAGCCTATGCCTTTAGGTGGATCCGCGCCGCATAAAGCGCGATTGCCGCTGCATTCGAGACGTTGAGCGATTTGATCGAGCCCGGCATGTCGAGACGGGCAAGTGCGTTGACGGTTTCCCGCGTCTTCTGCCGAAGTCCCTTGCCCTCGGAGCCGAGCACGAGCGCCACTTTCTCGCCCGAGAAGGTGCCTTCGAGTGGCGCCGGCCCTTCCGAATCGAGGCCGATGGTGGAGAAACCGAGCTTGTGCAATTCACCGAGCGCATCGGCGAGATTGGTGACCTGTATATAAGGTATCAGTTCCAGCGCGCCGGAGGCGGACTTGGCGAGCACGCCCGATTCGGTCGGGCTATGTCTCTGGGTGGTGATGACCGCTCCCGCATTGAAGGCGACGGCCGAGCGCATGATCGCGCCGACATTGTGCGGATCGGTCACCTGATCGAGGACGAGCAGGAGAGGGCTTTCCTTCAGCGCTTCGAGCCGGCGCACCGGAAGCGGCCGTGTTTCCAGCATCACGCCCTGATGGATCGCCTCCGGGCCGAGCACCTTGTCGATCTCCTGCGGCGAGACGATCTCGAAGGGAATGCCGAGCGCCTCGACGTCGACTTCGAGGCGCGCCAGTGCATTCTGCGTCACGAACAGCTTGATCTTCTTGCGCTCGGGATTGTCGAGCGCTGCACGCACCGTATGCAGACCATAGAGATGCACTTGGTCGGGCGCCAGCGTTGGCGGCTTCCAGTCCTCGCCGCCGCGCTTGCGCTTCTGCGGCTGAGGTGTCGGAATCTCGCCGCGTTCGCGCTTGGCGTCACGGTGGGCGCGCCGCAGAGTGGCGTAATGCGTATCCTTGGCGGATGGGTCTGTCGCGGTCTTGCCGCCGGATTTGTTGTCTTTGCTCATGCAGCTTTATAGCCATGGCGCTCGCTGCCGCATAGGCTTTCTTTCATATGCCGGCTTTCGGTGGCGAATGAAATTTTTCGTGTTTTTTCCGTTGTCATCGTGTTGACAGACTGAAATGCTCCGGTCATATACGCGGCGCAGACGACGGGCGGCAACGCTTCGAAGTCTGACGAACTTGGTCTTGCGATCCGGACGAAACTGGAGAGATGCCCGAGTGGTTAAAGGGGACGGACTGTAAATCCGTTGGCTCAGCCTACGTTGGTTCAAATCCAACTCTCTCCACCATTCGTCATCGGATCGGACCACCCCGCGGGTATAGCTCAATGGTAGAGCAGCAGCCTTCCAAGCTGAATACGCGGGTTCGATTCCCGCTACCCGCTCCAGTTTCCGTTACGCTACTTCATATGACCGCTGCAGCGGTCGTCCCTAGATGTCTCCGGCGCCGCCTGAGAAGCTGATGATTGCGGTTATCGGCTGGCAGGGAAGGGCGCTCGACGCCGAACGTCTATGGTGCGTCTCCGGCGGTCAATGCGATTTTCTCTAAGATTTCAGCGATTTTCGAGGGGGCTTTGGCGAATCGCCTTGCAGGAGGCGAATTGTCTCCCATATGCGCTGTCAGGCCAAGTTTGGCGTCTGCAATTAAGTCTTGCGCAATGTCGCCGAAAGCCTTAAACGGCGGCACTAAACCGGTTCGCCGGGGCCACCATTTCGTTCACAGGAAGCATTCAAATGGGAAAGAGTAAGTTTGAGCGCAACAAGCCGCACGTCAACATTGGCACGATTGGCCACGTTGACCACGGCAAGACGT
>NZ_MRDM01000004.1 GCF_002008165.1 Rhizobium laguerreae
GATTGGACAATTGACACGAAGCCGGCCCCCGCGGGACCTCTACGACCTCGTCCCCGATCGGCGAGCACTCCAGGCCCGATTAAGGGACTTTTGAAGGGCGAAGGGATCGAGGTTGGGCGGCTGGGCATCGTCAACTCAACGGGGCTTTGGTGCATGAATAGTTTCTGAACGGTTCGGCGCAAACAGGATCGCAATCAGCTTGATCCGAGTGCCATGCCGTACAAACACAACGCCGATCGTCGTCATCACATCGCAAAGATGAACTTCAGGGTGACGAATTGGCCGGAGTACGAGGCAGGCCTGCGTCGGCGTGGCAGTCTTAAACTGTGGATGACGCCGGAAGCATTGGCCGGATGGCATGCACCACGGCGAAAAACGCGAGGTGGTCAACCCCGCTATTCCGATCTTGCCATCGAAACGGCCCTGACCCTGGGCTGTGTGTTCGGAATGCGGCTGCGCCAGACCGAAGGGCTCATGAATTCGGTGTTCGATCTTATGGGACTTGAGATACCCGTCCCCGATTATACGACGCTGAGCCGTCGGGCACAAACGTGGAAGCTGCCGGCCCAACGAAACCCGCCTCTGCCGGACGGCCGCTGCATGTGCTGGTCGACAGCACGGGGTTAAAGGTAAGCGCCGTTTCCGCCCCATTGAATTGGCAGTATTTTGAGGCTTGTTGCCTATGCGAGAAGGTCTCCAGGAGTATCTGGAGATTTGCATGGCAGAAGAAGGATTTGTTGGGCGCTACGAAGTTGTCGAGCCGCGTCGTGGAAACCGGCGTTGGCCGGATGATGTGAAGGCGCGGATCGTGGCGGAAAGCCTTGAGCCTGGTGTTCGTGTTGTTGATGTCGCGCGCCGTCATGACGTTGTGCCGCACCAGCTTTCCTTGTGGCGCCGGCAAGTGCGCGAGGGCATTCTGGCCCTGCCTTTTGAGGCTATGCCGGACCTGGCGGAGAGCGGCGATGCCGAGCCTGCATTTGTGCCTTTGGCGATTGCGGCGGAGCCGAGCGAGGCTGTGAATATTTTGGCGCCGCCGCTGCCGGAGGCGGTTTCGTCGGTCTTGACGTTGGAGATCGGCCCGGATGTCGTGATGCGGGTTCCCGGCGATGTGCCGGTTGAACGTGTGGCGGCTCTGGTGCGAGCCATGCGAGGGACGGCATGATCGTCGCGGGCCAACGACTGCCGATCCTGATTGCAACGCGGCCGGTGGACTTCCGCTGTGGGCATCAGGCGCTGGCTCTGATGGTGCAGACCGAGTTGAAGCTCGACCCGCATTCCGGGGTGACGGTGATCTTCCGGTCGAAGCGCGGGGATCGCCTGAAAATCCTGGTGTGGGATGGCACCGGAATGGTGCTGATCTACAAAATTCTTGAACATGGAAGCTTTGCCTGGCCCAAGGTTCAGGATGGGACGATGCGTCTTTCCAGGGGTCAATATGAGGCTTTGTTCGAAGGTCTTGACTGGCGACGGGTCATGGCACAACGGGTGACCGCGCCGTCGGCGGCAGGGTAAATATCCGGCCGTCTTTGCATTGTTTTATTTGGATTTTTTGTGCTGCCTTGCTATAAGGCCGCATGTCGTCGCCCCTTGATCTCAGCCTGTTTCCGGACCTTCCGCCAGAGGTTATCAAAGCCTTTGCGGCGATGCAGTTCGAGCTTAAGGTCGAGCGTGCCGCACGCCAGCATGAACAGGCGGTGGTGGCCGAAAAGGACGCGTTCATCGCCGAGTTGAAGGAACTGATCGAGAAGCTTGAGGGGCAGGTTCACGACTATCGGCGCACGAAGTTCGGGCCGAAATCGGAAAAGCTCGATCCGGCGCAGATGGAACTGGCGCTGGAAGACCTTGAAACGGCGATTGCCGAAACACAGGCGCGGATCGCCGCCGTCGAGAAAAAGATCGACGCCAGCGCATCCGATCCGGACAAGGCCGTTCCTCGCAAGGAGCGTAAGGCCCGTGCACTGCCCGAACACCTGCCGCGGGTCGAGAGAGTGATCGAGCCCGAGAGCATCGTTTGTCCCTGCGGTTGCGGCAACATGGTCCGGATCGGCGAGGATCGGACGGAACGGCTCGACCGGGTCCCGGCACGCTACGAGGTGATCGTCACGATCCGCCCGAAATACGCCTGCCCCAAGGGTCGAACGGGCGTCGTCCAGGCCAGAGCGCCGGCGCATCTGCTGGAAGGGAGCTGGCCGACGGAAGCCCTCCTGGCTGAGATCGCCGTCGCCAAGCATTCCGAACATATGCCGCTCAACCGGCAGGCCGAGGTCATGGCGCGACACGGGGTGCCGATAGACCGCACGGTGCTTTCCGATTGGCTCGGGCGCACGGGCAGCGAAATCGCACCGGTGGTCGACTACATGGCCGAACGGCTGCTGTGGGAAAGCACTCGGCTTTATGTCGACGAGACAACGGCTCCGGTTCTTGATCCTGGGCGCGGCAAGACGAAGACCGGCTATCTCTGGGCTGTCCTGCGTGACGACCGCGGCTGGAAGGGCTCAGCCCCGCCGGGCGTGGTGTTCCATTATCGAGCAGGACGTAAAGGCGAATATGCCGCAGAAATCCTGGATGGCTTCAACGGCACAATCCAGGTCGATGCCTATGGAGGCTACTCTCATCTCGCCACGTCAAAACGCACGGGCGGCGACCCGTTGAAGCTGGCTTTCTGTTGGGCACACGGACGCAGAAAGCTGATCAAGGCCACACCAAAGAGCGGATCGCCCATCGTCGACGAGGCGCTGGTGCGGATCGCCGCGCTCTACAAGATCGAAGACAGTATCCGGGGCTCAGATCCCGAACATCGCCGGGCGGTTCGACAGGAGCTGTCCCTCCCGCTGGTGGACGAGTTCTTCACCTGGCTGGCAGCACAGGCCAAGCGTGTCTCATGCAAGTCGGACCTCGGAATTGCCCTGGCCTATATGCTGACGCGACAGGACGGCTTCCGGCTGTTCCTGAACGACGGACACGTCGATATCGATTCCAACCTGGTGGAAAACGCCATCCGTCGCCCGGCCATGAACCGCCGCAACGCGCTCTTTGCGGGCCATGACGAAGGGGGACGGAACTGGGCCCGGTTTGCCAGCCTGATCGGCACTTGTAAAATGAATGCGTTGAGCCCTACGCCTATCTGTGCGACCTCTTCACCCGCCTCGCAAACGGCCACCTCGCCAAAGACATCGATGCTCTGATGCCCTGGGCCTATGCCGCCCGCATCAAGGCCTCACAATGAGCTCATCAGGTACTCATCGGTGAGCTCATTTGACGGCCCGTAGACCAACCTCAGATCGCTGCAACTGAAAAATCAATGGGGCGCGGACGCCGCATACGGTTAAAGGTGTACGGCGCCGGGCAATGGCTTGAGGAGAAACATGGCGCCAGATCACGCCGCAACTGGCGCAAATTCCATCTGGCAGTGGATGCCAATAGTGGCGAGATCATTGCCCATAGGCTGACCGATCAGGGCACGGATGATCCTTCCCAGGTGGAGCCGTTGCTCAGCCAGATCGACGGCGAGATTGACCAGTTCACAGCCGACGGAGCCTATGATGGCAAGCCAACCTATCAGACGGTCCTGCAGCACAGCGCAACCGCGAACGTCGTCATTCCACCGCGTTCGACGGCGGTGGAAAGCAATGGTGATACAGGGCCACCTGATCAAAAAGACAAGCACATAGCGGCGATCGCAAAAGACGGTCGGCTGCAATGGCAGGCGGCCACCGGCTACGGCAAGCGTGCACTGATCGAAACCGCCATCGGGCAAGGGGCTGATCGGGCGACGTGTGCGGGCTCGTTCGTTCGCCACCCAGCAGACAGAGGTCGCCATCGGCTGCATCGTTCTCAACCGCATGCTGGCATGTGGACGCCCAGAGTATGTCCGGCGTCAAGTCAGGCAGGCATAACCGACAACATCAAAGGCCGAAACGAGGGTATCTACGAAACTCCGGGCGATTAACAGAAAAGGCCAATGCCTTGACCAAAGCCTGATCAGAAAACCATACTCAGAAGTGGCTCAATTCTCAATGGAAATTATGCGCCTAACCGGCTCAGTTCCGCGTGGAAACCAACACGCGGCAATGCGTCGAGCCAAAAGTTTGGTCGAGGCTTTAAGCAAGCTTCTCATTCACAGCATGGATGTGTTTAATCCATGCAATCAATTTTACCAATCGTCCGATATGATCCATAGCAGGGCAGCCGCGGGGTGAGGTTCCGGTAAGTTTATCGGTTTCTATAGTCACCTCGCAAACGAGCCGGAACATCTTCCGATGTTAGCAGCAATTTGACCGAGCCTTCTCGCGGGCTCTTTCCTTCTCGAAAGGCATGATGGAAAGGAATAAAATGGCTGATCAACTCACATTAGAAATTATCAGTGCGATCAATAAGCTCGTCAAATCCGAAAACCGGGAGAGAGGGCCTGGCGCAGGTCACGACATCACGGCTCAGGGTAGTCAGAACTACGTGCGGCCAGAACACCGGGTACGGAGAGATTCCTGCGACAAGACTAAGCCACGAGTTCTAGGTGGCTAGGGAAATCTGAACAGCTAAGATAAGGGGAATTTCTGCCGGCTTAGATGCCCGGGACAGGAGATAGTATAACAAGACGACCGCGCCGGAACCATGGCCCCAGCTTCTACACCCCTGGATGGCTTTTTATGTCTTTATTGAGTCGACGAGGACTACACAATGTTGATTTCGACGAGTAGCAAACAATGACCGAGAAAGGAAAAGCTCGGTCGACGACGAACTAAGGTTCATTGGCTCGGAGCAGGTCTCAAAGTGAGAGGTTGAGGAAAGTCGAAGTTGAACGACCTTCCCGATTTATACTGATGCGGAACGAGGCTTCTATGCAGCGGATTTTAGTGATCGAAGATCAGGATTTAATGCGTTTGGCGCTGATCCAGGAACTAAAGGACCGTCTCATTGGTAGCGTTCTTCTTGGGGCTCCGACATTAGAAATTGCTAAGACTCTGATGAAGTCGGGGGGCTTTAATCTCGTTCTCATTGACCCCGGCTTGCCAGGCGTAGATCCAACGTCACAAGTTGACAGATTTTCGGTTATCAGGCAGGTCGTTGATGCGTCCCCTTCAGCGATCCACGTGGTGATCACTGGAATGGATTCGCTTGCCGAAGCTAACCACTGCCGTCGGTATGGTGTGGCTGGATACGTTAGCAAGACCGGACTGATCAGCGGACTGCTGGCTGAGGTGCTGCAGGAAATTTCTCAAAATGGGTTCTCCATTCAAATTTCGGACAAGGAGCAATTGGCGGTTGATTTTTACTATTCCGGGCTTACGGGCCGCGAGCAGGAAACGTTAAATGCGATGCGCCGCCGTGAGCGTGGAGCCAAGCGAAAGGACGTTTACGAACAGATCAGCGAACGGATTGGGGTCGACCCCGCTTCAATTGAAAAATACTACAAGCAGGCTCGGGCCAAGCTGCTCCGGCGAGGCCTATCGCCCGACGGAGTGTAGGCATCGTAAACTTAACGGATGAAAGGCCAGCGAAAGACGCCATCCGCAGATATCTCTCATGCTCGGGCAATTTTCGCCCACAGGCTCATCGCCGCCGTGCGCAGTTCGCGCTGGTGGCCGGAGGAGAAGTCGTGGCGCGGGATTTCAAATAGGTTGGCGATCGGATCATGGATGGAGACGAAGCGTTGTAGATGTCGCTGTGACTTGAAGCGCTTCATGATCCGCTCTCGCCGCCGGACTGGTTGGTGAGAATTCTCCGCCCGATTATTCAACCCTTTGTGGGAGCGATGCTCTACACCCGGCATGATCTCTCGCTTTGCTGCGCCGTAGGACTGCAGCTTGTCGGTGATCATCGCACGCGGCGACCGTCCCTGACCCTTCAAGAGCTTGCGCATCAGGCGCTTGGCGGCCTTTGCATTTCGGCGGCTTTGCACGAGAACCTCCAAGACGAAACCGTCCTGATCAACTGCGCGCCACAGCCAATGCTTCTTGCCGCGGATTGAAACAACGGCTTCATCGAGAAAGCCATATGTGGACGGCCCCCTCCTTGCAAGAACTCTTTGATGATTTGATCGGATCTCTTGCGTTCCTTTGTCCGGCCTTTTGTTGCGTTCACACATGAACGCTGGCCAAGATGGGTTCCGCGACGTGGGTTCCAAACACTTGATCGGCCTCGTTGGGCCACTGCATGATGCGTTTCCAAAAGGAGCGGAAGATGAGACATGCCTTTGGCCGCGGTCAGCCCGAACTCAGCTGCATAGCCACGAATCGTATTGGCAAGCTGCGTCTGTGCGGCGACAGCGCGCTCGCGCATGCCCACCAGCATCAGCGCGGCTTGCTGAGCCGCACTCTTTACCGGAACGAACCGCATCGTCGGGCGGCTCATCGCCTCGCATAGCGCTTCGGCATCGGCCGCATCATTCTTGCCGCGCTTGACGTAGGGCTTCGCCAGTTGTGGCACGATCAGCTTTACCTCATGTCCGAACCCTGTCAGCAACCGCGCCCAGTGATGCGAAGCGGCACAGGCTTCGATCGCAATCACGGTCGGTGGGCATATCGCAAAGAAATCCACCATCTCCTTGCGGCGCATCTTCTTGCGCAGGATCGGCCGCTCGGCGGCGTTCACACTAATGCAATTGAAAGACGTGCTTTGACGTATCCATGCCAATACGGATAATCCGATTCACGGACGGCTCCTTCGTTTGAGATCGTTAACAGCTCACTCTGGCACATTTCGATGCCGTTCGGGGGCCGTCCACCCCAACACTTGCCCCCAAGTCGACCGGATGATCGACGACGGATCTCGTTGGCAAAGGTGCGGCCGAATTTCTCCGCCCACAGCCGACGGTCTGGTGCGAGACAATGATCCGACGGCCAGCCAGCAAGTCCTAGACCATTCGCAGGCTCAGAGGGAAACGGAAATAGAGCCACACGGCGTGGGCAATAACTTCAGCGGGAAAGCGATGTCGGCGATAGAGTGGATCACGGTCTGTCATGAACCTTCATCGCACATCGAATTCCACATTCCGTTAAGTTGACGATGTCTGTCTCACGTAGAAAAATACCGCGTATAAAATCACGTCATGCGGGTAATGACTGCCTTTGGAATCGACCATGATCGGGAAACTCAATCCGCCTGCTCATCTTCAACCCGGAATCTACGCCTACCATACTGGCTGCAAACCCGGTGAAAAGTTTTGCGACAGAACGAAGATCAGTTCATTCAGGGAGGCGTGTGGTTTTCCGAACCGGCAACAGTACACTGACGACGGTGCCGATCCCCGGCGACGAAGTGATTCTGATGTCGCCACTCATGGCGTTCACCATTTTGATGCAACTTGTTAACCCCAGGCCAATGCGCGAGCCCGCGCCGGTTGAAAAGAATGGCATTGCGGCTTTGCGCATCTCGTCTGACGTCATGCCTCTGCCGGTGTCCGAAATTTGAATTAGGATCCTGCGGGCGAACGAGTAGCGTCGCTTGAGGAGACGCGCATGGATCGTTATTTGCGTGTCTTTCTTTCCGCTAACGGCAGTTATAGCGTTATTAACGAGCTCTTCGACGATCAAGTGAACTTGAACGCGAGGAACTTGTAGGAATTGTGCATCGTTTTCGATTTCCAACCGAATATTGCTGGTGGGTTTACTGCCTATCCGATGAAGCAGTTTGCCGAGCGGCTGTGTTCGGGGGTCTCGCTCAGAAGCAACGATCCGCACGAGCGCATTGTTGATTCCTTCGAGTTCGTTCACCGCGTCTAGCGCAGCTCGAAGCATTTCGGGTAGAGCTGAATGTTGGTCACCAAAGCGGTCGAGAAATAATCGAAGCGAAGTAACTCGTGATCGGGTCATGTGCGCGTGAAGCAATGCAAAGGAACGAATGTAGTCATCGCGGCGCGCGGCAAATTCGCGGTGTTGAACAATCGCATTAATGCCAACAATGACTAAAACTAGACATGATCCGAATACAAGAAAGCTACATGCCGTGCTGCGCGCACCTTGTGCCTTCTCTACCAAGTTCCTGCGATGTTCGACCGCCGAACCGTAAATTTCTGTCAAATTTCTGTCAATTTGATCCGCGTACCGGAGCGCTTGATCATAGTCTCCGCCTTTCAATCCGATTGGACTAAGGTGCGTCTTTATGAGTTCGCGCGTTCGGACCAATAGGTCGCTGTTCTTTCCTCTCAGGAATTCGAAGGTTTGCAGTAGATCGATATTGTTGACGGTAGATTCTACATCGTGGTCGTACGCCGGCACCATTTGACTGGTCTTGCTGGCTAGACGAAGCCAACCGGCAATCCGGGTGATGCTCAAGCGGGTTTCTTCTGAAGTAATCGCCGCTTCAAAAGCATTATTAAATGATTGTCGGGTTTCAATTCGGTAGTATTCGAGCCGAATAGTTGACCAGCAACTCAGTGAAAGTGCCATCACCAATACGACATAAAGTGCGATTGCGGAGCTGAGTAACCTTTTAGGGGTCGCGACACCACCGGCGGAACCGCCCAGACGCGGGCCTGCCGTAACGGGTAAGCGCACATAAAAGCTAGCCAGCCGTTGCAAAAGAGATTCTGGTGACCTTCGGACGCGTGCCTTCATAGTCAACACCTTCGCTGTTAGGAGCTCCCTGAATCAAGTTACTCGAAATGATTCACCTCGCTCGCAATAGCCGTTCACTCGCGACGAACATCTGCTGCTGGCGACGTCGTGCTCGTCTCAGGTCGCTCCCGCCGCGGCCGCTGCGACAAACTCGCTGCGCAGCCATTGATGCCTAGGGTCGCGATGACACCGCTCGTGCCAAATCAACATTAGCTCGTAGGGTTTGTGTTCCATGGGTGGGTCAACAGCCGTGAGCGGCAGCATCTCGGAAATACGTGCCGCAGCCCGGCGTGGCACCGCCAAGGCCAAATCGCTCGTGGCCGCCACCATCGCGGCCGTTAGTACATGCGAAAACCGCGTCGGATTCTGATCCGGTAAGTCCACGTATGGCAGTTCGTCATAAATTCGGCCGTCTCGTATAGGGAGGTCGGAGTTAGTGCCAGCGTGACGCAACGCCTTCAAGCTCTCAACTGTCCAATCCTGCGCTAAAGCCGGGTGGCCGTGTCGTAGCAAATACACGAGCTGGTCAGTATAGAGGCTGCGCCGCAAATAGCCGGGCGGAGCGGAGGAGATTTGCCCAACTGCTAAATCGAAATCGCCTTGCTCAAGTCCCTCGAGTAAGCCACTGAAGAGTGAATGGGGGGCGATTTCGAGGTGAGGCGCCCGCTGCAGGAGGTGCGGTAACAAAACAAGCGTTTGGTGATCAGGCATCGCCACGATTGTTTTCGGTCCCCATTCCATTTTGGGGAGATTGCCTTCAGTCATCATGTCCCGAATGTTGTTCATCGCCGCTGGTAGTCTTTTGGCCAGTCCTTGACCGCGAGGGGTAAGCACGTAGCCGGTTGAGGCTCGAACTAATAGCTCGTCATTGAAAATGCTCCGAAGCGTCGCCAGCGCCCGACTCATCCCCGGTTGACTCCTGCCGACGTGGTGGCCCGCATGTGTCACGTTCCGGTATTCCAATAGGGCTTCCAATGCCACTAAAAGGTTCAAGTCAATCGATGCAAGATTCAGCGATTTCACGATCGTTCTTTCGCAATGTACGTGCCACAGGGTTAATAGAATAGATGATGCACGTATCTCATGTTTGATAAAAGGGGTGCAATCATCCCTATTCTAACCACCACAGCGCTAGTTGGTCGTTGGCCAGAGGGCCCGTGTACGATGAGTGGTCTAGCTCGCGCCTGATGGCCGTGCTTTCCGGCAAGGGCTGGAGGGGATATCTGCGTGCGACTGAAGGCAGGCTGATTTGCCGATCATCGCTCATCGACGCCATAGTCTCAAGATGGGGTGGATGCCAGCCTTCTCCGGCGGCATAAAGTCTTGGGGTAAACACCACTCAAGCGAAAGGCAGTCTTCATGAAGACGGTTACCATCATTGGCGTTGATCTGGCAAAGAATGTATTTGTGCGACCTGCAAGTCGCGACGTAGCCGCCGGATATCCGGTACGTCCGAGCCGCGAGGCAAGGCGGAATCAGAGCTGGCTCGGTTTGGCTGAACAGCTTGTGGCGCTTCACTAAGTGGATTTCCGCCTCGATTAGGCTGCCACCATCATTGGCGTCAGCGCGTTGAAGTAAGCCTGATCCGGCGTCTGCCGGTCAAGGGATGAATGTGGGCGTCGGGTATTATAAAAGGTCAGATAACGGCCAATCCCAGCGCGGGCCTCGGACACGGTTTTGTAAGCATGGAGGTAAATCTCCTCATATTTGATCGAACGCCAGAGCCGCTCGACGAAGACGTTGTCCCGCCAGGCTCCCTTGCAATCCATCGAGATTTCAATCCCGGCTGTCTCAGCACCGTGATGAAGTCGATGGAGGTGAACTGTGATCCCTGGTCGGTGTTGAATATGTCAGGCTTGCCGTATCGCGACAGCGCTTCCTCGACCGCCTCATGCAAAAGGCCGTCTCCATCGTGATCGACAGCCGCCATGAAAGCACTCGGCGACTGAACCAGTCGACGACTGCACAGAGATAGACGAAGCCCCGTGCCATCGGGACTTAGGTCAGGTCCATTGCCCAGACCTGGTTGGGTCTGGTGACCGCCAGCTTCCTGAGCAGATAGGGATAGACCTTGTGCCCAGGTGCTGGTTTCGACGTATTCGGACGACGGTAGATCGCCTCAATGCGGCGTTGGTGCGCGGATATGAAATCGAACGCATTTCGGCCTTTGATGTTGTCGGTTTTGCCTATCGCCGAACCGTTCAGAAACTATTCATGCACCAAAGCCATATGGATCGCGTCTTCAATGAAGCCGAGAACGCCGCTCTCGAGGCCGATGCTGATGAGGGCTTGGCCGATTGTGACGAGACCGACGCCACTGAGCTTCCCGACACGGGATTGCCAGAGGAGGGAAAGCCCGAAGGCCGTAAGCGCGGGCGTAAACCTCTTCCGGCAAATTTGCCACGCCAACGCGTTGAATATGACCTTGCCGACGATCAGAAGACCTGTCCGTGCTGCCGCCATCCGTTGCATCGCATGGGCGAACTCGTCACCGAGCAGCTGCATATCGAGGTGAAGGCCACAGTGCTGCAGAAGTCCCGAGCCAAGTATGCTTGCCGCAACTGCGAGCGCACCGATATCAGCACTCCCGTTTTCATCGCGCCGATGCCCGCACAGCCCTTGCCGGGCGGTATCGCCACGGCCTCGACGCTGGCCTTTGCTCTTGTTCATAAATATGTCGACGGCACACCGCTCTATCGCCTGGCACAGGCCTTCGAGCGCGCTGGCGTCCCTGCCAGCCGTGGCGCTCTTGGGCATTGGGTGATCGGTTCCAGCGAAAAGCACCTCGTTCGCATCTACGATGCACTGAAGCAGCGGCTCTTGTCGCAGAGCGTCATTCACGGTGACGAGACCACGGTGCAGGTGCTGAAGGAAAAGGACAGGAAAGCAACCGACGAGTCCTACATCTGGGCCTATCGCAGCGGAAAGGACAGCCTCGAGCCGGTTGTACTGCTCGAATATCAGCCCGGTCGTGGGCAGGTGCATCCGCAGACTTTCCTTGGTGACTATCGCGGCATCCTGATGAGCGACGGCTATCAGGGCTGGCGCACCCTGAAGGGCGCAACGCATGTCGGGTGTATGGCTCACGCCAGGCGACGCTTCGTCAACGCCTTCAAGGCCGGGAAGAAACAAAGCCAGCCAATGATCGATCGTCGAAACAAACCCATCCAGCTTTGGTCGCCGAATCGGCAACTGAGGCTGATAGCCGGGCGGCGTCGAATACGACACCATCTTAGAAACGCTGATAGCCGGTAGACTAGCGAGCGCAATTCAGTGCCGTAGAGACACTACCGCTGCTTAGTAATAACTATGCGAAGAATTCCCAAATCAACAACAACTTGAATATAATCGGGATCCTCTATAATCTCGATGCCGACCATTACTCCGGTAATCCAATGGGTATCAAAGAACACTTTTGCTTCTCCAAGTATTTTGGTCGCACTGTGCACCGGTCGCCGGAGGCGACGGCTGCAGCAGGATCCACTGCGACGTCCACGGATGTATCCCTGCTTGCGCCATGTCTGAATCAGCGGCAGCGCCTGGCGTTGGTGCACGGATGTGGAACTGAACGGATGGGGATCTTTGAAACGGCTGACTATGGCGTGGCTGCCTTGCGGCGGACGGCTTTCGGCGTGCGCAAGCAAGCATGCGGTTGAGGACGGCGCAGCCGATGGCGACTTCGGTCTGCTGACCAGGCAGCGACCTGGCCCGCAGATGCCGCCCGATGATGGACTTGTATCGCCCGATTGCCGTCTCAACCAGCGAGCGTTTGCCGTAGCCGGTAGAGACCTGCCATTTCATCCGGCCGTCACTGTTGATTGCGGCGATATGCCGGTTCCGTTGGCCGGGAGGTCTATCGTCGCTTGGCTCGACCGCGTTGGCGCGAGGCGGAATGACGATAGCCGCCGCCGCGCTATGATCGATGACTGCGTCGTATGTAGGTTTTCCATCATAGGCACCGTCGGCTGTGAACTGTCCGATCAGACCGCCAATCTGGTCGAGGAGTGGCGCAACTTGAGAGACATCGCCAGCATCCTGATCCGTCAGGGTATGGGCAACGATCTCGCCGCTATCGGCATCCAGTGCCCGATGCAGCTTTCGCCAACCTCGGCGGGATCTGGCGCCATGCTTCTCCTCCAGCCACTGGCCCCCGTCGTAAACCTGCAGGCTGGTGCTGTCCACCAGAACATTTAACGGTCCGGCAGGTGGAACCTGATTCCCGGGCCGCTTCCCGGCAGATCGCCATGCGTGCGCCCGACGGCTCAGCGTGGTGTGATCGGGGACGGCAAGCGCTAAGCCCATCAATTGCAGCACCGATTCCAACAAGCCTTCTGCCTGGCTCAGAACGCTAAACGTTCCGTGCACCAACGCCCCATTTCACCCCTTCGATTATGCATTGGCTGCAACGAGGGAGGTTCTGACGCGGTTCAGTTCACCGCCGACAGTCGAGAGTCCTTCCCGCAGCGTCTTCCCGATCGAGTTTGGACCAAAGACCGCCGGAGGGTTGTCCAGCAGCTGGACGACATCATTTTCGCCGAGGTGTTGGAGGAGTGCTTCGAAGACTGCTTCGGCGCGCTCGATCACGTCAAAATTTACTCCGCCTCCTTGCTCAACGAGGTCAGCAAATTCGTCCGAAACCACATCGTTGATCTCCTGAAAAAGCTCAACGACAGGCTCCCAGGTTCCACCGCGGGCTTCCTCATTGTACGTCTCGATCTTGCTCTTCGTTTCCTCCCAATGCACGAGTGCTGCATCGAGGTCTGCTTGCCATTTATTTTCAATGGTCCGAACGATTGCGTCGAAATCTTCAAGCTTGTCGCTCTTGCTGAGGCCAAGCAGGGCAATCAACTGATCATCGTTGCCGAGGCGCTGCTCTACCACGGCCATAAGGCGCTCGAAAACCTCACGCCTGCCAGCTGACTGGCTTGGCCATTGTGATGAGACCATCATGGTGAGTCTGTCGGAGCTCGAGTTTTCCAAATGATAGGGAAGCCGTCCCGCTTGAGCAGCGGCCTTGGTCATTCGGAATAGGGTTTCCACAACCTCTCCTTTCTCAACGGGGTGTCTCCCAACGTGGTCCAAGTCAACCCCACCTATCATGAACGCCTCGCGCTCAACGCCATCGCCAACGCCGGAACTATCCGTCTTCACCGCGTCGCCATCGGGCGCCTCGTCCACATACTGAAGATTTCTCCGATGGTCGTCGTAGGCCAGCATCAATAGCAGCCGGCAGGTGAAATTGTGTAGGGCATCCTCCTGCTCTTCCAACGGCGTGGCGGCCAACATAGCCTTGAGCCAATCAGCGATTTTATTTGTCAAGGGGCCGAGCTCAGCGGTTTGCAATGACCCCGTTTGCCGACTGATACGAATGGAGTGGCTTGCTATTGCCTCTGCCGAAATGGCAACGGCTTCCTTCAGCCCTTCCGGCAAAGCTTCTTCAGCACCTTCCTCGGGGTTCGCTTCGGCGACCTCCTGATTGTCTGACGGCAGCTCATCGGCGTTCGCCTGAGCCGCTATCTCAAATCGATTGAGGTCTTCTTCATTCAGGAGTTCATCTTCCTGTAGATCCGGAAGGCTTACTCTCAGGTCTTTGAAATAACGCCTCATATTTGTCTTAACCGCCATAAATTTGGCCATACCTCCTTTGGCAAGCCGTACGACAATGATGCCCTCTTTGTTCATTCTCCCTGTGCCGGACCTCAGAAATTTAAAGTCATCGGGCTCTTGAACACCTTTGGCAGTTTTATAATGCATATCTTCCAATGCTCTCCGCATGCTCGTCAGGCCTTTTTTCCGCACCAAAACCACTGGCTTCTTTTCGCCGGCGATGACGATGGTGCCAACAGCAAAGCAGAATTCGAGTCCTTCTTTGGCTTGAGTGCTCCTGATCACGGACAAGAAGCGCTGGGCCATTTGCGAACTGTGTACTTGGCTCATTGTATGTCTCCATTTTGGTTGGCGTAGTTTCAATTTCGCTGAAAGATGGACGTAGTGTGGCCTTTCCCTAGCCCGAGCCAGCGACGACGTCGATCAAAGACATCGCCCCTCAGGCAAATGGAAGTCCCTATCGGGTTTCTCCGCGATCCGATGGTAAGCCTATCCCGTCCACCGGCATTGATCTTTGGCAACTTCCGACTGCAGCCTCACTCGGATCAATGGCAGTTTGGCGTTAGAGTTGTGGACATCGGAATTGCGATAATAGGCTGCGAGATAGCGGGTTGATCAGGTTGTCGGATTGGAGGATGAATGTCGCCCATCGGCGGCCAGCCTCCATCCGCACGTAAATGCGGTCGGAGTCTGTTTGGGGAAGCGTTTTCCCCTTATCCAATAGCCGGAGCAACGCCCAGGGCCCCACCTCAGAAAGCGCCGTACGGTCGAAGGCGTCGAAAGTAACTGAAGCGCCACCGACGCCACCATCCATGGGCCAGTGGAAACGCACAGGTTTGTATGCTCCTCGGCGCTGCGTGAGTTGCTGGCCGTCGATCTCGACCCCCACCTCGTCGGTCCACGGATCGGTGTCAGCGACAGTTAGCAGGAAGT
Source organism: Rhizobium laguerreae (assembly GCF_002008165.1). GTDB lineage: Bacteria > Pseudomonadota > Alphaproteobacteria > Rhizobiales > Rhizobiaceae > Rhizobium > Rhizobium laguerreae. Next base: position 15,096 of record NZ_MRDM01000004.1, read on the forward strand.
CAAAGGACGGCTGATTGCCGCCATCCTTGAACATGGAGTCCCCAATTGCAGCCGCTCGTTTGAACTGCGCCAAGGCATCTCGGTTAATTTGTATATCGGCATTTACCGTCGACTGAAACTTCCACGACCCCTCGGAACGATCAACAATGCTCGCCAAGTGCTCTGAGAAAAATGCGTCTATTATGCCATCTCGGCGAAACAGCCGAGCGAAATCTCCCAAAGGAATATCGCGACGGGATCCGCGTGCGAAGGGGTACCGTCCCTCGGTCGCGCGTCGACACAAATCACCAGCACCAACCGCCCACATCTTCGCGAGACGGCGTTTTGTGTCGCCGATCGAGAGTTTCGAGCTTAGGTGGCCCACGCCACCAATCCACTGCTGGATGGGTGGCGGCAAATTGGCTGCTCCGGCTTCAATTTTGCGGATGGCGACAGTGGTTTGATCACCCTTCTCAAGCGCCGGGCTCTGCACATCGCTAAGCGACTGATAGAGAGTGCTGAGGTCACGGATTGCGCTGTCGATCGGCGCTTGGGCGCCCGCCGGGCTGTTTGGCGCCACATTGACAAGTTGCTGCAACCATTGGAAATGCTCATCGGTATAGAGTCGGGGTTGGCTTTCTGGATCGCGGGAGACAATCCCCGGATGGAAGAGTGCCTGGAGGTCGCTTCGCCAAGGCTCCCCCTGGGCAGTGCTGTTACCTTTAGTCGGCGTTTCGGGTGCCGGTGGTTCGCCGAGCTTCGTCTCGCGTGCCGCTGCGGTGAGGAACAAACGCATAGGCGACGTCGGCGCGGAAAGGGCATTCAACGTCCGCAGCATGTCGTCAACACTTGCGATCGAACGGATGGAGATGTCGTTAATGAGTTGATCCCAATAAAACGCAAAATCCTGAAAGTAGAGATCCAAAGCCGCATCTTGCAGCTTCTGACTCGCTTTATCGCCCGGAGTGATCACCTGATCACCGAGCACCCAACCTTCTGCAACAACCGCATCTGCTATCCGTGGCAAAAGTTGCAGGACAGGGCCATAGAACCCGGCTCGGGTGTAAATGCCTGCGACCCCAGTGTTGAGCGGTTGTCCTGATTTGCGGATCAGGACGTCGTCCGCCGTCGGTCCAGCGTGGTCGGATAGACGCCATGTTGGTAATTGGATGGCCTGAGGAGTGGTTGTGATGATGTTGAGGACTCGGCGGGATAGTGAGATGGTCCTGAGCTTCGCGCGGGTCTTTTCAATTAAATGGCTGTCGAGACCAATATTTAACCGAGGGTTCTCACAAAGGGCATCGAGGTGTTCGGCCAACGCGTGGCGAAGGCTGGCATCGGCCTCAGTTGGAAACTCCACTTGCCAGTCTAGGGTCATCCAGTCTTTGACGGCCTTGGGCTCAAAAGGACCTTGTCCCCCAAGCATCAAATATATTTTCAGCGCCTGATAAAGGAAAGGGGGATCATCCTGTCGTTCCGCCAGTATTGTTTCTAGTCGCAAAATCAGACGCGGCAGCAATAGGGTTTCAAGACCCCGATCATAGGCCGCACGCGTTTGAATACGGATCTCTTTGCTCTTGTCAAACTCAATTCTTTGAAGGTGATGGCTCGACCTGATGCCTTCATCATATTCGGTCCTCATGTCGCGCAATTGCTTGAGCAGCGGCACGATCGGTCGAAGATCGCTATTTTCCACCGGGTCGATCCTGAGCTTCTCCGCCTCCTTGGCATAGCTACTCAGCGTTTGACGAATCCTTTCGATCATATGGACTTCGCGGGCGAAGCTGACGATCGAGAAGACGGACACAACCACCACAAGTGCGCTGATCATCGCCCAGAGGCCATATCGACGCCAACGTTGACGCCGTTCGGCATGGGGGTGGGTCTCGACAAGCCCAATGTCGGCGACAACTCGTTCGCGAAGCAAACGAGCAATGAAATAACTACGCTTCTGGTCTGGCGAAATATGTCTGGCCGGCTCAGTGATGCCGAAAGTCCGCGAGGTGGCCGCCACAACGCGATCAATCGGTGCGCCCACCTGCGTCCCGCTCACGAAATAGACGCCCCGGAGCATGATCGGTTCCTCGAACGAATTCGGACCAAAGACTTCCTCCAGAAAGTTTTGTATCGGATGCTTCAGACTTGCGACCTGCTGTGGGAAGCGGAACACAAGTGCGCGACGTCGAATATCGCTTTCTTGGTGCATTCGTTCGAGCAGCCTGTCGTTGAGACGTCCAACGAGTGCATCATAGTCCCCTGCGTAACTTTCCATCGGGTTGCCTTCACTCTCCGATGGCACCTGCGCGAGGGTGAATCCCCAAGCGGCCTCACGCCCCTCGCTTCCAAGGTCGTCAAAGAATTCGTTAAATCCAGCAATCAGGTCGCTCTTGGTGAGTAGCACATAAATCGGCAGTCGCACTCCCAGTTCTCTGTACAGCTCAAGAATCCGCTGTCGGATACATCCGGCATGATGGAGGAACTCGTCCTCGAATAACGAACTCAGCTCGTTGATCGCAATTGAGACCAACACCCCGTTCAACGGCTGTCGGCGGCGTGTGCGGCTAAGCAGTCGAAGGAAGCCATGCCAGACCGCTTTGCACTGGTCAGGATTGGGCTCCTGGACTATGTAGTGTCCCGGAGTATCGATGAGCACGGCATGGTCGGTGAACCACCAATCACAATTTCGCGTGGCTTTGACCCCGCTGGCGGATTTCCGGCTGAGCCTTTGTGCCAGTGGGAATCCGAGGCCCGAATTAGCAATCGCAGTGGTCTTTCCAGACTGGGGCGCACCGATGATTGCGTACCATGGCAATTTATAGAGCCACCGGCTGGCGAGAACGCCGTCACGACGGAGGGCCTTGAGCACGGTACGGGCTTCGCGGAAACGAGCTGACATCGTCTCCAATTCCGCTTTGGCAGCGTTGGCGGACGTTTTCCCCGAGTTGGAAGGAGAAGATCCTGCTCCGTCCTCCTCGTTTTTTTTCACCCCGTAGCGGTCCAGCATACTGGACACTCGGTCAAGGAAAAAGCTTTCGAAATTGCCTTTGATCATATTGATCACGACATACGCGATTGGAATGAACGTTGACACCAGGAGTTGCTCGCTGAGAGTGTCAAATGGGCCAATGCCACCAAATGAGAGGTGCCGTCCAAACAGAAAGATTCCTGCAATTACGAAACCAACTAGCGCGATATGAAGCCATTTTGACTGAAGCGCTTTGTTTATTGACTGCATGATCTAATTCTCAATTTAGCTTCGGGATTATGATTTCGATTCGCCGGTTCTTAGCGCGCCCTTCTGGCGTCTCATCCGAAGCGATCGGTTCACCGCTGCCCCTGCCCTGTTCTCTCACCCGCCCGGGTTCTCTCATTGTTGATTTGATCGTCTCACCAGCTGCTTTGGCACGCGCCACAGAGAGATCTTCGTTGGAAGGATAGACAAGAGATTGAATTGGCATCGAATCCGTGTGTCCGGCCAAAATAACTGACCCCGGCTGCTCGTTCAGTGCTCGACCAATCCGCAGAAAAAGTGGCACGAATGATACATTCACGATCGAACTCGCCGGGTCGAACATCCCGGAGCCGCGGATGGTAACAGAAATCTGGTGCGCATCCTCAGTGACAGTGACAGACTCATCGCGGATCTCAGTCTCGAGAAAATGACGTAGCCTATTGCTGTTAGTGGCACCTGTAGCTTGCGTGGTGGCCCTCATCATCCTTACTGCACCGGCCGGTGGCAGAGCCGCGAGTTCCGCGAGGACCACATCAGAACGGTTAGCGAATATGTACTGGAGCCCCAGATAAAGCGGTAGGACAGAAACTACGCCGAAAGCGGCAAGGGTCCAAATGGGAACGAATCGGCGAAGCGGTCTACGCGCCTCTGCGCGTTCTTTCCAGTGCGGAGATATGTCACGCTCAAAGTCACCCCGTGCTACTCGGATCAGGCGGTACGAATCCTCGCACAGCAGGCTGAGTTCGGACGCACCTCTGGCAGCCACCCGGAAGCGGCCTTCGAAACCAATCCGCATGCAGTAGTAGAGCAACTCCAGCAATTCGATATTGATTGCCGGGCCCTTTTTTAAGCGCTCCAGAAGATCGAAGAATCGGTCCCCGCCCCAGGTCTCGCCGAACAACGTCCCTACCATACTCCGCGTTGTCCATATGCTTTGGTTACCCCACGCGGTATTCAGAACAATGTCGTCAATAGTAGCGCAGAGAGCATATTTGCTAACCTTGATCGCCCCTGCCGGTAGTCTAAGCTGTACTATCCGGCGATCGAACACATCAATCTCTCGCAAGACCTGCAGCCGAAGCTCCTCGACATTCTTATGTTCCGTATTGCTCTTGAGTTGAGCACAAAGGCTCAGCAGCGCTGCAGCGGCCGCGACAAGTGGATTGAGCCTGTGGAGCGTTAACGATTCCCAGAACTGTTGGTCTATCGCTGGCAACGTCAAGGCCGAGGGCTCAGGGGCGGCGGCAGGCTCGGGGGGACTTGATACGGTTTCTTCAGTCAAAACGGCTGCGATCCCTTTGAACCTTCACCGCAACCGTTGGTTCTTTCTGGGTTGGCGTGCCCACGCGGGGCGACGATCCAACGTCGGCGGCAAAGCTCCGAAGGATGCCACTCTCGATGTCCGAGACGACATCATCGAAGACACGACAGTACTCATCCCAAAGTCTGGCCTTCCCCCTGCCACTCCAGAGCCAACTGGGCCGCACAACCGACGCCTCGATCGCTGCCGGGCAGAGCCGTTCGCGGACGCTCAGTAGAGGTTTCAGCAGTGAGGCAAGCATGAAAGCCTCATGCGCATCGATGTCAGCTAAGGCTGGCTCGACGCCGATGTCCCCTTGAAGGAGTGGCGAAGCGTCGGAGCACAGAGCCGCCTGCAACGCCTTCCTGGCGTCCGCCATGACTTCTAGGCGGTCTCCAACGGGCTGCTTGGTCACCGTGCACCCGGCGGCGGCTTCGCATGGCGAGAACGTGCTGCCGAGACCGGCGGCGGAATTCAGTAGCGTCAGCTCCGCACGGTCCGTAACGGCTAAAACATCGCCTTGTTCAATAGCTGCTGAAGATAGACCACAGGCGGCAGGTAAGGCCGCTACGGCCACATGTTTTTCGTCGCCACAACCGGCCTTCCCAACCGCCTGTGTTATCCTTAGTTCTGTCGCGAGATCCCAATCGTCTGGAATGGTCTCAACCAATTGCCTCGGGTGAACGAAGACACACGCATGGTCAGGGATATGATCTGAGAGAATATCCGCCTGCCGGATATCTACGCTGGCTAGCGATTGGCATTGTTTTACATCCAAAAACGGCGGAAGATTACAGTCTCGATCGAGCAGCTCCCCGAGTCGCGTGACCCTGCCAACAGACAGCTCAGAAGCCACTTCGACGGCGTCCACCAGCCTCGACTCATCAAGGGAGCCTCCAATGTCCCAACAGGGCTCGCTAACATGCTCTCTGGAAAAAGCGTCGATATTGATCGTGTAGCAGCCGGTTCGAGTGACATCACTGCCACTCAAGGTAGTTGACACCTCCGCCGGCAGCGGTTTCGCCTGGCCGTTCAGAAATACGCTATTGTCGTTGGGCTCGATCATTGTGAATCCTATCCGCTCGCTCGATCGCGCAGCGGTGCTTTGACATGGTCATGGTGGTCGTTAGACAGAATAAGACCACGATCCTCGAATAGACTTTCGATATTCTATCGCCCGATCCAATCGCCTGGATTATGCCTGCAGTTCACCGATGAACTGGCTTTCGTCTTCGTCGCGAGTATTTTAGCCTTAGCTAGTCGAACGGTCGCTATGACTGCGGATGGCCCAGAGAGCCATTTGGAGATTCGGGAAATCACCCGCCACATGCAGCGCCAAGCCCGCGGAGTGAGGCATGTCCTTCCAAAGCCGGCTGTGCTGGTCGATCTCAAAGTAGGTGACGCCGACATGGAAAGGGATCTGCCGTGGGGCGACCGGCAGAGGATTGATGACAATCCCTTGCAGCGCGACGTTGACTAACTCTTTGATCTTCTCAGCCGGTCCAATCTTAATTTGAGTGGGAAACTCGCGTTGCAGCCGTTCGGTCTCTACGTCGGCACGCACGGCTAGCACGAAGCTCGCCGTCGTAAACAGCGAGCGGTCTTGCACCTCCGCGACATGGACACCGTACTTATGATGCTGCAACGGCAACGATATCGCCGTCTGCTCCAGCACTGCGCTCAGCGAGGATCGAATCGACCGGATCACCGGCACAAAAGTGTGCGACAAAGCGTCGTGCCTGTAGTCGACGAGAGTTGGGGGACGCTTCTCGGTTCGAGAAAATGTCGCCAATTCACCGGCCAATTGGACCATAAGGCCATAAAGTCTCACTGGATTCACGCCTGCCACTTTGGAAAGGTGGTGGAAGTACGGTTCGTAACGATTGATCGCCTGAAGAAGAAGGAAATCAGCGATCTCCGCCACTCCGCGCCCGCCCGCTTGCGTAACCCGCGCAGCCAGCGCCTCACCCCGATGGTGAAGCAAGCCGCTTATTTCGTTCATATAATTAGAGAGGACACGGGAACTGCCGCAGTCGGGAGTTGGCGAGATGTAATCCTTGTCGAGAGCGATCTGCCGGTCGGCTCTAACCTCCATTACGCGCGCTATAGGAAGACAGGTGAATCCAGCGCGATCTGCAGTGTCCGGTAGGAGGTGAAAATGTAGCCTCGCCACTTCGATGGAAGCGCTGCCGCGTTCGCCGGCATTTGTGTCGACAATATTCTGAGCAGCAACTTTAAAGCGGGTCGGGACATCTATCTCTGCTCGCGCATCTGTTTCCACTGCCCCTGGCTGATAAAGCGAAACTGCGAGATAGACAAGTGAATCGCGGACGTTGTTAGGCACCTCGTACGGGCCTGGCGGGTCCGCGTCGTCGGGAATGCTAAATGGAGTACCATCTGGCAGCACTCCATGCGCTGAATCAATAACGATCTTGCCCAAACCAAGCAGCTCCTGGTTGAGCCTAAGGTGGGTCACGCCCCACCCATAGCCATGCAAAACCGCCGTTCTACTGCGCATCAGCTTTTCGAAGTAGTGGTCGTTTTGCTGAAAATGTTGCGGCCGGAGAAACAATCCCTCCGACCAAACGACCTTATTGTCAAAAGACATCCGCTGGCTCCACGTCATTCGAAAAATCGAAACTTGAGCGGAGCTTAGAGTACTTTTCTAGCACCCTTATATGCGCAGTTGGTATTTGCTTATCACCGAAAGTACTTCCGGTCCACTTTGACGATGAACGCATATGCATCTCGCATGCCATTAGCCGTCGATCATCAGCTAGACAGTCAGGCACGACCTCAGACTAATCGGGCCTTCGGGCCGAGTGACGCTGTGAAGGGCAAACGGGAATTTGGCTATGCTCGATTTAGATCATTTATTAAAGGCGGTCAGCGACGGCAACCCATGCGGTGATGCTCTCGACTACGATTTGAGTTTTCTCGAACTTGAGATGGCCGCGCAGGGCAGGCCCGTTCAGCAGATGGGAGATTCCGTTCTGGCCGGAGAGGCTCCCGACTGGCACCAAGTGTGGCGGTTGGGTCGGGGCCTCGCTGCTCGCACGAAGGATTTGCGCATCGGTGTTATGTTAACACGCTCCGCTCTCAGCCAATTTGGATACCCCGGCCTCCGTCAGGGAATTGAGTTGCTCGCCGGCTATGTGGAATTCTATTGGCTGGAGCTGCATCCTCGTCCAGACACAGAGGATTGCGGCGACCAGACCGTGCGCCTTAATGCCTTGGCAAATCTCTGCGATCCCTCCAAACTTATTGCAGAGATTTGCCAAGTTCCCCTCACCGCGTCCAGACAGTTTGGAAGCTTTACCCTCTTTGATTGGATGCAGACTCGGCCTCGGTCGAGCGAGATCAATTCAGCGACGATCGAAATGGCTTTCGGCGATACCGACCCAGCCCATCTCTGCCAACTGAGCGAGGAACTCGACGCTACTCTCGCGGCTGCTCTGCGCTTGGATGCGGAAGTAAAGAAGCACGTCGATGCCATCGACGCTGTCCGCTTTGAACCGCTCATCTCGGTGCTCCGCCAGGGAAAGGATGTGGTAAACGGGCACCAGAAATTGCCGCAACCCGCCACATTACAGCCATCGTTACCCCACCACGAGATACGAAATCCGGAAGAGATACGCGGTCGCAACGATGTTATCGGCATACTCGACTGTATCTGCCGATGGTATCACGTGAATGAGCCAGCCAGTCCCGTGCCAACTCTGCTTGAGCGGGCAAAGCGACTCGTATCCAAGGACTTCATGGCGTTGCTCATAGATCTCGCTCCGGAGGGAGCTGCTCAATACCGCTCAATTGTGGGTGTGGCAGCTGACTCCGGTGCATGAGGTGCCAACCTTCAACCACAACTAACATCAGGATAAATGGAACGATGGCAAAGGCAAGCAGTCAGAAGTTCATCAACCGGAATCGTCCCCCTCGAGTCCAGATTGAATACGACCTGGAGACCTATGGTTCGAGCAAAAAGGTGGAGCTTCCGTTCGTCGTAGGCGTCATGGCCGACCTAGCTGGCAGTCCCGCCGAGCCGCTGCCGCCAGTGGTCGAACGTAAGATGATGGAGATCGACATCGATAATTTCGATGACCGGCTCAGGTCGTTAAAGCCTAGGGTGGCCATACGTGTACCGAACCGTCTCACTGACGAAGGTCAACTCGCTGTCGACTTGACCTTTGAAACTATGGACGATTTCTCACCGGCAGCCGTGGCGCGGAAAGTTGAAAGCCTCAAGGTGCTGCTAGAGGCCCGGACAAAGCTTTCTAATCTCCTGACGTACATGGACGGCAAGGTCGGCGCAGAAGAGTTGATGGTCCGCTTCCTCAACGATCCCGCGCTGCTCGGTGCCCTTAGTGCACCTTCCAAGTCTCTGGACCCCGATGAATCGCCGGAGACGCCACCGCCCGGATCGCCGGAGACGAAGGAGTAATTGAGCGTGACCGCAACAACCCGAATGCATGCGCAGGCGGATCTCACGGCTGCTGTTGATGTCGATGATTTCGTCGTTCTTGTGCAGCGCGAATTCAAGCCCCGTTCCGACCAGAGCCGCGAGGCGGTGGGGAATGCGATTAAGACGTTGGCTCACCAAGCACTTCGACATGCACCACTGATTAATGATGACGCCGTTGAGACAATCCAGTCGATTATAGCGTCGATCGATGAGAAATTGTCAAAACAGATCAACGAAATACTCCATCACCCGGATTTTCAAGCGCTGGAGTCAGCTTGGCGAGGCTTGCATCACCTCGTGTTCAATACCGAGACAGACGAGACTTTGAAAATTCGCGCTCTTTCCATCTCTATGAAGGAGATATCTCGAATACTGCGAAAATTTAAGGGGATAGCCTGGGACCAGAGCCCGTTGTTCAAGAAGATCTATGAAGAGGAGTTCGGGCAAGTTGGTGGCAACCCCTATGGCTGCCTAATTGGGGACTACTACTTTGCACACAGCCCTCACGATATAGATCTGCTCACCGGCATTGCGCAAATTGCTGCGGCAAGCCACTCGCCGTTTATCTCAGCTGCCTCGCCGCATCTTATGCGAATGGATTCTTGGTGCGAACTCGCCAACCCACGCGACATCTCGAAGATTTTTCTGACGCCTGAGCATGCTGCTTGGCGAGCTTTTCGCGAGAGTGAGGACTCCCGGTATGTGGCGCTGACTTTGCCACGTATGCTCGGGCGGCTGCCTTATGGCGCCAAGACCAATCCCGCCGATGAATTTTCTTTTGAAGAAGACGCCGACGGTAGTGACAGCGAAAAGTATCTTTGGACGAATGCAGCTTATGCCATGGGTGTCAATATTACGCGATCGTTCAAGCTCTACGGCTGGCTGTCTCGAATTCGTGGATTCGAATCGGGCGGCCTCGTTGAGGACCTGCCAGTACATGCTTTTCCCAGCGACGACGGTGGCGTCGACGTCAAATGCCCTACTGAGTTCGCAATCAGCGATCGGCGAGAGTCAGAGCTCTCTAAAAATGGCCTTCTGCCACTGTTGCACCGGAAGAACACACAGCTGGGCGTATTCGTCGGCGCCCAGACCGTCAATAAGCCAATCAGATACGATGATCAAGAGGCTTCGGCGAATGCCGAACTTAGCGCCAGGCTACCTTATATTTTTGCGACCTGCCGTTTCGCCCATTACCTGAAGTGCATGGTCCGGGACAAGATTGGTGCGTTTAAAGAACGTTACGAAGTCGAGGAGTGGCTGAACCAGTGGATCCAAGGCTTTGTCCACCCCTCGCCAGAATTGGGTGGCGAGGAAAGCAAGGCGCGACAGCCGCTCTCATCAGCTGAGGTCAAGGTCGAGGAAACCAAGGACAATCCTGGCTATTACAACGCCATATTCTATTTGCGACCGCACTATCAACTCGAGGGCCTCACTATCTCACTGAGGCTGGTAGCGCGGCTGCCGTCGGCTCGCTCGGGCTAGATCTCGAACACCACCACCGTAGACCACCCTGGTCGGTGTAATTTCGGCCATTGATCCGAAGAACAAATAGAGGACATTCAGAATGGCATTCGATGCAGTAATGAGCTTCACGAAAGCGTCTAAAGATGGATACCACCCGAAGGGGGAATCCCTTATCTTAACGGATGGCATCTCACTTGGCGACCAATGGGGCTTCTCGCTCGAGAACAAGCTCAACATTGGGCCCCACACCGCGGGCGCTGGGTCCGGCAAGGCCGAGTTCGAAGCCTTCACCATTAAGAAGCAGGTGGATGACTCCTCTCACGCCCTGTACACGGCATGTGGCGCTGGTGCCCATTTCAACAATGTTCATCTAAAGTTATTCAAATCGACTGGCGCCGGACTGGCGCCGGCCTCGTCAAACCTGTTCCTGCACTGGAGCTTCAACATGTTGGCGATCGAGAAGGTCGAGTGGGCCCATGCGGAGGAAGCCCCGGAGGAGACGGTCACCTTCCGATTTGGCGCGTCTACGATCCTCTACTACAAGCAGGACGATAGAGGTGTTCTTAAGAAATCTAGTGAGGGTACATGGAATCAAATTTCTAACAGTATGGACTTCAACAAGCTCACGGGTTGAGGCAATCACACCCGAAAGATTGCGTTCTGCGCCTCGGCGCATCCGGCTTCGGCGTCTTGCACTCCATGTGGAGAATGAACATGGCAATTGCCAAGTGGAACTTAATTAGGCCATCGCTTCTCGACCGGCTAACGGACGACGCGCCGCGCACTACGTGCGAGTCGGCAAACTTTTACAATTTCTCGCTCAGCAAGATGCAAGCGCTGATCCAGCGTGACGTATCCTGGCTGCTTAACGCAACTCAGTTAGCTGCAACCGTAGAACTCCGCTCTTATCCTCACGTTGCGGCCAGCACCCTCAATTATGGAGTCCGCGCTCTCGCCGCGGTCGAAAGACTGGACGCAAACGACGTTGGACAGGAGATTGCCTACGGTTTGCAACTTTTCGAACCTCGTCTCCTTCCTGAAAGCGTCAATGTCACACCGCTGCCCGACGCTAAAGGCAACCCTTTTGGGTTTAGAATTGAGGCTGAGCTCTGGGCGCAGCCAGTGCCGCTGCGGATCGTAATGCGTACTGACCTCGAAGCAGGATGTGGGATCGTTAGCGTTGTCGAAACAACCTCGGAGGTGGACTGATGGACCCGAGGCTTCTCCAATCATACAATGATGAGCTTGCATATATTAGGGAGATGGGAGCTGAGTTTGCCCGCGCGTTCCCAAAGGTCGCTGGCCGGCTCGGAATGGAATCAGCCGAAGTTGCCGACCCCTATGTCGAAAGGTTGTTAGAAGGTTTTGCCTTCCTCGCGGCGCGTGTCCAATTAAAGCTGCAGGCTCGTTTTCCAGATTTCACGCAGCACCTGCTGGAATTGGTCTACCCACATTTTCTGTCCCCGATCCCATCGATGACGGTCGTCCGATTTGAACCAGATTCCTTGGCCGGCCGGCTTGAGCAGGGATACGTAGTCCCGCGCGGAACGAAGCTACTCGGCCAACTTGCTTCTGACGCCGTCACCCATTGCGAGTTCCGCACTGCTCACGACGTCCATCTCTGGCCGATTGAGGTGAGCGCTGTAGACTACTATACAACGCCGGCGCAACTTGCCGCTCTAAATATCCCACACCTGCAAGACGTTAAAGCTGCGCTGCGACTCCGCCTTCGGACGACGAATGGAATTCCCATCAACAAACTCCCGCTTCGTACCTTGACGTTCTACCTTGCTGGATCCGGTGGCATCGGTGCCGCAGTCGCCGAACAGCTTTTCGCCGATACTCGCGGCATTGTCGCTCGGCCAGTTGGCCGACCAACCCCTTGGCAGAAAACAATCCCACTCAGCGATCTACGGCAGTGCGGTCTGGAGGACAACTTTGCGCTTTTGCCGGCGGTTCCGCGCTCCTTTGACGGTTATCGACTGCTGCAGGAATACTTCGCGCTTGCGGAGCGAACCTTGTTCATCGAGCTCAGTGGGCTGGCGGATGCTGTGGGCCTATCAGCGACAGATACTCTCGAGATCGTGTTCGCGCTCGGACGTGCCGAGCCACGGCTGGAACGGCACGTCGGAATTCCGAACATCGCTCTGTTCGTGACACCGGCCATCAATCTCTTTGAGCGCCAGGCCGATCGCATCCACTTGAGTGACAAGAACTACGAGCATCATTTGGTTGTCGATCGAATGAGGCCACATGATTTCGAAGTGCAGTCGATTCTCGAAATGAGCGGAAAAGGAGAGAGCAGCCAAGCAGGCCCCGTTCGGTTTTTTCCATTCTACAGCATTAGCGCCCATGGACGGGAGGTGCAGAACAACAGCTATTACACCGTTAGGAGACAACATCGCCTGTTGTCGGAGCACCAGCATCTGAACGGCGCCAGGACTGGCTATGTTGGCAGCGAAACATTTCTCTCACTGGTCGACCGGCGGGCGGCGCCCAATTCGGTGGATATCTCATGGTTGTCCGTGCGCTGTCTTTGTTCGAATAGACATCTGCCGCTGCTACTTCCGATCGGTCAAAACGAAACAGATTTCACACTCGAAATTGGAGCTCCTATTATAGCCACGCGGTGCCTGTCGTCGCCAAGCAGGCCGCGTCATTCCTCCGCGAGCGGAGATGTGGCGTGGAAGCTAATCAGCCATCTGTCGCTGAACTACCTCTCGATTACCAATTCTGACAATAACAGTCACGCGGGCGCAGAGGCGCTGCGTGAACTCTTGCGCCTTTACGTCGATCCGGAGGATGCTCTTACCTCGCGGCAGATTGACGGCATACGAGAAATCCAGTCGCGACCGATAGATCGGCGACTGCCAGGCGGCGGACAAGCTGCTGTCGTACGCGGTACCGAGATCAGCATCATCCTGGACGAAGCCGCTTTCGAAGGCGTGGGTATCTTTCCTCTTACCTCTGTGCTCAACCAGTTCTTCGCCAAATATGTATCTATCAATAGCTTCACCGAGATGGTCGTCTCGACATTGCAGCGCGGTAAGGTGATGCGATGGCCCACAATGCTTGGTCGCCGGACGACCCTATGATGCAGAGCAAGCTCGACCACCTTCTTGGTGCGGTGGCGGCCGAGCCGCATGCCTACGATATCTTTCAGGTTATGCGGCTCATCGATGCAATTTGTTCAGACGGCCCTCGGCTTGGGGAATCGAGCCGGCCGAGTTTAGATAGGGTGCGACTTGGACAGCAGCCCACGCTGGCCTTTCCGACGCGGTCCATCGCACATGTGACAGAGGCTATAGGGAATCGCCCGGCCAGTATTTCCACCTACGCCTTCGGCCTATTCGGTCCCAACGGCCCGCTGCCTCTGCATCTGACCGAGTATGCCCTATTTCGGCAGCACAATGCTGCCGATGAAACATTCGTACGCTTCACCGATATATTTCACCATCGACTAGCCTCGCTCTTCTTCCGAGCCTGGGCGGAGAGCGAGCCAACCGTCAGCCATGACAGGCCACATGCAGACCGCTTTGCCCTGCAGCTCGGCGCCCTCGCCGGCTTTGGAATGACGTCTCTTCATAGGCGGGATGCCATGCCCGATTTAGCTAAATTGCACTTCATCGGACGGTTCGCCCCGCAGACCCACAATGCCGACGGGTTGGCCGCCATTCTCGCCGGCTTCTTTGCAGCGCCCATCGAAATTCGTGAATATATTCCGAAATGGGTTGAGTTGCCCATAAACGCACTCTGCCTTCTGGGTCGTGATCCATGCACCGGCACTCTTGGCAGCACAGCTTCTGTTGGTGACAGGATCAAAGTCTACCACCACCGCTTCCGCATCATCATTGGTCCGCTCGGGTTGGCTCAGTACGAGCGGCTGCTGCCTGGGGGACGTGACCTCGAGACTTTCGCCACGATTATTCGTAACTACCTGAGTGATGAACTGGACTGGGAGGTCAACGTTGTGCTCAAACACAACGAGGTGCCGAAAGTCCTTTTAGGACATAGCGGTAGGCTCGGCTGGACCAGTTGGATGGGCGAACGCACGACCCTTCGTGATGCCGCTGACCTGACGGTGACGCCAATCGAGTGTCTGGCGACCGGCGCGGGTATTCAACCTTCGAAGTAATCTCATGGAGTGGGATATTTGAGCTGCACGAGTCTCAACAGCAAGTCGAGTGTCCTTCGCGAGGTCACAGTCAAAAGTGCGACAGCATTTAGCGGGCCACACTATTCAGCACATTTTGAATTGAAGCACGAACCGCTCAATAGCACGGCCAAGCAAGATTAGTGGCGGACTATACCAAATCGTGGCGTTGACCAAGGCATTCTCGCAGGGAGAGCGATCATTACTAGGACTATTAAGACCTTGACGCCAGTGAGCACCTACAGCCCACCGATAACTGCGTGATCAGAAGAACAGGATGCGCCGGACGGTTTCGTTGCGAGAGCGCCATCCATATGGCGCGGTCCGGCTAAAACATATCGCCCCTAGTCTTGGTGCCCAATAGCATATGCCCGTTGGCCAATTGCCGAACAAGTTGCTGACCCTGTTGGACCTCGCCCACACCCAACTCACCATCAGCCGCCAACTGCAGTTATCTCAAACCCGAAATGCCACCTTCTTCATCTAGGAACGAAGGTGCTGCAGCATAAGATAGGTTGGCGCCTTGTGGATTATCAAGTCAAAGCAACTGAACGGCGGCGGCGGTGGAGGCCAATCGGCGGGGCTCATCAACGAAGTCCCTCGTGCCGCCTTTCATATTTTCATCTGCGGCTCCGGCCGTGTCTCTTCAGCCAAGTGAACGAAGCGCTGCGGCGCTCTAGCAGCACAACTTGCGGAAATCCAGTATGGCCCAGTCTAAAATCGAAAATCTTCTGAAGCACAATCGATTTGTCGCGATTACATCGGCCGCATTCCAACCGGGAGATGTCACTATTCGCTGGCTCAAAGGCACCGAACGCCTGTCGCAACCCTTCCTTTACAAAGTCATGCTCGCCGCCCCAACTCCGATTCAGAATTTCGCCAAAGTTCCTGGCCAACCCCTGACGGTCGGCCTTAAGCTGAAGGACGCGGCAACGCGCTTTTTCAACGGCGTAATCACTCGGTTCGAATATCTCGGGCTGCACGCCACCGAGCACCTAAACTACGTTGCAGAGGTACGTCCCTCGCTCTTCTTACTCGACTATCGTACTAACAGTCGGATTTTCCAGAACAAGACCAGCATCGAAATCATTACGTCCATCCTTCAGGAAAACAAACAAAATTTCAAGAACCGCACAGTCGGGCGGTTTCCTCGGCGTAGCTTTTGCGTGCAGTATGGAGAGTCGGATTTGAACTTTGTCAGCCGCTTAATGGAGCAGGACGGCATATACTACTATTTTGAACACGGAGAGAACGTCCATGATCTGGTTCTTGTCGACAACCTTTCGAGCCACCCGACATGCACGCCTGAGACCGTGGAAACCCATCCGAATCTTAGGCCAGCCCGAAACCTTCATCATGATGATTTAATCTTGGACTGGAGCGAAGTCGTGTCACTGCAGCCTTCCAAGGTCGTTCTCAAGGACTATGATTATGAGAAGCCGATGGCAGAGCTCACTGCTATCGCGCACCTCCCATCCGTGCGGATAGGCGGCATTCCACCCGCAATGAGTGCCGGTATCAACCGTTCTGGCGCCCCTGTCATGGCATCGGAGTCCCTGACTTCAGTCGTTTCCCCAGCATTGAAAGAGACATTCAACTATCCCGGAGGTTACAAGCAAAAAGGGGATGGCGATTTCTATGCCGCGATCCGCGCGGAAGAACTCGCGTGTAATTACTATCGCGCGAGCATTGAGACTACGGCTCGCCAGATCACAACAGGATCCATCTTCAAGGCGGCCAATCCTTTTAATTACGGCGAAGGGGGTGTGCGCCCGAAGGCCACTCAGCGGTTTTTGGCGATTGCAAACGAATTCATGGTTCTGGGGGATGTTGGAGACGATCCGTCGAGAGGGGTCGCCGGCCGCGACCTTGAGCGCTTTCTCTATCGTGGTAAGGTCGAGATCATCTCTGCGAGCACCCAGTACCGCCCGCCGCGCCTCACGCCGGTGCCCATTATCAAGGGGCCGCAGACGGCGGTCGTGGTGGGCTCGAAGGGTGAGACAATCGCCACAGATCAGTTCGGCCGGATCAAGGTCCAATTTTTCTGGGATCGCCAGGGCAACAAGGACGAAAGTAGCTCCTGCTGGATCAGGGCAGCCCAAAACTGGGCGGGCAAGGGCTTCGGCTGCCTGCTAATTCCAAGGATAGGTCAAGAGGTTGTAGTGGATTTCGTCCACGGCGACCCTGACCGTCCACTCGTGACCGGGGTTGTCTACAACGGCTCCAACCTGCCGCCCGAGGTCTTGCCGGCCAACCAGACCCGCTCCACTTTCCGAACGCACACCGATCGCGGCACAATTGCAGATTACAACGAACTGCGGTTCGAGGATAGACAAGGTTTTGAGGAAGTCTTTCTAAAAGCGCAGAAAGATCATAACCTCAAGGTCGGGAATATCTATGCCATCGAGGTCGAGAATCAATACCTCCTGACGTCAGCCGCGGCGGCACTCGGCAGCAGTATCGAACTGAGCCCTGACAAAATTCGACTCTCAGTGAAGGCCGCAACCGGTACGCAAGTCATCGAAATCGGCGCCGCCGGAATCACTCTCACGAACAGCCAGGGAGCCTCGGTTCAGATATTGGGTCCCTCGGTTATAATCAATGACCTTGTCCCGTTGAAATAATCCATTTTGAAGTAAGCTCTGGCCCAAAATCGGGGAGCACCTCAAAGACCGCTGGAGCGAACTCAAAATTGGATAAAACTTGGGCGCAAGGTCAATCAACAACGAAGCGCTTGTGGTGACCTGATGCCTGGTACCGCGGCTTTGGTGCATGAATAGTTTCTGAACGGTTCGGCGATAGGCAAACAGGATCGCAATCAGCTTGGTCGAGTGCCATGCCGTACAAACACAACGCCGATCGTCGTCATCACATCGCAAAGATGAACTTCAGGGTGACGAATTGGCCGG
>NZ_MRDM01000013.1 GCF_002008165.1 Rhizobium laguerreae
GTGGTCTCCGTTCGTCCTAAGCAAACAAACAGAATCACAACTGGCTGATTTCACTCAACTCTTTTTCGGTCAGGCTCTAAGCGGTCTGCCTATTGATACCGGTAGCTGCAGAAGCACTTTACGGCAGCAAGAGCTGATCGATGGGCTTACGGCGTAAACTCTTTTCGGCACGGCCACGCGGAAAAATTATCTTCAAGGCGAACACACGAAAGTATCGTTCAGTAAATAAGCTTGTCATAGCATTAGCCACACCTGCCATTGAAAGTCTGCTCTCAAACGCGCTGCCAAGTTATCACAGCGCCGAAGCGTAAGGAAAAATGAGTTGTCCCGACGCTAGCCCGCCGGGGCTGACGACAACCTGCTTCGAGCCATCTCTGAACTGATCGGCGTTATGGCTATCAATCCCCTGGAATTGCACTTGCACCACCCTGGGGTTCTCCCACTCGCCGTTCTTGCCGAACCGTATCTCGCCCATGACCGTATGGAATACCGCATTACGGGTGAAATTCGACAAAGCCCGGTCGTCGAGCCCGCCGGTCGAGGTAATCGCCTTCGCGACGACTTGCATCTGAGCGTAGGCCAGCGGAGCCATGTAGTGCCCGAGAAGGTCGACGCCTTCGACCCTGGCGCGCTCTCGATAGGTGTCTAGGAAGGCTGCCACGCCGGGGAAAATCATCGTCGAAACCGGAACCCAATACTCGTAGTTCACCAAGCCGTTGAGCAGGGGACCGAGTGCCGTCTTTACGGACGTATTCTGAGGGCCGATCATACCCGCGCCCACCATCTTCGGACGGAAGGAGTGTTTGCGAATGGCGCGGATGAGATCGATCGAATCCTGAATGTAGGAGCATAGGAAAAGCAGGTCGCAATTGCTCGCAGCGACCGCATCCAGTATCGGTGCGAAGTCAGTGGTCGCAAGCGAATACTCAGCCTCGTGGATGACCTTGAAACCGTGTTTTTCCGCGTTGGCCCTTGCGCCAAGAATGGGATTTTTCGAGAATACGGCATCCGCAGAAAGGAGTGCGACCGTCATAGGCCTTGGCTTCTGTTGTGCGGCAATCTCGAAGAAACCCTCCGTCAGAGCCGCGTTCGGGTCCGGACCTGTTGGTATCATTGCAAAATAGTTCGTGTAAGAGAGCGCATTGTTGACGCCAAGACCCATCAATCCGACGAAATATCGCTCGCGTTCAATGATCAACGGCATGGCCGGCAATATGGTATTGGTGCCGTAGCCGCCGATGACCAGATCAACTCTATCCTTGTCGAGTAACCGTTCATATAGGCCAGATACGCGGGACGCATCGCCTTCGTCGTCGTAGCAGACGAACTCGACGGGTCGGCCGAGCAGGCCGCCCGCGTCGTTGATTTCGCTTCGCCAAATTTCGTGCGCAAGCCGTGCCGACTGACTATTGCCCGCAAGCGGACCTGTCAATGAAAGGCAGTAGCCTATGCGGATCGGAGCTGTTGTAAACGACATGACCATGCGCCTTTGCTGACGGAAGAACCAGGACAGCCTCGGCACTACCATCTAAGAAGAATTGAGCCTTGGCAGGTGGTTCGGCTTCGTTCGATCTTTGGGTCCGTTCCAGTTTATGCTGTGCGAGGGCAGTTTAGCGAGCGTCGGCTATCGTCACTAGGCTCACAATGGTGAAGCTGTGTCGCAGAACACGGAACGCGTCCTTCCGTCGCGAGGGTCGATAGATCAGCAACCCGCTGATTATCGTGCTTGCGGAGCGGGTTTTCTTTCTTGCGACAGGAGGCCTGCCGAAATGGAAGTTATGCAAAGCATTGTTGCGGCAACGCGATCGAAGCTGCGGGGCATCAGGTCGTTCCAGTTTTTGCGACACAGCTTTCCAATATCGGTAACTAGCCCACTCGTGCGCCTTACCCATACTTGTCGCTTTCAATGGTGGGCGTTTGTTGCGCCCAATCTGGGCAGCCGCTCGCGTATCACAAGATCAACCCGATGGAGTTAAGCCATGCAAGCCTTAGACTATGACGGACTCATGCAAGCAAACCTGACCGGCGTATTCAGCGAGCGCGATCCAGAACGGCGCCTGATCGCGATCGGCGAACTCTACGCTGCGAACGCTACACTTAATGAGCCGGAAACTTCGGTCATCGGCCATGCGTCGATTTCCGATGCTGTCACCGCCGTTCTTGCTAGTTTACCCGCCGACTTCGTCTTCTCGGCAATGGGGCCAGCCCTCGGTCACCACGGTATTGGCCGTTTGCGATGGCAAGCAGGCCCTCCTGATGGTCCTTCAGCGGTTACTGGCATGGATATCGCTCATTTCCAGGATGGTCGGATACATTCGCTGTATGTTTTTATCGAACCCGGCACCTAAGGGAGTTTGCTCACGGGCATTGACTTAAAGATGCGAGAAGCCATGCGTGCTCGAACGGAACTGACATCAAAGATGTCGTCAAAATCATTCAGCCCGCGGCTGTTCGGTATTGGTGTCGCTCGTGAAGCTGGCCGTTACGAGCATGATCACAAGCCGGGCTATTGGACCAAGCGGTCGACTGGCTGGCGAGCTTCGGCATGCCACTTTTGATGATCTGGTAACGAAGAGTACAAACGCCAGTTCGCCGCGATACCGACGAAATGAGGCTATGCATCCGGGGCCTTACCGTCATCGAAGCATTCGATCAGCATTTCCGTCAGGACACGAACTTTCTTGGCTGGATATTGTGCGGGGGGCCGCACAACGTAAATACCAGCCGTGGGCAATGGATAATTTGGCATCACAGGAACAAGCGTACCCGATGCAACATGATCTTTGATGAGCCCCTCGGGGAGATAGGCTATCCCGATACCCGCTACCGCGGCGGCCGTGAGAGCGACGGCGTTGTCAGCCTTGAAGCGGCCTCGCGGATTGACCGTGATGATCATCTCGCCATCCAGAAACTGCCAAGTTTCCGTTCCCTGCATGAGAGCCTGATGGTTGGCAAGATCTTCCGGCGTCTCGGGAGACCCATGTTTCTCGATATAGTCGGGGCTCGCAACGAGCTTCCCGTAAATCGGGCCGACGCGTCTCGCGATCAGATTGGAGTCCTGAAGATAGCCGAGCCGTATTGCGCAGTCGTAGCCTTCCATGATGAGATCGACGACCTGGTCACTGTAACAAGTCTGTATTTGCAAGAGCGGATGACGGCGCGCCATTTCCGCGAAGACGCTGGCCAAGTGTGTTGGCCCGAACGACAAAGGTGCAGCGATCCGTAAGCGCCCGCGAAGCTCACCGGCGGGCAAGATCGTTTCCTTGGCCACGTCGATTTCCGCACAGACTCTTGCTGCATAATCCCGGAACGTGCTGCCCGCTTCGGTGAGTGCTGCGCCACGAGTGTTTCTCGCCAGAAGCTGGACACCGAGTTCCTCCTCAAGCCGGACCAGCCGTCGGCTGACCATCGACTTCGAGACACCAAGTCGCATTGCAGCGGCCGTCACACCTCTAGCATCCGCAAGCTCCACAAACGTCCTAAGGTCTTCGATGTCCAATTGGTGTTCCCCGTTTGGCGACACAGCTTTGCAAGATTGAACACTACCGCATCATTTTGTGGAATGACAGTGTCCGCGTCAACGGCAGCGCCTCTGTCAGCGCATGCTGATCAAATCGTTCAACGCACCCTTTAAATGACAGCAGAGGATTTATCATGACCTTTCGTAACGGCCTTTCGTCACTCCTTCGCCCCGAAGATTCGGTACTGGTTTTGATCGACCACCAGCCTTATCAGCTTGCGAACCTAAACAGCCATGAGCCGCAAATGGTGGTCAACAACACTGTGGGCCTGGCGAAGGTCGCAAAGGCGTTTGGTGTGCCGACAATCCTGACCACCGTCGTTGCCGGACGTGGCGGCAACCTTTTTCCGCAGGTCTCTGACGTATTTCCGGGCCAGGAAATCATCGACCGAACCTTTATCAACACTTGGCAGGACCCGAAGGTGGTGGATGTGGTTAAGGCCACGGGTCGCAAGCAGTTGATCCTCGCCGGTCTGTGGACCGAGGTATGCGTCGCGATGCCGGCGATCCAGGCACTTGGCGAAGGTTGGGACGTCACGGTCATCACCGATGCTTCCGGCGGTGTCTCGGTCGAAGCGCACCAGGTCGCCATCCAGCGCATGATTGCGGCTGGTGCCAACATGATGACCTGGCTCGCTCTGGCGGCCGAATGGCAGCGTGACTGGGCTCGTGCGGAAACTGCAGGGAAGGTCACAGATGTGATCATCCAGCATGCTGGTGGCAGCGGCATCGCATATCTCTGGGAACAGCAACTGCTCAATACGCCTGTTCCCAAAACGGCCTGATGATTTTACCCGGGTTGGCGGGCTCCGATGATGGATTGCCAAGAGTGTCTTATCGGACCTCGCCACCCAAATCCGGTGCACCGAATAAGGACCATGAATTTGTCGATCGATCACTTCCCCGTCGGGTTAGAGTTGGATGTTTCCTATCCAAACTTCACAGCCAGCCTTTCACTTTTATCAACGACGCAACTGAAATTCGAGATCAAAGAGGGGCCGCTTGCTCACATCGAGATCGTCGATATTCACGTCGTGCCGCTTGGTAACAGCCTGTTTACAGTTAGCTGGCAGGAGAAGGACGGTGCCACTGTCACCAACGTCCAAGACTTCGACCGCGGCCTGATCCATTCGCATGCGACGTTGCGAACGGCCAGTTCCTGCGGATGACCGGTTCGATTGCAGTCACGCGTGCCACCGATCGTGTTATCGACGATCGTCCCCAGCGCAACAAGGCTCTGGCGCGCGAAGCAATGACATCGTTGTTCCAGCGTCACGAGGTGGCGGCGGTCGAGCGGCTTTATGCGCCAGATTACGTGCAGCACAATCCCAGTATCCCTCAAGGCCGGGACGCCTTGAAAGCCCTGGTCAATAACCTGCCGCAGGACGTCTACTACGAACCCGGCCTCACGCTGGCCGAGGGGAATTTTGTCGCCATCCATGGCCGCATCCGCGGTTGGGCCGAAAGCACGCAAATCGTGGTCGATCTGTTCCGTGTCGAGAATGGCAAACTGGTTGAGCACTGGGATGTACTCCAAGATGAAGTACCAGTCGCGGCAACCCTCGGCGGCACCGCTATGTTCGACCCGAAAGAAGCAGAGTTCCGCACCGAAACGGCTAACACGTATACAGATACCCCGCGCAAGCAATTGCGCGGGAGGCCCTCGTTCAGGGACTTATGCTGGCGACGCGTCATGTCGACGGTCTTCATCGAAGGCCATGTCAACTGATCCACCGTATTGCGAGGGCTTTTCATGAAATTGGTAGTGACAGCTTTGCGGCCATCCTCCTGGATCCGGCGACAGGGAAGCTCCCGTCTTATGCCGAGCGCACGGAACGACGTCAAAAATGACAAGAGGCTGGCGTGGTCAGCCACAGTTCAAGCGGTTGGCGGCCATCCATCGGCAGACGGATCGGCGTGTAAGCGACGGTGAGTGAGGCCTCGGGCGTGGGATATGTCGCGAAAGATCGATCAGGTTGTTCATGACTGGCTGTCCTTCTGCGTCACGGATGGACCCGCTTCGCGAAACCATCGCTGCGCATCCGCGCCGGCCGGAGTTTTCATCGGCGCGTCCGGTTCGGTCACTGCACGCCAGACGGCATCGGCTACGTCTTGCGGCGTCGTGAATTCAGTGCCGGATCGCAGCGTCGTTAGATAATCCTGAACGAATGCGGCATAGGGTTCGGGAATTTCATGCCCATCCGGGCGACGCATTCTTCCCGAAGCCGGTTGTTGACGCAGAGCCTGGCAGGACCAGTTTGGCCCGTACATCAAACAGGCCCGCCTTGAGCGCGAGGCTCTCTGTAAAGGCATTCAATGCCGCCTTACTGGCGCTATAGACTGACAGCGCCGGAAGCGGTTTGATGGTGACACCGGAACTGACATTTACGATCACACCGGAGATCTCCTCGTCGAAAAAAGGAGCCGCCGGTCGAGCCATCCTTATCGATGGGTGAGAGAAAGACGACACTCTTCGCGGCCTGTTCGACGGTGCGATAACGCGAATGGCCGCGCAAGTCGGTGGCGGTTAAGCCTGGATCGGGAGGCGACGACATTCGCCTCATAGACGGTGTGAATGTCATCGATTAATCGATTGTTGGCTGGGAGTGGTCGTTTCCCGGCCAGCAATACCGGCATTGTTGATCAGGACGTTAAGCTTTCCGTCCTCGCCCTCCACCCGACCAGCGGCCGCGCTAAACCAACGCCATCCTTGACATCCATTTCGATTGCCCTGACACCGAGACCTTCGGCAGTGAGCACCGCTACGGTTTCATCCTGCATGCTATTCTCCAATGGGATATTCTGCTCACTTTCGAAGAACATCCTGCCATTCAGGATGTCGCTCAATCTGGGCTTTCGCAAACGGGCAAAGGGGAATGATAAAAACACCCTCGCGTCGGGCATCTTCGACCGCCTGGCGCACAAGCCGCTCACCAACTTTTCTCCCCCGTAAGGCCGCGGGGACGTCGGTGTGATCGATGATGATGAGCTGTGTGCCAGCTCGGCTGTAGGTCATCTCCGCCTCGACGCCCTCTACCACGATCCGATACCGCCCTTTCGACGCCCCGTCCTCCCGTTCCACTTCCTCGCTAACCGAAGAAGCGGCCTTCTCCGGAACCTTCGCATTCAGTTCCCGAACTTTGCCCCGCTGCCCGTGCGTGCACTCAAGCTGGTCGCGATCCCAATTTCCAAGTTCGGCGGCTGCTTCGTAAGTCGACACAAGAAACGCCAGTAGCGCTTCGTCAGGATCGGCTGCAGCTTGGACCGCCTCATAAGGAAGGATGAACTCCGACAGGCCCTCATGCCAGAATGCCGCATCAGGCCGAACAGACGCAGCCCTGAAACCGCTCGGTGCGGGATAGGCATAGGCATAGAATGCGGGATAATCGATGCCGCCACCTCCCGGCCAAAAGCCCGCCGAAGATACCTCGCGGTCATAGGCCTCCTGCGCCACATTGTCCGGCAGTGCTGGTATGCCGCCTGGATGGATTGGCGCCTGCCGCCCCGAAAACCGTGTGACGGCTAAATCAAAGCTGCCCCAGAAAAGGTGTACAGGACTGGATTTCCCGATGAAGGATGTCCGGAACGCTTTGAATACACGGTCTATTGCCATCAATGCCTGATGAAAATTCTGGACGGCCTCGCGGTCATACGAACGTTCCCGATGGTCCTCATCGAACGGCACGGGGTCCGCCACTTCATTTGGCTGGCCATGGAAGTCGGGATTGCCGCCGAGTTCGGAGATCAGATGGGTGAAATTGGCATGAAACTCAGCGACGGTAGACGCCCCCAGCGCAAACGAAGCCCGGCGTCCGTCGCCGCTCGTGCCCACTACGGCATGGTCGTGAAAGTCGATCACAATCTCGATGCCGGGGCCATCAGGAATTGGAGAGGACGTCAGACCGGAAGGGGTCACGTAGAAAGTCGCGTTCCAGGAATGGTTGAGCCACGGTGTATGAGCCAGCCGGTATTTGCCGACGACCTGCAGATAAAGGTGCAGGGCGGAACACGTCTCGCGCCAGCTGAGGTAGTCGAGGCGGGGCCATTTATTGCTCATTTTACTTACTCCATTTCTGCCGAAACACGACGACGTCGTGAATGCGGTTCGGTTTGATCGACCGCGCCAGGGCGATCGCGCTCCTGTCGTCATTCCGGAAGCGGTATATGCTCGTCCCGATCGTCGATCGGCAGGTCGAACATGCCTTCGCCCCATTTCTGCGACTGCCATTCAGCCTTGGCTTCCTCAATTCGCTCTTTCGACGAAGCGACGAAGTTCCACCAGATGTAGCGCGGTCCAGACAGTGTAGCCCCGCCTAAGATCATCAGGCGAGCGCCTTTCTGTCCTGCTGCAACCGTGATCCTGTCACCGGGGCGGAAGACCATCATCTGCTGTGCCTCAAACTCCTGACCAGCGATCGAGATCGAGCCTTCGACGATATAGATGCCTCTGTCTTCGTGATTGTCTGGCATCGGCAGGCGAGCTCCCGCCTCCAGCGTGACATCGGCATAGAATGTCTCAGAAAACATGGTTGCGGGAGCGGTCTTGCCGTAGGCGTTGCCGAGAATGAGCCGAACCGACACCCCGTGATCCTCGATCACCGGTAGTAAATCCTCACCGTAGTGGTTGAACGTTGGCGCCATGTCCTCGTTCTCTTCCGGCAAGGCGAGCCAGGTCTGGATCCCGAAGAGGCTGTTCGGCCCGGTTCGGGCGGTGGCGGATGTTCGCTCCGAATGGGAAACACCGCGGCCCGCGACCATCCAGTTCAACGCACCAGGGCGGATGATCTGGTCGGCTCCGGTGCTGTCGCGGTGGTGAAAGTCGCCGCGATAAAGGTAGGTGACGGTCCCGAGACCGATATGCGGGTGAGGACGGACGTCGATGCCCTGGCCGGTCAACAATTCCGCCGGGCCCGCCTGATCGAAGAAGATGAATGGTCCCACCATCTGTCGCTTCGGGGCCGGCAGGGCGCGCCGGACCTCAAAGCCGCCGAGGTCGCGAGCGCGGGGAATGATGAGGGTCTCGATCGCGTCGATGCCAACCTCGTCCGGGCAGCCTGGTTCGATTGCGGGGTTCCAGCTCATGTGCGGACACCTTTCTTATCTGGTGGGCGATTTACATCGCGGAGTGAATTGGTTGCTGCAGTTCTCTGACGGCATCATCATCTGAAACGGAGTTATTTATCGCCAGGCGGAGTTCCGCACCCGACGAACTGTTGAAAGATGTGGGCGAGTGATCAAGGTTGCGTGATCGGTTTTCCGCACCCGACGCCCCGCGAAGTTTTTCGAAAGATGCGATGAGAAATTCGGAAAGGATACGCACCTTGCGCGGTGGATGGGGGCTGGATGGCCTCACAACATGAACATCCCCGACGGGCAGCGGAAAGCGCGTCATGATCGGGACGAGCGCGCCTGAGGCAAGATATGTACGGGTGACACAGTCCGGAAGCCAAGCAATGCCAAGCCCCTCCGCTGCGGCTTTGGCGATCGCCGCACCATTGTTGGAGCTGAAGCGTCCTTGTGGCTGCACAGTGATGATCTTGTCGCCTTCCAGGAACCGCCAGGCCTCGATACCCAATAGGGCTTGGTGGGTCGCGATTTCGCCTGGCGATTTAGGTGAGCCATGAACCCTGATATAGTCGGGGCTGGCGACGAGCTTAAAATAAATCTCGCCCACGCGCTTGGCGATCACGTTTGAATCACGCAACGCGCCGACGCGGATTGCGCAGTCGAACCCTTCTGCAACCAGATCGACGCAGTGGTCGCTATATTCTGAATGGATTTGAAGCTGCGGGTGGCGGCGCGCCATTTCTGTAAGCACGGAGGCGAAGTGCATTGGGCCCGATGTCAGCGGAACGGAAACCCTCAAGCGCCCACGAAGGTCGCCTTCGGGCAAAATCGTTTCGCGAGCAATGTCTATTTCGGTGCAGGTCTTCGCCGCGAAATCGCGAAACGTAACGCCCGCCTCGGTCAGGCCCGCACCGCGCGTTGTGCGCGCAAGAAGTTGAACGCCGAGTTCTATCTCAAGCCGCGCAAGCCGCCGACTGACCATCGACTTGGATACCCCCAACCGGCGCGCCGCGGGCGATACACCACCGGAATCGGCGACTTCGACAAAGGCCCGCAGATCTTCGATGTCCATTTCGGATCCCCGTATTACGATCAAGCCAGGGTATTAAGCCGTTGTGCCGTTCTGACCGCCGGCGCCACTTCAGTGCCCAGCAGTTCTATCGATCGTTTCATCGCTGCAGTTTCGAGAGCGGCTGTGCTCATCTGGAAGGTGATGCGAGATGTGCCACCCAGTGTTTCGCTCGCCTGCAGTATTTTGGCTGTCACCGTCGTCGGATCACCAACTAGGAATGCACCTTCAGGTCCCGCCATGACCTCAAACTGCTGACGCGTCGGCGGCGACCAGCCGCGCTCGCGTCCGATATTCGCTGTCAGATGTGCCCAGCCAGGGAAAAAAGCGTCCTTGGCTGCCGCATCGCTTTCGCCGACGAAGCCCATCGCGTGAATGCCGACCTTGAGCACTTCGGGGCTGTGCCCTGCTCGTTTACCAGCTTCTCGATAGAGATCGACGAGCGGGCGAAAGCGCTCAAAGCTTCCGCCTATGATGGCGATCATCAGCGGAAGCCCAAGCGCACCAGCGCGGGCGAAGGACTGCGGCGTGCCGCCCACACCGATCCATATCGGTAGTTGCTGTTGATGGGGACGCGGATAGACTCCTTGTCCACTGAGCGGTGCTCGGAAACGCCCTTCCCAGGTGACATTCGTCGACTCCTGCAGCGCGACTAGCAGATCGAGCTTTTCCGCGAAAAGGTCGTCGTAGTCGCGCGTGTCCAGGCCGAAGAGCGGGTAAGCCTCGACGAAGGACCCGCGACCGACAACGATTTCCGCACGGCCCTTGGAAATTAGATCGAGGGTCGCAAATTCCTGAAAAACACGCACAGGGTCGGCGGCACTTATTATTGTCACCGCGCTCGTCAATTTGATTTGGCTGGTCCTTGCCGCTGCGGCAGCCAGTATGATCGTCGGCGCGGAGTCGAGGAACTCTGCGCGGTGATGTTCACCGATACCGAACACGTCCAATCCAACGCGGTCCGCCACTTCGACTTCCTCGATCAGTTCCGCCATACGGATGGTGGCCGAGGGAACCTGTCCTGTCGCCGGATCTGGTAGGATAGCTGCAAAACTGTCGATACCGATTTCCATTGTGGGTCCTTTGATAGATGTTGGCGCAGAGCTTCATTCACCACGGGTAACCGCCACCGACAGGCTGAGAGTGTCATCACTGCCGGCCATGCGATAGTGCTCGATCCTGGGAAGCTCTGTCGCAAAATGAGGAACGCCGTTTGCAAGAGGATCTGCATGCCAACCAGGCTTTATTCCGGGCGCGGAGGTAAGGCATCTTCCGGGTGGACAAAAGAGTTTCAGTTCAAATCGCGAGATCGCCTCACAGCCGGCACGCAATGGCGATCGCGACCGACGAGGTGGCGGGGAGTTGAAGAAGCCGATCTCCCTGTCATTTACCTCCTCACAGATTGCATCGGACGCGCTTTTGGCACTTATGATCTTACAGCCACGAACCTATTTCCTGGCAGTCCCGGACAACTTCTTGCAAGACGTTTTATCGTCGGGCGGCAAGACAGAGCCGCGCACCACGCCTGGCGAAGGCGAGTGCGGTCGCTCGTCCAATGCCGCTTGATGCGCCGGCGATGACGACTGATGCTCCTCGAAGGTCCTGCATGTGCTGGTGGCTCCCTCTGGATGATGGCGTTGTGATTTCGGCGCAGTACAGTTCGATGGCTTGTTCGGTCCTAAGCGCTTCGCCGCGGCTGGAAACCAATACGACCTGCGGAGTGATCACGAAGCCAGCATTCGTGCTTCCTGGGCTGCCAAGATAAATGCGTCGCGAGCGGCCTCGCAAGGAAATCGTTTCTGCAATGCACGCAGACACTTTAGCCGGGCTTCGTCGTAACAGGTGCCGGAGGTCACCGGCCACCTGTAGGAAAGATATTGAAGGCCCTCTTCAGGGCCTCGGACGGATTCGACGAAGCCTCTGCCGACTCTGACTTGAACAGGTACTTTCCAGGCAACAGTGAAGTCGCTTTCGATGACTAAGGTGCTCATTAGACCCTCCTTTCGTGGCGACAACAAACATTTGACCGGCCGGTTCCTTCCTGTACTTTTCCGCACAGATCAGCCTGGTACACAACCGGACCCTCAGTGAAAGGTAGGTCGGGACGGATTGACATCAGCTGGCGTGAAGGACGACCTTTTTGAACTAGCCACGTCCAGTGCACCAACTGCGCGAGCCAGAAGCGCTTCCGTCTTGGTGGCCTCCGTTGTCGCCGGTGCACGAGCATGCTCCGATCAATCGTAGGTCTGTGCGAGGTTGCAGCTCATGGTGTCCGAGCATTCAACCCGCCGCTCTGCAGGATCTTATGGCGCCGCGTTTCAATGCTGCGGCTTCGGCGTCGGACACCGCGGTTCCTCAGTGCAGCCAAAGACACTCAGATTCGCACACCATGATTTCCGCCATCTTCGCGCAGTGAGATAACGGTCGAGATTCTCATCGGCAGGCATCACTCACTGCTTTGCCGTGAGAATCGCGACAGATGGCTGAACGGCGGCGCCATGACCCTCTCTTTTTCGTCAGCTGAGCGTGCTTTTGATGCTCTTCAACATTACCAGATGACTTTGGATGCCGGTGACCGCGACCATCGACGCACCTCGGGCCATCGGGTCGTCGCCGCTTCTGGCGTAGCTTTTATGAATGCCTAGAAGCTCCTCATGTCCATTGATTTGGCCGTCGATGTACATGCGGTCGAACTCGGCTCCGGATGCCGCCTGCAACTTTTGAAGCGCGGCCTGATGTTTTTCGCTCAGCCCTGCCGCGCCGGGTTTTGAGCCGAACGCTCTAGCAACCGCCGCTTGTTCTTCAATTTCTAGTTCGGAGAAGGTCTTGACTTGTCGGCTCGTTGCCCTTGTAGCGGCGACCTCGCTCGTCGCAGTCGCGAAGTCGCCTCCCATCAAAGCCTTGAGCTTCGTTTTCTCGATCGGTCGATCTTGCGCGGCCACCCCGGTCACCATCGGAAGCATGCCTTCCATTGGGCGATCTCCATTGTTTGCCACCTGCACGAACCAAATCCTGCGGCTTGAGTTCCCGCACTCACACCGAAAGATGCATCAATCTCGGTAAGGAAGCGGACACAGATGTCCAGGTTCCCAGGCCAGGAAGATGACCGCCGTGAACGTCCCACTCACTCGCGGTTCTGTTTCGATCCTGAGCGGAAGGCTCATCAAAAAACGTGTGCCATCTCTGATCAACCGAACGATAGCAGGAGCGATGGCAGCCTCCGCGAGCAATCCCAAGAGGACGACATACCGGCAGGGGAGACCTAAACCAGCACGCTTTCTTATCGGCTTTGTGCCTGAAATGACCGCGGGTCTGCGCAACTCGGCTTCGGGTTGAAGGCATCAGGGGCCCAAAAGGAGCTTCGCCGCGTCAATGACCGGTGCCGTAAGTCGTTGGCTTCGACCCCTAGGAGGTCGGGTGGGATAGCCGCAGACAATCATCTGGGAACCGGCGAGCGATCTGGAGGTTGGAGAACTGCAACTCGAACCCGGAAGGAAAATCAAATCATGAAAATGAAACTCATCTGCGTCTCATTACTTGCAGCCGGAATGGCCACGAGTGCCTTTGCTCAGGCCTCGAATTCCCCAAGCGGAACCGCGACCGGTACCGGTGTGACGGGTACCGTGAACGGTGGGGGAACCCAAACCATGCAACCGACGGCGATGGACCCGAATTCCACGGGCAGCACGACAAACGGCTCGACTGTGCCTGGCGGTTGCAGTGGCGGCAGTGATCCTGCGAACTCCACCGCTTCGGGTTCTGTGCAGACCCAGGGTGGTCTGAGTGATGCGACCCCGCAGGGCCAAGCTTGTTCTCAGTGAAAAGACGTGACGTCTTAGTCATAAGGAATGGCGGCCTCGGCGATGCCACTTTATCGTCGCGCCGCCATTTCGCATCACCGGCCATGATCTGGCCGCTGCGGGCTAGGGAAGCGGATGCGAACACCAGAGATCTGGCTTTGTCTTTCGGGCGGTAACGCCCTCGGTGCATTTCACGCCGGCGCCTACCAGGTTCTTCACGAAAACCAGCTCGAGCCCGACCGCATCGCTGGCGCCTCGATAGGGGCGGTGACCGGAGGCCTCATCGCAGGCAATAGGCCGGAACAGCGGCTGGCTCGCTTGCGAAGTTTTTGGGAGCTGGCAGCGGAAGAGGACATGGTCTTCCTCCCGTTTACTCAAACCGCGGGACGAGCCGCAAAAAAGCTATCTGCGCTCACAGCCTTTTTCGCAGGAAGACCGGGCTTGTTCCGGCCATCGGTACCCGGAATCTGGTCCGTGCTTCCTTTCAGTTTCTCGGACGAAAGCGTGCTCAAGAGCGATCCGCAACGTGAGACGCTGACGCGGCTGATCGACTTCGATTTGCTTGGTGGAGGCATGATTCCTCTCATTGTCACGGCCGTGGATATCGAGACCGGTGAAGAAGTGGCCTTTGACAGCCGAAGAGGCTCGACTACCCTGGATCACATCATGGCCAGCACGGCCTTTCCGGTGGCGTTTCGCCCGGTCACTATTGGCGACCGGACATTCTTCGATCCGGGGATCGTTGCGAACCTCCCTTTGCTGCCCCTGTTCTCGAAAGAACCGCAAGAGGAAGTTCTGTGCATCTGCCTCGATCTTTTTCCACAGCGGGGGCAGGTTCCGACTTCACTGGACGAGACGGTACGCCGGGCGACCGACGTGCTGTTCGGAAGCCAGAGCAGGCGTGCGTTGAGGGAGCTGAAAACATTGCTTGGCGGCGCGCGCGACGGGCCTTCAATCACGGTCATACACGTCGCGTATGGTATTCAATCGGAAGAAGTCGGACTGAAAACCTTCGACTTTTCCCGCCGGTCTCACGACATGAGGTGGGAAGCGGGACGCCAGGCTGCGCTCCGCCTCCTCGACGCTATTGAAAACCCTCCGGTACGGCGCCAACGTCTTGATATATGGCGGCAAACCCCAGAAGGTTTGTTGCAGTATTGGGATTTGTGACTCAAAGGTCGGTAGGTGAGGGCTGGCTCAACGTCAGCTGGCGGCGCTCCAAATCATTTGCTTTCCCTAATGGCCGTCGCACTGCTTCATCATCCTGAACAACGGGGAGGGCAAAAGCTCGGGTGCAACGGGCGTATCCAGCGCTACCTTTGTGTCGGAGGTGTTGATGACCTGGACGCTCGCGCGGCGTTTCTTGGAAGTTGAGCATGGCTCGTCACCAAACAAGCTGCGGTTTTCTGCCCGGCCGACGAGTGGGATTGAGGGAACCAATCCACCGATCTATAACAAGCCGCAAAGCAGCAGCTACAGCAACATGTATCTGTCATGACACCAGTAGGGATGAAGGAGATCATCCACGCACAAAGGATATGACTTGTCCCGTGGTGACGATCCAGCCGTGCCCTGCTCGAATCCGACCAAGGCAAGACGAGTTAAGGACGCATGTGAGGGCCTGTCATGGGCCTGAATGGTTTCGAGCTCGACGAGGAGGACCTCCGGCATGGTCGCAAACATTGCCAAGAGCTCGGTTGTGATTGCGCCGGTCTGGAACTTTCCACCCACATAAAAAGCTATAACGGCGTTGTCTTCGAAGGCGTCGATTGCCGCTACTACTGCATTCCCTGGAAGGGCGCTGATCATGCCGCCGCCAATCATGTTGATACGGTAACCGGCGAGATCGGCGAGCCCGCTGCAGCTCCGGCCCCGAAACTGATAGCAGATCCGACCTCTTTTCAGATACTCGACGGAGAACCGGAACGAGAACCCATTGTCACACGGGTAGGTTAAGGCCGTGATCTGCGCGAGCGTATCTTGAAAGGCTGTCCGGGCATCAGTCATGGGCTTTCAAACTAGGCCTGCCCCCGGATGTTCCAGGAAGGCAGATGCAAGCTAGCGAGTTCCAACTGTGGTTGGCCAGACATAACTGCCTGTTATCTCGCATATTCGAGGGAGCGATACCGCCGCGTCGAAATCGCCTGAAGTCGAAAGTCTTTCTACATCACGTGCAAGCTAGCTTCTCACTTGCAGCGTCCGCAATCGTACTGGAACTAGCTGCCCCCTGCACGGTTTCACAGGGCAGCCGCGGCTAACAGGCGAAGGCAGCTGTAGTAGGTGAGAGTACAAAAGCCGAGGAAACCCCATGAACAATCCGGAAATCGAGCCCGGTCTGCAACCGGCGCAGACACTTCGCGTGCAAGAGGTTGGCGTCTACCGTGGCCCGCATCTTTACAGTCGAACCAAAATGGTCCGCATCCAGTTGGACCTTGGAAGGGTGGAACAATATCCGACAAATCTCCTGCCTGGCTTCGTTGATGCCCTTCTGAAACATGTCCCCGGATTGCGCGAGCATGGTTGCAGCTATGGTGAACCTGGAGGGCTGGTTCTGCGAATGGAAGAGGGCACGTGGCTCGGACATGTCGCCGAGCACGTCGCCATCGAACTGCAGAACATGGCGGGCGCCGATGTTGCCCGCGGCAAGACCCGTTCGGTGACCAACATGCCCGGCGTCTACAACGTCATGTTCGAATATGAAAATGAGGATGTCGGCCTGTTGGCCGGACGCTTCGCGTTAGAGCTCGTCAACTTGCTATTGCCCATCGAATTGCAGGGGCTTGCTGGCGCCGACATGATCGCACCGTCCCCTCTTGCGCTGTTTGCCATGCCTGAAGCCCTGCGCGTTCTGCGCGCGATGCATTCTGAAATGGCCTTCGGCCCCACGACCGCATCGATCGTTCGTGAAGCTGAAGCGCGCTCCATCCCCTGGCGAAGACTGGACAACAGCAGCCTTGTCCAGCTCGGCTATGGCAAACACATCAAGCGCATCAGAGCAAGCTGCAGCTCCCTTACCTCCGAGATCGCAGCGGAAATAGCCAGCGACAAGGAACTCACCAATCGCCTGCTGATCGAGGCTGGCCTACCGGCGCCGCTGGGCACCGTTGTCAGTAGCGCGGAAGAAGCTGTCGAGGCAGCACGGACGGTAGGCCTTCCGGTCGTCATCAAGCCCGTGGACGGCAACCATGGTAGAGGCGTCAATATCGGTCTTTCGACCCAGAGCGAGGTGGAGTGGGGTTTCGAGCAGGCGCGAGCGCATAGCAGCCTGGTCCTTGTGGAACAGCAGTTTGTCGGCGGGGATCACCGCATCCTTGTTATCGGCGGCAAGTTGGTCGCCGCTGCAAAGCGTGTCCCAGCGCAGGTCGTCGGGGACGGCAGGGCGACGATCGCGCAGTTGATCGACCGCAAGAACGAAGATCCCCGACGTGGCAATGGGCATGAGTCGGCACTTACCCGGATCTCGATAGACGAATGCCTTATCCACTACATCGCCCGTTCCGGATATACGCTGGCTAGCGTTCCCGAATGGGGAAAACCGGTCATGCTCCTGCCAACAGCGAACCTGTCAACCGGTGGCACTGCCATAGACTGCACCGAAGACATTCATCCAGACAATGCGCTGATTGCCTGTCGCGCAGCACGTATTCTTGGCCTTGACATAGCCGGCATAGACTTCGTCGCGCCGGATATCAGGAAGTCTGTTCTTGAGACAGGCGGGGGCATCATCGAGGTCAACGCGGGACCGGGTTTTCGCATGCATCTTTACCCCTCCCAAGGTAAGCGGCGTAACGTTGCAGCTCCGGTTTTGGATCTCCTTTATCCGCCGGGCGCGCCGTGCCGAGTGCCCGTATTGGCCGTGACAGGCACGAACGGCAAGACGACGACGACCCGGATGCTGGCTCATATCCTCGCCGCCAATGGTCAGATAGTCGGAATGACGTCTAGCAACGGCGTCTACATCGACGGCCGACGTATCATGGAGGGCGACTGCACCGGTCCAAGGAGCGCGCGTGTCGTGCTGGGCGAACCGACCATAGACGTCGCTGTTCTCGAAACGGCGCGCGGTGGACTGCTTCGCGAGGGACTGGCATTCGACGCCTGTGACATTGGCTGCGTGACGAATGTGACGGCTGATCACCTCGGCCTTCGTGGTGTCCATACGGTGGAAGACCTCGCCGCTGTAAAGTCGGTGGTGGTCGAAGCCGTTCATGAAAATGGCTGGAGCATCCTCAACGCCGATGACTCACTGGTCGCCGCCATGCGCGAGGAAGCCGGTTGCCATATCTGCTACTTTTCCACGAAAGCACCCACGCAGTGGCCGGACTTTTTGAAGGACCACGTACTCCACGGCGGCCGAGCCCTGGGATGCGATCTGGCTTCCGGCCCGTTTGACATGATTCTCTACGACCAGGCGAAGAAAATGCTGATCTGCCGCGCCGACGAGATCCCTGCCACCATGAACGGAATGGCTGCCTTTAATGTCGAGAATGCGCTGGCAGCATCAGCGATGGCCGTATGCAAAAATGTTCCTTTGCCCGTCATCCGTGAGGCGTTGCGTTCATTTGGAACATCCTACGAGCAGTCGGCTGGACGCCTTAACATGGTAGAGCGTGAGGGAGTCCGGATAATCGTGGACTATGCCCATAATCCGGGAGGCCTTCGCGCCCTCGGGGGTCTGGTTAGAAAGCTTAGGACCGGGAATAGCAGCTGCATTGGCGTCGTCGGCATCGGCGGTGACAGACGCGACCAGGATATTTTTGAAATGGGCGAGATCGCGGCTAGCCTTTTTGACCGTTTGATCCTGAAGGAAGACTACGATTTGCGGAGAAGATCGGCTGGCGAGGTTGCTGCCATTCTTCGTCAAGGCGCGCTCAAAGCCGGCTTCGACGCGTCCAAAATCGAGGTCGTGCTCCGCGAACACGAGGCAGTCGAGCGAGCGCTAGGCTCAGCCCTAAATGACGATCTAATAGTCGTCACCGCTGACGACATCGCCCGTGTTTGGGCACGAGTCTCTGCCCCGCCGGCCAACGAACTCGATCCTCTCCCATACAAGGGCGCTATTCCACTGCAATCAGAAATACGAGTTTTCTGATGTGGTCAATCATTCTCCATGGTGGTGCCAAAACAATCGAAGATAAGGACGCGGCGGCCAACCGCTCCGGCTGCAGGAGAGCTTTGGAGGCGGGTGCTGCGATCCTTAGAAATGGGGGCACGAGCATTGACGCCGCCGAGGCGGCAGTGCTCGTTCTTGAAGACAATCCGACCTTCAATGCGGGTTACGGCAGTGTTCAAAACGAAGATGGCGAAGTCGAATGCTGCGCGGCGATGATGGAGGGGGAACGCTTCAACGTTGGTGCGATCGCGGCGGCGAAAGGCGTCCATAATCCGGTTGCGGCAGCAAAAGCCATGTTGTTCGACAAGCCCGTGCTGATCGCAGGCGACGGAGCAAGAGCGTTCGCCGCACAAGCCGGTCTCAGGCTCTGTGACCCGGATGCACTCATCGCTATGGACCAAGCCAGGCAATCGGATGCCGAAAAACGTCACGACACCGTCGGCTGCGTTGCACTCGATGAAAGGGGACTTTTGGCGACTGCCGTGTCGACGGGTGGATTGGAGGGAACTCCGGCCGGTCGCGTCGGCGATTCCCCGCAGCCAGGTTGCGGTTTCTACTGCGACAACAATATCGGCGGGGCAGTATTTTCGGGTGATGGTGAGGATATCGCCAGGATGATGCTCGCCGCCCGGGTCATGTACGCCCTTGACGACCTCTCGCCGCGAGAGGCGGTAGAGGCGTCGCTCGCTCATATCGAGCGTATCGGAGGAGAGGCCGGTGGAATTGCTGTGACGCCTGACGGCAAGTTCGGCTGGGCTCACAACAGCGAACATTTTGTCGTCGCCTATGCGAGTAGCGATGATCCGTCTCCAAGGGTTTATTTGAGCAAATCGGAAGAGCAAAATGCTTAAGAAGACAAAGACCGGGAGCGGTCAAGATGGCACGCTCATCATCATCGGCGGCCACGAGGATCATGACGGCGAACGCGTCATTCTCAAGGAGGTTGCAAAGCATGTCAGAGACGGAAAGCTGGTGTTAGCGACCGTCGCGTCGCACGAGCCGGAAGGATACCTGGAAAAATACCAGCGGTCGTTCGGCGATTTGGGCATACCCCATGTGACCGAGCTCTATATCGAGGAGCGGGACCAGGCGACGAGCGAAGACAAGCTTGCAGGACTTCGCGACGTTGGCGCCGTCTTCTTTTCTGGTGGTGATCAGCTCCGCATCACCAGCCTCATCGGCGACATGCCGATTTACGAGCACGTCCACGAGATCTTTGCAAATGGCGGCGTCATCGCCGGCACGTCCGCCGGCGCTTCGGCGATGAGCGATATGATGCTTGTGCGCGGCTCAAACGCTAGCTCGTTTCGGATTGGTGATCTCAGCATGGCTCCCGGGCTGGGTCTGCTCCCGAACGTCATCATTGACCAGCATTTTGCCGAGAGGGGGAGGATCGGCAGGTTGATCGGCGCCGTATCGCAGAATCCAAGGGTCTTGGGTATCGGCATCGATGAGGACACGGCGATCGTCGTGCGCGGTCACCGTTTCGAGGTCATTGGCACTGGTGCGGTTTACCTCGTCGATGCTGGAGACATCACTCATACCAACATCGCAGAAGCTTCCCCGGACGAGGCACTGTCGATCTATGATCTGAAACTCCATGTGCTAAGCTCCGGTGACGGCTTCAACCTCGAGACCCGTCGGCCGGACCGCGAGAACGTCGCGGTCTCTCTGGAAAAAACGTCTTAATGCTGTGGGGCGGCGTGCCCAATCTCTCCGACGGCGAATTAAAACGTTGGATCCGGCCCGACCGTCGTTCGCAACTCCCTTTGCCGACCCAGCGCCCCTCCCGAGCGACGTTTTGATGCTTCTTTGATCAAGGTATCCAAGGCTCGAGGGAGGGAGGGGCCATCTATGGCGGTTATCCTCGCAACCAGCACGACGAACAACGGCTCGGCCTCCGCACGTCGGAAGCGGTTCGAATCCCCGAAGGCAGGCAAACTGCCAGTGCTAGCGCGCTCCGTTCAACCTGATCGATTACCTAATCGGCTGTCGAATTCGATCTCGATGTTCCAAGCAGCGGTAGAGGGCACGAAAGGGCCTCTTCTGTTCTATATGCTCGAGAGGTTGGATGACGTTGTCATTTGCTGGCGGTTTCGAACATCATCAGCACGATGGCAAATACGCAGAGTAGGCAGACTGACCAAGTGAACGCCGAATTCAAAAACAGCAGGGCCAGCTTTCTCATGTGACCGTGAACGTAGTCCTCGATGATGGTCCTCATCCCGATGTCCATGTGAATGGCGCTCAGGATAACGAAGGCAAGCAGGGGCGGGCCTACCCAAAAACTTCCAACGGAAAGGACGAGAAAATCGCGGTCGCGACCGAACAAGTATATCCCAAGGCCCACGATGTAAGGCGTCAGCACACCGATTGCGATGCCGGAAGCCTGCTTCAAAACATAGGCCTTCGTTCCACCGTTCGCCGATCCCAGGCCACGAACTCGTCCCAGTGGTGTTGTCATGACTACTCCAAACGTAGGCTCCGCCGCATAATGAAGCCATTCTTCCGTGCAGCCGGTCAACGTTACTGACGGCTTCGTACGAAAAGCGACAAAGCCGCATGTCCGATTTGACATTGTAGATATTCGGGGGAGGCCCATGGACGAAGTACGCGGTATGGCGGAGGGGCACATTCATGCCGTTTCCGTTTTCGATCGCGGGTTACGGGCAATGCTTAGTAGCAGTTTCTGCTTTCAGGCTGCTCGAGTGGTGCTCATCACCCGTAGGGACAGAGGCCGGCGAACCCGCGGGCGCCTGTCATCTATCAGAGCTGCTCCGTCTGCGCACCGTTATTGGCTTTGCCGGACCCAGCATTGGTTTCTGTCCAAGCGCTGCCTTCATTGGGATGGGATTGAATTCGCCTTCTCCATCCAAGGAGGAACCCTGCGACCCTGGCCGCCGACGGGATCGCTGCCATCAGCCTGAATAGCTGAATCCCTGCTTTACCATCGTGGCTGCCTCCCTATTGCCTCGTCGCGTCGTCATTATCGGGTGAGGCTTTTGGAGCAGCACTCCCAATCCTATCGCAAGCCTACGGTTCGAGTCGGCGTCACATCGGCCGCTGGTGAATATATGTATCCGCCACGGGCAAGAGATGGGGAAGCGTGGAGTACCGCAAAGAATGGTCTGAATAATTCCGGGCAAACCCACCTAGACACTCAAACCGGCGGCTGATCGTTTGTGGAAATCCTCAGGAGCGTCTGATCGGGAATCCGGTGAGCTGTTTATACTCGCGCTCTGGCATGCCGTAGGAGCCGCCGGCCATGTGCTCCAGCTTGGGTCTGTCCAGGATCCGGATATTCCCCCGCGTCGCCTTGATGGCGTGCACGCCCTCGAGGATGTGGATTTCGTTGGTGACCCCCGCACGTCGGACGCCGAGCATGAGCGAGAGGAACTCGTGGGTAAGAGGCAGATCATCGTCCCGCAACCGGTCGTGGCACATTAACAGCCATCGGGCCAGCCGCTCGGTCAAATTGTAGCGGGCATTGGCAAGTGCGGAATGGGCAAGTTGCAACTCGCAACAATGCACATATCTGAGAAGCAGGTCGTTGGCCGAAGGAACCTGTTGCGCCATCGAAAGAAGTGCGGATACCCGCACCGAAATTCCGTGCCCCTCGACCTGCATGAAGGTCCTGTTCGGGGTTTGATCGACCTTGAGGAACACATGGGCTCCGGCCATGCCTTCATATCCGATGTGCCCGACCTCCACCGCCTCGTCGTCGGCGTTGGCGGCAACCACGGACCCCAGTCCGCTCTCCAGGAAGTAGGCAGTCTCACTTGGCACATCCGGCGCGATCAGCTCGAACTTTACCGGAAGCTCGACCGATTGCATCGTCCCCCGCAGCAGATCGAATGCTTCGGGCGCAAGCGCTCTCAGAAGGAGGTTTTGAACGTTTGACTGCGAAAAGTCGGACATGGCCCAGCCTCCGGCGGATTGAGCCCGATCTCATGACGAGCAGGGCGAAGCG
Source organism: Rhizobium laguerreae (assembly GCF_002008165.1). Lineage (GTDB taxonomy): Bacteria > Pseudomonadota > Alphaproteobacteria > Rhizobiales > Rhizobiaceae > Rhizobium > Rhizobium laguerreae. The sequence goes on from NZ_MRDM01000013.1 coordinate 22,540, forward strand.
TCAGCAATGTTTTAGCTTATGTGCCAGACCATCTTCACAGGCCAAGAGGCGCCCGTCTTCTGTGCGGTTTTGACATTCCTAGGATGCGCCGGCGCTTGCGACGGTGAGACCAAGCTGATCCACGATTTTAACGGTGGCCGTGAATGACAGAACAATGACTGTGAAGCCGCGCTCGTCGGTGACGTTCATCAGCCATGCCGAGATGTCAGCGTCCTTCAAAAGAGCGCCCTTCAGGCGCTCGGCGATGGTCTCCACGGCTTCATGGCGGGCGCTTTGGACATCCGGGTGCTCTGAACCTACCGTGTCAATAAGCGAGATACCGTCATGAACGTTGAAGAAGTACCGCGCCATAGCTGTTGCTCCTATACAGGCAAGAGCGAAATAGCGGTCTCTCAGCCACCCGCGCCTGGATCAATGAGGGATGATGACACCCATATATCAGGTAATCACATTCTAATGTAGGCATGATCCCACCGTTGGCGGTGCGCTCGCGAATTACACGGCTGTTGGGAAGAGGGTCGCTTTGGGAGGAACAACTTGTGTCTCGGGCTCGGCGATCTGTCTTTGATGGAGCAACTCATGCCCAATATTTTTTCCACGTCCGAAGGAACAATGTCTTCGAGGAAGATCCGGAAGGTATCGACCTTGCCTAACCTGAGCAGGCAGTCCAGGAAGCAACTGCCGCCGCCCGCGAAATCTTGGCGGAAAGGATCCCTAGGCCGTCCCGCAGAGCGAAGACGTGTTCGAATTCATGACGGAAGACGGCACCTTGGTTGCCAAGGTTTCCATTCCGGTCGGTGGTGCAGTTGAACTAGCGTCCTGCGCAGGCGCCTGGTCGTTGGGATTGTCAGCAACGGACAAAGAATTGCAGGGATCAAGCATGCCGATCTTTCCAGACTGCGGCCCGCATTAGCGAAGAGCTTGGTTCGCAGGTGGGTACTCAGACGCGTGCCGAGGCTGCCGGCCCTGCCGCCTTGATCAGCGATCGACTTCGCCGAAGACGATGTCGAGGGAGCCGAGAACGGCCGAGACGTCGGCAAGCTGATGGCCGCGGCACATGAAATCCATTGCCTGCAGATGAGTAAAACCCGGTGCCCTGATCTTGCAGCGGTAGGGTGCATTCGTACCATCGGCGACAAGGTAGACCCCGAATTCACCTTTTGGCGCCTCCACGGCCGCATAGGCCTCGCCCTTAGGCACTCGGAAACCTTCGGTGTAGAGCTTGAAGTGGTGGATGAGCGCTTCCATCGACCGTTTCATCTCGCCGCGCTTCGGAGGCACGACCTTGCCGTCATTCGAGTTCACTGGGCCGGTGGACGCGCTTCCGAGCAGTAGATCGACGCACTGACTCATGATCCGCACCGACTCCCGCATTTCCTGCATACGGATGAGATAACGGTCGTAGCAGTCGCCGTTCTTGCCGATAGGAATATCGAATTCGAGGTCTGAATAACACTCGTATGGATTGGCTCGTCGAAGATCCCACGCGGCCCCCGAACCGCGGACCAGCACACCGGAGAAGCCCCAAGCCCAGGCATCTTCAAGCGAAATGACGCCGACATCAACATTGCGCTGTTTGAAGATGCGGTTGTCGGTGAGAAGCCCGCCGATATCCTCGATTGCCCCCGGAAAGTTTCGGCACCATTCGCCGATGTCTTCAACCAACTTCGGCGGGAGATCCTGATGAACCCCGCCCGGCCTGAAATAGGCGGCATGCATGCGAGAGCCGGAGGCGCGCTCATAAAAGACCATCAACTTTTCACGCTCTTCGAAACCCCAAAGGGGTGGAGTCAACGCCCCAACGTCCATCGCTTGAGTAGTGACATTCAGCAAATGAGAGAGAATACGGCTAATCTCGGCGTAGAGCACGCGGATCAGCTGCGCGCGATAAGGCACCTCAAGGCCGAGCATCTTTTCGATCGCTAAGCAATATGCGTGCTCCTGGCTCATCGGCGCGACATAGTCGAGCCGGTCGAAATAGGGCAGCGCCTGAAGATATGTCTTCTTCTCGATGAGCTTCTCGGTGCCGCGATGCAGAAGACCAATATGGGGGTCGATGCGCTCTACGATCTCCCCGTTGAGTTCCAGTACCAGCCGCAATACGCCGTGTGCGGCGGGATGCTGTGGGCCGAAATTGAGGTGGAAGTTTCGTACATCGTGCTCTGCCACTTGGTATTCTCCCTGGATCACCGCCTTTACTGCTTGGATGGGTCGGCAGCTGATTTCTCGTCGCCTGGGAGCACGTAATCGGTTCCTTCCCACGGAGAGAGGAAATCGAAGTGCCGATATTCCTGCTTGAGTTCCACGGGCTCATAAATCACGCGTTTCGCAGCGTCGTCGTAACGAACTTCGACGAACCCGGTCAGCGGGAAATCCTTGCGCAGCGGGTGTCCTTCGAAGCCGTAATCCGTCAGGATTCGGCGCAGGTCCGGATGACCGGTGAAGAGGATTCCGTACATATCCCAAGCCTCGCGCTCATACCAGTCCGCGCACGGAAAGAGCGCGCAGGCCGATGGCACCGCTGATTCTTCGTCGGTCTCGAGCTTAACCCGAAGCCTGAGGTTTCGCGTCGGAGATAGCAGATGATAGACAACATCGAAACGCTCGGCCCGGCCCGGCCAGTCGACGCCACAGATATCGAGCAGGCAGACGAAGCGGCAGTTTTCATCGTTCCTCAGGAAGCCGAGCAGCTCGATGATATGCTCCCGTCCGGTGTGAACCGTAAGCTCTCCCAACTTGAACTGATAGTCCGAGATTGCCTGCGGCAGCTTGTTGACAAGATATGATGCGAGTTCGGGAAGATGTCCGCTCAAAGGTCACTCCATGCGCGCGCTTGAAGCACTCGAACCTACAAGCGCCCCTTGGGTTCCCACTTCGGCGAGGTGACAGCGGGTTTGTCTCAACTCCCTTGACGCAGAGGGCGCCGCATCCTCGGCTGCCCGGCCAGCAGAGGGTAGGGTGGGTATGAGGCTTTGCAATGCGCTCCAACAACAAAGTGGCCGGCATTCCTTGTGACCGCTGGCAACTATGGTTGGCTGCGCTCTGACGACTGAACCACAAGAGCATCGGTTGGGTGGACACCAGCAAGCACTTCATCGAAATGACGTCGTACGCAAGAGCCGCAAGCGACACCTCGCATTCTTCCGAAATTAGCCAAGGACACGGCCGATATAACTGCGACCGAACCCCGCATAGCGGCCATTCTTGACGAAAGATCGCCCTCCCTTAGCTTCCAAGGGAGCATCGGAAGACGCCGCGAGCGCGCACGGTGGAATGTTCTCATCGAACTCAATGGTTGCCCGATGCCCAGATATTATTTCAATATCATTGCCGGAGATGGCTTCCGACAAGACTTGGAGGGAACTGAGCTTCCGAGCCTTGAGGACGCAAAAGCCGAAGCCATCGAGGACGCACGGGCGCTGATGAGCGGTGCCATTCTCCTCGGCCAAGATATCTCTTCGCGGCGGCTGGAGATTTGCAACGAGGCGGGAGACGTGTTGCTGACAGTGCTATTCAAGGACGCGATCAAGCCGGTTGCTTGAACTCCTTCACCCGCAACGGCAGCTTGAGCGCCTTTTCATATTCCCGCTCCGGAACACCGTAGCAGCCACGGCGATACGAGAAGCTTCTCGCGGCTGCGAACGCGGAGGCTCCCGCGGCTTGATCGGACGACATGTCGGCCTTTGAGAATATGGAGCTGGTCAGTCACACCTGAGGGCCGAAAACCGAGCATCAGCGACAGGAACTCATGCGTCAGGAAGGTCGTTGCCATCGAGCCGGTAACGACACATCAGAATCCATCGGGCGAGGCGTTCCTGCATGCTGCAGAACGGCCGTGTGGCACTGATCGACCGCTAGGCTGAAAGAGCTTGTGGCTAAAAAGGGCCTGCGCGTCGTATTCAGCGGCGCGGTGGACGGATGCCGGCGTTCCGCAGTCATGGCCGATATCACTGTCAATGATGAGACGCGGACGACGGCGAGTTTACCTTCAGCGAATGAAGGCTATCAAACTTCACGATCAGCAGCGTGACAAGTTCCTCGCTCGTCCTGTGTCCTTGATTATAGAGGTCGACCGCCGCGCTGCAAAGCAGCTGCATTGATTGTTCCGTTGGCGCAGCGTGATTATACCGATACCAAGTCCGAACGGCATCCGAAAGCACGTCCACGTCATCTATCTTGTGTGAGAGATTGAAGTTCGCCATATCTTCCTCCTTGAGCCTCGCAACAGCTCGCTCGGATCGCGATAAGGAAAACCGTAGTGCATTAACCTCCCAAGGCCAACCATCAGTGCGATTGCGCACGGTTGCCCCGATCCTCGGTCAAGTCAGCCCGATACGCTGCTCTAACGATTGGTGCGGAACCGCACAGGAACCGCTATCGCACGCACGCAGTTAGGGTGTGGGATCGCGGGAGGGGAAGCCATGTTCCCTTGCACAACGCCCTTTGCACTCTCAGCGATCTACCCCTCTCAGGGGATTGGCCGCGCAGAGGCAAGGTTTTGGTGTTTCCTCTCACTCAACGCCTTCGGTAACGCTCTGCGCGGCCTCCTGATTTAATTTCCACCGGTAAAGGAACAAGCGCCGCCGCCGAGAGTAAGACGAGCGGGCTACGCTTCGTTTCCTTCGCGTGGTCCTCTCCTGTAAACTTCCCTAATTAGCCCCGCCTTTTGCGCGGGGCTCTTTTCATGAGATTTTGCGGCTAGCTTTTGAGTGAGGTTGATTGAGGAACAACTTTGCTATCAAGAGGTTGGGCGGTTCTCTTGATGGAGAGAACCATGCCGAAGTATTTTTTCCACGTCCGCAGGAACGATGTCTTCGAGGAAGACGTGGAGGGTATCGACCTGGCCACACCTGAACAGGCACGCGAGGAAGCAATTGCCGCCGCCCGCGAAATCGTGGCGGAGCGGATCTGTGCCGGCCGTTCCGCAGACGGAGACGTATTCGAGATCATGACGGAAGACGGCACGTTGGTGGCAATCGTTCCCTTCTCTTCGGTCCTCAGTTGATTAGCCCTGGCGCAGGCTGAAAAGCCCTCCCAATTGTCAGAAACGGACAGAGCGTGAGATCCCCGAAACGATTGCGGTAGCTCCTCGTTGACTACTCAACATGTGGTGAAATCATGACATTCATCAGGCAGAGCAGGATTGTGAACAGATTGCTGCGCCGGTTTCCGGAGGATGCCTTCGACCTTCTGGCGCCGATACTGGAACCCATCGACCTTCCGGCCAAACATTCGCTCGTGCTGCCCCACAAACCGATCGAGCATGTCTGTTTTCTAGAAAGCGGCCTCGCCTCGATGGTTGCGGAAAGCGCCGACGGCAAAAGCGTTGAAATCCGCCACATTGGACGCGAGGGCATCGCCGGCTACCCTGTCCTCCTCGGCGTCGACCGAACCCCGAATAAGACCTTCATGCAGGTGCCGGGCCACGGGCTCCAGGTGGCCACCGAGAATTTTCTTCCGATCCTTGAACACGTTGAGGTGCGGCAGTTGCTGCTGCGCTATGTGCATACCTGCGAGCTGCAGCTTGCCCACACCGCACTGGCAGCGGCAAAATTCAACATGCATCAGCGGCTGGCCCGCTGGCTGCTCATGTGCCACGACCGCCTCGATGGCAATGATCTGGCGCTGACGCACGAATTCCTGGCTTTGATGCTGGGCGTCAGGCGGGCGGGCGTCACCGATGAGCTGCACATTCTCGAAGGCATGTACGCCATCAAATCGACACGCGGCAACGTCCGCATCCTGAACCGCGACATGCTGATTGAAATCGCCGGCGGCTGCTATGGTGTGCCGGAGCAGGAATACGACCGGCTGATAGAGAACTCGCCGCAGCCGTCGACCCTGCCCGCCCACCTAAACGGAAATCGCCATTATCATACGTTTTGAGCAGTCGCCCGAGGCGCCAAACATCGAGCCGTCCCGCACCGCAAGCATAGACCCGCGTCGTCCCCGCGCGCCAACTCCCCAAACCGGCGCCGCCAAGAGTCCCTTTTGAGGCGCACCGACCAAGGACACATGTTGTTTGGAACCGCCCCTAAATTTTTTGCTGCGGTTCGGGGTTGCCACCTTTGGAGGATAGGATGTTCGTGAAGTTGACCGGCGGCACGATTACGCGCTGGATCAACATGGACGCTGTGGTCCAGATGCGGTTCGATGAGGACAAGCATCAGACGGAATTATTCTTGCTCAGAGAGAGCGCCAGACTGGTTTTTGTCGATCAGTCTCCTGAAGAAATCCGGAAGCCAATGGACGCCGAACTCGAACGGCTATCCCAAGTCACGAATTGAAGCTTTGGGGGCCGAATGGCCGCAGACGATGAGCCGTTTACAATTCGGGCTGGTCTTCCTGAAGGACGAGATGGTTAGACCGCTGGGTTCCATAAATCGGTGTTACCCCGCAAAACGTTCCTTTCCGCAGCTGGCGAAAGTGAGAGGTAGGTCGGCGGTTCGAACCGGTTCAAGACCGGCGTTATCTCACTTCTTGGTCACGCCGCTCATGCGTTTGGTCAAAAATCCTCCACGGGCCGTCGCCGTTGGCAGAACTCGGCTATTCTACTCAAGCGATCCAGGAGCGAACTTCATGATGCGCCCGCAGGCCAGTCTTGGCCTATTGCCTCATTGGCCTGCTCATGAGGTTGACACCACCTTGATATCGCCCCGGCGATCGATGACGTCGACGACTACACCCCGCCCCGATCGACACAGTGCGACGTCAACCGAGCAATTCGAAAGCCGCAGGTTCCGCAGCATGACATCCTCCAGGAAAGATGGCAGGGTAGGCTCGCCAAAACTGACCTGCCGACCACGCGGGTCGAAGTCCAGGCCCAAGCACGATTGCAGCAGTGACAGAGGAGCCGCTGCTGCCCAAGCTTGCGGAGCACAGGCGACCGGGTAGAAGGTCGGCCCCTGAGCCCGCTGGCGCGACATTCCGCAAAAGAGTTCTGGAAGTCGGCGCAGGTCGATATAGGTCGACGCAGCGAACAAGCCCTCGAAGATCCGCGCCGCTTCAGCGCGGTAGCCGTAGCGTGCAAGGCCGCTGGCGATCATGGCGTTGTCATGCGGCCAGATCGAGCCGTTGTGATAGCTCATCGGATTGTAGCGAGCCTCGGTCGAGGGGATGGTGCGGACGCCCCAGCCGCAGAAGGAAGAAGCCCCCATCAACGTGCGAGCGACCACTTCGGCCCGTTCCGGGTAGGCAATGCCGGTAAACAATGAATGGCCGGCATTCGAGGAGCGAACCCGGCAGGGGCGCTTGTCACCGTCGAGCGCCAGTACATAGGTGCCAATCTCCTCGTCGAAAAAACTGATGTCGAAGAGACGGCGCAAGGCATCTGCTCTTGCAAGGAATTTCGCCGCCCGCTCGGGCCGGCCAAGCCGTCTAAAAATCTCGGCTCCCGCCTGCCAAGCGCCATAGACGTACGCTTGAACCTCAGCAATCGCGATTGGCCCTTTGGCAAGCGTCCCGTCGGCATGGAAGACAGAATCGTGGCTGTCCTTCCATGCCTGGTTGATCAGCCCTTCTTCGGTCAGCCTCCCATACTCGACGAATCCGTCTCCGTCGCGATCGCCGTGCTCGTCGATCCAGGTCAGCGCCGCCTCGATATTGGGCAGGATAGTTTCGAGGGTGGCAAGGTCGTCGGTCCGCTCGAGATATTCCCCTGCCAGCATCACGAACAGTGGCGTCGCATCGATGCTGCCGTAATAGCGGCGGAAAGGAACCTCGCCGAGCTCGGCCATTTCGCCGTAGCGCACCTCGTGCAAAATCTTGCCGGGCTCTGCATCCGCGGCCGGATTGAATTCCGTCGCCTGATTGGCCGCCAGATGGCAAAGAACACCGCGCGCAATCTCCGGGTCTAGCCACAAGGTCTGGAGGGCTGTGATGAGGGCATCGCGGCCGAAGACTGTGCTGAACCACGGGATACCGGCATAGGGATAAGGGCCTTCCGGCGTGTCCGTCATCAGCATGTACAGGTCGGAGACACTGCGTCGTGCCACCTCGTTGAATATCTCGTTCGACGTGACAATCGACGCCGCACGCGAGGACGACGATCGCAACGCGCGGCGGGCGTCCCGGAGAGCAAGGAAAAAGGAAAGGTAGTTTGATTCACAGGCTTCCGCTTGGTCGCAGCCGACCTCGATAAACAGCGATCGGGTTTCGTGGGGTGCAAGGCGAAGATCATAAACGGCAAGATCGCTGGCCAACCTAGCAGGAACGGGGTCGAAAGACAGACGCGTCGTGCGTTTTCGTAGGTCGAGTCCCAGGTAGGAAATAAGTATGCTGCCCGTCTCGATCACGGCTGGGAGAGAGCGCCCCTTCCTTGCCCTGACGGTTCCCCGGACCTCGAAAAGGTCGGCGAAATCCGCCCCAAATACGATCTCGATACGGACTTGCTGGGGCCGCTCGTCATAGTTCTTGACTGTCAGCCGCTCATAGCAGCGGCTATTCCAAAGGAAGCGGGTCCTGCGCAGATGGATAAGGTCATGCGCGAGGGTAAGCTTGCCATTGTCATCGAAGAGGTCCGGATTGGTGAGGTCACAGGTCAGCGTCGCGTTATCGTCACGGAGTGACGACGACAGCAGGATCGGCCGCTTGCCGTTGATCGTCAGGGAGAGGTGCGAGAGATATCGCGTGTCCCGGTGAAACAGGCCTTCCGGGCTGCCGGGTCCCGAAAGCGCGTCGCCGTTATGGTCGAAGACAGCGAAAGTATCGCCGTGTTTCAAGGTGCGCGGCCGCCGCTCCTGCAGCGAAGCGGTGGCCGGAATGAAAAACTGCGCAACAGGCGACGACTGCGTTGATTTCGCCGGCACCCCGTTGGTGGTTGTCAGCGCGATCGACATGGCTTCTCCCTATGCGACGACTTGCAGATCAGGAACCGTCCTGTTGGGCCGGCGCATGCGTGCGGCCTCGGTGCGCCCCCCCGGAAGACTGCGATAGATATCGAGATAGTCGGACGCCATGCGCTTTGCCGAGAAACGCTTCTCAAAGGTCTCGCGCACTTTGCGGCGATCCATTCGCAGCGCCCACTCGATGTTTTCCACCGCTTCCGTGACAGTATCGACGATGATGCCGGAGAGCCCGGAGTCGACCACTTCAGGCACCGAGCCGCAGTTAAAGGCGATAACGGGGGTCCCGCATGCCATGGCCTCGATCATGACCAGCCCAAAAGGCTCAGGCCAGTCGATGGGGAAAAGCAGGGCACCCGCATTGCCGAGAAATTCCGCCTTCTGATGTTCGTTGATCTCTCCGATGAACTCGACATTCGGATGGCTCTTGACCATCGGCTCAATCACCGCTTGCCAGTATGCTTTGTCCGCATTGTCGATCTTCGCAGCCATCTTCAGTGGCATTCCGACTTTCGCCGCGATCTGGATCGCCCGGTCCGGTCGCTTTTCCGGCGAGATGCGGCCTAGGAAGGCCAAATAGTTTCCTTTTGGCTGCGCGGTGAAGGGCAGGCCATCCGCAGCAAGCCCGTGATAGACCGTCCCGGCCCAGTTAACCGGCGGCATGGGCCGGCGCTGGTCATTGGAGATCGACACCAGCGGAATATCGGGGAACGCCTTGTAGAAGGGCCGGAGATCCGGCAGGTCCAGCCGCCCGTGCAGCGTCGTGACGGTGCGATCGGCAAAATCGCGGATCAGCGGGAAATGCAAGAGATCGATATGAAAGTGAAGGACGTCAAATTCGTGCGCCCGGCGGCGGACCTCTTCCAGCATCACCACCTGATGCGGCAAGTGGTCCTTGACGGCCGGATTGAGCCGCAAAGCGACGTCCGAGCAGGGCACCAGCCTGGCATTGGTGACGGAATCGCCGGTGGCAAAGAGGGTGACGTCGTGACCCTGCCGAACCAGCTCGTCCGTCAGGTATGAAACAATACGCTCGGTGCCGCCGTACAGCTTGGGCGGGACACTTTCAGCAAGTGGCGCGATCTGGGCGATCTTCATCGGCAAAACCTCCTCAATTGAGCAAAGAGTCGACGGTAAAAATCAGATCCGCATCCTCGGTAAGGCATGCGGCAGATTAAGCGGTTTCTACATTTCCAATGGCTCCCGGCGGCGGTCTCCTCTCCAGTAGCTACACAGGCCCAGGCCACTGAGCCGGCGTGCTTGTGGTCTGCGGCGATGGATCCTTTGGACATTACAGACAACTGATGACCCTTGCTCTCCAGTGCGCATATCGTCCTGGTCCAGATATTTCAGCGCCTGGATGATCTCGTCGTAGGAGACCGCTTCAGCCGTGCCAGGGTAAAGTCGGAGGGCGGGTATGGATTCGATCGCGAACATATCGGAGGCCCACGAAGCAAGAATGGCCCGCTTCTCTTGCTTGCTAATGTCCCCGGCGGCAAGCACGTCCCGCGGGTGATTGAAATGCCTGGCCGGATGAAGCAATTGGGCGGCACTGATGGCCGCAGTGGGTTGCTCCGGAAGGGCGTTGTCGATGTCCTTTCTCATAGTTGGCTCCATTGATGTTGCTCGACGGAACGGGTGATAGGGAAATGTGAGGGAAGGCCCGCGCTGGCGGACTGCGCGAGCCTTCCCGTCGGCCTTAGAAGTCCATGCCGGCGCCAGCGGGTACCGCCGGAGCGGCGTCCTTCTTCGGCTTCTCGGCGATCATGGCTTCGGTCGTCACCAGCAGACCGGCGACCGAGGCGGCATCCTGCAGCGCGGTGCGCACCACTTTGGCAGGATCGATGACGCCCTGAGTGTAAAGATCGCCGTATTCGCCGGTCTGGGCATTCCAACCGAAGGAGTGGTCAGTCTTTTCGCGCAGCTTGCCGACGATGATTGAACCTTCGGCTCCGGCGTTCTCTGCGATCTGGCGGACTGGCGCCTCGATCGCGCGACGGACGATGTCGATCCCGACACGCTGATCGTCATTGGCCGTGGGAAGACCGTCCAGCGCCTTGGCCGCACGCAGCAGGGCGACACCGCCGCCCGGCAGGATACCTTCCTCGACGGCAGCACGGGTGGCATGCAGCGCGTCATCGACTCGGTCTTTCTTCTCCTTCACTTCCACTTCGGTGGAACCACCGACACGGATCACGGCCACACCGCCAGCGAGCTTGGCAAGGCGCTCCTGCAGCTTCTCGCGATCATAATCGGACGTCGTTTCTTCGATCTGGGCACGAATCTGCGCCACACGGCCGTCAATCTCCGACCTGGAGCCGACACCATCGATGATGGTGGTGTTTTCCTTCTCGATCGCCACCTTCTTGGCGCGGCCGAGCATCTCAAGCGTCACGTTTTCAAGCTTGATGCCCACGTCTTCGGAAATGACAGTGCCGCCCGTCAGGATCGCGATATCTTCCAGCATGGCCTTGCGGCGGTCACCGAAGCCAGGCGCCTTGACCGCAGCGATCTTCAGGCCGCCACGCAGTTTGTTGACGACAAGTGTTGCGAGCGCTTCCCCTTCCACGTCCTCGGCAATGATCAGCAGAGGCTTACCCGATTTCACCACAGCCTCCAACACTGGCAGCATTGCCTGGAGATTGGAGAGCTTCTTCTCATGGATGAGAATATATGGCTCTTCGAGCTCGACCCGCATCTTGTCCTGGTTGGTGACAAAATAGGGAGACAGATAACCGCGGTCGAACTGCATGCCTTCGACGACTTCCAGCTCGGTCTCGGCGGTCTTGGCTTCCTCGACGGTGATGACGCCTTCGTTGCCGACCTTCTCCATCGCCTCGGCGAGATATTTACCGATCTCCTCGTCGCCATTGGCTGAGATGGTGCCGACCTGGGCTATTTCGGAATTGCTGGTGATCTTGCGGGCATTCGCCTTCAGTTCCTTGACGACGGCGTCAACGGCAATGTCGATACCGCGCTTCAGGTCCATCGGGTTCATGCCGGATGCCACCGCCTTGGCGCCTTCCTTGACGATCGCCTGGGCAAGAACAGTCGCGGTGGTGGTGCCGTCACCGGCCAGATCATTGGTTTTCGATGCCACCTCGCGCAGCATCTGGGCGCCCATGTTCTCGAACTTGTCTTCCAGCTCGATTTCCTTGGCGACGGAAACGCCGTCCTTGGTGATGCGTGGTGCACCGAACGACTTGTCGATGACGACGTTGCGACCCTTCGGGCCGAGCGTCACCTTCACGGCATTGGCGAGAACGTCGACACCGCGCAACATGCGTTCACGGGCATCGGTGTTGAATTTGACTTCTTTCGCAGCCATTTGTTCACTCCTTCAATAGGCAGCTTTTTGACTGATAAGCGGAGCGCGCGCCTTACGCGGCCTGCTTCTTTTCGGCCTGGGCGTCGATGATGCCCATCACGTCACTTTCCTTCATGATCAGCAGGTCTTCGCCATTGATCTTGATCTCGGTGCCGGACCATTTGCCGAACAGGATGCGGTCACCGGCCTTGACGTCAAGGGCCTGAATCTGACCGGCGTCATTGCGGGCGCCGGACCCGACGGCGATGACTTCGCCTTCCTGCGGCTTTTCCTTGGCAGTATCAGGAATAATAATTCCGCCTCTGGTCTTTTCTTCGGATTGGACCCGGCGGACGAGAATGCGATCGTGAAGCGGTCTGAACGACATGTTTTCCTCCATGGACAAACAAGATGACGTTAATCCCCGAGCCGGACCGGATGACCAGTTCGGGCGGGTGCGAAGCCTCTCTGAGCACTTCGCGCAGAAAATTTATTTTCGAGATTTTCCGATTTCAAGAGGGTCTTGAAGGAAAATTAGCACTCTCCCGCGTCGGCTGCTAACATGCTGGAACGGAACAATAAATGAAGTCAAAAGTTTGCAAATTGATTGATGACACAGCGGACTTGCGTCATCCTTCCGCCCGTTATGAAAAGGAGATGAAGCATGCAGTTTTCTTCGGATCTTGAGCGGCAACTCAACGGTTATGGACTCACCACAGCGCATATCCTTTATCGCGTTCCCGATTTCGAAACCGTCCTGCAGACCTATGTCTGGCAGGACTACGATCTGGCGCCGGATTTCCCCCACATGCAGAAGTTCCTCGACTATTGGCAGGCCAATCTCGATGGGCCTCTGCACTCAGTCCGGTATACGCATCAGCGTCTCGTCGGTCCGAACGAATGGCGGCGCGTCGACGGCGAATTCAAGCTGCACTGACTGTTGAATGCCGATTTTTCTCTTCCTAATTCTCCGGGCGATCGAGGCTCGACGAGCTCGGTCGCTAACGAACGTCTGTTTAGAGTGAGACGGATATGGAAGAGCAGATCGGGAATATAGGGGACCTCAGCATCGAGGAACGGGAAGACGTCTTCGTCGACGTCGCTACTGCCCTCGAGGGCACGGCACGTGAAGCCTTTGTTGAAGGTAACCGCCACTTAGCAGCGCTTTCCGCCAATATGGCGCAAGCGATCCGCGTCAACGCCGATGAGCTGGCGCGCGACGATTTGAGAAATACCAAGCGCATTTTACAGCAAGCAGCCGCCATGATTTCGCAGTTCAACGCGACGCACCCGTATCGTATTGTCGGTCACGCCGTCCACTAGGCGCTGCTTCGTTGATCCAGGCGCAGGCCTGGGCGGTTGCTCTGAAGTGCAAGAGCGCGGCGGCGGTAAGAGCTATAACGAACGGGCGTCAAAATCTTTATCCAGGGCGGCACGCAAGCGTTGCTTCACCGCTGGAGCCTCGTTGCCCACAGCCGAGATGAGGTCGCGCGCATGATCATGCGAAGACCGTGAAGCTGATCGACGAGATCCATGATGACGTCGATGCCGGCCTCGTTGACGTCCACGCCGTTTGTCAGGCACCGCTTCTTCACCCGCGACGGTGACGACATGCGCCTTGAACTGCCAGTCCCGCTTAGCGAAGCCGTGCTCAGAGGCAAGGTACGTGTGACGACACCCTCCGGTGCCGTTGATCTGGCGCTGCCGCCCAATTCCAGCAGCGGCAAGGTCTTGCGCATCAAGGGCAAGGGTGTGCCGCGCGGGAATGGCGGCGCCGGCGACGTCTATGTGACTTTGAAGATCGTGCTGCCCAACGGTCCCGACGAAGAGCTAGCCAGCTTCATGAAACGTTGGTGAAGCTGCGCTCAGCCAATTTCACTCGGTGGGCATTCGCCTGTCGAGTTTGAATCAGTGAGGAGTTGGCTTGCCTCGCGATACCCATCTACTTTGGCCGTGTGATGCCTCGCCTTTTACACGTCAAGCATACTGACCGCCTCGTTTTTCTGACCCCACATGTCGACATTCAGTGAGTGAATCGGTTCAGCTGGAAAAATCCCCCATCCGCCCAGTCGTGCTGCGTCTGGCTGGCTTGGGCGCATCTCGAACCCGGCGCTCCAAGGTTGGAGCGTTGCCATTTATCATCGGGCACGTCACATTGCCGCCGCTACAGGAGGAGTTCGATGCACACTGGAAGCGCCAAAGCAGACCGGAACCTTGCCGGACGCAGGGAATGGATCGGCGTGTGCGTGCTCTCGATTGCCTGTCTCATCTATTCGATGGATCTGTCCATCCTGTTCCTGGCTATTCCTGCGATCGTCGCAGATCTCGACCCGTCGGCCTCCGAACTCCTTTGGATCAATGACATCTACGGCTTCATGGTAGCCGGCTTCCTGGTTACGATGGGCACGTTGGGAGATCGGATCGGTCGTCGCCGCGTGCTGCTGATAGGAGCCGCCGCCTTCGGCGTCGCCTCGGCGCTTGCGGCCTTTTCTACTACCGCACAACAGCTCATCGTGTCGCGGGCGTTCCTCGGCATTGCCGGGGCGACGATCGCACCTTCGACATTGTCTCTGATTGTCAACCTATTCACCAATGAGGCGGAGCGTAACCGTGCCATCGGCATTTGGGGCACCGCTTTCGCCCTCGGTGGCCTGATCGGGCCGCTTCTAGGCGGCTTTCTGCTGCAATATTTCCACTGGGGCGCTGTTTTTCTCATCAACATCCCAGTCATGTTCATCCTGCTGATCGCAGCTCCCATCCTGCTACCGGAATACAAGAGCGAGGACGGCGCCAGGCTTGACCTCCTGAGCGTACTACTGTCGCTTGCTACCGTGCTGCCAATCATCTACGGCTTCAAGCACGTGGCCGCAGACGGTTTTGACATTCGTCATCTACTGCCCATAGGCGGCGGGCTCGTTGTCGGCTGGCTGTTCTTGCGCCGTCAGAAAACCCTGCCAGATCCCCTGATCGATCTGAAGCTCTTTGCTCTGCCCGCCTTCACGGCCTCGCTTCTGGTAAACCTTGCCGGGATGTTCTTCGTGTTCGGCGTCTTTCTCTATCAGAACCTGTTCCTCCAGTTCGTGCTTGGCCTCACACCGCTCGAAGCGGCCCTCTGGTCGGTTCCCTCGTCAATCGTCTTCACAGTCATGTCCTTGCAAGCCTATCGGTTCACCAACCATTTCGGCCCGGTCCGCACCGTATTGCTGGGCCTGGTGATAAACTCTGCGGGCATGTTGCTTATGTCGGTCGCCGCCTATTGCGAAAGCCTATTCGGAGTTCTCGGCGCAACCATGGTGATCGCCGTCGGTTTCGTGCCGGTCGTGCTGACGACAACCGGCCTAATCGTCGGAAGCGCGCCGCCCGAAAATTCGGGCTCCGCTTCGGCGATTTCAGAGACAAGTGCCGAATTCGGAGGCGCGCTCGGCATCGCATTGCTCGGCAGCCTCGGCACCTTGATCTATCGCATGCTGATGGCCGGGGTGAATGTTGCCGGGCTCGATGCCGCTGAGAGGGCAGCGGTGAAAACGACGATCGGTGGCGCCGTCGAAACCGCAAGGGCGCTTCAAGACAGCGCTGTCCCGGCCTGGCTCGAAGCGGCCCGCCAGTCTTTCTCAATAGGCTTTGCTAGCTGTTGCCTACTTGCGACGGTGACGCTGCTCGTGCTTGCGGTCATGGCCCGAAAGATCTATGCCCGCGAAAATATCGATGAGCAGACCGTTGCGTCTGCCCATTGAGAAAAAAAGTCGTTACCTCGCCTCCACCCCGTAATCGGGCGTTGTCGAAGAGTCCGTGGTCATTCAATAGTTCATGAGTCGCATTACGCTGCAACGGCTGCTTTTTCAGCAACTTAAGGTAAGTGGTCGGCCTGTCGCCGGTTCACATTGGTTCAAGACGGCCACCTGGCGGATAGCTGTGCCCGCGGTTTCGTTCCTATCAAGAGCTGTACGCATGCCAAGCGCTATGCACCGCGGGGCCGGTGGCAATTGAGTAAGCGTGGGAGGGTCATGACGTCATCGAGCCCGCAGTCGGCCGCCGCCTGGCTGTTCGCGATTGTCGGTCTTTGTGAGAATGGGTCGGCGCAACCGTTCATGTTTGTTCCGCCAACAACCTGATCCGGCTGTCGAACTCGCCACGGTCGACATAAAAGCCCTTGAGCAGCCGGTGACCTGTCATCGGATCGAAAGCGGTTCGGCCATGTAGGATCCGCCTGTTGTCGAAGACGACCATCTCTCCAGGCTTCATTTTGAATGTGATGATATTGGCCGGGTCACGCGTCTCCGCCATGAACCTCCGGTAGGCGGCATAGTAGTCGGCCATCACGGTGTCGGGTATATCGAAGCTGTCCATGAGATGGGCGCTGTAGCGGACATCGAAAACGCGGTCCCGCTCATCGACGCTGACCATCGGTCTGTGCACGCGAATATCATACTGGCGATCGTGGAAGCGGTACGGAATTGGTATCGACGTCAGCAGCCGAAACGCCTCGGCGTCCTTGCGGCGGACCTTCTCGGCAATCATGTAAGCGTCCGCGAACACGGACTCGCCGCCTTCCGCGCCGTTCCGCACACAGTGAAGGAACTGGTATCCCGGCGGCATTTCCTGGTTCGGAAGGTCGGTATGAAGGGGCAAGGCGTGCGAGGTGTACGCAAGATTGTTGGGATCGGGAATGGTCTCGACACGGAAAGTCAGGCCGAAATTCGTGCGCCTCAGAAACCCGATGCGTTCCCCGAGTGCCACGCCTGCTTCCTCGTTATCATCAAGTCCGGTGACCACCGAAAGACCGTGCCTCTTTGTGCTGCAAAGCCATTCAAAGAAGACGCGGTCCTCCGAGAGATCGTCGACGGACACTTTGGGAATCTGTAAGTCCGCTTCCCAGATCTCGGCGGCTATATCGGCGGGGTCGGCCGCGCGTACACCCGGGCGATGGTTGTAAAGCCAATCAGCGGCCAGTGTCGTTCTGTCGTTATCTCCTCGCCAATCGATGTGAACGGCGTCGCCATCGAGCGTGACCGCTTCGGCTGTCAGGTCGAGCGGCACGGACAGCAGATCGAACTGCCGTTCACCGGTCTGTGGGTGGAAGCCCTTTTGGTCGTTGTCACGCAGGAAAAGGTTTGGATAGAATGACGTGGTGCCGTCAATCCAATGCACGGCGATAACGCGTTCTCGCGCTTCTACACGTTCGATATTCATGAAATTTCTCCGTCGGTTTCAGGATCGCGTATGAACCCGAAATTCCGACGGCGGCGGCCACCAGCCCCCGCGCTTGACATATCCGTATGTGGACACAAGCAGCTTCATGGAACGATTGTTAATCCTCCATGCGCGCGAGGACAATAGATTTTGCGCGATCGTCGTCTGACTCGGTCGAGGACACGATATTCGATTTTCAGCTAGGAGGCACGACCCCCGGTAAACGCGTCTATGAACTCAGCGAATGTCGGGGCCAGCACCTTAACGTCATTTTGCCAGGGACCGGCGAACGCAGGCGGTCTGACGGCTCTTTCGCCCAACGTGGGAGGTTACGTTTGACGAATGTCCTGTCGACAGCGCTCTGCTGAGGCAGAGGGAACTAGGAGGGGCGGGGACAGCAAGCTCAGTCAAATCGACAAGGAGCCGTGCGCGTTGAAGTTGTTAAGATAGCTAGCACCCATCAGATTCATTACACTCGGAATCGGAACAATGATTCAAAACCTTGAAGTCATCGGTGACTGGGGCGCGGATTCGAATCCGTTCAGGACCGTAGACTTACCATCAATGCAATGCGTCGGAGAAGGCGATTTCGGAGGCCAGCGCAATTTGCCTGCATGAGAAAGTGGCCTCGCCTCGCCGAGACTTAAGCAGCCCTTCCTCCCTGCGTCGATTTGAACATCCAATATCTCGGTCCAACTCGCTCTCAATCACCTTTGGCCCCAATCGCCGCGGGCAGATCGGTTTCGATACGAAACAGATCTATCAGCCGGATCCCGGCGTGACCGTCTCTTCATCCCGCTCCGGCAATGTTCCGGCGCCTGGCGTTTTGCTCTCGTCGGTCAGATGATCTTGAGTATGTGGCCCGGCTTGAGGGTTCTTCTTTGCCTGGTTCAGCTCTTTGTCCGCCCCTTCGATAGCCAACTGGGCCTTACTGTCCTCGTCCACACGCGGCTCCTTTCATGTTTGCTCGGTCATTGGGCTCATTACGGCATTAACAAAGGAGCTGGCTGCGAGTTCCCATGATGACTCGGTTGATGAAGGCAACGGCGATGTGTCGGAACACTGTACCGCCACAGTGAAAGGCTACCGCCTTCTGGATCCCGCATTGGCCAGGCAGTTCTCGAAGAGACGTTGCGAGGATTGGCCGGCTCGTGTCTCCATTACGATCAGGGCTGTTCCCACCTTGATTTTTCAAACCTGTTTCGCCATTTGATCGGCGCTAATTCGCTTTCCTGGAGAACCCGAGCACATGACAAAGACTGCAGAACAGACCGCTGAAAGCCACGTCTTTGAGGCCGACGTTGCCCGCCTTCTGCACATGATGGTCCACTCCGTTTATTCGGATAGGGATGTGTTTCTGCGTGAGCTGATTTCGAATGCGGCCGATGCCTGCGAGAAACTTCGATATGAGGCGATCGAGACACCGTCACTCCTTGGTGCTGATGCCGAAAACCGGATCACGCTGACGCTGGACGAAGAAAGCCGGCAGCTTGTCGTCGAAGACAATGGCATCGGAATGGGCCGCGACGAAATGATCGAGGCGCTGGGAACGATCGCGAGATCGGGAACTCGAGCGTTCATGGAGGGAATCGAAGCGAGCAAAGCCGCTGAAGGAGCTCAACTGATCGGGCAGTTCGGGGTCGGCTTCTATTCCTGTTTCATGGTGGCGGAACGTGTCGATGTGGTCTCCCGTCGAGCCGGAACGCAGGAAGCCTGGACATGGACTTCGGACGGCAAGGGAAGCTACAGCGTCAGCCCGGCAACCAGCCTCACTGAAGCTCCATCCCGTGGAACACGTATTGTCTTGCATCTGATGGAGGACGCTAAGCAATATACGGCCCGCTGGACCGTCGAACGCATCGTCAAGGAACAATCCGGCCACGTGCCGGTTGCGATCCGCCTTGTTGAGAAACCGGGCAAAGAGCCAGTTCAGATAACGGACGGCACCGCACTATGGACGAAGCCGAAGAGCGATGTCAGCAAGGAAGAGTATACGGACTTCTATCGTGGCGTCTCCGGCCAGTACGACGAACCGGCGCTGACCGTACATTTCCGTGCTGAAGGCCGGCAGGAATATACGGCTTTGGCGTTCATACCCGGAACGCAGCCTTTCGATATGTTCGATCCCGAACGCAAAGGCAGGATGAAGCTTTACGTCAAGCGGGTGTTCATCACCGATGATGCGGATCTGCTGCCGAGATACCTGCGCTTTGTTCGTGGGTTGGTCGATACCGCCGATCTGCCGCTCAACGTTTCTCGTGAGATGATCCAGGAAAGCCCGATCCTGACGGCGATCCGCAAAGGCATCACCAGCAGGATCGTCACCGCGATAGAGAAACTGGCTGAAAGTGACGCCGAGGCCTTCCTCAAATTTTGGGAAAACTTTGGACCAGTCCTCAAGGAAGGCATCTACGAAGATTTCGAGCGACGCGCCCAGCTCTTGACGCTTGCTCGGTTTCGGACGTCCGCATCGAACGAAGGCTACCGTTCACTTGCCGACTACGTCAAAGATGCCAAGGAAGGCCAGAACGCCGTCTACTATCTGGCGGGCGGGAGCCTGGATCAGCTTAAGGCATCACCACAGCTCGAAGGGTTCCGGGCGCGCGGCATCGAAGTGCTGCTTTTGGCGGACTCCATCGATAGCTTCTGGACGATGAATGCTCCAGACTATGAAGGCAGGGCGTTCAAGTCGATCACGCAAGGTGCCGCGGATCTGGCACAGTTTGCAAAGCTTGATGGCCAGACAATGCAGGAGGGGGTTAACGACAGCGCAGCAACCTTCCTTGCATTCGCCAAGGAAAAACTTGCCGACCAGATTGCCGATGTCCGGGCTTCCGACCGTCTGACGGAGAGTGCGGTCTGCCTCGTGGCGCCCGAAGACGGCTATGACAGGCAAATGGAAAAAATCCTGCGAAACGCCGGTCGTCTTCAAGACGCGGCCAAGCCGATCCTGGAGATCAATTTGCTGCACCCCTTGATCAAAGCGATTGCGAGCGTCGAGGGTGATGCCCCCTACCAGGAGGACGCCGCCTTCTTATTGCTCGACCAGGCGCGCATTCTGGATGGCGATCGGCCAGCAGATCCCCGCCGATTTGCCGAGCGGCTTGCACGGGTCTTTCAGAGGTCGGTGCAGTCGTAGCAACAAGGAGACGTGCGGTGGTCAGGTCCGGCCTCCACCCACGCTCCTCCATGTTCCTGGCTCACCGCCCTCGGCGCCGACGTTCACTTGTCTTGGTATGGCCTTGCGCGTTCTGGACATTTGTGTCTTGACCGTTTCGGCTGCCGCCATCGCAGAACCGCGGAGGGAACCGACACTACCGATTTACTGTCCTTGCGATGGCAGCCTTGGGCGAAATGGCGTGATGCGCGGGCTCCGTTACAACAATGACTACGTGCGGCACGCGAGAAAAGAGCGTTGCGGCACTGTCGCGAGAACTCGAGAACCTGTCGTTTACCGGGGACTGACCCGCCGTCGTCTTCATTAATCCGGAACACGTTGTTGCCGTGCGAGCATTCGAGACCAGCACTGACATCCATGTTGCTGCGCCTCAGAAGGATGGGGCGCCGAGTTATTATCCGGTGAGAGAGGCGATTGAGGAAGTCGTTAAGCTGCTAACGGGTCAGTAATGCCGAGCGGCGGAACTTCCAAACTTCATCTATGTTGTATGGGCATGAGCAACACAGAGCAAAAAGCCACCAAAGGCATGGTCAAACTCGTGCTGACTATCGTCGTCGTCGCGGTAATCATAGCGGTGGCGTATTTGGCTTTCTTCACCGCCGGGACAAGCCTAGGCTGAACTGGCGCAGTGCACCGACACTGCGAAAGCGGCCAGCAACAGCAGTAGCTCGCCCGGCACCGGCCGAAATTTGCTTTGCCTCCGACTGGAGCAGGCGAGATGAGCGATAACTTCAGCGCAAAAGAGACCTTGGCCATATATGGCGAGTGTGCAACCACGATCACATTCGTCAGAGATAGCTTTCTCACTGAGGAAAAGACGTTTCCGACAATGCAAGATGCAATTGATTATCTTCAGGCATTGGACGCTACCCCACTCGGGGTAGTTCTCCACATCCGCGTCCACGGGCGCAACATTCCATTCGACCGCGACAATGTAGCGAAGCTGATGCGGGAGCTTTTGTAGAGCCGGCGTTATTGCGGTAGGACAAGACCTGGGCGGCTGGGCTGGCAACTCTTTCCCTGCTTTAGCAGTTGAAACTGAGTTCTGTTCCCACGCGCTCTTTTTCGTGCGGTCCTCCGCTCGGAAGAGGAATGCATAACCCTGCCAACCAGTAACGCCGAAATCGCGAGGGCGGAAACATACTCACCGATGTCGGGTAAACTTTAGACTACATTCGGCGACAGCGGACGCAGAACCCGCAAGATCCGTCGTTTTTGTTCACGGAGGCTTTGTGGACAGTCCTGGCTGGGAAGTGGTCTACTCGACGTCAAGTGCGTCTGATCGGAAACCCTATGTGCCGTTCATATTCCAGCTCGGGAACGCCGTAGGAGCCGCCTGCCATCTCCTCCAGCTTCGGTCTGTCCAGGATCCGTATATTCCCACGCTTGGCGCTGATGGCTCGCACACCCTCAACGATGTGAATTTCATTGGTAACCCCCGCACGTCGGACGCCAAGCATGAGCGAGAGGAACTGGTGGGTAAGAGGCAGATCAGCGGTCCGCAGCCGGTCGTGGCACATCAACAGCCATCGTGCCAGCCGTTCAGACATGTTGTAGCGGGCATTGGCAAGAGCGGAATGGGCAAGCTGCAAGTCGCAGCAATGCACATATCTGAGAAGCAGGTCGTTGGCCGAAGGAACCCGTTGCGCCATTGAAAGAAGTGCGGATACCGGCACCGAAATCCCATGCCCCTCGACCTGCATGAAGGTCCTGTTCGGCGTTTGGTCGACCTTCTGCAGCACATGAGCCCCTGCCATGCCTTCATATCCGACATGCCCGACTTCCACGGATTCATCATCGGAGTTGGTGGCTACAATCGATGCTAGGCCGCTCTCGAGGAAGTAGACGGTCCCACTTGGCACACCCGGAGAGATCAGTTCGAACTTTACCGGAAGCGCGAGCGGCTGCATCGTCTCCCGCAGCAGATCGAATGCTTCGGGCGCAAGCGCTCTCAGAAGAAGGTTTTGAATGTTTGACTGCGAAAAGTCGGACATGGCTAAGCCTCCGGCGGGATTGCCCCAGATCTGATGTCGAATGGCGAAGCGTCAGCAATGCTTAATTTATGTGGCAGAACGCGTCTTCAGGCCAAGAGGGGCCATGCCTTCTGTGCGGTTTTGACAATTCTGCGATGCGCCGGTCGCAGCGAGAATCACATGATCCACGATCTGGACGGCGGCCGTGAAGGAAAGAACGATGACGGTGAAGCCGCGCTCGTCGGTGACGTTCATCAGCCATGCCGAGACGTCAGCATCTTTCAACAGAGCGCCCTTCAACCGCTCCGCTACCGTCTCTACAGCCTCGCGGCGGACGCTCTGGAGGTCGAAATGCTCCGAGCCCACCGTATCCGGAATGGAGATGCCGTCATGTACGTTGAAAAAGTAGCGAGCCATATCTGTTGCTCCTGTACAGGCAAGAGCAACGAGTATCTCCCAGCCATCCGCGCCTGGGTCGATGGCGGATGATGTCCCATCATCGCATGTAATCACGTTCTTAAGAAGGCACCTGACGCGATTGTCGCGGCGCCTGTGTGCGATTGATGGGTTCCAGGACCGGGGCGCATGCTAGACATGTCGGGAATCGGCTCTAAATTTTTTGCTGCGGTTCGGGGCCGCCACCTTTGGAGTCTAGGATGTTCGTGAAGTTGACCGACGGCACGATTACGCGCTGGATCAACATGGATGCCGTGATCCAGATGCGGTTCGATGAAGACAAACACCAGACGGAATTATTCTTGCTCAGAGAGAACGCTAGACTGGTTTTTTGTCGATCAGTCTCCTGAAGAAATCCGAAAGTTAATGGAGGTCGAACTCGAACGGCTATCCCAAATCACAAGCTGGAGCATGGGGGGACCGAATGGCCGCAGACGATGAGCCGTTTACCATCGCAGGCCTGATGCGGGCGTTGGAGGCCGCCCAACGCACAGGAGACAATATGCTTGGGGTTAGCAAGTAATCGCTGGGCGGCCTAGGCAATAATACTCATTATAGCTGTGACCTGAAGCCACTTTGTCCTTCAGAGCGAAATCGTACGATATTTGCTTAATTTTCGATCAGGACTGTGGAGAGAAAGTATTATTTATTGCTCATATCGGAGGCTTATGCAAAGTAGTTTTAGAAACGCCACAAGGCGTTCTTGCCTAGAAATCACCCCGTACCTTAGCCCCGCTTTTGCGGGGATTTTCTTCCCTCGTCACGTTTAAGCTCTGGAAGATCAGTACAAAAGCGCACCGGGAACCTGGCCGGTTCTTTTTTTATTATGTCGGAAGGACGCAACGGTGTTCCTCTTGTGCGACCCCTGACTTGCCCCGCCTCGGCGGGGCTCTTTCTCGGAAAACACGGGCAGAAATCGGTCACCCTCGGCGTCTCCCTCATCCGAGGTGCGCACGTCTGGACAAACCGACCTCCGAAACACGCTAGTGCAATGTCACGCGTTCCGGCTCGGGCGATGGAGATCCCCGTCCGCACCGGGGCAATCGATACCAGTTCATCGAGGGCGATGAACGTGTTTCGTTGATCGCGCGGTTTTGCCGTCGCCACTGAAAGCTAGCCCGGAGGTCTCAGAAGCCACACGCCGGACAGCCCCGACGTCCGTCACCAGGGAATGCTCGGTCTTCACCAGCGGTGTCGGAACTTTTCCGGCTTCGATGCGTTTGGCAGCCGGATCCGAAGGCCTAGCCTTTCGATGATCCCCTTTCCATGTACGCTCACTAGCCCCGCAGGTTCAAACGCGGGGCTCTTTTTGACAGCCTGGTTGGCTGGCGATATCTAGCGCCCGTTCGCCGCCCCTCCGTGACCGTCGGGGCGATGGTTTCTGCGAAAGTCAAAGTAGTACCGCTCACCTCCTGTCCGATAGCATTTACCGATTTCACGCCGGCCGAATAGCACGCCGATCTCATTTTTTCATTCTTAGTGCCCGGCCCCTCTTGAACCGCTAATAGCCTGAATTAAATGATTTATGCTGGTAGCCCAATTGGGACCGGCAAAGTCCAGGAGACGCCGGGTCGCTCTTGGCGTCTCCTTGTATCCATGTTGCTTCAAAGGAGGATATGGCTATGAGGACAAACCTCGATTTCTCTCCCCTGTTCCGGTCAAGCATCGGCTTTGACCGAATGTTAAGTGCGCTTCAAGCCGGGATCGACACCGTCGATAACTGGCCGCCCTACGACATCCTCAAGACGAGCGAGGATGAATACCGCATCGAAATGGCGGTGGCGGGATTCTCCCAGGACGAACTGTCGATGACGCAGGAGCAGAACCTGCTCGTGGTCGCGGGCAGGAAGGCGGATAGCGATGACGACGTGCAGTATCTTCATCGCAGCGTCGCTCAGCGAAGCTTCCAGCGCCGCTTCGAACTTGCCGACCACGTCAAGGTCGAAAGCGCTGAACTCGTCGACGGACTGCTGATCATCGATCTGAAGCGCGAGATCCCCGAAGAAATGAAGCCGCGCCAGATCGAGATCGGAACTGGCCAGGCGCTTCCAAAGTTCGAGACCAAGCAGATCGAAGCTGAGACGCAAGCGGCTTAAGCCTCGAAAGGCACATCGGTGCCGGGCACGCCCGGCGCCGATATGCGCGCTTCGCTGCTAACCAAGAGAAAGGAGAAAAGACATGAGTGTTCGTGATCTCATTCCCTGGAGCGGGAACAACGGCCATAAGGCTCCCAGCCTTTTGCGTGATGACGATCGTGATCCGTTCCTGTCCCTGCATCGCGAGGTGAACCGATTGTTCGATGACGCATTCCGCGGCTTCGGTTCCAACTTTCCGTCGTTGACTGGCCGCAGTGGCTTTGGTGGCGGATGGCCGAACGTCGAGATCTCCGACAACGAAAAGGAGATCACGGTGACGGCCGAGGTGCCTGGACTTGAGGAAAAGGACATCGAAGTCCTGCTCAATGACGGCGTGCTGACGCTGAAAGGCGAAAAGCACTCCGAGACCGAGGACAAGGATCGCCAGTTCTCCGAACGCTACTACGGCCGCTTCGAGCGTCGCATTCCGCTCGGTGCGGAAGTCAAGGAAGACAATATCGACGCCCGATTCAGAAACGGCGTGTTGACGGTGACCTTGCCGAAGAGTGAACAGGCGCAGTCGCAAGTCAAGCGGATCGCCATCAAGAGCTAACCAACCAATGAGCGACCGGCGGCCGGCTTTGCGGCGGCCGCCGGCATCCTTCGCCGATAGGGAGGGATATGATGATGGACGTTAACAGAGAGACCCACAACAGAGAGACGCAGAAACCAAACACGGCTGTTTCGGATACGTGGCCAGCAAATGACAACCAGCGGCAGCCTCTGTCATTCGGCCGCTCAGTATTTCCCGAGGGTGCTGTCGCCCGAATCTTCAAGCCATCGCGCTCGGTGATGACGTCAGGCACCCCGCGAACGAAAGGTTGGCAGCTCGTCTTCGAGCGCCGTAGCGCACCGTTCATCGAGCCTTTGATGGGCTATACGGGTAGTACCGACACGCTCCCACAGGTTGAGCTGGAATTTCCAACCCTTGAATCAGCAATCCGTTATGCGGAGCGGCAGGGGCTGACCTACAGGGTGCAGCGTCGGGTGAATAAGCCGGCGGCAAAGCAGAGAACCCGCCGGCGAACGTACCGACCTCATGCCTTCTCCGACTCGACATTGCTACGGCTCGGCCTCGCGGCACGTCAGGAGAGCTACGGACAGGCACTGGACGCCGGGTTGCAGACCCACGATGGTCCCGCAACATGGCCATCGCCTGCTGACGTTGTCTGCGATCGCACGCTGACGCTGCAAGCAAAGCGGACGATCCTGATGAACTGGGCCTGGACGGAGTACCTGATCGACCGGGCAATCAACGAGGGAATGTCTGAGAACGACCGGCCGTCGCGCCTTCACGAGGTCGAGCAGGCACTGCTTGACCTCGAGCGCAACGTCGAGAGGCGAGATCTTCAGCCGACGATCAACCGAGATGCCGCGTGAGGTGGAGCCATGAACCCATCTATCGTCTTCGATTGCGAGAAGATCCTGCCCAACAGGTTCGCGCTGACTATGGCTGCGGCCGCACGAAGCCGCGCCCTTTATCGAGGGGCGGAGCCGAGGCTGGATCCTTCCGATGCCTGCGTCAGCGAACTCGCGCTGCAGGAGATTGCAAGAGGCTCGTTCTCCAGCAGCGAGCTCGCACCCTTTCTGGGCGGACCGGCAGGAACAAAGCGACTTCACTCCGCCGATCCGGCCACTCACCTTCGCGGCAACGGCGAACAATCGCCGCTGCAGCACCCGTCTCCACGCCACCGGAGGCGGTTCAATGATGATGCAAACAAGTGAGGAGAAACGACAATGATGAAATCTCAGTCTTCGAAGGACCGTGCAGCATTCGATATCATCAATATCGTTGCTGGGCTGGCTCTTTTCCTGTCACCCTGGCTCCTCGGTTTCGCAACCGAGGCCTATGCTGCGTGGAACGCCTGGATCGTCGGCCTTGCCATTGCCGTGATCGCCGCCGCCGCTCTCTTCGCATTCTACGAGGCGGAAGAATGGATCAACCTCGTGCTCGGCGTCTGGGCCGTAGTGGCGCCATGGGTTCTGGGTTTCTCGGCGGTGGGCGCTGCGATGTGGGCACATCTGATTGCCGGCATCGTGGTCGCGGTTTTGGCCGCAGGCAGCATCTGGTTTACCCAAAACCACCCGCTGTCGACCACCTGAGGCAAAACGAGCGGGCCCGGAACTCCGGGCCCGCTTCTTTGTTTGCATTGGGCTGGGCGGCATTGACCTCCCGTCAAATCCAAGGAGCAAACTATGTTCGATATCCTCCAGGGATTTCATAGGATTGCCGCGTCGGTCGTGATCGCCTTTGCAGCAATCCTGCTTACGATAGCGCCGGTCACCGCGCAGACGCCGGAATCCGGCACCGCTTCGGCGTCACCTCCATCTCTGGCGCCGATGCTTGAACAAGTCACGCCGGCCGTCGTCAACATCGCGGTCGTCTCCCGCGCACCGTCGCGAGACAATCCTCTCTTCAGCGATCCCACCTTCCGCCGGTACTTCAGTCTGCCGCAACAGCAACGACGATCGAGGATGAGCGCAGGATCCGGCGTCATCGTCGACGCCGCAAAAGGCTATGTTCTCACCAATCATCACGTCGTCGATGGCGGCAGTGAGATTTCAGTAACGCTGAAGGATGGACGAGAGCTTTCGGCCAAATTGATCGGCAGCGACAAGGAAACGGACATCGCTCTGTTGCAGGTCAATGCTGCAAATCTTACCGCTATCCAGATCGGGGATTCCTATGCACTTAAGGTTGGCGACTATGTCGTGGCGATTGGCAATCCGTTCGGGCTTGGCCAGACTGTTACGTCAGGCATCGTCAGTGCGTTGGGGCGAAGCGGTCTGAATATCGAAGGCTACGAGGACTTCATTCAGACAGATGCATCGATCAACCCCGGAAACTCCGGTGGTGCCCTGGTGACGCTCGACGGCAAACTGGTCGGCATCAATACCGCAATCCTAAGCCCCGCCGGCGCCAACGTCGGTATCGGCTTTGCTGTGCCGAGCAGTATGGCGGCGACGGTCATGAACCAGTTGATCGCGCACGGTAAGGTGGAGCGCGGTGAGCTCGGCATCGGCATTCAGGATCTGACGCCGGAGCTGGCGGAGGCTCTCGGACTCGGTGACCTCCGCGGCGCACTGATCGCCAACGTCCAGTCGGGCTCGCCGGCTGAACAGGCCGGACTGAAGACCGGAGACGTGGTCACCGCAACCGACGGACGCCCGATCGGTGGTGCGACTGACCTCAGGAACCGCATTGGCCTCATGCCTGCCGGCAGCAAGCTGAGCCTCACAGTGAAGCGCGGCGACGAGGAGAAGGTGATCACGGCCACCATTGCAATGGACGATCGGTCATCCGCAGCTCTCTCCGGCACGCCGCTCGAGGGCGCTATGATGAGGAATGCTTCTGGCGAAGAGGCGCAGCAAGCCGGAGGCTACGGTGTGGTGATCGAAAAGGTGGCTTCCGGCAGCGCGGCCGCCGGCGCCGGCCTTCAAGCAGGTGATATGATCGTCGCGCTCAATAGAGTTCCGGTCGCTTCGGTCACCGAGCTGCAGCGCAGGATCGCCGAAAAACCTGGCGTATTGGCGCTCGAACTAGTCCGTGAGGGCGCGCGACTGCTTCTGGTCGTCCGGTAGGAGTAGACGGCCATGGAGATGAACAGGAAGACGCGCTTCAACATCTGGTACTGGATTATCGCTTTCTTGCTTCTGGCGGCATTCCAGTCCTTTTTCGCGACTACTCACCAGATTGCGCGGATTCCCTACAGCCAGTTCGAGACGGATCTCAAGGATGGGAAGATCGCCGAGGTTGCCGTTTCCGACAATTTTATCCAAGGCCGGTACAAGGAGCCGCAGAATGAGCGCCCCTTTTTCGTCACGACACGGGTCGAGCCCGATCTGGCCGAGCAGCTCCGGCAATACGGAGTAGTCGTGACGGGTCAGATCGAGAGCACATTCCTGCGCGATCTGCTGTCGTGGCTCATCCCCGTGGCGCTCTTTGTCGGCGTCTGGATGTTCATGATCAGGCGCATGGGCGGCGGGCTCGGCGGAGGCCTGATGCAGATCGGCAAATCGAAGGCCAGGGTCTATGTCCAGACCGACACTGGCGTGACGTTCAACGACGTCGCCGGCGTCGACGAGGCCAAGGACGAACTGAAGGAGATCGTTGATTTCCTGAAGGACACGGCGGGTTACGGCCGCCTTGGCGGGCGTATGCCAAAGGGTGTGCTTCTAGTGGGTCCACCTGGAACCGGTAAGACGCTTTTGGCGCGCGCCGTCGCGGGCGAAGCCGGTGTGCCGTTTTTCTCGATCTCCGGGTCGGAGTTCGTCGAAATGTTTGTCGGTATCGGTGCAGCGCGGGTCCGGGACCTGTTTGAGCAGGCGCGCGCCAAAGCACCCGCCATCATCTTTATCGATGAGCTCGATGCTCTCGGCCGCGCTCGTGGGATTGGCTCCATGACTGGCGGGCACGACGAGAAGGAGCAGACGCTGAACCAGCTTCTGGTCGAGCTGGATGGCTTTGATCCCTCCACTGGCCTCGTCTTGCTGGCCGCAACCAACAGACCGGAGGTACTTGATCCCGCTCTGCTGCGTGCCGGTCGTTTCGATCGGCAGGTGCTGGTGGATCGGCCGGACAAGTCGGGCCGACTCCAGATTCTCGGCGTGCACCTTAAGAAAGTGAAGCTCGCGGCGGATGTCTCACCGGAAAAGGTCGCCGCGCTCACACCGGGATTCACTGGCGCCGACCTCGCCAATCTCGTCAACGAGGCAGCCCTGCTCGCCACACGCCGTCGGGCGGAGGCGGTGACGATGGCCGATTTCAATGACGCCGTCGAACGCATCGTCGCCGGTCTCGAAAAGCGCAATCGGCTGCTCAATCCAAGGGAGCGTGAAATCGTCGCCTATCATGAGATGGGACATGCGCTGGTCGCCATGGCGCTGCCCGGCGTCGATCCGGTGCACAAAGTGTCCATCATTCCCAGAGGGATCGGCGCCCTCGGCTATACCGTCCAGCGTCCGATCGAGGATCGCTTCCTGATGACGCGGGAGGAACTGGAGAATAAGATGGCGGTGCTGCTCGGTGGCCGCACGGCGGAATGGATCGTCTTTGGCCATCTTTCGACCGGTGCTGCCGACGATCTCGTTAAAGTTGCCGACATTGCCCGCGCGATCGTCACACGCTATGGCATGACTGACAAGCTGGGGCACGTGGCCCTGGAGAAAGACCGGCGCGCGTTACTGGGGGCTGATCCGCTGTATTACGGTCCGCAGGAGCGCGACTATTCCGATGAGACTGCAGCGAGGGTTGACGAGGAGATCCGCCGGATCGTCGACCATGTCTTCGATGAAACGGTGGCGCTCCTCAGGCAGCGGCGAGAGATACTGGATCGGTCTGCAAGGCTTCTCCTCGAGAAGGAAACTCTCGATGAGCGTGAATTGCAGGTGCTTGTGGACACCGTTGAACAGCCGGGACTCGGCCCGGCCGCAACCCCACCGGTAGCATAACAATGACGCCGCTGATGGCCGGCTCGGCGGAGACTTTTGTTTTCGTTACTTCGATGGGAGCTGAAGTTTTTCCCTCTGCATCACGTCGCCAACCCGGCGCAGCCCAACCTGCAGCCCTCCCACTCGACGGTCTCGCGGTCATCGGCAACGATGCCAACACCCCCGCGGTGCTGAGGGATTGAAGTCGAGCACCGAAAAGCTTGCCAGGAGGTCCGCGCGGCCATCAGGTATCGGGGCCATCTCTCCGATATTGCGCTGTTGATCCCTGTCCGATTGCGCACAGACGCCGACGAACGGGAACTGCCGCGCAACAGCAAGGTTCGGTCGACTGGCATCGTACGCAGCTAAAGAAGGAGGCTCGTCAATGGAGACGATCATCAAAGCTGACCCGGACGTCAGTTGGGGAGCCCCCGTGTTCGTTCGTATCGGAAATGGCTTCCTCGAGCGTATCGACGGTCCTAAGGCTGCATTGGAAGCCTTGCTCCATCGTTGGCCATCGCAATCGCAACCAGAATACGCGGCTGCAAAATGCAGATGCTCAGACGCCATCAGACACCGTGGAGGCGCTGAGCTTGCCCGCAGGACGTTCATGGAGGCTGCTGTCGCTGCGAGGGTGCTCTCATGAGCGTTCCTGTGGACGGTTCGGCTGCGCGGAATTTCGCGGCTTGCGGGCCGGAATCGAACCGGCTTGTCACCATAACATCAGCAAGTGCTTAATTGCCGTCCGCCGATGGATGAGTCCACGCAGTGGAAGATGTATATACCAGCCGATCTACAAAATGGCGCGAGACCTGGCCAGGAGAGACACCCTGACTTCAGCGGTTTCGACGGCGAACAGTCGTTCGACCGCGTCCCATGCCGGATGGTCGAGAAGGACTACGAAAAAATTGTTGGAATTGCATGGTTGGCTGGTGGTCAATAGCTCCGGCATCGACCATTGCATGAGCTTGGATGAGCGGCACCGACAGCCGGCGCTGATAAACGCACCGCAAATGTGCAATGGAATCTACCTGCGTTCCACGTCCATGAAGCGGAAGAATTTCAGCCTTCGTACCCGTGCTCGTCAACCAGCGCCGGAGGTTTCCGCGTCTATCGGACCGGACCGCGGGCAAAGGCGCTTAGTCAAGTCCTGGAAGAGAGTATCTCGGGAGGAGTACTGGACGAGGTCGATGGCAAGGGTCAGGGCGCGACGGCCTTCGTTACTATCGATCTCGCAGTCGTTCTTTGTACACCACTGCCGAACCGCGGTGATGACGAGCTCGATGTCTTGATCGGGCAATGAAATGAGGGACTGAAGCATTTCTATGCCTCCAAGATCCGATAGGAGCGTCTTGTCACCCTCTAGTGTCAGGCCAGGAGAGGAGACCGATATCACTAGTGGTGAGACGTGGACGACGGCGCGTTGACCTTCAGCGAGTCGGGGCTATCAAACCTAGTGATCAACAGCGTGACCAGTTCCTCGCGCGTCCTGTGTCCTTGATTATAGAGGTCGACCGCCGCGCTGCAAAGCAACTGCATTGATTGTTCCGTTGGCGTGGCGTGATTATGCCGGCACCAGGTCCGAACAGCGTCCGAAAGCACGTTCACGTCTTCTATCTGGAGTGAGAGATTGAAGTTCGCCATATCATCCTCCTTGAGCCTCGCAACAGCTCGCCCGGATCGCGATAAGAACCGTAGTGCATCAACCTCCCAAGGCCAACCATCCGTGCGGTTGCGGACAGTTGCCGGCGGCGACATGGCATAGTGGCGAACGCGTTACCGATGTTGTTGCTTTGGCCGCGACAGACAGGCAAAATGAACAGGCTATCCTGCCGGCCACGCCGGGCTGTGAAGGATTTCGAATGCCACGCTTCTACTTCAACATTCTGTCTGAAGCAGGCTCGCTCGACGACTGGGAAGGAACCGAGCTTGCTGATCTGGAGGCCGCTCGTGTTGAGGCGGTGCGTGATGCTCGCGCATTGATGAGCAGTGCCGTGCTCCTCGGACATGACATTTCGTCAAGAAGCGTCGAGATCAGAAACGAAACAGGCGATATCCTGCTCGTATTGCCTTTTTCGGAAGCGGTTAAGCGAGTGGGCTAATCTACCTGGCGCGGAGCGGACCCAGCAGCTTTTCGTATTCGCGCTCCGGCACTCCATAGCAGCCACCGGCAATTTCGATCAGTTTTTCCCTGTCCATTATTCGCACGTTTCCGCGGGTCGATCGGATCGCGTGGACGCCTTCAAGGACGTGTAGTTCATTGGTGACGCCCGAACGCCGGACGCCGAGCATCAATGCCAGAAATTCATGGGTAATGGCCAGGTCATTGCCTTCAAGGCGGTCGTGACACATCAGGATCCACCGCGCCAGCCGCTCATGCATATTGTAGCGGGCGTTGGCGAGCGCCGAATGGGCGAGCTGCAGCACGGTTGTGTGAACATAGCGAAGGAAGAACGCTTTCATCTCGAGATCATCGGCGAGGGCGCGCTGAAACGTCTCCATCGGCACCATAATTCCGGACCCTGCGACCTGCATGAAGGTGCGCGTGGGGGTGGTCTCTACCGCCAGAACGACGTGCATGCCGGATGCGCCTTCGCGCCCGATGTGGCCGATTTCCACCACCTCTTCATCGATGCTGCTGACCACCATGGATGCCAGGCCTCTTTCCAAGAAGCAGACATGCGTGGTTGGGACGTCGCTGGCAACAAGAACGTGCCGTATTGGCAGGTCGACGCGCTCCATCCCTTCCGAGAGGCGTGCGAAGCGGTCCGCGCTCAACATTTTCAGCAGGGTGTTTTCGACAGTCGATTGGTCAAGGTGAGTCATAGCGGCTCCGCATGGGAGCTTGGATGTCAAAACCAAACGCCTGTGAGTTGGTGAAAAACTACGGGACGGCCGTTGGTTTGACCATAGGTCCCAAGGAACTGTGCGTTTATGACAAAACCGCACATAAGCCGCTGAAATTGTTGACAACCAGCGACGAGAAATCGGTAGCGATCTTTCGATACCTGGCAAAGACCTTAGCACACTTTGCCTCGGCATGCGCGCTCATTGCGAAAGGACGAGCGATTCCTAATATTAATATCTGCCTTTTGTGGATCGTTGACATAAATCGCAATCAATCTCGCCAGCCAAGTCGGCGGCAATGCGCTTCGGCGGTCAGGACGGCCGCCTTTCGGTCAGCATAGGGACCCGGCAGATAGACCGTGACGCCGCGGAAACTGACGATCACCGCCTTTGCCACATATTGAAGACGATAGCCATATCAGGCTCGTAAGCCACTTTGTTTTCCTGACCACGTTACACCATCGAGATGTGCTCTGAGATGGGGCAGGGAAGGTCAACTCGACGGAGCTGAGGCGCGCGCTGGACAGGTGGGATGCTCGACTGCCGCTTCGTTGGCCGCAAGTGGAAACCGCAAAAATGCCTACATTCGTCATCCCTGTCACGTCCGGTTGACACGGCACGGACCTCGGAACTGAGAAGCATCCAGCCCGCATTTTGTTCCAATTCAGCCCGTTGAGATGAGGTGATGGAAACATAAAGCGCGTCAGCCGACCTGCTCGACATTGAGGGTGCCGGCGGGAAGCGGCCTGATCAGAGACTTCGCCGAGACAGATGGATCGAGCCAGTCGGCCCAGGCGTCCCGCTCAAGTATGACGATCTGCCGGTCGTGGTAAGGCGCGATATCCGGGCCAGGCTCCATCGTCAGCATGGCGAAGGCTTGCCCGACGTCATCCGTCTCGCGCCAGATGCCGGCGATGCAGAAAATTGGTTCGTCCTTCTTGGTGAACAGCCACTTGTCCTTGCGCTTTTTGCCTTTCTCGGTTGGTTCGGTGAACTCGTAGAAACCATCGGCGACGATCAGGCATCGGTTAGAATCGAACTCGCGTCCATCGGAGCGGAAATTATAGACCGGCCGCTTGTTCCGGCCAGGCCAGCTCCACCGGCGGCGGACGAGGTCCGCCTCGTCGCGCGTTCCCTCGAGTGTGCGGATGATCGGCGCTATATCTGTAATCTTGATGTCTTCGCGTGCCTCAATGTTCGGTGCACCTTCACCAAAGCGGATCTTGATCTTGAGATGGGCGAAGTCCTCCACAATCGACGCCACGTCCACCATCAGCCGATAATCATTGCACATGCTTTCCTCGCAGTTCTTGTTGTGAAGCGTGGTTCTTGCTATGTTCTACATATGATGAACGCGAAGGTTTTCCAGTCCGACGCACCGCTCGACGAGCGCCGCGTCATCATAAGACGGCGTGACGGCGATGTGGAGATGGTGGAGCTGCCCTGGGGGTTGCGTCCGCTCGATGGCGGCCTACGCGCGGCCAATGTCGTCCGCTCTGAAGGAAGGACGTTTCTAACGCACCGCTGCCTGGTGCCGGCATCCGAGTTTCGCCATCGCAGTGGAGCGAGGAACTTCTGTTTCTCGCTCAAGAACGGTGACTGGTTCTATTTCGCCGGTATCTGGCGGCAGGCGTCCCATGGCTGGCCGGAAGCCTACGCCATCCTGACCATCGAGGCGAATGCCGACATTGCGCCCTATCATGACCGGCAGATGGCGGTGCTGACGCGTGATCAGCAGATGGACTGGCTCGATGGGCTTCTACCGGAAGAGGAAATCCTGCGGCCACTCCCGGCAGGTACATTCCGCGTCAAGCCTCTTTCGAACGTTCCGTTCCAGTCATCGCTGGCAGTCTAAAGCGCGAGCCGCAACTGCGGCGCTTTATCACCTGCGTTGCGCCAGTGAGGACAGCAACACGTCGGGCGGGGGGCCATGACCGTCGAGCCGCTTGATCCGCGAAGTTGTGTCGGCGGGGTGCCTTCAGGCGTGGGGATCGAGAAGAAATTGCAGACACGACACGACGATGCCGACTTGTCCCCGCAATTCACACAAAGGGATTAGCGCTCGCAAACGCTCGGAAAAAAAGTCGGCCGCCGCTATTGGGCTGATTCTCATGGGTATTCTGCTGATTTCTAATGTTCAGGATAATATTCCCATTCCTCCGGTTGCTTGACTCTTTTATAGGGTGGGAACAGAAAGAGAACATCCGCATTTTGTTCGACATGATGTCGGCCGCCAACACGACCGTGAAGAGAGCCGTGAATAATGACTGCTGCCCGTGAAAGGGTGATTTCCGATCTGCGCGAGCGCATCGCCTCGCTGGAAGGCGTGTCAGCCAGAAAGGCTGGCTGTCTTTCATTCGGCGTGCCGGAAATCGATGCAGTCCTGCCGGGAGGTGGCCTTGCCCATGGCGCCCTACACGAATTTGCAGGTGGCGGATCGGGCACGGTGGATGGCGCGGCGGCAGCCCTGTTTGCGGCGGGCATCGCAGCACGCACGAAGGGCCCGATCGTCTGGTGCCTGACACGTCCGGACCTGTTCTTTCCGGCGCTCGCTGAGGTCGGTCTCCATCCCGACCGGGTGATCTTTGTCGAATCCGACAAGGAGGAAGACGTGCTCGCCAATATGGAGGAGGGGCTGTCCTTCGGCGGGCTCGGCGCCGTCGTCGGTGAACTCGTTCGCCTGCCGATGGTCGGCTCGCGCCGGCTGCAGCTGGCGGCTGAGCGAACGGGCACGATGGCGCTCGCTGTGCGACGCTGGCGACGGCAGACGGAGGCGAATGATTTCGGCCAGCCGACGGCGTCGACCACGCGGTGGCGGGTCAGCGTCATGCCGTCGGAGGAATTGCCGGTGCCGGGTGTGGGGAGGGCCCAATGGTTGCTGGAACTGATGCGCGTGAAAGCGGGTGAATGTGCTGAGTTTCTCGTGAGGGCGTGCGATGACAAGGGTTGTCTCGATCTATCTTCCGGATCTGCCGACGGATCGCATTCGTCGCGCCGATCCGTCTATTCCGCCTGAACAGGCGATTGCCGTGATCGCCAGGAGCGGCTCGAAACGCTGGGTGTCGGCCGCCGACGCGGCCGCCAGGAAAGCCGGCGTTCATCTCGGCATGCCGGCGGCCAAAGCACAGGCACTGTTCCGCGGCCTGATGCTGGTCGATGCGGATCCTGCAAAGGATGCCGCAGCACTTGAGCGCATTACCCTCTGGGCGCTGACGCTCTATTCGCCGATCGTCGCGGTCGATGGGATTGATGGGATCGTCATGGACACAGAGGGTGCCGATCACCTGCAGGGCGGCGAGCTCGCCATGGTGACGAAGATCGCCAATCAGTTCCTGGCAAAAAAACTCACTCCCCGTGTCGCCATCGCCGACACCTGGGGTGCGGCCCACGCCTGTGCTCGTGCCATCAGCCGCGAAACGGTCATCGTGCCTTCAGGTGAGACCGTCCGCGCCGTCGAAAAGCTGCCGATATCGTTGCTGCGCCTTCCCGGGAAAGTCGTCAGCGATCTGCGCACGCTTGGTTTCCAGACCATCGGCGAATTGGCCAACACGCCGCGCGCGCCACTGACGCTTCGTTTCGGTCCGGAGATTGGCCGGCGGCTCGACCAGATGTTCGGCCGCATCAGCGAACCGATCGATCCGATCCGCACCGCCGAGCTCGTCGAGGTGAGCCGCGCCTTCGCCGAGCCGATCGGTGCTGCCGAAACCATCGACAAATATGTCGGCCGGCTGGTGGTGCAACTGATCGAGGAGCTGCAAAGGCGCGGCCTCGGTGTTCGGCGCGCCGACCTGATCGTCGAAAAGGTTGACGGTGCGCGCCAGGCAATCCGCGCCGGCACAGTGAAGCCGGTGCGCGATGTCGCCTGGCTGACGAAGCTGTTTCGCGACCGGACGGAAAAGATCGAGCCCGGCTTCGGGATCGAAAAGCTCACCCTGGTTGCGGTGATGGCAGAGCCCCTGGAGGAGCGCCAGAAATCCTCCTCGCTGGTCGAGGAGGAAGTGAAGGACGTGACGCCGCTGATCGATATTTACGGCAACCGCGGCCAGCGCGTGTATCGGGTGGCGCCCGTTGCCTCCGACGTGCCCGAGCGCTCCGTCCAACGGATCAGTCCTGCTGCCGATCCGGTCGAGGTCACCTGGGTCAGCCATTGGCGCCGGCCTGTCCGGCTGCTGGCGCGTCCCGAGCTGATCGAGGCCATCGCCTTGCTGCCGGACCGTCCGCCGGTCTCGATCACCTGGCGCGGCAAGCGCCGGAAGGTCGAGCGGGCCGATGGTCCGGAACGGATTTTTGGCGAGTGGTGGCAGCGCGACGCGGAGATGGAGGCGGTGCGGGATTATTTCGTCATCGAAGACGAGGCCGGCGAGCGCCTCTGGGTGTTTCGCTCCGGTGATGGCATCGATCCGGAAACCGGAAGCCACCGCTGGTTCTGCCATGGGATCTTCGCATGAGTTATGCCGAGCTGCAGGTCACGACGCATTTTTCCTTCCTGCGCGGTGCGAGTTCGGCGCACGAACTGTTCGAGACCGCCAAGGCTCTTGGCATCGAAGCCCTCGGCGTTGTCGACCGCAATTCGCTTGCCGGAATTGTCCGGGCGCTTGAAGCATCGCGTGCCACCGCCTTACGTCTCGTTGTCGGTTGCCGGCTCGATCTGCAAGACGGCATGTCGGTGCTGGTCTATCCGACGGATCGCCCTGCCTATTCCCGGCTCACCCGCCTTATCACGCTCGGCAAGTCGCGCGGCGGCAAGAACAACTGCATCCTGCACTGGGACGATGTCATTGCCTACACCGACGGCATGATCGGCATTCTTGTGCCGGACCTGCCGGATGACGCCTGCGCGATCCAGCTGCGCAAGATGGCCGAGCTGTTTGGTGATCGGGCCTATGTATCACTTTGTCTGCGGCGCCGGCAGAACGACCAGCTGCGGCTGCATGAAATTTCCAATGTTGCGGCGCGGTTCAAGGTGCGGACGGTCGTCACCAATGATGTCCTCTTCCACGAGCCAGGCCGCCGACAGCTGCAGGACATTGTCACCTGCATTCGCACCCGCACGACCATCGATGATGTCGGTTTCGAGCGCGAGCGCCACGCCGATCGTTATCTGAAGCCGCCGGAAGAAATGGAGCGGTTGTTTCCGCGATACCGGCAAGCCCTCACGCGAACCCTGGAGATCGTCCGTCGCTGCACCTTCTCGCTCGAGGAACTCACCTACCAATATCCGGAGGAGGCGATCGTGCCGGGCAAGGATGCCCAGGCTTCGCTCGAGCATTATGTCTGGCAATGCGTGCCCGATCGCTATCCCGAAGGACTGCCGCCCGATGTATTGAAGGTCGTGCGGCACGAACTCGATCTCATCCGCACCATGAAATACGCGCCCTATTTTCTGACCGTCTTCTCGATCGTGCGTTATGCGCGGTCTGAAGGTATCCTTTGCCAGGGAAGGGGTTCTGCCGCCAACAGCGCCGTCTGCTACATTCTCGGCATTACCAGTATCGACCCCTCGACCAACGACCTTCTGTTCGAACGCTTCGTCAGCCAGGAGCGCGACGAGCCGCCGGATATCGATGTGGATTTCGAGCACGAGCGGCGCGAAGAGGTCATCCAGTGGATATACAGGACCTACACGCACCAGAAGGCGGCGCTCTGCGCGACCGTGACGCGCTACCGCGCCAAGGGCGCGATCCGCGATGTCGGCAAGGCACTTGGTTTGCCGGAGGACGTGATCAAGGCCTTGTCGTCCGGGATGTGGTCCTGGTCGGAAGAGGTCTGCGATCGCAATGTCCGCGAGCTCAATCTCAATCCAGACGACCGGCGTCTCGTGCTGACCTTGAAGCTTGCCCAGCAATTGATGGGCGCGCCACGGCATCTCGGCCAGCATCCGGGCGGGTTCGTCCTCACCCATGATCGGCTCGACGATCTCGTGCCGATAGAACCGGCCACGATGAAGGACCGTCAGATCATCGAATGGGACAAGGACGACGTCGAAGCCCTGAAATTCATGAAGGTGGACATCCTGGCGCTTGGAATGCTGACCTGCATGGCCAAGGCCTTCGATCTGATCCGCGAGCACAAGGATCGGGATCTCGACCTGTCTGACATCGAGCAGGAGGATCCTGCGACCTATGCGATGATCCGCAAGGCCGATACGCTCGGCACCTTCCAGATCGAAAGCCGCGCGCAGATGGCGATGCTGCCGCGGCTGAAACCCCGGACCTTCTACGACCTCGTGGTGCAGGTAGCGATCGTCCGGCCGGGCCCGATCCAGGGCGACATGGTGCATCCCTATCTGCGCCGGCGTGAAGGCAAGGAGGCAGTCGAATATCCGACGCCCGAGCTTGAGGCGGTGCTCGGCAAGACGCTCGGCGTGCCGCTGTTTCAGGAGAGCGCGATGAGGGTGGCGATGGTCTGCGCCGGCTTTACCGGCGGCGAGGCGGACCAGCTGCGCAAGTCGATGGCGACTTTCAAGTTCACCGGCGGCGTCTCGCGGTTCAAGGACAAACTCGTATCAGGGATGGTTCGGAACGGCTACACGCCAGAATTCGCCGAAAAGACCTTCTCCCAGCTCGAAGGCTTTGGCTCCTATGGTTTTCCGGAGAGCCATGCGGCATCCTTCGCGCTGATCGCCTATGCGTCGAGCTATATCAAACGCCACTATCCGGAAGCCTTCTGCGCGGCGCTCATTAATTCGCAGCCCATGGGTTTTTACGCGCCGGCGCAGATTGTCGGCGATGCGAGAGTCCACGGCGTCGAGGTGCGGCCGATCTGCATCAATCGGTCCCGATGGGACTGCACTCTGGAGCGGATCGGCAATTCTGGCCGCCATGCCGTCCGGCTGGGCTTCCGGCAAGTGAAAGGATTGGCAGTCGCTGACGCCGCGCGCATCGTCGCGGCACGCATGGATAATGCCTTTGCCTCGGTTGATGACATGTGGCGCCGATCCGGCGTGCCATCGGAAGCGCTCGTCCAGCTTGCCAAGGCCGATGTCTTTCTGCCGTCGCTGAAGCTCGAACGCCGCGACGCGCAATGGGCGATCAAGGCGCTGCGCGATGAACCCTTGCCGTTGTTTGCGGCCGCGGCCGAACGGGAGATGGCTGCAATTGCCGAGCAGCAGGAGCCGGAGGTGGCACTTCGGCAGATGACGGACGGGCATAACGTCATCGAGGACTATAGCCA
This sequence comes from Rhizobium laguerreae, assembly GCF_002008165.1. Lineage (GTDB taxonomy): Bacteria > Pseudomonadota > Alphaproteobacteria > Rhizobiales > Rhizobiaceae > Rhizobium > Rhizobium laguerreae. The sequence goes on from NZ_MRDM01000013.1 coordinate 63,072, forward strand.
TACCGGTCTGACATTGCGGCGGCATCCGATCGCCTTCCTGCGCAAGGATTTATCAGTGCGCAACATCATCACCTGTGCCGAGGCGATGAATTCGAGGGACGGGCGGTGGGTCTATACATCAGGTCTTGTCCTGGTGCGGCAAAAGCCGGGATCGGCCAAGGGCGTGATGTTCATCACCATCGAGGACGAGACCGGTCCTGCCAATCTCGTCGTATGGCCGACACTCTTCGAGAAGCGCCGGCGGGTCGTGCTCGGATCTTCGATGATGGCGATCAATGGCCGGATCCAGCGGGAAGGGGAGGTCGTGCATCTTGTCGCCCAGCAGCTGTTCGACCTGTCAGGCGACCTGGCCGGCCTTGCCGATCGTGATGAAGAGTTCAAGCTTCCGGCCGGCCGTGGTGATGAGTTTGCGCGGGGAGGCGGACCCGATCCACGGGACAAACCGAAGCCGGTTATAGCCGCGCGCGACATGTTCGTGCCTGACCTTCATATTGATACATTGAAGGTGAAGAGCAGGAATTTTCATTGATATTCAGTTTGAAAAAGCGGCTCGTTGGATCGAAGCCGTTCAAGGCGACGGATTTAAAACGGAATTCCGTGATCCCGCGGATCTGACCGAGTTTCTTTGGTCAGGCTGTTACGCGGAACCCGCAATCAGAGCACGCTGACGTTCTCGGCCTTGGACTTCCCGGTCTTGCGGTCCTGGCCTACCTCGAAACTGACCTTGTCACCTTCTCTGAGCGAGCCGCCTTGCTGCAAAGCGGACACGTGAACGAATACGTCCGCTCCTCCATTCTCCGGAGTGATGAAGCCAAATCCCTTATCATTGTTGAAAAACTTAACAGTACCGGTCGCCATCTCAATTCCTCTTCAGTCTTTGCGGCATGTCTACACGCGAGACAAACCTTATAGCGGAAGCAATTGCCAATCAACGAATGAACCTCGTCCATGAAGAGGCGAGAACGCTTTCGCGCTGTGGCTACAGACACCTCATCTTCCGCTCAAGGTGCGCCTGGCGGTCGACGCCCTTACCGCAGCATTCCCGCGGTTTATGATTTAAATGTCGCATCAAAACGAGGTGTGCGCTTGCTGAGGTCGCGAAAACGGCTCGCAGTCAGGGTTGCTTCGGTTGAAAATGCGCGCTACCTCAAGCCTCCAAACGCCGATCTGCAGGTTTCCAGTCCAATGATCTTGTCCGGTTTCATAGCCTATTCTACCGCCTTGGCAGTCGCTGCGGTGATACCTGGTCCCCAGATCGTTGCGATCGTCGCGCACGCCCTGAAGAGCGGCTACCGGCGCGCTGCATGGGCGACCGCGGGCATGGTTCTCGGCGACGTACTTTATCTGGCAACTGTTCTTGCCGGTCTCGCCTATATCGCGGAAACATTCAGTCTACTTCTGATCGCGATCAAATGGGCAGGTGTCGCCTATCTCTGCTGGCTTGCTTATCGTTTCTGGACCTCTCGCGAGGGGCTGAACATCGACGAGGGTGAGGATACTGGCCACGGCACAAACGCGTTTACCTCTGGTGTGCTAGTGACGATCGGCAACCCAAAATCCGTTCTCTTCTACGTTTCTATCGTACCGACGGTCTTGGATCTTCATGAGGTTACACTGCTGGATGGCGTCGCGCTTGTTCTTTTGACGGCGTTGATCCTGTCGGCAACGCAATTCCCGTTCGCGATCGCAGGCGCGCGCGCGCGTCTGTCCTTTCAGTCGCCGAGGATGATGCGGCTGTTCAATCGTGGAGCGGCTATCGGTATTGGCGGCGCGGCAGTCTCGATCGCCTCTCGCAACTGAATGCTCGGCTTCCCATAGCCATTCAAGGCACTGCTACAGCAGGCAGGGGAATTGCCTGGGGAACATGCTCGCATATCTCGGCAGTTCGTTCCGGAGCCTCCATTCAGCTTTTCGAACTGCGCTTATGAATGTTGACCGCCTCGCAAATCAGCGAATCGCCGCTATGTTGGCCAATGACCAACCGTAGGCTCAATGCCGGCCATCTGGGGTCAACGGCGGCGCAGAATTAGTCATTCCGACTATGAAGTAGGAACCGACTGCCCGGTTGACGTGGACCGAGCCCGTTTCACCTGAGATTTGTTTCCGAAGATGAGCGAGGACGACCGCCACTCTCGGCAATGCTGAGCCGCCTTTCATCGGGGACAAAGATACGCACTAAAGTACCATAAATACCCTTTACGCCACTGACCCTGAAAATGGCGGGTTAATGATTCTGGCAGGGCGAAAGCTTCGAGGCCAGCGTCCGACTTGTTGCTATGGGTTCACGTTTTAAGCCAGGCAGATCGCATAATGGATCGACGGGAACCTCACGATCTACTCGTGGTGATCAGGTGCAAGGCAGAATTGCCCCTTGTAACCGCTGCTGCTGACAGCTTGCGATCGAATGTCGCCAGCTGGCCCTCACGCGCCTTGGCTAGCGCAAGCAGGTAGGTGTCAGTTACCTGCCCCGATGTTAGAATTTTCGTGGGAGCGATATCACCTGACCCGACAAGGCTCACATCGTCCGGCCAAAAACTGTGACCGGGGAGCGACCGCAATTTGCGGACAATTTCCATCACGAGTGACGGTGAACCGGGAGAGTTGGGATATTTGGGGTTGCCGACAATTCGGATGACACCATTTTCGGTAATGGGGCAGGTAGCCCACGCGCTCTGACCTATCGCCGCGAACCATTCGTGCGCATCATCATGGGCTACATGGCCCGGATCGATTAAGGCAATCAGCACATTGACGTCGAGCAGGAAAGTCACGGCAGTTCGTCACGCATGGCGTTCACGATTTCGAGCGTCACTGGCGGCGTATCCGGCCGTGTTGACAGGAGAGGAATGCCATTGCGCTCGCCGCTGCTCGGCGGTCGGCGCAGAGAACGTCTCGCCAGCTCAGAAATGACCTCGCCGACGCTCCGGTGCTGCTGGGTTGCCATCGCTTTTGCGGCGGTCAGCACATCGTCGTCGATTGCCAAGGTCGTTCTCATCTCCGCCTCATCGCGCATCAATCATCACGCATCATATAAAGCAAGTGGTCGGCCTTCTCAAGGTGGGTACCGAGAGAACGCACCACTACGCCAATCTGTTCACCTGCGAAAACGGTTGAAATCACGTTCTCAAATGTGCGCAAACCACGGGTCTCCGGTTCGAACCTGCTCAAGGCGCTGAAGTCGGTTGGCATCGTGCGGATGCGAACTGCGGCACACGCTCGACGACGGCTTTGCGCCCTCATGTTGGACGTTTCGCAACTCCAGCGAGGCTTGTATCGAGGAAATGGAGGCCAGCCGCCTTGAATTTTCCCACAAGATCGATCGCGTCCTGCAGGGTCTTCGTCACGGCCGTCAAACTCGATGACGCCGAAGCGAGCGGTCAGCGGACGGTCCTCGGGCCAGACTTCACGAACGGCCGCAACCTTTTTCGAGCTGATCGGTGGCTTGCCCCTGCCTTCGTGAAAGCCCACCCGCTTCATGCCGGGCACGCGCTGCCGCTATCCAGTGGCGTACCGGTGCAGGGTAGCGCGCCCTTCCATCCTCATCCTCGAAAGTGAGGATGAGGAGCTAAAGGGCTGCCCCTCCTTGGGCGCCCAAGCGTTCTGATCGCATCGGTGGGGATCGCTTTAGTGCCTGCCGGCCAAGTCCAGCACTTTCTCCTGGACAGGGTCTCGCCCCTGCGCATAAGCCCTGAAACTCAGCTCAACTGTGGTTTCCGGCGCAATCGAGATTCCCCGCGGGCCGAAGGCGACAGTCGCCCAATAGCAGTCGCCGACGTCAAAGCAGCCGGTCTCGTAATCATGAAATTGGTGGCTGTAGCGAACGGCGATCTGGGAGTTCGGCAACTTGACATATTTGCCCTCGGACCAGAACTGGCCGCCATCCCCCATCGGTTCGCCGATTAGAGTGACCTTGTCGCCTCCCTCTCCCTTAAGCATGGCGGCGGTCGTTATGCCGGCAGAGAAGGTTGCCCTCCCAACAAGCACGAACACTCGTCCGTCGCGCGGCACAAGTCGAGGTATTGCCCGGGAAAACAGGATCGTGTTGAAGAAGTCGCCGCCATTGTTCAAACGGAGGTCAACGATGATGTGCTTGGGCTGCATCGGCAGGATTTTGTCGAGGATAATGCCGGCGAACTTGTCCGGTAGAGGGGTTTCGTCGATGCTTCTTGCCGTGTCGTTGCGGATGTAGAGCACCTTCTTGGAATAATCGAGGAAGCGCGCCTGCACGTCACTGCGCTTGCCATAGATCGGCGGCAGATCCTTATGGCCGTCAAGCACATGACGCCAGCGTCCTGGCAAGTCTGGATCGTCGGGAATAAGCACGGAATAGCCCCTGTTCAGGCTTGCCTTGCGGTCATCGCCTGGATCGTCGCCTTTCTTAGGCCCAAGCTCGACGATCTCCGTCCGTCCATCGGCAAACTTCAAGGTCAACGGAACGTGGTCCGTGCCGTCGACGGCGCCGATCTGCTCAAGGACGGCGGGCGCAACCAGGTAGCCGGGGGAGAGAAAACGAATCCGCTGGTCCGTGCCGGGAAGGTAGGCGCGCACCCGGTCCAGCGCTTCCTGCGTGGTTAGGGAGCCGATTCCGTCAATCCGCGCGCCAAGCAACCATTCGAAATCGGGGTGAGTCTTGACGATATAAAGCCCATCGGAAAACGACCACACGCGTACTGGAAGGTCGGCGCCAAGCAACGTCCCGACATTGGCGTTGGTGTGTCCGTTGCGCGCGATGGCCACGGCTTTCATCACTTCGAGCGCGAACTCTTCCGGCTCCAGATCTTCCGCCGCAGAGGCGGTCTCATCGAGATGCCGGCCGAACGCCACCCTCTGGCTGTCGCTGAAGCTTTTATCCAGCGGAGCCCATTTCTCTTTTAAAAAGGTAAGATCCTCCCGCATCTGGGCCGGCGTCAAAATAGCGTCAGCCGCCTGCGCAGAACCGGCAACAGCTAACGTGAGGGCCACCGCGGCAGTTCGAGGGATTGCGAGCCATCCTGGAGACATAGGTTCTTCCTCTAATTCGAATTTAGGCAGTCTTCGCCGCCACATTAATCATGACGATTGGGTTTGTGGGCTTGCGACAATTGTGCGCGAAGAAATCCAGAAAGCCATTCGGTGCGATCCGCATCGGCGTGCGTCTGATGCGAGACGTATCTTGCTGGGCAAGCCCATAGGCGGCATTGCGAAAAGGCCATAATGTTGTCACTCGTGATGCCCGTTATGCTTCCGCGTTGAAGCGAGAGGGTGCACGGAACATCGAAATCGACATTCGCGATGTGAGCGGGCTTCACGATGTTTTCCATAGTGGCCGCCGAGCGTTTCCTTCTGAACTCGCCCATTTGCGTGGAAAGGGAGGTCCCATGGCGGCTACCTATTGCTCCCGGCTTCTAGAGCGTATCCGGATTTAGTTGAATCGGAAGGGATTCCGTTTTTGTGTGTTTTGTGATTCAAGATGCTGGCTGGAGTGGAGGCCAGCATCGAATGACGCGACCTCTTTCCAATGATCTTCGTGAGCGTGTTGTTGCTGCAATCGAAGCCGGTGAGAGCTGCCGGTCGGTTGCGGCGCGGTTCGGTATTGCCGTGTCTTCAGCGATGAAGTGGTCGCAGCGTTATCGTTCGAGCGGATCTGTCGCGCCTGGGAAGATGGGCGGCCACCGCAAGCGGGTTCTGGAGCCGCATCGGACGTTTATCGTGGAGCGGATCAACCAGACGCCGCATGTGTCACTGCACAGGTTGAAGGAAGAGCTGGCCGCGCGAGGGGTGAAGGTATCCCACGATACGGTATGGCAGTTCCTGCGGCGTGAGGGATTGCGGTTCAAAAAAAACACTGTTCGCCCTTGAGCAGGCGCGCGCTGACGTCGCGCGACGGCGACAGCGCTGGCGATCCTGGCAGGCTGGCCTCGATCCAAGACGGCTGGTCTTCATCGATGAAACCTGGATCAAGACCAACATGGCGCCGCTTCGAGGGTGGGGGCCGAAGGGCAAACGCCTGCGCAGCTTCGCCCCGCACGGACATTGGCGCACCCTGACTTTCCTCGGCGCGTTGCGCTGCGATCGGCTCACCGCACCCTGTGTCTTCGATGGACCGATCAACGGTGAGTGCTTTCGCGCCTATGTCGAGCAGCAACTCGTACCGGTGCTCAAACCCGGCGACATCGTCGTGATGGATAATCTCGGCTCCCACAAGTCGGCCGCCATCCGTCAGATGATCCGCAACGCTGGTGCTCGGCTCTGGTACTTGCCGCCATACTCCCCCGACCTCAATCCGATCGAACAGGCTTTCGCCAAAATCAAGCACTGGATGCGCCTGGCTCAGAAGCGAACCATCGATGACACCTGGCGCCACATCGGACACCTCGTCACAACCATCGAGCCCAGCGAATGCAGCAACTACTTCGACAATGCCGGATACGCTTCCGTCAAAACCTGAAACGCTCTAATGCTCCTGTATGGTCTCGACGGCTTTGCCTTCCCTCAGCCAGTCTTGCATGCCGTCTTGCCAATGCAGGTTATGACCAGTAGGCCGCAATGTGGAGATCAGGCAGGCGGCGAGATTGGATCACGGGGAGCTTCCGGAAGTCCTCGGCCATATCTTTCCCAGCAGCGAACCAAACACAGACATTTGGCAGGTCGTCGGGCAACCGCGGGAGCGCTGCCACTACGGCAGACCAATCGCCGATCGCACCCACGCGAACCCTCGTCAGGCTGACGCCCGTCGGAGCTGGTATGGGATATTCGGCGGATCCGGGCACGGTTTCAAGAAGAAAAACAGAGCCCGTTATGTGCGCTGTCTGTGCTTCCAATAACCTTGCGATTGCGGGAAATGCTGCCTCGTCACCTGCGATCAGCCATTGGGGGCGTTGGATCAGCTTTCCTCGGCCAAGCCCCATGATACCGACGACATCATCCGCGGAAGCGGCCTCAGCCCACTTGCCGGTGCGGCCGCCGAGGTGCCTAAACACATCAAACTCGATCCAGCTCGCGTCCGGATCTGCGTTCCGGACTGTGTAGACGGGGCGATGCAGCGCGCCGTCGCCTGTCGGCCATACGGTCCGGCCGTTATTGCCAATATAGGGCCAGGCCGGCGGCCCGCTGCACGGTGGCTGTATAAGCCGAAAGTGAATGGCTTCCCCGGTGAAGGGCTGGAGGTCGCGACCCGACAGCCGCACACGCAGGAAAGCCGACCCAAGAGGGGTGACCGAGACGACCTTACAGAGACGGAAACCCGGCGGTGATACACCGGCACCGTCTACTGTTTTCCAGCGCAGAACATGGGCTATTTCCGGCGCGACCTCCGATAGATGTTCCGCGATCTCGTCGCGCAGGAGCTGGAGGGTATCGCTCTGTGCAGCCGTTACCGTCATTTCGAGACCATCTGATGCTGCGCAAACGAGGATTTCGCCAAGGTCGGTGCGGCAACCAACACAGCCATTCTCCGCTATTATGGGCAGACCTTGCTGTTGTGCCTCACGTAAAAGGATCGACTTCACGATCTCCAACTCGATGCCGGGAAATACCGCATGCGCGATGAAAGGATGTGGATTCCGCTCCATCACCGACATCATTTGCCCTTTCACCGCGGGATCACGTGCGGACAACCATGCAGCGGATCGGGTATGACCATACAATCCAACCCAAAAATCTGCCGCATAGTCGCCTCCGTGATCACATCGCAAGGCGCCCCCTCGCGATGTATTTTCCCGTCCTTGAGTGCAAATACGTGATCGGCGAAACGTGCGGCCAGATTGATGTCGTGGAGAACCATGACGACCGTTTTGCCACTCTCCCGATTCAGCTTCCGCACCAGATCGAGAAGCTCGATCTGATGGGGCAGATCCAGAAAAGTTGTCGGCTCGTCGAGCAAGAGGAGTGGTGCATCCTGCGCCAATATCATCGCAATGAACGCTCGTTGGCGCTGTCCACCGGACAGTTCCGACAGGGGCCGAAGTGAGTACGCCGCCACACCGGCGAGCGCCAAGGCTTGGTCGACCGCCATTGCATCTTCGCGGGACCATTGTGACAAAGGTGACTGCCAGGGAGTTCTGCCCCGCGCGACCAGATCGAATACGCGTAGATATTCCGGGACAGTCGAATTTTGCGGCAGGATCGCCAGCTGCCTTGCGACCTGTTTCGACTTCTGGCGATCGATGGGGTCTCCTTCAAGCAACACTTCCCCCTCATCCGGCCGCAAAAGCCGGGCGAGGCAACGCAGCAATGTTGACTTCCCGCAGGCATTGGGACCGATGACGACACTGATCTTTCCCCTTGGCACAGCAAGACCGATGTCGTCGAGAACGGTGCCGACCGGCCGCGTCAGTGTCAGGCCTGCAGCTGACAGTGGAAAGGTGGCGGTTGTCATCAAATCACTCCCTTGCGGATTTCGAGGGTAAGTTGCCACACCAACAGCGGGGCTCCGATCATCGCGGTGAAGACCCCGGTGGGAAGGTCGGCCCCAATAGGGAGAGAACGGCTGACAAGATCGGCAATGACCGTCAGGCACGCCCCGACCGCAGCGGCTCCCAAAAGCGGTGAGCCGCTGCCCGCACCGGATGCGGCTGAAAGCCTGCGGGCGATTGGATTGGCTGCGAAGGCGACAAACGGCAGGGGCCCGGCTACACTGACGGCGCATGCGGTGAGGCCAACTGACAGAAAGAGGATTTTCAATCGGGTTGTCGAGACGTTGAGTCCTAGACCTGTGGCAATGTCATCGCCTAGTGCCAGGCTCTTCAGTGCAAATCCCTGCCATAGCGCGAACGGCCCAAGTATGATCAATGCACCAAAGATCAGGACTACGTCAGTCCATTCCGGACTGGGAAACGCGCCGACGAGCCATTTCATGATGTCTGCGGCGGTCAAAATATCTAGCCGCGCCATCATGATATCGACGAGAGCCATGAGGAAGAGGCTCAGCGCCAAACCTGTAAGCACGAGACGCGCTGACGACAGCCCTTTGTTCCAAGCGAGCGCGAGAACGAGCGCTGCGGACAACACGCCGCCAACCATGGCTCCTGGCAAGACCCAAAAACTGCTTCCGGTCAGCATAACGGTGAAAAGCGCTCCGGTGGCAGCGCCGGAACTAAATCCGACGATGTCTGGAGAAGCCAACGGATTGCGCAACATGTCCTGGATCAGTGCCCCGGAGACGCCAAAAGCTGCGCCAGCACCGATGCCGACGAGAAGGCGCGGCAGACGATGATACCAGATGACGATATCGGGGGTTTCATCCGCTTGCTGAAAGAGAATGGTCGATATTTCCGGAGCGGTCAGCGGATAGTTTCCAAAGTACAGAGCAAGCCCAGAGACAGCCATGAGGATTGCAAGCTTCAGCACGGTGAAGACAAGCGTCTGGGGGGCGACCCTCCCGGAAAACGGGCCGCATCGCCACATCATAGAAATAGGTCTTGTCATACGCCTACCCGTCCCCGGCGGATTGCCAGAACCAGAGCAGGTGCTCCGATCACGGCGACCATAACCCCCGCCTGCATGCCCGTGCCGGCAAACAGCAGACGTCCAGCGATATCGGCAGCCAAGAGGATGGTGGCGCCCAGAAGGGCCGACACCAATAGCCGAATACGCTCGTCCCCGGCGACCAGCCCCATGGCAAGATGTGGCGCGATCAGTCCGACAAAGCCGATAGGGCCTGCCAGCGTGACAACGGCCGAGCAGAGACAAACGGCGGCGGCAAGTCCAAGCAGGTAGGCGAGCCGGATATCGACGCCAAGCGACCTGGCGAGATCCTCGCCGAGCACATAGGCGTTCAGCATCAATCCGGCACCCGCCGCGAGGACAAGGCCTGCGGCAAACAGTGGCGACAACGTCCCGATGGCTGCCAAAGATATCCCGTCAAGCCCGCCCATGACCCAGAAACGATAGGTGTCGAGCGCTTGCTGGCTCAGCAAAAGGAAGCCGCGCACAATCGCCAAGAAGAACGCGCTGACGGCAGCACCCGCGAGAAGCAGACGTATCGGGTGCGGCCTGCTGCCTGCAAAGGCTCCAAGCGCCAGAACAGCCAAGGCACCCGAGGTTGCGCCGGCCAGGGCTGCCGCCGATCTTGCCAGTGTTATCGCATCGCCGGCAACCGCAATAAAGATCACGACACCGAAAGCCGCTCCGGCATTGATTCCAAGCAGCCCAGGGTCTGCCAACGGGTTTCGGGTAACTGTCTGCATGATGGAGCCAGCCGCTCCGAGGGCCGCGCCGCACAATAAGGCTGCCACCAGCCGCGGCATTCGCAACGACCATATGACAACATCTTCGGGCCGGTTGAGATCCGTGGCGATAAGGGCGTTCCACAGCTCCTTGAACGCGACAGGTCGAGGGCCGAGTGACAGTGCCAGTCCGATCAATATCAGGAAAATGGGTAGCGCGAGGAGTAACAGCGGCCGGCTCTTCATGGGTTTTGGCCCCCGGCGCTAGCGGAGGGCGAAGTACGTGCCAGCACCTTCTCAAGCTCCGGAACGAGGCTCGAAAGCGCATAGTCGAGGCTGAGCGGACTGGAATGTGAAAGCGCTGCAGAAAGCAGGACGTCAGCATGGACCTCATGCCCAGTCCTGACAGCACGTAGAAAGGGATAAAGCGGCTGGCTTGCGAACTCAGGACGCCCCTTCTCGGAGTTCAGCCAGATCAATACTTCAGTGTCGATCGGGGTCAGGTCTTCAGGAGACAAGCGCACATAGAAACTCCGCCCAACCGCCAGCGCATCGACCGCGTCTGGCGTTCTGAAGCCAAGGGCGGTAAGGAAGCGACTTCTGACATCGCGCGACGTGAAGGTTTCCGGCCCTCGTATAGACGCCATCACCGCTGTCTTCGTATGCCAATCGGGATGTGCCGCCCGAACGGCCGCGAACGTCCCCTCCAGGCGATCAATGATCTCCTTTGCGGCCGTTTCGCGACCCGTCGCGTAGCCTAAAACTCTGGTCATTTCCTGCCACGGCATGTCGTAATCCCCGCCGCCGGCCGCCGGTGGCAAGGTGGGCGCTATTCTCGATAGAAATCGGTATTCAGCCTCGGTCATGCCTGACCACATGCCCTCAATGAGGTCAGGGTGCAGCGCAGCGATCCGCTCGAGATCGACCTGACCACTCAAGACAACCGGGACTTCGTCTCCGAGAGCTTTCTCTGCCCAAGGCCAGACACCCTTGGGGTTGTTTCCGTACCAGTAGCGCAAGCCCACCGGTTTGATCCCCAATGCCAGCGCAAAGTCGTGCCCGATGTAGCTGATTGTGACCACTCGAACCGGCTTCGCCGTCACGACCGTAGAACCGTAGCGATGCTCGACTATGCGCGGGAAATCCTCCGCGCACGCGCTGCCCGCAGCCAATAACAGCGTCGACAGGACTATCAATATGCTTAAAACCTGCATGCGGCGCCCTGAATAATTTGACATGCAGCAGTGTCTTCGCTTCCCGGGACGCACTGGTTCAGAACTTCCTCGACGCCGTGAACATCACGCGACGCCCTTCGTTGAAGGTGCAGCTACCAGCATAGTCCGCCAGTGCGCCTACCGCCGCAGCGAATGTGGCGGCATTGCATTCGGCCTCGTACTGCTTGTTGGCGAGATTTCGCGCCGCCAGAATCAGACTCCAGTCGTCCCGCTGGTAGCTGATCGATGCATCGAGAAGGTTGGCGGAGCTGATGTGATAGGCGTTGGTGGCATCTGAAAAATATGAGCCGACATGCCGGATGCCCACCCCAAGACTGAGACCTTCAAGCGCAGGCATCTGCACGTCATATTTGACCCACGCGGAGGCCGAGTGGACAGGCGCCCTCGCAGGTCTCTTACCCTGCAGCGTCGGATCCTTCGTCACCTCGGCATCCACATACGTGTAGGAGCCAAGAACCGTGAAGCCGTAGTTGAGCTCAAGAAGCGCATCGACGTCGACGCCCATTGAGCGAACCTCGCCTGCCTGGATTTTCGTTATTCCAGTCAAGTCGGACGGGTCGTTGTAGGTCGCGTTTAGTTTGGTTGTGTCGAACAGGGCGACATTTACGTGACCACGATCGTCCGGCAGCTTATAACGCAGGCCGATTTCGTAGGCACGTGACTTCTCCATGTCGAGGGCAGCGCCGCTTGCCGTAATGCCGGCGGGTGGAACGTTGAAGGAGTAGGCAGCGTTGCCATAAATGGTCCATGCATCATCGAAATTCCAGGCAACGCCGAAACTGCCAGACGTCACCTGACCTTCCGAAGTGATCTTTCCGGCGCTCGTTTCTGTCGAGCTCGTGACCCAATCATGTCGGATGCCGCCACTGAAAACGAAGTTTTCGAACTCACTGCGGCTCGTCAGATAAACGCCGGTCTGATCGATGTCATTGTCCAGAACGGCAGGCAGATGGGCGGGAAGGGCGCCGGACAGGAAGTTTGTCAGATCACCCGTGAAGAGGTTAAGCTCTCCCAGATATCCCTGGGCATAGTCAACATTGGAACGGGCAAGGTAATGGTCGAACCCTGCCACAATGGTGCCGCTCAAGTCTCCGGAGTCGAATTCGTAAGATAAATTGTTATCGAAACTCGCCTGGTGGGCCTTTTGGTCAAGATCGAACTTGCTGAGCAACGCGGTGTCAACCGCACTCGGATGTGCTCCAGGCACACCAAACAGTGCAGGCAGCGAAACGAAAGCGGCCGGAACCGCGGTCCGCATCCGCCAGTCGTTTTCCGCATATCTGGCCTTGCTGCGGAAGGTGATTCCCGTTTCGAACTCATGCTCGAACTCATAGCCAATGGTGGTCTGCCTGGTTCTGACGGTGTTGTGGTCCGGAAGCCCGGTGTAGGTATCCGGTGAGAAGTGCCCGAGGGGGTTGTAGCGCCGCGATCCATATTCGGGCACGACCGACCAGCTGTCTCCGACATTGTCCCTTTGAACTTCTGCGAAAAGAGTGAGGCTGGTGGTGTCTTCCGGCTTCCATGTGAACGAAGGCGCTGCGTAGAAGCGTCCTTGATCGACTTCTTCATAATTTGTGCCTGATCGATTGGCCACACCGACCAAACGATAGGCGAAGTCATCGCCGATCGGCCCGGTGCTGTCGATGCCGGCTTCCGTTCCTCCATAGCTGGAAAGACGGCCAAATACCGTATTGCTGGGTTCGAAGTCCGGGCGTTTGGTTAAGGCATTGACCAGGCCCCCGGGCTCGTTGGAGCCATAGAGATCGGACGTCGGACCGCGGAGGATATCGAGGCGCTCGAGCCCAAAGGGTTCGGTGCGCCATGCTGCCCAGCCGAATGTGCGTAACGGCATGCCATCTCGATAGGTACCGACATTCTGAGTCTCAAAACCGCGGATCACGTATTGGTCGTAGCGGTCGTCGTTACCGTAAAGTCCAGTGGCAACACCTGGCGAATATGCGATTGCTTCTTCCAGATCGGAGACACCTCGGTCGGCGATCTGCCGCTGTGTCACGACATTCACCGAACGTGGTGTCTTTTGAATATCGGCGGAGATGCGGGTGGCAGTGGTACTGGAAGCCAAACTGTAGGAATCTTCACTCGATCGGCCGCTCAGAATGATTGGCTCTAGGACTGTCGTGTCGTCAGAGCCCGTCGCGCCGCTTGCCGTCGCCGACGGGCCGATAATCGTCACGCTAGTGCTGCTGGTGAACCGCCAAGTTAGTCCGGTCCCCGACAGCAGCTTCGCGATCACCGCCGGCGCTGGGCCTTCTCCACGGAAGCCACTTGTACGCAATGACCGTGTAGCCGCAGCATCGTAGATAAGCTGCAAACCAGATACATCTGCGAACCGGTTCAATGCCTGAGGTAGAGGCCCGGCTGCAATTTCGTACCGCACCGCCACGGCTCGCTCCTGAGCAGCGGCGATGTCGACAAAAGGAACCGTCAGAACCGGTAAACATGCCGTCGTCGCAAGAAATACCGCCAGCCTGCGTGTGGAGCGGTGAGACGCCGCAAAGTGAGAACTCATTTAGACCCCCTGGACACATCTCTGACCGCTGACAACAGGCAATCAGATGATTTCGCCGCCTAAGACGTTTGCCCAGAGAAAAACCGGAGTAAGAAAATCAAGAAATTTCAAAAAAATCAGCGATGGATCAAGATCACGAGACTTCCCAGCCGGATGTCATTGAATCCAAAGGATTTTTCGAGCGCATCGATGACCTTGACGATGTCACTGGTCTCAAACACGCCGCTGACGCGTCGCGCTCTGATCGACTCATCGACGATCCTTATCACTCCCTTATGATAGCGGTTGAGTTCGTTGACAACCTCGCCGAGCGGCTGATCGACGAAGATCAGTTTCCTCCGTCTCCATGCCGTTTCGGATGCCGCATCCACTTTTTCAATGGCACCAAGCTGTCCATCTTCGTAACGAACACGTTCATCGGGGCCGAGCTCGACGGATGCTCCGGCAGGCTTACCCGATACGGCAACATGGCTTTCGATTACCGTCACGACACCGCCGCGGTCATCGTTTCGAACACCATATACTGTGCCGAGCGCGGTTGCCTCACCCCCCTCGGACTCCACAATGAAAGGTCGGTGCTGGTCGGAGGTTACGGTGAACACAGCCTCACCCTTCTTAAGGTGGATCCTGCGCTCACCGGAAGAGTACGCAATTGTAATAGCCGTGCCGCTGTTCATTTCGGCTGTTGAGCCGTCCGGCAAAGCCAGGACCTGGAATTCGCCAACTGCCGTATAGCCATCGGCAAACAATCTCGATGGAACATCGAGGACGTAAGTGCCAAGGCCAAGGAGACAGAGAAACGTGAAGGCGGCAGCGATCGGTCGCAGGAAGTCACGCGCAGGCGGAGGCGGCGTGAGAACGGCCGGCGTTGGCTGAATCGCTCCAAGGTCCTGCCAAGTGCCGGCAATTTCTGAATAAGCGGCGCGGTGTCGATCTGAGGCCGCGAGCCAAGTACGGAATGCCAACTCATCCTCTGCCGAGAGACGGCCGCCATCGCGCCGGAAGAACCATTCGGCCGCCTGTTCCAGCATTTCCTTGTCGTTGAAATCCGTCATGAACAACGGTTCGCCTTGTAACGTCCAGAGATAATGAGACAACGAGTTAGTCCAATTAAAACAGAAGACGTTCTGGAAGAGCCTAACCCCAGGGCGGGTGCAAATTTAGTCATTCGCCTTCACGCGCCGAGCGCAGTGGACCGTTGCCGCTGCCAGGTGCTTCTCCACAGCACTGGTGCTGATCCTCATCCGATTGGCGATTTCGGCGTGGGACAACCCTTCGAAGCGCCGAAGAACGAAGCACTCGCGGCATCGCGGCGGAAGTTCCGCAACGGCCTGTGCGAGAATTGCCAGTCGCTGCCGGCCGATGACCTCCCGCTCCGCATCCGGCCGGTCATCGGCAGCATCCAGGGTGCCAGCGTCGATGAAACTTTTCTGGAGGCGCACTCGATGGCGATGGTGATCAGTAACGAGATTCGAGAGTATGCGGTAGAGATAGGCTCGTGGATTGAACGGCAGGTCGTTGCCAGTTGCCACCAGCCGTAAACAAGCCTCTTGGACAAGTTCGTCCGCCACCGCATCGTCGCCAACCTTCCGTCGCGCATAGCGTCGGAGCTCTCCGTAGCATCGTTCGATAACACCCGCGAGGAGCCGCTGGGGATCATTGCCGTCCGAGAGCACCGAATCCGTCATTTCCTGAACTGCCTGTACCACCGAAATATGACCGATGCTCAACCTTCGCCATTCATTAGAGCGAATGGGTAGGCGTTTCAAGGTTAGCATTCCTCCTAAACATCACAGTCGAGCTTGGCATCGCGTCCAGGGGCTAGCTGGGCGAGGCTCAGATGATACCGCAGAGCCGCAACCCCTCGATTCCATCGCGACTATTGAACATTCTTGCGGCTATGCACGTTCAGCGGAATCTTACCCTCGGAAAAAAGGCTCGCCACTTTCGCCGTAGACGACTAGGCGCCTTCCCCCCGAGGCTGAGCCTCCAACCCCGCTACTCATTGCCCTGTCTCCAGCCCGTCCTATCTCTTGCGCGGGACGGTCAGCGAGAGAGGACGCGCATGCCGATTGACAATGCGAGATTGGCTCCGATGCAGCCGGGTGTATCTGTGGAGGAGCTGAAGGCGGCTTTGGGAACGAGCTGGAAGGAGTCGAGCCTACAGGCGGAAGGCCATCTGCATATCGAGGAATTCGGCACGCGCATTACCGCCGATGGCAGGCTCGGCGAGGTTCATTTCCGCGCCCCCTTCGAACTTCCCCCTATCCATGGCGTCAGGATGGGAATGCCGGCCGAAGAGCTGCATCGGCTTTATCCCGGTGTCGAGCGCATCTCGGACGAGCGGGAGAAGTATGGCTGG
>NZ_MRDM01000028.1 GCF_002008165.1 Rhizobium laguerreae
CCCGCAGCGTATCCGGATTGCCTCCGCAAAGGCGCACGAATGTTGCCTGCTGAACCGCGAACATGAAGTAGCCTTCACTGGTCGGTTCAAATTCCAAACCA
The DNA here is from genome assembly GCF_002008165.1 of Rhizobium laguerreae. Lineage (GTDB taxonomy): Bacteria > Pseudomonadota > Alphaproteobacteria > Rhizobiales > Rhizobiaceae > Rhizobium > Rhizobium laguerreae. The sequence goes on from NZ_MRDM01000028.1 coordinate 102, forward strand.
GCGTCTTGCACGTTCCTCGTGACTTCGGCTGTCGCATCGGAGATGGCGCGCGACACCTTCTCAAGCATCGTCTGTTCGGCCGCTTGCTGGATGGCTAGGAAGGAGCGCTCCTGCGGTGTGGGAATGGGGCAACTGTCGGTGTTCATTACATTCTCCTTGGGAGGCTGAGATTCTGATCGCATTAAGGCGGTCACAGGCTTTGGCCATGGGTCGGTCGTTGCTAAACGCGACTAGCCTTTGCATCGTAATGCAGCCGTGGTAGGCGCCAGAGTCATTCCAGGATGGCAGTGACACGGATCTCAATTCGCATCGCGGGGAGCCCAAGGGCTTCCACACCGGTCTGCGTCCAGATCGGAGCTCGATCGGGCATGTACTCACGGAAAAGACCGGCAATCGTTTCGTTCACGATCGGTGGAAAGCCTCCGACGTGATAAGAGTTGACATGGACGACATCCTTCCAGTCCGCGCCAGCCGTGGCCAAGGTTCGCCGGACATTCTCAAATGCTCTCTCGATCTCGGTCACGATTGACTCCGGAATTTCGAGTTCATCGTTCCATCCGCCCTGGCCGGAGATCTCGATGCGATCACCAATCTTGAGCGCTTGTGAAAAGTGCAAAAGCTCATGGAATTTCTGCCCGAACCCAGGCGTGACGAAAAGTTCAGGCTTTGCCATTGTGGTCTCCTATTGTGAGGAAGGTATAAGCATGGAGATGGCGCCCACCGAAATGGTGTGTTGCCGGTTAGTCCGGGCGATCGAAAAGGTGGGCACCATCGCTCCATCAGAATCTTGCACGAGCAAGTCAGGCGATTGCACCGCCGTCTGCGGTGAGAATAGCGCCCGTGATGACACTCGCGGCCGGGCTTGCGAGAAATACCACAGCGTTGGCAATCTCCCGCGGTTCGCCGTAGCGTCCCAAGGAGGTCAAGCTTTTCTGCAAGTCTGCAGCCGGGCCGTCCGCCGGGTTGCTTTCAGTATCGGTTGCTCCGGGTTGCACGAGATTGACGGTGATACCACTTGGACCAAGTTCACGCGAAAGACCGCGTGTGAAGGATGTGAGTGCTGCCTTGGACATTGCATAGGGTGTTATGCCGGGAAACGGTACCCGCTCGCCCAGAGCCGAGCCGATTGTGACGATGCGGCCGCCTTTGCCGAGATGCGGGATGACGGCTTTCGCGAACAGGACCGGAGCTCGTACATTGACATCCATCAAGGTCTGATACGCTGAGACATCCAGGTCGACGATCATGCCGTTGTGGCCAATCGCGGCGCTGTTCACAAGGATGTCCAGCCCCCCCAAAGCGGAGACGGCCTCGCTTACTGAGCTAGCAATTGCCTCGGGGTCGGCGCTGTCCGCTTGGATTGCAGCCACGCGACGCCCCATCTTTTCGATCGCTTCGGTTACCTTCGAGGCTTTTTCGGCGGAGCGTTGGTAGGTGAACGCGACATCCGCGCCGTTTTCTGCCAGCGCCAATGCGATCGCAGCACCAATGCCTCGCGACCCGCCAGTTACCAGTGCGCGTTTGCCTTCAAGATTGATCATGTATCTGTTCCTTTCCACCAGGATAAGTTGATGTGTTTCAAGTTATTTGCGAAGGACACCGTCGGATCCAACCGAACAAGCGAACACTATTTCGCGGGGATTGCTGGCATCCTGTAGGTGCCAGACGTGCAAAACTCCGTTGCTTGAACAGGAACACTTGGAATAGGTCGTAAAACCCGTACCTGTCCTCCCCGTGAAGCTTCGCGATTGTCCGCTTTTCAGTGGCCACTTGAGCCAAGCCCGACGACGACAGTCGTATCGAGCTTAGACATGTCTGATCAGGAAGCTCCGGATGAACTGAGCGATCTCATCCGCATGTGTTTCCAAGGCAAAATGGCCGGTATCGAGCAGATGGACCTCCGCGGTGGGCAGGTCACGCTTATAGGCCTCAGCACCCGCGGGTACGAATGCTGGGTCATGTCTGCCCCAGACCGCCAGGAACGGTGGCAGGTGATCCCGAAAATACGCCTGAAACTCCGGATACCGGTCAATGTTTGTTCTGTAGTCGAGGATTAGATCCAGTTGAATGTCTTCAGCACCCGGCCGCGACATGAACGCGATATCAAGTTGATAACCATCGGGTGAAAGACGCTCTTTTGATGTCCCGGTGCGGTATTGCCAGTTCTCGATCACCCCAGGAGACAGAGATGCCCGACATGCCTCTCTGTTTTGAGCGGAGGGGTCACGCCAATATGCCTCCCACGCAGTCCATGCATCACTGAACCCTTCGATGTAGGCGTTGCCATTCTGGCTGATGATGGCGGAGATTCGGTCCGGATTGGCAGTCGCCATCCTGAACCCGATCGGTGCACCGTAGTCGAAAACGTAAAGTGCATAGCGGCTGAGGCCGAGTGCCTCTGTGAAGCCCGTCATGACAGCGGCGAGTTTATCGAATGTGTAAGGGAATTCTCCACGTTCAGGTGAACTCGTTCGACCGAACCCGGGAAGGTCTGGTGCGATGACGCGGTATTGATCTGCCAACAGCGGGATCAGATCACGGAACATATGGCTGGATGACGGAAAACCGTGGAGCAGAAGAAAGACTGGTGCTTCCTTTGAACCGGCCTCTCTGTAGAAAACCTCGACGTCTTGTACCTTTTGCGTTTTGTAGCTTACGGCCATTTTAGAACTCCTTCTCAAAGGATTCGACAAACCAACAGTCGCGAATGAAAGGTAAAATACGACCGAACGGTCGGTTGTTAACCCCTTAGATTTCCTGTATCAAATGCGGAGAACCCTGGCTCGGAGAAGACGTATGAAAGTCATGAGAGAAACGATCGTATCGACTGCGAGGGAGTTGTTTCGATCAAAAGGTTATGCAGGCGCGTCGATGAATGACCTCGCGGATGCCGTGGGCCTGAAGAAATCATCGCTGTACGTCCGCTTCCCCAATAAGGAAGCTCTCGTTCCGGCGGTACTTGATCTCACTTTGCAAGAGACATTCGGTCAAAGAGACTCAGCCTCCGGGCAATGGGATGATGAATTCGTCGAGGTCATCGAATTTATCGCGACCACTCTCACTGATCGCGGCAGATGCGTAGGTCTGCATCTAGCCTACGGCACAAGTGACGAGACCCCGATTGCGAAGCATGCCGTTCGAGCATTTTTTCAAGCGCATCGCGATCATCTGTCGAGCATCCTGTCCCGCGCCATGCCTGTCGATGTAGCTCGCGACATTGCGACTGACACGTTAGCCCGTTTGGAAGGTGCCACGGCTTTTGTTGCGATATTCGGCGAGAAGGATGCCATGAAACGAGCGGTTCGCCTTTCCATCGAAGAAGCTAAAAATGCAGCCGCTGCGAAGTCACTGTCTAGCCGATAACGCCTAAGCCGTGCCGGTTAGGCGCCATCGCTCCTGCGAGAGGTGAGCAAGCGCATGCAGGATCAGGATTGTTTTTTCGGCGTTGTTTTGCCGAAAACTGACCGAAGTTTCGTTCAGTTCGCCTAGCGATTACTTGCTGCCCGAAACCTATTACATCAAGTTAGTGATCGTTGCCGCAAGGCAGACCTACATTCAGACAGTGATTTCGGACCCGTCTGGGTTCGCTTTGATGGAATACTCGCCACCGTTTCTGAAACTGCGGACCGTTGCGAAAGTATCTTCCATAAACTGCACATAAGACAGCTTGCCGTTCTCACCGCGCGCCAGAACCGAAAAGGGCGACGTCACCGTATTGCCCAAAACGTTTGATGTGTAGGTGAACGTGCCGAAGATCGCTGCTCCGTTCTTATTTTCGAAGCTGTCCTGAATTTCGAAGTTGTCTGTCGTCCAGTAACGGCCGACATCGATAAAAGTCTGAACCAGCCCTTCGGTACCTTCGTTGGTACCGGCCCAAGGCATGACCCGCTTCAGCTCCGCGTGCTCATAGTTCAGCGAAACATAAATGAAATCGTCCGTCGTGAATTGTTTTACGAAATCCAGGTCAGTCGGGTTCGACAGGATCGACTGCAATACCCCCAACGGTGACGTGGGGGATGCAGGCTCGGCTTTAGACAACTTCTTAGCGTGCGCATTGATAGACATCGTATATTCCTCCTTCTAAGTGACTTTGGGAATTGAGGTGTCAGCGTTGCGCCAAGCCCGGCTTGAGCGCGATGTGCTTGTGTTCGATGAAATCGTCCAGCGCGGCCAGACCGTTCAAGCGGCCAACGCCAGACTGCTTGAACCCGCCCTCCTCGGTACCGTCGTAGACCCTCGCCCAGTCATTGATCCACACCGAGCCCGCTTCGAGCGCCTGCGCGACGCGCAAGGATCGATCTACATCGCGTGTCCAGATGCTGGCCGACAGTCCGTACTCATTGTCGTTGGCAAGACGGATCGCTTCCGCCTCGTCAGAGAACCGCTGAATCGTCAGCACTGGGCCAAAAGTCTCCTCCTGTACGATAGCAAGACTGTTGTCGGAGACTTCCAGAAGGGCCGGGCGGAAGAAAGCGCCGTTTGCAAGGGGACCCACATTGATGGGTCCGCCCCGCTCGACGACCTTCGCGCCGGCTGCGATAGCGGCCTCGACCACACCATCGACCCGCGCAACGTTAGCGCGGTCGATCAGCGGGCCCATATCGCTGGAGGGGTCGGCGGCGGGGCCAACCTTGACGTTGCGCAATCTCTCCGCCAAGCCGTTGCGCACGGCCTCATATTTTCCATCCTGCACGAGCAAGCGGGACCCCGTCATGCAGAACTGACCGCTGAAGACAGTCAGCGCCTTTTCCAGTGCCGGCAAGGCGGCATCAAGGTCTGCATCGTCAAAGACGATCATCGGCGTCTTGCCGCCGAGCTCCATTCCGAAACGTTTGAGGTATCTCGCGCCGGCGCTGCTAATGGCTCGGCCGGTACGGGTAGATCCGGTGAAACTGACGACCGGAACCTCCGGCGAGTCCACGAGATAGGCGGAGCCCTCAGGACCGCTTTCGAAAAACAGATTGATCACGCCATTCGGAAGATCCTCTGCTTCCGCCATAATCTCGGCCATGACGCTTGCCGTCTGTGCGACTTGTGCCGGGAGTTTGATGACGGTGGTGCAACCAGCAGCGAGCGCTGGGGCGAGTGATCGGATCGTCAGAATAACCGGAGAGTTCCAAGGTGCAATGACCGCCGCGACTCCCATCGGTTGCCGAAGGATCACGGAGATGCTCCCGGGCTTTGGTGTCAATGCCCGTCCACCTTCGACCAGGGCAGTGGCTGCCGAGTAGCGGAGTTTGCTCGCAACCATGTCCAGCTCGAATGCAGCTTCAGCCTTTACCTTGCCGTTCTCCAACGACAGAATTTCGAGTAGTCTGTCGCGATTGCGTTCGAAGGCGCACGCTAGTTGGTCGAGCACACGAGCCCGTAATTCATGATCATGCGCCCACATTGTTTCGCGAAAGGCTTTAGAGGCTGCTGCCACCGCAAATTTCGCTGCCTCAAGGCCGTAGTCGGGGTAGTGGCCGATTACGTTATAAGTCGCTGGGTCTATTGACTGTTTCAACTGACCTTCTTGGCATTGAGATCCGCTGATCCAATTGAAGGCTTTGCGGCTCGGTTTGTTGTCGAGGGGCATCGTCATATCTGTGGATCCTTCCACTTTCGAGTATTCGTCCGGAAAGGACGAGGCTAGAGCCGGTTACGTGATTGCCACTGCACCATTACCTGTTCGATTTTGCCGACAATTGTCCTGACTGCGGGTTGGCTAACGTTGGTGACAATTGGCACAACCATGAGCGTTGCGCCCAGTACTCGCAGCGGCATTGGCCAATCCTGCATGCAGTCGCCTACAATCCAAACAATCAGAAGGACGCTTGGGTAGACGGCGAGCCACACCATCGCAGTCGTTTTCAGGCGTTCGAATATTACCTGCCGCAATCCTGTCATTGCTTGCTTGATCCTTTACCCGGCGCGTTGAATGATCAACGACGGGAGACACGGGCATGAGTGTGAGACATGATTACTTCCTCCCAATGCTTAGCTCGACGTTCTAGTAGCGGTCTGCGCGAACAGTTGCTGTGTAGATATTGGAGAATCGCGGCTGTTGACGGAATGGGGGTCTTCGTCGCATCATACCGGACATAATGTCTTCAATCGTCTCAATAGAATCCCTTAGCGGCCTCGTCGCGTTTTCAGTCGCCGTCGAAACCGGAAGTTTTGCGGCTGCGGGAAGGAAGCTTGGTCTGTCTGCATCGGCCGTGGGAAAGGCGGTGGAGCGACTTGAGGCGCGTCTAGGCCTGCGATTGCTGAACCGTACGACCAGATCGCTAGCCGTGACCGGGGAAGGCGACATTCTATATCGATACGTCGCCCGCATATTGAAAGAACTGCATGACGCTGAGCAAGAGCTTCACTTGGTTCAAAAGGCACCCCGAGGCCGCATTAAGGTGAGTGTGCCCACAGTCTTAGGTCGCAAGATCATCATGCCGGCGCTTCTCGATTTTCGCATCCGCTTTCCAGATGTGATGACCGAGATCAGCCTCGATGACGTCAAGGTTGATATTATCAATGGTGGGTATGACGTGGTGCTGCGGCTAGGTGAGCTGGACGATTCGACGTTGCGCGCTCGGAGGATCGGACCACACACTTTCATAACGTGCGCCTCGCCGAAATATCTTGCACACCGCGGCACCCCGCAAACTCCGTCAGATCTCCATAATCACTGCTGTGTTTTTTATCGTTTTCCAACCACCGGTCGGCCGGAAGTTTGGGCCTTCAAAAATTCACTCCAACCAACGCCAATCAAGCCCTCTGTCGTTTTAAATGACGGCGAGGCACTTGCATCCGCCGCACTGGGTGGCTTGGGGATTATTCAGGCGCCGAGCTATCTCGTAAGCGAAGACATTGCGGCGGGACGGCTTCAAGCTGTCCTCGCAGATTACACGGACGAACGTGGCAGCGTTTCGCTCGTCTGGCCCCCTATGTCGGCACGAGCGCCCAAAGTTCGCGCCTTCATTGATTTCATGGCCGAGCGCGTTTCCCAAAAGCTTTATTGAGTCGGCACCCAAGATTTCTGTCCACTGCTATGGGACAGTTTACTGTTTAGGATCGATCTCATGGGAAATGCTCTTTAATTCAAGCCACTTAACAGCAGAAGCGCAGGAGCCGAAGGTCGTATCCGTTCAAGACCAGCGATGCGCATCGCGGCGCCAACGGGCAGAATGAGCGATTTCTGATAGAAGGGCGATTAGCGTCGAGCCGGTTCCGTCGGCTGCGCGGCGCTCAAAGCGAAGCGGGCTTGGTCGCAATGGCCTTAGCCGAAGGTTTCCTGGACATGCATAAGGTCGGTGTATTCCCTTACGCTCGCAATCTTTCCATCGCGGATCTTGAACAGAATAAAGTATTCGTTCTCGTAGATCTTGCCGGACGTCGTGGTTGCCTGCGATCGCGCCTCAGCAGCGATGCTATCTCCTTCGCCGATCAGGTTGATGACTTTCATATCAAGACCGTTCGAATAGGCCGTAAACATGTTGCGGAACATGCTTGCAGCTTCCGTTTTCGTCTTTGTCCCGGCCGACGGAAACAGGTGCGGCTTTCCATTGACCCACCAAGTTGCGTCCTCTGTCATGCCATCAATTAGACCATCAGCATTTGATGTCTTAAAGTGATTACAAAACTCGCGCACGATGCGCTTGTTGTCTTCAACGCTCATATCGTTTTCACCATTGTTGTTGCGGCTGAATGCGCTTCGCGTGACGCGATAAGCCAGCCTGTGCCATTTCGACGTCGACAACTGCGTGACCGTATTCCGGCGGTTGTCGGCCCCGACGGACTGGTTCAAAGGCCGAACTGCTTCCTGTCGCCGCGCCAGTCGGACGACTTCAGAAACTGCTCCCAGGAAAGCGTCTCCGGATTCAAGCGGCGGCTCCATTCCAGATCGTGTTCCTTGTCGAAGTAGCCGTACTCGACCGCAAATTCGACCATGCCGATCAGTTCATCGACAAGAAGCTCATTGGCGCCGAATGCCGGAAAGTATTTCAGCAGTTCTTCGCGCTTGAAAGCGCTACGGTATTCTGCCTTGATGCCGGTCACGTGCTGGAAAGTTTCGACCATCTCACGCGGCGAAATGATGTCGCCGACGATTGGAAGGGTCTTTCCTTTGAATGTCTCCAAGTCGGACAGCACAGAAAGGACGGCCGGTCCCGTTGCCGTCATAGGATCGACGAACGGCGCGCGGAAGTCCCCAGGGAGGTAGATCGGCATGAGGAGCGTGTCGCCTTCCATCTGCGGTACGTAATATTCCAGCAGGTTCGTATAGAAAAAGGCGAGAGAGACGAACGAGTGTGCAATTGGCAGGGTGCGAATGTAATCGGCAACGAGCGCCTTGTCGGTGAAGTGAGGCGTGAACTTCTTCCCACCCGAGATCTTCTCGACATTTTCTAATGTCGAGAAGACGATGTGACCGACGCCGGCTTCAACGGCTGCATCGGCCAGTTGTTTGCCCAGGGCAAATTCGGCGTTGTCTTGTGGCAGAAGCTGCGGCGTCATCAGGTACGCGCCATCCGCGCCCGCAAAGGCTGCGACCAGTTCCTTCTGATGGCCGGGCCCCAGCGGTGCGACCACAACTTCCGCACCAAGAGCTGCGAGGCTGCGAGCTTCTTCTGAATCGCGGTTCCGGGTCAATGCGCGAACCCTGTATTGATTGCTCTTGAGAAGTGTCGTCGCCACGCTGCGGCCTTGCTTGCTCGTTGCGCCAACGACCGAGATAAGTGGCTTTTGTTCCGTAGACATTGTGAGGCACAGCTCCTTCTTGAGGTGAAACGGCTGGAACAGGCCCTCCGGTGCCAGCGCGTCCTTCTTTTCACTGCCGTGAAGTAGGAGTATGACGCTTCTGAATGAAGTACGTACAAAGAGAGCATGTAGTATCATGGATGATAGTGCCAAGCCGAAGCGCAAGCGCAGTACGGCCAACCGGACTGGATGCGCCGTGGAAGCGACAATCTCGGTCATCGGGGGTCTGTGGAAGCCGGTGATCCTGTTTCATCTGCTAGATGGCAAACTGCGGTTCAACGCGATCTGCCGCCTCACTCCCGCTGCGACGCCGCGAATGATCACGCTTCAACTCAGGGAGCTGGAAGCCGACGGCGTTATCAACCGCATCATTTATCCCGAGATTCCGCCTAAGGTGGAGTACGAGCTCACGGAGCTGGGAAAATCCTTAGAACCTGTGCTTGTTAGTATGTGCAACTGGGGTACGCGGCTGCAGGAGCTAAGAGCCTGACTCGAAAAGGTTTCAACGATATCCGTACCTTGCCAAGCGTCGTGTCAGGACCCGGATGTGGGCGATAGT
>NZ_MRDM01000009.1 GCF_002008165.1 Rhizobium laguerreae
TTCCATTCCCTTCGTCTTTGCCGGAAACTGGCTGAATGAAGTGCGTGTTCTCGGCCGCTCTTTCGAGGAGTTCATCGAGGCAATTGAGCGCGGCGAAGGTTGGTAAGGCCATTCGCCTGGCGGTCTGGCTAGCCATGCCGAGGGGATCGCGCTCGAAAGCGCAAGTTCGAGAAGCTCCTTTTTAAAAACTTGATGTGCGCAATTATGTGCATATATTGTGCATTGAAAGTGAGCGGAGATTAGATATGGCACAGGCTCAGGCAGCACATCCTTACGCAGTCGTTTCGGGGTTTGTCGATAGCCTTCAGGAGCCGCGGACACCTTATATTTCGCCGTCGCGCCTGTCGAAGGCGCTAGGCGTCAAGGTGGCGAACCTCGCGGAATTGACCGGCGTTCACCGTAACACCTTGCGCAATCCGTCCTCCGAGCGCCTGCAGGGCAGGATGCGGGAAATGATCAAGGCAATCTCGGCAGCAGCGGAACTGAGCGGCGATCTTCAGAAGGCAATCTATTGGTACCGAAACGAACCGATTGCCGACTATGGTCATCACACAGCGGCAGAGCTTGTTGCCGATGGTGAGATCGAGGCTGTGTTGGCGTATATCCGGGACCTGGAGAATGGAGCGCGCGGGTGAAAATCACCCGCATTGGCCCGGACGCGGTCTTTCATCGCTACCTGACACCAAAATGGGCATTTCTTCCGATCAGCGGAGCCGGCGCCGCCATTGATGGCGGCGCTTCAATCGCCCCGGTGTGGAGGCTCTCTATCTTTCCGGGGCACCCCAGACCGCGCTCGAGGAATACCGACAGGGCGCGAGCATTACTCCGCCGGCTACGCTTGCCGCGTACAAGATCACGCTTGGCGAGGTCGCCGACCTTTCGGAAGGATTCGATCCGCTTCATTGGGATGAAGCTTGGGCTAAATGGGACTGGGCATGGCGAAAGATCGCCCGGATCGACAAGAAGGTGCCTCCGTCCTGGAAGCTGGCTGACGAGGTCATTTCGGCAGGCTGTCGGGGGCTTCTTTTTCCATCACTACGGCATGCTGGCGGAACCAACCTGGTAATTTTTCCGGCCAATCTTGCTGCTGGCGATGAAGTAAGTGTTCACGATTCAGACAACCGATTGCCGCGCGATCAGTCGTCTTGGCCGCACTAGAAACGAGGATTAGCCGAAGGTTTCTTGGACATGCATTGGGTCGGTGTATTCCCTTGCGCTCGCAATCTTTCCATCGCGGATCTTGAACAGAATAAAGTATTCGTTCTCGTAGATCTTGCCGGACTTCGTGGTTGCCTGCGATCGCGCCTCAGCAGCGATGCTATCTCCTTCGCCGATCAGGTTGATGACTTTCATATCAAGACCGTTCGAATAGGCCGTAAACATGTTGCGGAACATGCTCGCAGCTTCCGTTTTCGTCTTTGTCCCGGCCGACGGAAACAGGTGCGGCTTTCCATTGACCCACCAAGTTGCGTCCTCTGTCATGCCGTCAATTAGACCATCAGCATTTGATGTCTTAAAGTGATTGCAAAACTCGCGCACGATGCGCTTGTTGTCTTCAACGCTCATATCGTTTTCACCATTGTTGTTGCGGCTGAATGCGCTTCGCGTGACGCGATAAGCCAGCCTGTGCCATTTCGACGTCGACAACTGCGTGACCGTATTCCGGCGGTTGTCGGCCCCGGCGGACTGGTTCAAAGGCCGAACTGCTTCCTGTCGCCGCGCCAGTCGGACGACTTCAGAAACTGCTCCCAGGAAAGCGTCTCCGGATTCAAGCGGCGGCTCCATTCCAGATCGTGTTCCTTGTCGAAGTAGCCGTACTCGACCGCAAATTCGACCATGCCGATCAGTTCATCGACAAGAAGCTCATTGGCGCCGAATGCCGGAAAGTATTGTCGCTTATCACTGAATCGAATGCGGGGTCTTTCGCTGTCAACGACTGCGCGCCTTCGCAGCCACGCTGAGCCTCCAACCTCCCGCTACGTCATTGCCCTGTCTCCGACCCGTCCTATCTCTTGCGCGGGACGGTCAGCGAGAGAGGACGCGCATGCCGATAGACAATGCGAGATCGGCTCCGATGCAGCCGGGTGTACCTGTGGAGGAGCTGAAGGCGGCTTTGGGGACGAGCTGGAAGGAGCCGAGCCTACAGGCGGAAGGCCATCTCAATATCTTCACGCACGACAGTGAAGTATCGAGGTTGAAATGACCATCTCCATTCGAGTCGGTAAAAAAACCGACGCCGAGGCGGCCATCGCGATCCTGCGCCAGTCTATAACGCAATTGTGCAGCGCTGATCACCACGACGATGACGCTGAGATTGCGATTTGGCTCTCCAATAAGACTGCCGGGTCCTGGGCAGCATGGATCAATCGCGATGATGCCACAGTTCTAGTCGCAGAACTTGCGGGCAACATTGTCGGGGTCGGCATGGTGGATGCACAGGGTGAAATCCTGCTCAATTATGCTCACCCCGACGCACGCTTCAAGGGAATAAGCAAAGCGATCTTGCTCGCGCTGGAGGCCCAGGCCCGCGCGCGCGGGATAAAGATGTGTGTCTTGGAAAGCACCCAAACCGCCAAGACGTTTTACGAGGCTAGAGGATACCAGGCAGCGGCGGGCAGCCCCCTTCACCTTTCCAAACGGCTGTAACCTGCGTTGGGGTCGAGAGGCGCGCGCTGGGAACCGCTCGTTCCGGGTCCGTCTGGGCCAGTGCAGGATTTTTATCGGACCGGAGGACCGACTTGCGAAGGCAAGGAGGCCGTCGAATATCCGACGCCCGAGCTTGAGGCGGTGCTCGGCAAGACGCTCGGCGTGCCGCTGTTTCAAGAGTCGGCGATGAGGGTGGCGATGGTCTGTGCCGGCTTTACCGGCGGCGAGGCCGATCAGCTGCGCAAGTCGATGGCGACCTTCAAGTTCACCGGCGGCGTTTCGCGGTTCAAGGACAAGCTCGTGTCGGGCATGGTGAGGAACGGCTACACGCCGGAATTCGCCGAAAAGACCTTCTCCCAGCTCGAAGGATTCGGAAGCTACGGCTTTCCGGAGAGCCATGCGGCTTCGTTCGCGCTGATCGCCTATGCGTCGAGCTATATCAAATGCCATTATCCTGAAGCCTTCTGCGCGGCGCTGATCAATTCGCAGCCGATGGGTTTTTACGCGCCGGCGCAGATCGTCGGCGACGCGAGGGCGCATGGCGTCGAGGTGCGGCCGGTCTGCATCAATCGGTCCCGGTGGGACTGCACGCTGGAGCGGAGCGGCAGTTCTGGCCGCCATGCAGTTCGGCTCGGTTTCCGACAGGTGAAAGGACTGGCGGTCGCTGACGCCGCGCGCATCGTCGCGGCACGCATGGACAATGCCTTTGCCTCGGTTGATGATATGTGGCGGCGATCTGGCGTGCCATCGGAGGCGCTCGTCCAGCTTACCAAGGCCGATGCCTTTCTGCCCTCGCTGAAGCTCGAGCGTCGGGATGCGCTGTGGGCGATCAAGGCGCTGCGCGATGAACCCCTGCCATTGTTTTCGGCGGCTGCCGAACGGGAGATGGCTGCAATCGCCGAGCAGCAGGAGCCGAAGGTGGCACTTCGGCAGATGACGGACGGGCATAACGTCATCGAGGACTACAGCCATACCGGTCTGACATTGCGGCAGCATCCGATCGCCTTCCTGCGCAAGGATTTGTCAGTGCGCAACATCATCACCTGCGCCGAGGCGATGAATTCGAGGGACGGGCGGTGGGTCTATACATCAGGCCTTGTGCTGGTGCGGCAGAAGCCGGGATCGGCCAAGGGCGTCATGTTCATTACCATCGAGGACGAAACCGGGCCTGCCAACCTGGTCGTCTGGCCGACGCTGTTCGAAAAGCGCCGGCGGGTTGTTCTCGGATCCTCGATGATGGCGATCAATGGCCGGATCCAGCGGGAAGGGGAGGTCGTGCATCTTGTCGCCCAGCAGCTGTTCGACCTGTCAGCCGACCTTACCGACCTTGCCGATCGCGATGAAGAGTTCAAGCTGCCGGCCGGCCGTGGCGATGAGTTCGCCAGAGCCGGAGGGCCTGATCCACGGGACAAGCCGAAGCCTGTTGTCGCCGCGCGCGACATGTTTGTGCCTGACCTTCATATCGATACATTGAAGGTGAAGAGCCGGAATTTTCACTAACAAAACCCAGCGCGATTGAACACTTCGCACGAGTGGCTGCGCGGTGATCGCCTGAGGCCGAAGCGAGGTCCTGCGGCTCTTGGCCTTCCTCCAGTGGCGCTTGACGCCGCCGATCGGCGCCCATGCCTGGGTGAAGATGCCGAGCTTGCTGTGCGCTCGGTCAGAGCCTTCTGGACGAAGAATGCAGTTCGACCTGGTGAGCCAACGGCCAGTCGTTCAGGCCACTTGCCGAACTCCATGTTTGCCAGCGCGATCACGAAATTGGGCGATATCAGCGGCAACTGCAGATCACATTTGTTCAAATAATGTTGCGATGCAATATGCTCCGCGGCTCTTCTTTTGCTCTCGTCTTGTCCTTTATTGTGCACGTGCGAACAGATCGCTTCTGCAACCCGCCGGACGAGACAATCCTCCCACTGTCCGGCCAGAAAGAGGATCCGAATATGGGTGATCTCCTGAAAGGTATCTCCAGTTTTCGCGGCGCCGTGTTCCCGACCCATTCCGCGCTTTACCGCAAACTCGCGCGCGAAGGCCAGCAGCCACATGCCCTGATGATATCTTGTGCCGACAGCCGCGTGATGCCGGAAACCATAACGCAGTCCGGACCCGGCGATCTCTTCGTCTGCCGCAATGCCGGCAATATCGTTCCCCCCTTCTCGACCCTCAATGGTGGGGTCTCTTCCGCAATCGAATATGCCATCCTGGCGCTCGGCGTCAGCGACATTGTTGTCTGCGGTCACTCCGATTGCGGGGCGATGAAAGGGCTGTGCCTCCCACAAATGCTGGAACCAATGCCGAATGTAGCAGCCTGGCTGCGGCACAGCCACGCCGCTTATTCGATTGTTTGCCAGGCCTATCCCGACGATCTTTCCGACGCTGAGCGTGTACGTGCGGTAGCGATGGAAAATGTGGTCGTACAGATTGACCACCTGAAGACCCATCCATCAGTGGCGGCAAAGCTCGCGACCAGCGAAATCACACTCCACGGCTGGTTCTTCGATATCGAGACGGGTGAGGTCCAGGTCTATGACGGGGTTCTGGCCAGGTTTACGGAGGTACAGGAGGGGGAGCCGCTGCCGGTCGCCTTCACAGGACGAGGCCATCCGCATGTCATGCCGCGGATTGCCGCAGCGCTTGCAGGGGAGTAGTGCCATGACAAACACCGGCTCTGTTTCACGCGACCTCGCTTCGTCTCTCGTGGTTTTCCTTGTTGCTATTCCGCTCTGCCTGGGCATTGCAATCGCATCGGGGGTGCCCGCGGCCATGGGGCTGATCTCCGGTATCGTAGGAGGGCTGGTCGTGGGCGTGCTGGCAGGCTCACCTCTTCAGGTCTCCGGGCCTGCCGCCGGTCTTGCCGTGATCGTCTTCGGCTTCGTCGAACAGCATGGCATTGCCATGCTCGGTCCTGTGCTGCTCGTTGTCGGACTTCTGCAGATCGTGGCGGGCTTCCTGAGAATCGGCTCCTGGTTCAGAGCGATTTCTCCGGCCGTCGTTCATGGCATGCTGGCCGGCATCGGCATTTTGATCATCCTCGGACAGATCCATGTTCTCATGGGTGCCAAGCCCGCAGCAGGCGGCATAGAGAACGTCACCGCCATCGACGAGAGCGTCAGCCGGTTAACCGGCACCAATGTCACCAACGAGGCCGTCGCACTGTTGGTCGGCCTCATCGCTCTTCTTGCGATGGTGTGTTGGGAGAAATTCCGCCCGAAATCACTGTCGCTGGTCCCGGGAGCTCTTGTCGGTGTTGCTGCCGCTACAATCTTGACAATCAGGCTTGAACTCCCGATCGCCCGCGTGGACGTGCCCGCCTCTCTAGTTGACAGCATATCCTTTCCGACGGCCGGGAATTTCGCCCAGCTTGTGCAGCCGGGCATTATTTTAATGACGTTGATGATTGCCGTCATTGCAAGCGCCGAAACGCTTCTTTCCGCGGCCGCCGTCGACCGAATGCACGATGGAGAACGTACCCGCTTCAACAAGGAACTATTCGCCCAAGGCGTCGGTAACGGCCTTTGTGGATTGCTCGGGGCATTGCCGATCACGGGTGTCATTGTTCGATCATCGGCCAATATCCAGGCTGGAGCTCGCACGCGCACCTCGGCAATATTACATGGCGTTTGGATCCTGGCGTTGGTGGCGCTTTTACCGGGCGTGTTGGGAATGGTGCCGTTGACGGCGCTTGCCGCCGTCCTGCTCGTCACTGGCTGGAGGCTGATCAGTCTCCACCATGTGCGTCACTTGTTCGAGCACCATGGTCTCGTACCGGTCGGAATATGGGCAGTGACGGTGGCCATGGTCGTCCTGCAGGATTTGCTGGTCGGCGTGGCGCTCGGCCTTGCGCTGTCGATTCTGGAAATTCTCCCCTATCTGCGTCGAAAGCTTGTGATCAGGCATGCTGAGGTCGATAACGAAATCCATGTCCGTTTGCGCGGAGCGGTCACCTGCAAAGACGTGCCGGCGATACTCAGCACGTTCGAAGGGCTACCCGACGGCCGTAAAGTCAATATCATCGGCAAACACCTGTTTTACATTGATCACACCAGCGCTGAGACCATCAGCGAATGGCTTAGGCGCGAGACGAAATCCGGCCGAAACATCGAGATCCATCCGCCTCGGGCGGCACGGCATCCCCGCCTGAAGCCGCTATTTGCGCGGTTTTCTGCCGAAGTTGCATGACGTTTGCGGGAGGGCGATCCGTTGCCCTCCCTGTCTCATTGCGCTGAGCTGTAAAGTCAATTCGGTCGGATCGGTCTCTTCGACATGGACGACGTCTCCGAGACGCTCTTGGAAGTGAAGCGGCGTGCTGCGACACTCGTCGCCGTGGCAAGGCCAGCAACCGCAAAAACGATTGTACCTTCATACCCTTCAATACAAAATCAGACCCTGGGCTGGCGCAATATCGTCGCTTCACGGCTTATCGTATGCACGGGCCTCTATTCTCGCGATATCGCTGACGACGCTGGCACATGTTGAGTGGGCACCGCTTGCCCAGATGCTCGATATCAATCCGTCCGTTCGTATCGGCTGCCGTAGCGAGGCCAGTCTCGACTAACGATGAGCCGTTGACGTTCGCCTGCCCACATACACGGTGCGCAGGAACTGTTGCGCCACGTTCACTGAACGTACGCACACGCGACGTACGAAGATCCGTATATCAACTTGACGGGTACGTCATTTTGACGTACACATAACCACACAGTTACACCCGAAGAGGAGGCGACTATGCTTGCTTTCAAAGACATGACCGCCGAAATCGATGAACCAAACGACGCACGTATGGGCTTCCGTACGAAGGCGCGCATCAAGACGGCAATTCAACGCGCTGCTGCGCTGTCCGGTGTAGACGACTCCGCTTTCACGATCAACGCTGCTTATCAAGCCGCCATGACGACGATCGCCGTCCATGAACGGACCTTTTTGCAGCCAGCCGATCATGCTGCGTTTTTTGCTGCACTGGACAACCCGCCAGAGCCGACAGATAGACTTAAGGCTGCTTTCAAGCGTCACAGCGAGACTGTCGTTTCAAAATAATGCCGCAAAACGAAGCGCCAAAGCCAATCATCGAGCCGCTCGATCCCCTAAAACATGATCGGGCGGCTTTTTCGTGCGGCATTGAGCAGGTCGACAATTTCTTTCAGAAGACCGCAAACAAGCTTCAGAAGAGCGACAATGTTCGTGTTTTCGTAATGACGCAGGACGCAGGCCCGGTGATGGGCTTCTACGCCATCAACAGCCACGCTGTTGATTATACGGAGCTTCCGAAAAGGTTCGCCCGCGACCGGCCGGGACATGGGTCAATTCCCGCGGCCTACATCTCAATGATCGGTCGCGACTTGAAATTCGCTGGCAGCGGATACGGCGGTGACCTGCTGATCGACTGCTTGACGCGAATAGCGCGTATCTCGGATGACATAGGTACGGCAATCGTCTTGCTCGATGTCCTGGATTGCGGTGATGCAGAGCGGACCGAGAGACGAGTAAAGCTTTACAAGGAATACGGCTTCCAGCCTCTGCCAACAAATGCGATGCGGATGTTCATCCCAATCGCGACGATCAAAAAGATGTTTGACTAAAACCCTGCCGCTCATGGAGTTCTCGGCGGGCCTGTCGTAAGGATTTCGTCATGAGTTTAGAAGGTGAGGTCTCGTCGACCAGGGGTGCAGCGAGACCGACTGCAGCCCAGCTAGGATCGCGAAATCCGGGCGTGCAAGAACCCCATCTTCGAAGACCCGATCAGCGGTAGGTTGAATTCCGGTCATGTCCCACGTCTCTCAAAGAGTTCCATAAATCGCCGTTATCCCACTTGAACCCATGATCAGGTCTGCGGGTCGCATTCATTCAAGGCGCTCGACTGGGCGTACGCTTATTTAAGAGCGCTTACCTTAGCTGCTTCGTTATTTAAGCGAAGGCCCACTTGCTTAAATAGTAGCTGAAAATCATAATCGGCCTATGTCTGATTCCGAGCTAAATCAGCGGTTCGGCCGCTTTGTCGAAACAGCAGTTGCTGGCGAAACCGTGCGGGCATTCGTACCTCCGCCATTGCCGCCTATGCCTGCCATTGATGTGCTTTCACTTCTGGAGCGTCTTAGCTTGGCGGAGCGAGCTCTCGGACGGCTAGATGGTATCACGATGCTGCTCCCTCGTCAGGAGCTCTTTCTTTACATGTATGTCAGGAAGGAAGCTGTTCTTTCCTCGCAGATCGAAGGAACACAGTCAACGCTCTCCGATCTTCTGCGTTTTGAGACGGAAGCGCAGGCGGGACAACCTATCGATGATATCCGCGAAGTTTCGAACTACGTCGATGCCATGATGTATGGTTTGGAACGACTGGAATCTCTGCCAATGTCCCTACGCCTGATCCGTGAAATGCACGCGCGATTGCTGCAAAGTGGGCGCGGCGGTACCAAGAATCCCGGCGAATTCCGGCGCTCGCAGAATTGGATCGGGGGGACACGACCTGGCAATGCGCTCTTCGTGCCGCCACCTGTCACGGAGATGGACACCTGCTTGGATGCGCTCGAAGGTTTCATGCATGAAGATCGGTCGCGGCTGCCTGCACTCATCAAGGCCGGCCTTCTGCACGTCCAGTTCGAAACGATCCATCCATTCCTGGATGGCAACGGTCGTATCGGCCGCTTGCTAGTCACGCTCTACCTTTGCATGAATGGGGTTCTGCGTAAGCCACTACTGTATCTAAGTCTTTACCTGAAGACCCATCGAACGGAATACTATCGACTGCTCCAGGAGGTCCGCGAACACGGCAGTTGGGAAGGTTGGCTCGACTTCTTCCTTGCCGGCGTCGCCGACACCGCAAACCAGGCTTTTGACGCCGCCACTCGGATCGTCGAGGTGTTCAAGGAAGACCGCGAGCGCATCACAACTGACAGCGACCGAGCCGGTTCAGCGCTTCGCATCCATGATCTTTTTCAGCAAAATCCGTTCCTGACGGCAAATCAGCTTGTTCAAAAGACGGGCCTATCGGCCCCTACCGTCAATGCGGCACTCACCGATCTGGAGCGGTTCGGCATAGTTGAGGAGGTGACCGGCCGCAAGCGTGGTCGCGTTTTCAGCTATAGACGGTATCTCGCGATCCTTAGTGAAGGCACCGATCCTCTTCCCGCAGCAGTTTGAAAACCAACCAATTCACCGGTCTGCGGTTCGAGTCCCATCAAGGCGGTCACTTAGTTGATGTCAATGGCTTGTCACAGCTAATCGACCGCTGCTCGACGGATTCGAAGAGGAGCGGGAATGTTATCGCCAGAGGTTGGCGGAGTACCCGCGGCGGCTTTCCTCCTACCAGTCGCGGCAGGCTGACAACTTTGCCTTTGCTGACGACCCGGCTGAGAAGCGTGGGAAGTTTGCGTGAGGTGGAGGAGGCCCTGGCGAAATCCGCCTGTGATGACACTGAGGCGCAGAGTATTGCTGCCTGATTCACTTTTGCTGACGCAACGCCTCGGCCAGCTCGCCTATGTTTCGGTTGCGAGATTCAGCCGGTAGCGCGTCGCCTTGCGCTCGCCGGTGCGCAGCAGTGCGCCCTTCTCGACCAGGTCGGCTAGATCGCGGGTTATAGTCGAGGGCGGAGCGCCTGTGATCGTGGCGTAGTTGCCGGCGCTCAAGCCCCCGGTGAAACCTTCAGGACCCTCGGCGAGCATGCGAAGAAGGACCTTCTCCTGTCGCTGGTTCAGCGCGCCACGCAACCTATCCATAAGCCGTGTCTTTTCGATCAGGAAGCGGACCAATTCGTCCGCGGAATACTGGGCTTCGAGCGCCCGATCCGCGAACCATGAGAGCCAGTCATCGATAACGAGCGTGGAGCTCGCCGCCTCCAGCATCGCGTAATAGTCCCTGCGGTGTTTCAGCAGCGATTTCGATAATGCGCTGAAAGTCGGAGTCGAGATCGCTCGTGCAAGTGCGCTTTCGGCGATCGCACGGCCGATACGGCCGTTGCCGTCCTCGAAAGGGTGGATGCTCTCGAACCACAGATGCGCGATGCCGGCGCGGGTGACGGCAGCAAGCGGGTGCGCCCCTTCCGGAGAGGTGTGTTCAAGCCATTCGAGAAGCCGGCTCATCTCGACTGCCAAGCGCTCGGATGGAGGTGCTTCGAAGTGTATGCGCTGGCGGCCGAAAGCGCCGGAGACGATCTGCATCGGTTCGTCATGACGGCGATAGCTGCCGATGTCGGCGATGTCCCGGCGGCCATTCATCACCATCCGGTGCCATTCGAACAGCCGCTCCTCGGTGATGGGGTAAAGTGGGTGGCGGTAGAGGTCTGCCATCATCTCTGCAATGCCTGCCTCTGCCGGACTGCTGCGGAGAGGTGCCGCAGACAGTCCGAGTTGCCGCCGAAGGGACGATTGAACGCTGTCACGGTCGAGGACTTCCCCCTCGATGGCTGATGTGCTCAAAGCATCGGAGCTGAGAAGCTCGATCACGACGTCCTCGCGATCGTTCTTCCCGAGATGGCGCATGGTGCCGACCGCGATAGCTGCATTCTCCATGGATGCCAGCTCCCTCTCCCGCAGAAGCTCAGGGTTCCACTCGAACTTCGGCCACCCCGCCAATTCCCAATTCCACGCCATGGGCGATAAACTCCATATTATCGCCCACAATGCCGCAATAATCTGAGCGATAAAAGCAATTTTTTTCGCTCATCACGCCGAGGGCTGTTAATCGGCGTCCAAAATTGGCTTTGACGCAGTTTTGGTGGTGATGGATTTTATCCCGCGCCTATGACGCGGGCCTTGAGGAGGTCAATCTTTCCGCGGCCATACATCTGGCGTTTCGCCAATTTGAGCTTGGTGATCTGCCCTTCGGTCTGGCCATTCGACCATGGCGACGTGATCGCGGCGCTGACGGCTGCACGGTCCTTGACGACGCCGTTCACGAAGGACGCGACCAAGCCTGTTCGACAACGCGATGGTGCGCATCCGGCCGCTCCCCGGCAAACTGCACCTCGTCGAACGGCTCATTCAGGAGCGTCCGGAATTTGTCGAATGCGACAAGATCACCGGCGATGATCCATTCCTTGCTCGTCTGGTAGTCCATACGATCGAGCAGATGGACGACGTCCTCGAAGCGCTCTCAGAACACGCCGTCACCAGCACGGCCGTCATCAAGGGAACGTCCGTCAAACGACGCTTGCCGCCCCTGTAGCAAAAATCAGGATTTTTGCGAAAGCCGGGCAGACGGCATTTCGCCCGGCTTCGGGGCCTTGGGACCCGCACGGGAGTATCATTCGATTCAGCCGCGAAGCCTTCTGTGGGTATCGCGGCCGGTCTGAGCGGCCTGAAGCGGAAGCCTAGTCTTACTTTTGTTCAGATAGTTCCTTGGCGTGCAGCCCATCACGCGCTTGAACGCGCTGGTGAAGGCACTCTCGGATGCATAGCCGAGCGCGGGTGCGATCGCCGAAACCGATCGTCCAACCTCCAGTTCCTCGCCGGCCAGAAGCATCCTCCAGCGGGTCAGGTATTCCAAAGGTGTTTCACCGGCCGCTTCCCTGAACCGCTGCGCGAAGACCGATCGCGACATTCCGGCCTCTGCAGCAAGTTCCTGCAAGGTCCAGCGCTCCGCAGGATTGGCATGCATTGCCGATATCGCCGCGCACAGACGGGTGTCAGTTAGTGCTGCAAACCAGCCGGGCTCATGAACACCTTCCAGCAGATGGAGGCGCAGCGCTTGAACCAGCATCATGTGGGCCAGCTGTTGCGCAATCAACGCGCCGCCAGGCTGACCATCGCGAAGTTCCTCACGCATCCTCGCCACTGACCAGCGCAATGCCGCCTGATCCACATCCTTTCGAATATGCACAATCGGTGGCATCATCTTCAGAAGCATGCCTGCGTGCCGTCCCGCCACGGTAAAGCGACTCCCCACGAGGAGCAGGTCACGGCCATCATTCAGCGTGACGGTGCCACCTGGCAGGGCGGGAGGGAACACGGCCTTCGAATCCATCGGCGAGAGCGTCAAATCGCTGGCAAGGCGAAACGGACGTCCACTTGGGAGGACGAAGCAATCTCCAGCTTCAAGCCTGACCCGCTCACCGATCCCGTCCACCGCCAGCCAACATCCGCCAGCCTCGACAGCGTAGCATTTGATCACGTCGTCCTTGAGCGAAAAATGAAGCGACCACTCGCCGCCGGCCCTGAAACCGGACGACACATAGCTGCGCGTTCTGAGTAGCGACAAGACTTCAGAAAGTGGATCCATACGAATTCCGGACGATCGCGACGATATCGCGGACGGTAGGGCATGGATCGTGCTGCATCAAGCCTCTACGTTTGCATCGACTAGGACAGAAACATCTGTTGCCGATGGAGCGTAATATGTTTCCTATGACTCATTTGAGGCATACTGCAGCCGTCGTCCTTGCCAGCGGACTAGCAGGCAGCGCGCTCGCGCATCATGGGATTACCGGCCGCTACGATGCCTCCAGGCCAATACTCATTTCCGGCATCGTCACGGCAACGACCTTCTCGCCGCCGCACCCCGTTCTTTCCGTCCGTGTCGAGCAAGCAAAGGTCGCTGACGGGCAACTCGGCCGTCCGGACGAGTATTTTGGACCGGTATCAGCTCGTCCCGAGGACCTCGGACAGGTCCGTGAGGTCGAACTTTCTCCGGTCCGCATGTTTTACGACCTCGAAGCTAAGGTAAAGCCCGGTGATCGCGTCACACTGGTTGCGCTTCGCAACTGCCTGCCCCCGCATCAGTTGCGCAGCACCTGGATACGGCTGAGGGACGGGGAGATGCTATCCTACTCCAGAGACTGGGCGCCGGGAGTGGACGGATGCTAGCCTTGATGTTTCAAGAGATCGAGAACCTTGGCGTTGTTCGGCTGATCGTTGCGGTGCCGTGGGTCTATCCTGTGGTTTCGGCCTTGCACATCATCGGCATAGGGACCCTGCTGGGCTCGATCGTCGCGGTCGACCTGCGGCTGTTGCGGATTCTTTGCCCGCAATTCGATGCGGCCTTGCCGGCGCTGGTGAGGATGGCGCTCTGCGGCTTTGCTTTGGCAGCGACGACCGGGCTGTTGCTGCTATCGGTGCGGATTGCGAACTACGCGGAAAATCCGGTTTTCCTCATCAAGATGATGATCATTGCGGCAGCCGGCGGCAACGCGCTGCTTCTGCGGCAGGCGGGGCTGGGCGTTAATCTCGCGGTCCTGGTTGGAAGGCGAGCCGCGCGCTTCTCAGGTGCCGTATCGCTGTGTTTCTGGGTCAGCGCCGTCTTCGCCGGCCGCTGGATTGCCTTCAGTTAAAGGAAGATTGCTATGCGTATCTTGGTGACCGGCGCAGCAGGTTTTGTCGGCTCGGCTGTGGTGAAGGATCTGGTCGATGCCGGACATCGGGTAATCGGACTAGTCCGGTCCGCCGCCGCGGCCGGAATGCTGGCGACCCTCGGGGCGGAAGCCTATGCGGCCGATCTGCGCGAGCGAGACAGCCTGCGGGCGGCGCTGGCTCGGGCTGACGGCGTTATACATACCGCCTTCAATCACGACTTTTCGCAGTTCCGCGCGAACTGCGAAGCCGATCGCGATGTCATCGAATTTCTCGGTGGAGAACTTACCGGCTCGGATAGGCCACTCATCGTCACGTCGGCAATCGGCGTCTTGCCCAAGCACGGGCTCGTTACGGAAGCCACGGACGCTGTTCCTCTGTCCGACGCAGCCGCCAATCCGCGCGCTGCTTCGGAAATTGCCGCCGATGCGGTGGCCGAGCTGGGGGTGCCGGTCTCGATCGTCCGTCTGCCGCCGAGTGTTCATGGCGAAGGGGATCGTGCGTTCGTGCCAACTCTCATCGATATCGCACGGGCAAAGGGATTTTCGGCCTATGTCGGCAACGGCGAGAACCGGTGGCCCGCCGTCCATCGCTGCGACGCGGCCCGGCTCTATCGATTGGCGGCCGAGAGGGCGTCGACCCATGCGCGCTTCCACGCAGTTGCCGAGCAAGGCATTCCCTTGCGGAATATCGCGACCGCAATCGGCACCGGTCTGGACCTTCCGGTCGCACCGATCGACGCAGAAGCCGCGCTTAACCATTTCGGCTGGTTCAATCACTTCGCGGCGATGGACATCCGTGCATCCAGTGCCGAAACGCGCCGCAATCTGGGCTGGTCGCCAGGCGGCTCCACGCTTTTGGAAGATCTCGCTGCAGGGGTTTATTTTGGCGGGAGTTAGCCCGCGCCGATCGGTGCTGCCAAATCTGATAGCGCCGACGGGAGGATTCAATCGGTTGTCCTACGGGCTCTTATCCCAACACGTCACCTGCTCAGAGGAAAGAACCGTCCGAGCAATGCAGATTCTGCCGCAACAACTTCCAATCGAGAGGAGCAACAATGTGCAATGATCCTGACGTCGCGCCGGAGATCCCGGACAACCAACTCCTCGTATCACGGCGAGATGCGATGATCGCAAGCGTCGCGGTTGTCGCCGCCAGCCATTTCGCAGACTCCGCTCGCGCTCAAAGCGGGCCTCGCCAAGCTGCTTTGCCCGTCTCTGCGGATCAGGCGCTCATAATTCGCACGTCGGTTAACGGCCAAACGGTGGAGCTTACGGTTGATGCGAGGACCTCCCTTCTCGACTTGCTTCGCGAACGGCTTGCGCTGACGGGGGCAAAGAAGGGCTGCGACCACGGGCAGTGCGGTGCGTGCACTGTTCACATAGACGGCCGCCGTGTCGCCTCCTGCTTGACGCTGGCAGCCAAAGTCGATGGCCGGGAAGTGCTCACAATCGAGGGCCTTGCCGAAGGCGACACGCTACACCCGATGCAGCAGGCGTTCATCGATCACGATGCGCTTCAATGCGGCTACTGCACGCCTGGTCAGATCATGGCTGCGGTGGCGTGCGTCGCCGAGGGCAACGCTACGTCACGCGAACGAATCCGTGAATATATGAGCGGCAACATTTGTCGCTGCGGCGCCTATGTCGGCATCGTCGCTGCCATTGAAGATGCTGCTGCCAAGATGGGAAGGGGCTGAAAAATGCGCCCATTCACCTACATCCGTCCGGCAACACCTCAAGAAGCAGTCGGTGCTTTCGCCGAAGCCGGCGAAGGTGCACGCTTCATTGCCGGCGGCACCACGCTTTACGATCTTATGAAGCTTATGATCGAGCGGCCGAACTATCTGATCGACGTGACCGCTGTCCAGGGGCTGGACCGGATCGAAACGGTCGGCGATAGGCTTCGCTTTGGGGCGAACGCAGCGATGAGCGCCGTTGCAGAGGATCCCGTCGTCGGGCGCGACTATCCGGTTCTGTCGGAGGCTCTGGCGAAGGCGGCCTCCCAGCAGCTTCGCAATATGGCGACCGTCGGCGGCAATCTCCTCCAGCGTACGCGCTGCATGTACTTCCGCAACGGTGGGGGTGGGATTTATCCCTGCAACAAGCGCGAAGCGGGCAGTGGCTGTGCAGCTATCGGAGGGCTCGATCGCGGCCAAGCGGTTCTCGGAACCAGCCAGGCCTGCACCGCCGTCTCGCCGGGGGACTGGCCGGTGGCCCTTGTCGCGATGGATGCCTCCATCGAGCTTTTGGGACCGGCTGGTTCACGTTCGCTGCCCGTCGGCGATCTCTATCGATTGCCGGGCGATACCCCGCATCTTGAATTTACCCTCGGGCCCGGCGAGATGATAACTGCAATCACGGTGCCGAAGACGCCGGCCGGCCGCCTGTCGACCTACCATAAGATCAGGGATCGGGAATCCTACGCCTTCGCGCTCACTTCAGCTGCGGTAGCGCTGGAGATGAGCGGTGATCGGGTGGAGGGGGCGCGGATCGCGCTTGGCGGCGTGGCAACGCGGCCGTGGCGCACATCCGAGGCCGAAGAGGTTCTGATCGGCCATCGGCTCACGCCGGAACTCGCGCTCGCTGCCGGCCAAGCCGCCTTCCGTGATGCGCGACCCGGGCGGCATAACAGCTTCAAGACAGAGCTCGGCGCCCGCACCATTGCTGATGCCCTTATCATTGCCGCCGGAAGAGGTCGCACATGAGTACCACCGCTTTTCCCGATCGCGCCCGCGTCGATGCTCTTGCCAAAGTGCGGGGAGAGGCAAGATTTGCGGCCGACCTGGTGCTTCCCCGAACGCTTTACGCGATGACTGTCCCGGCCACCATCGCCAAAGGCAGCTTATCCTCGCTGCCCGTTGATGCGGCGCTCCGCGTGCCGGGCGTCGTCCGTGTCCTAACCCCTGAAGATTTTCCGGCACCTCCGCCGTTCAGCGAAGATGGTCCCCCGCCGCCGCCTCCGACCCTGGAAACAACCATCGCCTACCGCGGCCAGCCGGTCGCGTTGGTCATCGCTGAAACGCTGGAAGCTGCGATTGAAGGCGCTGAGGTAATCCGCCCGACCTACGTGGCGGAGGCGTTTGCCTGCGTGATGGAAAGCGCCGGCGCGCGGCGTCAGCCTGCGGATGAAGTCGCATTCGGGGACGCTCCAGCAGCCCTTTCCGGTGCGGCGGCGACGGTAGAGTCGACTTACAATTCTCCCACGCAGCATCACAACCCTCTTGAGCTCATCGCGACGGTTGCACTCTGGGAAGATGGCGCGTTGTTGATCCACGAATCGACCCAGGCCAGTTCACTCGTCAAAGGTGCCGTCGCAGGGGCATTGCGGCTGGATCCAGCCCTCGTCCATGTGCGCGGCGCAACTACGGGCGGCAGTTTTGGGCAAAAGGCCGTGCAACGGCAGACAGCGCTTGTTGCGCGTGCCGCGATTCTGACGGGCCGGCCGGTCAAGCTCGTGCAGCCGCGGGCCCAGATATTTCATACCGCCACCTACCGGGCTCGTACGCGGCATCAGATCCGCATAGGTGCGGACGCGGACGGAACGATTGTCGGTGTGCAGCATCACGTCGAACAGGAGCAGTCGCCAAACGGATATTTCGCTGTCCCCGAATATCACCGGGACGTAATCCGGATGTATGGCATTCGAAACTATCTGGGGACCGGCGCCGATATCCGGCTTGATCGCCAGGATTCAGGCTACATGCGCGGCACGCATCCCCAGCCTGCATTCTTCGCGTTCGAAAGTGCAATCGACGAACTTGCCCATAAGACGAACCGCGATCCGGTCGAATTTCGGTTGGCGAATGACACACGCGTTGATCCGCAGAATGGCCATCCCCTGTCCTCGAGGTTCTTGAACGAATGCTTGAAGGAAGGTGCGCGGCGCTTCGGTTGGTCGCGGCGCTCGCCGGTGCCGGGGTCGATGACCGCGGCTGACGGCAGCCTGATCGGATGGGGCATGGCCTGCGGTATCTACCAGTCGGCGACGACACCGGCGATCGCGACGCTCAGGATCGACGCGCGCGGCCATACCCGCTTTGCCATCTCCGGTCACGAAATGGGCCAGGGCATGCGGACGGCCATCGCGTCGGTGCTGCTTCAGGACCTGGATATCGACCCCGAAAGGCTGGAAATCGCGCTCGGTGACACGAGGGCAGCGCCACAGCACATGACCGCCGGATCCTGGGGCACCAATAGCGTCGTGCCGGCGGCCATGCAGGCGGCGCAGCGGATGCGGGCTGCCGTCGCGGACCTGCTGGACGGCCGGCAGATCTCGGGAAACCTTCACCGGAAGCTCGCAAGCATCCGCCGTCCCTTCCTGCAGGTTGAGGTGACGACCGTGGGACCGGGCCAGGATCAGGCCGCGCTGGAGACCTTGCGTCAGGGCGGCTTTGCCGTCGCCGAATCTGTTTATCCGGAATTCTCGACCTTCAGCTACAGCGCCCATTTTCTGGAGGTGCGCATCGAGCCGCGCACCCGGCGCATTCGGGTGCCGCGCGTGGTGAGCATCGCCGACTGCGGCCGGGTGATAAGCCCGCGTACCGCGCGGAGCCAGGTGTACGGCGGTGTGATCTGGGGCTTGAGCCACGCCTTGCGCGAAGCGACTGAGATCGACCCGCGCTACGGCGGCTACCTCAATGAAGACCTGGCCGATTATGTCGTGCCCGTGAATGCCGACATCGGCGAGATTGAGATCGGCCTGATCGACCAGCCGGACCCCCTCTCAAATCCTGCCGGGGTCAAGGGACTGGGCCAGGTCTCGATGGTGGGGATTTCGGCGGCCGTCGCCAACGCCGTCTTCCATGCGACGGGCAGACGAATACGCGAGTTGCCGATCCGCATCGAACATCTGCTTTAGGGAGAACCTCATGACCACCACACCGTTCAAGGACCGGGCGAGAATTGACGCTGTTGACAAGGTTCGGGGCGCAACGGCCTATGCCGCCGACATTCCCGTGCCGGGAATGCTGTACGCAATGCTCGTACCATCGTTGGTGGCCAAAGGCCGTATCGCGACCCTCCACGTCGAAGACGCCGTCAGTGTGCCGGGCGTGGTGCGTATACTGACGCCAGATGATTTTCCGCCGCCACCGGAGCCGGTGCGCTTCCCCAACGCTGACGCGCCTCCGACCCTTCATCGAGATATCGCCTTCCGTGGCCAGCCGATCGCGCTGGTTGTCGCCGAGACGTTGGAGGCGGCGACGGAGGGAGCTGAGCGCGTGGCGGCGACATTCGAGACACAGCCGTTTGCGGCCACCAAGCGCAGCGCGCTCGCAGTCCGCGAGGAGGCGCGGCCAACCGCTTTCGGCGATGCTGAAGCCGCTCTGGCGCAAGCTACCATGACGGTGGATGTCGAATACGAATCACCAGCCCAGCATCACAATCCGATCGAGCTGATTTCGACGACCGCTGTCTGGACGGATGGCCGGCTGACCATCTATGAAGGGACCCAGTTCGCCAGTGGGATCAAGGAGGTTGTTGCGCGGATCCTGCGGATCGACCCGGGTATTGTCGACGTTAAAAGCCCGTCGGTCGGCGGAGCATTCGGTCAAAAGGGCTGGGTACAGCAGCAAACGGCCATCATCGCCCGGGCAGCAATGTTGCTCGGACGGCCAGTCAAGCTGGTCACCCCGCGGGGGCAGATATTTCACCTTGCCAAGTTCCGGCCGAACAGCACGCACCGCATCAGGCTTGGAGCCGATGCTGCGGGAAAAATGACGGGCGTACATTATGTCGCCGATCAGCAGCAGTCCCGCCGAGGTACCTTTCCGCCCGATTATCATGCTGGCCCCACACGCTTGTACGGCATTCGAAACTATTATGGCGGCGGCGTGGACTACAGGATCGACACCCAACCTCCCGGGCATATGCGCGCACCACACGAGCATCCGGCGTGCTTCGCCTTTGAATGCGCAGTTGACGAATTGGCGTATGGCCTTGGCGCGGACCCGGTCGATTTTCGCATCGCCAACGATACCCGCGTCGATCCCCAGAACGGCCGGCCACTGTCGTCCCGTCATCTCAATGAATGCCTCAGCCGCGGCGCCCAACGTTTTGGCTGGTCGAAACGCACGCCCAAGCCCGGATCCATGCGGGCGGCGGACGGCTCGCTGGTCGGCTGGGGTGTTGCGAGCGGCATCTATCCCGCCCTGGTCACCGCAACCGTGGCGACGCTTCGCATCAGCGCAGACGGTACGACACGTTTCGCGACAACGCATCACGAATTCGGCCAGGGTATCAAGACTGCGATTGGTGCCGTACTGCTCGACGGTCTGGAGATAGACGCGGCAAAGCTCGACATTGTCCTTGGCGACACCACCGTTGCTCCCCAGCAGATCACTGCCGGGTCCTGGGGAACATTCAGCGTGGTGCCGACTGCAGCACTCGCTGTCGAGCGGATGCGCGCCGCGATATCCGAACTGCTCGCAGGCAGGCAGTTTTCCGGAACCATTCATCAGCAGCTCGCCGCCATACGCCGCCCGTTTTTAACTGTTGACGTTTCGCTGCTCGGACCCGGTCAGGATGCTGCAGCACTGGAACGGTTGCGCAGGGGGCAATATGCGATCGCCGGTCCGACCTTTCCCGAATTTACAGCAATGAGCTACATTGCCCATTTTGTTGAGGTCCAGGTCGAGCCGACCACCCGGCGCATCAGGATGCCGCGCGTGGTGAGTGTCGCCGATTGCGGGCGCGTGGTCAGCCCGCGCACTGCGGTCAGTCAGGTGCGTGGTGGCGTCGTGTGGGCCTTCGGCGCAGCACTTCGTGAGGCAACCGAAGTCGATCCGCGCTTCGGCGGTTTCCTTAACAATGATCTGGTGGATTACGTGGTGCCGGTGAACGCCGATATTGGGGAGATCGAGGTCGACTTCATCAATGAACCCGACCCGGTGGCAAATAGCGTAGGGGTGAAGGGACTGGGCGAGGTGGCGATGGTCGGCGCATCGGCAGCTATCGTGAATGCAATCTTTCATGCAACCGGCAAGCGGCTGCGAAAATTGCCGGTTCGGATCGAGCATCTCCTGCAGGTTCCGATTCCATAGAGGTGGCAATAATCAAGTGGGGTCGCGGCACCAAACGTGAAGCGGCAGCGACTGTCATATTTTTATCTAGCTCGCGTCGAAAGTGGTTGGCCCGGCCCCTTGTGCGGATAGCCGCCATCCAAACTCCAGCAATCGCCTCCTTCAGAAGCTACGGCAATCTGCCAGCTTCGATGCCTCCAGTCACATGACATGTTCGCTGTCCCGGTGTCTGTCGTGCACGCCAATGCGCCTTTGCGGCGCCTACGAGCGCATATTTAGGCGAGGGCTGGCATATCCCAAGGAGGGGGCTGCTCAACCGCCCCAAGCTGCGACGGGGATAATTCTGCTCAGACCGGAGAGGGGCCGCCGCGGAAGTATTTGCGACCTTGCCGCGGACGGTGCCTTAAATGAACTGCGAGCTGTTAGTCCGGACGGTTGGCGCCCTCATAACAGTCGCCGCTGTCGAACGGGCGACGATCATCGCGGGTGGTCTCGCCAAACACCGACTGCGCGCTCAGGCTCCCGCAAACGTATGTCAAATCTAACGAAACAGGTTGATTTATACGCCTCTATCCGCTCGGCGAGCCCGTACGGTATCATCGGCATGGAGCACTCTGGCAGTAAAACGGCAAAGCGACTCACGGAGCCATAGGCGTTGATCATGGCCGCGAATGCAGTCGCCGGGTCGAAGGCCATAAGCTTCGCCTCGGCTCGTTGCTATGGGGATGGGGCCACCAAAGGCGTCTAGGTTCCGGAAACGGTCTTCGGTGGCTTGGAGATCGCTGGCTGATGGGGTATCCAGCGATCTCCTTTCCGGATCTTCGAGACCGGGCAGTGGTCCTCTGATCCGATCTCGATTGCATTCAGCCTGCGCCGTCGGGGACGGCGCTTGGCAGCTTCGGCGGCACGGGCAAGCCGGTTGCTCTCCCTTAGCCTAGGCCGCCGTTCGCGAATAGATTCTGACCATCGATCCAGGCACCTTCCTGAGAGCAAAGAAGAGCAATCACGCTGGCGATGTCATCCGGCAGTCCCAGGCGACCGAGCGGCGTCTGCTCGGGAATTCCTCGGAGTGCTTCTTCTCCGTGTTGACGGAGGAGTTGCGTGTCGACTGCGCCGGGAGCTACAGAGTTGACCGAGATGTTGCGGCCGGCTAGTTCCTTCGCGAGGACGCTGGAAAAGAGCACCTGGACGCTTTTTGTGGCCGCATACGCGCCAGTTGCCGGGGGCGGCGTCTTTATGATGCTCGAACTGAGGCTGATGATCCGGCCGCCGTCACGCGTACGCCGCGCCGCCTCGCGCAGAACGTTGAAGCTGCCTTTTACGTTGGTGGCCATCATTCGATCGAATGCCACGTCGGTCATTTGACCAAAGGGGCCGACATTCATGATCCCGGCATTGTTCACCACCACATCAACCCCGCCGAAGGCTTCGTCATTGGCATCAAAGAGCGCCTTGACCGCCGCGGGATCAGCCACGTCCGCTTGGCGAACGATGGCGCGACCGCCAGCCGCCTCGATGTCGGCCACGACCTGGCCGGCCAGATCGCGGTTGGTGAGATAGTTCACGGTCACGGCGTAGCCGTCCTGCGCCAGACGCTTAGCGGTAGCGGCGCCGATGCCCCGCGACGATCCGGTCACAACCGCAGCCCGACCGGCGCCAGGCAGGGTGCCGGTGCCGGCGGTGGACGTCTGCGCCGAGGCCGCGCTCGTCAGGGCGAGAGCCGCCGGCGCCGCGGCGGCGAGGGCCATGAACGTGCGGCGGGAGCTATCAGTATCGGACATTTCAAAAGTCTCCTTTGTTGAGGCTGTTACAAGACTTGGTCGGCAAGGCTGCGCTGACGTCTCGCACGGTGCGCGCCACGCCCGGTTATCTGCGTGGGCGGAAATACCGTTAATGTTGTGGAAGCGGCGACGCTTTGACTTGCGTTCAGCAGGGCGAATGAGACTGGCCTGCTTCCCTGGACGCCGGTGATTTACCTATTTGAACATCTATTGACCGCAAGGGAGTTTCTGTCATGCTCGGCGCACTCCTCGCTTGTTTGGCACCTTCAAGCTAGATGGAGTGCACCGTGAACAGAATGCCCGAACTCTCAAGAAACTTGCCTATTCCTACAAGTGAGGATTCCTTGCCGGATATGGATTGCGTGTTGCATTGGCCTCGCAACAAACCGGAGGCTTGCGTGTCGTCGTCGCTTCTTGCCGCGGTTACCGGCTATATCGAGGGTCAGGGTGGCGGTGAGGGCCTGTTTCCGACCCCGATCGACGGCTTCAACATTGTCCGTTCTTGTCAGGCAATGATGATGCCGATGCGGGCGATCTACAGACCATCTCTCTGCGTCGTGATCCAGGGAGGAAAAGAGATCCTCTTTGGTGACGACATGCTGTCCTACGGCGCGATGGAGTGTCTTGTCGTAAGCGTGGAACTGCCGGCCAGCGGGCGGATCGTTGAGGCGAGCCCCGACGCGCCCTACATCGGGGTCACCATAGATCTCGACGTGACTGTGATGCGCGAGGTGGTTGAACAATTGGATGAGCCGCCTGTCCCACCTGTCAGCCACGGCCCCTGCATGTTCGTGAGCCAGGTCGATGTACCTCTGGCGGATTGCATCCAGCGTCTTGTCAGGCTGTCCGAGACGCCGAAAGCGATCCCGATCCTCTACCCCTCCATCGTACGCGAGATCTGCTTCTGGCTTCTGAACAGCCCGCATGGAGGCGAACTCTACAGGTTGGCGTTACCCGAATCGAATATCGAGCGGGTCGTGAAAGCCATCTCCATGCTGCACACGAACTTCGCCCAGACGCTGCATGTGGAGCATCTGGCCGAGGTCGCGCGAATGAGCCCGTCGTCGTTCCATCAGCACTTCAAGGCGCTCACCTCGATGACGCCGCTCCAGTTCCAAAAGCAGCTGCGCCTTCTCGAGGCAAGGCGACTGATGGTGGTTGAAGCTGCAAGCGTAGCAGAGGCTGCCTATCAGGTCGGCTACGAGAGCGCTTCGCAATTCAGCCGCGAATACTGCCGGATGTTTGGCGCTGCGCCGAAGCGTGACGCGATGAACCAGCAGCGCTTGAATAGCGAATATGCCAGCCGCACAGTTCGTACTGCGTAAATCGCGCGCCGGGAAGGCGGCTTTTTACAGTCTTCGATAAGAGCGGCCTTCTCGAAAAGAAATAGTGTTCTGACGGACGTGCGGAAATCCCCGTTAGACAACGTTCCGTCGCGATGAGTTAATGAAGTCTCAAGTGTCCGAAGCGGCGAGGGGAGCGGTTGCCGGCCAGTTCGATGACGGCCCCAGATATCAATCCTAAGCTATTTGATCTGCTGAAATGTCACGGCGCCAAAGCGACCTTCTTCAAAACGGCGGCGAACATCCGGGCGTATCCTAACCCGACAAGGCGCATCTCCGCAGAAGGCATGCGCTCCGTCCCCACGTGATCCCTAGGTGCTGGCGCGTGCGAGGGTGGATGGCGGTTGTGTGCGTCAAGTTCAGCAAAATTGAACGGTCATGGAGCTGGTCATGCGGCTTGACGCAGAGCGAGTTTCCTGTCTGTTTTCTGGACCTAGCAGCGACCGACACTGACCGCCAGTGGCGGTTTCGGGGTGGCGGTCACGCGCAAGTGACGGGGTATGCTCGAGGCCACCGCTGCTGGAGATCCGGTATATAAAAGAATAGGTCTCCGCCAGAACTCGCTACTTCAGCTGTTTTCCCGACCACCCGGCTAACGAATATATAGCGCGCAGACCGGAATCTCGGCAACATCCGGGCGTGGCGAAGGTGGTAGATGCGGGCGGATGCGAACCCGCCCGCACCTACGGATTTATCGGCCTCTTCCCGCCCGTCTTTTCTTAACTACCATCTCTGGTTACGGACGTATTCGAGGAAAGCCCGCACGGCTGCGCTCGTATGCCGCCGGCTCGGATAATACAGATACCAGCTCGGCAGTTTCTTTTTCCAGTCACTGAGCAGCTCGATAGTTCTGCCTTGTTCGATATCATCACGGACGTAATCCTCGAACAGGTGGGCAATTCCCGATCCCGCGAGCGCGGCTTGCCGCTCTTGTTGCGCTGAACTCAGCGTCAACCGACCGTTCGGGGTGATTTCCACTTCTTCGCCGTCTCTTTTAAATTTCCACGTCACCATGGTTCCGCCGGGGAAACGGCGACGAATACAGTCGTGCTGCAAGAGATCGCGCGGCGAATCTGGTCTACCGCGCCTGCGAAGATAATCGGGCGAGGCCACGATCGCATATTGCAAGGCGGGACCGAGGGGCATGGCAATCATGTCTTGGGCGAGCTGGTTCCCGAAGCGCACGCCGGCGTCGAAACCCTGCTCCACGATATCGATGATCGCAGCATCGCTGATGATCTCGACGTTGACGTCGGGATAGATTTTCATGAACTCAAAGGCCAGAGGGCACAGAAGGTGGTCGGCGGCCGGACCCGGGGCATTGATCCGCACGGTGCCGGATGGGCGCTCGCGAAGCTGATTGAGATCGTCGATCGCTGTTCTGATGTCGGGAAGCGCCGGCCTTAGCCGCTCGAGAAGCTGCTCGCCCGCTTCCGTCGGCGCGACGCTGCGTGTCGTTCGATTCAGCAGCCGGATCCCGAGCGCTTCCTCGAGCACGCTGATCGATTGACTGATGGCGGACGACGAAACGCCCCTGCCAAGCGCGGCGGCTCTAAAGCCGCCGCAGCGCACGACGTCCTCAAAGATCTCTAAGCTGTCTAGGCGTAGCGGTCGCATTGCAAAGTCCTGCTTAATAGGCTGATCCGTTTTCGTTAGCTTATCCGCACGCCCCAGCTGTGTCATCCTTGGAGAACATATAGCTAGGCGGCACCACGGATGATCGCGGCCCTTCCTGCCGACGCTTAAATCAAGAGCAGCACCTGCGAGCCGATATATCAACGGGATCAAAACTATGGGTGAAATCACACTGAACCGCAGGAAGATCATGCTGACAGCCGCGTCGGCCGTGACGGGGCTGATCTTGCCGCCCGGCATGGCCATTGCGCAGGCTGCTCCCGCTGTGTCGTCCCCAGCCCAAGGTGGAAATGCCGGCCATTACCGCTTTCACATCGGCGACATCTCAGCGACCGTGTTGAGCGACGGCTTGATCGGCGGCCCTCCGCGGGTCTACGCCAGCAATGCGCCGGAGGCAGAACTACAGGAGGTTCTGAGGCGCACCTTCCTGCCGACCGACCGCCTGACGCTCAATCTCAACACGCTTCTTATCGAGACGAACGGCAGGCGGATCCTCCTCGAAGCCGGAGCCGGGCAGACCATGGGACCGCAAGGCGGTCGCATCTTCGACAATCTGGCCGCCATCGGTTTGCGGCCCGAGGACATCGACGTCGTGGTGGTCTCCCACACGCATCCCGATCATGTGGGCAATCTTCGGACGGCTGACGGCGGCAAGGCTTTCCCTCGCGCGACGGTCTTTGCGCCACGGGCAGACTGGGACTTCTTCGTCCGCAACGATCCCGACCTTTCCTATATGCCGGTGCCAGAGGATTTCCGTCGCAATTTCGCAGCGGCCATCAAGCGAAGCGTCGAACCGGTCACCAACGGGATCGAGTTGTATGAAGCCGGCGCGGAGATCGTACCCGGGCTGACCACGCTTCCAGCATTCGGCCACACCCCCGGCATGGCAAACTTCCTTGTCCAATCGGGGGGCGATCAGCTCCTGCTGACCGCCGATCTCGCCTACCACCCGATCGTTAATGTCGATCGGCCATGGACGCCTGGGCCGGATCGCGACAAGGACACCGCACTCGCATCCCGCCGCCGCATCTTCGACATGGCGGCGGCAGACCGGCTTCTCGTTCTCGGCTTCCACTATCCATTCCCAGGTCTCGGTCGCATACTCAAGACCGACACGGCCTATGCCTGGGTCCCGGTCGATTGGCAGTTCTAATTCGGTGAGCAACGGAGGCCCCGCAATGACGACATCAAGGCGCGCACTTCTTTCGGGTTTTCTCGCCATGCCGCTCGTGCCGCTTTCCGGAGCGGTCGCTATCGGAAAGGAGGCGCCGTCGCTGCCGCTGACGCGCGCCTGCGCCGACGGAGACGAACCGACGCCCGCCCGCGAGGCCGGCCCGTTCTTCAAGCCGAACTCACCTCTGAAGCAGGATCTATATCTGGAGGCGCCCCGCGGCGAACGCATCACCGTGGCCGGCTACGTCCTCGATGATCGCTGTCGCCCCACGTCGCGCAGCCTCGTCGAGATCTGGCAGGCGGACGAAAACGGCGAGTACGATCGTTCGGGCTTTCGCCTGCGTGGGCACCAGTTCGCCGATGAGCAAGGCCGGTGGTGGTTCAACACCGTGGTGCCGGCGCTGTATCCGGGACGCACGCGCCACTTTCATTTCCGGGTTCAGCGTCCGGGCGGAGTTGTCATGACAACGCAGCTGTTTTTCCCAGGCGAGCCGGGCAATGCGCGCGACCGGATCTTCGACGAAACGCTGCTCATGACCATTAGCCCCGCTGGCGACGGTCAGTTCGCACGCTTCGACTTTGTGGTCTGAGCCATGGGTATCTCAGCCATCCAAACTCGCCGCGCCACCGGCTCCTCGCGGGTCGGAGCGGTCATCGCACGTCGCTTAGCGGCAGTGACCTAGCCGTCGTGCGCGCAAACGCGATCTCTCATGCCACTGGGCGGCGTCTTCGAGAGCCGCCGATCCGCATCGAAGGTCTGTGGTGGTTCGGTCAGTCACCCAGCCCGCGACGCGCAGAGGTCCGTGCACGAAGTCAAGCTTACAACAAAGGAGACTATTGCATGAGCGAACGGCAGAATTTCGGCTTCAGCCGGCGCGGCTTCATCGGTACGCTGGGCACGGGAGCCACCATACTGGCTACAACACCGTTCCTTTCCGGTGGGGCCAACGCCCAGGGCCAAGCGAGCGTGCCGAAGACGGCTGCCGCGAAAGCCGCGCGAACACGAACGATTCCGAGAACGCAGCAGACCCTCACCACACTCGGTCTCGGCACCTTCCTGACCTTTGACGCCCGCCCGGGTGACGACCGCAGCGGCCTCGGCGAGGTCTTTCGGCGCTACGTCGCGGGCGGTGGTCGGGTCATCGACACGTCGCCCCTCTACGGATCGGCGGAAGTTTCTGTTGGCGCGTTCCTTGCGGGTACTCCGGAGGCATCCGAGATTTTCGTGGCCAACAAAATTTGGTCGACCGGCGAATATCTCGGCGACGAGAGCCATGCTGTGGCAAGTTTCGAGCAGTCGAGGCTGCGTATCTGGCGCGACACGATCGACCTCATGCAGTGCCACAGCATCGTCAACGCACCGGTGGTCCTGCCCCTCATGCAGACCTGGAAGAAGGAAGGTCGCATTCGCTACGTCGGCGTGACTCACCATGAATCCGGACCGCAGGATCAGCTCGCCGAACTCGTGGAGCGTGGCGGTGTTGATTTCGTTCAGACGAACTATTCGATCTTCAACCGCAGCGCCGAGCGCCGGCTGCTGCCGGCCGCCGCCGACCGCGGGGTCGCTGTGCTCATAAACCTTCCGCTCGAAAAGGCACGCCTGATGAAGGTGGTGGAAGGTCGCCCGCTACCGGACTTCGCTCGGGAATTCGAAGCCGCGACCTGGGCACAGTTTTTCCTGAAGTGGGTTATGGCCCATCCAGCCGTCACGACGGTGCTATGTGGTACTTCGAATCCGGAGCATGCCGAGGAGAATGTCCAGGCCATGTACGGGCCCTTACCAGACGAGGCGATGCGCCGGCGCATGGTGCAGCATATGGAGGCGCTCCCAGGTTTCGCCGATATTGCACGAATGCCCTGGTATCCTGACAAGGATGCCCAGTATCAGGGGTTGATCCGGGCGGCACAAGCAACAGCTCGTGCTCGGACGGGCCAATGAGATTTCAACTTCGGTTAGTAGATGCTCTCGCGGATCGAGGGCGAAGAGCGGCCTCCATGGAGAGCCTCGCATGTTGCTGTTCAGAAAAGCGGCTCGAGGGGGAACCTGCAATTTCCCAGTTCTGAGGCTGCGGTGATTTGGCTTAAGACAAAGATCACAGCTTGACCTGTAAGATTCTAGAAGGAGGCAAGGTGCAGCTCTTGCCTCCTTCAGCGGAAATACCCCAGGGAATTTCGACATCGCCGCCCGTGCCGTCCCTATCGGTCGCGAAAGCAGCCGATCCGCCCAATGGTTAAAACCGCGTGCTTCACGGGTTGGCAGGACATGCCACTCGCGGCGACATAAAGGTTGTTGCGCAGGTAATCGCTCGAAGACGCCAGCTTGGACCAATCAGAGCTCCGTTCGCGCCTTTCCAGTTTTTATCCAGCGAGCTCGCGCTGTCGCAATGAGACGCGATCAAGGTGGAAAGGATTGGGGTGCGTGCGTCTGATCCGGTAGACAGCCGCCGGAGGAAGGTTGACGAGCGTGCCACCGATCCGTTCCGCCTGGAGCCCGAGGTGGTCCAATAATCGAAGCGGAACCGGACAACGCGGGCCGTAGGTAAACTGATAGAAGGCGCCGTCCGGCCTCATCTTGCGGAATGCGCCGGTCAGGATCGCGATCACCTTACGGGGCGGCATCGACAGCACAGGCAGGCCGCTGACCACGGCGCCGGCTAGCCTCCCGTCGAAGAGGTCGATCGTACGCAGGCGGGCGGCATCCATCCAAAGCGTGCGCGCTCTTGGATAATGGAAATGGAGCGCAGCGGCGAACTCGGACCCGAACTCGATCAGCGTTAGGTCTTCCTCTCTGACGCCACGGGCGATCAGGGCGCGTGTGAATGCGCCCGTGCCGGGCCCAAGCTCGATCACCGGGCCGGTCTCGCGCGAGATTTCGCAGGTGATGAGGTTGGCCAGCGCCCGTCCCGACGGTGCGACGGCGGCGACGCGCAGAGGGTTCTTAAGCCATGCTCGTAAGAAGCCGAACGTCTCGGCTATACGCTGCTGTTTCATTGGATATCACCCCGAACATGTTCTTGGCCCGGTAGCACTGCCGATTGCGCGCCCCCGCCAGATGTCATCAGGTTTGGCATAGCGCGGCCCCCCGTCTGCGACGGGCGCGAACCCATCGTGCGAGCCAGAATAGGGCTACTTCTGTAACGAGCAGGCAGGCCAGGGCTGCCAAAGCGAGGACCGTCATGTTCCCCGTCTCGATCGTGTGGGAGGCGTAGAAGCCGATGCCGATGAACAGCCCGTTCCAGGCGGCTATGCCGGCTGCCGATGCCACGAGGACGCTACGCGACCTTCCGCGCAGAATGGCGGCGAAGGCCGGAGCGAACAGCCGGACGGTCGGGACGAGCTGGAGAGCGAACGCAAGCGTTGCCTGATTCCTGCGGAATGACGCAGTCCCGCGCTCAATGCGATCGACTGACATTCCGAAGATCCGCCCGGCTCTGTTCAGGAGGCGCACGGACCGCGCGGTGCCCATCCCCCGCAGGGTGTAAAACAAGGCTGCGCAGCCGAGCATACCGCCAGCGACTGTCGAAAGGAATGCAGCGGGCAGCGACCAGGCCTCGTCCGCTGCGCCGATTCCGATCGCCAGCAGCAGCCCGTAGGATGGGATGACCGGCACGAAGCGCTCGGCCAGCGCGATGGCGAAAAGACCAACGAGCCCATACGCGCCGATCCACGCCATGATCGCTGCTATCGGGTCAAAATCCATAATGCCATTCCTCTTCGATCGATGACTGGGGCAGCTTTCGCCGGATGCGGACCGCGCGACCTGAAGGGAGGCGGGCCGCCCCCGGTGGTTCTGAAGCCGCCCGCAGATAGACAGGATCAGTGGCAATTCTCGTCGGTTCGTCCGGCATGAGCTTTCCTGATCCGAGGCGAGCACACACGCCTCACGTCGCGGCGGGGGGCAAAACGGTCCGGGTTCGGCGTTCGTCGACAGTCTCGGTGACGGCCAGCGGTAACGAGCGTATCCGCCGGCCGGTGGCTGCGTGGATGGCGTTAGCGATCGCGCCGGCAACGGGCACGATCCCCGGCTCGCCCGCCCCGCCCGGCGGCAGGCCGCTGTCGACGATCGCGACCTCTATCGCCGGCGCATTGGCCAGACGCTGCATAGGGAAATCGTGAAAGTTCGATTCCACGACCGCGCCACCATCAAGCGAGATCGCGCTCATCAGCGCGGTCGTCACGCCGAAGCTGATGCCGCCCTCCATCTGGGCGATCACAGCGTCGGGGTTGATTACGAGCCCCGCATCGATTGCACAGAAGACGCGGTCCACTCTGATTTCACCGTCTGCGGCCACCGTCACCTCGGCCACCTGCGCCACGACGCTGCGATAGCACTCCTCGATGGCGATGCCGCGTCCGCGACCTGGCGCCATAGGCGTGCCCCATTTGGCCAACTCGGCCACGCGGTTGAGCACGGCGAGGTGGCGCGGACTGCCCCGAAGAAGTGCCCTGCGATAGGCCAAAGGATCCGCCCTGGCAGCCAGGGCGCATTCATCGATGAAGCTCTCTGTGAAGAAGGTGTTGAACGAGAAGCCGTTCGATCGCCAGAAGTGGATCGGCATGTGGCTGGGTACATGCTGGCTGCGGATCCGACGGTTGGGGACGGCGTAGTGCAGCTTGTCCAACCCCTCGACCGAAATGCGATCCCCATCGGGACCGGGGTTGACGGGCAGGTTGCGGCTGGCGATCGATTCGATGACTGATTGCGTCGCGACAAGCGCGTCATAGGCAACCGGCAGGCCGTCCGGCCCGAGGGCAGCGCGCAGTCGGGCAGCTGCATGGCTGCGGAATAGCCCGCATGCGATGTCCTCCTCGCGCGACCAGATCAGTTTGACCGGTCGCCCACGGTGCCGCGCCGCGAGGAAAGCTGCCTCGGCCACCACGTCCTGATCGCTGCGCCGGCCGAAGGCGCCGCCGTTCATGGTGATGTTGCAGGTCACCGAGGTTGGCTCGACTCCCGCCAACCCCGCGCCACGGGCTACGCCCTGCCGCACGGCCATCGGCGACTGCGAGGAAACCCACGTCTCTGCAGTCAAGTCGTCGCGGACGAGCACAGTCGCATTGATCGGCTCCATGCAGGCATGGGGAAGGAACGGCACCGTGTATTCCGCCTTGACCACCGTCGAAGCATTTGTGATCACGGAATTGGCGTCGCCGTCGTCGATATGCTCGTACGGGGTCGTGCTTGCGAGCGCGGATCGAAGTCGCGCTGACATCTCGGTGCTGCTGACACCGTCAGCATCGGTCTTGGTCCACTCGATATCGAGAAGCCAGGCGGCCTGCTCGGCGTGCCACCAGGAAGCCGCGACCACAGCCACCTTCTGCCCCTCGATGACGGCGACGTCATGCACGCCGGGCGCAGCACGAACCTCGGCCTCATTAACGACGCGGCCCACCTTGGCTCCGAAGACCGGCGCATGCCGAATGGCGGCATGGACCATGTCAGGCAGAGCAATGTCCATGCCGAAGACCGGCTCACCCCGCACTTTGGCAGGGAGATCGACCCGCGGCTGCGACCGGCCGATGATCCGCCATTCAGAGGCGGGTTTCAGCGCTGGACGATCGGGTGGTGGCAGGAGGGCGGCCTCGCGGGCAAGCTCGCCGTAGGACAGCCGCTGGCCCGAGGACACGTGTTGAACAAACCCGTCGCCGGTGGCAAGCTCCGCGGCCGGCACATCCAGCCGCGCCGCCGCCGCCGCCAGCAGCATGTAGCGGGCCGAAGCACCGGCCACGCGCATCGGGTGCCACATACCCATCGTCGAGCCTGACGCTCCGGTGGCGATGAAGCCCAGCTGCCCCAGCACGCGCCGACCCACCCAAACAACCGGTCCGGACGCCTCTTCCGGGCGGATCTGCAGCATGTTGAACCACACGGAATAGGCCGGATGCGCCTCCGTCGGGAATTCGACAGTGATGCGGTCGTCGAAAGGGATATCCAGTTCCTCGGCCACCACCATGGCAAGGCCGGTATGGATGCCCTGGCCCATCTCGGTGCGCGGAACATTGACGACCACCCGGCCGTCGCTCTGGATGATGAGGAATGCATTGAGCGCGGCCCGCTCGCCGTTGAGATGGCCGTGAAGGCCGTCGACATCGACGGTGGCGAGATAGCCGACGCCGCCGACAGCGGCGACAAGGGCGGTGCCGCCAAGGGCCGCGCCGGTGATCAGGAAGCCGCGACGGGAGAGAAAACGGGCCATGACTGTCTCCTCAACGCTCGGCCAACATGGCGGCGGCGCGATGGATCGCGCGGCGGATGCGCGGGTAGGTCCCACAGCGGCAGATATTGGTGATCGCCTCATCAATGTCGGCGTCTGTCGGACGTGGCTTCGCCTCCAGCAGCGCCGTGGTGGCGACGATGAAGCCCGGTTGGCAAAATCCGCATTGCGGCACCTGCTCGTCGAGCCACGCCTGCTGCACTGCCGATAGGGCGCCGTTCGCCTGAGCCAGTCCCTCTACGGTCACCACCGACGCGCCCGCGATGGAACCGACTGGCGTGATGCAGGAGGGAGTGGACTTTCCGTCGATGAGGACCCGGCAAGCCCCGCATTGGGCAATGCCGCATCCGTATTTCGGGCCGAGCAGCCCGAGATCCTCACGGAGCACCCAGAGGAGGGGTTTGTCGACCTCGGCGTCGACGCTCAACGACCTTCCATTGACGACCAACTCAACCATGCAGTTTCTCCTGATTATTGCCCGCATTGCGTTGCTGATCGTCCGTCCCGTTGCGGCGCCACACGGCGGCGCGAAACTCGCCCCGGCCGATCAGAGGAAGCCTCCGTTGGCGGAGACGAGGTGGCTGTTGAT
Organism: Rhizobium laguerreae; assembly: GCF_002008165.1. Taxonomy (GTDB): domain Bacteria; phylum Pseudomonadota; class Alphaproteobacteria; order Rhizobiales; family Rhizobiaceae; genus Rhizobium; species Rhizobium laguerreae. Next base: position 33,680 of record NZ_MRDM01000009.1, read on the forward strand.
CCACTCGCCGTCTCCCGCGCACAAGGCGGCGATGGCCATGGCTACATCCTCCGGTTTGCAGATGCGGCCAGAGGGGGCATGGACGCGGACCTGCTGACGCTGGGGCGGCGGCGAGCGCCAAGACGGTGCGACGGGCGTTATCGGGTCGGACATGGAAAGAACCTCTCTTTCGCAGAAATTCGTGAAAGTCGGGGGTTGCGGCCGTGGCCCTTCGGCAGTCACGGCCGCCGTAGCGAGGCAGCAATGCGCTGGTTTGCGATCAGCATGGCGATGCCGGTCAGGATGCTTGCGACTGGGACGGTGAGCAGACCGAGCCCAAGGCCGTTGGGAACCTGCGCCGCTGTCGCTGCATCGCTGATCATGCCAACGATAAGGGGGCCGAGTGCCGGCCCCAGAAGACCGGAGCCGATCATCGCGAGGCTCGTCGCCATCGCCTCCTTGCCCTTGCCTGCCACCAAATGGGCAGCGCCGAAGCACCAGGGCAGAAGAAACGCGAAGGACAACATGCCGGGGACGAAAAGGAGGATAGAAAGCCACCCGACCGGCGCGAGCAACGCAGCGGTCGTTGTCAGGCTTGCGACCATGAACAGGAATGCGGGCGGCCCGAGCAACCTGCCGGTGCGGGAGCGCACTGCGCGGTCAAACAGGCGCCCACCTATCAGTGTTCCGCAAATCCCCATCAGGCCCTGCAGCAGTCCGAACGCGAGCCCGGCTTCGCTGGCGCTGAAGTCGTGGGTGCGGATCAGGAAAGGAACCGCGAAAGCGTAGAACGGTGCCGCGGCGAAACCGAGTGCGATCGAGCCGATAAACAGCCAACGAAATGACGGGGACGAAAGCAGTTGCAAGCTCGACCGCAGGAAAGGTTCGCTCGTGGCGGCCGAGCGCTTGAGCGGTGGGGTCGGACCGACGACGAGGAGCGCCAGCAAACCGATCAGCACGCCCATGGCGCCGGCCCCTACCAGCGCTGTACGCCAGCCGAGCGTATCGCCGATAGCGCCGCCGGCGCCGAAGCCCACCATGGTGCCGAGTGGAATGCCCATTGAGAAAATGCCGAGCGCCAGCCCGCGGTGCGCGGGCGGGATCTTCCGGGCGATGATCGCGTGGCTGGAGGGCGTTCCGCCGGCCTCGCCGAACGCGACACCGAAGCGGGTAAAGGCAAGGAACAGGAAGCTCATGGCGAGGCCGCCGAGCAATGTCATAGCGCTCCAGAGCAAGATGCATAAAACGAGGGCGGAACGGGGCGATCCTCGATCGGCGGCGCGGGCGAGGGGCATCGACAGCAGCGTGTAGCAGACCGCAAAGGCGAGGCCCGTGAGCAAGCCCATCTCGGTGTCGCTCAGATCGAGTTCTTCCTTGATTGACTCGGCCAGGACGAAGGGAAGCATCCGGTCGATCTGGGACGTGGCGCTGACAAGAAATAGCGTAATAAGCAGCATTGTGGCCCGCCGACCCTCAACGTACTCATCGCCGCTCGCAGTAGATATGGTGGGCAGATCAGCGTGCTTATCTATTGACGAAGCGGCCGTTTCTGTCATGCTTGGTGCTTCCCTGGCTGTGAGTGACGTCATCAAGCTAGAGGAAGTCTTCCATGACCAGAATGCCGAATACCTCAATAAACTTGCCTATTCCTACAGGCGGCGATATGCTGCCGGCGGAAGGGCGAGTGCTGCGTTGGCCTCGAAACCAACCGGAGGTTCGCGTGTCGTCATCGCTGCTTGACGGGATCACCGCATACATCGAAAACCAGGGCGGCGGTGAAGGCCTGTTTCCGACGCAGATCGAGAACGTCAACATCATCCGTTCCTACCAGCAGCGGATGCCTATGCGGCAGATCTATCGTCCGTCGCTCTGCGTGGTGGCTCAGGGCGCAAAGGAAATTCTCTTCGGCGAAGAGACGCTTCGCTATGGCGCCATGGAATGCTTGGTCGTGAGCATGGAAATGCCGGCCAGCGGGCGGGTCGTCGACGCAAGTCCGCAGGTGCCCTATATCGGCGTCACCATCGATCTTGACGTGACGATGCTGCGCGAGGTGTTGGAGCAGTTGGAGACGCCACCGGTTTCGCCTGCCACGCCCGGTCCATCCGTGTTCGTCGGAATGGTTGACGAACCTTTGGCGGAATGCGTGCTGCGCCTGATCCGAATGTCCCAGACGCCGAAGGCAATCCCGATCCTCTACCCATCTGTCATGCGGGAGATCTGCTATTGGCTTCTGACCGGCCCGCACGGCGCCGAACTCTGCAGCTTGGCCGTGCCGGAATCGAATTTCATGCGGGTTGCCAAGGCCATTTATTTCCTGCGCGCAAATTTCGCCCAGACGCTGCGTGTAGAACAAATGGCCGAGGTGGCGCGCATGAGCCCGTCATCGTTTCACCAGCATTTCAAGCAGCTCACCTCGGTGACACCGCTTCAGTTCCAGAAGCAGCTGCGCCTCCTTGAGTCACGACGCCTGATGGTCGCGGACGCTGCAAGCGTCGAGGAAGCCGCCTACAAGGTCGGCTACGAAAGCGCTTCGCAGTTCAGCCGCGAATACTCGCGGATGTTCGGCGTTGCCCCAAAGCAGGACGCGCTGAACCATCAGCGCATGTATAGCCAGTACGCCAGCCGCAAGGCGCGAACAGCGTAAGGCCGTGTTGCAGCAGGTCGCCCCTTGCAGCCTCGGTTCGGAGCGGCCTTGCTGCGAAGAAATGCCATTGTGAGTGGCGCGGATATTCCTCCGGCCGTCAGCTGCCGACGGCGGCGTCACATCAGGTTTTCCTGCATTGCCTGATAAACGGTCCTCACGATCGGCCGAAAACCAATACTGCGAGCGAGTGAGACATCCATGTGGAGGCGCCAGGGATTGCCGAGCGGTGCCGAAGACGGTTCCATTGTTCCGCCGACCAGCGCAACAAGCTCGTAGATCGAAGTGGGCGCCTCATCGGCGATATTGACGATGCGCCCATCCATAGCGCCGGTCAGGGCGAGGTTCATGGCGGTTGCGATGTCGCGATGATGAACCATGCTCATCCTTTGGGCCGGCTGCATTTTGAAGTTTGTGACCAATCGCGGCAACTCTTCGAGATGTCCGTCCTTGTCGCCATAGACGAAGCCGAACCGCTGGATCGCCCAGTTTAGCCCGCTTTCACGTAGCGCGTTCTCGGCGGCGAGCTTGCTGGCCGGATAGGCTTGTTGCGGGTTGGCCGCATCGTCCTCACGGCCAGGGCACGGGCTGTCCGCGTCATAGACATTGGACGTGCTTGCCATGATGAAACGTGCCTCGGGCGCACGCGCCTTTGCCGCGGCGATGAGGTTGCGCGTGCCTTCGAGGTTGCTCTTCCAGATAAGATCGGTGTCGGGCGTGCGGAAAACCGCAGCGAGATGGATGATCGCCGAAACGCCCTCTACCGCCCGCATGAGGGACGCGGGATCGAGGAGGTCCGCTTCTGCCGCGCTGACGCCGGGAGGCGCCTGCTTCCCGCCACGCATCAGGACACGGCAATTCGCCGCTGCTTCGACAAGGCGCGGAAGAAGGCGGGCTCCGACGAGCCCTGTTGCGCCGGTTACCAAGACTGTCATGACGCTGTTCCTTTCTGTAGCTGGTTTTCGAGACGCTCCGTTGCGGTCTGAAGAACCCGGACCGCGACCGCGATGTCGGCCTCGTCGATGCCGTCGAACGCGACCGAGCGGATGAAAGAGAGATCGGGCAGCTCGCCCCACAACTTGGCGCCGGTGGCGGTAATGCGTAGAAGCTTCTGGCGCTGATCAACCCGGTCGGGCTCTTGCCCGACGAGACCCTTGCGCACGAGGGTCGCGACAATGCCGGTCATTGTGGCGCGTTCGATCGTAAGCAACCGCACGAGATCCCGCTGCATGGTCGGCCCGGCAGTCGCGAGCTGGTAGAGCACGTACCATTGCACGGATCCGAGATCATAGGGACGCAGGGCAGAGTCCATGACCGCCCGTCCGGCGAAGTAGCATCGCTTTGTCCAGGCTCCGATAAGTTCGCGATCTGTATCTTTCCGCTCCCGATCCATCAACGCATGTTCCAATTTTGCTAGCTACCTAGCAAATACGTGAGGTACCAAACAAATGTCAAGGGGATCCGCTTTGCTCAGATCACTGGCGGGAGGGAGAGGAGGCAGCATTGGCGGCTCGAACGAAGGCCGGCTTGCTCGCCTCTTCACGAACTGCTGCGCGAGCTGGGATGAGCCATACTCGCTTTGCTCAACTGTAGGATCAGGCAGGAAATTTGAGCTTCTGGGCATTCGGCGCCGCGCAGCGAGCATGTAGCTTCACGGGCGCAATGTCCCGGCAGTTGTCCGGCCGGTTCCAAGACCGCGCTCCTTTTCAGGAGAGCCGCTGGATCATTGGCATCCACAGCGTCTGGCGCGCACGACTCTCTTGTCGATGTCCGCCCTAAACCGTCAAAAAGGAAGCATAGAATGGTGAAATCACTAATGGGCCTGTTGCTGGCTGCAGTGCTCTCGGCAGGAATGACAGGTCTCCCGGTTGGGGAGGCTTTCGCACAGGCCTCTTCGCCGGATCAGATTGTCGGCGTATGGGAGTCCGAGGACGGCAACCTTAAACTTGAGATGTTCGACGCCGGAGAAACCTATGCGGCCCGGGTCCTCTACGGAAAGCTTCTGGTCGAGGCTGATGGCAAGACCTTCAAGAAGGACACCCTGAATCCGGATCCGAACCTCAGGAGCCGTTCTCTGGAGCGAGCTGTTCTGGTGACCAACCTCAAGTGGGATGCTGCTGACGGCCGCTGGGAAGGCGGAAATTTCTACAGCGGAGCGACTGGCCAGACCCATTCCGCCCGAGCAACGCTTGTGAGCGGAAAACTGGAACTCCGCGCCTATAGGGGCACCACCCTTCTCGGCCGGACCATGGTGCTTCGCCGCGCGCAATGAAGCGATAAAGAAGCTTCCGCGACCCACCCGGGCAGCAGCCATGCCTTCGAAAGGGAGCGCACAATGATGTGCGATTCAACACAAGCGCCATAGCGGAAAGTTCCTCGCCTGTTGGTCGGGAACTCGCCCGGCCAAGCGGTGGCACTCGGCGTTCCCGCCCTCAATCGTTGGCTCGATCGAACCTAGGTCCCTTCGGCCGGCTTGGCCGGGGTTGATGGCCTTCGCTTCATATTGAGAAGAGGTATGATCGGCGGCCCGCTGATGGATACGGGCTTTGGCTTCTGCGGCGCGTAGATGGTGCGCCGCGCCGCCATGGCCTATGCCCGAGCCCGGCCGGCAATTAGGATCAGCATCGCGCCTGGGCAGTCAGGCTGTTCGCGCTGACGATCGGATCGTGACTCTATCGAGTGGAAGATGGCTCTGGTCCGTGCTGGTCGGAGGGTTCGGTCGCGAGCCGGACTTCAGCGGCTAGTTCGACGCGATCATTGTGTTCTTTTTTGAAGTTCCCAATCTCGCCATTGCTGAATTGGTCACCCGCGTCAGTCGAAGAAACTGGAGTGTGCTGGTCGAAAGCGGGGCATTTGTGCTGCTGCTTGCTTGCCTCAGCGCCTTCATCGTGTTGCGACCTCGCTGTTCACCTCAATGTGAGCGCTGAAAAGGGTGCCTTCGTCGGGCTGACCGGTTTGGCGGCTGGCGGTCTCACCGTTTTTATGCGGCCTGAAGCCTTCGGACGATTGACCTGGATCGGTTGCTAGCGATGCGTGCTTGGTAGGCATGGTCGTAGAATCAGGCATGTTTTTTACGCCTTCAGGCATGGCAGTTTGCGCCGCAACTGGCATCTTGAGGATGAAGACGAACATAGTGCGTCGAGGCAAGAATCGCTCGACCCTCCTCCGCCTTGCAAGAAGAAAGGATCGTAGATGACCAAGTGGACGGCCAGTAATATTGCATCTCAAGAGGACCGCGCGGTCGTGGTGACCGGCACCGGGGGGCTGGGCTACGAGGACGCGCTAGCTCTGACCCGCGCCGGCGCCCGCGTCGTGATCGCCGGGCGCAATGCTCAAAAGGGTGCTGAAGCCGTGGCCGCGATCCGACATGCGGTGCCTGGCGCGCAGGTGCGGTTCGGACAAGTGGATCTCGCAGACCTTGCGTCGATCGCCAGTTTTGCGGCGCGGCTCGCGCAGGAGCAGGACAGGCTCGACCTTCTGATCAACAATGCCGGAGTCATGAGACCGCCGGTGCGACGCGAGACCAGCGATGGCTTCGAACTCCAGTTTGGAACGAACTATCTCGGCCATTTCGCCCTCACGGCTCATCTGCTGTCGCTCTTGAAGCGTGGGCATAGGCCGCGCGTCGTGACCCTCGGCAGCGTGGCGGCGCGCGGCGCCGCGATCGACTTCGATGACCTGCAGGCCGAGCGCAGCTACAAGCCGATGCGGGTCTATGGCCAGTCCAAGCTTGCTTGCATCATGTTCGCCTTCGAGATGAGCCGGCGCAGCAAGGCGGCGGGATGGGGCGTTGAAAGCCTGGCGGCCCATCCGGGCATCACACGCACCGACCTGATTGTGAACGGCTCGGGGCGGTCGAGCCTGCCCGGAATGCTGCGCCGTTTCCTGCCCTTCCTGTTCCAACCCGCTTGGCAAGGCGCCTTGCCGACGCTCTACGCTGGGACCGATCCGGTGGCACGGGACGGCGCGTACTATGGACCTGACCGAATGGGCGGGATGCGCGGATATCCCGTCGAGGAGACGCCCCCGAAGCAGGCGTTGGATAGCGGCGCGGCGGCGCGGCTCTGGGATATGTCCTTGAAGATGACCGGCGCGATTTTCGCATAAGACGCCGAGCCGTGTCACTCCTTGTCCCTATCCGGCTGCATCGGTGAGCGATGGCTGCCGGGTCACCGGATCCGCCGACGAGTCGTTCGGCTGAGGGGACTCGTCCTAGCCAGTGACAATCGACCGTCTTCCTCGGGTATCCGGTTCCCGCAAGGCGTCGAGGTCATGACGGTTTCATTCACGGGAATGGAATGTGTCGCCGTCGGTTTCCCCCTGTAACGCGTGGTGCCGGCCAATGTCGCTTACTTCTTTTCAAAACCAACAACAAAGGACGACAGGCGCGAGCCTTGAACGTGTCCTGGAGACTTCCTGATGGCATGGTCATACGGCTACTTCACTGACCTCAATTATACCCATGGATACTATCCGGAAATGAACCCGGCGATGTTGCGCCTGGCATGCCTGTGCAATGCCGTAGAGCCGCAACTGCCCGATGCGCCGTCCTATCTGGAGCTAGGCTTCGGGCAGGGGGTTACGATCAATATGCTTGCGGCGGCGTCTTCCGGAACTTACTGGGGTACTGACTTCAATCCAGCGCAAACAGTCGAAGCTCGCAAACTGGCCGATGCGTCTCGAGCCGACATTCACCTGTACGACGACTCCTTCGAGGAATTTGCCAACCGGAGGGATCTTCCGGACTTTGATGTTATAGCGCTTCACGGCATCTGGAGCTGGATCTCGGAAAATAACCGCAAGATCATAACCGACATCATCCGGCGGAAACTTCGGCCCGGGGGTGTCGCGTATATTAGCTATAACTGCCTGCCCGGCTGGGCTCCAGTGGTACCGATCCGGCAGCTGATGTCCCTTTACCAGGACTATGGGGGCGGGAAGATGTCGAGACCCATCGAGATGATCGAAGGCGCGGTGCAGTTCGCGGAAGAAATCGCAAAGGCAGGCTCGTACTATTTTCGGGACAACCCTTTCGCCAGGCATCATCTGGAGCACATGGGTAAACAGGGACGCAACTATCTCGGACACGAGTATATGAATGCGGTTTGGCATCTCGAGCATTTTTCCGACATGGCCCGTAGCCTCGATGAGGCCAAACTCACATATGTCGGCTCCGCACGGCTGCTTGACGGCATTGATGCGTTCCAGCTCAACGAGGAGGGCACTAGATTCGTGTCGCAGATTGGCCATCCGATCATGCGCGAGACGGTCCGCGACTTTCTGGTGAACCGGCGCTTCCGCACCGATATCTTCGCAAAGGGAGCAAGGCCACTCCCGGGTCGGGAACATCGCGACGCCTGGTGCGCGCTGGCATTCGTGCTTGTAGTCCCGGAGATTGATGTCCCGAAAAAGATCATGTGCGCGAGGGGCGAAGTGGCACTGCCCGCCGACAAATACGACTTGATCCTCGAGGCTTTGGCCGACGATGGCTACCGACCAAAACGTGTCGAGGAACTTCTCAAACACGACAAGCTGCGAAAGCTTAAACCTCAGGACATTGTTGATCTCCTGACGGTACTCACGGGGGCTGGTTTTGCCGCCCCGGCCCAAGGCCCCTCGGAGACGGTCTCCGAGCAGTGCAGGGCGCTGAACCGACACATTCTGCAACGGGCGCTTGTCAGCATGGATCTGCATCACATGGTATCGCCGGTGACCGGCGGCGGGATCGGGCTCAACCACATGACACAGCTATTCGTGCTCGCCACTACCGCGGGCAAAGAGGGCGCGGAGGCCTTGGCCAACTATGTGTGGGATTTCCTGGACAGCACTGGCGAACGCCTCGTGAGGGACGGCAACAAGATTGAAGCCAAGGACGAAAACTTGAAGGAGATTAGGATTTTGGCCAGAAAATTCGTTAAGTTTGGGCGACCGCTTCTGCAAGCCTTGCAGATCATTGATGCCCCTGAGGGCGGCGGATGGTCGAATGAGGCTAAGCGATGATAGCTCCCGACAGGGCACATTCCTCCATGGCTTAAAGGAGAGAGATGGAATTGACAATTATCGAAGGGTAGTGGGATGCCGGCGTCGGCACTTGGATCGACAACGTGGATGGGCATGCGGCCATTCTGTCGCTAACGGGCGCCGCGAACTCCACCGCGACGTGTCCTACCGCAGATCTACGAGAACGACCTCAACACCATTTCAAAAACCATTCGTTATCACTCCGGGAACTGTCTTCAGGTGCCCTCAGATCCGACAGAGCTGCGAATTCGGGTTTCACCACAAATGGACGCGTTCGGCTTTTCGCTTCGCATCAGCGAGAGCCTTCTCCGGCGATCCCGCGGGAAGGCCGCAAACTCCAGGCCGCGGGTGACTCTGAAAGGAAGAAAAGACATTGAGGCAATAATCCCTCCATTGGTAGCCTCCGTTCAGGGGTCGGTCTCGCATCAGCGCCATCGAATATTGAACCAATCGAGGGCAGCATCACCTTTGAGAGACGAATGCGGTTCGTCTCACCAAATCTCCTCCCGGCAGCCCGGTAAGCCACCAGTTCTACGCGAACGGTGATGCGAACACAGCTCGGGTGCCGCAGGTCTTCCTGAATCCATCAGGCGGGTCGGACGCCATTCCCCGCGCCCCGTCATCGTGTCTTATCCACCTCTCGCAGGAGGTCGATGAAGGCGCGTAACGGGGACGGCACGTGCCGGCTGCGCGGGTAATAGAGCGCCAGGCCAGGTATGGGCGGACACCAGTCATCAAGAACGGTCACAAGTTGGCCCGATTCGAGAAATGGCTGGGCGAAGTGCTCGGGGATATAGGCGATGCCCCGTCCGTCTGCCGCCGCCTGCACGAGAAGATCATTGTCATCAAGGGTAAGATTGCCGGGGACGTCGACCGCGACCTCGGCGCTGCGTTTGGAAAACTCCCAGCGGTAGCGCTTCCCGCTGGGGAGACGTTGGCGGATGCAGCAATGAGCATGCAGGTCATCCGGCGTGTTCGGTATTGCTCTACCGTCCAGATAGGATGGCGCCGCCACGGCTATAAATCTCACGTCGCCTCCGAACTTCACCCCGATCATGTCTCGCGGGATGGCCTCCAGCAGGCGCACTCCGGCATCGAAACCCTGTTCCACGATATCCACGAGCCGACCTTCCGAAACCAGATCAAGCTCAACGTCGGGATAGAGATCCAGGAAAAGCGGCACGACTTCCGCGAGGAGGATGCGGGCTCCGCTCTTGTTCGCGTTGATCCGCAATGTGCCGCTCGGGGTGCCGCGCTCCTCCGAGAGGGTATCGAGCGCCTGATCGAGATCCTGAAGAACCGGATCGAGACGCGCGAGGAGGCGTGCGCCAGCCTGGGTCAGCGACACGCTGCGTGTCGTCCGGTTGAAAAGCCTAACGCCCAGTTTTCCCTCCAGTCCAATGATCGCGTGGCTGAGTGCGGAGCGCGAAACCCCCATGACCTCAGCAGCCCTGCGGAAGCTGCGGTGGCTGGCCACTGCCGCGAAGGCGGCCAGATCATTCAGACTGGGACGCACCATTCGTGATTATACCTCACCACACCATCTCATATTGAAGATCTTATAACACCAATGTCGCTGAATTACATTCGGAGATGAACAGATGAGGAGTTCACATGCTCAAGACATGGTTCATCACTGGCGCTTCCTCGGGGCTCGGCCTCGAGATGACACGGCAACTGCTCGCCAAGGGACACAAGGTGGTCGCGACAACCCGCCGGTCCGACGCGCTGGCGCAACTGACGCAGGATTACCGCGAACGCCTGGATGTCGTCCGGCTCGATCTGGTTGAATCGGAAAGCATTACATCGGCCGTCGGGAGCGCATTCCAGCGTCACGGTCGGATAGACGTGGTTGTCAGCAACGCAGGCTATGGCCTGTTCGGTGCTGCGGAAGAGCTCACGAATGGAGAGATCGACCGGCAAATCGCCACCAACCTTACCGGATCCATCCATCTGATCCGTGCCGCACTGCCCCTTCTTCGAAAGCAAGGCGGGGGACGGATCGTCCAGGTCTCGTCCGAAGGAGGGCAGATCGCCTATCCGGGCTTCAGCCTCTATCACGCAACCAAGTGGGGTATCGAAGGCTTCGTCGAATCCCTCGCACAGGAAGTGGGTCCCTTCGGCATCGACTTCATTATCGCCGAGCCGGGACCGACCGGCACGAATTTCGGAGCCAATCTCGTCCGCGCGAAACCGATGGATGCCTACGATGAAACCCCTGCCGGCGCCGTCCGCCGGGCGATCACTGAGGGCAGCTTCGAGATCAAGGGAGATGCGGCGCGCACCGTAGCTGCAATCATATCAGCCGCCGAGAGCGAAACACCGTCATTGCGGCTGGCGCTGGGTAGCACGGCTTATTCCTCAATCTCAGAGGCGCTTTCCGTACGCCTCGCTGCCCTTGAGGCGCAGCGGGGAGTGGCGAATTCCGCCGACCGGCAGGATCTGTGAACCGCGACAGCGGCCTGGAAACACAGACCTCATGAACAGGAAAGGAAACAGCATGTCCATTCGACCAATAATATTGGCTCTCGCCCTTAGCATTTCGTCTTCCGCCTTCGCGCAGACTGCCCCAGAAAATCAGGTAGTAGGCACTTGGCGGATGATGTCGGCGACGATTGATCCCGGTGGAAAAAATATCTCTGCCTATGGAGAGAAACCCAACGGTCTTCTCGTCTTCACTCCCGACATGCACTTCGTGGAAGTTCTTACCGACGCCGGCATCCCGCGTTTTGCTTCTAACGCTCGCGGTGCGGGAACAGATGATGAAAATCGCATGGCCATGTCACGCAGTATCGGGTTTTTCGGAACTTACACCGTTGATGAAAAAGGAGAATTGAGCGGAAACCGTGTCGAAGGGGCGACATTTCCGAACTGGGTCGGCAGCGTGCGAACGCGTGATGATCTGAGGCTGGTGGTTGACGGCGACCGCATGACCGAACAATTCCGGAGGCCGGAAGGCACTGAAATCAGGATTGAATGGCAGCGTGTCAAATAAGCCACCGGGGGCACCGGGCCTTTGAGCAGGTCTCGACCTTGTCGAGCGTCCGTTCTTCCACCCCGCCCAAAACGAAGGGCGCGATAGCTCTGCATCCTCGAACCATGTGCGCAACCCAGGGAGGTCGTCGATCGCAAGAAGCCGGAAGGTGATCCGCTCGTCCGCAAAGCCCCAAGTTTTAAACGGAAATTGTTTTTCTGACTTTTCCAATGTCAGAAACAAGCCGTTCTAGGGCGGCCGCAATGTCTGCAAATCGGTGCAAAACTAACCAGATCTGAACGCACTGCATCCACCCCCAGCCAATGTTTCTTCTGATACCAGGCCAACGCCATTGTTAGATAAAAAGAATCTGAAACGGATGGATGATCGTCAAGAAGGCCGCTCGATTGTCTTATATTCGAACTGGTTCGTCCCTGGCGGCGCGCGCTGCCGGCTTGAACGGCCTTCGAGGCTCACTATGTCTGGTGTAACCCCGAACCGGAGCATCGCCATGGATCGAAGCGCGGCCGATATGCTGTCGGAATTCTATATGAAATTCTTCCGCCGGATCGCGATGAAACGTGTGCACCGGATGCAACGACATGTCCGTGCTGTCGTAGGTTTTCGTCCGGCCTCAAGCATGGATGACGATGGCTGCGGGATCTGCGACGAATGCCTGGCACCGTGACCGCCTGCACAGAAACACCTCCATCAATTCCGGCGACGTTCGAAGACGCGCTTGCGAAGTTGCCGGACGGCTATGTCGACGGATATTTTGGTAATCGATCATGGGGTGTTACCGTCAAGCGGTCGGAGGATGGCAAACGGACCTGGCTCTATGGCGAGGAGCTTAGCGGAACCGATATCGTCAGCTTCAACCTCTATCGATTGGCTGGCCCTGGGTCGATCCTGAAGCCGTGCGAAATGTCTTCCGCCAAGGTGATCGAATTCGTTCTCGGTTTCGAGCCTAGCGCGCGGAGAAAGCCGTTGCGACCATAGTGGCCAAATCATAAGCACAGAATTCATGTTGCATTGCAGCAAATGCATGGCTGCACTGCGATCTAAGCGCTGGCGATCAGGGCAACCTCTGATATCTTCAGGTCAACGAAGCAATGCACCTCCTCCCGCAGAGCTTCGTGTTTCAGGCGACCCATTCCTCCTCCCAAGGGGAGCCTGACGGAACAGCGGCACTCCTCCTCCCAGCCGTTGTTCAATTCTTTCGAAAAGCCTGCCGCACCTCCTCCCGCGGCAGGCTTTTTCGTTTTCCGAAACAAGTCCGGAATTCAGGCGTCAAAGCAGAATGCCCTGTTCCACCGGCTCTCCGGATTTCGACACGATCCTGGATCCATACGGTTCACGAGATGAAATTATCAGCGCGTCATTCGGTAATGGGCGGGCCAGTTCCTTGGCCTCTTCCCATGGCGCCCGCATCCAAATATCGGTCTCTTCCTTCGTCAGTAACAGGACCGGCATCGCCTTTTCATGGATCGGCTTCACCAGGTCGTTGGGATCCGTGGTCAAAAACCCAAAGAAATAATCCGCTCGACAAGCGACTCTATGCACAGCGACATCTGATCGAGTGCTGCTTCTCCAGGCTCAAGCAATTTCGCCGCATCGCGACCCGCTATGAGAAGACAGCAAAGAATTATCGAGCCGTGATCGCACTGGCGGGTACCATCCGTTGGCTTAAATAACTGTCCACCCCGCCCAGCGCGAACCAAACAGTCCGTCGGTGCACTTTCTCGCTTGAGGAACTCACCTACCAATATCCGGAGGAGGCAATCATCCCAGGCAAGGATGCTCAGGCCTCGCTGGAGCAACTATGTCTGGCAATGCGTGCCGGAACGCTATCTCGAAGGCCTGCCGCCCGATGTGTTGAAGGTCGTGCGGCACGAGCTCGATCTCATCCGCACGATGAAATACGCGCCGTACTTCCTGACCGTTTTCTCGACGTCCGCTATGCGCGGTCACAGGGCATTCCTCGCCTAAGCTCGGATCTCGGTAATCATCGAAGCGATCTGAAGCCTGCCCGTAGCTCTTCGGTAAAGAGCTGTGGCTGTTCCCAAGCCGCGAAATGGCCACCTTTCTCCACCTTGTTGTAGTGAATTAGCTTTGGATACGCTTTTTCGGTCCAGCTCCTCGGGGCCTCATATTGCTCGCCAGGGAACACGCTGACGGCCACCGGAATGTTGACACCCTTTTTATTGAAGAAGCCACCCTTGTATTCCCAATAGAGCCGGGAAGCAGAGACTCCTGTGTTCGTCAACCAATATAGCGTGATGTTATCGAGGATCTCGTCACGCGTAAGTTCGCCCGTCGTGCTGGCGGTCCGATTCAAGGCCGAGGCGACAGCCGCGGCCGGCTGCGCATCCGCATCATTGTGATCGAGAAGCCATGCGGCGAGACCAACGGGTGAATCCGCAATACCATACAGCGTCTGTGGGCGCGTTGCCATCAGCCTAGCATAGTCGACCTGCTTAAAGGTTCTGACTAGCTGAGCGTAGGCGCCCTCTTCCTCGGCAGATAGCCCGCCGGGAGCAGGGGCACCGGCCAGAAGCGCCTTATCAACGTCGGCTGGAACGGTAGCGGGCATGTTGGTGTGGATGCCGAGAAGGCCCTCCGGAGCCTGAAGACCCATCTGGTCGACGACAAATGCACCCCAGTCGCCACCCTGCGCAACATAACGTGTATAGCCGAGACGCTTCATAAGGTCAGCCCAGGCTTTGGCCATGCGCTCCGGACCCCATCCCGTCGCTGTCGGCTTGCCAGAGAATCCGTAGCCAGGCATCGACTGCTCAAGGCGGCGTGTTGGCACTCTCGATGTCGATCTCGGACTCGATGCCGCTGCTCTTGGCGATGGCGGGTATGCGTTGATTGGCAACGGTTTCGTACAGGGCCCGACGTAAAGCGCTTTCGACTCATGCGTGAAGTACCAACCGATGATGTCCGGCCGATCAAAATCGTTGTCGACTTCCTAATGCCGCGAGATGCTGAAATCGTGAAGAACAGGCCGCCGATCGTCAACGACTTTGTGGTACAGCGGGCGGATGCCCCGGATCTCGCTTTGCGCTTTTATCAACTCGTTGCAATCACGGGTGACATGCCTAGCGGCGGAACCAATCGCGTTGAGGTGGCCGTTTGCTCTATCCCGGCATTTTTGGGTATGAAGGGCTATGCGCTCAATGGCCGCCATAAGCAAAAAGCGTGCCTACAACGTTTATTATTGCATCCGAAACGATTCTGATGGCATCGAAGCTCTAGCGGAAGCCTGTAAGCCGCTGCTTGAACACGCAATCGGCGCGGAAGATCATAGGCATTTCGCCAACAAATTCGATGTGCCTAAAGGCTATGGCGCCAGTAGCCTCCGAAACTTCGTCGCAGAAACCGATATTCTCGACGGGCGTTCCGCCGATCAGTGGCAGCAAGACGCTTTCGGGCAGGTCGACGCCTGGCTGCGAGCTCTCGGCTTTCGACGCTGATGCAGCCGTGTATGATGTGGGTGACCCCGGCCTATATATCGAATCGGGAAGACTGGACTATTAAGGCACCATGTTCGCCTGCAGGGAAAAATAGTGACTATCACCGAGAGCTTGCCGTACATCGTCTATGCCATTGCCGACGTCCATGGACGCGCCGATCTTCTCGAAGCCATGCTTGGATACATCGCCGCTGACTCGAATGAACATCATTCGAAGCCGGTCGTGATCTTCCTGGGCGATTTGATCGATCGTGGCCCTCACAGTCCAAAGGTACTCGATCAGGTCTGTTTGACACTCGACCTTTATCCGGGTTCCCGACTAATCCTTGGCAACCATGATTTTTACCTGCGTGAACTCCTTCGTGGTGCTCTCACTCATGAGGACGCCGTCAACTGGATGGACTGGGGAGGCGTCGCGACATTGAGCGCATATTCCACTCTGCCAGTTCCTGCTTTCGAGAACATCGCTGCAGACATCCGCCGCGTTTTCCCACACCACGTGGACTTGCTGGAAAATGCGCTGTCATTTAAGGAGATCGGGCGCTTCTGCTTTGTTCACGCTGGAATACGTCCCGGCGTTCAGCTCGCAAATCAAAGCGAATACGACTTGCGTTGGATCAGGGCGGGCTTTCTCGATCACATTGACGTGTTTGGCCACGTCGTTCTACACGGTCACACGATCACAAAGTCGCTTCGACCAGAAGTCTATTCGAACCGCATAGCTTTGGATACCGGAGCGTTTCGGACTGGCCGGCTAAGCGCCGCTGTAATCAGACACGATGAGCTTTCACACTTCCTATGCACCGAACTGACCGAGAGCGGCGCCATCCGAGTCGCCGAGTGGCGGCCGTCTGATTGACAAGAGTAGGAGGTCGGCTGTCATGTCTCGAAACTATGGCGTTCTCCAAAAAAATAAGACTATGGTCAAAGAATAAAGTCGCGCCGACGGTTTGCTTCAAGCACTGAGAATGAACGCGTAACGACATCATCTTTACGAACCTTGTAAAGATGATGTCGTTACGCTATATGGTCCTTCTAGACAGGAGCTTCCCATGCCGACCTCGCACCCAAGCAAACGCCCGGACGCAAGCGTGGCGCTGAATATGCGCATTAAGCCTGCGACGCGCAACTTGATTGACCGCGCCGCTGAAATGCTAGGCAAGACACGCACAGATTTTATGCTGGAAGCTTCCGAGCGCCGTGCCGAGGAAGTACTACTTGACCGGACGATCTTCACTGTCAGCGCAGAAGTCTACGCAGAGTATCTGGCCCGGCTCGATGCGCCAACACAGCCCAATGAGCGTCTTAAGCGCACCATGTCGACCAAAGCGCCGTGGGATGAGGTGTGACCTTAAGCGTACCCGGGCCACTTGCTGACCATCACGAGCTAGCCGAATTCCATTCTGGTGTCCCTGAGCTTGACGATTGGCTGCGTCTGCGCGCCCGCGCCAATCAGGCGAGCGGCGCATCGCGAACCTTCGTCGTGTGTGAGGCCAACCGCGTCATCGCCTATTACGCCCTCGCTTCCGGCGCGGTAAAGCAATCGGAAGCGCCGGGACGTTTCCGGCGGAACATGCCTGATCCGATACCAGTCGCCGTGCTTGGACGCCTTGCCATTGATCAAACCTATCAGGGACGCGGTTTCGGCAGGGCGTTAGTCCGCGACGCAGGTCTGCGCTTGATCAATGCCGCCGAGATACTTGGGATTCGCGGCGTTTTGGTCCATGCGATATCTGATGACGCACGAGCCTTCTACGAAGCGGTTGGCTTCCTGCCTTCCCCGTCCGACCCCATGATGCTGCTGGTCGGGTTGCATGACCTCAACAACGCGCTGACCTCCTGACCAAGCTGACTGCTAATCGCTGGAATCAAACCGTGAAATTCGGCGCAAGAAATGAGGTGCCGAGGGTTCCGATCCGTTCAAGGCGACTTGCTCAATGAGTTACCTGAGTATGCGCTCCTAAACCGAGGAATTCTTGGAGGCGCGATGACTTGACCCCTCTGATTTTTTGCAATCCGGTCCCGAGAGGCCAGAATGTGAGCGGAGCGAACTTGTAAACGCAGACAGCAAGGAGAAGTGTTTCAACTGATTCACTATATTATATTTGCGAAAACAATATAGAGAGGCCTTTGGATAGTGACAAGTGTTAGATTGAGCATATCCCTGCCTTGGCCGGGAGCCCGATATTCGTCGTGAAGGTGGGGACAGTGCCCCAGGGGAGTGCCGACTACCGCTTGCCCAAAGACAGTGTCTATACTAGATTTGTGAAAACAATATAGAGGCCGCCGTGATCAAGCAGATTGATCTCATGTTCCGGACCATGGTCGCGGAACTTCAGCAACGGGCATTCGATGACGATTGGGCGGAAGACTTCCCCCCGTCGGGTAGATTTGTGCCGGTGGCAGTCGATGGTCGGCGCTATTGGTATTTCGACCAACCCGACGGTGAGGGCGGGCAGAAGCGCCGGTATGTCGGGCCTGCCGACGATCCCGTGATTTCGGAACGGGTCGAAACCTTCAAGGGCGAGAAGTCAGACTATAAGGCACGCCGCAAGTTCGTTTCCACGCTGACGCGGGAAGCCGGTTTGATTGCTCCTGATCGCTTTACCGGCGATGTCGTACAAGCGCTTGCCAAGGCCGGTCTCTTCCGGCTGCGCGGTGTTCTCATCGGCACTGTCGCTTTTCAATGCTACTCAGCATATCTCGGCATCCGTCTGCCCTCGGCGGCGATCCTAACAGGTGATGCAGACCTAGCCCAGGATTTCGCGATCTCTGCCGAAGTAGCGGATTCACTGCCGCCGATCCTCGATCTCCTGAAAGGGCTTGATCCAACGTTCCGGGCCGTGCCGCACATCAGCGGTAGCCCTCGATCTCATGCCTTCCGGAATCAAACCGGCTACCGGGTCGAATTCATGACGACGAACAGAGGAGCTGAAGAATATTCTGACAAACCCGCCAACATGCCCGCTCTCGGCGGCGCGTCGGCCGAACCGCTAAGGTTCATGGATTTCTTGATCCGTGATCCCGTTCGTTCGATCCTGCTACATGGTGCCGGTATCTCGGTGGTCATCCCTGATCCTTGCAGGTATGCAGTGCATAAGCTTATCGTTGCCGGTCGCCGCCAAAATGACGCTGGCGGCCAAGCCAAACGGGATAAAGACCTGAGACAGGCAGGAATGCTATTCGACGCCCTGCCGGTCACCGGCCACGGGCCTTCACTGGCTGATGCCGTGGAAGAGGCATGGAATCGCGGACCTGCCTGGAAGCTGGCAATCTCGGAGGCAGCTGAAACCATGCACAAGGAATATTGGGGCGGCGTCAATCGAATGGTTGGCACTCTCACGAGATAAAGATAGGCCCGCTTGAGTGTTGATTTGCGCTGAGAGTTGACCCGGGATTTGCACTGAGAAGTGACCCGCCTCTTAGGTATTGTTCGGGTCCGTTGTGGTGGTCAAGGTCTTACGTTTCTCCTTTGTCGATTTTGGTTCATGCGCTGAACTGTTCTTGAAGCGGAAGCTGTCGTTGCCGGTTTCCAGGATGTGGCAATGATGTGTGAGCCGGTCGAGCAGCGCGGTGGTCATTTTTGCATCGCCGAAGACACTCGCCCACTCGCTGAAGCTGAGGTTGGTCGTGATGACGACACTGGTGCGTTCGTAGAGTTTGCTCAGCAGGTGGAAGAGCAATGCGCCGCCTGAAGCGCTGAACGGCGTGTAACCAAGCTCGTCAAGGATGACCAGGTCGGAATGCACGAGGCGATTGGCAATCTCGACATGGCGTTACGGGAGACGGTGCTGGAAGGCGCCTCGGATGACCGGCCGTGGCTCGAGATATATGCCGACAAAATCCAGGACATCGCTTAGAATCTGGCACATCGAAAGCGCTGCGTGGGCCCGAGATACAAGGGAGGCGCCGGTGCCCAACCCTAACGGCGAGCCTGTCGAGAAACTTTAGCGACTGCCAGACCGTCGTGAACCCGGCTTTAGGATCGAGTTCGCTATTGCCGGGAACAAGTAAGATCCGACCGTCTCGCACGATGAGATCATCGATATCGCACCTGCATGGGGTCACCGGGCCTTGCTCGATTTCAGCTCTGCGGCCACGGACTTTTTCAACGCGTCCATGATGTTCACGACGGTCGAGGCCGGAGCGGCGCCCGGCTTGCCCTTGGCGGCCTTCTTGGCGGGCTTGAGAGCCTTTTTCTATTCCGCAATGATCTTCAGCAGACTTTCTTGGATGGGGTCGCTTACCATGTCCGGGGACCACCGGGGGGTCTTCTGCTTGATCAACTGCTGGACTAGCGGGATCAGCTTGGGGTCAGCCTCTTCATCGATTCCTTCGAAGTAGGATTCCTCAGGGCGCACTTCGTCGCCGAACCGCAGCGTCCAGGAATGACCATCCAGAGCGGCAACGTCCGCTCCTTATGAGCCCAATGGAGCCTTTTGTCGTCTCAGTTCCCGTGGCTGTGGTGTCGCCAGGTGTGGACCGCCGGCGCAATAGTCGTTATTTGCACGCCATGTTGCGATGGTTAAACCGTCGCTGAAACATCACCGCAGATACCCAAGGCTTATTTAAAGTGAAAAAAGTGCAGCGCAGCTTTGCCGTCGAGTACAAATCAGGTCGGCGAAAACTCAACTCTAAACCGAGCTCGATCTGGGCAGACACGGATCTCAAGTCCGTTGCGCAAGATATGGAAGACGAGGCAATGCCATTTATGTCATTAGCTCCTCAGGCAAGAAGCAGCGAGATGCTTGTATCCGGAGAAGAACGGGCCGCGCCGTTATTGACACTGCCGATCGAGCAAGAGACAAATGCATCGGCTTTACAGGAGACCATAATGGCCGACGAAAAAGATACGACAACCAATGCTGACACGCCGGCCGCCGCGGCGTCCGATGTAGCGAAGAAGGTGCGCAAACCTCGCGCCAAAAAGGTGGTCCCTGCAACGGCCTCAGTCGCCGTTTCGGCGGAACCGGCAGTTGCTTCGGGTAGCGCAGTTGAAAAGCAGAAGAGAAGACGCAAAGCGAAGCCTGACGAAGGGACGACGAGTGCCAAGCGTGCGCCTGTCAAACGTGCTCCGAAGGCTGTGTCGATTGCGGCTGCACCTTCGGTGGCGGCCATTGACGAGATCGCGGATCTTCTGCAGCTCGAAGAGGAAAACCAGAGGCTGCGCAAGCTGCTGGCGGAGAAGCTCCGAGCTGAAAATGCCGATCTGCGAAAGCGACTGAACCTCGGTTGATCGACAGCAGACGGTCAAGCGCTGATCGCATTCTCATGCTTATTGAAGTGAATATTTTGGCGGCGGTTCGTTCCGCCGCCAACGTTTTTTGCTCGGAGTTTGCACCCTGAGTAGAATCGAGGTCGAATAAAATGGCGTCTCCATGGAAACTTCTTGCTAGGCTGGTGTCACGGCGACGCCAGCGGACGCAAGAACACGGCTCGACCGATGACGTGAAGCCGGACGCAGCAGCCTTCGCGGATCCGGCTGAAACGGCGGGCGACAACCGGTCGAAAGCCACAGACCGTGCGGCCAACGAAAAGCCGGTCACTCACGAACAACACGAGGCGGTGTCGGTAGACCCCCATCATGCCGAAGAAGCGGTAAGCAGTGTTGATGACACGACAGATGTCGAAAGCGCCACGCTTGAGAAAGCGGTTGATCCGGCCTTATCCAATGAGGCCGACGTAGCCGGGCACCCCTCGCCAAAGGCATTGCCAGTAGGCGAAGGTCCAACGCGAAAGCGCAGCAGGCGGAGCAAGAAAGCGAAAACGATTGCTGTCGTTCTTCCACCTTCTTCAGGCGCTAGCGCCGTTTCTGACGACGCAGTCAGCCTGGATGGAGAAATCAGGCTGCTTCGGGATCAGCTGGCGACGAAGCTTAGGCTGCAAAACGCACAACTGAAGAGGATGCTGGATCGGTTCGAGCGCTGAAATTTTCATTTCCTATCGTACCAATCGCGGCCATTTTGCCTTGGCTCGGAAGGGGTATGAGCTGCGTTGCTCGCGAACTGGATAGCGTCTGGTTGCTCTGCCGCCCGAATGAGATAGAGCAGCGGGGCTTTCATACGGCTGTGCTCAATTCCGATTCCGCCTGCCTTTACTGAAATGACTTGGCGGCCCCCCGTCTCCACCATCAGCCCGGCTGATCGGTTTGGTAGTGACGTGAAGTCATCCCTGGCGAGTTTGCCCGACCACAGTCCCACGAACATTCCGCCACGTGGCGACAATTGCAAAGTCCAACTCGCGCTCTTCGAGGGACATCGCTGAGAGAGTTTGAAGCCTCCGCCTACTTGCCTCGCCGACAAGAGCGCGATCGATTGTTGCCAGCCCGCTGTTGAGCCCATTCTCGCGCCATGCGTCGATGTTCATCGCTCAGGATGACGATCTTGATTAGCGCGTGACGTTGTATCGCACTCGGCTCATTTGCGATGTGGGCGACGGAATACCGGCTCGCGGATTTGCCATGCCCGCCTCCGTCTAAACCTTCCACTTGAATTGCGGCCATCGCGTCCTGCCCCGGCTTTTGGTCCTGCCAGGCTCGCGCCGCCGGCAACGGCTTTGCCGTCCTCCACTGCGTTGCGGCCCTGCGGGTGCAGACAGCACTTGCAGCCCGGCTTTCGGACCGCCGTAGCAGGTCGCGATGGCCGCGACCTCGAAACGGAGGTTCAGACATGAGCAGGCAACAATCCAATCAACGATCCGATATCTACAGCCGCATCACCGCCAAGATCATCGCCGATCTCCAACAGGGTGTGCGGCCATGGACCAAACCCTGGACGACGGGAGATGCGACAGCCGAAGTCAGCCGCCCCCTGCGCCATAACGGCCAACCCTACACCGGGATCAACGTCCTGCTCCTCTGGTCCGAGGCCATCGCCCGTGGCTTTGCCTCATCAAGATGGATGACGTTTCGCCAGGCAATCGAACTCGGCGGCGCTGTCCGCAAGGGCGAAACTGGCACGACCGTCGTCTTCGCCAGTTCGTTCATCCGCACCGAGACGACCGAGACGGGCACCGAGATCGAACAGGACATTCCGTTCCTCAAAGCTTACACTGTCTTCAACACCGATCAGATCGCCGGCCTTAATGGCCGCTTTGACGACGTCGCACCTGTCCAGGACCCTATGAGCCGCATTGGCGATGCCGGCCGCTTCTTTGTCAATACCGGCGCCCTGATCCGGCACGGAGGATCGGCTGCCTATTATGCCGCTCAGCGTGACTACATCCAGATGCCATGCCTGGATGCCTTCCGGGACGACGCCGCCTATGTCGCCGTCCTCAGCCACGAGATGACGCATTGGACCGCCGCACCGCGACGGCTTGATCGGGATCTCAGCCGCTACGCGAAAGATAGGAGCGATCGGGCCCGCGAAGAGCTTATCGCCGAACTCGGCAGCGCGTTTCTCTGCGCCGATCTCGGCATTGTCCCAGAGCTCGAACCACGCCCCGACCACGCAAGCTATCTCGATGGCTGGCTGAAGGTTCTGGGCAACGACAAGCGCGCCATCTTCTCGGCGGCAGCACATGCGCAGCGCGCCGTCGACTACCTACATTGCTTGCAGCCGGAACTCGAAGAGGAGGAGGCGGCGTAAGCCGTCTCTTCCTTGGCTGACGAATGCCTGCATGACCAGGCCGCCCTGGGCGTCGCACCCCCCCGCAGTGAAAACCTACGCGCGGCTCTGCAGCCCTGTCGCGCCGCCGACGATGAGTTGTCAGCCGTCATTGCCTTTCCGGCAGACCGATCCCGCCCTATCATTCAGAGGCGGCCAGCACGAAAGTCACTGAGATGGGAGAGAGCGATGCGGAATTGTTTTGGCCAGTTAGCGGCAGGAGTCTTTTTCCTCCAGCCATCCTGCATCGCCAACGCGCAAGTACCGAATGCCCTGGAGAGGGCCATCGAAGACGCGCAGCCATGCAGGTCGTTGAAGACCAAGGTATCGAGCTTCGGTATCAGTGTGGAGGTAGGCGTCGACAAGCTCGATTCGGTGAAGATCGAAAACCTGCAATTGTCGGTCAATGGCAACACCGCGGAGGCGAGCGCCCGCGGCACGCTTGCTTGCAAGACCTCGGACGAAGCGCTGGTAAAAGGAGGGTTTTCAGCGACCGCTGAGGTTCGGCTGAAGGTCGACCTTACGACCTGCAAGATGACCGAGACCTCCATCGAGATCGTGAAGACCGGTGGCCGGTTCGGCGACATCGTCAAAGGACTTGAGACTGAAATCTCTGGCGCCCTTCGACGAAGTCTAGCGAAGAACTTGGCCAAGCTTTGCGAGAAGTGACAGCAGATCGACGCCGACCGGTCTGTTGGCGGTCGTCGGAGGCAAGAAAAGTGCGGCATCGCACGACTTATCCACCCAGGGCCGTTCGACACAGTTTTGGATTGACGCCCCGGTCGAAACACTCAGGCCTAGTAACCGCCAATGTCGCCGCGAACTGGGCCAATTCCCTGCGGCTGCGCATAGGTTGTGTTGTCAGATCCACTTGTTGCGCATCCAGAGAGAGACATCAAGACGATTGCTGCTGCGGCCAGAATGTTTTTCAGAGGCACGGCGGTCTCCGATCATGGCAAGCTGCTCAGGCCTTAAGGGCCACGCTGAGGATTTTCGGTTAAATCGCACAGAATGGCAAGCGCCTGATCAACTGGCGGTAAGTGGCGACCCGTCTGTTCAAGCGTCCCGATGGTCGGATGGTGGCGGGGCGAGGGATCTCCAAGCGCTAACATTGATATGCTTGCTGCGGCGCCACGACCGCGACTATATGGTCCGAATTGAAGAGGCGGACATGTCGTTATTGCCCACGCATTGGAATTGCGCCAGTTTCACCGTGACGTCTTGATGGAACGGCTTGCCGGGAGCAGTCGGTCCCGGGTTCCGCTCGTTTCGAGCGGCGCTTTGCTAACCCTCCTGCGGCTGCCCTTTTAACCGGTCAAGCCGTGCGCGAACGGGCGCCGGCGCGGGCGCGCCTTTGCCTGGTATGCTCATTGTTTGGAGGGGCGCCTTGCCATGGGACCCATGGCGGCGCCTTTGAGCTTGGGCATGCGGCCGCGTCGCCTGCCACAATGCTATTCGCGAATTTTCTGCCGCCACGTGGTCAATCGCAAGCCATCCACTCGGTCGCCCCACAAGTGTTCGCCGACCTACAACGATCGGCGACTTTGCAAAGGCCGCGAACTAGCCGCGATCTGCCGTGGACGCAAGCTTTTGGTGCAGGTTCGAGAAAAATCTCGATTAACCGTATATCTCGATTAGTATTCGCGAAGGAAGCGGACGCTGGACCACGTACAACCGCTGCGATATCGAGTTCATCAGCATCATTTGGTAAACAAACCACTAAGGGTTTCGCGTGCGCTTTGAAGCATTGAACAGGCTCTGGGAGGGCGTTCGGGAATCCAGCCACGACTTCCGTGCCTCGACCGACATCTTCCCTTCGCTCGATATTGAGAAGATCAGTTCCACGCTCGATCTGCGAGCAAAGGGTGCCGAGAACGGCAAGCTCAATCGGCCCTTGCCAACCGCCGCGTCGCTGGACGAGGTCGAGCAGAGGACGGTCGGTCGTATCGAGGAGGAGAAGGCCTCCTCCTATCAGGTTCTTGAAGATCAATTTCAAACCTTCGAGGGTCGCCTGCGCAATCTCGACTTCGAGGGACAGTTTGGGCTGATCCGGCAAGCCAACGCGTCCAGCGTATCCGATTTCAAGGCCGAGGTGGCGAGTGGCGTCGACGAACTGCACGGACTGCGTCGCGATCTGAAAGCGGCCGAGGACGAGATGTCATCCTTCAAGGCGAAACACAATCTCGATCGCGCCGCGAAGATTTCGACCGCCGCCGCGCAGGCGTTCAAGATAGCCCTGATCATTTTCCTCGTGCTCTTCGAAATGATCATGAATGGAAGCTTCCTGGCGAAGGGAAGCGAGCAGGGGATCGTCGGCGGCGTGACCGAGGCGATCGCCTTCGCCGTCCTCAACATCGGATCGGCTCTGCTTTTCTCGGTCTGTTGCGTTCGCTTCCTCGTCCATCGTTCCCTGTTGTTCAAGCTGCTCGGGTTCTGTGGGCTGGTCGCCTATATCTGTATCGCCCTGGGCGTCAATCTTGCCCTTGCCCATTATCGGGAGGTGTCATCGACCGTTCTTTCCGGAGCGGGGGCGGACGTTATCTCTAGGCTCAGGAACGCGCCGCTGGACCTTGCCGAACTGAACTCCTGGATGCTCTTCGCCGTAGGGCTGTTTTTTTCAATCTTGGCCTTCATCGACGGCTGCTACTTGACGGATCCCTATCCGGGCTTTGCCGGTGTGAGGAAACGGTTGGACAGCGCGCGATCCAACTACATCGACAGAAAGCTCGAGCTCATCGACAATCTCCGTGACATAAGAGACGATCACAACGCGAAGATCGAGGAGATCGTGCGCGATCTCAGCGGGCGGCGCCAGGAATGCGCGGCCATCATCGCTCACCGGACGCGGACCGTGGGACTGTTCGCGGAGCATCAGAGCAATCTCGAGCGCGCCGCGAACGCGCTGCTGACGATCTATCGCGACGCGAACCGCGCGGCACGGACGGAACCCGAGCCCAGCTATTTTTCTCAACCCTACAAGCTCGAGCGCCTGACACCGGTGCTGCGGACCAGCGAGGAATGGGATGACGCGGTCTTGAGTGGCCGAATTCAGGCGGCTCAGGCGGAACTGTCTGAGCAAATTCGCAAGATCGGTGCCGAGTTCGAAGCTGCTGTCGAAAATTATCACAAGCTGGACAATATATTCCCGGAGGCTGGCCTTGGCGCGATCCAGCAGGCGTAGCCGCAGGCGGGGTGGCAATTCCGCCGGGCTGATTGTCGGCGCCATTGCCCTTGGCTTGGTGTCTGTCGCGATTATCGGTGCGTTCGGGTGGCTCAAATACAGGGCAAGTGGCACCGTGGTGGTCGACAAGGCCTCCCTTTGCCCGGTCACCGGCGCGACGTCCGAAACCGCTATCCTGCTTGACGTCACCGATCCCATTTCCGACACGACGGCGCTCGATCTCAAGAACCAGTTTCAGCAAATCGTGGCCAGGGTTCCAATCGGCGGTGCCATCGATATCTATTCGCTCACCGAGAAGGAAGGAAAGCCGGAGCGAACGTTCCATGGCTGCAATCCAGGCAGCGGCGAACTCGCCGATGAATGGACCAGCAATCCACGACTGATCCAGGACCGCTGGGAAAAGGGCTTTCAAAAGCCCCTGGAGGAAATCGCTGACAGGCTGGCGTCCGGCAAGGCAGGCGATGCCTCGCCGATCATGGCCGGAATTCAGCGGATCAACCTCGAGGTGTTCTCGAGCCTCCCCGCCGGAACGCCCAAGGTCCTCTTCGTCGCCTCCGACATGATCGAACACACGCCGGCCTTTTCGAATTACCGCGACGGTGTCGCCTATTCGAAATTTCAGAAAAGCGAGGCGCGTGATAAGTTCAGGACGTCTCTCGACGGGGTGTCGGTGAAGATCCTCGCGTTTCAGCGTCCAAACCTGAAATTCTCCGCCGAGGAACTGGCCGAATTCTGGAAAGAGTGGATCACGAACAATAACGGCCACTTCGACGGTTTCATCCGTCTGGAAGGAAAACGCTGATGACCTCGAGAGAGGTGACAAAGTCTGCGATCCGCGACTATGGGCCGCTGGTGCTGTTTGCGCTCACGACCATCGGCGGCATGGTGTTCATCTGGACGGCCAAGCTATGGGGATGGTCGACGGCGGTCGTCACTGTCGTGCCATTGCTGCTGATGGCGACCTACTTTCTCGCTTCTCTGCTATTGGCGGGATTCCGGCTGCTTAACGAGCAGGCCGGCGACAATCTCTACTATATGGGCTTTCTGTTCACGCTCTCGAGCCTTGGTGTGTCGCTCTATCTGTTTGCCGGTGAGACCTCCATCGACACGATCGTGCGAAACTTCGGTATCGCGGTGACGTCGACGATCGCCGGGGTGACGCTCCGGATCCTGTTCAACCAGATGCGCCGCGATCCGTTGGACATCGAGCGCAGTGCGAGGCACGAACTTGCCGAGATGACCAGGCGCGTCAGAACCGAGCTCGATTCCTCCGCGCGGGAGTTTTCGAACTACCGCAGGGTCAGCAATCAGATGCTGTCGGAGGGGTTCGACGAGATCGCCCGCCAGGCCGAGAAGAATGGCGAGGATATTCGCAAGGCGATCGAATCCCTGTCGAAAGAGGCGATCAAGCCCATTCAGGAGGCGGCGCAGCAGCTTTCTGCCATCATCGAATCCCACAACAAGACCATCAACGACAGCAACAACAACGCGGCCGCGAAATTGACTGAAACGACCGGTCAGCTCTCGACGATCATCGACAGGTTCGGCGGCGCCGTGGAAAGCGTGGGCGCACGGCTTGGCGAGATACGCGCCCCAGAAGATGTCATCAAGATCGAACTCACGCCGGTCATCGAGTCCATCAGGGAGATGACCGAGGTTCATTTAAAGCGCATGGAGGCGGATACGGAGCGGGGGCGTTCTCATATCGAACAGACAAGGCAAGCGCTCCAGCCGCTGCAGACCCTTGAAGAAAAGCTCGATCGTATCGCCAACGCTCTCGAGAAGCCCCCGATGCCGTTGCCACCTGAGACAGGCCCGATCCGGAGCACTTACGCGGAGCGTCCTCGGCCGGCCGTTCCGACCGGGATTTCAGTCTCCGAGGAAACCGCAATCGACTTGGCCAATCTTGAATCTTCAGCAGCCAAACCCGTCGAAACCGATGATAGGCCACGACCTGCATCAGCGATCGAGCGTAAGAGGTGGTTCAATTGGCAGCGCACATAGCCGAGACCCCGAAACTCGAGCATAAGGGCTACAATCGCGGCCTTATTCTGGGCTTGACCATGGCCGAATCCATGCTGCTGCTCGTCTTTTGTCTCCTGCTGGTGGCGGCCGCGCTCGTGACCGCCGAAAGGAAAAAGCGATATGAGGCCGAGCGGGAGCTGCGGGTCACCGAGCAAAAGCTCGCGGAGCTCAAGAAGGACAATTTCGACGCGACCGCCCGGGTGGTCGAACTTCAGGCCAGGCTTGGAGCCGGCAACCTCTCACCCATCGATCGGGAGAAGTTCGAGAAGGAATGGCGGGAACTGATTTCGGCCCGCCACGCCGTTGACCGCTTGCATAAAAGCGGGGTCGAGATGACCGAGCTCGAAAAACTGGCAGCGCTGCGGAAAGTCCTGATTGACAACGGCATAGATCTCGACGCCGCTCCCGCGGAGATCAAAAGGCTTGTCACCGCCAACGCGGCGGCGAAAAGCCCGCACGAGTGGCCGCCCATCATCAATCTCAGCGAAGCTGGCGGCTATTATTTCAGGTCGGGCAGCGCCGAGCTGACAAACGAATTTCAGCAGATACTCAGCACGTCCATATCTAACCAGATCGCGGATAATCTGTCTCGCTATCAGGTCGACGTCATCGAGGTCATCGGCCATACAGACGAGCAGCCGCTGGCTGGGACGGGTTCCAATCTCGACAAAACCTTCATCGATGTTCTGGACAATAAATTGCCAATCACCTCCCTGGAGTCGGCCGATAACGCCGGGCTCGGATTGGCACGGGCGATCGCCGTTGCGAATATCCTCAAGGCAAATCCGAAACTGACGCAAGCAACGGTGCTTCCGATGTCGGCGGCGCAATTGATACTTCCCGGCGATATCGTCACCGCGGGGCAGGCAGGAAATGTCGAGGCCCGACGACGCATCGAAATCAGAATCCGGAGACGGGCTCAGTCCCTTTCTCCGTGACCAATGGCCCCATTGCGGCGCAAGCCGTCCGGCCTTCCGCCTGGGCTTCGTCACAAACCAGCGCTCGCCTTTCTTGGTGTCAACCTTGGTGCGTTCGTACCCCGGAGACCATGGGGCAGTCGGTACTCACGGCGCAGTCGGCTTGCTTTGGCCGCAGACGACTTGGGATCCCTCCATGTCCAACTGAGCGTCGCCCTTCCCAGGAACCGTGGGGCGCTCACGGACAGGCGCCTATCTCCAGGTACGTGCAGACTGCGCCTTCAATTCCAACCTCACGGCGCCATCGCATTCGTTAGCCTAGATCCTCCTGCAGCGGGACGGCGAAGGAAGCACATATGAAAAAGATCTCTCTCGCAGTTTGAGCTTCGACGCCAGATACGTCGACACGGCATATTTGACCAAATGGAAAACATTTTTCGTGCACTGCAGCTCTGCACCAAGGTCGAGCCACACAGTACCGACACGAGCGGAACCTATGTGAATTGATATCTCGTTCGATTCGCCAGCATAGACGAACCGGTGCAGAGCTGGTGTCGATCATGGAAGCTGCGGCATTTCCCCTTCGGCCACCCGCCAGATCCACGGTGTAATTTCCGGTCTCGTCTCGATCATCTCAGTCAACGCCTTCTCGAAATCCTCGCCGGCACCCGGAGGCACAATGAACATGGCGACAGGAGCCGGGCGTTGTTCCGGTAAGGTGACCGAGACGATTGGTTGCTCGCGCGAGAGATTGAAACGCAGGCCTTTCACGCTCTTTCGCTTCAGCCTTGAAAGCCGTTCCAGGAGATGTTGCTCTTGCATACTCTCGAACGGGATCCAATTCTCGTTGACCACCATTATCGCGAGCTCCTCGATAGACGCGATCCCCGCGCCTGATATCCCGAAGGTCGCAATCATAGTCAGATGGAAGTCCTCGCTCGACCGCCAGAGTTCCATCTCCGTCTCATATCTGGCGCTCAACCGCTTCCAGGTCCGTTCCTCGATCATAAAGGGGAAGGGAAGGTGACGAACGACGATTTTCTGGCCGTCCCGGGAAGCCGTGAACTCCTTCACCTCCGCCACAGTTATCATCAGTTTCCGCGGCCCGGAACTGGAGGTATGGGCAGGAGCCAAGGCCGCCGCCCGGCGGCTGGCTATTCCCTCGCGCTCCTGCTGATGAAACACTTCCGGCACGAACAGAATGTCGCTCAACGGCGCGCCGCGTGCGGTCATCTGTGAGGCGGCGTTCATGAGACTTGTCCGCACCCTGCCCCAACCGCGTTTGCCGGCCCATGATGAGCGCCATTCCGTCAGTTCTCCCGCCTCCCAGAGATAGTGCAGGACGGCGCGCAACGAGAGCTTCCTTGTCTCATTGCGCAAAGCCGGCTCAGATGCCACGGTGGAGGACGCGGGCGCACTACCAGCCCTCTTTTTCGTCAGGGGAAAATCGAGCTTCAGAGCAGCCTTTCCGCTTCCATCGATCTGGATCGCGTTGCCGATCAAAGACCCAAGACCCGATAGCTCGTAGGGTGGCTCATACGACGGGCATGCGGGGTCATGGTCTCGTCCCGAAAGCGGCATGCGCTTGATGACATGGAGACCGTCGATGCGTGCAATGTACATCGGAAGCGGCGGCTCTATGCATCGGCAAAGTGGCCGTAGCTTCTGCGCGTATGCGCGTTCGAGCCTGGCCGAAAGCTCGGGATCGTCTTCATCGTACACCTGCTCGCCAATCGAAAAACGTCGCACATGGCCCCCATGATCATCTCGTCGGACCGGCTGACTCGCCTGCGAACATGTAGCATGGGTCTCGTCGATTACACTAGCGCAAAATAGACAGTATAAAGTCGATGGAACACCGCGCTTGGGACCAGTTTTGACCATGTGGTTGGAAGTCAGGACTTCAGAGATTGGAACTGACCGAACCGAAACCTGAAGGTTTGGCGACAGCATCAGCCCTTGCTTCCGCCTCACAGGGCCAAGCCTGCGGTGCAGTCTTCGCACCTGAAGACGTGACGATTCCGAAGGACGCTGTAGCATTGTGCAGTAGGCAAGCACGGGATGAAGCGATGAAGTTGGGTTTCCTCCAATCCATGACGGACACGAGTTCCGCATTGTGGGTTTCCCACACTCTGATCATCCGGCTCGCAGGCCTTATCTCGGCGGCGGGCTTCGACGAGACGAAACGGACCACCGCGCATAAGGGACTAGATATCACTGTCTACGTGGACAGTCTGCGAGGCTCGGTGCTGGCCGCGCAACAAGGGATTGCCGCCAGCGCGAACGATCCGGATGTCTTCCTGTATGGTAGGGCGTCCAAGCCTTCCGGCTGCGACTGGGTGGCGTATTACGTGCGATGCGCTACGAGGCGATCACCGGCGCATCCAACAAGCTCGACCGGTTTCTCGAGATGATCAGAGCGGCGCTTGCTGCGATTGCCCAAAAGGCCAAGGTGAAGATCATCGCATTGGATTGGTGGGAGAAGATCGTTGCTACCGTCAGGGAAGAAGTGGCCCGCGATACGTCGTTGCATTTTAATCGAAAGGAAAGCGAGGGAACCGTCGTCGTGTGATGCGGTTTTGGTCCCGTCAGCCGGCATTAGATGCCGTGCGCCGCATCAGGCGCGATTTGCGGCCACAGCGCCCCAGCTTCAAGATCAAGGGTGTCAAAGGGAATCGGAACCGACTATCTTCAGAGGATGTGCAGCGTATACGCTCACCATCGGGGAAGATGTCTTTCTGCAGGACCTGCAGAGAACGCGAGAATCGCTTTCGGAATTCTTCGAATCGGGAACTGAGCTGACGACTTGCCCGAACGGCTCACGACGGTCATGCATCGCTATTCCGGTAAGAAAAATATCTTTGCGACCAAGGCTCTGAAGCACTAGTTCCGAAAGTCGGATGATGAAGCAGATCCTATTCTTTGCGACTCCAAACGATATACAGCCGATAATTTCTGCTTTGGAGACGACCAACAAAATCGTGTTTGCACGAGTTGGAAGCTATGACATTAAAGACCCTCCGCTGATTTCCGGGGCCGAAATACCCAATCCAGGGGTTGCCACGAACGAAACCGCCAGCGGATCGGATTCATATCTCGTTGTTCCTGCCGGCTCGCGGTTGAATTTACATCCGTATACGAGCGAGGACTCCGACACGTTCGGAAGGAAGATGTGGAGTGTCTATAGCGGATTTAATGACGAGTCTGTTGAAATGACGCTCGCCGGCATTTGGGAGGACGGCACCCTTTTACCCGGAAGTGTCAGGTCAATGCACAACAATGAATTCGCAAAGAAAATAATGCGAGATTTTCAGGCTTCTCTGAAAAAGGCGAAGTTCGAAAAAGTTCAATCTTGGTGGCTGAGCACTGAGGCAGTTCAAATGCTGCGAGCTGGTAAACGGCTGAGCACCACTGCGGTTCATCGCCGCCAGAATATGACTTACGACCGGAGCATATTGGCTGAGCTGAGATAACCCGAAGCGACCTTCGCTCGATGTGGCTGAGGTGCTGAGACAAATCGAGCGGCTTCCTAAGCAATGGACGGCTTCGCGACAATTAGGGGAGCGCCATGGCCGACACCGACGCAAAGTTGCTGCGGACATTCATTGCCGATGAGAACGAAGCCTTTGCCGATCGGTGCCAGGGGAAATTTTGGCCTGCCAATCACTATCGTATCGGGCCTCTGGCGACCAAAGCTTCCGGGCTGCTCGATCCGAACGAGCAGATCGATTTCTATTTCCATTTCATGCGCATTGCCGGCGGCGCACCCTCCGTCGGAGATAAGGAAATGCCGCTGCTGCTCGAGGCCTATCGGCGGATGCTGCCGTTTCTCGATCTTGGCGGCGTCATCCAGATGTCGCGGCGGCACAAGCTGCTGTTCGTGTTCGGTTTTGACGATACTGGCGCCTTGCCAGCGGCGAGACGATTTCGGCCAAGGCGCTAAAAGCGCGGCTCAAGCTCATTGCGCAGGTCGGCAATTATACGACGATGCCTGCGCAGCGCGACAAGAAGGCAAAGTTTGTTCCCTTTGCCGACGAGGCGGTGCGCATTCTCGAGGTTTTCCGGCATCTCGACTATCGCCACGACCGACGTTACGGCGAAGACCTCTACGATGTCACCAATCTCAGCTTCTGGGGCATGGTGTTTATCTGCCTGCTCAACAAGGCGACCCGCGGCGATCTTGTTGCCGATATGATCGAGGGCAAATATGATCTCATGCGGCGCGTCGAGCAACTGGCGATGTTGCACCGCTATGTCGAGACAGTCCTGCCGGATATCGAGCCTGACGAAGAGCGTTTCCGCTCGCTGGCGCGGCAGCTCAAGGGCATCGAGCTTGCGCGCCGCAATGCCACCGAATCCGTCGCTCTGGCCCAAAGATTGGGCCTGCCATTTGGCGATGACGAGGACTGGGAAATTCATATTGCGGTCCCGCTGCGCGGTTCCGAAGGTCATCCGCTGATTGCCAAGAACGTTGTGCGATTGCAGATCCGGCCGAACCCGGACTGGCAGTGGGAACTGAATGCGCGTATCGCCGAGCGCGGAGAGTTTTCGGAAAGCGAGAAAAAGACCTACCGGAACGATCTCGGCCTTCCCGTTCTCGGTTGCGGAAATCTTTATGCCTTTCCGACATGGCTGAGACAGGTGCGCGAGAAAAACGGCCTGGATTTCGATACCGGCGCCGCCGACATTCGTGTGGGGCGCAAGCGGGCGGCAGCCAAGCTCATCGCCCAATGGCTGGAGAGCTGAACTCGGACCGATCGCAGTCGCGGGTCGCCGCCCACGCCATATCGAAGCGCTGAAGCATCTTCCTAAGGGCGGAGCGAATCTCTTTCGCCGGTCTGAGCATAGGCCGTGCCACGATCGCAATGGCGTCGTGGCACGGTGACGGCTGTAAAACCGGCTCAGAAAGGATAGTGCTGGGCGGAATCCTCGACCGTGATCCAGCGCAGATCGGTGAATTCGGCAATCGCCGCCTTGCCGCCGAAGCGGCCGTAGCCGCTGCCCTTGACGCCGCCGAAGGGCATTTGCGCCTCGTCGTGCACGGTCGGGCCATTGATGTGGCAGATGCCGGATTCGATCCGCGCCGCAACGGCCATTGCTCGCTGGACATTCCGGCTGAAGACAGCGGAGGACAGGCCGTATTCGCTGTCGTTGGCGATGCGGATGGCTTCTTCTTCACCGGAGACGCGAATGATCGGCTTGACCGGACCGAAGGATTCTTCCGAGTAGACACGCATCTCGGGCGTGACGTGATCGAGCAGCGTCGCCTCGACCACGGTGCCCGAGCGCTTGCCGCCGGCCACGAGCTTTGCACCCTTGGCGGTCGCATCGGCAATCAGCTCATCCATTTTCTTCGCCGCGTCGAGGCTGATCAGCGAACCGAGAACAACGTGGCCGCGCGGATCGCCGGCCGGGAGCTGGGTGGCGCGGGCGGCCAGTTTGGCCACGAACTGATCGGCGATCGTCTCGTCGACAATGATGCGTTCCGTCGACATGCAGATCTGGCCCTGGTTCATGAAGGCGCCGAAAATGGCGGCGTTGACGGCACCGTCGATATCGGCGTCGTCGAGGATAACCAGCGGCGCCTTGCCGCCGAGTTCGAGGAGGGCGGGTTTGAGATGCCTGCCGCAGGTCTCGGCGATGATCTTGCCGACCTTGGTCGACCCGGTGAAGTTCACGCGCTTGACGGCCGGATGGGCGATCAGCGCGGCGACGATCTCGGGCGCATCCTCCGGCGCGTTGGTGATGACATTGACGACACCGGCCGGCAGGCCGGCTTCGGTCAGCGCGGTGGCGATCAGCCGGTGCGTGCCGGGGCATTGTTCGGAGGCCTTGAGCACGACCGTATTGCCGCAGGCAATCGGCATGGCGATGGCGCGGGTGGCGAGGATGACCGGCGCGTTCCAGGGGGCGATCGCCAGGCAGACGCCCGCAGCCTGGCGAACGCCCATGGCGAGCGTGCCGGGCTTGTCGGAAGGGATGATTTCGCCTGATATCTGCGTCGTCATGGCGCCGGCCTCGCGCAGGATGTTGGCGGCGAACATGACATTGAAGCCGGCCCAGGGCGCGGTGGCGCCCGTTTCCTCGATCATCAGCTGGGTAAACTCGCCCACCTTGGAATCCATGATATCGGCGGCCTTCATCAGGATCGCGCGGCGCTGGCCGGGGCCGGTCTTCGACCAGGCGCCGAAGGCGGCGCTGGCGGCATCGACCGCAGCGGCAGCATCTTCCAGGCTTGCCGCGGCGGCGCGGCTTGCGAGCTTCTCGGTGAAGGGATCGATGCGATCATAGGTGCGGCCGCCGGAGGCCGCGCGGTCTGCGCCGTTGATGAGGAGGGAAATATTCATCGGAGGTCTCCTTGGGACAAGAACTAGAAGCCGAGGACTTCGGCGTTGATGGAAGCTTCGAGGCCGCCGTCGACGGCAAGATTGGCGCCGTTGATCCAGCGTGCGCCATCCGAGCAGAGGAAGAGCACGGCGGGTGCGATATCGGCGGAGGTGCCGGCGCGGCCGACGCGGGTAATGTCGCTGTCGACCCTGGCGTCGCCGAGCACGGCGCGGAACTGCTTGAGGATCGGCGTTTCCACCGGCCCGGGGCTGACCGCATTCACCCGGATGCCGCGGTTCTTGAACAGCGGCTGATGGGCGGCGCGCATGGTCCAGAGCAGCAGCAGCTCCTTGGAGATCGGGTAACCTTCCTCATCCTTGAGACCGTGCTCGGCGACAACCGCCGCCACTTCGGGAAAGCCTTCGATTCCGGCCAAGGATTTTGCCCGCTCGATGTTGGCGCGCCAGCCGTAGCCGGCGATCGAGGCGACGTTGACGACGGCGCCACCTTCGCGCAGGCGCGGCGCCACGGCTTCCGACAGGGCGCGAAGCCCGTAGAAATTGACGGCGAGCGTCGAGGAGATGCCGGTGCTGCCGGAGAGGCCGGCGACATTGGCGAGCGCGTCGAGGCGCACCGGAAGCTGCGCAACGATCTCGGCAACGCCTGATGCAGTCGACAGATCGCCCTTGATGAAGGCGGCCCCTCCACTGGCAGGCTCGCGCACATCGACGCCGATGACCTCGGCGCCCATCTGGCCGGCCAGTTCCGCCGTGCGGGCGCCGATGCCGGATGCGACGCCGGTCACCAGGATTGTTTCACCAAAAAGCATGAACGTCACCTTTCGCAACAGAATCCGGAAATAAGCCGGCTCATTCTTCCCATTTGATTTTATGCGGACCGGGCAATTTCAGCCGGTAGCCGACCGGCAGAAGTTGAAAATCGAAGCGGCGCTCGATTTCGCCCCAAAGGCCGCGCGGCAGGTAGAGCGAGAATATCAAGGCCGTGGCGCCGAGGCCGATCAGATACCAGACGCCGGCTCCGCCGAAGACGGTTTCGATCACGAAGAACAGGATGGCGCCGAGGATCGCGCCTTCGAACTTGCCGATCCCGCCGACCAGCACCATGAAGATCATGTAGGCCGTCCACTGGACGCTGAAATAGGTCTTCGGCTGGAAGGTCGTGGCGGTCGCCAGCCATAGGCCTCCGGCGACCGCGATACCGAAGGCGGCGAGCACGAAGAGCAGCCTTTTGGTTGCGATCACGCGCACGCCGACCGAGGTTGCCGCCTCCTCATTGTCGCGGATCGCCTGCATCGCAGCGCCGGCACGGCTGCGCATCAGGATGAAGAGAGCACCGAGCAGGGCGGCCATGGCCGTCAAGGCGAGCCAGTAGATCGTTGCCCGCCGCGTCGCGCCGTCATAGACGTTGAGCGAGATCAGCGAGGTTCCCGTTTCCCCCTGGATCAGCCGGTCGAGGTTGACGAGCAGATGGGCGAGTTCCGCGATAACCCACATGCCGATCGCGAACTCGCCGCCCTTCAGGCGCAGCATGAACAGCGAAAGCGGGATCGACAGCGCGCCGGTCACGATCGCGGCGGCAAGGAGCGCGACGAAGGGATTGAGCCCCGCATCCGCAAGCCGGATGGTGAAATAGGCGCCGAGGCCGAAGAACACCTGCTGGCCGACTGAGACCAGCCCGCCGAAACCGGCAAGCGCATTCCACATGGCGGCAAGGATCACGTAGATGAACAGGGCCGTCATCCGGTCGATCGCGCCGGCGCCGAGCACGGCTGGGGCAAACATCAGCAGGGCAAGCACCGCGGCCATGCAGCCGAGCGCCACCCGTGACGCTTTCGTCCAGCGTTCTATCGATATTCCGGTGGAGGCAAGGGTCGCGTTGGGGCTCATGTCGGGCTCCGGAGACGGGTGCGCAGGGAGGCGGCAAGTTTGTCGAGAGCCGGCATGCCGAACCGGGATAGCCTGACGAAAAGCACCAGCAGGAACACGGCATGGCCGCCGATCAGGAAGCCTTGCGGATGCAATTGCGCGCCGAGCGATTGGGCAAGGCCGAGAACGATGCCGCCGGCAAGCGTGCCCCATAGCGATCCCGCTCCGCCGATCACGGCCGCCTCGAAGGCGAAGAGAAGCTGCGGGCCGCCGGAATAGGCGCTGAAGGTTGCCCGCATCCCGAGAAAAGCACCGGCGATCCCGACCGTGACCATGGTGATCGCGGTGGCGACGGCGTTTACCCTGCGGGCATCGATGCCGACCAGCCCCGCCGTATCGGGATCTTCGGCCGTGGCGCGGATCGCGCGACCAAGTGCAAAGCGGCTCAGGAAGAACTGCAGCCCGCCGAGAACGAGGATTGCCGTCACCATCATCATGACGGCAAGCTTGCCGACGTAGATGTGGCCCGGCAGTTGCCAGGAGGCATAGGACAGGTTGCCGATAAACGGCGCGAGCGACCGGGTGTCGGCGCCGAACTGCTCGAACAGCAGGTTGTCGATGACGATCGACAGGCCGAAGGTCGTCAGGATCGGCAGCAGCGTGCCGCCGCGGGCGCTGCGCTCCAGAATGAAGCGCTGCAACAGCCAGCCGGCCGCTGCCATGATGGGCAGCACGATCAGCAGGCCGGCGAAAGGCGGAATGCCGGCTTTGGCGGCGAGCAGCCACAACCCGTAAGCGGCTGCGACCGCCAGGCTGCCATGCGCGAGATTGATGATCCGCATGACCGAGAACATGAAGGACAGTCCGCAGGCGATAACGGCGTAGTAACCGCCGAGCAGGATGCCCTGGAGCAGGGTATTGATCACGATGCGCTCCTTTCGCCAGCTGTCCGGTGCAATCCGAAATAGGCTTGAGTGACATGTTCGCGCGTGACGGCGGCGGCCGGCCGGTCGAGGACGATGCGCCCTTCCAGCATGCAGATGACACGGTTTGCGACGCTCATGGCGCGGGCGAGATCCTGCTCGACGAGCACGATGGTCGTTCCCGAGGTGAGCAGTGCCTGCAGCTGGGCATAGACGCGATCGACGACCAGAGGCGAAAGCCCGAGCGAGACCTCGTCCAGGAGAAGAATATCGGGATTGCTCATCAGCGCCCGGCCGATGGCGGTCGCCTGCTGCTCTCCGCCCGAGAGATGTCCTGTCTTGGCGTGACGGCGGGGCTTCAGGTTCGGAAAGGCGTCGAGGACGCGGTCGATGCTCCACTCGCCCTTGCGGCCGGAGCTCTTTCCGAGAAGCAGGTTCTCTTCCACCGTCATCTGTGAAAACAGGCGCCGGCCTTCCGGCACCAGGGCGATGCCCTTGGCGATCCGTTTGTGGGACGGGACGGCGGCCAGATCTTCATCGTTGAGGAGGACGCGGCCGGAGGATGGCAGATGGGCGCCGGCGATCGATCGCAGCAGCGTCGTCTTGCCGGCGCCGTTGGCGCCGACCAGCGCCAGCACTTCGCCCTTGGCAAGATCGAAACTGACGCCGCGCACCGCCTGGAGCAGGCCATGGCGGACGTCGAGGTCGCGGATGGAGAGAAGGCTCATGCGGGCGTCCCTCCGAGATAGGCCTTGACCACTTCCGCATCGCTCATGACCGTTTTCGGTTCGCCATCGGCGATGATCCTGCCGGCGTCCATGCAGATCAACCGCTGCGCCACCTGCAGGAGGATATGAACGATATGCTCGATCCAGACGATGCCGATGCCGCGGCGGCGCAATTCGAGGATGGTTTCGACGAGTTCGCTCGCCTCGCCATCGGTCAGGCCGCCGCCGATCTCGTCGAGCAGCATCAGCCTCGGCTGCGTGGCAAGCGCACGGGCAAGCTCCAGCCGTTTGCGGTCCAGCAGGCCGAGCGTATCGGCGGGGCGGTTGGCGACGCCAAGCATGCCGCAGACCGAAAGCGAATCCACCACGCGCTCATAGGCCTCGTCGCGGCTTGCGGCATTGCCGTGCGATGCGGCGACGAAAACATTTTCGAAGGTGGTCATGCCGCCGAAGGGCTTGGGAATCTGATGGGTCCGGACGAGCCCGGACCGGCAGCGCTCCGCCGCCGTCCGGCGCGTGACGTCGACGCCATCGAAACTGATGCTTCCCTCATTCGGAGGGAAGGCGCCGGCGAGCACGCTGAGCAGGGTCGTCTTGCCAGCGCCGTTCGGCCCGACAATGCCGATCGCCTCGCCATCGCTCATGGAAAAATCAAGATTCTCCAGCACCACCAGCGCGCCGAACCGCTTGTGGATCCCCTTGGCCGAGAGAAAGGCTGCCCCCGGCCGTCTTTGAGCTTCCCGCTGCAGCACTGTGCCTTACCCGTTATAGGCGGTGAGCTTGGCGCCGACCGGGACGTTGGGGTCTGTGGCGTTTTCGGTGACGACGTAGTCGAGCGCGAATTTCGAGCCCTCCGGCGCTTTCACCCATTGCGTGCCGATGATCGGTCCGGGAGAGACGTTGGCGACTGGG
This sequence comes from Rhizobium laguerreae, assembly GCF_002008165.1. Lineage (GTDB taxonomy): Bacteria > Pseudomonadota > Alphaproteobacteria > Rhizobiales > Rhizobiaceae > Rhizobium > Rhizobium laguerreae. The sequence goes on from NZ_MRDM01000009.1 coordinate 73,279, forward strand.
CCGCTGGTGAAGTCGACCTTGCCGGCGATGGTGGTGGTCTTCAGCGTGCTGATCGCCTTGGCGACGGCCTCCTTGCTTTTGACGTCGGTGCTGGCCTTCAGTGCATCGAAGCCGGCGTCGAGAAGCGCAAGGCTGGCGCCGAGCTGCTGTGTCCACTGCTTGCCGCTTGCCGTTTCATAGCCATCAGCAAGTTCGGTGCCGGAAACGCCCGTCAGCGCGGATTTGTACGGGAAGGCCTTATGCCAGTAGGCGGCGCTGCCGATGTTCAGGCCGAGATCGCCGAGCGCCTCGATGTCGGAGGGAAACAGGCCCGTCTTGGCGATCTGGCAGATCTTGATCTGCTGGGTAAGGCCCTGCTGCGCGGCCTGACGCCAGAAGGCGGCGAAGTCGGGCGGTATCGGGAACGAGTTGAAGATCTCCACGCCTTCCTGCCTGAAGAGAGCGATCTGCGCGGTAAAGTCGGTGGTTCCGGTTTCATAGGCTCCGGGATCGACGATGGTGAAGCCCGCCTTGGCGAGCGCCGGCGCCAGATGGGTGCGGATTGCATTGCCGTCCGCGTCGTTGGGATACATGACGCCGACCTTCTTGTTGGTCTCGATCAGGTTCCACTGCGAAACATAGGCCTTGTGGAACTCTTCGACGCCGAAGCCGAAATGATAGGTCCACTTGAACGGCGAGGGTGCGCCCGGCTTGGCGCCGCGGCCGAAATACCAGGCTTCCCAGGGCATGACCGTCGAGAGGCAGGGAATGCCTGCCGCTTCGCAGGCATCGGCCACCGGATTGATGGTTTCGGGCGTCGAGACGGCGAGCATCAGGTCGATCGCCTGGTTGTTGATCAGGTCCTTCGCCAGCTGGCCTGCGCGCGAGGGATCGGACTGAGTGTCCTGGTCGAGAATGTCAACCTTCCAGGTCTTGCCGCCCGCCTGCAGGCCGTTCGCCAGCGCCTTGCGCGCCAGTTCCAGCACATAACCGTCCGTTTCGCCGAAGCCGCCGAGAGGGCCGGTGCGCGGGCTGATGAAGCCGACCTTCAGCGTGTCGCTGCTTTGAGCGAAGGCCGTGCGGCCGGAAAGCGCCAGCGCCGCACCGCCCGCCACGGTCGATGCGATGAAAGAGCGGCGGCTCAGCGATGCCGCGTTGATTTTTCCGCTGCGGAAAATGCCGTTCATGAAATCATTCCTCCCTCTTGATCGGGCCTCCCGGCCCGTTCCCATTGTTCATATCGGCCGATCTCAATTCAGATCGGGTAGTGCCGTTTTCCCGACGCCATGGTGATCCATCGGAGCTCGGTGAATTCATCGATCGCCGCCTTGCCGCCGAAGCGGCCGTAGCCGCTTGATTTGACGCCGCCGAAGGGCATTTGCGGCTCGTCGGAAACGGTCGCCTCGTTGATGTGGCAGATGCCGGATTCGAGCCGCATGGCGACGGCAAGCGCTGCATTGACGTCGGCGCTGAAGACGGCGGCCGACAGCCCGTATTCGTTGTCGTTGGCAACCGTCACAGCCTCGTCGACGCTGCCGACCCGGACGATCGCCGCGACCGGTCCAAAGCTCTCCTCGCGATAGATGCGCATGGCAGGCGTCACGTGATCGATGACGGTCGCGTCCATCAGGGTGCCGTTGGCCTGGCCGCCGCAGACGAGGACCGCGCCCTTCTGGAGGGCATCATCGACGAGCGACCGGACGCGGCGGACGGCCTCAGTGTTGATCAGCGTGCCGAGCGGCGTGTTGCCGTCCCTGGGATTGCCGGCGACAAGGGTTGCGGCTTTCGTGCGGAACTTGCCGACGAAACCGTCGGCGATCTCGTCCATGAGGATGATCCGTTCGGTCGACATGCAGATCTGGCCCTGGTTCATGAAGGCGCCGAAGGCGGCAGCGCGCACGGCCTCGTCGATGTCGGCGTCGGCAAGGACGATGAACGGCGCCTTGCCGCCAAGTTCGAGCAGGCAGCGCTTGAGATGCCTTCCCGCGGATTCGGCGATGATCCTGCCGACACGGGTGGAGCCGGTGAAGTTGATGCGGCGCACGGCCGGATGGGCGATCAGCGCATCGACGACGGCGGCGGCATCGCTCGGCGCATTGGAAACGACATTGACGACGCCGCGCGGAAAGCCGGCGTCACGCAGGATGTCGCCGACCAGGCTATGGGTCTTCGGGCAGAGTTCGGACGCCTTCAGGATGACCGTGTTGCCGCAGGCAAGCGGCATGGCAACCGCGCGGGTGCCGAGGATAATAGGTGCATTCCAAGGGGCAATGCCGACGCAGACGCCTGCCGGCTGACGGACCGCCATGGCGAGGCTTCCCGGAATGCCGGAAGGAATGATCTCGCCTGATATTTGCGTGGTCATCGCCGCCGCCTCTCGAAGAATATCCGCGCCGAGCCCGCAATTGATCGCCGCCCATTGCGCGGTGGCGCCGGTTTCGCCGGTCATGGCGGCAATGAGTTCGGGTGTGCGGGCCTCGAGGATATCGGCTGCGGCATTCAGAAGTCTGCGCCGTTCGCCCGGGCCAGTCTGCGACCAGTCCGGAAAGGCGGCGGCGGCCGCATTGGCTGCCCGCGTCATGTCGGCAACGGATCCTGCCGAGGCGATCGTTGCGACGTCGCCGGTCAACGGATCGATGCGTTCGAAGGTGGCTCCTTCGGAAGCATCCATCGCCTCGTTGTTGATCATCAGCTGTGCCGAAAACACTGGTCCACCCATTCGTCCCGCATTGGCGCCATGTGATGACGCTTACATTGTTGCCATGGGAGAAAACGTGCGGACGCGGCGCCACGAGGGCCGCCTGACCGTTCCTGCATCTGTTGAAGAGCCTCCTCCCAAAGGCTTATGAAGAAGAGGTTACGCCGATCGCGTGCGGATGGAATGCGATTTATTGGGTTAATATTGTAATTATCCGGTAATATCAGCATTGTTTGACATGGGGATAGGAGGAGAAGCGTTGGCAACGGACGGGGGGATTCATCACTATGCCAGGGGCGAGTGGTACGGGCCGTCGCTGTCGCACCGGCGTATCCGTTTTCAAAAAGGGTTGTATGCCGATTTCCACCATTTCCTGCTGCTTGGGGAGGGGAGTGGGGAGCTTCATTTCGACAATGGCGAACATCGGCCGCTGCACGGACCGCTGCTTGCCTTCCTGCCGCCGCAGGCGCGATGCGACCTGTCGATATCAGCCGGAACCGCGGCTCATCTGGTCGGCGCTTCGCCGCAGATCATGGTCGATGCGATCGGCGACAAGGTGGAATCCTATTCGCTGCGCATCTTCATCGAACAGCGCAAGCTGGTCGAGGCACTGGATCCCTTGACGGTCACCGAAATCAGCCCGCTGATCTCCGGCTTCGTGCGGGAACTGGGCGACCCCTCCCGCTCCTCCTGGATGGTCGCCTCCGCCTATATCAGGCTCATCCTGATGGCGCTGTGGCGTGGCTCCGATGGCGAGAGAAGCGAGCAGCGCGGGCAGGGCGAAGTGGGTTCGATCCTGCAGAGGTATCGGCAACTGGTCGAGGCCGGTTTCCGCCAGCACCGGCCGATCAGCGATTATGCCGCGGAGTTGGGCGTCACGGCCGACCGGCTGCATTCCACCTGCCAAAGGGCGCTCGGCCGCTCGCCGATCCAACTGCTGCACGAGCGTGTGGTGCAGGAGGCAAAGCTCAGATTGGAGCGATCGGCCCGCAATATCCAGGAAATCTCCGACAGCCTCGGCTTTCGCGACCCAACCTATTTCAGCCATTTCTTCAAGCGCAAGACCGGCCTTTCACCCGCCGGCTACCGCGAGATCGCCCGCGCTTCCGCCGGCTCGGAAAACAGCATGCTGTCCTCGGGTTATGCGGATTGGCCTTAGGGCACCGACGCCTTCTCGATGCGAGTCAACCGGAAGTTCGCGTAACGCCGGTGCCTCTCGCTTTCACAGGGAGGGGCCATGGGTGACCAATTTCCAAGCCGAGAGCCCGTAGGTCGATGGACGAACGGGCTTTTTGCAGCGGATTGCCGTCACGAAAGGGCGGCGGTTGAACGATTGCAGTCTATCCGGACGATTTCGACGGGCGTCGCCGAAAGAGCTGATCCCAGATGTCGTACCCCGCAGGGACAATCCCGATCAGCAGTGCAGCGGCCAAATCGAACCGTGGAACAAACGCCAGGATGATCGCGCAGAACGCGACAAGCGTCACGAATGCAAATATTGCAAAAAACCGGCTTCTGTTCATCGGTCTATCCTTTCGGAATGGGCCAGACACTGCGTCATCTCTGTACTCCATAGAGTAGATTCGGCAGCATGTAGACGATGCTCGGGAACAGATAGATGACCACCATGCAGAGAATGACGATCAACATATACGGCATCATGCCGCGGAAGATGTCGGTCAGTTTGACATGCGGAGGCGAGACGCCCTTCAAGTAGTATGCCGACATCGCCATGGGTGGTGATAGGAAGGCCGTCTGCAGGTTGATTGCCACGAGGATACCGAAGAACAGCGGATCGATCCCGAAATGCGGCAGCAGCGGAATGAAGATCGGGATGAAGATGACGATGATTTCAGTCCATTCCAGAGGCCAGCCGAGAATGAAGATGATGATCTGGGCCAGGATCAGGAACATCAGCGGCGACATGTCCAGGCCGGTCACGAAGTCACTGATGAACTGTTGGCCGCCGAGATAGGCGAATACCGATGCGAAGGTCGCCGAACCGACGAACAACCAGCAGACCATCGCGGTCGTTCGCGCCGTCAGATACACCGACTCCTTCAGTCGCTGCCAGGTCAGCGCCCGATAGGCCGCAGCAAGCGCCAGTCCCCCCAATGCGCCGATTGCGGCGGCTTCCGACGGCGTTGCCAGGCCAAAGAGAATGGCACCCAGCACCGCAAGAATTAGAAAGGCGAGCGGCGCGAAGGATGTAAGCATCATCCAGGCGAGTTGGACCGGCGTGTGCTCGCCCACATCTTCTTTCGTTGGCCGCGGCGCCAGTTGCGGCTGCAGGATTGCTCGCACCACGACATAGATGAGATAAAACCCCGCCAGGGCGAGGCCGGGCAGGAGCGCCGCCGCATACATTCGGACAACCGAGATCCCGGAGGTGGCCGCATAGACGATCAGCAGGATGGAAGGCGGGATCAGGATCCCGAGCGTGCCGCCCGCGCAGATCACGCCCGTCGCGTAGCGCACGTCGTACTTTGCCTTCAGCATCGCTGGTAGGGCGAGCAGTCCCATCAACGTCACCACGGCCCCGACGATGCCGGTTGCCGTGGCAAAGAGTGTGCAGGTGGCCAGGGCGGCGACCGCCATCGAGCCGGGCACCCGGCGCGTGACGCTGAATAGCGTCGAGAACAGCCGATCGACGATGTTGGCTCGCTCGACGATGTAGCCCATGAACAGGAACAGCGGGATAGCCGTCAGCACGTCGTTCTGGATGACCGAGTAGGTCTGGTTGACGAACAGATCGAAGATCCGGTTGTTGAAGAAACCGCCGATCCAGGTCTGCGCCAGTGTAAAGGCATCGCCGCCGGATTCGAGCGCGCGGTCATAGCCGCGCCACATGCGGCCGGCATCGAAATAGGCATAGTATCCGAAGCCGACACCCAGAGCCATCAAGGTGAACGCCACCGGGAATCCGAGGAAGATGGCGAGGATCAGGATGAGGAGCATCCCGACGGCGATATGTGCATCCGTCATTGAGCGTCCCGATCCCGTGGTTCACGTCCAGCGTCAACTTCCCGCGACGGAAGGAAACCCTCGTCCTCGGACTTGAGCACGTCCAGGCTTTTTGTTTCCAGTAGTACCTTTTCCAGTTCTTCGACATCTTCGGCCTGCTTCGGCCATTCGCCCGTCCTTATGCAGAGAATGCAGCGGAAGACCTGCGCCACGCCCTGCAGGAACAGGAGAATGCCGGCGGCGACGATCACGGCCTTGAACTGGAAGATCGGCACACCGGCGGGACTGTTGGAACTGACCTCCAGATAGCCCCAACTGCGTGCGGCATATTTCCAGCCCGAGATCACAAGCGCGGTAATACCGGGAAAGAAAAAGATGAAGTACAACACCAGTTCCAGCCTAGCCTGGGTGCGCGGTTTCCAGAGCCGGTAGATGAAATCGCCGCGCACATGGCCATCACGCGAGAGGGTATACGCTCCCGCCATCATGAAGATCGTTCCATAGAGCATGTAGCTCAGATCGAAGGCCCAGGGGGTCGGCGCGCGAAAGAGGTAGCGTGCAACAACCTCATAGCCGACGCCGAAGGCCATGATGAGTATCCCCCACGCGAACACCTTGCCGAACCACGCCGACAATTCGTCGGCGAATGCAATGTAACGGAGCATGCAAGCGCCTCCCTAATCTCGAAGAGGGACGAGGCCCGGAAATACCGGGCCTTCCCCATCTATTTTCCGAGGTTCAATTTTCCGGGGAAATAGTGCTCATAGGCGAGTGCGAGATCGGCGGAGTTCATCAACTCGTAGTACACGACCCTCTCCACCCACTGCCGCTGACTGTCGAGCACCTTCTTCATGAACGCATCCGCTTCAAGCGTGGGGATGATCTCATCCCAGGCCTTCAGTTGCGCATCCAGAATTTCCTTTGGAGTGCGGTGCACGGTCACGCCATGTTCGGCCTGGAGTTTTTGAAGGTCGCTTGAATAGTTGTCCATCGCGGACGCTGTTATCGCCGTGCTTGCTGCCTCCACGCCATATTCCAGGATCGCCTGCAGATCTTCGGGAAGGTCGTCAAACACATCCTTGTTGAAGAGGAACTCGAAAGATTCGCTCGCTTGATGGTAGGACGACAGCATGTAGTTCTTGGCGACATCCTGCGAACCAAACCGTATGTCAGAGGAGGGATTGTTGAACTCGAAGGCGTCGATCACACCTCGCTCCATTGCCGGCACGATCTCGCCGCCCGGAAGTTGAGCGACGCTCATGCCCATATTCTGCATGAGATCGGCGGCGAGCCCGACCGTACGATATTTGAGGCCGTTGACGTCGTTCACGGTCGCGACCGGGTTCTTGAACCAGCCGAACGGCTGCGCGGGCATCGGGAAGCCATAGAAGCCGTAAAGGTTCAGCCCCATGATGTCCTGGGTGAGTTCTCGGTAGAGATCCTTGCCGCCACCTTGATGGAACCATCCGAGCATGGTGGTTGCGCTGCCGCCAAATACCGGCCCGGTACCGAAGAGGGAAGCTGCCTTGTGCTTTCCGTACCAATAGACGGGAACGGTGTGGGCTGCGTCGATCACGCCATCGTTGACGCCGTCGAGCACCTGAAACGCGCCGACGACCGTACCGGCAGGCATTAGTTCGAACTTCAGGCGTCCGCCGGACATTCGTTCGACCCGTTCGACGTACAGGCGGGCAAAATCCATCCAGATGTCCGACGCGGGCCAGGATGTTTGCATTTTAATGACGGTGGGTGCCTGGGCCAGCACGGCCGGGGCGGCAAGAGCCCCAACTGCGGTTACTCCAACGAGCGTAGAGGCTCCCAGCAACTCTCGACGCGATACTGCCTTTTTGGTCATTGTTCTTCCTCCCTGGATTGTAGTCGAATTCTCCCTGCGTTTCCTGATAGTCTGCTAAGTTGAACAAGAGGCCTCCCAACCTCTTCGCGATCAGTATCAACAACTGATTGTTCTCATTTGTCAATTATGCACACTTTTTGCAATTCTGACAGACGTTCAATTGTTGTTGATCACAGCTTGGGGCTGTGGTCCAACGTCCAAGGCACAGTACCGCTACTCCGCGTTGTCCGGACTACCTCAGCTTAGAAAGAAAGAGCTGCTTTCGCCCGTCGACGATGAACTGGAGCCATGTGCTGAACTGGAACGATGTGCTCGTTCTTGATCGCCTTCGTCCCAAGTCGATTAAGCCGAAGAGAGCCGACGTCCACACATGGCGCACGGATGTCGTCTCGCCAAACCAATGCTATGGCCGCTTTCGGGGAGCGGCAACAATTGCCTCTATGACCGAGAAGAGGCGCGAAGCTGCCGAACACTGATTGCCCAATGAAGGTCCAAAAATGGCCGTTAGCGGAAACTGCTAAAGCTGGCTCGATGTCGAAGAGCAGACCAAGCTCACGACAGCGCAAAAATCCTCACTTCCCGCCCGATGCCTTGAAGCTCCGCCATCCGGGAGGCCGATTTGATGCCGCTGTCGCGGAGGATTTCTGAAACCTGGGCATCCCCGACGATCGCCTCCGTCGTCATGATCACATTGGGATCGGCAAGGCCCTGGACGCGGGAAGCGATATTGACGGTCTGGCCGAAGTAGTCCTGCCGGTCGTTCAGGTTGACTGCGAGGCAGGGCCCCTCATGGATGCCGATCTTCAGGAGAAGATCGTCGCTGCCGTGTTCGGCATTTAAGCGAAGCATCGCCTCCCGCATCCTGAGTGCCGCCGCCACGGCGCGGTCCGGGCTCGGGAACGTCGCCATCACGGCATCGCCTATGGTCTTGACGACTGCTCCGGCCTCTGTGGCGACGATCTCGTGAAGAACCCGGAAATGCGCTCGCACCAGATCGAAGGCGGCAAGATCTCCGACGCGCTCGTAAAGCGCGGTCGAGCCTCTCAAGTCGGTGAAGAGGAAGGTCAGGCTGGTGATCTTGAGGCGCTGGTCGACATCGAGTGTATCGGTGCGATAGATGTCCCGGAAACTCTGGTTCGTCAGCAGGCGCTTGGCGGTCAGGAAAGCCTGCCTGCGGCCCAAGAGGTCGTGCAGGTCATCGCCTGCGATGCAGACGTTCGGCACCACTCTGCGATCTGTGTGGTTCTCGAGCGTCAGCCGCAGTAAGCCGGGGCGCAGCGTCAGCGTTTCGTTCAGCGCATGCGTCCGACTGATGATCATCGAGAGGGTTTGACGTTCGTCGGTGGGCTCACCCTGCACGTCGATGAACTGCGCCGAGTGTGTCACCGCATCGAAGATGATGACGAATTGCGCCGGCAGTTGCAGGGAGACGAAGGCCTTTTCGCCCGGATCCAGTTCGATCATCTCCAGCTGGATGCGCGCCAGCCTCGCTTCGAGATCGTCAGGCAGGTCAACGCCGGAGCTGAAGAAGATCTGGCGGTAGTACTCGAGTGGCGACAACCGATCGGGATCGTGAGCGGCAATCCTGCGCACGCGCGGACTGACCGTGAACGTGACCTCGACCATCTCGTCGAGGGTCGGCTCGTATCCGGCCGCGCAGAGCGCGCAATGATACGTCTCATGGACGACGGTTTTAAGGGTTGCGCCGCTGTCGAGGACGCCGCCGCATCCTGGGCAAAGGACATTCCAGGTCATCTCGAATGCGCCTATGCGGGCTGCATGGAGAAATGCGGCGATCGTTTTCTCTTCATCGAGATGGTGTTTATCGGCGAAAGCGAGCGCATTGATGCGATTGAGCTCGCGATCCGAGCCATGCATAACGACGTTTTCGATACACTCCACCGTCTGCGGGTCAGCCGCCTGTCGCAGGGAGGCAAAAAGGACGTCCACTTCGCTCATCAGACAAGTCTCCGTGCGCAGAACCCACGGCGGACGACGCCAGGACCGGGATCATAACACGGGAGTTTCCCAATAGAAATCTAGAGGCTCGGATGCCGCTCGCTTCCCGAGCGAAGCGGCTTCAGCTCCCCTTGTATATCCGCTTCAGCGCAGCCAGCAGCGCATCCAGTTCCTCGCGCGAAAACAGCTCGATGAAGCGCTGTTCATGCCTATCGATTAGTTCTCGCGCCCGTGCGAGCATTGCGCGTCCCTCCTTCGTCAAATGAAGTTCCTGGCGGCGGCGATCGGCAGCGGAGGGGCGGCGCTCGATCAGGTCACGGGCGGCCAGCCGGTTGACGAGGGCCATCATCGTCGCCCGGTCGGTGCCGAGCGTGTTGGCAAGGTCGATCTGCGATGCGCCCGGATTGCCGGCGACGAGTTCCATCACCGCCAGCTGCTTCTGCGTCAGCGCCAGCGCCGCCATTGTTTCGGCGAAGTCGCGATAGACTGCGACATGCGCCATGCGCAGATGAAATCCCAGCAGATCGCCAAGCCGGCCGACGTCGAGGCCCGGCGTCGCGGGAGCATCTTCGCCCTCGAAATCGTCCTGCGTTGGTTTTGTGCTCATCGTTCGTTCTCGCCTCATCAAGGGTCATAACCATCAAAATCAGCAGGTTAGTCAATATCCGTCGTGCGGATTTCCCCGTGCCATTGGAGCAAATCGGATTTGCCTTAAACAGCCTCTTGCATCACAGGAAAAAGATATTAGTATGTGTTGCATACAAATATGATGCCTGCTGCGGGGAGCGGTGGGCATGGGAGGAGAACATGGCGCATTCCATTTCCGGGATGGCTTCGTCGGCGGATTGCGGACTGGTGACGGATGATCCGATCCTTTACCGCGCCCGCGTCGCACCAGGCCGTCCGGCTCTGTTCGAGATCGCTACCGGCCGGCAGCTCACCTATGCCGAACTCGATGCGCGGATCGCCCGCTGCGCGGGCTTGCTGAGCGAGGCGCTCGGAGCGCGCCGCGACGGGGCGCGTGTCGCCATGCTGGCGCGCAATTCCATGGATTCGATCGTGCTTGCCTTTGCCTGCCAGCGTGCCGGCGCCATCTACGTGCCGCTCAACTGGCGCCTCAACGCCGCCGAGCTGCGACCGATCCTTGCCGATTGCGCGCCGGCCCTGCTCGTTCACGACGAAGAGTTTGCGTCAACCGTCGCCAGCCTTGCGGGCGCCGATCCGGAGATGGCGGTGATATCGACGGCTGACGGTCCGGCCCGAGGGCTCGCCGCGCGGATCGAGGCGAGCCTTCCGGCCGCTCCGGTGTCCGTCGATGCCGACGAACCCTGCGTCCTTCTCTACACCTCGGGCACGACGGGACAGCCGAAGGGCGTCGTCATCACCCGCCGCAACGCCTTCTTTGCCGCCATCAACTTTTCCGTCGTCGGAGAGATCGGACCAAAATCCGTCGCCCTGTGCGACCTGCCATTCTTCCATACGATCGGTCTGATCGCGGTGGCGCGCACCACGTTGATGCTGGGCGGCACGCTCGTCGTCTCCGACCGCTTCACACCGGCGCGCACACTCGCAGCCCTTGCCGACCGGCAGCGTGCCGTCACCCATTATTTCGCCGTGCCGCAAATCGCGCTCGCCTTGCGCAACGATCCCGCCTATAGCGCCGCGGCTCTGGCCGGCCTGCATGCGCTCTTCGTCGGCGGCGCGCCGCTGACGCAGGCGCTGATCGAAAGCTATCTCGATGACGGCGTTGCGCTGGTCAATGGTTACGGCATGAGCGAGGCGGGAACGGTGCTGCACGTGCCGATCGATCGGCGCGCCGTGCAGGACAATCCAAGCAGCGTCGGTCTGCCCGCGCCATTGCTCGACATTCGTATCGTCGGTGAGGATGGCCGCGAGGTTGATGAAGGCGAGATCGGTGAACTCTGGCTGCGCGGGCCGGCGGTGACGCCTGGCTACTGGAACAAGCCTCAGGAAACCGCTGCCGCCTTCACCGACGGCTGGTACCGCACCGGCGATCTTGGCCGACGCGAAGCGAACGGCTTCTATCGTATCGTCGACCGGCTGAAGGACATGTATATCAGCGGCGGCGAGAATGTTTATCCCGCCGAGGTCGAAGCAGTACTCGCAAGTCATCCAGATATCCTCGACGCCGCGGTCGTCGGCATTCCCGATATCCGATGGGGCGAATGCGGTGTCGCCTATGTGGTGGTGGGGCCGGGTGCCGTGGCAACGGGCGATGAGATCGCCGGCCATTGCGCGGCAAGGCTCGCCGCCTTCAAGCGTCCGGCCCGCATCCTCTTCGTCGAGGCCATTCCCCGCACCGCCTCCGGCAAGGTGCAGAAACATGTCCTGCGCCAGTTCCATTCCGACGAAACCCTTCAACGACAGGCCCTGTGACGCGGCCTCCCGGCATTCACGCCGAAACCCATGGAGTAACCTCATGACCGATATGCAATCGCCGGTTCTGGTCGAATTCGACAACGGCATCGCCTTCGTGACCCTTAACCGTCCGGAAAAGCGCAATGCGATGAACCCGGCGTTGAATGCCAGGATGCTCGAAGTGCTCGACGAGCTCGAGGGGGACGAGCGCTGCGGCGTTCTCGTCCTGCGCGGCGCCGGCGAATCCTGGTCCGCCGGCATGGATCTGAAGGAGTATTTCCGCGACAATGACGACAAGCCGCGCGATGCCACGCTGAAGGCGCGGCGGCAATCCGGCGGCTGGTGGAGCCGGCTGATGTATTTCGAAAAGCCGACGATCGCCATGGTCAACGGCTGGTGCTTCGGCGGCGCCTTCACGCCGCTCGTTTCCTGCGATCTCGCTATCGCCGCCGAGGAGGCGAATTTCGGCCTCTCCGAGATCAATTGGGGCATTCTGCCGGGCGGCAATGTCACCCGTGCGGTCGCCGAAGTGATGCGCCATCGCGATGCTCTCTATTACATCATGACCGGCGAATTGTTCGGCGGGCGCAAGGCCGCGGAAATGGGTCTGGTCAACGAGGCCGTGCCGCTGGCGGAGCTGGAAGCCCGGGTCCGCAAGATCTGCGCCAGCCTGCTCGAAAAGAACCCGGTGACGCTGAAGGCCGCCAAGGACACCTACAAGCGCGTGCGCGACCTGCCCTGGGATCTCGCCGACGATTACATCTACGCCAAGCTGGAACAGATGCTGTTTCTCGACAAGACCAAGGGGCGTGACGAGGGGCTGAAGCAGTTCCTCGACGACAAGACCTATCAGCCGGGCCTCGGCGCCTACAAGCGCGGCCGCTGAGGACGAACCCGGTTCGCCGGGCCGTTCGCGAGCCGATCATCGGGAGGAGGAAAGCAATGAAGATCCATGCCGCGGTGGCGCGTGCGCCGCATATGCCGTTTTCACTGGAAAGGCTCGATCTGGAGGAGCCGCGCGAGGGTGAAATCCTGGTTCGCGTCGTCGCAACAGGGGTTTGCCACACCGACATCGTCATGCGTGACCAGCATCTGCCGGTGCCGCAGCCGGTCGTGCTTGGCCATGAAGGCGCCGGCATTGTCGAGCGTGTCGGACCGGGCGTTGCCAAGGTCAAGCCCGGCGATCACGTGGTCATGACCTTCAATTCCTGCGGGCATTGCCCGAGCTGCAACGATCATGAGGAGACTTATTGCCACGAATTCTTCCCGCGCAACTTCTTCGGTGCGCGCGCTGACGGTTCGAGCGGGCTCTCATGCGAGGGAGAGCGGGTTCACGGCAATATTTTCGGGCAATCCTCCTTCGCCAGCCACGCATTGTGCCACGAACGCAACATCGTGAAAGTGCCTGGGGATGCCGATCTGGCGCTGCTCGGGCCGCTTGCCTGCGGCATCCAGACCGGCGCCGGCGCAGTCATGAACGCGCTGAAGGTCGAACCGGGAAAAGTGCTGGCGGTTTTCGGCATGGGCTCCGTCGGTCTTGCCGCCGTGATGGCGGCGCGGATCGTCGGCGCGTCACGGATCATCGCCGTCGACGTCAACGAGACGCGGCTGGCACTTGCGGCGGAACTCGGCGCGACCGACATCGTCAACGGCAAGGCGAGCGACGCGGTTGCCGCGATCATGGAACTGACCGGCGCCGGCGTCGATTATTCGATCGATGCCTCCGGCGTGCCCGCCGTCATCGACGAGTGCGTGCGCGTGCTGGCGCCGCGCGGCACCTGTGGGATCGTCGGGGCCTCTCCCCATGGCGCGACGCTGACGCTCGACCTCACCCATATCCTGTCCGGCGGGCGCCGGGTCCGCGGCATCGTCGAGGGCGATTCCAATCCCGACGTGTTGATCCCGTTGCTGATCGATCTGCATCGGCAGGGCCGCTTCCCCTTCGACAGGCTCATCACCTTCTATGATTTCGCCGACATCAACCAGGCGGTGGAGGATTCCGAAAAGAGCATCGTGCTGAAACCGGTCGTGCGTCAGCCGGCCGTCTGAGACCGTTCAAGGGAGGAAACAATGAACACCGTCACCCCAATCGCCACCGATACCAGCCTTGATGTCATGCAGGCGCTGCTTGGCCGGCAAAGGGCGTCTTTCCTGAGGGAAGGGCCGCCAGGCATCGACACCCGCATCGATCGCATCGATCGCGTCATCGCCCTTCTCGTCGACCATAAGGATGCGATTGCCGCTGCCCTGTCGGAAGATTTCGGCAGCCGCAGCGTCGAGGCGAGCCTGCTTCTCGACGTCTTTACCTGCGTCGGTTCGCTCAAATATGCCAAGGCCCATCTTGCCGAATGGCTGAAGCCCGAGCAGCACGAGGCATTGTTCCCGGACGCGGTGGCCGAAGTGGTCTATCAGCCGAAGGGGATTGTCGGAATCCTGAGCCCGTGGAATTTCCCTTATCAGCTCGCCCTTGCGCCGCTTGCCGGCATTCTCGCCGCCGGCAACCGCGCCATGATCAAGCCGTCGGAGGTGACGCCAGCCTCGGCCGCCTTGATGGCGAAACTCATTGCCGGCGCTTTCGACGAAACGGAAATCGCCGTCGTTCAGGGCGGACCGGCCACGGGCACGGCCTTTACATCACTTGCCTTCGACCATCTGATCTTCACCGGCGGAACCGCGATCGCCCATCACGTCATGCGCGCGGCGGCGGAAAACCTGACGCCGCTGACGCTTGAGCTCGGCGGAAAATCGCCCGTCATCATCGGCCGCTCGGCCGACCTCGCCGATGCGGCGCGCCGCATCATGACCGTCAAGACGCTGAACGCCGGCCAGATCTGCCTGGCGCCGGACTATGTCTATGTGCCCGAGGAAAGCGTCGAAGCCTTTGCCGGGCACGCTGTCGCGGCGGTCGGCGCGATGTATCCGGCGCTGAAGGAAAACCCTGATTACACCTCGATCGTCAATGCCCGCCATCACGCCCGCATCCAGGGCCTGATCGACGATGCCAGGGCCAAAGGCGCGAGGATCGTCGAGATCAACCCGGCGGCAGAGAATTTCTCCCAGCAGTCGGCCCACCGCATGCCTCCGACCCTGATCCTCGATCCGACGGAAGAGATGCGCGTGCTGCAGGAGGAAATCTTCGGACCCGTGCTGCCGGTCCTTCCCTATCGCGATATCGCCGACGTCATCGATCGTATCAATGCCAAGCCGCGCCCGCTCGCTCTCTATTACTTCAGCCAGGATCAGCAGGAGGAGGCCCGCGTCCTCGACAATACGACCTCCGGCGGGGTGACGGTTAACGACTGCATGAGCCACGTCACGGCCGAAGGCCTGCCCTTCGGTGGCGTCGGCCATTCGGGCATGGGTGCCTATCACGGCAAATTCGGCTTCCTCGCCTTCTCGCATCCGCGCGCCGTCTATCACCAGAGCAGGATGGTGGAAGCGGAATACATGATGCGGCCGCCTTATGGCGAGGCGATGCGCGGCTTCTTGGCGGCGGCGATCTGCAAATAAAAGAGAAGTGGCGGACGATGCCATTGGCAGCCGGCTGCTGACGGCATGGGATGGCGGCTCGCAACGAGTGACCCAATCGCGCAGATTTATTCCGATAACGCTATATTGCGTCATTGGGCTATGCGTCCTGACACAGAGGATGCCGTTGTTACATACGCCTTTATGCATCGGCTGCTAGCCGTTGAACCCGACCTCGTCGTTGTGGCGGACGCCCGCTTTTCCTGTCGTCGCATTGCTGCCGGTCGGCCTGGCGACGCATCTGCGAAAGAATATGCCCTGATGGGTCTTCGGTTTAACGAAGCCCAAACCAGTATTGCCATATGATTGGTTCGGATGACGTATTGGAAGGTGGATCCAACGCAGTGAATGGCATCTGGACGCAATTCGGTGGCAACCTGTCATTCGTGTGCCTGGCGATTTCGCTTTGGGCGCATTTCTCGATCCAATTTCAGAGTCGTTCGGTCACACAGGAAAAAATCGCCTTCGGAATCATAGCCGGCGGTGCCTCCATCGGATCCATATTGCTGGCCGTCGAAGTCAATCCCGGCATCTATATCGACATGCGCTTTTCGCCGCTTGCTTTGGCAGGCATGTTTGGCGGACCGATCGCGGCCGCCTTTGCGGCATCGCTGGCGATGGTCTTCCGCTTTGCTGTCGGCGGCACGGCCATGATCGATGGCGTGATCGCAATTGCTGTCGCAACCGGGATCGGCCTGGCTGCCAATGTCTGGATCCGGAAGAGATCTGCCGAGCTCATGGACGTCGCGCTGCTGAGCCTCGCGCTCGGCGTTGCACTTATCGTATTGATGGCGGTGCTTCCCACCCTGG
This sequence comes from Rhizobium laguerreae, assembly GCF_002008165.1. Lineage (GTDB taxonomy): Bacteria > Pseudomonadota > Alphaproteobacteria > Rhizobiales > Rhizobiaceae > Rhizobium > Rhizobium laguerreae. The sequence continues at coordinate 89,451 of NZ_MRDM01000009.1, forward strand.
TGCACGCCCGCGTATTGGCCATCATCGGTCTGCCGATGACGGTATTAAACTGCCTGGCGACGGCGCTGTGTGGTTTCGTTCTGTTGAAGACGCAGCAATGGGAGCTGGAGCGGAGCATCTTGGTGACCGCGTTTTCGCAGTCGCCCGACTATCTCTACGTGAAGGACAGAAACAGCCGGTTCATCACCGTCAATGAAAATATGAGCCGCCTTTTTCGTTTCAGGACCACGGCGGAGATGACCGGATTGTCGGATTTCAACCTTATATCGCGGCCGCGCGCCGAAGAATTTTATTATCTCGAACAGCAGGTCATGGACACCGGGGTGCCCCTGATCGACTCCGTCGAGCGTATCGAAGACAGATACCTGCTCGCCTCCAAGGTGCCGCTGAAGGATAGGCAGGGACGGGTGATCGGCCTTGCCGGCGTCACGCGTGACGTGACGGAGCGGACTGCTCTGGAGCGGGAATTGCGCAAGAGCAAGAACCTGCTGTCACATGCGATGGCCGGCATGTCCGATGGCATCGCCATGTACGACAGCAAGGGTTTTCTCGTTTTTTGCAACGACCAGTATCGCGCCGCCTTTCCGCTATCCGGAGACGCCCGCGTGGTTGGCGCTCATATCAGCGACATCCTTCGCCGCGTTGCCGAAACCGGCGAGCGCACGGGTATCCCGGACGCTGACCGCGAAGAGTGGATCAGGTCCGTCAGTGCTACGTTGCACAGCAACAAGGACGAAGAGGTTCAGCTTCACAACGGCGACTGGCGCAGCATCCGGACAAGGCTAGCGGAAGACGGCACGGCGATGGCCGTTGTCTCGGACATCACGGCGACCAAGCAGGCGGAAATCGCGCTCAGGCTGTCGGCGGAGCAACTGAGGAATCTCGCCGAGACCGATGGGCTCACCGGCATGGTCAACCGCCGGGCCTTCGACGAAGCTTTCGCGCGCGAGACCGCGGGCAGCGCCCGGAAAAACACGTCGTTCAGCCTTCTGATGGTCGATATAGACCGCTTCAAGGCCTATAACGACACCTATGGCCATCCCGCCGGCGACCAATGCCTGCGTATCGTCAGCAAGTGCCTCCGCCAGTCCGTAAGCCGGCCGGCCGATATCGTCGCACGCTACGGCGGAGAGGAATTCGTGGTTCTGCTCCCCGCTACCAGTGCGAAAGGGGCAATGAACGTTGCCGAGCAATTCGCGCGTCTCCTAAGCCAGGAAAATATCGTTCATTCCGGCAGCGAATTCGGACGGGTGACGGCCAGCATCGGCATATCCTGCGCGACGGGAGCCACCCTGAGGATCGACCCGAGCCGCCTTCTGACCGAGGCCGATGCCGCGCTCTACGACGCCAAGACGCAAGGCCGCAATCGCATCCTGGCACATTCGCCTGAAGAACGGCATGCCATGAAGGACGTCGGTTAGATCCTTGATAGGTTTTTCCTATCGAGCCATCGCTCGCGCGCCCTTGATGTTTTCCACGCTTCGACAATAAGGGCGCATGGACACAAAATTCATTGGTAAGAAATCGGCGGCAGCCGGCGGCTGGAGCGCTTTGAAGAGCTGCGGCAAGCAGCTGCTTCAAAGCGGCATGCCCATTTCAGGGGCGCGGACGATGCTGAAGGCGAACCAGCCCGATGGGTTCGATTGCCCGGGCTGCGCCTGGGGCGATCCGGAGCACGGATCGTCATTCGAGTTTTGCGAGAACGGCGTGAAGGCCGTTGCCTGGGAGGCAACGGAGAAGCGGGCCACGCCCGCCTTCTTCGCGGAAAAGACTGTATCGCAGCTTCGCCAGCTGACGGATTATGAACTGGAACTCAACGGGCGTCTGACGCATCCGATGCGCTACGATGCGGCGAGCGACCGTTACCTGCCGGTCGCATGGGAGGATGCTTTTGCCGAGATCGGCAGCATTCTGAGGGGTCTCGATAGCCCCAACCGGGCGGAATTCTACACGTCGGGCCGGGCGAGCAACGAGGCCGCCTTCCTGTACCAGCTGTTCGTGCGCGTCTACGGCACTAACAATTTTCCCGATTGCTCCAACATGTGCCACGAGGCGAGCGGAATCGCCATGCGTCAGGCGGTCGGTGTGGGCAAGGGTACCGTGCTGCTGGAGGATTTCGAAGAGGCCGACGCGATCTTCGTGATCGGACAGAACCCGGGCACCAACCATCCGAGGATGCTCGGCGACTTGCGCCGGGCGGCGATCCGCGGCGCACGCGTCGTCGTCTTCAATCCCATCCGCGAACGCGGCCTGGAGCGCTTCTCCGACCCGCAGGACAAGGTCGAGATGCTGCGCGGCGGTTCGACGGATATCGCGAGCCTCTACCTGCAGCCGCAGCTCGGCGGCGACATGGCCGCGGTGCGCGGGATGGCGAAGGTCGTGCTGGGCGCGGAAGAAGCAGCGGTCGCCGCCGGCCTGCCCTCCGTTCTCGACCACGCATTTCTCGCCGAACACTGTGCGGGTTTTGCAGAATACCGGGCAGCGGTCGAGGCGACGAACTGGGCAGAGATCGAGGACCAATCGGGACTGAGCCGGCAGGAGATCGAACGGGCGGCCGATGTCTATATCAACGCCGAGCGGGTCATCTGCACCTGGGCGATGGGCGTGACCCAGCATCTGCATTCCGTGGCGACGATCCGCGAGATTGCCAACTTCATGTTCCTGCGCGGCAATATCGGCCGGCGGGGGGCCGGCCTTTGCCCGGTTCGCGGCCACTCCAACGTGCAGGGCGACCGTACGGTCGGCATCAACGAAAAGCCATCGGACGATTTTCTCGATGCGCTGGAGAAGCATTTCCGTTTCACCGTTCCCCGCCAACATGGCCACAATGTCCTCGCCGCGATCGGAGCAATGCTCGACGGCTCGGCTGAGGCCTTCATCGGCCTTGGCGGCAATTTCGCCCGCGCCACGCCCGACAGCGCACTCGTTGAAAAGGCTCTTCGGCGGCTGAAACTGACGGTGCATATCGCGACCAAACCCAACCATTCGCATCTCATGCCCGGCGAGACGGCCTTCATCCTGCCGTGCCTCGGGCGCACCGAGATGGATCTGAACGCGGCAGGCAACTCACAGCTCATAAGCGTCGAGGATTCGATGAGCATGGTGCATGGGTCTGCCGGCATCAATCGTCCGGCCTCGTCGCATCTCCTCTCGGAAGTCGCCATCATTGCCGGCATTGCACAAGCGACCGTCGGCTCTGCCGTGGTCGACTGGGCAGAGCTTGCAGACGACCACGACCGCATCCGCGATCATATCGAGGCGACCATCCCAGGCTTCGAAAATTACAATACGCGCCTGCGCAAGCCGCGCGGTTTCCACCTGCGCAACACCGCCGCCCATCGGGAGTGGGATACGCCGGCAGGCAAGGCATCGTTCTCTTCGGAGGCGCTTCCTGACGAGACGGTGCATCAGCGGGCGCGAAAAGGCGAGGAGCGTTTCGCTCTGCAGACGTTCCGGTCGCACGATCAATACAATACGACGGTCTACGGTCTCGATGACCGATACCGCGGCGTCTACGGGGAGCGGCAGGTCATCTTCATTCATCCAGCCGACCTGGAGGCGATGAATGCCAAGGCCGGTGACCGCGTCGACGTGGTCGGTGAGCATGATGACGGTATCGAGCGTATCGCCGAGAATTTCCGCTTTGTGCCCTATGACATTCCGCGAGGAAGCATCGCGGGTTACTATCCCGAACTGAACGTGCTCGTGCCGCTTGGCAGCGCGGGCAGGGAAAGCGATACGCCCACCTCGAAATCCATCATGGTTTCCTTCCGCCGGCGAAAAACCGCGTGAGCGAAGAGGCCTCCGACGCTGATCGTTTTCTTGCCCTCGTCGCCGCGGCGCAAGGCAGGGAGATCAGGCTGACATCCATACAGGCCGGTCTCCTTGTCGCCGCGGAACTGGGGATTGCGCGTGACAGCCGCGCCTTTGCGCGCCTGCTGGGGATCGCGCATTCTCTCGTGCTCAGGGAACTCAACGTCCTGGCGGAACGCGAAGGGGTGCTGCAGATCGTGAAGCGGGATCTGAGGACAATGAGAGTGCATTACACCTTGCCGCCGCGGGGCGGGGCGTAAACATCCTGCGTCAGTGTCGGGTCAACCGCCTCTTCACCGCAAGCCACGGCCATTATCGATGGATCACGCGCTTCCTGGTGTCGGAGGGGTATTCTCCATATGTGGTTTTATAGACCGCGGAAAACCGGCCGAAATGAAAGAAGCCCCATTTGAGGCAGATGGCCTTCATGGTCTCCCTGCTCTCGGGATCGAGCAGATCTCGGCGCGCGGCGCGCAGCCGAAGCGTCAGCAGATAGGCCGCGGGAGAGGTTCCCCTGAATGCACGAAAACCGGTTTCGAGTGCCCGGCTGGAGACGCCGGCCGCTTCGGCCACCTTCGGCATGGTGATCGGTTGATCGATATTGGCGTGCATGAACTCGATCGCCCTGCGGACATGGCGGGGGGCGATCAGGGCGGGGCCATTCTCGAGGAAATGCGACAGCCGGTGCGGCACCAGGCGCACGACCAGATCGGCCAGCGCCTGCGTCATATGCGCCATGGCGATCGGCGACTGCAGCAAGGGGCCATCGTCGCGCATGCCCGAGATGATCGTTTCCGTGAGATTGCTGATAAGGCGGCCTTCCGGCCTGGACAGATCCAGTTCGGGCAGCAGGTCGAGGGAGCCGCTGAACGGCATCTCGAAAGTCTGGCCGATCGTCTGGAGGATGACAGGCCAGTTGATCAGCAATTCATCGATGACGTTCGATTGCCCGTGCATGATGACGCTGTCGGGCTCGAAATTGTTATAAAGAAGCAATTTTCCCTGTCCGGCCTCGGCGATGCGGGACCCATAGGCCACGCCCATGCCGCCGCTGCGCGGCACGACAATCGACAGATACTCCGACGTATCGACGGTCGGCTCGATATTGAACTGAAACTCCGCCTCGTGATAACCCGTAAGCAGGACGGCTTTGTCACAGACGGAGAAATCCAGTCCCCAATGGAAGTCCTTGGCGCGGCCGACGGGCTCGGCATCAAATGCGCCAAAAGCGCCGCCCAGCGTTTCGACCATGTTGTCGAAGGACGAACCACTAAATCGAAACGAAAATGGGGCAGTGCTATTGTCTGTCATGCTGCTCCCACTGTTCGATGCGGCTGCTTCGGCATGCGCTCCTCCACCGCTCGCAAGTGCCAGCGCGACGCGCGGCCGGCGCGGGTGTCGGATTGGTGCACGTGCCTCTGCCAGTCTTGCCGGTCGCCATGGGTGGTCGTCCTGCGCCGCGGCGGTTCATCAGAGCCCGCAGACGGGAATGGATGAGCGGAGCTTGGAGGTATATTAGACGATTGCTGAATAAAGTGCAGCAGCTTGCAGCGGAGTAGGTGGTTCTCTGCGTGATATCGGCATCGAGATCAGAGGCGTGCGGCAGCTGACGCAGGCCGATTTTTGGCGTTGCAGGCGTCAAAAAGTCCAACCCCCTGAACGCATTGTCGATCGTCCCATCCAGCGCAGAATTGTCGCGCAGACGACAGGAGCTGACAGAACCCGCCGGAAGAGGCAAGACGTCACGCTGCCGGTTATGGTGATAACGCGCTGAAAAAACGATTACGCTAAAGGAGTGATTTTACGCCTATATCCGCCACGCCACAGATTTACCCGCGGCGATCTTGCCGAGATGCGCATCATCTGAAGTCTATGGAGAACGCCCCATTCGAAGCCGCGCAGTCGCCTGCCGAAGGTTCTTAGTGGACCGCTTAAAGAGGGCCTTCGGCAGGCGACAGGCATGCAGGCATACGCACGGGATGGAGTGCGTATGTATGATCCCTTCCATCCTGTTGGGGGTGATGGGATGGACGGGCTTGGCTTTGGGACCGCAAACCATCATGGTCTTGGTCGGGTTTCATCTTACTGTTCCCTAGCTATGGAGCAATTGTCGGGTCTCGATATTGTCGGCCAACCGGCTTTTCGTGACGCAGTCTGGACTGATCTTGCGCAAAATGTATATGAACCAGCGCCGCCGAAGCCGCCTGTTCCGCGCAAGCAACTGCGCAAAGTGGATAGAAATCTTTAGTTTCTCATTTGGCACGAACGACGGGACGCCGGCATGATGCCGTCGGGCGCGATGCGTTCGTTCTTTGAGCTGAGCAATGATTTTCTCACCGAAGGCACAAGCGACGGATCGTTTCCAACACGCCGATGTCGACGTCGAGATTATCGGTTTCCACGACGCTTGCGGACTTCGCTCTGTTCCCGGGGATACGGACTCCCTTGGAACACAGCCGTTCCAATTGGGCCTTGGCGCGCTCCGGAAAGTCCGAATCTACGGCCGCCGGGAATAGCGCGATCACGGTCATTCCCGCATTCACCGGGTGCTCGCCCGAGAGAAAGTGGCTGGCATCGAGCGACCAGGCGGCCCCGGAAAGACCCGCAGCGAGCATCTCGACGATAAGGGCGATATTGCCGCCCTTATAGCCGCCGAAGGGCAGGAGAGCGCCAAGCATCGCCTTGACCGGATCGGTGGTGATGGCGCCGGTCTCGTCGATGGCCATGCCGTGAGCGATCGGCGACTGCGCCTTTGCCGCCTCGGCAAGGGTTATGAATGCCGTAGCACTCGTCGCATGGTCGATGACGAGGGGCGGCAAGGGTTCCGGCAGGGGTGCGCCGAAAGCGAGCGGATTGGTGCAGTAGACGCGCTCCCCGCCCTCGGCGGCTGCCATCAAGGCCGGTCCGTTGGCGGCGGCGATGGATATCAACCCGTCCTGAGCGAGACGCCGGACGTAGTATCCCAATTCCCCGGCGGTATAGCTGTTTCTTTGTGTGAGGACGGATATGCCGAAGGTTTCACGCGTGTCGTGAAGTCGTCGTAAATAAGGTCAAACCCGAGCTGCGCTATGCCGCCATCCGCGTCGGCCTGGATCAGGGCCGGCAGCACATGGTCGAAGCGGGGCTTGGCGTCTCCATTGATCCGCCCGTCGCGCAGGCTGGTGAGATAATCGACGAAATGCGGAAAACCGAGCTCAGTGCGCCCGAAGCAGGCGGCCGACAGCGTTACATCGACGAGCGCCTTCGCCATTGCCGGGCTGCCGCCGCAGGCGAGGCAGGCTCCGAGCGCCAGTTGGCGGAGCTCGTCGATCGGCATTCTCATCTTCTGCCCGGTCATCACAGCTCCAATGCGGCTCGTCCGCCCTCATAGACGGCATAAGGTGACGCCATTGACCCAGCATCTTCAAGGTCCGCGCCCGCGCGGGCCGATCGGCGAAACCAGACGCGGGAAGAGTTTCGGCATGGTGATCCCCAGGCGTCAGGCGGCCGACCTCTCAGTTCCGGAGATGGCGATGTGCCTCGCCAACGAGACTGAAAGACGGCCGCATTTGGAGCGTCAAAGTGCGACCGAGAGGGTGCTGTCGCGTCGGGGAGCCACCTCCTGCGAGTTCACCATCGCGCCCGCGAGCTGGCGGAAGGTGACAAGCCCCAATGCTTCCCCCGATGGTGAAACCACCCTGGCATCGTCGTGCGCCGCCGATGCCAGGATCCGAACGGCGTCTTCAACGGTCGTACCGGATGCAATCGTCAATCCGCCTGGCACCGCACCGGAATGCAGGGGTGTCATGACGGCATCGACCTGGATGACCCGGCCTCGATTGACCTCCTTGACGAAGTTGGCGATGTAGGCGTCGGCCGGACGCAGAACGATGTCCTGGCTGGTGCCCTGCTGGATGACTTCGCCATCGCGCAGGATCGCAATCTGGTCGCCCAGCCGAAGGGCCTCGTCGAGGTCATGGGTGATGAAGACGATGGTCTTCTTGATCTCCTTCTGAATGTCGAGAAGGACCGACTGCATATCCGTGCGGATCAAAGGGTCGAGCGCCGAATAGGCCTCGTCCATCAGCAGAACCGGCGCATCGTTCGAGAGGGCTCGCGCCAGCCCGACGCGCTGCTGCATGCCGCCCGATAGCTGGTTGGGATATTTGCTCTCGAAGCCCTTCAGGCCGACCCGTTCCAGCCAACCCATGGCGACGTCGACGGCTTCCGAGCGCTCCATGCCCTGCACTTCGCGGCCGAAGATGGTATTGTCGAGAACGTTCCGGTGCGGCAGAAGCGCGAATTTCTGAAACACCATTGCCGTCTGGTGCCGGCGAAACGTCCGCAACTCGGTCTCGTTCATTTTCACGACATCGACGCCGTCGACAAGCACTTCGCCGGCGGTTGGATCGATCAGACGGTTGATGTGGCGGATGAGCGTCGATTTGCCCGAACCCGAAAGGCCCATGATCACCTGGATGCGGCCCGAGGGTATCTCGACATTGATATCTTTCAGGCCGAGCACGTGGCCGTGCTTTTCGTTGAGCTCGGTCTTCGACAATCCCTTTTTGACCGCATCGACATGAGCGCCGGGATTGGGGCCGAAGATCTTGTAGAGGTGGCGGATCTTGATGCCGCCGAAACGTTGATCAGCCATGGACGATCTCCCGATGCTTCTGGAGCCGTTTGCCATACGCCTGGCTGACCCGGTCGAAGATGATGGCAATGCCGACGATGGCAAGGCCGTTGAAAATACCCAGGGTGAAGTACTGGTTGGCGATCGCCTTCAGAACCGGCTGGCCAAGGCCCTGGACGCCGATCATCGAAGCAACGACGACCATGGCAAGCGCCATCATGATAGTCTGGTTGATGCCGGCCATAATGGTGGGAAGCGCCAGCGGCAGCTGGACCTTGAACAGCTTCTGCGAACTCGACGTTCCGAACGCATCGGCTGCCTCGAGCACGTCCTTGTCGACCAGGCGGATGCCGAGGTCGGTCAGCCTTATCATCGGCGGGATGGCGTAGATGACGACGGCAATCAGTCCCGGCACCTTGCCGATGCCGAGCAGCATGACGACAGGGATCAGATAGACGAAGCTCGGCATGGTCTGCATGACGTCGAGGATCGGATTGATAACGCGCTGCAGCCGGTCGGAACGCGCCATCAATATCCCCATCGGAATGCCGATGGCGATGGAGAGCACGGTACAGACGAAGATCATCGAGACCGTCCGCATCGTATCGTCCCACATGTCGAAATAGCCGATCAGCAGCAGCGTGACGAGACAGCCGAGGACGATCTTCAGGCTGCGGCTCGCAAACCATGCGATGACAAGGATGATTGCCGTAATGATCGGCCACGGCGTCTGCGTCATGAAGCGGTCGGCGGCGATCAGGAAATGCTGCAGCGGGGAGAAGAGGCTTTCGATCGCGTCGCCGTAGCTGCGGGTAAATGCGCGAAAACCATCATCGATCGCCTTCTTCAGATTGCGAAGGGCGTCGTCATCCATATGCGGGAATTTATAAAACCATTCCATTCGGTTCCCCTTTTCTTCAAAGAGCCGTGGCAGTCTTTTTGATTTTATCGGCAGCGAGAGGCGGTGCGCATTAAGCGCACCGCAGTAGTCGGCGTTAAAGAGCAGCTTCGATCTTCGTGGCTGCCTCAGGCGAAACCCACTTGGTCCAGAGGTCCTTGTTTTCTTTGAGGAAGTGCTTGGCACCGTCCTCGCCGGTCGCCTGGTTGTCGGTCATCCAGGCCATGAGCTTGTTGACCGTTTCGTTGCTCCAGGAGCGCTTCGTCAGGTAGTCCATGACTTCAGGGCCGACATTTTCCGAGAAAGGCTTTGCAACGAGGGTGACGATCTTGTCGACCGGCCATGCGTTCGGCTTCGGATCGGGGCAATCGGCAACGGTATTGCAGCGCTTCCATTCTGCGGCATCGTTCGGCACGCCGGCTTCCAGCTTGACCATCTCATACTTGCCGAGCAGCGCGGTCGGCGCCCAGTAATAGCCGGCCCAGCCTTCCTTGCGTTCGTAGGCCTTGGAGATCGAACCATCGAGGCCGGCAGCCGAGCCGGTATCGACGAGGGTGAAGCCGGCCTTGTCGGCTTCGAAGGCCTTGTAGAGCTGCGTGGTCACCACGGTGCCGCCCCAGCCCTGCGGCCCGTTGTAGATGGCGCCCTTCTTCGGATCCTCAGGAGCGGGGAAGAGTTCCGGATGCTTCAGCACGTCGCCGATGGTCTTGATATCAGGATGGGCATCGGCCAGATATTTGGGAATCCACCAACCCTGCACGCCGCCATCGGGCAGCGGAGAGCCGACCTGGACGATCCGGCCTTCTTCCGTTCCCTTCTTGACGACATCCGGCAGCAGGTCGATCCATGCTTCCGGCGCGATATCAGGCTGGCCCTTTTCGGCCATCGAGGTAATCGTCGGGACGGTATCGCCGACGGTGATTTCGGCCTCACAGCCATAACCTTCGTTCAGGATGAACTTGTCGAGGTTGGAGAGAACCTCTGCACTCTGCCAGTTCATGCTGGCGATGGTGACAGTGCCGCATTCGGCGGCGCTGGCGAAAGACGCCCCGCCGATCAGGCCGAACGTCAGACATGTCGATGCGAATAGTTTTTTCATTCTCGTTCCCTCTATTTAGCGGCCGGTTTTGCTGAGCGGGGCGCCGCAGGACCCGCTCCAACGGTTGTCAGGAAGCGTCTCCCATACTCACCGATTTCTTGAATGCTGCCGATAGTCCTTCCGCAACCGAAGCGTTGAACCCCGCAGCGCGCATGCCTTCGATGGCTGCCGCAGTGGTGCCGCGATAGCCGACAAAGGCTTGAACGACGTCATCGGGACATTCGTCGCGGCGCTCCAGCAGGCGGCCGGCGCCTGTGATCACCGTGTTCACGGCACGGCGCGCAATCTCCGCCGGCAGGCCATTTGCGACGGCGTCGCGCATCATGGCGGCGGCGAGCAGCGCCGGGAATGCCGGTCCGGACCCGGAAAGACCGGTGAGGTAATCAATGTCGCTTTCCCTTGCGACCTCGTCCTCAGATCCGCATGCCTGAAAAACCGCGCGGACAAGCGCCCGGTCGTCTTCGCTGACATCGCTCGCGCCAATCCACGGCGTATAGGACTTGGCCACTTCGGCGGCGGCATTGGGCAAAGCGCGGATAACGCGGCCGGTGTTGTGGCGCTCGGAAAGTGCGTCCAGACGGATGCCCGCCATGACTGAGATGACGAGCTTGCCGCCGGCATCGACATCAAGAGCATGCCAGTCATCAGGACGGACGGAGAGGACGATCACGTCCGAGCGGTCGGCAAGCGCCTGATTGTCGGTAGTCAGGAAAGAATTCGGGAAACGGCGCGGCCGCTCGCTGCGATAGGAGAGGGAGAGATTTCGAGGTTCGACCAGGCCAGCATCAAGGATCGCGCCGGCGATTGCTCCGCCCAGCCAGCCGCCGCCGCCAATGATGCCGATCCTCAAGGAAACGCTCATCCCGGCCTTCCCTAACCCGGCCTGTAGCCATGCCGCGAGAAGAAGCGATCGAGCTCCCTCTGCTGCGGCACTTCGCCGGTGTAGATCGCGATATATTCGGGAATCCGTTTCATGCGGACGGCGAGTTCCTCCTTGGCTTGCATGGAGATATATCCGATCTGCACGAGGTAAGTTGTTCGCGCTCGGACATCTGATGTCGCTTCTGGTAGCCCAAACCGGATAAACATCCGCTTGAGCGCATCAAGCCGGAGTTGATCGGCTTGCCGGACCTCGGCGAGAATCTCGTCGGACTGCAGCGCCCAGCTGCGCACAGCGAATTCGAACCTGGCGTCGAACAGATCATTGTTGAGCCAGCAGTCGAAGACGTTGAGCATCGCCTCGGCAAGCGATTCCGCGTAGGCTTCGGACTGCTTGACGATGTTGCCGGTGTTTTTGTCGCGCCAGCGCGCCACGAGCCCGGCCAGAAGCTCTTCCCGGTCCTTGAAAAACCAGTAGAAACTCGTGCGCGAGAGATTGAGCTTCTTCGCCAGCGGCAGAATTTTCACCGAATCCACGCCGGAATCCAGCAGCGAGTGGTAAGCTGCTTCCAGCCATCCCTCCTGTGATCCGCGCCAGCCAGTGTCGTTCAAAGCCTGATCCATGGGCTATCTCCTATCAAATTATCAAGCCGCGCACAAGAAAAATGTACATCAGTGTCGAAAACAACGACCCAGTTGTTTTCAATGTTGACACATATGTACATTATGCTTAGCGTCTGCCCTGACGTTTTTAATCCGGAACCACGGCCCATGTCGAACGATCCCCTTCTTCAACCCTACCAGCTCAAGCATCTGACGCTACGCAACCGTATCATCGTGACCTCCCACGAACCGGCCTATCCGGAAGACGGCATGCCGAAGGAGAGGTACCGTGCCTATACGGTGGAGCGGGCAAAGGGCGGGGTGGCCCTGACGATGACGGCCGGCTCGGCTGCGGTTTCCAGAGACAGCCCGCCGGTGTTCAACAATCTGCTCGCCTATAAGGACGAGATCGTACCCTGGGTCAGGGAAATGACCGACGCCGTGCATGAAGAGGGTGCGGCGATCATGATTCAGCTCACTCATCTCGGCCGGCGCACGCGCTGGGACAAGGGCGACTGGCTGCCTGTCGTGGCGCCATCGCATCAGCGCGAGGCGTCCCACCGCGCCTTCCCGAAGAAGATGGAAGATTGGGACATCGAGCGCATCATCAAGGATTTCGCCGACGCTGCCGAGCGCATGAAGGCAGGCGGCATGGACGGTGTCGAACTGGAAGCCTACGGCCACCTGATCGATCAGTTCACGTCTCCGCTCACCAACGAGCTCGACGGTCCCTACGGCGGCTCGCTCGACAACCGTTTGCGCTTCTGCTTCGACGTCTTCAAGGCGATCCGGCAAAGGGTGGGGAACGACTTCATTCTGGGCGTGCGCTACACCGCCGACGAATGTCTTCCCGGCGGTACCGGCAAGGGCGACGGCATCGAAATCTCCAAGCGTCTGAAGGCAAGCGGCCTGATCGATTACCTGAACGTTATCCGCGGTCACATCGATACCGATGCGGGTCTCACCGACGTAATCCCGATCCAGGGCATGGCGAATTCGCCGCATCTCGATTTCGCCGGCGAAATTCGCGCCGCAACCGATTTCCCGACCTTCCATGCGGCGAAAATTCCTGACGTCGCCACTGCGCGCCACGCGATCGCCTCCGGCAAGGTCGACATGATCGGCATGACCCGCGCCCACATGACCGACCCCCATATCGTCCGCAAGATCATCGAAAAGCGGGAAGACGATATTCGTCCCTGCGTCGGCGCCAATTACTGTCTCGATCGCATCTACCAGGGCGGGGCCGCCTTCTGTATTCACAATGCCGCCACCGGCCGCGAACTGACCATGCCGCATATCGTGGCGAAAGCTGAGGCCAAGAAAAAGGTCGTCATTGTCGGCGCCGGACCGGCCGGTTTGGAAGCGGCCCGCGTCGCCGGAGAACGCGGCCACCAGGTCGTCGTTTTCGAAGCGGCGAACAATCCCGGCGGCCAGATCCGCCTCACCGCCCAGAGCGAGCGCCGCAGGGAAATGATCAGCATCATCGACTGGCGCATGAGCCAGTGCGAGAAATACGATGTCACCTTCCACTTCAACACCTGGGCGGAAGCCGATACCATCCAGGCCGAGAACCCCGATGTCGTCATCATCGCGACCGGCGGCTTGCCGCATACCGAGGTTCTCGCCAGCGGCAACGACCTGGTGGTCTCGTCATGGGACATCATCTCCGGCGACGTGAAGCCTGGAACTAACGTGCTGATCTTCGACGACGCCGGCGATCATGCCGGCCTTCAGGCAGCGGAGTTTCTTGCCAAGGCCGGCGCCAAGGTCGAGATCATGACGCCGGACCGGTCCTTCGCGCCCGAGGTCATGGCCATGAACCTGGTGCCTTATATGCGGTCTCTTCAGAAGCACGATGTGACCTTCACCGTCACCTACCGTCTCGAAGCCGTCGAGAAGAGCGGCAACCAACTCGTCGCCCATGTCGGCAGCGATTACGGCGGGATCGCCAGGCAGCACAGCTTCGACCAGATCGTCGTCAATCATGGAACCATTCCGCTCGACGAGCTCTATTTCGAACTGAAGCCCAGCTCGAGCAATCTCGGCGAGATGTCGCACGATCAGCTTCTTTCCGGAGAACCTCAGTCCGTCATTCGCAATCCTGATGGCAAGTTTCAGCTGTTCCGGATCGGCGATGCGGTCGCCGCACGCAACACGCATGCCGCCGTCTATGACGGGCTGCGCCTTGCGAAAGATATCTGATCGCAAGAGCGGACCGCTTGCCAGCCGATCGTCTCGGGAGGTGATGACATGAGTTTACGCAATGAAAGCCTGCAGGTTTTCCTGGACGCGACTTTCGTGGCTTTCGATCAGTTCGCCAAGGCCCCGGAAGCCCGCCGCTCGATCCGTCAGATTTTTGCAGCGCTGGAGCGCCCGGGGGCTGCGCGCGTGGGGGAGGGAAGCCGGTTGCCCGTTTGCGCTCAGCTTGATGTGGCGCTCTCGATCGATACGGCCTATCCTTCGCTGACGCGATTGATCGACGGGTTCAAAGGCATCGAGCCAATGCTTGAATGGCGTCGGCGCAGCAAGTATGACCACACGGCCAGCGACAATTTTGTCGGTGGGCATGCCAATGCGATGATCATCGGCCCGGGAGGATTGGAGGAGCGGAGCGACCTATGGATCGGCGTGACGTTGATGGCGCCTCAGGTGCGCTATCCCGACCACGTTCATGCGCCAGAGGAGGTCTACCTCGTACTATCCGAGGGAGAGTTCCAGCAGGGGGAAGGGGAGTGGTTTTCGCCCGGCATCGGCGGATCCTTCTACAATGTCCCCGACATCAAGCATGCTATGAGGTCGCTCGACACGCCGCTCTTCGCCTTCTGGGCATTACTTGCCGAACGGCCAGCAGTTTAGAAATAAAGGGGGGTTGCCCATGAAGATACTCGTGCCAGTCAAACGGGTTGTCGACTACAACGTGAAGATCCGGGTGAAGCCGGACGGCACGGGTGTCGAGCTTGCCAATGTGAAGATGTCGATGAACCCGTTCGACGAGATCTCGGTGGAAGAGGCGCTGCGGCTGAAGGAAGCCGGCAAGTGCGAGGAAGTGGTGGTCGTCTCGATCGGTCCGGCCAAAGCCGAGGAGACGCTGAGGACCGCCCTTGCGATGGGTGCAGACCGGGCGATCCTCATCGAGACCGACGATCAAGTCGAGCCGCTCACGGTTGCCAAGATCTTGAAGGCTGTCGCCGATGCCGAACAGCCGGGGCTGATCATATCAGGCAAGCAGGCGATCGATGACGACAGCAACCAGACCGGCCAGATGCTGGCGGCGTTGATGGGAGTTGCCCAGGCGACCTTCGCCTCGAAGATCGAGATCGGCGATGGCAAAGCAACCGTCACCCGCGAAGTCGATGGCGGCCTGCAGACGATCGAGATCAAGCTGCCGGCTGTTGTGACCACCGATCTGCGCTTGAACGAACCGCGCTATGCCTCGTTGCCTAATATCATGAAGGCGAAGAAGAAGCCGCTCGACAAGAAGACGCCAAGCGATTTCGGTGTCGACACAACGCCGCGCCTCAAGGTGTTGAAGACCGAGGAGCCGTCGGGCCGCAAGGCCGGCGTCAAGGTCAAGTCGGTCGCCGAACTGATCGACAAGCTCAAAAACGAAGCCGGCGTGCTGTAATCAGCTTGGAACAGGAGCCATCATCATGACCATTCTTCTTCTGGCTGACCACGACAATGCCAGCCTGTCCGACCAGACCGCCAAGGCGCTGACGGCAGCCGCAAAGATCGCCAAGGAACAGGCAAGCGATATTCATGTGCTCGTTGCCGGCAAGGCTGCCAAGCCCGCTGCCGAACAGGCGGCAAAACTTGCCGGCGTCTCCAAGGTGCTGCTGGCCGAAAGCGACGACCTCGCCAACAATCTGGCCGAACCGCTCGCCGACCTGATCGTCTCGCTGGCCGGCAGCTACGACACGATCCTGTCTGCCGCCACCTCGGTCGGCAAGAACGTGCTGCCGCGCGTCGCTGCCCTGCTCGATGTCGCTCAAGTCTCCGAGATCATCGAGGTGATCTCGTCCGACACCTTCAAGCGGCCGATCTATGCCGGCAACGCCATTCAGACGGTACAGGCGAGCGATGCCAAGAAGGTCATCACCGTGCGCACCGCATCCTTCGCCTCTGCACCGGAAGGCGGCTCAGCCACCGTCGAGGCGATCCCGGCGGTTTCCGATCCGGGGCTGTCGACCTTCGTCGGCGATGCGCTGTCGGCCTCCGACCGGCCGGAGCTGACCTCTGCCAAGATCATCATCTCCGGCGGCCGGGCACTCGGCTCGGCGGAAAAATTCAGGGAGGTCATCCTGCCGCTTGCCGATAAGCTCGGGGCCGCCGTTGGCGCTTCCAGAGCCGCCGTCGACGCCGGTTATGCGCCGAACGACTGGCAGGTCGGCCAGACCGGCAAGGTGGTGGCGCCGCAGCTTTACATTGCCTGCGGCATTTCAGGCGCCATTCAGCATCTGGCCGGCATGAAGGATTCGAAGGTGATCGTCGCCATCAACAAGGACGAGGAGGCGCCGATCTTCCAGGTCGCCGACTATGGCCTCGTCGCCGATCTCTTCGACGCCCTGCCGGAATTGCAAAAGGCGCTCTAACCGGGGAGACCGAACGTGGCGCGCGTCGTGGGACGTCCAATCAAACCTGGTGCCGACCTTCTTCTCAACGATGACGAGAAGCCGGCATACATACGGCTGCACGACATCGGCAGAGAGCGGCGCTCTCGGCCGCTGCAGGAATTCCTCAATGATGTCGGCGGCCTGATGCTGTCGGCGGAGGCTCCCGCCGTCGCAAGTTTCGTCGCGGGCAAGGTTCTCCAGAGGCTGCTCAAGACCGGCAAGGTGCGTCCGGAGGGCGGGCCTCTTCCCGGCGCGCCCGAAGGGCTGGAAGACGCCATCGGCCATCTCGCAAAATCGGGGCGGAAATACGAGGCGATCGCCGGCCAGTTCCAGAGTCTCGCCGATAAGCTGCTCTGGAGACGCGGCCGCTCCGGTCCGTTCGCAAGCCTGAATTTTGGCAATACGCATTCCCATGCGGTGTTGGTGGGACCCGGCGGCATGGAGGAGCGCGCCGATCTCAGGGTCGGCGTGATCTACATGGATCGCTATACAAGATTTCCCGATCATGTTCAGACGCAGCCCCGCGCCTTCATTCTGCTTTCGCCGGGCGAAATCCGCCTTGGCGATTCCCAGTGGTTCTCTGCCGGTATCGGGACGGTCTTTGCAAACGACGCGGGGCAATCCTTCGCGATAAGATGCACAGCCCGGCCGCTGCTTGCGGTCTGGTGCCAGGTTGAGCGGGAGACGTGATGAGTCCTTGGCAACACCGAGACTGAGATGAACGAGAGCCCGAAGGCGAGAGCTTGAAGTCTCGGCGGTAACGCGCCAAGCAGATCAGCGAGAGGGCGATCTACCGGAATATGCAGCATCAGAATTCAGTTTAAGAGGAAGGATATCAAAATGGACGTTCGCGCCGCCGTTGCCGTTCAGGCAGGAAAACCGCTCGAAGTGATGACCGTGCAGCTGGAGGGGCCGCGGGCCGGCGAAGTGCTGGTGGAGGTTAAGGCGACGGGCATCTGCCACACCGATGATTTCACTTTGTCGGGCGCCGATCCGGAAGGCCTCTTCCCGGCGATCCTCGGCCATGAGGGCGCCGGCATCGTCGTTGATGTCGGCCCCGGCGTCACTTCGGTGAAGAAGGGCGACCACGTCATTCCGCTCTATACCCCGGAATGCCGCGAATGCTATTCCTGCACCTCGCGCAAGACCAATCTCTGCACCTCGATCCGCGCGACCCAGGGCCAGGGCGTGATGCCGGACGGAACCAGCCGCTTCTCGATCGGCAAGGACAAAATCCACCACTATATGGGCTGCTCGACCTTTTCGAACTTCACCGTGCTGCCGGAAATCGCCCTTGCCAAGGTCAATCCCGACGCGCCATTCGACAAGATCTGCTACATCGGCTGCGGTGTCACGACAGGCATCGGCGCCGTCATCAATACCGCCAAGGTGGAGATGGGCGCGACCGCCATCGTCTTCGGTCTCGGCGGCATCGGCCTCAACGTGCTTCAGGGCCTGCGTCTTGCCGGCGCCGACATGATCATCGGCGTCGACATCAACCCTGACCGCAAGGCCTGGGGCGAAAAGTTCGGCATGACCCATTTTGTCAATCCGAAGGAAGTCGGCGACGATATCGTGCCCTATCTCGTCAATCTGACCAAGCGCCACGGCGACCTGATCGGCGGCGCCGACTACACGTTCGACTGCACCGGCAACACCAAGGTGATGCGCCAGGCGTTGGAATCTTCCCATCGCGGCTGGGGCAAGTCCATTATCATCGGCGTTGCCGGCGCCGGCCAGGAAATCTCCACCCGTCCGTTCCAGCTGGTTACCGGCCGCAACTGGATGGGCACGGCGTTTGGCGGCGCGCGCGGCCGCACCGACGTGCCGAAGATTGTTGACTGGTACATGCAGGGCAAGATCCAGATCGATCCGATGATCACCCACACCATGCCGCTCGAAGACATCAACAAGGGCTTCGAGCTGATGCACAAGGGCGAAAGCATCCGCGGCGTGGTCGTGTACTGAGCCATGAAGACGATCTCGACCGAAAATTCTCATGGCGGCACCCAGGGCGTCTACGTTGGTCGCTCGGAAGCCTGCGACTGCGACATGACCTTTGCGGTATTCCTGCCGCCGCAGGCCAAAGCACGGAAGCTGCCGGTTCTATGGTACCTTTCCGGTCTGACCTGCACCCATGCGAACGTCATGGAAAAGGGCGAGTATCGGCGTCTTGCCGCAGAACTCGGCATGATCATCGTCTGCCCCGACACCAGTCCGCGGGGCGAGGCCGTCCCGGATGAACCTGATAATTGGCAGTTCGGCAAGGGAGCCGGCTTTTACGTCGACGCCACTGAGCCGCCGTTCGCGCAGAATTATCGGATGTACAGCTACATCGTCGATGAATTGCCGAAGCTTATCGAAGCCGAATTTCCGGTCGACATGGACCGACAGGGAATCTTCGGTCACTCGATGGGCGGACATGGCGCGATCACCATTGCGCTCAAGAACCCCGGACGCTTCGGCAGCTGCTCGGCCTTCGCGCCGATCAGCCATCCCTCGGTCTCCGGCTGGTCAAAGCCGGCATTCCGGAAATACCTCGGCGCCGATGAAGCGCGCTGGCGAGCATATGATGCCTGCTCGCTGATCGAAGACGGGCACCGGTTCCCGGAATTCCTCGTCGACCAGGGGACGGCGGATAGTTTCCTGGAGGACGGATTGCGCCCCGAAGAGCTCAGGCAAGCCTGCGAGACGGCCGGCATCAGCCTGCGGCTTCGCATGCAGGAAGGCTACGGCCACTCCTACCTCTTCATTTCGACTTTCATGGAAGACCATCTGCGCTGGCACGCGCGAAGGTTGGGAGACTGATTGCAGAGCTTGGCCGGGCATATCGCAAACGGCCCAGAAGGGGAGGAGAAACCCATGACCAGCATAGCCATACATCCGGCAGTGGATTCAGGCTTTCGGGCGACTGACGCTGCTTTCGAAGGCGGGACGCTCGTCTGCAAATGCGCAAGCAACCCGGTGAAGGTCAGGATCAAAAGCGATATCGCCCACAATCACGCCTGTGGCTGCACGAAGTGCTGGAAGCCCGAGGGCGCAGTCTTTTCGGTCGTGGCAGTTGCGCCGACCGAAAGCGTCGAAGTTCAGGAGAATGGCGACAAGCTCGCCGTCGTCGATTCCACAGCCTTGATCCAGCGCCACGCCTGCAAGGAATGCGGCGTGCATATGTATGGGCCGGTCGTGCGCGAACATCCGTTCCAGGGACTGTCGTTCGTCCATCCGGAACGCTTTCAGGAAAGCGGCTGGGCGAAGCCGGGTTTTGCGGCCTTCGTGTCGTCGATCATCGAAAGCGGTTTCGACCCCGCAAAGATGGACGCTGTCAGGGCGCAACTGAGGACGTCCGGCCTCGAGCCTTACGATTGCCTAAACCCTGGCCTGATGGACTACATCGCAACCTGGATGGCCAAGAAGAGCGGCGTCCTGGCCGCGTGATTTGACCTTGGGGAGCGCCGACGCGGTGCTCCCCAGCAAAACTGCCGCTATCGGGATATAGAGATATTCCGTGATGGCCGCGCGCCGGCCTGCCGGCCGCCCGGGCTAGCCGGATCGAAGCCAAGGGAAACATTGGACAAACCCATTTTCATTGACGATCATGATCCGCTAGCGCATGTCTTTCGGATTCGATGAGCACGCTCTTACAGGCGACAGGGAGATGAGTATGCGACCCGATCAGCATCGCCAGGCAGATGACGCTGCGAAGTCGGCCAGCCGGCTCAAGGTCGGGTTCGTTCTGGCGCGATCGTTCACGCTGTCCGCCTTCGCCCTCTTCGTGGACACGCTGCGGCTCGCCAGCGACGAGCAGGATCGTTCCGGAAGGGTCCTTGCCGACTGGCAGGTGATTGGCAGCACGAGGCACCTGATCACCGCGAGCTGTGGTGTCCAAGTCGCGCCGACGTCGGATTTCGTCGACCCGTCGCGCTTCGATTACATCGTCGTCGTCGGCGGTCTGCTGACGGTGGAAAACCCCGTCGACCAGGAGACCATCGCCTTTCTCAAGCAGGCGGACGCCAAGAAGGTGCCGCTGATCGGCGTGTGCACGGGGTCGTTCATCCTTGCCGCGGCGGGCCTGATGAAGCGGCATGAATCCTGTGTAAGCTGGCTGCACTACAAGGAGTTCCGGGAGCGCTTCCCCGATCTCAACGTTCGTTCCGACCGGCTCTTCAATCTCGATCGCCAGCGTGGGTCCTGCGCCGGCGGCAGCAGTTCAGCAGACATGGCCGCGCTGTTGGTCAGGAAATACATCAGCCGCGACGCCGAACGAAACGCACTTGAGGTGCTGCAGATCGAGAGAGCCCGCGCAGCTGCGGACGTCCAGCCCCGGCGTCCGCTCTATGACGATTATGACGATGCCCGCGTCAAGGCGGCGATGATCACGATGGAACAGTTCGTCGACGGCAGCATGTCGATCGAGAAGCTTGCCTCCACAGTTGGCCTGTCGAGGCGGCAACTGGAGAGGATCTTCATCGACAAGACGGGGATGTCTCCGGCCAAGGCCTATAATCGTGTTCGCATGGAGCGGGCGAAATCGATCCTTGCCCAGTCGAAGGCGCCTCTGATCGAGATCGCGCTGGATGTCGGCTTTGAAAATGCCTCGCAGTTCACAAGAACCTTCAAGCGCACATTCGGGCAGACGCCGTCACAGCATCGTGCTGCTTCGAGAGCGCACTAGAACAGGATGATTTAGGCCGGGTCGGCCTCAATCATCCTGTTCTAAATTATATAGTTAGAGCATGATGTCGTACGAAAACCGATCACACTTTTCGGCATCATGCTCTGGGCTTATTCAGATCTCTTCCCACGGAAACGTGTCCAGCCGCTCGGCTCCCCGTGCCGTGATCAGAGCCTGGGTTTCCAGTTTGATGCTCTCGGATCCGGCTTCGGCAATCAGGCTTTCGACGTTGAGAACCATGTTCTCCTCGATGATGCCGCTGAAATCAGGGTCGAAATCCGGATGCAGAAGGATCCCCGGCCATTCGTCCGCCATTCCGGTTCCGTGCAAAGCAAGCGTGTATCGATAAGGTTGGTATTTCTCCGGAATCCGCCACGACAGCGCATTGAACTCTTCGAACGTCATGCCGGGCTTCAGGACGGCGAGATTGTGCTCGATCTGATCCCTGGCAGCGGCGTAGAGTTCCTTCTGCTTGGCGCTCATCGCCACATGTCCCGCTGTCCACGAACGCGACAGGTCGGCGCAATAGCCGTAGGGTCCGATCATATCGGTGTCGAAGGATATCATCTCCCCGCGTTTGATGACGTAGTCCGAGCATTCCTGATACCAGGGGTTTGTTCTCGGGCCTGCGGTCAAAAGCTTGGTCTCCAGCCACTCGCCGCCGCTGCGTGCGTTTTCGAAGTGAAGCTCGGCCCAGATCTCTCTTTCGGTGCGGCCCGGCTCGGATACCTCGTACATCCGCGCCATGCCTGCTTCGCAGACACGGATCGTCCATCTCATCAGCTCGATCTCGTCGGCGCTCTTGATGGATCGCGCCCGCTCGGCCAGTTCCTGGCCGTCTAAGAGCATGAAGCCGCGTTCCCGCAATTCGAACGCGCCCGCCGGTTCAAGCCTGTCCACCGCCACGCGTTTGTTGCCGCCATTGCGGCTTACGAGGTCCGCGACCTCGTCCGCCCAGGTTTTCAGTCGGGGTTCCATAAGGTTCCCTGATGTGAAGAATATCCATGACTTCGCCGGCCGGATCTCGTCGATGCCGGGAAGCCCGTCATTGACGTGTTCGGCGCCTTCGAATTCGAAAAGTATGGCCGGCCTATCGGCGAGGATCAGAGCGTAGCGCGAGGCGTTGTGCATCGTCCAGATGCTCATATTCGATGAATCGAAGGCATATCGGATGTTGACGGGATCATAGAGAAGCAGGGCGCCGCAGTCCCATTCGCGCATCTTCCCGCGCAGGCGCTCCAGACGATAGCGGCGAACCCGATCGAGCGTCGTAGCCGGCACAGGACTGATAAGAGGCCGGTCGGCTCCTTCAGGGTTGAGGTATGCCTGCTTTCGCGCGTCCTTGAAGATCGTCGAGCCGGTCGGCTCGGCGGAATCGCTTTCCTCTCGCAGCATCTCAGTCAGTCCTTGTTGCGGTGAACGACGCCCCGGATGTTCAGCGTTCGATGATCAGATCGCTGAGCGGCTTGGAGCAGCAGGGCAGGAAGAAGCCGGCGTCGATTTCCCGCTGACGAATTCCGCCATTGTGGTTCATGTCGACCGTGCCTGACGTAAGCTTCGACTTACAGGTGCCGCAGACACCGTTTGCGCAGGACGACGGGATCCTGACGCCTGACTTTTTCGCACAAGAGAGCACGCTCTGGTCGCCGGAGACGTCGATGCTGCGCGCCTGCTTCGAGAAGGTGACCTGAAAGACCTTGGCAGCTGCCTCCTGAACCACGGGGATCTCGGGTTCGTCGATGACCGCGGCGTCGAAGCTTTCCTCCAGGTAGTTCGAGCCGGGTACGCCGAGTTCGGCGGCAATGCCGCGCGCGGCGGCCATGAACGGGGCGGGGCCGCAGCACATCACAGTTCGCTCGGCGATATCGGGAACCGCAAGCCGCATGTAGTCCTTCGAAATACGGCCGGTCAGACCGGGCCAGGACGGCTCGCCGGCCACGGTCTCCGGGAGGAAATGCAGGCGAAGGCCTTTCAGCCTGCGGGCGATGCAGGCCAGTTCGTCGCGAAAGATCAGATCCTGCGGCGTCCGGCCGGCGTGCATGAAGACGACGTCGGCAGGTTCGCAACTGTCGGCGATCTCACGCAGAATGGACATGACGGGGGTAATGCCGGAGCCGCCGGACAAAAGCAGAAGCTTGCGTCCCGACGTCTCGGGCCTGACGAAGTGGCCGAGCGGTCCATTCGCCTTGACGGTCGCGCCGGGAACCAGGGTGTCATGAAGCCAGTTGGAGATCTTTCCGCCGGGGACGCGCTTCACCGTCACGGAGAAGGCGTTCGTCCGATGCGGCGAGGAGGAGATGCTGTAGCACCTGTTTTCAGCGTCTCCATTATGTTCCAGGTCGAACAGAAAATACTGCCCTGCCTTGAACACGAACCGCTTGCCCTCACGCGAGGCAAAGGTGAACGTTTTGACGTCATGCGTCTCCTGCTGGACGTCGAGGCAGACGAGCGCGTCGTCTTCTTCCGGGTTCCAGACGTCGTGAAGGGAGGCCCTGGCTACGGGCATCTGCGGGCTCCTAGTATCCATGGGCGCGCATCCGATCGATGTACCAGCTGGCGAACTTGTCGAGGTTCGTCTCGGAAAAGCGGGAGTAGGGGCCTGGCTGATAGGCCGGGTCGAGAGTGCCTGCATGGGAGCGCGCCACCAGATCGGCGTCCTGGTCCGTCGTCGCGACCCAGACATCCGTCAGCTTGTCGAGATCGTAATCCACGCCTTCGACGGCGTCCTTGTGGACCAGCCACTTGGTTCTGACCAGCGTCTTGCCCGCCGAGAGCGGGATGACGGTTGCCACCACGGCATGGTCGCCCATGAAGTGGTTCCAGCTGTTGTGGCCCCAAAGATGCGTGTCGCCGAGATCCTTGCGGGTCATGTGCCCAAGAAGCTTGGAGGATGCGGCGGTGGCGTCGTGGGTCTGGGATTCGCCGGCGCCTGCGATGATCAGCCGCTGGGTGCGGAAGTTGGTGGCGCAGTCGGCGAGCTGCTCGATGGCAGCCGAGGGGAAGCCGTCAGACTCCCACGCCTTCGTCTGCTCTTCATACAGCCTGAAGTGTTCCTCGGCCTGTTCGCGATCCTCCGGGCTCAGCGTCTCCGGGTCGAAGCCGAAGTCGAGATCGACGAAGGAGACGCAAAGCTCCGGATGGTTCGCGGAGCAATGGTAGCATTCGCGATTGTTTTCCATCGTCAGCTTCCAGTTGCCATCCTCGATGACATCCGTTTGGAAGGCAACCTTTGCGTTTCGGATGTCGTAGGGGGCGAGGCGCTCGGTCACGGCCTGTTCGAGGATGGCAATGTCCTCGGGCGGATTGTCGGAGAGACAGACATAAACCAGCCCGCCGATCGACTTGAAAGTGACGGGCTTGAGGCTCCGACACTCCTTGTCGAAGTCCTTGCCCATGTGAGGCGCGTAGCTGAGCTCACCCGTCAGTTCGTATGTCCAGGTGTGATAGGGACAGACGAGTTTTGAAACGATCGTCTTGCCCGGATCGAGAAGGCGGGAGCCGCGATGGCGGCAGACATTGTGCAGGACGCGAATTTCTCCGTCGTCGTCACGCAGAAGGATCAAGCTCGTCTTGCCGATATCGATCACGGTGGCGTCACCGGGTTCGGGAACATCGCAATCGAGACCGACACAAATCCAGTGATTGTGGAAGAAGACGTCGATGTCTGCTTCGAACACGTCTTCCCTGACGTAAAGGCCGGCCGGCAGAGAGTGACCATTGGCACGAGCGTCGAGAAGGGCGGAAATGGAAGATGGGAGCTTGTTTAGCATCAGAACCTCTTATGCGAGAGTTTCCCCAAATTGCTCTTGCAGTTGCGTTGTTTCAACGGCATAAAAAATTAGGTTCGCATGAGTTTTTATCATGCGATAAGGGGTTCTGTGATGCACTTTAGAAGACGGATCCCGTCGTTGACGGCATTGGTGACCCTGGAGGCGGTGCTCAGAAAGAAGAGCTTCACCACGGCTGCGACCGAATTGGGTGTCACCCAGGCGGCGGTCAGCAGGCAGATTGCCTTGCTGGAGGAGGAATTCGGCCTGCCCCTATTCGTGCGCAAGCATCGAGCGATCGAGCCGACGGCGGCATGCATCAACCTCGGAGCCACGCTGGCCAAGAGCTTTGCCGATATTGCCGAGAGCGTGGAAGCGCTCCAGTCGCGCAGCCAGGACGTGTTGACCATAGGGGCGACCGTTGCATTCTCTTCTTTCTGGCTGCTGCCGCGGCTGGCCGAATTTCGCCGTGCGAACCCCGGCATCCTGGTGCGGGTGATATCCCAGGACAGCTCGATCGCTCTCGATGACGGAGAAGTCGATGTGGCAATTCGATATGGTGTGCCTCCCTTCAGCGATAGCACCGTCATCGCCTCGCATGGCGACGTCATCTGCCCCGTCTGCTCTCCCGACTATCTCAAGCGTCGCGGAGATGGCCCGCTCGGCTCCGCCGACGAATTCATCGAAACGGATGTTCTCGATCGGTCCTGGTATAGCTGGGCGCAGTGGTTTTCGCTGACCGGCGCCA
Source organism: Rhizobium laguerreae (assembly GCF_002008165.1). Classification (GTDB taxonomy): domain Bacteria; phylum Pseudomonadota; class Alphaproteobacteria; order Rhizobiales; family Rhizobiaceae; genus Rhizobium; species Rhizobium laguerreae. Next base: position 115,161 of record NZ_MRDM01000009.1, read on the forward strand.
ACCTCGAGGTAAAGCCGTCGCTTCGGTTCAACCACTATACCGAAACCATCGCAGCCGCGCGCGCAGGCCAAGGGATCGCCTTGGGATGGCGCATGCTGGTGGGCACCTTTCTGGAGGATGGAACCCTGGTGCAGATCGGCGGCGGCGAGCTTGCGGCGGAGGATCGTTACAACGTGATCGTGCCCGTCAAAGCCAAGCGAAGCAATGCGCGGGACCTTGCCGCCGCCTGGCTGACGGCATCACTGCACGGGTGATCGAAGCATAGTCACAAACCCAGTCCCACGGTTGCCGTCCGGTGAACGCCTTTCGGGACGAATGCGAAGCGATCTGCCAGGCCAAGAAAATCGGCCGCCAGGTGAATGACGGAAAGCCACATTTCCGTTCCCTGCAAACTCGGCTCACCACCATCCGCAAATGGGAATCCTTCGCCATCCTGCCATCTCTCCAGGGCCCTTGATATGAGCTTGCGGGCGATCGCTTCGCCATCGCCCCGCCTGTAGTCGGTCTGCCGGGCAATCAGCAGCAGAGGGTGTATCGTATCGAGCAGGTTGCACGCATTGTATTTTGAGGCAACGAAGCCCTTGTGGTTGCGATAGTTGAGGTGAACCGTCTCGAGCGAGGCGTGCGGGTGGGGAAGTGCCACGCCGAACTGGGCGTAGGTGCCGCGCGTCAGGCGATAAAAGCCGTTCACCGGTTGAAGCCATCCTTCCGCCGCGGTCGGTTCACCCCATAGTCCCGAAACGCTGTTGGCATTACGGCTCAGCCACTCGAAAAGCGCCTGCCGTGAATGCCTGATGCCGAAATACTTCGCATTGAAGTACATGGCAGTTCCGATTGCATCGACCACGCTTCCGGCGTGCCATGCCCGAGTCGACCAAGGCAGAGCGCTCAGCCATTCATCCAGCTCCCTGGCGACGAGCTCGACCGCATGGACCGGTTGGCGTGGACCGGAACCAAGCAGTTCAAGCGCATAGCCAACCGCAAGGACGTTATAGAGCGCCTTGCCATGCATTCGCGCATGCTCTTCCGGGAAAAGGCCGGTCTCTCGGTCCTGAAGACCTTGGAGACGCTCGACGGTCTCCGCCGCATCGAGGTAAGGCGGCAGGTAGCCGAAGCCGGCAGCGATCTCGATTGCATCGCAGAGATGCCGGATCGCCGGTCTGCGGATGCCGTCTGCTTCCAGCGATTCATAGGCTCCGTCCGTTTTCCAGCGCGCAAGAATATCAGGCCATTGGTCTTTCGCTTTCTGGCCGAGCCTGACCAATTGATCTTCGATGTCGCCAGTGCCGGATTTTTTGGGCGCCGAGCCTCGGCTCCGCAGCACCCGGGCGGGCACGCCACCGGCAATCGCCATGGCGGGAATGTCCCCCGTGACCACTGCTCCGGCGGCGATCACCGCTCCGTTTCCAATGGTGGCGCCATCGAGGATCACGCAATTGGCGCCGATCCAGACATCGTCACCGATCGTGATGCCGATGCTGACGACACCCTGGCGGTGTATGGGAATGGTCGGATCGTCGAAGCCATGATTGAAGCCGACGATCGAGGCATGCGAAGCAATCCGCACGCCATGACCGCACGTCACCGTGCCGGAAACACAGGCATAGGGATTGATGGTGCAATCGTCGCCGAGAATCACATCGCCGCGAACGAGGGCGTGCCCGGCGATCCACGACCGCTCGCCCATCGTCAGGCTTTCGGTGAAGATTGCGGCATTCTCGGCGATGTAGGACGTCTCGGCCAGCTCCGCGCCGCATGATCGCCTGAGTTCCGCCTTGCGAGAGAGGTGAGCGGGATGATCGAGATCCGACGCTATGTGTTCCCAGGTCAGGTATTGAAGCCTGCGCGCTTCCCTCTCTTCGCTTGCCGATGTTTGCTGGCTGTTGGCCTGATCCATCCTGCTCCTCATTCCCAGGTTCAACCGCCGAATATTCACCTGATTCAGCGATCCGTTGTCTCGCTGCATCAGACGGCCGGATCCGTCCAAAAGCAAGACTTCCGGCAATGGCGGCCTTCTTCAAGGTTGGCCGGCGTGATCACAAGCCGATCTTTCGTGACGTGGAATTTCCGCTCCATCTTGCGCGGCCGATACGGCTCCCGTCCGAATTCGCGATTTGCAGAGACGTCATGCGCCACCGATCATCGGCAACGTGCTGAGCCATCTGGAAACTTTGATGCGAGTTACGCCGCGTTCAGAAGTTCAGCGCTGACCGGCATTCCCATATGAAAGCCCTGGACCCGGTCGATGCGAAGATCCTTGAGAAGGGAAAACTGTGCTGCAGTTTCGACGCCTTCCACCAGGATCGTATTCCCGCGATTGCGGATGAGAGCAATCATGTCCTGAAGCATCGTCAGACCGCGTGGGTTCGAGCAGTCGTGCAGGAAGGTTCTATCGACCTTGACCGTCTGAAACTCGATTGCCCTCAGCCAAGAGAGGCCCGCGAAGCCGCAGCCGAAGTCGTCAAGCCAGATTTCGACGCCGAGTGCCCGCAGATCGGCAATGCATTTCAGCACCTCCGCCTGCATATCCATGTCCAGGCCTTCGGTGACTTCCAAGGCTAGTCGCGACCCGCAGACCCCGCAGCGATCAAGGATTTCAGCGACACTGGCAGCAAAGCCGGGGGAACGCAGCTGTATCGGCGAGACGTTGACGCTGACCGTCGCCATGCGATCGGTCATCAGTATATCCCGGCAGGCCGTCTCGATCGCCCACCTGCCCAATTCGAGGATAGCGCCACTTCGTTCTGCAACTGGAATGAATGTCTTCGGGGAAACCGCGGTGCCATCCGGCATTCTGAGGCGCATCAAAGCCTCGACAGCTCTTGCTTTCCCGTTGGTCACGTCGAAGATCGGTTGGTACACGAGCGAGACCAGTTTGCGATCGATAGCGGCCGCCAGCAGCGGGACGAGTTTGCCAGCGTGGTCGTCGGGGCGGGGTAAAAACGGATCAAAACTGCGAATGCAGTTTCGGCCACTTGCTTTGGCATTGTAGAGAGCGAGGTCGGCTTCACGGACTATTCGTTCGACTTTCTCGCCAACTTTCTCGCGGGTGAAGGCGACGCCGATGCTGACGGTTACGGTCGACATATCATCTGGTCGCTCGTCGTGAGCAATCGCAAGTGACTCGACTTCCATTCTGATCTTGTCGGCGAGGGCCATCGCAACCTTGGGAAGGGCAGCCGGCATGACCACGATAAACTCCTCGCCACCATACCTGCCGATCATGCCATCGGACGACTCTACAATCGCCTTCAGCGCATTGGCGATGACAGTCAGGCATCGGTCTCCTTCCTGATGTCCATAACGGTCATTGAAGCGTTTGAAAAAGTCTACGTCGATGAGGAACACGGAGAAGCCGCGGCGTTCATCCTTCCAGGCGGCCCAGCATTCGTCGAGCCGCCGATCCAACGCGCGTCTGTTGCTTATGCCTGTCAGGTAGTCAGTATGTGAAAGCTCGAGCAGTGACCTTCCTCGTTCGGACGCTTCCCAGTGCTGGTGGCGAGCCTCTGCCGCGTTGAGCAACACGTTTCGACGCTCCACATTCAATCGCCAATTGACGAAAGACGTGAAAACGAAGCACGAAATGTAGAATAGCCCGAAGGCAAGCTTGTAGGTTTGGCTTGAGGGGAAGAATTCCTCGATCGTAATGAAAAACGCGCATAGAACGAGGCCTGAGGTGATCACCGAAAGCCGAAACGGGAAACTGAAAAACAGGTTAGCGCCCATCATGAAGATGGCGCCGAATACCATGTAGTATGACATGGCGGTGACGTCGCGGGTGGCAATCGCCGGGTAAAGCCAGGCTACATAGCCCACAAGCAGCGCAGCGGCGCATGTGATGTCGAGCCAGACGGTTTTCGCATTTGCCAGTCGCAAGATTTCGAACGCCAGCAGAGCGATCGTCGCAACGACGAATCGAGCGGCGATCGTCATGGAAGCGACATCGGGGATCAGCCAGCGGTCGGGAAGTGCGAAGGCCACATAAACGGCGACCGCCATCCAAAGACCACACCGTGAGCTCTGCCTTCGGACAGCATCATTTTCGGTTTTCAGAGATTTGAGGGCATCGGCGAATGAAAAGCTGGCGGCTGATTCATCGCGCTGGACATTAGCGCAAGCGGCGATCATGCAACGACGCCGACCCGACAGCCATCTAAAGTATGTTGAAAAGTAAGCCATACTTCGGCGCCCTCCAAAATCGCGTTCGGCAATCTGCAACCGGTTTGTCTTATTGCTGAGCTTTGTTAGAGGGGTAGCATCTGACCCGCAAGAGTAGAATTACTCTTATCCCGTGTAGATTCTAGTCGCATCCTATTTCGAGGTTGATTATGCTTAACGCTATGTCAAGAGGATCTCGAAATGGAACAAAGCCTGGTCTTGGACGGTGAAAGTCTTGTAGCGCCCGGCGAGATTCGTCGGTCGGCCAGGAGGGTTGCTGCCCCAGATCCCGGCCACCTGATCGTTGCCAGAGCTGAGCTTGCTCTCAGCCTTGAGGTGTCGCTCCGTCAGTTCAAATCCGGCGTCGAGCCTCATGCGATCATCGAGCGTCTTACTGATGCCTTACACCAAATAAGGCGGCGCTTTCATCCGGAGGCGTGGGACGTCCTCGTTCAGATCGCGCAATCCCATCCCGTTGCTCACTATCTCCATCAAGATCCATTGACCCGCTGGTCGTTCGAAAAGCCGCGCGGCTATTCTGGCGACGCACGCCTTCTCGACTTCATCTACGGCAGACCTGAGATTGAGGACGATGTCGCATCAGCGAGCGACTTGGGACGTTCGATCTACGCCTACACTCGAAATGCTTCGTCATCCGTCGCGGTAAGGGAGCGTCGAGACATTCTGGCGCGCCGCGTTGACGAAATCGCTTCGACCCGGCCTGGTTCGACTGAAGTCCTCGCGATTGCCGCCGGGCATCTTCGTGAGGGCCCGTTGTCGCACGCTCTGAGCGCCGGCGCGATCAGACGCTGGGTAGCTTTGGATCAAGACCCGATGAGCGTTGGAACCGTCGCCCGCGATTTCGCCGGCACGTCCGTCGAGGCGGTGAACGGGTCGGTCAAATCCCTGCTCGGTGGAAGGCATGCGCTGGGAATGTTCGATTTCGTTTATGCCGCGGGCCTCTATGACTATTTGCCGCACGCGGTAGCCGTAAGGCTGACCAGAAAGTGCATCAGCATGCTGAAGCCTGGCGGTACATTCCTATTCGCAAACTTCTCCCCGGAAACGAACGTCGATGGCTATATGGAGACATTCATGAACTGGGCGCTGCTGTTGCGATCAGAACGAGAGATGGGCTTGATCGCCAGTGAAAGCGTGACCGGGGCGGATGTAAAGGTGTCTGTTTGGCCCGGCTCAAACCGCAACATTGTCTACTGTGAAATTCAAAAGCCGCAGTAGGCCGCACGCTGGCCGACATATAATGGCGTTTGAGCCAGTAACTGGGCGCTGCCGTCCGTTCCGGTAGTCTTCGGGGCAATTCCTCAGTTCAAATCCTGGGTCGACCCTATCAGAGGCTGCATGAGAAAGGTCGTGGCTGCTCTCCTCCACGGCCTTTAAGCTGTTTATCGGCCGGCGCTAATCAGGCGGCTTATGGCTGTATCCAGCGTGGTCGTGCCCTTCACCGGGTCGCCGTCGAACCGGATCCAGCCTTCGTTGAAACCATCGATCATGCGCATCCGCGGGAGGGGGTTTTGCATGCCTTGGTCGGTGAAAATCTGCTCCCAGGTGTCGCGGGCGACCGGCTCTGCCCGGACGGGTTTTCCGAGGATGGACGAGAGGACAGCGGCGATTTCGTTGGGCGTGACGCCCTCTGGCCCCGTCAATTCGATGACCTGCTTGCCCACCCAGTCGTGCTGCAGCAATTCTGCCGCCTTGGCTCCGACGTCGAAGACAGAAACCATCGGATAGGGCTGATCGAGCGGCTGGAGGAAACTTGAGAGGACACATGTCTCGCGCGCCGGCGCGATATCCCAAGCCGTGTTTTCCATGAACCAGCCGGCACGCAGAAAGGCGATCGGCATTGGCAAGGCAGATAACTTCTGTTCAACGAGACCGAGCTGGCTCAAGAGGTTAGGTTCTCTGGCCTGCGCGCCGATGGTCGAGAGGCAAACGACCTTGGCGGGATCAGCAGAAAGAAGCGCGGTCTCCAGCGCCGCAATGACCGCGCGCACTTCCGTAAAGCCGGGGGTTGGATCGAAGGTGGGCGGGATCAGCAGAAAGACGCCGTCGGCGCCGGCGAAAGCCTTGGTGAGCGCATCGGCGTCGGTCATCTCGGCCAAGGCTAGGTCCGCGCCTTTGTCCTTCCATTCTGCTGCTTTCTCCGCATTGCGCGCGACGGCGCGTATCGGCACCCCCGCCTCCAGCAGACGCGCGGCGACGATGCCTCCGACTTGGCCAGTTACTCCGCTGATCACAAACATGGCTAGACTCCTTTGCTGCTCCGCCGCCAGCAGGTTGGCGGTTTGTTATGCCGATCATGTCCTTCGGAAGCCTTTGACTGAAGCGCGCTTCTGTCACATGATTGGTGACTAAAAATCACGGATACGCGATGTTTGACGGACGATTATTGAATGGCGTGAGCGTATTGGCCGCCGTTATCGAGAGCGGAAGCTTTGCGCGGGCAGCGGAGCTAATGGGATTATCGGCGTCGGGTGTCAGCCGCGCCATTTCGCGGCTGGAGGGGCGGATCGGTCTGCGGCTGCTCGATCGGACAACACGCACGATGCGGCTGACCGATGACGGCGCGCGATTCTACGAACAGGTGGCCCCACTCTTGAGCGGCATCGAAGAGGCTGCGCAGACTGCTGTTGGCGCCAGACAGGCGGTGCGTGGGCGACTGCGAGTCAATGTCGACCCATATTTTTCACGCCTTGTGCTCGGCCCGCGGCTCGGCGCCTTCCTCGATCGTTACCCGGATATTCAGATCGAGATCTTCACCCGCAACGAGATCGGTGATCTTGTTGCTGATGGCATGGACGTCGCGGTGCGCTTTGGCGAGCCTGCACAGAGGTCGCTTATTTCGCGCCTGTTGATGCAGACGCCCGTGATCACGATTGCGGCTCCCGCTTATATCGAGCGGCATGGTTGGCCGAGCCGTCCACAGGATTTGAGCGAGCATACCTGTATCCAGTTCCAGGATCCGCTGACCGCAAGGCCTTTCGAATGGGAGCTTCGGTCGGGTGACGAGGTCGTCTCGATCGAGACCCGCAGCCGCATTTTAGTCAACGATGCCGGCACGACCTTGGCGACCTGCCTTGCGGGGATCGGCATCGCGCAAGTCTTCACACTCGGGATGGCGGATTATCTGAACAATGGGCAGCTCGTGAACCTCTTTCCCGGCTGGTCGGACGAGACATTCCCGCTCTACGCCTTCTATCCCTCGCGTCAGCATGTTCCGGCTAAGGTCAGGGCCTTTATAGATTTCTGCGTCGAGATCATCGAATAGACGGAGGCACCCCGTCGAGCGCCTCTGCTGGCTTGAGCCGGCCGCGGCTTTCTAGTTTCCGGAAGTTTATCGTCTGTTGGGTTCTTTCATGCTCGGGAGGAAGGCGTTCACATCTCCGGCCATAAAGCACCGTGTCAGATGCGTTCTACGCGGACCGGATACTCGCCGCGCACCAGCAACGGCGCGAAGCCATTGTCGAAGCGGCCGAGCCGGATCAGCCCGTCCCAGCGGTAATCCGCATGGAACAGAGCCAGGTTACCCCATGGTTTGAAGTAGCAAAGGTCGCCCGGCTGCTCGTTGCCGAAAGCACCGCTGCCTTCTTCGGTCAGCTTGCGCGGCAGATGGACGATCTTTTCGTTTCTGCCGTAATCCTCGATCTTGAGGTTCAAGGGCAGCATGGAAATGAGATCGCGCGCGGTCGGATTGTCTGAGAGTGTCGCGGTCAGGGTTAGATTGTTGAAGCCAATCCTGATCCTGACGTCTGTCGCCTTATGACCTGTCGAGCCGTGCTCGTCCTGCCCGTGCGCCACGAGAGATAGGGCGGCGGCCGCCAAGGTTCCGCCCAGCACGGCGCGACGGCTCATGAACTTGGATGTCATCGACATAGCGCGCCTCGCGTCAGACAGGTTGAGCCGTGGGCCGGAACAGGATTTCGTTGATGTCGACATCGTCCGGCTCGTTCACCGCGAAGGCGACCGTTCGGGCGAACGTGTCCGCGCCGATGGCGATGTTGCTGACGAACTCCTTGGTGCCTGCCTGGATGTCCTTCTCACTGATGTGCTCGAGCAGTTCGGTGCTCACCGCGCCGGGTGAAATGATCGTGGTGCGGATGTTGTACGGCTTCACTTCCTTCCGCAGCCCTTCGGAGAGGGCGCGCACGGCGAATTTCGTCGCGCAGTAGACGGTGGCACCCGGATCGACAACATGACCGTAGACGGAGGACACGTTGATGATGTGCCCCGACTTCTGCGCTTTCATGTGCGGAAGCGCTGCTGCGATGCCGTAGAGCACCCCTTTGATATTCACGTCGATCATGCGATCCCACTCGTCAACTTTGAGCCGTTCGAGCGGCGCAAGTGGCATCAGGCCGGCATTGTTCAGCATCACGTCGATGCGACCGAACGCGTTGACGGCCGTGTCGACGAGCTTCTTGACTTGATGTTGATCCGTGACGTCGGTTTGGACTGCTTTGGCCTTGTAGCCCCTGGCGCAAAGCTCCTCGGCCAGCTTGGCGATGCGGTCGCTACGCCGCGCGCCGAGGACGACGGAAGCGCCGCGCTCAGCAAGGTGACGCGCGGTGGCTTCGCCAAGCCCGCTGCTTGCTCCGGTGATGACGACCACTTTGTTTTGGATTCCTTGGGACATGATGATTTCCTGTTTTGAGGTTTCTAAAGGTTCAGGAACGGCGGCCGGCGAGCGCGGCGAGGACAGCCGAACCGGCGAGAAAGCAGGCGGCCAGAAGGAAGGTGCTCCACCATCCCGCGGTGTCGAACAGCATGCCGCCAGCGAAAGCGCCGCCTGCAATGGCGAGTTGGATCAGCGCCACCTGCAGTCCACCTGCCGCTTCCAATTCACCGGGAACGATAGCGACCATCCAGGTATTCCAGGCGACCGGAATCGGCGTCGAGAAAAATCCCCACATGACGAGCAGGAATGCCGTAACCGCCGCGAACGGCCCGAGAGCGATCAGCAGCAGGGCTAGGAATGCAAGAGCGGCCGGCAGGCCTACGAGAACGCGGAGGAGGTGGCGTCGGGCGACGAAGCCGATCACGGAGGTTCCAGCTAGCCCGCCGACGCCCAGGCCGAGAAGCACCATGGACAGGACATTCAATTCCAGCCCCGTGACGCCTTCGAGGAACGGGCGAAGATAAATAGACAGTGCGTTCTGGCCAATGAAGGCCAAGCCGGTCGCCGCCATTCCTATCGCCAATGTGCGATTGCGTAGCAGCCCGAATATTTTGGCCACCGAGACGGTTGATGTCGCCGGCATCCTCGGCAGAACGATCAGTTGCCAGACGAGTGCGGCAATTCCGATCGGCACGGTAATGAAGAAGGTTCCGCGCCATCCGATCAACCCGCCAAGAAAACTGCCGAGCGGTGCGGCAAGGACGAGGGCGAATGCGGTGCCACCTTGAAGAAGCGCAATGGCCTTGGGCAGGTCGCGATCCGAAGTCAGGCGTGCCAAAATAGCCGTCGACAGCGACCAGAAGCCGCCGATCGAAACGCCGACCAGGGATCGTCCGAAGAGAAAGACAAGGAAGTTGGGTGCGAGGGCAACCGCCAAGCTCGATGCGACAAGGACCGCCGTATAGAGCAGGACGACAGACTTCCGGTCGATCTTCGCCAGGAAGGCATTGCCGAAAAGGCTGGTGATAACCGCAAAGACACCCGACACGGTGATCGCCAATCCGGCTTGCCCCTCTGAAATAGAGAGGTCCCTGGCGATCGGGGTCAGAAGGCTCACAGGGAGAAATTCCAGACCCACCAGAAGGAAAGTGAGAAGTGAGAGACAGGTCACAGCAGACCATGAGGTCGCCGTGTCGTCCGTCAGTGAGGTCTCATTCAATGTCAACTCGACGGTCATTCACGTTCTCCTGTCCGTTGCCAGATAGATAACCGCACTGGTTTTGCTCGACTAGAAGCTATAATCTGAACGTCGTGATGAAGGAGATTCAACAATGCGGCGCGACGAGTTCACGGAAATGCGTGCGTTTCTGGAGGTGGCTCAGGAGCGGAGCTTCACGCGCGCTGCATCAAAGCTGGGAGTCACGCGCTCGGCGCTGAGCCATACGATCAGCGCGCTCGAAGCCCGGCTCGGCGTCCGGCTTCTCTCCCGCACGACGCGTGACGTCGCCCCGACGGCGGCCGGTACGCGCCTCGTGGAAACTATCCAGCCGCATTTCGAGAGCATCGCCGCCGGGATCAGTGCCCTCGGCGCGTTGCGCGACAAGCCTTCGGGCACAGTCCGCCTCGTATGTCCCGATGATGCCGTAGAGCTGGTCTTCCGTTCGAGGCTGCCGGCATTTTTACGGAATTACCCCGATATCACCGTGGAACTCATCGTCGACAATGGTTTCACAAATATCGTGGAGCGCCAATTCGATGCCGGCGTGCGGCTCGGCGAAGCGATTGCGCGCGACATGGTGGCCGTTCGCATCGGGCCCGATATCTCTTACGCCGTGGTTGGATCACCCGAATATTTTGCTGTCCACACTGTGCCTTCGACCCCGCATGACTTGACGGACCACAATTGCGTCAACCTGCGTCTTCCGACGTCAGGCGCTCTCTATGCCTGGGAGTTTGAAAAAGATGGCCGCGAGTTCAGCGTTCGTGTGGAAGGCCAGCTCGTGATGAGCAACATAGGGCCGGCGATCAATGCCGCTCTCGATGGGGCGGGTCTGTCTTATGTGCCGAGGGACCTCATCAGGCAATATTGTGACAGCGGTCAACTGCACGAAGTGCTCGCGGACTGGGCGCCAACATTCCAGGGGTATCATCTCTATTACCCCAGCCGGCGCCATCCATCCCCTGCTTTCTCTGCCTTCGTTGAAGCTTTCCGCTACCGGTATCGGTAGCGGAAAACAGGCCGGGCGAAGCAGCGCAAACCGTCGCGCCTCTTGCTCATCGACAATTACCGGGCGCTGTCGATGATGGCGCCGCCGTCGGGGGTAAGGCTGTAGCCCGTGATGAATTGGGAATCCTTGCTGGCCAGGAACAGCACTACCGGGGCAATGTCGTCTTCCGGCGAGCCGAAACGCGCGAGCGCGTTCGTCGGTGGAGGAACCTCCTTTTCCGCGGCACCCCAAGTGTCCGCGACTGGCAGAACGTTGTTCACGGTGATCTTGTCGGCACCCCATTCGCGTGCCGCCGTGCGAGTGAGCGCGCGCACCGCCTCCTTGGCCATGTTGTACGGACCGTAACCAGCCAACCCCACAGTGCCGGCCATCGAACCGAAATTGATGATCCGCCCTTCTCCGCCTTCTCTCAGGTGAGGATAACAAGCCTGCATGAAACGTAGATAGGCGATCGGCCCGGTGTCGAAGTTCCGTTGCAGTTGCTCGATCGAAAGGTCGATGACTGAAGACAAGACGGCAGAACCATCGAAAGCATTGTTCACGAGAATGTCGATGCGGCCGTACGCAGCGACAACCTTGTCCACCGCGGCCGTGATCTGATCGGCTTCACCGACGTCGCAGACGACGCCGAGCGCGGTGCCGCCGGCTTCGATGATATCCGCGACAACGCGTTCGACGCCTTCGGAGGTCCGCGAAAGAACTGCGACCTTCGCGCCTTCGGCCGCAAACAGTTTTGCGGTGGCGCGGCCAATGCCGCGGCTTGCGCCAGTGATAACGGCAACTTTTCCATTGAGTCGACCCATGTGTATCTCCATTTGATAAGGCTTGGGAATCTTCGAGGCGTCAGAGGACGGCAGCCTGGACGTAAGGCGAAGGGGCGTCGCGGGCGTCGTTCTGCGTCATGAACGAGGCGATCAGCAGCGCCAGGCCGATCGCCGCCGGCAGCGCGCCCACAGGTTTTCGAACGCCGATATGTGCGAGGCCCGACAGCAGCAGGTGAAAGAAGATGCCTGCATAGGCGAGGTCGCTGAGCGGGACGCTGACGCGTGAAAGGATCGCGACCGGGCCGAGGATCTTAACAATGATCATGAACGGAACGAGGTTGTTCGCCCTATATCCGAGTTCCGTCAGCGCCTCGCGAACCCACTGTTTCTTTGTGGCATACATGTAGGCTGAAGCGAGATAGAGCGCGGATAGAAGTGCCGTGCTGATCCAGTATCCGTAAAATTCAAGCATAAGTTCATCCTGTCGCTGCTCACGCAGCAACATTCCTCTCGTCGAGTCTGTCGGTTTCTATGTGAGAGGCGCTCCTTTTACTGCGCCCCTGATGCACGGATGGAAAATTTCGTCTAAGGTCTATCTTTGCAAGTAGGATGAATTACTTGCAGCTAGTATGGAAAACCAGACTATGGCCGATGGCGAAATCAATATGCATGAGGAGATGCGTCGCGCATTCGCGCTGCTCTCCGGTAAATGGAAGCTGGAAATCATGTGGCTGCTCCATCAGCGGATCCACCGGTTTGGCGAACTGAGAAAGGCTATTCCCGGCATTACTCAGCACATGCTGACGGCGCAACTGCGCGAGTTGGAGGCGGACGGCCTCGTATCCCGCACCGTCTTTGCGGAGGTTCCCCCGCGCGTCGAATATGCAATCACGCAGAAGGCGCGGGGCCTCGGCCCCACGATGGAAGCTCTGACGGCATGGTGGAACGAGTACGGCAAAAGCGTGCCGGCGAAGCCGAGCGCACGCGGGCGTAAAGCGAAAGGTGGCTGAACTGCTTCGGGTCGATAAACGACATTACCCTCACGAAAGACTGGAACCGAACTTGTCCCAGCTTTCCTTGACCGTTTCCATCGCGACGTTGGTCGAGGTGTTGGCAACGTGGGGCAGCGTCGAGATGCGCTCGCCGAGGACGCGGCGGTAGCGGCCGATATCGCGCGTGCGGATCTTCAGGAGATAGTCGAACCTGCCGGCGATCATATGGCACTCTTCGACTTCGCTGATCTTCTTGATGGCATCGTTGAAGCTTTTCAGCGCGTCCTCGCGGGTATCGGAAAGCTTCACCTCGACGAAAGCGATATGGTCGAGCTGCATTTTCGACGGATTAAGGACGGCCTTGAAGCCTTCGATATATCCGTCGCTGATCAGCCTTTTGAAGCGGATCTGGCACGGCGTCTTCGACAATCCGACACGCGCGGCCAAGTCCGTGATCGACAGCCTTCCGTCCTCGGCGAGTGCGGTGAGGATCTTTCTGTCGAACTGGTCCAATTCACTAAAGATGTCGGTTTCAGTAGCCATTTGAACTCTCGCGCGCGGATTAATAAGTTCATACAGCCTGGAAACTGTTGAAATCAAGTGAGATTGCGATTTGCGATTATGATAGATTATCCGCCGGGCAGAAGAGTGCTGAAATCGGGATCGGTGCCGCGCTCAAAACGGGGATCATACATGCATAACAAAGAAGCGGATGACGATCGGACGCAGGATTTGCTCGCTCACTACCGGCCGCTGGCGATCAGGGCTGTGGCCGCGGCGCTCACCCTCAAGCGCGACAGACCGGATGCGCGCCCGCTGCGAGAGACGGAATATTCCGGCCCCGCCTTCACTGACGATGCGCAGTGGGACGACGAGCCCGGCATCTCGTTTATCCGTTAAACCACACATCGATTGATAGGTACTTTCATGTTGAACGCAGCGATCGACCCCGCCTCTTCCAATGATCCGACCGACGGCGCGCCGTTTTCCGGCTTTGCCCCACCGATCCGGCCGCAATCCGAACTTCGCCAAGCCATCACGGCAGCCTATCGCCGGCCGGAAACCGAATGCCTGCCGCCGCTCGTTGCAGCAGCGCGCGTCTCCGAGGCAAAACGCTATGACATTCGCAGCACGGCCCGCAGCCTGATCGAGGCGTTGCGCGCCAAGCACAAGGGAACCGGTGTCGAAGGGCTGGTACAGGAATACTCGCTTTCCAGCCAGGAAGGTGTGGCGCTCATGTGCCTTGCCGAAGCGCTGCTGCGTATTCCCGATACCGAAACCCGGGATGCCTTGATCCGCGACAAGATCGCCGAGGGCAACTGGACCTCCCATATCGGCGGCGGAAAATCCATGTTCGTCAACGCCGCCACCTGGGGGCTCGTCGTTACCGGCAAGCTCACCTCGACAGTCAACGACCGAAGCCTGTCGGCAGCGCTGACGCGGCTGATCGCGCGCGCCGGTGAGCCGGTCATCCGTCGCGGTGTCGATATGGCGATGCGCATGATGGGTGAGCAGTTCGTCACCGGCGAAACGATTGCGGAGGCGCTGAAACGCGCCCGGCCGCTGGAAGCACGCGGCTTCCGTTATTCCTACGACATGCTGGGCGAGGCCGCGACGACGGGCGCCGACGCCGAGCGTTATTACCGGGATTACGAAAAGGCGATCCACGCCATCGGCAAGGCGTCGGACGGGCGCGGCATCTACGACGGCCCGGGCATTTCAATCAAGCTTTCGGCCCTGCATCCCCGTTACGTGAGGTCGCAGGCCGGCCGGGTGATGAGCGAGCTGCTGCCGAAGGTCAAGGCGCTGGCCGTTCTCGCCAAGACCTATGATATCGGCCTCAATATCGACGCCGAGGAGGCCGATCGGCTGGAGCTTTCGCTCGACCTCCTCGAGGAGCTTTGCTTTGCCCCTGATCTCGCCGGATGGAGCGGGCTGGGCTTCGTCGTGCAGGCCTATGGCAAGCGCTGCCCCTTCGTCCTCGACTATATCATCGATCTCGCACGCCGCTCCGGGCGCCGGGTCATGGTCCGTCTCGTCAAGGGCGCCTATTGGGATGCGGAGATCAAGCGCGCCCAGTTGGACGGGCTCGACGACTATCCGGTCTATACCCGCAAGATCTACACGGATGTCGCCTACGTCGCCTGCGCGCGCAAGCTGCTCGACGCTCCAGATGCGGTCTTCCCGCAATTTGCCACCCATAATGCGCAGACGCTCGCCACGATCTATCGTCTGGCGGGTCCTGATTTCACGGTCGGCAAATATGAGTTCCAATGCCTGCACGGCATGGGCGAACCGCTCTACGACGAGGTCGTCGGAAAGGAAAAACTCGACCGGCCCTGCCGCATTTATGCGCCTGTGGGAACGCATGAGACGCTGCTCGCCTATCTGGTTCGACGCCTTCTGGAAAACGGCGCCAATTCCTCCTTCGTGCACCGCATCTCCGATCCGAATGTCTCGGTCGAGGCGCTGATCGCCGATCCCGCGGAAATCGTCGCGGCCATGCCCGTTATGGGCGCGCCCCACACGCAGATCGCCTCACCAAAGGCTCTTTACGGCAACGCCCGGGCCAATTCCGAAGGTCTCGATCTCTCGAACGAGGCCACCCTTTCGGATTTGGCTGAGGCGCTCATCTCCACGGCTGCTGCCCCGTGGCATGCGCTTCCCCTCCTTGCCGACGGCTCTACGGAGGGGGTGACGCGCGATGTTCTCAATCCTGCCGATCACCGGGATGTCGTCGGCACAGTGACCGAGGTGAAGGTCGAGGAGGCTGCGCGCATCGTTCGCATGGCGGCCGAGCATGCGCCGCAATGGGCCGCCGTGCCGCCGGCCGAGCGTGCCGCCTGCCTGGAGCGGGCGGCCGACATCATGCAGGCCCGCATCAAGGTGCTGATGGGCATCGTCATGCGCGAGGCCGGCAAATCGGCGGCCAATGCCGTCGGCGAGGTGCGTGAGGCGATCGACTTCCTGCGCTACTACGCCGAGCAGGCGCGCAAGACGCTCGGCCCCTCGCATGCGCCGCTCGGCCCGGTCGTCTGCATCAGCCCGTGGAATTTCCCGCTGGCGATTTTCACCGGACAGGTCGCCGCAGCCTTGGTGGCCGGCAACCCCGTGCTTGCGAAACCTGCCGGCGTCACGCCGATCATCGCTTCGGAGAGCGTCAAGATCCTGCACGAGGCGGGCGTGCCTGTCGGTGCTTTGCAGTTCGTGCCCGGCAGCGGCCGTCTCGGCGCCGGCATGGTCGGTGCGGAGGAGACGGCAGGCGTCATGTTTACCGGGTCGACCGAAGTTGCCCGGATGATCCAGGCACAGCTGGCGGAACGACTGTCGGTGAGTGGCAGGCCGATTCCGCTGATTGCCGAGACCGGCGGCCAGAACGGCATGATCGTCGATTCCTCGGCTTTGGCCGAGCAGGTGGTGGCCGACGTCATTGCGTCTGCCTTCGACAGCGCCGGTCAGCGCTGCTCGGCGCTCCGGGTTCTCTGCCTTCAGGACGATGTGGCCGACAGGACCCTCGCCATGCTGAAGGGCGCCTTCCGCGAGCTGACGATCGGCCGTACGGACCGGCTGAGCATCGATGTCGGCCCAGTCATCAACGATAGCGCAAAGACGGAGATCGACCAGCATATCGAGCATATGCGCGGCTTGGGCCGCAAGGTGGATCAACTGCCGCTGCCCGAAAGTGCAGCGGCAGGGACCTTCGTTCCGCCGACGATCATCGAGATCAAATCCCTGGCAGACCTGACGAGGGAGATCTTCGGCCCGGTGCTGCACGTTATCCGTTTCAAGCGAAACGGGCTCGACCGTCTGATCGACGACATCAACGCGTCGGGTTATGGTCTCACATTCGGGCTTCACACCCGGCTTGATGAAACGATCGCGCATGTGACCAGCCGCATCAAGGCAGGAAACCTCTATGTCAACCGCAACATCATCGGCGCCGTCGTCGGCGTGCAGCCGTTCGGCGGCCGCGGCCTGTCGGGAACGGGTCCGAAGGCCGGCGGTCCGCTTTATATCGGCCGGCTGGTGCAGCGTGCGCCCGTGCCGCCGCAGCAGGATTCCGTCCATACGGACCTTGCCCTTCGTGACTACATTGTCTGGCTCGACAAGAAGGGCTTGTCGGGCGAGGGGGAAGTGGCGCGTGGATATGCGAGCCGCTCGGCGCTCGGGCTCGAACGCGAACTCACCGGTCCGGTGGGCGAACTCAATCTCTACGCGCTCCATCCCCGCGGTCGTATTCTCCTCGTGCCGCAGACCGAAGGCGGGCTTCATCGCCAGATTGCTGCAGCCCTATCGACCGGCAACCACATCGTCGTGGACGTGGGTTCCCTATCGAAATCCGTCCTGGCGGATCTTCCGGCGGCTGTCGCCGGCCGGATTTCCTGGACATCGGATTGGGAAAAGGACGGGCCGTTCTCCGGTGCGCTCGTCGAAGGGGATCGCGACAGGGTCCACGCGGCCAATAAAAGGATCGCGGCACTGCCCGGTCCGCTTCTGTTGGTCCAGGCCGCAAGCACCGATGAATTGGCGAGCGATCCCGAAGCCTATTGCCTGAATTGGCTGCTGGAGGAGGTGTCGACGTCGATCAACACCGCGGCCGCCGGCGGCAATGCGAGCCTCATGGCCATCGGCTGAGTAACAGGCCGAGGGCGCAGAAAATGCGCCCTCGGCCGCATATCGCATGCGCCGATGTGCCCATAAAGAAGCCCATCCCAAGGATGTTCATAGGGCAAAGGCCGTGTTCCGGCGTGCAGTGCGCGAAAAAGCCGCTTGACAAAAAGCGATCGCCGCGACTATTGGGTAATCGATCACCCAAGGAGGATGATGCCGATCGTGGCTGTATCTCTTTCTGACATCGCGGAACGTGCGGGCGTCTCTGTAAAGACGGTTTCCGGCGCATTGCACGGCGGCTCTGCCCGCATGTCGGACGATACGCGCCAAAAGGTCAAGGCCATTGCGGAAGAGCTCGGCTACGTAACCAACTTTGCGGCGCGCGGCGTGCGACAGGGCTGGCTGCCGCTGGTCGGCGTCGTCTCCGACGGTCTCATCACTTCGCCTTTCGCCACCGAGATCGTACGTGGCCTCGACGGGGCGGCCCGCAGCGCCGGCATGGCGGTCTTTGCGGTCAACCATCGCAGCGGCCAGTCTATCGGCTCGGTGCTCGACGAGGTGCAGCACTTCCGGCCGCGCGCCGTTGCATATGCCGCCATGTACCACAAGGATGTCGCCCTGCCGGACAGGTTGGCGGGCGCCGTCGGCGTCATGATCAACTGCCGAGAGGCTGCCGGCCGCGTCACCGCGCTGGTCCCGGACGAAGAGGGCGGCGCGCGGGAGATCGTGCGTTATCTCCTCGTCGCCGGCCGCCGGCGCATCGCCTTCATCAACCTGCCGGGCATTCTCGCCGGCACGCTACGCGAGATGGGGTTTCGTGCGGCGCTTAAGGAGGCGGGCATCGACCCCGTCGGCGTGTTTCCGGCGGTGCGCCGCAGCGTCTACAGCGACCGCGCGCCAAGCCTTGTTGCCTCTCATGTAGAGGCGCTTCTGAAATCCGGTCAACGGCCGGACGCCATCCTGTGCGGCAATGACCGCGTAGCGATGGAAGTCTACGCGGCGCTTGCCCGCGCCGGCCTTCGCATTCCGGATGATATCGCGGTGGCAAGCTTCGACAACCAGGTCGAGATTGCCTCGCGGCTGGACCCGCCATTGACGACGATGGCCCTGCCGCACCGCGCCATGGGCCGCCTTGCCATGGAGATCCTCCTGGCCGAGCAGCCCGAACCGCCGCATCTGCATAAACTGCCGTTCCATCTGGTCGAACGGGCATCCGTCTGAACATCGAGTGTCTAACAGGAGGAGAATATCAATGAGCATTTCAATGGGTAATCGTTTACTTTCAGCAATCCTAGCGTCCGCCGCGCTGGTCGCGACCGCCGGTTTCGCCGAGGCGAAGACCGTCATCCACGTCATGCACCAGGGCGATCCTGGCTGGGTGAAGGCCTATGGCGACGTTGCCGCCCGCTTTGAGGCCGCCAATCCCGATGTCGACATCGAGATGATCTACGCGCCGCACGATGCCTATAACGAAAAGTTCAGCGCCGCCGTCATGGCCAAGCAACTGCCCGATATCATGGAACTCGATGCTCCGTTCCTCGCCAATTATGTCTGGTCCGGCTATCTGCAGCCCGTCAAGCCGCTCATTGACAAGGACCTGCTCGATGACATGACGGATTCGAATATCGCTCAGGGCACCTATCCGATCGACAAGGACCTCTATGCGATCGGCCTCACCGACTCCTCGGTCGTGCTCTACGGCAACAAGAAGTATCTTGAAGCCATTGGCGCCCGCATTCCGAAATCGGTCGACGATGCCTGGACCCGCGAGGAATTCGAAGGCTATCTCGAAAAGCTTTCCAAGCTCGAAGGCGTGAAGTGGCCGATCGACACCTTCCGAGGTTACGGCATCAAGACCGAGTGGATCACCTATGCCTACGGCCCACTGCTCGAAAGCGCCGGCTGCGACCTGATTGACCGCAAGACTTGGAAGGCCAGCGGCACGCTCGACGGCGAGGCCTGCGTCAAGGCGCTGACGATGATGCAGGACTGGGTGAAGAAGGGCTGGGTCGTACCGACTTCGTCGGGCACCAACCAGTTCTATGCCGAGGAACAGCCGGCCGCGCTCGCCATGGGCGGCCACTGGTTCTACGCGGAGGCATCGGCAGCGATGAAGGACAATATCGTCGTCATGCCGCTGCCGAAGATCGGCGACAAGGGCGTGAGCCCGAACGGGACCTGGATCTGGGGCGTTTCCGCGACCTCGGAAAACCCTGAGATCGCCGGCAAGTTCCTGAGCTTCCTGCTGAAGGACAAGGAGTACCGGGAGTACGCCAAGACCCAGTCCGCCTATCCGGGCTTGAAGAGCTTCGCCGCCGGTTCCCCGCTCTATGCGGAAGGCGGTCCGCTCGCCGTCGCCTTTGAGCAGGCTTCCAAGACCGCGATCGCCCGTCCGCCGCACCCGGCCTATCCGACGATCACTTCGGCCTTCATGCAGGCCGTCGACAAGATCTTCAACAAAGGTGACGCGCAGGAAGCGCTGACGGCCGCCGCCAAGAAGATCGACGAGGATATCGAGGACAACGCCGGCTACCCGCCCTTCGACGAGCAGCAGTAAGGGGTTTTGACGGGCCGGCTCGTCCTGCCGGCCCCTGAACCATCTCGGGAGGATGACCGATGAGGAGGAAACAATGACTTTGCAACAGACCTCCACGCCCGCTTTGCGACGTCCGGCCAAACGCCGCGACAACAAGCGGCTCTGGCAGGAAATGGCGATGATCGCGCCTGCCTTTCTGCTTATGGCGATATTCCTGATCACGCCGTTCCTCTTGTCCTTCTGGACGGCGATGACCAACCAGCCGCTCGTGCCGCGCCCGACGCCGGTGCGCTTCGTCGGCCTCCTGAATTTCGAGCGCGTCTTCACCGATCCGCTGTTCTGGACCTCGCTGTGGAACGTCACGCGCTTCACCGTCTGGGTGCTGCCGCTGCAATGCGGCCTCGCCTTCCTGACCGCGCTGCTCTTGCATCAGAAGCTGCCGATGCAAAACCTGCTGCGCGGCCTGTTCTTCCTGCCGGCGATCACCTCCATGGTGGTGGTCTGCGTCATCTGGGGCACGCTGTTCCAGTATCCGAGCGGCCCGCTCAACCAGATCGCCGGTTTCCTTTCCGGCGGCACGATCCAGCCGATCGATTGGCTCGGCGACCCCAACTGGGCGATGTTCTCCATCGTGTTGCTTTCAGCCTGGCAGGCCTATGGCTTTCAGATGATCATCTATCTCGCCGGCCTGCAGGGCATTCCCGAAGAACTATACGATGCAGCCCGCATCGACGGGGCAAGCGCGCTGCGCCGCTTCTGGCACGTCACCATGCCCGGTCTTCGCCCGACCCATGTCTTCGTGCTGGTCATCACCACGATCCAGGCCTTCAAGCTCTATACGCAGGTGGCAATCCTCACCCAGGGCGGCCCGAACGAAAGCACCGAAACCGTTGTCCACTACATGGTGCGCGCCGGCTTCGAGGAGCAGAAACTCGGCTACGCATCGGCCGTGTCCGTCATCCTCTTCGTCATCGTTCTTCTGATCGCGCTCCTGCAACGCAAACTCCTGAGGCGCTTCGATGTCTGATCTCGCTTTGACCCAGCCCGCCTCCCTGGCAATCGCAAGGGGCAACGGCAAGAGAGGCCTGCGCATCGTGCAGAGCCTCTGCATCCTGGTCATCGCGCTGGTGATGATCTCGCCGCTGTTCATGCTGCTGATCGCCAGCCTGAAGGACGACCGCTTCCGCATCCTCGCCGACATGGGCAGCTTCCGCGCCTTCTGGGTCAGCGACCCGACGCTGTCGAACTACCAGGAGATCGCCCATTTCTCCGGCGAGTTGGCCTATGGGCGATATCTTTTCAATTCGCTGGTGATCCTCGTTGCCACAGTCGTCTCGGGTCTGGTCGTCAATTCCATGGCGGGCTTCGTTCTGGCCTGGGGCTCGCTGCGCGGCAAGGCGGCGCTCTTGGCGCTGGTCGTCGCGCTCTATGTCATCCCGCAGGAAAGCATCATCATGCCGCTCGTCGTCATGATGTCGCGGGCGGGGCTGACGGATACCTTCGCGGTGCAGATCCTGCCCTGGGTGGCAAGCCCGCTCTATGTCTTCCTCTTCTACCAGTTCTTCGCGCAGCTGCCGAAAGAACTCTATGAAGCGGCGGAAATGGACGGCGCATCGGTCTTCCGCATCTACCGGTCGATCTACATGCCGCTCAGCCTGCCGGCGCTCGCCACTGTCTCGATCCTCATGGGCATCGAAAGCTGGAACCAGTATCTCTGGCCGACGCTGGTCACCCAGACCGACTATGCTCGGCCGATTGCCGTCGCCATCGCCACCTTCTTCGGACAGGACAGCATCTACTGGGACCGCGCCATGGCCGCTTCGGTGCTGATGATGATCCCGGTCCTCATTCTCTATCTGGCTTTCCAGCGCTGGTTCGTCAGTTCATTCGTCGGCTCCGCCGTGAAAGGTTGATCATGTCTCTGCAGGCAAAATCCGAAACGTCAGCACCTCAGGCCATTGAAGCGGAGCTGCCCGAAGGCACGGTGCTGCATCTCTGGCTGAAGGCGCGCCATGCCGGCGGCGAGGCGAAGCTCTTCGTCGCCGTTGATGGCGACGACATCGGCGAGCCCTCGACCCGCCGCACGGGGGAATTTGAGTTCTTCGCTGTGACGCTCGCGAAGGGCGGTCGTGCCACGCTGTCCTATGATGCGACAACCGCTGCACTCTCCGTCGCTTATGCCTTCCGGCCGGAAACCGTGATGAAGGAGGGCATCTGCGTCTTGCACAGCGATGCCCGCACGGCCGCCCCCGACGTGCCCGACAGCTATCATTTCCGCCCGCCCTTCGGCTGGATGAACGATCCGAACGGTTTTGGACGGTTCGGCGGAAATGCTCACCTCTTCTACCAGCATTATCCCCATGAGCCGCGCTGGAACACCATGCACTGGGGCCATGCTGTCTCGAGGGATTTCGTCCGCTGGACACATCTGCCCATGTTCCTCTTTCCGGCGGCGCATCTATCGGAAAAGGACGATGGCCGCGGCGGCGCCTTCTCTGGCTCGGCGATCCCCGGCATCGGCCCAGAGGGCGAGGAAATCCGCGTCTTTTACACCGAGCATGTGCGTGACCGGCAACCGGAAGAGCAAATCCAGCTTTCAGCCGTCAGCCGCGACGGCATCGTCGCCGGCCCGTCGGAAATCGTGATGCCGCTGCGCCCGGAAGGCTTGAACCTCACCACCGATTTCCGCGACCCCTATGTCTTCAAAGGCCCGGACGGCCGCTGGAAGATGCTGCTCGGCAGCCGCGACAGGCAGGGCGGCGTCGTACTGCTCTATGAAACCGCAGACCCGCAAGGCGCCGATGGCTGGACCTTCCTCGGCATCCTCCATCGCGAGGACGGTTTCGGCATGACGGCGGCGGAATGCCCCTGCATGGTGCCGCTTTCCGACAAAAACGCAGAAACCCGCTGGGCGCTGATCTTCGGTCTGCTCACCAGCCGCGACCCGGCCACCGGCCGCCGCAACCTCACCTCCGTCACCGTCGGCGGTTTCGATGGCCGCACCTTCACTGCGGAGTTCGAGCAGGAGTTGGATTTCGGTTCGGATGCCTATGCCTTCCAGGCCTTCGTTGATGGCGACGAGCCGGTCGGCATCGCCTGGCTAGCCAACTGGACGGATTTTTCCAAGAAGGACGATTTCCCGACGGCCATGACCCTGCCGCGCCGCATGCTTCTCGACGGCGACACCGTGCTGACCCCGCCGGTCGCAGCCGTCGAAAGCCTGCGTCATCAGTTGCTGGATGACACCGCGCTTGCCGCCGGCAAGACCGTGCCGCTCGGCACCGGCGCCGTCGAGATCGTACTTGATCTCACCGAGCCGGGCGCCGCCTTCGATCTCACCTTCGATCATCCGGATGTCGATCTAGGCGTTAAACTCGATGCCGATGGTCTGGCGATTGTCTTCGACGTTCGTACCGGTATGGCGCCGCCACGTTACGTCGCCGCTGGCGCGAAACCGTCGAGCCTGCGCATCTTCCTCGATGCCGGCTCCATCGAGGTCTTCGCTGACAACGGCCGCTGGACGGGGTCCAAACGCATTCCGGGCTTTGCCGCCGCACGTTCGGCAACGCTCGCCGGCGCCGTCGCCGGGGCCAGCGTCTGGCAATTGAAACTGTGAGGGAGGACAGACAATGGCATCGGTAGCAATCGACCGGGTTCAGAAGCAATACGGCGCGGCCTCGGTTATCCACGGGGTTTCCGCAGATATCGAGGACGGTGAGTTCGTCACGCTCGTCGGGCCGTCCGGCTGCGGCAAGTCCACGCTTCTGCGCATGCTGGCGGGGCTAGAGGATATCAGCGGCGGTGAAATCCGCATCGACGGTCGCGTCGTCAACGACGTCGCGCCGAAGGAGCGCGATATCGCCATGGTGTTCCAGTCCTACGCGCTCTATCCGCACATGACGGTGCGCGAAAATATGGGCTTTGCCCTGAAGCTGCAGGGGCGCGATAAGGCGACAATCAACAAGCTGGTGAGCGAAGCCGCCGGCATTCTCGCACTTGAACCCCTGCTGGAGCGCCTGCCGAAACAGCTTTCCGGCGGCCAGCGCCAGCGCGTCGCCATGGGCCGCGCCATCGTACGCCATCCGAAAGTGTTCCTCTTCGACGAGCCGCTGTCCAACCTCGACGCCAAGCTGCGGGTGACCATGCGCAGCGAGATCAAGGAGCTGCATCAGCGCCTTGGCACGACCATCGTTTACGTCACTCACGACCAGATCGAGGCGATGACCATGGCCGACAAGATCGTCGTCATGCGCGCCGGCCGCATCGAGCAGATCGGCAAGCCGCTCGATCTCTACGACCGCCCAAATAACACCTTCGTCGCCGCCTTCATCGGCTCGCCGTCGATGAACCTCTTCGAGGGTGGCGTCAGCGGCGGCGGCTTCCGTATCGAAGGCGGCGTTTCCCTGCCGCTTCCGGCGCAATTGAGCCACAGCGTGGCACGCACCTACGGCATCCGCCCGGAAGACCTCGACATTGCAGAGACGGGCATTCCGGCCACCGTGCTGACTGTCGAGCCGACAGGTGCGGAGACCCATCTTTCGGTGCGTGTCGGCACGCAGACGGCAACCATCGTGCTGCACCGGCGGGTGGATTTAAAGCCGGACCAGCAAATCGACCTCGCGCCCAAATCCGAGAAAGTCCACCTCTTCTCCGCCGAAGGCCGACGGATAGACTGATCTCCCGGCGCCCGCCGCCGAACCGCGTCCGTCAATTGACGGACGCGGTTCGGTTTCGGAGCCATCCAGGCTTGCCACGTCTTGATTTTGGGTGTCCGGCCTTTCATTGATCGAATTGACCAACTGCGCGGCGATGTGTTGCCACGGGTCAAATCTCTTGAAGAGCAGATCGGTTGTGGTCATGCCGCCGCGCGCCATCCATTGCGGATATGGCGGTAGCCTTCGCGGTAGACCGCTTCCGGTGTCTCGGAAAAGTCGCGCCAGACCTTTGTGGCGGCGGCGAGTTCCTTGAGCGCCCGACCGAAGGCCTCGATTGTCAGCCACCCGTCGTAGCCGCTCGCGCGTAGTGCCTTGAACGTCTCGGCCCAGGGAATGTTGCCACGCCCTGGTACGCCGCGGTCGTTCTCAGAAATGTGGACATGCACGATGCGGTCACTGTTTCGTGTGAAGGCGCCGATGGGATCGGCCTCTTCAATATTGCTGTGGAAGGTGTCGTACATGGCGCGGATATTCGGGTGTCCGACCGCGTCGATATGGGCCCCAAGGTCGTCCATCGTGTTGAACAGGTAGCATTCGAAGCGGTTGAGCGCCTCAAGCCCGATCGTGACGCCGTGCTTTGCTGCATGATCGCCGATCGCGCGTTGCGAGGAAACCGAGCGCTTGAGTTCCGCCGCGCTCGGCCCGCTTCCGGAAAATTTGCCGAGCGTCGAATGCAGCGGCCCGCTCAGCATCGTCGCCCCAAGCGCATCGCTGCAGTCGATGGCCCATTTCACGAAGTCGATGCCGCGCTTGCGGGTCGCGGCGTCGGGGGCGATCAGGTTCATCTGCGGGTCGCCCATAGCGGAAACGGCGGTCCGTTCTAGGCCGATCCGGTCGAGCAAGGCCCCCAGCCGCCGGTAGTCGTCGGGTGCGCCCGAAAAGATCGGGATCTCGACACCATCAAACCCCGTGGCCTTGATATCGCGCAACAATGCCTCGTGTTTGCTGCCGACAGCTGTCGTCCAGAGGAACATGCACATCCCGATCTTCATCTCTCCCCCCTTCGCCTTGCGGCCATTGCGCGGCGGCTTAAGCCGATCAACATCCTCAGATCTGGTCATACCAAATTTGCGCATCAGGTCAAGCTGCGGTGCTCGCCGCTTGGAGCCAGGATTCCGTGCATAAGCGGTGAAATGTCGCAATAAACAACCGAATGCGCCGGATGTATCGGTGTTTCAAGGCCGTCTTGCAGAGGCTCGGGAATTGGGTTAGATCTTTCAGACAACGAGAATTGGCCAAACCAGATTGCAGCAGCAACGGGATTGGCCAGCGATAAGGTGACGTTTCGATGCCAAGCGGCTGTCGAGCGTGGCCGCAACAGCCTAGGAGGAACCTCATGCATCTTTCCACACACAACTGGATGCGGGCGGAACCGCTCGCCGTCACGTTGAAGCGCATCAAGAAATATGGCTACGAGAGCATCGAGATATCCGGCGAACCGGCACAGTACGACGTCAAGGAGACGCGTGCGCTGCTGAAGGAGCATGGCATCCGCTGCTGGGGCGCCGTTACGCTGACGCTCGGCGAGCGAAATCTTGCCGCCAGGGATGAAGGCCAGCGCGCCAAGTCGGTGGACTATGTCAAGAGCGTCATCACCATGGTCAGCGAACTCGATGGCGAGATCGTCACCCTGGTGCCGGCCACCGTCGGCAAGGTGGTGCCGGATGGGACCGAGGAGGAAGAGTGGACATGGGTGGTGGACGCTACCAAGGAGTGTTTTGCCCATGCGCAGAAGAGGGGTGTGCGCATTGCCGTCGAGCCGCTCAACCGTTTCGAGACCTATTTCTTCAACCGTGCCGCCCAAGCGCTGGCGCTCGCCGATGCCGTCAGCCCCGAATGCGGGGTGTGCCTGGATGCCTTCCACCTGAACATCGAGGAGGAAGACATGTATGAAGCGATCCGGCTCGCGGGAAAGCGCCTGTTCGATTTCCACGTCGCCGATAACAATCGTTTTGCCGCCGGCCTCGGCCATCTCGACTGGCCAAAGATCATCGGCACGCTGAAGGAGATTGGTTACGACGGCGCCGTCACCAACGAATTCGTCGCTCCGGTCGACCGGACGCCCGCCGCCAAATATCCGGACATGGTCGAGCGCAACCCCGTCGATATTCCCCCGGAGCAGCTGAAATTCATCCAGGACCACGGCTCGAGCCTTCTCACTGAGAAGTTCTACGACGATCAGATGCGGATCACTGCCGAGACGATCCTGCCGCTGATCAAGTAACGAACGGAAAGACATATGCCATGCGGCTCGCGGGCCGTGAGGGGCAGGGGATCCGAGACATGCGCATCAAGACCGTAGAGGCCTGGTGGATCAAAATTCCCATCGAGGCCAGCCGTCAACACCGCAGCGACTTCGGCCGACTGACGACCTTCGATAGCGCTATCCTGCGGATCGAAACGGACGACGGTATCGTGGGCTGGGGAGAGGGTAAGAATGCCGCGGGCAGTGCGGGCACCTACGGCACGCTGGTCCACATGATCAACCACGAGGTGGGGCCGAAGCTCATCGGCCGCGATCCTGCCGATATCTCCACCATATGGGAGATGCTTTACAACGGCGTACGCCACGAGACGGCGGCGCGTTCGGGTCACGCCATGCCCGAGATCGCGCGTCGCGGCCTTTCCGTCGCGGCGATCAGCGCGGTCGACATAGCGCTCTGGGACATTCTCGGCAAGTCGCTCGGCGTTCCCGTCTGGAAGCTGCTGGGTGGCCGCAAGGCCGACAGGTTGCCCGCCTATGCCTCGGGCGGTTGGGAGAGTGCGGAGCGGATCGGCGATCAACTCCGGTCCTATATCGCGGCCGGCGGTTTCAAGTCAGTCAAGATGCGCGTCGGCGCGATGGATCGTGCGCTGCATGTCTCGGCATCGCGCGTGCGGGCGGCTCGCAAAGCGGTCGGGCCTAACGTCGACCTGATGGTCGATGCGCACGGGACGTATACTGTTGCCGATGCCAAGCGCTTCATCCAGATGGTTGCCGATTGCGACCTCGCCTGGTTCGAGGAGCCGGTGATTGCCGATGACAAGCCGGGCATGGCGGAGGTGCGCGCGGCTGGGAACGTGCCGATCGCTGCCGGCGAGAGCGAGGCGACGCGTTTTGCCTTCCGAGATCTTGCCATGCTTCGGGCCGCCGACATATTCCAACCGGACCCTGCCTTCTGCGGCGGCATTACGGAGGCGATGCGCATCAGTTCGCTCGCCAGCGCCTTCAATCTCCGTTTCGCGCCGCATCTCTGGGCCGGTGCGCCCTGCTTCTTTTCCGGCCTGCACTTGTGCGCGGCCTCCCCGGCAAGCTTCATCATCGAATATTCGCTCGGCGCCAATCCGATGATCCATGATCTAGTCGAGGACACTGTGTCGGTGAAAGACGGTATGATAGAGATCCCGGACAGGCCTGGCCTGGGCTTCACGATCAATCAGCGGGTCCTGGAGACTCACGCGCAAAGACAGTGACGATGAAAGAAAACTCCCTCCTCTCCGATCTCGCGGCCCATCTTTTTTCGAACTCGAGCGGCAACGGCCGTACGCCTTCGGAGCGAGAGCTTGCCGAGCATTTCGGCGTCAGCCGGGGCCAGGTTCGAGAGGCACTGGCCATTCTGGAGGCAATGCGCATCGTCGAGCGCCGGGCCAAGTCGGGGATCTATCTGACGACCACAGAGGCGAGCGTGGAGGCAATGGCGCTTTTTGCCCGCGCCGGCGTGCCGCTTGATCCCATCCTGATCTATGAGACCGTGGAGCTTCGCAAGATCCATGAGATCAAGGCGGCGGAGCTCGCCTGCGATCGGGCGACGGAGGAGAATTACCAGCACTTGCGCGATATCCTCGGCGCGTCCGAGGCGAAGCTTGCCGCCGGCGAGGGGCTGGCGCGTGAGGACCGGGATTTCCATTTGGAGATCGTCCGGGCCACCAAGAATAGCGTCTTCCATCGGGTGTGCAGCGTCTATTACGTCATGGGCGAGCACCGCCTGCCGATCTATTTTGCCGATCCCGCCCGCAGCCGGCGCTCGCATGAGGAACATATCCGCATCTACGAGGCGCTGCTTGCCCGAGACGGCAATCTCGCCCAGGCGCTGATGAGCGCGCATCTTCAAGGTGCGGAAAGCTATTGGAAGGGTCTCATCGGCGGTCCAGCGACGGCAGCCGAATAGGCGCAACCGGCGGGAGGGCCGATGAGCTTCATCTTTTCCACACATCCCCTGCACCCTGCGGCCAGGTCCATGCTTGAGGCTGCGGGTGATCTGCGCGTCGCTTCCGCGCCCGATCCCGAAACGTTGCTGCGAGAAGGCCGCGGCGCGGGCATCGTCGTCGTACGCGCGCCGATCCCGCCGGCCTTCTTCGAGGATGCGCCGGCGCTTCGCGCGGCGATCCGCCATGGCGCCGGGCTCGACATGGTGCCGATGGATGCGGCGACCCGCGCCGGCGTGCTTGTCGCCAATGTCCCGGGCGCCAATGCTTCGACTGTCGCCGAGCACGTCTTCCTCGTGACACTGGCCCTGCTTCGGCGCTTCCGGCTGATGGACCGCGAACTGCGTCAGAGCGGCTGGGCGGCGGGCCGCGCCCAGTCGGACACGGCCGTCGACCTCGCCGGCCGCACCATGGGCATCGTCGGTATGGGCAATGTCGGCAAGGCGATTTTCAAGATCGCGAAGTTCGGCTTCGGTCTGGAGGTGGTCGCCACGAGCCGGTCGCCGGAAAACGTGCCGGACGGCGTGCGTTTCCTGGCGATCAATGAGCTTATGGCGACGGCCGATATCGTGGTGCTCTGTTGTCCGCTGACGCCGGAGACCACTGGCTTGCTCGATGCCGGTCGCATCGGGCGCATGAAGCCCGCGGCCATTCTGGTCAACGTCTCGCGCGGGCCGGTGATCGATGATGCGGCGTTGATCGAGGCGCTGCGCGATGGTCGCATCGGCGGAGCCGCGCTCGACGTCTTCGCAACGCAGCCGCTGCCGCTCGATCATCCCTATTTCGGCTTTGACAATGTCATCGTCACGCCGCATCTGGCTGGCCTGACGGAAGAGAGCATGATGCGCATGGGAACGGGCGCGGCGAGCGAAGCCCTGCGCGTCATCAAGGGCGACTTGCCCGTCAATTTGCGCAATCCCGAAGTGGTAGAACACTACCGCCGGCGCTTTCCCGCATAGCGCCCCGTCGCGACAACTCGAAACGCTGGCTGCCCCTGCCGTGCCGCCGAGACCGCTGGCATCTTTCGGACCGTTGAGGTCAGCCCGCGTGCCGCAAGCTTACACCGCTTCCGGCGTCAAACAGCACGACCTTTTCCGGATTCCACGAAAAGCGAACCTCATCCTCGATCCGAAGCGCCGTCTGTGTCGGCACGGTCGCGTGGATGAACTTCTCGCCGGTGCGTAGCGTCACGATCTTTTCGACACCATGGTTTTCCACGTCGTGGACCCGTGCTTCGCCGGGCGCGCCACTATCGAGGAAAATGTCCTCGGGACGGATGCCGAAGGTGAGCGGGCGACCGTCTGTCGCGATCCCGTGTCCGTTGCCGAGGGGCAGCCGGTAGCCCTCGCTGGCCACTGCCTCGCCACCGGCAAGCGTGCCGGCAATCAGGTTCATCGGCGGCGAACCGACCGCGCGCGCGACGAAGGTGTTGACCGGGTTTCGGTAGATCTCCTGCGGCGTACCCGTCTGCACCAGTTGACCATTGTTCAGGACGCCGATCTTGTCGCCCATCGACATGGCCTCTATCTGGTCGTGAGTGACGAAGAGGAAGGTCGCGCCGAGGTTCATCTGCAGGTTTTTCAGCTCGGTGCGAAGTGCTTCGCGAAGCTTGGCGTCGAGCGCCGAAAGGGGTTCGTCCATCAGGAAGACCCGCGGCTTGCGCACGATGGCCCGGCCGATCGATACGCGCTGCATCTCGCCTCCCGACAGTCGGTCCGTCTTGCGGTCGAGCAGATGCTCGATGCGCAGGGTCTTCGCAACGCGGTCGACGCGCTCCTTGATTTCTCCGGGCTCAACGCGACGGATACGGGATTTCAATGGAAATTCCAGGTTCTCCCGCACCGTATAGCGCGGGTAAAGCGAGTATTGCTGGAGCACCAGAGCCACATCGCGCTCGGCGGCACCCCAGTCGGCGACGTCCTGCCCGTCGATGAAGATCTGGCCTGCGGTCGGCTTCTCGAGACCGGCGATCAGGCGCAGCGTAGTCGTCTTGCCGGCGCCGGTCTGCCCGAGCAGCACGAAGAACTCGCCGTCAGCAATGTCGATGTTCAAGTTTTTCAGCGCCGTGTGCCTGCCGAAGGTCTTGGTGATGCCCTTGAGTTCGATATGCGCCATCAGAGTCTGATCCCCAGCGACGAGCCGGTCGCGGTGTTGAAGAAATGTGCCTGGGCGGGGTCGATGCGTGCCCAGACGGCTTCGCCGGGACCAGGCACGAAACCGCTCTTTGTGCGTGCCCTGATCATCTGGTGACCAACCTTCAGGTCCACGATGTCGTGCGAGCCGAGAGGCTCGATGATATGCGCCTCGACCGGCATGAAGCCCTCGCGGGCCTCCCGTGAAACGAGCACGCCCTCAGGCCGGACCCCGAGTGTCAGCTTGCCGTTCTCGGCCCTTGCGTCGGAGAGGCGGTTCGCCAGCACGGCGGGGAACTCGAAGCCCGTCGTCCCGTCGCCGACCTGTACGCTGGTATGGCTGCCCGTTGCGCTGATGATCGCCGGCGCCATGTTCATGACCGGGCTTCCGACGAACTGGGCGACGAACGTGTTGGCGGGTTGCGCGTAAACCTCTTCCGGCGTGCCCACCTGCTGGAGGATGCCCTCGTGCATGATGACGATGCGGTCGGCGAGCGACATCGCCTCCACCTGGTCATGCGTCACGTAGATGGTGGTTGAACCCTGCTTGATATGCAGACGCTTGATTTCCGCCCGCATTTCCTCGCGCAGCTTCGCGTCGAGCGCACCGATCGGCTCATCCATCAGCATGGCCTTTGGCCGTCGCACCAGCGCGCGGCCGATCGCGACGCGCTGCATGTCGCCGCCTGACAGCGCCGAGGGCTTGCGGGCCAGGAGACCGGTGATGCGCAGCACACCGGCGATATCGCGGACCGACGCATCGACATCGGCACGGCTCATCCGGGTCGCGCGGAGCGGGAAGGCGATGTTCTCGTAGACCGTCATGTGCGGATAAAGCGAGAAGGATTGGAATACCATGGCGATATCCCTGTCTGATGCCTTGATATGCTGCACCGGCTGCCCGTCGATCAGAATGTCGCCTTCGTCGATCGTCTCCAACCCCGCGACGGCGCGTAATGTCGTCGTCTTTCCGCAGCCCGATTGTCCAAGCAGCACAATGAATTCATTGTCGGCGATGGCGAGATTAAGGTCTTTGATGACCTGGACGGCACCGAAATATTTCTGAATCCCGCGAAGTTCGATCTGCGTCATAAATGGTTGCCTTCGTCTGGTTGCGCGTCGCGGGGGATTTTGGTCGCCACCATGAAGGCGATCAATCCGACGAGCGTCATCGTCATGCCATAGCGGTGCAGAAACAGGTTCCAGGGCTGGCAGAGCGCGACGATGCCCAAGATCATGAGATACTGCGAACCGGGTTCGAGATATTTCTGGTTGAAGGCGCGAAAGGTCATTTGCGGATCGCTCCGAAGCTCATGCCGCGCAGGAGATGGTTCCTGAGCAGGAAGGTGAAGATGGCGACCGGTAGCAGGAACAGGAACGTGCCGGCGGCAATCACCGTCCAATCCGGCAGGCCTGAGCCGACCTGGCTCGGAATGAAGGGTGGAGCCGTTTGCGCACGCCGGTTCGTCATGATCAGCGCAAATGCATATTCATTCCAGGCCGTGATGAAGCAGAAGACCGCGGTTGCGGCGATGCCGGTGGCCGCTTCCGGGATGACGATCTTGAAAAAGGCCTCCATCCGCGTGTATCCGTCGACGAGCGCGGCCTCCTCGTATTCCTTCGGGATCTCGTCGATGAAGCCCTTCATCAACCAAACGGAGAAGGAAAGGTTGAAGGCAGTGTAGAGTATGATGAGGCCCCAATGCGTGTCGTTGAGGCCGACGACGCGGTACATGAGGAACATCGGGATCGCCACGACGACGGGCGGCAGCATGCGCGTCGACAGGATGAAGAAGAGAAGGTCTGCCTCCCCCTTCACTTTGAAGCGCGAGAAACCGTAGGCTGTGAAGGTTCCCATGCCGACGGCCAGCACCGTGGACGTGATGGCGACGATCAGCGAGTTCATGAAGCGGTTCGGATAGCCGGAGGGCTGCACCTCGCCGCGGCCGGAGCGAACGATCTTCTCGCCGCCGTCGAACACCATCCGCTCCCACCAGGGGGCGGCGGCATATTCTTCAGCGGTTGGCGCCCCGCGCAGTTGCGAGCGCTTGGTGAAGAGCTTCACGAAAGGCGAGAGTTCCGGCTCGAAGAGCACCGTCGGCGGAATGGTGGTAGCGAGATTGCGCGGCTTGAAGGCCGTCGAGGTGATCCAGTAGATCGGCGCCAGGAAGATCAGCGTGATGACCAGTACGGCGGCGATCGCCACCCGGTTCAGCGCGCGTTCGGAGCGGGTTTGCACGGCAGCCATCTCAGCGCTCCTTCACTTTGTTGAGGTACTTGACGTAGATGTTGGTGATCGCAAGAACCATGATGAGCACGATGTAGGCGAGTGCGCAGGAACGCCCCGTCTGCCATTCCTGGAAGGCCATCTTGTAGAGCCGGATGGAGATCACCTCGGTCGTCGGTTGGCTGGTCAGAATGTAGGCGAGGTCAAAGGTCTTGAAGGCCTCCATCGTACGGAAGATGATTGCGATCATCAGGATCGGCGCCACCAGCGGCAGCGTGATGCGGAAGAAGGTATAGAACGGTCCCGCCCGGTCGATCGCCGCTGCCTCGTAGAGATGTTTTGGCACGGCCGAAAGGCCGGCAAGCGACAGCAGCATCACGAAGGGCGACCACATCCAGATGTCCGTGATTGCGACCGCATAGAGAGCCATGTCCGGATTCGACAGCCACTCGAAGGAGCCG
This sequence comes from Rhizobium laguerreae, assembly GCF_002008165.1. Classification (GTDB taxonomy): domain Bacteria; phylum Pseudomonadota; class Alphaproteobacteria; order Rhizobiales; family Rhizobiaceae; genus Rhizobium; species Rhizobium laguerreae. Next base: position 148,803 of record NZ_MRDM01000009.1, read on the forward strand.
AGGCCGAGCGCGTAGTTGATGATGCCGAAGGACGGGTCGTAGAGCAGCTTCCAGAAGAGGCCGACGACGGCCATCGACAGCATCATCGGCAGCAGCAGCAGCGTCGTCAGAAGACCCTTCAGCGGAATGTCACGGTTGAGCAGCATCGCGGTGCCGAAGCCGACGATCACCTGCCCCGTCACAGAGACGATCACATATTTCGCGGTGATGGCGAAATTCGACCAGATGAAAGGATCGTTCAGCAATTCGCGGTAGTTCTGCAGGCCGACGAAGTTGGCCGGCGCGTTCGTCGAGGCGCGAAAGTCCGTGAACGAATAGCCGAGCGAATAGATCAGCGGAAAGATGTTGAAGATGATCAGAAACAGGATCGTCGGGATAATGAAGAGATTGCGAATGCGGATGTCGCTCATGCCGTGGGATGCGGCACGCGATTTCGTGTCTAGCGATGTCATGACTGCGGTTGCCAATCCTCTCCTCCTCCGAGAGTCGGCGCCGGATGCCGGAAAAGGCATCACGATGCGCGAAGTGAATTCCGGGCGCCGCGCCCTCTCGAACCGCGCCTTTGGGCGCGAGATGCAGAATGCAAACGGAGGGGCGACGGAGCCCCTCCGCTGATCGCGTTTGCTATTTATTGCGTCCGTATTTCTTGAACGTCGCGTTCCAGTCCGCTGCCAGAGAGTCGAGCACTTCCTTCGCCGTGCCTTGCCCGGCGGTGACGAAGGGATAAATGCGCTGGTTCATCTGGATCAGCAGTTCGGCATATTCAGGCGTTGCCCAGAAGTCCTTCACCTTGAACATGGTCTCGTAGAAGGCCTTGTTATAGGGTGTCGCGTTCTGAAATTCCGGCGATTCAAGCACCTTGGCGCTTGCTGTGTAGCCGCCGAGTTCGGCCCAGCGCTTCTGGGTCTCGTCCTTGATGAACCATTCGAGGAATTTCATCGCCTCTTCCTGGTTTTTTGAGTAGGAGATGACCGATATGCCTTGGCCGCCGAGCGCTGCGAATTGTTCGCCGTTCGGCCCCGCCGGATTGGCAAAGAAGCCGGTAACCTTGGCGTTCGGGTTGGACGCCTCGTTCACCAGGGCCGGGAAGAAGGCGAAGTAGTTCATGCTCATCGCCGCCAGGTTCTCGGTGATCGCCTGATTGTTCTCGACGAAGAAGGATTTGGCCCAGCCCGGAGGCGTAAAGCCGTAGAGCTCGCGATACAATTCGAGCGCCTTGACGTTCTTCTCGGAATTGATGATGCCGTCGACCTTGTAGCTCTGGTAGTCGCCGAGTTCGCCTCCAAAGGAGAAGATCGCGTTCTCGACACCCATGACGAGACCGTCATAAGAATTGTCGGTGTAGATGGCGATTCCGTAGCGCTTCTGGTCTGGACGGTGGAAGAACTCGGCGATGTCGCGCATCTCGGCCCATGTCTTCGGCGGGGCGAGGTCGTAGCCGTATTTGGCCTTGAACGCCTCCATCTCCTTGGGATCTTCGAACCAGTCCTTGCGGTAGGACCAGCCGACGGCGTCGCCTTCGGCCGGAACTGACCAATACTTTTTCGAGTTCGACGGATATTCGGCGTAGTATTTCACAGTTGCCGGAGCCATCACCTGGGTCAGATTGTGCTTGGTGAAGAAGTCGGTCAGATCGACGTAATGGCCAGCTTCTGACGCCGCCCCGATCCACTGACTGTCGCCGACGACCATGTCATAGGCTGAACCCTTGGCGTTGAACTCGGTGAATGCCTTGGTCTGGAAGTCGGCCCATGGTGTGGTCTCGACCGTGACCTTTACGCCGGTTTCAGCCTCATATTCGTTCGCCAGTTCCTGAAGGTAATTTGCCGGGTCCCACTCGGCCCAGAAAATCGTCAGTTCCTGGGCCTGTGCGGATGTTCCGCAGGCCCACATCAATCCGACACCGGCAAAGAGACCGGCCATAGTTTTGCGCATAACATTTCCTCCCATTTATGCACGCTTCCCGCGTCATCGCGGGCCTCCCGATCCGGCTTCCCGATCCTCCTGGGTGATTTTCGTGCTGGGGTCCTCCCCGACCCTGGCGCGTTTCAGATCTCAAGCCTGAATGTTATTCCCTAATCTGGTAGTACCAAACGCCAATATCGTCAAGAGTGAGCCTCGGAGAGCATTTAGCAAAGGTTCATCTTCCAGACTTCTGGATACCTTCCCACAATTGCGGCTCCGCTCGCGCGGTCTTGTCAGGCAAACTCACGTTCCTGCTCGCCAATCCCGACCACATTTGCTTCATCTGGTCCAACCAATTGTTGGATTAATTTGAAGGTTCCCCACGTCATGCTTTGCTCTCCGCCTGCCGTAACGCTGTATCAACAAGCGCCCTGGCGGCCCATTCGGCAACAGACTGCGCGCTTTCGGAGGTCAGGCCCCAGATATCCTTCAACACGATCAGCACCTCGACGCCGAAGACAAGCGAAAGCGCCTGCGCAAGGCGTTCCCGGGATTCGGGCGGCACGGTGCCCTGCAGGGGAGCCGTCACGCACTTGAGCAGATCGACCCGGTGGCCGCGCGTGAATAGCGGCTCGTTGCCGAGCGTGCCGGCCTGGCGCTGCGCCCACTGGTCCAGCGAAAGTTTCAGCGCCGCCTTGAAGGTGGCTTCGAACTCATCGATGCGCGGCATTGCGGTCGCCAAGAGGTCGGCAACGCGGGTGCGTGCATCCGGACTGTCCGACGACCAGCTGAGTATCGGCCCCAGAGCCTCATCCACCACGGCATGCACGAGCGCGGCCTGGCTCGGAAAGTAACGGTAGGCCGTCGCGCGCGAGACTTCGGCAGCCTCGGCGACTTCACTTACCGACGGAGTGATGCCGGACTGCATGAGCCGCGTTGCCGTTTCGAGCATCAGTTTTCGCGTTCGGGCACGCGGGCCTCGCTCGGTCCTGGCTGTTTCGTTCTGTTGACGTGAGACATCCATGTCTTTATGATACGCACGTCTCACAAATTTGCAAGGGCCTATCGCTTTGCCCCGGACGTGGGATATGCCGGGAGGAAACCCAACCGGTCTCGGAGGGGAAATGAAGCAGATCTACGTGGTCGGCACGGCTGACACGAAGGGCGAGGAGCTTGCTTATCTGGCCGCTTGCATCAAAGCGGCGGGCGGGGCTGTCGTCCGTGTCGACGTCGGCATCCGCGAGCCTCAAACCTCCGTCGATGTGAGGGCCGAAGCAGTGGCGGCGTGCCATCCGGACGGGGCTGGAGCCGTTCTTGCCAGCGGCGACCGCGGAACGGCGGTCGAGGCGATGGGCATTGCCTTCGCGCGCTTCCTCGTGGAGCGCCAGGACATCGCCGGCGTCATCGGTATCGGTGGAGGCGGGGGCACTTCGATCATTACCGCAGGCATGCGCCAATTGCCGCTCGGTCTGCCAAAGATCATGGTCTCGACGCTCGCATCCGGCGATGTGGCTCCCTTTGTCGATGTTTCGGACATCTTGATGATGCCCTCGGTCACGGACATGGCGGGCCTGAACCGGCTGAGCCGCGTCATCCTTCACAACGCCGCCCAGGCGATCACCGCCATGGCCCGCCGGCCGGCTGAGGTGACTGCATCCAAACCAGCCCTCGGGCTTACCATGTTCGGCGTTACGACACCTGCCGTATCCGCCATAGTTGAGCGCCTCCGAGCGGACTATGACTGCCTGGTCTTCCACGCGACAGGCACGGGCGGGCGTGCGATGGAGAAGCTTGCCGACAGCGAACTCATCTCTGGCGTGCTCGACATCACGACGACCGAGGTCTGCGACCTGCTGTTCGGCGGCGTCTTGCCCGCCACCTCGGACCGTTTCGGCGCCATTGCTCGCAAAGGCCTGCCCTATGTCGGCTCGGTCGGTGCGCTCGATATGGTGAACTTCTGGGCGCCGGAGACTGTCCCGGAGCGTTATACCGGCCGGCTGTTTTACCGGCACAACCCGAACGTCACCTTGATGCGCACGACGTCGGCCGAATGCGCGCAGATCGGCCGCTGGATCGGCGACAAGCTCAATCTCTGCCACGGCCCCGTACGCCTTCTCATTCCCGAAAAGGGCGTTTCGGCCCTCGACATCGAAGACGGTCCGTTCTTCGATCCGCAAGCCGACGCCGCGCTTTTCGCCGCGCTCGAGGCGACGGTGAAGCCGACGGTGTCGCGACGTATTATTCGCCTGCCGCTCCATATCAACGATCCAGATTTCGCCGAGGCCGCCGTCGCGGCCTATCGTGACATCGCCAACCCCTGAGAGACAAATCGATGCCAGTCATACCGCGCAGCACCATCCTCGAAAAATTTCACGGCATGATCGCAGCCGGCGTGCCGATCGTCGGCGGCGGTGCCGGCACCGGCATCTCCGCCAAGGCCGAGGAAGCAGGCGGTATCGACCTCATCATTATCTACAATTCCGGGCGCTACCGCATGGCCGGGCGCGGTTCGGCGGCCGGACTGCTCGCCTATGGCAATGCCAACGAGATCGTCAAGGACATGGCGCTTGAAGTGTTGCCGGTCGTGAAAAAGACGCCGGTGCTTGCTGGCGTCAATGGCACGGACCCCTTCGTGCTGATGCCGCGCTTCCTCGCCGACCTCAAGGCAATGGGCTTTTCCGGCGTACAGAACTTCCCCACAATAGGTCTCTTCGATGGGCGGATGCGGCAGAGTTTCGAGGAAACGGGCATGAGCTACAATCTGGAGGTCGAGATGATCGCCACCGCCCACGGGCTCGACCTGCTGACGACGCCTTATGTGTTCACCGAGAGCGAGGCTATCGCCATGACGACCGCCGGCGCCGACATCGTCGTGGCGCATATGGGGGTGACGACCGGCGGCACGATCGGCGCCACATCCGGCAAGTCCCTCGATGACTGCGTCGATGAGATCGCCGCGATCGCCAAGGCGGCACGTTCCGTGCGCGACGACGTCATCGTGCTCTGCCATGGCGGCCCGATCTCCATGCCGGCGGATGCGCGCTACATTCTCGAACGCTGCCCTGGCTGCAACGGCTTTTATGGCGCAAGCTCGATGGAGCGCCTGCCGGCAGAGGCGGCAATCCGCAAGCAGACCGAAGATTTCAAGGCGCTCGCCATCGGCGCGGTCGTCTGAGGAAGGGCATGGAGGAGGTCGTTTCATGGTAAAGAACAAGTACTTTATCTATCCTGAGGATGTGAGCGCCTTCGGTTTCGACTGGGGCAAGCTGTCGCTGACTGTGGCGCCCGAGATCAACGGTGCCAGCCGCTTTTCCGGCGGCGTCGTCGAGCTGCCAAGCGGCGAGGGCCATTCCCGCCACAATCACCCGGGCGCGGAGGAAATCATTTTTGTGATTTCCGGCGAGGGCGAGCAGATGGTCGAGGACGAAAATGGTAATCCGATCACGCAGAAGGTCGCCACCGGCTGCACGATCTATATTCCGGAAAGTCGCTTTCATTCGACGAAGAACACTGGCGGCGGGAAGATGCTCCTTTTCGTGGTCTACTCACCGGCCGGGCCGGAGCTTGCGCTACGCGATTTGCCGGACTTCCGCCTGCTGCCGCCGGGCTTCTGAGGGGGCGCATCCATTTTCTGGGAGGAAAGACTATGAACGACAATGCAGGGCAAACAAGGCAGACCGCCGTGACGCCGTTCGATACGGCCAAGCTCGACCGTCTCATGGAGGAAGCCGGTATCGACGTCATCGTCGCCACCTCCAAACACAACACGCAATATCTCATGGGCGGCTATAAGTTCATCTTCTTCGCCGCCATGGATGCGATCGGGCATAGCCGCTACCTGCCGATGGTGATTTATGAGAAAGGCGCGCCCGATCACTCCGCCTATGTGGGCAACCGCATGGAGGGCGCGGAGCACCAGAACAATCCATTCTGGACGCCCGCCGTGCATACGGCGAGCTGGGGCACGCAGGATGCCGCCGGGCTCGCCGTCGAGCACTTGAAGAAAATCGGCAAGACCGGTGGGCGCATCGGCATCGAGCCAGCCTTCCTGCCCTCCGACGCCCGCGACCTGCTTGCCTCTCGGCTGGAGGGCGCTCGATTTGTCGATGCCACGCATGTGTTGGAGCGGCTAAGGGCCGTCAAGACGCCGGATGAACTGGCAAAGCTGAGACGCGCCTCCGAACTGATCACCGACTCTATGCTGGCGACGATCGCGGCGGCCCGCGCCGGCTCGACAAAGATGGAGATCATCGAGCAGCTGCGCCGGGAAGAAACGAACCGCGGCCTGCACTTCGAATATTGCCTCCTGACGCTCGGCTCCAGCCACAACCGCGCGGGCTCGCCTCAGGCCTGGGCCGAGGGCGAGATCCTGTCGATCGATTCCGGCGGCAACTATCACGGATATATTGGTGACCTCTGCCGCATGGGTGTGCTCGGCGAGCCGGATGCGGAGCTGGGGGACCTTCTGGCCGAAGTGGAATGTATCCAGCAAGCGGCCTTCGCCAAGGTCAGGGCAGGGGCTGCGGGCAGGGAGATGATTGTGGCAGCGGAGGCCGAGCTCAAGGCCTCGCCGTCGGCGGCCTTCACCGACTTCTTCTGCCATGGCATGGGCGTCATCGCCCACGAAGCGCCATTCCTCATGACGAACCACCCCGTCACCTATGATGGCATCGATGCCGACAAACCGCTGGAAGCCGGGAGCGTGATCTCGGTCGAGACGACGATGCTTCACCCGAAGCGCGGATTCATCAAGCTGGAGGATACGCTTGCCATCACTGATGGCGGCTATGAAATGTTCGGCGACCGTGGCCGCGGCTGGAACCGCGGCGGAGCGTGATTGCAGGCCCATTGCAAAAGGCCCGGCAGATGTCACCTGCCGGGCCTTTCGTTGCTTGGTGCCGTCGTCTCAGCTGTGGTGGATCTCTGTTCCCAGCACCTTCAGGCATTCGCGCATAAAGGCGGCGAGCGCCGTCCAGCCCTTGGCCGAAACCATCGTGCCATCGACATAGGCTTCGGTTGGCGACAGGTCGATATAGGTTCCGCCCGCCAGGGTGACCTCCGGTTCGCAGGCCCCAAGTGCACCAACCTTCTTGCCGCGAACGACACCGTCGACCGCGATCAGGATCTGGACCCCGTGGCAGATGGTGAAGATCGGCTTCTTCTGCTCGTGGAAATGACGCACCATTGCCTGCACCCGCTTGTCGGTGCGGATATATTCCGGTCCGCGCCCGCCGGCGCAGTAGACGGCGTGATACTGATCGAGCTGGCTCTCGGCCTCGGAAAACGTCTTGTTGATGGTGACGTTGTGCCCGAGTTTTTCGGTGTAGGTCTGGTCTCCCTCGAAATCGTGCAGCGACGTTCTGAGGATGTCGCCGGCCTTCTTATCCGGGCACACGATATGCACCGTGTGACCGACCGCCTCCATCGCCTGCTGAAAGACGAAGATTTCGTACTCCTCGGTGAAATCGCCGGTGAGCATCAGGATTTTCTTGCCTGGCATGGTTTCTCCTCCTCATTGTCAGATCGGGCAGGCACGACCTTGCCTGCCGGGTTGCTCAGATTTCGTCGAAGGCCGGTAACAGCCGGTCGCGCGAATGTTCGATATGGATGCGCATTGCGTTCGCAGCCGCGCCGGGGTCGCGCGCCGCGAAGGCATCAAGCAGCGTCTGATGCTCGCCGAGTGCCTCCTCGGTGACACGGCGATGAAACATCAGGCGGAAGATATGGAAATGCGTGTGCTGGAAGGTCAGCATCTCGCGGATCAACTCGTTGCCGGCAAACTCCATGATGCGGTCATGGAAAATAGCATCCTTGCGGGCGAAGGCCGAATAGTTCGCTCGTTCGTCCCTGTTGTCGCTGCGTGTCATCACGCCGGCGGCCTCCGTCAGAATGGCCAGCTTTTCGTCGTTCATCGCCTCGGCCGCCTTCGCAGCGCCGGCAGGTTCCAGCAGCAGGCGCAGTTCATAGAGTTCGTCGAAGCGGTGGCGCGTGATTTGCGGCGCGGCACGATAGCCGACCAGATGCTGCTTGACGACGAGGCCTTCGCCTTCGAGCCGGCCGAGGGCTTCGCGGATAGGGGTGTGTGAGACGTTAAATTCCCTCACCAGGTTGTCGACCGTGATGCGTGCCCCCGGTGCGATCTTCAGCGACATGAGCTGATTAAAGATTGCCTCATAGACGTCGCCCGCCAGGCTGTTGGCGCGCGGTATCTGGGTTGTGCCCGTCGAGGGTTCCTTCGGTCTCGTCGAAATCATCTGCTGCCTTGCCTCTTGACAGGTTCAATCGCTAGCACGATGCTGCGGCCAAGACAATCCTATATCCTATACGATTTAATATAGGGAGGAAAAATCATGCGCATATCCGAAGCCTCAGCGCTTGCACTTGCCACCCGCCTGCTGGAAGAGCATGGCGCACCGCGTGACCATGCGGCGCTGCAGGCTCGTGTCCTGGTAACGGCGGAGATGAAGGGGCACCCCTCGCATGGCCTGTACCGGCTTCCGCGGCTGGTCGAACGGATCGAGCGTGGGGTCATTGACCCGCAGACGAAGGGCACGCAGCGCTGGCGCGCGGATGCGGTGCTGGAGGTGGAGGGGTCGTCGGGGTTTGGCCCCGTCGTCGCCATGGCCGCGATCGAGCGGCTGGCGCCTCACATTCCGGATCTCGGTATCGGTCTTGTCGCCGTGCGCAATGCCAACCATCTCGGCATGCTCGCGCATTATGTGGAGGCCATCGCCGCACTGGGCTTCGTCGGCATCGCGCTCTCGTCGAGCGAGGCGCTGGTCCATCCCTTCGGCGGCACCCGTGCGATGCTCGGCACCAACCCCATCGCCATCGCCGTGCCAACCGCCGAGGAACCGCTCGTGCTCGACCTGGCCACCAGCCTCGTGCCGATGGGCAGGATTCATCATCACGCGGCGACCGGGAGGCCCATTCCCGAGGGATGGGCGCGCGATGCGGCCGGCAATCCGACGACCGATCCGGGGCGTGCGAAGGCCGGCGCGATTGCGCCCTTTGGCGACGCGAAGGGCTACGGCCTCGGCATTGCTTTGGAGCTGCTGGTGGCAGCTCTTGCCGGCTCGGCGCTCGCGCCGGATGCGCGCGGCACGCTCGACAGCCAGTCGCCGTGCAACAAAGGCGACGTCTTCATCTTGATCGAACCCAGTCTGGCGCCGGGACTGCAGGAGCGGCTGTCGACCTATCTCGATGCCGTGCGCGCTTCACCACCCGCCAGCGCCGGCGAACCGGTTCTCGTTCCGGGCGATCGTGCCCGCGGGCGGCGAGCGGCGGCAAGCCGCAATGGGCTCGAGATCGACCAGCGCCTCTGGGAAGACCTCAATGCGCTTTCGCGCCCGCGCATTCTGGCCTTCGAGGGACAAAGATCATGAGCCTGTTTGCCGCCCTGAGGTTGCCGCGGGAAATCCTGTTCGGCGTCGGCCAGCGCCACGCGCTCGCGAGCGTCGCCAGCAGGACCGGCCGGCGCGCACTCGTCTGCACGGATGCGCGTTTTGCCGCAACACCCGTCTTCGCGGAAATGATCGCCGCGCTTGAAGCGGCCGGCATCGTCGTCCTGGTGCATGACCGCACGCTGCCGGACGTGCCGCAAGATACGGTCGCGGTTTGCGTTGAAGCCGCGCGCGGCTTTGAGCCTGATATGGTGATCGGCATCGGTGGAGGCAGCTGTCTCGACATGGCCAAATGCGCTTCGCTCCTGCTCGCTCACGGAGGCGCGCTCGCCGATTATTACGGTGAGTTCAAGGTGCCGGCGCCCGTCCTGCCGGTCATCGCCGTGCCGACGACGGCAGGGACCGGCTCCGAGGTGACGCCGGTTGCGGTAGTTTCCGATCCCGATCGTATCCTGAAGGTTGGCATTTCCAGCCCATATCTCATCGCCGCAGCGGCGATCTGCGACCCGGAACTGACCTTATCCTGCCCGCCTGGGCTCACGGCGATTGCCGGTGCGGATGCGTTGACGCATGCCATCGAAGCCTTCACGGCCATGCGCCGCCCCGGCGATCCTGAACTCGCGCAGCGGCATGTCTTCATCGGAAAGAGCGATCTCTCCGACCAGTTCGCGCTGCATGCCATCCGGCTCCTCAGCCGGAGCCTGGAAAAGGCCTTCGTCGACGGTGCCGACATCGATGCGCGCGCCGATGTGATGATGGGCGCGCTCGCTGCCGGCTGCGCCTTCGGAACGGCGGGCACCGCTGCGGCCCATGCCGTGCAATATCCGGTTGGTGCCTTGACCCATACGCCGCACGGCCTCGGGGTTGCGACCATGCTGCCCTATGTCATGACCTATAATCGCCGCGTCGCTACGGCGGAATTCGCCACTGTCGGCAGGGCGCTCGGCCTTGATCCCACCGGAGTGGAGGACGACGAAACGGTTGCCGATGCCGCGATCGGCGAGGTGAGCCGTCTCTTCGCCGCGATCGGCATCGCGCCGACACTTGCCGGGCTCGGCCTGCCGGAAGACCGGATCGACTGGGCCGCAGAGCAGGCGCTCGGCATCGGCCGGCTGATCAAGAATAATCCCCGCTCCTTCGATGCGGCCGCCATGCGTGGCTTGGTGCGCGCCGCCTATGACGGCGATCTGGCCGCTTCCGCCCTCTGACTTGGAAATCATCATGAACGTCAACCAGCATTCTTCGCATCCAGACCACGATCCCTTTGGGCTCAGCACGTTCTCCGACGGCCTCTATATTGGCGGCGCCTGGCGGCCTGCGGCGGGCGAGGGACGGATCGAGGTGATCGATCCCTCGACCGAGGCGGTCATTGCCTCTGTGCCCGATGCCACGGTCGCGGATGCGGCGGCGGCAGTGGATGCTGCGGCAAGTGCGGCGGAAGGCTGGCGCGAGATGCCGCCGAGAAAGCGTTCCGAGATCCTGCGCCGCTGCTTCGAACTTATGGTGGAGCGCTCCGAAACGCTTGCCAGGCTCATTTCGCTCGAGAACGGGAAGGCGTTGCGCGACGCGCGCGGCGAGGTGGCCTATGCGGCGGAGTTCTTTCGTTGGAACGCCGAGGAGGCGGTGCGGATCTCTGGTGAGTTCGGCCTTGCCCCGGCCGGCGGAAACCGCATCGTCGTCGATTACCAGCCGATCGGCGTCTGCGTTCTCATCACACCGTGGAATTTCCCGGCTGCGATGGCGACCCGCAAGATCGCGCCTGCCCTTGCCGCAGGCTGCACCGTCATCCTGAAGCCGGCGAGCGAGACGCCGCTGACGGCCTATGCGCTTGCGGCTCTCTACGAGGAGGCTGGCGTGCCGCCGGGCGTCGTGAACGTGATGACAACATCGACGCCGGGCCCTGTCATCACCGCCATGCTGGACGACCCGCGCGTGCGAAAACTCTCCTTCACAGGTTCGACCGGCGTCGGCCGCACGCTTCTGGCGGAAGCGGCAAAAAATGTCATCTCCTGCTCCATGGAACTCGGCGGCAACGCGCCATTCGTCGTTTTCGACGATGCGGACATTGACGCGGCGATCGAGGGTCTGATGGTCGCGAAAATGCGCAATGCGGGTGAGGCCTGCACGGCTGCAAACCGCATTTATGTCCAATCCGGTATTCACGATGTCTTCGCGGAAAAATTCACCAGACGCATGGCCGCCCTCAGGGTCGGCCCGGGTGTGGATCCGGATACCGAATGTGGTCCGATGATCACGCGCAAGGCGGTGGAGAAGATCGAGCGCCTTGTTACCGACGCCATTTCGCGGGGAGCGCGTGTCCTCTGCGGCGGACGATCATTGGCAGGCCGCGGCTTTTTTTATCCGCCGACGGTGCTTGTCGATGTTTCCCCGGCCTCCGACATGGGCTGCGAGGAGATTTTCGGTCCCGTGGCGCCGCTCTACCGTTTCGAGAGCGAGGCAGAGGTCATCGCTGCCGCCAACGATACGGAATATGGCCTCGCCGCCTACATCTATACCCGCGACATTGGCCGCGGCATGCGCGTCGCCTCCAAGATCGAGGCCGGCATGATTGCGCTCAATCGTGGACTGGTCTCCGATCCCGCGGCCCCCTTTGGCGGTGTGAAACAAAGCGGCCTCGGACGTGAAGGAGGGCAGCATCACGGTATCGCGGAGTTCATGGAAGCCAAGTACATTGCCACAAGCTTCTGAGGGAGGAACCTGTGGCCGCCGATCCGTTCCGCATTCGTGACCATGTCGCAGATTTCGACGCGATCGTTGGCGATATCCGAGCTCGCAGCCTTGCAACGCGGCGCACTCTCGCCATGGAGGCCAACATCGCCTACGGGGCTGGACCTGGCGAGACGCTCGACATCTTCCTGCCAGATAGCGCCGGCTCGGACTTGCCGATCCACATGTTCATCCATGGCGGCTATTGGCGGATGTTCTCCAAGGAGGACTACTCCTGCGTCGCTGAGACCATTACCGGCGCTGGCGCGGTCGCAGCTATCGTCGATTACTCCTTGATGCCCACGGCGAGAATGGACGTCCTGGTTGGTCAGGTCCTGAAAGCCAAGGCATTCCTGCTGGCCCATGCCGATCGTTTTGGCGCCACGTCAAAGCGGTTTTCCGTCAGCGGCCACTCCGCCGGTGCACATCTTGCAACCTTTCTCTTCCATCGCTCGCCAGCGCCTTCGGGCGTAGGTGCTGCTTTCCTGCTTGGCGGGCTATACGATCTCGAACCCCTGCAGAGGTCTTTCCTGCGCGACGAGATTGCCTTGAGCGACGAGGAGGTGCGACGGTTTACGCCCATGCGTCACGAGCACGATGCTGCAACGCGTGTCGCTATCATGACCGGCGAACAGGAAACTAGTCCGTTCAAAATTCAGGCAAATGCGTTCAGGGACATTCTTGCCGACCAAGGGCTTGACGTGCGGGCATCGCAGGTCGCAGACGGCAATCACATGAGCACGGTACGCGATCTCGCCGTCGCCGGCACAGCTGTGGCGGCAGCATTGCGCGCCTTGATTGCCAATGATGCCGGCGAGGAACCGAAGCGATCAGTCTTCCTCTGATCGCCGATTTGTCGTGATCGTGGCAATCGAAACGTGATGCTCAGCTCCTGTGACCGGTACCAAGCCGTGCCGATCCGTGTTGCCGACATTGCGCAAAGGCCGACTGCTCCCTAGAAATCAGCCACTTTGCCCCAGGCGGATCCACCGAAGCGGTCGGGGTGGTAGGGCCTGGGATCAACGATCGGCTCATCGCCTGTGACGATATCGGCAATCAGATGACCGGCGCCCGGCCCGATGCCGAAGCCGTGCCCGCTGAAGCCGGCAGCGACGATGAAACCCGGGAGGGTGGCGATCTCGCCGATCCCCGGCACGCCGTCAGGCGTGCTGTCGATATAGCCTGCCCAGGCCGCGCTGATGGCGGTTTTCTTCAAGGCGGGTAGAAGCTCGAGCGCCCGCGCATGCGTAAGCGCAATGGTGGCCTCGTCGACGGTCGGATCGAGGATGCGCATGCGCTCCATCGGTGTCGGCCTGTCGAGCCGCCAGCGGGCCAGAGATTCGTGGCCGGAGCGAAACCCTTCCAACCCGCCGGGTGCGAGACTGCGCCAGCGCCGGGCGAACATCGGCAGGAACTGCCGGGCGTAGCGGAGCTGTTGCGGCGTCGGATCGACGCGGCCGCGGCCGCTGATCGCCAGCGTGTAGCCACCATCGCCGCGACGTGTCACCGAAACGGCTGATGTATGCAAGGCATCCGGCAGGCCGCTTGCGCCTGGAGATACGGAGAGGATCGAGGAGCGTATCGAGGCTTGCGGAAATCGAATGCCGAGCTGGCGGCAGAAGGAGGAGGCCCAGGCGCCACCGGCGAGGATCGCGATCTTTGTCCGGATCGTACCATGCTCGGTGACGACGCCCGAAAGCCTGCCGCCTTCGACGTCGAGGCCGCGGGCAGTACAGGATTGATGCACCGTGCCGCCGAGCTTCAGGATCGCACGCGCGACGGCGGGCGCAGCGCTTGCCGGATCGGCGGTCCCGTCGGTCGGCGAAAAGACCCCGCCTTTCCAAGAGGTGCCGGTGGCATGCCCGCGTTCGGTTGCCTCCGTGCTGCTCAGCATATGCGTCGTGACGCCGACCGAGCGGGCGAAATCGCGCCAGCGCGCCCAGCCGGACAGTTCGGCGTCGCTATTGCTGAGATAGAAAAGACCGCAACGACGGAACCCGGTGTCCTCACCGGTCTCAGTGGCGAAACGCTCCCACAGATCGAGGCTCTTCGTCGACATCGGCAGTTCACGGGCATCGCGATTCTGCTGGCGGCACCAGCCCCAGTTGCGGCTCGATTGCTCGGCGCCGATCAGGCCCTTCTCGACCAGGGCCACCTTCAATCCGCGCCGAGTGAGATAATAGGCTGCAAAAACGCCGACGATGCCGCCGCCGATGACCACGACATCAGCGGTGGAAGGCAGTTCCGGCGTGGTGTCGACGCGATTGAGAGGTGCGGGCATGGGAGAGTCTCCGTTTTAGCGTAGTGTAGCGGATCCGACGCCACGGCTTTGCCGGAGATGGGTTGGTGGCAGCAGAAGATTCCGCGTTGGGAGGATGCCAGAGCCGTTTGTGCTTCGGCCTGTCTCGCAACGCGATCGACAGGTCAACGTCATGTGCTAAGGTTGGCGTCGGGAACAAGCAGCATAATCTGCTGCGTCATTGGCGATTCCAGCAAGTGAGGGCGTGTAAGATGAAACTCGACCGGATCGACGTAAAAATCCTTTACGAACTGCAGAAGAATGGCCGCGTCACGAATGTGGAACTCGCCGAACTGGTCAATCTGTCGCCGAGCCCCTGCCTGATGCGGGTGAAGAAGCTGCAGTCGGAGGGCTACATCGAAGGTTATTCGGCTCAGATCAACGTCAGTAAACTGGGGCAGACGCTGACTGTATTCACTGAGATCACCCTGAAAAACCATCGGCAGATCGATTTCGCCCGCTTCCTGGCGGCGATCGAAAAAGTCGACCAGGTGATCGAATGCCATCTGGTCTCCGGCGGATACGATTATCTGCTGAAATTCGTCACCGCCGGGATCGACGAATACCAGACGATCATGGAGCGGCTGACTGACCTGGACGTCGGCATCGACAAATATTTCAGCTTCGTCGTCCTGAAATCGCCGATCATCAAGGCCCATATGCCGCTGACCACCTTGTTTCCGCATTAGAGCTACTCCAGCAAGTGCGTAGAGGTTTTTGAGTCTCTCACCAGTCCTGCGCGGATACGGGTGGTCTCTGCCGCAGATTGTTCTCCCTATAACTATAAGCTTCTACTGGTTGGAAGGACTTGCGACAAAATTCCGGCCTTACCTTCCAAAGCCATGTTCGCTGCCACTTGCTGGGCTCTTGCTGCGGAGTCGAGGCTTTCCAGCACGACCTGACCCGGTGCGCGCTTGATCTTGTAAGCGCCCAACTCTCGAAATTTCGCGGTGGAATCGGCGCTCAGTGCCGGCAATAGGCCCGCACCAGTTCCGGATCCTGCTGCAGCCCGTCGAGCCAGGCCGGATCGAGGGTGGGCACCGATGAGAAGAGCAGCTGCGAATAGGGATGTTGCGGCGCCTTCACCGTCGATGAGGTGATCTCCTCGACCTTCCTGCCTCCATACATCACGACGATCTCGTCGCAGATCGCCTCCACCACCGAGAGGTCGTGGCTGATGAAGATGTAGGAGAGGCCGAGTTCGCGCTGCAATTCCTTGAGCAGGTCGATCACCGCGGCTGCAACCACCGTGTCGAGCGCCGAGGTAATCTCGTCGCAGAGGATCAGCTTCGGATCGGCGGCGAGGGCCCTGGCGAAGTTGACTCGCTGCTTTTGGCCGCCCGAGAGTTCGCCCGGCCGGCGATGGCGCAGGTTGCGGGGCAGGCGTACCATGTCGAGCAGTTGATCGATCCGGGCGTTCCGCGCCTTTCGATCCATTGCGTGGTAAAAGACCAAAGGTCTGTCGAGGATGTCCTCGACCGATTTTGCCGGATTGAGTGCGGTATCGGCATATTGGAAGACGATCTGCATCTCGCGCAACTCATCACGCGAACGCTTGCGCGCGTTGCGATGCAGTTCCGTGCCGTCGAAGGTGATCTTGCCGACCGCGGCCGGCAGGATGCCGGCGATGGTACGGGCGAGTGTCGACTTGCCGCAACCGGATTCGCCGATGATGCCGAGATTGCGGCCCTTTTCCACCTTCAGGCTCACATGCTCGACCGCGCGAACGAGCGGCAGGCCATCAGCCTGGGGCTGTCCATAACCTGCGACGAGATCTTCGATGCTCAGCAGGGGAGCGGTCGCGGGTTTGGCCGGGCCTGCCGCGCCGCGCGGCTTCGGCTCGAAGGCTGCAAGCAGCTCCTTGGTATAGGGGTGCTTGGCGTTGTTGAGGATTTCGTCGGTGGTGCCGGTTTCCTGAGTCTCTCCGCCTTTCAAGACAACGATACGGTCGGCGATCTGCGCGACGACGGCAAGGTCGTGTGAGACATAAACACCTGCTATTCCGCCCTTCTTCATGACCGACTTGAAAGCACGCAGCACTTCAATCTGGGTCGTGACGTCGAGCGCCGTCGTCGGCTCGTCGAAGATGACGAGGGTCGGGTCGCCGATCAGCGCCATGGCGGCTGCCAGGCGCTGCAGCTGGCCGCCGGAAACCTGGTGCGGATAACGGCTGCCGATCGTCTCGGGTTCCGGCAGGGACAACGCCCGGAAGAGCTCGACGGCCCGGGCACGCGCCTCGTCCGGCGACATCAGCTGGTGAATACGCGTGACTTCGATCACCTGATCCATGATTGATGTGGCCGGGTTGAAGGCGGCAGCCGCCGATTGGGGGACATAGGCGACTTCGGTGCCACGCACCTTGGCGCGCTGCTTCTCGCTGAGCGTGACCATGTTCTTGCCGCCGACCGAAACGCTGCCGCCGGAGATACGACAGCCCGCACGGGTGTGGCCCATCAGGGTCAGGGCGATGGTTGTCTTGCCCGAGCCGCTCTCTCCGATCAGCGCGACGATCTCGCCCTCGGCAACATCGAGGCTGACACCTTTGATGATTTCGACACGCCGGCCGGAATCGGTGGTGGCCTCGACCTTCAGGTCACGGATTTCGATGAAATTGCTCATGACACACTCCGGTCGCGGATTTTCTGCGGCAGGTTGTCGATCAGCAGGTTGACGCTGATCGTCAGGCTGGCGATGGCAAACGAGGGAAACATCACCGCCGGCGCACCGAATGGCAGGCCGCCGATGTTCTCGCGCACGAGCGCGCCCCAATCGGCATAGGGCGGCTGGACGCCGAGGCCGAGGAAGGAAAGCCCGGAGAGCAGCAGAACGATGAAGACGAAGCGGATGCCGAGATCGGCAAGCACCGGTCCGACGATATTGGGCAGGATTTCCGAGCGGATAAGATAGAGGGTGCTTTCCCCTCGAATGCGCGCGACCGTGATGAAATCCATCGCATTGATGTTGACGGCGAGCGCCCGGGCGAAACGGTAAGCGCCAGGGATGTAGATCACCGACAGCGTCATGATCAGCACCGGGACCGAGGAGCCGACGGCAGCGACGACCACCAGGCCGAACAGTTTGCTTGGGATGGAGTTGAGGGCGTCGAGGAAGCGGCTGAGGATCGTGTCCGGCCAGCCGCCGGCGACAGCTGCGATCATGCCGAGCACGACGCCGCTGAAGCATGCGATCGTGACCGCAGCCAACGAGATACCGACCGTGTAGCGCGCGCCCATCAGAATCCGCGAGAGCATGTCGCGGCCGAGATAATCGGAGCCGAGCCAGAGTTCCCGGCTCATCGGGCCGAAATAGTCGAGATCGATAATCTCGCCGACGGGGTAGGGAATGACCCATGGCGCGAAGATCGCGACGAGCGCCCATAAGAAGATGACGGTGAAGCCGATCGCGCCGACGATGTTGAAGCGATAGCCAAACCGGGTTTCGGACAGCCGGCCGGAGGTGGTTTCGGAACTGGTCATGGTCATCGGAGCCTCGGATTGGAAAGGATGGCGATGATATCGGCGATGGTGATCAGCAGCAGGTAGCCCAGGCAGAAGATCATCGCGCAGCTCTGGATTAGCGGCAGATCGCGGGTGGCGACTGCATCCAGCATCAGCTTGGCGATACCGGGATAGTTGAAAATGGTCTCGACGATGATGACGCCTCCGAGCAGATAGGACAGCGAAAGCGCGACGGCATTGACGATCGGACCCAGCGCATTGGGCAGCGCATGGCGAAAGACGATGCGCGGCCGGGAGGCGCCCTTGAGCAATGCCATCTCGACATAAGGTGTGTTGAGCGTCTCGATGACAGCCGCCCGCGTCATGCGGATCATCTGGGCCGAGACGACGAAGGTGAGGGTGATCACCGGCATGGCATAGACACGCAACAGGTCGGCCAGACTGTGGACTTCATTGGCGAAGGACAGCGCCGGCAGCCATTTCAGATAGACGGCGAAGATGAGCGCCGCGGAGGTCGCGACCATGAACTCCGGCACGGAGATGACGCCGATGGTGATCACGGTGACGATCCGGTCGTAAAGGGTGCCGCGCAGCATCGCCGCAGTGATCCCGAGCGTCAGCGCGATCGGTACGGAGAAAAGCGCGGTGACGCCGGCAAGTTTCAGCGTGTTGACGAAGCGGCCGGCGATGAGAGCGGCGATCGGCATGTCGTTGGCGTAGGACGTGCCGAGGTCGCCTTGCAGCAGTCCGACTAACCAGCGCAGGAAACGAAAGAGGGCCGGCTCGTCGAGATGCATGGCCTTGCGCAGGCCTTCGACGGCTTCCGGCGTGGCGGCTTGGCCGAGCAGGATCGTCGCCGTATCTCCAGGCAACAGCGTTGTCGCGAAGAAGACGGCGAAGGAGACGATCACCAGGGTGATCACGGCGACGAACAATCTGCTCAGTACAAGGGATAAGACCTGGCGGTTCACGGGCGTCTTCCCTTTGCGTTCGAGTTAAGTTCCATCAATGCAGATGGAGGAACTGGGGTGCGGGCTGCAGCCCCAGTCTCCTTTGCTTAATCAGGCTTCAAGCCAGACATATTCCGCGAAAGCGTATCCCATCTGGCCGCCGAGCGGGTTGGCTTCCAGGCCCTTGAGCTTGGCGGTCGTGGCATCGACGTTCGAGATATAGGCCGGAATGATTGTACCAGCTTCCTGGGCGACCATGCCCTGCATCTCGTTATAGATCGTCTTGCGCTTGTCTTGATCGAGAGAGCCGCGCGCCTCGATCAGCATCTTGTCGAACTTCTCCGACTTGTAGTGGCTTTCGTTCCACGGAGCGTCCGAGGTGTAGAGCAGGGAGAAGAGGATATCGGGGGTCGGCCGCGGGTTGATGTTGCCGAAGTGGATCGGCGCCTTGAGCCAGTAATTGTCCCAATAACCATCAGATGGCACTCTCTGCACATCGAGCTTCATGCCGATTTCGGCGCCGGCCGCCTGGATGATCATGGCCATGTCGATCGACGAGCTCGCCGCGTCGGAAGCGATGATCGGGATGGATTGGCCAAGCACGCCGGCCTTGTCGAAGTGGAACTTCGCCTTGTCGGGATCGAAGGCCCGCGCTTTCAGCTCTGCGTCACGATAGAAGTTCGCCGGTGAAACGGGTTGATCGTTGCCGACCTCGCCGAGACCGCGCAGCGCCGATTTGACGATCTGTTCGCGGTTGACGAGATACTTCATACCCTCGATGAAGTCCCGCTTGTTGCCGGGCTCCATATCCAAGCGCATGTTGAGATTGGTATAGTTGCCGGACGTCGTCTTCGACACGGTGAAGCCGTCGCCCTGGGCCTCGACGAGGCGCATAGAACGCGGATTAATCGTGGCTGCGAGATGGATGTCGCCCGCAAGCAGTGCGTTGACGCGGGCATTGTCGTCGCTGATGGCGAAATATTCGAAGGAATCGACGTTCGGGCCGGATTTCCAGTAATTCTTGTTCTTGATCCCGACCGACCGAACACCCGGCTCGAAGACCTCCTTGACGAAAGCGCCGGTACCGTTGGCCTTGGTGAAATCGGTCGTGCCGTCGGCGACGATCATGAAATGATGCATCGACAGAATGGTCGGCAGATCGGCATTCGGGCTGGCGAACGTGATCTCGACGGTTTGTTTGTCGACCGCCTTGAAACCGGTCATCTGGGCGGCGATCTTGGCGACTTTCGAGCCGACGGACGGGTCGAGATGGCGCTTTAGCGAGAAAACCACGTCATCGGCGGTCAGCGGCTTGCCGTCATGGAAAGTAACGCCGTTCTTCAGCTTGACCGTCCAGGTCTTCGCATCCTTGGACTCGATTGCTTCGGCAAGCTCCATCTGCGGCGTGCCTGATTTGTCGAGGAAGGTAAGGCGGTTATAGAAGGAGCAGCACCGGACATAGTCGGTGGAGAGCGACGCCTTGGCGGGGTCGAGCGTATCGGCCGTCGAGGACGACCAGCCGGCCGCTTTGAGCGAGCCGCCGGAAACGGGCGTGGCGGCAAGCGCCTTGCCGGCACGGCCAAGCACGAGCCCGCCGGCAGACAGCGCCACACCGCCCGCAAGCATCATATGCAGCAACTCGCGACGAGTGGCGCCACGACGGATGGCGCTTTCGACCATGGCATCGTCCGATCTGGTCCAATTGGTGATCTTGTCGTTCATCTCATTCCCCTTTTCTTCTGTGGCGGGCTGCCCGTTGCGGGCAGGCCCGATCTGCTTTCAAAGTCAGGCGCGCGCGGCGGCCACGGCATCGGCAAGGCCGGCCATGGAGGTGAAATGGTAATCGGGTTTGGTGAACTCAGCCGGTTCGATCGTGCCGCCGTAACCCTTCTCGGCATGTCGTCGCTCGATCCAGCAATTGGTCAGCCCGAGTTTCCTGGAAATCCCGATGTCGTGGTACTGGCTCTGGGCGACATGCAGGATGTCGTCCTTCGAATGTCCTTCCGAGGCGACGTAGTCGAATACCTTCTCGAAGAATGCGGGATCGGGTTTCTCGGTCCCGGTATCATCTGCGGTGAAGGCGGCATAAAAGGGGTTGCCGAGTTCCTTCTCGAAGAAATCGAAGGCCCAGCGGCGGGCATTGGTCATCGCCACGAGGCGGTAATCCTTCGCAAGACTTGCCAGCGCCGCGGCGCTGTCTGCAAAGCCCTTCCAGCTCTTCGCCGAATCCCGCAGGCGTTCGCGATGTTTTTGCTCAGTGGGCAGGCCGAGCTTCGGCGCGATCGCAAGGTAGACGCGCACGAGGTCGTCCGGAAAGAGATCGGCATGGTCGGAATAGCGGGCTGCGCGGTAGAGGCTAAGCGCTTGCTCGCCGTCGACTGTGCTTCCGACTTCGGCCGCGATCTCGGCGAAGCAGGTCTTGAGGCCGCCCTCGAAGTCGATAAGCGTGCCGACGACGTCGAAGGTCATGTATTTGAATTCCGAAAGGCTCTTGCTCACGTGAATTCCCCAGTGTTCGGCCCCGATGGGAGCTCGGCTTCTCGAAGAAGAAAATTCTGTTCCGCTGGCGGGGTCATTGTCCCGCTCTTTTATGGGAAGGCCCGCATCTGCCGGGATCCAGGCCTTTCGTTGACTTCAGTTTGTCACCTGCACTGCGCCGGATTCGCCGAATAGACCCCATGAGGCGGCACAAAATACCGAATCTGACGGTTTCCCGATATTCTCAGGCCTGCAACGCCCGACGCACATCCGGATCCTCCAGCGTCTCGTCCAGCGTGATGCGGGTGCGCTCGATGATCGCGTCTATCTCCGTGTCTGTGCAGCAAAGCGGCGGAGCATAGCCAATTGCACCATTGCCGAAGGCGCGGATGACGAGGCCGTTTTCCCAGGCGCGATCGAAGATGCGGCGGGCGGGTTCGGCAGATGCCGGCAAGGGCGTTTTGTTCACCTTGTCGACCACCAGCTCGACGGCGGCCAGCATGCCGCGGCCGCGGACATCGCCGACGAGCGGATGATCCCTCAGCGATTCCAGGCCCCGCATCAGCCGTGCGCCGGCCCTGACGCCGTTTTCGAGAAGCCCGTTTTCGTAGAGCTTCAGGACTTCGAGGCCGACCGCGGCGCTGACGGGATGGGCCGAATAGGTATAGCCATGGCCAACGGCGGCAGCACCCGCGCCCTCGGCGATCGTTTGATAGACGTGATCGGCCATCAAGACGGCACCCATGGGAACGTAACCCGAGGTCAGGCCCTTGGCGGTCGTCATGAAGTCGGGCACGACCTCATCCTCGATGCAGGCGAAAAGCGGGCCGGTGCGGCCAAAGCCGGTGATCACCTCGTCCGCGACAAAAAGGATGTCGTGCGCGCGGCAGAATTCGCGCATGGCTTTCATCCAGCCTTTCGGCGGCACCAGAACGCCGCCCGATCCCTGGATCGGCTCGACGTAGAAAGCGGCGACGCGTTCCGGCCCGATCGCCTCGACCTTGCTTTTCAGCGCCGCAAGCGAGGCGTCGATGATCGCCTGCGGATTGTCGCCCACCGGGTTGCGATAGGCGTAGTGAGACGGAATCTTATGCTGCCAATCGAATGGAACGCCGAAGCCGGCATGGAAGGCAGGTAGCGCGGTCAGACCCGCGCCGACCGTCGAGGAACCGTGATAGCCCTGTTCGACGGAGATGAACTGATCGCGCTGAGGCTGTCCACGGGCATGCCAGTAGTAGCGGATGAAGCGGATCGTGCTGTCTACCGCATCGGAGCCGCCGAGCGTAAAATAGACGTGGTTGAGATCGCCCGGTGCGCGGTCGGCGAGTTCGCTGGCAAGTCGGATCGCGGGCTCTGAGCCGAGGCCGAAATAGGCCGTCGCATAGGGAAGCTCGCGCATCTGCCGGGCCGCCGCCTCGACGATGCTCTCGTGGCCGTAACCGGCATTGACGCACCAGAGGCCGGCGAAGCCGTCGATCAGCTGCTTGCCGGAGGCGTCGGTGACCGTCGCGCCCTTGGCCGAGGCCAGCACCCGCACGCCAAGCTTTTCATGGCCTCGATAGGAGGCGACAGGATGAATGAGGTGGGCGCGATCGAGTTCGATGAGAGAATTGCTGTACATGGAGATCTCCGGATCAGCCGAGTGCCTGGCTGGCGAGGGCAAAGGTGGTGACGGCCGGTTCGGCGGCGTGGTGGACGAAGGGCTTTTTCATCGTGATTCCGCCGCCGACATGGGCGAGCCCATGGTCGGCGAGCCATGGGGAAAGCCCGGTCTCGTCGGTGGTGTCGACCCTGAGGAACCGCCCGGGCCGTCTGGCGATGAAATGTTCGATGAGTTTCCTGGCCTCGCCGACGTCGGCGGCCACCACCGGTCCGATCACTTCGCCGCGGCCGAAAGGACGCAGGCAAGCGAACCCGGAAATGCGGTCGTCGCGGCGAGTGACGGCGAATTCGCCGATCCCGGCGAGATAGGAGAGCAGCCCTTCGCGGTCGGCGCCGAAGGCAAGTCGGTCAAGCTCCGCGATGCCAGCGAGGTCGGCATCGGTGGCGGCTTCCGTTTCCGCCGGCGCGACAATTTCTCCGCCAAGGCCCTGGTGCTGTAGCACGGTTCCCGTCTCGTGGAAGCCAAGCTTCTGATAGAGCGGCAGACCTTCCGTCGTCGCCACCAGCCTCAACGGCCGGTCTCCCGCTGTCAGCAAAGCGGCGTCCATGAGTTTTCGGCCGAGACCCCTGCCACGCATCGTCTCGTCGACGATGACCATGTTGATCGTCGCACAATCTCCCTT
Organism: Rhizobium laguerreae; assembly: GCF_002008165.1. Lineage (GTDB taxonomy): Bacteria > Pseudomonadota > Alphaproteobacteria > Rhizobiales > Rhizobiaceae > Rhizobium > Rhizobium laguerreae. Next base: position 172,308 of record NZ_MRDM01000009.1, read on the forward strand.
ATACGGCGTGACGAGGACGGTGCCGACGACCCTGCCATCCTCGACCGCAACCATCCCTTCGCTCAAGGCGAGCGCCAGCTGCCAGTCTTCCGTCCGATGCGGCCAGCCCGCCTGTCTTGAGAGCGCGACAGCGGCTTCCAGATGGTCGGGGCCGAACGGGACGATTTCGATCTGACTTGCTTGCATGGGGGCGTCCTTCATATCGTGCCCGCCAGTCTGCCGGAGCGCCGGCGGGCAGATCGTCTGAAGGCCGTGGTTCAGGCAGTATCTTATGGCTTTGCTATCATCGGCCGCCGCATCTTATGCTAGAACCAACCGATGTTCATCGAATCCAGATCCTGTCAGTGCATCATCGCCAGCGCTGCCGCAAAGAAATCTTCACCTCCGAAGTTTCCTGATTTCAACGCCAGCAGCATATCGCCCTGGGCATTGCCGACTGTGCGCAGCACCGGCACGCCGGGCGCAATCTCCGGGCCGATCAGAAATGCCGGAACGGCGAGCCTGTCGACCGCCGCGCCCGAGGTTTCCCCGCCTGCGACCACCAGGCGCCGCACGCCTCTCTCCACCAGTTCTGTGGCGATGATCGACGTCGCGGCCTCGATCGCGTGGCCGGAGGCTTCTCGTCCATAGATCGATTGCAGCCGGGACACGGTTTCAGGCGCAGCACTCGCGGCGATGACGACGGGGCCGGCGGAGATGCGTTCTCCGGCCCATGTAATCGCCGCGGCGATCTCGTCGGGACCGGCAAGCAGACGCTCAGGGTCGAGCCGCAGGACGGGCATCGATCGTTCGGCGATGTCGAGCTGATGGAGCGTAGCCTTGGAGCAACTGCCGGCAACGATCGCGGAAAGCCCGCCCACCGGGCGAATGGCGTCCGCCGTCGTCGCGCCCCCGGACGAAATCCGGCCGGAGCGGACGAGCGCGCGGGCAAGGCCGAGGCCGAGGCCGGACGCACCGGTCGACACCGGCGTTTCGAGAGCGACCTCGCCGAGCGTTTCAAGATCCCGTTCGAAAATCGCATCGGCGATAACAGCAGTGACGCCTGCGGTGCGAAAGGAAAAGGAATCGAGCCTCATTTTGACGGCGCCGGGTCCGGCCGCGATGGTCGTCAGATCGACTAGCCCGACAGCATTGCGCGACTGGCGGGTCAGAACCCGCACGAGATTGGCGTCATGCATCGGATTGAGGGGGTGGTCCTTGAGCGGGCTTTCGTTCAACGGTTGTCCGCCGACGAAGAGATGGCCAAAATAGACGGTGCGTCCCGTTTCCGGAAAGGCGGGCGTCACCAGCACGACGCCGCCGCCGGCAGCATCGCTCAAGGCCTCGGTGACCGGACCGATATTGCCGGCATCGGTGGAATCGAAGGTCGAGCAGATCTTGTAAAGCACATGGCCGGCACCCCGCTGGCGTAGCCATCGCTCGGCGCTCGTCGCCGCCGTCACGGCCTCCGAGGCCGGGACGGAGCGGATCTTCAGGGAAACGACGACGGCGTCGACATCCGGCAGGGCGAGCGACGGATCGGGGATGCCGACCGTCTGCACCGTGCGCAGGCCGTTCTTCGTCAAGGTGTTGGCGAGGTCGGAGGCGCCCGTATAGTCGTCAGCGATTGATCCGAGCAAAATAGCCATCGTCTAGCTCCGTGCAAAAGGTTTGAACCAGCCAAGACCGTCCAGTGTGTGGCCGCGCGGGATGTATTCGCAGCCGACGAAACCGTCGTAACCAAGGCGATCGATTTCGCCGAACAGGTAGGGATAGTTCAATTCCTCCCCATCCGGCTCGTTGCGGGACGGCACGCTGGCGATCTGGATGTGGCCGGCAATCGGCAGCAGGTGTCGCAACGCGATAGTGACGTCGCCGTGGATGATCTGGCGGTGATAGATGTCGAACTGGAGCTTCAGGTTCGGCAGACCGCATTCGGCGATCAGCCGCTCGGCGGCGCCGAAGTCGTTGAGGAAATATCCAGGCATGTTTCGGCCGTTGATCGGCTCGAGCAGCAGATCGATGCCCTTTTCCGCAAGCCGCCCGGCAGCATAGGTGACGGAGCGCCGATAAGCGGAGGAGGCGTCTTCGTCATGACGGTCGGCGATGCCTGCCATCAGGTGCAACCGTCTGACGCCCGTTGCCGCCGCATAGTCCAGTGCCCGCTCGACATCCGCTTTCAGCGCATCGAACCGTCCGGGAAGGGCGGCGATGCCGCGCTCGCCTGCTGCCCAGTCGCCCGGCGGCAGGTTGAACAAGGCCTGCTGCAGATTGTTGCGGGCAAGCCGTTCGGCGATTGCCTCGGGCGTGGCTTCATAGGGAAAGAGGTATTCGACGGCGGCAAAGCCGGCCTCGGCTGCGGCGTCGAAGCGGTCGAGGAAGGCCCATTCGTTGAACATCATCGTCAGGTTGGCGGCGAAAACCGGCATGTCTGGCGTTCCTTCTACAGGCTCTGCGGTTCTTTGGTGGAGCTGGGCAATTCAGCGCCGGAAAGCTTGGCATAGAGCCGCGCCAGCGAGGAATCGTCGTCACGGCCCATGCCCGCCCCGGAGGCGGCCAGGTACATCTGCAGAGCTGCTGCCGCGAGCGGTACGGGATAACGCTCGGAGCGGGCCATGTCTTGGACGATGCCGAGATCCTTGACGAAAATCTCGATGCTGCTGAGCGGCGTATAGTCTCCGGCCAGCACATGCGGCACGCGATTTTCGAACATCCACGAGTTGCCGGCCGAAGCGGTGATCACCTCATAGACCTTGTCGAGGTCGAGGCCCTGCTTGGCGGCGAACGTTATCGCCTCGCATGCGGCCGCGATGTGCACGCCGGCGAGAAGCTGGTTGATCATCTTGAAGGCAGCGCCTTTTCCGGCCTCGTCGCCGAGTTCGTAGACCTTGGCGGCCATGGCGTCGAGACCCGGGCGCGCCGCGCCGAAGGCCTGTCTGGAGCCGGATGCCATGACCGTCAATTCGCCACGCGCCGCCCTGGCCGCGCCGCCTGAAATCGGCGCGTCGAGATAATGCAGGCCGAGAGCTTCCACCCGCTGTGCCAGATCGCGTGCGACGGCGGGATCCATGGTGGCCGACGAGACGAAGACGGCGCCGGGCTTCATCGCATGCGCAACGCCTTCAGGCCCGAACAATACGGCCTCGGTCTGCGCGCCGTTGACGACCACGGAGACGACAATGTCGGCGTCCTTTGCCGCAGCGGCAGGGGTCGCCACCCCACGTCCGCCATCGGCGATGAAGCGGTCTACTGCGGCCGGCGTGATGTCATATCCAACGACGTCGAGACCCGCGCGCTTCATCGACTGGGCCATGCCAAGCCCCATGGAACCAAGACCGATGACGGCCGCGATAATGTCGGGACCTGAGTTGTCAGCAAGCGGTGACATGAGGAGCTTCTCCAGTCTTGTGAGGAAAGGTCTGCGCCCCTCCGGGTATCATCCCGGAGGGGCTGTAGCTCAGCGATTGACGCTTTTCGCCGGAACCGTCAACACGGCCAGCGAACCAATGACCAAGGCAGCCGCCAAGAGATACATGCCGGCGCTGTTGGTGCCGGTGAAGTCTTTGAGATAGCCTACCAGAAACGGCCCGAGAAAGCCGGCGAGATTGCCGACCGAATTGATCCAGGCGATGCCGGCGGCAGCACCGGTGCCGGCGAGAAAAGCCGTCGGAAGCGACCAGAACAGCGGCGCGCAGCTGATGGCGCCGGCAGCCGCCAGCGAGAGGCAGGCAATCGAGACCGCCGTGCTCGTCGCCATCGTCGCTGAGACGAAGCCACCGGCGGCGATGAGGGCCGGGACGACGAGGTGCCAGCGGCGTTCGCGCCGCCTGTCGGCGGAACGTCCGAGCGCCAGCATCACAACGAATGTGCAGATATAGGGGATCGCCGAAATCAGGCCGATATTAAGGTTTCCTTTGACGCCCGAGGCCTTGACGATGGTCGGCATCCAGAAATTCAGGCCATATTGCCCGAGCACGAAGCAGAAATAGATCAGGCACATCAGCCAGACGCGGCGGTCGGTCAGCGTTGCACCGATGCTGTGCGGGCTTGCCGTCTTGGTCCGGTTCTCCGCCTCGATATTGGCCGTCAGCACGCGCTTTTCCTCATCGTTCAGCCATTTCGCGTCCTGGATCGTATCATCAAGGTAGAAGAACGTCGCGACGCCGAAAAGAATAGCCGGAATGGCTTCGATCAGGAACATCCACTGCCAGCCGGAAAGTCCGTGCGTGCCGTGAAAACTTTCCATCAGGAGACCCGAAAGCGGATTGCCGAAAATGGCGGAGATCGGGATCGCCGACATGAAGGTGGTGATGATCCTGGCGCGGCGATGGGCCGGATACCAGGCGGTCAGATAAAGAATGATGCCAGGGAAAAATCCGGCTTCGGCCACGCCCAGCAGGAAACGCAGCACATAGAAGACGGTTTCCGATGAGGTGAACATGAAGGCGGCGGAAATGATGCCCCAGGTGAGCATGATGCGGGCGATCCACACCCGTGCGCCAACCTTGTTCATGATGATGTTGCTCGGCACTTCAAACAGAAAATAACCGATGAAGAATATCCCTGCGCCGATGCAATAGGCGGCTTCCGAGAGGCCGAGTTCGCTTGACATCTGCAGCTTGGCGAAGCCGACATTGACGCGGTCGAGATAGGCGACCACGTAGCACAGCATCAAAAAGGGTACGATGCGCCAGAATACCTTGCCATAGGCGCGGTCTTCGAGCGTCTGGGCGGGATGTATGCCAACAACTGGCGCTTGCGTCTGCAGCGTCATGATTTTCTCCTCCGATTGTTGCCGCGGTCTCCTTGAGGTCCTCCCGCGGCACGCCGTGCCATCTTTTTGGCAGCGCTGCCATTCTCGTTAAATCATTTTGGCAGCGCTGCCAACAAGCAAATTGGTAGCGCTGCCAAAAAAACCTTGCTTCTTGGCGACAGCGGTGAAAAATGGTGGCAACGCGGTGGTCATCGGGCGGGCAGGCCGGGCAACCACCACAACAGTCGGGTTCAAACGCAACGATGGAATTCAAACATCAACCGACGGTAACGCTTGCCGAGGTCGCGGAAGCGGCCGGTGTTGGCGAGAGCACGGTGTCGCGGGTACTGCGCAACCACGGTTCGTTTTCCGGCAAGACGCGGGAGCGAGTGATGGCCGCCGTCGAGCGGCTGGGCTATGTGCCGAACCGGATCGCGGGAACGCTTGCCTCTACCGGTTCGCGTCTCGTTGCCTTCGTCATTCCCTCGCTGTCCAACATTGTCTTTCCCGATGTGCTGCGCGGTGCCAGTGCCGTTCTGGAGGAAAACCGGTATCAGGCGGTCTTTTCCGTGACCGATTATGATCCGGGCAAGGAGGAAGCGCTTGCCGCGGCGATGCTCGCCTGGCGGCCGGCGGCGGTCATGCTGGCTGGATGCGAGCATACCGAGGGTACGGTGAAGATGCTGCGCGCCAGCGGGTGCAGGGTTGTCGAGCTGCTCGATCTCGACGGCGATGCTCTCGATATCGCGGTCGGCTTCTCGAACCGCGCGGCCGGGCGGGAGAGCGCTGCCTTCCTGCTGAAGCGGGGCTATCGCCGAATTGGCTATGTCGGTCACGACCTGAACCGCGATACCCGTGCCGGCAAGCGGTTTTCCAGCTTTTGCGAAACGCTCGATGGGCATGACACCCCGCTCGTCGCCCACGAAATTCTCGCCGGCGCTTCGTCCGTGGAAAATGGCAGGTTGGGGCTGGAGCGGCTTCTCGCCCGGACGACCGATCTCGATGCGGTCTATTTCTCTAACGACGACATGGCGCTGGGCGGCTATTTTCATTGTCTGGCCGAGGGAATCGCGATCCCCTCGAAGCTCGCCATTTTCGGCTATAACGGCCTCGATATCGGCCGGGCAACACCGCAGCCGTTGTCGACCATCCGAACGCCGCGAGTCGCGACCGGGGAGATCGCCGCGCAATTGGTCGTCGCTAATGCGCCGCCGCAGGCCGTCGATCTCGGCTTTGAACTGATCGAAGGGGCAACCGCCTAATATTGGAGGAACTGTCATGTCCGACGCGCGCCTGCGTGAGGAAATCTGCCGATACGGCCGCTCGCTGTTCGAGCGCGGGCTGACGCCTGGTTCGTCGGGCAATATTTCGTTGCGGCTGGAGGATGGCGGCTGGCTGGTCACGCCGACCAACGCTTCGCTCGGCTTTCTCGACCCGGCACGGATCTCCCGGCTCGATGCCGAAGGCCGGCTCCTGTCCGGAGACAAGCCGACCAAGGAAATTCCGCTGCACACCGCCCTTTACGATACGCGCGGTAGCGCCCGCGCCATCGTCCATCTTCACTCCACCCACGCGGTGGCATTGACCATGCTGCCTGAGATCGATCCGCGCGCCGCCCTGCCGCCGATGACGCCATATTATCTGATGCGCGCCGGCGAAACCGCGCTGGTGCCCTATTATCGTCCCGGCGATCCGGCGGTGGCCGATGCGATCCGCGGACTGGCGGGCAAGTATTCGTCGGTGCTTCTGGCCAATCACGGACCTGTTGTCGCTGGCGACAGCCTGGAAGCGGCGGTCTTCGCGACCGAGGAACTGGAGGAAACGGCGAAGCTCTATCTGCTGTTGCGTAACCTCAATCCCCGTTTCCTCAGCCCGGCGCAGGTGGCCGATCTCGTCAACACGTTCGGCCTCGACCTTCCGTCGCATCACGATCACAACGGCGATTGAAGGCGTCACTCCGCCGGCCGTTGACGGCGGGCAAGCGCGCAACCTTCTGCCAAACCCTGCTTTCGATACGATAGATTCTGCTTCCGATACCGGCAATTCAGGTGAGCGGCGGGTGAAGCGGTGCCTATGATTGTGATAGTTCCGATTGTTCAAGGATACGCAGATGACGACGTTCCGTCCGAAATACATCACCTTCGACTGCTACGGCACGCTGACCAACTTTCAGATGGCGGAGGCGGCGCGCGACCTCTACGGCGAAGAGCTCGACGAGCCACGCATGGCGGAGTTCATCAAGAATTTCGCCGCCTATCGGCTCGACGAGATCCTGGGCGACTGGAAACCCTATGCCGAGGTGGTGCACAATTCGCTCGAGCGGACATGCAAACGCAACGGCGTGACCTTTCGCGATGAAGCCGCCCGGATGATCTATGAGCGGGTTCCGACCTGGGGGCCGCATTCGGATGTCCCGGCCGGTCTCGCCAAAGTCGCCGAGGAAATCCCCTTGGTGATCCTCTCCAACGCCATGAATTCGCAGATCATGTCGAACGTCGAAAAACTGGGCGCGCCCTTCCACGCGGTCTATACCGCCGAGCAGGCGCAGTCCTATAAGCCACGCTTCAGGGGCTTTGAATATATGCTCGATATGCTGGGCTGCGGGCCGGAAGACGTGCTGCATTGCTCGTCATCCTTCCGCTACGACCTGATGTCGGCCCACGATCTCGGCATCAAGAACAAGGTCTGGGTCAATCGTGGCCACGAGCCGGCAAATCCCTATTATGGTTATGTCGAAATCCCTGACATCTCGGGCCTTCCTGGTGTCGTCGGGCTCTGACGGAGACACGCGGATGCAGTTCGAATCCTACTGGCACGACACGGCCCAGCCCTTTGCCGGCGGCGCTCAAGGCCCCGTCGACGGACATTATGACGTCGCCGTCATTGGCGCCGGCTTCACCGGGCTTGCCGCGGCGCGCCAGCTTGCAAAGGCCGGCGTCAAGGTTGTCGTGCTGGAGGCCGAACGGGTCGGCTGGGGGGCGTCCGGGCGCAATGGCGGCCATCTCAACAACGGGCTCGCCCACAGTTTCCTGTCAGCTAAATCCGCACTCGGCGTGGAGCGGGCCGTCGCCCTCTACAAGGCGTTCGACGATTCCATCGACACGATCGAGGCGATCATCGCCGAAGAGGGGATCGACTGCAATTTCCGCCGCGCCGGAAAGCTGAAGCTTGCCTCCAAGCCGCAGCATTTAGATGCCATTGCCCGCAATTTCGAGGCGGTTCATAGAGAGGTCGATCCGGACACCGCACTTCTGACGGCGAGTGACCTGAAAAGCGAGGTCGGTTCGCCCTTCCATGGCGCAATGCTCTCGAAGAAGAGTGCAATGATGCATATGGGCCGTTATGTCGCCGGGCTCGCCACGGCCGCCGCCCGCCATGGCGCCGTCATCTTTGAAAGCTCGGCGGTGACCGCGCACCGGCAGGGCAACGGTCGCCACAGCCTGACGACCGCCCGCGGCACGATCACCGCAGATCACGTGCTGGTCGCGACGGGCGCCTATACGCCGTCGCTCTTTAATTATTTCCGCCGCCGGATCATTTCCGTCGGCAGCTTCCTCATCGCCACCCGTCCGCTGACCGACGCCGAAATCGCCGCTACGATGCCGGGCAACCGCACCTGTGTCACGTCGATGAACATCGGCAATTATTTCCGGCTGTCGCCCGAGAAGCGGCTGATCTTCGGCGGTCGCGCCCGGTTTTCCGCCACGTCGGATCAACAATCGGACGCAAGGAGCGGCGACATCCTGCGGGCCAGCCTGGCTGAGATCTTCCCGCGGCTTGCCGGCGTCGAAATCGACTATTGCTGGGGCGGGCTCGTCGACATGACCAAAGACCGCTATCCGCGCGCCGGCTATGTCGATGGTGTCTGGTATGCCATGGGCTATTCCGGCCACGGCGCCCAGCTCTCCACCCATCTCGGCATGATCATGGCCGACGCCATCCTCGGCAAGGTCGACCGTAATCCGATCAAGGGGCTCGAATGGCCGGCCGTTCCCGGCCATTTTGGAAAGCCTTGGTTCCTGCCGCTCGTCGGGCTCTATTACAAGACCCTCGATCGCTTCCAGTAACGGACCGGATCAGTCCGATTGCAGCCGAAACGGCTCGATGGGGGCAGGATTGCGATGAGCGCCTGCGCGGCGGTCAACTATCTGGCCTCGCTGACTGGATAGATCCTGAGAATGCCAAGGCGGTTATCAGTCGTGATCGCTGCAATACCCGCTTCATATGCCGCGCGGACGATTGCCTCATGCAATTGCTCGGGTTCGCTCTCCCCGGTAAGGACCTCCAAACAGATTCTCACCGCCGTGAGGAATTCCTCACCATCGTCGGTGGGCCATTCCTTCAGCAACAGTTGGGCAGCCTCGTGAACGGTACGGATCACCTTGCGGTCTTTCCCTTCGGCAAAAACAAGAATTATCGTTGGGAACTTTCTCACCATATCGAATCTCATTGCCCCTGAACTCCGCGGGACGGCCAATGCCGAGTCATGGTTTGGACCGGGATTGGCCACACATGCTCGTCAACCATCTCCCGTGTCGTTTCGACAATCACGTGCCTATCCTCCTGTTGGTGGGAAGGAGGAGTTCGCTAGATTGGCTTTTAGCTCGCGGGCTGCCGCCTCAAGGAGTCGCTTGAATTCTTCGGAGGTCACGCCATCCGCGCGCATCACGATGGCGATCAGTGGATCACGAAGAGCTTCGGTTATCGTCAGCTCATCGTTCTTTCCGGCAGTTGCGCCAACGGGGCAACAATATTCCGAGGAAAATAGCGCGATCATGGACATACCTTACATTCGGGGTGTTTTAAGAGAGTGCAGCTCGGCTTGATCGCCTTTGAGGTCCAATATCCATTGGCGTCCCCGGGCGACCGAGTGTCTCGAACGGCAGTTTTGGGCGATCTGCGACACGGCAAGGCCGGCGACCAATGGGTTGTCGACGGTGGCCGGCAGGGTGCGAAAGCTGCCGTCGGTTGCGACTTGGGTGGCGCAATGGCAGACGGAACAAGCGTCCTCATGCACCAAGACCAAAGGACCTGCCATGCAATAGTTTGCAGAGCGGCCCACATGCAGATGCGGCGGCAGGCCGGCTTCCAATGCTCGGCAGGCCGACAGGAGATCTTGGGCTGGACGAGAATCGTCGCCGGCGAAAATGAAGAACGGGTTATTAGCGTAGTCTGCGATTAACCGCAGCGCCGAGGCGCCTTCCGCAAATTCCGGCAGCGCGAAGACATAGGCCGAGAAACCCGCGGCCAGATGGGTCGCCAGCCTGTCCGTCTTCAGCCAGCCGAGATTCGCCTCGCTTGCCCATGGCAGACGGTTCAAATCCTTCTCGTCGATACGATCCGCATCCATGAGAAGGAAATGGCGCGCGCCGAGGGCCGCAAGCTGGATGGCGATCTGCGAGCCCAAGTCGCCGCATCCGATGATGACGAAGTCGATATCGCCAAACCGTGCGACGTCGTGTTGATGGCAAAGAGGCGTCAGGATGGCGTCGTGGTGATCGATTGCGGCGGAGTCATATTCGTCCTCCGCCGGCATATCGGAAGCCTTCAACGAGACGACGAATGCAGACCGGGTAACATAGGGGCTCTGTTCCTCGACAGAATCGGCACTATTGCCGGTGAACAGAGCCCCCCGGCCGCCCCGCCCAAGGCTGTGGGTGACGAGGTTCGGGAAGTCGACGGACGCCGTGGCGGTCGCTGACAATCGTTTGGACCGATCATTGACCATCACATCGCCTCCATCTCGCTGGGCGCATATCCGCGGATGGTCTCGGCATAGCGACCGTAGTCCTTGCCCATCGCATGGTCGGCGGCCTTCGCGATCACGTGGAATTTGCCGTCGTACCAGAGGTTGACATTGTCGCCGCTGTCATCGATCTCTCGCCGGCCCATTCGAGGATCGACCGGCTCTTTGCCACGCAGCAGCATCTGTCCGATATCCCAGGCTTGGCGATCGAGAACTCGCTGGCGCTCGGCAAAGTGCGCCTGGCGGTGCGCAATAGGCTCTTCGGCAAGCAACTGGCCCACGAGGAACAAGATCCGGCTACTCCAGGAAGGAATGGCGGCGATGTCTGGGAGGTCGAGGAGGACATCGCCGCCGAGACGTTCGATTCCTTTCCGAGCGATATCGATGAGCGGGACCTGCCGCGCGGCATAGGTAATTATGAATGCCGTCTTCCAGGCGCGGCGCTCAGGATCCACCTCGTTGGATAGGCATGCCATGCCGAAGGCGCACTCCCAGGGAATGGTGTACACCACGTGCAGGATGCTCTCGAGCGTCTGTAGATCCTCCTTGTATGGGGAAACATATTGGAATTCGCCAGGCAGGGATGCCGCCGCCGAGGTCGTATAAAACCCCAGCAGGATATGCCCCGCTTGGTGAAGCAGTTGGGCCGCGGTCGCGGCATGATCGCCGTCGCGCAATCTTTCTCTGGAAAGGACGATGATCGCGCTGCCCGGCAATTCGTTCGAACTCAAGAACGAACACGGCGATTCGCGTCGCACGCCAACGTGAAGCGTGTGCAGGCCAGCGATCAGGCGCTGATAGCCGTACATGTCCAATTCCGCGATTAGCGCGAAGGCTCTCTCTAGATGATTGGCGATGTGATCCAATTCCGCGTCGTCAGTGATGGGATAGTTGGAACCGTGATAGTTCGGCATGCATTGGCGGAGGAGGGGCTGCATGACGCGGCTCCGCGCCAGGCTTTCGATGCGGACGAGGCCGATGCCGCAAGAGAGCCGGCGCGCCGGCTGACGTTCGAGTTCAAGATCCGATGCGATGAGATCCGACTGCAGATAGCCGCTGACGATCTGCGCATCGGGGCCTCCCGCCTGCCATTCCAGACTCCGCGCGAGCCCACTCATCCAGGCTGCGAGCACGGACGAACGATAAGGGTCGGAGCTGACCGGTTCGGCGATCGCTGGGGGAAGCTCCAGCAGGCGAGTGTATCCGCCATCTGCAAGGTCGGGAAAATATCGTGACAGCGTCTCCGCCCCGGCCGAACAATCGGTAAGCTTCGAAGCAGCTGCGAGCGTGCACCCATATTGGAAGCGTCGCTTTAACAGATTGCGAGTTGCGATGCGCTGCAGGGAGGCGGTGCTTGCCATCAGGGGATTGCCCCTGAGCAGGTAGCGCGCCTCATCTGCCAATTGTTGAATGCGAGACGCGGACATCGAGGCCTCCGTGGGTTTGTCTTCTGGTGGATCAAGGTTGCATGTCGGGCGAAGATGCCCCGGTTCGGGCCGGCTTCGTCGGGGAACGGTATGTGCCGTCCGTTGAGAGGCACTATTGCCCAAGGGCGTCAGTCGCCCGCCAGTACCGCGTTAAAAATCCGTAAAAAGGAGGGTAACCAAAGAAAAAGCCCCCTCGATAAAGGGGGCTTGGAATCTCGGAATAGCATCCCCCGGGCGTTCAGATGGCCAGGGCTGCCTGCACCGCCGCCCGCGCATTTGGCAGTCCCGATCCAAAGAAATAGGCCATCTCGACGGCGTCCTCGCTTTCGGCGTTCATGCAATCCGCCGTCAATTTCCTCGTTCCGGGCGCGACAATGGCGTCCAGGCGCGATGCGGTCTTCAGAATTGATTTCACTTGAGGCCCCGAGAGGCGGTCGCCGGGATTGTGGCGGCTTTTGTAGGCCCGCTGTATAAGGGCACATAGCCCGCCCACCTGCGCCGACGCGCCTGATGTGCCCCCGAATGTGGTATAGTATCCGCCCCCGATGCCGAGATTGGTTCCGAACGGCACGATGGCCGACCACGGATCGGAGCCACGATCATAGCCGAAAATCCCCGATAGGTCCGTCGTCAGCAGCGAGAAGTGCGAATAGTAGTATTCCCGCGTTCGAAAGGCGCTGTAGTCGTGCTGCGCGGCAAATGGAGAAAGCCGGTCGAGGCGCAACTGATGCCTGTTGAACACCTCCCCGTCGTCGGAGGGGGAGACAACCGTCAACCCTTCGCCGTAATTGCTGTAGCCCGAACGGAAACCTTCGACGGTAACGGCTCCAACGGCTATGATGCCGTTGTCGTCGGCGGCAAGACTTGCCGGATAGATCAGCTGGCTCTCGCCACTGTTTCCTGCGGCGCAGACAATCGGGATGTGCCGGCTGATGGCGAGGATGAGTTGTTTAAGGACGTGCCATGGGCGATCCGGATTGGAGCCTTTCTGCGCGGCCTTCGGCTCCAGTTCAGGCCCACCTTGATCAGCAAGAGCAATGCGCGTGAACAGGTTGGCGGCATCCTGGTTTTTCCATAATTCCAGGTCGGCCTTCAGCTCGTTCTTCGGTTCAACGATGCTGCGTTTCGGGTCAGGCAGACCGCGCGGCAAGACGATCACGTCTGCTTTCTGAAGGTAGGCATAGAGGAAGGCCGCAATGAATTGCCTGACATCGTCTTCGAACGATGTTCTGATCGAGATGAGCCTTGAGAAAGGATCAACGCCGAAATAGGGGATGACATTGCGATTGCCGCTCGTACGCAGCTCGTCGTCATTCCCGTAGAAGGCTCCTTCCGGCGGAAGGCTTGACGTGCCTTCTTCCGCAACAACGGCGGGTTCGCCGACGATCAGCCCAGCGCAGCAGGTACCATGCGACGCAAACAGCGATTCCGGATTGTAGAGCCGCCGCATAACACCCTCCGACGCGGCGTATTCGGCAACCAGATCACCGAGATAGTCTCGGTCGTCGTTCGAAAGGCCCATATTGCCGAGCGGAGCGATGTCGAGCCCGGCAAAGAAGGCATGTCTTTCCTCGCGGTCCAAGGACGTGGTCGTATCGAGAATTTCGAGCACGCGGGCGCCGTAACGATGGGTTGTCAAATCGATTGACGCTTCCCGGTCAAGCCGGGTTGCCAGATTGGGATGATCGGGAGATACGCCGACATCGATCAGCGCGACCCGTGCTGGTCGCAGCGGGCCGGCGGAAGCGCTGGCGGAAGCTATGGTATCCCAGACCGTGCCGGTGATGAGTGGATCGGGGAGTGCGCGTGTGGCGCTCGCATCGAGCGCTGGAGGCGCCGGCGGAGCCGATCCGTATTCCGCGTCGACTACGCCAAGAGCAGTCAGGTGCCAGAGATAGTAGTAGTTGATCGGCGCGGGCTCAGGCATTTTTATTTGATCCGTCATGGTTGTAACCCTGTTGAGCAGCAGCTGGAGAATTCAGGCCCATTCGTCGTGTACGGCCTGGAACAGAGGACCGAACGCGTCGTGGAGGTAGGGAGCGAAGCGTCGGGCAAGATCTCGCCCTGCCTGTGTGTCGCTCGGATAGTGCAGGCCGGCCCATTCGCGATTTTCGGCGACGTTCTGGGCGATGCGGGCAAGCTCGTCGGTGGCCGGATGTTCCGGCAGGATCGTCGCAAACGCCAAGGCGATCGAAAAGCACTGGAACGAATGGTTGCTGGGATAAGATTCGTGGACCGGCGCGGCGAGCAACGGCCGCAGCATGGGCTCAAACTGGTTTGGCCGCAGCCGATTGAACTGGCTCTTGTAGATCAGTCCGACATATTCGCAGGCCGTCAGGATCGCCTGGAAAAGCCCTTCCGTTTGCTCGAAACCGCCGAGATCCTCGATATGCAATGCGCGGGTAAATTCCCCCACGGAGATCGTCGACTCGATTTGGATGTCGGGCAGCCGCCGCACACGTTCGCGGTCGCGGCGTTGCATAGAGAGCAGCACCGTCGTTTCGAGGCGGGTATAATCGGGGCCGGGCGGCGGAAGTATATCCAGCATTTCCCAGGTGAAGCGCCGCGCCGCGGTATAGGCGTTGCGTGACGGCTGCTGGTGCAGCCTGCGTAGCTCGAAGGAGGGGATAAGCTGCGATACGCCGAGGCTACCGCCATCCATCGTCGACTTGTTCTTATTCTTATTCTTATTTTTGTTCTTGTTTTTGTTCAGCGACGCCTTGTTGAGCACCGACTTGTTCGCCACGCTCTTGTTGAGGACCGAGGCTACGGCCATCGTCGCCATCATGGGCCTGGCTAGAGGCGATGCATCTTCACCCGTGCCGGGGAAAAGCGCAGGTTCGGAGGCTGCATCAGGTGCAGCCGGCGACGCACCGGCGAGAGGATCAGCACCGGCATCGTCCCTCGGTTCGCATGGAAGGACCGTATCCGGCTCAATCCTGAATTTATAACTGTTTAGAAATAGAACTAATTTTGATTGCGATTCGTGGGCAGTGTCCGCTTCCATTGCAGCCTCCTTGCGCGATGATGTGAAGAATTGTCCGGGTTCAGCGCAGCTTGGCGCCGGCCTTGAGCAGACCGTCGACTAAGATCTGGCCGCCGCCTGTGTCGAGCAGCGGATAACCGCTGCCGCGGAAGGCGTTGATGGAGAAGTCGCCCTCGACTGCTTCAAGACGCTGGAGGTAGTGCCGCGCGCCGACGAGATCGTTGGAATGGGCATGACTGGAGACAAGATAGCGCAGCAGACTGTTGAAGTTCGGCCGTGTCCGCAGGGCTTCTTCGCCTGCCGCTATGGCTGTGGCATGATCGCCTGCAAGCGCTGCGGCAATGCATTTGGTCGTATCGAAGTAATATTTATGCGGGCTGTAGACGCCGAGCTCTTGTACCCAACGCGCCATGGCCACCGCCTTGTCGGGCTGGCCGGCATAGCAGTGCAGCATCGCGTAGAGGTCCCAACTGAGTGGCAGGGCCGGGTTCAGGCGGATCGATTTTTCGAACAGGTTGGCCGCGTAGTCGTATTCGCCGAACAGGAACGAATGGACGTGGCCGACGAGCGCGAGCGACACGGAATTCTGCGGATCGAGTTCCAGCGCCTTGCGTGCATAGGCCTGGGCTTCCTCGATCAGATGCGCGTCCAGTGCGTTGAAACGTTGACCGACCTGGAAAGTCCGAATGAATGACAGCCAGGCGAAAGTCGATGATCGCGGCTGATACTGGATCTGTTCTTCCAGCCGCCGTTCCGCGTTATCGAGGTCGTCGCGCGACAGCCGAAAGATCGCATTGACGGCGTCGATCAGGAGACCGTCTTGCGACAATCGGCTGTCGGTTGCCTGGATCTCCTGGAAATAGGCCAGCTGATCGACGGCCTGGCTGATCAGCGCAGCGGCGATGCCGAACTCGCCACGCTCGAACTGCGTGCGGTTGATTGCCTGACTGCCCAGCCAATGAATGCGGTTGTTGATCAGGTGCTTCATCACCAGCTCGATCAGCACCATGTCACCATCAAACGTCAGGCGAAGCTGTAGGCATATGGGAAGGCTGATCTGCTGTTCGTTCTCTTCAATATGCGGCAAGGTGAAGGAGAGGTCGGTGACGCCAAAGCCCAGCCCATCGATGATGGCTTTTGCAATGAGGTTCTGGAACCGTGTCGCAGCAATTTGTCCGCCCTCTCCGGCACCCACTATGATGGGGGACAGAAGAGCCATCATCCATTGCCAGTCACCGCCAACCCGCCGCCCATATGGGGCGCTGCTGGCGATGTCCACGGGCTTGCCTGTTCTCGATGTATCCGGGGCGCCCGTTAAAGGCAGCAGGGCGGATTGTTTGGCGATATCGCGGCTCGGCTGCTGTCGCGGCTCGAATACATCGTGGACTTGTCCTTCATCGAGGCGGCGATACCAGTTTTGCCGTTCCAGCGCCAACCAGTCCTCGAATTCGGGATCGCGGATGTCGATGCCTTCGAGCAATTCGTCGGTGACTTGATCCGGAGACCGCTCCGCCCGAACCACCAGGTCGGTATCCAGCACGAGTCGGTCCGTATCCAGCCAAACGGTATTCTTATCCGCAATCAAGAGATCACGTGCCGGCCCCAGACTCTTATGAATGTCCAAAAGCGCCTGGCGTAGACTGGCTGCCGCCTGGTCGTCGGAGCGATCGCTCCATAACTTGTCCCTAAGCCAGATTCTCGAGCGCGAGCCCCGGGCGGACAATGCAAGCATCGCCAGAAGAGCCTGTGCCTTTTTGGATTTCGGAGTAACCGACCGCCCCCCGGCGTCCACAAGGGCAAAAGGCCCGAGCAGGAACATCCGAAACGGATATTGCTCCTTGTTCATGCGATCCACCGGCCCCGCCCCCGCTGCCTCCGATACGCTCGTTTGGCGGCCGGAAGACCTAGCATCTAGGGGCCAGTCTGCCACAACTTCGGCTCCTGGCAAGCAACCGGGAAGGGAAACCGGGATGGCGAAATGTAAATCTATGCTATGACGATGATCGAACTGAAGCATAACCGGTTGAAATCCCTCTGCGTAACTTCGCAAACCGGCCGTAGCATCCCGCCGTCAAAGCAGCGTCAAAGAAATGTTGTTTGGGCACCGTAATTTTGCGGGCATCCGCCAAAGGCTGCGGAGTACTCAAAACGACGTGTCGGAGTTACTCCAGCAGGAGCATCGACAATCGCTCCGATCATCCAGCGCCGGGATAATGGCCCGGCGCTCTTTTATTTTCCTTTAGTCAGGCGAGCCCACCGATGTGGAAGCTCTTCATTTCGAGATATTCCTCCATGCCGCATTGCGCGCCCTCGCGGCCAAGACCGGATTGTTTGACGCCGCCGAAGGGAGCGACCTCCGTCGAGATCGCCCCTGTGTTCAGGCCAACCATCCCGAATTCGAGCGCTTCGGCGACACGCCAGGAGCGTTTCAGGCTTTCGGTGTAGAAATAGGCCGCAAGGCCGAAGGGCGTGGCGTTGGCGATGCGGATCGCCTCGTCCTCGTGGTCGAAACGGAAAAGCGGGGCAACGGGTCCGAAGGTCTCTTCGCTGGCAAGCTGCATTTCGGTCGTCGCATCGCCGAGCACCATCGGCACCGCATATTGATCGCCTTCAGGCACGGAACCCGCGGTGGCAAGGATCTTCGCTCCCTTTTCCACCGCATCGTCGACATGACGCTTGATTTTCTCGATCGCCGCCCTGTTGATCATCGGCCCAATATCCGTGCCTGCATCCGTCCCGGCCCCGACCTTCATGGCCGATACGCGCGCGGAAAGTTTGGCGGCAAAGGCCTCGTAGACGCCGGACTGGACGAGAAGCCGGTTGGCGCAGACGCAAGTCTGCCCGCCATTGCGGAATTTCGAGGCGATTGCGCCTTCCACGGCAAGATCGAGATCGGCATCGTCGAAGACGATGAAGGGCGCGTTGCCGCCGAGTTCGAGGCTGAGCCGCTTGATGCTGTCGGCCGCGCCGCGCATCAGCAGCGAGCCGACGCGGGTCGAGCCGGTGAAAGAGATCTTGCGGACGGTGTGGTTTGCCATCAGTTCGTCGCCGATGCCGGCCGGCATGCCGGTAACGATATTGATCACCCCCTTGGGGATGCCGGCGCGCTCCGCCAATACGCCGAGCGCCAGCGCCGAAAAGGGGGTGAGGTCCGATGGTTTGACGACGACGGTGCAGCCCGCGGCGAGCGCCGGCCCGACCTTGCGGGTGATCATCGCATTCGGAAAATTCCACGGCGTGATGATCGCCGACACGCCGACGGGCTCCTTCAGAACGACGATCCGCCGATCTGCCGTCGGCGAGGGAATGGTCGTTCCGCCGATGCGGCGCGCCTCCTCGGAAAACCATTTGATGAACGAGGCGCCATAGCGGATTTCACCGCGCGCTTCCGTCAGCGGCTTGCCCTGCTCACGGGTGAGGATCAGCGCCAGATCCTCGATATTGTCGAGCATCAGATCGTGCCAGGCTTCCAGCAACGCACCGCGTTCGGCATTGGTCTTTGCGCGCCATGGAGCAAAGGCCTTTTCCGCCGCCGCGATTGCCGCCCTCGTATCGGCTTCGTCCATGTCGGGCACCGTGCCCAGCACATGCTGGGTCGCCGGATCGATCACCTCGATCGTGTGCCCGGCCGCGGCCCCCCGCCATTCTCCGTCGATCAGTCCCTGCTGACGAAGCAGGCTGCTATCCTTTAACCCGTTCATTCTGTTCTCCATTGATCAGCCAAGTGCCGAAAGCACCGATGCCGTGATCGCGTCGGTCTTGTCCTTGCCGGGAATTGCGCCGATGCCGCGTGCCGTCGTCGCCTCGATTGATGCCATCACCCTTGCGGCGGCAGCCGTTTCTCCGAGATGCTCCAGCATCATTGCGCCCGACCAGATGGCGGCGATCGGATTGGCGATGCCGAGATCAGCGATATCGGGCGCCGAGCCGTGGACCGGTTCGAACATCGACGGCGCCGAGCGATCGGGATTGATATTGGCGGAGGCGGCAAAGCCAAGCCCGCCCTGGATGGCGGCGCCGAGATCGGTCAGGATATCGCCGAACAGGTTGGAGGCGACCACGACGTCGAGGCTATCAGGCGCCATGACCATGCGGGCGGCCATGGCGTCGATATGGTAGCTGGTCACTTCGACATCGGGATATTGCGCTGAAAGCCTCTGGGTGATCTCGTCCCAGAAGACCATCGAATATTTCTGCGCATTGGACTTCGTCACCGAGGCAAGCGTGCCGCGTCGCGCCCGTGCTTGCTCAAAGCCGAAACGCAGAATGCGCTCGACCCCTTTGCGGGTGAAAATCGAAGTCTCGACCGCCACCTCATTATCGGTGCCCTGGTGGACGCGGCCGCCGGCGCCAGAATATTCGCCCTCGGTATTTTCACGAATGCAGAGGATGTCGAAGCCATCGGACCGCAACGGCCCCTGCACACCCGGCAGCAGCCGGTGCGGACGGATATTGGCGTATTGCACGAAGGCCTTGCGGATCGGCAGCAGCAGCCCATGCAGCGACACGGAATCCGGCACTTTGCGAGGCCAGCCGACGGCGCCGAGCAGGATGGCATCGAAGGATCTGAGCGTTTCGATGCCATCGGCGGGCATCATGCTGCCGTTCTCCACATAGTAGTCGCAGGACCAGGGATAGCTGGTTGCGTCAAGAGAAAATCCGTTCAGGCGAGCTGCCTTTTCGAGCACGGCCCAGGCTGCTGCCGTCACGTCACGGCCGATGCCGTCTCCGGGCAGAAGGGCGATCTTGTAGGTTTTCATCGCAGATCCTCACAGGCTGATGAGCACACTCTTGCTCTTGCGGTTGGCGAGATAGGCGTCGCGGCCGAGATCCTTGCCGATGCCGGACTGCTTGTAGCCGCCGGTCGGCAGGATATGGTCGCGCGAGCGGCCGTAGCGGTTGACCCAGACGGTGCCGGCCTGCAGGCGGCGCGTCACGCGGATGGCACGCGAGAGATCGCGGGTGAAGAGGCCGGCGGCTAGCCCATAGGCCGGATGGTCGGCGAGCCCCAACGCTTCCTCCTCGTCCTCGAAAGTCTGAATGGTCAGCACCGGTCCAAAAATTTCCTCAAGAACCGCCGGCGATGTTGCCGTCACGCCCGAAATCAGGGTCGGTGCGTAGAAATAACCTTCGCGGTCGAGGCGGCGGCCACCGGTGAGGCACTCGGCGCCACCGTCGATCGCGGCACGGATGATGCCGTCCATGCGGGCGATCTGTCGTTCGGAGATGACGGGCGAATAATCGGTCGCTTCATCCCAGGTGGGGCCGGGGCGGATGGCGGCCAGCTTCTCGATGAGTGCGGCTGCGAGCGCGTCCGCCACCTTCGCTTCGACGATCAGGCGGGATCCGCAAACGCAGGCCTGACCGGCGTTGGAGAGAATGCTGCCGGCGATTGCGCCGGCTGCAAGCTCGAGATCGGCATCGGCGAAAACCAGTTGCGGGCTCTTGCCGCCGAGTTCCAGCGTCATCGGCTTCACGCCGGTGCGGGCGATGTTGGTCATTATTGCCGCGCCGGCCGCAGTCGAACCGGTGAAGCTGACCTTGGAGATGCCCGGATGTCCGGTGATCGCATTTCCGGTGGTCGGGCCGTCGCCGAGCACGATGTTGACGAGACCTGCCGGCAGGCCGGCCCGCACCGAAAGTTCGGCGAGATAGAGCGTCGAAAACGGCGTCATTTCCGATGGCTTCAGCACCACCGCATTGCCTGCCGCCAGCGCCGGGCCGAGCTTCCAGCCGGCCATGGACAAGGGAAAATTCCAGGGTGTGATGGCGCCGACGACGCCATAGGGTTCCGTCATGATCATACCGAAGTTTGCATCGTCGGTCGGGACGAGGTCGCCGCCCTCCTTGTCGGCGAATTCGGCAAAGAAGCGGATCTGTTCGGCGGTGACGGCGATGTCGCCGGCGACGAGATGACCGACGGGCCGTGTCGAGGAAAGCGCCTCGAGCTTGGCGAGGGTCTCCGCCTCGGCTTCGATCAGGTCCGCCCAGCGCTGCAGCGCCACGGTGCGCTCGCGCGGCCGCATGCTGCCCCAATTGCTCGTCTTCAATGCGGTCCTGGCGGCTTCGACGGCCTGGTCGACAAGCGCCTCGTCGGCCAGCGGGCAGCCGGCATAGGCCTTGCCGTCGGATGGGCGATGCATGTCGATGACGGCCTCGGCCGGAACCAGCCGGCCGCCGATGAAATGTCCGACGGGCAGGGAAATCGTGTTCGGATCGAAGCTGAGTGTCATCGCATGTCCTCGGGATGGGCTGAGACAAGCCTAACTGGAGAACGCGAGCAGCATGCGTCGACCGGTGATGCCGCAGCGGCGATAAATTGCGTTTTCGCCGCCGCCGCAGTCAAATCTACGGCGTCGGCTTCACGACACGGTGACGTAGATCTTGCGCACCGTCTCGATCGTCTTCCAGACGCCAACGAAGCCCGGCTTCATGACGAAGCTGTCGCCGGCCTTGTAGACCACCGGTTCGCCACCTTCCGGCGTGAGTTCGATCAGGCCGGAAAGGATATGGCAGAACTCGAACGTCTCGCCCTTGATCGAGCGCGTCTCGCCGGGTGTCGCTTCCCACACGCCGCTATGAACCGTCTCGCCGCGGGCGACATCCTGCGCCCAGGTCTTGAAGGCAGGATTGCCCGAGATCAGTCGTTCGGGGAGGGGGCCGGATTCGCGCGGGGCGAAGGATGGGTTGGTGTCGATCGTCTTGAGGAGGGACATGATTTTTGCTTTCCTGGATTGAGAACTCAGTAGCCGCGGTTGCGATCGACCAGGCCGATCGGATCGACGCCCGCCTGGTGCCGTTTGATGTTGCCGATCACCGCCGCCGCGGCGGTTTCAGGCTGGGTGACGCTCGCAATGTGCGGCGTCAGCAGGATCTTCGGATGGTTCCAGAAGGCGTGGTCCGCAGGCAGCGGTTCCGGATCGGTGACGTCGACAACGGCGCCGGAGAGATGCCCGGCGTCGAGCGCGTCGACGAGCGCCTGATGATCGAGATGAGGGCCGCGGCCGACATGGACGAGTGCTGCGCCGGCCGGCAGTCCGGCGAAAAGCTTGGCATTCAGGAAGCCCCGCGTCTCGTCCGTCAGCGGCAGCAGGCAGACCAGAATGTCGGTGGTTGCAAGCAGAATGTCGAGGCCGTCCCGGCCGCTCAGGCATCGGATGCCGTCGATCTCCCGCGGGCTGCGGCTCCATCCCGAAAGCGGAAAGCCGAAGGGTTGCAACCGTTCGAGCACGGCGCTCCCCAGCATGCCGAGGCCGAGCACGCCGATGCGGCGTTCCGAGGCCTGCCTAGAAGCGATTGTCTGCCAGGTCCGGCGCCGCTGCTGGTCGAGATAGGCCGGCAGGTCGCGATGCAGCGCAAGGACGGCCAGCGTCACATATTCCTGCATCATCCTGACGATGCCGTCCTCGACCATGCGCACCACCTTCACCGACGCCGGCACCGCATCGATATGGAACTGGTCGATGCCGGCGCCGATCGAAAACAGGATTTCGAGATTGCGATAGCGCGCGAGATCCTCCGGTACGGTCCAGGTGATCAGGTAGCGCACAGCGTCCGGTTCGACCGACTGGGGATCCATGGAAAAAAGAATGTCGGGCAGTTCGCGCGCGAAGGCTTTGGCGAATATGGCGCCGCGCTTCGCATCCGAATTGAAGAGAAAGGTCATGGCGTCGGCTCCTTGATCCGATGTCATCAGGCGCAGCGGCGGCCAAGCGCCTCGACCATCGCCTGGCAGGCCAGCAGTTCGCCGGCGAGGATGAATTCGTCCGGCTTGTGGGCACGGCCGATGTCGCCCGGTCCGCAGATGATCGCATCGATGCCGGCGCGCTGGAAAAGGCCGGCCTCCGTTCCGTAGCTGACGGCGGCGAGCGGCTCGATGCCGGTCAGTTCGCCGAGCAGCGCCGCAAGCGGCGCATCGGCGGCCAGCGAAAGCGCCGGATAGGCGCTGAGCTCGCGCCACTCTATCTGGAAGCCTCGCCGCGATAGCGCTTCGGCCGCCGCTCGGAGTGGGGCAAGCAACGTGATCGGATCGACGCCGGAAATGGCCCGCGCTTCGAACTCGGCCTCGCAGGTGTCGGGAATGATGTTGACCGCCTGGCCGCCCTTCAGCGTGCCGACCTGAAGGGAGGAGTAGGGCGGTTCGAAGACAGGTTCGAATGGGCCGGAGGCGAGCCGTTCGGCTTCGGCGCGAGCGCAGGCCAGAACATCGGTGATAGCATGGATTGCGTTCAGTCCCTGGTCTGGACGCGAGGAATGGCCGGACCGGCCCTTGACCGTCAGCCGGGCGGCGGCCTTGCCCTTGTGAGCGCGGATTGCCCGCAGGCCGCTCGGTTCGCCGATGATCGCGCCAAGCGGAGTTGCACAGAGCTCCGGCAGGCGGGCGATCATGTGCGGCACGCCGCGGCAGCCGGCCTCCTCGTCATAGGAAAAGGCAAGATGGACGGGGCGGCGAAGCGGTGTTTCCGCCAGCGCGGGGACGGCCGCGAGAACCGCGGCCAGGAAGCCCTTCATATCCGTGGCGCCGCGACCGTAGAGGCGGCCTGCTTCGGCGCGCAGGCGGAACGGGTCGCTGGTCCAGCCGCCTTCGGCGGCGGGAACCACGTCCATATGGCCTGAGAGGATATAGCCCGGCGTCTCCTTCGGGCCGATCGTGGCAAAGAGGTTCGACCGGTCGCCCTCCGGACCGGGAAGCTCCGTGACGATAGCGCCGTGGCTTTGCAGATAGTGCCGGATCCATGCGACGATCTCGCCGTTCGGCGTGCCGACGACGGAGGGGAAGCCGACGAGCCTTTCGAGAATTTCAATGGCCTGCATCGGGGACCTCACAAGCATGCCCTGCTTGTCGAGACGGGCGGCGATGCCGCCGACGGAAACGACAATTCGGCCCAGCGAGATGTTAGAGGTGTTTGCAACTGGACTGAGGGAGGTGACATTTTCCGGGCTCTCACAGTGAACAGCGACTCCGGCCGCTGGATCTGTCAATGAGTCTAGAGGGAGGCGCAGGCGTTACTTGCCGAAAGCGCATCGGGATTTGGTCGATTGTTGTGTTTGCGCAGGCTTCAGCGGTGAATTGTATCGAACGATCTGTTCTAGTCTTGGCGGAGAAGTTTCCGGGCGCAGACTTGGCCAAAAATGCGGCAGGAGGGCGGGAGTGAGTGAACTGATATCCGAATCCAGGTTCGTCGATAGTTTCGAGACGCATATCGCCGGGATCGACAGCGTTGCCCTCGACCAGTTGCATGCACTGTCGATGACCGTCGCCTGGCCGCATCGTGGCGAAGACTGGCAGTTCCTGCGGGAGTTCGGCCAGGGCATCGTGGCGATCGATGAAATCGGCCGCATCCTTGGCTCTGCCATGTGGTTTCCCTATGACGCGCAATTTGCCACGGTCGGTATGGTCATCACCTCGCCGCGTCTTCAAGCCAATGGCGCCGGGCAATGGTTGATGGGACACGCGCTGAATCAGGTCGCCGGGCGGAACCTCGGGCTGAATGCGACGCGCGCAGCGCGCCGTCTTTATCGGTCCCTGAATTTTGTTCGGGAGGCGCTCGTCTTTCAATGCCAAGGCGAAGCGATCTTGCCGCCGGATGTGGCGCCGCCATCCGGCGCCGTGATACGGGCCGTCGAGGCTGGTGATCTTGAAGCGATCGCCGAATTGGATTGCGTGGCTTTCGGCACGGATCGCAAACTGCTCCTGGCCCGGCTTCTGGCAAATTCCAAGGGCATCGTGTTGAGCCGCGCCGGTCGGATTGAGGCATTCTCGCTTTGCCGGCGGTTCGGGCGTGGCCATGTCATCGGTCCCGTTGTGGCGCGCAGTGACGCAGACGCGATCGCCGTCGCCCGCCCGCATGCAGCCGAGCACGCAGGAGCGTTCCTGCGCCTCGACACACGCGAGCAGGGCGGAGCCTTTTCCGATTTCCTCTCCCGCTGCGGTCTTCCTGTCTACGATATCGTGACGACCATGTCGCTCGGTGGCCCTTGGCTTCCTGTTGCCGGACGCGCGGTGGCGCCGGAGCCGAAGACCTACGCACTCGTCAGCCAGGCGCTCGGTTGACGCAATCCTACCTAGGGATCGATATCGGGTTTTAAGCGCCGGGACAGACCGGTATGTCGGTTAGAGCCTGCCGGCGTTCAACCTCGGGCCGGAACGAACGATATTGCCAGAGACCTTCCGGGCTTTCCCTTCGGTACACGGTCTCGAGCCAGAACACTGTGTCATCGATCGGCAAGACAGGATGCCACGCATACCACTCCGACCAGATTTTTCCTGCCGGGTCGCTCTCCATGATCGCCACTCGCCTCCTCATCATCGGCGTAACTCGAACATTCGTGCGGCACGGGAGCCGCTGCGATCCCGGCGTGTCTCGGAAAATGTTCTACGATGGAGAATAACAGCAAGTGAATATTCTTCAATGGAGATCATTTCCCGTTTTGCGCGAAGTCTTTCTTGTCCGCGGTAGGGGGATGTTTCAGGTTGTAAGATGTGGCTCTGTTGACGAATAATTTCGTCGGTAGATGCAACGCCTCGATTGGGCTTCGACACCTGCGATGAGCTGCGGTGTTCAATCACCACGGATCTGTTTGCGTGAAGATCGGATGCTCAGCTAATCGAACGCAGCCCGAGATAGGCTGCCAAACTGATGGCGGAGAGGGCAATCGTCAGCCTGGGTCTCGCATCGTCGAACATCGCCGCCAGCGAGAGGCCGAGTATCAGGATGACGGATTTTGCCCAAACATCCTGATCGGAGACGGTGAAAGCGATTGCCGCCAGAAAGACGGCGCTTGCGACGATTGTCACTGGGGCGGATTTCTCGGCGAGGTCGCCGCCTGCGAAATACGGCAGCAGAAAACGCCGCATGCTCAAGCCCGAAGCGACGCTCAGGAGAAGACAGGTCAAGACAAGGTGCAACATGGGGTCGTCGCCGATCGATCTGCAGATGGCCTTGCGGATGCAAACCTCATGCCAGCCCCAAACCCGCAAATCCCCGTCCGACAGAGGCATGTCGCCGCTTGCATGGCTATTTCCTCGGCGTCGCGATCCTTTTTTCGGCAATCGCTTGCTTGTCCGGTCCCCGGCTTGCTTTTTTTCGTCCAATGCCGAAACCGGCTTGAGTTGGCATAATGATTTTTATATAGAGAATTATCTGCCGTCTTAATTCCGGAAACGAGATCTTTTCATTGGACCTTTCATCGATCGAGATATTCCTCGCTGTCGCCAGCGACCGCAGCGTGACGAAGGCTGCCAAGGCCGTAGGGCGAGTTCCGTCGAATGTGACGACGCGTATCCAGCAATTGGAGGAGGACCTCGGCGTTTCCCTCTTCAGCCGTGACGGCAAGAAGATGACGTTGACGCGGGAGGGTGAGACGTTTCTCGGCTATGCCAACCGGCTTATGACGCTTGCGCTCGAAGCGCGCCAGGCCGTGCGGCCTCTCGCCCCATCGGGGACGTTGCGGGTCGGCACCATGGAGAGCACGGCGGCAAGCAGGCTGCCGGCGGCGCTAACGCAATTCAATCAGATGTGGCCTGATGTGTCGCTTCATCTGACGATGGGAGCGTCCCGCGATCTGACCCGCGACGTTCTCTCCGATGTCCTGGATTGTGCGCTGATTGCCCGCCCGCCGAAGACGATGCGGGAGGAAGACTCGAGCTTCGATGCCGAACTCAAGGCACTGGAAATGGAGCCGGTCTTCGTCGAGGACCTGTTGATCGTGTTGCCATCCGGGCATCCCTCCATCAAATCCGCCGCAGACCTGCGTGTCGGATCGCTCGCCGCTCTCGAGCCCGGCTGCACCTATCGCAGGATCGCCGAAAACTGGGCGCGCAAATCGAGCGCCCTGCCGACGAGCGAGCTCGGCTCCTACCACGCGATCCTGGCGAGCGTTGCGACCGGCAACACGGCGGGTGTCATGCCGCGATCCGTCCTTGATCTCATGCACTGGCCGACGCCTGTCCAGACCCATCAGCTAGGCCCTGTCGAGACGCTGCTCGTCTACCGCAGGACTGATCGTCCCAGCGCGTTCAACGCATTCCACGAAGTCCTCAGCGCGACAAAGGGCAGAGATGTCAGGCTGGCGACAAACTAGCTCTCACATTTCCCGTTCGCCCTCCACCTAATCCTCGCTTAATTGGTCTTGTCATGCAGTATCCCGTTTCCCCGAAGGTGGGACCGAGCCGCTTCCGCCGCTTCCGTTTGTTTTCACCTATTCTGGCCGGTGCGACCTTACGAGAGCGATTGATTGCATGTCTCGGCGCTTTGCTGGCCATTGGTTTCACCGGCGTCATCAGCGGCTATCTGTTTGGCCAGGGGCCACATCTTCCTCTGATCGTCGCGCCGATGGGAGCGTCCGCGGTGCTTCTTTTTGCGGTGCCGGCAAGCCCGCTGGCGCAGCCATGGTCGATCATCGGCGGCAATACCATTTCCGCTCTGATGGGAATCATTGCCGCCTATTTCATTCGCGATCCGATCATCGCGACCGGCGTCGGCGTTTCGCTTGCCATCGGCGCGATGTCCTTCACGCGCTGCCTTCATCCACCCGGCGGAGCCGCCGCACTGACCGCCGTGCTCGGCGGCCCTGTCGTTGCCGGCTGGGGGCTCCTCTTTCCCTTCGTGCCCGTCGCTTTGAACTCCTGCATTCTCGTCGGCCTTGGCCTGCTGTTCCACAAGGTGTCCAAGCGGAATTATCCGCATGTCGTTCCGAAAGCGGCAGAGAACACCCATCAGACGATCGACCTGCCATCCATGGTGCGGGTGGGTTTTCGCGAGGAGGATGTCGATGCGGCCCTCGAAGCGCTTGACGAAACCTTCGATATCGACCGGGCAGACCTTAGCCGGCTGTTGCAGCAGGTCGAGCTGCAAGCGGCCATCCGCTCAAACGGCAAGATCAACTGTGCCGATATCATGTCGCGCGACGTGATCGCCATTGGCGAAGCTTCGGAGCCGGATGCCGCACGGCATCTTCTCTTGAAGCATAATATCCGCACCTTGCCGGTGAAGGACCCAGAGGGCCGCCTCGTCGGCACCGTCGGCTTGCGGGAATTGTCCATGAGCACCGAGACAATCGCGCATGCGATCGCGAGACCGGCGGTAGCGAGGCCCTCGGACCCCGCTCTGTCGTTATTGCCGGTTCTGACGGACGGGCGCACGCATGCCGTCATCATTGTCGATGACGATTACCGGATCCTCGGCCTGATATCGCAGACGGATCTGCTGAGCGCAGTGGCGCAGCTACTGCCAAAGGAAGACAATGAGATCCCGGCGGTGGCCTGAGTGGTCGGCGTGGAACGTAGCTGGAGAAAAAGTCGGTGCTGATCGAGCGCGATGCAAATGGCGATTTCATCCTGGAATCATCGGAATTGGCGGAGCGGTTCGGGCTGTCGCTTGCCGATCTTCGCCGCCACATGCGCCATGGTTCCGTCGTCAGTTCCGTGGAAATCGGGACAGCTGAACACGAGGGGACGAAACGGGTGTCGCTTCGGCTCGGCAACAGGCTTTGGCAAGCCGTTTTGAACGATGAAAATGAAGTGCAGCAGGAGCAGATGACCGTTCTTCGGGGTAAATCCTCCGGACGGCGCCCACGCTGACACCATCATTATGTGTGGTCCCGCGCGGTACTTATGACGCGCAGGCGCGGCATTCCCTACCGCTCGCTCGTTTCGAAGAGGCCGCGGGCCGCCTCGACCATCGACTGCAGGTGATTGGCGTCGCGCACACCCTGCCGGTAGAGTTCGATGACGATGCTCGCCATTCGTTCGGCTTCGTCGCTGTCCTTTGCCACCTGGTAATCGGATCTGATCTTGTCGAAGACCTGCTGGCAGATTTCGAGATCGCGGGAGTCCAGCGGTGCCTGCGATCGAGTTTTGATCGTTTGAACCATCTCTATTCCCTCCGAAAGGGCCCGCCGGCCAAGCCGGCGGGCCGGTAGCGGTCTTAGAAGTCCATGCCGTGGCCGGCGGGCAATGGCGGCGGCGCGTCCTTCTTGGGTTTCTCGGCGATCATGGCCTCCGTCGTGACGAGAAGACCGGCGATGGAGGACGCATCCTGCAGCGCGGTGCGCACCACCTTGGCCGGATCGATAACGCCCTGGGCATAGAGGTCGCCATATTCGCCCGTCTGAGCGTTCCAGCCGTAGGAGAACTCGGTCTTCTCGCGCAGCTTGCCGACGATGATCGAGCCTTCCGCTCCGGCATTTTCGGCGATCTGGCGAGCCGGGGCCTCGACCGCGCGGCGGACGATCTCCACACCGACGCGCTGGTCCTGGTTGGCCGTGTTGAGATTGTCGAGCGCCTTGACGGCGCGCAGCAGCGCCACGCCGCCGCCAGGCAGGATGCCTTCCTCCACCGCCGCGCGGGTTGCATGAAGCGCGTCGTCGACGCGGTCCTTCTTCTCCTTCACTTCGACTTCCGTCGAGCCGCCGACGCGGATAACGGCAACGCCGCCGGCGAGCTTTGCAAGGCGTTCCTGCAGCTTCTCGCGGTCGTAGTCGGACGTGGTTTCCTCGATCTGGGCGCGGATCTGGGCAATACGGCCTTCGATGTCGGACTTGGCGCCTGCCCCATCGACGATCGTGGTGTTTTCCTTCTCGATCGACACCTTCTTGGCACGGCCGAGCATGTCGAGCGTAACGGATTCGAGCTTGATGCCGAGATCTTCGGAGATCACGGTGCCGGCGGTCAGGATGGCGATGTCTTCCAGCATGGCCTTGCGGCGGTCGCCGAAGCCAGGCGCCTTGACGGCGGCGATCTTCAGGCCGCCGCGCAGCTTGTTGACGACGAGCGTCGCAAGCGCCTCGCCTTCGACGTCTTCAGCGATGATGAGCAACGGCTTGCTGGATTGGACGACGGCTTCGAGAACCGGCAGCATCGACTGCAGGTTGGAGAGCTTCTTCTCGTGGATGAGGATATAGGGGTCTTCGAACTCGACCCGCATCTTGTCGGCATTGGTCACGAAGTAGGGGCTGAGATAGCCGCGGTCGAACTGCATGCCTTCGACGACTTCGAGTTCGGTTTCGGCGGTCTTGGCCTCTTCGACCGTGATGACGCCATCATTGCCGACCCTTTCCATGGCTTCCGCCAAAAAGCGTCCGATTTCGGCATCGCCATTGGCAGAGATCGTGCCGACCTGGGCGATTTCGGAATTGTTGGAGATCTTGCGGGCGTTGGCCTTCAGTTCCGCGACGATGGCGCCGACCGCAAGATCGATGCCGCGTTTCAGGTCCATCGGGTTCATGCCCGAAGTAACGGCCTTGGCGCCCTCCTTGACGATTGCCTGGGCGAGCACCGTTGCAGTCGTGGTGCCGTCGCCGGCGATGTCGCTGGTCTTCGAGGCGACTTCGCGGACCATCTGTGCGCCCATGTTTTCGAACTTGTCTTCGAGTTCGATTTCCTTGGCGACCGAAACGCCGTCCTTGGTCATGCGCGGTGCGCCGAAAGACCTTTCGATCACGACGTTGCGGCCTTTCGGGCCGAGGGTCGCCTTCACGGCGTTGGCCAGGATGTCGACGCCACGCAGCATCTTCTCACGGGCTTCGGTGCCGAATTTGATTTCTTTAGCAGCCATTGTCCTCACTCCTTCATAGGCAGCCAGAGCAATTCCTGGAAAAGTGCGACGTGGTTTTCCGTTTGGAATTGCGTCAGAAATAAAAGGTTGGAGCGGTTCTGCGTTTCCATGAAAAGCCGATGCGCTCCTGCATCGACGGATGCCCCGCAGGAATCTCAGGCGGCCTGCTTCTTTTCGCCCCGGGTTTCGATAATCCCCATCACGTCGCTTTCCTTCATAATCAGCAGATCTTCGCCATTGATCTTGATCTCGGTGCCGGACCATTTGCCGAACAGGATGCGATCGCCGGGCTTGACGTCGAGAGCCTGAATCTGTCCGGCGTCGTTGCGTGCGCCGGGGCCGACGGCGATAACCTCGCCTTCCTGCGGCTTCTCCTTGGCGGTGTCGGGAATGATGATGCCGCCCTTGGTCTTTTCCTCTGAATCGACCCGGCGGACGAGAATACGGTCATGAAGCGGTCGAAACGACATGTCTTCCTCCATCGATGAACAATGATGACGTTGTTCCCGTGGCCGGACCGGATAACCAATCCGGGCGGGTGCAGGTTCGCGCGCGCCTTGCGCGAATGATCTGGTTCGAGGGTTTAGCAATTTCAAGAGGCGACGAAAGAAAAATTAGCACTCTCCGCCGGAGACTGCTAACGCCCAACAGGGAACAGACAATCGGCTCCTGCGTTCGAATAAAAGGGCGAACGGCATTGAGGCTTGAATCCGTATTTCGGCATTCCTAGTTCTTTGGTGGCCGAGGCTTGATGAGCTCGGTCACCGTCCCACGTCTTTAGGAGTGAGTGACATGGAAGAGAACACCAAACTAATCAAAGACCTCAGTATCGAGGAACGCGAGGAAATCCTCGTCGATATCGCTCGTACGCTGGAGGACACGGCGCGTGAGGCCTTTGTCGAAGGCAATACGCAATTTGCGGCAATCTCCAACAACATGGCTGAAGCGATCCGCGTCAACGCCGATGAGCTCGCCCGTGATGATCCGGAAAATGCCGAGCTCGTATTGCAGCAGGCAACGGCGATGATCTCGCAATTCGAAGCCGTGCACCCCTATCGGATGGTGAGCATGGCCGTCCATTGATCGCCGGATGCGTGGCTCCGCCTCGATCCCCCGCTCAAATCAATCGCCACCCACGCGGAACTCTCACTGCTTGCGAAGGTTATTGGATCACAACATCGAAAGGTGATCCATGATGACTTCCAGATCCAACGTGCCGCCAGAGAGCGGCACCGACGATGCGCGGTCCGCCGATACCGAACGGGCCGAAACCGATCGCAAAAGGGCATTGGAGACCGCCCGGCGCAATGTGAGTTCGGTATTAAGTCGCGATAGCGGCACCGAAACCCCAAGCCTGAAGCTTGCGAAAAAATATCTCAGTCTCGGCGGCCACCGCCGGTCGATGATCGATGACAATATCACCGATGTTCGCCACTGGGACAAGGATCCGCCGGAGGCCGAACGGTTCTGGAAGGAACGGGTGGAGACGCTTCCAAAGGATCAACGCAAGCAGGTGGAGGATTTTCTTCCAACCATCAACACGCCCTGAAAAGGGCGGCCGAGCCGCTCTTCGGGCGGCTCGTTCCAATGCGCTTGGAGGCGATCATGGCTATAGACAAGCACGAGCAAATCCGTCGCCGTGCCTACGAAATCTGGGAGGCCGAGGGCCGCCCGGATGGCGCTGACCAGCGCCATTGGCTTCAAGCCTGCGACGAACTTGCCGGCGAGGATGAGCATGAGACGCTGCAGAACCTGCTCGATGAAGACGACAGGGATGATGCGGCATTGCTTCAAGGGGCGGGCGAGAGCGGCGATTTCGATCGGCCAAGAACGTGGCCTGTTGAGGCCGCCAAGGCTCCCGTGCCTGACATCGAGATGACGACGGGCGAAAAGCCTTCCTGGCGGAAGATCAGGAAGACCGAAGGGCCGTGATCGCCATGCAGCATCTCGACCATGCCATCCA
Organism: Rhizobium laguerreae; assembly: GCF_002008165.1. Classification (GTDB taxonomy): domain Bacteria; phylum Pseudomonadota; class Alphaproteobacteria; order Rhizobiales; family Rhizobiaceae; genus Rhizobium; species Rhizobium laguerreae. Next base: position 204,719 of record NZ_MRDM01000009.1, read on the forward strand.
GATCGCTCTTACGGCCCACGAAGGCCAGGCGGACAAGACCGGCCGGCCGTTCTTCGAGCACTGCCAGCGAGTAGCGCTTCTCGTTTCCGGTGAGGAGACGCGAACGGTCGCCTACCTTCATGACGTCGTCGAGAAGGGCAGCGGCTGGACGCTCGACAGGCTGCGGGAAGAAGGGTTTCCGCCGGCGATCATCTCCGCGGTGAATGCTCTGACACGGCGGCCGGACGAGCCGGATGACGATTTCGTCAGACGTGCGGCATCAAACGCGCTGGCCTTGCCCGTCAAACGGGCCGATCTCGAAGATAATCTCCGACAGGCCGAACAAGCTGGCAAGAAAACGGAAAAATACCAGCGCGGCCTGGATCTCTTGCGCGACATCAGGAACGGACAATAGGACCGCGGACGAATTTGCGCAGTTCGCCTGCAACTGCCACCAAAGGTCGGCAATCGGCGCAAGGGCGCACTCCTCGCCTTCCATGTCACGTGCAGAGCGCGACCGCAACCTGGCCTCCGCTTGCAGCGGCGGAGGCCGTTTGGCGGCATTTCATGCTTTGTTGGCAAACCACACCGTCGGCGCGCCGAGCACGCCTCCCGTGCGCATCGCCGTCTTCAGCTCGTCCAGCTTGCTAAATGCCTGCGCCGCTTCAAGCGTGGCAAACTCGTGGGTGACGGTAATATCGTTCGGATTGTCGTTGGCGCGATAAACGGCTTGCGCCGTTACCCCATTGACCTTCTGCACCGGCGAAAAGCCATCATATATCTTGCGCCAGGCGGCATAATCGGAGACCTCGTGCCTAACGAATAATGTCGTCATATCATCCTCCCGCGTTGCATTTCCAAGTCTCGTCGAGATGTGTGTGTTACGATTGAACGAGGAACGTCATGGTCTCGGGCAAGACGCCGTCACTCGCCATCGCATCGGCCGCTGCCTTGGTCTGCATGAAGGCCATCAACTTTTCCATGTCTGCAACGTCCATGACCAAGCCGACGCGGTTGGAGTTTTGAGGGTCTGTAAACGTGCGAATGTTCGTGACGCCAACGGGTTCCAATACCTGCTTGCGGATCGGTGAGGCGAGCCAGTGTTTCGTGTCTTTGACGTCGTGGTAGATCATTATGGTAGGCATTGCGTCCTCCTCTCAAGATCTCGGAAACTGAAAGCTGAGTATGCTGCTGCGCTTTGCCGGATTTCATTACAGCAATGTTGCGAAGAGTGGGTTTTTCTTATTCATTAGTTGAGGGTGTAAATATAATTATCGAGTAATTCGAAAATATTATGCGGCGGCGGCGTTGGGCGCGCATTGGCTTTTCGAGAATAGCTTTGGTGACGGTTCCGAAGTCAGCGAGCGTCATTGGTGCTAAGATATGATCGTGATGCCCGCACGGCGCCCATAGTCCCGCAGTTCGAGAAGGAGATCGGCGTCCGCACCGGCGTCAATGGATTGAACGACGTCGAGCCGGTCCTCTGCCAGGCGATCCTCGAACAGGATGATGCATTGCTCGGGATCGCACTGGCAGGACGTCCAGATCAACCCGTCGACGTCGGCGCGCGTCCGATGAATGGCTTCGGCCCACAGGACGGTCTCGCCATATGTCGTCTTCGGCGTTTCGATGAGATCCGTTCGATTGAGTTTCCAGGCTTTCAAATCGGGTGCGAAAAGGCTTGCCAACCGTAGATCACGCTTTGGCGCGATGACGCTCACCGTCCGCGCTTCGACGACGGCAAGCCGGACGGTGTTGAAAGCGGCGGCCGGTTCGATGTCGTGAAAGATCGACTCGAAGGCGGCCGCCTCTCTGCTCGTTGCCGCATAGAGCGTCGCGACACAATTGCCGTGCGCGTCGTTGAACGGTGCAAAGCGCGTCGGCTGTCCCTTGCAGGGATTGAATTGCCCTGCCCGGAACGAAGACAGATGGGTCCGATGAAGCGCCGTACCCGCCTTGATCATCCGGATGTTGATCGTTGCAAAAGGAGATGGCGGGCATGGCAGAGGAGGGTGGCTCACCCAATGACCTCTTGCCGTTCACGGGCCGCGGCAGCAGCCACCGCGTCGATATCGTCAAGCGCATCCATGGGCGCCTTGTCGTCCAGCCAGCCGTTCGTTGAAACGAACCAGAATGCACGCTGCCATGGAGACAGGTTTTCCGGAAGCGCCACAAGCGCCTTCTTGATCGCAGGATGCGGCCGTCCGTCCCGGAGCTGAAACGCCGGAAAATATTCGGTGCCGCGATGATGTACTGAGAAAATGTCGCCGGCTTTCTTCCAGCGCGCCGCAGTCGCGTAGAGGTTTCTCGCGCTTGAGCCGGCGCGGTTTCCGATCTCCGCGCTGGTGAGCTGCGGCACCTCAGCGATGAAGCGATCCCTGAGCTCCAGATTGTCCGCTGCGAGCACGCCGCGCGCCTCGCCAAGCTCATCAGGCAGTATAACATCCGCGAGCTTGTTGATCGCGTCTTCCAGCCGGCTTTCTTCCAGCGAGCCGCTGACGCGGACCATCGTCTGGAAGAAGGTCTTGACGGATCTGCGATGTCCTTCCGGAAGATCGGGTTTTAAGCGGATTACCACGGAATCCCCGACCGCAACATTTGCCATCGCCCTGGCGAGCTTCGCGAGTTCGGGGTCCGCGTTCCCAGGAAAAGCAGATCGATCGACGGCGAACTTCGTCAGGGTCTGCAGGAAGGCATCCGCGAACGCATCACGCAGAGCGTTTTCATCCGAGGCCCGTTCTGGAACAACGCCTTTGCGCCGGCGGCCAGCCAATGGCACGGTTCGTCCGTCGTTGGCGGACGACCGATCAATCATGAGAAATTCGGAAAAGAGAGCTTCGGTCATTTCGGCCACGTGAGATTGGTGATAAGCATCACAATATCACCTAAATCATGCAAAGTCGATTGCAATGGGAGTGTCAGGACCATCACCTCGCATATGCGCCAGTGGACAGATTTGATGGCAGGATCGATTTGACTTCCCAATATCGGTGGTCGCACCAATTTGACGATCGGATACGCCTCGGCGCGTGAGACGACAGAGGTTTAGAATGATCGAACGCCAACCATTTGATCTCAAGGCCTATGTGCACGACATCGGAACAAGGCCATGCTTTATCTGTGGCTTGGTCAGGAATGACCCTGACTTCTTTCATCATCGCGTTTTTGAAGACGACGAGACGACCATTTTCCTGAGCAAATACCCCACTCTACCGGGCTATTGCCTCGTCTGTCCGAAGGAGCACCGGGAGGATCTGGCGCGGGACATGTCGACAGATGAATATCTTCGACTACAGGAGAAGGTGCATGTCTTGTCGCGCGCCCTCAAAAGCCTGTTGGACGCCGAGCGAATTTATGTGCTTTCGCTCGGCAGCCAACAAGCCAACAGCCACCTACATTTTCATGTCGTTCCCTTGCCCTCAGGTGTGCCGCTCGAAAAGCAGCAATACCATGCACTGATGGCGGAGTACGGGGTTTTACAGATACCCGACGATCAAATGGCACAGCTGGCGCAGCGCATTGGTGAAGCATACCGTTCAGAGTTGACCGCACGATAATCAACCGTCTGGCCGGCGGTCGAAACCCGGAAGCCAGTCCTCCAAGCTACGTCCCGAGGGCGAATGCCGGCACGCGTACGCCTTTTTCGCGAAAGAACCGCTCCACCTCGTCGAGGCGAGGACAGGCCGGCGGGTTGTCGAGCGCCTTTGCCCAGTTTTCACGGCGGGGCAGGGCCATCGCGGCGGTCACCAGCACGGTGGTTCCGGGGCCGCTTTCGCCGCGCAGCTGCGGCAGCAGGGTCTTGGCGTGGATGAGATTTGTGTTTGGTATCGGGCTCATCGCATGGCCGGCCCTTCGATTTGGCGATAGATCGACGATCGCGCTGATATCAGTCTGTCCGTACCAGACGGACCGACCATCGCTTACATCGGAGCGATCGGCATTGAAATCCGCGCGTTCGATCGCAAAGCCGCCCTCGATGGTGCCAAGGGTGCGCGGCGTGGCGATGCGGTGGATGCGAATGTGCCACGGGTTTTCGGGAAGCAGCCAGGATTCGATGGTGACATCGCTCCAGGGGCGCCAGCGCGAATAGAGCAGGTCGCCAGCGATCAACGCCTCTTCGAGAGATTCCCGCATCCGGAAATGGACGCCGTCATCGGAGAGGCCGAGCATGCCGTCGAAGCTCGCGGCGGAGAAATTCCGGTCGTCGGCTTCGATGTTGAAGGCGTAGCGCGTGGAGTAGACGAATTTCGAATATTTCTCGTTTGCGCCGAGCATCTTGTCGTGCTGCTGCCCTGAGGAGAGTACGACCACGTTTCCCGGCGTGTGCATGGCGACCATTCCCGCCGGCTTCAACGCAACCGGCTCCGGAAATTCCGGCTGCGGTGCCTCCTCGGCCGCCCAGAACGGATGATCCCCCGGAAGGGCGAGCGGCAGGAAGAATTTCAGCGCCCAATAGGGCGAGCCGGGAGAGTTGTAGCTCTCGCTCATGAAGAGGTTCGGATAGCCGTAGCCGACCGAAAGAACGCCGTCGCGATCGGCAATCGGCATCGCCGACCACCAGCGGATATGGCGCATGTAATAGCCCTTGATCTCCGCCCAGGGCAGGGCTTCGACGCCGGCAAAGGCAAGCGCGCCCCAAAAACCTCCCGCCGCGAAGCGGTAGGTCTGGCTGCGGCCGAAGGCAAGGGCTGCACCATCGGGGCCGAACCAGTGGCGGACGTCCCTGGCGAAGATCTCGGCACGATCGCGGAAGCGATCCTTGCGCGCCTCGTCGCCCTTGGCCAGCACCGCATAGATCAGGCCGTAGAAATGCATGGCGAAGGGAATGTAATGATCGACCCGCCGAACCGGCCCGTCGCGATACCAGCCTTCCCCGAGGTCGAAGGCCTCCACTTCGTCGAGATAGGCGAGGGTTTTCCGGTGATCGAACGCCACGCTCACGCGTTCCAGCCCTAGATCGATGAGCACACGGAAGAATTTCCAGTTGTTGTCGATGAATTCCAGCTCGCGTGCTCTGAGAAGATAGGCGGCGACCGTCTTCTTCTCGCTGTCGTCAAGCGGTTCCCAGATGTGCTCGGGCACGAGCGCCAGGGCGAAGCCGACGGCGGCGAGTTCGACCAGCCGCTGATTGCGGTCGGCAAGATCGCCCCAATATTCGGGATGAGCGGGATTGGTGCCGTTTGCCAGCCCGCCGCGATAGAGATCCCAATGCGGAAACACGCCGCCGCCCGCAACGAGCGGAACGATTCCCCAGAGCGGCCGCGCAAATCCCTCCAGATCCGCTGCCGCCCGATCGAAGATCGCGCCGGCCGCGCCGAGGCGCACACGGGCGCCGCCTTCGGAAAAATACGGCAGCAGCGGCTCGAAGAGATCGATGACGGCCCTGGCGAGGTCGTCGCGTGTCTTCAGGGGGTTGCCGAAAAGCGGATTGGCCCGGGCGGGATCATATATCATTGTCAGGCTCGAAATTCATGAAAAACAGGATCGGCCGCGGGCAGACATTGCCCGCGGCCGTCGATATTTCTGGACGCTTACTTGATGGCCTTCACGCCTTCGGTCATTTCCTTCAGCCCGTCATCGACGGAGGTGCTGTCGGTCATGATCGCGTCATGCGCGCGATTGAGCACGACCTCGATCTTGGCGGCGTTGGGGTTGACCGCCATCTCCAGGTAGGTTTTCGACGGCTTCAGCGCCTCCTTGCTGGCCGCATCCTCAGGAAAACCGGGTGTTGCCGCGATCTTGGCGCTGACATCATCCGTCTTGAGCGCAGGGAAAGTGCCCGTCGACGCGATGACTGCTGCGCCCTCAGGACCGGTGACGAACTTGATGAAATCGAGAGCGGCATCCTTGTGAACGGAGTTGGCGTTGACCGCCAGGCCCGAGATCTGCGCAGCGGTCGTGCCGATTGCCACACCGTCGGGATGCGGGAACTTCACGATGCCCCAGTTCTTGCTCTTCGATTCACCCGATTTCACCTTGGTGATCTGGGTGCCGACGAACCAGGTTCCCATCGGCAACATGCCGATCGTGCCATTAAAGAAGAGCGCCGAATAATGCGTGTTCGACGTCTTCAGGAAAGCATAGGAGGGAATCGCGCCATCCTTCTGCAGGGTCAGCGCCCGCTCGTACCAGGGCTTCAGGAAGCCGTAGTCGCCGTCGACCAGCGTGTGTTTTCCATCGAGGATGCCGGGCAGCTGAACGGTCGACCGCCAGGTGTGCAGAAGCGCGCCGTAGGTCTTGTTGGTGCCCATGCCGCCCGAAAGCTTCTCGGCGGTCTCGTCGAACTGCGCCCAGGTCATGTCATTGGTGGGGTAGGGGACGCCTGCCTTGTCGAATATATCCTTGTTGTAATAGACGACCCAGAAATCGGAACGGAACGGCAGGGAGTAGATCTTGCCATCGATGGTCAGCTCCTCGATCAGGCCGCCATAGGGGGCCGGGTCGATCTTCTGATCCTTCACGAAGCCGCTGAGATCGGCAATGTTGCCGGCGCGCACCAGATTGGTGTAGCCCGGCACGTCCTTGACGGTGACGATGTCGATATCCTTGGAGCCGCCGGTCAGCTGCGTCGAGATCATCTGCTGATAGTCCTGCGAGCCGAGGTCCATCGGCTCGAACTTCACGTTGGGGTGCTTAGCCTGATAGGCCTCGATCAGCGGCTTGTAATAGGCGGTCTTGTCCCAGTCCCACAAAGCCCATTTGAGCGTCACGGCGTCCTGGGCAAGCGCAGCCCCGGCCGTCATCGCCGCCAAGGTGAACCCCGCCACGGCAAGTTTCACCGTCCCCCCGAATTTATCCAAATACATTCCCGTTCTCCTTCCCTGGATCATCTCTGGATCAGTTGTTTTATAAAGCGTCTCGTGCATGCGGTTCGCGGTGCGGCTGCGTTGCGTTTGGCAGGTCTAGAACCATCACCGCCGCCCGATGGACGCCGAATGCGACGGCGAACATTCCGAGTGAAAAATTGACGGTTGCCGGCATGAACACCGAAACCGGATAGAAGAGGATATGCGCCAGCCAGAGACTGGCGGCGAAGGCGAGCGCGGCAAGCGCCGGGAGCGGACGGATGACCGAGGCGAGCGCGGCGAGGCGCAGCAATCTCAGAGCCGGCAGATCGCGCATCACCATCAGAATGACGAGATGGCAGGCGAGGACCGCGACGAAGGCGGTGGCGACGAGCGCGATCGTCAGTGGTGCGCTCAGCAACAGATTGTCCCGCGCGCCGGCGCCATAGGTTGCGATCGCGTAGAGGCAGACGGCGAGAGCGCCCGCCAGCGCCAGGCCCCAGGCGGTGGCGCGCCAGAAGTAGCGCAGAAAGGCTTCCGTGAAGTCCCGCACCAGATAGGTATTGCGGTCTTCCACGAGGGCCACCGAGACCCGGGCCATGGCGGCGAGCGCTGCCGGCAGCGTCACGACGAAGAGGCCGGCCAGGATGAAGAGGATGTTCAGCTTAACCATCTCCCACCATTCGCGAACGAGGATCTCGGCGAACAGGGCAAGGCCGTTCTTCTTCGGCGCATCCTTCGGAATGCCCGGCCCCTCCCTCGTCCACATGTCCCGCAACCACTGCATAGCCGTCTCCCGCAGGCGCCTCAGTATAGAATCGAGCGTTCCGTTTCCTTGTCGAACAGCTGCGCATTGGTCATATCGGCGACCAGCGTCGCTTCCTCGCCGATATCGGGCCGGTAGCGCGGCGAGACACGAGCGATCAGATTGCGCCCGCCTGCCACCATGTTCAGATGCACTTCCGAGCCCATGGGCTCGGCAAGTTCCACGACCGCCTTGAGGGGCGCCAGGTTCTCCGGTGCGATGTCGGCCGGCGGCAGCTCGTGAAAATTCTCCGGACGGATGCCGAGCACCAATTCGCGGCCCTCGTAGGGGGCGATCCTGCCCTTGTCGAAATGGGCGGGCAGCGGCAGCTCCCGGCCGTCGAAGACGGCGATGTAGCCGTCGCCCCGGCGCAGAATGGTCGAGGGCAGCATGTTCATCTGCGGCGCGCCGATGAAGCCGGCAACGAACATGTTGACGGGGCGGTCATAGAGGTTCTGCGGCGTATCGACCTGCTGGATATGCCCGTCTTTCATCACGACGATCCGGTCCGCCATGGTCATCGCTTCCACCTGGTCGTGGGTGACGTAGATGAAGGTGGCGTTGAGGCGCTTGTGCAGCTTGGTGATTTCGGAGCGCATCGTGCCGCGCAGCTTGGCGTCGAGGTTGGAAAGCGGCTCGTCGAGAAGGAAGACCGCCGGATTGCGCACCATGGCGCGGCCAAGCGCGACGCGCTGGCGCTGGCCGCCCGAAAGCGCCTTCGGCTTGCGGTTCAGGAGATGAGAGATGTCGAGGATCTTGGCGGCGTCCTGCACCTGGGCATCGATGAAGTCGCGCGACACCTTCCTGAGCTGCAGGCCGAAAGCCATGTTCTTGTAGACGGTCATATGCGGATAGAGCGCATAATTCTGGAAGACCATGGCGATATCCCGATCCTTGGAGGGAACGTCGTTCATGACGTCGCCGCCGATCCTGAGCTCTCCGCCCGATATTTCCTCGAGGCCGGCGATCATCCGCAGCGTCGTCGATTTGCCGCAGCCCGAGGGGCCGACCAGAATGATGAATTCCTTGTCTGCGATCTCGAGGTCGATGTCATGGACGACGGTGAGCGCACCGTAGCTCTTGTTCAGCTCTTTAAGCGAAATGCTGGCCATCGGGTTCTCCTGAATTCACCAATAGGAAGACCATCTGCGCGAAAGGCGCGTCAAAGCTTCCATGTAATAATAATCTCCCCAGGAGACGCATTCATCGACACCCTCTCCGCGGCAGGTGTTGAACGGCGATTTCTTCGAATAGGTGGCGTGCAGCACCAGGCCATTCGAGACGCTGGGATCCTTGACCGCATAGTGATCCGCAAGGCTCTTCATCATGCGCCGCGCCAGCGTGCGATAGCGTGCTGCCGGTTCCGGCTCGACGAGATCGGCCATCTCCAGAAGGCCGCAGGCGGTGATCGATGCCGACGAACTGTCGCGCGGCTCGCCGTCGCCGTCTGAAAAGACGAGATCCCAATAGGGCACCATGTCGGCCGGCAGCCGGTTGAGATAGAAGGCGAGCAGCCGGTCGAAGGTTTGGCCATATTCCTCGAGCCGCTCATAACGATAGGACAGCGCCATGCCAGCGATTGCCCAGGCCTGTCCGCGCGCCCAGGCGCTGTCGTCTTTGTAACCCTGCTTGGTGGCGCCGCGCACCGGCGCTCCGGTGACCGGGTCCATATAGAAGGTGTGATAGGTGGAATCATCAGGCCGAACCGAGTTGGCGAGTGTGGTGCGGGCGTGAATGAGCGCGATATCGCGATATTTCGGGTCGCCGGTCTCGCGGCTTGCCCAGTAGAGAAGCGGCAGGTTCAGCAGGCAGTCGATGATGTAGCGGTATTCCTCCGCCACCCCCTTGCGGCCCCAGGCCTGGATGAACTGGCCGATGGGCTGGAAGCGCTCGATCAGCTGGTCGGCGGCCAGGATGGCGGCCTTGCGGCCATCCTCGTCTCCGACGAGCTTCCAGGCGGCGATGCAGGAGGGCGAATAGAGAAAGCCCATGTCGTGATGATCCGTCTCGATGCTGTTCACGATCCGATGCAGGAACGACTGGACCTGGATCTGCGCAGCATCCCGGAAAACCGCGTCGCCGCTATGCTCGAAAGCGAGCCATAGCTCACCGGGCCAGAAACCTGCGGTCCATTGGTCGTTCGCCACCGCGGGATAGAAATTTCCGACGCTCGAATGGTTCTGCGAGGCATGGGTGAACTTGGGCAGGTTGCGCCTGATCTGCTCGACGGCAAGATCGAGCGCAGCTTTGACCTCCGGATCGGTGATCGGCTGCGGGGCGACGGACGAGACGGCGTTCATGGATTTAACCCTTCAGTCCCGTCGAGGCGATGCCCTCGACGAAGAAACGCTGGAGAGAGAGGAAGACGACGAGAACCGGAATGAGGGCGACGACGGAAGCCGCCATGATGAGCCCGTATTCGGCCGAATATTGCGAGATGAACATGCGCAGGCCGATCTGGACGGTCTTCAGCTCGGTCTTGGTCAGGTAGATCATCGGCCCGAGAAAATCGTTCCAGGTGGTGACGAAGGTGAAGATCGTCAGCGTCGAGAGCGCGGGCTTCGACAGGGGCAGCATAATGCGCGCCCAGATCTGATATTCGTTCATGCCGTCGATGCGGGCCGCCTCGCAGAGCTCGGTCGGGATCGACATGTAGAACTGCCGCATCAGGAAGACGCCGAAGGCGGTGAAGGCCTGCAGGCAGATCAGCGCCAGATGCGTGTTGTTGAGGCCGAATTCACGCATCAGCAGGAATTGCGGCACCATATAGACCTGCCAGGGCATGGCGATGGTGGCGATGTAGCCGAGGAACAGGGTGTTCTTGTAGGGGAAATTTAGTTTCGCGAAGGCGTAGGCCGCAAAGCTGGAGGTCAAAAGCTGCAGCAGCGTGACGATGATCGTCAGCTTCGACGTGTTGTAAATGAACAGCGCAAGCGGGATCTTCGTCCAGATATCCACATAGTTCTGCCATTGCGGCTCAGACGGTATCCACTCGATTGGGAAAGCGAATACGTCGCGGCTGAGCTTCAGGGATGCCGAAAGCATCCAGGCAAAGGGCATCAGCATGACGAGCGTGACGGCGATGACGATGGCGTAGATCGCGATCGATCTGACGGTCACCTTGCGTCCTGCGATCCTCATGCCTCGTCCTCCCTCTGGCGCCGGAACTGGAAGACGGTGACGGCGAGCACGAGGAAGAACAGCACGAGCGAAACCATGCTGGAATAGCCGAGATCCCAGGAAATGAAGGCCTCGTTGTAGATGTGGTAGACGAGGACGAGCGTCGAGGTGCCAGGCCCGCCCTGGGTGATCATGTAGATCTGGTCGAACACCTTGAAGGACTGGATCGTCAGCATCACGGTGACGAAGAAGGTCGTCGGCCCGAGCTGCGGCACGGTGACATGGATGAACTTCTGCCAGGCATTGGCCCCATCGAGATCGGCGGCCTCATAGAGCTCCGAATTGATGCCCTGCAGGCCGGCCAGATAGATGACCATGTAATAGCCCATATTCTTCCAGATGCCGAAGAGGATCACCGTCACCATCGCCCAGTGGCGATCGGCCGCCCATCCCGGCATATTCTTCGGGTCGAGGCCGAGTGTGTAGAGGATCATGTTCACCGGTCCCATCTCGGGATTGAAGATCATGTTCCAGACGACCGCGACGGCCACCAGCGAAGCGACATAGGGAAAGAACATTGCCGTGCGGAAGAAGTCGCGCCCGGCGATCTTCTGGTTGAGGAGAACGGCGAGGCCGAGCGCGCAGATGAGCGTCGCCGGCACGGAGGCGACCGTGTAGATGACCGTGTTCCAGAACGCCGCGATGAAGGCCTTGTCCTCGAAGAGCCGCCAGAAATTGTCCAGCCCGGCGAATGTGATCGCATTCGAGCCGTCCCAATGCATGAAGGCGAGCGCGAAGGCGAACAGGATCGGGCCGAGCGTGAAGACGGCAAAGCCGATGAAATTCGGGGCAATGAAGGAATAGGCGACGAGCGCGCTGCGCATCCTGCGCTGGCGCTTGGACAAGGCCGCGACTTTTCGGCTTGAGATTGCCGGAGCGCCATCCGTCGCGATGACCGAATTCGATATGGACACCGATGCCTCCTCTTCCTCCCGCAACCACATAGCACATATCCGGTATTGGTCAAACAAGTTCTGAATAGGTCATACGAATTTCATGGAAAGCGTAGAACACATATGATAGGTGAGCATGAAGACCAAGCGCTCATCGATGCTTTTCCAATGCGGGGAGGGACATGTTCAGCGAGATTTCAGAGCTGCCGGATGTGCTGGGCGATTTCACGCCTGGGGCGGTCTGCTCCGATCGCGCCAGATGGAGCGCTGTGCCGCAGGCGGTACGGGAGCTGGTCATTGGCGAGGCCGAAGAGACGCTTGCGCGCACCTTTCCGCTGATCACGGCGTCGGATTACCGGGAGTTCACCGCGACAGGCAATCGCGCGCACTTCGAGGAGCTATATTTCACGCGGCGCCGGATGCTCAACAATCTGGTGCTCGGCGAACTCATCGAAGGCGGAGGGCGATTCCTGCCGAAGATCGTCGATGGCATCTTCCTGATCGCGGAGGAGAGCGGCTGGCAGCTTCCGGCGCATAACGCCTATGAACGAAGCGGTGCGCGGCTGCCGCTTCCCGACAATTCGCAGCCGGTCGTCGATCTCTTCGCGGCCGAAACGGCGGCGCTGCTTGCCACCATCGTCGCATTGCTGGGCGACGAGCTCGACGACATCAGCCCCGAGATTACGGCACGCGTCGAGCGCGAGATCGAGATCCGCATCCTCTCGCCCTATCTCGCCCGGCATTTCTGGTGGATGGGCCGCGGCGAAGAGCGGATGAACAACTGGACGACATGGATAAGCCAGAACATCCTATTGACGGCCTTCTCCCTGAAAACGGATCAACCCACGCGTCACGCCGTCGTCAAAAAGGCGCTCGGCAGCCTCGACGCCTTCCTGACAAACTATGCCGAAGACGGCGCCTGCGAGGAGGGCGTGCTCTATTACCGCCACGCCGCGCTCTGCCTGCATGGTGCTTTGACCATTCTGGATAGGGTGGCGCCGGGCCTGTTCGGCCGATTTTGGCAACAGCCGAAGATCCGCAACATGGCTGAATATATCGCTCACATGCATGTGGCCGGCCGCTATTATTTCAATTTCGCGGATTCTTCCGCGGTGGTCGAACCCTGCAGTGTGCGGGAATATCTGTTCGGACAGGCGGTCGGCTCTGAGATGCTGGCTAAGTTCGCAGCGGCCGACAGGGCCGCTTCCGGCAATCCGCACCTGCCGGGGGAATGGAACCTCTGGTATCGCGTGCAGGAACTGCTGGTCGGCCCGACGCTTCCCGCTGCCGCCGGGCCGCATCCCGCATCCCGACGCGATATCTTCTATCCCGGCATCGGCCTGTTCATCGGCCGCGACGAGCAGTTTTCGCTTGCCGTCAAGGGCGGCAACAATGGCGAGGGCCACAATCACAACGATGTGGGGAGCGTGACGCTCTACAAGAACGGACATCCGTTCCTGATCGATGTCGGCGTCGAGACCTATGCCGCAAAGACCTTTTCGGCGCGGCGCTACGAGATATGGACGATGCAGTCGGCGTTCCACAACCTGCCGACATTCGCAGGCGTCATGCAGTCCGCCGGCGAAGCTTTTGGCGCGCGCGATGTCGAGGTCGGGTTCGACGAAGGGAGCGCGCGCATATCGCTCGATATTTCAGACGCCTATCCCCCCGAAGCGCAGTTGCACAGCTATCGGCGCGTCGTTTCCCTGCTGCGCGGCCGCCATGTCGAGATCGTCGACACCTATGACGGGGGCAAGCCGGCGGTCCTGTCGCTGATGACATGCCTGGCGCCGACCGTCAGCCCGGACCGGATCGATCTGGCAGATCTCGGCAGCATTTTCGTCGACAGCGCCGGCGAGATCGAAATCGACGAGATCGTCGTGGAGGACGCCCGGCTGAGATCGGCCTGGCCCGAAAAAATCTATCGGCTGCGCGTGAGCTTTGCCGGCAGGCTGCTGAGATTGCGAATCGTCTAGAACAGGATGATTTCAGGCCGGGTCGGCCTAAAATCTGAATCCTGTTCTAAATTAAATAGTTAGAGCATGATGTCGTCCGAAAACCGCTCACACTTTTCGGCATCATGCTCCGGGGAGGGCGAGCATGGCATTGACACTGAAGATCGTGGATGCCGATGGGGCGGTGCTGGCGCGTTCCACAGGCCGGGACGAGACGTTCCTGGTCTATCGCCAGAGCTATTGCGAAGGCGATCGCGTGGTCGTGGAGGTCTCCGAGCCCGGACATGTCTTCCTCTCCCTTGATGGCGCGATCCAACCCGGCCTGGTCTATATGAAGGAATGCGCCTATTCACTCGCCGTACCCTTCGGCGATAAGCGCAAGCCCTATTCGCCGAATGCCTTCAGGGGCGATATCCACCGGCTTTCAGCGCGAAGCATACGCCCTGACGAGATTGTCCATCGGCGCAATCTCGCCCTCAACCCCTGGGACGATCACGCCAATCGAGCTCTGTTTCCGCATGCGCGCGCCAATGTCGAGACCCGCGGCGAAGCGGTCTTCGCCGCGCGCAACGCGATCGACGGCGAAAAGGCCAATGACGATCACGGCTTCTGGCCCTATACGAGCTGGGGAATCAATCGCGATCCGCAAGCAGCACTGACGGTGGAATTCGGCAGGCCGGTCAGGATCGACGAGATCGTTTTCTATCTTCGGGCTGACTTCCCGCATGATTCCTGGTGGGAGGAGGCTAGCGTCACCTTCTCGAACGGCAGGACCTCCTGCTTTCCGCTGGTGAAATCGGGCGCCGCCCAGGCCTTTCCGATAGAGCCCTGCATCATCGAATGGGTGGAACTGCACGGCCTGATCAAGGCCGGGGACGCCTCGCCCTATCCGGCGCTGACCCAGATCGAGATCTGGGGAACGGAAGTGCCGGAGACCGGGCTCAGCCGGTCCGCCCTTCCTATCGCGCTATGAGCCTGTAGACAGCCTTGCCCGTGCCGCGCTCGGCGGGCCGTCGTTCAGACGGTTCCAGGCGCGGCGGAGCTGCCGCGCCGAGCCGAAGCCGGCGCGCATCGCGACGGCCTCCATGTCCAGCCTTGAACCGGCGAGCATCTCGCGGGCAAGGGCCACGCGCATAAGGTTGACGAAATCCGTCACGCTCATGCCCGTCTGCTCGTTGAACAGCCGTGAAAGGTTGCGCGGGCTGGCGCCGCTGAGGCGGGCGAGCGACGCCACCGACCAGTCCTCAGACGGGTTGGCGGCGACGGCATCCTGTGCACGGTGAATGACCGGGTGGATATGGTTGCGACCTTCGAGCCACGGCGAAAGCTGCGGATCCGAGCCGCCGCGCCTGAGATAGACGACAAGATATCGCGCCACCGCAAGCGCGCAGGCATGTCCCGCCGCTTCGGCAACGATATGCAGCATAAGGTCTATGCCGGCGGTGATGCCGGCGCTCGTGAGGCGGTCTCCATCCTCGACATAGAGCCGGTTATCCCGGACGCGCGCGGTGGGCGCGAGCCTCGCCAGGTCCTCTATGCAGGCATGATGGGTGGTGCAATCGCGGCCGTCGAGCATGCCTGCCTCGGCAGCGAGCAATGCGCCCGAGCAGATCGAGATCAGACGAATTCCCGGAAGAATGGCGCGCTTCAGCCATGCGACGATGGCGGCCTGGTCGGCGCGCTCCTGTTCGTCCCACGGGCGGTTGGTTTCCATCGGGGCGTCGGCGCTGCCGGCAACGACGACGAGCGCGTTATCGGGCAAGCGCTCGGGTAACGCGGCGACGCCCGTAACGGCAAGACCGATTGAACTGCCGACCGTCGCCGATGGGCCGATATAGGTGACGGTAAAACGCACCGTGCGCTGTTCGAGGTTCGCCTTGCGCAGCACTTCGATCGGGCCGGCGACGTCGAGCAGCAGCACGCGCGGCGGCACGACGACGAATACCGGAATATCGAAGGGCTGCGCGGCGTCGGTCATGCGGCGAGAGACTTTCCGCTCCCCGCCAAAGCCTGTTCGACGGTTGTGATGCGAGCGAAGCGGCCCGACAGGACCAGCTCGGTTCGATCCCGGATTTCCTTGGCGCTCCAGGTGCGTCCTGCGCCGTCGGTCATCGGGAAGGTCAGGGTCGCCTCGCCGACATAGTCGACTTGATAGCCGAGATCCGAGGCATGGCGGGTCGTGGTTTCGCAGCACTGTTCGGTGCGGATGCCGGAGACGAGGATACGACGAACGCCGTTCTCGGTCAGCCACACGTCGAGACCCGAACCGACCAGAGCGCTATGGCGCCTCTTCCTAAACGTCGCCTTGAGAGCGATCCTGAGCGGGGCGAGTGTGCTGACGAACCCGGATGCTTCCGAAAACGGCCCGTTTTCATCGACATGGAAGATCTGGATGATGGGTATTCCATCGGCTTCCGCGCCGTCGATCAGAGCCTGCTGACGATCGATATAGGCGGAAGCGAGGGTTTCATCCCAGTAATCCCGGTGTCTGAAGGACTCCTGGGCGTCGATAACGAAAAGGACAGTATCATGGCCGGACATTTTTTGCTCCATGCAGGTTGATCATGAAGTCATATTCGGCGATTTGAAGACAGGGGAAAATGCGCGCGTCGGACAAATAGCGGACAATTCGCGCCAATATCCACACTCGGGGGCGACCTTGCCCCAAGGGCCTCGGGCCACATCCAGCACCTGCCGGTCGGGCGTACATAAACGGCCACGCAATTCCGGATCAGGTCTCAGCTTGTAAAGCTGCGCAGATCTCTTAGCAGGTTGCGGTACCTGGCTTGGCTGCCGACCAGATGGTCGCGCATCGCGTTGCGGGCGGCCCGATCATCTCTGTCAGAGATGGCGACGACAATTGCCTCGTGCTCCTTGTGGATCAGCTTTCGATAGGCGGTCTGTTCGGCGGTCCTCGTTTCCGGAACGAGCCTCGACTGCGGGATGATCGCCGAGCCCTGCGATTCCAGGAACTGCCTGAACAGCGGATTGTTCGTGGCTTCGGCGATTGCGGCATGGAGCTCGAGATCAGCCTCGCGAATGGATTGATCGCTCTCAATACATTGGAGGATTTTCCGGTGGCATTCGAAAATCGCCTCCTCCTGTGCGGGCGAGCGGCGCAAGGCCGCAAGACCGGCGGCCTCGATTTCGACAGGTGTTCTGATCTCGAGGACCTCAAGATCGGAGGCGACGCGGGCCTTGTCGACTTTCCGCGCGGAGAGCGAGGGATCGGCGCCGAGTACGAAAATCCCGGCCCCTTGGCGCACCTCGACAAGCCCGTCGGAGCGAAGTGCTGCCACTGCCTCGCGCACGACGGTGCGGCTGACGCTGTGGGTTTCGGTCAGTTCGTGCTCGCTCGGAAGCTTGTCGCCAGCAGAATACTGGCCGCTCAATATGGCTTGCCGGAGACTTTCGCCAACCTGTGAGACCAGCGAGCCGGAGCCTTTGCTGCGATCCTTCATCTGCATAGCCACGCCTGACCCCCGCATCGGCTCTTGATCCGAATGCCGCTCAAATGCGCGGCACTGCGAATTCACGATTCATCACACATGTATGACAAATTTGCCCGCCTTTCAATGGACAAGGGCCAACCAGCGGAATCCGGCACCGCGCTGGCGTCTTTCGACGCGGCTTTGGCATAGGTGTGCGGATCTGGAGAAGCACTCACAACCGCTTGGTCGACTCCCCGCGCACGAACTTCGGCGTCAGGATAAAATCCTGCGGGGGTGCTGCGGCAGCCTCCGGGCTTGCTATTCTTGCCAGGAGGCGCTGGGCCGCCAATTCCCCGAGCTTCTGCGCATCCTGCACGACCATGGTGATGCGAGGGGTGATGACATTGCTCCAGGGCACGTCGTCGACCATCGCCAGCGACACGTCGTCAGGG
This sequence comes from Rhizobium laguerreae, assembly GCF_002008165.1. Classification (GTDB taxonomy): domain Bacteria; phylum Pseudomonadota; class Alphaproteobacteria; order Rhizobiales; family Rhizobiaceae; genus Rhizobium; species Rhizobium laguerreae. The sequence goes on from NZ_MRDM01000009.1 coordinate 222,199, forward strand.
CAGCGGAAGCCCATCTCCTGCATCACCTGCAGTGCTGCGAGGCCGGTCATGTTGTTGGCTCCGATGATGGCGGTCGGCCGGTCGCGACGGGTCAAGAGGCGCATCGCCTGCGCATGACCGCCGGTCCTGGTGTAGCCGCCTTCGACTACCAGCGAAGGGTCGATGTCCACGCCGGCGCCGGCCATTGTGTTGATGAAGCCCTTCAGGCGCTCGTCGGCGGTGTGCAGGCCACTCGGTCCGGAGATGAAGCCGATGCGCCTGTGACCGAGCTGCAGCAGATGTTCCGTCAGGATGGTGGTGGTTAGCGGGTTATCGGAGCCGACAAAATCGCGTTCGGCGCCTTCCAGCTTCTGGTCGAACATCACGATCGGAGTCTTGAAGTCGCGCAGGAAGGTGGCGTACTCCTCGCCGCGCCCGTTTGCCGCCAGCGCAATGCCGGCGATCTTCTGCGCCTCCAGCCGCTCCAGCAGCGCCCGTTCGAGATCGGCCCTGCCGGAGGAGTCGGCGATCAGGACGAAATAACCGTGATCGAGCGCCTGGTGCTCGATCTCTCGACGGATGTCGCCGAAGAACATGTTGCCGAGATTGGCCGAAACGAAACCGATCAGCGAGCTGCGTCCGCGCGCCAGCGTCTGGGCCACCGGGTCGATGCGGTAACCGGTCGATTTTATCGCCTGCTGAATGCGGTCGAGCGTTTCGACGCCGACCCGCTTCGGGCTGTTGAGCGCGAGCGAGACGGTCGAGATGGAAACCCCCGCAAGGCGCGCTACGTCTCGTATCGTGGTCATGTTTGTCGAACCGGTTCTAATGCTTTGTTATGTCCGATTTTGTCGGTGGACGCAACCTGCATGCTCCAAACTGGCTGGTTGCAAGGCTTGTCTTCCTGATCTTGCGATCGAAAATTTCAGCTTGACAGGCGTCGGATCAGGTCGGATTATCACGTACCGAACCGGTTCGATATGATGTTGGACCGGAAAACAGGGAGGAGAAACCTGTGATGAGTTCGGAACGCCAGCCGGAAAATCCGGCGTCGGGAGGGGCGGGCAAACACGCCTGGTTCAGCCACGATCGCCTGGGCATGTTCATTCATTGGGGCCTCTATGCGCTGGGCGCCCGGCACGAGTGGTTGAAGAACCGGGAAGAGCTGACCGACGAGCATTACCAGCGCTATTTCGACAATTTCGATCCTGATCTCTACGATCCCAAGGAATGGGCTCGCCGGGCACGTCTCGCCGGCATGAAATATGTCGTGGTGACGACCAAGCATCACGAGGGTTTCTGCCTCTGGGACAGCAAGGTGACGGACTACAAGGCGCCGAATACGCCCTGTGGCAAGGATCTGCTCACGCCGCTGGTCGACGCCTTCCGTGCCGAAGGGCTGAAGATCGGCTTCTACTATTCGCTGCTTGACTGGCACCATCCCGATTTCCCGATCGACGTTCACCATCCCTTGCGCAATCATCCGGACGCCAAGGCACTGAATGCCGGCCGTAACATCGCCAACTACGCTGCCTATATGCGCGAACAGGTGCGCGAACTTCTGACCGGCTTCGGCCGCGTCGACATCATCTGGTTCGATTTCAGCTATCCGGGGCGCGAATATCATGGCCTGCCCGGCAAGGGGCGCGGCGACTGGGAGAGCGAGCGGCTGGTCGATCTGGTGCGCGAGCTGCAGCCCGGCATCATCGTCAACAACCGCCTCGATCTGCCGCCTGGCACCCTGCCCGACGTAACGACACCGGAGCAATATACGCCGCGGGTCGCCCCCGCCATCGCCAGCCAGGGGGTGCTCTGGGAAGCCTGCCACACCTTCAGCGGTTCCTGGGGATATCACCGTGACGAGGATACCTGGAAGAGCCCGGAACAGATCATCCAGCTGCTCATCGATTCCGTCTCGCTCGGCGGTAACCTCCTGATGAATGTTGGCCCGACCGGCCGGGGCACGCTCGATGCGCGCGCCATCGCTGCGCTGGAGGTCTACCAGAACTGGATGGCCGTCAACGGGCGCTCCATCTATGGGGCGGGGCCGTCCGACTATCCGGTGCCGGCCGGCTGCCGCTATACCCAGCGCGGCAACCGTCTTTATCTGCACGTCTACAATTGGCCTTATCGCCACATCCACATCGAAGGTCTCGCCGACAGGATCGCCTATGCGCAGTTCCTGCATGACGCCAGCGAAGTGCGCTGGCTCAGCCAGACGAAGGAAGTGGATTCCAACATCGGCGTGATGGTGCCGGAAGGCATGATCACGCTCGAACTGCCGGTCCGGCAACCTGACGTTACCGTCCCGGTGATCGAGATCGTCCTCAAGGCGTGAGCTCGATCGCACCGCGTGTCCTTTGCGTTCATGGAGGGAGGAGAAACCCATGAAGGTTCTGAAGAAAACGCTTTTGCTTGCCGCTATCGGCAGCAGTCTTTTTGCCACAGCCGCATCGGCCGAGCAGGTCAATCTGACCTGGCAGATGTGGACCGGCTCCGAAACCGACACCAAGAGTTGGCAGCACCTGGCAGAGATGGTGACCGCCAAGTATCCCGACATCAAGGTGACGCTGACGACGACGGGCTGGGTCGACTATTGGACGCGGCTGCCGGTGCTGGCGGCATCGGGACAGCTCGCCGACATCGTTTCCATGCAGTCGCTGCGCATGCCGAACTTCTATTCGCTGCTCGAGCCGCTGAATGACCGGATCGAGGCCGATAAGTTCGACGTCGGTGCCTTCACCCCCTCGATCATCGGAGGCATGTCCGTCGACAAGCAGCTCTACGGTCTGCCTTACGACGTTGGTCCGTGGGTCATCTATTATAACCAGGACGCGCTCGAAGCCGCCGGCGTTCCGCTGCCGAAGCCGGGCTGGACGCTTGCCGAGTTCACCGATGCCGCCAAGAAGCTGACGAAGGACGGCAAGTATGGCTTCGGCATCACCCCGACGAACTATTCGGTCCTGGCCGCGGCCTGGGGCGATAAATACGTCAACGACGCCGGCGAGCTTGACTTGACCAGTGCGAGCGCAGTTGCTGCCGCCGACAGGCTGATCGGCTTTGCAGCCAAGGATAAGATCGCGCCGCTGGTTCCATCAGGTGGCGCGAATCCCGGTGATGTCGTCCAGGGCCGGTTCAATTCGGGTAACGTCGCCATGTATATCGACGGCCCCTGGTCGATCATCGGCATGAAGGGCCAGGCCAAGTTCAAAATCGGCCTCACCACCCTGCCGCGCGAAGAGGGCGAACTTTCGGCCGTGACCGCAGGCTCCGGCTTCGGTATTTCCACGACGAGCAAGAACAAGGACGCGGCCTGGAAGGCGATCCAGGTGCTGACCAGCCCGGAAGCCTTGTCCTATCTCGCGGAACAGGGCCGTGCCTTGCCGGCGCGCACTGCGTCGCAATCCGCCTGGTACAAGGTGGCGGCCAAGGACATCACCAACGGCGGCGAGGCCATCGACTATTCCCTGGCGCACTCCGTGCCTTACGTGATCACCAACAACTGGGCAGCGGTGGAAAATCTCTTCAACCAGTATTTCCCGCCGGCTTTCGCCGGTAGCGTCGACGCCAAGCAGACGATGGAGTCCATCCAGAGCCTCGCGCAGCAATAGAGCCAGCGCGTCCGGCAGGACGCGCCTTGCTTTGAAATCTGCGTCTGATCCTTTCGGAAAATCCATTCCGATCTTCGGGTCATGCGCCAGCTCTCGCTGCGGCAGGACCAGCCGCGCATGGAGGAAGACATGTCGCAAAGCGCTGTTGCCGAAGTTCCCTTGCAACCCGGTCAACCACGGCGCTTCCTGAAGCCGGAGACGCAGACAGCCATGCTGTTCCTGCTGCCGAGCTTCCTCGGCTTCATGGTCTTCATGGCCTTGCCGATTGTGGCGTCGCTGGCGCTCAGCTTTACCAACTGGCAGCTGATCTCGACGCCATCCTTCGTCGGCTTTCAGAATTACATCAGGCTCTTCACTGTCGATCCGGCCTTCTACACCGTATTGAGCAACACGCTGTTCTTTGCCGTCGAGTATCTGGCGCTGAATATCATCGTCTCGCTGACGCTCGCGGTCTGGATATCGAGCCTGAAGCGCGGCAAGGCGATCTTCCGGGTGATCTTCTTCCTGCCGACCTTTACACCGACCATCGCGGCGTCGGTGGTGTGGTTGCTGATCTTCACGCCGGACGGCCTGGCCGACACCATTATCCGCGCGCTCGGCCTCGGCCTGCCGAATTTCCTGCTGAGCTCGACTTGGGCCATGCAGGCGGTCGTGCTTGTCACCTTGTGGGCAAATGTTGGCTATAATGTCGTGATGTTCAACGCCGCCCTCGACCTGGTGCCGAAGCACTATCTCGAGGCGGCGACGATCGACGGCGCCAACGCCTGGCAGCGCTTCTGGCGCATCCGCCTGCCGCTCATCTCGCCGACCATCTTCTTTGGCACTGTTATGACGGCGATTACCTCGCTGCAGGTCTTCGACGAGATATTTGCCATGACGCGCGGCGGCCCGGGCTCGGCGACGGCCACGCTCGGTTTCGCCATCTACCAGAAAGGCTTCTCCAACTTCCAGATGGGCTATGCCTCCGCATTGGCCTGGGTGATGTTCGTCATGATCATGGCGCTCACCATCCTGCAATTCCACATGCAGCGCAAATGGGTGCACTATGACGATTGATCAGACCTCGCGGCATCCGCATTCCGTGTCCCAGCGTCGTCACCGCATATTGCGGCGCGTCGGCACCTTCGTCAGCTACACGGCACTTTCGCTGATCGCGCTGCTTTTCCTCTTCCCCTTCTTCTGGATGGTGTCGAACGCGGTGCGCTCCAATGCCGAGGTGATGGCTGTGCCGGTCCGCATCTTCCCTGAGGAGTATCATTGGGGAACATTCGTCGAAGCCCTGGTTTCCCTGCCATTTGGAACCTTCCTGTTGAATTCCTTCGTGGTCGCCTGTGGCGTTACGGCGATCGTGATTGCAGTCTCCTGCCTGTCTGCCTACGCCTTCGCCCGGCTGAGATTTCCCGGACGGGAGGGGCTTCTGCTTACCTATCTCAGCACGCTGATGATCCCGCAGGTGATGTTGGTCATCCCGCTCTTCCTCGTCGTCAGCAAGCTCGGCTGGATCAACACCTATCACGGCATGATCCTGCCGGTCGCCTTCAGCTCCTTCGGCACCTTTCTGCTGCGGCAGTTCATCCTCGGCATTCCCAAGGATCTCGACGAGGCGGCGATGATGGACGGGGCTTCGCGCCTGCGCATCCTGGTCACGGTCATCGTTCCACTTGCCATGCCGGCCATCGGCCTGCTGGCGCTGTTCACCTTCATCGCGCAGTGGAAGAGTTTCCTCTGGCCGCTGATCGCCACCAGCGGCGTCGAAATGGCCACGCTGCCGCTCGGGCTCACCCTGTTCCAGACACAGCAGGGCACAGCGTGGAATTACATCATGGCCGGTGCGACGATCTCCATGGTGCCCGGCGTCATCCTGGCCATCGTGTTGCAGAGGGTGATCTACAAGGGCATCACCGTCAGCTCCGGCTTTGGTGGGCGCTAATCTTCATAAGAACAAAGATTTAAGCGCATCGCATCAAGTTTGCTGTGATGCGCTTCAAGTCCGGTCTATCGCCGCCGAAGAAGGTTCTCGTGCCGCCGCAACCATATCCCCGCGGTTAACTTTTGCTCCTGGCCGAAAAGTAAAATTTAACCAAAATTTGAAATAACCCCTTCATATTCGAATTGCGCAGGGGAATTCATGAAAACGGCTACGCTTGCATCCATCGCCTTGGCGATATCGATCTCTGCTGCCCATGCCCAGACGATCGGTGTTTCGATGTCCGATCTCGACAAATTCAGAACGGCACTTCTGAACGGCGTCGTCTCGCATGGACAGACGATATCGGGCCTCAAGCTCGTCACCGAAAGCGCCAAGGGCGACAACGAGCTCCAGAAGCAGCAGGTGCAGAAGCTCATTGCCGACAAGGTCGACGCCATCATCCTTGCAGTTTCCGATGGCGATCTCGGGCCGCAAATGACCAAGATGGCGGCAGATGCCGGTATTCCGCTGGTCTACATCAACAATGTTCCTTCCAACCTACTGGACCTGCCGGATAATCAGGTAGTGGTCGCCTCCAACGAGAAGGAATCCGGAACGTTGGAGACCAAGCAGGTCTGCGCGCTCCTCAAAGGCAAAGGCCGTGTCGTCGTGCTGATGGGCGAACCCTTCCACGCGGCCGCCCGCGCCCGCACCCAGGACATCTCCGACGTCATCGCCACCCCGGATTGCAAGGGTCTTCAGATCGTCGAGCGGCAGGCGGCCTATTGGTCGAGCGATTATGCCGATCAGCAGATGCAGGAATGGCTGTCGGCCGGCGTCAAGTTCGACGCGGTCATCGCCAATAATGACGAGATGGCGCTCGGCGCGATCCGGGCCATGAAGAAGAACAATATCCCGATGAAGGACGTCGTCGTCGCCGGCGTCGACGCGACCGATGACGCGCTCGCCGCGATGGTGGCCGGCGATCTCGACGTGACCATTCTCCAGAGCGCCGTCGGACAGGGTGCTGCCGCTGTCGACGCTGCCGTCAAGCTGATCCGGAAAGAGAAGGTGCCGCGCGAAAACAACGTTCCCTTCGAACTCGTCACACCTGAGAACATTGCCACCTATCTGCCGAAGAGCCAGTGAGCATAAGAGGACTATGATGTTGCATTTCTGGAATAAATTCGGCATTCGCGCACAGATCACCTCCGGCTTCGTGCCATTGATCCTGTTGATGAGCCTGCTCACGGTCAGCGCGATCTCGGGCATGAACGGGCTCGCCTCGATCTTCTCGTCCTATCGCGCCACGGCCGGCCAAAGTCTCGCCATCTCGGACTACAGCGACCAGCTGAACGAGATTCAGATGTCGGCGGAAGCCTTTCGCTCCACGCCGACGCAGGATGTCGTCGATCGCTTCCGCGCCGGCGTGAAAGCGTTCGACGCCGACGACCCGCGTTTTGCCGGCAACAAGGACCTGCAGTCCGGCCTTGCTGCGATCCGCCAGGACATCGCCACCTATGGCAAGGCTTTCGAAGAAATCGTTGCGCTGCAGGCCAGGCGTGATGCCTTGATCTCCAAGGTCACCGAATTCGGCCCCTGGACCAGTATCGCGCTCAACGACGTCGTGCGCAGCGCCTGGCGCCAGAACGATGTGGCCCTGCTGCAGATGACGGCGGCGACACTGGAGGCCCTGAACCGCAGCCTCTATTTCTCCGAACGCTTCGTGCATTCCGATGATTTTGCGGCCTATGACACGGCGCAGGCGGCACTCGCCGAAGCGGTCGCGCTCAACGAAGCCGCCGCCAAGGCCGCAAAGAACGAGCTGCAGAAGAAGCGCCTGATGGGCGCCGGCCAGCTCATGCAGAACTACACCGCTCGTCTCGTCGACATGAAGGACGTGCTGCAGGCCTCGGGCAATATCCGCCAGACGCAGCTCAGCGTGCTTGCACCGAAAATCTCAGGCGGCTTCAAGGATCTGCAGGCAACTGTTACCGGTGCGCAGAAGACCCTGGACGGTTCGGTGGATGCAACGGTTGCCTCCGCGACCAGCGCGACGCTCGTCATCAGCGGCCTGCTGATCGTCATCGGCCTCGTCCTTTCCTATTTCGTCGGCCGATTGATTTCCTCGGCGGTGCGCAACATGGCCCAGTCCATGGAGCAGCTTGCCCGTGGTGAGGAAGGGATAGCGATAACCGGCGTCGAGCACCGCCACGAACTGGGGGCCATGGCGCGTTCGCTGAAGGTTTTCCAGGAAACGGGGCGCGCCAAGTTGATCGCCGAAGCCAATGCCGAACGCGCCCGCCTGGCGGCCGAAGAAGAGCGGCTCCGGCAGGAAGCCGAGCGGCTCAGCGATGCGCAGGTGATGGAGCACGCGTTCCGCCAGATCTCAGTCGGGCTGGACGCACTCTCGAAGGGCGATCTCACCGTTCGCGTCGGCGAAGTCGACCACCGCTATGTTAGGATCCGGGATCATTTCAACAATTCTGTCGCGAGCCTCGAAGAGGCGGTCGACTCCGTCATTCGCGCGGTCGCCACCATCCGCTCCGGCCTTGCGGAAATCTCCACCGCCTCCAACGATCTCGCCCGCCGCACCGAGCAGCAGGCAGCCTCGCTGGAGGAGACCGTCGCGGCGCTGGGTGAAGTGACCCGCGGCGTCAATGGAACGGCGGAGGGCGCAAGCCGTGCCCAGGGTGTCGTGGCAACCGCGCGTACCAATGCGGAAGAGGGCGGCGAGATCGTTGCCCGCGCCATCGATGCGATGACGGAAATTCAAAATTCGTCGTCCAAGATCGGCAACATCATCAGCGTCATCGACGAGATCGCCTTCCAGACCAACCTGCTGGCGCTGAATGCCGGCGTGGAAGCGGCCCGCGCCGGCGAGGCGGGCAAGGGTTTTGCCGTCGTCGCCCAGGAAGTCCGCGAGCTCGCCCAGCGCTCCGCCAACGCGGCAAGGGAGATCAAGCAGCTGATCTCCACCTCCTCGGCGCAGGTCAAGACCGGTGTCCAGCTGGTGGGCGAATCCGGCCTCTCGCTCGAACAGATCGTCGAGCAGGTCACCGCCATGAATGCGACCGTGGCCGAGATCGCCGTTGCCGCCCGCGAGCAGGCGACAAGCCTGCGCGAGGTCTCGGCTGCCGGCGACCAGATGGACAAGGTGACGCAGCAGAACGCCGCGATGGTCGAAGAGACGACGGCGGCCGCCCAGAGCCTGACTCATGAAACCGAAAGCCTTGCCGAATTGCTGCGGCGGTTCAGAACGGGCAGCGGCCGGGCATCGGAACATCGCCACTACGCAATGGCATCCTGACGTCCTGTCGATGCAGCCAGGAAAACGCCGCCGCCTCGAAAGGGCGGCGGTGAGCGATCATCGGCCGGCGTCACCTTAGTGGCTCTCCGATGCGGGAGCGGGAGAGTGGCCGGCAATGCTCTTGCGAACGTGACGAACTGCCGCCCAAACGGCGAAGAGCACGAGCGGGATGGCGCCGAGAACGGCGAGCTTCGTCACGTGCGGATCGACCCCCAATTCGGAGATGCTTTCCAGGCAGATCTTTGCGAGGCCAACGGTGTAATAGGTGATGGCGATGACGGAGAAGCCTTCGACCGCCTGCTGGATATGCACCTGGATGCGCGCCCGCTCTTCCATTGATGTCAGCAGCGACGCGTTCTGATCTTCGAGTTGAACCTGCACGGTGGTTCTGAGCAGGTCTCCAGCTAGGCTCACACGTTCGGCCAGTTCATCAAGGCGACGTTCGGCGGCGTGAACCGCGCGGACGGCCGGCTGAAAGCGCCGGTCGATGAAGGTGCCGATCCGCTGGCGCTGCTCGACGCGCTCCTCGCGCAGCTCCGACGATCTGCTTGCGACAATCTCGGCATAGGCTTTCGTCGCACCGAAGCGGTGACGGGCGAGAGCGGAGAAATTGAGCACATCCGACGAGAGCTTGGTGACCTCGGAAAGCAGGGCTTTGTCGACCTTGACCGCACTCTGCATATGCGAGATCAGCAGGTCGAGGCGCCGGTCGAAGACGGAAAGCTTCGACACCGTCTCGCGTGCCATCGGCAAGGCCAGCAGCGCCATCATCCGGTACGTCTCGATCTCCAGGAAACGCCTGACCATGCGGCCGGTGCGATAGGCGTTGAGGTTGCGGTTGAAGAACAGGAATTCGACGAAGCCGCTGTCGGTCAGCCGGAAGTTCGAATGCACTTCCGCATCGCCGCCGCCGACCTGCGAGGCGACATAGTCGAGCTTCGGTTTTTCCGGGCGCTGCCCGTCCTTTTCGTCCCGCACCAGTACCCGGACCGCCGCGATGACCTTGCCGTCGATCTGACGGCAGCAGGCCTGAAACGCTTCGGGGGGATTGCTGCCAGGTTCGGCCGATGCGGGAACGACGAAAGTAAGGGTCAGGAACTCGGTATGCGCCTCCCACTTCAGCCGACCGTCGCCGATGCGGCCGATACCGTGGTTGCCCTCGCGAGTCGTGGAGACATCCTCCAGTCCCGGCAGGGAATTGGGTATCTGAGGAGGGGCATTCTCGCCGACGATGGCGACGTGCCACACATCCGTGTCGCCGTCGAAGTAAAGCGACGGCCGCGCGTGGAGCTCGTTGTGAAGTTCCCTTCGCAGCGGATGCTCGGAGCCCATCGGCATGGAAATGCACCTCTATAAGGTAGACAGTCGGTGGGTCGCCGGATGTAACCGGGTTGCCGGCATGTGTGAGTTGACCATGGTGCCTGCGAGCCGGCGAAGGCTGACAACGCCTATAACCTCTCTCGAACCGCGTGTCACCATACCTTCGCCAGTCGCCGCCGTTCCCAGCATCGCGTCGCGGAACTGGCGACGCTACCTTTCCTTGCGGCAGTTGTAGCGTGGTTCAGATCGTCGACAATTGGAAACCGATCAAAGTTTCGGAGAGGACGCCAGGCAGAAGCAAAAAACGATCAGCCACGGCCCGTTGCGAGGCCGTGGCTGATGCAGCGCGCAATCTGTGGGAGACAGGCGCGGCCGGTTACTTGTTGGCGGCGAGCGCCACGTTGACCTTGTCGACGTCCGCGCTCATCGCCTTGAAGGTCTCGTCGAGGGAAAGCTCGCCGACGATCAGCTGGCTCATCCTCTGGACGATGAGCTGATAGATGGCCGAGGATCCCTTGAGGCGTTCCAGGTCTCGAGCTGCCTGCGGCACGCTATTGCGGCTTGCAAGGAAGACGGCCATCGCCTCCTTGGCATTCTTGCTCTCGAGCTTGTATTGCGGGTCCTTGATGTCGGCGCCCGTCAGGACGACGTAGTTCTCAGCGATTTCACGCTGGACCTTTTCAGAGCCGAGGAACTCGATGAAGGCGGCCACGGCCTCCGGAGACTTGGTGCGCTTGAAGCCGACGATCGCGGTGCCACCCGGCATCGCGTAGCAACCGGCATCGCCGCAGGGGGCGCTGATCGCCGTCCAGTCGAAGGCGTCGCCGATCTTCTTCTGGAACGGATTGACCATCCAGTTGCCCGCGAGATAGGTCACGACGTTGCCGTTGACGAATTCATCGCCCATGTTCTTATACTGGGTTCCGCCGGCAGCACCCCACATTTCCTTGGGGAAGGAGCCGTCCTTCGTCCAGCCGTAGAGATCCGTGACATAGCGCTTGGCGGCATCGTCGGGGAAGAAGAACTTGCCGTCCTTGACGTAGTTCGAACCGTAGGAGAATGCCGCGCCGGAGAAGCGATGGCCCGAGCGATCCATCGTGAAGGGGATCTGAGCGCCGGTCGCCTTGGCGACGCGCGCCGAGGCTTCGACGATATCCTTCAGCGTGGCGGTGGGCTTCGGAAGCGGTTCGCCGGCCTGTTCGAACAGCGTCTTGTTGACGAAGGGCAGGTTGAAGGTTTGCGACGCGATATAGCCGTTGATCGACTGCGGATCGTTGACGCCGGGGAAGCGAAGCGTGTTCAGGCTGTCGCCGTGCAGCTTGGCGAAACCGTCCGGGTCCTTCATGTAGGGACGCATGTCGAGGTAATAGGGCGCAAGCTGCCAGTCGGTGATCTTGGCGATGTCAGGGCCTTCGCCGACGGCAAGCTGTACCGGCAGCTGTTTGGCGACCGCATCATAGCCCGAAGAGACGAAGTTGACCTTGACGTCGGGATGCGCCGCCTCGAATTCCTTGCTGAGCGCTTCCATCCGCTCGACGTAAGCCTGGTCGTCGTCGGTGAACAGAAAGGTGATTGTCTTGGTTTCTGCCATGGCCGCGCCGGCCCATGCGAAAGAAACGGTTGCCAACGCCAGTGCGACGGCCCCTGAGAGATAGGTTTTCATTTTCATCCTCCCATGAAAACATTTTCATCAATCGCGGCATCAGCCATCGATAAATCAATTTCATATACTTGACATTCGTTCCGTCAAGCTATTTTCTGCGGCAATAGCGATGTTTTTGAGCAATTTGCAAAATTAGCGCGCACAAATAATCTAATGAAAATATTTTCATAAGATTGCGGAGGAGGCGGTCTGTGAAAACGGAATACATCAAGCAGCCGGATGGGATGGCGCCAGCATACAGCGTGGCCGAGGGGCAGACGATCACGGCATGGGCCGTTTCCGGCCTCATCGCCAGCTATTTTCCCGGCGAGCCGGCGCCGGCCGAAGACCGCGTGAACTATCGTTTCATCAACGGCTTCGTCGATGTCGGCGACCTGCCCTGCCGCAAGGCCTTCTGGTCGAGCATGGTGGGGCGGCCGCTACTACCCGACACCGCTTGGCCGACCGAAAGCCTCAATCTTCCCGGCTCGAACCGCCGTGTCGAGTTCACCGGCTTCTGGCACGTGCCGACGCATCTCAGGCGATGGCTGAAGGGCACGTTCAGGACGGAGACTGCGCGAACGCTCAATCTCAGACTGAAGACCTGCGGCGGCGTCCGCATATGGGTCAACGGACAGGAGGCGGTGCGCTTCGAACCCTTCAAGCGCAACACCGAGAGCACAACCGACATAAAGCTGGCGCTGGACGCCGGCGACAACCAGATTCTCGTCCACACCGAAGACCTGGCCGAGCGCGACACGACGTGGTTCTTCGAGCTCGAGATGCTGGACGGCGAGCCGCTTAGCGTGCTGCTGCCTGTATCGCTTGATCAGGATGAGGTCCGCGAGCTGGAAGCCCTTGCGCCCGGCGTGCGTCCGGCCCGCGACGTCTTCGTCAATCAGCCGCTGGAGATCATCTTCGGCACCGCGCCCGAACGCGACTTGCCTGTCGAGATCAAGGTCGTCGGCCATGGCCACGAGCGGCCCGTTCTCGCGCACTCCCGATTGACGCTCAAGGCCCATCAGAGCAGTCTCACGGCCGACGATGTCTGCGGCATTCCGGACGGTTATCACGGCGTGCATATGATGATCGGCAGCGGCACGGGTTCGGTTACGCGGGTCATCGATGCCGCCTTCATGAGCAGCATTTCTCCGTTGCCATCAGAGGCGTCGCTTGCCGCCCGCAAGCGGCAGGCGCTGGAATACAGCGCCCGCTTCGGCGCCAACCGCGTCGGGCGCCTGATCGCCATGATGGAAACCGGCCATCACGACCAGGAAAGCTTCGACCGCATCATCGACGCGACGCTCGCCTCCATCGATGCGCGGGAGGATTGCTCGGATTTCATCATGGTGCCGCTGTTGTGGCTGCTCGGCGCCTATGCCGACCGGATGCCCGATGCCGTGGTCGCTCGCATCCGGCATTCCGTCCGCTCCTATCGTTACTGGGTCGACGAGCCGGGCAACGACGCGATGTGGTTCTGGAGCGAGAACCACGTGCTCTGCTTCCATGCGAGCCAGCTGCTGGCGGGACTTCTCCTGCCCGACGAGGTGTTTTCGGCCTCGGGCAGGACGGGGCGTCAGCAGGCGGAACTTGGCCGCGAGCGGCTCGGGCGCTGGTTCGACAGCGTCGAAGCCCATGGCTTGGCGGAGTGGAACTCGGCGGCCTATTACCCGATCGACTTTATCGGCCTGCTGGCGCTGGAGCGCTGGGCCGAGACAAAGATATCGGCGCGCGCCCGCGCCCAGATCGATCTCATCTTCCGGATGATCGCCCTTCATACGCTCGCAGGCGTTCCGGCCGGATCGCAGGGCCGTGCATACGACAAGGAACTGCGTGCCGGCCCGCTGACCGAGCTTGCGCCTTTTGCCCAGGTCGCATTCGGAACCGGCTGGCTGAACAATGGTGTCGCGGCATTGACCATGTTCTGCGCCGGCGGCTACGAGCCGCCCGCCGATCTGGCTGAGCTTGCGGCGCTCACCCGGGCAAGAAGCGTCGAGGCGCGTTACAGCCAGGGGCTTGAGAGCGCAAAACTCGCGCTGTTCAAGAACGAGGCGGCGCAGCTTTCGACGGTCGTCGATCACAAGACCGGCCAGAAGGGCCACCAGCAGCATGTCCTCGACATCCGGCTGGCCGGCCATCCGATGGCGAGGCTGTGGGTCAACCATCCCGGCGAGGACGACCCCTGGGGCAATCAAAGGCCGTCCTATTGGGCCGGCAACGGCATCCTGCCGCGCGTTGCCCAGCATCGCGACGTCGCTCTGCTGATCGAGGATACAAGCGACGCACGCCACGCATGGACGCACGCCTATATCGGCCGCGACGGGCTGGACGAACTCATCATCGAAGAAAAGTGGCTCATCGCGCGATCGGGTGGGGGATTTTCCGCCCTCTGGGCGTCGAACGGCCTGGAGCTGATCACCGATGGCCCGACCGCCGGCCGCGAGGCGCGCTCCTACGGGCCGCTTTGCGGCTGGGCTGGTATCGTCGGATGCGGCAACGACGATGCCTTCAAGACGTTCGTCGAACGCCTGGGCCAGACGACGGTTTCCTTCGATCCCGAGCTTCGGCGTCTCTCCCTGACGCCGCCGGGCGGCCCGGCGATCGACCTCTCCTATGCCGACGGTCTTACGATCGGCGGCGAGGCGAGGCCCTTCACGCATGATCAGCCGCACCCGATCCTCACCTACGACAGTGCAGCCTCCGGCACCGGCACTGACGGGCCGTTCTACTCCTAAAAACATAGGTCTCCAGCATGAACACAACATCTGTCGATAACGCCGCCCTCCTGACGACGATCGATCGCGTGGCAACGGCTTTCAGCCGGCTCAGAGGCATCAAGGAAGGTCTCGTGACGGGAAATTCCGCCTCCGGAATCCAGTTCGACGAATGGGACTGGGAAGTCGGCGTCGGCCTTTACGGCTTCCTGCGGCGCGCCATTTCCACCAATGATCAGAAAGCGCTGCAGGAGCTCGTCGCCTGGTATGCCGGCCAGATCGAACGCGGCCTACCGCCGCGCCAGATCAACAGCACGGCGCCGATGCTGCCGCTGGCGATCCTCGTCCAGCATGTCGACCGTCCCGATTTTCGTGCTCTCGTCGAGGACTGGGCCGAATGGCTCGTCAAGGAACTGCCGAAGACCGAAGACGGCGGCTTTCAGCACGTCGTCAAGGAGCGTCTCAATGACGGCGAATTGTGGGACGATACGCTGTTCATGGCCTGCCTGTTTCTCGCCCGGGCCGGCGTGCTCTGCGAACGCAGCGAATGGATCGACGAAGCCGTCTATCAATTCGTGATCCACACCCGCTACCTCTCCGATCCGGTCAGCGGGCTCTGGTATCACGGCTGGACCTTCAACGGACGGCACAATTTTGCCAATGCCTTCTGGGCGCGCGGCAATGCCTGGATCACCGTCGCCATCCCCGAACTCTTCGATCTTGTTCCGACGCTCGGCGAGAAGGACCGGCGGTTCCTTTCGAATGTCCTCGTCAGCCAGGTGCGTTCGCTCAAGGCATACCAGCGGCCGGACGGGATGTTCACGACGCTTCTGGACGATCCGTCCTCGCCGCTGGAAACCTCGGCCACGGCAGGCATCGCCTATGGCATATTGCGCGCCGTCGATGCCGGCATTCTCGACAAGGACGACAGGGCCTATGCGGAGCGCGCGCTTGCGGCGGTGCTGGCGCAGATCGACGAGGAAGGTGTCGTCCACGGCGTCTCCGACGGCACGCCGATGGGTCATGACCTCGATTTCTACCGGCGCATCCCCAATGTGCCGACGCCTTACGGCCAGGCGCTGACCATGCTGCTCCTGACGGAAGTCCTCCTCGAGAACGGCCATCGCCAATGAGCCCCGTGTCTATTGTCGCGATCGAACCGGCGGAGGGCGACGATACGGTCCGCCTGCAGGCGGCCATCGACGGCCTGTCGGCTTCGGGCGGCGGACGCATGGAGCTCATGGCCGGCATCCATGTCTGCCGGGGGCTCCAGCTCAGATCCGGCGTCGAACTGCATCTGGCCGCCGGCGCGATCCTGCGTCCCGTTCCGGACTATGCCGCCTATGCGCATACGAGTGTTTCGGTGATCGCCGAAAAATCGGACCGCGCCATGATCGTCGCCAAGGATGCGCGGCGGATCAGCCTGACGGGGGCCGGCCGCATCGAAGCCGGCTGCGACAGCTTTATCGTGGGAGACGACGAGATTGTGGGAACCTTCATTCCGGCCGAATTTCGGCCCCGCGTCGTCGTCTTCGAGGGCTGCGCCGAGGTCGAGATCAGCTCCATCCATATCAGCCGCTCGCCGATGTGGACGCTGCACTTCGTCAACTGCACCGATGTCGCGGTCAGGAACGTGACCATCGATAACGACCGCCGTCTTCCCAATACCGACGGCATCGTGCTGGATGCCTGCCGCGGCGCCGTCATCGAGGACTGCCGGATATCGACGGCCGACGACGGCATATGCCTGAAGACGAGCATCGGTCCTGATCGCGTCGCCATCGGGCGATGCGAAAACATTCTCGTCCGCCGCTGCGCCGTTCAGAGCCTCAGCTGCGCGCTGAAGATCGGCACGGAAACGCATGGCGACGTCACCAATGTCGTGTTCGAGGACTGCACCGCCTCATCCTCCAACAGGGCGCTGGGCGTCTTTTCGCGCGACGGCGGCCGGATATCGAACGTAAGGTTTTCGAGAATTGCGGTAGAGTGCCGCGAGACCCCCGATGGCTTCTGGGGCTCGGGGGAGGCGCTGACCGTCAATGTCGTCGACCGTGTTACGGAACGCACGGCAGGCGCCATCGAAAATCTCATCGTCGAGGACATCACCGGCCGGATGGAGGGGGCGATCACCGTTATTTCGACGTCGTCGGCCGGCATCCGGAACGCATCGCTGGCGCGTATCGCCATCGATCAGCAGCCTGGGCAGCTCGGCACGGCGCGATCCTACGACCTGCGTCCGACGAACGCGGACCTTTCCCCAAAAGCCGATGGCGGCGGCCGTGCGAATGCCTGGACCCTCGGGTCGGACGGCCGGGTGATTGGTCTTGAGCACTATCCGGGAGGAATGCCGGCCGTCTACGTGGCTGATGTCACCGGGATCCTGATGAACGAGGTGCGGATCACGAGGCCGACACCGCTGCCGCAAGGCTGGAACAAAAACGACGCCGTCTTCGAAACGGCGGCACCTGATGGGAGTGGGACATGGCAGAACTGAAACTTTCCAACGTCAACAAGTCGTATGGCTCGGTCAAAGTCCTGCATGACGTCGAACTCGATATCAAGGACGGCGAGTTCGTCGTCTTCGTCGGTCCGTCGGGATGCGGCAAGTCGACCCTGCTGCGCGTCATCGCCGGCCTCGAAGAGGTGACGTCAGGCGCAATCGCGATCGGGGCGCGCGACGTCAGCGCACTCTCGCCGGCCGAGCGCAAGATCGCGATGGTCTTCCAGTCCTATGCGCTCTATCCGCATATGAGCGTTCGCAAGAACCTTGCTTTCGGGCTGGAGAACCTGAAGTTCAAGCGTGCCGAGATCGAGGCGCGGATTGCCGAAGCTGCCAGGATGCTGGCGATCGAACCCTATCTGGATCGGCGTCCGAAGCAGCTTTCGGGCGGCCAGCGCCAGCGCGTGGCGATCGGCCGGGCCATCGTGCGCGAACCTGATATTTTCCTTTTCGACGAGCCGCTGTCCAATCTCGACGCTGCGCTACGCGTCCAGACCCGGGCCGAGATCACCAAGCTCCACCGCGACATCAAGACGACGATGATCTATGTCACGCATGACCAGGTCGAGGCGATGACGATGGCCGACAAGATCGTCGTGCTGCGCGCCGGGCGGGTCGAGCAGGTCGGAGCACCGCTGGACCTGTTCGACAGCCCGCGCAATCTCTTCGTCGCGGGCTTCCTCGGCTCGCCGCGCATGAACATCATCAAGGGCAAGGTATCAGGCGTCAGCGAAAGCGGCGTCACCATCGATGTCGGCAACGGCGGCAGCATCGTCAGCGATGTCGATCTCGCCGGCATTGCGGTCGGCCAGGCCGTTCTCGCCGGTATCCGGCCCGCGCATTTTTCACGCTCCAGCGAGCAGGGCCTGCCGTTCATCGTCCAGTATCACGAGGGCCTCGGCACCGAGACCTATGTCTATGGCAACCTTGCAGGTCGGGATGAGCAGATCATCATTCATGAGGCCGGCCATTTCGCGCCGGCGCCTGGTGATCACATCGTGATCGATGCCGCCCCGGGGCGGGTTCATCTGTTCGATCCCGAAAGCGGCCTGGCTTTTGCCCGGCGGCCCGGACAGGGGAGGCGCTGAACATGGCGGCGCTCAAGGCAGGTGCATTGCTGTCCCAGGCAGGGGAAACGGCGATGAGAGTGGTCGAAACCCCGATAAATCTGATCGAGCGCGTGTTCGGCCGCAAGCGTATGCCATGGCTGTTCCTGGCGCCGAACCTCGTTCTGTTCGCTATCTTCACGTTCCTTCCGATCGCGATCGCGATCGGTTACGCCTTTACCGGCGGAACCAATCTTTTCGTGTCGGAGCGCCCCTTCGTCGGCCTGGACAATTTCCGCACGCTGCTTTCCTGCGGCAATTATCTGCAGCCGGGAACCTGCCAGGAATCGCTGTTCTGGACGGCTGTGTGGAACACGCTCTGGTTCGTGGCCTTCAATGTCGTCGCCACATTGCTCGTGGCGCTGATCACGGCGCTGATCCTCAATCGGGCGATCGTCGCGCGCGGCTTCTTCAGGGCGATGTTCTTCTATCCCGTCCTGCTGTCACCCGTCGTCATCGGTCTCATCTGGAAATGGTTCCTCGATCGCAACGGGCTGTTGAACGCCTTCTTCCAGATGATCGGCGTTCCCCCTGAGATCTTCCTGCTCGACGTCGGCTGGTCGCGCTTCTTCGTCGTCGCGGTGTCGGTCTGGTTTCACATGGGGTTTTATACCCTGATCCTCCTCGCTGGCCTCCAAGCCATCCCGAAGGAGCTCTACGAGGCTGCCTCCATCGATGCCGCCTCGCCGCGCCGCACGCTGTTCAGGATCACGCTTCCCCTGCTGGCCCCGAACCTCTTAGTCGTGTTCATTCTTTTGATGATCAAGTCCGTCCAGATCTTCGACGAGGCCTGGGTTCTGACCAATGGCGGCGGCCCCGGCACGGCCAACAGCTTCATCGTCCAATATATCTACCAGATGGCATTCGGCAGCGATCTTCGCCTCTTCGGACTGGCCTCCGCTGCCTCGGTTCTCATGGGGCTGGTGCTTCTGGTTCTCACCCTCATACAGCTGCGCATCGGCAAGCGAATGGAGTCCTGAGATGAACCCGATCAGCTTTTTCACGCGCACACGCCGGGCCGGACGCATCGATATAACCGACATATTGTCATGGGTCTGGCTGATCGGCGGAACCTTCGTGGTGTTGCTTCCGGTCCTCTGGGCAGGCCTCTCCTCGCTGAAGCCGGCGGCTGAAATCACCCGGTTTCCGCCGACACTGCTTCCCCGGGCCGCCGTCGAACAGACCGTGCCCGGCTTCGACAAGCCGCTTAGCCTCTGGCAGGTCAATGTCGATGGCCAGATGCGTGAAATGGCCATGGTCCGCCGCATCGGCCTCAAGGCCCAGATGATCGATCCCGCAAATCCGGGACCACCCGTCAGCGTCGACGTCAAGGGGATGACGCCGGTGCAGAAGCTGACGGTTGCCACGCAGAATTACACCGATCCGCTGACGCGTTTCAACTTCCTGACATTCCTCAAGAATTCAGTGTTCGTCACCTTCGTCGCAACGCTTCTGACGCTCATCGTCAACGCCATGGCGGCCTTCGCCCTGTCGAAATACAAATTTGCAGGTGATACGACTGTCTTCGTCATCATCATTTCGACGCTGATGATCCCGCTCGCCGTCGTCATGGTGCCAGCCTATCTCGTCATTGTCGGGGTAGGGCTTGCCGACAACCTCTGGGGCGTCATCCTGCCGACGGTTGCCTCTCCGACCGCCGTCTTCCTGCTGCGGCAATATATGCTCACCATACCCGACGAGCTGATAGAGGCGGCGCGCGTCGATGCGGCGAGCGAATTCTGCATCTTCTGGCGCATCATCCTGCCGCTGACGGCGCCGGCGCTCGCGGTGCTGGCGATCTTTTCCGTGCTCTGGCGATGGAACGATTTCCTCTGGCCGCTCATCGTCCTCAACAGCCGCGAGAATTTCACCCTGCAGGTCGGCCTGAATGCATTCCAGGGAGAGTTCTCGGTGCAGTGGCACTATATCCTGGCGATGACGTTCCTCAGTCTGCTGCCTGTCACCGTCGTCTTCCTGTTCCTGCAGAAGTACATCACCACTGGCATCGCCGGAACAGGCATGAAGTGAACGGCGAGGCGTGGAGATAGACCTCCCCGCAATCGCCGAACGACCATACCACGTCTTCCTCCCGGCTGAGGCGCGTCGCATTGAACCTGGTTCATGCGGCGCGTTTCGGTTTTTGTCTTTGCCCAGAGCCCTCATTCGTCGGCCACGTTGTGACATGCATCCTTGACTGGCACCGAGGTACCCCAATTGATCGCCTGGATCTCTCCAATTCATCTCCAATGCCGGAATAAAGCATCAGGCCGCGACATCTAACGCGGCGGCCCGATGCTGCCGCGCAGGACGAGGTGGCATCCAAGTTCCAGGCGATGGGCCGGCCGCTGCGGATCGTTGGCGATCAGGCGCTGTTCGATCAGCGCCAAGGCGGCGGCGCCGAGCCTGTCTGTGGGAACGCTGACCGTCGATAACGGCGGGCGGCTGAACTCGCCGGGAACGATGTCGTCGAACCCCAGCACTGATATCGCTTCCGGCACGCGGATGTCCCGATCGGCCAATGCCTTCAGACAGCCGAGCGCCAGATTGTCGGCGGCGCAAAAGACGGCGGTCGCGCCTTTCATC
Source organism: Rhizobium laguerreae (assembly GCF_002008165.1). Lineage (GTDB taxonomy): Bacteria > Pseudomonadota > Alphaproteobacteria > Rhizobiales > Rhizobiaceae > Rhizobium > Rhizobium laguerreae. Next base: position 242,873 of record NZ_MRDM01000009.1, read on the forward strand.
GTGGCATCGCGGTCGAGCAGCGCGTTGATCGCAGCCTCGCCGTGCTTGGGCTCATACCCCTCGGCCTCGACGATCATATCGTCCGGCACCGGAAGCTGGGCGGCGAAATAGGCATCGGAAAAGCCGTCATATCGGCGCTGGATCGTCGTGCGTCCCTTCCAGGTCAGGTGCAGGATACGGCGATGCCCGAGCGCCAGCAGGTGCTCGATGCCGAGCCGCGCTCCGAAGCGGTTTTCGGGGGTGACCGTATCGACCAGCATGGCGGGGTCTTCGCCGTTGACGATGACGACAGGCATATCAGGGGAGGCGAGGCTTCGGATCAGTTCCGGCTGATCGTCGTTCAGGACCACGATGCCGTCGGCGCGTTCCGAGAGCGCGATCTGCCTGACTTGAGCGCCGTCGATACGCCGGCCGGTGCTGACGAAGGGTACGATCCTGATGCCGCGGCGTTCGCACTCCCTACGGAGACCGTTGAGGATCGTCCAGCTCACCAGATTGAGGTCGCTCTCGGGCGCGGCATCGTCGGGAATGGCGAGAAGCAGGACGCGCAAGGTCGCGATCGTTGCCTTCTTCCTCCGGCGGTCGAGGTAGCCTAAGCGTTTGGCCGAATCCAGAACCCTTTCGCGTACCTCGATCGTTAGCGGTGCGGTTCCGTTGAGCGCGTGCGAGGCCGTGCTCAGCGACACGTCCGCATCGCGCGCGACATCCTTGAGATTGACTTTGCGTTCCACTTTTTCCGTCACGAATTGAGGTCGTGCCTTCGAAGGCATAGGTAACTCGATGTTTTCACATAAAAACTTGAGAAAAGCTACGTGCCTGGTGCGGTATTTTTTGTCATTTGGCGATCAGTGAGGTTTGGCAAGCAGGCCATTGAGCAGCAGGTCGAAATAAGTCCGCAGGAAGGCCTCCTTGTTGGGTGTGGGCACGCGGCGGTCGTCGAATATCAGCCGCAGAACTGTCGTCGTCAGGATGGGCGCGACCACGATGTCGGAGAATTCCACCGGAACTTCGCGAAACTCCCCCGACGTCACACCCTCCAGAATGAGAGCGTCGACCTTGGTGATGATTGGCTCAATGAACTGATCGTGGTGGCGGTCGATCAGGTCGGGGAACCGGTGTCCTTCGGCGATGACCAGCCGTGTCAGTTCGCGGGTCGTACGATCCTCGGCGATTTGTTCATAGAGCAGGCCGAGAATGGAAATCAGCCGGTCGGTGGCGCTGCCGCTGAGGTTCTCGGTGATCCCCAGCAGTTCTTGAAACGGCACCGAGAAATGGTTGATCATAGCTTCGAAAAGTTTCTCCTTCGTCTCGAAGTAGACATACACCGTACCCTTGGTGACGCCGACCCTGTCGGCGATGTCTTCGACGCGCGTGCCGGTGAAACCGCTTCTCACGAATTCCTCGAAGGCGGCATCCAGGATCTGGATGGGCCGCAGCGCTTTCTGTTCCGCGCGTGTGATCTTCTTCTGAGCTGCCATTTGCCTCGCCTCCCTTGTTGCGCTCGCCCTGATCCCGCGGCACAAAGTTTCATTGACTAATCCGTCAGTCAATTATATAGGAGCTGCCGTTGAGAGCAAGAGGTCAACTATGAGAACCATTCTGGTCGCCACAGCGATCGTATGCGCCATCGGTCTCGGATCATGCAGCGATGCAAGCGGGCCGACCGAGCCCACCCCGCGGCAGATCTCCGTCGTCGTCGCCAAGCCTGAGCCGCTGGCTCAGGGCGGCGCGGTCACAGGAGAAGTGCGGGCGCGTGTTCAGACCGATCTGTCCTTCCGCGTCAGCGGCAAGATCATCGAGCGGCTGGTGGAAGTCGGACAGTCCGTGAAGGCGGGGCAGCTCCTCGCGCGGATCGATCCGGAAGAGCAGAAGGCCGAGCTGGAGGTGGCGGCAGCCAATCTTCAGTCGGCTGAGGCGCAGCAGACCCAGGCACAGCTCGCATACGACCGCCAGCAGAGCCTGTTTCGAACGCAGGTGACGACGCGTGCGGCACTCGACCAGGCGCAGGAAGCGCTTCTGACCGCGCAGGCATCGACGAAGTCGGCGCAGGCGCTGTTGGAAACCGCTCAGGATACCTTGTCTTACACAGAGCTGAAGGCGGACGCCGACGGGATGATCACTGCCCGCAATGCCGAGGTCGGGCAGGTGGCGCAGGCCGCCCAGGTCGTCTTCACTCTTGCCCATGACGGTGACCGCGATGCCGTCTTCGAAGTGGTCGAAAGTGCGTTCCTGCGCCCGATCGACGGCGATGGCACAGTGGCCCTGCTATCTGACCCGACGCAGAAGATCGCGGCGAAGGTTCGCGAGATTTCGCCGACGATCGATTCCTCCACCGGAACCATCAAGGTCAAGGTCGCGATATCGAGCGACGCTCCGATGCCTCTCGGCGCTCCCGTCGTCGGAAGATTCAATTACGTCTCGCAGGACGTCATCCAGCTTCCCTGGTCCGCCATGACATCCAAGGACGGCAAGCCGGCCGTCTGGATCGTCGATCCCGCATCGTCTGCGGTTTCGGTTCGGGCGGTGGATATCTCCGGCTATGAGACCGGCAGCTTCATCGTCAAGTCGGGCGTATCGCAAGGTGAGGTCGTGGTGGCAGACGGAACCAAGTTCCTCAGGCCGGGTGAAATCGTGTCTTATGTCAAGGAAGTTTCCAAGTGAGAATTCGTCTCAACATAGTCGCTCTGATGATGGGTACGGCCCTGATCTCCTCCTGCGCGCCGCAGGATGAGGAGAAGGGGGAAACGCCCCGTCCCGTGCTGTCGATGACAGTCAAGCCGACATCGGCCTCGAGCTTGAGCCTCACCGGCACGATCGAACCGACGATCAAGACCGAACTCGGGTTCCGGATTCTCGGGCGGATGATCGCCCGCAACGTCAATGTCGGCGATCTCGTCAAGAAGGATGACGTCGTTGCCGCCATCGATCCGCTGGCGCTGGAGCTTGCCGTACGCAACGCTCAGTCGGACGTCGAGAACAGCGACGCCCAGCTCAGAAACGCGGTGACCACGGAGCAGCGCCAGCGCGCGCTGCTGACGTCGCGCTCCGGCACCGAAGCCTCGCTCGAAGAGGCCGAGCAGGCAAGGCGAACCGCCGCAGCCGCCGTCGCCAAGGCGCAGGCCAATCTCGACAAGGCCAAGGAGCAGCTCGGTTATGCGCAGCTTCGGGCGGAGTTCGACGGGGTGGTGACGGCGACCTCGGCCGAGGTCGGGCAGGTGGTGTCGGCCGGCCAGACAGTCGTGACCATTGCCCGGCCGGACAAACGCGACGCCGTTGTCGATGTCCCGCAGGCGGCCGCCCAGAAACTGAAGATCGGCGCGCCCTTCGAAGTGACGTTGCAGCTCGATCCGACCATCCGCACGTCCGGGATCGTGCGCGAAATAGCACCGGAGGCGGAGACCTCTACCCGCACGAGCAGGACCAAGATCGCGCTCACCAATCCGCCCGAAGCCTTCAGGCTCGGCTCGGTCATCACAGCCGCGGCAACCATTGCCGCCGATCCGCAGATCGTCCTGCCTTCCTCGGCAATCCTTGCGAGCAGCGACGGCCCGAGTGTCTGGATCGTCGATGCACCTGCCGGAAAGGTATCGCTTCGCCGCGTGAAGATCGACGGCGACGTCGAAGACGGCGGCAGCGTCCGCGTCACCGAGGGGCTCGCCCCCGGAGAAAGGGTCGTCGTGGCAGGCGTGCATAAACTTGAAGATGGCCAGGCCATCAGGATCGACCAGGAGATCAGCCAGTGAAGTCCTTCAATCTTTCCGACTGGGCGCTCGAACACCGTTCGCTCGTCTGGTACTTCATGATCGTCTTCATTCTCGCAGGCGCCTTCTCCTACGTGAAGCTCGGCCGCGAGGAAGACCCGAACTTCACGATCAAGACGATGGTAATCACCGCCCAGTGGCCCGGCGCCTCCGCCGAAGAAGTGACGCGGCAGGTGACCGACAGGATCGAGAAGAAGCTCCAGGAACTGGAATCGCTGGACTATACCAAGAGCGAGACCGTTGCCGGCCAGACGACCGTCTTCGTCGAGCTGCTGCCGACGACCAAGGCAAGGGACGTGGCGCCGACCTGGCTGCGCATCCGCAACATGATCGCCGACATCAAGGGTGATTTCCCGACCGGCGTCGTCGGTCCTTTCTTCAACGATCGCTTCGGCGACGTTTTCGGAAACATCTACGCCTTCACCAGCGACGGCCTTACTCAGCGGCAGCTTCGCGATCTTGTGGAAAACGCCCGCTCCGAGGTCCTGACCGTGCCCAATGTCGGCAAGGTCGATGTGGTCGGCGCCCAGGACGAGGCGATCTATCTGGAATTCTCAACGCGCCAGATCGCAGCACTCGGGATCGACCAGCAGTCGGTCATCCAGACCCTGCAGGCGCAGAATGCCGTCACGCAATCCGGCTTCGTCGATGCCGGGCCAGAGCGTATCGCCTTGCGGGTGAGTGGACAATTCACCTCCGAGGAAAGTCTGAGATCGATCAATCTTCGGATCAACGACCGCTTTTTTCCGCTGACCGACGTCGCCACGATCAAACGCGGCTACGTGGATCCGCCGTCGGCGCTGTTCCGATTCAACGGCCAGCCTGCCATCGGGCTTGCAATCGGCATGAAGCAGGGCGCCAATCTTCTGGAGTTCGGCGAGGGGCTCGACGCGCAGATGAAGCGTGTCGTCGCCGACCTCCCGATCGGCGTGGATGTCCACCGCGTTTCCGATCAGCCGGCCGTTGTCGACGAAGCGGTGTCCGGATTTACCCGCGCGCTCTTCGAAGCGATCGTCATCGTGCTGATCATCAGCTTCATCAGCCTTGGTCTTCGCGCCGGCATGGTGGTGGCGATCTCCATACCGCTCGTGCTCGCCATCACCTTCGTGGTGATGGAGTATTCCGGCATTTCGCTTCAGCGCATCTCGCTCGGAGCTTTGATCATCGCACTCGGGCTGCTTGTCGACGACGCCATGATCGCTGTCGAGATGATGGTGGCCCGCCTGGAGGCGGGCGACGATCTCAGGAAGGCCGCCACCCACGTTTATACGTCGACCGCCTTTCCGATGCTGACGGGAACGCTCGTGACCGTAGCGGGCTTCATTCCGGTTGGTCTCAACAACAGCGCTGCCGGTGAATTCACCTTCACGCTTTTCGTCGTCATCGCGGTTTCGCTGATCGTCTCCTGGGTGGTGGCGGTGCTGTTCACGCCGCTTCTCGGCGTCACGATCCTGCCGAAGACGATGAAATCGCATCACGAGAAGAAGGGCCGCTTCGCCTCGGTCTTCTCCTGGCTCCTGGGCCTGGCGATGCGCTGGCGCTGGGTCACCATCATTCTGACGGTCGGCGTTTTCGGGCTTTCGATTGGCGGCATGGGGCTGGTGCAGCAGCAGTTCTTTCCCAGCTCGGACAGGACTGAGCTCATTATCGACTGGAACCTCCCCCACAACAGTTCGATCGCCGAAACCAATAGGCAGATGGCCAGGTTCGAAAAGGAGATGCTGGCCGACAACAAGGATATCGATCATTGGACGACCTATGTCGGCCAGGGCGCCCCGCGCTTCATCCTATCCTTCGACGTGCAGACGCCCAACGTGTCGTTTGGACAGACGATCATCGTCACCAAGGGGCTCGACGTGCGCGACAAGGTGCGAACAGAGCTGCAGGACTATCTGACGAAAACCTTCCCGGGCACCGACGCCTTCGTGAAGCTTCTCGACATCGGTCCGCCGGTCGGCAAGCCGGTCCAGTACCGGGTCAGCGGCCCTGATATTCAAAAGGTCCGCGATCTCTCGCAGAAATTTGCCGGCGTCATCGGATCGCATCCGCTTCTGGCGAACATGGTCCTGGACTGGAACGAGCCGTCCCGCGTGGTGAAGGTCGATGTCCTGCAGGACAAGGCGCGCCAGCTCGGCGTATCCTCCGAAGACATCGCCACCGCCCTCAACGGCATCGTCGAAGGCTCGACGGCCACCCAGGTTCGAGACGATATCTACCTGGTCAATGTCATCGGCCGCGCCAGGGCTTCCGAGCGCGACTCCATCCAGACGCTGCAGAACCTGCAGCTCTCCACCTCCAATGGCAAGGTCGTGCCGCTCTCCGCCGTGGCGAATTTCCGCTACGAGCTCGAGCAGCCGACCATCTGGCGTCGCGACAGGCAACCCACCATAACGATCAAGGCGGCCGTCGTCGGTCCGACGCAACCGGCCACGGTCGTCGAACAGCTCAAGCCGAAGGTCGAAGAATTCCAGAAAGGCCTTCCAGTGGGATACAAGGTGGAAGTGGGTGGCGCGGTCGAATCCAGCGCCGACTCACAGGGGCCGATCGTGGCTGTGGCTCCGCTGATGCTGTTTGCGATGGCGACGATCCTGATGATCCAGCTGCAAAGCTTCAGCCGCCTGTTCCTGGTGTTCGCCGTCGCGCCGACGGCCCTGATCGGCGTCGTCGCGGCCCTGCTCCTCAGCAACGCCCCCATGGGCTTCGTCGCGATCCTGGGCGTGCTCGCGCTCATCGGCATTCTGATCCGCAACTCTGTCATCCTGGTTGTCCAGATCGAGCATTTGCGCAGCGAAGGAATGGCGGCCTGGCAAGCGGTCATCGAGGCCACCGAACACCGCATGCGGCCGATCATGCTGACGGCCGCGGCAGCCACGCTGGCGCTGATCCCGATCTCGCGCGAGATCTTCTGGGGGCCGATGGCCTACGCCATGATGGGCGGCATCGTCGTCGGAACCGCACTCACCCTGCTGTTCCTGCCTGCGCTCTACGTCGCGTGGTTCAGGATTCCGAGGGACGAAGGCGTTCGGGCCGAAGCCGCGGCGGCAGAGGTGTGACGCAGTCTTCGACGGCCATCGCCCACGGCCGCCGCGGCGGCCGCTGCAACACGGGCCGCGATAAAATGTGTGGGGTGGCGCAGGCGATGCCATCCCACGCGGGAACGAGAACGACATGCCGTATGACGAGATTGGCGCCCGAGAGCCTTGATCCCAGGGGAAATTTATCGATGACGGAACGATATTCTCCGGAGCCCTCGAAGGCAGATCACCGAGAGCTCCTGAAGACCGGGCCGGCCATCATTGCCGCGATCGGCCTGGCGATGCTCGCAGGCTGTGCGACGAGACCATCGCCGGACGTATTGAAGCCAGTTCATCTGAGTCAACCGACTCATGCCGAAAAGACCCCGGTCAGCGTGAAGGTGCTCGTAGCGACCAACAGAACCCCCGATAGCATACGGGGCGGGTTCGGCAGCACCTGGGCTGACAATCTTACCTACGAGCAATATGCGTTTTCGGTCCCTCCCGGCCGGAAGGACACCGCGATCACATATCCGACCTCGAGACCGGATCCCGAACGCCAATTTGCTGTCATCAGGCGCAAGCAGCTTGCAAAGGACGCCTTCGTAGAGGAGGCGCTCCGCTCGACGCAGTCCGACGGCACTGTCGGCATCTTCGTGCATGGCTATAACTATAGCTATCAGGAGGCGCTGTTTCGCACCGCGCAGATTGCCGCGGACGCCAAAATTCCGGGTTCTCCAGTTCTGTTTTCGTGGCCTTCGGCCGCTGCCGTCGCCGGCTATGTCGCCGACCGCGATGCGGCTCTCTCCTCGCGCAGCGACCTCGACTCGCTTGTCGCCGCGCTCTCGGCTTCCGGAAAGGTGAAACGCATTATCCTTTTCGGACATAGCATGGGCGGATTCCTGGTGATGGAAACGGTGCGCCAGCTCAAACTACAGCATCGCGACGACGTCATCGGCAAACTGGCGGTGATCCTCGCCGCCCCTGACATCGACGTCGATGTTTTCCGATCCCAGCTGAAGGATATCGGTCGGATGCCTATTCCCATATGTCTTCTCGTTTCGAAGGATGACCGGGCGCTGGTGGCCTCGAGCTTCATAGCGGGGGAGCGGGCGCGCGTCGGACGCCTCGATATCGACGATCCCGTCATCAGGGAGGCTGCCTTGAAGGAAAGGCTTCGGGTCATCGACATCACGTCGATCCAGGCATCCGACGGGCTGGGGCACGACCGCTACGCATCGCTCGCCAAGTTCGGAGCGCAGCTTGCCTCCTTCGAAAGCGGCAGGCGTTCGACCGCCGGCGACGTTGGCGCCTATGTCTTCGATGCCGCCGGCGCTGCGGTCGCAAGTCCGTTTCGTCTAGCCGGGCGTGTCGTCGGCTCGCAATGACCAGACGGAGGTCAGGGCGGCGATGGCTAATCCTCAGGCATCACCAAGACATGTGCATAATGTGACTATTAAATTGTCACATGCATAAATGGAGAGCAGACTTCCCCCCGTGGTCAAATTGACCTCGAGGATATGGGAGGGCATTCATGAGCGTAAAAAATCCGTCTCCCTCGTTGTACAACGAGGATCTCGCACCTGCCGAGGAGCGCAAATGGGGTGCATTCAGCATCTTTAACGTCTGGACATCAGACGTCCACAGCCTGTGGGGCTATTATCTGGCGGCGAGCCTGTTCCTGCTATGCGGCAGCTTCGTCAATTTCGTCATCGCCATCGGCATCGGATCTCTGGTCATCTTCTGCCTGATGAGCCTGGTCGGCAATGCGGGCGTGCGCACCGGCGTCCCCTTTCCGGTTCTGGCGCGCGCCTCCTTCGGCACGTTCGGGGCGAATGTTCCAGCACTGGTCCGGGCGGTGGTTGCCTGCTTCTGGTACGGGGCGCAGACCGCTGCCGCATCCGGCGCGATCGTTGCTTTGCTGATCCGCAACGACAGCCTGCTTGCCTTTCATCAAAACAGTCACATGCTCGGCCACTCGACCCTCGAGCTTATCTGCTACGTTGTCGTCTGGGCGCTGCAGCTGCTGATCATTCAGCGCGGGATGGAAACGGTTCGCAAATTCCAGGATTGGGCCGGACCCGCCGTCTGGATCATGATGCTGGTGCTCGCGGTCTATCTGGTCGTCAAGTCAGGCACCTTCTCCTTCGGGTCTGAAATCCCGCGCGACGTGCTGATCGAAAAGACCAAGGATGCCGGCGTGCCGGGCGAGCCCGGTTCGATCGCAGCCCTTGCTGCCGTAGCCGCCACCTGGATCACCTATTTCGCAGCGCTCTACCTGAATTTCTGCGATTTCTCGCGCTACGCAACGAATGAAAAGGCGCTGAGGAAAGGCAACCTCTGGGGACTGCCGATCAATCTCCTGGCGTTCTGCCTCGTCGCAGGTGTGACGACCACCGCCGCCTTCACCGTCTACGGAGAGGTGCTGCTGCATCCGGAACAGATATCGGCGAAATTCGACAGCTGGTTCCTGGCGCTGCTTGCGGCGCTGACATTCGCGATCGCAACGCTCGGCATCAACGTCGTGGCGAACTTCGTGTCTCCGGCCTTCGACTTCGCCAACGTCTTCCCGCGGCAGATCAACTTCAAGCGCGGCGGATATATCGCCGCCCTGATCGCTCTCGTGCTTTACCCGTTTGCTCCGTGGGAGACGGGTGCCGCGCATTTCGTCAATTTCATCGGGTCGACGATGGGGCCGATCTTCGGAATCATGATGGTGGACTACTATCTCATAAGGAAGAGCCAGCTGAACGTCGAAACGCTCTACGATGAGAATGGCGAGTTCCGCTTCCAGAACGGATGGCACGGCAATGCCTTCATCGCATTTGCGGTGGGGGCGTTGTTTTCCTCGATCCTGCCGACTTTCACCACCATCCTGCCGGACTGGTGGGGCACTTACGGCTGGTTCTTCGGCGTCGCCATCGGCGGAGCGATCTATTTCGTGTTGAGAATGGGCGCGCGGCGCAATCCGGCCTTCGCGTCCTGACCGAATGAAAAGCGCCCGGCAATCGCCGGGCGCCTTTTTATGTCGGGGATTCCTGTCTCCGCCCGTTTCAGCGGCGAGCGGCAACCGCATGGACGATATTTCCACGGACACATGAGTCTGCCCGGCGCCTGGCCGGATGAAGGCGGCTGGTCAAACCCGGCACCGACGCAGTGATGCATGTTTTACGAAATAGCATTATGATCGGCTGAGCGCCTGACCGGCGAAGGGATTGACCCCGCGGATATATGATCCCGTGCGGCCATGGAGAGGATAGCTGGATTTGGAACGGCTGAAGGATCTGAACGGTATTTCCGCGCTGGCAGACGGGGGTTCCACATCACCGCCGTATGAACGGCCCGGCGTCGTGGCCGCCGCCGTTTATCAGCAGGGGCAACGCATTCGCGACATCAGGGTAGAGGAGGCCGGCGAATGGCGAAGCCGGGAGAATGCCGTCGTCTGGATCGGCCTGCACGAGCCGGATGAAGTGCTGCTGCATCAGGTCCAGGCCGAGTTCAATCTCCATGCCTTGGCGATCGAGGATGCAGCACAGCCTCACCAGCGCCCGAAACTGGAAATTTACGGCGACGCGATGTTCATCGTCGCCCGGACCGCCCATATGAAGGATGACGAAATCGTCTTCGGCGAAACGCATCTGTTCGTCGGTCGCGGTTATGTCGTTTCCGTCCGCCACGGCGACTCGTCCTCCTATCTGGCGGTGCGTCAGCGATGCGAGGCCACGCCGGCAGCACTTGCCCATGGCGAGAATTATATTCTCTATTCCATCCTCGATTTCATCGTCGACAACTACATGCCTGTCATCGAGGTCGTGCAGGAGGAGGTCGAGAAGCTCGAGGATCTGGTGCTGCGTGAACAGCTGGAAAAGTCCGACATCGAGCGGCTTTACCTGTTACGGCGCAAGCTGCTGCGGCTGCGCAACGCTGTGGTGCCGCTGGTAGACGTCTGCCGGCGATACGAGCACATCGATCTTCCCGGGATGGATCCGACGCTCCAGTCGCTGTTTCGCGATGTGACCGATCACGTGCGCCGGGTTCAGGAAGATATCGATGCACTGCGCGAGGTCCTCGCCTTCGCCTTCGAGGCCAGCGTGATGATCGGCCAGACGGAGCAGACGGCGATCGCCCGCAAGCTCGCTGCCTGGGCGGCGATCCTCGCGGTTCCCACCGCGATCGCCGGTATCTACGGAATGAATTTCAACGATATGCCGGAGCTGAAATTCCAGTACGGCTATTTCGTCGTGCTCGGCGTCATCGTCACCTTGTGCCTGGGCCTCTTCACTTTCTTCCGTCGGAAGAAGTGGCTCTAAATATGTGATGCAGGGGCGGGTATGCGGTAGACGGACACGCGGCTTGGCGAAGGTACGTCAGCACAAGGCCTTCAGCAGCCGGTCCCGATTGCTGCGAACGTAGTCCATATCGCTGAGATACAACCGGGCGTCTCCGGCAACCACGTCCTCCATGAACGTCTCATCTCCGGCGGCCGCACCTGCCAGCATGAAATCTACGAGCGCCTGCAGCCGCCTGCAGATCATCTCAGGGAGCTGGAGCCGGTCTTCCATCGTCGCCCCATATGCCGTGCAAAAGATTTCCGCGCGATGCAGCTGTTCGTCGAGGCCGAAGGCTACGTCCGGATTGGCGGGATCGGAAAGCGGCGCCCAGCGGTAGACCGAATAGGCCAGATCCCATAGGCGCGGTGCGGGATGGGCGGTATCGAAATCGATGATCCCAACAGCCTCATGGTCTACCGTCGCGACATTGTAGGGCGCATAGTCGCCGTGGCATATGATCTCGCGCGGCTCCTGTGGCGGCAGCATCCATGTCTGGACCTCGCGATCCGATTCGAGAAACCCTTGAGATGCCGAATGAAATTCGCGCAGGAGCCTGGCTGCGGAAAGCAGCATGCGCTCCGACCCGACAAACTGGTCGCTCAGGTCTTCGCAGACGCGCCCGGCGACATAACCGACGACTTCCTGGTTTCCGGTTATTTCAATCGGATCCGGCGCTCCTAGAAAGCCTCTGCTCCTGAGATGGCGCAAAAACCGGTGCACCGTCGGCGTCCATGCGCCGGAAGGCCGTACGACGGTATCGCCGTCCTGCCAGATCTGCCCGGTTCGTCCGCCCTCCAACAGTTTCACGTTCCGGCCCCCTGACGTTCCTTATGCGAATTCAGTTTTTCGATATGGGCCTGAACCGTGGCGCCAAGGTTTGTCTCATGGCAGTTCCGGTAGAACGCCACGACGTCGGAGGCCATTCCGTCGGGGATGGGGACGAAGTCTTCAAGCCGCAGGCCGCTTGAACTGCCGAGTTGCGGATCGGCCAGCTGGCTCTCACTCAAACTGCCGACACGATCGGCCAGGGCTCGGAAATAGGCGAGGTTGCCATCCACCGCCGAAGGAGAGTGCGTCCGGCCATGCGCAGGGATGACCAGTCTTGCATTGAGGTCACGTATCCGCTCGAGCGAGGAGCGGATCAAGCGCAGGTCGCCTGCATTTTTGCTCCAGACTTCGGGGATGGGATATTCCACCGCGTCGACGGCCAGGCAGATGCGAAGTTCGGGAATCCATACGGCGATATGGTCGGGCGTGTGTCCCGGCGTATGAATGAGTTCCAGCGTCAGATCACCGCCATTGAGGGTCATCGAGCCGGAGAAGGTAATATCGGGACCGATGAGGTCGACGTTTCGAAACCTCGACTCCCGGCTCGCCTTGTCCCTCAGGACCTCCTGTGCGGAAGGGTCGCGTAAACGGTCGAGCGCGGCGGCATGCGCGATAATCGGAGCGCGCGCAGCAATGGCGGCATTTCCCCAGAAATGATCCCAATCCATGTGCGAATTGATGACGATCAGCGGACGAGTGTTCGTCTGTTCCCCGAGCAGGTCCAGCGCCGCCGTGCAGAGTTCGGGCGTGCCGAGCGTATCGATCAGCACATTGAACCTTTCGGTCCGGACAAACACGGCATCAACCTCGTCCCCCGCCCTGACGATCACGATTCGATCATCGAGTTCGGGATATGAACACAATTCCACCGATGGATTCATGTCTGGCCGCCTCTATTGCAATCGCAGTGATTTCATTCGGATACATCAAGTCTCGTTCGGGCGCCTGATCTTTCAGAACGGTGCGGGGCGGCGAGGGGGCTTCCGTCGGCAACCAAATGGGTCATCGTCCCAGAAAGCGCAAGACTATTCAATTATGTCGCGAACCTTCAAGGTCCGTCTGCGCAGTTCAAGGCTTTGACGCGCGTATCGAGCGCGTTCCATCGGTCCCGCGCCGGTACGGTCGGCGATGTCTGGCGCAACCTGAATTGAAACTTTCGGTGGAACAACGTCGGGCAACAGAAGTTTGCCTTCAAACCAAACTCGAGCGGCGGCCGATGTCATTCTCTCCAAACCAGGGTGTGTTGAGCGCCCCACCCCGGATCTATTATGTCAATCCACTCCTTCTTCAGGGTATCGACGCGTGGCGCGAGGTATTTGACCACGCGGCGGATACCGGTTTCGACCGTGTGCTGACGGCACCTCTATTCGATAGGGGCGGGGAGCGCAGCATCTTTGCCTCCCAGGATCTGAATCGCCTTGATCCTCAACTGTCGCTCGGAAGCGCAATCGAGGATGGGGTGGGACGCTTGGCGGAGGCCGCCCGCAAGAGCGGCATCGCCTTGATGATGGACCTGATGCTCGACGGCAAGGCCCGGAATTCCGAGGCGGGCTTTCGCCCCGTCGATCCGAGACGCTCACCATTGGATCCGGAAGAGCCGATGATCGCGATGGAAGCGGAGTCTCGATCCCGACTGTTAGAAGAGTGGACAGAACGGTTGCAAGAACTTGCCGGTCTCGGCCTCTCCGGCTATCGGGTGCTCGGGATCGATCGCATTGCGCCGGCGGTTTTCAAATCGCTGATTGCGGCGGTGCGCCAGAAGGCGGACGCGCAATTCTTCGCCTGGACGCCCGGCACTGATTTTGGGGCGAGGAGCGCGGTCAAGAATACAGGCTTTGATGGATGTTTTTCATCGATGGCCTGGTGGGATTTTGACGAGAGATGGTTCATCGAAGAACACCGCGTCCAGAAGCAGCTAGGCTGGCAGATCGCTTTTCCGGAGCCGCCATTCGCCAGGCGGATCGCGCACGGAACCGAGAGCCGCGAAATCGTTGAACGGCGCGCCATAAGGGCGCTGCGCCTAGCTGCCTCGCTCGGCGGCGGCCTGATGGTTCCGATGGGCTTCGAATATGGCGCAGCCGCGCCGCTCGATCCGACCCATGGGAATGGAACGGGTTTGCGGGGACTGCGGCATGACCTTGCTTTCGATATCTCCTCCGAAATTCGCCTTGCGAACACCGAGATCGGCAATAAACCCCATGCGCCGACCGCATCGCTTCGGCTCATCCGCAACGCCAACGGACCAGTCTCAGCGCTGCTGCAGTCTGAGGCGGAAGACCTTCGTAGCACCGAGAATGTGCGGTTCATCCTGCTCAACAGGGATCTTCGGAAAAGTGCGCCCGCTCCAGTGACCGCACTGCGCGAAGCGGCCTCCGGTTTTCTGCCCGCCGCAGCCGACGGCACGGCTCTGCGGCTACGGGCAGGGGAGACCCTGGTGGTCGAAGGCAAGGCGCCGGCGCCGATCACATCCCAGCTGATCCTCGACGCTGAGCAGGCGACGGCGTCGCCGCGGCTCGCCATCGAAAACATCACGCCGCGGGTCGATGACGGGCGCTTTCCCGTCAAGCGGGTGGTCGGCGACATCGTCACAGTGGAGGCGGATATATTCGCCGACGGCCACGACCCGATCGCCGCGGTCCTGCTCTGGCGGCCGCTCGATGCGGCGGACTGGAACGAGACGGAGATGCAATTGGTCGAGAATGACCGCTGGCGCACCGAATTCCTATTAGAACGGGTCGGGCGCTATGAATTTGCCGTCGAGGCATGGAAGAACCCGTTTGCGATTTTTCGCTACGAACTGACGAAGAAGAACGATGCCAGGCTGGATCTGAAGCTTGAACTCCAGGAGGGGATAAAGCTCGTCCGTTCGGCCGAGATGCATGCAGGTGACACGCTCCGCGCCGAATTAAAGGCGCTGCTCGCCAATCTCGAGAGCGCCTCAGATGCCGAGCGAACGGCGATCCTTCTCGATGCCGGAACATCTGAATTGATGAACAAGGCGGACAGGCGGCCGTTTCGGCTTCGCTCGACGGCAAGCGCCGTCGATGCCGAACGCAAGGAGGCTGCCTTTGCCAGCTGGTACCAGATCTTCCCGCGATCGCAGAGCGGCGATCCGAACCGACACGGCACCTTCGACGACGTCATCCCGAGATTGCCCGCCATCCGTGACATGGGCTTCGACGTGCTCTATTTCCCGCCCATTCATCCGATCGGTTCGACCAACCGGAAAGGCCGCAACAACAGCCTGAAAGCAGGGCCAGATGACCCCGGGAGCCCCTATGCCATCGGTTCCGAGGAGGGCGGCCATGATGCCATCCACCCCGAGCTCGGCGAGTTCGAGGATTTCCGCCGGCTGGTGGAGGAGGCAAGCCGGCACGGTCTGGAGATCGCTCTCGACCTGGCGATCCAGGCGTCGCCGGATCACCCCTGGCTGAAGGAGCATCCCGGCTGGTTCGACTGGCGTCCCGACGGCACGATCAAATACGCCGAAAACCCGCCGAAGAAATACGAGGACATAGTCAACGTCGATTTCTACACAAAAGATGCGCTGCCTTCACTATGGCTGGAGCTCAGGGATATCGTCCAGCTTTGGGTAGACCAGGGCGTCAAGCTGTTTCGCGTCGACAATCCGCACACAAAGCCCTTTCCGTTCTGGGAATGGCTGATCGGCGATATCAGGGCCCGTCATCCCGATGTGATCTTCCTATCGGAAGCCTTCACCAAGCCGAAGGTGATGTACCGCTTGGCGAAGATCGGCTTCTCCCAGTCCTACACCTATTTCACCTGGCGCAATGCCAAGTGGGAACTTGAGCAATATATGCGGGAGCTGACGGAGACGGCGCCGAAGGAATTCTTCCGCCCGCATTTCTTCGTCAACACGCATGATATCAATCCGGATTTCCTGCAGAACGCGCCGCGCCCGGCCTTCCTGATCCGCGCAGCACTTGCCGCCACCCTGTCGGGATTGTGGGGCGTTTATAACGGTTTCGAACTTTGCGAGGGGCGTCCCGATGCCAAGCGCAAGGAATATGCCGACAGCGAGAAATACGAAATCCGCGCCTGGGACTACGACCGCCCGGGCAATATCATCGCTGAGATCAGGATGCTCAACCGCATCCGGAACGAAAATCTTGCCCTGCATTCGCATCTCGGGCTGACGCTGCTAAACGCCTCGAATGACAACATTTTGTTCTTCGAGAAGGCGAGCCGCGCCCGCGACAATGTTTTGTTGATCGCCATCAGTCTCGACCCCCACAATTTCCAGCAGAGCGACGTCGAGCTGCCGCTCTGGAAGTGGTCGCTCGGAGACGGTGGAGCGCTCGACGCCGAAGACTTGGTCGCTGGGCATCGGTTCAGATGGAATGGCAAGTGGCAGAGAGTGAGCTTCAACCCTCAGATCCTGCCCTTTGCGATCTGGCGCGTTCGCGCAGCGGAGGCATGAATGGACACCTTGAATCCTGATGGTATGAACCAGCCGCTCTGGTACAAAGACGCTATCATCTACCAGCTGCACATCAAGTCGTTCTACGACGCCAATGGCGACGGGGTCGGCGACTTCGCCGGCCTGCACCAGAAGCTCGATCACATCGCAGCCCTCGGCGTCAATGCCATCTGGCTTTTGCCCTTCTTTCCCTCTCCGCGCCGAGACGACGGCTACGACATCGCCGACTATGGCAGTGTCAGCTCCGATTACGGAACGGTGGAGGACTTCCAGGCTTTCGTCGACGCCGCCCACCAGCGCAATATCCGCGTCATCATCGAACTCGTCATTAATCACACCTCCGATCAGCATCCCTGGTTCCAGCGCGCGCGCCAGGCGCCGGCGGGATCGCCAGAGCGCGACTTCTACGTCTGGTCCGATACCGATCAGAAATTTCCGGAAACGCGGATCATTTTCATCGATACGGAAAAATCCAACTGGACATGGGACGCGGTCGCCGGCGCCTATTACTGGCACCGTTTCTATTCCCATCAGCCCGACCTCAATTTCGATAGCCCCCTTGTCATGGAGGAATTGCTGAGGGTGATGCGCTTCTGGCTGGAAACCGGCATCGACGGATTTCGTCTCGACGCGATCCCCTACCTCGTCGAGCGCGAGGGGACGATCAACGAAAACCTGCCGGAAACCCACGCGATCCTCAAACGCATACGCGCCGCGCTCGATGCCACCCACCCCGGCGTGATGCTGCTTGCCGAGGCCAATCAATGGCCGGAGGACACGCGCGAATATTTCGGAGAGGGTGACGAATGCCACATGGCCTTCCACTTCCCGCTGATGCCGCGCATGTATATGGCCATCGCCAAGGAGGACCGGTTTCCGATCACCGACATCCTGCGCCAGACGCCTGAAATTCCCGACAACTGCCAATGGGCGATCTTCCTTCGCAACCATGACGAGCTGACGCTCGAAATGGTGACCGACGCCGAGCGGGATTATCTCTGGGAGACCTATGCATCCGACAAACGTGCCCGCATCAATCTCGGCATAAGGCGGCGCTTAGCGCCGTTGATGGAGCGCGACCGCCGGCGGATCGAGCTGATGAACGCGCTTCTTCTGTCGATGCCGGGAACGCCTGTCATCTATTACGGGGACGAGATCGGCATGGGTGACAATATCTATCTCGGCGACCGGGACGGGGTGCGGACGCCGATGCAATGGTCGCCGGACCGTAACGGCGGCTTCTCCAGGGTAGACCCGGCGCGTCTCGTCCTGCCGCCGGTCGCAGATCCCCTTTACGGTTTCGAGGCGGTCAACGTCGAGGCACAGAGCACGGATGCGCATTCGCTGCTCAACTGGACGCGCAAGATGCTGGCGCTGCGCGGCAGGCATCCGGCCTTCGGGCGCGGCTCATTGCGGTTCCTCTCGCCTGAGAACCGAAAGATTCTCGCTTATCTCAGGGAGTATGAGGGCGAGACGCTGATGTGCGTCGCAAACCTCTCGCGGCTGCCCCAGGCGGTCGAGCTCGACCTCTCGGCTTTCGAGGGCCGCGTACCGATCGAATTGACCGGCATGTCGCCCTTTCCGCCGATCGGCCAGCTGACCTATCTGCTAACATTGCCGCCCTACGGTTTCTTCTGGTTCCAGCTGGAGGCCGATGCCGACCCACCGGCATGGCGCACCGCGCCGCCGGAGCAGCTTCCCGATCTGGTGACGATGGTCATCCGCCGCGGCCTGCTCGATCTTGTCGATGAACCCAAGCTTGCGCGCACCCTCAGCACCGAAATCCTGCCGGCCTATCTCGCGAAGCGGCGGTGGTTCGGGGCGAAAGACCAGGCGCTTCAGGCGGCACGTCTGATCTCCGCAACGCCGATCCCGTTTGCCGACGGCATCGTTCTCGGCGAATTGGAAGCCGTGCTGCCGAACCACAGCGAATCCTACCAGCTGCCGCTGGCGGTTGCCTGGGACGATGCGCAACCGTCCGCGCTGACCCAGCAGCTGGCACTCGGACGGATTCGCCAGGGCAGGCGCGTCGGTTTCCTGACGGACGGATTTGCCGTGGAGGCAATGGCGCGTGGCATCCTGCGTGGGCTTGGAGACCGCTCGCGCATCACCGGCCGCACCGGCACCCTCGAATTTCTCGGCACCGAGCGGCTCGACCGCCTCGAAGTCACCGACGACCTTCCGGTCCATTGGCTCTCGGCCGAGCAGTCCAACAGCTCGCTGATTGTCGGCGACCTCGCGATGATCAAGCTGATCAGGCACATCTTTCCCGGTATTCATCCGGAGGTCGAGATGACGCGCTATCTGACGCGCGCCGGCTATGACCACACGGCGCCCCTGCTCGGCGAGGTCGCGCATACGGATTCCAGCGGACGCCGTTCGACCTTGATCATCGTCCAGGGCGCGATCCGCAATCAGGGCGACGCCTGGAACTGGATGTTGAACAATCTGCGCCGTGGGGCAGACGAACTCGTGCTGAACGACCCGGCTGTCCAACCGGGCGATGACGTCTTTCGGCCGTTGATCAGCTTCGTCGCGATGGTCGGCCTCAGGCTCGGCGAACTGCATGTCGTGCTCGCCGGGGATACCGGGGACGAGGCCTTCAGCCCGGTGGTCGCTGGCGACAGTGAGGTCGAAGCGATAAAGAAGGCGGTTGCCGGCGAGGTCGCCTATGCCCTGTCGAAGCTCGACGAACGCGCAGAGAATGCCGATCCCGCCATCGACCTGCTTGCGGCACCGCTTCTCGAGCGCCGCTCCGAACTCGTCGAACTCGCCGCGACGCTGGCGGAAAGCACCCGTGATATGCTGATGACGCGCACGCATGGCGATTTTCATCTTGGCCAGATCCTCGTCAGCGAAGGCGATGCCGTCATCATCGACTTCGAGGGCGAGCCCGCGAAAAACCTGACCGAGCGCCGGGCCAAGACAAACCCGCTGCGTGATGTCGCCGGGCTTTTGAGATCGCTGAACTACCTCGTAGCCACCGCCCAGCTCGATAACGACGCGGTCATCGAACATGAGAACGAAGTCCGGCGCGAGGCGATCGCCCGCTTCGGGCGCCATGCTGAGGAGGCCTTTCTCGATGCCTATTCGCAGGCGGTCTCCGTATCGAAGGAGCTTGACATGCCACCCGATCAAAGACGGAGGGTTCTCGATGCCTTTCTTCTCGAAAAGGCCGCCTATGAGATCGCCTATGAGGCCCGCAACAGGCCGAAATGGCTTCCGATCCCGCTATCCGGCTTTACCGAAATCGTATCGCGTCTGGCGGGGGTCAAGGCATGAATGTTGAGCGCTCGGAACTCCTGGCGGGCATCGGACAGGATGCGCTATGGGCCTTGATCGAGGGCCGCCACGGCGATCCCTTTTCGATCCTCGGTCCTCACGAAAGCGGCGGCATGACGATCGTGCGGGTATACCTGCCTGGCGCCGAAGCGGTTGATCTCATTGATGCGACGAGCGGCCGGGTGGTGACGCCGTTCAGCATCGCCCACCCGTCAGGCCTGTTTGCCGCGGCCGCCGCCTCGAGGACGGGATACCGGCTGCGGATCACATGGCCGGATGCAGTCCAGATCACCGAGGACCCCTACAGTTTCGGTCTGCTGCTCGGAGAGCTCGACCTCCATCTGATATCGGAGGGCACTCACTATAGTCTGAGCCGGACGCTCGGCGCGGTGGCGATGTCGATCGACGGTGTACCGGGCGTTCGTTTCGCCGTGTGGGCGCCAAATGCGCGCCGCGTCTCGGTTGTCGGCGACTTCAACGCCTGGGACGGACGGCGAAACCCGATGCGGCTGAGACCGTCGGCGGGCGTCTGGGAACTGTTCATGCCACGCCTCGCCCCGGGCGAAAGATACAAGTTCGAGATCGTCGATGCGCAGGGGGCCTGCCTGCCGCAGAAGGCCGATCCGGTGGCGAGGGCGAGCGAGGCCGCTCCGTCCACAGCCTCCATCGTCGCATCGTCAACGCCGTTTCGATGGACCGATGACGGCTGGATGAAGGGCCGGTCCCGGCAAGACAGGCTGGAGGGCGCGTTCTCCGTCTATGAGGTGCACGTCGGCTCCTGGTTTCGCGATCAAAAGGACGGCAACAGGTCGCTCGACTGGGTCGAACTCAGCCAGCGGCTGGTTCCCTATGTCAGCGACATGGGCTTTACCCATATCGAGCTGCTTCCGATCATGGAGCATCCGTTCGGCGGCTCCTGGGGCTATCAGCCGCTCGGCCTTTTCGCTCCAACCGGCCGATATGGGACGCCTGAGGATTTCGCCTATTTCGTCGACCGGTGCCATGGCGCCGGGCTCGGCGTCATTCTCGACTGGGTGCCCGCCCACTTTCCCACCGACGTATGGGGGCTTGCCCG
The DNA here is from genome assembly GCF_002008165.1 of Rhizobium laguerreae. Classification (GTDB taxonomy): domain Bacteria; phylum Pseudomonadota; class Alphaproteobacteria; order Rhizobiales; family Rhizobiaceae; genus Rhizobium; species Rhizobium laguerreae. The sequence goes on from NZ_MRDM01000009.1 coordinate 263,605, forward strand.
CTTCGACGGCAGCGCGCTTTACGAGCACGAAGATCCGCGCGAAGGCTTTCACCGCGACTGGAACACGCTGATCTACAATCTCGGCCGCAACGAGGTGAAGGGTTTCCTGATCGCCAGCGCGCTGGAATGGCTGGAGCGCTACCATATCGACGGTTTGCGGGTCGATGCCGTTGCCTCGATGCTTTACCGCGACTACAGCCGCAACGAGGGCGAATGGATTCCCAACCGATATGGCGGCCGGGAGAATCTGGAAGCTGTCGAATTCTTCAAGCACCTGAACAGCATCATTCACGAGCGCTGCCCGCACGCGGTGACGATCGCCGAGGAATCGACGGCCTGGCCGGGGGTGACGAAGCCGCCGGAGCAAGGGGGGCTGGGCTTCGACATCAAATGGAACATGGGCTGGATGCATGACAGCCTGAGTTACATCGAGAAGGATCCGATTTACCGGAGTTACGCCCATGGCACGATGACCTTCGGCATGATCTACGCCTATTCCGAACGCTTCATTCTGCCGATTTCACATGACGAAGTCGTCTACGGAAAGGGCTCGCTGCTGACGAAGATGCCGGGCGACGAATGGCAGAAATTCGCCAATCTGCGCAGCTATCTCGCCTTCATGTGGGGCCATCCCGGCAAGAAGCTCTTGTTCATGGGGAGCGAAGTCGCTCAGCCTGGCGAGTGGAACCATGACGGGTCGGTGACCTGGGATGTGCTGGACCGGCCTCAGCATGCAGGAATTCAGCGGCTGGTGAAGGATCTGAACGGCCTTTACGCGGACGAGCCGGCATTGCAGTTCGGCGACTTTCATCCCGAGGGTTTCGAATGGGCGGCAGCCGACGACGCCGTCAATTCCGTCCTCGGCATGCTCCGTTATGCGCCCGATGGCGCTTCACCGGTGCTGGTCATGTCGAACTTCACGCCGGTGCCGCGTTACGGCTACAGGATCGGCGTGCCGCAGGACGGGGTGTGGATCGAGCGGATTACCACGGATGCGCGGGAATATGGCGGCTCGGGCCTTGTCAATGGCGCCGTGTCGAGCGAGCCCATTCCCGCACACGGCAGGCCCGTCTCCCTGTCGCTGACGCTGCCGCCGCTGGCGACGATCTTTCTCAAGGGACCGTCATTTTGATCGGTTTCATTCGGTGTGCGGAGCCGGATGAATGAAAGGCCAAGGGCTCGCCTCGGATCCCTTCTCGATGGGAACCTCGATGAGAACAGGTTCGTCGAGAGATAGGGCTTTCTCGATCGCGTCTTTCAATTCGCCAGGGCTCGTCACCTTGAATGCTCGAATGCCGAAGCTCTCGCCAAGCGCGACAAAATCTGGATTGGTCAGCTCCGAGCCAAGATAGCGGCCTTTATACGCCTGCTTCTGGTCACGCAGTACGTTGCCATAGGCCGAATTGTTGAAGACGATGGCGATGACATTGATCTTATGCTGGACGGCGGTAGCGAGTTCCTGAACCCCGAACATGAAGCCGCCATCGCCGGAAACAGAAATAACGGCCTTGTCGGGATTGGCGACTTTCACGCCCAAGGCCGTGTTGAAGCCGAAACCCAGATTGTCCTGATAGCCGCATGTGACGTACTGACGAGGGGCATAGACCGGGAATGCAAATCGGGCGGTAAAGCCCATCTGGCAGATTTCCTCGACGAAGAAGCCGTCCCTTGGCAGGGCTTCGCGAATGGCATCGAGATAGACGAGTTGCGGCTGCACTGCCGAGAAGCGAGACCTTGCCTTTTCGTTGAGCTCGGCAAATTCGCGCGTGCGATCCTTGCGGCTGGAACCTGCCAGCGCATCGAGCAGAGCCTGCGTTCCCTCCTTGGCATCCGAGACGATGCCGACATCGGGCTTGAGACGGACCATCTCGGTTGGATCGATATCGATGCGGATCACCTTGAGATCCTTGGGAAGCCACTTCCATCGCATGAACTGCAATTCCAGCCGGCTGCCGATCCCGATCAGAACATCAGTATTCTTCCAATATTCGTAGGCGGCGACGAAATTCAGGTAGTTGGGATGGTCGTCGGCGACGATGCCCTTGCCGGAGCGATGGGACGTGACCGGCGACTGCAGCAATTCCGCAAGAGCAGCGATTTCCGCTCCAGCATCCACCGCGCCGCCACCAACCATGATCATCGGGTTGCTGGCACCTGATATCAGTGACGCCGCGGCAGCGACCTGATCAGGGTTGACGGCCGGATGAGGTGCTCTCGTGCCAACCGGCAGATCGGTTTCTGGGCCGAATTGCCCGAACACGTCCCATGGCGCTTCGACCGCTCCTGGACCCTGGCGGCCGGAGAGCATTTTGGCGACGACCTCGGCCGTGACAGGACCGGTTTCGGACTGGTGATTGATCCGCTCCGCCGTTTTCGTAATCCCGCGCATCGTCGCGAGCTGATCCGGCAGTTCGTGCAACTGTCCTCTGCCTTGACCGATCAGGTGGGACATGATGTTGCCGGTGATGCACAGCACCGGGGCATTGGCGCCGTAAGCGGTGCAGAGCGCCGCGCCGGAATTGAGGACGCCTGGGCCTGGAACGACGGTATAGGCGCCGATCTGGCCGGTGGATTTGGCATAGCCATAGGCCATGTAACCGGCGCCCTGTTCGTGTCTGGTGTGAATGAACCGAATTCTGTCACCGGCACCGTAGAGGGCATCGTTAAAATCATACATGTGGGCGCCGGGGATGCCGAATACGGTGTCGATCCCATGGGCGACGAGTGAACGGGTCATCGCCTGACCGGTCGTTTCTTTCCTGCTCATTTCAGGCAGCCTTCGGCCCGGAGCGCCGCGACGATGGCGTCGGCGTCTGCCGGTTGCATGCCCGCGAGATTCATACGCCCGGAATCCGCCATGTAGATGCCGTGCCTGGCCCGGAGGGCCGCAGCCGTTTCTTTGGACATGGAAAGATTGGAAAACAGGCCGCGTTGCCGGCGGATGAAGGTCAGATCGAGAGCCGCGGCGGCCAGCGCTGCACGATTGCCGTTGACGCGCAGGCAGATCTCTTCGAGCTCAGCGCGCCACATGGCCGACATCTCTTCGCTTTCGAGGATGGACCTGACGACCGCGGCTCCATGATCGGGCGGCATGGACCAGTTGACTCGAGCAAGTGCCGCAATGTTACTTTCGGCCTTCCTGAGGGCATCCTCATTGCGGGTCATGACATAGAGCGCGCCGACACGCTCGCGATAAAGACCGAAATTCTTGTCGCAGGAATAGGCGATCAGCGCCTCATCAACCGCCTCGAGGATCATGCGCGTCGGCGCGGCGTCCTGTTCGAGGCCGTCGCCGAGGCCCTGATAGGCGAGATCGATGAACGGCACCAGCCGATGCGCAACGAGAATCTCGGTAATCTGCCGCCACTGTTCCATGGTGAAATCGATGCCGGTCGGGTTGTGGCAGCAACCGTGAAGCAGCACGACGTCGCCTTCCCGAGCGGAAGACAAGCAGGCGACCACGCTTTCGAATTTCACCTGCTGCGACATCAGGTCAACGAAAGCGTACTCCTTTACCGGCAAGCGCGCCGAGCTGAAGATCGGCGCATGATTTGGCCAGCTTGGCGTCCCGAGCAGAAGCCTGGCCGATGGATTTGCCGCTTGGATGAGCTCAGCACCGAGACGCAGGGCGCCGCTTCCACCGGGTGTCTGAATGCCGACAAGGCGTTGAGCAAACGTCGGCGATTTTCCGAAGATGATGGGCTGCAGGAGGCGCACGAATTGCAGGTCACCTTCCGGGCCAAGATATTTCTTGCTGTCCTGGGTCTCCAGGAGAAACTGCTCCGCTGCCTTTACGGCACGCATCACCGGCGTGCGTCCCATGGAGTCACGATAAACCCCAACCCCCAGGTCGATTTTCCCAGGGCGATCGTCGGCCTGGAAGGCCTTGATGAGAGCAAGCAGGCTGTCGGCTGGCCGACTCTTCAGTTCGTCAAACACAAGTCCACCTCGTTTCCGTAATTCTGGCTCGCAGACTAGCGGACTTTCGCGACGAATTTCTGCGATTATCTCCCTGTAACGACGCATCTATGCAGACAATCAGCGCGATATGGCTATGATGTGCAGAAATTCACCGTCCGAGGAGGGTGGCGATGCTTGACGCATTCGATATCAAATTGCTCGCCGCTCTCCAGCAAAACAGCGAGCTGACGCAGAACGAACTCTCTCTGAAGGTCAATCTCTCCGCGACCCAGTGCGCACGCCGTTTGGAAAGGCTGCGCAACGAGCAATATATCCAGAGTGTCGTCGCCATCCTCAATCCCGTGAAACTGGGTTTCACCGTCGTTGCCCATACGCTCGTCAGCTTGAGAGCGCATACGGAAGGCGGAAACGAGCAGCTTCATCGTTTCATCGAGACCGCGCCGGAAATCCTGGAGTGTTATTCGCAGACCGGTGACGCCGACTTTCTGATGAAGGTCATGACGCGCGACCTCGAACATCTCAGCCAATTTCTGGAAAGAATGATCCGGGTCACTGACAATCTGGCATCGGTGAAGTCAAGCATCGTCCTCAAGACACTGAAAAAGACGACCGCTTTGCCGCTGCAGATCGTGACGTGAGAGCCTCTCTCACCTGAGATAATGGATATGCGGGCGCGAGTGATAGGGTGAGGCTTCGATGCGGGCTTCGACGGAAAAGACATCCTTTAGAAGCTCCTCGCTCAACACGTCCTGCGGCGCGCCGGAGGCGACGATCCTGCCATGCTGCAGGATGATCAGCTCATCGCAGAACATGGCGGCATGGTTGAGATCGTGCAGGGCGACGATGCTGGTGATCGGCAGGCCGGAGACGAGCCGCATCAGCCCGATCTGATGCTGGATATCGAGATGATTTGTAGGCTCGTCGAGGATCAGCTCCTGCGGCGACTGGGCAAGCGCCCTTGCGATATGCGTCCGCTGCTTTTCGCCGCCCGACAGGTTCTGCCAGCGATCGTCGCGCTTCTCCGCCATGCCGGCGCGCGTCAGCGCCTCTTCAACCGCCTCTTCGTCGGCCCTCGTCCAGCCTGAAAACATAGACCGGTGCGGGAAACGGCCGAGCTTGACGACGTCGACGACCCGCAGATTGGCATTCGTCGTGGCGTGCTGCTCGACGAAGGCGATCCGCCGGGCGATCGAGCGGCGGCTGATCGTGCCGATGTCGCTGCGGTCGAGCGTGACGCGGCCGGAATGCGGCCGTTTTAGGCCGGCGAGAAGCCGCAGCAACGAGGTTTTGCCCGAGCCGTTCGGCCCGAGCAGGCCGAGCATCCTGCCGGGTGGCGCCTCCAGGGAGACACCCTCCAGGATCGCCTTCCTGCCAATTTTCCAGGTGAGGTTGTCGGCCTTGATGCTCATGACGCGCGCTGGAACCGGTAGAGGATAATCGAGAAGAAGGGAACGCCGACCAAGGCCGTGACGACGCCGATCGGCAGGATCTGGCCGGGAATGAGGGCACGTGCGGCGATGTCGGCGAACACCATGAAGATCGCCCCCGCGATGGCGCAGGCCGGCAGGAGACGAATGTGGAGCGGCCCGACGATGAAGCGGGCGACATGCGGCACGACGAGGCCGACGAAGCCGATCGAGCCCACCATGCTGACGATCGTCGCCGTCATCATCGCGGTCAGCGCGAAAAGTGCCATGCGGGCGCGCCCGACATTGACGCCGAGCGAGGATGCCGCTTCGTCGCCGAAAGCGAAGGCGTCGAGCACGCGGGCGTAGAACAGACAGGCGGCGAGGCCGAACCCGACGACGACCGAGACCAGCGCGAATTCCGGCCAGCGCACGCCGCCGAAACTGCCGAGCAGCCAGAACATGACGTCGCGGGCCTGCTGCGCATTGGCCGAGGTGGTGACGATGTAGGAGGTCGAGGCGTTGAAGAGCTGCGATGCGGCGACGCCGGCAAGGATGGTGCGATCCGCGCCGCCGCGCGTGCCGTTCGAGAGCAGCGCCACGAAGAAGAAGGCTGCGAAAGCGCCGGCAAATGCGCCGGCCGAGAGCGACACCGCGCCCGAGCCGATCCCCAGGATGACAATCGCGACGGCGCCGGTAGAGGCGCCGGCGGAGATGCCGAGCACATAGGGTTCGGCAAGCGGGTTGCGCAGCAGCGACTGCATGATGGCGCCCGACAGCGCCAGACCCGCGCCGCAGAAGGCGGCCACGAGCGCCCGGCTGAGCCGATAATCCCAGATGACGGTCTCATGGATGCGGTTCAGTTCGACCGCGGTCCATCCCAGCCGGTTGGTGACGGCCGAAAACGTGGTTGCAAGCGGGATCGGCAGGTCGCCGATCCCGACGCTGACGCCGATGGCGATAGCGATGAGGCAGAAAGAGGCGAGGAGCAGTGCGAGGATGGCTCCCAGCTGCCGGAAGATACGGCCCGCTTCCGTCACTTCAACAGACCGAGAGCCTTCAGCTGGCCGGCCACCTGCTCAGCGCCGTAGACCGTGCGGACGGTCGGGTTCATGGCCTGGCCGTCCATGATCACGATCGCCTTGTTCTTGACGGCAGCGATCTGGCTGACGGCCGGATCGGTGTTCAGGAAATTGATCTTGGCCTCCGGCTTATCGAGCTCCCAACGGTTGCGGTCGAGACTGGCGACGACGATGACGTCGGGACTGGAGGCGATGATGCCTTCCCAGCCGAGCGTCGGCCATTCCGCTTCCGCTGATATCGCGTTGTGTCCGCCGAGCAGGTCGGCGATGAAGCCGGACGCGCTGTTCTTGCCGCCGAGATAGGCGTCGGCCGACGGGCTGGGGCTGGAGAACCAGAAGACGTAGGAAAGGTTCTTGCCGTCCTTCGAAACGCTCCCACGAAGTTTGGCTTCGCGCGCCTTGAAGTCGGCGATCAGCGCCTGACCGCGATCGGCGACGTCGAAGATCTGCGAGAGTTCGTCGATCTCCTTGTAGAGAAGATCCATGTTCCACAGCTCGGCGCGGCTGCCGTACTGGTCCTTGACGTCCTTGGTGCTGAGGCAGGTGCTGGGCGAGAGATAGGTCGCGACGCCCACCTTGTCGAAATCCTCGCGCTTGGCGACCTTGCTGTTCGGCCCGACCAGGCTCGGCAGAGCCACCGCCACGAAATCGGGATTTTCGGCGAGGATCGATTCGAAGGTCGGCATCTCGACGGTCAGAAGCTTGACCTTGGCATTGGCTTCTGCAAGCTGCGGCAGGACCTTGCTCGGCCAGAAGGCCGTGCCGGCCATCTTGTCCTCGAGGCCGAGCAGCAGCAGGATTTCAGCGCTGTTTTGGCCGAGGCCGATCGCCCGTTCGGGCGCCTTCCGGAAAGTCACCTGCGCGCCGCAGTTTTCCAGGATCAGCGGGTAGGTCGTCGAACCGGCCAAAGACGGATTTGCGGCAAGGCCGATGATGGCGGAGAGGCCGCAGGCGGCCAGAAGCGATTTGAGGCTGGTCACGAAGAAATTCCCGGTGCGTGAGTGTGTGCCGCCGGGGTATAGCCGCAGGAGCCGCCGAGAAACAAGACCGAATGGATCAACTTATAGCAAAAACCGACAGCGCTGAACATTCTCGCCGGATGGCGCACTACCGAAGCGCGTCTCGATCTCCGGCTCTATCGGCGTTCGAGAAACTCCCGGATCGCCTGCGAGAGCGCTTCAGGATTCTCCTCTGCCACGTGATGGCCGCTGTCTATGCCGAAGCCGTGCACGTCATCCGCCCAGTTCCGCCAGATGGCGACGGGATCGCCACAGATCTGTTCCATGTCGTCCCGTAGTGACCAGAGGCATAGCATGGGGCAGGTTACTTTCCGACCGGCGTCGCGGTCCTCGCTGTCGTGCAGATGGTCGATGCGGAGGCCGGCGCGGTAATCCTCGATCATCCCGTGGATCACGGCTGGATCGTGGATGATGTCGACAAGATCGTCATAGGCCTGCTTTCCCATCAGCGCCGGCGAGAGTTTGTCGTACCATGCCAAAGGATCGGCCGAGATCGCCCGTTCCGGCTTTTCCGGTTGAGCGAAGAAGAACCAGTGGTACCAGTCTCTCGCAAATTTCCAGTCGGCGCGTTCGAGATGTTCGATCACGGGAATGCCGTCGGCGATGATGAGTCTCTGCACACGGTCGGGATGATCCATCGCCATGCGGAAGGCAGTCAAGCTTCCGCGGTCGTGGCCGGCCACCGCGAAGTTCTCGTGCCCCAGCCTCAGCATCAGTTCAACGAGGGCTTCCGCTTTTGCGCGCTTCGAAGAGCTGCGGCTGTCGGGAGCATCGAGCGGCTGGTAGGAGCGGCCGAAACCGGGAAGGTCGGGGCAGACGATCGTGAAGTGGGGCGACAGCAGATCGCCCACCTTGCCCCAAGTCATATGTGTCCTGGGATGGCCGTGGAGAAGCAAAACGGCCGGTCCCGTTCCGCCGTGACGGACGCGAAGCGATCCCGGCCCGGCGTCAACGGTATCGAGAGAAAAGCCTTCGAACATGCTCAGCTGAGCTTCCCCACACGTTTGGCATAGTCTGAAAACGTTGCCTCTTCGCCCTTCCGATTGGATTCGCCGGCAAGCTGCAGCACGCGGATCGGAAACAGGATCGCCGCCAGATTGGCGCCTGACAGCTCATGGTCGTCATCCTCCTCGATCGCCTTTTGAGCCTTCGAGAGCGCAGCGTCGATCTCCCCGCGCGTAAGCAGTTGCTTATCGACGATCGCCTCACATATCGAGGCCATCGCCATGATCAGGCCCTTGAGCTGCAGATTGGCGGTATTCATGAGAACTCCCCAGGTCAAGAAAGGATTTCTAGTCCGGTTCGACCGGTCGGATCGTGTCGACCGAGACCGTACCGTCGAGGATACCGCGCTTTATATCGCGTCTGTTCCGATCGATTTCGATCACGGTGTAAAGCTTATCGTCGCGGAAGGCGCTGGCATTGGCTGTCGTCACGTCCTCGGCGGGCGCCGCGTCGACTTCCATGAAATCGAGTTCGCGCGCCGCGGCAACGATCCTGGCATCGCCGGGCGTCCTGGCCGCAACGACGATGACGCCGTGGTTAGGAGCATTGTCCCATCTTGGATCGTCGGGTTCGGCGATGGGCTCCAGCCGATAGATGTTGAGCATCTCGCCGTCAGTGTCGGGCGACGCTTGCGCGGCCGCGTCCTCGATTTGCGCCTGGCTCTCGACCGACTTTCCGAAAGTGGTCGGGCTGGTCGCGTTGTTGATCTCTTCCTTGCCTGTCCGTGAGACGTTCGACATGTCGCTCTCCATTGTCAGGACGGAAACGACAGCCGGCAGCAAAGTGTTCCCGCGCAAGAAAAACCGCAAAGTCCGCCGAGACGGTTTCCGGCGAGCATTTCCGATATCTGCAACTATCAGGCTCATTTTGGGCGGTGAATCATGTTAGGATGGACGCCGGGACGGCCCATACCATTTTCTGAGTTGAGCGCTAAATTACCGATCGTCGAAGAGGGGGATTTTCGTGAGCAACCAAACCAGCGAATTCGCGCGCGACAGCGTTGCGATAGACAGCCTCAATGGGCACGACCCAAAAACGATGGCGTTCGACGACGCCAGCGCGCTTCTGGAAGTCCTCGTCGCGGTCAGGCGCGGCGACTTTTCCGTGCGAATGCGGTCCGACCTGACGGGTCTCACCGGCAAGGTCGCCGATGCCCTCAACGACATCATCGCCGCCAATCAGCGCATGGCCCAGCAGCTCGAGCATGTCGGGCAGGTGGTCGGCCGGGACGGGCGAACGAGCACACGCGTACGCTTCGGCCTGTCGGACGGCTCCTGGTCCGAAATGGAAGGATCGATCAACGGTCTGATCGACGATCTCCTATGGCCGACGACCGCCGTGACGCGCACAATCACAGCGGTCGCCAAGGGAGATCTCTTGCAGACCGTGCCGCTGGATGTCGACGGGCGGCCGCTCAAAGGCGAGTTCCTGCGCTCGGCCGATATCGTCAATACGATGATCAAGCAGCTGAGCGTCTTCACATCGGAAGTGACACGCGTCGCCCGCGAGGTTGGCACGGACGGAAAACTCGGCGGACAGGCGCAGGTTCCGGAAGTGACGGGCGTCTGGAAGGACCTCACCGAAAGCGTGAACTCGATGGCATCGAACTTGACGGCGCAGGTGCGCAACATCGCCGACGTCACGATTGCCGTTGCGAACGGCGACCTTTCCAAGAAGATCACCGTCGATGTACGCGGCGAAATCCTGCAGCTCAAGGAGGCGATCAACACCATGGTCGACCAGCTGAGGTCCTTCGCCTCGGAAGTGACGCGTGTTGCCCGCGAGGTCGGCACCGAAGGCAAACTCGGCGGACAGGCGCTGGTGCCTGGCGTTGCCGGCACCTGGAAGGACCTGACCGACAGCGTCAACGCCATGTGCGGCAACCTGACGGCGCAGGTCCGCAACATTGCCCAGGTGACCACGGCCGTGGCGCGCGGCGACCTGTCGCGCAAGATCACCGTCGACGTCTCGGGCGAAATCCTCGAGCTGAAGGAGACCATCAACACGATGGTCGACCAGCTGAACGGCTTTGCCGGCGAGGTGACGCGCGTGGCGCGTGAAGTCGGCACCGAAGGTCGGCTCGGTGGCCAGGCGCAGGTGCCAGGCGTCGCCGGCACCTGGAAGGACCTCACTGATAACGTCAATTCCATGGCCTCGAACCTGACCGCGCAGGTGCGCAACATTGCCGAGGTCTCGACTGCGATCGCCAATGGCGACCTGTCGAAGAAGATCACGGTGACAGTGTCGGGTGAAATCCTCGAGCTGAAGGAGACGATCAACACGATGGTCGATCAGCTGAACGCCTTCGCTTCAGAAGTGACGCGCGTGGCCCGCGAAGTGGGCACCGAAGGACGGCTCGGCGGCCAGGCCAATGTGCGCGGCGTCGCCGGCACCTGGAAGGATCTGACCGAAAACGTCAATTCGATGGCCGGCAACCTGACGGCGCAGGTCCGCAATATCGCGGACGTCTCGACCGCCATTGCCAATGGCGACCTGTCGAAGAAGATCACCGTCGACGTGAAGGGCGAAATCCTCGAACTGAAAGAAACCATCAACACGATGGTGGACCAGTTGAACGCGTTTGCTTCGGAAGTGACCCGTGTTGCCCGCGAAGTCGGAACGGAGGGCCGGCTCGGCGGCCAAGCTAATGTGCGCGGCGTTGCCGGCACCTGGAAGGACCTGACCGACAGCGTCAACTCCATGGCCTCCAACCTGACCGGGCAGGTGCGCAACATCGCCGAAGTCGCGACCGCCGTCGCCCAAGGAGACCTTTCCAAGAAGATCACCGTCACCGTGTCGGGGGAAATCCTCGAACTGAAAGAGACCATCAACACGATGGTCGATCAGTTGAACGGCTTTGCCGGCGAGGTGACGCGCGTGGCGCGCGAGGTCGGCACCGAAGGGCGGCTCGGCGGCCAGGCGAACGTGCTCGGCGTCGCTGGCACCTGGAAGGACCTGACCGACAGCGTCAATTCCATGGCGGGCAACCTGACGGCGCAGGTGCGCAACATCGCCGAAGTTTCGACCGCGATCGCCAATGGCGACCTGTCGAAGAAAATCACGGTTTCGGTCTCGGGGGAAATCCTTGAGCTCAAGGAAACGCTGAACACCATGGTCGATCAGCTGAACCGCTTCGCTTCCGAAGTCACGCGCGTCGCGCGCGAAGTCGGCACCGAGGGCAAGCTCGGCGGCCAGGCGCAGGTGCCGGGTGTTGCAGGCACCTGGAAGGACCTCACTGAAAACGTCAACTCCATGGCCTCCAACCTCACCGGTCAGGTCAGAAACATCGCCGAAGTCACCACGGCCGTGGCGCGCGGCGACCTGTCGCGCAAGATCACCGTCGACGTGAAGGGGGAAATCCTCGAACTGAAGAACACCATCAATACGATGGTGGACCAGCTCAACGCCTTTGCCGGTGAAGTGACGCGCGTCGCCCGCGAAGTCGGCACCGAAGGCAAGCTCGGCGGCCAGGCGCAGGTGCCTGGTGTCGCCGGCACCTGGAAGGACCTGACCGACAGCGTCAACTCCATGGCCGGCAACCTGACGGCGCAGGTGCGCAACATCGCCGAGGTGGCCACCGCGATCGCCAACGGTGACCTGTCGCGCAAGATCACGGTCGACGTGCGCGGGGAAATCCTGCTCTTGAAGGATACGCTGAATACCATGGTCGATCAGCTTCGCTCCTTTGCCGGCGAAGTGACGCGTGTCGCCCGCGAAGTCGGGACCGATGGCAGGCTCGGCGGCCAGGCCGTCGTTCCCGGTGTCGCCGGCACCTGGAAGGACCTTACAGATAACGTCAACCTGCTCGCCGCCAATCTGACGACCCAGGTTCGAAACATCGCCGAAGTCACGACGGCCGTGGCGCGCGGCGACCTGTCGCGCAAGATCACCGTCGACGTGAAGGGGGAAATCCTCGAACTGAAGAACACCATCAACACGATGGTGGACCAGCTCAACGCCTTTGCCGGCGAAGTGACGCGCGTCGCCCGCGAAGTCGGCACCGAAGGCAAGCTCGGCGGCCAGGCGCAGGTGCCTGGTGTTGCCGGCACATGGAAGGACCTGACCGACACCGTCAACGTCATGGCCGCCAACCTGACCGAGCAGGTCCGCGGCATCGTCAAGGTGGTGACGGCGGTGGCGAACGGCGACCTCAAGCAGAATCTCACCGTCGCATCGAAGGGTGAGGTGGCCGCCCTTGCCGAAACCATCAACAACATGACCAACACGCTCGCGACCTTTGCCGACCAGGTGACCACGGTTGCGCGTGAGGTGGGCGTGGAAGGCCGCCTCGGCGGTCAGGCGAATGTTCCAGGCACCGCGGGAACCTGGAAGGATTTGACTGGCAACGTCAACCTGCTTGCGGCCAACCTGACGACGCAGGTGCGCGCCATCGCCGAGGTGGCGACCGCCGTCACCAAGGGCGACCTGACGCGCTCGATCAAGGTCGACGCGCGCGGCGAAGTGGCCGAGCTCAAGGACAACATCAACACGATGATCGACAACCTCAGGCTCACCACCGAGCGCAACACCGAGCAGGACTGGCTGAAGACCAACCTTGCGCGCTTCACCAACATGCTGCAGGGGCAGCGCGATCTGACGCTGGTCGGCAAGATGCTGCTGTCGGAGCTGGCGCCGCTGGTTGGCGCCCATCAAGGGGTCATCTACCAGGTGGATGCCGACGAGCGGCAGCCGGTCCTGTCGCTGCTGTCCGTCTACGCGAAAGGCGGCGAGGCGGCGCATCCGGCCCGGCTCGAATTCGGCCAGGGACTTGTCGGCCAGTGCGCCAGCGACGCCCGCCGCATCCTGGTCACCGACCTTCCCGACAACGTCGTTCCGATCAGTTCCGGCGTGTTCACGACCCTGCCGAGAAGCGCCATCGTGCTGCCGGTGCATTTCGAAGGGCAGGTGAAGGCGGTGATCGAGCTTGCCTCCGTAGGCGAATTCACCGAATTGCAGCTGTCCTTTCTCGACCAGTTGACGACATCGATTGGCATCGTCCTCAACTCGATCGAAGCGACCATGCAGACCGAAGGCCTGCTCAAACAGTCCCAGCAACTCGCCGCCGAGCTTCAGACGCAGCAGCGCGAGCTGCAGCAGACCAACGAGCAGCTCGGGCAGAAGGCGCAGCAGCTGGAGGAGCGCAACGTCGAAGTCGAGGCGAAGAACCAGGAGATCGAGCAGGCCCGGCGCGCGCTGGAAGAAAAGGCAACCGAGCTGGCGCTGACATCGAAGTACAAATCCGAATTCCTCGCCAACATGTCGCACGAGCTGCGCACGCCTTTGAATTCAATCCTCATTCTCGGCCAGCAGCTGGGGGAAAACCCGGATGGCAACCTCTCGGGCAAGCAGGTCGAGTTTGCAAAGACGATCCACGGGGCAGGCACCGATCTGCTGAACCTGATCAGCGACATCCTCGACCTGTCGAAGATCGAGTCCGGAACGGTCTCGGTCGATGCCGAGGAGATCTCCGTCAGCAACCTGCTCGAAGTCATGGCCCGGCCGTTCCGGCATGAAGCCGAAAATCGCAACCTGTCGTTCGCAGTCGAGGTCGGCGCCGATATCACCAAGAGCATCATCACGGATTCGAAGCGCCTGCAGCAGATCCTCAAGAACCTGCTGTCGAACGCCTTCAAATTCACCGCACAGGGCGGTGTGACGCTTCGCGTCGCATCGGCAACGAGCGGCTGGTCGTCCGACCATCCCTCGCTCAAACACGCGCCTTCGGTCATCGCCTTCGAAGTCGTCGATACCGGCATCGGCATACCACCTGAAAAACAGCGCATCATTTTCGAGGCGTTCCAGCAGGCGGATGCCTCCACAAGCCGCAAATATGGCGGCACCGGCCTTGGCCTGGCGATCAGCCGCGAACTGGCAAACCTGCTCGGTGGCGAGATCCAGTTGCGCAGCACCCCTGGTGTCGGCAGCACCTTCGTTCTCTACCTGCCGCTCACCTATGTCGGCGCCGGCGCGGTTGCGCCGAAGGCCGTTCCGCCGGCAAATGTCGTGGAATTCGCCGAGGCGGCAGCAAACCGCCGTGCCGAAAAGCCGGCTGAACATGTCGAAGACGATCGCCATCAGATAGCGGCCGGCGACTCGGTGCTGCTCGTCGTCGAGGACGATGCGCATTACGCCCGCGTCCTGGTGGATCTTGCCCGCGACAATGGATTCAAGGTTCTGGTGGCGATGCGCGGCAGCGATGCGCTCGCACTCGCGCAGGACTACAGGCCGGCGGCGATCTCGCTCGACATCTTTCTGCCCGACATGCTCGGCTGGACGGTGCTGAGCCAGCTCAAGCAGAATCCGCAGACGCGGCATATTCCGGTCCAGATCATCAGCCTCGACGAGGATCGTCAGCACGGGCTGACCCGCGGCGCCTTCGCCTTCATGAGCAAGCCGACGACGCCGGAAGGCCTCGGCAAGGCACTGTCGCGATTGAAGGCCTATGCACAACCGCGCCGCAAGCATCTGCTGCTCGTGGAAGACAACGAAGCCGAGCGTCTGAGTGTCACCGCCCTTCTCGGACATGACGACATCGACATCACCAGCGTCGGCTCCGGATCCGATGCTCTCGCCGCCCTTCGGCAGAATTCCACCGACTGCGTGGTGCTCGACCTTTCCCTTCCCGACATGTCCGGCTTCGACGTGCTGGAGCAGATACGCGACGACGCCGAGATCGGCGAGGTGCCGGTGGTCGTGTTCACCGGCCGGGAGCTTTCCGCCGAGGAAGACGCGGCGCTGCACAGCATGGCGCGCAGCGTCGTGGTGAAGGGGGTGGAGTCGCCCGAACGTCTCCTGGATGAGACGGCTCTGTTCCTGCACCGGGTGGTCGCCGACCTGCCGGCCGCAAAGCAGGCGACGCTGCAGGAACTGCACAGCTCGGACGAGGATCTGGTCGGCGAGACCGTGCTGCTCGTCGACGACGACGCCCGAAACATCTTCGCGCTGAGCAGCGTTCTCGAACGCCGGGGAATGAAAGTCCTGACCGCGACGACCGGCAGTGAAGCCATCGACGTCATCAACAACGAACCCTCTGTGGCGATCGTGCTGATGGACATCATGATGCCTGGAATGGACGGCTACGAGACGATGCAGGTCATCCGTTCGGAGCCCCGGTTCCGGCGGTTGCCGATCGTGGCGCTAACGGCGAAGGCAATGAAGGGCGACCGCGAGAAATGCCTGGAAGCGGGCGCGTCCGACTATCTGGCGAAGCCGGTCAATACCGAACAGCTTCTGTCGGCTCTTCGCATGTGGCTGCATCGCTGAGGATCTGGCCATGAACCCCGTCAACATCCTCCTCGTCGACGACCAGCCGGCAAAGCTCCTGAGTTACGAGGTCATCCTCGAAGAGCTCGAGGAAAACCTCATCAAGGCGCAATCCGCTCGCGAAGCTTTCGAACATCTGTTGCGCACCGAAATCGCGGTGATCCTCGTCGATGTCTGCATGCCCGAACAGGACGGGTTCGAACTCGTCAGCATGATCCGGCAGCATCCGCGCTATCAGAACACGCCGATCATCTTCGTCTCCGCCGTCATGCTGGCGGAACCCGACCGGCTGCGCGGCTATGCGGTGGGCGCGGTGGACTACGTTTCCGTCCCGATCGTCCCCGAGGTGCTGAGAGCCAAGGTGCGGGTCTTTGCCGATCTTTACAGGAAGACGAGGGAACTCGAACGCCTGAACGCCGAGCTGGAGGCCCGCGTTCACCAGCGCACCGCTGAGCTCGAGGCCTCGGCAGCGCAGTTGCGTGAGCTCAATGAGGAACTCGAGCACCGGATCGATCAACGGACGCGGGAGCGCGAAGAGGCGCTTGCGCAGCTGTTCGAGGCGCAGAAGCTCGACACGATCGGCCATCTGACGGGTGGCGTGGCCCACGACTTCAATAACCTCTTGATGGCAGTTCTCGGCAGCCTCAACCTTCTGAAGAAGCGGCTTCCTGCCGATGAACGCAGTGAACGCCTGGTGACGAATGCGATACAGGCGGCCGAGCGCGGCACCGCGCTGACCCAGCGCCTGCTTGCCTTCGCACGACGCCAGGAACTCAAGCCGCAGGCGGTCGACTTCTTCAGACTGTTCGAAAACGTCGAGGATCTTCTCGCCAAGGCGGTAGGGCCGCGCATCGAAATCCGCAAAAGCATACCGGCGGATCTGGCGCCCCTCCTGGTCGACAGCAACCAGCTGGAACTGGCGCTGCTCAACCTGTTCGTCAATGCGAGGGATGCGCTCGAAAGCGGCGGAGCCGTGACGGTTGCCGCGGCGGTAGCCGAAGACGCCCGGCCGGCCGGGCTCGCGGGCGGAAATTACATCAGGATATCGGTGTCGGACGATGGCGAGGGGATGGACGAGGCAACGGTCTCGCGTGCCGCCGAACCGTTTTTCACCACCAAAGGGGTCGGCAAGGGCACCGGCCTCGGCCTGTCGATGGTGCATGGCCTGGCGGCGCAATCCGGCGGCTCTATCCAGATATCGAGCGTCAGGGGCAAGGGCACGACCGTTTCCCTATGGCTGCCCGTTGCCGAAACCTTCGTCAAGGTGCAGCCGGCCGTCGAGCCTCCGGCAATGGAGGCTTTGAAACCGGCGTCGCGGCCGCTTGCCATTCTGGTCGTCGACGACGATGCGCTTGTCAGGACCGGAACCGTGGCGATGCTGGAGGATCTCGGGCACCTGCCGCAGGAAGCGTCTTCCGCCTCCCAGGCTTTGGAATTCTTTGCCGACGGGCAGGGTTGCGATCTCGTCATCACCGATCATGCCATGCCGGGCATGACGGGCGCCGAGCTTGCGCGTCACCTTCGCTCCTCCTTTCCAGGCCTGCCCATCATCCTGGCCTCGGGCTATGCCGAGTTTTCCGAAGACCATGGTCTCGGCCGGATGCTGCGGATGAAGAAGCCATTCACGCAGGAACAGCTTCAGACAGCGATGGATCAGGCGCTCTCGGGCAAAGTCGCGGCGGCTTGATCGAAGTGGGGGTGTACCGGGCGTATTGCGTTCTGGGCCGGCTCTAACTCTCGTCGCTTTCAAACCGCTGCCCGGCATAGAGGATGCGCAGAACAACAACCTCGGTGGGCTCAACCACGAACGCCACGCTTACACGGCGCTCGAAACCGACAATGCGTAACCCGGGTCGGACATGATCGCGGACGCTGCCGCGCTCAGGGTGCGTTTCGAATCCACTTACAAAGGTCTTGATGCGGGCCACGTAATCGCGGGCGACGATAGAATATTCGGATGTCTTGCGGACGAAATTGTAGATACCGCCAAATCCAATTCCGCCTCATCGGTGAGGCGGATACTATAGCGCTTCATCAAACTTCTTCCCGATCGATTTCCTCCATGCGCGCTTCGAGGCGCTTCCAGACCACATCGAGGGGCTTGGCCTTAGTGGGATCGGCCTTGTAGGCATCATAGGTGGCCGCAACTTCTGTTTGCAGCCAATGCTCGACGGCATTCTCGCGTTCCTGCAAAGCCCGAAGTCCCTCGCGTATGACTTCGCTCTCCGAGGCGTAATCACCGTTAGACACCCGCTGTTTAACGCGCTTCGCCATTTCCACGGGCAACGTGATGCTCATTTGTTGCGTCGAACGCATCGATTACACTCCTATTTGTTGCAGGTTTATAGCACGTGATAGGATAAAATCCTACTCCGGATAGGATGGAATCATACTCTTCGGGTATGTGCCGGCGGGGCACCTCGCGACGGTGGCCGCTTTTGCGCTCTCCGTGCCTGCGAAACTTTTTGCCCTGACAAAAGTTACCTAGATCCTATCCCCATTTCATCGAAGGCTTCCTTTGACCAAAATGACGTTCGGCCCCGCATTCACCGAAGAGGGCATTCTGTTTCGCCTCTGGGCTCCCCTGCATGAAAGCGTGTCGCTGAATCTCGAAGGCGCTGATCCGCGGCCGATGCAGGCGGCCGAAGGCGGCTGGCATCATTATACGGTCGCCGACGCTCGTCCCGGCACGCGTTACCGCTTCGTCCTGCCGGACGGTCTTGAAATTCCCGATCCCGCCTCGCGGTTTCAGCCGCAGGATGTGCACAGGCCGAGCGAAGCAGTCGACCTTTCCCTCTATCGCTGGAAGAGAAGCGATTGGACCGGACGGCCTTGGGAAGAGATGGTGATCTACGAGATGCATATCGGCTGCTTCACGCCGGAGGGTACTTTCAAGGCCGCGATCGAGCGGCTCGACCATCTGCAGGCGCTGGGCGTTACGGCGCTGCAGATCATGCCGCTGAGTGAATTTCCCGGCCGTTACAGCTGGGGTTATGATGGCGTGCTTCCCTATGCTCCAGACAGCAGCTATGGCCGGCCGGAAGATTTCATGGCGCTGGTGGACGCTGCGCACCAGCGCGGCATCTCGGTTTTCCTGGACGTGGTCTACAATCACTTCGGGCCTGATGGGAACTATATCCCCGCCTATGCGCCGCTCTTTACCGACCATCACAAGACGCCCTGGGGCAACGGCATCAACTACGATGGCGACGGATCGGAGATGATCCGCGAGTTCATCATCCAGAATGCCATCTACTGGATCACCGAGTTCAGGCTCGACGGTTTCCGCTTCGATGCCGTTCACGCCATCAAGGATGACAGCGCCGAGCATCTGCTTCACGCGCTTGCCCGCCGCGTCAGAGCCGCGGCCGGCGACCGGCATGTTCATCTGATCGTCGAAAACGAGGAGAACGACAGCGACCTGTTGACGCGTGACGAAAACGGGGAAGTGAAGCTGTTCACCGCTCAGTGGAACGACGACGTGCACCATGTTCTGCATATCACCGCCACCGGCGAAACCTTCGGCTATTATGCCGATTACGCCGGTGACGCCGGCAAGCTCGGCCGGGCGCTGGCGGAAGGCTTCGTCTTTCAGGGGGAACACATGCCCTACCGCGGCGCAAGCCGCGGCAGGCCGAGCGGCCATCTCCCGCCCACCGCTTTCATTTCCTTCATTCAAAACCATGACCAGATCGGCAACAGGGCGCTGGGGGATCGGGTTCTGGCTTCGAGCCCTGCTGATGTTGTCAAGACTGTCGCCGCCATCTATCTGCTGGCGCCGGAGATCCCGATGCTGTTCATGGGGGAGGAATGGGGTGCCAGAGAGCCTTTCCCCTTCTTCTGCGATTTCGACGAGGATTTGAACGAGAAGGTCAGGAAAGGCCGTCGCGAGGAGCTTTCCCGTCTCCCGGGCTTCGACGCCGACGACCTTCTCGACCCGACGGCGCCATCGACCTTCGCCGCCGCCAAGCTGGACTGGTCGAAACTCGCCTCTTCCGAGGTCCTTGATTTTTACAGGGCGCTTCTCGACCTCCGGCACCGCAGGATCGTGCCTTTGCTGAAAGGCGCTGGCGCCGGGAACGCGGTCTATCGCTCGGCGGGAACTGCGCTCGCGGTGGATTGGACCCTGGCGCAAAACCGGCGTCTTCATCTGCACGCCAACCTCGGCGCCGAGGCGGCGCCGCTAGTCTCGCAACGAGATGACGGCGAGACGATCTTCCGTCTTGGCGGCAGCGACGGTGGCAATCTCGCGCCCTGGACGGTGATCTGGAGCATCGGCGAGGCTTGATGGCGCGCTGATAGGAAGGCGATCGAACGATGAAATCTGCTGAGCTCGAGAAGCTCGCCCGCCGGCACGGCATCAGCCTGACCAGGCCCAGTCCCGACAATCGGGAGGTGGCGATATCAGGCGAGACCAAACGCAAGATCCTCCAGGCACTGAAGATCGACTTGCCGGCAGCGGCCGATCCCGGGAACGGCGCGCCGCGGCGGGAGCTCAAGCCGGCGGCTAAGAAGATCGCCAGGTCATTTCTGCCGGATTTCCTTTCCGGCACGCGGGTTTGGGGCGTGAGCCTGCAGCTTTACGAACTCCGTTCGGCGCGCAACTGGGGCATAGGAGATTTCGAAGATTTGTCGGATATGGCGGATCTCGCGGGATCGCTGGGCGCCGACTTCATCGGCCTCACCCCGCTTCACGCGCCGTTTCTCGCCGATCCCGACCGTTGCAGCCCCTATGAGCCCTCGAGCCGCCAGCATCTCAACCCGCTCTATATCGCGATCGACCGGGTGCCGGGTTTTGCCTCCAGCCCCGAACTCGAACAGCAATGGACCAACCTTCGCCAGACCGATCTCGTCGACTACATTGGCGTCGCACAGATAAAGCTGAGGGCCCTACGCGATCTCTGGCCGGCCTGGCGACAGCGCAGCGTGATCGACGGCGCCTATGATCCGGCCGATTTCGATGCCTTCGCCGCGCAAGGCGGAAACAGCCTGCGGCTGCACGCACTTTTCGAATGCCTCTCATTTTCCATGGTCGAGCGCGGGGCAGGCGCCGGCTGGCACCGTTGGCCGGCCGATTTCCAGCGCTTCGATAGCGCCGCCGTCGCCGAATTCGAGCGTGGACACGCGGACGATGTCCGTTTCCACATGTGGCTGCAATGGCTCGCCCACCGGCAGCTGACGCAGGCGGCGGACCGGGCGCGGAAGGCCGGCCTGCGGATCGGGCTCTATCTCGATCTAGCCGTCGGGGAGGCGGTCGACGGCTCGGCGACATGGAGCGAGCCGGATACCTATATCTCGAAGGCCACCATCGGCAGTCCACCCGATCCATTCGCCGTCGACGGGCAGGACTGGCACCTTGCCGGATACTTGCCTTCCGCGATCGCGGCTGGAGAAATGTCGCCTTTCCGCCGCATGGTGAGCGCTGCCATGCGATATGCGGGCGCCATCCGCATCGACCACGCCGCAGCACTTCGCCGCCTCTTCCTGGTGCCATTGGGCAGCAGGCCGGACGGTGGCGCCTATGTCCGCTATCCTGAGGAGGCGCTTCTGCAGATCCTCGCAGAAGTGTCCGCCGAGCATCGGTGCCTGGTTATCGGTGAAGACCTGGGACTGATCCCCAAGGGATTGCAGGACGATCTGGCGGCGGCCCACATTCTCTCCTACCGCATCCTTTCCTATGAACAGGACGAGAAGGGCTTCAAGCCGGCGGACGTCTATCCCGTTCTGGCTTTGGCCTGCATTTCGACGCACGACCACCAGACCCTTGCCGGCTGGTGGCGCGGCGCCGACATTCAGGCCCGGTGCGACCACGGCATCGTGCCGCCAGATCTTACCGAAAGACATCTCGAACACCGTAAGCGCGAGCGGAGCAGCCTAAAAGCGGCGCTCAAGACGGCCGACCTCGACCTGCCCGCCGGGCTTACCGCGCGGGCAAGTCGCGAAACGCTGCGGGAACTGACCGTCAGCGCCTATCGCTTCATTGCCAGGACTCCGTCGCTTCTCGTTGCCGTCCGCCTTGCTGATCTCACCGATGAGAAAAAGCCGACCAATATCCCAGGCACGAGCGACAGCTATCCGAACTGGAGGCCGAAGCTGTCGGTGTTGCTCGAGGATATGACGTCGAGCCCGCTACTCGAGCGCGTAACGGCGGCGATGCGAGAAGAAAGGCCACAAAATCGATTGGGGAGGGAACGACTGGAAGGCGGGCGGATTCTGAATAGGCAAGGATAAGGATCGTCGAGATGATTTCTAAGAAACAGCTGGTCGAAGTCGCCGTGGATACCGAAGAAGAGCGAGTCGCGCTGGGGATCATGAACGCCAAACAGGCGCTCGCGTTTTCCTGATGATCTCGATGTGGAGGTTTCGCATCCCGATCCGGGCAAAACCGATCGTTTCATTCACAAGGACGAACTGCACCGGCGTCTGGACAAATCGTAGGAAAGCCCGCCCTTTTCGCTTCCGCTGTCGCGGATTTCTCTTTCAGGCGGAACCTCCGCGGCTTTGGATTGTTTGACCTGATAACCGAAGGGAGAAAGACCATGGCACATGCCGACCGGAAACATATTGGCGCCGGCGCGAAAGGAAAGCGCGATGGCAGCGGCGCGATGACGGACCTCAACGACGAGCAGGTTCCCGAAAATGCGGTCCTTTCGAACCGTGACAAGACGCAGCACTCCAAGGAGCGCGGCCTCGACGGCAAGTCAATTCAAACCGAACAATATTCGGATCACAGCTCCAATCGAGATCCAGACTGAGGAGAGGCGCGATGAGCAGCAGGTTACCCCCTGTTCCAGCCGAAAATGCCAGCAGTAAGGGTGCAGGCAAGCCGGTAAAGACCAACGCAGAGGATGCCGTGACGGCAAGCGGCGGCGAGAATCCCGACAAGAAGGGCCAGCAAGGAAACACCAAGATCAACACGACCCATCAGGGTTACCAGCAAGACCGGTAGGAGGCACCGATGTCTACATCGAAGAAGAGCCCGTCGACCATCCGTCAGGGCGGCCCCGGCGCGTCGCATGAGAACGCCAAGGCTCCGCTCGAAATTCCGAAGCCGCCGGCGGAGCCGGACAGGCGCACGCAAAGCAAGGTCTCCGGCGGTGGGGGTGAGCATGATCGCCACCACAGCCACGACCCGCAGCGAAAGTGAGGGGCAGGCGTAGCGGCGGAATCTGATCAGCCGAAGGCATGAGGTCCTTCCGCATCACATGACCAACATGATGGAAACAGACCATGACGACCGCATTCATTATTGTTGCATTGGCTCTCATCGTTATCTTCGCCGGCCCGACATTGTTGTTTATCTGTGTCGGCTATGCCGATTATATGCTTGAGCGGCGCAAACATCTGATTGCGCTGAAGCACGCTGTGAAGCGTCGCAGCGATGAGCTTTAGCGGCTGCGGCTGACGCCACTGCCGACTCGGTCCTGGCGCCAGCACCGCCGGGACGCTCATGCTGCGTGCGGATGTTCTTCCTGCGGGTCCCTTGTTCAAACCCTATTCTTTCATCGATACAATTCTTGATCTGACCCCGCTGACAAGTCCCAGCGCCTTGGCGCCCTTACGAATTGTAGATTGCTCTGTGGCAGTCAGGACCCTGCAACAGCGTATCTCCGTTCTACCAAGCTACGCGATGACGTGGTTGTTCCGGTTCAATCGGGGCTCGCCTGTCTCATGTCTCCGGCAAATTCTGGAACAATGTCCCTCAACCCTGGTTACCTTGGCGAAAGGCGAGCAACACCTGAGGGACAGGAAGCAGTGAAGGTTCCGATGCAGCTAAGGATAGGATTTGCGCTGGTTTTCGCGCTTGTGTTGACAAGCTGTACGACCAGTGCAGGCGGTTATTCGTCGTCAGGCCTCGCTCCTATTCCTGGCAGCATCACTTATGGTGGCCAGCCCCGCACCAAGCTGACAAAGTCGCCCGCAGGCTCGTCCTTCCCGCACACCTTCACCGATCAATGGGGACGCGAGGTTGAGGAAATCTACGTCATCCGACCCGACAGGAGCTTGCTTATCGCGCAGCGCCATTACCGCCCGGTTTTCTCGCTCGACGACGACTAAACGAGCAGTTTCCACTTGAGAGATTAGGAAGGAGAATGATCATGCCGCCCCGCAAGAGCGCAGAAACGAAAACACTCGACACCACGGGAGCCAAAATTGGCGAGCCGGTGCCGAAGGCCATCATTGATACAAATACCGCCTCCGTCGGCGTTCCACGGCAGGCAGCGTCCGATCTGCACGAAGACCTGAGCGCGTTGCGAAAACAAATCGACGCGCTCCAGCAGCGAGTGGCAACCGCCGCCCGATCGGCCAAGGGGAATGCCGACGACGCAATGCGCCAGACGCAGGCGGCGGTGAAGCGTCATCCAGTCTCGACATTGGTCGCGGTGGCGGCTGTATGCGGCGCGTTTGCGCTTATCCTCGCCGGACGTCGTGCGGAGCCGCCGCGGCGCTATCTTTATCGGTCTGCACTGGACGAATTGCGCGACCTCTATGACTCGGTCCGCGACCGGCTCTAACAAGATTTCAGGATTGCGAGAATCATCAATATGCCCGACGCTCCATCATCAGCGAGGGATTACATGTTCGATATTATCGTGAGAAGTGCACTTGATATCGTTGGGCAGACGGAGCGTCTGATTGAGGCAATGCGGCGGATGCTGCAGAGTGAAGAGTTTGACGAGGTAGAAGTGTACGAACTCGACTATGAGATTGAGCGACTCGGAGACGTTGTTTTCAACGTGGACGAGGCCGTCCGCTCGCTTGTCCGCTCCGTCGAATATTCGCTAAAAGGTGCCCACGTGCACGCAATCTGCAGAACGTTGCACTGACGGCTAATCGCCAGCCTTCCGACCGACGGCTACGAGACCCGCGGCCTGGATTTGAATATCTCGATTCTGCGTGTCACGCCGATGTCACGCGACCGTCGCAGCAATATGTGCTTGATAGGCGCCGTTGGGCTCAGCCATCGGTCGGGCCGAAATTTCTATTGTTGCTGAGGCATCGCGATGACCTTGAAAACCACCGGGCCGGAAATTGGCCCCGACGAATTCATTTTTCCGGTTCACACCCGAACGATCGCACAGATCAGGTACGATATTCTCAACCAGGTCATGACCGTGGTCTATCACGACGGTCGTTCGCGTACCACTAGTGGCATCCAGGGCCCCGCAATGCTGAGGATTCTTGCCCAGCGTCCAGTGGAGCGCTCTCCGTTTCTATTGCAGACCGTCATCTGACGCGGGAAAGACATCATCGACCCTTTTCGGTTGGATACGAACCAGCTTCCGCGGGCTAAATCACCATAGTCGTGCATCCATTTCCCGCGGTCTGCGTTCACCTCCAACTGCCAGACACATGGAGGGAACGCCGATGACCTTTCCACCACCGAAGACCGAATTCCCCGCGCAGCGCTTCGAAGAGGCGACCGCTGCCGCACGCGACGCTTTGGAACGGGTGATCGCAGCTGCCAATGAAGCGGGATGGGGCACCGAAGAAATCACCGCGGCACTGCTTAAGGCCGCGCAGTTTCTGAGCGATGCCAACAAGAGAGATCCCGATCCGGCCGACGACCCCTCAATCAGCGATGCACCCGCCAGGGAGCAGATTGGTCATGGCGAGCTCTACGATTAGCCTGGATCTCACCGGCCGATCGTCGCGACGGAGCCGCGCAAGACGAGGCTCGTGCTGACGCGCAGGCGTTCGACGGCAAGAGGGGTGCGTTCGATACGGGCGATGAGCCGCTCGCCGGCGAGCTTGCCCATCTCGTAGACGCGCTGGTCGACGATGGTGATCGGCGGAACGGTGACGCTGGTCCAGTCGGCGTCGAGAAACGAAATCATCGAGACGTCCTTGGGGATCGACAGGCCGAGCGATTGCAGCGATTTGAAGATCCGCAAGCCCACGAGGCTGTCTGAAGCCAGCAGTGCCGTCGGCGGAGCACTGTCGGAGAGCAGGCGTTTGATCACGCCGTCCGTCTGTTGCTGGTCCGTGGCGCCGAGCCTGATATAATGAAGAGGGTTCGGCAAACCCGCCTCTGTCAGGGCGCTGACAAAACCTTCGACGCGTTCGCGCACGGCGGAATTCGAGATTCGCCCGATATCGGTGAACCCGCCGCCCTCGGCATCCATGGCAGAGACGTAGGCGAGGCGGCGATGTCCTTGCTCGATCAGGTGCCGGGTCGCGGTGATGGCCGCATCCCGGTCGTCGCCGGTCACGGCGTCGACATCGAGTTCAGGGATGGCCCGGTCGAACAGGACGAGCGGAACCCCGGCACGGCGGACGTGCTGGAGATGATCGATACTGTCGCAGCGGGCCGGCGTGACGATCAGGCCATCGACGCGTTTGCCGATAAGGAGGTCGACGGCTGATTTTTCCGCATCGAACTCTTCACCCGAATTCGCGATGATGACGTTGAAGCCCGCAAGACGGGCCGCATCGCTGATGCCGCGCACAGCCAGGCTGAAGAAAGCGTTTTCGATATCGCCGACCACGACCCCGATGATGCCGGATCTTCCGGTGCTCATGCTTCGGGCGAGTTCGTTCGGGCGGTATTCGAGGGCGGCCGCCGCCGCAATGACCTGATCTGTGATCTTGGCACTGACCACGCCGTAGCCGCCGAGCACGCGGGCGGCCGTCGCCTTCGAGACCTTTGCGGCCTTCGCGACGTCGGCGACCGTGACTGCACGTTTCGGATGAGCGGAATCTTCCATGGACCGAGGACTACAAGAGTTGTTGACGGCCGGTCAATTGACGAGTATCAAATATGTTGTGAGACCGGTCTCTTTTTGCTGGAGACCGGTATCTTATTCAACACTCCCAGCCAGGAATACAAAGGCAGGGTGACCATACAGTGCCGACAAGAGCATTCCTTTCAGAGCGGAGAACGACGATGAAGCTTTTCAACTCACTTCCGACCATTATGGCCCCGGTGCGGGCCGGCCTCTTGACATGCCTTCTGGCGATGGCGGCAGGCTCTGCGGCCGCAGCCGACAATCCCTATAACCTGATCGAGCCCGGAACTATCAGCGTCGGCACGATGGGCGATTCCAAGCCCTATACGTTTGCGACGGCGGACGGCCAGTTCACAGGTTTCGATATCGAGCTGTTTCTCAATGTCGTCTCCCGCCTCGGCTTTCAAAAAGAAAAGGTGACGTTCACGGGCCAGGAATTTTCAGCACTCCTGCCGTCGGTGGCAAACGAAAGGTTCGACGTTGCCGTTGCTGCGATCGGAACCACTGAGGCCCGCAAGAAGACCATCGACTTTTCCGACGGCTATCTTGCCGGTTATCTCTCCGTCCTGACCCCGGACGCCGGTATCAAGGATGCCGATGGCCTCAAGGGTAAGCGTCTCGGCGTCGTGCAGGGGACCTTGCAGGAGGTCTATGCAGCCAAGAATTTCGGGGGAACCGATCTGGTGAAATTTCCCGACAACAATTCCGCCGTGGCCGCCCTCAACAACGGAACGGTCGACGCGCATTTTCTCGACTACGAGGCCGCCAAGCAATATGGCGAGCGCTATCCCGCGCTGAAGGTTGCCGTGAATATACCGTCCTTTGATGCGCCTGCTGGCTTCGTCATCCGAAAAGGAAATGATGCCTTCCGCACGGCGCTGAACGGCGCGCTTCACGACGCTATGCAGGATGGCACCTGGAAGACCCTTTACGAAAAGTGGTTCCCCGGCTCACCGATGCCGGAACAGTATCTTCCCAAGAAGTGACGCCGTAAGCCGCCTGCTCATGGCGGGCGGCTTACCAAGGCATTGCTGCTCGGCAGCCGGACGGCGGTGTCTGCCTGGCCAAAATTCATGGGGATCGGAATGAACTGGCTTGAAAATCTGCGCCGCAGCTTCCTCGACTGGGACGCCATGGCGGAAGTTCTGCCGAGCATGATCAGCGTCGGCCTGAAAAACACGCTGATCCTCGCCGCCGCCTCGACCGTGCTCGGCGTCATCATCGGTATGGCGCTCGCGGTGATGGGCATCTCGCAATCCCGCTGGCTGCGGCTGCCGGCGCGCATCTACACCGATATCTTCCGTGGGCTGCCGGCGATCGTCACGATTCTGATCATCGGCCAGGGTTTTGCCCGGATCGGGCGCGAGATCTTCGGTCCGTCGCCATTTCCGCTCGGCATCCTGGCGCTCAGTCTGATTGCCGGAGCCTATATGGGCGAAATCTTCCGGTCCGGCATTCAAAGCGTCGAGCGCGGTCAGATGGAGGCCTGCCGGGCGCTCAGCATGAGCCATGGGCAGGGCATGCGCCTGATCGTCATCCCACAAGGCATCAGGCGGGTTCTGCCGGCGCTGGTCAATCAATTCATCGGAAACGTCAAGGATTCCAGCCTTGTCTATTTCCTCGGATTGCTCGCTTCCGAGCGGGAGATCTTCCGGGTCGGCCAGGATCAGGCCGTCGTCACCGGCAATCTGTCACCGCTGCTGCTGGCGGGCGTCTTCTATCTCGTCATCACCGTGCCGCTGACCCACTTCGTCAACTATATCGATGCGAGACTGCGGCTCGGAAAACAAGGCCGCGGTTCGGGTGCTGCGAGCGGACTGGTCGAGGTGAGCGAGTTGCAGGCCGCTGCCGGCCCCCATCCCACGGGCACGGTCGAGGAAAGTACGCCGCGCTTCAAAGGCGGCGCGCTGAACATCCGCGACCTCACCATGGCCTATGGCGATCTCGACGTGCTGAAGGGTGTCGATCTCGACATCGCCGCCGGTACCGTCACCTGCATTATCGGCCCTTCCGGCTCGGGTAAATCGACGCTGCTGCGCTGCATGAACAGGCTTGTCGAGCCCAAGGGCGGCGACATCCTGCTCGACGGCGAGAGCATCCTGGCGATGAAGCCGGAGAGGCTGCGCCGGCGTGTGGGCATGGTGTTCCAGCACTTCAACCTGTTTCCCGACCACACGGCACTCGAGAACGTCATGCTTTCGCTGACCAAGATCAAGAAGATGCCGAGGCAGGAGGCGCGGCGCATCGCAGAGGTGCGTCTGGCCGATGTCGGTCTCGCAGAGCGTCGGGATCATCGGCCCGCAGGTCTGTCTGGTGGGCAGCAGCAGCGCGTCGCCATCGCCCGCGCGCTGGCCATGGATCCGGAGGTCATGCTGTTCGACGAAGTGACGAGTGCGCTCGATCCCGAACTGGTGAAGGGCGTGCTCGACCTGATGGCCGCCCTCGGCCGCCAGGGCATGACGATGGCCGTGGTGACGCATGAGATGGGATTTGCGCGCAGGGTGGCCGATCAGGTCGTCTTCATGGATGAGGGCCGCATCGTCGAGGCGGGCTGCCCGCAGCAGATCTTCGACAATCCCCGAAGCGAGCGGCTGAAGCGCTTCCTTGCCGAAGTTCTCTGAAGCGCCTGAGGCAACGAATGGCGCCCCGGTCGTCCTCACGCCGGGCGTGCCGGATTTCAACCGATCCAGCAAGAGCAGACAACAAGGTTATCGACATGAATGCTTCCTCCAAACCTTCGAACGTCGTCGTCATCGGCGGCGGCATCTTTGGCGTCTCAACCGCTGTGCATCTGGCACGGCTCGGGGTCCGTACCGTGCTCATCAATGACGGCCCGCTTGCCAACGGTGCCTCCGGCCGTTCGCTCGCCTGGCTCAACTCGGCGCGCAAACGCACCGATGCCTATCACCGGCTGCGGTTGGCCGGCATAGATCGCTACCGCACGCTGGCCGTCCGGAACTCCGACGCGCCGTGGCTGCGCTTCGACGGCGGCCTGACCTGGGATGCGGACGATGCCGGCAACGAGATTGCCGAAATCTTCGACTATGAGCGCGATCTCGGCTATCACGCGCAATGGCTCGCCCCGCAAAATATTGCCGGGGTGACGCCGGGTGTCGATGCCAGTACTGTGACGCGCCAAGGCGCGATCTTCAATCCCGGGGAGGGGTGGGTCGATCTTCCGTCCTTGATCGGCGTGCTCGCGCAGGAATTCCGCACGCTGGGCGGCGAGATCATCACGGACGCGGGTCGCGCGACGGTCGATGTCGAAAGCGGGCGTGCCCGTGGCGTTATCACAGCAGGCGGCATGCGCCGGGATGCAGATGCCGTGCTGCTTGCTGCCGGCGGCGAGGTACCGGCAATCGTGGCCGAGGCCGGTCAGCATATTGGCGATGCAACGCCTGTCGCCCTTCTCGTCCGGACCAAGCCGATCCGCCATCCGCTGAAGGCTGTGCTCAACACTCCTCGCGTCGCCATCCGGCCGACGCCCAACGGCAGCTTCGCGGTCGATTCCGCCTGGTCCGAGGAAGAGGTGAGCGTGAAGCCCGACGGCAGTTATGATGTCAGGCAATCGACGCTGGAAGGATTGCTGCGCGAGGCTTCAAACGTTCTCGAAGGCAATCCGGTGCTGGAGGTCGAAGATTATGGGGTCGGCCCGAAGCCCATCCCGGGCGACGGCGAGCCCGTCTTCGGCGAACTGCCATCGATCTCGGGTTATTTCGTCGCCTTCAGCCATAGCGGCGCCACCCTCGGCCTGATTGCCGGCGAACTGCTGGCGGACGAGATCGTCAACGGACGCCGCCATCCGCTGTTGGCGGACTTTCGGCCGGAGCGTTTCAGCGCGTCGAGAAGATGAAGGCAGCAGCGGAGGCCGATGCATCCTTCTGAGCCGTCGAGCGTTCTATCGCCAGGAACAACTGGAGACGCATCATGTTCAAGGACGAACTTGGGGACACCGGCACAAACAAGGATATGCGCGACGGCGTGGAAACCGCGCCGGCCTGCTTCGAAGAGGCGAGCATCAACCCTGATCTTATCAGACCTGAGGGTTTCGCCAGCGAGGCCGAATATCGGGCATATATTGCGACGCTCGGCGGTGGTTATGCTTCCGTTGGAGACACCGTCGAGGAGCCCCTCCCGATCTACGAGGGTCATGTCCTGGAAGGCCGTCTGCAAGAACTGAGAGAAGAACTCGAAAACCTCCGCGCTCGCCTTCACGTGATCCAACATCAGGCCGCGACCGTCGTGACGGAGAACGTCCGATGGGCCGATGCGAGCGCCCATGCGCAGCTCGGCAATCAGCCTTGGCTCAAGCTGGCAGGCGCAATGGCGGCGGCCTTCGTCGTCACGAGGGGCATCATGCGTTTGCCTTTGGGAGCCGTGGCGACGACGGCGCTACCGTTGGTGGCGGCGGCAATGAACCGGAAGCTCGCCCGATGAAAGTCGTCGGCTTCGATGACTGTTCAGGCGAAGCCGATTTCCGCGAGCAGAGGCAGGTGGTCCGAGGCGATCCTTGTGAGGCGGTTTTCCAGGACCGCCGCCTGTTTGACGATGAGATCGTCAGTGACGAAGATGTGGTCGAGGCGCATCAGCGGGTAGCGCGACGGAAAGGTCGCTCTCGGCGCGGCGCCGCCTGCGACCTGGGCATCTTTCAATGACCGTGCGGCAAGTCGGTAAGTCGCCGATGACGGGATTGCATTGAAATCGCCGCAGAGGATGGTCGGAAGAGGCTCATCCGCCGTCCCGTGCAGCCAGCCGGGATTCAGCAACGTCGTCATCTGCCGGATGCGCTCGCGGCCACGAAGGCCGAGATGGGTGTTGACGACCAGCAGTTTTCTGTCGCCGACCATTATTTCGACGGAAATGGCACCGCGCTGTTCCCCGATGGATGGCAATGGTCCGGCCTTGACCGCGCCTGTCGGCAGCGAGGTGATGATGGCATCGCCATACTGCTCCTCGGCAATCGACAGCGCCGGATGGAAATGAGCCTGCATCTTCAAAAGCGAGGCGATCGCATGGGCCTGGTCGACGCCGCCGGTCCTGCGCCTGAGAACGTCGACCTCCTGAAGAGCGACGATATCAGCCTCAGCCTCGGCGATGACAGAAGCGATGCGGCCGGGATCGAGCTTCCGGTCGCCGCCGATACAACTGTGCACATTATAGGTCAGGAGTTTGATTGATTTATCCGGCATAGACCCGCTGAAAGCTCGTTCCCCCAGGACATAGAACTTGTCCTTCGGGGGAACACAGAACTCGTTTGATCGTTCCGGATAATCTAGCCTGGAGCGCCGTGCATCTTCGGACGCACAAATGACGCTTCAGCTCTTTCAATCCTCGTATCGCGCTTCGGAATGGATAATCGATGAGCTGGAAAAGCATAATCTGGAATGGACTGCTGGTTGCCGCCCTGTGTCTTGCGGTCTTCCTTCTCTATCGCATCTTTCAACGGTACAGCCTGGATGAGATCGTCCAATCGGTTCGCAGTATTCCATTCTCGACCTTCTGCACAGCACTTCTGTTTACGGCGGCATCTTATCTCTGCCTCAGTTGCTTCGACCTCCTGGCGATCCGCTCGCTCGGCAAATCCTTGCCCTACAGGAACATCCTGCTCGCCTCTTTCGTCAGCCTTTCGCTCGGCCACAATATCGGGTTTGCCGGGTTAAGCAGCGGCGCCTTCCGCTATCGGTACTATTCGCGCTGGGGGCTGACGGCGGAAGACGTGGCGAAAGTCATCCTGTTTTGCGGTGTCACCGTGGGGCTCGGGCTCATCACGCTCGGCGGCCTTGCCATGATCATCAATCCTGGCGATGCCGGGCGCCTGTTGCGCATCGACCCTGCAAGCGTCCGTATTTTCGGTTCCCTGGCACTGGTCGTGCCGGTCGTCTATACCGGCCTGGCGTTTTTCATTCGCGGCACCTTAAGGCTGTGGCGCTGGTCGTTTCAGCTGCCGCGGTTTTCGATCTCGGTTGCGCAGGTCGGAATTGGGACGATCAACTTCATGTTCGTCTCCGCCTGTCTGCACCAGATGCTTTCCACCTTCGGCGATGTGGCCTTCTTCAGGTCGGTAACGGCTTACGTGCTTGCCAATTCGGCAATCCTTGCAACGCATGTTCCGGGCGGTCTCGGCGTGCTCGAGGCCACCGTTTCTTATGTCGTGCCGAAGGAGGCCTCGATCGGCGCGCTGATTGCATTCCGCTGCGCCTATTTCTTCATTCCGCTGGCGCTCGGCACGACGCTTCTCGTTATCAGCGAGGTGATCTTTCGGCGGAAATCACGCGGGGCGGATGAGGAGGCGGACCAGCGCGCCGAGGCCCAGTCGGTCTAGGGGTGCGAAAGGCCGAGCCGGATCGAAGAGGCCGGTGCCCGGAATCGGTGAGATGCTGCCCGACAGCTCGACGGCGAATTCCCGCAACCCCCGCGGCCCGTTGTTGAGCGTGTCGATCGCCTCGATCACCGAGCCGCTTCGCATGAAGGCTGCGGCAAACCTTTCCGGGGTGGTTCCGAGATATTCCGCCAGAAGCCGGTTGCGCAGATCAGCGATCGCGCGGCGGTGCTCGCCGTTACCGGCCTCGAACAGCATGTCGCATTCGCAATCCAGCCCTTCCGAGCGATTGTTGAGATTGGAGGAGCCGATGCGGATCAGCTCATCATCGGCAATCATTAGCTTGGAGTGGATGAGCACCTCCGCCTCTTTGTCCTTTTTCGGCACTGGCCCGGGCACGACGGGATAGTAGACGCGCAGGCGGGCTGCGCGATCGGCGCGTTTGAGGCGGCGGATGACGCGGTCGCGATTGCCGCCCATGACGATCTTTTCGATCAACCCGTGAGAGCTCCGCGTGCAGATGATGATGACTTCGGGCCCGTCCTCCTCCTGCAGCCGCGCGGCGATGGCGTCGGCGACGCGGAAGGAGGCGAGATACTGTGCCTCGATGTAGAGCTGCCGTCGCGCCCGGGCGATGACGTCCAATGTCATGGCGATGCCGTCGCTGATACCGGTGCGAAAAGCGGTTGACGGCTCCGTCAGCGCCAAGGTGACTGGGATCTCCTGCATGGAAACGGCGAGATTGGCGGGCCAGGTGAAGGGAACGCTTTCGGTCAACGGCAGGTGGCTTTCGCCTGTGGCGTCTTCCCAGCGCCGCCTGGCGACGTCGCCGATCATCCGGGCGGCATCGCCAGTGAGCATCGCCTGAACGTCATGCAGAGGATCGTAGGGCTCGCCACCGGGGTCGCGCCGCCACCTGTCCATGACGCGATGACGCCTCGTGTCCCATCGCCGCGACGTCAAATCGATGCCGCCGATGAAGGCGACAGCATCATCAATGCAGACGAGCTTCTGATGATGGCAGCCGCGCACGGTGCCTGGAAAGTCGAAGCGCAGATCAATCCTGGCATTTTTTGGAAAATCCTTCTTACGAAGCAACTGGATTGATTTGTCCGAATAGATCGGCCCGAGCGCCCAAATGAGAATGCGTATTTCGAGGTCGGGATTCGTCGCCACTGCGGAATGCAGCAGGTCAGCCAAGGTTTCGTCGGATTTTTCGGGTGCGATCCGAATGTCGGGATGGAAATCCCACCCTATGATCCACACAGTGCGTCGCGCCTGCCGCAACGCACGCGCCACTTCCGAGAAATAGCGGTTACCATTGATCAGGAAGGCGGCCCTTTCCGCATGTCCTTGCAGGAGCCATGCCATGCTTTCCTGTTTTTCGCCGCCCGGATGTTGCGCTTTTGTTCGGGTCAGGTAGGATTGATCGGACATGGTTTCAAATGCGGTCATGTTTGCCTCAGCCTCTCGACTGAGACCAAACGCGTGGAATTTAACCGGGTTCCCGATTGCAGACGCGGCTGCCGCAATGGGCGGCCCGACACACAGGATTGACACAGCAAAATGTCACAACGAGCAGGCAGCGCCGATCTTCCTCTTCACGGGGGACGCGTGCCGCATTGGCTCGGCGACCGAATGACGCGGCTCGGGACGCTGATCACCGAGGCGATCGTCCATCATTATGGCCGCGACGAATTCCTGCGCAGGCTCGCCCATCCATTCTGGTTCCAGTCCTTCGGCGCGGTCATGGGCATGGATTGGCATTCCTCCGGTATCACCACCAGCGTTCTCGGCGCGTTGAAGCGCGGGCTGAAGCCGCGGGCCGGCGAACTCGGCCTGCATATCTGCGGCGGCCGCGGCGCGCATTCGCGCAAGACCCCGCAGGAGCTCGTCTCGATCGGCGAGCGTGTCGGTCTCGACGGCGAGGGGCTCGCGACCACGAGCCGTCTCATCGCCAAGGTCGACAGCGCCGCCCTTCAGGATGGGTTCGATCTTTATCTGCACGGGTTCATTGTCGCCGATGACGGCCATTGGGTGGTCGTGCAGCAAGGCATGAACGGCGACAGGCGGCAGGCCCGGCGCTATCACTGGCTGTCCGAAGGGCTGGAGAGCTTCGTGGATTCGCCGCATGCGGCCATCGAGGGACGGAACCAGGGCGAGATCGTCAACCTCGCCGACCGGCGCGCCGAACGCTCGCGGCGTGGTCAGCTTGATCTGCTCGCGACCCTCGGGCCCGACCGGATCATCCGCGAAGCCGCTGCCTTGCTGCGTGCCGAAGAGCCGGCGCCCGAACCTGCCGAACAGCCGATGCTGCCGCACCTGATCATGCCTGCCCATCATGATGTCCGCGAGAGCGACGTCAACATGCGGCGCCTGCATGGAAATCTGGCTGCCGCGGCCGACCGCGGGCCGGCGGATTTCGAAGAGCTGCTGCTCGTTCCAGGCGTCGGCGCCCGCACAGTGAAGGCGTTGGCCATGGTGGCGGAAGTCGTTCACGGCGCCCCCTGCCGCTTTTCCGACCCGGCGCGCTTCTCGATCGCCCATGGCGGCAAGGATCGCCATCCTTTTCCGGTCCCGCTCAAGGTCTATGACGAGACGATCGCCGTGATGAAATCAGCGGTGCAGAAGGGCAGGCTGGGACGCGAGGAGGAGTTGCAGGCGCTCAAGCGTCTGGACGATCAGTCCAGGCAGATGGAACGCTATGTGACAGGTCCCGACCTCAAGGAAATCATCGCCGGAGAATTCCGCCAGTCTGCCGATTTCGGCGGCCGGAGCGTCTCCGGTTGGGAGGAGCCGGAAACCCATGGGAATTAGCTTTCAATGGCCGTCGGGCGGGACGGCAGCTGGAACCGTCTCTTTCAGATTCTTCCGGTGGAAGATGAAGAGCCCTGCAACGACGATGATTACGGCGCCGATGATGATCTGTGCATCGGGAATATCGTCGAAGAAGAGGTAGCCGAGGACGATCGCCCAGAGCAGCAGCGTATATTGCAGCGGCGCGAGCAGCGATGCCGGTGCGAGCTTCAGCGAGCGCGTGATGAGCAGATGTGCGCAGGTGGCGACGATGCCGAGCAGCAGCATGCCGGACCAATCGATGAGCGTTGCCGGCTGCCAATGACCGATGCTCAAGACGATGCCGGTGATGAGCGCGGCGATCGTCTGCCATGTTACCAGCGTCGTGTCGCTGGTCGAGCGCAGATAGCGGCTCATCACCAGCGACAGTGCAAAGGCGAAGCTGCCCGCAAGGCCAAAGAGCGATGGAAGCGACAGCATCGCCGTGGACGGACGCAGCGCGATGACGACGCCGGCAAAGCCGATCAGAACGGCAAGCCAGCGGCGCCAGCCGATCTTCTCCCCGAGAAAGAAATGCGAAAGCGCCGCGATATAGATCGGTCCGGCCATATAGAAGGTCATGACGTCTGCGAGCGGCAGATAGGCGACGGCGGCATAGAATAGGGCGACATCGCAGGTCGCCATGAAAACACGGATGAACTGCAGGCCTTTCTGCTCGACGCGAAACAAGGCCATCGGCCCTTGCCGGAGGATCATTGGTCCGAGCACGATGAAAGCGCCGACCGAGCGGATCACCAGCACCTGGCCGACGGCAAAGCTGGCGACCAGCCATTTGCCCATTGCATCGTTCAGCGCAAAAAGCAGATCGCCAATCAGCATCAGCACGACGCCTGTTATGATCAGGTTTCCGGCATCGGCTACGCCAGTCTTGGTCGTCATCTTTGGCATCCTCGCAAAACGGCCGCGCATGCGCGGCCGAGTGCGGCTTCTGCCTTAACACTGCCGATGTCAATGGTCAGTTTGAAGCGCCTGTACCCGAATTTGTCATAGGGGTATGGCGAGCGACCGTCTTCGTTCACCTTGACCGACAGCTTACCTCTCTGATCGGGGCGCCGTGCCGTACAGTCGTGGAGCCAGCGATTAAATTGGCCGTCTTTAGGAAAAGGGCGCACCGCCGCCCGCCCTAAACATTAAGTCAGGCTCACCAAGGTAGCGTGCCCTTGTCATTGATGAAGGCACCCGTCTGGCCGTCGTTCGCGACTGCAAGCTGGACAATGATCTCAGCCGCCTGCTCGACCGTCCGATAGCCTGTATTGCCGTTAAAATCGGTCTTCGTGTATCCGGGATCCGCGCTGTTGACCCTGATGCCGAACGACGCGAGGGCCTTGGAAAACGATACGGTCACTGCGTTGAGGGCCGTCTTCGAGCTGTTGTAGCCCAGGCTGTTCACACCATAGAATTCGCTCTCCGGGTCTGTCAGGGCGCCAAGCGAACCGAGCTCGCTGCTGACGTTGACGACATTGGCGGAACCCGCTGCTTTGAGCAGAGGCAGGAAAGCTTGCGTAATTCGAATCGGCCCGAACACGTTGATCTCGTAGACCTGACGGATGTCGTCTACGGTCTGATCCGCCGGGTCGATGAATGCTCCGGGTATGCCCGCATTGTTGACCAGTGCGTCGAGCTTGCCGTCTTCCTGTCTGACACGATCCGCGGCTGCCTTCACACTTGCGTCGTCCTCGACGGCAATTTCAAGGAAGCGCACATCGTGACCCTGAGCTCGCAAAGCTTCCGCCGCACTCTCACCGCGCCCCGCATCGCGGGCACCAAGCCAAACACGATAACCCATTCCCCCGAGCCGTCGAGCGGTTTCAAAGCCGATGCTCTTGTTGGCGCCGGTGATCAATGCATTCTTCAACATGGTGGTTCTCCATTCTGGTTGCCCGTCCAATATGAGCAGGCGCCTTTCCGGCCGCGTGCCAAATTCTATTGAACTCTTGCCTAATCCTGCTGAAAGACTTGCGCGCGTTGGAGGAGGGTGCAATTTAACAGCATGGACAATGTGGGCGAAGAACTAAGGTCCCTGATCGAGAGGCACTCGCGTGGCGGTCGTACGACGACCGCCATTCCACGCGTCGGTTTGCTAAGAGCAGAACGCACGACTGAGCCGACGGCAGGCATGACGGAGCTTGTCATATGCTTGGTGTTACAAGGCGCCAAGGCAATCACTTGCGGCGAGAACGTATTGCACTATGGAGCGGGCAGCTACTTCGTGGCCTCGGTCGAGGTTCCTGTCTTTGGCAGAATATCCGAAGCGAGCCTCCAGAAGCCATTTCTCGGCGTCGGGTTCAGCTTTGACGCCCGTAACATCGCCGACCTTCTGATTGAGATGCCTGATGTTCACGATCCGGAATTCTTGTGTGGCCTCGGCGTGAGTCCGACCGATCCTCAGCTCGAGGAAGCGTTTCTACGGATGATGCGACTTCTCGATAGGCCAAACGAAATTTCCGTCATGGCACCAATGATTGAGCGGGAAATCCTGTTCCGCCTATTGCGGGGACCGCAGGGAGCGAAGCTGCGGCAGATCGCACAGATCGACGGCCGCCAGTCTCAGGTCAGGCGGGCGCTCGCCTGGATTCGCGAAAACTTCACGGAATCTTTCAAGGTCGAAGATCTGGCGCGGATGACGGGAATGAGTGCTTCGGTGTTCCACCGCCATTTCAAGGCGGCAACGACCATGACGCCCATCCAGTATCAGAAGCGGTTCCGTCTCCACGAGGCACGCCGCCTGTTGCTCGAGACTCCGGGCGACGCCGCCCGTGTCGCTTTCGCCGTCGGCTATGAAAGCGCGTCCCAATTCAGCCGGGAATACGGGCGGCTGTTCGGACTTCCGCCCGCCCGCGACGCAAGCCGGCTTCGCGCGAAACCTGTTGCGCCGGTGACGTCGGACGCATCAGACGATGCGGTGACAAGTTTCGGACGCGCAATCTAGCGAGCCTCGTGATAGCATTGTTTCAGGATTTGGCTGGCATGTCATCCATAAGCCCGCTCGCTGATCAAGGAGCACCGATGGCAGCAAGTGGGCATCCATGAAGCCATGCCCATGATGAAAATGTCATGACGTCGTGCGTGGCGACCACCATAATGCCATGAAGCAGGCCAAGCCGTTCCCGCGGGCGTGGGAGAGTACCGCTGACGCGCCTTTGAGCAGCAACGACAAAGACCGTCGGCGGCTTGGATCAGCTAGAGCGCCCAATCATCCCAATTCTGGACTTCGGCAGCTTTGTCCTCGCGGCAAATGGTTTCCAGCGCCAGCGAGGCACGACTGGAGTGTCTTTGTTTATGCCGCAGGATCGCAAATTGGCGGGACGGCAGAGGGAAGCGCGCCTTTACCAGCAGACCTTGCGTCAAGAGCGGTGCTGCCACGGCTCCCGAAACGACTGTGGCGCAGAGGCCCTCTCTTGCTGCCGATATGACTGCCTCGTTCGACGGCAGTTGTAGCGCGACAGCCAGGTCTGCGGGGTCTATGCCGAGATTGGAAATAGCCGCCTCGAAAGCCGATCGGGTTCCGGACCCCTTTTCCCGCATGACCCATTTTGTGCCCGAAACCAGATCTGCCGGTGCAATTGGTTTGCCACGCGCCCAGGGATGGCGCGGACCGACGACGACAAGGAGTTCGTCCTCGGCAAGCGGCTGAACGTGCAGCGCCGGCTCATCAACGCTCCCTTCGACGAAGCCGACTTCGGCCAATCCATCGAGAACCGCTTTTGCCGCCGTGGTGGTGTTGCCAATCATCAGCTTCAGGTCAATGCCCGGATAGCGGATCTTGAAACGCATCAGCATCGCCGGTAGCCAATAGCTTGCGATCGTCTGGCTTGCAAAAACGACCAGTTCACCCTTTTGCAAGCCGCCGAGATCGGACAGGACGAGCGCTGCGGCCTTTGCGCGCGCCAGCGTCGCTCTAGCCTCTCCCAGAAACACCCGTCCTTCATATGTCAGCTCTATGCGGCGTCCGACGCGATGGAAAAGCTCGACACCATAGGAGGTCTCGAGATTGCGGATAGCCGAACTGACGGCCGATGGCGTGAGCCCGATCGCAAAGGCGGCTTTGGTCAGATGCTCGCGTTCGGCAACCGCTACGAAAATGGAAAGCTGTTCAAACGTCATTGACTCGATCGTTCGATTTTACCGAATGAAATGTACTAAACTATTCAATGGAAGTCGACAATTGAGTGTGGGAGATTGCAGTCTTCCGCAAGGTCTAGCCGATGATCGTTTCCGCCTCACGTTCCCTGTCGCTTCCTGCCGTCCTGCCGGGACTCGTCCTGTGTGCAGCAGTCACGCTCTCGGCGTCTCTCGTTGAACAACTGCAGATGATGATTTTCGGCTCGCATTGGATCGAGAGCCTCGTGCTAGCCATTCTGATCGGCATTGCCGTGCGCTCATCGATCTGCCTGTCGCCGACCTTCATTCCCGGCATCCAATTTGCCGCCAAGACGCTCCTGGAGATTGCGGTCGTGTTGCTCGGCGCCTCGCTCAGCACGGCTGCCATCAGGCAGGCTGGACTGCCGCTTGTCGGCGGAATTGCCGTTCTGGTTGCTCTGTCTTTGGTCGGCAGCTTTGTTATCGGGCGGCTCTTCGGGCTGTCGGCCAGCCTGGCGACGTTGGTTGCTTGCGGCAACTCGATCTGCGGCAATTCCGCGATTGCCGCCGCAGCGCCGGTGATCGGCGCCAAACCGGACGATATCGCGGCCTCGATAGCCTTTACCGCAGTGCTTGGTATCGGCGCTGTGCTGACGCTGCCGCTTCTTCACCTGCTCTTTGGTCTCAGCGCAATGCAATACGGCGTTTTCGCAGGACTGACAGCCTATGCCGTCCCGCAGGTCTTGGCGGCCACGGCCTCTGCCGGAGTGGTCAGCACCCAGGTGGGCACGCTCGTCAAACTGATCCGCGTGATGATGCTCGGACCCGTCATCCTAGTGCTCGGCGCAGTTCATGGCCGCCGCCCTGGCGGTTCGCCAGTCAATCTCCGCCATCTTCTCCCATGGTTCATCCTCGGTTTTGCAGCCATGGCGACGCTTCGTTCCCTCGACGCGATCCCGGCACCGCTGTTGCCCGGAATGGCGGCTGTCTCCGCCGCCTTCACCGTCACCGCCATGGCCGCGTTGGGCCTCTCCGTTGATGTCAGATCCGTCGCCCATACCGGCGGCCGTGTGCTTTCAGCCGC
Source organism: Rhizobium laguerreae (assembly GCF_002008165.1). Lineage (GTDB taxonomy): Bacteria > Pseudomonadota > Alphaproteobacteria > Rhizobiales > Rhizobiaceae > Rhizobium > Rhizobium laguerreae. The sequence continues at coordinate 304,370 of NZ_MRDM01000009.1, forward strand.
AGCGCTGTCGCTGTTGGCGCTCGGGGCTCTCGGGCTTTGCCTGATCGGGCTGCTGAATATCGTCTGATCGAGGCGATATGCCCAAAATACTTGCAAAGATTCCGGTTGCCTTCCAAACGATCAGCGACTAGCCTGTATATACAGGTAAGGCGGAAGCATAGATCGTCATGCGGGTCATCTCTTCACAACAAGCTGCGGATCTTCTCGAAGACGGGATGACTGTCGCTGCTTCCGGTTTTGGAGGATGCTGCCATCCCGAGGCCATCACGGCCGCCGTCGAGGAGCGTTTCCTCGCCTCTGGAAAACCCCGCAACCTGACGCTTCTGTTTGCTGCCAGCACGGGCGATCGTCAGACGCGCGGCATGGGGCACTTCGGTTATGAAGGTCTGGTCGCCTGCGTGATTGCCGGGGGATGGCGCGGAACGCCGCGCCTTGGAAAACTTGCGATCGAGGAAAAGATCGAAGCGCATTGCTGGCCGCAGGGCGTCATCGCGCAACTCTATCGAGCGATTGCCGCCGGTCAGCCTGGAGTGGTCACCCATATCGGGCTCGGCTCTTTCATGGATCCGCTTCATGGCGGCGGTCGCATGAATGCGACGACGCCGCGCCCGCTTGTCGAGCGTGTGTCGTTGCGCGGCAAGGAATGGCTGCTTTATCCGTCGATGCCGCTCGACTGTGTGCTCTTGCGCGGAACGACGGCCGACGAAGATGGGAACATCACCCTCGAGGACGAGGCCTTCCCCCTCGACGTGCTCGCCATGGCGCAGGCGGGGCGAAACTCCGGTGGCATTGTCGTCGTGCAGGTCAAACGGATTGCCGAACGCGGCTCGCTGCAGCCGAACGATGTTCGTATCCCGGCGGCGCTCGTCGATTATGTCGTCGTCTGCGATGATCCGGCCCAGCACGGCATCAGTTTCGCCGAGACCGACAATATCGCCTATACCGGACGCGTCCGGGTGGCGGCGAGCCGCTTGCTGCCGGCGCCGCTGTCGGTCGATAAGATTATTCAGCGACGCGCCTTCCTGGAACTGGCGCCGCTGAATCGCCCGACGATCAACCTCGGCATCGGCATTGCCGCCGGGATCGGCCGTATCGCCAGCGAAGAGGGATTCGACGATTATACGGTGACGATCGAATCCGGCGTCATCGGCGGCGTGCCGGCCGAAGAGCTGTCCTTCGGCGCTGCCGTCAATCCGACCGCCATCGTCCCACAGGCATCGCAGTTTGACTTTTACGACGGCGGCGGCCTGGATATCGCCTTCCTCGGCATGGCAGAGGTGGATCGGCATGGGGCGGTCAATGTCAGCCGCTTCAATAATTCCATCGTCGGGGTCGGCGGGTTCACCAATATCTCGCAGACGGCCAAGCACGTCGTCTATCTCGGCGCATTTTCGGCTGGCGGTGCTGAAATTGCGGTTGCCGACGGCAGGCTCGACATCATCCAGGATGGCCGCCTTTGCAAGATCGTCGAGGATGTCGACCAGATCAGTTCGAACCCGGCCTTTGCGCCGGAGGGACAATCACAGCTCGTCGTCACCGAGCGGGCGGTTTTTCGGGTGATCGGCGGATGCTTGACGCTGACGGAGTTTGCCCCCGGCATCGATCTTGCCGCTCATGTTCTCGACCGCCTGCCGAAGGGCATCGCGGTGTCGGACCAACTGAAGCAGATGGATGCGCGCCTGTTTTCGACCCATGTCATGAAGGACTTTGCCCGATGAAAATCGATGGAGCCACCATCATCGTCACGGGCTCGGCAACGGGTGTCGGGGCTGCATGCGTGAAGCAATTCGCCGAGGGCGGCGCCCGGGTGGTCATCAACTACAGCCGCAGCAAGAAAGAGGCCGATGAGACCGGCGATATCTGCCGCAGCCTGGGCGCGGAGGTCGAGATCGTCCAGGCCGACGTTGCCGATGACGCGGCTTGCCGCCGGATGGTGGCGATTACCGTCAATCGATGGGGGCGGCTCGACGCCCTGGTGAACAATGCCGCAATGACGGTCAAATCCGATCCTTTCGATCTGGAGACATTGTCGGCCGAAGATTTTCAGAGCGTTTTCGGCGTCAACGTCATCGGCGCTTATCAGATGTGCCGGGCGGCGGTGCCTGCGATGCGGGACAACGGCGGCGGCGCGATCGTCAATGTCTCATCCAACGTTGCCTTTACCGGCGGCGGCAGCTCGCTTGCCTATACGGCTTCCAAGGGCGCGCTCAATGCGCTGACTTTGGCCTTGGCGCGCACCTGCGGTCCCGATATCCGCGTGAACGCGGTTTGTCCCGGCATCATCGATACGCGCTGGATGCGCGACACGCTCGGGCCGGATGCCTATGGAGCCATTGCCAAGCGATTTTCGGAAACCGCGCCGCTCGGCCGGGTCGCAACACCGGAAGACGTTGCCGGCGCCATCGTCTGGCTTGTTCAGGGTGCCGACTTCGTCACCGGCGAATTGCTTTCCGTTGACGGCGGCATCCGCCTGTCTGGTGGCGCTCGCAAACCCGCGACTTCAGGGGGAGCCGCATCGTGACGCTGTCGGCTCAATCCATCCTCGACTTTCCGGTGCCGCAGGCGACACATGTGGTTACCGCAAGGGATGCCATCCTTTACGCCCTGTCAGTTGGCTACGGCACCGACGCGCCCGACGCGGCATTGAAGTACGTCTATGAACGCGATCTCGCGACCGCGCCGACCCTTGCCAATATCGTGGCGCATCCAGGCCCATGGATGCAGCAGGCAGGCGTCGACTGGGCCCGTCTGGTGCATTCTGAACATCGCCTGACGATCCACCGGCCGGTCCCGCTCGATGTGCCGCTCATCTCTCGCGCGCGCGTCCTGTCGGTGGTCGACCGCGGCGTGGAAAAAGGAATGTTCGTCAGCTTCGAACGGCTGATTGCAACCGTGGACAGTGATGAGCCAGTCGCGACCATCGTCCAGACCAATGCGTGCCGCGGCGACGGTGGATGCGGCTCAGTGGGATCTGCACCCGAACCCTTGTCGAAAGTCCCGGACAGAGGCCCGGACCTTGAATTCAGTGTCTACATCCCTGACAACGCCGCACTGCTATATCGCCTGAACGGCGATCTCAATCCGCTGCATGTCGACCCGCAGGCAGCCCGCAAAAGCGGCTTTGACCGACCTATCCTGCATGGGCTCTGCAGCTTCGGTTATGCTGGCTACGCCATTGTCGCTGCCATCGATCCAAGCATGGCCAGCGGCTTGAGCGCCATCGCGGCGCGTTTCAGCGCGCCGATCTTTCCCGGCGAAACGATCACCGTGCAGATATGGCGCAACGATGCCGAGATTCGCTTCCGAGGCCTCGTTGTTTCTCGCGGCGCGACCATCCTCGACAATGGCATGGCGAGGTTGTCATGACGAAAGCGCTCAAGCCTGCCGCCGGCGAGGCGCGCCATTATATCAGGATCAAGGAGCAGATCCTGGCCGAGATCGCCGAGGGCAAGCTGCAGCCGGGAGACCGGGTATCCTCTGAAAGCGAATTGGTGGCGGCATTCGGCGTCAGCCGCATGACGGCGAACCGGGCGCTGCGGGAGTTGATGTTCGAGGGTGTTCTCAAGCGATCCGCCGGGATCGGAACCTTCGTTTCACCCAAGCACCTCGACGTCGATCTGCTTCAAATCCGCAACATAGCCGACGAAATACTGGAACGGGGCCACAAGCATCAGGCAGCGGTCGTCAAGGCCGGCTTGATGAAGGCGGATGCCAACGTCGCCGATGCGCTTGAACTCATCCTCGGCGCTGAAGTGATGCATTCGCTGATCGTGCACATGGAAAACGACCAGCCGATTCAGGTCGAGGAGCGCTACGTCAATCCGCTGGTGGCGCCCGACTATCTGTCGAACGACTTCCGCAGCATGACGCCGCACGAATATCTGACGAAGGTGGCTCCGATAACGGCGTTCGAACATATCGTCCAGGCCGTCAAGCCGGATACGACGATACGCAAATATCTTGGCCTCAGGAATGATCACCCTTGCCTGCGCGTCTTTCGAAGAACCTGGTCAGGCGAGGCCGTCGTGACCTGTGCGCTGTTATATTACCCCGGCGCGCAATATCGGCTGGAAGCACGGTCCACCAAGGGTCCCTCCAGGCCCGTCGCCATTCTCGGAGAGAAACAGTGAGCGCCACCAATTCTCCATCGATCATCCTCAGTGCGGCGCCGCCGACGATCGAGGACATCGCGGCAATTGCCCGTCGGCACGCAAGGATCGAGGTATCCGCCGAGGTCGATGCTCGGATTGTGGCCGCGCGCGCCGTGGTCGACCGCTATACGGAAAGTGATCTGCCGGTCTATGGCCTGACGACGGGACTTGGGGCGGGGGTCGATACACGACTTGCAACGGAAGATCTGGTGGCGTTCCAGATGCGGGTGCCGCAAGCCCGCTCCGTCGGCGTCGGAGAACCGCTTGCCCGGGAATCCGTGCGGGCGATGATGGCCGTCAGGGCCGCCGGCATGGCGGCGGGCGGCTCCGGCGTTTCGCTGAAAGTCTTCCACGGTCTGATTGCCGCCATCAATGCCGGTGTTCACCCTGTCGTCCCGTCACTGGGCTCGATCGGTGCCGCGGATTTGGCGCCGCTTGCCCATATGAGCCGGGGCCTCCTGGGCTTCGGTGAGATCGAGCTTGGCGGCGAAGTGCTGCCGGCCGCCATCGCCCTTGAAAGGGCCGGCCTGAAGCCTCTCGAATTCGCGCCGAAGGACGGCCATGCGCTTGTTGTTGCCAACAGCCTCTCCATCGGCCTCGCCTGCTTGACGCTCGTGGATATCGAGCGGCTCTTCGATTGGTCCCTGAAGGCGATTGCCGTTAATTTCGAAGCGTTCCGGGCTAATGTCAGTGCCTTCGACGACCGCGCTCTGGCTGCAAGACCGGCCTTTGGGCAGCGCCGCGTCGCAGCTCGGCTGATGGAGCTTCTTTCGGGCAGCTCCTTGCTTGCCGCCGATGCAGCAAGGCGTCTGCAGGATCCATTGAGCTACCGCTGCACACCGCAGGTCTGGGGCGCGTTGAGGCATGCGATCGATGAGGCAAGGCAGGCGACTGACATAGAGCTCGTCAGTTCCAGTGACAATCCTGTCGTGATCGCATCCGAGGGCGTCATTCTTTCACACGGCAATTTTGACATGACCGCCTTTGTGCTCGCCTGGGAAAGGCTGGGGCAGGCGATGGCGCATTGTGCGGCAGGCACTGCCTATCGGATCATGAAGATCATGTCGCCTGGCATGTCCGACCTGCCACGTTTCCTGACCCCGATGGGTCAGAGCCGTACGGGTTTTGCGACGGTGCAAAAAACCGTCTCGGCCATGGAAGCCGAAATCCGCCATCTGGCCACGCCTGTTTCGCTTTCGCCCATTCCTGTTGCCGATGGCGTCGAAGACCAGGCATCGATGGCTCCGAGCGTTTTGGCAAAGGCGCAGGCGATCGTCGAGCGCCTGCGCTATCTCACCGCCATCGAACTGATTGCTTCGGTACAGGCCGTCGAGCTCAGAGGCGTCTCAGACGAATTGGGCAAGGGATCGGCGGAAGCCTATGCCTTTGTCCGCAGCCACGTCCCGCCGCTTGAAGAGGATCGCGCGCAAGGGCCGGATTTTGCGACGATTGCCGCATTGATCGGGCTCGGCCCGCAATAAGCCGGTTCGCCACTGCCCCGGCAAGAAGGGCAGGGCGCCGACCGGTCATGCCGACGGTTATTCCGGGGAATGCCGTCGGTTCGTTCATTGAAAAGTCAACAAGAGGGAATGACTATGAAAAATTGGACAAAAGGCATTTTTGCAGCCGGCATCATGGCAGCCGCCATGTTTCAGCCTGCATCCGCAGAGACCATCAAGGTCGGCAGCAAGAACTTCACCGAGCAGTTCATCCTCGCCGAAATGTACGCCGCCGTTTTGGAAAATGCCGGCATCACCGTCGAGCGCAAGATCAACCTCGGCGGCACGCTGATTGCTCACCAGGCATTGGTGGCCGGCGAGATCGATCTCTATCCGGAATATACCGGCACGGCGCTCGCTTCTGTCGTCAAGGGTGAGATGTCGACCGACGCCGAGAAGGTCTACACGCAGGTCAAGGACTTCTACGCCAAGCAGTTCAACCTCACCTGGCTGAAGCCGAGCGGCATCAACAATGGCTACGTCATCGTGGTCCGGCAGGAAACGGCGCAGGCCAACAATCTGAAAAGCCTGTCGGATCTCGCCAAGGTTTCCAAGACCCTGGTCTTCGGCGGCGGCGCTGAATTTCCGGACCGCGCCGATGGCCTGCCCGGCCTAAAGCGTGTCTATGACGCCGAGTTCAAGGAGTTCAAGCAGTTTGCCAAGCTTGGCCTTCGTTATGATGCGCTGGAACAAAAGGACATTGACGTCGCCAATGGCGCCGCGACCGACTGGCAGATCGGCTCGAAGAACCTCGTGCCGCTGGCAGACGACAAGGGTCTGTTTCCGCCCTACTACGTGGCCCCCGTCGTCCGCCAGGACGTGCTGAAGGCCAATCCGAAAGTTGCCGAACTGCTGGAAGCGGTCGGCACCCATCTCGATAACGAGAAAATGCGCGTCCTCAATGCCAAGGTCGAGACCGATCACGAGGAAGCCAAGGACGTGGCGGTCGAATTCCTCAAGGAAAACGGCCTGCTGCCGAAATGATTGTCACGCCCGCGGCCGGGTATCGATCCGGCCGCGATCTGGTGTGGCGATCTTCTTACGGTGTTTGTTCGAAAATCCGTCCGTTCAGCAGCCGGACAGGAATGTGGAGAAGCGGGAAATGCAGGAAATCTGGATCGATTATCTCAACGCCCTCGATGCCAAGGCGCTGGCGCTGACAAATGACGAGATTCTCGATGCGGTGTCGAAAGCGCTGGATGCGCAGGGCAGGGGCGAAACCGTCATCGAGCCGCGTGTTCATCTTGTGCCGGAGAGCTCCGACAAGGGCCATTTCAACGTGCTTCGCGGCTATGTCAAAGCGCTGAACTATGCCGGCGTCAAGGTCGTCGGCGACTTCGTCGATAACTATAAGGTCGATCTGCCCTCGGAGCTTGCGGTCCTCAACCTGTTCGACCCGAACACGGGCGTGCCGAAGGCCATCATCGACGCAACTGCTATCACCGACATGCGCACCGGCGCCGTGACTGCCCTTGGCGCAAAACACCTAGCCCGCAAGAATAGCAAGATTCTCGGCCATATCGGTGCCCGCGGAACCTCCTATTGGAATGTCCGCCTTCTCGATCATCTCTTCGACTTCGATGAAATCCGCGTGCATTCGCGCCGCCCGGAAAGTCGCGCTGCCTTCGCAAAGCGTCTTGAGGCGGATCTCGGCAAGAAGATCGTCGTCACCGACAATTGGGAGGATTGCCTCAAGGGCGCCGATATCATGGTCGAGGCCAGCCGCCTGCCGGAACCGGCGCCGCTGTTCAAGACGGAATGGGTGAAGAAGGGAGCCTTCGTCGTACCCTATGGCACGATGAGCGCGCTTGAATTCGATCTCACCGATATCATGGACAAGATCGTCGTCGACGATTGGGGACAATGCGGCCCCGGCAAGCCTTTCGGAGCGCTTCGCCGTCACGTCGACGAGGGCAAGGTGACGGCCGAGAACCTGCATGCCGAAATCGGCCAGATCGTCTGCGGCATGAAACCCGGCCGCGAAAGCGACGAGGAGACGATCCTGTTCTGGCATCGCGGCCTCAGCACGACCGACGTGGCGCTCGGCGCCGCCATGGTGGCGAAAGCCAGGAAGATGGATATCGGCCAGCGCCTGCGGTTCGCATAAATAGCCATGGTCATGTTCAAGCCAATCGCCTGTTCGAGAATGTATGATCTCAGCCCGCGCATTCGCGGCCTGTGGGACGCGCTGTTCGCGCTGGTCAGCGTCCGTTCCGGCGTCGAGCTGGAGATCATCGCTCATGCCGCACCAGCACCCTTGTCGGAATTATGGGCGAGGCCGGACATGGGGGCGGTGTTCATGTGCGGCTATCCGTTTTCGCGCATGCCCGAGGCAGCGAGACCGACTGCCCTTGCTGCACCCGTCTCCAGCGAAGCATGGTCTGTGGACCAACCACTCTATGCCAGCCACATCCTCGTCGCCTCCACCGGGCCGGTGAGCGCGGTGGCGGATCTCGCTACGGCACGTTGGGGCTGGACCGTCCGCGATTCCCAATCGGGCTACCATGCTGCGCGCTCCTACCTTGCAGGCCGATTTGCAGGCACGATGAAGCAGGGCACGACGGTTGGACCACTGCTCAACCCCTCAGGCATCGTCGCAGCCCTCAAGGATGGCAGGATCGATGCGGGCGCGATCGACGCTTATGCCTTCCAATTGTTGTCGATGCACGAACGCGACGCGATCGATGGTCTTCGTATTCTGGCGACGACTGATCCGCTTCCCGCGCCGCTGTTGGTTGCCGCGCAAACGTTGCCCGCGGACATCGCCACAGCGTTACAGCGGAGCCTCGTGACGTTGCATGAAACGCCTGAGGGAGCGGCGGCTTTGGAACGGCTCGGCCTCAGGCGATTTTCGGCGGTCGCTCCGTCGGCCTACGATGTCCTGCCGCAGAGAGCCGACGACGCCGATCGCAGATTGGGGATCTCATGGTAGACAGGCGAACGAGCGCCCGGACGCGGAGGTCTCGACGATGAAATGGGTCCCTAAACACCTCGACCGACTGTTCGAAGCGCTGTTGGAGCACCTGTATCTCGTTTTTTCCTCGGTCGGCATCGCCCTGGTGATCTCACTGATCGTCGGGATATGGGCGGCAAGGCGGCCGCGGAGCTTCGCGGTTATCATCATCTTCACCGGTATCCTGTTCGCCGTGCCGAGCCTGGCGCTGTTTGCGCTTCTCATCCCCATCATGGGGATTGGGGCAGCACCCGCCATTACCGGTCTTGCCGCCTACTCGCTAATGATCCTGATCCGCAATATCGGCATGGGCTTTCAGGCAATTCCGCGTGACATACTCGAAGCTGCTGATGGCATGGGCTATGGCACGGCGCGCCGGATCTGGGAAGTCGAGCTGCCGCTGGCGATGCCCTATATCGTCGGCGGTATCCGCATTGCCATGGTGACGGTCATCGGCATCGCGACCGTTGCCGCCTATATCAATGCCGGCGGGCTGGGCGTCATTATTTTCGAAGGCATCGACCAGCGGTTCCCCGAAAAGATCATCGCCGGCGGGCTGCTGACGTCATTTCTGGCGCTCTTTGCCGACTACTGTTTTGCATCCTTCGAAAAGCTGCTGCGCCGGCGCAGTGGAGGTAAAGCAGCATGATCGTTATCGATGCATTCAGCTGGATCTTCAACAACTCCGGCACCTTCTTCAATGCTTTCAATCGCCATCTGCTGATGTGCGTCCTATCGCTCGGCATCGCCTTCGTCATCGCCGTGCCACTCGGATTTGCCGTCGCACGGGCACCTCGCGCCGCCTTTACCGTGGTCAATATTGCCGGCGCCTTGCGCTCCATACCGAGCCTTGCGATCCTGTCGGCGGCGATGCCGTTTCTCGGCATCGGATTATTGCCGTCGGTGGTCGCCCTCATCGTCCTTGCCGTGCCGCCGCTGCTGTTGAGCACGATCATCGGCATCCGCGAGATCGACGCCTCGGTGATCGATGCGGCAGATGGAATGGGCATGAGCGCCGGGCAGATGCTGTGGGAAATCGAACTTCCTCTGGCCGTTCCGTCGATTCTGTCGGGCGTCAGGACGAGTGCCATCCAGGTCATCGGCGGGGCGGCGCTGGCCTCCTTCATCGGCGGCGGCGGGCTTGGCGATTTCATCAATGCCGGCATTGCGATCATGAACATGCCGCGCCTTCTCGTCGGAGCGGTCCCGATAGCCCTGCTCGCGATCTTTGCGGAACTGGCGTTCGGCGCCCTGGAGCGCGTCTTCACTCAACGGCGCTAAGCGGCCGAAAGCGGATATCAGGATGATTCATCTCGACCATGTTACGAAGAATTACGACGGAAGCGGCCAGCATGCGGTCGACAATCTCGATCTCCTGATCGAGACCGGTACGACGGTTGCCCTGATCGGTCCGTCGGGCTGCGGCAAGACCACGACCATGCGGATGATCAATCAGTTGGAGACGCCCACGACGGGACGTGTGCTGGTCGATGGCAGAGATATCGCCCGGGTCGATCAGAAAGAGCTGCGCCGCAGCATCGGTTATGTCATCCAGCAAGTCGGTCTGTTTCCGCATATGTCGATCGCGCGCAATGTCGCGACCGTGCCGCGGCTTCTTGGTTGGGAAAAGGCGCGCAGCGATCGCCGGGTCGACGAGCTGCTGGATCTCGTGGGCCTTGATCCGGCCATCATGCGGCAGCGCCTGCCACACGAATTGTCGGGCGGGCAGCGTCAGCGCGTCGGTTTCGCGCGCGCGCTCGCCGCCGACCCTGCCATCATGCTGATGGACGAACCCTTCGGCGCGATCGATCCGATCACTCGCGTTCGGCTCCAGGACGAATTCCGCGATATTCTCAGGAAGGTGAAGAAGACCGTCGTCATCGTCACCCATGACCTCGATGAGGCGATCAAGATGGGCGATCGCATCGCCATCATGCGGGATGGGCGCCTTCTTCAGTATGATACCCCGCAGGAAATCCTCGCGCGTCCCGTCAATGAATTCGTCGAGAGTTTCCTCGGTCCCGACCGAGCCATAAAAAGGCTGAGCTTGATCGCCGTATCGATGATCATGACCGCGCCGGAACCGTCGAACGGCGATGCCGCGATTGCCGCTGATGCCACGGTTCACGACGCCTTGGCGCTTATCCTCTCCGGTGAGATGCCGGGCCTGCACGTCAGAGCCGCAGATGGGACACTTGTCGGGTATTTGTCTCGTGCCACCTTATTGCGCGCCAATCGGCTGTAGAGCAATTCCACAAAAGTGCCCAGCGGTCTCGCGCCCGGAATTGTGGTCGGAATGGCTGTAGGCACCATGCGAAGCGTCGGATTCTACACCTCCGAATTTAAGGACCGGTTGCAGGGGCAATCTGCATCTGCGCAGGCCGGCGCTCATCCTGTTGTTGGCCGGAAGGTGGTGGTGCCAGGCCGGTCGGGCGGTTATCGGGCGACGCAGGCGGCGTCTGGGATTGAGCAACCGACCCCGTCATTTCCGTTCCGATGTTCGGATCTACATCGGGGGTCTGATCTCTCGCGGAATTCGTCGAAACTTGCAATTTTACCTGGTCCGTGCCGATTGGCTGTGGCGTGATTTTGCCGTCGGACGACGATACGCGCCAGACGGTATTGCCGGCGTCATCGGCGACGAGCAGCGCTCCCGTCCCGTCGATCTCGACGCCGACCGGCCGCCCCTTCGCCTGGTCGCCCTGGATAAAGCCCGTGACGACGTCCTGCGCCTTGCCGGATGGCTTGCCGTTTTCGAATGGCACGTACACGACTTTGTAGCCGTTGAAGCTGTCCCGATTCCAACTGCCGTGCTCACCGATAAAGGCGCCGTTGGCGTAAGCGGCCGGCAGCGCTGAATTCATCGAGAAGGTCAGTCCGAGCGCGGCGACATGGCTCGACAGTGAATAATCCGGTGGGATCGCCCTTTCGACCATGTCGGGACGCGGCGGATGCACGCGCGCATCGACATGCTTGCCATAGTAGCTCCATGGCCAGCCATAGAAACCTCCTTCCTTGACCGAGGTCATGTAATCAGGAACGAGGTCTGGACCGAGTTCGTCGCGCTCGTTGACGACCGTCCAGAGCGTCCCTGTCTCCGGGTTGAAGGTAAGGCCGTTCGGATTGCGCAGACCTGAGGCGAAGACGCGCGCCGCGCCGGTGTGCCGGTCGACCTGCCAGATCGCCGCACGGCCCTTTTCTGCTTCAAGCCCGTTCTCGGCGACGTTGGAATTCGAGCCGACCGAGACGTAAAGCATCTGCCCATCGGGGCTCAGCGCCAGGTCCTTGGTCCAGTGATGATTGATCGGATCACCGGGCAAGGGCGTCAGGATTTTCGGTTGGGCAGTGATTCTATTCTGACCAAGTTCATAGGGGTAGGCGAGAATGGCGGACGTCGAGGCGACATAGAGCGTGTTGTCGACCCAGGCGACACCGAACGGCGAATCGAGTTTCTTCAGAAGATCGTGCCTCTCATCCACTTTGCCGTCGCGGTTCGCGTCACGCAGCAGTGTGATGACGTTGCTTTCCTTCTGCTCGCCGCCGCCACCACGAGCGATCGACATGATCCAGCCCCGGATCAAATCCTTCGGCCGTGAGGTCGGTTTGCCTGATGGGCCGCGCGACTGAATCACCAATACGTCGCCGTTCGGCAAGGTGTGGACTGTTCTCGGATTGGCGAGGTCATTGGCGTAAGCAGTGACCGTCAAACCGTTCGGGGCGGCCGGCGTCTCACCATCCTTCCAGCCAACGACATCCGCTACCTTCAGATCAGGCAACAGTGAGGCGGTTGGTTCCGGAAGGACGGGATTCGGTCCGATCTGCTGAGAGATATCAAAATCTCCGCTTTGAGCGTAAGCGGCAAGACCGACGCCAAGAGATATCGAAAGAAGCGAAGCGCCGAGAATCTGGGATTTTTTCATCATATCCTCCAGGCCAGTCTGGCATATTTTCGAGCGGAAACTGCTGCGGCCACCAGGCACAAGACAAAGGTGAGGGCCGAAAGCATCAGTCCATATGGGACTACGGCCGTCCATCCATCGCCGGCATGGACAAGGTTGTTGGCAAAGGCGATGCCCAGTATGATCAGATAGAGGAGCGCGGACAGGAGCGGCGGCCGCAAAGGGCGGGTGCGGTGACGCATCAGATCCATCAATCCGGCCAGAATTGCAAGCGAGCCCAACATAAGGCCGGCGAACAGCAACCATGCAGAGAAATTCTGCCACATCAGATTGCCGGTCTGCCAGAAAGCGATATCGGTCGCTAGCGCGAGCGTGAAGCAGACGAAGGGAAACGGGACAAACAGCGACTGCATCGGATAGGCGGCCGAGTCTCGATTGCTGGCGGATATAGCCATGGCATGCTCCGTGGGCTGAGAGCTTGAGGATGCCTATCCAACCCGCGGCGGGAGCAGATGGTTCCGCTGCCGCTCCTTCGAAAGAGCAACCTTCGTCACTCAGATAACTGCTCACCTGCTCTGTCCCCTGTTAGCGGTATTCGCCTAAGGCGCCATCGACATTCCGCCACACAGTCTTTTGTGAAATATATTTCACTGTATGAATTATATTGACAGAGCTCTGCCGTTGCGATTATCTGCCCATACCGGACTTCGAGGAGGAACTCCGGTCTTCAATGGATCATCGGCAGCCGCTGAGGCGCCGCCGGATATTTGGGAGGGGCTTCGGCCTCGAGGAGGAAACTTGCGCAAATTTCTAAGCACGACCGCATTGGCGGTCCTTGCGTCGACGCTTTTCGCCGGCTTTGCCAGCGCGGACACGGAAAATCCCTTCCGCTGCAAGCCCGGTGAAAAATACGTCATGAATGTCATGGTATCGGGCGTCGAATATTGGTTCCCGGTCTATGAAATGTTCAAGCAGGCCGGTCAGCAGCTCGGTTGCGAGACCGCCTATACCGGCACGCCGGAATATGACGTCAACAAACAGATCGCCACCTTCGACCAGGCGCTGGCCCAGAACCCGGCCGGTATTCTCGTTCACCCGATGAACTCCGACCCGTTCATCGAGCCGATCAACCGGGCGATCGACCAGGGCACGGCAGTCGTGACCTTCGCGGCCGATGCGCCGCTTTCCAAGCGCATCTCATTCGTCACGTCGGACAATACCCGCGAAGGCACCTATGCGGCCGACGCGATTGCCGAAAAGATGGGTGGCAAGGGTGAATATGCCGTTCTGGAAAATCCGGGCCAGGACAACCACGACAAGCGTATCGCCGCCTTCATCGCCCGTATGGAGGAAAAATATCCTGACATGAAGCTGGTCGGCCGCGCTGCGTCCAACCAGGACCCGAACAAGGCCTATCAGGGCTTGATGAGCCTGGTGCAGGCACATCCGAACATCGGCGCCGTCTTCATGCCGGAAGCGAACTCGGCCATCGGCGCTTCTCAGGCCAACAAGGAAAGCGGCGGCAAGATCCTCGTGATGTGCGCCGACGTCAACGCCAACATTCTAGACATGATCAAGGCGGGCGAAGTGTTCGGCTCGATCAATCCGAACCAGGGCATGCAGGGTTACATGGGCTTCATGCTCCTGTGGCTTGCAAAACATCCGGAACTCATCGACCCGATGAACGACGCCAAGCGCGTCGGCTTCAATCCGATGAGCATTCCGTTCGTCGACAACGGTCTGTCGATCGTCACGGCTGCCAATGCTGACGACTTCTACTGGGACAAGTATCTGAAGCGGAGGGGCACCAAAGGCATCGAGGAGTAAGCCTTTGTGCCGGCTGTCCGGGGCGTGAAGCGCCGGACAGCCACCGCGAGCGTGAGGAGGAGTCGATGATGGCGTCGGTGCCGGTTCTGGAAATCCGCAATGTCAGCAAGCACTTCGGTGCGGTGAAGGCGTTGACGGAGGTGAGCTTCAGCCTGGAAAGAGGCGAGGTTCATGCGCTTTGCGGCGAAAACGGCGCGGGCAAGTCGACGCTGATGAACATCATTGCCGGCGTGCTGCAGCCGACCGAGGGGGACGTTCTCGTCGACGGCGTGCCGGTAAAGGTGACGTCGCCGGCCGTGGCGCAAGCGCTCGGGCTTGGCCTCGTGCATCAGGAAATCGCGCTCTGCCCCGATGCGACGGTGGCCGAGAACATGTTCATGGCCGCGACCAACCGCCGCCGCTCGCCTTTCATGAACTATAACAGGCTGGAGCGGGATGCGCAGGTCGTGATGAACCGTCTGGCGCCGATCGACGTGCGCCGCAAAGTCGGCGACTTGTCGATTTCCAGCCAGCAGCTTGTCGAGATCGCCAAGGCGCTGACGCTCGATTGCCGGGTGCTGATCTTCGACGAACCGACGGCGGCATTGACGGAATCGGAGACGCAGATCCTGTTCGCAATCATCCGCGACCTGAAGGCGCAGGGTATTTCGATCATCTATATTAGCCACCGCATGGCCGAAATCTTCAGCCTGTGCGACCGGGTCACCGTGTTTCGCGATGGCCGCTACGTCTCGACGGAGAAAGTGGCGGACGTGACGCCGGATGATGTGGTGCGCCGGATGGTCGGGCGCGAGATCACCCAGCTTTATCCGGAAAAGCAGGCGCCGGCGGAGCGGACCGACGAGATCATTCTCAGTGTCCGCGATCTCGGCGACGGCAGCCGCTTCACGGATGTGAACTTCGACCTGCGCAAAGGGGAAATTCTCGGCGTCGGCGGGCTGATCGGCTCAGGCCGCACCGAAATAGCCGAAGGTATTTGCGGATTGCGGCTGGTAACCGACGGCGAGGTGCAGCTGCATGGACAGCGGCTGCGGGCGCGCTCCTATGCGCAGGCCGCGCAGGCGGGCGTCGTCTACCTGTCGGAAGACCGGAAAGGCTCCGGCATTTTCCTCGATCTTTCCATTGCCCAGAACATTGCCGTTCTCGATTTGAAATCGCTGACCGGACCGCTGGGGCTGTTGAATTCCAAGGCCGAGGCGGATCGTGCCCACAACCTGGTCCGGCGGCTCGGCGTGCGGATGGGTGGCATCGACATGCCGGTCTCATCGCTGTCCGGCGGAAACCAGCAGAAGGTGGCGATTGCCAAGCAGCTGGCGGTCAATCCCAAGGTCATCCTGATGGATGAGCCGACCCGCGGCATCGATGTCGGCGCCAAATCGGAAATCCACCGGCTGCTGCGCGATCTCGCGCGCTCCGGCATCGGCATCGTCGTGATCTCGTCGGAACTGCCGGAGCTTCTCGGCCTGTGCGACCGAGTGCTGGTCATCCACGAAGGTACAGTGGCAGGCGAGGTCGAAGGCGAGGCGATGACGGAGGAAGCGATCATGCGGCTCGCCTCGGGTATCGGCGGCCACAACAATTCAAAGGCATCAGAGCATGCCGCATAGGGAAAAAGCAGGGGCAGGAGACAGGGTCATGGCGGACGCTACATTGGCAACGGCACATCAGGCACGCGCGCCCGGCTGGAAACGGCTGGGGACGATGCGCGAGGCGGGCCTGATCGCGATCATCCTGACGCTCTGCATCGTCATGAGCTTCGCCTCGCCGCATTTTCTGACGCTCGGTAATTTCCGGGCGATGCTGATGTCGTTTTCGGTCGAAGGGATCGTCGTCGTCGGCATGACCATCCTGTTGATCGTCGGCGGCATCGACCTGTCGGTCGGCTCGGTCGTCTGCTTCTCAATGGTGCTGTCGGGTTCACTGTTCCTGATGGGGCTCGATCCCTGGAGCGCATCCCTGATCGGCGTTATCGCCAGCGGCCTGATCGGCTGTGTCATGGGCTTCTTCGTCACGATCGTCGGGCTCAACCATTTCATCACATCGCTTGCGGCCATGGTCATCGTGCGCGGTATCTGCCTGATCATCACCAAGGGCACGCCGCTGTCGCTGTTCACCTTGCCACCCTCGTTCAAGGCGGTCGGGCAGGGCACATTCTATGGCGTCCCCTATGTGATCCTGATTTTTGTTGCGGTCGTCGTGCTGTTCGATTTCCTGCTGCGCCGGGCAACTGCCTTCCGCAAGGTATTCTACACCGGCAGCAACGAGAAGGCGGCGCTCTATTCCGGCATCAAGACCAACCAGGTGAAGTTCTGGGTGACGGTGCTCTGCGCCACGCTATCAGGTGTTGCCGGGGTGATCTACATGTCCCGCTTCGGTGCCGCGACCCCGACCTTTGGCGTCGGCATGGAACTCAACATCATCGCAGCCGCGGTGATCGGCGGTGCGTCGCTGAATGGTGGCTCCGGCACGATCCTAGGAGCAATTCTTGGTATTGCCCTGCTGTCGGTCGTCACAAGCTCATTGATCTTGCTCGACGTGTCTGTCTATTGGCAAGATATGATCAAAGGCTGCATTCTGCTTGCCGCCGTCTCGATCGACCATTTCCTGCACAAGCGGAAGGCTGCCTGATATGCCGATAGCCAAGCTCAAACCCGCAAATGCGCCGCGCGAGGAAATCGTCATCGCCCGGCAGATGCACCAGGCTCTGGTCCTGCATTTCCTCGAGGGACTGACACAGGCGCAGATTGCCGATCAGCTCGGCATCTCGCACGCCACCGTCAACCGCCTGATCAAGCGCGGCCGCCAGCTCGGCCTGGTCGAGATCAAGATCAAGTCGCCGGTCGAGCCGCTGGTCGACATGGAAGAACGGCTCCAAGCGCTTGGCGGCATCGGCCGCGCCGTGGTGGTGCCGACAGTGTCCGACAACCCGCAGACGGCGCTTCAAGCCGTCGGCGAAGCGGCAGCAAGGTTGCTGCTGGAAGAGATCACCGATGGCGATACGATCTGCATCACCGGCGGCAAAGGGGTGAGCGCCGTCGTTGCCGGTCTGCAGCCGCCGCGTCGGTTCAATGTCGAGGTCATTCCAGTAACCGGCTGCGTCCAGGGTAAGCACTATACCGACGTCAACCATGTCTCGACCTTGATGGCCGACCGGCTTGGGGGGCGTTCCTACCAAATCCATGCGCCCCTCTTTGCCGACGATGCCGAGCAGCGGGCGATGCTGATCACCATGCGTTCCGTCGCAGACGTTTTCAAACGGGCGCGTGAGGCGAAGGTGGCGGTGGTCGGCATCGGCTCGATCCTCTCGGACGATTCGAGCTATTACGAGCTGCATCCGTCCTCGAGCACCGACCGCGCCGCGATCGAGCGGTCCGGTGCCTCCTGCGAGTTGCTGGCGCATCTGCTCGATGATCATGGCCAGATCTGCGACTACAGCCTCAACCGTTCGCTGGTGTCGCTGACGCTGCCGGAATTCGCCTCGATCCCCACCAAGATCGGTGTGGCGAGCGGGCCGAACAAGGCAGGTCCGATCCTCAGCGTTCTGCGCGGCAATCATCTGGATACGCTGGTGACCGATGAGGCGACGGGTGCGCGGGTGCTGGCATTGGCGAATGGGGAGAGAAAATGGGCATGAGCGGACAGCAATTGACACGTGAGATCGGCAAATCGGGCGTTTCCGCCTCGGCGGTGGGATTGGGCACCTGGGCGATCGGGGGCTGGATGTGGGGCGGGACAGACGAGGCCGAATCCATCGCGGCGATCCAGGCATCGCTCGATGCCGGCGTGACGCTGATCGACACGGCGCCGGCCTATGGGCTTGGACGTTCCGAGGAGATCGTCGGCAAGGCACTGAGCGGGCGCCGCGACAAGGCTGTCATCGCCACCAAATGCGGCCTTGTCTGGCATACGCAGAAGGGCCGTCATTTTTTCGACCAGGACGGCAAGCCGGTGCACCGTTATCTCGGCCGCGACGCGATCCTGCATGAGGTCGAGGAAAGCCTGAGGCGGCTCGGAACCGACTATATCGACCTCTACATCACCCATTGGCAAGATCCGACGACCCCTATCGGGGAAACGATGCGGGCGCTGGAAGACCTGCGCACATCGGGCAAGATCCGGGCGATCGGTGCAAGCAATGTCAGTCCCGACGACCTCAATGCCTATATCGCTGTCGGTGGTCTCGACGCGATTCAGGAGCGGTTCAGCATGATCGACCGGGAGATCGAGGCGGAGCTTCTGCCGCTGACCAAGGCCAACAGCATTGCAACGCTGAGCTACTCGTCGCTGGCGCTGGGGTTGCTGTCCGGCACCATCGGTCCTGACCGTGTCTTCTCAGGTGACGACCAGCGCAAGGGCAATCCGCGCTTTTCGGTCGACAACCGCCAGAAGGCAACAGCGCTGGCCGACGCCATCCGGCCGGTCGCCGAAAGACACGACGCCAGCATCGCCCAGATCGTGATTGCCTGGACGTTGGCGCAGCCGGGCGTCACCTTTGCACTTTGCGGGGCGCGCAATCCGGCACAAGCGCTCGACAATGCGCGGGCGGGGACGATCCGGCTGGATGCGGCCGAGCTTGCTGCCATCGATACGGCCATAGCGGCGAAACTGACTGACATGGACAGGTAGCGGATCGCCATCATGAATCGGCAAGAGATATTGGACGGGCTCCGCCAGAGCCCAAAGGTGGACGTCTGTGTCATCGGCGGCGGCATCAACGGCATCAGCGTTTTTCGGGAGTTGGCGCTGCAGGGGCTGAATGTGCTGCTCGTCGAGAAACACGACTATTGCTCCGGGGCCAGTTCGGCGCTGTCGCGCATGGTGCATGGCGGGCTCCGCTATCTTGAAAATGGCGAATTCAAGCTGGTGCAGGAATCGCTGGTCGAGCGGGACCGTCTGCTGCGCAATGCGCCGCATTACGTCGCGCCGCTGCCGACGACGGTGCCGGTGTTCGATATCTTTTCCGGCCTCGGCAATGGCATCGTCCGCTTCCTGGGCCTCAGCCGCCGCCCGAGCCGGCGTGGCGCCGTCGCCATCAAGGCGGGCCTGTGCATCTATGATTTCCTGACCCGCAAACGGGCGCTGATGCCGCGCCACCAGTTTCGCGGTCGGCGTGGAACGCTTGCCAAGTGGCCGGCGCTCAATCCCGACATCAAGAGTTCCGCCACCTATTTCGACGCTTGGGTGAGCCATCCCGAGCGGCTGGGCATCGAGCTTCTGCAGGATGGTCTTTCTGCAAAGTTCGGAGCGATGGCGCTGAACTATGCGGAACTGCAGCGGACAGAGGATGGTCGATACCGCGTCGAAGACCAGATCGGTGGCGCGTCCGTTGCCGTCGAACCGACGCTGATCATCAACGCCACCGGCGGCTGGATCGACATCGCCAATCAGACCCTGTTTTCGCCGGAAGCGCGGCCGGCTCCGTTGATGGGCGGCACCAAGGGCTCGCATTTGATCGTCGACAATGCGGATCTGCGCGACGCGCTCGCCGGTCACATGATCTACTATGAGAACGAAGACGGTCGGATCTGTATCCTGTTTCCCTATCTCGGCAAGGTTCTCGTCGGTTCCACCGATATCCGCGTCGACGATCCGGAAACGGTGCGCTGCGAGGCCGACGAGCGGGACTATATCCTGCAATCGCTCGCCTTCGTGCTGCCTGATATCGCCATCAGGCCGGAACAGATCGTTTTCCAGTTTTCCGGCGTGCGGCCGCTGCCGGCCAGCACCGACAGTTTTACCGGCCGCATCCCGCGCGATCATTTCTGCACTGTCATAGAGCCGAAGGATGGCGGCCCGCCGGTTCTGTGCATGATCGGTGGCAAGTGGACGACATTTCGGTCCTTCGGGGAACTGGCGGCCGACATGGCTTTGGAACGACTAGGCCGGCAGCGCCGCGTTGCGACAACCGATCGGCCGATCGGCGGCGGGCAGGCATTTCCGGCCAACGTGCCTGTCTGGCTTGCGCAGGCGGCCAGCAAAGGCCTTCCCGGTGGGCGCATGGCTGAGCTGTTTGCCCGGTACGGCACGGATGCCGAGGCGGTTGCCGGCTTCATCGTGGCAGGCCCCGATACAGTGTTGCCGCACGCCGGCTACTCGGTGCGCGAATTGCAGTTTCTGATCCGCGAGGAAGCGGTGGAACATCTCGACGACCTGCTTTTGCGGCGCACGACGCTGGCCGTTTCGGGCGAGCTTTCGCTCGACATGATGGATGCAGCACTCGACCTGCTGACGCAGGAAAAGCATTGGACGCTCGCGCATCGCACCCGTGAGCGCCACCGTTTTCTCACCCTTCTCACCGAACGCCACGGCGTCGACGAAGACATGCTTTCGGCAAGGAACGAACCAAGGAGCACAGAATGCGACACAACAGCAAAGTCCGGATGAACCGGCTGTTCGGCGGCGGCCGCTGCCTCGACGTGGCGATCGATCACGGCGTCTGCAACGAACCATCCTTCCTCAACGGGCTGGAGGATATTCAGGCCGTCGTCAAGGCCCTGGTTTCTGCCGGGCCGGATGCGATCCAGATGAATTACGGCCAGGCGGACCTGCTGCAGGACGTGCCCGGCAAGGACAAGCCGGCGCTGGTCATGCGCATCGACATGGGCAATCCCTATAACCGGATCCGCCACCGCGACATGTGGGCCGTGCTGCAGAACGAGGCCGAGCCGTTGATCGGCGCGATCGAAATGGATGCGGCCTGCGTCGTCGTCAACCTGTTCATGCTGCCGGACGAGCCGGACCTGTTCCGCCAATGCGTGCAGAATATTTCCCGTGTGCGGGCCGATTGCGACAAGTATGGCATGCCGCTGATGATCGAGCCGTTGGTGATGCAGCCGGTCACCGAAAGTGGCGGCTACATGGTCGATGGCGATGCGGACAAGATCGTTACCTTGACGCGGCTCGCGCGTGAGATAGGGGCGGATATCGTCAAGGCGGATCCGACCACCAATGCCGAGGATTTCCACAAAGTGGTGGAAGCAGCCCGTTGCCCGGTTCTGGTGCGCGGCGGCGGCAAGGAAGATCTTCGTGCCGTCTTCGACAAATCCGCAGCATTGATGCGACAGGGCGCAATGGGCATGGTCTATGGGCGCAACATCTATCAGCATGCCAATCCGAGTGCGGTGGTGCGCGGGTTGATGGCGATCGTGCACGAGGATGCGAACGGCGAACAGGCCTTTACGCTCTACCAGCAGGGCTGAGCAGCAATTTCGAATCTTGGGAGGGGTTCTGCATGGGAGAGTATCTTTTGGGGCTCGACGCCGGAAACACCGTCCTCAAGGCGGTGATTTTCGACCGGGCGGGCAACGAGATCGCGGCTGCGTCGGAAGAGGGACACAGCCGCATGCCAAGCCCGGGGCATGTCGAGCGGGGTCTGGACGAATTATGGGCGAATGCCCGGCAGGTCATCCGCGCCTGTATCGAAAAGGCAGGGATCCCTCCGGAGGAAATCGCCGCGATCGGTTGCGCCGGGCATGGCAACGGTCTCTATGCGCTTGATCGCGACGGCGCTCCGCTCATCGGCATCCAGTCGCTCGACACGCGGGCGGCCGGGCTGGTCGATGAATGGCGAGAAGCCGGCGTTGGTGACCGGACCTATCCGATTGCCCGCCAGCGCCCGTGGCCATCCCAGACGCCGACATTGCTTGCCTGGCTGAAGCGTCACCGGCCGGAACTGTTCAACCGCATCGGTACGGTGTTCTTCTCCAAGGATTTCGTCGTCAACCGCCTGACCGGCCGCCGCGTCAGCGAAGTATCCGACATGTCGGGTGCCGGTCTGCTCGATCTTGCCGCGCGCCGCTACGACAAGGCACTGTTGGAGGCCTATGGACTGGGCGATTGCATGGACCTGTTGCCGCCGCTTATCGAAAGCGCCGACATTGCCGGTACGATAACGGAAGAGGTGGCGAGGCAAACCGGGCTCGCCGCCGGTACGCCGGTGGTCGGCGGGCTGTTCGACGTCGTCGCCTCGGCGCTCGGCTCCGGCGTTTCGCGCACCGGCAGCGCCTCGATCATTGCCGGCACCTGGAGCATCAACCAGGTCGTTATAGACGGTCCCGACCTCGACGGGCCGGTCTTCATGTCCTCGACCTTCGATCGCACCCGCTACATGGCAATGGAGAACAGCGCCACCTCGGCTGCCAATCTCGAATGGCTGGTGCGGGAGTTCTTCGAAGGCGAGCATGCGGAAGGCGTGTCGCCCTTCGATGCCTGCTGCGCACTGGCCGGGGCGATCGAGCCCGCGGCAGACGACCCGCTCTACCATCCATATCTCTATGGCGCCCAGCAGGACGGCCACGCGCGCGCCGGCTTCTACGGCATTGCCGGCTGGCACACCAAGGGGCATCTCGTTCGCGCGCTTCTTGAAGGTGTCGCCTTCGGCCATCGCCAGCACATCGAGACGATCCGAAAGGCCGGTGCGGTGTTCAACGAGGCGGTGCTCTCCGGTGGCGGCTCGCGCAGCCTGATCTGGCCCCAGATCTTTGCCGATGTGCTCGGCGTACCTGTCACTGTTGCCCGCTCGCGTGAAACCGGTGCACTGGGGGCGGCGATCGCGGCCGGAACCGGCGTCGGCCTTTTCACAGACTTCGGCGCTGGTGCTGCGGCCATGGTCCGGACCGAGCGGCACTATCGCCCGGATGTCTCGCTTGAAGCGCATTATACGCGGCGCTACGCTCTCCATCAGGATATCGCCGAGGCGATGGCGCCGCTCTGGCGGCGTCTGACGGCGGTCCCACCGGCGGCAGCGGGGGCGGCGTGAATATGCGTGCGAATGATGCAGCCATTGATGCGGGAAGCTACGACTTCATCATCGTCGGCGCGGGATCGGCGGGATGCGTTCTGGCCAACCGGCTGTCGGCCGATCCGAAAACCCGCGTCCTGCTCCTCGAAGCGGGCGGCAGCGACCGGTATCATTGGGTACATGTGCCGATCGGCTATCTCTACTGCATGGGCAATCCGCGCACCGATTGGATGATGAGGACGGCCGCGGAAGCCGGACTGAATGGTCGGTCACTGCCCTATCCGCGTGGAAAAGTGCTGGGCGGCTGTTCGTCGATCAACGGCATGATCTATATGCGCGGCCAGGCGGCCGATTACGACGGCTGGCGGCAGGCGGGCAATTTCGGCTGGGGCTGGGACGACGTGCTGCCCTATTTCCTGAAATCCGAGGACAACTATCGGGGCCAGTCGCGGATGCATGGAGCAGGCGGCGAATGGCGGGTGGAAAAACAGCGGCTGTCCTGGCCGATCCTCGATGCCTTTCGCGATGCCGCCGAAGAACTCGGTATCCCGAAGACCGACGATTTCAACGATGGCGACAATGAAGGCTCGGGCTATTTCGAGGTGAACCAGCGCGGTGGCCTGCGCTGGAACACGACCAAGGCCTTTCTGCGCCCGGCGATGAAGCGGCCCAATCTGCGTGTGCTGATCGGCGCCGAAACCGAGCGATTGGAATTCGACGGCAGAATAGTGACCGGCGTACGGTTCCGGCTTAACGGGCAGAACCATCTGGCTCGCACCGGTCGCGAGGTCATTCTGTCTGCCGGTGCGATCAATTCGCCGAAAATCCTGGAGCTTTCCGGGGTTGGTCGACCGGATGTGCTGTTCGCTGCCGGACTGGACGTCGTCCATGAACTTCCGGGTGTCGGCGAAAACCTGCAGGACCATCTGCAAATCCGTACGGTCTTCCGCATCGAGGGCGCAAAGACGCTGAACCAGCTCTATCACAACCTGTTCACCCGGGCGGGCATGGGGCTTGAATATATGCTGCGCCGGTCCGGGCCGCTGTCGATGGCGCCGAGCCAGCTCGGTATCTTTGCCAAGAGCGATCCGGCTGTTGCGACCGCCGATCTCGAATATCACGTACAGCCTCTGAGCACCGACCGGCTCGGCGAGCCGCTGCACAAATATCCCGCCGTCACCGTCTCCGTCTGCAATCTGCGGCCGGAGAGCCGGGGGGCCGTGCATGTTGTCGGCCCGGACTTTTCCGTGGCGCCGGAAATCCGCCCGAATTATCTTTCGACCGTCGGCGACCGGATGGTTGCGGCGAAATCGATCCGGCACGCCCGCCGGCTCATGGAGGCCGGTGCGATCGCCAAGTACCGGCCGCAGGAGATGCTGCCGGGCACGGAATACCGGACTGACGAGGAACTGATCCGTCGCGTCGGCGATATCGCCACAACGATCTTCCATCCGGTCGGTACCTGCAAGATGGGCAGCGACACGATGGCGGTTGTCGATCCGCAATTGCGGGTGCATGGGCTGGAGAAACTGCGGGTGGTCGATGCCTCGATCATGCCGACGATCGTATCGGGCAATACCAACTCGCCGGTGATCATGATTGCCGAGAAGGCCGCGAAGAGCATTCTGTCAGGGGCGTGATGTGATCAGCTCATCGCATCGTCTAAAGCGAATGCGTGGAACATCTTTTGTCAGAGAGAAAATGCTCTGATTGCAGCCACTGCGCTGGCACGAGCGTCCTCACGCGTCATATTCGGGATTTCCAAGGCGCGGACATCAGACGACACGCCAAGGCTTAATCGTCGGCGTTTCGGCTTAAAGCATGTGGCGCAAACGGTGCAGCGGTTTTGCGCCAACAACATGCGTAGCACAAAGACCTAAAGCGCGAAGATCACGACGCGCTTTAGAGTACGAAGGCATTCGCGCCCGCGACTCGTGACGATGAGCCCAACCCGCTCAACGCAGGCTGGGCCATCTTCGATTTCGATCAGAGCGTCGAGACGTTCTCAGCCTTCGATTTTCCGGTCTTGCGATCCTGTCCAATTTCGAAACTGACCTTGTCGCCTTCGCGGAGCGACCCGCCGCTCTGCAGCGCAGACACGTGAACAAAAACGTCCTGGCCGCCACCCTCAGGGGTGATGAAGCCGAAGCCCTTGTCGTCATTGAAGAATTTAACGGTACCTGTCGGCATGAGATAACTATTTCCTTGTATCGTTCGACGATTTGCGAAGGCGAAACTATAGCTTCGGGGCTTCTCTATCAACCCTTTAGCACGTCAACGGCTCTTTGAATGTAAAAAGATATCAGCTCCGGCGAAGCTCAATGCGGCTCGTCACAACCGATCGACCTGTCGCAGGGTCGGTATCGACGGTTGTGAGACGCATGCCCGATGCCCCGGTTTTTTCGATCGTCATCTGCGCACGGCGATCGCCATTGACCTCTTTCGCCCATTTGATCGCGAGGTTTATGGCATTACCGGCGCGTTTTCCGCCAAGACCCGCGGTGCCGGTGCCTGCGCCGACGTAGGAGCCGGTATAGGTGTCACCGCTGGCCTTGAGGTTAGCGCTGATGACACGGGAAAAAACGACGAGACTGGTGCAGCGCCCATTGAGTGCAAGGGAACTTGCATTAGCGTCCGACTTGAAGCGGCAAGTGACTTTCATGGTGGGTGCATTTGTCCGCACTTTCACCGTACCCTTACCGCTCCAATTTCCCGCCAGTGTTTTGAGGAAGGCAGACTCGTCGGCTTTGGCGGCGCCGGCCATGAGCATTGACGCCGTCGCAGCGGCGATGGCGCAGGCAAGGACCTTGATCATCTGAGTAACTTTTGGGCCGCTTAACATCCACATCACGACGCTCGGCTCTTGGAGGAGGAGGGTGTCATATAACCACTCGGCGGTGAATTGGTTCCGTATGGGACATATTCGCTCGCCGCGGAGCACGCGTTTTCAACAGGATCAAACTTCCAATGCTGCCCATGCGCGCAGAAAGGGATTGCCGCATCCTCGATCTGCTCAGCATTCATCGGACGGTTCTGAACCAGTGCGTTAACTGCATCGCCCTCGGGTTTACCGAAAAGAAAAGATGCTGCCTGCGGCCGAGGGGATCATTCGTCCAGTCCCGCTTGGGATCTTGCGGCTTCACGTGAGGTGGAAATAGAGCATTCAATGCTGGCTCAGCCAGCGGACTGATCCGGACCTGCCTGGCGCAGCCGCGATCTTTACCATTTTAGGGACAAGCTCGGCGGAAAACCTGCGGATGCAGCCAACACGCCATTGCGAAACCAATAGCCTTCGGCGAATGTCACCTCACGTGGCGTGAGGCGAGTTTATGTCATTTCGGATCGAGCGTCTGGTTGAAAAACACATTAGCGGCGCGGCCGCCGTATTGGTAAATGCCTATGCCCTGCCGCCGTGGAATGAGAGCTGGTCGCTTGAGGCGGCTGCAGAAAATGTGACCTATGTGCTTGAAACTCCGAGGTCAATTGCACTTGCGGCAGTTGACGGAGACAAGGTGCTCGGCATTGCGCTCGGGATACGACAGCGGCGCCATACCGGCCCCGTCATTTATGTGGACGAGCTTTCAGTGCAGCCCGACGCACAGGGTAAGGGAATAGGGACTGCTCTACTTTCTGCAATGTTCGAAACAGCCGCAGTTGAAGGATGTAGCAGCGTCTGGCTGATCTCACAACGAGGAGGGGCGCTGTCGGAGTTCTATCAGCGTTGCGAATTTGCCGTGATAAGCGACCTTGGCCTGTACTCCAGATCAAGCGGATAACGCCAGATTGGGAATCTCCGATTCGCCAGCGAAAATCCTGAGCATGCCCGGGTGAACGTGCGAGTGGCCGAGTGTATTTCAAAGGTTACGCAACATCATCGGCGATCGATACTGCCTTTGGTCTAGGCAGCCGGATCGGCTCGATGTGGATGGCGGGCCTGCGACGACGCCGAGAAGCAGCCGCGTATCGATCGAGAATTACGCCCTTCCGTACATCCGGCTCGCGCGCAGCAGGCGTTGCGAGTAGGGGTGTTCGACCGCACCGCTTCGGAGCGCGCCGACATCGACCTGTTCGACGATCTCGCCCGCTTCCATGATGGCGACGCGGCTGCACATGTGCGAGACGACGGCGAGGTCGTGGCTGACGAGCAGATAGGTCAGCCCGCGGTTGGTGCGCAAATCCTGGAGGAGATTGAGGATTTCGGCCTGAACCGACACGTCGAGCGCCGATGTCGGTTCGTCGAGAAGCAGAACGTCCGGATCCAGCATCAGCGCGCGGGCGATCGCCACGCGCTGGCGCTGGCCGCCGGAGAGCTGGTGCGGAAATCTGTAGCTCAGCGCCGGATCGAGGCCGACCGATCTCAGGACGGCGTTCATGTCGACGGAATTCGTATCCAGGCCCTGGTTGCGCAGCGGTTCTTTCAGCTGCGAGCGGATGGTCTTGCGGGGATGGAGGGATCCATAGGGGTCCTGGAACACCATCTGCACTTGGCGGAAGAACGGCCGGCTGCGCCGTCGGTCCAGAGTCTCGCCTTGGAGCTCGATCCGGCCGTCATAATTGGCGTTGAGGCCGGAAAGCGCCCTCAGGACAGTGGACTTCCCGCAGCCGGACTCGCCGACCAGGCCGAAGGCCGTCCCCTTCTCGATGGAAAGGCTAAGATCTCTGACGACAGGCTGCTGGCTATGTCCGAAACGGATGGTGAGATTGTCGATTTTGATCACCGCGGCGGCTCCAATGCGGGTTCTTCAAGCCAGGCTGGATCCCGCTTCAGGATCGGCAGCCGGGCGGGTGGATCCTCGATCGTCGGCAGTGATGCCAGCAATCCTTGCGTATAAGGATGTCGGGCCTTGTCGAGGTCGCGCGCGTCGAGCACTTCCACGACCCGCCCCGCATACATGATGAGGACGCGATCGCAGAAATTCCTGATGAGATTGAGATCGTGGCTGATGAAGATCAGCCCGAGATTACGCCGCAGGACGAGCTCGTCGAGCAGGGCCAGGATCTCGAGCCTCACCGTCACATCGAGTGCTGACGTCGGCTCGTCGGCGATCAGCACTTCGGGTTCGGCAATCAACATCATGGCGATCATCGCCCGCTGACCCATGCCGCCCGAGATTTCGTGCGGATAAAGGCGGGCCACGCGGTCGGGATCACGGATCTGGACGGCTTCGAGCATATCGAGCGCTTGGCTATAGGTCTTGCTCTTGCTCACCCTCGGATGATGGAAGCGGTAGGTCTCGGCGATCTGTTCGCCGATCCGCATGAGTGGATTGAGCGAATATTTCGGATCCTGCAGGATCAGGCCGATCCGCCGCCCCCTGATCGTCATCATCATTTTTTCGTTCGCCTTGAGCAGATCGACGTCGCGAAAGCGCATCCGCTCGGCATGGACGATCGCGGTCGGTGGCAGCAGCTTCATGATGGCGCGGCCAACGGTCGACTTTCCGGATCCGGATTCACCGACAATCCCGAGCTTTTCCTGTCCAAGCGAAAAGCTCACGCCGCGGACGGCCCGCACCTGTCCACCGCCGAAGGCGATTTCAAGGTTTCGAATATCGATCAGGTCAGTCATTCCGAACCTCGCGGATCGAGAACATCGCGAAGCGCATCGCCGACGAGGTTGAAGGCGAGGCTGACGAGCGCAATGGCAATGCCGGGTGCTGCGATGACCCAGGGGCTGTCGAGCATGAACTCACGTCCGCTGGCGGCCATCGAACCCCATTCCGGCCATGGTGGCTGCGCGCCGAGGCCGAGGAAGCCGAGACCGGCGGCGGTGATGATGATGCCGGCCATGTTGAGGGTGACGCGGACGATCACCGAGGGAATGCACATCGGCAGGATGTGGCGGGTGATGATCGCAATTGACGTCGCGCCCTGCAGGCGTACAGCGGCGATGTAATCCGCCTTGCGGAGGCTGAGCGTCTCGGCGCGCGCAAGGCGCGCGATCGGCGGCCAGGCCGTCAGCGAAATCGCGATGATTGCATTGGTGATGCCCGGACCGAGGGCTGCGGCAAAACCAAGCGCCAGCACGAGGCCGGGGAAGGAGAGAAAAATATCGGTGACGCGCATCAGGATTTCATCGACGATGCCGCCGAAATAACCCGAGACGGTGCCGATCAGCAGACCGAGCGGGGCGACGATGACCGTGACGAGCATGATGATGTAGAGCGTCGTGCGGGCGCCATAGATCACCCGTGAAAAGACGTCGCGGCCGAAATTGTCAGTGCCGAGCCAATGGCTCGTCGATGGCGCGGCAAGCCGCCCGGCCATGTCCTGAACGATCGGATCGTAGCTCGTCAGCAGGGGTGCGGCCAGCGCCACGACGATCAGCAGTAGGATGATGGCTAGTCCGGCCAGGCCAAGCGGGTGCAGGCTGAATTTCCGCCAGCCCTGGTGAATTTGCTGCGCCGATGACTGGAACCAGCCTCGAGGCTCCGGTGCGAGCAGCCAGTTGCGAAGGCCGCCGGTGTTGACGCTGTCTGCGTGCTCAGAGGAGATCGTCATGGCGTCACCGTGTCCTCGGATCAAGAATGCGATAAAGGAAGTCCGACAGGATGTTGATCGTCAGGAAGACGGCGCCGATCGTCAGCACCGAACCCATGACCACATTCATGTCGTTCATCTGTAGCCCTCGGGTCAGGTACTGGCCGAGCCCCGGCCACCCGAAGACGGTCTCGATCAGCACCGCGCCTTCGAGCAGCCCGCCGAAGGTCAGCGCCATGATCGTTAAAAGCTGCACGCGGATGTTCTTGAAGGCATGGCGCCAGACCACCTTGCGGGTGCCGAGCCCCTTTGCCCGGGCGGTGATGATGTATTCCTGGCTCAGTTGCTCCAGCATGAAGCTCCGCGACATGCGGCTGATATAGGCGACGGAATAGTAGCCGAGGATTGCCGCCGGCAGGATGATGTGGCCAAGGGCGTTGTAAAACACGTCCCATTGGCCCTGAATCGCCGCGTCGATCAGGAGGAAGCCCGTCATCGGCGTGACGAGGCCTTCATAGAAGACATCGATCCGGCCCGAGGCGCCGACGAGCTTCAGCTTCGCATAAAAGACGAAGAGCGCCATCAGCCCGGTCCAGAAGATCGGGATGGAGTGGCCGGCAAGGGCGACGATCCGAGCGATGTGGTCGATAACGGTCCCGCGCCTGACCGCAGCGGTGATCCCTAAGGGGACGCCGACGATCGCCCCGATGATCATGGCGATGATCGCAAGTTCGATCGTCGCGGGAAAGATCGTCAGGAGATCGGTGAGGATCGGCTGGCCCGTCGTCGCCGACATGCCGAGATCGCCTGTGGCGATCTTGCCGACGTAGGACAGGAACTGCATCCAGATCGGCTGCCCAAGACCCAACTCGTTATAGACGCGATCGTAAACCTCCTTGCTGACTTCCGCCCCGGTGATTGATAGCACCGGGTCGGCGGGCAGCAGGCGACCCATCGAGAAGGTCAGGAAGAGCAGGCCGAGCAGCGTCGTCACGACGGCCACAATACGTCCTGCCAGGCGCCGCAGCAGGCTCAGTGCCGGGTGCGGGGCCGCCTCTGCGAACCCGCCCGCCGGGGAGTGCCGGCTGCTCCCCCCCTTCGATGTCATATCGGCGCTTGCCACGGCGTTCTACTCCTTGGTCACGTCATGCCAGCGCGTCGACCATGTCGTATGCCCGTGATAGCCCTTCACGTTGGCGCGCATGACATAGGGGTCGGTTCGCTGGAAGAAGATGACCAGCGGCGAAGCCATGCCGGCATAGATGCCGTCCATCTTCTTGAAGATGTCGGTACGCTTTTCCGTGTCGCGCTCCTTCATCGATTGGTCGATGAGCGTGTTGAGCTCGTCCACTTTCATGCCCGTGCGCCAGAGGTAATAGCTGCCGAGGCGTGCTTCGTCGCTATTGTCGGGGTTGAAGGCATATTGCGTGGCGACCGCGAAGGGATCGGGCAGACGGGCGCCGGAATTGCCGAGCAGCACTTCGAATTTGCGCTCGCGGAAGGCGGGCGTGAACTCGCCGGGCACGAGATCGAGATCAATGCCGGCGGCGCGGGCACTCGCCTGCAGCGCTTCAGCGAAGGGCAGGGTCGGGGCTCCCGACGGATTGAGCACCTTCTTCAGGCCATTGGGATATCCGGCCTCCGCCAGCAGTTGCTTGGCCTTGGCGGGATCGTAATCGTAGCGCACCGCCGCCTCGCCGGGAGCGCCGATCATGCCGCGCGGGATCATCGACTGCCAGGGAAAGCCCGTATGGCGCATGATGTTGCCGGAGATCGCTTTCCAGTCGAAGGCATGCTGGAAGGCCTCGCGAACCTTCGGCTTCTGCAGATCCGGGTCTTTCTGATTGAGGGCGATATAGTAGAAGCCGAGACCCGGGACATTCTCGATGACCATGTCCTTCTTGGTGGCGAGCGCATCGAGATCGCCGCTTGCCACATACTGGCCGACATCGACGTCGCCGGCTTCGAGCTGAAGCCGGAGATTGCCGGATTCCGGGATATGACGAGCGACGACGCGCGCCATGGCCGGCTTGCCGCCCCAGTATTTCGGCTGCGCATTGAAGATCGCGACATCGTTCGGCCGCCACTGCGCCAGGCTGAATGGGCCACTGCCGGCGGAATTGGCGGAAAGCCAGGCGCCGCCGAAATCGCCGTTCGCTTCGTGCGACAGCACCGTCTTCTTGTCGACGATCCCGATCGACGAGCCCGCCAGCGAATAGAGCACCAGATCGGTATTGACCGCTTGCGGCAGCTCGATCTCGAGCGTGTGTTCGTCTTTTGCGCGAACGAGCTTGTCGACGTTTTCAGGCGTGAAGCCCCAGAGCGCGACGTCGGTGGAGCCGACCTGGCCCATCTTGATGACGCGCTGGATCGACCAGGCCGCATCTTCGGCGGTCACCTTGTTGCCGCTCTGGAAGACCGCATCGTCGCGTAATGTCAGCGTGATGATCTTGCCATCCGCCGAGACGCTCCATTGCGTCGCGAGCATCGGCTTCAGCGTTTTGAGGTCGTCCGGCGACAGCTGCACGAGGTTGTCGTAGAGGTTCGAGATCAGTTCGGAAACCGTGCGGGCATTGTTCTGGGCTGGATCGAGCGTCCTTATACCCGTGAGATTGGTGCCGATCACCAGCATGTTGGGCGGCGACGCCGCGAAGCTGGGCTGCGCCGTCGTCAGGGCGCCGGCAATTGCGATCGTTGTCAGTACTTGTCTCAGCATCTCAAGACCTCCCAATCCTGTTGTTTGTGGATAATGTCGAAGTCAGCCGGCCGCCTTTACGGCCGGCTGGTCTGAATGAGTTTGAATGTCGCCTTCGGCCTCCCAGCCTTGAAGCAGCCGATGAAGCTCCTCGCGGTCATGCTGGTCGAGCTGCGGCAATCCCGGCACACGCACGGGACCGACATCGAGACCGGAATAGGAGACGGCTTCCTTGACGACGGTCACGTTCGCGCCATTGCGGAATTTGGTTCGCATCCGCTCGAATGGCTCGAGCTTGTTGACGATCGCCCTGGCGGCGGCAAAGTCGCCTTTTTCAAGCGCAGCATGGACCGCAAGCGATAGTTTCGGCGCGACATTAACGAGGCCGGACGTGAAGCCGCGGGCGCCGGCTGCGGTAAATGTCGGCGCCCAGCTCTCCGCCAGGCCGCAGACGAACAGCGCGCCGTCGGGGCTCGCCGCCGGGATCGCTCTCGACAGCAACATCAGATCGGTCGTGGCGAATTTGATGCCGGCAATATTGCCGTGATTTGCGAGGCGGACGATATCGGTGACGGCGAAACCATCCGCCCTGACATAGGCGATGAGCGGCAGGGCGGAAGCATCCGCAAGATTGCAGAAATAGTCGATCTGGGCCGCAGGTGCTGCGAAAGGATCGACGGGCTGATGCGACATGACGGCGGATGCGCCGATCGCAGCCGCATCTTTCGCCATGCCGATCGCCTCGCGCAGCGACCGGCCGATCGCCGCCGTCACCGGCGCCTTGCCGGCAACGCCTGAAACCGCCGCCTCGTGGACGATCCTGATCTCCTGCGGCGTCAGAGCATAGAATTCCCCGGTATTTCCGGCAGCGACGATGTTGTGAATGCCCGCTGCCGCCACCCGCTCATAGACCTTCGCGGTGATCCGGGGTTCGACTTCACCGTTGCCGTCATAGGCGGTGACCGGAACACCCGATACGCCTGTAAGCGCCTTGCGCATGGTTGCGATGCTCATCTTTCTTCCCCGTTATCTTTCCATCAATCCGCCGTTACCCGAAGGATGATCGGCACGCTGTCACCCGGTGATCGGCACGCTGTCATCCGACGGGGTGATTCCCGAAGCGGAAGGGCGGTAGGCCCTCTGCATCCACGTCGAAGGCGATCACCGTCCCCGCCTCGAAACGTCCGGTGCGGTCCGTCGACAGGCTCGTGACGAAGAGGGTGCGCAGATCCGGCCCACCGAAACACGGCATCGTCGGTGCGGGGACCGGCAGAATGTAGATTTCGACGATTTCGCCTTCGGGCGATATTCGGTTGAGGCGACCGGCGGACACGCCGGCACTCCAGTAGAACCCGTCACGATCGGTTGTCGCTCCGTCCGGTCGACCCTCGTCTTCCGTGAAGCTGCGAAGCCGGCGCCCATCGCCGAGGTCGCCCGTATCAGGATCGAAGTCGAATGCCTGCAGGAAGCATTGCCGGCTGTCGGAGTGATACATCCGCCGGCCGTCCGGCGACCAGGCAAGACCGTTGGAACTCGTCAGTCCGGTTGCAACGGTCCGCGTGCGGCCATCGGCGCCCACGCGGTAAAGTGCAGCCTCATTGACCGGCGGCTTGGCTTCGCTGAACGAGCCGATCCAGAAGTGCCCGTCGGGGCCGACCTTCCCGTCATTGAGGCGGCAATTGATGTCGCGTCCAACCGGATCGCACACAAACTCGAAATCTCCCGAAAGCGGATCGAAGAGATGGACGCCCGTCTGGAGCCCCACGACGATCCTGTGATCTCGGCAAAGCCCGAGCGCGCCGATTGCGGCCGGCATGTCGAAGCGGTCGATCTTTCCTGAATGCGAAAGCCGGACGAGTGCCGGCGCCAGAATATCGACGAACCACAAAGTGCCGGTCTCCTCGTCCCATACCGGCGATTCACCGACCGTGAGTGGTTGCTCGATAACGGAACGGACGTCCGGGCGGATGATCCGAGGCGCCGTCATTCAACCGTCTCCGGGCTCTTGGCCAAGCCATCGGCGTCGCGCATACGGATGGTGCCGTCGTGATTGATCTCACAGAACCCGCCACCCTGGAACGCCAGCGCGACCGGCCCCTCGGATCCCTCTTCGATCAGCGCATGGTCACGCGGCCGGTCCTGCGGCTGGTAGCCCAATCGTGTCGCCAGATCGTTCTCCCACCACATCTCCTCGGTGTCGGAAACGCCGTAGACCACTGTTGCTGCAATCAACGGGTGCGAAAGGCCGATCCTGACCAATTGCGCCAGGTCTCGCGCGCTGATCCAGATCGCAATGGATCGCTCGCTGTTGGGATAGGTGCCCGCATTGCCGATGCGAATGGAAAGAGAGCGAATGCCCGATGTGTCGTAATAAAGCCCCGCTACAAGCTCGCCCCAGCATTTGGAAAGTCCATATGGGCTGTCGGGGCGCATCGGGTCGAGCGGCGACACGAGCTGGCCGCGCGGATAAAAGCCGGTGGCATGATTGCTCGATGCATAGACGACCCGCTGAACCTTGTTGATCCGCGCCGCTTCGTAGAGATTGTATGTTCCAAGCACGTTCGCGTGCAGAATGGCGTTCATGTCCGTGCCGCTTGCGATACCCGCCAGATGGACGACGCCATCAATATCCTTCAGCGCAGCCGTCGCCTCGTCGAGCATTGTAAGGTCGGCCTTTACGAAATTCTCGTTTTCGCCAAGCCCGTCAGGTTCCTGGAGATCGATCAGGCTGAGGTGCTCGACATGCGACCGAAGAAGCGGACGCAGCAGCGTCCCTACACGTCCGGCAGCACCCGTCATAGCGACCCGTTTCATCGTCTCTCCTCCCATATCGCTCAAACGCCCTGGAACATGCGGGCGCGCGCATTCAGTATGTGTCTTTTCATCGCATCGTGCGCCTCGGTTTCCCGGTGCGCGAAAATCGCCTCGACGATCACCGCATGCTCATCCTGGACGCTGCGGATCTGTTCCGGCGTCCGCTTCAAGCTCAAGCTTCGCGTAACGGAATGCCCGATGGCGAAATGCGGCTTGAACCACTCGCGCAGGGTGATGTGGAACTGGTTACCGGTCGCCGTGGCAATTGCATCGTGCAGAGCCTGGTCCTCCTCGGCGCCAAGCTCCCCATTGCGCAAACATTGCTCGATCGAAAGAAGCGCTGCCGTTATGCGCTCCTTGTCGACCGGTTGCCAGTTTCGCGCTGCAAGCTCCGCCGCCTCGGCTTCGAGACCGGCGCGGAATTCGAAGAAGCGCTGGACATCGGCCAAGGAGCCGACCGGCACCATTTTCAGCATCGACGAATCCGGCCTTTGCCGGACATAGGAACCGGAACCCTTGCGCGAAACGACCAGGCCATCGGCTCTCAAGCGTTCGAGCGCTTCGCGCACGACGGGTCTCGATGCGCCGAAATCAGCGGCGAGCTTCGTCTCCGGCGGCAGCCGTTCGTTCACCGGAAAATTGCCGTCGGCGATCATCCCCACGATCTTCTCGTAGATGATGTCGCTGAAGCGCGTTGCGCCCCTGTTCGAAACGGCATCGACGGCGAATGTCATCATGGTCCTTTTCTCTCAACGCCGCGTGCACCGGGTCAACGGCCGCACCCTGGCTGTCGCCGACCACGATGTTCAGGGCGGTGACAGCATCTGACAGATTCAACGTTTTTCGTGCTATTGGCCGCGTCTCAGCGGCTCAACGTCGCATATCAATGCAGCATGGCTACAAAATTTGTAATTATCTGTCAACTCTTGTAATCATTTGAGAAGGTGTCTATGGTTTCGGTCGTAGCGCCGAGGAGGGCGCCAGCGTCGGGTCGGGAGCCCGCCGCATCAGCCGGTGCAAAGGCTGCGCCGGCACAAAAGGGAGGAATTCGATGGCCAAAGAAATACTGTCGCGTGGCGTCACCCGCCGCGCCGTGCTTGGCGGCATGGCTGGTGTCGCGGCGCTGTCTATCGCCGGTCGCGTCTCAGCCGCAGGCGGCGAAGCGCCGGCCCTTGCGCAGCTCGCCAAGGATGGAAAGCTGCCGCCGCTCGCCGAGCGCCTGCCGAAAAAGCCGATGGTCGTGACGCCGTTCGAGAAGGTCGGCACCTATGGCGGTTCGCTGCGCCGCGGCCTTCGCGGTTCATCCGACCATAACGGCATCCTGCGTATGGTCGGCAACCAGAGCCTTGTACGCTGGAACCTCGATTTTACCGCCGTGCAGCCGAACCTTGCCGAGCGCTGGGAAGTCAGCGACGACGCAACACAATTCACGTTCCATCTGATCGAAGGCGTGCGCTGGTCCGACGGTCATCCCTTTACGGCCGATGACGTCGTTTTCGCGATCGAAGACTGCGTCAAGAACACCGAGCTCTACAGCTCGACCCCGGCGCAGCTTGCTGTCGCCGGCAAGCCGGTCACGGTCGAGAAGATCGACGATTATACGGTGAGGTTCACCTTTGCTGCGGCCAACGCGCTTTACCTGGAAAACCTCGCCACACCGCTTGGCCAGCATCCGACGCTGTTCCCGAAGCATTATTGCAGCCAGTTCCTGCCGAAATATAATCCCAGTATCGAGGCCGATGCGAAGAAGGCCGGAGTTACCAGTTGGACGGAGTTGTTCCGCAGCCGTTGCGGCGACATCGAGATCCCGTCGCGATGGGGCAATGTCGACAAGCCGACGCTCGATCCATGGGTGGTCAAGGAGCCCTATGCCGGCGGTGCTACGCGCGTCGTCATGACCCGCAATCCTTATTTCTGGCAGGTCGATACCGAGGGCAATCAGCTCCCCTACATCGATGAAATCAACTTCGGCATCTCGCAGGACGTCGAATCGCTGATGCTGAACGTCATCTCTGGAAAGATCGACATCCAGGAGCGTCACATCAGCGTTCTCGCCAACAAGCCGACGTTGTCCAAGAACATGGAAAAGGGCGATTATCGGCTGCTGACGCTCGTGCCTTCGGCCTCGCAACAGTGCCAGATCTACTTTAACATCACCCACAAAGATCCTGCCATGCGCAAGATGTTTGCCGACAAGTCGTTTCGGCAAGCGCTCTCGATCGGCATCAATCGCCAGGAGCTCATCGACATCGTCTATTTCGGACAGAGCGAGCCCTACCAGGCCGGGCCGCGTCCGACCCATCCCTGGTATAACGAGACATATGCGCGCCAATTCACCGAATTTGACGCCGACAAGGCAGGCGCGATGCTCGATGAGGCCGGCTATAAGAAAGGCGGCGACGGTTTTCGCCTCCGGCCCGACGGCCAGAAAGTGTTCTTCTCGATCGACGTCATTCCGACCCTCTATCCCGACCTCGTCGATGCCCTGGAACTGGTCAAAGCGCATTGGGCTCAGATCGGTATCGACATGAAGGTCAACACGATCGAGCGGGCGCTCTATTACACCCGCGGCGACGACAACGCCCATGATGCGGCAGTGTGGCCAGGTCCTGGCGGTCTCGATCCGATGCTCGATCCGCGCGATTTCTTCGCCTTCCATCCGCAGGGTTCACGTTACGCCATTCCGTGGACGCTTTGGTACACCTCCAACGGTGCCCGCGGCGAAGAACCGCCGGAAAGCCAGAAGAAGCGCATGAAGCTCTTCGACGAAGCGCGTTCGACGGCCGATCTCGACAAGCGCGGCGCGATCATGAAGCAGATCTTCGACATCGCGGCCGAGGAGTTCGAGACCGTCGGCCTTTGCCTTGCCGTCGGCGGCTTCGGCATCATCCGCAATAATCTACGCAATGTTCCCGAGAAGGAGCCGGATAGCTGGTCCTGGCCCAATCCCGGCCCTGCAATGCCACAGCAATTCACCTTCACGAGCTGATTTTCGTCTTGAGCGCCGTACCATCAGGTACGGCGCTTTTTTTTCAGTTCGCCCTCCGAGATGCCTTGCCGGCCCTGACGGCCGACAGGGCCCGGAAGGCGGCGTTCAATGCAAGAGGCGCCTCATGCTGGTCTTTATCGCCAAACGCTTCCTATGGATGATTCCATCGCTGTTTGCTGTCAGCTTCCTGGCTTTCGTGCTGATCCAGCTGCCGCCGGGCGATTATGTCACCACCTATATTGCGACGCTGGCAGCCTCCAACGAGATCGTCGATCAGAACACGGCGGCGCAATTGCGCGAGCGCTTCGGCCTCGGCGATCCGATGCTCGTCCAATATTTCAAATGGATGTGGGGCATTCTCACGCGCGGCGATTTCGGCATCTCTTTCGAATGGCAGCAGCCGGTCTCGGACCTGATCTGGGAGCGCATGGCGCTGACGCTCGTTCTGGCCCTGTCGACATTAATCGCCACCTGGGCGATCGCGCTGCCGATCGGCGTCTATTCCGCCGTGCGCAAATATTCGATCGGCGACTATTTCTTCACCGCCTTCACCTTTTTCGGCCTGGCCGTTCCGTCCTTCCTGCTGGCGCTGGTGCTGATGTATGTCGCGGCGGTTGAATTCGGACAGGATGTCGGCGGGTTGTTTTCGCCGGAATACGAGAACGCGTCCTGGAGCTTCGCCAAGATGGTCGACCTCTTCTCGCATCTCTGGCTTCCGGTCATCATCCTTGCCGTCTCCTCGACGGCGAGCCTCATCCGCGTCATGCGCGCCAACATGCTTGATGAACTGCCGAAGCCTTACGTGACCACGGCACGGGCAAAAGGGCTCTCTGAGTTCCGGCTGCTGATGAAATACCCTCTGATGATCGCCCTCAATCCGTTCATCTCGACGATCGCCTGGTTGCTGCCCAACCTCATTTCCGGCTCGGTCGTCGTCGCCATCGTCCTCAATCTGCCGACGGCGGCACCTTTGCTGCTGCAGGCGCTGATGGCCCAGGACATGTATCTCGCCGGCGCCTTCGTCCTGCTGATCTGCGCGCTGACGCTGATAGGCTCTTTGATCAGCGACATCCTGCTTGCGCTGGTCGATCCCCGCATCCGGTTGGAATAGGAGCCTCACATGGC
The DNA here is from genome assembly GCF_002008165.1 of Rhizobium laguerreae. Lineage (GTDB taxonomy): Bacteria > Pseudomonadota > Alphaproteobacteria > Rhizobiales > Rhizobiaceae > Rhizobium > Rhizobium laguerreae. Next base: position 343,542 of record NZ_MRDM01000009.1, read on the forward strand.
CGACATCACCGTTACGAACATTCCGCCGGATCGCGCTGCCGTTGCATCCCAGTGGCAGCTCATCTGGTGGGCTTTCCGCCGGCACCGGCTGGCCATGGTGGCGCTCGTCGTTACCGTGCTGATGTATATCGTCGCCCTCATCCCCGGCTTCTTCGCCATCAACGATCCGTACCTGCAAAATGCGCGGGCGACCTTTCACCCGCCGCAGAAATTGCATCTGATCGATACTGAGAACGGGTTCTCCTTCGGTCCGCATTATTATCCGATGAAGCTGACCCGCGATCCGGAAACGTTGGCCGCCATCTACAAGGAAGACACGACAAAACGTGTCGACGTCCAGTTCTTCGGGCGCGGCTATGAATATTCGGTGTTCGGCCTGTTCAGGACCAACATCCATCTGATCGCCTCGCCCGACAAAACGACGCCGCTGCTTCTCTTCGGTGCCGACAGGCTTGGGCGCGACGTCTTCAGCCGAACGGTGCAGGGCTCGCAGATTTCGTTGTCGATCGGCCTCGTCGGTGTCTTCTTCTCGCTGATGCTCGGCATCGTGCTCGGCGGCATCTCGGGGTATTACGGCGGCCGCATCGATTTCTTCCTGCAGCGGGTGATCGATTTCGTGCTGTCGCTGCCGACGATCCCGATCTGGCTGGCGATGGCTGCGGCCCTGCCGCAGGACTGGCCTGCGACGCTGCAATATATGATGATCACGATCATCCTCTCGCTGACAGGCTGGGCGCAGCTCGCCCGCGTCGTTCGCGGCCGCTTCCTGTCCTTACGCACCGAGGAATTCGTCGCCGCCGCGAGACTCGACGGCGTTCGCGAAAGGCGCATCATTTTTCGCCACATGCTGCCGAGTTTCGCCAGCCATATCATCGCGTCGATCACGCTTGCGGTGCCGGCGATGATCCTTGCCGAAACCTCTCTCTCTTTCCTGGGGCTCGGTCTGCAGCCGCCGACCATCTCCTGGGGCGTGCTTCTGCGCGAGGCCCAGAACATTCGCTCGATCGCCACCGCGCCATGGCTCTTCATGCCGGGCTGCGCCGTCGTGGTCGCCGTGATGGCGCTCAACCTTCTCGGCGACGGCCTGCGCGATGCGGCCGACCCCTACAACAAATGAGGCCGGCATGACCGATATCCTTCCTATTGCCGGCAGGCCGCTATTGCAGGTGAAAAATCTGACGGTCGAGTTCCCTCTGCGCACCGGCGTCTTTCGCGCCGTCAGCGATCTGTCTTTCTCGATCGAGCCGGGCAAGACCCTCTGTGTCGTCGGCGAAAGCGGATCCGGCAAGTCGGTGACGGCGCGTTCGATCCTGCAGATCGTCGATGCACCCGGCCGCATATCCGCCGGATCGATCACACTGAACGATCAGAACGGCGGGTCGATCGATCTGACCAGCCTCAATCCGCGCGGGCGTCAGATCCGAGCGATCCGCGGCCGCGACATCGCCATGATCTTCCAGGAGCCGATGTCGTCGCTGTCGCCGATCCACACGGTCGGCAACCAGATAGTCGAGGCGCTTCGCCTTCACACCCGGATGAGCAAGGCAGAGGCGCGCGCGGAAGCCATATCGCTGCTCAGCCAGGTCGAGATTCCCTCGCCGGAAAAAGCGCTGGACCGATATGCCTTTCAATATTCCGGCGGGATGCGCCAGCGCGCGATGATTGCCATGGCGCTCGCCTGCAAACCGCAGCTGCTGATCGCCGACGAGCCGACCACGGCCCTCGACGTGACGACGCAGGCCGAAATTCTCGACCTGATCGCCCGGCTGCAGAAGGCCAAGGGCATGGCCGTTCTCTTCATCACGCATGACATGGGTGTTGTGGCGCAGATCGCCGACGATGTGCTGGTCATGCACAACGGCGTCGCCAAGGAATATGCGCCGGTCGAGCAGATCTTTCATGCGCCGAAAGACGACTATACCCGCATGCTGATCGGCTCGGTGCTGAAGCTGGAAGCGAAGGCCGAAATCCGGCTGGCGCGCCCGCCGCTCGACACGACGGCGCCGCCGATCCTCGAACTTCGCAATGTATCAATGGATTTCGGCGAGGTGAAAGCGCTGGACGATGTTTCCATTTCGCTTCTGCCGGGCGAGACGCTCGGCATCGTCGGCGAGAGCGGATCCGGCAAGACGACGATGGGCCGCTCGATCATGCGACTGATCGATCCGACTGCAGGCGAAATCCTCTATCGCCGCGCCGACGGCGACATCATCGATCTGGCAACGGCAAAAGGTCAGACGCTTGCCGCAGCAAGGCGGGAATTGCGGATGGTTTTCCAGGATCCTTTCGGCTCCCTCAACCCACGCATGACCGTCTCCCAGATCATTGGCGAGCCGTTGCTCGTCAATGGCGTCGCAAAGGGGCGGGCGCTGGAGGAGCGCGTTTGCCATCTGATGGAGCAGGTTGGCCTCGACCCGAGGGCGCGCGAGCGCTACCCGCACGCATTCTCCGGCGGTCAGCGTCAGCGCATCGGCATTGCTCGCGCCATCACCCTCAATCCGCGCGTCATCGTTGCCGACGAGGCAACCTCGGCGCTTGACGTCTCGGTGCGCTCGCAGGTGCTCGATCTGTTGATGCGCCTGCAGGACGAACTCGGTCTCGCCTATATCTTCATCAGTCATGATATCGGCGTTATCCGCTACATGTGTGACCGTGTCGGCGTCATGTACAAAGGCCAGCTCGTCGAAATCGGTGATGCCGAGAAGGTCTGCCGCACACCCGAACATGCCTATACGCAGGCGCTCATATCAGCGATCCCGCGCCCCGATCCGCGTGATCGTGATCAATCGCGGCGTTTCCGATACGTCGCGCCGGACATTTTGAAGAATGGGAGTTTTCAGCGATGAAAATCACCGGGATCCGCACTTTTCTCATGCATGTCGGTCAGCCTGATCCGGCGAACTGGGCTTCCGACCAGCGGTCCAGTAGTGGCGCCTCGAAACAGTTCGGCGGCACCCGAAATTGGCTCTTTCTAAAGATCGATACCGATGAGGGCATTACCGGCATCGGTGAATGCTCCGGCTGGCCGCGCGTCGTCGAGACGGCGATCCATGATCTCGCCCCACTCCTCATTGGCGAAGATCCCGCCCATATCGAACGGCTATGGCAGAAGATGCATATCACGATGATGGGCCACGGCATGCTCGGAACGGTCGGAGGCGGTGCGATGACCGGCATCGACATGGCGCTATGGGACATCAAGGGCAAGGCGCTCGGCGTGCCTGTCTGGATGCTGCTCGGCGGCAAGGTGCGTGACCGGATCCCGATCTATTCGCATGCGAATACGCCCGAGCGCGCGCTTGCCATCAAAGCGCGAGGCATAAAGGCGATCAAATGCGGCGGCGTCGCCGATCCGGTCCGCAAGGTTGCTGCGCTGCGTGAGGCCGTCGGCGACGACATGGACATCGCCATCGATCTGCATGGACCGCCGTGGCTGACGCCTGCGGATGCCTGCCGGCTGGTGCGGGCGCTCGAACCCTATGAATTGATGTGGGTGGAAGATCCGATTGCGCCGGAGAATATCGACGGCTACCGACGCATCCGCGACGCAGCACATGTGCCGCTTGCCGCCGGCGAGCGCTCGGCGACCATCTTCGGCGAGCGTGAGCTCATCGAGAAGGAGCTGGTCGACGTGATCCAGCCGGACACCGGCCGGGCCGGGGGCATCACCCAGATGAAGAAGATCGCGGCCATGGCCGAAGCCCATCATATCCAGATGGCGCCGCATTCGGGTTCGCTCGGGCCGGTGGCGGAATATGCGGCTCTGCATCTGCTTGCAGCGATTCCCAACGCCCTCATCCTCGAGCGCCTCGACGACGACTGGGACGGCCGCCGCCAGACGATCGTGCCGCATCCGCAACAGGTCGACGGCTTGATCGCCGTTCCTGATGGCCCGGGACTTGGCTGCGATATCGACGAGGCCTTCGTGGCGCGCTTCCCCAGCAACGGCAATGTCTCGGTGCCGCAAAGTGCGGGTGCCTACAATCCCGGAACCGACAACGAGCATCTCTACGTGCAGACGCGCCAGTCGCGCCGCACCTATTTCAATCGCTAGAAGGACAGAAAGATGAAGATCGACCGCATGCGGGTTTTCATGACCCGCGACAAGGACCGTCCGCGCGTGATCGTCGCGCTCGACACCGATGACGGGCTGACGGGTTGGGGCGAATGCTACAATCACGGCCCCGACAAGGCGCTGCCGCCGCTGCTCGATTATCTCTTCGGATTTGTCTCCGGCCAGGACCCGACACGCGTGGAGTATCTCGTCAATCTGCTGATCCAGCAGAGCCGCTTTCCGCCGGGGGCGCTTGGCCTTGCCGCGATCTCGGCGCTCGATCACTGCCTGTGGGACCTTGCGGCCAAGGCGGTGAATGTCCCGGTCTACAAGCTGCTCGGCGGCGAAGTGCGCGACCGCATCAAGGTCTATGCCGGTGTCTATACCGCGCCGGATGCGCCGGCGGCCCGCGACGAATTCGACCGCCTGAAGGAGGGATGGGGGTTCACCGCCTTCAAGCTCAGCCCTTGGCGGATCGACATGCACTCCAACCGCTGGGGTAATGTCGTGAAAGCCTCGGCGGATTATTTCCGCTCGCTTCGCGAAACGGTCAATGACGAATACGAAATCGCCTTCGATGCCCATGCCAAGATTTTCGAACCGATCGCCGCTCGCCAGCTCGGCAATGCGCTGGCGCCTTATGACCCGCTGTTTTTCGAGGAGCCGCTGCGTCCCGAGAACATCGAGGCTTGGGGCGACCTGAAACAGGGGCTCAACTGCACACTTGCGACCGGCGAGTCGCTCTATAACAGAAACGAGTTCCTGCGGCTGCTGCAGGTCAAGGGCGCCGACCTCATCCAGCCCGACATCTGCGTCGTCGGCGGCATCAGCGAAATGCGCCGCATCGCCACACTCGCCGAAGCCTTCTTCGTCGGCGTGGCGCCGCATAACCCGATGGGTCCGCTTGCCACGGCGGTCAACGTTCATTTTTCGGCGGCGGCGCAGAATTTCCGCATCCTCGAATACCGGCTGCCAAAGGGACAGGCCTATGTCTATGGCGGCCTCGATATCGAGAAGCGGGAGGGGGAAACCCGCTATGTCGTCGATCCCTATCTGCCGAAGGACGGCTATCTGGAGCTGCGTCCCGACCGGCCGGGCTGGGGCGTCGAAATGGACGAGAAGGCGATGGAAGAGGAAGGCTACATTCATTGGCAGCGACGGGTGCCGAAGCGACCCGACGGCTCCTACGCCTTCGCCTGAGGGCATTGCCCGCTTTAAAAAACAGGAGCTGACCGCCCGGATGGCGCGGCCAGCTCCTGCAGGGCGACGGCTCTAGGCATCTTTCGGCAGCACTGAGCGAACCCTTGCGATGAAGACATGGAAGTCCCGCATGTAAGTGCGAAGGAAATCGGCGGTTTTGTCGTTGGTGACCTCGCCGTCATCGGTGATCAGCCCCGGTGTGAACTGGATGTAGGCTTCCGGGGCATTCATCTGGGGAGAGTTGCAGAAACTGAGCACACTGCGCAAATTCTGCTGGGCGACTGCCGTGCCTATCGCACCCGGCGACGTGCCGATCACCGCTGACGGCTTGCGTGTGAACGAGTTGGTGCCGTAAGGGCGGCTCGCCCAGTCGATGGCGTTTTTCAGCCCGCCGGGTATGGATCGATTGTATTCGGGCGTGACGAACAGCACGGCGTCGACGGCCGCGATTGCCGCCTTGAATGCCTTGCCAGCCGGAGGGTAGTCGGCGTCGTAGTCGTAGCTGTAGAGCGGCAGGTCCTTGAAGGATATCTCCGACATTTCAAGTTCCGGCGGCGCGAGCCGAACCAACGCTTTCGCGAGCTTGCGGTTGATCGAGCCCTTTGCGAGGCTGCCGATGAGATAGCCTACTTTATGCGTGGTCATGGCGGTCTCCAATATCTCGCATGATAAAGGATCTATCATACGCAAAAATCAAAGAAGGGTCTCTTGTCCTTCGATCGCAGGCAACTAATCGCCGACGAATGTGACCGTCTCGTCGAGCGGGGCGCGGCCTGTGCGGGTGTAACTGACCGTGGGATCCTCGTACCCGATCGACATGCCGCAGAAGAGGATGAGCTCGTCCGGGGGTGACAGGACTTCTGCGACCGTCTCGCGAACCTGCGACCACGCCATCTGCGGGCAACTGTGCAGACCTTCGGCGCGGAGCAGCAGCATGACGGTCTGCAGATACATGCCGACGTCGGCCCATTGGGCCAGGCCCAGGTCACGGTCGATGTAGCAGAACAGGGCGGCGGGCGCGCCGAAACAGTTCCAGTTGGCGATCGCTGCCCGCTGGCGCGTCTCCCAGTCCTCGCGCGCAATGCCGAGCGCGCTGTAGCGCTCCTTGCCGAAGGCGGATCGGCGCTCCCCGTAGGGGGACTTCAGCACGGGCGGGTACATCTCGTACTGCCGCTTGTCCCAGGCGTCGCCATGGGCCACGCGCTCGACGGCGGACGTCTTGAGCTCAGCCAGCGGTGCGCCGGTCATCACATAGGTGTTCCACGGCTGGATGTTCGATCCTGACGGCGACCAAGCTGCGGCGGACAGCACCCGCTCAAGCACCTCCCTTTTCACTGGCTCGCCTTTGAATCCGCGCACCGCCCGTCGGCTTGTGACTGCCTCATATACGTCCATACTCATGGTCGTCTCCTCCTGACAGTTCCCTTTCCTGATGTGGTTCATTATCTCCATTCGCAATGGAGGCGTAATCACACCGTCGTCTAGGAGGCGTACATCAATCGTACATCAGGGATCGAGGCGTTCGAGGGGAATGTGGGCGAAGCATCGCGGGACCCCGCGCGATTGCATCCAGGCCCTGGATTTACGCCCATTGAACGGCAGTCATCTTCTTCGAAACCGCGGTCTTCACCATTGCGGTGTTCTTCGTTGCCGCGGCGCCAATCATAAGCCGCAAGAGCAACGCTTCGCCTTTGTCAGGCGCCCACGGCTCGCGCACGTGCTATTCCACGGCTCGCGCACGTGCTATTTCGGTGTGAGGGTACCATCCGAAGATGTCGGCGAGCGTGTCGAGCATCGCTCTGGCCGCGTCGGATTGAAGTGAATAGTAGATCGTCTGGGCAGCCCTTCGCGTTTGCACGAGGTCCTGTTCTCGAAGAATTGCCAAATGCTGGGAAGTCGAAGATTGGCTCAATCCCACCTCGTCAGCCAGTACGGACACGGACATTTCGCCTTCGGCCAACAGATGCAGAATGTGAAGCCGTTTGGCATTCCCCATGGCCGACAGGAAATTAGCTTCGTTGTCGAAGGCGTTGGTTTCAGGGGAAGGCGCAGCTGACGGTTGATTGTTCAAGGCGAGATCTCCTTTAGGGAACCAAAGCCGGGCACCACCAGGTCATATCCCCGAACTTTAATTTAGAGATAACGCATGGGTGCGGGGCCGAAACCCATTATCGGCGCCGTATCGTCTTTTCCGGCGCGAATCGGATACGGGGCGCATCAAATGGACAGCGGCAGATCGTATTCGAGGCCGGCATCCTTCGCCTACTAGCGCGGGCCGACCTGGCGCATTTGTGCGGGCAGTGTTTCCCAGGCCCGGATCAGTTCGCCGATGGAGGTCGCCTCCATCTTGTGCATGACATTGCTGCGATGCAGCTTGACCGTCACCTCGCTGATGCCGAGGTCGAAGGCGATCTGCTTGTTGAGGCGGCCGCGCGCTACTTCATGCAGAACTTCGCGCTCGCGCTGCGTCAGTGTCTCCAGGCGCTTGATATTGCGCTTGGTGATCGCCGCTTCGGCCCGTCGTTCGGCATCCATCGCAATGCCGGCAGTCACGGCGTCGAGCAGCGTCTGGTCCCGCACCGGCTTCGTGAGAAAATCCACGGCGCCGGCCTTCATCGCCTGGACGGTCATCGGGATGTCGCCATGCCCGGTCAGGAAGATGATCGGCTTAGAAATGCCGTTTTCGGCCAGATGGCTCTGCAGGTGAAGGCCGCTTGCGCCTGGCATGCGCACGTCGAGGATCAGGCAGCCGGGGCAGTCCAAGATATCGGCGTCAAGCAATTCTCGGGTCGAAGCAAAACTGGTCGACTGGAAACCCGCCGACAGGATCAGCTCCGACAGCGCCTCGCGAACCGATGCGTCGTCATCGACGATAATGACAAGCGGCTGGGTCTCTTCATAACTGTACTGCAATGATAACGGCGCCGATCTCCGCGGCAACGGCTGGTCAACTCTCATGTCACCCTCCATCTGTCGATTTATGCAAAGCGTTGGCAATGGCCGCCAGCAAGGCCTGGGCATCGAAGGGCTTGCGGAAAAATCCGCTCGCGCCTTGAGCGCGTCCCTGATCCGCTATTTCGTGTCGGCCCGTGATCATGAATACCGGCAGCTCCGGACGCGACTTCCTCACGAGGTCGCGAAGTTCGAAGCCGTCGATGCCAGGCATTCCGATATCGGTGATGAGCAGGTCGAGGTCCGACAGCCCGTTGACGAGCAGCGATCCCGCCGATGAGAAGCTGCGGGCCACATAGCCCGCCGATTCCAGAAGGTCGCCCATCGATTCAAGCAACCTTGGATCGTCATCGACAATTGCCACGACATGTCTTGTCTTGTTCATGTTCAATTCCCTCCCACTCTGCGCGAGTGGGTTATCGGTATTTCCAATCTCTCCGCGATCCGCACCAGATCGGCGAGCGATGCCGCGGCCATTTTCTGCATCACGTTTCTTCTGTGGATCTGCAGCGTGACTTCGCTGATCCCCAGTTCGGCTGCGGCCTGCTTGTTGAGAAGGCCGCTGACGACGAGCGGCAGCACCTCGCGCTCGCGCGGCGTCAGGTCGAGATAGTGTTGTCTGAGCATGTCGATCTCGGCGCGCTCGGCTCTCTTTTCCCGATCCTGAGCAATCGCCGCGTGGATTGCCGCCATGAGATCCGCATCGCTGAACGGCTTGGTCAGGAAGTCCACCGCGCCATGCTTGATCGCACGCACGGAGGAGGGAATGTCGCCATGTCCCGTAATGAAGACGATCGGCGGATGATCCCTGTCGGCGATCTGTCTCTGCAGATCGAGACCGTTGATGTCAGGCAGCTCGATATCCAGCACGAGGCAGGCGGGCACATCCGGCTTGTCCGCTCTCACGTAGTCGCAGGCCGATTCGAAGGCGATGGCGTGCATGCCGTGCGAGTCCAGCAGCTCGACGAGCGCTTCCCGGATACGTTCATCGTCGTCGACGATGAAGACGATATGGTCGTCGGCCGTCATGGCGCCGCCTTCGTTTCAATAGGCAATGTGAAGATCAACGTCGCTCCGCACGGATTGTTCTTCTCGGCCCACAATCGTCCGCCGTGCAGTTCGACGATCGAGCGGCAGATGGCCAGGCCCATGCCCATGCCGTTTTCCTTCGTCGTGAAGAACGGCTCGAACATCTTTTCGGGAAATTCGATGCCCTGGCCGCGATCGCTGATCTCGGTCTGGAGGATATTCCCGATCTGGCGCACGCGGATTTCAATGACCCTGTCGCCTGTCGTGGCGTCCATTGCCTCGATGCCGTTGCGGATGAGATTGATGAGAACCTGCTGGATCTGGACGCGGTCGATTGCGATGAGCGGAAGGGCGGCATCGACCTCCACCTCCATCCGAACGTGACGACGCCAGGCCTCGTCGGCCATGAGGTTGCGCGCTTCGTTGACGATACCGGAGAGCGTCGATGGGGTCCTCCTGTCTACGGATTGCTTGAACAGAGCGCGAATGCGGCTGACGACATCCGCCGCCGAGTTGGCATCCCGGATGATGCGCTCGACCGTCCTCTGTGCCCGCTCCATATTCGGCGGCTCGGCCATGAGCCAGCGCTGGCAAGCGTGTGAGTTGGCCACGACGGCCGCGAGCGGCTGGTTCACCTCGTGCGCAATGGAGGCTGAAAGTTCGGCCAGGCTCGCCACTTGGCTCGCCCGTGCAAGACCCTCTCGCGCTCGACGCAGATCTTCCTCCGTGTGAACCTCACCGTCGATATCAAGGCAGATGACATTCCACTGGACGATGACGCCTTCGGCATTGCGCATCGGTGCCGCACGGGTCTCGACCCAGCGATATTCACCATCATGGCGCCGCAGACGGTGCCTACGCGCATAGGGCTCGCCAGTGGATAATGAATGGGCATAGTTTTCCTTGACACCTGCCAAATCGTCGGGATGAACACCGGCATCGAGTGTGCCGTCCAGCCGGGTTTTGTCCGTTCCATCCAGCTCTTCGAGATTATAACCGAGGAAGTCGCGCAGTTGCTGGCTGCGATAGATCGGTTCTCCATCAGGTGCTGCGCAATCGATCATTGCCGGCAGCGTTTCAACGAGCTGCCAAAGCGAACGCTCTCTCTCCCGCAGTGCCTCCTCGACGCGCAGTTGATCGTCGATGTCATGCGACAGACCATACCATTGGACGATCCGGCCGCTCTGATCCCGCAACGGCTCCGCGCTGCCTTTCACCCAGCGGTAGACGCCATCGGCGCGCCGCAGGCGATACTGACTGGAGAAGCGCTCCCCGGTGGCGAAGGAATGGTTGAGCGCTTGCTCGAGGCCGGCGGCATCGTCGGGATGGACGGCGGCCTCGATGAGCGCTGCCAGCCGGCTGACACCCGGCTTTTCCATGTCGGCGATGTCGAGACCCAGAAAATCGATCAGGCGCTGGTTGAAAAAAGTCGGAGCGCCTTCCGGATTGAGCCGCCAGAGCAGGCTCGGAACCATGTCCACGAGTTGCGAAAGCTCTCGCTCTCGGTCGCGCAATGCTTCCTGCGCGCGCATCTCATCGTCGATGTCGACGGATATGACATACCATTGCATGATCGCGCCGCTTTGATCGCGCAGCGGCTCGGCTCGGCCATCGACCCAGCGATAGGCTCCGTCGAAACGGCGCATGCGATATTTTATCGAGAAGGGCTCGCCGCTGGCGAGGGAATGATGAACCGTCTCCAGCAATCGTGATGCGTCATCGGGATGGACGAGGGTTTCAATGACCGACGAGAGGCGGCTCATGCCTGGCTTGTCCATATCGCCAACATCGAGACCGAAAAAGTCGATCAGGCGCTTGTTGAAGAAGACCGGCTCGCCTTCCGGCGTCAGGCGCCTGATCTGCACCGGGACCATGTCCACGAGCTGCGAGAGCTCGCGCTCTCGGTCGCGCAACGCCTGCAGCGCACGCACCTCCTCGTCGATGTCGAGGGAGACACCGTACCATTGCACGACCGTTCCGTGGTCGTCACGCCGAGGCTCCACTCTGCATTCCGCCCAGCGATAGACGCCGTCCTTTTCAAGCCAGCGGAACCGCATGGTGGTGCCGCCGCCGGTTTCGAAACAGGTGTGCAGCGTGCGCTGCACTTCGGACGCATCCTCGGGATGGACCAGGTGCTGCAGGAGTTCATCGATGCGCGGTTCGGCCTGCGCGTCAAAATTGGCGATGACGGCGTGGAAATGATCCTGGTAGCGTTTGTTGAAGTAGATCGATCCGCCTGTTGGTTCCACGCTCCAAATGCGGACCGGCACGGCATCGATCATCTGTTGAAGCTGCCGTTCGCTCCGGCGCACGGTCTCTTCGGCATGCACCTGATCGTCGATATCGTGACAAAGCCCGTACCACTGGACGATGTTGCCGGCCTGATCGCGCATCGGCTCGGCGCGGCTCGACATCCAGTGATAGAGACCGTCGGCGCGCCGCAGCCGATACCGCATGACGAAGCTCTCCCCGGTTGCAAGGCAATGGCGAAGGGCGTCCCTGAACCCGGCTGCGTCATCGGGATGAACGATGGCCTGCAGGACCGCCTCCAGTCGGCTGATGCCTGGCCTGTCCGAGTCCGCCACGTCGAGACCGAGGAAATCGACCATCCGCCTGTTGAAAAAGGTCGGCTCGCCGTCGGGCGTCAGACGCCAGACATGACTCGGCACCATGTCCACGAGCTGAGAGAGTTCCCGCTCCCGGTCGCGCAACGTCTCCACGCTTTGGCGCAACGTCAGCACCGCCAGCTGGTGCTGCCGGGATATGGCGGCAACGATAAGCGCCGAAAATGCCGAAATGGCCAAAAACAGCTGCAGCATGATCTGCTTGTGTTTCTGGGACTCGGCGTCGCCGACAAATTGGCTGGCGCCGGTTACCGTAAATACCGCCGTGATTAGAGCGAGCAGGGCGAGCGATACGGCAGCACCCTTGAACTCGAAACGGACCGCCGCCCAAAGAAGAGGCGGCATGATGATATAGGCGAAGGGAAGATAGCCGCTGAGCGAAAGAGCCGCGACACCGAGAAAGATGAGCCCCAGGACGCAGGCTTCCACCCATTGCGCGGTCGAGAACTGAGTCTTGCCGCGCCAGCTGTGAAAGAGCACCAGCGCCAGCGGCGCTACAATCAGAACCCCGGTTGCGTCTCCGATCCACCATAGTGGCCAGGCCGTCGCGAAGGATTGTGATTGGATCGCGAACCAGGCGAGCGTCGCACTTCCCACGGTCGCGCTCACGATCGGTGCGATTCCGGCAGCCAGGACGACGAATGTGAGAACTTCCTGCAGAGTTTCCATATGAACAGGGTGCTTCAAGGTCCGGTTCACCAGCCATGCCGCGACCACCGCTCCGAGAGCGTTGCCGACATAGATCAGGAAGGCCGCGGGCACGGGGCTGTAGAACCACAGGAAATTGCTGAACATCTCTGCCAGGCAAGCCGACAGGATCCACCATGGCCAGCTGCGCCTTGAGGCGAGGATGAGCGTAGCCACGAAAAGCCCGCCCGGAGGCCAGATGGAAATACCCGTTCCCGGCACGATTGCCAGCGACTGTGCGAAGCCGCAGGCGAGTACATAGGCGAGGAAGAAAAGCCCCAGATGCAGGAACTGGGGACGGTGCGACCAAACGCTCAGCATCCACTGCTCCTGCCGGACCGAGAGAACCGGGGGATCGTCAGCATTTCCTGAAGCGGTCGTTCTCGATTTCGGGGCGGGAGCGCTCATCTTCAAACCGTAATCCCGCGACACCACAACCGCAACTCATGGAAACCCATGCATTGCGCGGGAATGTAGCCGGAATTTTCGGGGGCGAACGCGCAATCCGAAGGCTCTTCCCTCCTTCCGATGGCACAGACTAGACCTTGGGCTGCCTCCGCTATGCCACAGGTCTAAGGCGCCGGACCTCAAGCACGATGGAAGGCGCGCGGCTTTCCGGCCATTGTCGATCCGCGCGAGGCATTGCGAACGAGATGCAACAGAGGATGCAGACATGAAAATCATGGTGGTGGGAGCAAGCGGTCTCATCGGAACCCGGCTCAGCGAGAAGCTGCGCCGCTCGGGCCATGACGTCACGGCCGCATCATTGTCGCTGGGCGTCGATACGGTGTCCGGCAAGGGTCTCGAAGCGGCAATGGCGGGAACCGAAATCGTCGTTGACGTAACCAATGCCGCATCGTTCGGTGACAGTTCGGCGTTCGATTTCTTCAAGGCGTCGACGAAGAACTTGCTCGCAGCTGTGGGGCAAGCCGGCATCCGGCACTATCTCGCACTCTCCGTCGTTGGCACGCCGCGCCTCGTGGAGAGCGACTATTTTCGCGCGAAAATGGTGCAGGAAAATCTGATCCGCGCTTCAGGTCGACCTCATACGATTCTCCGCTCCACGCAATTTTACGAGTCCATAAACGGATTGATCGACATCGGCGTTGAAGGCAATGTCTTTCGATTGCCATCGGCCTTGATGAGGCCGGTCGCAGCCGGGGATGTCGCCGCATTCCTGGCGGAACTGGCCGCCGGCGCTCCCTCGGGCGATGTCGTCGAAATCGGCGGCCCGGAGCAGTTCGGCATCGATGAAATCGCCCGGATCTATCTCGCCGCGAACGAAGACGAACGCCAGGTGATAACCGATCAATCCACGTCGTATTTCGGCGTCGAACTGACCGACGACGCCCTGATTCCCGGCGCCGATGCGCGCGTGGCGCGCCAGACGCTTTCCGACTGGCTCTACCAATCGATGGGGGAGTAGGCCGCGCGGCTTTTCTTCCGGCCGGTTGGAGACTTAAAATCGACCCGCCGCAGAACGTTCATCTGGCTGCGACTAGAACCCTCAAAGGCTCACCGCAATCTTTAAATAGAGATGAACGGGGGGGGGGAAGGCTTGCCTCCTGAAAGATTGGCGGCGGGTACAACAACGAGCGAGCATATTCCGTGTCGGTTGAGCAGCGTTTAGCCCAGCCGCCTAGATCAGTGTTTCGGGGATGCCCCAAGATTGACAAAAAGACATCCATTGCCGATCTCTATCTGGGTCAGAAGGTCGGCCCTTACCTCTTCGCCAACAACCGCTTTTATGTGCCGCCACTTTTGGCTCTTCGGATGTGCGGGCACCGGTACGCCCTCTCGCAAGAACAGCGTCACTTCAGGAGCTTCATCTGATTTGTAGATGCAAATTCTCACCGGCTCACATCCCTGTTAACAGCAAATATTGTGCACTGCAAAACAAGGGATGGCAAACATTCATTTGCCGGGTAAGTCAATGTTGGGCCGGTGTAGACCCGTGATCCTGAGGCGCACCCTGCCGCCCGATGCTGAGGACGGCGTCCGTCGGAAGGTCGAGGGGCGCGACGCCGGAGGTTCGGATGTTTTCACCTAAGTCGCCGGGGTTCACCACATCGAAGCATTCAGGAAACCTTCATGAAGCTCAGGGCTGAACTAGTCGCACCCCGCTCCAAATCCCGTCGGCAGCGGTCGAAAAGGAGGGGAGGCGCACATGGGCAACGCACAGATCGATCGGGTCGGTCGGGTGAGATCAGGCTTCGGTTTCATTCTCGTCCTCGTTTCCCTACTGTCCAGCCCTCAATCCTTCGCCGCACCCGCCGATATCGGCGGCTTGACGGTGACCCTGCCCGATGCCGCTTCCGGCTGGAGGAAAGCCGGCAAGGGCAATCTGTTCATGCTGCAGAAAGATTTTCCGGAAACGGAGGACGACAAGCGCGGCAATGCTCTAATTCAGATCACCAAGCCGCTCCCGGCAGCGCGCAGTTCCCTGCAGGCCGGCATGATTCTCGAAAAAAGGTGAGGACCTGTTGATTGTCGACGCAGACTACCGCGCCGTGCCGCCGTTTGATGAGGGCACGACGCTCGACGGCGAATGGGTATCCACCTTCGCCTCGAGCGGCATTGACTGCGACCTCATCGGGATTGGTGGCGTCCAGCCATACGCTGACGCTTCATCGAAACGGTACTTTCGAACGCACAGGCTGGTCGGGCGCCTCGATGGCGAACGAAATCGGCGGATCGCAATCGGGCGTCACTACGTCAAGCAACCGGCCGGGAGCAAGCGGACGCTACAAGCTTTCCGGTTATCGCCTCGATCTGACCGACGCCAGCGGTAGGACCAAACCATGAGCATATTCGAACCCGACAAAGGTTCCGACGGGCTTCTGGTGATCAACGGCAACAACTACCTGAAGGACGATGGGAAATAGAGATGTAGCGCCCAAGCTATTGATAAATATTGCTTATAGGGTGACATGATTGACCTCCGAGTGGTTGCAAAGCCACCGTAGTTATCAGTCACTTCGAGTCATCGGCAATGCGCGAATCACTTGAAATCTGGCTCATGTCGCAAGCTGTCTTGGCGGGCTGAAATGGGCGGTTTGGTTAAGCATTTGTAAATTGGTAACGAATCGAGGCATATAGTAACTGCGCAACTGAAGCGCTTTCGTTCAAAATTGCGCAGTTACCTGGGAAGAAGATCATGCAGCCGAGTCTTGCTCTTCAAGACGATCAAGAGCACCTCCCATCGCTTCTGGCTACAGATGCGAAGGAGTTATCCTATCAACTTCAGCAGCATCAGGCAAAAATCTTTCCCCCGCTCTCGCAAAAGACCATCAGAACATTTTCGCCGGCGGAAGCTGCGGCCTTCATCGGCATCGGCGAAGGTTATCTCCGCCAGGTGGCCGCGGACGGCCACGGCCCCGATCCGCTCGCAAACGGACGGCGGCTTTACAGTGCAACCGATATGGACCGGATTCGCCGGGTCCTCGACGAGCGAAACGGAACGCCGAAATATGTGCCGGCCCGCCGGCCGGGCGAAAAACTCCAGATCATCTCCGTCATGAATTTCAAGGGTGGCTCGGGCAAGACCACCACTGCGGCCCATCTAGCGCAGTTCATGGCGCTCAGGGGCTACCGCGTGCTCGCCGTCGACCTCGATCCGCAGGCCTCCTTGTCCGCCTTGTTCGGTCATCAGCCGGAGTTCGACGTCGGAGAGGGCGAAACGATCTACGGTGCGATCCGATATGAGGATCCGCGCCCCATCGCCGACATCGTGCGCGCCACCTACACGCCCAATCTGCATCTCATTCCGGGCAATCTCGAGCTGATGGAATTCGAGCACGAGACCCCAAAGGCGATGGCGTCGGGTACGGCGGAGACGATGTTCTTTGCCCGCATCGGCGAGGTCCTGACGGAGATCGAAAGCCTTTACGACGTCGTGGTCATCGACTGCCCGCCACAACTGGGGTTCTTGACGATGTCGGCGCTCTGCGCGGCCACCTCGGTCTTGATCACGGTCCACCCGCAGATGCTGGATGTGATGTCGATGTCGCAGTTTCTGACGATGACGAGTGAGCTGATGTCGGTCGTGGAAAAGGCCGGCGGGCGTACCAGCTATGACTGGATGCGCTATCTCGTGACGCGGTTCGAGCCGAACGACGGACCGCAAAGCCAGATGACAGGCTTCATGCGGGCGATCTTCGGCAATCGAATGCTCCACAACGCCATGGTGAAGTCGACGGCGGTCGCCGACGCCGGCGTCACCAAGCAGACACTCTACGAGGTCGAGCGGTCGCAGTTCACACGCGGAACCTACGATCGGGCACTGGAATCCCTCAACCTCGTGAATGGCGAGATCGAAGCGCATATTCGCTCGACCTGGGGAAGGAAATAGATAGATGGCGCGCAAGAACCTCATCGAAATTTCCGCTCCGAACCCGGCAAGGGCGGATGCGGTCGCGCCGCGCGACAATCGTCCCATCGCCGGATTCGTGCCGCAGGAGCGCAGTGCCGCGCCGGTCGGCGGCATTACCAAGACGCTTGGCAACATTACCGAGAAAATGGAGCGGGCGAGTGAGCTGGAACGGCAGCTTGCCACCGGCCAGACTATCGTCGAACTCGATCCCGGCCTGATCGACGCTTCCTTCGTCAGTGATCGATTGGCGATCGATGCGGCCGAACTCGCGCAGCTCGTCTTGCAGATCCGCGAGCATGGGCAGCAGGTTCCGATCCTTGTCCGCCCGCATCCGGAAACCAGGGGACGCTATCAGGTCGCCTACGGCCATCGGCGCCTGGCGGCCACCCGAGAGATTGGCATCCGGGTGCGTGCGGTCGTCCGCGATCTCACCGACGGTCAACTGGTCGTCAGCCAGGGACAGGAAAACAGCGCTCGAACCAATCTCTCCTACATCGAGCGCGCGCTCTTCGCATCGCGGCTCGAGGAACGCAGCTTTGGCCGCGATGTGATTATGGCGGCTCTCGGCGTGGACAAGGCGGCGCTGTCGAGAATGCTGATCGTCATCCGGCAGGTCCCTCTGGAGCTCGTCAACGCCATCGGTGCCGCACCTGATATCGGCCGCCGGCGATGGTTGGAACTGGGCGAGCGGCTTGAGAAAGCCGACGTCGAAAAGATCATCGCGGAGTTGTCCGCGGACGACGCGCGCAAAATTTCGAGCGACGAGCGGTTTCACCGGGCACTCGTTCTGGCGACGAAGAAGACGGCCGCGCCGAAGCCGGCGGTGGCCAAAACCCAGGTTAGCGGCGTGCCTGTCATGATCAAGAAGACAGCATCCGGTGCGACCTTCGTCTTCGACGGCAAGACCGCGCCCGGTTTCGATCTATTCGTCCAGGAAAGGCTGAAGGGCCTGTTCCAGGAGTTCAACAAGGACAGAGGAGCGTAGCGCGCAAAAGAAAAAGGCCCCCAACGACGACGCCGTGGAAGCCCTTCTCAGATCTTAAGCACATCAAGAATCGCATTTCCACGAATCACAGTCAAGCGTCTTAGGCACCAAATTGGTGGATGGTTTTCTTTTGCCTGAACGAAGGTGAAGGCAAATGGAGAGTGGATATGTGACGACGCCCTTCGGGCGGCGGCCGATGTCGCTTGGCATGCTGGCAAGCCAGCAACTGGCCGAGACCATCGAGCCGGGGATGAAACGCAGCAAATGGAAGCTGTTCAGGGCGATCTGCGAAGCACGGCCGGCGCTTGGCGTCACCGATCGGGCGCTGACGGTGCTCGACGCGCTTTTGACCTTCTACCCTGACGACGAGATCTCCGAGGAAAAGGGACTGATCGTCTTCCCGTCGAATGCGCAGCTTTCGTTGCGCGCTCGTGGCATGACCCCAGCCACCCTCAGGCGGCATCTTGCCGTCCTGGTCGAGGCCGGCCTGATCCTGCGCAAGGACAGCCCGAATGGAAAGCGCTATGCGCGCCGCGATAGAGCAGGGGCTATAGGCGAGGCCTTCGGCTTCAGCGTCGCACCGCTTCTGGCCCGTGCTGTCGAAATCGAAAGCCTGGCCGCTCAGGCGGTTGCCGACCGGGAGCTGTTACGGGTGACAAGGGAACGCCTGACGGTGTGCCGGCGCGATATCTCCAAGCTGATAGCGACCGCGCTCGAAGAAGGGATTTCCGGTGATTGGGAGGGCATTTCGGCGATGTTTCGAGCGCTTCTTGCCCGAATTCCACGCGTGGCGACCGCCGAAGACCTGGCGCCGCTGCTCGACGAGATGGGGCTGCTGCGCGCCGAGATCGTCAACATGCTGGAAAGACGGATAAAAGCAAAAAAAATGAACGCCAATGAGTCTCAAATTGAGCATCACAAACAGAATTCAAATCCCCACTCCCCTTATGAACTTGAACCAAGCTTCGAACCGAAGCAGGGCGAAAAGGCAGCGGCCGATAACGACCCGAACGCCGGGCCGTCAGACGAACGAAGATTGAAACAGCAAAAGCCTTCCGGCGGGACGAGCAGCGCGGGGGGCGCGGCCGATCCGGGCGCCGGACCAGGCCTGAAATCCTTCCCGCTCGGCCTCGTCCTCCAGGCCTGCCCCAGTATTCTCGATTACGGGCCTGGCGGAAGCATCGGCAATTGGCGAGACCTGATGTCGGCCGCCGTCGTCGTGCGGTCGATGCTCGGCGTCAGCCCCTCGGCCTATGAGGAAGCCTGCTCGGGCATGGGGCCGGAAAACGCCGCAACCGTGATCGCTTGCATCCTGGAAAGGGGAGGGCACATCAACTCGCCCGGCGGTTATCTCAGAGATCTGACACGAAGGACCGAGAGGGGCGAATTTGCGATCGGCCCGATGCTGATGGCGCTCGTGCGGGCGAACGGGCCAACGGCGAAGCATGCCAGTTGATCGTGAGAAAGCGACTGCCTCGATATTCGTGCAGCGAGGCAGTGCGCAATCACCTCTTTACATCTAACATGTTAGTTTGCTACACTTGATCCATTCTTTGGGAGGAAGCATATTTGACACAAAAATTCGGGCTCTCGGTCGCTCTCGCCACACCATTCGACAGCAATGGCGATATCGCGATTGGGGCGATCATCGAGCAGGCACGCCGAAGCCTCGCTGCGGGGTGCTCGAGTGTGACCCTGTTCGGGACGACGGGTGAAGGTTCTTCCATCGGCACGCGGGAACGTGAGCGTGTTCTCGCTTCCTTGCTCGATAGTGGGATAGCCGCAAAGCAGATCATCGTCGGTGTGCTGGTCGACGCGGCCGAGGATGCGGCGATGCAGGCCGGCCATGCGCTTTCCAAGGGAGCCCGCAATATCCTTCTTGCTCCTCCTTCCTACTTCAAGAACGTCAGTGACGATGGCGTCTTCCAGTGGTTCTCGGCTGTCTTCGCCATCCTTGGCGACAAGGCGCGAGACATTATCGTCTACAACATTCCCTCGGTCACCATGGTTCCGCTGACTGTTTCGCTGATCGGCCGCCTGCGGACCGCCTTTCCCAACGTGGTAACGGGCGTCAAGGATTCCTCCGGCGATTGGCCTTTTACCGAAACGCTACTGAAGGCGCATGGCGATCTCGTCATCCTGGTGGGGGACGAACGTCACCTGGCGAAGGGCGTGCGGCTTGGCGGCCAGGGTGCGATCTCCGGCATGGCGAATTTCGTACCTCGCGAAGTCAAGCTGATGGCGGAGAAAGGCATGGACGATCCTCGCGTCGAGAATTTCGTGGCCGAACTGCTGAAATTTCCGGTGACCGCCGCCGTGAAAGCGATGGTCGCTCACCTGACGTCGGATGAAATCTGGCTTGCGGTTCGACCACCACTCGTCTCAATATCCGGTGAAGGGCAGGCGCAACTCGCTCTTGCGTTCGACACTCTTTTCCGCTCGAAAGCGGCATAGGTCGGAGATGTTTCTGGGGGAGGCGATGGACGGAACGGACGAGCAGCCGACACTGCGGGAAAAGGCGTATGAGAGCTTCACACGCCACCTTCTTGCGCGTGACGTGCGCCCCGGCCAGTTCGTTTCGCAGCGCCGCCTCGTTGAGCTGACAGGGCTGACGCTTGGCGCCATCCGCGAACTCATCCCGAGGCTCGAAGCCGAAGGGCTGATCAAGACGGTGCCACAGCGGGGTTTGCAGATCGCTCATATCGACCTGAACCTCATTCGCGAGGCGTTCCAGCTGCGCGTCTTCCTGGAGAAGGAAGCGGTTGCGCTTTTCACCCGCTCTGCATCTGACGAGACCGTCGCCGGGCTCCTGAAGCAGCATCGGGATATTGCCGACGCCATTCGAAATGGCGATGGATCGCACGAACTGGAAGTGCACGCACAAGCTGTCGATTGGGGCATGCACGATGCCTTTATCGATGCTTTGGGAAATACCATCATCTCGAACGCCTACCGGGTGAACTCGATCAAGATGCGCCTGATCAGTCAGGACCGTTTTCGCATCGATGGTCACGTCGGACCTGTCATGGGTGAGCACCTGAAGGTGCTCGAGGCGATCGAACGACGATCGGCGGAGGACGCCGTCAACAGCCTTGTCGCACATATCAATCATGCAAGAGATCGTGCGCTCAGGATATAATCGGAAATAAACAGCCGGCGATGAGGAGATCGCCGGCAAAAGGAGGAGGAATCACATGTCATCGTTTTTGAACCCGACGAGACGCGGCTTTCTGGCAGTTACGGCCGCTTTTGGCGCCAGCAGCATGCTCGGCGTGCGGTTGGCATCGGCTGCCGTTGATTGGAAGCGCTTTGCCGGTACGACGCTGGAAGTCAACCTGGTCAAGAGCCCGCGCAGCGAAATACTTCTGAAGTACTTGTCCGAATTCGAGGAGCTCTCCGGCATCAAGGTCAATGCCGAAGCGACGCCCGAACAACAGCAGCGTCAGAAGACGACCATCGAGCTGAGCTCCGGCAAGCCGAGCTTCGATGTCGTGCACATGAGCTACCACGTCCAGAAGCGGCAGTTCGAAAAGGGCGGCTGGCTTGCCGATATCGGCGGTTTTCTCAAGGACCCCTCTCTGACCGACCCGTCTCTGGTTGAAAGCGACTTCGCCGAAGCCGGCCTGACTTTTGCCAGAGATCCGGACGGCGTTCTGCGTTCGCTTCCATTCTCGGTCGATTACTGGATCATCTACTGGAACAAGACGCTGTTCGAGAAGAAGGGGCTCGCCTACCCGACGACGTTCGAAGAACTCGCCAGTGCTGCGGAGGCGCTCACCGATCCTTCCACCAACACCTACGGCTTCGTCGCCCGCGGCCTGAAGAACGCCAATACGCCGGTCTGGACGTCGCTGCTGCTTGGCTATGGTTCGAGCCCGCTCGGTCCGGATGGCAAGCTGCGCACGACATCGCAAGAAGCGATCGATGCAGCCAAGCTCTATCAAAGACTGATGACCAAGACCGCCCCTCCCGGCGTTTCTGGCTTCAACTGGGCCGAGGCGCAGTCGGCCTTCCTGCAGGGCAAGATCGGCATGTGGCTGGACGGCGTCGGTTTTGCGCCGCCGATCGAGAATCCGGAAAAGTCACGCGTCGTCGGCCAGGTCGGTTACGGCATCATGCCGAAAGGTCCGAAGGCACAAGCCGCAGGCACTTTTGGCGACGGTCTTGGCGTCGTCGCGGCAAGCCAGAAGAAAGAAGCCGGGTACCTCTTCTGCCAATGGGCGATTTCGCATGAAATGGGCGCACGTCTGCTGCAGGCCGGCGCCGGCGTTCCTTTCCGCCAGTCCGTCCTCGAGGATGCGAAGGTCCGCGAAGGCGTCAAGATGCCGGGCGCCTGGCTGGATGCCGTCGTCGGTTCCGGCAAGATCTCGCAGCTCGCGCTGCCGGTCATCATTCCGGTCACCGAGTTCCGCGACGTCTATGGTGTCGGTCTCACCAACATGATCGGCGGCGCCGATCCCGAAACCGAGCTGAAGGCAGCGACGGCACAGTTCGAACCTGTCCTGGCGAAAAGCGAGGGATAATGGCCTCGACAAGCATCGAAACGGCCGCAGTGGCCAAGACGTCGAAAGGAAGGAGCAAACCGGATCGGTTTGCTCCTAACTACTGGCCTTTCGTTATCCCGGCGCTGATCGTCATTGCGGCCGTCATTGTTTTTCCATGGGTGTTTACCCTTTGGATGAGCGTCAACAGCTGGACGCTTGGCCAGTCCCAGGTCTTTGCGGGACTGGACAACTATGCGCGGCTGGTCGTGGACACGCGCTTCTGGGATTCGCTGTGGCATACGGTGCTCTATACGACGCTTTCCGTGGTCGTCCCCCTTTTTCTAGGGACGCTCGCAGCGCTCATCTTCGACGCTCAATTTCCGTTGCGCGGTCTTATCCGCGGCATATTCGTGATGCCGATGATGGCCACGCCCGTGGCCATCGCACTCGTTTGGACGATGATGTACCATCCGCAGCTCGGCGTCCTCAACTATCTCCTCTCCTTCATCGGCATCGGCCCGCAGGAGTGGATCTATAATCAGAGCAGCGTCATCCCGTCGCTGGTACTGGTCGAGACCTGGCAGTGGACGCCGCTTATCATGCTGATCGTGCTCGGCGGTCTGGCGGCGGTTCCGCGTGAGCCCTATGAAAGTGCTGAAATCGACGGAGCCAATGTCTGGCAGAAATTCCGCTATCTGACGCTGCCGATGATCGCGCCGTTCCTGATGATTGCCGTGATCATCCGCAGTATCGATGCGGTGAAAAGTTTCGACATCATCTATGCCATGACCCAAGGCGGTCCCGGCACGGCGTCGGAGACGATCAACATCTATCTCTACAACACTGCTTTCGCCTACTACGATATCGGCTATGGCTCAGCGATGGCGGTTGTCTTCTTCATCCTCATCGTCCTGCTCTCCTTCGTCCTTATGATGCTCCGGCAGCGCGTGAACTGGTCCGACGGGGAGGCACGCTGATGAAGCGCAAGACGCTCGATCGCGTCGGACTGCTGTTTGTTGCCCTGGTGATGATCTCGCCGGTCGTCCTGTTCTTCCTCTGGATGATCTCCCTGTCGCTGAAATATGAGATCGACAACGGCGCCTATCCGCCGGTCTTCATCCCGGAGCGCTTAGCCTGGTCGAATTATCTGAAGGTCTTCGAAGAGAACAACTTCTTCCTCTATCTCTGGAATTCGGTGCTGGTGACGGGGGCTGCCACGCTTCTGGCGCTGCTGATCGGCGTGCCCGCCGGATATGGCATCGCGCGGCTGAAGGCGGAGAAGTCCGCGATGGTCATCATGATCGCGCGCATGACGCCGGGCCTTTCCTTCCTGATACCGCTCTTCCTGCTATTCCAGTGGCTGAACCTGCTCGGCACGCTCCTGCCGCAGATCATCATCCATCTCGTCGTCACCGTACCGATCGTCGTGTGGATCATGATCGGTTATTTCGAGACGACGCCGATGGAGCTGGAGGAGGCTGCAAGCATCGACGGCGCAACACCGTGGCAGGTTTTCCGCTTGGTCGCCTTGCCGATCGCCAGGCCGGGCATCGTCGTCGCCTTCATCCTGTCAGTCATCTTCTCGTGGAACAACTTCGTCTTCGGCATCGTGCTCGCCAGCCGCGAGACGCGCACGCTTCCTGTCGCGGTCTATAACATGCTGTCTTTCGAACAGGTCAGTTGGGGTCCGCTCGCCGCAGCCGCATTGATCGTCACCTTGCCCGTGCTGATCTTGACGGTGTTTGCGCAACGGCAGATCGTGGCGGGTCTGACGGCCGGAGCCGTCAAGTAAGCGGGTGAGACAACGAACTTGACGACTTCTTCTGCCTTCGAAGCGCCTCCCGGCCCGGCGCGCCGCGTTCTTTGTGTCGGCGCGGCGGTGATGGATACCCTGTTTCGGGTCCGCTCTCTGCCCGCCGGCCAGGGCAAAATTCTGCCCTACGACATGCTGCAGATCGCCGAGGGCATGGCGTCGAGCGCCGCCTTTGCGGTCGCCCGGCTGGGCGGCAATGCCAGCCTCTGGGGCGCAGTCGGCAACGATGCCACCGGCGAACGCATCATTGCCGACCTCGGCAACAGCGGCATAGACACGAGCGGCATGCTGCGCGTGGACGGCGCCCGCTCGGCCGTCTCGACCATTCTCGTCGATGATCAGGGCGAGCGCCTGATTGTGCCTTTCTACGATGCGGGCCTGCACGAGACAGTCAAGCCGGTCACAATAGAGGACGTTTCTTCTTTCGATGCGGTGCTGGTCGACGTCCGGTGGCCGAAGCTTGCATTGCGGACGCTGTCTGCGGCGCGAGAGGCGGGCAAACCGGCCATTCTCGATGGCGATGTCGCAGCCGATGGCGTGATCGAGATGCTTGCACCGGCGGCCAGCCACATCGTATTCTCGCAGCCGGCCGCCGAGCGCCTTGCGGGTGCAGCCGAGCTGGTGAAGGTCGTCGGCCTTCTGAAACGAAAGTTCGAGCAAGCTTTCGTCAGCGTCACGGCGGGCGAAAATGGCTCTTTCTGGTTCGAGGACCGAACCGGCGAAATCGCCCATCTTGCCGCTCCGAAGGTGAGGGCGGTCGATACGCTCGCAGCCGGCGATATCTTTCATGGCGCTTTCGCGCTGGCTGTCGCCGAAGGCTTGCCGATCGAAGAGACGATGCGCTGGGCATCCATGGCGGCGGCGCTCAAATGCCAGGTATTCGGCGGTCGTACCGGCGCGCCCAGCAGAGTCGAGGTCTGCGATGGCCTGCGGGATTGGGACGTGCCGATGACCAAGATGAGGGATCGTTGATGGAAGCGGTCCGAAAGCCAATGGTCTATGGCTGAAAATGATCGCAGCGACGGGGAGTGTCACCCGACAACAACAATGTTGCCCGCCATATGTGGGTCGAAAACGGGATATCTGGCCAGGTTACGCCAAGCAATGTCAGAGCTCCGCCTGTTTCGGCGCAAAAGCCCTGCATTGGGTTGAGACGCGTAATCTTCGATCCCGTCGCGTGGACAATCCGCCATGGGATCGAAAAGCGCACCGAGTGCAGTTGCACTTTGGCATGAAAGGACGACCAAGGGCGGTACATGGAAATCACCGCCAATTATCCTTGCGAATATAGGACATTGTCTTTCGAGCGTCATTGCCCATGGCCGAGGGAATGGAGAGAGGCGGACAGAAACTGGAGGGCTTCGCCGCACCGACGACGGTCTTTGTGTGTTGGGCGAATAAATCGAAGAAGCGCTCTTCCCGCGGCATCAGTTTTCGGAACCAGGTGAGCATCTGCGCTCCATCGAGTGTCGCAAAACTGCCACAAAGCACGCCGCTGCCCGTGAAAGGCTGTTTCCCAAAGCAGGGCCAGCGCGCAAATCGATCGGCCACTCAAACTCATACTTCCAGCCAGCGGCCCCTTATGACCGTCGGGCTTGGTGTCATCAAATGTTCATATGAACATTTCATATTTGCAAAGTGAAACTCGCCTGTTACGATCGGCTCACGTTCGTAGCGGGAGGCTATGAACCGACAACAAGTGGGAGTGAGGATGAACAAGATCGCTTTTTTCCTGTCCGCAGGACTGACCAGCCTTTCGTTATCCGTCCCGGCTTTGGCCGCCACGAAGATCCAGTGGTGGCACGCAATGGGCGGCGAGAATGGCGCGAAGCTTGAACAGATCGCCAAGGGGTTCAACGCGTCTCAGTCCGATTATGAGATCGTGCCGGTCTACAAGGGCACCTATGACGAGACGCTGACCGGCGCGATCGCGGCGTTTCGTGCCAACCAGCAGCCGGCAATCGTCCAGGTCTATGAAGTCGGCACCGGCACCATGATGGCAGCACAGGGTGCGGTCTATCCCGTCTACCAGTTGATGAAGGACGAGGGGGAGGCCTGGGACCAGAGCAAATTCATTGCCCCGGTCGTCGGCTACTACTCGGACACCAGCGGCAACGTCTTGTCCTTGCCGTTCAATTCCTCGACGCCGATCATGTATTACAACAAGGATGTCTTCCAAAAAGCGGGGCTCGATCCGGAAACACCGCCGAAAACATGGGCGGACGTCGAGGCCTTCTCGCGGACGATCATGAAGTCCGGCGCTGCCAAATGCGGCTTTACCAGCGCCTGGATTTCCTGGATCCAGACCGAAAACCTCAATGCCTTGCACGACAAGCCATACTCCACCAAGGCCAACGGTTTTGGCGGCCTGGACGCGGAATTCACCTTCAACAACGATCTGACGATCCGCCATTGGGGCAATCTGAAGAAGTGGCAGGACGAGGGGCTCTTCAAATTCGGCGGACCTGGCGGCGGCGATAACGCTCCTCCGATGTTCTATTCGCAGGAATGTGCGATGTACATGAATTCCTCGGCCGGCCGGGCCGGTGTCATCAACAACGCGAAGGCTTTCAAGGTCGGGTTTGCGCCGCTTCCCTACTATGACGACGTCATTCCGCAGCCGCTCAATTCGATTATCGGCGGCGCCACGCTCTGGACGCTGAAAGGCCGCCCGGAAGAGGAGTACAAGGGGGTCGCGAAATTCTTCACCTACCTGCAGAAGCCGGAAGTCCAAGCCGATTGGCATCAGTTCTCGGGCTACCTGCCGATAACCGAGGCTGCGTATAAGCTGGGCCAGGACCAGGGCTATTACGAGAAGAATCCGGGAGCAGATATCGGCATCAAGCAACTGACGCGGGTGACACCCACCGACAATTCGAA
Source organism: Rhizobium laguerreae (assembly GCF_002008165.1). Lineage (GTDB taxonomy): Bacteria > Pseudomonadota > Alphaproteobacteria > Rhizobiales > Rhizobiaceae > Rhizobium > Rhizobium laguerreae. Next base: position 370,622 of record NZ_MRDM01000009.1, read on the forward strand.
GGGTATCCGGTTCGGCAACTACGTTCAGGTGCGTGGTATCATCGACGATGAGTTTGCAGCCTTGCTGGGCGGTAAGAAGACGGCGAAGGAAGCGGTTGATTCCGTGGTCGCACGAGGCAACGAACAGCTTCGCGACTTTCAGTCCGCCAACTAATGGGCTCCGCGACGGGGGCTGGTGAGAGCCGGCCCCCGTTTCCCATCCGTCAGTGTGAGGCTCCATGCAAACCAAACGGACCGTATTTCCCAACAAGCTTTTGCCTTACCTGCTCATCGCACCCCAAATTTTCGTGACCGTGGTATTTTTCCTCTGGCCCGCGGCGACTGCATTCTGGCAATCTTTCCTGCGCCAGGATGCCTTCGGCTTCAAAACGAATTTCGTCTGGTTCGAAAACTATCGCCGGCTCTTTGCCGATCCGATCTACATCAATGCCTTCGGCCACACGCTCGTCTTCGCTATTCTCGTGACGGTCCTGTCGACGGCGATCGCGTTGCTCCTGGCTGCAGCGGCGATGCGCGTGTTGCGCAACTCTCGAATTTATTCGACCTTGCTCATCTGGCCCTATGCCGTCGCTCCCGCGATCGCTGGCATTCTTTGGTGGTTCATGTTCAATCCGTCGATCGGTATCGTCGCCTATATGTTGCGTACGATGGGGATCAACTGGAACCACCTAATCAATCCCGACCACGCCATGGTCCTGATCGTGATCGCGGCGACGTGGAAGCAGATATCATATAACTTCTTGTTCTTCTTGGCTGCGCTGCAATCCGTCCCGCGCTCGCTTCAGGAAGCCGGGGCCATCGACGGAGCCGGTCCAGTGAAGCGTTTTTGGACGATCGTGTTCCCGCTGATCTCGCCGACGACCTTCTATCTGATTGTCATCAACATCGTTTACGCGATGTTCGATACGTTCGGCATCATTCATGCGACCACCCAGGGCGGACCGGCGCGGGCAACCGAGATCCTTGTCTACAAGGTTTATTTCGATGGCTTCATCGGACTGAATTTGGGCTCGTCGGCGGCGCAGTCGGTCATTCTCATGGTGATCGTCATCGCTCTGACCGCGGTGCAATTCCGTTTCATCGAACGCCGCGTGCAATATTGAGGAAGCCCGAGGATGGTTGAAAATCGCCCTTTCCTGAATTTCCTGGCGCACCTTGTCCTCATCATTGGCGTCACGATCGTCGTATTTCCGGTCTATGTGGCTTTCATCGCATCGAGCCACGGCCCAAACGACTTCCTGTCTGGCGTCGTGCCGCTGACACCGGGAAGCCATATCATCGAGAACTATTCGACGATGCTGTCGTCGGGAATGACAAGCTCCGGGGCGCCGCCGATCGGGCCGATGCTGATCAACTCGCTGATCATGGCTGTTGGCGTCGCCGTCGGAAAGATCGCTATTTCGATCCTTTCGGCCTTTGCCATCGTCTATTTCCGGTTTCCGTTCCGGACCCTGGCGTTCTGGATGATCTTCATCACGCTGATGCTGCCGGTGGAGGTGCGCATCGTGCCGACCTATAAAGTCGTCGCCGACCTTGGAATGCTGAACAATTATGGCGGCCTCATCATTCCGCTAATCGCATCGGCAACGGCAACCTTCCTGTTTCGCCAGTTCTTTCTGACTGTCCCCGACGAACTCATGGAGGCTGCCCGTGTCGATGGGGCAGGGCCGATGAAGTTCTTCCGCGATATCCTGCTGCCGCTGTCGATCACCAACATCGCCGCGTTGTTCATCATCCTGTTTGTGCTCGGCTGGAACCAGTATCTGTGGCCGCTCATCATAACGACCGACCAGAGCTTCTATACCGTTGTGATGGGAATCCAGCGCATGGCAGCGGTTGCCGATGCCGAGCCGCGCTGGAACCTTGTGATGGCAGCCGTCATTCTGGCTGCCCTACCACCCGTCCTCGTCATCGTCGCCATGCAACGCCTTTTCGTCAAAGGCCTGGTCGAAACGGAGAAGTGAAATGGCAACGATCAACATCATCGACGTCAAGAAGAATTATGGTGCCGTTCCGGCGGTCAAGGGTATCAACCTGTCTGTTGCAGACGGCGAACTCATCGTCCTCGTCGGCCCCTCCGGCTGTGGCAAATCAACCCTGCTTCGCATGATTGCCGGGTTGGAAACCATCAGCGAGGGTCATGTCGAGATTGCCGGCCGCAATGTCAACAAGGCAGAACCGGCCGACCGCGATATCGCCATGGTCTTTCAAAATTACGCGCTTTATCCGCATATGACCGTACGCGGAAATCTCGAATATGGTTTGAAAAATCGCGGCACCGAACGGGCGGAAATCAACCGCCGCGTGGCGGAGGCGGCCGAGATCCTCGAAATCGGGCCGATGTTGGATCGTAAACCTCGCGAACTCTCCGGCGGGCAGCGCCAGCGTGTTGCGATGGGGCGCGCCATCGTTCGTGAGCCGGCCGCCTTCCTTTTCGATGAGCCTTTGTCCAATCTCGATGCCAAATTGCGGGTGCAGATGCGCGTTGAAATACGCCGGCTGCAACGGCGCCTGAAGACCACCAGCATTTACGTCACCCATGACCAGCTTGAAGCGATGACGCTGGCAGACCGGCTGGTCGTGATGAACGGAGGACTTGTCGAACAGGTCGGCACGCCCGTGGCGGTCTACGATCGCCCGGCGAGCCTGTTTGTTGCCAGTTTCATCGGCTCGCCGCCTATGAATCTCGTGCCGATCGACGTCCTCAGGGCAGCCGACAGCGCAAGTGCCCTGGCATTGCCCGCCGGCACCGACATGGTCGGCCTTCGTCCGGACGCGTTGCTCGTCACCAAGCCGGCAGAGCCTTCCGTTCGTCTCAATGCGACGGTCGAATTGCTCGAGCCAATCGGGGGAGAAAGCCATCTGCATGTGCGATTGCGCGGAAGCCAGCAGACGGTCGTCCTGACCGTGCCGGGTCGTCCGGATTTTGCCGAGAATACAAATATCGACGTCTTTGCACGTGTCGGGGCGATGCACCCTTTCAACAGCGATACCGGAAAACGCACAGATTGACTCCGGTTTTTAATTCTTCATCCCACCCCAGATGACGACGAAAGAGATGAGACGATGACGACTGTAGAGCCGCGAACCGGCCCGAGACGCAGCGAGGTTCAGGCGCATCGAGGCGCCTCTGCCATTGCGCCCGAGAATACCATTGCCGCTTTCCGGGCGGCTGCAGAACAAGGCGCGGAATGGGTCGAACTCGATGTTGCACTTCTTGCCGATGGTACCCCGGTTGTCATCCACGACGTCTCCATCGATCGCTGTTCGTCGTCGAAGGGAAATCTTGCCGACCTCACCGCGTCGGATCTCGACGCCATCGACGCCGGCTCGTGGTTCAGCCCGAAATTCAAAGGCGAACCACTGCCGACGCTGGCTCGCGTTGTTTCCGCGCTGGGCGAACTCGGCCTCAACGCCAATGTCGAGATCAAACAGCATGCCCATCACAAGTCACTCGACCAGCTGGTCAAAGTCGTTGATCAACATCTGAAGGCGCGGGCGGCGCAAACCAAGATCATGATCTCGAGCTTTGATGCCGCTGCGCTGAAGGGAATGCACGAGCTTGATCCAAGCTACGAACTCGCCATGCTGTGGAGCAAGTTGCCTGCGGATTGGACCGATATCCTTCGGTCGATTCCCGCAAAGACCATCCATCTTGACTACAAGGCTCTGAGTATCGGGTTTATCGAAGAGGCCGTGCGTCGCGGCATCTCGGTGCGGGCGTGGACCTGCAATGATCCCAGACGGCTCGCATCGTTCTGGGATGTGGGTTTGACCGGCGTGATAACAGACGACCCCAGTGTCTACCTCACCTAAGGAGCGGCGATGGGGCAGCGGATCATATCGAGCCGGCAACGTGAGATCCTCGCGCTGATCGAGACCGAAGGTGTTCAGTACATCGAGGAGCTGGCACGCCGGTACGATCTGACGACGCAGACGATCCGTCGCGATATCAATGCATTATGCGATCTCGGGCACGCACGCCGCTTCCACGGCGGCGTTGATCTGCCGGTCGAAGGCAGCAACATCTCGCTCAATGCGCGCGCCCAGCTCAATCGGCGCGCCAAGAGGCTTATCGCCAAGCGCGTCGCCGCCGACATCGGGACAGACGCGACAGTGTTTCTCGGGATCGGCAGCACGGTTCGCTTCGTTGCCGAGGCGCTGCGTGATCACCAGGGGCTGACGGTGATCACCAACAACATCCACGTCGCCTTGAGCCTTTGCGACGCGCCGAGCGTCGAGGTCCATTTGACGGGCGGTCTTTTGCGTCACGATGACCGCGACGTGGTCGGCACGGATGTGATCAGGTTCGTCGAAAAATTCTATGCGACTTACGCAATTGTCGGCGCAGGCGCTTTGAGCCCGCTTAACGGACTGATGGACTTCAGCTACAGCGAAGCCCAAATCACCAATGCCCTGCTGGAGAATTCACAAACGCAGATCCTGGCCGCGGACGTCAGCAAGTGGACGCGCAACGCGGCCGTGCGTGTTGCGCCATTCAGCAAACTCACCCGTTTCTACACCGATCGGCTACCTGGCGACGCGGCCGCCACCAATGCTCTGGCCGAGAGCAGCTTGGACGTGGTCACATGCAGCGAGGATATGACATGAGCTATGTAGACCTGGCGCCATCAGCTCGTGAATTGCGGGATGTGCGCTATCTGTTCACCGACATCGACGATACGCTGACTACCGAAGGCAAGTTACTGCCGCGAACCTACGAAGCTCTCTGGGATCTCAGCCGGGCGGGCATTGCCGTCGTGCCGGTCACGGGCGGCTCCGCCGGTTGGTGCGAACATATCGTTCGTGCCTGGCCGGTGGCCGCGGTCATCGGCGAAAGTGGCGCATATTGCGTCACCCGTCGGGGCGGCGAAGTCGTCTTCGACTATTGGGAGGACGCCACCCTGCAGGCTGAGCGCCAACGCCGGCACCTGCAGGCGATCAAGGGAGTGATATCGCAAAAGAGCAGGGCGTTCAGAATTGCCCACGACCAGGTCTTCCGGCTGGCGGATGTCGCAATCGACATTCAAGGGCATGATCCCCAGGACGTCGACGATCTGGCATCCAGCATAAGAGCCATGGACGGAACGGTCGCGATCAGCTCCATCCACATCAACACGTGGCTCGGCGAATACAACAAGCGTTCGATGAGCGAGCGTGTTTTAACCGAGATGTTTGGTGTCGATCCCGATGAAACGGCCGCTGTGACCGCCTTCGTCGGCGACTCTCGAAACGATGCGCCGATGTTCGGCTTTATTCGCAACTCCTTCGGGGTCAACAATATCATCCCGGTTCTTTCACAATTGCAATACGCGCCGAAATGGGTCTCCTCGCAGCCCGCCGGCCTTGGCTTTGCCGACATTGCCCAAACGATCTTGGACGCGGCTGGCGCAGGTTCTGAGACGTCTCGTCAGCTTTTGACCGAGCCGGCGGTCATGCCTGCCAGGAAGTAGCGTTGGGCAACCAGGTAAAGGACCAGAAGGGGAAGCGAACCAAGCACGCTCATCGCCATCATCTCGTTCCATTCGAAGGCGTGCTGGCCCATCAGAAGCTGGATGCCGATCGGAACCGTCCGAAGGTCCATCGATTTCGTCAGCGTCAGCGCAAAGAGGAATTCGTTCCAGGCCAGCAGGAAGGTGTAGACCGCGGTGGCGACGATCCCGGGGATGGAAACGGGAACGATGACGCGCCAAAGCGCCGTCCAGCTTGAGCCGCCGTCGACAAGGACGGCCTCGTCCAGCTCTTTCGGCAGGGTGTTGAGATAGCCTGTCATCAGCAAGACGGCGTAAGGCAGAGTGAAGACCATGTAGGTGAGGATCAGCGCCAGATAGGTATCGAAGATCCTGAAGGCGACCACCATTCCGAAATAGGGGATGAGAAGGGTGATCGGCGGAACGGTCTGGGTGCTGATGATGAAGATGTTCAAGGTGTTCTTGAACCGGAACTGATAGCGGCTGAAGCCGTAGGCGGTTACGATCGCGACGATCAGGGTCAGGGCGGTGACGACGCCGGCGACGAAATAACTGTTGATGAAGAACCGCACTTTCACTGGATCGTTGAAGATCGTCAGATAGGCGGCCACCGTAAAATCATCGGGCAACAGCCGCGGCGGAAGGGCGAAGATTTCCGTATTCGATTTCAGCGAACTGAAAAACATCCACACGATCGGAAAGGCCGAAAAGACGAGGCCGATCGCCAGGCCGAGATAGGTCAGGATGGTCGGCAATACCGAGCTCTTGAAGGAACGCTTTGCCATGGATCACCTGCGCTGCTGGTGTTTAATGTAGAAGTAGGTGACGCTCATCGAGATGATGAGGATGATCATTGCGCTCGCCGAAGCCAGCGAGAATTCGTACTGGGAAAAGGCGAGCTTGTAGGTGAAGGTGGAGAGCACTTCCGTCGAATAGATCGGGCCGCCGCCCGTCGTCATCCATACGAGTGGAAAAACCTGCATCGTCCAGATGAAATCCAGGAGCGCGATGCTGATGATGATCGGCATCAGCTGCGGAATGGTGATGTACCAGAACTTTTGGAGTTCGTTCGCACCATCGATGCCGGCTGCCTCGTAAAGCTCCTTCGAAATACCCTGGAGGCCGGCGAGCAGGCTGACCATGTAGAGCGGATAGCCTGCCCAGATGTTTGCGAAGGTCAAAGCGTGGATGGCGGTGCGCGTCGAGGAGAACCACTCGACCTTGAAGTTGATGATATGGAGCGCCATCAGCACGCTGTTGACGACGCCGTTCGGGTCGAGCAGCAGGCGCCAGATGATGGCGATGATGACGGCCGTGAACAGCCAGGGCAGGATGAAGAGCACGCGCAGGATGCTGCGAATGAGCGGATCGACGCGGTTGGTGTTCAACAGCAGCGCGAAGGCCAGGCCGATGATGAAGTGGAAGATGACGCTCATGATCGTGAAATAAAGCGTCTGCACGACCGACTGCCAGAAGACCGGATTCTCAAAGATGGTCATATAATTCTGGAGGCCCGCGAAGGCAGCGTCCTTTTTCATGATGGCGCCGTCCATCAGTGAATACTTGAGGACCATCACCATAGGAAACAGCATCAGCAGGACAAGCAGCAGGGTCGCCGGCGAAACGTAGAAATACGGCACCAGCTTCCTCAGGGTGCTGTAACGAAGCCATCCTTTTCTTCGCGCTTTGGCTTGCGCAGCGACCAGAGCCGTAGCCGAATGATTCATGAGCTGTGACTTTCTATTCTGCCGAAATTTGACGACTTGCACCGGCAGCGCCTGGTTGCGCTGCCGGTGATCCGTGAAAGCGACGTGCTTAGAACTTCGCCAGCCAAGCCTTCTCGGTATTGGCAGCTGCCTCCTTGGCTGACTGCCCGCCGTCGAACATCTTCTGAACTTCGACGTTCATGTCGCGCATCAGCTCTTCGGCAACCGGAAGGCCGACGAATTCGTTCGCAGGATAACCGCTCTGGAAGATTTTGAAGGCTTCCGAGAAGATCGGGTCCGAGGCCACGAAGTCCGGCTTTGCATGGACGTTGCCGGGGAAGGCGTTGGCAATCGAGACGAGACGGCCGTTGACGTCAGGGCTCATCAGATATTCGACGAGCTTCCAGGCTTCTTCCTTGTGCTGGCTGCCCTCGCTTATGCCGATACCCCAGGATGCGTAGGGCATGCCGCGCTTGCCGGTGTAGCCGTCAATGGCCGGCAAGGCGGAGATGCCGAAATTGAGCTTCGGATTGCGCTCGCGGATGAGGTTCACATGGGCGAGGGAGTCGACCATCATGCCGACGCGGCCGTTGACGAATTCCTCGACCTTGTCCTGTTCCTTCTTGGCAAAAATGCCAGGAGAAATAACGCCTTCCTTGTTGAGCGAAGCGATATAGTCGAGAGTGCCGACGACGGCTTCATTTTCGAGGTCAGGCTTGCCGTCCTTCAGCATCGAGGCGCCGGAGGCCCAGACCCACGACATGACGTCGTTCTGGATTCCGCTCGGAGACTGCAGCGATAGCGGCAGGACCCAGCCGTACTGGTTCTTCGAGGCGTCGGTCATTTTCTTCGCGGCTTCGGCAAATTCCGTGCGCGTGGCCGGCAGCTTGTCGACGCCGGCGGCCTTGGCGATATCCAGGTTCACGAAGACCGGGTAGACGAAGGATGCCAGCGGGAACATCACGCTCTTGCCATCGATCTTAACGATATCGGTGATCTGGCTCTTGTCGTATTTCGCCTGCTCCATCAGCTCGTCCATGGAGGCGATCGCGCCCTGCTTGGAGAGCCCGTTTACCCAGGCACCATCCAGGCCCACCACGTCGCTCAGCGTTCCGGAGGCTGCGCCGACGACGATCTGGTCACGCGTTGTGGCATAGGGACCGCTGACCAGCGTCACCTTGATGCCGGGGTTTTTGGCTTCGAAATCGTTCATGATGCCGCGCAGAGCGCCCGACGGCATTTCGGGTTCCCACCATTGAATGAACTCGATGGTGGTGTCGGCAAACGCCGATGTGGCGCAGAGCGCCCATACCGCCACGGCAGCCCGCATCGTCACGCCGAATTTTCTGATATTCATCTGTGCCTCCCAAGATTTGTCAGTTAATCGATCCTCCTCAAGACCGTAGGCAAAGTAGGTTCCCTGAAGCCTCTATCTGTCAATGAAGAACTGCGATCAGGAAAAGATGGGAGGCCGGCATTGACAGTGCGCGTTACGTTAAATCATTGATAAAAAATCATAAAATTGATTGACATCATCAGTGTTTTTCTGCAGCATTTGTATTGCTTGTGACGCATTTTTTCTTTACTTTCGTAAACAAATGAAAGTTTACCCAACAAAAAAGCGTGGCACCCGGCTTCTTCACTGCAAATTTTCGAATTTTGGGTGCTGAAACAAACGCCTTTTGCAACCCCGCGGCGCAGACCGCACAAGTCGCAAATGAAGGGAATATTTCGATTTTCGAAAGGGAGGGCGGAACCTGCGCAAAAAATGACGGATCACGCCGGTCTATGCGTTGATTTTCGACGATCCGGAAAGCGAAGATCACCCTGTACAAATTGCCCTATGCGTGGTTTGGCGCGTCAGCGGAATTGCCGTTGACGCGAAATCATTTCGATCCGGAGCGTCGTGGCATCGCCAACAAGGAATTGAATGGCCAAGAAAAGTTATAAATCGATGGACGATTTCGCGAGCGCCTCCGGCGTATCGCGTCCGACCTTGTCGAAATATTTCGATGATCCCTCGCAGATCAAGGAGGTGACCCGCAAGCGTATCGAGGCGGCTCTCAAGAAGTCGCATTTCGAGCCGAACCTTTTCGCGCGGCATCTCAATCGCAAGCGGACCAGGAATATCGGCATTCTGGTCCCGACCATGTCGGATCCCTTTTATGTGCAGGTCGTGTCGCTGATCGAGCTGGAGTTGCGGGAAAAGGGATTCTGGCCTGTCCAGATTTCGTCGCACACGCGGCCGGAGCTGGAGGCGGAGGCCGTTCGGACTTTGCTCTCGCTGAAGGTGGCGGGTGCGATCGTGGCGCCGCTCGGAGCCGGTTCTCGCCGTTCCGCGCTGGAAAGGCTGAGGGATGCCATCCCCGTCGTCTGCTTCGACAATCCTGCCGACGCCGACCTTCCTTATGTCGGCAACGACAACGCGCAAAGCATGGCAGCGATTGTGCAATATCTCTGCCGGTCCGGTGAGCCGCCGATCTTCCTGGAAATTCCGCATATGACCGAAAATGCCGGCGAGCGGCAGGCGGGCTACCGCGCGACCATGGCGAGGGAAGGGCATTCCCCGCTCGTCATCGATTGCGACGTGCCGCCTTCCTGGGAATTCGAGCGTCTCGGATACGAGCAGATGCAGAGAATTCTTGCCAATGGCGGTCTTCCGGGCAAAACGCTGCTATGCGCCAACGACCGCTTTGCTTTCGGCGCGATGGCAGCCGCATTCGCGTCGGGACTGAAAATCGGCCGGAACGACGCTTGCGACGTGCGCATCGCCGGGCACGACGACCACCCGCTAAGCCGATATACCTGTCCGTCGCTGACGACGATGGCCCAGAACGCGCCCGAGATCGCCGCGAAATCCGTGGAGCTTTTGCTGGCGCATATCGAAAGTGAGGATGATGGAACGACCCCTGTGACGAACAAGGTAATCCTCGAGGCAACGCTGGTTATGCGCGAGTCGGCTTGATGCCGTGTTTTCGCGTCAACGGGCAAGCGCTGGGTCCATGGCGCGCCATCCCGTTGCGATGGCTTCCAGGGCCTCTTGCCCCTCCGGAATGGCCCGCCTCTTCGAGACGAAGCCATGGATCTGTCCGGGCCAGGTCCGGGTCGTTGCCTTCGCCTCGGTGCTGAGCCGCTCGGCATAAGCCGCCCCTTCGTCGAACAGCACGTCATGTCCGGCAAGGATCAGAAGGGCCGGCGCCACGCCCGCCAGCGACGCTACGCTCAACGGCGAGGCTCGCCAGTCCGACCGGCTTGCGGCGTCCGGCAGGTAGTGGTCTCGGAACCATTTCATCGCGGCTGCCGTCAGGCCGAAACCCTCTTCGTAACGTGAGTAGCTGTCGGTCGTCTGCAACTGGTCGGTCACCGGATAGATCAGCACCTGTCCGATGACAGGCGGCACCTGTCTGTCCCGCGCCAGCAGGGCGACGACGGCGGCCAGATTGCCGCCCGCGCTATCGCCGGCGACGACAACCCGCAAGGGATCGATGCCGAGCGCATCGGCCTGCTCCGTCATCCAGACGAGTGCGGCGGCGCAGTCGTCGATGGCAGCAGGAAAGGGATGCTCCGGGGCGAGGCGATAGTCGGGCGAAACCACGACGGCGCCTGCCATATTGGCGAGCGTCCGGCAGATATCCTCATGAGTTTCCGGCGCGCCGATCACAAAACCGCCGCCATGGAGATAAAGCAAGGCCGGCGCGCCCTGGCGCGGCGCAGCGCGGCCGCGCCATATCTTCAACCTGATTGCGCCTGCATGCCTTTCCAGGGTCTCGACCACGTGTTCGAGCGGCCGTTGAATGTCTGCGAAACTATCCAGATATTGCTGCCGCGCCAGCGCCGGCGTGCAGTTTTCGACCGGGGTCTGCGGATCGCCAGGCCATGCAAGCGCGCGTTTGGCGGATTCGTCCAGCTGTGTCATTTGAGCAAACTCCTCGCTTCGTCTTCCCGCAATTCCCTCGGCTGCGCGACAGTACCCGAAATGGTCTGCGCGATACCGGTTTCGCCGGCACGCAGGATCGCTTCCATGACTTCGAGCACGTGCAGCGCCAGATCGCCCGAAGCGCGCGGCTTACGGCCTTCGACGATTGCGCGTGCGAGATCGGCGAGGCCAAGCATGCGATAGTTGGCGCGATCCGGCGCTGCGATCGGCCAGTTGACGGCACCGAAGAGTTCGCCTGATGTATCCGTTTCCTGCCAGGGCGCGCCGCGGCTGGAGAGCGCGACGGAGCCGCCGAAATTGTCGGGGTCGGGCAGGCGCAGCGAGCCTTCGGTTCCGTGGAGTTCGATGGGGTGGTTGGAATGGCGGAATACGTCCCAGGAGGTGCCGAAGGTGACTGTCGCACCGCACTCGAATTCCAGTAGCGACAGCACGCTGGTCGGCGTGCCGACCTTGAACGTCGTGCCCTGCTTCGGTCCCTCCGCCGTGATGAGCCGCTCTTCCTGCCCGCTTGTGGCGACGGCCTGCACACGACGGATCGGCCCCATCAGATTGACCATCATCGTGAGATAATAAGGCCCCATATCCATCAGCGGGCCTGCGCCGGCCTGGTAATAAAAGCTGGGATCCGGATGCCAGTGCTCCATGCCGCGCCCCATCATGAAGGCTGTCCCGGTCACCGGCTTGCCGATGGCGCCGGCTTCCATCTGCCGCCGGGCATGGCGTCCGGCCGCGCCGAGGAACGTGTCTGGCGCCGAGCCAAGCATGAGGCCCTTCGCCGCGGCCGCATCCACCAAGCTGCGTCCTTCGGCGGCCGTGATGCCGAGCGGCTTCTCCGTGAAGACATGCTTGCCCGCCGACAGAGCCCGCATCGAAACGTCAAAATGCGCAGCCGGGATCGTGAGATTGAGGACGAGGTCGATGCTGTTGTCGTCAATGAGGCTATCGACGTCAGTCGCGCGCAGATTGAACTCCGCAGCGCGACGCTTGGCGGCGTCTGCGTTAAGATCGGCACAGGCGATGATTTCGACGCCGCAAAACAGCGGCGCGTTGCGCATATAGGCAAGCGAAATATTGCCGCATCCGACAACGCCGATCCTGAGTTTCATACCATTGGTCTGTGCCATCTAAGAGCCTGATTTTGCCGTTGCGGGTGCGAAGGGTTGAGGGGCGCGTTACATTTTAAACGCAAGGAATAAAATATATTGACGCACGATAACATTTGATCATACGTAATGGCAAGGCGCTGGCGTCGCAATCCCCGCTGAAGAGCCCGCCGTTCCGGTCCCGGCCACCTCTCCAGGCGGAAGGGATTTTCGGCAAGGCCGGCGAAGCTCCGAGGATTGCATACGCGGAAGCTGCTGCTCCGGTATCTGGGCATCAATGGATAGGTCAGGACTAAGATATGAAAAATGCTGAGCTGCAGATCGGCTGCCAGACATTCACCTGGGAGATGCTTGGTAGCGGTTGGGGCGGCGGTCCGGACGATCTGGTGCGCGCCATCGCCGATGGCGGATATGCCGGTATCGAAATCACCGACACGATGATCGGTCACTACGCGCTCAAGCCTGCCGACTTTGCCCGCGCCCTCACGGATGCAGGCTTGGCGCTGGTTTCCTTTGCCTTCGGCTCCGCCAGTGGCTTCACGGTAGCGGAAAAGATCGCCTCCGATCTCGACACGGCGCGGCGATGGATCGATTTCGCGGCGAATTTTCCCGGTGCGCTGGTATCGATGGGATCGGCGACGGTTGTCTCGGATGGTCCACGCGATGAGAAGTTCGCCATTGCGGCCGAGTGCTACAATCGTGCGACCGAGATCGGACAGTCGGCTGGCGTCACTGTAGCTGTCCATCCTTCCTCGCACCACAATACGCTGCTCTTCACGCGGAACGACTATGATCAGCTGTTTGCTCTCTTGGATCCACAAGTGGGTTGGGTGCCGGATACCGGCCATATCCTGCGTGGCGGCCAGCAGATCGGCGATACGCTGGCAGCCTACCGGGACCGGATCCGCTACGTGCATCTGAAGGATGTCGACGCCGGCGGGATCTGGGCGATGTTGGGCGAAGGCGTCTGCGACGTGCCTGCCGTGCTTTCGGCCGTTCGGGATGCGCCGAACTTTATCGGCTGGATCGTGGTGGAAGAAGAGTCGGACCATGCCGCAACCGATCCTGCAGCCGCCGTTCGCGCGAACCGCGAGACGCTTCGACGTCTCGGGTTTTAGCCCATCTCGTATTCCGTGGCGTCGGCCAAAGTTATCCGTCGACACCAAAGCCTCTCCTGTCTCTCTCGTAAATGGGAGAGGTGGACTGCAGGTCACGCGTAGCGAACCTCCACGCCCAGCTTGTCGAGCCTGTGGCGAATGCTGTGCGGCATGTTGCTGTCGGTGATGATCAGGTCGACGCGCGACAGCGAGAAGGCTTTGGAGGAAGCGCCGATGTCAAATTTGCTCGAATCCGCCACGAGGACGACACGCCGGGCCATGCGAACCAGGTTGCGCTTGGTCCGCGCCACGTCCTCAGAAACATCGACGACGTCAAACGCCTGATCGATCGCGTGGGCGCCGACAAAGGCCTGGTGGGCGACGAGGCCGCCGACCGCCCTGTCGGAATCCTGTACGATCGTGCTCACGGTGCTCGGAAACACGCGGCCGCCAATCATGTGCACGTCGAGCCCTGGTCGGTACATCAGATGCTGGGCGATATTCATTGCCGTTGTCGCGACCACGACGTTGTTGACCGGTGGCATCTGCATGGCCACCTGCAGCAGCGTCGAACCGCTGTCGAAGACGATCGACTGGTTATCGATGATCTGTCGCGCAGCCATCTGGGCGATGCGTCGCTTCGCATCGAAATTGCGTTGCATGCGTTCCTCGAAGGCCGCTGCCGGCGAGTCGGACGGCAGGGCGATTGCCCCGCCATGCGTTTTGATCAGCTGCTTCTTGGCGTCCATGATTTCGAGATCGGAGCGGATTGTCACTTCCGAGACCTCGAAGATTTCCGCGAGCTGGCTGGTGCGTGCCTGCCCGACCCGTTGAAGTTCCAGCATGATCTGCTGCCGCCTCTGTTCTGCAAGCATGTGTGATCCCGCCCGCTGTTATTTGCAACAATGCGACTTTTGAAAAACGAAAGTGCGCCATCTCATCCCACGTCTATTGCTGCAGAAATAGTCGTTCAATGGCAGAAATGCACGTTTAAAATTGAGCATCATGTAAAAACGAAAGAAATCGAAATATTGAATGTTTGTTTGTTTTCGAGTTAGGGTTTCGCCAGCATCGGCGCCAGCAATCGCAAAGGCTCCATCACAAAGGAAGCATTACCATGGGTCTCGGAACCAAAATCCGCCTCGCACGCCTGTTCTCGAACCCATCGGGTCATCTGTTCGGAGGCGCCGTCGATCATTTTGTCGGTTATGGCAATGTGCGTGAGGGAGGGCTTGCCGACCTGCCGGGTGCGCTGAGACGCGTCATGGCGGGAGGCCCCGACTATATCAGCATCCAGCCTGGCGCGGCGCGCCACCTGTGGTCGGAATATGCCGGAAAGGCAGCGCTCGTCATTCAGGGTGGTTGCTTCACCGCCGATGATCGCATTCGCCAGCTCATCGCGACCCCGGAAGACGCGGTGCGTTATGGCGCAGACGCTCTGGCTGTCGCCATTCCCGTGCGCGGCGCCACCGAAGGAGAGTATATCCGCTGGCTCACCGATACGGTCAACGCCGCCGCCCGCTTCGAAATGCCGGTCGTCGCCCATGTCTATCCCCGTGATTTCTCCGACGGCGGCAAGATCGTGTTCACGCCGGATGAGATTGCCTATGCAGTGCGCATCGGCTTCGAGGCCGGCGTCGACGTGATCAAGGTCGGCTACACCGGCGATTTCGAGTCCTTCCGCGAGACCGTTGCGACCTGCCCGATTCCGGTCGTGATCGCCGGCGGTCCCAAGACCGATACGCTGCTCGGAGCGCTCGTCCAGACGTCGGAAGCATTGCGCGCCGGGGCCAAAGGCGCGGTCGTCGGTCGCAATCTTTGGGGTCACGGCGATACGACCATGGCCGCACGCGCCTTCAAATTCGTCATTCATAAGGGGATGACGCCGGAGGATGCGCTGGCGGCGGCCGGTGCCTGAGACGTGTCGCGCCCTTTCCAGGTTCTGGGCTTCGGTGCCCTGGCAATCGATGACATCATCTACGTCGACCGGGGGCTGACGGCCGGCAAGGGGAAGGTAACGAAGCGCGCCACGGACCATGGCGGCAACGTGGCGACGGCCCTTGTTGCCGTCGCCCGGCTCGGCGGACGGGCCGGCTTCATCGGCTGGCTCGGCGATGAGCCGACGACCGACGTGGCGGGCAGCGAGCTCGAACGGGACGGCGTCGACGTGTCGATGGCTCCCCGCCACGCGGATGCCGCGCCGATCCGCTCTGTGATCACGGTCGGTCCCGACGGCGACCGGTTCATCGCTTATGATGATGATGTGCTGCACGGCACGTCGGATGCGCTGCCCGACGATGTTCTGATGCAGGCCCCGGTACTGCTGATCGATGGTTATGCCACGCACTCCGAAAGTGTCGTGGCGCGCGCACGCGCCTTGGGTCTGGCCGTGATTGCCGATATCGAATGGACGGTCGGTGCCGCGACCAACCGGATCCTGGCTTTCGCCGATCATCTGGTGCTGCCGCTCGCCTTTGCGCAGGAATACACCGGCGAGGCTGATCCAACGATGATCCTGGACAAGCTCTGGTCCGGGGATCGGTCTGCTGTTGTCCTCACCGATGGCGAACGAGGGACCTATCTCCGCCAGAAAGGTGATGCCATCCGATGGCATGTGCCGGCCTACCAGGTTCAGGCTGTCGACACGACCGGCGCCGGTGATTGTTTTCACGGTGCCTACGCTCTCGCCCTCGCGAGGGGCAAGAGCCCGCTTGATTGCACTGCCTATGCCACGGCGGCGGCCGCCATTTCCGTGACCGCACGGGGAGGGCGTAGGGGCTTGCCGGATCACCAGACGTGCCTGACATGGATGGCGGCGGAGAATGCGCCCGCGCCGCTCCCGATTCCCGGATGTCAAGAATGAGCGCGGGCGGCGATGGGTGCCGGCTCCGGTCGACCGCCCGAGCAGAGCCTCAGGCTGAAGTGTCATTGAATCGCATTGAGCGAACTCTCAACGCTGAAACTTCGATCATAAAAGTTACGCGCGGTAAAAAATATAATTCCGCAGTTTATTTTTAAATTATCCTAAAAGATTGCTATTTATCAAATAGATATGAAAAACCTACGGTGATCTGTGGCGATTTATCCCTCGATTCTTTGGTTGACTTTTAAGCCCAGGCCTGAGCTTCCTTGTCGAAAGGATCGGAGACGTCGGGGAGCGCCGTCGGAAGATGTGATCCGCGCTGGTACGGGAGGACGAGACGTGGCTGTGGTTGTACTCGACAAAATCTGCAAGACCTATGGAAACAGCTACCATGCGATCAAGGATCTGAGCCTGACGATCCATGATGGCGAATTTCTGATTCTGGTCGGGCCGTCCGGATGCGGAAAATCGACCGCTCTGCGCATGATTGCCGGGCTCGAGGAAATCAGCAGCGGAACATTGAGCATCGGCGGTCAGGACGTCGTGGATCTCGCGCCCAAGGACCGGGACATTGCCATGGTCTTTCAAAGCTACGCGCTTTATCCGCACATGACCGTTTTCGACAACATCGCTTTTTCGATGAAGCTGGCCGGAAAGAACAAGGCCGAACGCACCAAACGTGTCCATGAGATCGCCAAGATCCTGCAGCTGGAGCCTTTGCTGGGCAACAAGCCCGCGCAGCTCTCCGGCGGCCAGCGCCAGCGTGTTGCGATGGGCCGCGCCATGGTCCGCGAGCCCGCGGCGTTCCTGATGGACGAACCGCTCTCGAACCTCGATGCGAAGCTGCGTGTTCAGATGCGGGCGGAGATTGCAAGCCTGCAGAGACAGCTGGGCGTAACGACGATCTATGTCACCCATGACCAGACCGAAGCGCTGACCATGGGCGATCGGGTCGCGGTGCTGAAGGGCGGTGTCCTTCAGCAGGTGGATACGCCCAAGGCTCTGTATCACCGCCCGGTCAATGCGTTTGTCGCAGGCTTTATCGGTTCGCCGTCGATGAACCTTTTCGAAGGGCGTCTGTCGAGTGGGCGGATCCATCTGTCGGGCTTCTCCATTCCCTTGTCGGGCGGCGCCTTCGAGCGTGCTCCTGGTCTATCCGCTTTCGAGGGAAAGGACGTGATCTTTGGGGTCAGGCCCGAGGACCTCTACGACAGCCGGTTGCCATCAGGAGCCTCCCATCCGACGATCCCGGTTGTCGTAAAGTCGATCGAGGAGCTCGGCTCCGAGTTGATCGTGCATTTGAAGATCGACGCGGCCCGGATCGACTCGGGCGATCCCGATGCCGTCGAGGACCTGAGCGGGGCCGCCAACGCCGTCGCGCGATTCGAAGCGGTCAGCGCGGTCGAGACAGGCCAATCGATCAATCTAGCCATCGACCCGGCGAAACTCCACTTTTTCAATCCTCAAACACATATGGCGCTGTGAAGTGACGAGGGAGAGCCGACACGCCGGTGGCGGTCCGGCCAGAAGAGGTCGGCGACGTTCGATGTCTTGAAAGCATTCAATCCGACGCCGAAACCAGCATTCATCTTCAATATCCGATCCAAAGGGCTTATCGATGCCAGCAAAACAGGAACGACGTCTCCGCATCGGCGTGTTGGGAGCGGGCCAGATTGCCCAGGCCGCGCACTTCGAGAGCTGCACGAAGGCAGCCAATGCCGACCTCTATGCGATTTGCGACGTCGCCGAGGATCTCCGCGAACGCATGGCTATCACCCACGGGGCGGAAAAGACCTATGGCGATTACGATCAGATGCTGGCCGATCCCGACCTCGATGCCGTGGTCATCGCGACGGCCGATGCCTTTCACGTCCCGGCTTCCCTTCGCGCCCTTCATGCGGGCAAACATGTGCTGTGCGAAAAACCGGTCGGCGTCACCATCGAGGAATGCCTTGAACTGAAGGCCGCAGTCGACAAGTCTGGAAAGGTGTTTCAGGTCGGGCACATGAAGCGTTTCGACGCGGGGCTCCAAGCTGCCAAATCCTTCATCCGCGATGAAATGGGCGAGATGGTCGCCCTCAAAGCATGGTATTGCGACAGCACGCACCGCTATCCGATGACCGATGCGGTCCAGCCTCTGATCGTCACCAGCGCCGATGCGAAGAAACCCTCCACCAATCCGAAGGCCGACCTGCGGCGCTACTATATGCTTGCGCACGGTTGCCATCTGATCGACACGGCACGTTATTTCGCCGGCGACATCGTTTCCGTCAACGCTCGTCTGTCCGAGCGAGCCGGTATCTGGTGCTGGTTCGTGGACGTGGAATTTGCCTCCGGCACACTCGGCCATCTCGATCTCACCGTCCAGGTGCGCATGGACTGGCACGAAGGCTTTCAGATCTACGGCAAGAACGGCAGCATTTTGGGCAAGACCTATAACCCGTGGTACTACAAGACGAGCGAGGTGGACATTTTCCGGGAAGCGGACGGCGCCACCCATCGCGTCCTCGGTGCCGACGGCCATTTCTATCGCCGTCAGGTCGAAGGCTTCGCCCGCACCATTCTGGATGGCGCGGTGATGGAAGGCGCCGACATCGATGATGGCCTGGCATCGGTCCGCGCCATGGTCGCCGTTGCGCGCTCCGTCGAAACCGGCAAGGCGGTTGAGCTATCCGACGTCACGGGTGGCGTGTGATGAAACTCGGCATCTTTGCAAAGACATTCGAGGGAACGGAACCCTTGACCGTTCTCAATGCGGCCGCCGCAGCCGGGTTCACCTGCGCACAATACAATATGGCTTGCTCAGGCCTTCCGCCGATGCCAGAGACGATTACCGAAGCCCAGGCCCGCGCAGTCGGTGAAGCGGCGCGCGAGAGCGGCGTCGAAATCGTTGCCGTTTCGGGCACTTTCAACATGATCCACCCGGATCCCGCGGTGCGCGGGGCCGGCCTTCGCAGACTGGCGACACTGGCGGAGCGTTGCGCCGGCATGTCGACCGCACTGATCACGCTCTGCACCGGCACACGCGACCCCATCGACCAATGGAAGGCGCATGCCGATAACGACACGCCGGAGGCCTGGCGGGACCTCCTCGAAGCCATGGGCGCGGCCATCGAGATCGCCGAGCGTTACGAGGTCGATCTCGGCATCGAGCCCGAGCTTGCCAATGTCGTCAACTCGGCCGAGAAAGCCTGTCGGCTGATCGCGGCACTGAAGAGCCCCCGCATCAAGATCGTGCTCGATCCGGCCAATCTCTTCGAGGTCGCGACGCTGGATGAGCAGCGGAGCATTGTCTCTTCCGCCATCGAGCTTCTGGCCGATCGGATCGTCATGGCGCATGCGAAAGATCGCAATCCGGACGGCAGTTTCGCGCCCGCCGGCAAGGGTGTGCTCGACTACGCGCATTATCTCGGCCGTCTCAAGGCGATCGGCTTCAAGGGCAGTCTCGTCACGCATGGCCTTTCGGCTTCGGAGGCGGCCGGTGTGGCAACCTTCCTGAAGAATAGCCTCGACGGTAATTTTGCGGAGGCTGGCAGATGAGACGGGCGCAACCGTTCGAAACCAGCGACGGGACCATTCTCAATGTGGATGTGGCGGGCGAGGGCGCGTCCGTCATCTTCCAGCACGGCCTATGCGGCGACGCGGCGCAGACCGCTGAGGTCTTTCCGCTCGACGCAGGTTTTCGCCGGGTCACGATCGAAGCGCGGGGCCACGGCCATTCCCAAGCCGGCAATCTGGAGCAGCTATCGATCGCGACCTTCTGCGATGATATTGCCGCCTATTTGGAAAAAAACCTTACGCCGCCGATCGTGATCGGCGGCATCTCGATGGGCGCGGCGATCGCTTTACGTCTCGCGGTCAAGCGACCGGATCTTGTCAAAGCTCTGATCATCGCAAGGCCGGCCTGGCTGACGGCATCCGCGCCGGAGAATATGGCACCCAACGCCGAAGTCGGGCGGCGTCTGAAAACTCTGCCACTGGGCGAGGCAAAGACCGCATTCCTTGCCGGGCCGGTTGGCGTGCGGCTCGCCGCCGAGGCGCCGGACAATCTTGCCTCGCTCACCGGCTTTTTCTCCCGCACGCCTTTGGATGTGACCGCCGAACTGCTCACCAGGATTTCCAATGACGGTCCTGGTGTGACCGACGAGGAGGTCGGCAATCTCACCGTGCCGACGCTGGTTATCGGCCATGATCGGGACAGCATTCATCCTCTCAGCCATGCGCGTGCTCTTGCCGAGCGAATTGCCGGCGCGCGCTTCGTGCAGATCACGCCGAAGACCGAGAGCCGTACGCAATACGTTGCCGACTTCCGGCTTGCCATGGGCAATTTTTTGAAGGAGCTCTGAAATAATGACGACCCCCTCCAAGTCCTGGATCGCCGATCTTCCGAAGGATCACCTGATTGCCGAATTCTCGGTCTGGTCGGCCGATCTCATGCATCTGGCGGATGATCTGGCGCGCGTCGATCCTCACGTCGACATTCTCCACATCGATGTCGCCGATGGCCATTTCGCACCGGCCATGTTGTTTTTCCCTGATCTCGTTGCCGGCGTGCGCAAAGTGTCCTCGCGCCCGATCCACGTTCACCTGATGGTCGCCGACAGCATCCTCTTGTCGCAGATCGAGCAGTTCGCCGATGCCGGCAGCGACCTGATCAGTCTTCATGTTGAAAACGAAAGCGTCGCCGCCGAGGCGCTCGATCTTCTCGATCGCCGCGGCGTCGCAGCCGGCATGGTGCTCAAGGTAGGCACCCCTGTCGAACGCGTCGAGAAATATGCGTCCCGGCTGCGCTTTGTGACGCTGCTCGGCACGGCGATCGGCGTGAAGGGCCAGGGCCTCGACGAGAAGGCCGGCGCGCGGCTTCAGCAGGCAAAGCAAATCATCGCCGGTTGCGGCGCGGCGCATCGGATCGTGCTGGCGGCCGACGGCGGTATTCGCGAGCACACCGTGCCTCTTCTGCGCCAGTCAGGTGCGGAAACGGTTGTCCTCGGTTCCCTGGCTTTCAATGCGCCATCGCTCGACGAGCGGATGGCATGGGTGCGCGCACTCTAACTCATGGTCTTCACATGCAGCAGATTGCCATTGGAATCGACCTCGGTGGGACGCAGGTGCGCGCTGCCCTCGTCGACGAGCAGGGCAGGATCCTGGCGCGTGCAGCCGAACCGACGGATGCGCTGGCAGGCCCCGACCGGGTGCTCGCCCAAATCTGCGGCTTGACCGATGGACTGCTTGCAGCATCGAACCCTGCCTCGGTAGTGGGCGTCGGCGTATCCGCTCCGGGCCCGCTCGATACGGTCGCCGGTGTCGCCTCGAATATCCCGACCCTCTCCGGCTTTGTCGACTTTCCGCTGAAGGCGGAATTGCAGAAGCGGTTTCCGTTTTCGGTCGACCTCGAGAACGATGCGATTGCCGCTGCCATCGGCGAGTGGCAGTTCGGAGCCGGCAAGGGCCTCGATAATCTGGTCTATGTCACGGTGAGTACCGGCATTGGCGGTGGCGTTGTGTCGGACGGTCGCGTCGTGCGCGGCCGCAAGGGCATGGCAGCCCATGTCGGGCACATGTCGGTCGTGCCGAACGGAGAGCTTTGCCCGTGCGGCAACAGGGGTTGTTTCGAGGCCTACGGATCCGGAACAGCTTTTGCGCGCCGCGCTCAAATGCGGGCGATGGAATCCAGCGGGACGACGATCGGCAGCGATGGCGGCGCCATCGACAGCCGCAGCGTTTTCGCAGCCGCAAGAGATGGCGATCGGCTCGCAAATCAACTGATTGACGAAGAAGCGGAAATTCTCGGTCGCGGCTTCACCAGCCTGATCCATATCTTCAGTCCCGATATCATCGTGATGGGAGGCGGGCTTTCCCACGAGTTCGATCGTCTACAACCCGGCATTCAAGCCTACATCACGCAATGGGCAATGCCGGCATTCAAGGATGTCGGGGTGATGCTGGCCGCATTGGATCAGAACTCGGGCCTCGTCGGCGCAGCGGCTCTGGCGTTTCTGAGCGGCAAGGTTCCTGCGATCGATCAGCTTTAAAAAAGCAGGCCGATCCTGCGTGCGTCGGCAAACGCACTATCGAGAGGTTGCTCTCCGTCAGGGCGGCGGGGCGGTACTTTCCCTCAGGATCAGTTCGACTGGCCACAATTCGTGGATCTCATCGACGGCACGTCCAGCGATAAGCTGTAGCGTTAGCTCAGCGCAGCGCGTGCCCGCGGCACGCATGGACGATCGTGTTGTCGAGAGCGACGGCACCATGCTTTCGGCCGTTAGATATGGGAAGACGTCGTCATGGGCGATGACGGAAACATTCTGTCCCACCGTCATCCCAAGCGAACGGACAGCACGGTAAACACCAAGCGCTGTCATCGTGGAACCGGCAACGATGGCAGTCGGCGCGTTCGCCCTCTCGAGAAAAGAGCGGGCATGTCGAAAGCCGCTCTCGTCGGAGAATTTATCGCAGACCATTAGGTTGGGATCGGCGACGAGCCCACGTTCCTGATGCGCGACCCGAAAACCCTGCTCGCGATGGATCGAATACGTCTTGCCCCGCAGACCATTGATCATGGCAATGCGCCGATGCCCGAGATCGAGCAGATGTTCGGTGGACCGACGCACGGCATTTTCATTGTCGATATCGAGCCACGCGTGAACGTGCTCGGATTCCGATCGGCCGTGAACCAGGAAAGGCAGGCCTAAGCTGTTCAGCACTCCGATCCGCGGATCCCTCGGGCGAGGCGAATGAATGATCACCGCATCCACCCGGCGGCTTTCGACCAGGCGTCGGTAGGCCTGCATCTCGTCCTCATCATTGTGTGCGGTAATAGGCGTGATGAGAATATCGGTATCGGCCGTTTCTAGGCGCTGTGCCATACCCGACATGAATTCGGCAAAATGGATTTCTCCCGACCGCGCCATCATGACGCCTATCGCTCCGGCTCTCCCGGTCTTTAGCCGCACGGCATTGATATCGGGGCGGTAGCCAAGGCGCATTGCTTCGCTTGCAACCCGGGCGCGCGTGGCTTCGCTCACCTCGGGATAGCCACTGAGCGCACGGCTGACCGTCGTCGGAGAGAGCCCAAGCTGCTTTGCAAATTCACGAAGTTTCATCGGATGTCTTCTCTGTCCCGGCAATCAATGGACGAAGCTTTGGCGATGCGCAACGGGCAAGTGTCAGTCCGGCAAAAATTGAAATCGGTTTCAATTTTGTTACTTTGAATCTCTGCTCGTAGGGGTAAAAAATACCGCTACACACTGTATATCAGTCAATTTCTCTTCATAATGCAACTGCGGATCGCTAATCTTGGTGGGCTTGACGCCTCTGCGACCTTCTGCAATGGTCTGATCGCCAAATCGATTTCAATTTCTGGGAGGAGATCATGAAAAAATTTGCTTTGGGCTTGTCCGCGCTCGGAATCGCCATCGCGACCGCCGGCCCGATCCGTGCTGCCGAAATTTCCTTTGCCGCCAACACAACGGGAAAAAACGTCGAATTCTTGAACAAGCAGCTGGCTATTTTCGAGAAAGATACCGGCAATCAGGTCAAGCTCGTGACCATGCCGTCATCGAGCAGCGAGCAATTTTCGCAATATCGCCTATGGCTTGCTGCTGGAAACAAGGACGTCGATGTCTATCAGACCGATGTCATCTGGGCACCGCAGCTTGCCGACCAGTTCGTCGATCTGAAGGAGGCAGCCAAGGACGTTGTCGGCCAGTTCTTCCCGTCGATCATCGCGTCTCAGACTGTCAATGGTCGGCTTGTGGCGCTGCCGTTGTTTACCGATGCTCCTGCGCTGTTTTACCGAAAGGACCTGCTGGAGAAATATGGAAAACAGCCGCCGAAGACCTGGGACGAGATGGCCGCAACCGCCAAAGAGATTCAGGATAAGGAACGCCAGGCCGGACAGAAGGACCTCTGGGGCTACGTCTTCCAGGGCAATTCCTACGAAGGGCTTACCTGCAACGGACTGGAATGGGTGAAATCGTCGGGCGGCGGCCAGATCGTCGAGCCGGACGGGACGATCTCGATCAACAACGAGAAGGCGGCAGCCGCGCTTGAACGGGCCAAGGGCTGGATCGGCACGATCTCACCGCCAGGGGTGCTCGCATATCAGGAAGAAGAATCGCGCGGTGTCTGGCAGACCGGCAACGCCGTCTTCATGCGCAACTGGCCTTATGCCTATTCTCTCGGAAACGGTGCCGACAGCGTCGTGAAGGGCAAGTTCGACGTGATGACGCTACCGGTTGCAGCCGTCGGCGATAAGCCGTCTTCGGCACTTGGCGGCTGGAACCTGGCGGTTTCGAAATATTCCGAAAAGCAGGACGCAGCCATCGCGCTCGTAAAATTCCTGGCGTCGAAGGACGTTCAAAAGGCACGTGCGATCGAACTCTCCAATTTGCCGACCCTGACGGATATTTATGACGACAAGGATGTTGCTGCCGCGCAGCCCTTCATGCCGAACTGGAAACCCATTTTCCAGGACGCGGTGCCACGCCCTTCGGCGACGGCCAAGATAAAGTACAATGAGGTGTCCTCAAAGTTCTGGACTGCGGTGCACAATACCTTGTCAGGCAGCGGCTCAGCTGCCGATAACCTCGAGCTTCTCGAAGCCGACCTAACGACCCTCAAAGGCGACGCTTGGTGAGTATTCCGACCGGCGGCTGTCAAGCCGCCGGTCCGGTCTTCGGACGCGCTAACGACGGATAGACGTTTCATGAGCGAAATCGTAGTTCCACAAGCAGTCAAGCCCAGGGTTTCCCATTTCAGAGCCACCACGGAGTTGCGATCCGAGCGCGTTCGATCGGCATGGATGTTTCTGGCGCCGACGCTGTTGATCTTGGCAATCGTCGCTGGCTGGCCGCTGTTCAGAACGATCTATTTCAGTTTTACGAATGCGTCGCTGAACGACCTTGGCAATGCGCAGTTCGTCGGCTTTGACAATTATTTGTCTTGGGTGACACTGAAGAGCGGAAGGACCGTCTATCGCGGGCTGCTTGCCGATCCGGTTTGGTGGAATGCCGTCTGGAACACTGCCAAGTTTACCGTCCTTTCGGTGGTCATCGAGACCGGGCTCGGGCTGATCGTCGCCTTGGTGCTGAACGCACGGTTCGTCGGGCGTGGGATCGTACGGGCCGCAATCCTCATTCCTTGGGCGATCCCAACAATCGTCTCAGCAAAGATGTGGGCCTGGATGCTCAATGATCAGTTCGGCATTCTAAACGATATTCTGCTCGGCTTCGGTCTTATCAGCGAGAAGATTGCCTGGACCGCCAATCTGGAAACGGCGATGATCGCAGTGCTGATCGTCGATGTCTGGAAGACGACTCCCTTCATGGCGCTTCTGATTCTTGCGGGACTACAGATGGTTCCGGGAGACATCTATGAGGCTGCCAAGATCGATGGCGTCAATCCGGTCAAGGTTTTCTGGCGTCTGACGCTGCCGCTGATCCGACCGGCCATCATGGTTGCCGTGATCTTCCGGATACTGGATGCGATGCGCATCTTCGACCTGATCTATGTACTGACGCCCAACAATGCGCAGACGAAGACCATGTCGGTCATGGCGCGCGAGAACCTGTTCGACTTCGACAAGTTCGCCTACGGCGCCACCGCGTCAACGGTGCTTTTCCTCATCATTGCCTCCGTAACCGTCCTTTATATCTGGCTCGGTCGCGTCAAGCTCGGCGGGGAGGAACGTTGATGCTGCTTTCGTTCGCCAAGAATACGCTCTTCTACCTGCTCGTCACAATCATCGTCATCATTGCGGTATTTCCGTTCTACTATGCGATCCTCACGAGCCTGAAGACCGGCACGGCCCTTTTCAAAGTCGATTATTGGCCGACCTCGATCTCCTTCGGCAACTACACGTCCGTAATGGGCCAGGGCGGTTTCGTCCGCAGTCTGGCGAATTCCGCGATGATCGCCTGCGTCGTTGTTTCAGCATCGCTGCTACTTTCGATCACCGCTTCCTTCGCTTTGGCCCGGGTGCACTTCCGCGGGCGGGCACTGTTGATGTTGACCATCCTCTCGGTGTCGATGTTTCCGCAGATTGCCGTTCTTGCGGGCCTCTTCGAACTCATCCGCTGGATCGGCATCTTCAACACGCCCTTCGCGCTGATCTTTTCCTACATGATCTTCACGCTCCCCTTCACCGTCTGGGTGCTGACGACCTTCATGCGGGAATTGCCGATCGAGATCGAGGAGGCGGCGATCGTCGACGGCGCCTCACCGTGGGTCATCATCACCCAGGTGTTCATGCCGTTGATGTGGCCGGCGCTGGTAACAACCGGACTGCTCGCCTTCATCACCGCCTGGAACGAGTTTCTTTTCGCCCTGACATTCACATCGTCGGATACGCAGCGAACCGTCCCGGTTGCGATCGCCCTGCTTTCGGGCAACAGCGCATTCGAGATCCCGTGGGGCAACATCATGGCGGCTTCAGTAATCGTCACCGTACCGGTCGTCGTGCTTGTTTTGATATTCCAGCGACGGATCATTTCGGGACTGACCGCCGGCGGCGTCAAGGGTTGAGGGAGTAGGACATGGCAGAAATCCGACTGGAGAATATCCGCAAGAGCTTCGGCGCTTTCGAGGTGATCAAAGGCGTGACGATGGACATCCGCCGGGGCGAGTTCATGGTGTTCGTGGGGCCGTCGGGATGCGGCAAGTCCACGCTGCTGCGGCTTATCTCCGGGCTCGAGGACATCACGTCGGGAACCCTCTCCTTCGACAACAGGACGGTGAACCAGCACGCGCCGTCGAAGAGAGGGATCGCCATGGTGTTCCAGTCCTACGCGCTCTACCCGCATATGACGGTCTTCGACAACATGGCTTTCGGCATGAAACTTTCCGGGAGCACCAGAGACGAATGCCGCCAGCGTGTTGAACAGGCCGCCGGCATGCTGCAGCTCTCACCCTACTTGGACCGCTTGCCGCGACAGCTTTCCGGCGGCCAGCGTCAGCGCGTCGCAATCGGCCGGGCGATCGTACGCGATCCCAAGATCTTTCTCTTCGACGAGCCGCTGTCCAACCTCGATGCGGCGCTTCGCGTCGCGACGAGGCTGGAAATCGCGAAGCTTCATCGCAGCATGCACAACACGACGATGATCTATGTGACCCATGACCAGGTCGAGGCCATGACACTCGCCGATCGGATCTGCGTGTTGAGGGACGGCGTCGTCGAGCAGATCGGCACGCCGCTGGAACTTTACGAAAGCCCCAATTCGGTCTTCGTTGCCGGCTTCATCGGTTCACCGAAAATGAATTTCCTCTCGGGCGTGCTGGCGCAACCCTATGATAGCCATACGATTGGTGTGCGCGCAGAGCATGTTTGCATCACGCCCGAGTCGCCCGTTTGGAGCGGCACGGTCATCCATTCGGAAATCCTCGGCGCCGATAGCTTCGTCTATCTGGATATCGGGGCGGATGAGCCGTTCGTCGTGCGGGAAGCCGGTGTCTCCCGCCACGCGCCTGGCCAAACGCTTGGCCTTGTGCCGCTTGCCGGCCACGTTCACCGTTTCGACCGGTCGGGCCGGGCGCTTGAGCGAGCATCCATGCGGGCTGCCTGATTTTCCCAGGGTCGATGTTCCTCCCAAGGCTCGATCCGTTTTAACTATAAGGAGAGAACGACGTGACCATTCGCACCGTTGTGTGGGGTGAGAACATCCACGAGAATACCAATGAGATCGTCCGGGGAATCTATCCCGAGGGCATGCACACGACGATCGCCAATGCGCTGAACACCGATCCAAGTATCTCGGCGACGACGGCGACGCTGCAGGAGCCGGAACACGGCCTCAGCGAAGCCCGCCTTACTGAGACCGACGTCTTGACCTGGTGGGGCCACAAGGATCACGGCGCAGTTTCCGATGTCGTTGTCGAGCGTGTCGCCAAGCGCGTCTGGGAAGGCATGGGCCTGCTGGTGCTGCATTCCGGCCATTTCTCCAAGATCTTCAAGCGGCTGATGGGCACGCCCTGCGCGCTGAAATGGCGCGAGGCGGGGGAGCGCGAGCGTCTGTGGACGATCAACCAGCGCCATCCGATCGCCGCCGGTATCGGCGAGCATTTCGAACTTGAGAACGAGGAAATGTACGGCGAGCAGTTTTCGGTGCCGGAACCGCTCGAAACGGTGTTCATCTCCTGGTTCCAGGGCGGCGAAGTGTTCCGCTCGGGCCTGACCTGGCGCCGCGGCGCCGGCAACATCTTCTATTTCCGCCCCGGTCACGAGACCTATCCGACCTATCACGACGCCAATGTCCAGAAGGTGCTGATCAACGGCGTCAAGTGGGCCTATAACCCTGAGGGTGCATTGAAGAGCATTACCGATGCCCCAAATGTGCCGGTAGAAACAGCACTGGAGCCGATCGTCGAACGCGGCCCGAGACTGCACCAGGCCGGCGAAGCCGGTTACCGCTGAGAAATTGAAACGCCTTCCTTGGGCGTGGAGACCATGACAGACGGGCGCTATCGGCAAGGGTGTCTGGTGCTTGTGAAAGACGATCGATTTTGCTGCTAACAGTTCGATAAACGACCATGAGGACAAAAATGCGCTTGATCATTCTCGGAACCGGAGGATGGGCAAACACCCATGCCATGAATTTTTCCGAAATCGCCGACGTAAAAATCGTTGCTGCTGTCGATACGGACGAGGTCCGGCTTCGGGCCTTCGCGCTCAGGCATGGTATCCCACTTACTTTCACGTCGCTTGATGACGCGCTTGCCTGGGGAGAGTTTGACGCCGTGACCAATGTCACGCCGGATCGCGCGCATTATTCCACGACAATGAAGATACTCGGCGCCGGAAAGCATGTCCTCTGCGAGAAGCCGCTTGCGGTTAACTACCGCGAAGCCAAAGAGATGGCCGACGCCGCCGCTGCGTCCGGCAAGGTCACGATGGTAAACCTTACCTATCGTAATGTAGCGCCGCTGCAAGCAGCGCGTAAGATGGTGCTGGACGGACGCATCGGCGCGATCCGCCACTTCGAGGCGTCTTATCTCCAGAGCTGGCTGGTCTCAAAGGCGTGGGGCGACTGGACCAAGGAATCGCAATGGCTTTGGCGACTGTCGACAAAGCACGGCTCCAATGGCGTGCTGGGCGATGTCGGTATCCATATTCTCGACTTCGCGGTTTTTGCCGCCGGAAGTGACGTCAAGGCGGCCGCATCGCATCTCAAGGTGTTCGACAAGAGCCCCGGAAATCGGATCGGCGAGTATGATCTCGATGCAAATGACAGTTTCCTGATGATGGCTGAACTCGAAAACGGTGCCGCTGGCGTCATTCACGCAACGCGCTGGGCGACTGGCCATCTGAACGAATTGCGCCTGCGCCTGCATGGAGACAAGGGCGCGCTGGAGGTGGTGCATACGCCTGAAGGTTCGACGCTCAGGGCATGTGAAGGTCCCGACGCGGACAAGGCAATCTGGCGCACGATCGAGGTCGAACCGGTCATCACCAATTTCCAGCGATTTGCAAACGCCGTACAAAAGGGGCAGCCAGATGAGCCGGGTTTCGGCCACGCCGCCAAGCTGCAATTCGTTCTTGACCACGCAGTGAAGACGGCCGGCGCTCTGACTGAACTTTAAGCGAAAGCGCTCCAGTTCAGATCCACCTCTGCAGGTTGCTCGTCTTTTAAGGCGAGGGCACCGGTTACGCGGCCTCCTTGGGACCGGTGCCGACGGCCTCGTACAAATTCCTCGACAGGGAAGTTGCAAAGGGACGCCGGCTTGGTCAGATGCGCCGATTCAGCTCATCTTCGCTGATCCCAAAGTGGTCGAGAATGATGCCGACGTTTCGGCGATGAGATTTGAAATAGACGTCGAAGATATCGCCAAGTAGCGGAACGGTTCCGCCGGCGGCGTCGATCCCGAGATTGACGGCCATGCGTGCGAGCTTGTGGGTGGGAATGCCGAGGCGTCTTGCCTCATCGATGATGAAAAGACCGATGAGGGATGCGGCAATGTCGCCGACGGCCGGGATAAGGCCGAGAATCGAGTCTGCACCGATCCGCACGCCGATGACAGGCAATCTGACAGCGGTATCCATCAGGCGCGCTATGCCGACGGCGCGCCGAATTCTTCCAAGTTCGATGGACGTCAGGTGTTTCGTGCTGGCGGAGGCTGGCATCAGCGACCTTTCGGCGTAAACGACCGTACCGCCCCCTCCAGCGAGGGCGCGGGAAGGATGTCATCGCATTGCTGCGAAATATTCCGACGCAGCGAAAGCCCGGTGCCATGATGATATTCCATGGCCGTGAAACGCGGCAAACCCGATAAGGTTCGCCCTCGAAAGCAAGGATCATCTCTCGTCGGGAACCACGACCAATTTGCCCACGAAGTTCTTCGCCATGAAGTCGGTCTGCGCGCGGTGGAATTCCGACAGCGGATAGGCGCCGCCGACGAGAGGCCGGATTTTCCGGCTTTCGATGTAGCCGACGATCCGGCGGAAGTCGGCGCGGCTTCCCTGGCTCGAGCCGTGCAGCTCCAGCTGCTTCAGATACATGGTCCGCAAATCGAGCTGAACGACCGGACCGGCGATGGCGCCGGCTGTCGTGTAGCGGCCTTCGGGGCGCAGGATCTTCAGGAGATCGTTGAACAGCGGCCCGCCGACGAGATCGGCGACGACATCGATCGGGTGGCCACGGCTGGCGGAATGGACGGCTTCCACCAGATCGCCCTTGCCGCGGGTCACCACCGCCTCGGCGCCGATATCGAGCATCGCCGCCTCCTTGCCGGGGCCTGCGACCGCGATCGGGATGGCGCTGCGGGCACGTGCGAGCTGGATGATCGCCGAGCCGACGCCGCCCGAGGCGCCGGTCACGAGGACGCGTTCACCGGCGACAAGCCTTGCCCGTTCCAGCATGCGCTCGCCGGTCAGATAGGCGCAGCAGAAGGTGGCGAGTTCGACGTCGGTCAGATCGGTTGCGACGACATGGGCGTTCTCGGCCGGCAGTGCCATGTATTCTGCATAACCGCCGTCGCGGCCATGGCCCATGTAATCGATGTCGGCGAGGCTGTCGTCGTCGCGGTTATAGATCGAGAAGTCGACCATGACGCGTTCGCCGATGCGCGCCGGATCAACGCCGGTTCCGACGGCGACGATATGACCGACCGTATCGGTGCCCTGGATGCGCGGGAATGTCAGCGTATTGCCTTGCCTGCGCCACGTGGAGACGGCCGATGGATCATCCTCGGTGCCGTAGGCGCCTTGACGGACCCAGACGTCGGTATTGTTCATGCCGCAGGCCGTGACGCGGATCAGAACCTCGCCGTCCGTGGGTCTCGGAACAGCCACGTCCATGCTGTAGACGAGCTTGTCCAAACCGCCATGGCCGGTGAGCAATACCGCAGCCATCTTTTCCGGGATCGTCATGCCGCTCTTCTCCCTCAGATGTTCTTGAAGACGGTTTCGATCGCATCCGCCGCGGCCTTGACCACGATATCGGCCTCCTCGCGTGTCAGGCAAAGCGGCGGGGCGAAGCCGAGGATGTCGCCCTGCGGCATGGCGCGGCCGATGACACCGCGTTCGAGGACGGCGGAGGCGACCTGCGGGCCGATCTTGCGGCCGGCATCGAAGAACGTGCGGTCGTCCTTGTCCTCGACGAATTCGACGGCCGCCATCAGCCCGTCGCCGCGGACTTCGCCGACGTTGCGGTGGCCGCCGACGGCCTTTGCGAGTTCCGAACGGAAATAGGCGCCGGTCGCGCCGGCATTCTCGACAATGCCGAGCTCGTCGATCAGTTCGAGGTTGGCAATGCCTGCGGCGGCACAGATCGGATGGGCGGAATAGGTCCAGCCGTGCCCGATCGCGCCCAGCTGATCGGAACCCTGCACCAGAACTTGCCACATCTTGTTCGACACGATCGTGCCGGAAAGAGGAGCGTAGGCCGAGGTCAGGCCCTTTGCGATGGTGATCAGGTCCGGCTTCATGCCGTAATGGTCCGAGCCGAACATCGTGCCGAGACGGCCGAAGCCGGTGACGACTTCATCGGCGACGAGCAGGATGTCATATTTGTCGAGCACGGCCTGGATCTTCTGCCAGTAGCTTTTCGGCGGCGGTACGATACCGCCGGTGCCGAGGATGGGTTCGCCGATGAAGGCGGCGATCGTTTCCGGGCCTTCGGCGATGATCATCTCCTCGAGCTTGTCGGCGCAATATTGCGAGAACTGCTCCTCGCTCATCGACCGGTCGGGGCGGCGGAAATAATAGGGTGCTTCGGTGTGTAGCACCGGTGCCCGCGGCAGATCGAAAGCGTTGTGAAAGAGCGCAAGGCCGGTGAGGCTGCCGGTCATGACGCCAGAGCCGTGATAACCGCGCCAGCGTGAGATGATCTTCTTCTTTTCCGGACGGCCCAGGACGTTGTTGTAGTACCAGATGAGCTTGATGTTGGTCTCGTTGGCGTCCGAGCCGGAGAGACCGAAATAGACGCGGCTCATGCCGGCGGGCGCGCGGTCGATGATCATCTTCGACAGCGTAATCGAGGCTTCCGTGCCGTGGCCGACATAGGCGTGGTAATAGGCGAGGTTCTTCGCCTGTTCGGCGATCGCATCGGCAATCTTCTGGCGACCGTAGCCGACATTGACGCAGTAAAGGCCGGCAAAGGCGTCGAGGCTTTTGCGGCCTGTCGTATCGGTGATGTAGACGCCTTCGCCGCCAGCGACGACGCGGGTCGGCGTCTCGCCGCGGGCATGCCCGCCCATATGGGTCGAGGGATGGAAGAAGTGATCGCGGTCCCAGGCGGTGAGTTCGTTGCTTCTATCGAGCATGTCGTAGCCTCTTTCTTGAAAATGGGGCGGCTCAGGCAGCCGTATCGATGCAGAGATATTTGAGCTCGGTGAAGGCCTCGAGCCCATGGCGTGAACCCTCGCGGCCGAGGCCGGACTGCTTCCAGCCGCCGAAGGGAATGGGAGCGCCGGTGATTTTCACGCGGTTGACCGCCACCATGCCGTATTCCAGCGCACGGCCGAGCCGCATCTGGCGGGCGCCGCTTTCTGTGACGATATAGGCGACGAGACCGTATTCGGTATCGTTGGCGCGGGCGATAACCTCGTCTTCCGTGTCGAAGGCGGTCATGGCCGCCACAGGGCCAAAAGTCTCCTCGCGCATGATCAGCGCATCCGCCGGCACATCGGTCAGCAGCGTCGGCTCGTAGAAGAGCCGGCCGGCCCTGTGGCGCTTGCCGCCGGTAACGAGCCGCGCGCCACGCGCCAGCGCGTCGGAGACGTGTTCCTCGACCTTGGCGACGGCGCGTTCATGCATCAGCGGTCCGATCTCTGCGCTATCTTCGAGCCCTGGACCAACCTTCAGTTCGGCAATGCGGTAGGCGAAGGCCTTGGCAAAGGCATCGGCGATGCGCCGCTGGACGAAGATGCGATTGGCGGCGAGGCAATCCTGGCCGGATGTGGCAAACTTGGCATTGACGGCGATCTCGACCGCCTTTGATATATCGGCGTCGTCGAAGATGATCAGCGGGGCGTGGCCGCCGAGTTCCATCACCAATTGCTTCAGGGTTGGTGCGCATTGGGCGGCGATCAGCCGTCCGATGCCGGTGGAGCCGGTGAAGCTCATGGCGCGCACGCGATTGTCGGAGCACATGCGCCCGACGATCGTAGCGGCATTGCCGGTGATAACGTTGAAGACGCCGGCGGGAATACCGGCGCGCTCGCCAAGCTCGGCAAGAGCCAGTGCCGAAAGCGGCGTTTCGGAGGAGGGGTGGGCGACGACCGTGCAGCCGGCGGCCAGCGCTGCGGCAGCCTTTCGGGTGAGCATGGCAGAGGGGAAATTCCAGGGCGTGACGATGCCGACGACGCCGAGCGCCTCGCGCCGGACAATCATTTCCGCGCCGGGCAGGTGGCTGGTGACGCTCTCGGCGTTCAGCCGCTTGCCTTCCTCGGCATACCATTCAACGAAGGAGGCGGCGTAATCAATCTCGCCACGCGATTCCGCAAGCGGCTTGCCCTGTTCGAGCGTCATGATCAGCGCCAGATCCTCTTTGGCCGCCAGCATCAGCTCGAACCATTTGCGCAGGATCGCCGCGCGGCTCTGCGGCAGCATCGCGCGCCATGCGGCAAAAGCCTCCGACGCAGCATCGATCGCCACCGCCGTCTCATCCGCGCCAAGGCTTGCAACCCAGGCCAGCGTCGCCGAAGAAGCGGGATCCGTGACCTCGAAACTTTTCCCTGATTGGCCGGCGATCCACCGGCCGCCGACATAGGCCAGATCGCGCAGGAGATGGCGGTCGCCAAGCCGCGACAGCGCGTCATGATAGGCGGGGCGGGCAAAAACGGCGGTCATGTCCATTCTCCTCGTGGCGGTTGACATCAGTCTTCCACGGGAGCGGGCGAGAGATTGTCTGTTGGCGGATGCGAAAAGAGAGAGATGGTCCAAAGGATGGCGCCCTGGCAGAGAGATTGTCTACGACGCGGTCTGTTCTTCACCGGTGGCGGTGAAGGAAGAGACCGGAAGGACTGTGTCCTCCTTCACCGTCTTGGTGACGATGTAGGTGAAGTAGCGGTCGATGCCGAGTTCGCGGTCGAGAAGCCCGTCGACCAGCCGCTGATAGGCATCGATATCGGGCGCGATGATCTTCAGGATGTAATCGACGCCGCCGCCGACCGACCAGCAGGCGACGATCTCCGGGATTGCGCTGATGGCCCGCTCGAAGCGTTCGAAATCCGCCTGGCGATGGTTGGCGAGCGTCACTTCCATCATCACGCTGGCGACCGGTGCGATCCGCCGCGGCGCGATGCGCGCGTGATAGCCGGTGATGACGCCCGCCTTTTCGAGCTTGCGCAGCCGCATCCAGCACGGCGTCGGCGACAGCCCGGCCTTTTCGGCCAGGGCCAGCTTGGTGATGCGGCCGTCGCGCTGGACGGCGTCGAGAATGCGCAGGTCGATGGCGTCGAGCTTCATGGTGCTTTCTTTAGAAAGAAATCATTTCAAACGCAGGGAAAAGACAATGGGAGCGCATTTTTGCATTGTCAATTGAACTGATTTTCAGCAGTGTTGAAATCATGACAAAGTGGCGCCCCGATCCCTCGCAACTTCGCCGGCCGGCCTATCTCTCGCTTGCCGAACAGATCGCAAGCGCGATCACGGACGGCAAGCTCTCCGACGGCACACGATTGCCGCCGCACCGCAAGATGGCGGATGATCTGGATCTTTCCGTGCAGACGGTCAGCCGCGCCTATGACGAGTTGATCCGCCGGGGGCTGATCTCCGGCGAGATCGGACGCGGCAGCTTCGTCCAGACTAGGCCGCGCGAGCCGGAACCGCCTTATCTGCCGGAACGGCTGGGCGAGGTAATCGATCTTTCGATCCTGAAACCGGTCTGCGAGCAGATCCATTTGGAAAGGCTGCGGCAGGCTTTCGGCTGGCTTTCCGAAAACCTGCCTTCGAGCTCGGCCCTTTCGTTCAGGCCGAACATGGTATTTCCGCGCCATCGCGCGGTCGCTACAGAATGGCTGGCGCGCTGCGGGCTGGAGGTATCGCCGCTGAACATCAGCGTGACGAACGGTGCGACATCGGGCATGACGGTGGCGCTGATGAGCGTCGCCCCGCCCGGCTCGACGGTCGCGACCGAAGCGATCAGCCATCATACGCTGGTTCCGCTCTCCACCTATCTCGGTCTGCACCTCGAAGGGCTGGCGATCGACGAGGAGGGCATGATCCCCGAAGCGCTGGACGAAGCCTGTCGAAAGGGACCGATCCGCGCCATTTTCCTGCAGCCCTCGGTGATCAATCCGATGGCGGCGCTGATGAGCGCGGAGCGCAGGCAGGCGCTCGCCACCGTCGCTGCGAAACATGATATCGCGATCATCGAAAACGACATTCTCGGCCCGATGGTCGAGGGTCGTGCACCGCCGATGGCCGCGTTTGCGCCGGAGAGGACACTCTACGTCACGAGCTTCACGAAAATTACTGTTCCCGGCCTGCGGATCGGTTATCTCACCGCGCCCGACCGCTATGTCGCCGCCGTCGCCAATCGGCATCTCGTCTCCAACTGGATGGCGACGCCTGCCATGGCCGAGATCGCCACCCGCTGGGTCAGCGACGGCACGGCGATGGAGCTGGTCAACTGGCAGCGCCGTGCCCTTTTGAGCCGGCACGCGATCGCGGCGGAGATGCTGGCCGGCCTGCCGTACCGGGCGCATCCGCAAAGCCTGCACGTCTGGCTGCCGCTCTCAGGCAATCATACGGAGGACGGCTTCGTATCGCAGGCAAGGCTGCGCGGCGTGGCGATCGCGCCTGGCAAATCGTTCCACACCGGCGATCAAGGCTGGACGCCAGCCGTGCGCATCTCGCTTGGCTCGACAACCGAAAGCGAGCTGCGGACGGGGCTCGGCATCGTCGCCTCATTGGCGCAAGGCAATCCGGAAGAGCTGCTGCTTGCGATCTGATGCCGCTGCCTTGTATTTGAGCGTGTGCAGAATAATTGTCATGATATTATTTTACGAATTGACATGATTTTGATGGACCGTCATCGTTAGGACATTGCTTGTCTCAACAGGGAGAGACATGAATGCTTCCGCCCATCATCCGCATCGACAACATCGTCAAGAAATACGGCCCGCTGACCGTGCTCGACGGCCTGTCGATGAATGTCATGCCGGGCGAGAAGCTGGCGCTGATCGGGCCATCCGGCTCCGGCAAGACGACGATCCTGCGCATTCTGATGACTTTGGAGACGATCAGCGGCGGCCATATCGAGGTCGACGGCGAACAGCTCTACCACATGCCTGGCAGCAGTGGGCTGGTGCCGGCCGATGAACGGCATCTGCATCGCATGCGCGAAAAGATCGGCATGGTCTTTCAGCATTTCAATCTGTTCCCGCATAAATGCGTGCTCGACAACGTGACGCTGGCGCCGATGCTGACGAAGGGTATCAAGCGGCCCGTGGCTGAAAAGCGGGCGATGGAGCTTCTCGATATGGTCGGCTTGGCCGACAAGGCAAAGAGCGTTCCGGCGCAGCTTTCCGGCGGGCAGAAGCAGCGCGTCGCCATTGCCAGGGCGCTGGCGCTGTCGCCGAAGATCATGCTGTTCGACGAGGTGACATCGGCGCTCGATCCGGAGCTGGTCGAGGAGGTGCTGAACGTCATGCGGCGGCTCGCCTCCGAGACCGACATGACCATGCTTCTCGTCACGCATGAGATGGGCTTTGCCCATGATTTCGCCGACCGTGTGCTGTTCTTCGATCGCGGCAAGATCGTTGAGGAAGGCAAGCCGAGCGACATCTTTCGCAATCCGACGCAGGAGAGGACGCAGACTTTCCTACGCAAGATCATTGCGGCGGGGCACCGCGTCTGAACTCAGACATTGCCCGCAAGAACAAAACTCAAGGAAAATCAGAGGAGTTGGGAACGATGAAAACAGGATATCTTTTGAGCGCCGCCAGCCTGTCGGTGCTTCTGGTCATGACGGCCGCCCCGGCCTCCGCCGCCGATGACAAGCTCGAGCAGCTGAAGGAGCAAGGCTTTGCGCGTATCGCCATCGCCAACGAGCCGCCGTTCACCGCCGTCGGCGCCGACGGCAAGGTGTCCGGCGCCGCACCCGATGTGGCGCGCGCAATCTTCGAAAAGCTGGGCATCAAGGAAGTGGTCGCCTCGATCTCGGAATATGGCGCGATGATCCCCGGCCTGCAGGCCGGCCGCCACGACGCAATCACCGCAGGCCTCTTCATGAAGCCCGAGCGCTGCGCTGCCGTCGCCTATTCCGAACCGATCCTTTGCGACGCCGAAGCTTTCGCTCTCAAGAAGGGCAACCCGCTGAAGCTGACGAGCTACAAGGACATCGCCGACAATCCGGACGCCAAGATCGGCGCGCCGGGCGGCGGCACCGAGGAAAAACTGGCGCTCGAGGCCGGCGTGCCGCGTGACCGCGTCATCGTCGTTCCGGATGGCCAGAGCGGCATCAAGATGCTGCAGGACGGCCGCATCGACGTCTACTCGCTGCCGGTTCTGTCGATCCACGATCTGATGGCCAAGGCAAACGATCCGAACCTCGAAACCGTCGCTCCCGTCGTCAATGCCCCGGTCTATTGCGATGGCGCGGCCTTCCGCAAGCAGGACGTTGCACTGCGCGACGCCTTCGACGCTGAGCTGAAGAAGCTGAAGGAATCCGGGGAATTCGCCAAGATCATCGAGCCCTACGGCTTCTCGGCCAAGGCGGCGATGTCGACGAGCCGCGAAAAGCTCTGCACCGCGGCGAAGTAACAAAGGGTAAGCAGCCGGCCATGCCATGGGCATGGCCGGATCGTCCTCGAACGATCTCCAGAGAAGAGAAGTGAGCTGCCGATGTCGGGATGGTCCGGCTATCTGACACTGATCCTTGAGGGCGCCCTGGTGACGCTCGAACTGACGATCATGGGGTCTGCGCTGGCGCTGGTGATGGCCTTCCTGGCGGGCCTCGGCCGCCTATCGCGCTTCTTCGCCGTGCGGGCTCTGGCGACGGCCTATATCGAGTTCTTCCGCGGCACCTCGATCTTCGTCCAGCTCTTCTGGGTCTATTTCGTACTGCCTTTCGCAGGCTTGACCCTGACGCCGCTGCAGGCCGGCGTGCTGGCGCTCGGGCTGAATGTCGGCGCCTATGCGGCGGAAGTGGTGCGTGGCGCCGTCAAGGCTGTCGGGCGCGAACAGTCGGAAGCCTGCATCGCGCTCAACCTTTCGCGATATCAGCGCATGCGTCACGTCATCCTGCCGCAGGCGCTGCCGCTGATGCTGCCGACCTTCTGCAACAATGCGATCGAACTCCTGAAGGGCACGGCTGTCGTGTCGCTGATCTCGCTGACGGATATGACGTTCCAGGCCCAGGTGGTGCGGGCGCAGACCGGCAATACGCTGGTGCCCTTCGCGACGATCCTCATCCTCTATTTCCTCATGGCCTCGGCGATCTCCGCGACGATGCGCTGGCTGGAGCGGCGGATGGCGCGCAGCCTCGACGGCATAAGGACCTGATCAGATGGAATGGGATTGGGACTTCGTCTGGCAGATCATGCCGACCCTTCTCGAAGGCTTCAAGATCACTCTTCTTGCGACCATCCTCGGCGCTGCCGTCGCCATGATCGCCGGCCTGGGGCTCGCCATTGCACGGCGATCACCGGTCGCTGGCATTTCCAGGACGGTCGCCTTCGTCTCAGAATTCATCCGCGGCACGCCGCTGCTGGTGCAGCTTTACTTCATCTTCTACGTGCTGCCGGATATCGGCATCCGGCTGGCGCCGCTGGTCGCCGGCGTCATCGGCATGGGCATTCACTATGCGACCTATACCGCCGAGGTCTATCGCGCCGGCATCGAGAACGTGCCGCGCGGACAATGGGAGGCGGCCAAGGCCACCAATCTGTCGACGCGCCAGGCCTGGATCCACGTGATCCTGCCGCAGGCGATTCCGCCGATGATCCCGGCGCTCGCCAATTATTTCATCGCCATGTTCAAGGAAACGCCGCTGCTTTCGGCGATCACCGTGCTCGAACTCATGAACCAGGCAAAGAGCATCGCCAACAGCAACTACCGCTACATCGAGCCGATGACGCTGGTCGGCGTCTTCTTCCTCGTCATCAGCCTGATCTCGGTGGTGGGATTACGCTGGCTCGAGGAACGCTACGCCAGGATGGATAACTGACCATGACCGTAGAGATCGAGATCATCGCTGCCGGCCGGCCGCCGCGGCTGGAGGATCGGCCGCTGGAAAAACGCATCGGCCTGGTCATCCTCGCGACCGACCACACGACGGAAGTCGACTTCCAGCGCATGGTCGCCGGCGCTCGCCTCGGGGTCTATGTCAGTCGCATCCATTATGCCAATCCGGTCACGCCGGAAAATCTCCTGAAGATGCAGCCGTCGCTGACCGAAGGCGCGGCACTGATCCTTCCGGACGAGGCGCTCGATGCCATCGTCTATTCCTGCACCTCCGCCTCGGTGGTGATCGGCGACCGGAACATCGAAGCGGCGATCCATGCGGCCAAGCCCGGCGTGCCCGTCGTGACGCCGACGGCTGCCGCCGTGACCGGCCTGAAGGCGCTGGGCGCCAGACGGATTTCGGTGCTGACGCCCTATACGATCGAGACCAGCCGGCCGATGGCGGATTATTTCGCGGAGCTCGGCTTTGCGATCGACCGCTTCACCTGTCTCGGCCTGACCGATGATCGCGAGATGGCGCGGATCGCACCGGACGAGATCCTTGCCTTCGCGCGCCAGGCGCTGGCACCGCAGTCGGACGCGCTGTTTATCTCCTGTACGGCGGTGCGGGCAGCAGAGGTCGCGGCTGGGATCGAGGCTGAAATCGGCAAGCCGGTCGTCACTAGCAATCTCGCGACCGCCTGGGCTTGCCTGCGGCTTTGCGGCGACGATGGGGCGCGGCCCGAACTCGGTCAATTGATGACCAAGTCCTACCGGGAAGGCTGAGATCATGGTGAGCACCTTGCCCGTTTCGCTGGAGGATATCCGCGCTGCGGCGCGCCGGATTACCGGCCGCGTGCTCGCCACACCGATGGTGCAGTCCGCTTCACTTGGCGAATTGGCCGGCGTGCCGGTCCATCTCAAGCTCGAACATCATCAGACGACCGGCAGCTTCAAGCTGCGCGGTGCGACCAATGCGGTGCTGTCCTTGTCGCCGGCCGAGCGCTCGCGTGGTGTCGTCGCGGCCTCGACCGGAAATCACGGCCGGGCGCTTGCCTATGCGGCAAAGGCGGAAGGCGCCGTTGCGACCATCTGTATGTCGCGGCTGGTGCCGGAGAACAAGGTATCGGAAATCCGCCGCCTCGGGGCCGATGTCCGCATCGTTGGATCATCGCAGGACGAGGCGCAGCAGGAGGTCGACCGGCTGGTTCGCGAGGAGGGGCTGGTGATGGTGCCGCCCTTCGACCATCCTGATGTCGTGGCCGGGCAGGGAACGCTGGGGCTCGAAATCATCGACACGGTGCCGGAGACGGCAATCGTGCTGGTGCCGCTCTCGGGCGGCGGCCTGGCGGCCGGCGTTGCCGCCGCAGTCAAAGGCATCAGTTCGACGACCAAAGTGATTGGCCTGACGATGGAGAAGGGTGCCGCAATGAAGGCGAGCCTCGATGCCGGCCGCCCGGTGCAGGTGGAGGAAGTGCCGAGCCTTGCCGACTCGCTCGGCGGCGGGATCGGCCTCGACAATCGCGTCACCTTTGCCATGTGCCGCGACCTTCTCGACGAGATCATCCTGCTGACGGAGGCGGAAATCGCCGCGGGCATGCGCCATGCCTATGCCTGCGAACGCCAGGTTGTGGAAGGCGCTGGCGCGGTCGGCATTGCAGCGCTTCTTGCCGGGAAGATTGTGGGGAACGGTCCTATCGTAGCGATCCTGTCCGGGCAGAATGTCGACATGGAACAGCATCTTCGGGTGATCAACGGGACTCAGCCGCTCTATCGCGAGGAGGGCCTATGAGCCGAATGATCATTCTGACGGAAGCGGAACTGAGAAAAATCATCGGGCTTGACCGAGATGCTGTCGCCTGCATCGAGGCCGCTTTCGCTGCACTTGCGACCAAGGCCGTCGCCATGCCGCCGATCCTGCGGCTCGACATTCCGGAATATCGGGGCGAAGTCGATGTGAAGACGGCCTATGTGCCTGGCATCGAGGGCTTCGCGATCAAGATCAGCCCCGGCTTCTTCGACAATCCGAAGATCGGTCTGCCGAGCACCAACGGCATGATGGTGCTGCTGTCGAGCCGAACCGGGCTGGTGCAGGCGCTGCTGCTGGACAACGGCTATCTCACCGACGTGCGCACCGCAGCAGCCGGCGCTGTGGCGGCAAAACATCTGTCGCGGAAAAATACGTCCGTGGCCGCGATCTTCGGTGCGGGCATGCAGGCGCGGCTGCAGCTCGAAGCATTGACGCTGGTCCGGCCGATCCGCGAAGCGAGGATTTGGGCGCGCGATGCTGCCAAGGCGCAGAGCGTGGCAGCGGAATTGGCCGCAAAGCTCGGCTTTCCCGTCACCGCGATAGCGGACGCCAGAGGTGCGGTGACCGGCGCTGATCTCATCGTCACCACCACGCCGTCGGAAACCCCGATCATCGACGCCGGCTGGCTGGAACCCGGACAGCATCTGACCGCCATGGGCTCGGATGCTGAGCACAAGAACGAGATCGATCCGGCCGCCATTGCGGTTGCCGACGTCTACGTCGCCGACAGCTTGAAGCAGACGCGGCGCCTCGGCGAGTTGCATCACGCAATCCATGCCGGCCTGGTCGCAGATGACGCGGTCTTTGCCGAGCTCGGCCAGATCGTCGCCGGCCGGACGCCGGGGCGGACGCGCAACGACCAGATCACCATTGCGGACCTGACCGGGACCGGCATCCAGGACACCGCCATCGCCACGCTCGCCTTTGCCCGTGCCGGCGCGGCAAATGCCGGGACCACGTTCGAAAGCTGACCGGCGCGGCGCCGGAAAAGAAGGGAAGAAACATGACCCAGCCCAAACTCAAATTCTCGCTCGGCGAATATGCCGCGCGGCTGGAAAAGACACGGCATGCCATGGAGACGAAGGGCTTAGACCTGCTTGTTGTCAGCGACCCGTCGAACATGGCCTGGCTGACCGGCTATGACGGCTGGTCCTTCTACGTGCACCAGGCAGTGATCGTGCCGCCGCAGGGCGAGCCGATCTGGTTCGGCCGCGGCCAGGATGCCAACGGCGCCAAATTCACCGCCTATCTGAAACACGACAACATCGTCGGTTATCCCGATCACTACGTGCAGTCGACCGAGCGCCATCCGATGGACTACCTCTCGGGCATCCTGACCGAGCGCGGCTTCGGTAAGCTGACGATCGGCGTCGAGATGGATAATTACTGGTTTTCGGCGGCGGCCTTTGCGGCGCTGCAGAAGCACTTGCCGAATGCGCGTTTCGTCGACGCGACCGCCCTCGTCAACTGGCAGCGAGCCGTCAAGAGCGAGACCGAGATCGGCTACATGCGTAATGCCGCCCGTATCGTCGAGGCGATGCACGCCCGCATCTTCGACAAGATCGAGGTCGGCATGCGCAAGTGCGATCTGGTCGCGGAAATCTATGATGCCGGCACCCGCGGCGTCGACGGGATCGGGGGCGATTATCCGGCGATCGTGCCGCTACTGCCGTCCGGCGTCGAGGCATCCGCACCGCACCTGACCTGGGACGACCGGCCGCTGAAGAAGGGCGAGGGCACCTTCTTCGAGATCGCCGGCTGCTATAACCGCTATCACCTGCCGCTATCGCGCACTGTCTTCCTCGGCAAACCGACGCAGGCCTTTCTCGACGCCGAAAAGGCGACGCTGGAGGGCATGGAAGCCGGTCTTGCGGTCGCCAAACCCGGCAATAGCTGCGAGGATATCGCCAACGCCTTCTTCGCCGTGCTGAAGAAATACGGGATCGTCAA
The DNA here is from genome assembly GCF_002008165.1 of Rhizobium laguerreae. GTDB lineage: Bacteria > Pseudomonadota > Alphaproteobacteria > Rhizobiales > Rhizobiaceae > Rhizobium > Rhizobium laguerreae. The sequence continues at coordinate 414,161 of NZ_MRDM01000009.1, forward strand.
GGATAACCGCACCGGTTATCCGATCGGCCTTTCCTATCCGCCGGACTGGGGCGAACGCACCATGAGCCTGCGGCCGGGCGACCGGACGGAACTGAAGCCGGGCATGACCTTCCATTTCATGACCGGTCTCTGGCTCGACGACATGGGCTTCGAGACGACCGAGAGCATCCTGATCACCGAGAGCGGTGTCGAGTGCTTCGCGAACGTGCCGCGCAGGCTGATGGTCAAGGATTGAGGCTGTCATGACAGAGATTGGCTTGCGGCCGTCGCCGATCAGCGCGACGGTCAATTTCGCTGCCGAGGGCGTCCAGCACGGCTTCCTGCGCCTGCCTTACAGCCGCGACGATTCCGCCTGGGGATCGGTGATGGTGCCGATAACGGTCATCAGGAACGGCAAGGGGCCAACGGCCTTGCTGACCGGCGGCAATCACGGCGACGAGTATGAAGGACCGATTGCGCTTTTCGATCTTGCCCGCTCGCTGAAGGCCGAAGAGGTGAGGGGCACAGTCATCATCGTCCCGGCCATGAATTATCCGGCATTCCTGGCGGGAACCAGAACCTCGCCCATCGACAGGGGCAACATGAACCGCAGCTTCCCGGGCCGGCCGGACGGCACAGTGACGGAGAAGATCGCCGACTATTTCAGCCGTGTGCTGCTGCCGATGGCGGATCTCGTCCTCGATTTTCATTCCGGCGGCAAGACGCTCGATTTTCTGCCGTTCTGCGCAGCCCACATCCTGCCGAACAAGCAACAGGAGGAAAAAGCCTTCGAATTCGTGAGGGCCTTTGCCGCTCCCTATTCGATGAAGATGCTGGAGATCGATGCGGTCGGCATGTACGACACCGCTGCCGAGGAGATGGGCAAGATCTTCATCACCACGGAACTCGGCGGCGGCGGCACCGCCACGGCCAAAAGTGCGGCGATTGCCAAGCGCGGCACCATGAACGTGCTGCGCCACGCCGGGATCGTCGCGGGCGCAGTCGATCCCGGTCCGACGACCTGGCTCGACATGCCGGACGGTCGCTGCTTCTCTTTCGCAGAGGAGGGCGGGCTGATCGAACCTGTCATCGATCTCGGTGAAGCCGTCACGGACGATGCCATCATCGCTCGCATCTATCCGACCGGGCGGACCGGGGTAGGCCCCCGCGAGATCCGCGCCGGCATGAACGGAATTCTCTGTGCCAGGCATTTCCCCGGGCTGGTCAAGGCTGGTGACTGCGTTGCCGTGGTGGCGATTGTTGACGGCTAGAACAGAATGGGTTTCGACGATCACACGTCAGGCAGCTTTCTGCGGTCTTGACCCGCTGGCGGCAGCATCGATCTGAAAGCGGTTTACGACCCCTTCCAGCGTCTGCGTTTGGCTGCCGAGCGCCCGGCAGGCCGAGGCGGTTTCGACGGCCATGGCTGCGTTGCGTTGCGTGACCTGATCAAGCGCGTTGACGGAGGCGTTGATCTCGCCTATCGCCACCGCCTGTTCGGAGGACACCGACACGATGCGGGCGATCAGGCCGGCAACCTGCTTGACCTGCCCTTCGATTTCCAGGAGCGCCTTGCCGGTTCGGTTGACGAGTTCCACACCGGTGGAGACCTGGGCCGAGGAGGTGGAGATCAGAGCTCTGATCTCCTTGGCGGCGTTGGCCGAGCGCATGGCAAGTTCGCGCACTTCCTGCGCCACGACGGCAAAACCTTTGCCTGCTTCGCCGGCACGTGCGGCTTCAACCCCGGCATTGAGCGCCAGAAGATTGGTTTGGAAGGCGATTTCATCGATGACATTGACGATGGCGCCAATCTGAGAGGACGAGCCTTCGATCCTTTCCATGGCGGCGATTGCTTCGCGAACGACGGCCGCCGAATGTTCGGCGCTGGTGCGGGTCTGAGCCATCATGCCTGTCGCCCTGCCGGCATGGTCGGAGGCGTCTTTGGCTTTGACATTCATTTCATCGAGCGCGGCTGTGGCCTCTTCGAGCATCGCGGCCTGCTGTTCCGTGCGCGAGGCAAGGCTGTCGGCTGCATCGGTGATGCCGGCCGAGGAACTGCCCACTTGCTTGGAGGTCTGGGCGATCTCCGCCATCGACGCGCAAAGCGCGTCCATACTGTCGTTGAACTTGGCGCGCAAAGTCTCGTAGGCGGTGGCGAACGGCGTCGTGATCCGGCAATCGAGATTGCCGGTCGATAGCTGTTCCAGGCCGTATGTCAGCCGATCGATCACCGTTTCGCGGATCTGCTCCTCGGCTGCCCTTTCGGCCAGCTGGCTGCGTTCGCGCTCAAATTCCGCATCGCGTAGTGCGGTCTCGCGCCTCTGCGCCTCCTGCCGCTCGAGCGCGTTGCGGCGGAATACCGCCACGGCCTTGGACATGGCTCCGATCTCGTCGGACCGGTTGGCGTAGGGAACTTCGGTCGAAAAGTCGCCTTCGGCAAGGTTGCCCATATAGGCCTTCATGCCATCAAGCGGCACGATTGCTCGGTGACGCAGGAGATAAAGCCCCACCAGCAACAGCCCGAACGATCCGAGGCCCGCAGCACCCGCATAGATCGTCCAGGTGACGATCTCCGAGGCTGCATTACGCTCCTCGCCCTTCAGGAAGGCGTCGGAATTGGCAACGAGTTTCTCGACCGCGTCCTGGTGCGAATGAAAGGCGACGCGCAGCTGCTCGATCGCACCATGCGCCTTGTCTTCATCCTTGGCATTCAGGGCCGGGATGATCTCACGGTTCATCACCCCCCAGAATGTATCGCCCTTGGCGATGACATCGTTTTCAAGTTCGTCCTTCAAAGCCTGCGGCAGGCGGGTGGTTTTCCAATAGGCGCGGCGGTCGTCGTAAGCGGCCTTGAGATTTGCGATCTTGGCAAGATTGGTTTCTGTGAGCTCCGCAAATTTGCTCGCCTCGAAGGACAGCATGTAGGATTCGACCACAAACAGTGGCGGCGGCAGAATATCGGCGATCAAATCCTTGCCGTAGACGACCTGCTCGTAAACCGGCCCGTTGACTTTCAGCCGTTCGAGCGCCGATTGCTGCAAACCGATCGACATGAAAAGGCCGGCTGAAACGGCGACGCCAAACGCCACTAGACTACGAGCAATGGTAAGTGCCAAGACTGTCTCCAAATAACTTTTGGCCTCTCTGCTTCGAGATGCCTGATCTACGTATGGCATTATTTCGTAAGACCACTGAGATATGGTTAATTCTTTTAGACATCGGAACAAAATCAGGACCCTGAATACTTGTGGTGACCGAGATGGCTGAACCTCGACTTTCCGCGCGCAGTGCGAAGGCACGCGATCTTGCGCATCGGCTTGCCCGGCGCGAAAATCGCTCAACAGCTGACATCGTTGAGCGGGCTCTGGAATCGTATGAAATACGGGAAGCCGGCCGCGAGGCAGCCACGACCTTCTATGCTCGTCTTCTGCAGCAAAGTGCCACGGATATCGACCTTGAATCAGTTATCAAAGAGGACAGGCGGGCACACAAGGGCATCGAACTTTGATCTTTCTCGATATCAACGTCATATCGGATCGGCGCTGCTCGACGTCTCTCCGTCGAGCAGCCCGCTTTTGGTTGCTTTTGCCGACGAAACCGTATTAGAGGATAAGATGTCCTGGGACGCGGATGTCGGGCGCTTGCTATAGGAATAGGAAGTGACTGATGTTGCAGTGGAAATGGTCGTCATAAGCGCTCCATCGCTAGGGAGGTGGGGACGCAACGCACATTGCGGAACTGATTAGTTCCTTAAATCGAAATCACTAATGCCACAACCGAGAACACTATCCCTCAGAAATCGTAGTCTACGTTCTCAGGTCGTCGCTACGCATTTCGGCAGAGCGGTCTAGACCATCATGGATAGTGTCGACGAGCCTGCGGCTGAGCCGCGCAAGCGGGGCCGGCCGAAAGTTTCCAGCGACGAGGACAAGCGGGCGCATATCGTTGAAGTCGCCGGCCGCGTTTTCGTCAAATACGGTTACGCCGGAAGCACGACCGCGATCGTCGCTTCCGAGGCGGGCGTTTCGAAGCAGACGCTCTATAAGCTGTTTGAGAGCAAGGAAGAGTTGTTTGCTGCCGTGGTCGGCGCGCATCGACGCCTGATGCTCGATCTGCCCAGGCCTGTTGAAGATATCTCGATCGCCGCGAGCCTCGAACGTATCTTCATGATCGATATGGACGAGGACAAGGATGCCGATCGCACCGGCTTCCTGCAGCTCGTCTTTCGCGAAGCGGCGCAATTTCCGGAACTTGTCGATATCCTGCAGCGCGAAGGCATGCTTGCCAGCCGCCAGCATCTCGCCGACTGGCTGAGCGAACGCCGGTCGGAAGGCAGATTGACGCTGGACGATACGGCGAGCGGAGCCCGGATGCTGATGGATATGATCCTCGGCGGCATGGGTCCGCCGGAAGGGCGCGCGCGGGCCTGGCCCGATCGGGCTCAACTGTTTGCCCATCTTCGCCGCTGCATTGCCATCTTTGCCGCAGGCGTCGGCGCCGCCTAAAGCGCATTCGAAAAATCCTGGAAGGCGGCACGAGCAGGGGAGGCCGGCGAGGGTTTTGCGGTTGTTGCCCAGGAGGTCCGTGAGCTGGCGCAACGGTCGGCGAAAGCGCCAAGGAGATAAAGAGCCTGATCACAGCCTCCGGTTTCCATGTCGCAAACGGTGTCGCCCTCGTCACGAATGCCGGGTCCACGCTCCAGGAAATCGCCAGTCAGGTTGACGAAATCAATACCAACGTCACGGCGATCGTCGAGGCGGCACGCGTCGAACCTCTGAAAAAAAGAATGCTGCACCGCCGAAAAAATCGCCACGCGCACCACTGCGCGTTTTTTCGGCATGACCCATTGACAATTCATCCTTGATGGCACTTCATAACATTGTTCCAGTAAAACAGACATGCGTCCATTATACTGGAACAGTAGGAATCATCCATAAGGGGAACGCCATGACCATTTCCTTTCGCACCGGCGTGATGTCGCTGGCCGTCGCCGCTCTGTTGTCCACGCCTGCGCTGGCCGAAGGCAGCAAGCTCGATGAAGTGCTGGCCCGCGGCCATCTCGTCCTCGGCACGGGCAGCACCAATGCGCCTTGGCACTTCAAGAGCGCCGACGACAAGCTTCAGGGATTCGACGTCGACATGGGCCATATCATCGCCAAGGCGCTCTTCGGCGATCCTGAGAAGATCGAATATGTGAACCAGTCCTCCGACGCCCGCATTCCGAACATCACCACCGACAAAGTCGACATCACCTGCCAGTTCATGACCGTTACCGGCGAGCGCGCCCAGCAGGTTGCCTTCACCATTCCTTATTATCGCGAGGGTGTCGGCCTGATGCTCAAGGCGGATGGCAAATATGCCGACTACGCCACCCTCAAGGCGGCCGGCTCCTCCGTCACCATTTCGGTTCTCCAGAACGTTTATGCCGAGGCAATGGTGCATGCGGCCTTGCCGGAGGCGACCGTTGACCAATACGATTCCGTCGACTTGATCTATCAGGCGTTGGAGTCAGGACGCGCCGATGCAGTCGCCACGGACCAGTCGTCGCTCGCCTGGTACATGACGCAGAACCCGGGCCGCTATAAAGATGCCGGCTACGGCTGGAACCCGCAGACCTATGCCTGTGCCGTCAAGCGCGGCGATCAGGATTGGCTGAACTTCGTCAACACCGCCCTGCACGAAGCCATGACCGGCGTTGAATTCGACTTTTACGCCAAGTCCTTCAAGACCTGGTTCGGCAAAGATCTGACGCCGCCGCAGATCGGCTTCCCGGTCGAGTTCAAGTAACAGCCATGCGGAGCGGGACATGTTTCCCGCTCTGCATTTAAAGAGTGAGAGCATGATGCCGAAAACCACTCGCACTTTTCGGCATCATGCTCTGGTCTGAAAGGGCGGCCCGTATGGGTTACACGTTGAATTTCGCTGCCGTCTGGCGCAACTTCGATTTTCTCTTGAGCGGGCTGGCGCTCAGTCTCGGCCTTGCGGTGATCTCGATCCTGATCGGGGCCGCGATCGGCCTTGTCGTAGCCTTCGCCCTGACCTCCAAGAGCCGTTTTGCAGTCGTGCCGGCACGGGTCTATGTCACTGTCATTCGCAACCTGCCGATTCTCGTCCTGGTGCTTTTCGTCTTTTTCGCGCTGCCGCAGATGGGCTTTCGCCTCGACAAGATAAAAAGCTTCGTCCTGGTTCTGTCCCTCTATTCAGGTGCCTATCTGGCCGAGGTGTTCCGCGCCGGGCTGCTGTCCATTCCGAGAGGACTGACGGAAGCGGGGCTCGCCATCGGCCTGACGGGGATGCAGATCCGCAGTTCCATCATCGCTCCGCTGATGCTGCGCAACGTGCTGCCATCGCTGTCCTCGACGATCATCTCGCTCTTCAAGGACACCTCGCTCGCCGCCGCCATCGCGGTGCCGGAACTGACCTTTGCCGCCCGCAAGATCAATGTCGAGAGCTTCCGCGTCATAGAGACCTGGATGGTCACATCAGCCCTCTATGTCGCAACCTGTTTCCTCATCGCCGCCGTGATGCGCTTCGTCGAGCGCCGTCTGGCCCTGCCGAGATAAGCCGATGTCCCACTCCTTTCTCGAACAACTCTGGATCGCCCGATACGTCGTCATGAACGGCATCGGCGTGACCGTGTCGATCTCCCTGCTGGCCATCCTCGCGGGTTCCATACTCGGCGTTTTCGTCGGTTTGGCGCTTGTCTATGGCGGCGTTGTTTTGCGTCTGGCCGTGCGCGCCTATACGGATATCATCCGTGGCACGCCGGTGCTCGTGCTGGTGCTCGCGAGCTACTATGTCTCCGCCGCCGTCGGCCTCGATCTCGGGCCGTTCTCGGCCGGCGTGCTCGCCCTTGCCATCTTCTGCTCCTCCCATGTGGGCGAAATCGTGCGCGGGGCGCTTCAGGCGATCCCGAAAGGGCAGACCGAAGCCGCCAAGGCGATCGGCTTGACCTTTACCCAGACCTTCACCTCGGTGCTGTGGCCGCAGGCCATGCGCCAGTGCCTGCCGGCCTGGGTGAATACGGCGGCCGAGATGGTGAAGGCCTCGACGCTGCTCTCCGTCATCGGCGTCGCGGAGCTTCTCCTGCGCACGCAGGAGATCATCTCCCGCAATTTCATGAGCCTCCAGTTCTATTTCCTGGCCGGTGGTCTCTATTTCATCATCAACTACGGCATCGAGCACTTCGGTAAATATGTCGAGCGCAAGACCGCCCTGCCGTCCTGAGGAGACACCCCGATGGCCAAGACCATTCTCGATATCCAGGGTCTGCGCAAGACTTACGGCATCCACGAAGTCCTCAAGGGCGTCGATTGCGCCGTTGAGGAGGGCGAAGTCATTTCCATCATCGGCTCGTCCGGCTCCGGAAAGACCACCTTGCTGCGCTGCATCAATATGCTCGAGGAATTCCAGGGCGGCACGATCAGCCTCGATGGCGAGGAGATCGGCTACCGCGCCGAAGGCGCGACGCGGCGCCGCAAGAGCGAGAAGGAGATTGCACGCCAGCGCGCGCTGACCGGCATGGCGTTTCAGCAGTTCAATCTTTTCCCGCATATGAGCGCCGCTGAAAACGTCATGCTCGGCCTCGTCAAGGTGAAGAAAATGGCGAAGCCGGATGCCCGTGCCATCGCGGAAAAATGGCTCGATCGTGTCGGCCTTTCCGCCCGCTCGAACCATTATCCCGGACAGCTTTCCGGTGGTCAGCAGCAGCGCGTCGCGATCGCCCGCGCCATCGCCATGTCGCCGAGATTGATGCTGTTCGACGAAGTGACCTCTGCGCTCGACCCGGAGCTGGTGGGCGAAGTGCTCCAGGTGATCAAGGGGCTTGCCGCCGACGGCATGACCATGCTGCTCGTCACCCACGAGATGCGCTTTGCCTACGACGTTTCGTCACGCGTCATCTTCATGAACCAGGGCGTTATTTGCGAGGAGGGCGATCCGAAGCACATGTTCGTGCACCCGAAGACCGAACGGCTGGCGGAATTCCTCAAAACCTCGAGTTTCAACTAGACGAAAAGAAAGATCTCATGACGATCCGCTCGGTGGGTCGTCACGAGCGTTCGGTCCAAGGGTCGACAAGCTCGATCCCAAAGCCCTCGAAATCCTTTATATTGCGCGTGGCGAGAGTGAGATCGTGAGCAATCGCGGTGGCAGCAATCAAGCCGTCCATTGACGACAAGCCGCGTCCGCTTCGCTTTGCGAGCCCCATCACGTCGCCCCAGGCTATCGCAACCGGCTGGTCCACAGGGATGACGCGCTGTTCGAAGCGCTGCGGCAGGTCTTGGGCAAGCCATTCAGCCAGCGCGTCGCGCTTCCGCCCGCTTTCCATCAATGCAACACCACGCCGAATCTCCGCGATCGATACGATGCTGATGAATGAGCGATCCTCGTCGAGACTGTCCAGCCATTGTAGGACACGTGCATCGGGACGCGGCCTTGTCACCTCGGAAAGCACATTGGTGTCCAGCAGAAGTCTCACAGCTGGAGATCACGCGGTTCGTCGCGCTGTCGTTCGACGTCCAGATCGGCGCCACGCAGCGGCGATTGCATCAGAAACTCTGCAAGGGTGCCCTTGCGGGCGGTCTTCCGCTGCCATTCCTCGGCCGAAACGACGACGACGCTTGGTTTACCATTGCGCATGATCGTTTGCGGCGTTGCTTGCGCGCGTTCGATAACCTCAGACAGCTTGGCCTTCGCACTGGCGACGGTCCAACTTTTATCCTCTGGTCGTGAGGGCTGCATTCGCTATATCCTGACTATAGTGACTATCATGACTATATAAGCCGAAGCGGTCTAGCCGCAAGCAACTTTTTGACAGGGAAGGGGCTTTGCCGGCTTTGGGTGGCCGACGCTGAGGAGTTTGCAAGGAATTGCGGGAGTCGCTCAATTTACGCTCAGTTTGCATCCCAGCGTGCAAATTCCAAGGGAGGGATCCGAGACATCTTGGAAATCCTGAACGCAGGATTTTGGCACGAGCTTTGCTTTCCTGTCTTGTATGCAAGATAGCCACACATCTGAGAGCACGCAAAAGACCATCGAGGAGACGATCGTTTCCGGGATTCTTTCAGCTAAAATTCGGCCTGGGACGCGTCTCAGCGAAAACCAGCTGGCGGCGCTCTTCAGCGTGTCCCGAACCCGTGTCCGCGAAGCCATGATGCGCCTGGAAACACGCGGCATCGTGCATGTCAGTCCGAGACGGGGCTGGTTTGTCGTCGAGCCGTCCGGTGAAGAGGCGATCGCGGTCTATGAGGCACGGCGCGTCATCGAGGCCGGATTGCTTCGCAGCATGCGTGTGCTGACGGACGAGGGACGCGAAGCGCTCGGCGCGCATTTGAACGAGGAAAAAAGCGCAATGGCTGCGGGCGACCGCCAGCGCCTGACCTATTTGATGGGCGATTTCCACATCCGCATCGCAGAATTGAGCGGTAACGCTATCATCGTCGATATCCTCCGCGATCTCACCGCGAGGACGATCCTCATTTCGATGCTCTATCAGTCCGAATTTCATGCAGCACAGTCTCATGACGGGCATTGCCGCATCTTCGAGGCCATGCAAGCGGGCGATTTCGTCAGAGCCGCAGAACTCTCCATCGAACATCTGGACGAAGTGGAAACGGGCCTCGACCTCACCACACGCCCGGACCCGCTCTCGGAACTGCGCAGTTCCCTGTCCCTTCCTCCCAAGACCGTATCCTCCGCCCCAACTGTCAGACCCCAAAAACCACAAATCCAAAGGAGCAATTAAACCATGCTGACAAGACGAGTCCTCTTCGCAATCGCGACCCTGGCTGCAACCTTCGGCTTCGGCTCCGCGTCTTACGCCGATGCTCTCGCCGACATCACGGCGCGCGGTACGCTGCGTGTCGCCGTCCCTCAGGATTTCCCGCCCTTCGGCAGCGTCGGTACCGATATGGCGCCGATGGGCTACGACATCGATGTAGCCAATCTCATTGCCGAAAAGCTCGGCGTCAAGACCGAACTCGTGCCGGTCACCAGCGCCAACCGCGTTCCCTATCTGCAGACGAACAAAGTCGATCTGGTCATATCAAGCCTCGGCAAGAATGCGGAGCGCGAAAAGGTGATCGATTTCACCGCGGCCTACGCCCCCTTCTTCAACGGCGTGTTCGCACCGGCCGATCTTTCGGTCGCCAAGGTGGAAGATCTCGCCGGCAAGAGCATCGGTGTCACGCGCGGCGCCGTGGAGGATCTCGAGCTGACGAAGATCGCGCCGACCGATGCGACGATCAAGCGTTACGAGGACAATAACGGCACCATCTCGGCATTCCTGTCCGGCCAGGTCGACACCATCGCCACCGGCAACGTCGTGGCCGCGGCGATCCTCGCCAAGAATCCCCCCAAGCGCCCTGAGATGAAGTTCCTCATCAAGAACTCGCCCTGCTATATCGGCCTCAACAAGGAACAGGCGGCGCTTCTGGAGAAGGTGAACGGCATCATCGCCGCCGCAAAAACCGATGGGGCGCTGAACGCCATATCGCAGAAGTGGCTCGGCGCCGATCTTCCCTCGGATCTCTAGGACACGGTCTTACGGACGTCATCCCGCGTCCGCACGCGGGATGACGTGATGCTCCGTTACCGCAAGAGGGGACAGTTCCTTGAGCTATCATTTCGAATTCGGCTGGCTGCTTGAATATTATCCTGAGATCATCAAGGGCATATTGGTCACCCTGGAGCTTATCGCGATCGGCGGCGTGCTTGGCATATCGCTCGGGATCTTCTGTGCCTGGGTGCGGGCACTCGGCCCCGCCTGGCTGAAGCCTGTCGTTGCGACCTATGTCGAGCTGATCCGCAACACGCCGTTTCTGATCCAGCTCTTTTTCATCTTCTTCGGTCTACCGTCGCTCGGCCTGCAGCTTCCCGAACTGACGGCTGCCAACCTCGCGATGGTCGTCAACCTCGGCGCCTATAGCTGCGAAATTATCCGCGCGGGCATCCAGGCAACCCCGAAAGGCCAGTTCGAGGCTGGCGAGAGCCTCGCCATGACGCGCTTCGAAACCTTCCGGCATGTCGTTCTCGTACCATCCCTGCAGCGCATCTGGCCGGCGCTGTCGTCGCAAGTGGTCATCGTCATGCTCGGCTCATCGGTGGTGTCGCAGATCGCCGCCGAGGATCTGACCTTTGCCGCAAACTTCATACAATCGCGAACCTTCCGCGCCTTCGAGGCCTACATCGTTTCGACAGCCATCTACCTTGTGCTGGCGATCCTGCTCCGGCAGCTGCTGGGGGTGGTCGGTGGGTTCATTTTCCCGAGGAGAGCAGCACGATGATCGAGTTCACACTCTGGGACATCCTGCGCAACCTGCTGCTCGCCGCCCGCTGGACGATCCTGCTTTCGCTCGTTTCGTTCATCGGCGGCGGCGCGGTCGGACTGGGGCTGCTGTTCCTGCGCATCAGCAAGCGCAAGGCATTCAAGGCACTCGCTAAATATTACATCGAGCTCTTCCAGGGCACGCCGCTGCTGATGCAGCTCTTCATCGCATTTTTCGGTCTCGGCCTCTTCGGGATAGACGTGCCGGCCTGGCTTGCTGCGGGATTGGCGCTCACCCTGTGGAGTGCCGCCTTTCTCGCCGAAATATGGCGAGGCTGCGTCGAAGCGGTCGCGCGGGGTCAATGGGAAGCCTCCGCCAGCCTCGGTATGGGCCGGTTGCAGCAGATGCGCTATGTCATTCTCCCGCAGGCGCTGAGGGTCGCCATACCGCCGACGGTCGGTTTCTCCGTTCAAATCGTCAAGGGAACGGCGCTGACCTCGATCATCGGTTTCGTCGAATTGTCGAAAGCCGGCACGGTCGTCACCAATGCCACTTTCCAGCCCTTCACCGTCTACGGGCTCGTCGCTCTCATCTACTTCGCCCTTTGCTGGCCTTTGTCAAAAAGCAGCCAGATCCTGGAAAGGAAGCTCAATGTCGCTCATCGAAATCACTGAAGTCCGCAAGAGCTTTGGCACCACCGAGGTGCTGAAAGGCATCAATCTCGATGTGGAGGCCGGCGAGGTCATCGCCATCATCGGCAAGAGCGGCTCGGGCAAATCGACGCTGCTGCGCTGCATCAACGGCCTGGAGACCATCACTGACGGCTCCATCTCCGTGGCCGGCGCGCAGCTCCTTGATGACGAAGTCCATCTGAAGGCACTGCGCCTCAAGGTCGGCATGATCTTTCAGCAGTTCAACCTCTTCCCGCACCTGACTGTCGGCGGCAACGTCATGCTGTCGCAGACCGTGGTCAAGAAGACCCCGAAAGCCGAAGCCGAGGCCACCGCCCGCAAGATGCTGGAGCGGGTGGGGCTGGGCCACAGGTTCGACGCCTATCCGGACGAGCTCTCGGGCGGCCAGCAGCAGCGTGTCGCCATCGCCCGCGCGCTCGCCATGCAGCCGACAGCGCTTCTCTGCGACGAGATCACCTCGGCGCTCGATCCGGAACTGGTCGCCGAAGTTCTGGCCGTCGTGCGCGAACTCGCCGCCGAGGGAATGACCCTCCTGATGGTGACGCACGAGATGAAGTTCGCCCGCGACGTCTGCAACCGCGTCGTCTTCATGCACCAGGGCCGAGTCCACGAAGCAGGCCCGCCGGAGGACGTCTTTGCCAATCCGCAGACTGCGGAGTTGAAGCAATTTCTCGGTGTCAACTAAGACGCAGTGAGAATAGCCGACTTGGCGGATCGAGCATTTTTATGGCGTGCTGCGTTTGCGCATCGATTATCCGCTCGGCAACCGGACGCCTCTCGCCTATCTAACAGGGCTTGCTGCTCGATCTGCCGTCGCGCCGCCGGTGATCGCGGCCGACCGTCCTCAGGACTTCGGCCGAGGATGTCCCATCAACGCTTCATACTCTCTGTCGGACAATCGTTCGATTGTCCTCAGCTGTGCTGGAATATCCATCCGCTCATGCAAGACCGCGGCAATGACGAAGGTTGAGTCGTCAACGACGATGTATGCGGCGTAATGGTGTTCTATCTTGTGGAGCCGGAAGAGCGAATTCCCGGCGCGCTCGTCTTTTTTTATCCTTACGCGGGCATAGGCTTCGGGGATGCCTTCAAATCCCGCCCGCAGCAAGCGACCATAGGCTTTCGCCTGTTCGGCGGACCATTTTCGCGCCGTTTCGCGGACTGCCAGACGGTAGTTATCAAGGGCGGTCGGCAGGATGAGAACGCGAGGAGCCACTAGCGCAGTTCTTCATCCAGCTCCGCGTCGATAGCATCCAGAGCGGAAAGGGGCAGCATCTCTCCGCGCCGGAATTCCTCTTCCGCCCGCAGCAGCGAGCGGATGGCATAGCGGCGATCTTCTTCGCGTGCCATATCTTCGCGAATAAGGGCGCGTACATATTCGCTCGGCGTCGTGTACTGGCTCTTCCCGTTGGCGCGCATGTCGACGAAGGCGCGCATTTCATCGGGCAAGCTCACATGCAGGCTGCTGGTCATGTAGCACCCTCCTTATCAAATTCCTGAAATTGTTCTGCATCCGGTTTGCGATGTCAATATTTGACATTGAGATTCGGTCCCTTCCAAATATCCCCGTGGCTCCAAGACGTTCATGACGTGGGCGGATGCAGCCGCGTATCGAGGGCAAAAGCCTCCTGGAACTTCAGCGCATAGGCGCCCGTTGCGCCGCCTGCCAGAAAAATCAGGTTCCAGCTATGCCGCGAGACCGCGCTGGGGATCGCCACGAAACGATGCTGTCGAAGCAAATCGTCTCCGAAGGCTTGCTGCCCGGCGCTGGGAATGCCCGGGCGCAGCCAGTTGGGATTGGGCACGCTTCCCGGATCGACAACATGGATATCGCCGGCATCGGCAATGACGGCTGCTGTCATTATATGCGCCACCGTGTCGAGAGCCCGAAACCCCTTGTGGACCGCGACTTCAAGGATCGCCGTCGCGGGATCGAGCGAGCAGTAGACCGCGCGAACCCCCTTGCTGTTCCAGCGGCCGCCAACCCGATAGGCGCCTTCTCCGCTATCCCAAGTCGGCGCATGGACGGCCTGATCGAGCCGCCACGCGACCAGCTCGGCCCCGCCGAGCGCGATCGGCAAAAAGGTCATGCATAGACGCCGTATTCCATGCGATCGAGATGATCTTCGACAAGCTCGACGCCGGCGGGCGTCCCGAGAAGATCGATCGGGCGGCGCTGCTCAAGTCCGACCGCCGGACGCTCCAGCCATTGTTCGGCTTCCGCCTGCGATCCGAAGATATCCGTTGCCTTTGCGAGAATCTCGGCGAATTTCCACGCGCGGCCGCTCTGTTCCTGGCTGAGCGGCTTGGAAGGCGTATCCTTCCGCCGCTGCCAGGTGCGCAAGCTCATGCCCACCGCCTTTTCGAGGGACTCGTTCTTGCCGAGGACGACGAGAGTACCGACAAGATGATCCAGCGCCGTTGCAGGCAGGCCGTGCAGGAGTAGCTCATGGGCGTCGAGAGCATTGGTCAGGCTGCGCGACAGAATGCGCGAGCCGCCGAGCAATGCCTCTATTTTTTGCAGTTCACCACCGCCTGCCGCTGAAGCAGGTGCTTTTGCTGCGACGGCCATGATCTTTCTCCTACGTCATCTGTCGCTTTTTATATGTCATGTGTCGCGATGAATTTCAAGATCTGACGGGCGTATCCGGCGTATCGGCCGCGGAACCGTGCCTTTTCTCGCTGCCGGCGCCAAACAAGCGGGCAGGCGGCGATGGCACTGCCTGCCAAGGGCAGCTTGCAGCGGATTGAAATGCCGCGATCCCACTGCTTTAAGAGGCTGGGTCGCGGCGCTCCAATTCCGTAAGCGTGCGGGAATGGCAGGCAGGGCTGCCGCTCCCGGGATTGTCAGTCTTTTTTGCTGGTCGGCGCTGGCAGCAAGATGGGCTCGACCGAATGTTTCGGTGCCATCAGCTGTGCAAGGATGTCGTCGGCCGAGTGACTGGAACTGCCAATGCCGGCTTCGCGCAGTTGACGATCGAGGTCGCTGCCGTTTTCCAGCGCGGCCAGCTCAGCACCGGCTTCGATGCGGCCGGCAGTGACTTCCTGGCGTTTCTTGATGCGTTCGAGACTTTCGACGGCGCTGCCGAGGCGGGTATTGATGCCCGACTGGCTATGGGCGATCGCCGACTGAGCGCGCAGCAGCGACTCGTTGGCTTTGACATTCTCCACCTCGCGCTTCATCTGAGCAATGCGCGCTTCGGTCTCCTGGATCGTGCGCAGCATCTGCTGCTGGCGGGGCAGTAGCCGATCGAGCTCTTCTTGGTCGCGCTGCACTTCGGCACGGGTACCGGCAATGCGCTGAGCGAGACCCTGCGCCAGATCCGTGCGGCCCGCGGAGATCGCGGCGCGAGCGCTGTCGGTATCCTTGGTCTCCTTGGCGCGGTTTTCGTCAAGTCG
Source organism: Rhizobium laguerreae (assembly GCF_002008165.1). Taxonomy (GTDB): domain Bacteria; phylum Pseudomonadota; class Alphaproteobacteria; order Rhizobiales; family Rhizobiaceae; genus Rhizobium; species Rhizobium laguerreae. The sequence goes on from NZ_MRDM01000009.1 coordinate 429,498, forward strand.
GCGCATCACGCTCTTGTTGGCCGCCATAATGCCGGCCAGATCGGATCGCGCCGCACGCAGCGACTGTTCGGCGTCGCGGATTTCTTGATCAAGAATGCGCATGGACTGGCTGTCGGCGGCCGCTTCCGCTGCCTCGTTGATGCCGCCGCGAATGGCGGTGAAAATCTTTCCCCAGGTGCTCACGCTGCAATCTCCCCGCTTTTCCATTCTTCAATCATGTGCGCCGCATCGACGGCATTGGCAGCCAGAATCGCGACTTCCTCGACCACCGTCTCGGCCGGCGAGCGTGCTGACAGCGAGCCGAACAATTCATACCATTCCTCACCGTCGATCGTGGTGATGCCGAAGCTGGAGAGCGGCACGAACTTGTGGGTCTTCAGCACCATTCGTTCGAAGGCTTCTCGATTGGGCACGTCCTTGCAGGGCACCAGAACTGCGCTGACAAGGATGTCGCGCTCCCCGCTCACTGCGACGAAGACGTCGAGATCGCCTTTTTCCTTAAGAGTCACACATATGACGTCGCCTTGTTCGGGTACGGCTACATCCACATCGCCCAGGGCGTCGGGATCGGCGGCGAACAGGCGCGTTAAGGTGGTGAGGTTCCAGGTCTCCAAAAAGTCCTCCATCGGTTGGAACGTCAAAATATTTGGGTAATCGGTTTGCAACTTAAAGATCTGGTGCGCTAAATAAATTTCGCTAGGGTACGCGTTAGGAACGGGGGCGAATCGCTTGCCATTTATCGCTTCATTGATGCGGCGTGTATATCTCTCGCTCAGCGAATTGGCCTGGTCAGCCCTTTTTGTTATCCTCGTAATCCACCTGATCGCTTCTTACCTGCTCTTCATGCTGGCCGGCGAAAGCGATCTCGTCGGCAGTCCGGTCGACTTTCTTTATTACTATATGGTGACGGCAACGACTGTCGGCTATGGCGATCTTTCTCCAAAATCGGGGCTGGGCCGATTAATTGCCGTCCTGTTCGTTCTTCCCGGCGGCATTGCCATCTTCACCGCTGTTCTTGGCAAGTTGTTGACAACTATCGGTACGATCTGGAGGAACCGCATGCGTGGATTGGGTGATTACAGCGAACGCGCCGGCCATATCATCGTCCTGGGCTGGCAAGAGGGGCAGACATATCAGACGCTGCGGCTGCTGTACGCCGAACGACAGGCCAATGAACCGATGAGTGTTCTGGTTGCCAAGGACCTGCCGGAAAATCCCGCCAGCAATTACGCCGACTATATCAGAACCGAGCGGCTTGCCGATGCCGACGCTCTGGTGCGGGCCGGAGTGGCGAAGGCGCGCGCGATCATCGCGCGCGGAGCAAATGACGACGAGACGCTGGCCGCCGTGCTGATTGCCGAAGACCACGCCCCCAATGCCCATATCGTGGCCTATTTCGCCGACGACCGCACGGCACTGATGGTCAAACAACGCCGGCCGCGCGTCGAGGCGGTGGGCTCGCTCGCCGAGGAGCTGCTGTCGCGTTCCGCCCGTGATCCGGGCTCTTCGGAAATCGCCGCACGGCTGCTGTCGGCCGCCTCCACCGACACGGCCTTTTCCCTGCCGGTACCGCCCTTGCAAACCCCGCTACTCTATGGGGACGTGTTTTTAAGCCTCAAACGTCAGCACAATGTGACGCTGGTGGGCATGCTGAGCCAGGGCGTGACCGACCTCAATTGCCGAGACGAGACGCCGCTTCGGGGCGGCGAGACCCTTTACTACATCAGCGGAATGCGGCTAGATCCCGCTGCCATCGCTTGGGCTCGAATGGGAGACGTATCATGATCGGGTGGTTCGGCAGAGACAAGAACGAAAGGCCCTTACCCAAAGAACTTGGCCCGTTGAGCGCCGCCATCGGCGGGGCGTTGGAGATCGATTTCCTCTCCCTCGAAGCCGAGGCTTTGGCCGGCCAGCCGGCGATGCCGCTGCCACGGAGTGGCCCGTTCATCATTGCCGCCTACGGTGAGGTTTCGCTCGATGCCGCGACGGTTCTGTCGCGCTACTACGATGAAGACCATCGGATGATTCAGGTGATGTCGACGTCGGGCCAGCCGGGTGATGTCGACGACATCAGCTTTTATCAGCCCTGGGACAGCGTCGTGCCTGCCGGGCAGGGCGAATGGAACCGCTGGACCGGGCAGGACGGCCTGATCGGCCAGCCAACCTACGATGCCGACGGCATCCTCTATAGCCGCTTCTGGGGCGAAGGCCCGGAACGCACCCCATTGGCGGAGTTTGTCGAGAAGGTCGACGACGGTGAGGCGCAGCGCTCCATTCACCAGACCTGCATGCTTTATTATCGCCCGCTTGGCTCGACGCGCGAAATGCTTTTGATCAATGTCGAGCGCGACCTCGATCTCGGACAGAGCCAGGCGGGCAGTTCGGTGGAATTTCTGATCGGCTACGGACTCGCTCCGGCCGATGTTCGCCGCGTCTGAGGGGATCCTATCAATTTCAACGGAGGACTTTTTCAATGCTCGATTATGTGGCGGGTCTGCCTGCCTTCCTCGGCTATTTCGCCGTCGGTCTTGCCGCCTACGGCGTTTTCGCGGTGATCTACACATTCTTGACGCCGCAGAAGGAAGTCCAACTTATTCGCGCAGGCAATCTTGCCGCCGTCACGGCATTCTTGGGCGCGCTTGTCGGTTTCAGCCTGCCTCTGGCTTCGGCCGCAGCCAATTCGGTCAGCATCGTCGACTACATCATATGGGCGGTGGTCGGCATTCTGGCGCAGATCCTGGCTTACTATATTGCGAATTTCACCATGACGGATCTGCATGAAAAGATCACTGCCGGCGATATCGCCGCGGGCATATGGGGCGGCGGCATCGCGCTGGTCATCGGTATTCTCAACGCCGCCTGCATGACCTATTGAGGGGAGGGAATGATGCGCAGACGTAAGAGCGGGCACAAGCGACCTTTCCTGGCCCTCGGCACCATCGCCGCCTCGACCCTGGCGCTGTCGGGTTGCGGCGATCAGACTCCTTCGGAGACGATGTTCACCTCGGTCGACCAATGCGTGACTTCCGGCATGGACCGGCAGGTCTGCCAGGCCGGCTATCAGGATGCGATGCGCGCCCATCTCGCCGCCGCGCCGCGTTTCAACGGCATGGCCGCCTGCGAGGCAGAATACGGCTCGGGCCAGTGCACGGAACAGTCGGCCAGTGCCGTCCCCAACAATACCGGCGGAGGCGGCAGCTTTTTCGTGCCGTTCCTGACCGGCTACGTGCTGTCTTCCGCACTGAACAACATCGGCGACTATTACAATTATCGCCGGCGCCAGGAGGAGAGTGGCTCCTACGGCTCGACACCGATTTATCGCAATCGCTCGGGACAAACGGTGACAACGACTGTTCGCTCGGGCGGCAACGACACCGCGATCGCGCCCTCGCGTCAGACTGTTAAGCCGGTCAACGTCAACACCCGCACCGTTGCCCGTCAAGGCTTCGGGGGCCGTTCGTCCTTCAGTTTCGGCGGCTGATATGAAACGCATCACCCTTCCGGCGCGTCCTGATTGGCTTGACAAGGCGCGCGCCGTCGGCTTCGGGTTTCACGTCATGTATGGCGAGCCCTATTGGCTCGACGATGCCGCCTATACGTTCACGCTCGATGAAATCGAGATGCAGATCGAAGGGCCGAGCCAGGAACTGCACGACATGTGCATGGATATGGTCGGCGATATCGTCAGAAGCGAAGAGACGCTCGACAGGCTAGCCATTCCGGAGGACCTGCGCGATGTAGTGCAGCGCTCCTGGCAACGCCGCGACCGGCATCTCTACGGCCGATTCGATCTGGCTTACGACGGCACTGGCCCGGCCAAGTTGCTCGAATATAACGCCGATACTCCCACTTCGGTGTTTGAGACAGCCTATTTCCAGTTCAACTGGCTGACCGACCAGGTGGCTTTGGGTATCCTGCCCAAGGATGCGGACCAGTACAATTCCTTGCAGGAAAGCCTCGTTGAGGCGTTCGAGCAATTTTCCAAGGAACCGATCTTCCACTTCGCGGCGATGACCGACAATGAGGAGGATCGCGGCACCACGGTCTATCTGATGGACTGTGCAGTGCAGGCCGGCCATCGCGTCGAGCTTCTGGACATCCGCGAGATCGGCATCGATGCGCAGGGCCGTTACACCGACCTCCAGGATCGGGTGATCGACCGTTGCTTCAAGCTGTATCCGTGGGAATTCATGCTGCGCGAGCCGTTCGCCCGCGACCTCGTGCGCTCGGGTGATGTTTTCGTCGAGCCCGCCTGGAAGGCCGTGCTCTCCAACAAAGGCCTTCTGCCTCTGCTCTGGCAGCGCCACCCCAATCATCCCAACCTGCTGCCCAGCTATTTCACCGACGACTCGGCGGCCTCGACCTTGAGCGACTATGTGCGCAAACCACTGCTGTCGCGAGAAGGCGAGAACGTCACGATATTCCGAGATGGTCGGGAATTGATTTCCGCCCCCGGCGATTATGGCGATGAAGGTTTTATCGTCCAGGCCTATGCGCCGCTTTTCGAAAGCGATGGCGGCTTCGCCGTGCTCGGCAGCTGGATCGTCGGTGATCGCGCCTGCGGTCTTGCGGTCCGCGAGGACCGCTCGCGCATAACCGCCAACTTGTCGCGTTTCGTACCGCACGTCATCGTAGGATAAGAGGAGATATATCGCTTCAGGCGCAGATATCTTCGTGTACACGTCGAGAGTTGCCGGCCATGCGCCCCCCACGGTCATTGGCCGTTGGACTTCAAGAAGGCGACCGTCGCTGAAATCAGCTTGTTCACCGTCTCAGCACTCCGTTCGACGCCGAAACCGTGATCAACCGATTCAGTCCACAGTTCCTCCGGACCATCGTGATAAGATAGCAGCGACTTGGCGAGAGCGGGCTGGGGAAAGACGATACTGTCACGCGTGCCGACTGCCAGGAACAGCGGACCCCTGTAGCGCGAGATCTCGCCGGCAGGCTGCACCGCGTATAGGCTTTCGAAGAAGCGGGCCTTTCAACGGGATATCCTTGCCATCGCCGAGGCGCTTCGCCGGATATACGTTATCGCCACGGCAGCTCTTCAAAGCCCGCTGAACCAGTTGTAGCCCTGATCCTCCCAATAGCCGCCCGGATAATCATTGGTAACGAACACCTCAACGATATGCTTGGGGTTCTTGAATCCGAGTTTGGTCGGCACCCTAAGCTTCATGGGCGAGCCATATTTCATCGACAAGGGATCCTTGCCGAAATCGAGTGCGAGGATGGTTTGCGGGTGCAGTGCTGTCGGCATGTCGATGCTGGAATAGTAGCGGTCCGCGCATTTGAAGCCGACATATTTGGCTGTCATGTCCGTGCCAATATGCTGGAGGAAGACGCTGAGGGGAACGCCGCTCCACTCACCGATCGCGCTCCAGCCCTCTATACAGATATGCTGTGTGATCTGGGAGACCTGCGGCAAACGGCGAAGATCATCAAGGCTCCACGGTGATTTTTTGTCGACGAGTCCGGAGACTTCCAACCTGTATTCCAGGAGGTCGATCTCCGGTGCGCTGTCCTCGGGATAGAAAGCATTGAACGGAAACGGGTCCGTAATGTCTTCTGGCCTGTAGGTCGGTGCGAGCCGACTGCGGTCGAACAGGAGCGCCTGCACCCGGTCGTTCCAGCGGGACATCGCCCACAGTACCTTGTCGACAGCTGTGTTGTCCTGGAGAGTGCAGCCCGTCAGTACCGTCAGCGCGCCCAAGGAGAGGCCCTGGCGAAAGAACAGGCGTCGGCTGATATTTTCCAATTGAGGACGATGGTCACCGAGCACAACTCCGCTCTTTTGTTGTTTGCGCCACAATAGAGTGGCGGGTGCCACTTTTTTCGGCTCAGGCTGCTCCGCCATCACTCTTTTCCTTTCTTCTCTTCAAAAGTCTCGCACCAACAGTCATGGACAGCAGTGTTTTCGGAACAAGGGCAACCATAGCGACGTGGATGACGAGAAATCCCAACAGAGCCGTCATACCTGTGAAATGCACGATACGGGCGGAGTCGAAGCCGCCAAGGAGCGCCGTTAACAGGCCAAACTGGATGGGCTTCCAGAGGACCAATCCAGACCCAACCATCAACACGCCGAGAAGAAGAACCCCAAGATACATGACCTTCTGAATGGCATTGTAGCCGTGAGCTTCATGCCGGAGGCCGAAAGTCAGTGCGAGCCCAAGATCGCGCAGGAGATCGCCGAGGCGCAATGTCAGCATGCGTTTACGCAGATAATTGGTTGCCGTGCCGAAGGCGAGATAGACGACGCCGTTGCCGACAAAGAGCCACATCACCGCGAAATGCCAGGCCGTGGATCCGCCAAGCCAGCCGCCAAGCGTCATTTCCTCCGGGAAGCGGAAGGGTAGGATGGGATGGGCATTGTAAATGCCCATTCCGCTCATCACCATACACACCATCGCAAAGACGTTGATCCAGTGCGTGAGGCGAACCACAACAGGATGACCTGCCGACCGTGGATCGTTCTTTTCTTGTCGCATCCTGCGCCTCACATCGGTGGCGCTATGCCGTTAGCGCCGACGCTGATGGATACCGCCGTCAGCGAGCCGTCCTCGGCCTTTGTGGCGAGCAGAACAAGCTTCGCGCCGGTTGCCAGGAGCGAGCGGTCGCCCGGCTCGAGGCTGACGACCGGAACATCGGCAGGCACAAAGACCTTCTTCTCGCCGTTCTTATACTTGACCGTCAGCGTGCGGCCGTCGGTCCCGAGAATGCTGCCGACCGCGCCATTGGTCATCGAACTGTCCTTGGCGCCGTCCCATGGTCTGGAGCCCTCGCCGACGCCACGCATGGAGGCGGGAAAGATGTGCACCTCAAGAGCCTTCAGCGTTCCATCCGGCTGCGGGGCGGCAGCCGTGCCGATGTAGCTGTCGGCCTTGATCGCGCTCAGATCGGTGAGCGCGACGGATATGACCATGGTGCCGGCCGAAAGCTTCACGGCAACGTCCTTGCCGTCTCGCGCCTTGACATGGATCGCATCCTCCGTGACCTCCGTGATGGCGCCGCGAACGCGCACCGGATCTGCCGCGCTGGCAGTGCCGGCCAAGGTGGTGAGCAGTGTGATCGTTAGTGCTGCCGACCGGAAAGTCGATTTCATGGAATGATGCATTGTTTTAAGAACCTCGCTACCAGTTGAAAGGGATGGAGTGAAACTAGACCGGCGGTCGGCTCTCTGCGGTGACGCCAGAATGACAATTTCGTCATTCATCTTCCACCGAATTGCCTCGCGTGAATTGCTAGAAGACAATGATCTGAGATAGAGGGGCAGGGGGCGGGAAAAAATGGCAATCCTGATCATCGAGGACGATCCAAAGACCGGTGACTATCTCCGCAAGGGGCTGAGGGAGAGCGGTTACGCCGTGGATCTGGCCCGTACCGGCACCGATGGTGTGCATCTGGCGATGCAGCAGGTCTATGACCTGATCCTTCTCGATGTCATGCTCCCGGGCATCGACGGCTGGGAGATCATCCGCCGCATTCGTGAACAGCGCGATCTGCCCGTCATCTTCCTGTCTGCGCGTGATGATGTGAACGATCGCATTCGTGGCTTACGGCTCGGAGCCGATGATTATCTGGTGAAGCCCTTCTCTTTCGTCGAACTGGAACTGCGCGTCCGTACGATCCTGCGTCGCGGCCTGACGCGCGAAAGCGATGTCTTCGAGGTAGCGGACCTGCGGCTGGACGTGCTGCGACGCAAAGTGACGAGAGACGGGGTCGAAATTGCGCTCACCAACAAGGAATTCATGCTTCTCCACCTGCTGATGAAGCGGCAGGGCGAGGTCTTGTCGCGCACGCAGATCGCTTCTGAAGTCTGGGACATGAATTTTGACAGCGATACGAATGTCGTGGACGTCGCAGTCAAGCGGCTAAGAGCGAAGGTCGATGCGCCTTTCGGGCGAAAACTGATTTCCACGATCCGAAGTGTCGGATACAGCCTGAGCCTCGATGCATGATCCGCAACAGTCAAAGATCATCCTCGCTCATCCTGCGGCTGATGGCCTCCTATGTCTCAGTCCTTTGCGTTCTGACTGGTGCGCTTGGCATTTATTTCTATCACTCGGTGCGCTCCTCACAGGAACAGCGCATAGAGACGATCGTCTCGGGCCGGGCCAGCTATTATGCTCGGCTTGTCAGCGAGATGTATCCTCTCGGCGAATTGAAGGAGCGGCCGTTGCTGATTGCAAAGATGCTTGGCGCCGAGCGCGACGTCCTTGCTTTCCGCCATCCCTCGGGAGATGTCATGATTGAGGTCAATCCAGACGGGATCTCACTTCCTCCGCCCGCCGCCGCTGCGTCGTCCACCGCCAGAACAGTCACCAGCGCCGGTATTGAGGTCTACTGGACTTCGGTGCAGACGAAAGCACTGGATACGAACGAACCGATCGAGGTTGTGGCCGGACACCCGATGACCGACGAACAGGCCATGCTGGCGACGTTCCGCGACCGTTTCCTGATGGCGACCATTGCTGGTGTCATCGTTGCAACCGCGATCGCCTATGGCCTTTTGCGGCGTGGCTTGCTGCCGGTCCGGGATATGGCCACCAGAGCTGCCGAGATTCATCCAGGGCAGCTGCATGTGCGGCTGGATGTCCTTCACGCCCCAACGGAGCTGCGTGCCTTGGCCGGCGCGTTTAACGCGATGCTGGACCGGCTTACCGACGGTTACCAACGCTTGTCGCAGTTTTCCGCCGATCTCGCGCACGAAATCCGTACACCTCTTGGCGTCCTTATCGGCCAGACCCAGGTCACGCTTGCCCAGCCAAGGACTGTAGATGAATATAAGTCCGTGCTGGAATCGAACCTCGAGGAGTTCGAGCACCTCAACCGCTTGAGCGAGAATATGCTTTTCCTTGCAAGGGCGGACGAGGGACGACAGCCGGTCGATAAGGTCGCGGTCGACATGGACCGTGAACTTCACAAGATTGCCGATTATTTCGAAGGCCTGGCATTAGAGCGCGATATGCGCTTCAGGATCGAGGCTGCGGGCGTTGCAAATGTCAGTGTTGACCTTTTTCGCCGGGCCGTGGGCAATCTTGTCGTCAATGCCATTCGTCATGGCCGGGAGGGTACAACGGTCCGGCTGCGGGCAGCCAGTGCTGGTGATAAGGCGATCATCGAGGTCGAGAACGAGGGAGTGAGCCTGTCACCTGACCAGTTGGACCGGTTGTTCGACCGCTTTTACCGGGTAGACGCGGCCCGCAGCGGCAGCTCGTCTTCGCACGGACTGGGTCTAGCGATCGTCGATGCCATCATGCGGCTGCATGCGGGCTTAGCGGATGTTTCATGCCCAGAGGAGGGAATGATCCGTTTTCGCCTCTCCTTTCCGGTGTAAGTTGCCAGCCCCAATTTGAAAGCCGCCGGAAATAAAAGCAAAAGGCGCTCTTGCGCCCCGAAGCGTACCGGCGGCTGTGAGGGAATGACTTCGAGGCGATGCAACTCTTTCTGCGACATGGTGATCATAAAGGACATGACGACTCCGACCGCTCATGGTCTTGAC
>NZ_MRDM01000021.1 GCF_002008165.1 Rhizobium laguerreae
CTTCATCGCCTGTGCATGCCAAGGCATCCACCAAATGCCCTTACGACACTTAATCGTTCTCATTGCCAATGCTCATCGTCTTTGTTTGATTTGGCAGACCTTGTCCGCTCGCTTTCGCCTCGCGGGGTGCCAAATCCGACCATCCGGACAACCTTGCGATTGCCGTGCGGTCGGGCCAAACATGCGTGATTACCTTTTACAATCACGCTTTCTAACAATGCCATTAACGTGTTCGACAGGTCTGCTTTATTGGAGCTACGCCGAGCAGCTCGCTTGCAGCCTGTCTTAAGACCAGCTTCTCGAGATATGATCCGATACCGCGCGGTCAGGCAACGGTAATCAAGCCGTCCGTCAGATGCTTGATCCCTAAAGATCAGCAAACAACAACGGCCCAGAGCGACAAGCTTCCTTCCTACCTCCAGTCCTTCACCCATATCCGGCCGGCTAGGCCATCCATGGGATCATCAGAACTGGGCTCGGACGCCAAGTTAAACCCAAAAGGGCAAAACCCGACACCTGGAAGCCTCCAGATCAATCTTCTCTTCACAATGTATGCAGAACACGCATCAGCCATAAGCCGATGCAAAACTTTTATTTCTTCAAAGGATATCATTCACCGCCAGCAACAATCCGCCAAATACAGGCCAGAGGCCGTCGCCGATCGTTCGGCGCGCCGTCCGCAGGCTTTCGCCGTGAGGACAGAATTTGGTGGAGCTGAGCGGGATCGAACCGCTGACCCCCTGCTTGCAAAGCAGGTGCTCTCCCAGCTGAGCTACAGCCCCAACCATCGCAAACACCTGACAGCAAACCGCCAGGATCAGGTAAACCCAAACAAACCACAATTCGCTACAGCAAACCTCATTCGCTACAGCAAACTCATTTGCTGCTGCAAATGGTGGGCCCGGGAAGACTTGAACTTCCGACCCCACGCTTATCAAGCGTGTGCTCTAACCAACTGAGCTACGGGCCCATCTCTCTGCGTCGACGCCAATCCCAAGCAAAGCCTCGGAAAGGGTCGCCCATACAGGCCAGAGGCCGTCGCCGGTCGTCCGGCGCCCTCGCGGAGCGCAGCACCGAAGGTGCGAACAGCGCGCGAGCGCAAACCCATGGTTCGATATCCTTTTGAAGAAAGAGAAACGTGGACGGCGAAAGCTCGCCATACCGTCGTGACCGAAGTCATCGCGGCGTATTACGTTTCGATGG
>NZ_MRDM01000027.1 GCF_002008165.1 Rhizobium laguerreae
CCCGCAGCGTATCCGGATTGCCTCCGCAAAGGCGCACGAATGTTGCCTGCTGAACCGCGAACATGAAGTAGCCTTCACTGGACGGTTCAAATTCCAAACCAGCGTATTGCACGTTCCTCGTGACTTCGGCTGTCGCATCGGAGATGGCGCGCGACACCTTCTCAAGCATCGTCTGTTCGGCCGCTTGCTGGATGGCTAGGAAAGAGCGCTCCTGCGGTGTGGCAATGGGGCAACTGTCGGTGTTCATTACATTCTCCTCGGGAGGCTGAGATTCTGATCGCATTAAGGCGGTCACAGGCTTTGGCCATGGGTCGGTCGTTGCTAAACGCGACTAGCCTTTGCATCGTAATGCAGCCGTGGTAGGCGCCAGAGTCATTCCAGGATGGCAGTGACACGGATCTCAATTCGCATGGCGGGGAGCCCAAGGGCTTCCACACCGGTCTGCGTCCAGATCGGAGCTCGATCGGGCATGTACTCACGGAAAAGACCGGCAATCGTTTCGTTCACGATCGGTGGAAAGCCTCCGACGTGATAAGAGTTGACATGGACGACATCCTTCCAGTCCGCGCCAGCCGTGGCCAAGGTTCGCCGGACATTCTCAAATGCTCTCTCGATCTCGGTCACGATTGACTCCGGAATTTCGAGTTCATCGTTCCATCCGCCCTGGCCGGAGATCTCGACGCGATCACCAATCTTGAGCGCTTGTGAAAAGTGCAAAAGCTCATGGAATTTCTGCCCGTATCCGGCCGTGACGAAAAGTTCAGGCTTTGCCATTGAGGTCTCCTATTGTGAGGAAGGTATAAGCATGGAGATGGCGCCCACAGAAATGGTGTGTTGCCGGTTAGTCCGGGCGATCGAAAAGGTGGGCACCATCGCTCCATCAGAATCTTGCACGAGCAAGTCAGGCGATTGCACCGCCGTCTGCGGTGAGAATAGCGCCCGTGATGACACTCGCGGCCGGGCTTGCGAGAAATACCACAGCGTTGGCAATCTCCCGTGGTTCGCCGTAGCGCCCCAAGGACGTCAAGCTCTTCTGCAAGTCTGCAGCTGGTCCATCCGCCGGGTTGCTCTCCGTGTCGGTTGCTCCGGGTTGCACGAGATTGACGGTGATACCACTCGGACCAAGTTCCCGCGAAAGACCGCGTGTGAAGGATGTCAGTGCTGCTTTGGACATCGCGTAGGGTGTAATGCCGGGGAACGGTACTCGCTCACCCAGAGCCGAGCCGATTGTGACAATGCGGCCGCCTTTGCCGAGATGCGGGATGACGGCCTTCGCGAACAGGACCGGAGCTCGTACGTTGACATCCATCAACGTCTGATAGGCTGAAACATCAAGGTCTGCGATCATGCCGTTGTGGCCAATCGCAGCGCTGTTCACAAGGATGTCCAGCCCGCCCAAAACGGAGACGGCCTCGCTTACTGAGCTGACAATTGCCTCAGGGTCGGCACTGTCGGCCTGGATCGCAGCCACACGGCGCCCCAACTTTTCGATCGCTTCCGTTACCTTTGAAGCCTTCTCGGCGGAGCGTTGATAGGTGAACGCGACATCCGCGCCATTTTCCGCCAACGCCAATGCGATCGCAGCACCAATGCCTCGCGAGCCGCCGGTTACCAATGCTCGTTTGCCTTCAAGGTTGATCATATTTCTGTTCCTTTCTTCCTAGCTAAGTTGATGTGTTTCAGGTCATTCGCGGGGGATGCCGAAGCAGCGAACCGAACTAGCGCACAATATTTCGTGGAGCCTGCTGGCATGCTGTAGGTGCGCGACGCGCAAAACTCTGTTGCGTGAGCTGGAACGCTGGCACTGGCTAATTAAACCTGTACCTGTTTCCCCGCGTAGCTTCATCATTGTCTCCTTTTCTATGACCCTGGAGCTCAGCTTGACCGCGAGACTGTCGTATCGAGCTCAGACATGTCTGATCAGGAAGCTCCGGATGAACTGAGCGATCTCATCCGCGTGTGTTTCCAAGGCAAAATGCCCGGTTCCGAGCAGATGGACCTCTGCGGTCGGCAGGTCACGCTTGTAGGCCTCGGCACCCGCCGGGACGAATGCTGGATCATGTCTGCCCCAGACCGCCAGGAACGGTGGTTGATGATCCCGGAAATATGCCTGAAACTCTTCATACCGGTCGATGTTTGTTCCGTAGTCGAGGATAAGATCAAGTTGGATGTCTTCCGCACCCGGCCGCGACATGAACGCGATATCAAGTTGGTAGCCATCGGGCGAAAGTCGCTCCCTTGATGTCCCGGTGCGGTATTGCCAATGCTCGATCACGTCCGGAGACAATGATGCTCGACATGCCTCTCTCTTTTCGGCAGAGGGGTCCCGCCAATAGGCCTCCCACGCGGTCCATTCATCACTGAACCCTTCCGTGTAGGCGTTGCCATTCTGGCTGATTATGGCAGTGATCCGCTCCGGATTGGCCGTCGCCATCCTGAAGCCGACCGGTGCGCCGTAGTCGAACACGTAAAGTGCATAGCGGCTGAGGCCGAGCGCCTCTGTAAAGCCTGTCATGACGGCGGCGAGGTTATCGAATGTGTAATCAAACTCCCCACGTGGAGGCGAGATCGTTCGACCGAACCCGGGAAGATCTGGTGCGATGACGCGGTACCGATCTGCCAACAGCGGGATCAGATCACGGAACATGTGGCTGGATGACGGAAAACCGTGAAGGAGAAGAAGGACTGGCGCTTCCTTCGAACCAGCCTCTCTGTAGAAAACCTCGATGTCTCTAACCTCTTGCGTTTTGTAGCTCACGACCATTTTGGAACTCCTTCTCAAAGGTCTCGGCAAACAAGCAGTAACGAATGGATGTAAAATACGACCGAACGGTCGGTTGTAGACGAAAGACACTGTCGTCGAAGGTGTTGCGGAAGCCGTGAACGTAGACCAATGCATCCTCGGGGTCGGCCTTCGTTATCGCGGATGTGAACTCATCGCGCGAAAGCTCCTTCTCTTCCTGAATTTGAAACTCGGTCTCCGAAACCGATTTGAAGGTGAACATCTCAAGCCACGAACGCCGATCTACCTGACCGAACGAATGACCCGCCGGCACCGAGACGCGCGCGGCGCCGAAAGTTAAGTCTGACCGGACCGGGGCGAAGCTCAGGCTAGCATCAGGCTCTCTCTCAACCTTTCTGGTGGTTGCGATCATCAGATCTACGGTGCGGTTTTTCTGGTCGACGGTCGGCTTGCAACCCACTTCCATATCGAACACCGCGCATGTGCCGACGCCAGCATTCCACTTCGAAACGAGAAGTTTGGTATCCGGAAGGCCGAGGTTCCAACGATCTCCGGTGAGGATCGGTGTCTTCGCTTCTACGACATACGTGCCGGTTGACTGCGCTCGGCCCAGCAGCACTGCTTGGAGGACCCGATTTGTCGGGTCGACGCTGACTTCGAAGCCGGCATACCCAGGGACGGTGACGCTTTGGATCTGCGGGCGCCAAGCGGCGGGAACCGCCGAGTCGGCCCTTTCAACTGCGGAGGTCCAGATCGAGAAACCCAGCGCTTCAGCAGCCATCATCTCCGTGATCGGCTCCGCTGCATGCCCGAATGCTTTCCATCGACGAAGCAGATCACGATTGGCCGCAGTGTCGAGAGTGTCGAAGTAGGTTATGGCCGACAGAGTCCCCGCAGCCGGGGCAATCTTCGCTGCGAAGCCTCCTTGATCGAACGCGACCATTGGCGTCGTCGGCGCCCGGTTTCCATTTTCGAACCTGAGCCGCGACCAAAGACACCGCGGCTTTGACGCCATCGAAGAACTCGGCAGCATCATCGATGACCGAGGTGATCTTTGGCTTCACGTCGGAAGCCATTTCCAAGGTCGCCGCACTCCAGCGTCTCTTTCTCTCAGCCATATAGCTGTGCCACTCCCTGCTGAGAGCGATTTCGCGGCGGTGGTCGAGATGCAAATGCCTCGAAGCGGTGTCCCAGGACGGCCGGTAGCTCGTCTCGCCGTCCAATTCGGTCAGCCATCCCTCGACCTGTCGGCGCGTCATGAACTTCGATCTCTTGAGCTCCTCGAAGTCTTTGACCTTCGTGAGTTGCTTCGACCGTCGGCGGCCTTCGTTTACGAGATGAAGGGTGAACGGAATTGGACGGGCGTCGATGTTGCGCTCATGGAGTAGCATGCCCACCTGCCCATCTCTTGCTTGAGCAATGCCAGGGTCCGCTTTCATTTCGCCCGATGTACGGTCCCTGTTCGCTGTGATTATCATGGAATACCAATCTTGCATGACGGCCAGAGACGGATCGGCCGTATCATACCTATGATAACTGGCTAATCTCGAAGGAGAGACCGCGATGCGCAATACAGGTGGCGATTCGTCCGACGAATCGTCCGACTCTAGTCCCGAACAAAATCTCGAGGCTGATACTTGGATCAGGAATTTGAGAGGGGAAGATGTGGCGCAGCAGCTCAGCGACCTACATTTAGGCCGTGGTGCAATTCGGCGTACGTCGATGGGTGGGTCGATGCGCATGCCGGTGCAGCCTTCCCTGCGAGACAACAACATCAGCGGCGCGCGCCACAGCACAGACCAGTCTTACGAAGCCTCGAGCCGTTCGCGGTCCGGGCTTTCGACCTCCTCGCAGGAGGAGCCGATAACCCGACAGCCGAAAAAAAAAGGTTTCTTTGCAGCAGTCAAACATAAAGTGAAGAAGGCCTTCGCTCAAAGGAGCGGCGAGAAACCGTCGAAGGACTGGACGCGCGAGCCGGAAACGGTCGTTGAGACGACGTTTCGCGTCGATCAAGCCAGGAAGCCGACGCCGGCCCCTGCCGAAGACGCTAACCTCATCGACGCGGCGGCCGCGGCGGCAAGGCGCTTTGGCTATAGTGAGAGCTCCATCAGAGAGAATCATATATGTCTTCGCGGATTATCTCGGGAGCTCAACTCTCGCGGCGGTCTAGCTCAACTTGATGACGAACAGCTGCGCGAATATGTTGACGCCGAGTACCCGCGCGACAAAGTTCTTAGGCGCAACAAAAGTTGCAGGGCTGCGCTGAACATGCTTGCGAAGTACCGGAAAGCGGGCAACGGAGGCCCGCAGCCAGTAAATAAAGGGAAGAGGGCCGCGAAGGTTGCTGCCTCTCTTGAAGACGATGGCCTCATCAATGAGGCACGTGCGGCGGCAGTGGCGAATGGGATGTACGCCCAGACAACCGCTGACTTTTATCGCTTTAGTCTTTGCAGATTATCTCAGGAGCTCCGGTCTTACAACCAAACCATTACTAGACTAAAGGACGCGGAGCTGCAACGATTTGTCGCGGAGCAGCGCCTGACTAGCTACCATATGCAAGGCGCGTTGCGTATGCTTGAGTCACACCGCGAGGCCCAGCGGACGCAAAATTCGCAGGATGTGGGCGGAAGCTTTCAACCTTTTGAGTGGCAGCTCGTAGTTCC
>NZ_MRDM01000024.1 GCF_002008165.1 Rhizobium laguerreae
GTGCTGAATGGCGGGGCAGGTGCGGACACGCTGATCGGTGGTGCGGGCGACGACACCTATATCGTCGACAATGCCGGTGACAGCGTTGCCGAAGCGGCCAATGAGGGGATCGACACGGTTCGCACGACGCTGGCAAGCTATACGCTTGGCAGCGACCTCGAGAACCTCACCTATATCGGAACGGTAGCCTTTACCGGGACGGGCAATAGTCTCGATAACACGCTCACGGGTGGCGCTGCCATCGATACGCTTTCCGGCGGCGCCGGCAACGATGTGCTGAATGGTGGGGCCGGGGCCGATCGTTTGATCGGTGGTGCGGGCGACGACACCTATATCGTCGACAATGCCGGCGACCTCATCACCGAAGCGGCCAATGAGGGGATCGACACGGTTCGGACCAACCTGAGTGCCTACACATTGGGTGCCGCTGTCGAAAACTTCACCTACACCGGAAGGGCAGCCTTTGCAGGGACAGGGAATCTGCTCGACAACGTTATCACAGGTGGTGTCGGCGCTGACAGCCTCGCGGGGGCTGCGGGCAACGACACTTTGATCGGCGGGGCTGGTGCAGACAAGATGTCGGGTGGGATGGGCGACGACATCTATGTGGTCGATATTGCGACTGACATCGTGATTGAGAACGCGAACGAAGGGACGGACACGGTCCGGACGGCGCTGTCGAGCTATACGCTCGACAACAATGTCGAGAACCTGATCTATACGGGATCGGCCAACTTCACCGGCACCGGCAATGCGCTTGCCAACACGATCACCGGCGGCGCCGGCAACGATCTGCTGAATGGCGGGGCAGGTGCGGACAGCTTGGTCGGTGGGGCGGGCAACGACTTTTATATCGTCGACAATGCCGGTGACCTCATCACCGAAGCGGCCAATGAGGGGATCGACACGGTTCGCACGACGCTGGCAAGCTATACGCTTGGCAGCGACCTCGAGAACCTCACCTATATCGGAACNGGTTCTAATACGTTGACGGGCGGCGCCGGCAACGACACTCTCACTGGTGGAGCAGCAGCCGACGTCCTCGTTTTTTCGCCGAACTGGGGCCACGATACGATCACAAACTTCGTGGCAACCGGCTCGGCACATGATGTGATCTCAATCGATCACAGCATTTTCGCCGACTGGGAATCGCTTTTTGCTGCATTAAGTCAGTATGGCAACGATACAATCGTTACGGCCGATATCGACAACACCGTCGTGTTGAAGAATGTAGCCTTGACGAGCCTGCACTCGGGGGATTTCCTTTTTGCGTGAACCCCATCAGGCGGAGTGCGGGGAAGGGTGGCGGTCGAATCTTTAACAGGGCAGGCCGCCTATAGCGGCACGACTTGAGGCGCCTTAGCCATCCTGAACATTCGAGTCAACCATGCTCAAAGGCTAGACGTGGGCTTCGGACCACGGGTGCAAAGCATGTGTTGCCTCGATCCGCGCAAATTAGGGCGACCATATAGGCGAAGATCGGATCCAAAGCTTTTTGATTGAACATGATGCCAAAGCTGCCCGTTATGACGTAGCTGGTGACTAGGAGAAGAGCCATCGCCAAGGCGAGATCTCTCCCCGGTCCGGCTTCTTTTCTCCATGCGCCTATCACGGGTGCCAGGAGCATCAGCAAAAGTGCGGCCATGCCGAAAATGCCTGCGTCAATTCCCGCGGTCAGAAATCCGTTATGGACATGCGTAAAGCTCACCTGCTGCCTTATGCTCTCGGGAATTTCCGCCAGAACCGCGCTCATCCGGTTTTGCGGGCCATAGCCGGTAAACGGGTCCTTGCCGATTGCAGACAGTGCCCCCTTATATAGGATGAGGCGTGCGCTGAGGGATGTGACACCGCCATCGCTCTGTTCAAGCGAAGCTAGGTTTTCCTGGAACTTATGGATGCGCTCGATGATTTGGGGGCTGCTGAGGGCAGTAAGTCCAAGGAATAGCAGTGAACCGGTAATGGCAATGCTGCGCGGACTCAAATGGAGGCGGTGTTTGGAAAAATACCAGAGAAAGATGATGATATGAACGGGGATGACTAGCCAGGCTGCGCGCGTTCCAGAAAGCAGAGCGCAGCCCAGGCCCGCAGCATATCCCAATATCGCAATTCTTTGTTCCACCTTGTTGGGGGATTGTATGTTGAGAAGCGCGATGCCGCTGAACAGAACGCCGATGATGCCCAGCAGGGCGGCGTTCGTCGCTCCGCCCTCCGCCCGGTCCATCAGGAGCGCTACCTGCAGCAGACTGAGAAAGAAGGTCGCGATCATGCCGACACCTGCGCCGAGGATGAAGAGTGGCACGAGGCGGCCGTCGGGGGATTGACGCATCCGCGGCAATATCAGCCAGACTGAAAGGAAAGGCAGGAGCCGGAATATCCAGTCCAGTTCTTCGGCGTAAGGCGGATTGATGAATATGCTCGCAATCATCACCAACGGATAGATCCACATGCACAGGGCAACCAGCCGGTCGGATTTCGACAGGTTCAGGGAAAAGCGGCCCGCCCCCAGACAGTAAATGCCCGACAACATCGATGCGAGAAGAATAAAGGAGTTAAAATTCGGCGAAAGTCCTGGAAGTATCGCAAAAAGAAACACTGCGATGCCGTTGTTTCGGTCCAGGGCACTTCCCGCCCCATTCCCGGGATGGAGTACCACAATCGCTAGTTGTCTAAAGTAATTCACTTTTGCAGGTCCTAACGGTGTCGATGCTGCCTCGCTTAAGGACCGTGATCATCACTGTCAAGCCGTGAGCGAGGGCAGAATAAGTGGGCTTTTATTCAGTGTCGTATTTAAAGCCAGATCCGAGACCTCTCCGGCCGGCGTATCGGCTTTTGATCTGAACTGATCTGAACCCTTCAAACTGGACCAGTTTTGGTTAGAGTTTTCCGGTGCATTTTCCTCGCTGGGAAAGGAACGGAAGACGATGAAGGCATCGCAATTTTCGGACGCGCAGAAGGCGTTCATTCTGAAGCAAGGTGATGAAGGTGTCTCGGTTGCTGAGATCTGCCGCAAGGCGGGCATCAGCCAGGCGACCTATTTCAATTGGAAGAAGAAGTATGCCGGCATGTTACCGCCGGAGATGAAGAAGCTAAAGCAACTCGAGGACGAGAACGCACGGCTGAAGAAGATCGTCGCGGACCTGACACTCGACCGCGAGATGCTGCAGGACGTCATTCGCCGAAAGCTCTAAGGCCTGCTCGCAAGCGGGAGGTGGTGAAGGGCATGTGCCGCGATTGGGCGATCTCGATCCGGCGTGCCTGTGGGGCGCTGAACTTCGATCGTTCAAGCTACCACTACACCTCTCGCCGTGCCGATCAGGCCGGCCTGGAATGTCGTATTCGCGAGATCTGCGAAACCCGAGTGCGCTACGGCTATCGTCGGGTGCATGTGCTCTTAGAGCGTGAGGGTTGGGGCACCAACATCAAGCGAACCTATAAGATTTACAGGGACTTGGGCCTTCAACTGCGGAACAAAACGCCAAAGCGCCGGGTCAAAGCCAAACTGCGGGAGGATCGGCAAATGGCGGTTGGACCGAATGATGTCTGGGCCATGGACTTCGTTCACGACCAGCTGGCGACCGGAAAGAAGTTGCGGGTTCTGACGGTGATCGACACCTTCTCCCGCTATGTGCCGGTGCTTGATCCGCGTCACAGCTATCGCGGTGAAGACGTCGTGCAAACCTTGGAACGGATATGCCGGCAGGTCGGTTATCCGAAGACGATCCGTGTCGATCAGGGCACGGAATTCGTGTCACGCGATCTCGATCTTTGGGCCTATGCCAAGGGTGTGACCTTGGACTTCTCACGTCCGGGAAAGCCGACGGACAATGCCTTCATCGAAGCATTCAACGGCCGCTTCCGAGCCGAATGTCTGAACCAGCATTGGTTCCTGACCCTTGCGGATGCCCGCGAAAAGATGGAGGATTGGCGCAGAGACTACAATCCTGTTTCATAACGCCCATCTTTCTATGTTGTTGAAGGGAATAAGTTTTCCTGATCTGGATGCGATCCT